>NZ_JAJMLZ010000009.1 GCF_022227765.1 Ectothiorhodospira shaposhnikovii | reverse complement strand
ATACGGTCACCATCCGGCTGGATCAGTCCCCGGCGGAGATCGTCATCCTCAGCGCGGCGGATACCACCCTGGCCCTGCTGGCCGCCCATTATCCCGGCAATCCCCAGGCACCGGGGGGCGGCCTGATTGGTTATCCGACCTTGCGTCTGGCCAATCTGCTGCACCTGCGCCAGCCGGCTTCCGTGGATCTCTACATGGAAAGTGTGCTGGAACGGGCGCGCCTGATCATCATTGATCACCTGGGTGGGGAGTCCTACTGGCCCTACGGCACCGAGCAGGTGCAGGCCCTGTGCCGCCGACGCGGCATCGCCCTGGCCATGTTCTCCGGCGATCATGTGGAGGATCCCCGCCTGCTGGCGGGCAGTACGGTGGCCCCGGAGATCTGTCGGACCCTGTGGCGCTATCTGCGGGAAGGGGGCGGGGCCAATATCCGGGCCTTTTACCGCTACCTGGGCGCCACCTTCTTTCAGTTGCCCCTGTCGGTGCCGCCGCCCCGGCCTCTGCCCGCCATCGGGATCTTCCACCCGGAACTGGATGTGGGCACGGTGGCGGCCTGGGAGGCCCGCTGGATTCCCGGCGCCCCCCGGGTGGCCCTGCTGTTTTATCGCGCCCATTTGCAGGCGGGCAATATCCAGGTGTTCGACGCCCTGTGCGGGAGTCTGCTGGAGTGTGGTCTCAATCCCCTGCCTCTGGCCCTGATTTCCCTCAAGGACCCCCTGTGCCTGGACACCGTGCGCCGACTGTGCCGGGAGCAGGCCGTGAGCCTGGTGCTCAACAGCACCGCCTTTGCCCGGGGCGGGGTGGAATCGGTCGCGGATACGCCGTTGCTGGACGATGTCCCGGTGGTGCAGATACTGCTGTCCGGCGGCAATGAGGCGGCCTGGGAGTCTGATCCTCACGGGCTGCAGCCCCGGGATATCGCTATGCAGGTGGCATTGCCGGAGATGGACGGCCATATCATTTCCCGGGCGGTCAGTTTCAAGGGACTTCAGCATCGTTGCCCCCATACCCAGAGCGATGTGGTTCACTATCAGCCCCAGCCCGAGCGCATCCGCTTTGTGGCCGAGCTGGCCCGACGCTGGTGCCGCCTGCGGACCCTGGACAATGGCGACAAGCGGCTGGCGCTCATCCTGGCCAACTATCCCACCCGGGAAGGGCGTCTGGGCAACGGCGTGGGACTGGATACGCCCCAGTCCGTCATCGTCATTCTGGAACGGCTGCGGCAGGAGGGTTACCGCCTCGGACCCATCCCTGACAACGGCGATGCCCTGATGGCGCTGCTGCGCCGGGGCATCACCAACGACCCGGACCGCTGGCCCGTGCGCACCGCCTGGCAAAGCCTGTCCATGCCGGATTACGAGGCCTTCTTCCAGGATCTTCCCGAGGTCTGCCGGTCGGCGGTCCTGTCCCGCTGGGGGACACCGGATCAGGACCCCATGGTGCGCCGGGGGCGGTTCATGATCGCCGGGCTGCGCTGTGGCCACGTCTTCATCGGCATTCAGCCTCCCAGGGGATATCACCTGGACATGATGGCCAACTACCATGATCCGGATCTGGTGCCACCTCACTATTACCTGGCCTTTCATGCCTGGCTGCGCCGACGTTTCGACTGCGATGCCGTGGTGCATGTGGGCAAACACGGCAACCTGGAGTGGTTGCCGGGCAAGAGTGTGGCCCTGAGCCGGACCTGCTGGCCGGACCTGATCCTGGGGCCCATGCCCCATCTCTATCCCTTCATCGTCAACGACCCGGGGGAAGGCACCCAGGCCAAGCGCCGCGCCCAGGCGGTGATCATTGATCATCTGATGCCGCCCCTGACACGGGCGGAAAACTACGGCCCCACCCGGGATCTGGAGCGGCTGGTGGACGAGTATTACGAGGCGCTGATGCTGGACCGGCAACGGGCCGGCGTGCTGCGGCGGCGGATTCTGGAGATGATCCTGGCTCAGAACCTGCACCAGGATCTGGGGCTGGAGGCGCCCCGCTGCGAAACGGACGAACAGCGCCTGCTGAACCGTACCGATGCCTATCTGTGTGAACTCAAGGAAAGCCAGATCCGGGATGGCCTGCACGTGTTTGGTCGCTCCCCGATGGGACGCCAGGCGGTGGATACGCTGCTGGCCCTGGCCCGCTACCCCTCCGGTGATGGCAGGGGGGGCAACGACAGCCTGATCCGGGCCTTGTCCCGGGATCTTTTGGGGGAGGGTTTCGATCCTCTGGACGCCCCCTGGGAGGCGCCCTGGCAGGGCCTTCGTCCGCCGTTACTGGCCGGAATCAGTGATACCCCCTGGCGGCATCAGGGGGATACCCGGGAACGCCTGGAGTGCCTGGCCCTGCGGATCCTGAGCCAGGGGCTACCCGTGGACGAAGGTGGTTGGTCTGCCACCCGCCAGGTACTGGAACGCATCCATCAGCGTCTGCGGCCGGCCCTGGAGGCCTGCGGTCCCCAGGAGTTGTTGCAGCTCACCCGGGGATTGGCGGGGCGTTTCGTGCCTCCGGGGCCCAGTGGCGCCCCCAGTCGGGGGCGCCCCGACGTCCTGCCCACCGGACGCAACTTCTATTCCGTGGACGTTCGCGCCGTGCCCACCCCCACCAGCTGGATGCTGGGCCTGAAATCCGCCAATCTGCTGGTGGAGCGTTATCTGCAGGAGGAGGGAGACTATCCCCGGGCCGTCGGTCTGTCGGTCTGGGGCACGGCCACCATGCGCACCGGCGGCGATGACATCGCCCAGGCCATGGCCCTGATCGGCGTGCGCCCCCGCTGGGCGGCGGGCAGTCACCGGGTGACGGATTTCGAGATCCTGCCCATGTCCGCCCTGGACCGCCCCCGCATCGACGTGACCCTACGCATCTCCGGGTTCTTTCGCGATGCCTTCACCAATGTCATCCGCCTGTTCGATGCCGCGGTACAGGCGGTGGCCGGGCTGGACGAACCGGAGGCCGTCAATCCCATCCGCGCCCGTATCCTGCGGGAGACCCGGGCGGGTGTGGCGCGGGGGCTGGACCCGGATACGGCTCGCCGACGGGCGGGACTGCGCATCTTCGGCGCCCGGCCCGGTGCTTACGGTGCCGGGCTGCAAGGACTGATGGAGAGCCGGCAATGGCGGGACGATGGGGATCTGAGCGAGGCCTACGTGAACTGGGGGAGCTATGCTTACGGCACCCGGGACCAGGGGGCCGCCCTGCCCGATGTCTTCCGGCAACGACTGACAGGGATCGATCTGGTGGTGCAGAACCAGGACAATCGGGAACACGATCTGCTGGATTCCGATGACTATTACCAGTTCCAGGGTGGCATGAGTGCGGCCGTGCGCCATCTGAGCGGACGTCAGCCCGCGCTCTTTTTCGGGGATCACAGCAATCCCCAGGCGCCCAGGGTTCAGTCCCTGGCCCAGGAGATCAGCCGGGTGATCCGGGCCCGGGTCACCAATCCCAAATGGATCCAGGCGATGCAGCGCCATGGCTACAAGGGGGCGGCGGAGATGGCCGCCACCGTGGATTACCTGTTTGCCTATGACGCCACCGCCCGGGTGGTGCGGGATGATCAGTATGCCCGGGTGACGGATGCCTTGATCAACGACCCTCATAACCGGGCCTTTCTGGAACGGCACAACCCGGATGCCCTGCACGAGATGTGCGAGCGTCTGCTGGAGGCCATGCAGCGTGGCCTGTGGCAGGCGCCGGGGAATTATCGTGAGCAGCTGGAAACCCGGTTGCTGGAGAGCGAGGCCCGTTGGGAGGGGGCATGAGCGTGCAGATCCCGACACCCCAATACCCGTTCACAGCCCTGGTCGGGGTGCCCCGCCTGCGGATGGCCCTGTTGCTGGCGGCCATTGATCCTCTCATCGGCGGAGTGCTGATCCAGGGACCCCGGGGATCGGCCAAGACCACCAGCGCCCGTGCCCTGGCCCAGCTGCTGCCGGAGGGTTGCTTCGTCAATCTCCCCCTGGGGGCCAGTGAAGAACAGTTGCTGGGATCGCTGGACATCGAAAGCGCACTCCAGCACGGCCAGGTGAACTTCCGCCCCGGCCTGCTGGCCCGGGCCCATCAGGGGGTGCTGTATGTGGATGAGGTCAACCTGTTGCCGGACGTGCTGGTGGACCAGTTGCTGGATGTGAGTGCCGGCGGCGTCAATCGGGTGGAGCGGGACGGCATTTCCCACCAACACCCGGCCCGGTTCGTGCTGGTGGGCACCATGAACCCGGAGGAGGGCAGGCTACGCCCCCAATTGCTGGACCGCTTTGGTCTTTTCGTCACCCTGGACGGGGGGATCGATCCCCCCACTCGGGAGGCCATCGTGCGCGCGCGGCTGGCCTTCGAGATGGACCCGCATGGCTTTGTCCTGCGCCATGATCAGGCACAACGGGCATTGCTGGAGCGGCTCTGCCGGGCTCGCAACCGACTTGAAAGCCTGGTGTTCGAGGATGATTTGCACCGGCAGGTCAGCCGGTTGTGTTTCGAGGCAGGGGTGGAAGGGGTGAGAGCGGATCTGGTCATGCTGCGTGCCGCCCGTGCCCACGCCGCCCTGGCGGCACGATCCCGGATAGAGGAACAGGACGTGCAGGCGGTGCAGGCCCTGGTGCTGGATCATCGGCGTCCGCCGGCCGGCTCCGAGTCGGTGGAGGTTCCGCCTCAAGGCTCGCATGCCGCCGAGCAGAGGCGTCCGCCTCCTGCCGGGGCGACGATGGAATCGGAGTCCACGGAAACATCCCGTGGCCAGGATCCGGAACCGGATCATGATGATGAATGGGGCGTACTGCCGCCGGAGCCGGTGGCCTACCGGCCGTGGGATGTTGCGAGGCCCTTGCCGGTAAAAAAGCCCTGACGCACCGTCGGGCACCCGGACAGGTGCCCGACGGGCGCGGTGACAACCCCGGTCGGCAGCGTGAGTTCTCGCGCCTTGGGCCGGGGGTCATCCACTGGCACCGCAGCCTGATCCACAAGGGGCATGGCCCCCTGACCCGGGACGCTCTGGTTTATCGTCGCCGCCGGGGGCATGGTGACATGCTCTATTGTCTGGTGTTGGACTGTTCCGGTTCCATGCTGCGTCGGGACAAGCTGGCCCTGGCCAAGGGACTGCTGTCCACCTGGGTACAACAGATCTATGTTCTGCGGGGGGAACTGGCGGTGATCGGGTTTTCCGGCAGTGGGGCCCGGGTGTTGCAGCCCCCGGCCCGAGCCGCCGTCTTCAACGAGGACTGGATCGCGCCCATCGGTGGTGGCGGAGGGACGCCGATGGCCTCCGGCGTGGCGCTGGCGGACGCCCTGCTGTTGCAGGTACGCCGCCGGAACCCCGACAAGCGCATCGGTTTATGGTTGCTGACCGATGGCCGTACCCACCGGATTCCCCCCAGGCCAGCGCATGCCGATGTCTGCCAGGTGGTGGACTTCGAGACTGAAGCCGTCTCCCTGGGACGGGCGGCGAGGATCGCCCAGGCCTGGGGGTGTGCCCATGGGCACGTGAATGCCCTATGAGGACTGCCGCGCAGAGGCGATACGCAGATTATCCACGGCAAACAGACGACCCAGCCGCTTGCCTTCGTGGGCTTTCAGCAAGCGCACTGCGGCGTAGGTGACCAGGGGTTCGATGAGCACGATGAGCGCATAAGAACTGGCCCACAGCGCCCAGGCGCTGATCCCTGTCCCTGTTCCCACCAGCCAGAAACCCACCATCAGGGCCACGCCGCTGTAGTACATCGCATCCAGACGCAAAATCCGTCCCCAGGTCAGGGTTTCGCCCTGTTCCCGGTAGCGTCGCCCGATGGTGTAGTGGACCAGCAGCAGCGGCAGGATCAGGGAGAGGCTGTTGACTGCCCAATGCGCCAGGTCGGCAGGTTCGAAGATGAGGGCCTGCAGGAGCAATCCTAGAGCAAAGCCGAACAGTGCGGGCAGAAAGCCCAGGGTGAAGTAGATGGCCATGGCCCCGACGAAGTGAAGCTCCGATGGCCCGACGTGAAAGTGGATAGCCTCCATGAAGACCGAGAAGAAAAGCGCGGCCAGGAGAATACGCGGCCAGTCCTGTGGGCGGCGTATGAGGTGGCGTAGGTAATAGGCAAGTACGACCGCGGCGGTGGCCCCGGCAAGGATGAGTTTGGGTTGGGCAATCAAGCCTGTTTCGATATGCATGGCAGACCTCGGTCTATCGGGTTCCAGAAACCATGCGGGGGGCAGGATCAAGGCGGCAGGCAACTCGGCAAGCGCAGCGGCATGCCAGGCGTGTACGCCGCCGTTCACGGTTCCCCGCCGTGTGGCGCGTTGCTTGAGGCCGGTCTCCGGGCTTACGAGAGGAAGCTATGCTTCCGGTGAGGCGCCTTCCCATGCCGGACGCAGTATTACGCCTTCGGCACAGTGACGTGATGCCACACTTTGACTCGCCTACCGTTGCGGGGACAGCGCCGGCCTTGGCCGGTGTGTGAAATATATTCACGTCACCCGCCGCACCGGCTTCCCGATCACGACACTCGACGCCGACCATAGGCCGGACGCACAGGCACCGCGATCCCGACGGCACGTGCCGCCGGGTCACCTGAAGCAGCCGAAACCTTACGAACCTTGGGGAAGCAAGTCAATGTGCGACGTGTGTGTTCTCTACCGAAACAACCCGGTTGCGGCCGGACGCCTTGGCGCGATAGAGCGCCAGATCCGCCGCTTCGATCAGTTGTCCGGGTGAGCGTGTGTCCCCCATATTCAGCGTCGCCACGCCGATGCTGACCGTGATCACCCCCAACGGGGAGCTTTCGTGGGGCAACGCCCTTTGTTCCAGCATGCCGCGAATCTCTTCCGCCAATCCAAGGGCCCTTGCATGATCAAGACCGCTGCAGACAACGGCAAACTCCTCACCGCCGTAGCGGGCCGCCAGATCGGTGGCCCGCTGGGTATGTTGCCGTAGCACGTCGGCCAGCACCTGCATGCAGTGGTCTCCCGCCGGGTGTCCATGCTGATCGTTGTAGGCCTTGAACCAGTCGATATCCAGCATCAGCAGACTCAACGGCTGGGCAAAACGGCGGGTTCTCCCCCATTCCCTTGCCAGCACCTCATCAAGGCTGCGTCGGTTGGCCAGGCCGGTGAGCGCGTCGGTGCGGGACAATCGGGACAATTCCTGGTTGGCCTGCTCCAGCTCCCGCGTGCGCGTGGCAACCAGCCGCTCCAGATCCTGGGTCTGTCGTTCCATGTGATGTGCCATCTGTCCCAATGCCTGGGATAACCGGCTGACTTCCTGGACCGGAGTGCGGATGTCGGGCCGGTAGGTCCAATCCCCCCGTCCGAGTCGGCTTGCCCAGCGACTCAAGGCCACCAGAGGACGGGTGACCCAGATGCTGATGAGGGTGATCAGGATCATTCCCAGCAACAGTATCCCGGCCGCCACCAGCAGCAATTGCCGTAGTAGATCCAGCATCGGTGCCATGAACTGGCTCTGGGGGATCGCCTGCACGATCCTGAGTGTCGGGCCGTCCCGGAGTGAGTAAGACACCCAGTCCACCAGATAGCGTTCGTTGCCGATCTGGTGCAGTATCCGGCCCTGTTCAGGGTCGGCTTGTCGTTCCAACAGTTCGCCCAGTTCCCTGAGCAGAGGAGAATCACTTTCCCATAGACTGATCCTGCGGGTTTCGTCACGGCTCAGGAAATAGACCGGGTCCGGGGTCGAGTTTGCCAGTAGCTTTCCGTCCGGTTCGGTGATGAAGGCCACACCCCCGGAGCGCTCCATCACTTCGGCCAACCAACGGCTGAGCTGGACGATGGATACATCGGCGGTGATCACGCCCACGAACTGGTCATCGGCCCCATAGAGGGGGGCAGACATGCCCAGTCCCATGGCGCTGTAGTCATCCGCGGGGTCATTGATGGCATAACGGTAGACCGGGTACCAGCTCATGCGCCCCATCATCTGGGCAGTCACGAACCAGGGGCGGAGTCGGGCATCGTAGTTATCATTGCCGGCATCGATCAGTTGTCCCGGACGATTGCGTTCATCCACGCGGTAGAGGGACATGACACGGTGGTTGGCGATGCTGGCCTGCAAGATCCGCAGACTGCGATCCTCGCCCAGCGGAGGGCGGCTGGCAGCAAAATACTCCCCTTCGGGCGTGCCCGCGGAGAGAAAGGTGAGCAGGGGTTGCTGCTCCAGTTGCAGCAGGAAATTGCGGACCAGGGCTTCAGGATCTCGTGGATCAATCACGCCCTGCCGAACCTGGGCGACATTGAGGCTCACCACCTGCCGGGGAACATCGAAGAACTGGCGTACCTTGTCGTTGACCTGACTGCTCACTTCTTCCGCCAGGCGGGTCTGCAGGCGCAGGGACATCGCTTCCGCGGCCTGATAGGTAAGCCACCACTGGATGGCCACCAGCAGCAACAGGCCCGAACCCAGCAGCAGGATGATGTAGCGTTTAAGCGTCATGATGCGGTGGGGTCCTGGTTTGGAGTATCCCACTCGCAAGGTTACCACGTTCGAGACCGATTCCAGTTCATGCCCAAACGATGGACGTGGTCCTGGCGGTCTGCAGCTGGTGCCTTCGGACCCCGGCCCGGGCCAGGCGGGATTGCAGGGCGGGCAGTTGTGCTTCCAGTTCAGGCACCACGGTGGTGCGCACCTCCAAGGCCACGTCGGTGGCCAGCACCCGGTACAGGCTGTCCCAGGCGGCCTCGCCGGAACCCGGCACACCCGTGATCGCTGGATAGTCTTCGGGCAGGGCCTTGATGTCCAGGCCCACCCAATCGGTGAAGGGCAGAACCCGGGCCAGACGCTCGGGATAGACGCCGGCGGTGTGCAACCCCACCTTGAAACCCATTTTTCGCACCTGGACCATGGCCCGTGCCAGCCCGCCCTGCAGGGTGGGCTCGCCGCCGCTGAACACCACGGCATCCAGCAGCCCGCGGCGCCGGGACAGAAACGCCGTCACCTGGTCCCAGCCTATCGGCGCATCCGTCCGTGGCGGCTGTAGCCGGGTGTTATGGCAATACCCACAGCGCCAGGGGCAGCCCTGGCAGAAGATCACGGCCGCCAGCTCACCGGGATAGTCGATGGTGGTGAGGGGAGTCATTCCCCCCACCCGCAGCGATTCAGCCGCCGTGGCCGGCACGGTACATTCAGCGGTTTGCATGGCCCGTGACGCCGGGTTCCTCGAAGTAGCGGCGCTGCGCGTGTTCCGACTGCTTGCCCTTGTTGAAGGCGGACACCGGGCGGTGATACCCCATGACCCGGGTCCAGACCTCGCAGGGAGTGCGTTCCTCGTCGCTCAGGGTGATGTCGGCGGAGATTGGGGGATTCGTTTTCATCATTTTTGCGATTTCCTTGAAAAGGGTGGGGTACGACTCAGGCCACCGCGGCGGCCTGGGCCTGTTTGCGGGCGATGATCTCCTGGTCGCAGTGGGGGCAGAAGGCATGCTCGCCGGCGATGTAACCGTGCTTGGGGCAGATGGAGAAGATCGGCGTGACCGTGATGTAGGGCTGGCGGAAGTTTTCCAGGGCCCGGCGCACCAGGCGCTTGCAGGCCTCCGGGGAGGAGATCTGCTCGCCCATGTACAGATGCAGCACGGTGCCGCCGGTGTAGCGGGTCTGCAG
The DNA here is from genome assembly GCF_022227765.1 of Ectothiorhodospira shaposhnikovii. GTDB lineage: Bacteria > Pseudomonadota > Gammaproteobacteria > Ectothiorhodospirales > Ectothiorhodospiraceae > Ectothiorhodospira. Next base: position 166,096 of record NZ_JAJMLZ010000009.1, on the reverse strand, counting down.
TGCTTCCTGGCGGGACAGGGCCTCGAAGGGATCAGCGGTGAAGCCCACCGGCAGCTGGGAGCTGTTGGTGTAGTAGGGGGCATCCGGGGTGCCGGACTGGATGATGCCCGGATAGCGCTTTTGATCCTCCCGGGCAAAGCGGTAGGTGGTGCCCTCGGCGGGCGTCGCCTCCAGGTTGTACATGTTGCCGGTCTCCTCCTGGAATTCCAGCATCCGGGCGCGGACATGGTCCAGCAGACGCAGGGCCATGGCATGGCCGGCGTCGGTGGTGATGTCCTGGGCATCGTCGGTGAAGTTGCGGATCATCTCGTTGATGCCGTTCACGCCGATGGTGGAAAAGTGGTTGCGCAATGTCCCCAGGTAGCGCCGGGTGTAGGGGAACAGTCCGTCCTCCATGTGTCGGGCGATGACCTTGCGCTTGATCTCCAGGCTGTTGCGGGCCAGTTCCAGCAGCCGGTCCAGTTGGGCCAGCAGACCGGCTTCGTCGCCCCGATGGGTGAAGCCCAGGCGGGCGCAGTTGATGGTGACCACGCCCAGGGAGCCGGTCTGTTCCGCCGAGCCGAACAGGCCGTTGCCCCGCTTGAGCAGTTCCCGCAGGTCCAGCTGTAGCCGGCAGCACATGGAGCGCACCATGTTGGGCGACAGCTCCGAATTGAGGAAATTCTGGAAATAGGGCAGGCCGTACTTGGCGGTCATGGCGAACAGCCGTTCCGTGTTGTCGCTTTCCCAGGGAAAATCCGGGGTGATGTTGTAGGTGGGAATGGGGAAGGTGAAGATCCGGCCCCGGGCGTCTCCTTCGGTCATCACTTCGATGTAGGCCCGGTTGATCATGTCCATCTCCGCCTGCAGGTCGCCGTAGCAGAAATCCTGCTCCCGGCCGCCGATGACGGGCACCTGCTCCCGCAGGTCTTCCGGGCAGACCCAATCGAAGGTCAGATTGGTGAAGGGCGTCTGGCAGCCCCAGCGGGACGGGACGTTGAGGTTGTAGATCAGTTCCTGCATGTACTGCTTGACCTGGGCGTAGTCGAGCCGGTCCACCCGGACAAACGGGGCCATGTAGGTGTCGAAGCTGGAAAAGGCCTGGGCGCCGGCCCATTCGTTCTGCAGGGTGCCCAGGAAATTGACGATCTGGCCCACGGCGGAGGAGAAGTGGCGGGGCGGGGCGGCTTCCACCTTGCCCGGCACGCCGTTGAAGCCTTCCACCAGCAGGGTGCGCAGGGACCAGCCGGCGCAGTAGCCGGCCAGCATGTCCAGGTCATGGATGTGGTAGTCACCGTCCCGATGGGCCTGGCCGATCTCCGGCGGATAGACGTGGTTGAGCCAGTAATTGGCGATCATCTTGCCGGAGGTGTTGAGGATCAGGCCGCCCAGGGAGTAGCCCTGATTGGCGTTGGCGGCCACCCGCCAGTCGGAACGGTCCAGGTATTCGCTGATGGAGGCATCCACATCCACCAGGGTCCGGCGGTCGGCCCGCAGGGCCTTGTGCTGTTCCCGGTAGACGATGTAGGCTCGGGCAGTGCGCAGGTGGTTGGCACTGATCAGGGTCTGCTCCACCACATCCTGGATGTTTTCGATGTCCGGGCACTGACCCTGGGCAAAGCGATGGGCCAGCACCTTCACCACTTGGGCGGTGAGCAGGGTGGCCTCATGGTCTCCGAATTCTCCGGTGGCCTGACCGGCCCGGCGGATGGCGGACTCGATGCGGGCGGCATCAAAGGGCAGACGACGGCCGTCGCGCTTGATGACTTGGGCGGGCAGGGCGGGCATTCGGGAAGGCAGGGGTTCCATGAAGACGGGATCCTTTGATGGGGCGATATATGGTGCCGCGGATTATAACAGGCACAATATTTTGTGGAAGCCCTGGGTCCCACCCCTCCGGCAAGGCCGGTCGGCGCCGCGATGGATCAGCAGATGCCGTGCCGCAGGATCAGCTCTTCGGAAAGGTCCGCCTGCAGGACATCATGGTCGTACTCGGTCAGACCCAGATGATCCAGTACACGGATGCTGACGGCCGGCCATTCACAGTCATCGCTGCCCTGCTTCACCTGGCTCAGGATATTGGCGGCCAGTTTGCTGATGGCATAGAGGTCCTTCTGGGAGCGGCCGACTTGCCGGTCGTCCAGAAATGACGGATCGTGATGCCTGAGGATCAGCTGGGTCATGGTCTGAGGAAGGTTCCATGAGCTGGCCACGTAGTAGCCGATCACCGCGTGGTTGGTCGGGTAGTGATCTTCTTCCACCTCCGTGAAAACCCGGTCAGGATTCTGATTGGCCGCCATGAGTACGGACCGATAATCAGGATACTTGATGGCCATGATGGGGATACCGCAGTCACGAAACAGACCAAAGCTGTAGGCATCATCGGCGGGACAGGTTCGATGCAGATTGAGATGGTTTCTCAGCAGCAGCATGGTTTGCGCGGTCTGGGTGGCTGTGTCCCAGAACTTTTCCAGGGATATGCAGGCTCTGCCGGTGATGGATTGACGCAGCTTCTGGGATGCGACCAGCTGGGTGATGGAATGGATACCCAGCAGGGCCACCGCGTTATGAATGTCGGTAATCTGTCTGCTTCGGCCGAACAGGGGGGAGTTCACCATTTTCAGTACGCCGGCCGACAGCCCTACGTCCCTGGCAATGAGATCCGCAAACTGGTTGAGGGCCACGTCGGGAAGACTTCGTAGCCGTTGGATTTCCGTCAGAATGTCGGGGCGTGCCGGTATTTCGAAGTCTTTGACGGCTTTTCCTTGGTCCATACAGCGGTCCCACGATCCATTTGCTGGTGATGAATCGGCAATGATGGATCTGGAGATCCACGGAAATCAATGACCATTCTCGGGGATGATGGACCCGGAAGTACCAGCCGGGGTGGTCGGCCCGCAGCGTTTTGCAGGCCCGAGCCGGTGCTCAAAGTTGTTCCATCACGCAGCCGGCCAGTTCCGCCGCCAGGTTGTTGCCCCAGAAAATACCCTTCGGCGTCAGGGAGTAACGACCGTCCCCGAGGGGGGTGAGGAGCGCTTGATCCACCCGTTGCTCGCAGCGCGCCAGCAGGTCCGCATGTGCCGCTTCCGGCACCGTGTCCGGCGTCACATGGCCGAACTGGATGGTGCCGATGAATCGATACAGGGCATCATAGGGCGGACGGGTGGTCATGCCCTCGCGATCGGTGACCCTCTCCAAACTCTGGGCATAAGCCTCCAGGGACAAGGGGTTCATGAGCATCATGCCGGCCAGTCGCCCGCCGGCGCCGGCCCCCAGCGGCAGGGTGTCGCCGCCCTGGTAGCGCAATGCCACATACCGGTAACGATCCCTGCCGGGCCTGACCATCTTGGTCAGTTCCAGACTCTCGAATCCCTGCCGTTGACCGGCTGCCAGAATCCGTGAAAACAGTTGCCATTCCCGGGCCAGGGTCTGCGGAGTCTGGGTGGCATGGGCCATGTGTTCATGGGCCAGGCGGCTCTTTTCCCGGATCATCAGGGAATACAGGGAAAAACCCGCCAGATCCAACTCGGCGATGGCGGCAAGGTCGTGGGCCAGTTCCCCGTCGCTCTGCATGGGGTAGTGGTAGATCAGGTCCATGCCCAGGTTGTCCAGCCCCAGGGCGCGGAAACGCCGGATGTGCGCCTTGACCCATTCCCCGTCACCCAACCGACCCAGCAGGCGCCGGCCACGGTCATGGAAGGTCTGCACGCCCAGACTGAGACGGTTGATGCCTTCCGCCATGACCGCCCTCAGCTTGTCTTCATCCAGGTCGGAGAGGCTGCTTTCCAGGGTGATTTCCACGTCATCCGTCAGTTGAAAATGTGTCCTGAGTGCCTGCAGGATCCGCTGCAGGTCGGGCGTGGACAGGGTGCTGGGGGTGCCGCCACCGAAATACACGGCGCCATAGATGCCGTCCCGGACATAGGGGATCCTGGTGACGGCTTCCATTTCCCGGATCAGCAGATCGGCATAGCGGGACTCGGGGCTGCCCTTCATCCGGCGCATGTTGCAGAAATGGCAGATCCGGCGACAGAACGGGATGTGCAGGTAAATGGCCCTGGGGCGCGAGTCCGCCGTCCGGTTCAGCAGGTGTTCACCCAGGGTCGCGGTGCCCTCGCACAGGGGCTGCAGCGGCATGATGGCGTCATGATGGCTGCGCTTGCGCCGGGGGTAGGGCAGATCCTCGCTGAAGGCAGGCATGGACAGACCGGGCATGTCGGTGGCGATGGTGGTCATGCGGCATGCTCCCGGTGAGCGGTGGCGCAACCCAGGCCGTAGCGCATGCGGACCCAGGGGCATCCCGTGAGACTGTCCCTTTCCACCAGGCATTCCACGCCCCATGCGTGGGTGATGGTTTCGGCGCGCATGACCTGTGCCGGCGTGCCGCTGGCCACCACCTTGCCGTCCTTGAGCACGGTGATATGGTCCGCGTAGGCGGCGGCCAGATTCAGGTCGTGCAGCACCACCAGGATGGTTCGACCCCGGGCGGCGTCCACCCGCAGCAGTTCCATGAGCCGCAGCTGATGCCTGACGTCCAGGGCCGAAGTGGGTTCGTCCAGCAACAGCAGGCCCGGTTGGTCCGGTCCCGTGTCGTGGACCTGGGCCAGTACCCGGGCCATCTGCACCCGTTGGCGTTCCCCGCCGGAAAGACTGCGGTATTCCCGGCCCGATAGGTGCCATACGCCGGCCCGGTCCAGGGCCTCGCGGACGATTCTGGCGTCCCGTTCCGGGGTGCGATGGGGCAGCCGCCCCATCTCCGCCACTTCCCAGGCGGTGAGCGGGAACGTGACCACGGTTTCCTGGGGCAGTACCGCCCGGCAGCGGGCCAAGGCATGGGGACACCATTGGTCCAGTGTCTGTCCACACCAGGTGACCTCGCCGCTGCTGGGCCGCAGATCACCGGCCATCACCGACAGCAAGGTGCTCTTGCCGGCACCGTTGGGACCCACCAGCACATGCACGCTGCCTGGGTGGGCCTCCAGGTTGGCCTGATCCAGCAGGTACCGTCCCCCCCGTTCCACCACCAGATTGGACACTTTTGCCAGGGCCTGTGTGTTCATCCGAGCCTCCCTTTTTGCCGCAGCAGCAGCCAGAGGAAAAATGGTCCCCCCAGCAGGGATGTGAGCAGCCCGATGGGCAGCTCCGCGGGGGCGACGATGATGCGGGCGAGGGCATCGGCCAGCAGGAGCAGCAGGGCGCCCCCCAGGGCCGAGGCCGGCAGCAGATAACGGTGGTCCGGGCCGATGGTCAGGCGCAGCAGATGGGGCACCACCAGCCCGACGAAACCGATGATGCCGGCAATGGCCACGGAGGCACCCACCGCCAAGGCGGCCGTGACCACCACCAGGGTCTTGATCCGGTGCACGGGAAAGCCCAGATGGGTGGCCACGGACTCCCCCAGCATGAGGCCGTTGAGGGCGCGGGCCACCAGGGGCATGCAGGCCAGGGCCAGCAGGACCAGTCCCGCGCTGACGGCCCACAGGGTCCAGCCGGCGTGAGCCAGCGAACCCATGTTCCAGAAGGTGAGGGTACGCAGTTGCTGGTCGTCGGCCATGTACACCAGCATGCCGGTGGCGGCGCCGGCAATGGCATTGATGGCGATACCGCCCAGCAGCAGGGTGGCCACCGAGGTATGCCCGCCGTGACTGGCCAGCCGGTAGACCAGCCAGGTGGTCCCCAGACCACCGGCAAACGCCGCCAGCGGCAGGGTGAACACGCCCAGGGCCATGACCAGCGGGGCCAGCACGGTGGTGCCCAGCACGATCACGCTGACCGCCCCCAGGGCCGCGCCGGCGGATACGCCGATCAGGCCCGGGTCGGCCAGCGGGTTCCTGAACAGGCCCTGCAGGGCCACCCCGCTCACGGCCAAGGCGGCACCCACGGTGATGGCCACCAGCACCCGGGGCAGGCGCAGGTTGAGAATGACTTCCCGCAGGAACGGGTCATCCAGGTGTCCGGTCAATACCCACAGGACTTCCGCCGGACTCACCTCCACCGCCCCGGTGGTCAGTCCCAGTAGAGCGGCGGCGAGGACCGCCGGTATCAGGGCGATCACCACCCAGCGGGCACGGGCCGAGCGGGAGCCGGGCGCCGAGAGGGTCCCGGTGGCGGGGATTTGGGAAGCCACCGTGCTCATGCGTATGGGATATCGGTGAAGCGGGCGTCCCGGCGGGTGCGTGAATCACCCCCCAGGAAACGGGTGACCGTGAGCACGGCCTCGCCCAGCCTCGGGCCGAACCCCAGTAGGAACAGGGTGTCGCCCACATATTGCGGTACCCGCCCCAGCATGCCGCCGAAGTCCGCCGCCGCCGCCCCGGTGATCACCAGGGCATCGGGGCGTTTGGCCATGACGCCTTCCCGGGACACGGGCCGATAGCCGGCAAAGTCGGTGAAGACATTGCGTCCGCCGGCCAGGCGGATCAGGGCATCCGCCTTGGTGTCCCGGCCCGCGGCCACCGCATTGCCCTGGCCATGGGCCATCAGGGCCACCACGGCGGGCGGGCGGGGAAATCCCGCCTGCAGATCCCTGGCCCGGGCCAGGTCCTGGTCCACATCGTCGATGACCCGCCGGGCGGTTTCCGTGGCGTCCAGCCATTGTCCCAGGGTCCGTACCCTGGCCCTGAACCCTTCCAGGCTCGGTTCCCCGGGGACGGTCAGTATCCGTACGCCGGCCTCCCGGGCCCGGGTCAGCGTGCCTTCGGGTCCGGCGCTGCCGTCATGGATCAGGGCGTGGGGCCGCAGGGCCAGCAGGCTCTCGATGGTGAGGGTGTGCTGGTAGCCCACCCTGGGCAGGGCCTCGGCGGCCACCGGGTAGGTGCTGGTGCTGTCGGTACCCACGATCCGGTCGCCGGCCCCCAGGGCGAAGACGGTCTCCGTCAGTCCGCCACCGATGGTGATGAGGCGGTGCCCCTCACTCAGTCCGTCATCGGCACGGTGCTGCATGGCCCACAGGCCGGTAGGCAGACCGGCGAGGGCCATGACGCCCATCAGGCGCAGCAGTTCACGACGGTGCATGTCGACCTCGGTCGCTGCGGGTGTTCAGCGGGTTCATGGCAGGGTCTCCTTGATGTCAGAAGCGATAGCTGGCCTGGATCTTCACGTTGCGCCCCGGGTCGTTCATGGATGACAGGTGAGGGCGGTAGGTCTTGTCGGTGAGGTTGTCGATGCCGAAATCCACCCGCATCCGGTCCCGGTCCGCGCCAGGTCGCAGGGTCAGAAAGATATCGGTGAGGGTGTAGCTGTCGGCGGTGTCCGCGTCGTCCGGTACCCGGTCCTGGGACCAGGCATGGGTCACGCGGCCACCCAGGGTGAGCCGACCCTGCATGACATGCACGCCCCCTTCCAGCGCCAGGTTATCGGCGGGAATGCCGGACAGGGGGCCGCCTTCGGTGCGGTTGTCTCCCCGCTGCCGGGCGGCGCTCACGGTGATGAAGTGATCCGGATGGGTGTAATGAATCTCCAGTTCCTGTCCCCGCAGGCGGGCATCATTCACGTTCTCGAAGTAGGTGCGGCCACCGGGGATGGGAGGACCGAAGGCCGGCATCTCCAGCTCCACGATCTGGTCGATGAAGTCCTCCACGTCGTTCTGGTACACCGACAGTCTTGCCCGCAACCGGTCCTCGGGATGGAACAGGCCCCGTGCATGGTGGGTCAGGCCCAGTTCCTTGTTGCGCGCCTTTTCCGGTCGCAGGTCCGGATTGGGCTCGAACCGGTTGTTGCCGAAGTGGATGCCGCCCACGTACAGGTTGGTGAGCGAGGGGGCGCGGAAGGCCTCGGAATAGCCGGCGAACAGTTCCCAGCCCGGAGTCAGGGTATAGGTGGCACTGATCTGCCCCGACCATTCGGATTCGGTCAGTCGGTCGTGGTCGTCGGCGTCCTTGCTGAAATGGTCATACCGCAGGCCGGGGGCGATCTCCAACCGGTCCGTGATGAGCAGGCGATCCACCAGGAAGATTCCGGTGACCGCCTGGCGGGCATCGGGATACATGGGACGGCTCTCGCCATCCCGCTCCCCTTTTTGGCGATCCTGGTAATGTTCCAGACCCACGACCACCAGATGATCCACCGGGCCGGTTTCAAACCGCAGGGTGTTGGTCAGGTCCAACCCCAGGGTATTGAGTTGGGTGACATCGTTGCGGCCGGTGTCGGTGCGGGTTTCGTCCAGTTCCACCTGATTACCGTAGAGGGTGGCATCCAGATCCAGCCAGCGGCTGTCATCGGGATGCAGTTGGTAGCGCAGGGTCTGGGTCCGATTGTCCGTGCGCCGGTCGACGATGATGGCGGTGCTGCCGGCGCCGGTGCCGGTACTGTTGGCATTGGAGGGGATTTCGTGATCATCCCGAAAGGCCTGCAGACTGAGGGTCAGACGGTGCCCCGGTGCCGGGGTCAGGGTGCCCTTGAGCAGGCCGGACACGATCTCGTCGCCGGTGTACAGGATGGTGTCACCGTTCCCGTCTTTCAGGTCGGACTGCTCCCGCTTGAGCACGTTGGCCAGCAGGGACAGGCGTTCTCCCCGTCCCGCGGCGGTGGCCGAGAACAGGGACTGATCCCCCTGGCTCTGGTAGCCGGCGCTCACCCGGCCGCCGGCATCGACATCCGGCCCCAGGAAGCTGTCGGCATCCTGGGTGCGGAAATTCACCACGCCGCCCAGGGCACCCGAACCATACAGGGTGGAGGCCGGTCCCCTGAGCACTTCCACCTGTTCCAGCAGCAGGGGGTCCAGAAAGATTCTGCCCTTGTGGCCGGCGCCGAAATTCTGGCGCGCATTGTCCACCCGGATCACGACCCGTTCTCCGCTCAGCCCCCGGATCACCGGTTCCATGGCGATGGCACGGGTACCGCCGCCGATGCCGACGCCGGGCAGCATGCGCATGATGTCCGCCAGGTTGGCGGCCTGGTCCCGATCCATGGACTCACGGTCACGCACCGCCACCGGGGCGTTGACCTGCTCCACCGGTGCCGGCATGCGGGTGGATTCAATGAGCAGGGTGGGCAGGGTCACCGAGGCATAAAGAGGATCCCCGGCCGGATCGGCCCCGTGGGCCGTGCCGGAAAGGGCGGCGGCGATGGCCGCGGTGAGCATGCACAGGCGCTGACGCGTCATGAAACCTCCAGAACCCGACGAAGTGGGCGCACTCCGTCCCAAGCTTGAAAAGGCGGCCTGGCTGGCTTGCCGACAGGGGTCGGTGGCGGGCTGAGCTGCAAGTGGACTCAGGTGTTTCCGTGATGGGAAACACGAATGGTGAAATGATATTGATTATTATTTGCAAGTCAAGGGCGTCATCCCGTCCCGGTTGCCGGGATCGGATCGATCCGGGCGCGATCCCTGTCCACGGCCGCATAGGCCTTGCCGAGGGCGCCGGGGTCGGACATCACCTGCCGGATCAGCAGCGCCACGTCCGCCCGCTGAATGAAGCCGTGAATGGCGGGGTTTTCCGACAGCATGCCCCGGCCGGTGGCCGGTTCATCGCCCAGACCGCCGGGACGAATGAGGGTAAAGGGCACGCCGGAAGCCTTGAGATGGGCTTCCGCACGGGTCTTGGCATCCACCACATCCCCGAAGGCGGCGATGGCCCGTGCCGAGCGGAACGGCATCATCTCGCCGCAGCCGATGGCGGTCACCAGAATGCAGTGCCGCACCCCTCGGGCAGCGGCGGCATCGACAATGATCCGGTTGCCGTCGTCGTCCACGAAACGGCCGTCTTCGGTCCGGCCCGATACCGTGGAAACCACGATGCCCTGATCATCCAGCGCATCGAAGGCCCGTTTCACATCACCGGGTTCGAGGACGTCACCGGGCATGATGTCGGCACCGATCTCCAGCAGTGGCAGGGCGTCCGTGCGCGGGCGAACCATGGCCAGTACCGGGATGTCATCCCGCCGGAGCAGCCGGGCCAGCGCCAGACCGACCCCGCGGCTGGCACCGAAGATGAGGACGGGGGTCATGCGCAGGCCTCCTGGTCGGCCTGATCCAGATGCAGCAGGGCCTTTTGCAGGCGCTCGAACAGATCCAACTGGTCCCGGCGCAACTGCCGCTGTTCATCACGTCCGAGGAAGACCTTGAACATGCACTCGCCCGTCTCGTTGAAAAACTGGATTGAGGCGGTCTCCATGCCCATGAAGGGACGCCTGACGAAGACGATATGAGCGCAACGCTCCGGGCGCAGATGACCGGACAGGCCGGTGCCGCCGTGCAGGTTGAAGAAACCATGGCCGGTCTTGCCGCGGGGGATCGGACCCTTGAATTCCAGGATGACGTCCTGGTTATGGATCACGGTGACCAGATCGCCCCAGTCGGAGAGGGCATGCATGACGTTGATGAAGTGTCTACCGCGTACCTCGGTCCACAGGGATCGGGGCAGGCAGTGGATGATGTCCCGCATGGAGCAGCGGGCCTGCCGGGCCATGTCTTCAAGAATCCCGTCCGCCGATTGGGCCAGTTGTTGGCGTACCTGCTCCAGGTCGGTGACGGTCTCGTGGATGGCTGATGCCATGGGAGTGGTCCTCCAGTGTCGGGATGAAAGGATGAAAGGCCCCGGGGGGCGGGTGAATCAATGACTGAGTACCCACTTCACCAGCATGCGGATATTGTCCTCGCCCACCCAGGCGTTTGGGGGCATGGGAATCTGGCCCCAGTTGCCCACCCCGCCGTCACGCACCTTGCCGGTGAGCTTGTCGACGGCGCCGGCATCACCCCGGTAGCGGGCGGCCACCTCCTTGTAGCTGGGGCCGATGGCCTGGCCGTCGATCTGATGACAGGCCATGCACCCGCTCTGGTTGGCGATGTCCATGTCCGCCAGTGCGGGGGAGGCGGTGGCCATCAGGAGCAGGCACATGGTTCCCAGGGATGATCCGTGCTTGCGCAGCATGTCTTGACCTCGACTATTGAATAAAAGGGCTAATGATTATCATTTATGTCTTCACGAAATGCACGACCCGCGATGCCACCGATGGCCGAATACTGCACCAGGGGCAGACCCTGGATGATCCAGCTGCCCGGTTCTTCGCCCTTGAGCCAATGTTCGTGCCATTGGGACACCCGGCTGGAGTAATCCAGCTGATTTTCCCGGCGTCGCAGGTTGTGTCCTTCTCCTTCGTAGGCCAGCATGACGATGGGTTTTCCCATCCGGCGCAGGGTGTTGTAGATCTCCACCCCCTGATTGAAGGCCACCGACTCGTCTTCGGTGCCGAACATGACCAGCAAGGGCGTGTCGATGCCTTGGGCATTGAAGACCGGGGAGTTGGCCACGTAGCTGCCGAGATCCTCCCAGAAGGGTCTGGGCAGCCGCGCCTGACCGGTTTCGAAGATGAGATGTTCCGGAATGCCGGTGCGCCAGTAGATGGAATTGTATTTGCTGATCAGGTTGGTGATGGGGGCGCCGGCAACGGCGGCGGCAAACAGATCGGTCTGGGTGATGATGTAGCTGACCTGGTAGCCGCCCCAGGAATGTCCCACCAGTCCGATGCGGGCGGGATCCACCCGGCCACTTTCCAGGACCGCCTTGACCGCGGGCACCACGCTCTCCAGGGCGGACTCTCCGGGCCGGCCCAACTCGTAGTGAATGTCCGGTTCCAGGACGAAATAACCCTCCGAGGACAAGCGACGGGCATTGAAGGCATGATTGTGGCGGGGCAGGGTGTATTCATGCAGGGTATCCGAGCGTTGCTCATAAATGTGCACGATCATGGGATACTGTCGGCCCGGTTCGTAGTCGGCGGGGTAGAGCAGCCGGGCCTCCAGCGGCTCTCCCTTCTCGGTCCTGAACCGGACCAGTTCATCACCGGCCCAGTGAAACCGTGCCTGCTGAGGATTGGTGCGGGTGAGGCGATGATGCCGGACAAAGTCGCTGTCGGTGAGGAAGTAGTCCGGCGAGTCGACCGCGGTCTGTAAGCGATAGACATACTGATCGGTGGCGGCCGCGTACTGAAGCTGATCCACCTGCATGGGGCCATGAATCAGGGTGTCCAGGGTGCCGCGATGCCAGCGCGCATACCCGGTATCCTTGGTGCGCAGGCCGAACATTTCCAGATGGACGGGACCTTCCGGGTCCAGGCTGGGCCGCAGGCGGTCCAGGATGGCCTGACGGTAGCGGATGCCGTGCTCCGCGCCCTGGGTGAGGCGCTGGATGTGTTCGCCGTCCGGCTGGGCCAGATAGACATCATGCTGATCATACAGCAGCACCCAGGCATCTCCGTCGGCCCATTGGCCATGACCGAAGGGGCGGTCGATGGTGCGTCCGTTCACCTGGGTGAAGTCATTGAAACGACTCTCCACCGTCGCCGTCAGATTGGCGTACCGGCCGGTGTGAATGTCGTAGGTCCACCAGTCCTCGCCGGAGAAGTACAGCAGGTAGCGGCCCTGTGGTGAACTGCTCACCGACTCATAGCGCTCAAGCACCAGGGTCCGCTCGCCGCCATGCACATCCACCAGATGGATGTCGTTCCACTGATCCCACAATTGGGGCTGGTAGGGCCTGGGATCATGGAGTACCGCGTGATGCTGACCCCGGACCAGTTCCAGGCTCAGGCCCGGTTCATCGGCCAGGGCAAAAAAACGCCCATCCCGCAGATGCCAGACTGCCCAGAGATGGGGAATGGCGCGGTCATCTCCCTTCTTCTGCCGGTAGGGCTGGATAGGATCATCGCGCCAGTGCCAGATCCGCACGGTGCTGGGGGGGAGGGCGGTTTCAGCCTCCGAATCTGTCCCGTCAGCGGACTGGAGCGGTGTCATGGGAAAGAACAGGCGCAGGCCATCGTCCGACCATCGAGGCCAGCGTCCCTGGGCGAAGGCCAGCGTGGCGGCTTCATCCTCGCCCCGGGGGGGTGTCAGGACGTGACGTACCGGCCGGGAATCCAGCTGTTCGAACACCAGGGCGGCCAGCGGCTCCCGAGGCTTGCCGTCAGCTGCGCGGAACACGGAAAGACGCTGACCATCGGGGCTCCAGCTCAGATGGAAATGGCCTCCGGGATGCTGGTCCAGGGTACGACGGTTGCCCGTGGCCGGATTCAGGATCACCACTTCATGGGAGTCGGGCGTCCTGATCGTCATTGCCAGATGGTCGGACCCGGTGCTGAACCGGTGTTCCTGAACCCCCGGGAGATGGATCGACTGTGATCGTGACAGGTCGTGGAGCAGTAATTCCCCGTCGTGGGCCGTTTCATTCTCCGGCATGGTCCGTCGAACCGCCAGGAATCGCCCGTCGGGCGAGATTTCATGGCTGATCACGCCGGAAAAGAAGGTGACGGCACCCGTATCCAGCCGCAGTGCGCCCAGACGGGTCTCATGGGGCGGCGTGTCCTGGATACTCTTGCCGGCCACCGTCTGGGCACGGAAGAAGAACCACTGTCCATCCGGCGAAAAGCCATGGCCGAAGGCGTGCTCGAACCGGAACTGCCGATCCGGATCGACCGTACTTGAGACCTGGGTCAGGGATTCGCCTCGAACCATGCCAACCTGGTTATGGAAGAACCACAGGCCGTCGGCCGACAGGCCGGCATTGGCGATGGTATGCCAAAGATGGTAGTCATCGGGGGTCAGGGGCTGTTTGGCCTCCGTGCCTGAAAGAAGCGGGAACGGCGTCAGGCAGAGCAGGACGAGCATGATGACTCGGGCAGCGGACACGATCTTTACGGCAGCAGGCGAGGGTGGCTGTCTGTCCATGGTCTGTGAATCCTGTCGGTATTTTGTCGACATGAAAACACAAACGATAATTATTCGCAATAATGGATCGAGTTCGACAAAAAGCCCCGGACGAGGCCGGGGCGTTTTGCATCATCGGGGAGCCGGTCCAGCCGCCGGGAGATCAGGTACTGTCCGCGGGAATCCTGACCCAGCCTTCCATCAGTACCCGGGCGCTACGGCTCATGATGGCCTTGGTCACCGTCCATTCGCCGTTCTCGCAACGGGCTTGTGCACCCACCCGCAGGGTGCCGGAGGGATGGCCGAAACGCACCGCCGTGCGCTCACCGCCGCCGGCCGCCAGATTCACCAGGGTACCGGGGATGGCCGCCGCGGTACCGATGGCCACGGCGGCCGTACCCATCATGGCATGATGCAGCTTGCCCATGGACAGGGCGCGCACCAGCAGGTCCACATCCTCCGCCCGGACGGGCTTGCCGCTGGAAGACACGTAATCCTTCGGCCCGGCGACGAAGGCCACCTTCGGGGTGTGCTGGCGCTGGGCGGCCTCTTTCAGGTCGCTGATCAGGCCCATGCGCAGGGCGCCGTGGGCACGCAGGGTCTCGAATCGCTCCAGCGCCTCGGCGTCCCCGTTGATGGCCTCCTGCAGTTCGGTGCCGGTATAGCCGATGTCCTCGGCGTTGACGAAGATGGTGGGGATGCCGGCATTGATCATGGTGGCCTTCAGGGTGCCCAGGCCGGGGACATCCAGATCGTCCACCAGATTGCCGGTGGGGAACATGGAGCCGCCGGTGTCATCCGCCGGTTCCATGAACTCGATCTGCACCTCGGCGGCGGGGAAGGTGACCCCGTCCAGTTCGAAGTCGCCGGTTTCCTGTACCGCGCCGTCGGTGATGGGTATGTGGGCGATGATGGTCTTGCCGATGTTGGCCTGCCAGATGCGCACCGTGGCGATGCCGTTGTCGGGGATGCGGCCGGGGTCCACCAGACCGGCGCTGATGCCGAAGGCCCCCACGGCGGCGGTGAGGTTGCCGCAGTTGCCGCTCCAGTCCACGAAGGCCGTGTCGATGGAGACCTGGCCGAACAGGTAGTCCACGTCGTGATCCGGGCGGGTGCTTTTAGACAGAATCACGGTCTTGCTGGTGCTGGAGGTGGCGCCGCCCATGCCGTCGATCTGTTTGCCGTAGGGGTCGGGGCTGCCGATCACCCGCAGCAGCAGGGCGTCCCGGGCTGGTCCCGGGACCTGAGCGGCCTCGGGCAGGTCGGTCAGGTTGAAGAACACGCCCTTGCTGGTGCCGCCGCGCATGTAGGTGGCGGGGATCCTGATCTGGGGTTTGTGGCTCACGAAGATGTCTCCTGGAAATCCTGGCAACAACTCAGGGCTTTGGATGGGTGAACACCCCTCTCCCGCAAGGGGAGAGGGGCCTGCAGTGGCTCAGGCGGCGTTTTCCGCCTCCAGGAAGTCCTGGGCAAAACGCTGCAGGACACCACCGGCATCGTAGATGGAGACCTCTTCCGCCGTATCCAGCCGGCAGGTCACCGGCACGTCCACCCGCTCACCGTTGCGGCGATGGATCACCAGGGTGAGGGTGGTGCGCGGCTTGCGCTCACCGATCACATCATAGGTTTCGGTGCCGTCGAGGGCCAGGGTGTTGCGGTTGGTGCCCGGCTGGAATTCCAGCGGCAGCACGCCCATGCCGATCAGGTTGGTGCGATGGATGCGCTCAAAGCCCTCGGCAACGATGGCCTCCACCCCTGCCAGACGCACGCCCTTGGCCGCCCAGTCGCGGGAGGAACCCTGACCGTAGTCGGCACCGGCGATGATGATCAGGGGCTGCCGGCGGGCCATGTAGGTCTCGATGGCCTCCCACATGCGGGTCACCTGGCCTTCCGGCTCGATCCGGGCCAGGGAGCCCTGCTTCACCTGGCCGTTTTCATCCCGCACCATCTCGTTGAGCAGTTTGGGGTTGGCAAAGGTGGCCCGCTGGGCGGTCAGGTGGTCCCCGCGATGGGTGGCGTAGGAATTGAAGTCTTCCTCCGGCAGACCCATTTTCGCCAGGTATTCCCCGGCGGCACTGCTGGCCAGAATAGCGTTGGACGGCGACAGGTGGTCGGTGGTGATGTTGTCACCCAGCACCGCCAGCGGGCGCATGCCCTTGAGGGTGCGCTCACCGGCCAGGGCGCCCTCCCAGTAGGGAGGGCGGCGGATGTAGGTACTCATGGGACGCCAATTGTAGAGGGGGCTGACGGTCTCGGTGCCCTGGTCCCGGGCCTCGAACATGGGGATGTAGACCTCCCGGAACTGCTCGGGCTTGACGCTGGCACGCACGATGGCGTCGATTTCCTCGTCGCTGGGCCAGATATCCTTGAGGGTGACGGGATTGCCGTCGGCATCGTGTCCCAGCACATCCTTCTCGATGTCGAAGCGGATGGTCCCGGCGATGGCATAGGCCACCACCAGGGGCGGGGAGGCCAGGAAGGCCTGCTTGGCATAGGGGTGAATGCGGCCGTCGAAATTGCGGTTGCCGGAGAGCACGGCAGTGGCGTAGAGGTCGCGGTCGATGATCTCCTGCTGGATCTTCGGGTCCAGCGCGCCGGACATGCCGTTGCAGGTGGTGCAGGCGAACGCCACCACGCCAAAGCCCAGCTGCTCCAGTTCCGGCAGCAGGCCGGCTGCTTCCAGGTACATCTTCACCGTCTTGGAGCCGGGGGCCAGGGAGGACTTGACCCAGGGCTTGCGGGTCAGGCCCAGCCGGTTGGCATTGCGGGCGATCAGGCCCGCCGCCACCATGTTGCGCGGGTTGGAGGTGTTGGTGCAGCTGGTGATGGCGGCGATGATCACGGCCCCGTCGGGCATCTTGCCCGGCTCCTCGGTCCAGGCCCCGGCAATGCCGCGGCTGGCCAGTTCCCGGGTGGGCAGCTGGGCATGGGGGTTGGAGGGACCGGCCAGGGTGCGTTCCACGGCGGACAGGTCAAAACGCAGCACCCGCTCGTATTCGGCGCCCTTGAGGCTGTCGGCCCACAGGCCGGCCGTCTTGGCGTAGGTCTCCACCAGGGCCACCTGGGCGTCGTCGCGGCCGGTGAGCTTGAGGTAATCGATGGTCTGGCCGTCGATGTAGAACATGGCGGCGGTGGCGCCGTATTCCGGCGTCATGTTGGCGATGGTGGCCCGATCGCCCACGGTGAGGGCATCGGCACCCTCGCCAAAGAATTCCAGATAGGCGCCCACCACCCGCTCCCGACGCAGGAAGGCGGTCAGGGCCAGCACCATGTCGGTGCCGGTGATGCCCGGCTTGAGTGTGCCGGTGAGTTCCACGCCGACGATGTCGGGCAGGCGCATCATGGAGGCCCGGCCCAGCATCACGCTTTCGGCCTCCAGGCCGCCCACGCCCACGGAGATCACGCCCAGGGCATCCACCATGGGGGTATGGCTGTCGGTACCCACGCAGGTGTCCGGGAAGGCCACGCCGTCGCGGACCTGGATCACTGGCGACATCTTTTCCAGATTGATCTGGTGCATGATGCCGTTGCCGGGGGGGATGACGTCCACATTGCGGAAGGCCTGCTTGGTCCAGTTGATGAAGTGGAAGCGGTCTTCGTTGCGGCGGTCCTCGATGGCCCGGTTCTTCTCGAAGGCGTCGGCTTCAAAGCCGCCGTGTTCCACCGCCAGGGAGTGATCCACGATCAGCTGGGTGGGCACCACCGGGTTGATCTTGGCCGGGTCGCCGCCTTTTTCGGCGATGGCGTCCCGCAGACCGGCCAGGTCCACCAGGGCGGTCTGGCCCAGGATGTCGTGGCAGACCACACGGGCGGGGAACCAGGGGAAGTCCAGTTCACGCTTGCGCTCGATGATCTGCCTGAGTGCGTCGGTGAGTCCTTCGGGCTCGCAGCGGCGCACCAGGTTTTCCGCCAGGACGCGGGCGGTATAGGGGAGCGTGTCGTAGGCACCGGGCTGGATGGCCTCGACGGCGGCGCGGGTGTCGAAATAATCCAGCGCTGTTCCTGGCAGGTTTTTGCGGTATTCAGTGTTCATCATTGGCAACTCGCTTGAAATCCTTGAGGCTGAACCGGAGAAGACAAGGCCCTCAACCGTGAGAAGGGCGATTATACAGTGATCGCGGCATGCTTGACGGTAGCGTTTGTCGGATGCCGGTACATGGTGAGAGGGGTGTGATCGGGTATCATGGCGGCTACGGGAATCCGTGTACTCACTTCCCCGTGGACCGAATAACCGGAGCGCCGAATGGCCCTGACCTTGTCCGACCAGATGCTCAAGGCGGCGATTGAACAATCGTTCAATGCCGTGGTGGTCACCGATGCCCTGCTGGAAATGCCCGGGCCACGGATTTTGTTCGTGAATCAGGCCTTCTGCGACATGACGGGTTACACGTGCCAGGAACTCATCGGCAAGACACCGCGCATCCTGCAGGGGCCGCGTACCGACCTTGATACCATCGAACGGCTGCGCCGATGCCTGAAGGCAGGCGAGTTCTTCATCGGCAATACGGTCAATTACCGCAAGGACGGCAGCTGCTATTACGTAGAGTGGAATATCTCGCCCATCCGGGACGACAAGGGACTGATCACCCATTTCGTCTCCGTGCAGCGGGACCTGACGGAGAAGGTCCGTGCTGAATACGAGCGCAACCTGATGGCCAATGCCCTGGAGGCCAATTCGGATCAGGTGGTGATGACGGACCGGAACGGCACCATCGTGTATGTGAATCGTGCCTTCGAGAAGCAGACCGGCTACCGTCGAGAGGACGTGATCGGCAAGACCCCCGCCATCCTGAAATCCGGCCATCACGACGGAGCATTTTACAAGCAATTATGGGACACCCTGGACTCCGGTCAGCCTTTTCGCGCCACCTTCGTCAACAAGGCCAGGGACGGCAGTCTGTTCCATCTGGAGCAGACCATCACGCCGGTCCGGGACGAGTACGGCGAGATCACTCATTACATGAGTACGGGCAAGGACATCAGCGAGCGGGTGCGCATGGAGCAGACCCTGCGCCGGATGGCCACCATCGACCTGCTGACCGGCCTGCCCAATCGCAGCTTCGGTGAACAGTTGCTGGAGCGGGAGTGGTATCGGGCAGGGCGTTACGCCGAGGGCTTCAGCATCATCATGGCCGATATCGACCACTTCAAGGCCATCAACGATCAGCATGGCCACGGGGTAGGGGACCAGGTGCTGTCACGGGTGGGGCAGCTGCTGCAGGATCTGGTCAGGCGTTCGGATTCAGCCATCCGCTGGGGCGGTGAGGAATTCCTGATTCTGGTGCCCAAGACACATCTGCGGGATGCGGTGGAACTGGCGGAGCGGGTCAGGGCGGGCATCGGCCGCCATGCCCATCCGACTGTGGGGCATGTCACCCTGAGCTTCGGCGTGGCCTGCTATCGCGAGGGGGATACCCGCAAGACCTTGCTCAGAAGGGCGGACGATGCCCTGTATGCCGCCAAGGAGGCGGGACGTGACTGTGTCAGATCGGCACCGGATGACTGATGGGGGCTTTTCGGGGAACGGTCAGCTGGAACCCGAAGTCAGTTGCTCCAGGACTTCCATCAGCTTCGGGATGTCCAGCGGCTTGGTCAGATAGTGGGCAAACCCGGCTTGCCGCCCCCGTTCCTGATCACCCTTCATGGCGTTGGCGGAAATCGCCACCACGGGGATATGGGCGGTTTCGGGCCATGACTTGAGGGCTTCCAGGGCCTCATAGCCGGTCATGCCCGGCAGATTGATGTCCATCAGCACAATGGCGGGAGGTTGCCGCCTGGCCAGGGCGATGCCGGTTTCCGCGTCCTCTGCCAACATCAGCGCAAAACGGTCGTGATGGCCGAGCACCCGTTCCATGAGGCGTCTGCTGGCCGGGTTGTCCTCCACGTAGAGGACGGTGACATGGTCCGTGGTCACGGGTCCCCTGTCCCCATCACTGTGCGGCGTGGTTTCCGCCGGCCCCGCGGGGATGCCGGATGGTTGGGTGTCGGGGAGCGGGAGCAGGGAAGGCTGCGAGCCGGCATCCGCCAATGGCAGGTCCAGCCAGAACGTGCTGCCCTCACCCTCCCGGCTACTGAACCCGATCCGGCCTGCCATGGCTTCCACGAGCCGCCGCGTGATGATCAAGCCGATGCCCGTTCCCTCCACATGCTTGCACTCGATACCCAGGCGATCAAAGGGGACAAACAGGCGTTCCTGCTTATGCGCCGGAATGCCCGGGCCACTGTCGGTGACGCAGACGCGGATCATCCATGCATCGGGATGTTCGAGGGTGACATGCACCCATCCTTGAGGGTGATTGTACTTGACGGCATTGCTGAGCAGGTTGATCAGGGCCTGGCGCAGGCGGGTGTAGTCGGCCTTGACCAGCATCTCTTCCCGCAAGTCCGCTGGAAGGTGAATGCGTACCCGGCGCTCGGTGGCCAGCCCGGAAACGAATTCCAGGCTTTCTTTCAGGACGGATCCGAGCGGGACCGCCTCGATGCTCAGGGTCAGCTGGCCGGTATCGATCCTGGCCAGGTCGATCAGGTCGTTGATGATCGTCAGCAGGTGCCGGCCGGCCTTGTGGATCTGGCGGATGTTGTCCTGGTCCTCGTCCGGGCGTGAATCATCGATATCCAGCAGTTGGGCAAATCCCAGGATGGCGTTCAGCGGCGTGCGCAGTTCGTGGCTCATGCTGGCCAGGAATTCACTCTTGGCACGGTTGGCGGCTTCGGCCTGATTCTTGGCTTCCAGCAGGGCCTCCCGATTGGCCACGCGCTGGGTGATATCCCGCAGCGTGGCGACATAGTGGGTGACCTGCGCGTGCCGGTCCTTGACGGCGGTGATGAGTAGCTCCTGGGGGTAGAGCGAGCCGTCCTTGCGGCGGTTCCAGATTTCTCCCTGCCAGCTACCGTGTTGCCCGATACTGTCCCAGATCTGCCGATAGAAGGCGTCATCGTGCAGTCCTGAGCGCAACAGGTTCGGATTGCGACCGACGGCATCCTCGGCGCTGTAGCCGGTGATGCGGGTAAACGCGGTGTTGACCTGCAGGATCACGCCATGCCGGTCCGTCACGAACATGCCTTCCATGGCCTCGAAGGCGGTGGCGGCAATGCGCAGCTGCTGTTCCATCCGCCGTTCCTCGGTGACATCCCGTACCACGCCCAGGAATCCCGAGGGATGACCCTGGTGCCTGACCAGGGGGACGATGTCGGCGCTGAAGTCCCGTGTTCCCGCGCCGGGCAGATCCAGTCGATAATCGCACCGGCTTGGTTGTCCGGTGGCGCGCACACGGTCAATGGCCTCCTGTATGACCTGGGCGACCTCGGCCGGCAACGATGAGGAAAAATGCTGACCCAGGAACCGTTCCGGCGGGACCAGGAGGTCATGCTTGTCCGGGGCGTGGTAATCCAGGTAGCGGCCTTCCTCGTCCAGTACGAACAGCAACTCGCGCATGGAGGAAACCAGGGTGGACAGGCGGTTTTCCCGTTCCCGGAGCGCCGTTTCCGAGCGGCGTCGGTCGGTGATGTCGGTAAAACTGACCACGGTCGCATGGGGGGTGTCTTCACCGCACTGGAACAACGGCTGTGTATTGACCAGCAGCCAGGTGACTTCGCCGGTTGTCCGGCGCAGTCCCATTTCCACTTCACGCAGGGGTTGGGCGGTGCGCAGGGTGACCAGGCCCGGCATCTCCTCGCCGCGGTAAGGGCGGCCGTCGTCGTGAACGGCGTTCCAGTCAGGGTCCGTGACGGAAATCCCGCTCAGCATCCCGGCGCTCAGACCGAGTATCCGCTCCGCGGCGGGATTACTGGTGGTGATCCGGCCGTCCCGATCCAGCAGCACGACCCCTTCCGACAGGGCATCAACCACGGAACGGTAGCGATACTCGCTTTGCCGAAGCAGGGCGCGCTGCTCATGCAGATGCCGGTTGACCATCACCAGGATCATCATCAGCAGGATGAAGGTGCCGGCGGCGGCCGCCAGGCCGGGCAACGGGCTGTCCTGGTACTGTGTGCGGAGGTTGCCCGAATCGGCGTCGGCGGCGTACTCGATCTGGTATGGGTCGATGGCGGCATCACCGGGGTGTGCCGGCGCGGTGACCGGAGACAGCTGGAGGACGGCAAGACAGATCAGGGCGGACAGTCTCCTAACCATCCGGGCGGCACCTTTGAGGCGGTAAAAACTCGCCATGGTGCCATAAAAAAGCCCACCCGGAAACGAGTGGGCCGGCAGGAATTGCCAGAGCGTGATGTCAGAAGTTCAGGAAACGGGTCCCGTGGATCATGAACTCACCCATCTGCGGGGGGGTGGCCACATCCACGCCGTCAATGAGATCATCCCGGGTGAAGTCGCTGTTGGGCAGGAACAGGGCGCAGACACTGACCTTGGCGCCGGCCTGCATCACGCCGCGCATGATCTGCTGCGCGGTGGCATCGGGGCCTTTCATCACCGGGCCGTCATAGGCCTTGGTCCCCATCACGCCGCCCTGGTCGCACAGCAGAACCTGTACCGTGGCGCCCCGTTCCACCAGCTGGCGGGTCAGGATCATGGCCATGGCCTGGGTCTGGGGTTCACCGCTGTTGACGGTCACCAGAACGCGGTTGTCTTCGGCAGCGGCGAGCTGGGCCAGGGGCGCTAGGGCCAGCAGCATCACCAGGGCGATCAATCCAGTCTTCAGGTGCTTCATGGTAAGCGGTACTCCTTGTTGGAAATGGCCCCTGAAGTATATCACTCACTACTAATATTGCGAGGGCCACGCGTCGCATGCTCAAGTTTCTGACCCTGCTGATCCTGATTCTGTTTGCCTGGTGGCGCCTGAAACGCTGGCTTCAGCACCGGCGCCTGCAGGCCCAGGGACTACCGGTGCCGGAGCAGAAGGGGGTGCGTCCCATCACCATCCTGAGCCTGGTGCTCCTGGGGGTGTATGGCGGGTTCCTGTTGTGGCATCTCTTTGGGCAGGTTTGAAAAACCCGAGTTTTCGGGCTGGTTTCCCCGATCCTGATTGGGTAAAGTTACCGGCCGGGCCGGGGCGGCTGCCCCTTCCAACCTAAATTATGATCGAGGACATTTCCGTGCCGGACACCCTGGTGTTCACGGCGACGGTTTGTCGTGCACGTCCCTCAATTCGGGTGACCCAATGAACCTTGCGTTGATCGTCATATTGCCTTTCCTCGGCGCGCTGCTGCCTGCGCTGATGATCCGCGCCGGACGCAATGCCTGCGCCATCGCCACCGGCTCGGTCACCCTGCTGGCCTTCGGCCTGCTCATGTCCCATGCCCCGGCCGTGTTTCGCGGCGAGATCGTGCAGGTGGGCTGGCAATGGCTTCCCCAGCTGGGACTGAACGTCAATTTCTTTCTCGACGGCCTGGGTTTCCTGTTCGCCAGCCTGATCCTGGGCATCGGCCTTCTGATCATCATCTACGCCCGGTTCTATCTGTCCGAGAAAGACCCCATGGGCAACTTCTATACCTACCTGCTGCTGTTCCAGGGCGCCATGGTGGGTATCGTGCTGTCGGACAACATCCTGCTGCTGCTGATTTTCTGGGAACTGACCAGCCTGTCGTCCTTCCTGCTCATCGGCTACTGGAAGCATCTGCCGGAAGGGCGCCAGGGGGCGCGCATGGCCCTGGCCGTGACCGGGGGCGGTGGTCTGGCCATGATTGCCGGCATGCTCATCCTGGGCAACATCGTCGGCTCCTATGACCTGACGGTGATCCTGCAGAACGCCGAACTGATCCAGGCCTCCCCCCTGTATCTGCCGGCCCTGATCCTGATCCTGATCGGCTGCTTCACCAAGAGCGCCCAGTTCCCGTTCCATTTCTGGCTGCCCCATGCCATGGCCGCGCCCACGCCGGTGTCCGCCTACCTGCACTCGGCCACCATGGTCAAGGCGGGGATCTTCCTGCTGGCCCGGATGTGGCCGGTGCTGGCGGGCACCGATGCCTGGTTCTATCTGGTGACCACCACCGGGCTCTTCACCATGGTGCTGGCCGCGGGCATCGCCCTGTTCAAGGATGACCTCAAGGGCCTGTTGGCCTACTCCACCGTGAGCCACCTGGGACTCGTCACCATGCTCTTCGGCCTGGCCACGCCCATGGCGGCCGTGGCCGGGGTGTTCCATATCCTCAATCACGCCACCTTCAAGGCCGCCCTGTTCATGAACGCCGGCATCGTCGATCATGAGGCCGGTACCCGTGACATCAAACGCCTGGGCGGATTGATGACCCTGATGCCCATTACCGCCACCCTGGGCATGGTGGCCGCGGCCTCCATGGCCGGGGTGCCGTTGCTCAACGGGTTCCTCTCCAAGGAAATGATGCTGGAAGAGGCGGTGCATGCCACCTGGGCCGGGCAGGGCTGGATCATCCCCCTGGCCGCCACCCTGGGCGCCCTGTTCTCCGTGGCCTATTCCTTCCGCTATATCGCCCATGTCTTCCTGGGGCCGAAGCGGGACGATTATCCCCACACTCCCTACGATCCGCCGGCGGGATTCTGGCTGCCGCCGGCCTTCCTGGTGTCCCTGGTGATCCTCATCGGGCTGTTCCCGGAGGCCCTGGCCGGTCCGCTGGTGCGCGTCACGGCGACGGCGGTCACCGGCGCACCCCTGCCGGATTTTTACCTGTCCATCTGGCACGGCCTGACCCCGGCCCTGTTCATGTCCATGGCGGCACTGGCGGGTGGTCTGTTCCTGATCTGGCGCTACACCTTGGTGCGCGCCCGCTGGCAGGCCGGACCTCACCCCGACGCCAAGGGCATGTTCGATACCGGCATGGCCGCCCTGGTCCGTGCCGCCCAGTGGGCCATCCTGAGCCTGCATAACGGCTCTCTGCAGCGCTATCTGGCTTTCATGGTCGGCGGTTTCGTGGTGCTGGGGTTTGCCGCCTTCATGAATGCTTCCCACGGCGTCGGTAGCCGCGAACTGCTGCCGGCCACGCCGGTGGCCGTGATCGCCTGGATCCTGTTGCTG
This sequence comes from Ectothiorhodospira shaposhnikovii, assembly GCF_022227765.1. Lineage (GTDB taxonomy): Bacteria > Pseudomonadota > Gammaproteobacteria > Ectothiorhodospirales > Ectothiorhodospiraceae > Ectothiorhodospira. The sequence continues at coordinate 141,532 of NZ_JAJMLZ010000009.1, read as the reverse complement.
GGGGTCTGCGCCGTCGCCCTGCTGCTGCACCGCCAGCGTTTGCTGGCCCTGGTGGCGGTGAGCGTGGCCGGTCTGATCGTCTCGGTGGGCTTTTTGTACTTCTCCGCGCCGGACCTGGCCCTGACCCAGATCTCGGTGGAAGTGGTGACCACCATCCTGATCCTGCTGGCCCTGTACTTCCTGCCCAAGCAGACGCCCGCCGAGAGCGACGGGGCGCGCAAGGTGCGCGACGGCATCATCGCCGCCCTGGCGGGTCTGGGCGTGGGTGCCCTGTGCTGGGCGGTGATCACCCGCGACTTCACCAGTATTTCCACCTTCTTCCTGGACGAATCCGTGCCCGGCGGCGGTGGCACCAACGTGGTAAACGTGATCCTGGTGGACTTCCGCGGCTTTGACACCTTCGGCGAGATCATCGTGCTGGGCATCGCGGCCCTGGCCATCTACGCCCTGTTGGAAGGGGCGGTTCGGGGCCGTGCCGGTGCCCGGCTGGCGGCCTGGATGCCGGATCAGCCCCAGTCGGCGGATCGGCATCCCATGATGATGGTGGTGGCCACCCGGTTGATGCTGCCGCTGGCGCTGATGGTGGGCCTGTACATCATGCTGCGGGGGCACAATATGCCGGGCGGCGGCTTCATCGGCGGCCTGGTGGTTTCCATCGCCCTGATCATGCAGTACATGGCCAGCGGCTTCCAATGGACCGCCCGTCAGGTGCGAGTGGACTATGACGCCATGATCGGCGTCGGGGTGCTGGTGGCCGGGGCCACCGGCATCGTTGCCATGCTGTGGGATTACCCCTTCCTCACCTCGGCCCATACCCATGTCCACCTGCCCCTGATCGGGGAAGTGGAGGTGGCCAGTGCGTTGCCCTTCGACATCGGTGTCTTCCTCACCGTGGTCGGGGGCGTGATGCTGGCGCTGGCGAACCTGTCCCGCCTGGGCAGCCTGTCCAGTCACCGGCCCGATAATGAAGGCCCCATGGATGTGGACCCGTCTGCCCCGGTGTCCTCGGTGCGGTCCCGCTGATCAAGAGAGAACGAGCGTATGGAATTCATCGTTGCCAGTTCCGTGGGCGTGCTGACCGCCGCCGGGGTCTACCTGTTATTGCGGGCCAGGACCTACCCGGTGATCCTGGGTCTGACCCTGCTCACCTATGCCGTGAACTTCTTCCTGTTTGCCATGGGGCGGCTGTCGGTCAATCTGCCCCCGGTCATCAGTGACGAGGCCCTGGGCTATGCGGATCCCTTGCCCCAGGCCCTGGTGCTGACCGCCATCGTCATTTCCTTTGGCATGACGGCGGTGGTGGTGGCCATGGCCCTGCGGGCCTATCTGGAGAGCGACAGCGATCACGTGGACCTGAGCCGGTCCGAGGGTAGCGAGAAGGCGGATCACTCATGAATCACTGGATCATTCTTCCCATCCTGGTGCCGGCGGTGGTGGCACCCATGATCGTGCTGGCGGTGCGTCACGACATCGTCCTGGCGCGGGTCTTCTCCGTGGCCTCGGCGGTGATCATGCTGCTGCTGGGCGGCATCCTCATGGGCATGGCCGCCGACGGTCAGACCCAGATGTATGCCCTGGGCAACTGGCCCATGCCGTTCGGTATCGTCCTGGTGCTGGACCAGCTCTCGGCGCTGATGCTGGTGCTCACGGCGGTGCTCGGGCTGGTGGTGGTGCTCTATGCCATCGACGGCTGGGACCGACACGGGCGACACTTTCATGCCCTGTTCCAGTTGCAGCTGATGGGCATCAACGGTGCCTTTCTCACCGGCGACCTGTTCAACCTGTTCGTGTTCTTCGAGATTCTGCTGATTGCCTCCTACGGCCTGATGGTCCATGGCGGCGGCCCGGCCAGGATGCGGGCGGGAGTGCAATACGTGGTGGTCAACCTGGTGGGTTCGTCGGTCTTCCTGGTGGCCATCGGCCTGATCTACGGCGTCACCGGCACCCTCAACATGGCGGATCTGGCCCTGCGGGTGCCGGAAGTGGGCGCCTCCGAACAGGCCTTGCTGCAGACCGGCGCCCTGTTGCTGCTGCTGGTGTTCGGCGTCAAGGCCGCCCTGGTGCCGGTGCAGTTCTGGCTGCCGGGCACCTACGCCCTGGCGCCGGCGCCGGTGGCCGCGCTGTTCGCCATCATGACCAAGGTGGGTGCCTATTCCATCATCCGCATGTATACCCTGGTCTTCGGTGACGGGGCGGGGGAGGCGGCGGGCATCGCCGCCGACTGGCTGTTGCCGGCGGCCCTGGTCACCCTGGTGGTGGGCATGGTGGGTGTGCTGGCCTCCCGCAGTCTGGGCCAGATGGTCAGCTTCGGCGTCATCGGCTCCATGGGCACCCTGCTCACGGCGGTGTCCCTGTTCACCCCCGAGGCCCTGTCGGCGGGCCTGTACTACCTGCTCCATTCCACTCTGGCGGCGGCGACCCTGTTCCTTATCGTCGGGTTGGTGGTGGACCGGCGTCCGGGGCTGGGGGATGATCTGGTGGTGGCGCCCACCTTCGCCCAGGCCGGACTGATTGCCGGCGGGTTCTTCCTTGCGGCCATCGCCATGGTGGGCATGCCGCCCCTGGCGGGTTTTCTGGGCAAGCTGCTGATCCTGGACGCGGCCCGGGACAGCGACGCCGTGATCTGGATCTGGTCCCTGATCCTGGTGACCTCCCTGCTGGCCATCATCGGTTTCGGCCGGGGCGGGAGCACCCTGTTCTGGAAGAGTGCCGCGGTGGAGGGGCGCCTGGAGACCGACGGGGCACCGGAATCGGGCGCGTTGTCATTCGTGGCCGTCGGCCTGCTGCTGGCGTCACTGGTATTCCTGACGGTCTTTGCCGGACCGGTGACGGGCTACCTGGACGCGACGGCGGCGCAGCTGTTCGAGACGCGCGCCTACATCGGCGCCGTGCTGGACTAGCGCACCAGCGCCGCCGGACCCATCAAAATCCTTACCGTATCATCTAGACAGGTATCCGCCCGATGGCAGACAAACGGCACAAACGGACATTCTGGGAGCGGTGGCTGCCCCACCCCCTGATGACCCTGACCCTGGTGCTCCTGTGGATGCTGCTGCTCAACAGCTTCACCGTGGGCGGTCTGGTCATGGGCCTCATCCTGGGCGTGGTCATCCCCATCATCACCAGCAGCTTCTGGCCGGAACGCCCCCCCATCCGGGCCTACGGCAAGGCCCTGTCCTTCATGCTCCTGGTGGCCTGGGACGTGGTCGTGGCCAATGTCATCGTGGCCCGCCTGATCCTGTTCCATCCCCCGGAAAGCCTCAAGACCCGCTGGGTGACCGTGCCCCTGGACCTGAAGTCCCCGGAGGCCATTACCGTCCTGGCCGGCACCATCTCCATGACCCCCGGCACCGTCAGCAGCGACCTGTCCGCCGATGGCCGCAGCCTGCTGGTGCACTGCCTGGACGCACCGGACGCGGAGGAGGCGGTGATGCAGATGAAGACCCGCTACGAAGCCCGGCTCAAGGAGATCTTCCCATGATCGGTTATGCACTGACCTTCGGCTTCTTTGCCGTCTGCCTGGCGCTGATGCTCAACCTCTGGCGCCTGGTGCAGGGGCCGACCTTGATGGACCGGGTACTGGCGGTGGACACCATGATGATCAATGCCATCGCCCTGATCATCCTCTACGGCATCCAGCAGCAGACCACCCTGTATTTCGAGGCGGCCCTGTTGCTGGCCATGTTCGGTTTCATTTCCACCGTCGCCTATTGCCGCTTCGTCCTGCGCGGCGACGTGATCGAGTGATCGGGAGGCATGACCATGGCATTCTGGCTTGAATTGGTGATCTCCCTGCTGATCGTGGTGGGGGGGTGTTTCGTCATCGTGGGTTCCGTGGGACTGGTGAAGCTGCCGGATCTCATGAGCCGTCTGCACGCCCCCACCAAGGCCACCACCCTGGGCGTGGGCGGCGCGTTGGTGGCCTCCATGCTGTATTTCTGGGGGATCGAGGGCAAGGTATCCATCCATGAGGTGCTGATCACGGCCTTTCTGTTCCTCACCGCCCCGGTGACCGCTCACTTCGTGGCCAAGGCCTATCTGCACCAGCACCCGGAGAAAAAACCGGAACTGCCCCCCACCGGCCGTCCCTACGGCTGGAGCACCTACGACGCACCACCGGATTCGACAGCTGGGCAGGCCGGGGATGTGGAGGCCGAAAAGAAGGATTGAGTCGACACCATTCATGCCGTCGACCTCATGAAGCCCCCATGCCGTCACTTCCCGTGAAGTCCCCATGCCGTCACTCCCGCGAAGGCGGGAGTCCAGGGCTTTCAGACGTTGACTGGATTCCCGCCTTCGCGGGAACGACTTATGCCTGATTCTCGGGAATAACTTGTTCAGCACAGCCTTATCGACGTGCCGGCCTGGGCTGTGGCCACAGGAACAGTGCGATGGAACCCTATCCTACAGCCCTCGGGGTGGGAGGGGAGGGTGCCGGGTTTGCAGGCTTGGGGGAAGACGCGACTCCCCCATCAGCCACAGGTCGATCTGGCGGGCAACGTCGCGTCCTTCGCCAATCGCCCAGACGACCAGGGACTGGCCTCGCCTGGCATCGCCGGCCACAAAGACGCCGGGCACCGGGGTCATCTTGCGCTCGTCGGTCTCCAGGGTATGACGCGGACTCAATGTCAGACGCGCATCGTTGAGGCATGCGGTTTCCGGACCCTCAAAGCCAATGGCAATGAAGACCCGCTCGGCCGGCATGACAATACCGGCTTCGAGCACGATCTTTTCCGTGCGCCGACCTTGGTCATCACGCTTCCACTCCACCCGCTCCAATTCCAGGGCATCGACCCAGCCATCGTGATCCTGATCGAGAAAGGCCGATACATTCAGGCTGAAGGCTTCTTCTCCGCTTTCCTGTAATGCGTAGGTTCGTTGATGGATCCGGGGTGATTGAGGCCAGGGATTGTCGGGCTGACGTGTCTTTGGCAAAGGCGGATTAATACTGATCTGAACCGCCGATCGCGCCCCCTGGCGATGGGCGGTGGCCAGACAATCGGCACCGGTATCCCCGCCCCCCAGGACGACCACCCGCTTCCCCCGGGCATTCATGACAGCTTCCAGGGGGGCGCCGGCCTGGTGGCGGTTTTCGGCGCACAGGTATTCCATGCCGAACAGGACACCCTGGAGTTCTCGGCCCGGCACCGCCACATCCCGTGGCCGCCGTGCCCCGATGGCCAGACAGACGGCATCGAATTGTTCCGTGAGCTCATCGATGGAAAGATCCTCTCCCACAGTCACGCCGCGGCGAAACCGGATGCCTTCGTCACACAGCTGCCGAACCCGGCGTGCCACCTGGTGCTTGGCGAACTTGAAGTCGGGGATGCCGTAGACCATGAGGCCGCCGATGACATCATCCCGCTCGAATACCGTCACTCGATGCCCGGCCCGGTTCAGTTGCTGGGCCGCCGCCAGACCCGCCGGACCGCTGCCCACCACCGCGACCTGCTTGCCGGTGCGCCGGGACGGGGGCTCGGGACGAATCCAGCCCGCCTCCCAGCCTCGATCGATGATGGACCGTTCGATGTCCTTGATGGTCACTGCGTCATCGTTGATGGCCAGCGTACAGGCCGTCTCGCAGGGCGCCGGGCAGGTGTAGCCGGTGAATTCGGGGAAATTATTGGTGGCATGCAGCCGTGCCAGTGCCTGCCGCCAAGCATCCCGGGACACCAGATCGTTCCAGTCAGGGATGAGGTTGCCGATGGGACAACCCGCCATGCAGGTGGGGATGCCGCAGTCCATGCATCGTTCTCCCTGGATACGCAATTGCTCCGGGTCCCAATGAAAACGATGGATCTGGCGAAAATCCCGCACACGCGAGGCTGGTTCACGATAGCCGATGGGTCGTCGGCGATGACGCCGGAACCCATCTGGATGATTCTCGGACATGGCGTGATACCTCAGGCAATGGGCGGTGGTGTCTGCGTCCGTATGTCCTGGCCCCGGGACAGATGCGTTGCCACCACGTCGGCATAGGCCTCGGGCACCACCTTCACGAACCGGCTCAAGATCGTTGGCCACTGGGCAAGGACCTGTGTTGCCTTGTCACTGCCGGTACAGACCGCATGGTTTTCCAGCAGGCGGTGGAGGAGCTTCTGATCCCGCGGGTCGGTCACCGGTTCCACGCGAAGCCCTTCGGCATGGATGAGATCCTCCACGTGTCCCTCCTCATCCAGAAGATAGGCCTCCCCACCGCTCATGCCGGCGGCAAAGTTTCGGCCGATGGGGCCCAGAATGACCGCCACACCCCCGGTCATGTATTCGCAGCCATGGTCACCCACCCCTTCGACCACGCTCAGTGCCCCTGAGTTGCGCACGCAGAAGCGCTCCGCGGCGCGGCCGTTGAAATAGGCCTCCCCAGCCGTGGCCCCGAACAGGGCTACATTGCCGATGAGGGTGTTATCGGCGGCTGCGTAGGGGGCATCGCCGGGTATCCTGACACTGATGAGGCCACCGGACAGGCCCTTGCCCACATAGTCATTGGCGTCGCCCTCCAGATGCAGGGCAATACCCCGGCACACAAAGGCCCCAAAACTCTGACCGGCCGTGCCCGAGCAGTGAACCTTGATCGTTCCCGGCGGCAATCCGTGACCGCCATGCCGGCGGGTCACCTCATGGCTGAGCAGTGTGCCGAAGGTACGGTCACGGTTGCGCAACCGGATGGACAGGGTCACGGGTTCCCCCGAGGTGAGCGCCGCACCGGCCCGGGCGATGATCTGATGATCGATCTTGCCGTCCAGGTGATGATCCTGCTCACGAACCTTGCGGGGGCTGTCCCGGGAGCTTGCCGGTTGCAGCAGGGCCGAGACATCGGGCGTCACCTGCCTGGGGTGGTTCCCATGCCGCGCCCGCAGGCAATCGACCCGGCCGATGAGCTCATCCAGGGTCCGAAATCCCAGCATTGCCATGATTTCACGCATCTCTTCGGCCACGAATCGAAGGTAATTGACGATATGCTCCGGGCGCCCCTGGAACCGCGCGCGCAGTTGGGGATCCTGGGTGGCCACCCCCACCGAGCAGGTGTTGCAGTGGCATTTGCGCAGCATGACGCAGCCAAGAGTGACCAGCGGTGCGGTGCCAAAACCATATTCCTCCGCCCCCAGTAATGCGGCGATCATCACGTCACGTCCGGTCAGGAACCCGCCATCGGCCCGCACGGTGATCCGCGAGCGCAGGCCGTTTGCCATCAGCACCCGCTGTGTTTCCGCCAGCCCCAGTTCCCAGGGCGTGCCGGCATGCTTGATGGAGGTCTTCAGCGCGGCACCGGTACCACCGGAATCCCCGCTGATCAGTACCGCGTCGGCCCGGGCCTTCGCCACCCCGGCGGCAATGGTACCCACATTGGCCTTGGCCACGAGCTTGACATGGATCTCGGCCGCGGGATTGGCGCACTTGAGATCATGGATCAGTTGCTGCAGGTCCTCGATGGAATAGATGTCATGGTGCGGCGGCGGTGAGATCAGGTCCACCCCCGGCACCGTGAACCGCACCCGGGCAATGTCCTCATCCACTTTGCCGCCCGGCAATTCTCCCCCCTCGCCGGGCTTTGCCCCTTGTGCCATCTTGATCTCGATCTGCCGGGCCTGGGCCAGATAGTGGGCATTCACGCCGAAACGGCCGCTGGCCACCTGCTTCATGGAACATTCGCGTTCGGTGTTGAAACGCTCGGCCTGTTCTCCCCCCTCGCCCGTCCCCGATTTTCCGCCGATCCGATTCATGGCGATGGCGAGGGCTTCATGGGCCTCTTGGCTCAGTGCCCCAAAGGACATGGAACCGGTGGAAAAACGTCTCATGATGGAATCAGCCGGCTCCACCGCCTCCAGGGGGATCGCATCGGCCTCATCCCGATGGAACTCCAGCAGGCCACGCAGGTTCAGCAGCCCCCCGGGCTGCTCATTGGCCTGGCGGGCGAAATCCCGGTATGCCGTCGCATCGTTGTTGCGCGCCGCCTGCTGAAGCTTGCCGATGCTATACGGATTCCAGTGATGCCGTTCACCGTCCCGACGCCAGTAGAAGTACCCGCCAGGTTCCAGAGCCAGTTCACCGATGAGGGATGGGCCGAACGCCCGTTCATGAGCCGACAGGACGTCATGCTCGATTTCCTTCAGGCCCACGCCGGGCAAATGGGCCGTGGTGCCGGTGAACCAGGCATCAATCAATTCATGATCCAGACCCAGAGATTCGAAGATCTGGGCCCCCTTGTAACCCTGCAGGGTCGAGATCCCCATCTTTGACATCACTTTGAGCAGTCCTCCCTCCAGGGCCTGGCGGTATCGCGCCTGTGCAGCGTCAACCTCGCCTTCGATCAATCCCTCGCCAACCAGGGCGCGAATGCTCTGATAGGCGAGCCAGGGATGGATGGCATCGGCACCATAGCCGATCAGGACACACACATCGTGCACCGTGCAAGGCTGACCTGCCTCCAGCACGATGGCCGTCCGCATCCGTAGCCCGCTCCGGATCAGGTGATGATGCAAGGAGGACACGGCTAACAGGGCAGGGATCGCCACGCGCTCAGGCCCGACATCCGTATCGCTTAGCAGCAGGATTCCGGTGCCTTTCTTGATGGCCTGCTCCGCCGCCTGGTGCAGGCACCGGATGGCGCTCGGCAGGGGCAGATCACGGGCATAGGTCATGTCGATGGTTCCCGGACTCAAGTCTTCACGCAGGATCCGTCTCATGGCGTGGCTCTGGTCACTGCTCAGGATCGGGGACGGCAAGTAGAGCTGACGGCAATGATCCGGACCCTCCTCAAGCAGGTTGCCCCGTGGGCCGATATGGGCGCCCAGCGAGGTCACCAGTGCCTCGCGAATATAATCCAGGGGGGGATTGGAGACCTGGGCGAACTGCTGAAGAAAGTAATGGCTGAGGGGGCGGGCAGTGGATGACAACACCGCGGGGGGAGTGTCGTTACCCATGGCCCCGATGGGATCCCTCCCTGATTCCGCCATGGGTTTGAGGTATGCTCGCAGACCTTCCAGCGTGTAACCGAAGGCCCGCTGATATTGGTTCAAGGGATGGGGCAGCGTTGATCCGGGTATTGAAGCCGTTGAGGGGGGCGGTTCCGTGGGCAGGATCAGTCGGTGTTCTTGCAACCATTGTCCGTAGGGGCGCCCTGCCAGTTCCGAGAAAATTTGCGCCTCGGGGACGATCCCCCCACGTTCCGGATCCACCACGAACAGTGCGCCGGGGTTGAGCCGCCCCTTGCGCAGGATCTGGCTCGGCGGGATATCCAGCACGCCGGTTTCGCTGGCCATGATCAGTCGTCCATCTCTTGTGAGGCTGTAACGGCAGGGCCGCAGGCCGTTGCGGTCCAGAACCGCCGCGATGCGCCGCCCATCGGTGGCCACCACCAGGGCCGGGCCGTCCCAGGGTTCCATCAGGGCACTGTGATATTCATAAAAGGCTCGGCGGTCCGCGGGCATCGCAGGATTCTTTTCCCAGGCCTCGGGAATCAGCATGCGCAGGGCGTGGGGCAGACTGCGCCCGGTCAGTGCCAGCAATTCCACCACATTGTCCAGTTGAGCGCTGTCGCTAAGGCCCTCTCCGGTCAGTGGTTTGATCTTGTCGATACAGTCGCCCAGGCTTGGGGATGCCAGCGTTGCTTCCCGGGCCTGCATCCAGTTCTGGTTGCCCCGCAAGGTATTGATCTCGCCGTTATGGACCAGATATCGATAGGGATGGGCCAGATCCCAGGCCCCCAGGGTATTGGTGGAAAAGCGCGCATGCACCAGTACCAGCGAAGACGTGACCCGGGGATCTGAAAGATCCGGGAAATAGCTTCGGAACTGCCCGCAGGTGAGCAGGCCCTTGTAAACCACGGTGGTTCGCGACAGGGAGCAGATGTAGAAGGTCTCTCGCCCCGTGCCCACCAGATTTCGGGAAAGCACTTCGTTTTCGATGGTGCGTCTCAGGATATACAGACGCACATCAAGGACTTCGGGGCCCACCGGCTGTTTCGGCCGGATGAAGAACTGCCAGGTGAGCGGCTCGCTGTCCAGCGCGGTTTGGCCCAGCCCCTGATTTCGGGTGGGCACTTGCCGCCAACCGATCAGATCGAATCCCTCGGCCTGGCAACGCCGGGCAATGAGTGCCCGAATGGCCGCCCGCTGATCCCCATTTTGGGGCATGAAGGCCTGCGCCACCCCGTAGTCATCGTATCCACCCAGTGCCGGCATCAGGGCGGACAGGAAGGCATGGGGCTTTTGCAGCAGCATGCCGGCCCCGTCACCGGTGTTTTCCTCCGCACCACGAGCCCCACGGTGATCGAGATTTTCCAGGCATTCAAAGCCATCCTGGACGAGTCCATGGCTCCTGTGCCCGTCCGGATGGGCCAGCACACCTACCCCGCAGGCTGAATGCTGATGAGCCCGCAGCCACTGCGGGCTATCGGGTGTCCGGGTGACTGCGTCGTCAGGCGGATTCGGGAAGGTAGTCATGGGGATGCTCCTGCCTGAGTATAGTGGAGACCACTTTGACCCGGCGGAGACGTCCCTTTCAACAGGCGGGTGATTTACATCTGGTACTCGATGGCGCCGAACCAGCCCATTCCCTTATAGGTTTCGTACCCGGGTGTCCGGGCAAAGGCCACTATGCGATCCTCAACGATATCGTAGCCCTTGTCCCGGGTTCCCGGGTTGAATGAATACACTTCTTTGAGAGAGGGTTCACCCCGTGAATCGGCGATGATCCGGTGCCGCGCATCCAGCAGCATGACACGGCAATGGCTCCGTTCGGTTTCATCCAGGGCGATGCCGGAAACGATGGTCTGGGCCTGGGGAGTCCAGTCGAAGAAGATGGCCAGAACTCCCATGGCTTTACCATGTGTTTCACCCTTGTCGCGAATCGCCGTGGCGTAAGTGGCGGTCGGGGCGTCATCCAGCGAGGGATTGGTTTCGATATCGGCCACGGCGAACTGATCGCCGTGGCGGGTTGCCATGGCGTTGCGAAACCAGGTCGCGGAAGATACATCACTGCCCAGGGCCTTGGGATAGGTTTCCGGGCGCCCTTGGGCGATCACCTTGCCGTTTTGGTCGACCACCCACAGGTCCAGGTAGACCGTGTAGGAACGCAAAATGGTGGCAAGACGGCTGCAGGCCAGTGATTGCAGGTCCTGATCCTCTGGGTTTTCCGCCAGCGCCACCAGCGCGCTTTCAGTGGCCCACCAGCGCACATCACAGGAACGCTCGAACAGGTTGCGGTCGATGAGTTCCACCACGTTCCGGGAAAGATCGGTGAAGCGCTGGCCGCGTAACTCGCTGCTCATGCGGGTACCGGCCTCCTGGATCTGGGCGGCGTACTGATCCACATCCACGCGGAAATCCGCGGCGATCTGGTTGATGCGGGTGGATACGTGACTGATTTCTTGGGCAACCACCCCGAATCCCGCGCCGGATACCCCGGCCCGGGCGGCCTCGATGCGTGCATTCAGTGCCAGGATCTGGGTCTGGCGCATGATCTTTTCGATCAGGTCGACCTTGTTGCGGGTGGTTTCAGAGAGTTCGTAGGCCAGTTTGAGAATGTTGTCATCCTGCATGGGGGCTCTGATTCCCTCGATGTTGTCGTTTCATGGTCAGGGCCTGCTGCCTGTGGGCGCCGGCTCGTTGAGGGTGCAGGATGATACTGGATCGGACCCCGTTTTTGCCGTATCACGAACACCGACTATCGGTTGCCTCTATGGTCGGAGCACCTGCAACGGGGTGTCGATCGCTTTGAGCAGCCCCCCGTAGCCGATGCGTTCCTGCTCCAGCCGGATGCAGTCTCCCAGCCGATTCTCCCGCAGATCCTCGAACAGGGATTGCTCTGGCGGTGTCAGTCGGGTGAGGGTGCCGGTGAAACGCTGCCGCGGATGCTCCTGTCCCCACAGGTCGCGGTGGGCCTCAAGGGTCGCCCGATCCATGAGCAGGGAACGGGTCTGGGGCAGGCGGGCGCGAAGCCGGTCCAGGATGGCAAAGCCATGGGTGTCGATGTCGCCCCAGTAGTGGATCTCCACCTCTGTCAGCCAGGGGATGTCCGCCAGTCTTTCCAGGCCATAGCCCAGGCCGAAGATCACCAGGCTACCGGGAGTGTCGGGAAAGGCCAGGCCGTTGATCTCGTTCTCGGTGATGAATACCCGCGCCACGGCAGGCGCCAGGGCGGCAAACTGCGTCGGCGGAACCGACAGGTCCGACAGTCCGTGCAGGGACAGGGCCGGGTCCAGCATCCGGAAACGGATCAGGGGCGGCTTGGGCGTCAACCCGTAACGCAGCTCAAAGCCCCGTCCGCCGCTGTGCCGCGTGTCCACTGCATCGGCAGGCAGCACGGCATCCAGCAGTTCCGACAGCAGCTTGCGGCGACTTTCCACAAATTTGGTGTCCACCCCCGGCAGATCCATCTGCCGTAGATAGATACCAGGCCTGGGGTGCGCCTGGAACCAGGCCAGCACCGCCAGGATCCGGGGCCAGTCACCGGCCTGTTCCAGTGGTGTGAGGGGGTGTCGGATCAGCCAGTCCCGCAGTGCCGGGAAGCGCGCCAGGGTTTCCTCGGCCAGTGCATGGAAGCTGTGTGCTTCCCGGGTTTTCCCCAGCCACTGCAGGGCGTCGGCCTCGCTGGGCACCGCCACCCCGGCGGGCAGGTCATTGGCGCCGTGGACACGGTGATTTACCCGCTCCCAGCGGATCTCGTATCCGTGCCCCCGCTGCTCCCGGCTACCGGCACGAAGGGTTCGCGCCCAGTGCCCCACCGCGGCAAAGTCTTCCGCCAACTCCCGGGACCCGGGGCGGCGCAGGCGCAAGGGGAGGGGAAAAAGGGCTTCTCCCGTCAGGGTGGCGGCCAGTATCTGGCCGCTGTCCCAGCGTTTTTGTAGCTGGGCACGCAGTTCGGCGGGGGTGGTCCAGCTCATGCCTGCCGGGCCGCCTTCTCGGCCTGGTATTGCTCGATGGTGAGATTGCGCACCATGGATTCCCGGCCCTCCACGCTATGGACAAAGCCCACGCTGGACACGAAGGGTTCGATGATGTGGATCTTCTGCAACGGGGTGACGATCAGCAGTTGCAGGTGCAGGCGCCGGAACAGGTCCAGACCGTAGCGGGCCGAGTCGTCGGAGCCCCGACCGAAGGCCTCGTCGATGACCACGAAGCGGAACGAGCGGGAGCGGGTTTCGCCCCATTCCAGGCCGAACTGGTAGGCCAGGCTGGCGGCCAGTACCGTGTAGGCCAGTTTTTCCTTCTGGCCGCCGGACTTGCCGCCGGAGTCGGTGTAATGCTCGTGTTCCCGGTCGTCTTCCCGCCAGCGCTCCGAGGCGGAAAACACAAACCAGTTGCGCACGTCGGTGACCTTGCGGGTCCAGCGCCGGTCCAGGTCGGTGGTGCCTTCCCGGCCACGGAAACGCTCAATGATGGCCTTGACCTGCAGGAACTTGGCCTCGGAATACTGTTCATCCTGGGAGCCGGTCACCGCCCCTTCGGTACAGGCCCGCAGGTTTTGCTGGAATTCCCGGATTTCCGGGTCCGCGGCGGTCTCCGCCAGCAGGGTGATGTAACGGTTGGGGTTGTAGTCGATTTCCCGCAGGGAGCGGTTGATGCTTTCGATGCGCTCGGTGATGGTCTGCCGCTGCCCGTGCAGTCGGCTCTGGAACGCCGCCACCTCGTTGATGGCATTTTCCTGCAGCAATTGCCTGAAACGGGCATCGAAACGGGGCAGGTCATCGGACTTGAGGGCTTCGAGCATGGCCCGGTATTCCCCCACCGCCTCGATGCTCACGTCCACCTCCCGGCTGTCCAGGGGCCAGGCGTTCTGATAGCCGCGCATGGCGTCGATGATGCGGTCCCGCAGACCGGCGGCACTCCTGTCGGCGTTGTCGATGCGCCCGGTCAGCCATTCCCGCATCTCCCGCTCCCGGTTGTCGCAGGATTCCACGCTCAGGGTATGCTTGCCCAGGGCCTCGTCCCGCATCGTCTCCAGACGGGGGAAGTAGGCGTCCCGGGCCTCCCGGGGGGTGGCATCGAGCAGGGTGGCACACTCGTCCCGCTGAGCCTGGGCCTGCTCCTGCCTGAGTTGTGCCTGGCTGCACTCCCGCTGGGCCTCGCCCAGGGCCTTGTCGGTGTCCTCCATGACCTGTTCCAGTTCACGCAACTGGGTCTCCAGGGCGCGCAGCATGTCCGACTCCCGGGCGAGCTGTGCATACTCCGCCTCCAGGGCCGCCATCTCCGTGGATAGGGGGCGCCAGTCAATGTCGTGGAAGCCCCGGAAATGGGACAGTGCGACGATCAGGTCCCGCCGGGCCTCACAGGCCTGGCGTGCCTGTTCCCAGCCGCCGATCCGGTCACCCAGTGCCTGCATCTGCCGGGCCAGGGTCTGGGCCTGTGCCTCCAGGGCGGCGATCTTGGCCTCGTTGCTCCAGCCCAGGATGAAGCGGGTGCGGTCGTCCAGACGGTGACGATCATCCTTTTCATGACGCTCGCCCCCGGCCTTGATCTGCCCGGCCCGGGTGATGGCCCTTTGCTCGCGGCGAAACTGATCCATGCCGACGCAGCAGGCATAGTCGAAGCGCCGGGCCAGTTCCTGTTCCAGCCAGCCGTAGAAGACCGAGTCGGGGCGGATGGAGAGCTTGCGCACCAGGGAATCCGGATGCAGATCCTGGGGCTGGCTCCGGCGCGTCTCCCGCACCCGGAAGTACACCAGGCGCCCCCGCAGATGGGTGCGATCCACCCACTCGGCCACCCGGGCATAGTGGGTGTCGGGCACCAGCAGGGAGAGGCCGAAGTTGTGCAGGACCCGTTCGATGGCGCCTTCCCAGTCGGTTTCCTGTTCATGCACCTGCAACAGCTCGCCCACGAAGGGCAGATCATCCACCGGCAGATCCAGGGACTGACAGAGGGCGTCGCGGATGCCCAGCATGGCGGCGGGGATGTTGGAGCGACGTTGGCGCAGGGACGTCAGCTCGCTTTCCAGTTCATGGTGGTGTGTCCGCTGCTGGTGCAACGCCACTCCCGCCTCGGTGATCCGGTTCTGCAGGTCATCCCGCTCTCGCTGAGCGTCTTCCTGGGCCTGGGTCAGGGCCTGGAAATTGTCCTGAAAGACCGCCAGGTCGGTGGCATCGGGCAGTGCCAGTTGCTGGGCCAGATCCCGGTACCGCTCCGCCCGGTGCCGCCGCTGGTCGCGGATCTCGCGCTTTTGTTCCAGCTCGACCTTGATGCGCGCCAGCCGATCGCCCCCATTCTCGGCCATGGCCTGCTTGAGTTCATCGCGCCGTGCCCGCTGTTCCCGCTGCTGGCGATGGAACTGCTCGATCTGATGCGCCAGACGGGCCAGATCCTTGTGCAGATGGTCCAGTCTCCGGTCCAGCAGTCCGGCCTTGAGCGAGGCAAACCAGGGCCTGAGTGCCTCCCGGCAGGCGCGCAGGGCTTCGGCCTCCCGGCAGCGTTCGGCATAGGTGTCGGCGCGGGCCACCAGCGGTTCCAGATGGGCGACCTGGGCCTTGGCCTTGAGTACCGCTTCATGGGCCCGGTTGAGGTCGTCGAAATGGGTGATCAGGGCCTGAATGCGATCCTCCACCGGGAAGGCTTCGAGCATGTGACTGCGCACGAATTCGGTGAGGTTGCCCACGGATTTCATCGATACGGTCTGGTTGAACAGTTCCAGGGCCTGGTCGTTCTCGATGCCGAAGCGTCGCCGGAAGGCACCGCTGTAGGGCGGGAAGCTGTCGAACAGTTCCACCCCGGGGGTATCCCTCAGGCGCTTGCGCAGCCGGGTAAGGTCGCTGCCGAAGTCGGCAAAGTGGTCCGCAATGCGCAAGGCGCCGTCGGCCACCACGAAGAACCGGGCCGGTTGCCCCTGTTGATCCTTGATCCAGAACACCTGGGCCAGGGTGACATGCTGATCGAAACCTTCGTTGTAAAAGTGCCCCAGGATCACGGAATAACTATTGTGATCCCGCAGGCCCACGGCACGGCTGCTCAGCCCCGTGTCGCTGCGCTCTGACTTGTAATAGCCCAGCACATAGGAACGCAGGCTGCGTTCCTTGGCCTCGGCGCCGGCCGCCTTGTTGTAGGTGATGCGCTGGGCCGGCACCAGCAGGGTGGTGATGGCGTCCACCAGGGTGGACTTGCCCGAGCCGATATCCCCGGTGAGCAGGGCATTGTCACCCTCCGGGCGCAGGGACCAGACCCGGTTGTGGAAGGTGCCCCAGTTGTAGACTTCAAGATGCTGCAGGCGAAAACCGGTGCGTTCGTCGGATGCGGCAAACTCCAGTTCAAGTGCCATCGTCGGCCTCCCCGGCATGGTTGCGGTACTCGGTCAGGCGCTGGTCGAACTCCGCCAGCCACTGGGCGTCGATGAAGGTCTTGATGATGCGGCGCACCTCGTACTGGTCCTCCTGGCCACGCAGTCGGCGCAGGAATCCCAATTCCACCACCTTGTTGATGTCGGTCTGGATGCGGTCCACCAGCCGGGCCTCGTTGGCGGTGGGGGGCAGGAAGACCCGCAGCATCTCCACCATCTGTTCCCGGGACAGGATCAGGCGCGGGTCACCACCGCCGGCATCGTGTTCCACCAGTTTCTTGCGCAGAAGGGCCAGCAGCAGACTCACCGGATAACTGAGCTGGCGGCGCTGCACCAGCCTGGGCAGTTCCGTGTCGTCGTCCTGGGTGGGGCGCTGCCGGAGACAGGCATGGCCTTCGGCGTCGTCCAGCATCAGTTCCAGGCCCAGCACGGCCACATGGTCGCGCACCCGGGCCTGGTGGTCCTGCAGTGCCTGCCAGTGGCGCGGCTGCTGATCCTTGTAGAGTACGCCCCTGAAGAGCGTGATGAGCATGGCGGAAAAGGTCGAGTCGGTTTCGATATCGGTCATCAGTGTGCGCGGGTGAAGAGGATCTGCGGCAGGGTGGCGCGACGCAGGATACCCCGGGCATCCTGCCAGTGCACGGTCTGGGGATGGGCTTCATCGATCACGCTGCGGTGATCCTCGGTGGCCAGGCTCAGGTAGGCCACCAGTTCCGCCAGGCCGTGTTCCAGGGGATGTTCGTCCAGCAGGGTCGCCAGGGTGACCTGATCCCGGGTCTGCAGGGCCTGGCGGATACGACCCTGCAGCAGGGTCCGGTCCACCCAGGTCTGCTCGAACAGGGCGTCGGGGGTGGCAAGGCTTTCTCCGGCTTCCAGCTGCTGCTGACGGATATGAGGCCGGATCGGCGGACTGAACAGGGGTCGCTCCATGGGCAGTTCGATGCAGGGAGAGGGTTCGTCCAGGGACAGTGTCAGCTCGGGCGGGTGCTCCCGCAGGGCCAGGGCGTGTTGTTCCAGTTCCCGGATCAGGGTCATGATGCGGCGGTTTTCCAGCCAGGCCTGATCATCCAGATAACGGCGCAGCTGCTCCGACAGACGGGCCACCATGCGCTGGGTGTATTCCCCGGCGGCGAGCCAGTCGTAATGGATGCGCCGCAGCCTGGGGTCCGGCTCCAGTTCGGCCACCTCCACCAGCGCCAGTACCCGCTCCAGTTGTTCCGACAGCGCCTCCTGGCGTGCCGGTGACATGAGCAGATCCCAGAAGGCGCGAAAGCTGCGCCCCTGGTCGGAATTGGTGATGCGATCCTGTTCGCCGAACACCTCGTCCAGCACTTCTCCCTTGCCACCTTCCCAGGTGGCCACCTTTTCCCGCACCTGTCGATCCAGGGCGCGGAAGTTTTCCTCCACTTGACGAAAGTCCGCCAGCAGGCCCCGGGCCGTGCCCGCCATCTGCAGGAATCGCTCCCGCAACTGGGTCGGGTCCATCAGATTGATGTGACCGGCACGGATCTGCTGGATCTCCCGGTCGATGACGTCCCTGCGCGCCTCCAGATCCCGGATACGGGTCTCGGGGTCGCTCTCCGCGCCCTGGAGGATCTGTTGCAGCAGGTCGAAAACCAGGGTCAGACGGGATTCCGCCCCGATGAAGTGAGGCTGCTCCAGACTTTTCAGCCATTGGATGGCCTGTTCCGTGGCCGGCGTCAGGTCGTAGTGGGGCTCGTCGCCGTGTTCCGGGTAATAGCGCCGCAGCCAGCCCCGTTCATCGGCGGACCAGTCGGACAGGTAGGCGCGGGCGGCCCGGGGATAGGCATCCTCGCCCAGTTGGCCGCGCAGGTGAAACAGGAAATCTTCCAGCCGGTTTTCCAGGTCGGTGGCCGCCAGCACCCGGACATTGGGGGCGACGAAGCTGCCGTGGAGGAAGCTGATGATCATGGGGGCGTTGTCCGCCACCAGCAGCCGCCAGGCCGGATGCATTCGACGCAGGTTTTGCAGGTCGTCGTGGTTCATGTGCTACTGGATGGTGTCGCCGGGGAGGCGGAAAGTGAAGGGTTGAGCACCGACTTCCCGCAGGAAAAGTCGCCGACGCGGTGGACCGCGGTCAGCGGCTGGGGCGCGCTGAGCGGGGTAGTCATTCGTTGGTCCAAGGGGCCTTCAGCGCCATCAGCCGCTCAAGCCCCGGGTTGGGCGCGAGCGGCGCATCGAGCAGGTCAATGAAGTGCTGGAATTGATCGGCGTCGAGGTTGAAGTAGACCTGATCAAGCAGCACGGCCTGGGCCCTGTCACAGGCGGCCTCAAGCATGAAATCCGAACGGTTTTTACCCAGGAGATGGGCAGCGCGGTCAATCAGATCGCGCTGCTCCGGCAATGCCCTCAGGTTAATGGCGGTGTTTCGCATGATTCGGCCCTGCATAGACGATAGATACGCAAAGACCCTGGATCTGTGTGTGGCGGTTGTCAATACGTGTCTGCCTTGTTCCACATAGCCGCCACCCGGGCCATCTGTCAGCTGTTCGTATCCTGTTCCGGGGTGCCCAGTCCTTTTCTGGCGGATTTCATCCCTTCCTGATCAACTGCCGTGTCACCTCGGCGCCTGCCCGCCGCGCTTGTCGCCAGACCCGTTTCCAGTCACCGCCCAGGGCGGCGCGGGCGATGCGCAGGGCCCTGGCCCGGTGGGAACGATCCAGTTGGCCGAGTAATACGGCCCAGATGCGGTCCACCTGCCAGGCGGTCTCCAGGCTGTCCAGCCGTGCCGGCACGATCAGCGCCGGAGAGATGTCCAGATCCCGGGCCACGGCTTCCATCGCCCCCCGCATGGCCGCGGCCTTGGGCCGGTCCGGGTGTTCCAGGTCATAGGGCGGTGCCCATTCCCGTGCTGGCGAGAGCCGGTCCACATGGCTCAGGACCACCATCATCGGGGGCAGGATGCGGCCCGGCATCCGCTCCAGGGTCCGACGCAGGGTGGTCAGCGCCTCCAGATCCAGGGCACGATCCGCCCGGTGTGCCGGCACCACCCAGAGAATGCAGTCGCTCTCCGCCAGGGTGTCAATCAGGGCACGGAGTTGCGCCCGGTTTTCCAGTCCGGGGGTGTCGATGAGCACCAGTTCTTCCGCTCCGTCCCGTTGCAGCACGTAGCTGCCCGGTGTCCGGGTCAGGGGCAGGGCATCTACGCCGGAAGCCCGGGTGCCCAGCAGGGCATTGACCAGGCTGGACTTGCCGGCATTGGTCTGCCCGGCCACGGCCACCCGTACCGGTCCCGGGGAGGGCGCCGGCGGTACCCCCGGTCCCCGGGCCCGGGCTTCTGCACGGGCGTCCTCGGTCCGGTCATCCATCCGCAGGCGCCCCGAGTACAGCTCAATGGCGGCCCGTCCCACTTCTTCCACCCAGATCCGAGCCCCGCGCCGACGCAGATAGTCGCCGGCCTCGCCCAGCATGGCCGAGATCATCTTTTCCCGGGCCGCGGCCAGGGCCGCGCTGGCCGGGTTGACCCAGCGCACGGTGCGATAGACCCGGCTCAGGTGGCCGAGCCAGCGGGCGCCGGTAAGGGCTGCGGGCTGCAGCTCCCACAGGCGCATCACCTGGCTGGCCCGGATCATGTGCGCGCCGGGAACATGATCCAGCATCACCCGCCGCAGCCGGGCGCTGACCCGTTCCGTCAGCAGCAGGGCCTCGGGCACGGTGAAGCCCCAGACCGCATGTTTCTCGTCGGGGTGGTAGTGGCGGGCCACCTGTTCGATGGTTTGCCGCGCCGTGTCCAGCATCCGTTGCTGATCAGAGAGAATGCGCGGCTCCACTTCGGCGGCCAGGCGCTGGACCGCTTCCCAGGCGGCCAGGTCCCGTCCGGACCAGTCCTCATCCGGTGCCGACACCGGGGTATCGTCGTGGGTGGCGGTATCCCGACCTTGCAGGCCACGCCGCTGCAGCCACCAGCCGGCGCCGTAGATCAACCCCCCCAGCACGGCGGCAATCCCCAGCCAGTGCAGCAGCCAACCCTGTTGCCAGAGCCACAGGGCGCCGAAGGGGATCAGGGCCAGCAGGGGCACCACCGCCAGACCAAGGGCGGATACCAGGGCGCCCCAGCGCTCCCAGGGGCCGTCTTCCCGTTTCATGGCCTGGACTCCGCGTGCGTGCTCGCATTCCCTTTATGGGGTTGTCTGAAGATCACATAGGCCTCCTTGAGGGCGCCGCGAAAGGTCTCGGCCACCCCTTGCGGGGTGTCGATCCCCTGTCGACGCTGTTCCAGATAATGGCAGGCGGCCCGACCCAGGGCATAGGTGACCGCGCCGCTGGCCACGCCGGCCGCCGCCGCGCCAGCCACCTGCCCGTACACCGGGATCAGTTTGCCCAGCTGTCGGGCGGCAAACCCGGCGCCGATGCCCAGGGCCGTGCCCGTACCCAGGGACGCCAGAAAGGCCTTGAGGGTCCGGCGGTCCCAGGGCAGGGCGTAGATGCGGGCGATGCTGTGCAGCATCTTGCCCTGTAGGGTGGGGACCGTGACCACGCCCATCACGGGCACCAGGTCGCAGACCCCGGCGGCGGTGGCATAGCCCAGGATATGGGGGTGGATCCGGGCCCGGCGGGCATCCCGGCCATGGCGGGCCAGATCCCCGAGCAGCCCGGTGCGGCCCTGGATGCAGGCCGCGTCCAGGGCCTCCAGCAGCATCGGCAGCCCGTAATCCTGGTCGGAAAACCCGTCCTCCGGCAGGGTCAGGTCCACCGGCACGGCCTGAAACAGGCCGTCGCCGGGCAGTCCGGCAAAGGCCTCGGCCTGGGCCCTGAGGGCACGATCCAGGTCCGTCAGCGCCGGGTCGTGGTGCCAGTCTCCCCAGGACGGGTGATCCCGGTCATCCGGATAGGCGTCATGGAGCCGGGTCTGAACCAGGATCACGGCCCAGTCCGGGTGTCTGCGGCGGATTTGTCCCAGGGCGGTCAGCAGGGCGTTCTGTTGCGGGTCCATGGCGCGGACCACGGCAATGACGCCGTGGGCATGGCCTTCCACCACCGCCAGGTCCGCCGCCGGATTGTAATCCGCTTCCTCCAGGCCCCGGGTATCCAGGAACCGCACCACCGGTACATCGGGGGGAAACTCGTAGATCCGGGCACTGGGAGTGCAGGGCTGGAAGGCATTGCCGATCTCGGCGGCCGGATCGCCGGTGATGGCGCGCACGATGGAGGTCTTGCCGGACTGCACCTTGCCCAGCAGCCACAGCACCGGGGCCTGTGCCCGGGCGCCGGCGGCGATCTCCTGTTCCAGGTCCGGTGCCGGATCGGGCCTGAGTACCGCGTCCATCAGTCGGCGCCAGGGCGTCATGGGGGGTCTCCCGGCCCGTGGTCTGCGTGCCGGTCCAGAAAACCCTGCAGGATCTGGCCGAAGGGGCCGGGGGCCTGGACATGGAGCCAGTGCCCCGTGTCCTTCAGGGTCATTAATCGGGCGCGGGTAAAGCGGGCCTCGATCAGGGGGCGATCTGCATTGCGGATGTAGTCGGAGCGTTCACCGCGAATGAACAGGGCAGGGCCTTCGTAGGGGGCGCCGGTCTCCGGGTAGCCCACTAGGGTGGGGAGGGCCTGCCGCAGGATGTCCAGGGGAATCCGCCAGCGAAATCCCTCCGGTCCCCGCTCCAGGTTCATGAGCAGGAACCGGCGCACCGGGGCTTCTGGAATGGCCCGTGCCAGGGCGATATCCGCATCCTCCCGGCGTGACAGGTCGGCCACGGGCAGCTGCTGCAGGCTGTCGAGGATATGGGTGTGTTCGCGGTCATCCAGGGCGTAATCGACGGGGGCGATGTCCGCCACCACCAGGGCCCGGACCCGCTCGGGATGGTGCTGGGCCAGGGTCATGGCCACCTTGCCGCCCATGCTGTGCCCCACCACCAGGGCCTGGTCCAACCCTTCCCGGTCCAGCAACGCCAAAAGGTCCGCCGCCATGGCCGGGTAGTCCATCTGCAGCGAGTGGGGCGACTGTCCGTGATTGCGCAGGTCCGGCAGCAGCACCCGGTAACGGGCCGCCAGGGTCCGGGCGTGACCCTGCCAGTTGACACCGGCCCCGTAGAGGCCATGAAGCAATAGCAGAGGCGGCCCGCTGCCCAGGATTTTATGGTGGAGTCGCAGTGACATTTTCTGGTCGGTCCTGTCTGATATCCGAACACATGAAGATTTGAAGCCATCCCGGGAGCGGTTAGACTGAACCCTGTTCTCCCGGCACGAAGGAGCCCTCCATCATGGATCACAATCCCGGTCATCGCATTTTTCGGCGCCGGATGACCCGGCGCGACTTCCTCTGGCTGATGTCCGCCAGTACCGCGGGCGCCGTGGTGCTGCCCTCCCTCAAGGGGTGCGCCGTTGATCCCGTCACCGGTCAGCAGCGGCTCATGCTCATGTCCGAGCAGGAGGAGATCGCCGTGGACCGGCAGCATTCCCCCCACCAGTTTTCCAATGACTATGGACTGCTGCGGGACAACCGTGTCAACAACTACGTGACCCAGGTAGGGAACTCCGTCGCCGAGGTCTCCCACCGACCCCACATGCCGTATTCCTTCAATGTGGTCAATGCCAACTATATCAATGCCTACACCTTTCCGGGCGGCACCATGGCCTGTACCCGGGGCATCATGGTGGAGATGGAGGACGAGGCCGCCCTGGCGGCCCTGCTGGGTCATGAGACCGGTCACGTCAATGCCCGGCATACCGCCCGGCGCCAGACCACGGGCATCATCGCCGCCGTGGTCCTGGGGGGGGTGGGCATTGCCGCGGCTCAGTCCGAGCGCCTGTCCGGTTACAGCAACCTGATCTATGCGGTCAGCGCCGTGGGCGCCACCGCCCTGCTGGCCCATTACAGCCGCGAGAACGAGCGGGAAGCCGATGCCCTGGGTCTGGAGTACATGTCCAGGGCGGGCCAGAACCCTCAGGGCATGGTGGATCTGATGGACATGCTGCGGGGCATGTCGGATCGTCAGCCCAATGCCCTGGAGACCATGTTCTCCACCCATCCCATGAGCCAGGAACGGTTCGACACCGCCCAGCGGGAGGCCAGTTCACGCTATTCCGCGGATCTCAACCGCAATGTGGGGCGGGAGCGTTACATGGACAACACCGCCTCGTTGCGGCGCATCAAGCCGGCCATCAAGGAGCAGCAGGCCGGAGAGGCCCGCATGGCCAGGAACCAGTACGCCCAGGCGGAACGGCATTTTGCCACCTCCCTGCGTCAGGCGCCCGATGACTACCCGGGGCTGTTGCTGATGTCCAAGGCCAAGACCGCCCAGGGGCAGCACCGGGAGGCGGAGCGCTATCTGCAGCAGGCCCGCAGTGCCTATCCCGATGAAGGGCAGGCCATTCACCTGAGCGGCATCAACCAGCTGGCGCAGAACCGGCCGGATGTGGCCTTGAGCCATTTCCAGCGCTATGAGCGGATACTGCCGGGCAATCCCAACACGGTGTTCCTGCAGGGCGTGGCCCACGAGAACATGCAGAACCGTCAGGCGGCGGCGCAACAGTACCAGCGTTATATCCAGATGGCGGGGACGCAGACCGAGCAGGGCCGCTATGCCGCCCAGCGACTGCAGAGCTGGCGTTGAAAAGGAAATCCCGCCTCTGGCTGGCCCTGATACCGGTACTGTTCGGTCTGGTGCTGGCCTTCTGGCAACCCGTCTCCCTGGATGCCCTGCTGGATTTCGGCCACCAGGCCAGCGCCCATCCCCTGGTGGCGGTGGGGCTGGTGCTGGTTCAGGCCCTGTTGCTTGCCCTGGCGCTGCCCGGCACCCTCATGCTCTGGGTGGTGGCGCCCATCTACCCTCCGTTGGTGGCGGCCGGCCTGCTCACGGCCGGCAGCGTCCTGGGTGCCTTCGGCGCCTACGAGATTTCCCGGCACCTGCGTGGCCGTCGGCCGTCGGACGTGGATGCCGGGCGAGTGGTCAATCTGCTCAGGGAGCGGGGGGATTTCCTCACCCAGCTGGTGTTGCGGGTGTTGCCGGGGTTTCCCCATTCGGTGATCAACTACGGTGCCGGCATGCTGGGTTTGCCCCTGCTGCCGTTCCTGGCCGCCGCCGCCCTGGGACTGGCGGTGAAGTGGGTGGTCTATGCGGCGGCGGTTCACGCCCTGGTGGAAGTGGGTACCGGGGCGGAGGCGTTTGGTCTGGATTCGGTGGCGCCGCTGCTGGTCCTGGCCCTGTTCCTGGGCGTGGGTGCCCTGGTGCGCCATGCCCTCCAGACCCGCCGCGCCCGGCTTGACGAGACCCCGCGGCAGGATGGTTCGTGAAGGTTGTCTGTTGACATGGGTCCAGGCCCTTGCCGCAACCGGATCGGGCAGCAGGCCGGGAGTCATGGCGGGTTCCATGCCTTTTTGCCCCCCCGGCTTGGTACACTACGTCCCCTCAAAACCACCCGTCAGGCCAGAGAGGATCACCGGTGCCAAGCTATCTTGATGAATTTCATGTCGTCGACAACGGTCTGGTGCGCGTCACGCCCGAACAGGCCAGCCGCTTCGCCAAGGAAGTGGCCGGTGATTTCAACCCGATCCACGACCCCGATGCCAAGCGCTTCTGCGTCCCCGGTGATCTGCTGTTCTGCCTGGTCCTGGCCCGCTACGGGGTGAGCGCCCGCATGGCCTTCAGCTTCACCAACATGGTGGGTGCCGGCGTCGGCCTGCATTTCCCCGCCACCGACGACGCCACCCTGGAGATCACCGACGGTGGCGAGCGGGTCTATCTCAAGGTGGAGCGGGATGGCGAGGTGTCCCGGGACGGCGCCCTGCTGGAGGGGCTGACGAAACAGTACGCCGCCTTCTCCGGGCAGAACTTCCCCCATGTGATGGTGCCCCTGATGAAGGCGCAGGGCGTCATGGTCAATCCCCAGCGCCCGCTGGTGTTCTACGAAAGCATGGCCCTGGAATTCACCCGTCTGCCCGCCGAGGCACCGAGCTTGAGCTTCACCAACGCCACCATGGCGGTCAACGGCAAGCGCGGCGACGTGGTGCTGGAGTTTGCCCTCACCGCCTCCGGCGAACAGGTGGGCACCGGCCGCAAGAAACTGGTCATCTCCGGACTGCGCCCCTTCGAGCAGGACGTGGTGGACGACCTGGTCAGCCAATATGACGGCTGGAAGGCGGCCTATTCCGACCGCTGAACACCGGGCGGTGAGTTCGGGGAGGGGCGCATGGACAAGCACTGGAAACAGATCACGCCGTCGGATCATGCCTGGGAGCAAGAGGCGCTGAATTGGGTGCGCCAGGCCCTGCCGGATCATGAACCCTACCGGGCCTGGGCCAATTTCGAGTTCATTGCCCAGGACGGCTCCATCAACGAGGTGGATCTGCTGGTACTGACCCCCAAGGGATGCTACCTGGTGGAGATCAAGTCCCACCCCGGTGCCATGGGTGGAGATGCCGGCACCTGGATCTGGGAAAAGCCCAACGGCCAGCGCAAGGCCTTTGACAACCCCCGTCTGCTGGCGGATCGCAAGGCCCGCAAACTGGCTTCACTGCTCCAGGTACAGCCTTCCAGCAAGAAATCCAAGGAGCGTGTCCCTTTCATCACCGCGCTGGTGTTCCTCTCGGCGGAAAACCTGGTCAGCAAGCTGGAAGGCCCCGCGGGGATGGGGGTCTGCACGCGCAGGGATCTTTTGCCCGAAATCACGGACATTCCGGAACACTGGCCCCATCGCCCCGTCAACCGCCCGGCGGCCCGCTCCCTGGCCCGTGCCCTGGATGAGGCCGGCATCAAGGAATCCGTGCGCCTGCGTCGCGTGGGGCTTTACGAACTCACGCACTTGCTGGATGAGTCCGACCTCTTTCAAGACTGGCTGGCCCGGCATACCGAGCTGGGCGTCGAACGCAAGGTCCGCATCTACCTGGTCCGCCACCGGCCCGAGCCGGAAGCCCAGCGGCTGCAGAAGGCCGCGGAGCTGGAGTATCAGCTCCTGGAGGGCATCGAGCATCCCGGCATCCTCAAGGCCAAGGAATATCATCACCACGATCACGGCCCGGCGCTCATTTACGAGCATGATCCGCAAGCCCAGCGACTGGATCATCGTTTCTGCCACCCCCAGGCTCAGCGACTCAACATCACCCAGGCCATCGACCTGCTCAGGCAGATTGCCGAGGCCGTGAAACATGCCCATGGCCAGCGTCTGTATCACCGTGCCCTCAGCCCGCAGAACATCCTGATCAGGGACACCGCCGCCGGTGGTTTCGCCATCAAGATCACCAACTGGTCCACCGCCAGCCGGATCTTCGAGAGCGAGACCCGTCAGGTCAGTGCGCTGAGCCATCTGACCTGTCTGATGCGTGAGGAGGCTGGCCCCTACCTGCCGCCGGAGGCCCACCTGGGGGAAGGGGACGGGGTGCTGATGGATGTCTTCTCCCTGGGCACTCTGGCCTATCACCTGTTCACCGGCAAGCGGCCCGCCGAGAGCGACCTGGATCTGCTCGACAAGCTCAATCGCGGCAAGGGGCTGCAAATCACCGATGACATCAATGGCGCCAGCACCGAAATGCAGTACCTGGTGCACTACGCCACCCATCCGGATCCAGCCCAGCGCATGGACTCGGTGGATGACTTCCTGCAATGTCTGGATGCCCTGGAAGACGACCTCACGCGCCCCGACACTCAGCGCGTGCATGCCCCCACCGAGGCACGGGAAGGGGAATCCTTCGCCGGGGGCATCACCATTCGTCAACGACTGGGGCGCGGCGCCTCATCGGTGGTGTTTTTGGTGGATCATCAGGGCCACGCCTGTGTGCTCAAGATGGCCGCTTCCCCGGACCACAATGCCCGTTTGCGGGAAGAGGCCAATACCCTGTCCAGGCTTCGCCACCAGGCCATCGTCGCCCATCGCGGGACCATCGAGGTGGATGGCCATGTGGGGCTGCTGCTGGACCATGCCAACGAGGGCACCCTGGCCCAGCGTCTACGCCGTCACGGTGCCGTGCCCCTGGAACTGCTGGAACGATTCGGCGACGACCTGCTCAGTGCCCTGGTGCAACTGGAGGAAAAGGGCATCTTCCATCGGGACATCAAGCCGGAAAACCTGGGCCTCACCAAACAGGGCAGCCAGCTGCATCTGGTGGTCTTCGACTTCTCCCTGGCCGGCATCAGTCCCGATAACATCACCGCCGGCACCCTGGCCTACATGGACCCCTTTATCCGCGATGCCGGTCGGCGTCGCTGGGATGACTATGCGGAGCGCTTTGCCGCCGCCCTGACACTCTACGAGATGGCCGCCGGCAGTCTGCCCGGCTGGGTGGCCGGCGAGGGGGGCATCCCGCCGGGGGAGGGCAGCCCGGATCTGGATGGCGGTGTATTTGATCCCGCGGTGCGAGATCCCATGACCGCCTTCTTCGCCAGGGCACTGGTGCGCGACGTGCGTCACCGCTTTGCCACTGCCGAGGACATGCTGCGCGACTGGCGCCGCATCTTCGCACAGGCGCGCACCCTCACCCGTCACGACACCCGGCATGATGCGACCCCCTGTCCGGTGGACGAAGCCCGGCCCGATACCCAGATCGGTCTGCTGGAAATGTCCCCCCAGGCCCTGGACGTGCTCAGCCGACGCAACATCAACACCGTTGCCGAGCTGATCCGGCTCAACCGCAGTCAGGTTCGGGTCTGGGTGGGGGTGGGCAGCCAGACCCGCAGGGAACTCTCCGATCTGATCAGCCGCCTGCAGGCCCGCCTGCAAACCCCGGATCAGGTTCCGGTGCTCCCCGTTGGCGAAGCGGGGCACGACAGCATCGACCGCCTGTTCCAGCTCATCCTGCCCCGGCCCACCAAGGCCACCGATCCCCTGCGTCAGCGTTTTCTCAATGAATACCTGGGACGCCTGGATGAACCGCTCACCGGCACGGGTCCGCGTGCCGTGCACTGGCCCACCCCCTTGAGCATCAGTGCCCACACCGGCATTGCCACCCAGGAGGTCCGCGCCTTGCAGGATCGGGTGATCACCCAGTGGAGCAAGCAGAAGGCCATCACCGAACTGCGGGACGAGATCGCCGAAGTGCTGACCGATAACGGTGGCGTCCTCACCGCCCTGGAAACTGCCGAGGCCCTGCTGCTGCGCCGGGGCTGTCTGCAGGAAGGGGACCTGCGGGATCGCTGGGCCCAGGCGGTGGCCCGTGCCGCCGTGGACACGGAGCTGGCCCGCCAGTCCCCGCGCTGGATCATCCGTCGCATCGGCCGTCGCCTGGTCCTGGCTGACAATACCCAGGGCAGCGGCGAAGCCTTGGCGGATTATGCCGAGGCCCTGGGCCAGCTGGCCGACGAATGTGCCGCCCAGCCGGAACTGCTCTCTCCGGCCCGCGCCCTGGAAAAGGTACGCAACGTGCCGGCGCCGGAAGCCGCCCTGGGGCTGAGCAACGCCCGATTGCTGCGTCTGGCGGCGGCCGCCTCCCAGGGGGCGGCCCTCTCCAGTCGGGCCGAGTTCTATCCCATCGGCATGTCGGCGGCCCGTGCCCTGGAACTGGCCCAGGGGGCCTTGCTGGGCAGCCATGCCCTGAGCGTGCAGGCGGTGCAGGATCGGGTGCGAGGCCGCTATCCGGCTGCCGAGCCGCTACCCGGCCGACCGTCACTGGACACCCTCATGCAGGCGCTGGACATGGGGTTTGCCTGGAATGGGCAATACACCTTCCAGAACGGCAGTCGCGGTGCCTACTGCCTGCCCAGCGCCGGACTCACCAGTCTGGTCGGGAGCGGGTTCACCACCAGTCATTTCAGCACCCAGGGAGACGGGCAGGGCGTCACCCTGCAGGACATTCAGGCCCTGGATCAGTCGATCCGCATCGCTATCGAGAGCGCCCGGTTCCTGGCCCTGACCGTGCGCCCGCGCCATTATGAGCCGGCCGGCGACAGGCTCGTTCGGGAGTATGGTCTCAGGCGGATCAGCTTTGATGCACTGCTGTTAAGCCACCTGCATCGGGTCTGCGACGGCATGGCCCGCCCGCCCAACTGGTCCCTGGTGCTGCGCGCCGACGCCGCCGACCCAGGCGCCCGGGACTGGCAGAACCTGCAGCGACTCATCGCCCGCGCCCTGCCCGCCATGACCGAGGAGATCCAGGCCATCGACGAGCCCATCCTGCTCACCGAACCGGGCCTGCTGGCCCGCTATGGCCTGGTGAACACCTGGCTCAACGACCTGCGTCGACATCTGCTGGAAGGGGCACAGCCCCCCGCCCTGATCCTGCTCATCGCCACCGACGCCCAGCACGACGGTGCCCGCATCGATGGCGTCACCGTCCCCCACGGCGCCGGCACCCGGGAATGGGCGCGGATACCGGCCCTGTGGCTGGACAGCCCGGCTGCTTGACCAGAGTTCGAGTTGCATTGAGAGTAAAAAAGGAATAATTAATACTCATGTGTGAGTTTGAATTCGACGAGAACAAGAGCAACGCCAATTTGCAAAAGCACGGCATCGACTTCGAAGCGGCTCAGGCGCTTTGGCGAGATCCATATCTCCTGGAAATAAAAGCAAAATCCGAGGGAGAGGCACGATTTGTTCTTATCGGCATGATCGACGCTAAGCATTGGTCAGCTGTTGTGACATACCGGGAGGGGCGTATCCGTCTGATTTCAGTCAGGCGTTCCCGCAAAACAGAGGTGGACTTGTATGAAGCCTAAGGATTTTGAAAAAAAATTCGATGATGGCCAAGAGGATATCCTTGATGACCTGGAGCTTTCCACCGCGCGTCGCGTGAATCTGGAGCAAAAGAGAATCAACGTGGACTTTCCGGCATGGGTGGTTGATTCGTTGGACCGGGAGGCGGCACGAGTGGGTGTCACGCGGCAGTCAATCATAAAGGTGTGGCTTGTCGAGCGGCTGCAGGCAGAAGCGGCAAACAAGTCATGATCCACCCCCAGACCCTGCTCCAATCCCTGCAGCGGGCACTGCCCCCTATCGAGCAGGACATTGCCCAGTACCTGGAAAGCCAGCCCGAGCTGATCGCCCATCTGGAAGCGGAATACCAGAAGGTGGTGGAGGCCGGCCGGACCGCCGAGCATCCGGTGGCCTGGCGGGACGCCCAGATCACCCAGGCCGCCGTGGCCTGGGTGATCACCTGCGTGTTCGTGCGCTTTCTGGAAGACAACCAACTGCTGGACGAGCCGCTGCTGGCCGGCCCGGTGGAGCGCGACGACGGCAGCCGCCCGCTGCAACTGGCCCGGGAGCGGCTCACCGCCTATTTCAATGAACACCCCACCCATGGGGAGCGGGAGTACCTGCTCAGCCTCTTTGAGGACCTGGCCCGCCAGCCGGTGCTGGATGCCCTGCTGGATCGACGCCATAACCCCCTGTGGCAGTTGCCTGTCTCCGCCGACGGGGCACGCTATCTGGTGGACTTCTTCCAGCGCATCGACCCGGAGACGGGGCAACTCATCCACGATTTCACCGACCCGGATTGGGACACCCGCTTCCTGGGCGACCTCTACCAGGACCTGTCCGAATCCGTGCGCAAGCGCTACGCCTTGCTGCAGACCCCGGAATTCGTGGAAGCCTTCATCCTGGATTACACCCTGGAGCGGGCCTTGGAGGACTTCAGCCTCAAGGACCTGCGGCTGATCGATCCGACTTGTGGATCGGGGCATTTTCTGCTCACCGCCTTCGAGCGCCTGTTCGATGCCTGGCAGCGGAGGGAAGCCCATACCAACACCCGCCACTTGGCCCAGCGCGCCCTGGACGCGGTGCATGGGGTGGACATCAACCCCTATGCCATCGCCATCGCCCGTTTCCGCCTGCTCATCGCCGCCATGAAGGCCTCGGGCACGGCACGGCTGCATCAGGCCCCGGACTTTCATTTCAACCTGGCGGTAGGGGATTCCCTGCTCCATGGCCGGCGCCATGAAAAGATCGGTGGTGGCATCCAGCAGGACATGCTGGATCAGGACGATGCCCTGCGCCATGTGCTGGAGTCGGAGGACCTGGCCCTGCTGGAGCGCATCCTGGGGCAGACCTATCACGTGGTGGTGGGCAATCCCCCCTATATCACCGTGAAGGACAAGGCCCTCAACGAGGCCTACCGGGGGCGCTATGCCACTTGCCATCGCCAGTATTCCCTGGGGGTGCCCTTCACCGAACGCTTTTTCGACCTCACCCTGCCGGCCCAGGGGAACCAGAGTGCCGGTTATCTTGGCATGATCACCGCCAACAGCTTCATGAAGCGGGAATTCGGCAAGAAGCTGATCGAAAACTACCTGCCCCGCAAGGATCTGACCCATGTGATCGACACCTCCGGGGCCTACATCCCCGGCCACGGCACGCCCACCGTGATCCTGTTTGCAAGGCATCAGGCGCCCAGCGCACCGACTCTACGGGCCGTGCTGGGGATACGAGGCGAGCCGAAAACCCCCGAAGACGCGGCCCAGGGACGGGTATGGCGCTCCATCGTGGAGCTATTGGAGCGGCCGGGGAGCGAGAACGAGTTTGTCAGTGTGGTGGATCAGGCGCGGGCGTCGTATGGGACGCATCCCTGGAGTGTGGGGGGCGGGGGTGCTACGGAACTAAAGGAGTATTTGGAGCAGGAGGCTGAGACTTCTTTAGGAGATGTTGCTGAATCCCCCATTGGTCGTGCTGTGCGAATCGCCGGGGAAGAAATCTTCATGTTTTCTGCCGTGAGAAAGCGTCAGAGCATGATTGATGAAAAAGAGTTTCGTGGGTTTCTCATTGGCGAGCAAGTGCGTGATTGGTCCAATGTTCATGATACCTGGGTTTGGTATCCCTATACCGAGCGATCCTCGCAATCAAGGATGCTGGATCACCTATGGACCTGGCGTAAGACCTTGGCGGGCCGAAAAACTTTTCAAGGTGTGATGGCCGATGCTGGGTTGAGATGGTTTGATTATATGCAGCACACAGCCTCAGCATACAAAACTCCCCTCTCCCTCACCTTCGCCTTCGTCGCCACCCACAACCACTTCGTCCTCGACCGGGGCGGCATGGTGTTCAAGCAGTCCGCGCCGGTCATCAAGCTGCCCGAAGGTGCCACGGAAGATGAGCACCTGACCCTGCTCGGATTGCTGAACAGTTCAGTCGGAATGTTTTGGATGAGGCAGGTTTTTCACGGCAAAGGGCAGGGGGGTATTGGTCAGGAAAGTCGAGCTGAATGGGAAGAGTTCCGTGAATTTACAGGCACGGGACTCAAGAAATTTCCGATTGCAATTATTTCTGCTGAAGAGGTCTTGGTGATGTCCAGAGAACTGGACCACCTCGCCCAACAACAATCCACCGTCGGCCCGGAGCAGGTCCTCTCCCGGCACGAAACCGATGTCAAGGCCGCCCTCACCGACGCCCAATCCCAGGACGAGCACCTCTGGCACCAGATGATCGCCCTTCAGGAAGAACTGGACTGGCACTGCTACCGGCTCTACGGCCTCATGGACGAAGACCTGCGTTACGCGGGCACGCCGCCCCCCGTGCGTCTGGGCGAGCGCCCCTTCGAGATCCATCTGGCCCGCCGCATGGCCGCCGGGGAGGTCCAGTCCACCTGGTTTCAGCGCCACGGCAGCACGCCCATCACCGAGATTCCCGACCACTGGCCGGCGGACTACCGGGATCAGGTGGCGCGCCGTCTGGAGGCCATCGAGCACCACCGCTGGATCACCCTGGTGGAACAGCCCGAATACAAGCGCCGCTGGAACCGGGAGCCCTGGGACAAGCGGCAGGAACGGGCCACGCGCCAATGGCTGCTGGACCGCCTGGAAACCCAACTGCGCACCCAGGAGGCCGCGCTCATCACCTGCGCCCAACTGGCGGACCAGATGCGCACCGATGACGCCTTCACGGCGGTCGCCACCCTCCATACCGGCCATGACCTGTTTGACCTCCAGGCCCTCGTGAGTGATCTGGTGGCCGGGGATCAGGTGCCCCAGATGGCCGCCGCCCGTCTCAAGCCCGCCGCCATGAAGATCTTCCGTGCCTGGCAGGATACCTGGGACAAACAGCGCCAGGAGGATGCCATCGACGCCCGCCACGGCGTGGCCGAACCGCTGAGCCCGGAGGCGGAGCAGGATGCCCAACAGCGGGCCGCCCACGCCGCCGCCCGGCAGCGGGCCGAGGCCGACAAGGCCCGGGAGATCGGCCCCATTCCGGTGCCCCCCAAATACAAGTCGACGGATTTTCGCCAGAGCAGTTACTGGACCCTGCGGGGCAAGCTGGACGTACCCAAGGAGCGTTTTTTCAGCCTGCCCGGCTGTGAAAAGCCCGGTGATGCCACCCTGGTCATCGGCTGGGCCGGGCTGGATCACCTGCAACGTGCCCAGGCCATCGCCCACTGGTATGTGGATCGCAAGGAAACAGACGGCTGGGACGCCCCCCGGCTCCTGCCCATGCTGGTGGCCCTGGAGGAACTCATCCCCTGGCTCAAGCAATGGCACAACGACCTGCACCCGGAATACGGCGAACGCATGGGGGATTTCTACGAGCAGTTCCTGCTGGAAGAACTGCGCGCCCTGGAACTCACCCGGGAAGACCTGCACCACTGGCAGCCCGCCGCCACCCGCCGGGGCCGTCAGGGCAGGAGGGGATGATCGGCCGGGTTCCGGCGGTGGGTGTCTGGTATCTGGGGCAGTTCGACGTTGTCTGAATAGTCGTTTTGGGTCATTATCAACAGAAATTTGTTGGAAATGGCCTGAAATGATACGCAGCCTGCGGTTTTACAACTTCTATTCCTTTCTGGATGAGGCCGAAGTTTCCTTTCGGGTGGGGCGGCAACCTGCGCCTTCGGGATACGATCTGTCACTGGCAGATGGTTCCCGTGGCAACAAGGTGATCGCTGTGTTGGGGCCTAATGGCTCCGGCAAGACGCAGTTCCTCAAGCCCTTCGCCTTCCTGAGCTGGTTTGTAGCGGAATCCTACCTGCGTTCCGAGCCGGGCGACCCGGTTCCGTTTCAACCGCACGCATTTGCGGCCGACAAGCCCACCGGGTTTGAGCTGGAATTTGACCTTGAGGGTGAACAGTACCGATATCGTCTGGAGGTCAATCGGGATCACGTGCTTCATGAGTCCTTGCATCGTCGGACGAGCCGCACCTTCAGCTATGTGTTTGTCAGGGAACGTATCGGGGACGGGTACGAGCTCAAGCAGAAGCGGTTTGGTTTTCCAGTCCGGGGCAAGGATACCCTGCGGGAAAACAGTTCAATCATCGCCGTCGCCCATGTGCATGATGTGCCGCTCGCGGCGCGCATGGTGCGGTATTTCCGGGCCTTTTCGCACAATCTGCATGTCAGTGGGCGGAACCATTTCGAGCCGGGTCGGCTTTTTCAAAGCGCCCGCTTTTTTCATGACCACCCGGATCTGAGTCAGCGCGCGAATCAACTGCTCTGTGAAATGGATCTGGGGTTGGACGCTGTGGAGCTGGAGGCGGTCCAGATAAGAAGGGAGTCAGAAGTGCCTGGCAAGGAGGAGGAGGCCTTTATTCCCATGGGGATTCACCGTGCGGCTGAAGGTCGGTTCAAGCTGAGTTTTTTTGATGAATCCAGTGGCACGCAGGCAGCGTATGTGTTGCTGGAATCCATCCTTCCTGTCCTTGCCAAAGGTGGGGTGGCGATCGTGGATGAGTTGGACAATGATCTGCATCCACATATGCTGGAGCCAATCCTTGATATGTTTCGGCATGAGCATCACAACCCTCACGCCGCGCAGCTGATCTTTTCCTGTCACACGCCTGAAGTGCTCAATCTACTGGCCAAACACCAGGTCTATCTGACCGAGAAAAAAGACTTGAAAAGCGAGGCATGGCGTCTTGATGATGTCACCGGGCTTCGTGCGGACGACAACCTGTATGGTAAATATCATTCAGGTGCGCTAGGCGCAATTCCGGATTTTTGAGGATCACGATGCCGAGGAAACGGGCAAGCCTGCGCTCAACCCTGCGCACAATTTTGTTGGTGGGGGAGGGTCCCCATGACCAAGCATTTCTCCAGCATATGAAATCTCTTTATGTTGAGCGAAAGGGAGGTGTCCGGGTGACCGTGAAAGCCGCCGATGGCGGGGGACCTGGGAAAATCATTGATGCAGTGTGTCGGCGCTATTCGCCGCGGGATTTTGATCAAGTCTTCATCCTGATGGATGAAGATGTGCCGATTTCACAGAATGCTTACGATAAGGCACGGAAGAATAATATTAGCGTGTTGTCATCAACACCGTATTGCCTGGAGGGTATGCTTCTGGACATCACGGGCCAGCCCGTTGGGGAGGACTCCAGGCAGTGCAAGAAACGACTGCAGGAGCAGCTTGCAGGCCCGCCAACGGCGCATGAAAGTTACGCCCGGCTCTTGACCCGGGAGCGACTGGATGGGGCTGGCCACCCCACGATCGAGGGCTTGCGCAACGCACTGCTTGGATCGTCGGCATTTTGATCCGATTCGCAAGCCGTTGAGGCCTTCCCGCACTGGATTTGGGTTGTATGCGGGTTATCATGGGCACTTTTCGCCAAGCCAAAAGGAATGCCTCCGATGCCCTTGATGAAAGCGCTGATCCACATCCCGGAGCGGGTGCAGCGGGGCGACTTCGTGCTCAACCTGTCCCACGGCCTGGAAGGGGAGGCCGTGCAGCAGACCCTGGATCAGTATGTGGTGACGCCGCAACTGGTTAAGGCCTTTGACGACGCCCTGAGCTTCATCAAGAGCACCGTGGTGGGTGGCCAGAACCGCCAGAAGGGGGCCTATCTCCACGGCAGCTTCGGTAGCGGCAAATCCCACTTCATGGCCGTCGCCCACCTGCTGATGCAGGGGCACCCCGATGCCCGGGCCATCCCCGAACTGGCGCCCGTGGTCAGTCGGCATGATGACTGGCTGCAGCGGCAAAACATCCTGCTGGTGCCCTACCACATGATCGGTGCCCCCAGCATCGAGGCGGGCATCCTGGGGGGGTATGTGCGCCACATCCAGCGCCACCATCCCGAGGCCCCCCAACCCGGCTTTTATCTCAGCGATCGCCTCTTCCGCGATGCCCAGAACATGCGCGAGCAAATGGGGGACGAACGGTTCTTCGCTGTGCTCAATCAGGGTGCCGGGGGTTCCGCGGGTGATGATGAGTGGGGGGACCTGGCCCAGGGTTGGGATGCGGTGAGCTTTGATGCCGTGCTCCAGGGGCGCACCGATGATGAAGAAAAGGCCCGCTTGGTGGGCGATCTGGTGGGCACCCTGTTCCGGTCCGTGGCGGATGTGGCCAATAGCCAGGCAGGCGGGTATGTGGGGTTCGACGAAGGGCTTCGCATCATGACCCAGCATGCCAAGGGGCTGGGCTACGATGCCGTGGTGCTGTTCCTGGATGAACTGATCCTTTGGCTGGCCAGCCATATCGCCGATCAGCAGTTCATTGCCCACAACATCCAGAAGGTGGTCAAGCTGGTGGAACCCAGTGAGTCCAGGGCCCTGCCCATGGCCGCGTTCATCGCCCGGCAGCGGGATCTGCGAGAGTTTGTGGGGGATCAGTACACCGGCACCGACCAGGTGGTGCTCAGCGACGCCCTCAAATATTGGGAAGGGCGCTTTCACACCATCACCCTGGAAGATCGTAACCTGCCGGTGATTGCCCAGCGCCGGCTCCTGCGGCCCCGGGACGAGTCGGCCCGCCAGCAGATCCAGGCGGCCTTTGACACGATCGACAAGGGCCTGCGGGACGAGGTGTACACACTGCTGCTCACCACCCAGGGGGATCGGGACATGTTCCGTGACCTGTATCCCTTCAGCCCGGCCCTGGTGCAGGCCCTGGTGGCCCTGTCATCGGCCCTGCAGCGGGAGCGGACGGCCCTCAAGGTGATGTTGATGCTGCTGGTGCACCAGCGCGAGACCCTGCAACTGGGGGGCGTGATCCCGGTGGGAGATCTGTACGATGTGATCGCCTCCGACGCGGAACCCTTTTCCGAGCAGATGCGCGCCCATTTCGACAATGCCCGGCAATTGCTGGAGCGCAAGCTGCTGCCCCTGCTGGAGGGGGAACACGGCATGTCCTGGCAGGACGTGGAGGCCCTGCCCGAGGACGCGCCCCGCCGCCGGGCCTTCAACACTGATCTGCGACTGCTCAAGACCCTGCTGCTGGCGGCCCTGGTGCCCGAGGTGGAGAGCTTCAAGCAGCTCACCGCCAATAAGCTGGCGGCACTCAACCACGGCACCATCAAATCGCCCATCCCCGGTCAGGAAGGCCGCACGGTGGCGGCCAAGTGCCGCAAGTGGGCAGGGCAGGTGGGCGAGATCAAGATCAGCGACGATGCCCAGCCCGTTATCGGCATCCAGCTCTCCGGCGTGGATACCCAGGGCATCCTGGAGCAGGCGCAGATCCACGATAATGACGGCGCCCGCCGCAAGCTGATCCAGGACATGATCTTTGAGGCCTTCGGCATTCAGGGGGATGGCCAGTTGTTCGTGGAACACAGTCTGCTGTGGCGGGGCACCCGCCGCACGGTGGAGGTGGCATTTCAGAACATCCGCGAGATCACGGACTTCAATACCTTTCAGGCCCGCGATCCAGACTGGAAGGTGATCATCGGCTTTCCCTTCGATGGGGATCATGCCCCCACCGATGCCCGTGCCCGCGTGCAGGTGTATGAAGCCCAGGGGCAGGGCACCCGGACCCTGTGCTGGATTCCGTGTTTTCTGAGCCAGGCGGCACAGCGGGATCTGGGGGTGCTGGTGCGCTTGGAGTATGTGCTCAAGAGTGATGACCGCTTTGCCTCCTTCAGCCGTTATCTGAGTCCGGTGGATCGCACCCAGGCCCGTACCCTGCTGGAGAATCAGCGTAGCCAGTTACGCCAGCGGCTCAGGGATTGCCTGCTGGGCGCCTACGGCGGTAGCGAGGCGATACCGGGCACTCTGGACGAGGCCCGTTCCCTGGATGAGCCGGTGATGTCCCTGGAGCCGGGATTCACGCCCCGTCTGCCCCATGGCGTCAATCTGCGCCAGGCCTTCGAGCAACTGCTGGGACAGGCTTTGCGCTTTCAGTATC
This sequence comes from Ectothiorhodospira shaposhnikovii, assembly GCF_022227765.1. Taxonomy (GTDB): domain Bacteria; phylum Pseudomonadota; class Gammaproteobacteria; order Ectothiorhodospirales; family Ectothiorhodospiraceae; genus Ectothiorhodospira. Next base: position 103,354 of record NZ_JAJMLZ010000009.1, on the reverse strand, counting down.
CCGACCATCCAGCATTCGAGACGGAGGTGCGGATCAATGATCTGGGCAAGGTGATGGGGGAACTGCGGCGGGCCATTCACGCCAATGGGCATCGCATTGATGTGGAGAGTGGGTTGCGTGCCCTGATGCGCCAGCTGGCTCAGCCCCTGAACCTGGGGGAGATGCACGAGCGACATTTCATCTTCAAGCCCGCCTGGCCCAACGAGTTGCGTCGCGAGCTGGCCCATGACGGCCAGGAGATGGATGCCCCCCTGACCGTGGCGCGCCTGCGGGCGGCCATGGACCGCCCCCGTCCCAGGGGACTGCCGGAGGCGGTGCAGAACCTGCTGATCATGGTGTTCGTGGAGTACGGGCAATATGCCTGTCTTTTTCATGGCCAGGAATATGACCCGCAACTCAAGGATCTGCCCGACACCCTGGTGCTGGTCCAGCAGGAGCTGGCCGAGCCCGCCGTGTGGAAACAGGCCCTGGACAAGGCGGGGGCGCTGTTCGGGCTGACGCCCCATCCGCTGCGTACCGCCAATCATCAGAATGCGCTGGTCAAGTCCGTCCACGAGACCGCCCAGGCCGGCATCGGGGCCGCCGATGAACTGGTGAATGTGCTGGCCGCTCAGTTGCAGCAACTGGGGCAGCCCTTGACGGGGCATCGTTTCCGCACCGCCGAACATGCCCGGGATCTGCTGGAGGCGTTGAGTCGCCTGGATGGCGTCGCCCTGGTGAATCGACTGGCCGATGTGCAGGCGCCCAGTTCGGATCAGGCCCTGGGCCGGAGCATCCATTCCGCCGGTGCCGTGACCCAGTTGCTGCAGAACAACAATTGGTCCCTGCTCACCAAAATCTGGGAGAGCGGTCATCCGGGGGCCGTGGCGATCCGGGACCGGGTCTTCAAGGCCCTGGATGCCGATGAACTGGTGACGCCTCTGGCTCCGGTGCTGCGTCAGGCCCAGAAGGAGGCGACGGCCCTGATTGACCCGGCCATTCCGACGCCGTCGTTGGTGCCCGAGCCGCCTGTGTCACCCCCTGCGTGTCAGGATCAGCGAGTGGTGAGACAGGCGGCCCGCACGGGACTGACCCGCCGTCAGGCGCGGGAGGTCTTTGCCCAGATCGAGCAGTCTCTGGGTGAGCACCACACCCTGGATCTGACCTGGACCATCAGCACCACCGACCCCCAGCGGAGCGGCCGGGATGGTGACTGATCCGGTGGGCGAGGCAGCCCTGGTGCCACGGGTCGTGGTGACCCAGTTGCAGGCTATCTTCGAGCGTGCTCCCCTGGCGGATCGGGTGGCCCTGGTCTGGCCCGCTCCCCTGGTGCCCGACTGCGTGGTGCTGCAGGTGGGCAAGCAGACGGTGAAGCTGGTCCATTGCCCTTCGGAACTCGCCCTGCGGGAGCAATTGATCAATCACCGTGGACCGGAGCGGCTGGTGCTGCTGTCGGCATTGCACCAGGGGCAACTGGGCAAGGATGTGCTGGCCCGTCTCTGGGGGCATGAGCCTCAGCAGATCAGTCCCTGGCGAACGCTGCAGCAGCTGATCCGGGTGCGGGAAATCGACCCCCGTCTGTCCCGCCGCCAAGGACGCTGGATGGCCGAGGCCTTGTTGAATTGCCATGAGCAGTATCGGGAAGCCATGGATTTCGGCGAGGTCCTGGACCTGGAGACGGCCTGGCTGGCCCTGGCCCGGGGCTATCTGGACTACCGTCATCCGGCCTTGGCGTTGCCCTATCTGTTCCGCTGGTCGTTACAGGCGGATGTGGAGCATCACCTGCGGGTGCTGGACCCGGACGTGCGGGAGCATCTGGGCGAGTGGTTCCATGCCGCGTTGCCGCTGACCGGGACCGTGGTCACCGCCCTGTTCACCGCCGGTCACGGCCAGGATCTGCTGGCGGTGGGGCTGGCCATGGCGGTGATCCATGATCCGGAACTGGAGGCGGGGGACAGGGTGTCTGCCGCGGATCTGCATGCCAGTCGCGGGCGTTTCGTGGAGCGTTACCTGGGCGGGGAGAGGCTTGATGGCCGGGCCATTGCCCAGTTCGGCGTCCATGCCCTCGAAACCACCCGTGGGTTGCTGGATGAAGGGGGAATTCGGGCCGTCGGCGGCACTCTGGACAAGGCGGAGCAGATTCTGGCCAGTCTGGATCTGGCACCGATCCTGATCACCTCGGATCTGTTGCCGGGGGGCTGGCGCCAGCGGTTACAGGCCTTTGCCCAGGCCCTGCGGACGGATCTCCGACGGGGCAACTGCCAGGACACCCAGGCCGCCTGGGAGGCACTGGCGCGCCATGGGCTGGCCCGGTGGTCCCATCGGCAGGTACAGCTGGAACGGGCGAGGATGGCCCTGCGTCTGGTGCGCTGGCTGGCCCAGGGCGATCAGGAGGCCGCCGACACCCCGGCCCAGGCCGTGCGCCACTACATGGCCGAGGGCAGTTTCGTGGACTGGGCACGCAGCCAGATGTGGACCGGAGAGGATGACGAGGCGCTGAATCAGGCCTATGGGGATCTGCTCCAGGCGGTGACGAGCCGCCGTGAACGCCGCAACCGGGAGTTTGCCGCCCATCTGCCCGCCATTGCCCGGGGGGATGCCCTGCCGGCGGGAATCTGGCCGGTGGAGGCGGCGCTGGAGACACTGGTGGCCCCCCTGGCCCAGTCCAGGCCGGTATTGCTGCTGGTGCTGGATGGCATGAGTGCCGCGGTGTATCGGGAAATTCAGGAAGACCTGCAGGCCCATGGCTGGATCGAGGTGAGTGACACCCCCGATCAGCCCGCACGGGCCTTGATCGCGGCCCTGCCTTCCATCACCCGGGTCAGTCGCTGTGCGCTGTTGTCCGGTGCGTTGCGCAGTGGAGAGTCGGTCGATGAAAGACAGGCCTTCGAAAATCATCCGGCATTGAAAAAGGTGTCCTCCACCCGATATCCCCCCCGATTGTTGCACAAGCAGGCGCTGCAGCAGCCGGGCAGCGGGGCCTTGGCATCCGAGGCACGGGCCCTGCTGGCCGGCACCGAACACCGGGTCACGGCGGTGGTGATCAATGCCATCGACGATCAGCTCTCCAGCAGCGCCCAGGTGAGCGTGGCCTGGAACCTGCAGTCCATCTCCCTGTTGCGTCAGGTGCTGGGGGCGGCCCGGGAGGGGGAGCGTGCCGTCATCATCACCAGTGACCACGGCCATGTGCTGGATCATGATTCCAGTTTCCTGCAGGCAGACACCCCCGGCGGTGAACGCTATCGCCCGGAGGTGGAGGTGCCGGCCGAATCCGAACGGATGCTGGAAGGCCCGCGGGTGCTCATGCCGGGGCAGCGTGTGGTGGTGCCCTGGAGCGAGAAGCCCCGTTACACCCGCGCCCGGAGCCGGGGTTATCACGGGGGGGGAAGTCTGCAGGAGGTGGTGATCCCGCTGGGTGTCTACATCAGTGCGAGCGACGCTCAGGGCCTGGCGGGCTGGACGGAGTTGCCCGGTTCGGTGCCCGGGTGGTGGCTGGCCGGGCCGGCGACGGCATCTGCGGCAACGCCGGTGCCGGACGTCGAGCCTGCCCGTCGGCGTGGTCGCGCCCAGCCGCCGGCGAAGGCGGCCGGGCAGGGTGATCTGTTCGCGGTCGCCGACGCCGACGCCAGCGCACCCGTGCCGGCTCCAGCGGACGACCCCGACTGGCTCGAAGCCTTGTTCCGCTCGCCGGTCTATGTCCAGACCCGCTCTCGCGCGGGCCGGGCCGGCGTCACCGAGGCACAGCTTCGTGCATTGCTGGCCTTGCTCCATGAGAGCGGCGGCGTGGCCATGGAGGCCACCGTGGCCCAGCGCCTGGAGATACCCTCCATTCGCCTGCGCGGGTTTTTGTCATCGGCGCAGAAACTGCTGAACGTGGATGGTTATCCGGTGCTGACCGTGCAGCGCGAGGCGCAAACCGTGCGCCTGAACCTGACGGATCTGAAGGGGCAGTTCGAGCTATGACGGTCAGTGCGCAAAGACGCCGGGATATCATCGACGCCCTGCGCCGGGGCACGGTCCCGCAGTACGGGCTGGATGCGCTGGCGGTGGGGCTGGAGCCGTTCCAGGCGACCTTTGACGAGGAAATGGACAAGGTGGCCGGCGGCAGCGCGGCGTTCAAGGCGGTGCGGGGGGAGTACGGCAGCGGCAAGACCTTCATCACCCGCTGGCTGAGGGAACGTGCCCATGGACTGGGATTCGCCTGTGCCGAAGTGCAGGTGTCCGAGACCGAAACGCCATTGCATCGCCTGGAGACCGTGTATCGACGCCTCATGGAGCGGTTGACCACGTCGGATTGTCCCAACGGCGCCTTTCGCAACGTGGTGGAATCCTGGTTCTATACCCTGGAGGAGGATGTCCTGGCTCAGTCGGACGTCGATCCTGAAGACGGGGCGGCTCTGGTGGCGGCCACCGATGCCTTGATGGAGAAGCGTCTGGGCGAAGTGGTGCGGTCGGCACCGGCGTTTTCGCTGACCCTGCGAGCCTATCGCCAGGCCCTGCTGGAGGGGCGGGAGGAGATTGCCGACGGGCTGCTGGCCTGGATGGCCGGTCAACCCAATATTTCCGCCGCCATCAAGCGTTACGCCCGCATCAAGGGCGATATCGACCATTTCGGTGCCCTGAGCTTTCTGCAGGGCATTCTCACCATCCTGAAGGATTCCGGTCATCCCGGGATGCTGCTGGTGCTGGATGAGGTGGAAACCCTGCAACGCATGCGGGGCGATGCCCGGGACAAGAGCCTGAATGCCCTGCGGCAACTGATGGACGAGGTGGATGCGGGCCGTTTCCCGGGGCTGTATCTGCTGATGACCGGAACGCCCGCCTTCTTCGAGGGGCCGATGGGGGTCCAGCGTCTGCCGCCCCTGGCCCAGCGTCTGGCCGTGGATTTCTCCACCGATGCCCGATTTGATAACCCCCGGGCGGTGCAGATCCGTCTCAAGGGGTTCGATACGGCGCAACTGGAGGCGGTGGGCACCAAGGTGCGGGATCTCTATGCCCGGGGCAGCCGGTGCCCGGAGCGAATCATGGCCCGGGTGGACGATGCCTATCTGGCCCTGCTGGCCCAGGCGGTGACCGGTGATCTGGGCGGGCGCGTGGGCATTGCGCCGCGGCTCTTTCTCAAAAAGCTGGTGGGCGAGGTGCTTGACCGCGTCGATCAGTTTGAGGATTTCGATCCGCGTCGGGACTATGCCCTGACCCTATCGGACCATGAGATGACTCCGCTGGAACGGGCTGCCCGCGCAGCCACCCGCGTGGATGACATCGAGCTGGATCCATGACCGCCTTTGACCGGCTGCACCCGGCGCTGCAGCATCACATCGCCAACAGCCTGGGCTGGCCGCGCCTGCGCCCGGTCCAGGAGGCCACCATCGATCCGGTCCTGGATGGGTCGCATGCGATCCTGCTGGCGCCCACCGCGGGCGGCAAGACCGAAGCGGCCTGTTTCCCCGTTTTTTCGCGCATGCTCACCGAACGCTGGGAGGGGGTGAGCGTTTTGTATGTGTGCCCCATCAAGGCCTTACTCAACAATCTGCTGCCCCGTCTTGAGCATTATGCGGGTCTGCTGGGTCGCCGGGTGGCCTTGTGGCATGGGGATGTGGGGGCCGCCCGGCGCGCCCGCATCGTCAGTGATCCGCCGGATATCCTGCTCACCACCCCGGAATCCCTGGAGGCCATCCTGGTCTCCGCCCGGGTGGATCATCGGCGGCTGCTGGGGCAGGCGAGGGTGGTCATCATCGATGAGGTGCATGCCTTTGCCGGGGACGACCGGGGTTGGCATCTGCTGGCGGTGCTGGAGCGCCTGTCGCGGATCGCCGGGCGGGAGATCCAGCGCCTGGGACTGTCGGCCACGGTGGGTAATCCCGAGGCGCTGGCGCAGTGGCTGGCCGGTGGGCAGCAGCACTCCTGCCATGTGATCGATCCACCGGCTCCGGTCACGGTGGAGACCCAGGTGGAACTGGACTGGGTGGGATCGCTGGAGAACGCGGCCCTGGTGATCTCGCGTCTGTACCGTGGTGAGAAACGGCTGGTGTTCGTGGACAGTCGGGCCAGGGTGGAACAGATCGCCATGGAACTGCGTGGGCTGGGTGTGAACACTTTCGTGTCCCACAGCAGCCTGAGTCTGGAAGAGCGCCGGGCCTCGGAGGCGGCCTTTGCCCAGGGGCGGGACTGCGTGATCGTGGCCACCAGCACCCTGGAGCTGGGAATCGATGTGGGGGATCTGGATCGGGTGATTCAGGTGGATGCGCCCTGGACGGTGTCCTCGTTCTTGCAGCGTATCGGTCGTACCGGGCGTCGCCGGGGCAGCATCCGCAACTGCCTGTTTCTGGCCACGACGGAGGATGCCTTTCTGCGTGCACTGGGTCTGCTGCATCTTTGGCGGCAGGGCTATGTGGAGCCGGTCCAGCCGCCTGCCATGCCGCTGCATATCCATGCCCAGCAGATCATGGCGCTGGTGCTGCAGGAGCGGGGGGTGATCGCCGACGACATCCCGGTCTGGATCGGCGGCATGCCCGGTTTTGCGGCGATCGATCCCCGGCTGCGCCAGCGCCTGCTGGACGGCATGATCGAAACGGGCATCCTGCATTCGGATCAGGGCATGCTGGGCATCGGTCGACGGGGTGAGCAAACCTTTGGTCATCGGCACTTCATGGATCTGGTCTCGGTGTTCATCACTCCGCCCACGGTAAGGGTCCTGCATGGCAAACGGGAACTGGGGGAGGTGCATGAGCTCACCTTTGGCCTGAGCGACGAAGGCCCGGTCCTGCTCACCCTGGCCGGGCGCAACTGGATGACCCGCCATGTGGACTGGCCGCGACGGTGTGCCTATGTGGAACCCTGTGAGCTACGGGGTCGAGCCCAGTGGCTGAGTGTGGGGCAGCCCATGAATCTGTCGCTGTGTCAGGCCATCAAGCGGGTGCTGGCCGATGGGGATTTTCCACCGGATCTGAGCCGCCGTGCCCGGGAGCGACTGGCATCCCTGCAAGAGGAGTACGACTGGGTCGACGCGGAATCCACCTGCCTGATCATGGACGGTGAGGGGCACGCCACCTGGTGGACCTTTGCCGGTGCCGTCTGCAACGCCGCCCTGGCCCAGGCCTTGCGCCCACTGGCGGACCGGGTGACCGCCGACAATCTGGCCATCAGTTTTTCCAAGGTCTTCGACAGGGATGCCTTCAAGGATCGGCTGGCGCGACAGCTGGCCCAGGCCGGCGCCGAAGGTGTGCTCGTCCCCCTGGATGCCCGCTTCATCCAGGAACTCAAATTTGCCCAATGTCTGCCGCAGTCGATGATCGATGAGGAGATCCGGGCGCGATATCGGGTGGATGAGGCGCTTGCCCTGTTGCAGGGTCAGACGCTGGGTCTGCTGCGGATCTGAAGGGGAGGGGGCGGGTGTATCCACACCGAATTTGCGGTAAGTTGTATTCCACAGTTGTTGTCTGGCTCCGGTAGCTCGCCAGACCGGCACCCAATCCCACCACACCGGTGAACCATGTCCCTGGAAAAGGTCGTCTTCAGCTTCTTCATCCTTCTGGCCCTGACCCTGAACTTCGGCTTCGTCCTGGGGGAGTTCGACAACCCGGACCATCACCACAGCTATGAGCTGCTGGCGGTGATCGTGGTGAACCTCATCGCCACCGTGCTCAAGTTCGGTGACCGTACCCAGACCGGGGCGTTGCTGCTGGCCAGTTCGCTGGTGGCCGTGCTGCAGTTGCTGGTGGCCGGGGTGGTGTGGGCCTATGCGGCCCATGTCAGCGCCACGGGGCTGGATGCCGTCATGATGGCCAGCATCGTCTCCCTGGCGGCGGGCGCCCTGCTGGCCAACATCGTGTCGGTGGTCCTGGTCATCATCGACACCGTGAATCTGCGCCGCTAGTCCGGCGCCAGGGCGGCCCCATGAACAAGGTCATCTTCCTGTTCCTGCGGCGCATGCGCACCCCGTTGCTGGTGCTGATCGGGGCGTATACGGTGTCCGGTGTCGGTCTGTTGCTGATCCCGGGGGTGGACGACCAGGGCGAACCCTGGCGCATGAGCATCTTTCACGCCTTCTACTTTCTCAGCTATACCGCCACCACCACCGGTTTTGGCGAGGTGCCCTACGCCTTCACCGATGCCCAGCGGATGTGGGTCACCTTCAGCATCTATCTCACCATCGTCGCCTGGCTCTATGCCATCGGCAAGATCCTCACCCTGATCCAGGATCCAGCCTTCAAGCAGGCCCTCGGTTCCCAGGCCCTCGACCGCGCCGTGCGGCGCATGAAGGATCCGTTCTACATTGTCTGCGGTCATGGAGACACCGGCTCCATGCTGGTGCGGGCCATGGTGCAGCGGGGGCGTCATGCGGTGGTGATCGACTACGACCCGGATCGCATCAATGACCTGGAACTGGCGGACCTGACCCTGCATGTGCCGGGGCTGTTGGGGGATGCCAGCGTCTCGCGGCATCTCAAGGCCGCGGGGCTCCTGCATCCCCTGTGCCGGGGTGTGGTGGCCCTGACCGACGACGAGGAAGCCAATCTCAAGATCGCCATCACCAGCAAGCTGCTCAACCCGGAGTTGCCGGTGATCTGCCGCGCCCATACCCGGTCCACCGAGGACAACATGGCCTCCTTTGGCACCGATCACATCATCAACCCCTTCGATGCCTTTGGGGAGCGTCTTGGACTGGCCCTGCGCTCGCCCGGGCTGTATCTGTTGCGGGAATGGCTGACCAGCGTGCCCGGGTCTCCCCTGCAGGAGCCGGTGCATCCGCCGAAGGGTACCTGGATCCTGGTGGGGTTCGGGCGCTTCGGCAAGGCGGTGCGGCGGGCCATGGTGGCGCAAGGGCTGAGCACGGTGGTGATCGAGATCGACCCATCCCGGGCCGGATGCGATGGCCCCTGCGTGGAGGGGCGCGGCACCGAGGCGGACACCCTGCGCTTGGCGGGGATCGATCAGGCCGTGGGGCTGGTGGCCGGAACGGAGCAGGACACCAACAATCTTTCCGTGATCATGACGGCCCGGGATCTGAAGGCGGACCTGTTTATGGTCGCCCGCCAGAATCATTGCGACAATCAGGACCTGTTCGACGCGGCACGGCCGGCTCTGGTCATGCGCTCCAGCGAGATGATCGTGGAGTCCATCCTGGCCCACCTGGGCAATCCCCTGCTGGCCCGCTTTCTGGAACTGAGCCTGGGCCGGGGCGAGGCCTGGGCCAATGAACTCCTCAGCCGGATCAGCGGGGTGACGGACGAGCGGGTGCCCGAAGTCTGGCGGGTACACGTGACGGCCAGGGGGGCGCCTGCACTGCATGCCCTGATCCGGGAAGGCCATCCGGTCACTCTGGGGCGGCTGCTGGAGGCCGGTCAGGCCCGCTACGCGATTCTCAACTGCGTGCCCCTGATGCTTTGCCGGGAGGGAGAAGAGAGGCTGACGCCCTCGGAGGACACCCTCATCGAACAGGGCGACCGGCTCCTGCTCTGCGGCCGCCCCCGCGCCGCGGATTATCTACATCATCTGCTGCGGGATCAGCAGGCCCTGCGCTATCTTGTGACCGGTGACAATCGCCCGGACGGCTGGATCTGGCGTATGCTGGGCATGGGACGTCCCGAGCCGGCGGCAGGCCCGGATCGGGATCGCTGACGGCAGGGATTTTCAGGTTTTTTCGAGGTGTGAGATGGCGTCTAATTCATCCTCCAGACAACGTCTGGATCAGATCGTGGCCAACAGCCACAAGGAACAGGCGGCGCGGGAGCAGGGTTACCGGGCCAAGGCCCTGAAGATGTATCCCTGGGTCTGCGGACGTTGCGGGCGTACCTTCGATCACGGCAATGTCCGTGAACTGACGGTGCATCATCGGGATCACAATCACGACAACAATCCCCAGGATGGTTCCAACTGGGAACTGCTGTGCGTGTACTGCCACGACAACGAGCATCAGCGCCTGACCGAGGCCATGTCCGGTCATGGGGGCGGGGCGGGTGCCGGCGGCACGGGCAAGGAAGCCACCCATAACCCCTTCGCGGCCCTGGGGGATCTGCTCAAGGGCAAGGACTGAGGCACGCCCACCGGTTGACCGGGTGCGGTTCCCGGCGTAGTTTTTCAGACCATGGGGCGTGGCTCGCACCCGTGGCCCCCCAAGACCGGAGGACATACCGTGGAAGCCTCGACGTTCAAGATGTTTGAAGGCCTGCTGATCATCGGCGCGGTGGTGGCGTTTGCCATCTGGCAATTTGGCTCCCTGCGTCGGGATCGGGAGGAGCGGGACCGCCGCCGGGCCGAGGAACAGAAGACATCCGACAACCAAAAACAGGACTGACGGGGAAGCGTCCTGTCGGACCACTGACTGATCGAATGGAGAAGGCATGAAAATCCTCATCACCGGGGGCACTGGCTTTGTGGGGTCCCATCTGATCAGACGCCTGGTTTCCCAGGACTACGAATGTGTGGTGCTGACCCGCAATGTGTCCGGCGCCCGGCGCAGGCTCGGCACCGCCAGCTGTCGTTTCGTCCAGTGGGATACCCGTTCTCCCATACCCGAGGACGCCTTCGAGGGGGTGGACGGGGCGGTGAATCTGGTGGGGGAGAGCCTGGCCAGCCGCCGGTGGAGTCCCGAGCAGAAGAAACGCATCTTCAATTCGCGCATCGAACCCACCCGGCACCTGGTGGAAGGTCTCAACGAACATGCCCCCCAGTGCAAGGTGCTGGTCTCCGCCTCCGCCATCGGCTATTACCCGGTCAACCTGCCGGATCGTCTGACCGAGGACAGCGAGCCCGGTGACGGATTCCTGCCGGATATCTGCCGACAGTGGGAAGAGGAGGCCGGCCATCTCAACCCCCGCAGTCGTGTGGTGATCCTGCGCTTTGGCGTTGTGCTGGGGCGGGACGGCGGCGTGATCGCGAAACTGCTGCCGGTCTTCAAGATGGGACTGGGCGGCCCCGTTTCCGATGGCAGTCAGATCATGAGCTGGGTTCATCTGGAGGATGTGGTCGGTGTCATCACCCGTGCCCTGACCGATGACGCCATGTTCGGTGTCTACAATACGGTGGCGCCGGAGCCGGTGAGCAACCGGGAGTTCTCCAAGTCCCTGGGCCATGCCCTGGGTCGCCCCGCGGTGGTGGCGGCACCGGCCTTCATGCTGCGCACGGCCCTGGGCGAGATGTCCACGGTGGTGCTGGATTCCCAGACCATCGCCGGCGACAAGTTGCTGGAGGCGGGATACGAGTTCCAGTATCCGGACATCGACAAGGCCATGCACGAGATCGCATCCCGATGATTATCCGCCATTGGGACCCCATGGCAGTCCTGATCCTGGGACTGCCCATTGTCGCGTTGGTGGTCTACGGCAGCTTCTTCGTCCGGGAGTTTGTCGGCGGGCATGTGCCGCCCCTGGCCAGTCTGGCCGTGCTGCTGGTGCTGGTGGGCATGTTGATCACCTCCCTGTGGCGGTTGTCACCGGTGTCCGTCTATCGTTTCCAGCACTCGCCGGCCAGGGTCGATATCCAGCACTGGCGGCCCTTCGGGCGCAGCCAGTATCTGGAGCATGAGTTGGCCAGTGTGGAGCGCATCAGCATCGAGCGTTACCCCTTCAATCGGGGCCATCGCTATGTGGTCTGCCTGAACCTGCGGGATGGGCGCAAGGTCATCAACGGCATGCCCGACGCGGCATCGCCGCAACCCATCTACGATTTCGCGGTGCGGGTGGCGAGGTTCTACGGGCTGGCGGAAGGTCCGCCGCCGGATGCGCCGTAGCCAGGTCCCCCAACCCCTCTCCCAAAGGAGGGAGAGGGGCGTTTCGAGCGCTGCCGGGTGACTGTCAGCCTGCCACGACGGGGATCTTGCCGATGCGGCCGCGCCATTCCTTGGGTCCGGTCTCGTGCACCGAGGTGCCCCGGCTGTCCACCGCCACGGTCACGGGCATGTCCTTGACCTCGAACTCGTAGATGGCCTCCATACCCAGGTCCTCGAAGGCCACCACGCGGGAGGCCTGGATGGCCTTGGAAACCAGGTAGGCGGCACCCCCCACGGCCATGAGATAGACCGCCTGGTTGTCCTTGATGGCCTCAATGGCCGCCGGACCCCGTTCCGCCTTGCCCACCATGCCCAGCAGGCCGGTCTGTTCCAGCATCTGGCGGGTGAACTTGTCCATGCGGGTGGCGGTGGTGGGGCCGGCCGGTCCCATGACCTCATCCCGAACCGGGTCCACCGGGCCCACGTAGTAGATGAAGCGGTTGGCAAAATCCACCGGCAGGGGCTTGCCCTCGTCCAGCATCTGGGTGAGCCGCTTGTGGGCCGCATCCCGGCCGGTGAGCAGGCGGCCATTGAGCAGCAGCACGTCGCCCGGCTGCCAGCCGGCCACGTCTTCCCGGGTGATGGTGTCCAGGTTCACCCGCTTGCCCTTGGAGGCGTCGTACTCCAGTTGCGGCCAGTCTTCCAGGGAGGGCGGCGTCAGGACGGCGGGGCCGCTGCCGTCCAGGTGGAAATGCACATGGCGGGTGGCGGCGCAGTTGGGGATCATGGCCACGGGCAGGGAGGCCGCATGGGTGGGGTAATCCAGGATCTTCACGTCCAGCACCGTGGTCAGGCCGCCCAGCCCCTGAGCGCCGATGCCCAGGGCGTTGACCTTCTCGTACAGTTCCAGGCGCAGTGCTTCCACCCGGTTTTGCGGGCCGCGGGCGATCAGTTCATGGATGTCCACCGGGGCCATGAGGGATTCCTTGGCCAGCAGCATGGCCTTTTCCGGTGTGCCGCCGATGCCCAGGCCCAGGATGCCCGGCGGGCACCAGCCGGCGCCCATGGTGGGCACGGTCTTGAGCACCCAGTCGACGATGGAATCGGAGGGGTTGAGCATGGCCAGCTTGGACTTGTTCTCGGAACCGCCGCCCTTGGCGGCGCAGATCACTTCCACGTGATCTCCCGGCACGATCTCCATGTGCACCACCGCCGGGGTGTTGTCGCGGGAGTTCCGGCGGTCACCGGCCGGGTCCAGCAGCACCGAGGCCCGCAGGGTGTTGTCCGGGTGCTGGTAGGCCCGTCTGACCCCTTCGTCCACCATGGCCTGCAGGCTCATGTCCGCCTCCCAGCGCACGTCCATGCCTACCTTGAGGAAGACCAGGGCGATGCCGGTGTCCTGACAGATCGGGCGATGGCCTTCGGCGCACATGCGGGAGTTGATCAGGATCTGGGCCATGGCATCCCGGGCCGCGGGGGATGCCTCGCGCTCGTAGGCGGCGGTCAGGGCCTGGATGTAGTCCTGGGGATGGTAGTAGCTGATGAACTGGAAGGCATCGGCGATGCTCTGGATCAGGTCTTCCTGGCGGATGACGGACATGGAGAACTCCGGCAAGTGTCTGCGTTGAGCCGCGCATCTTATCCCGATGCGGTCCGCGCGTCATGTCTTGCCGCCGGATGAAACGCGCCGGCTGTCCTGATGCGGCGCGACATGGGACTTGAGCGTGTCCAATTCGCCCCCATCTCCTGTATTGTGTGAACATCGATGTACGACACCCCCATTTCCAAGGATCCCTGACGACCTCCATGTGCGGCATCTGCGGCGAACTGAATTTCAACGAATCCCTCCCCGATCTTGAGTCCATCCGGCGCATGCTGGATCGGTTGCGTCGCCGTGGTCCGGATCACGAAGGCAGTTATTCCGACGGCCCCCTGGCCATGGGGCATCGCCGCCTGTCCATCCTGGATCTGTCCGACCGGGCCAACCAGCCCATGCTGGACCCCGAGCTGGGTCTGGCGGTGGTGTTCAACGGCACGATCTACAACTTCCGCGAGCTGCGTCGGGAACTGGAAGATCGCTACCGGTTCTTTTCCAGCGGCGACACCGAGGTCATCCTCAAGGCCTACCATGCCTGGGGCGAGGACTGCGTCAAGCGCTTTCACGGCATGTTTGCCTTTGCGGTCTGGGATCTGCGTCGGCGGCGCCTGTTCATGGCCCGGGACCGTATGGGCATCAAGCCCCTTTACTACAGTCACACCGACCGGCGTCTGCGCTTTGCCTCCAACATCCAGGCCCTGCTGGCCGCGGGAGAGGTGGATACGGACATCGATCCGGTGGCCCTGCATCATCACTTCACCCTGCATGCGGTGGTGCCCGCCCCCCGCACCCTGTTCAAGGGCGTGAGAAAGCTGCAGCCCGGTCATACCCTCACCGTGGAGCAGGACGGTCGTACCCGGCTGCAACGCTACTGGCAGCTGGAGGCCACCCGCCCCGACCGGGAGCTGACTCCGGAGGCATGGACCGAGGCCGTGCATGATGCCCTGCGGCGCTCGGTCAAGCGGCGTCTGGAGATTTCCGACGTGCCGGTGGGGGTGCTGCTCTCCGGCGGCCTGGATTCCAGTCTGCTGGTGGCCCTATTGGCGGAGTCGGGGGCGACGGGACTGAAGACCTTCACCGTGGGATTCGAGGATCAGCCCGAGGAGAAGGGCAGTGAATTCGAGTTTTCCGACCCGGTGGCCGAGCGCTATGCCACCGATCATCACCGCTTCCATGTGCCCAATGACCAGGTTCTGGCCCGTCTGCCCGAGGCGGTGGACCAGATGGCCGAGCCCATGGTGGGGCAGGATGCGGTGGCCTTCTACCTGCTGTCGGAGCAGGTCTCCCGGCACGTGAAGGTGGTGCAGTCGGGGCAGGGGGCCGATGAGGTCTTTGCCGGGTATTTCTGGTATCCGCGCATGGCGGCGGAGACGGAAGGGACCCTGGTGGAACGCTTCCGTCGGCACTATTTCGACCGCGACCAGCCCGAGTTTGCCCGCATGGTGAATCCGGCCCTGGTGGGAGAGGATCATACGGCCCTGCTGATCGAGGCGGCCCTGAACGAGCCGGGCGCGGACACCTTCCTGGATGCGGTGCTGCGTCTGGACGTCACCACTCTGGTGGTGGATGATCCGGTCAAGCGGGTGGACAACATGACCATGGCCTGGGGGCTGGAGGCCCGGGTGCCGTTCCTGGATCATGAACTGGTGGAGCTGGCGGCCCGCATGCCGCCGGCGCTGAAGCTGGCCCAGGGTGGCAAGGGCGTGCTCAAGCAAATGGCCCGGGGCTTGTTGCCGGATGCGGTCATCGACCGTCCCAAGGGGTATTTCCCGTTACCGGCCCTCAAGTACGTGCGTGGGGAGTTTCTGGACTTCATGCGCGACATCCTGGATTCCCGGGCTTGCCGTGAGCGGGGACTGTATCAGCGGGAGTATGTGGAAACCCTGCTCAAGGCCCCGGAGCAGCATCTGACCCGCATCCAGGGCAGCAAGCTCTGGCATCTGGCCCTGCTGGAATTCTGGTTGCAGCGCCAGGGGATCCACGCCGGCTAGGCGCCGGCGCCCGGGAACAAACCAATGGTCATGCTCTGATGTCCAATCATGTTGAGTCGGTCAACGGTGTGTTGAACCAAGTCGTTTTTATGCGGAATTCACTTTCCATTTGAAGGGAGTCATTCCCGCGCAAGCGGGAGTGACGGAATTTGCCCCGGCTGGGGCTTTTCATCAACACGAGGTCAAACGAAGTGGACGCTCTGGATCGTATCAGGCAGCAGGTGGAGGAAAACCCCGTCATCATTTACATGAAGGGGACGCCCCAGTTCCCCATGTGCGGTTTCTCCAATCGGGCCGCCACCGCGCTCAAGGCCTGCGGGGCACCCTTTGCCTATGTGAATGTCCTGGCGGATCAGGAGATCATGCAGGCGCTGCCCGGCTTTGCCGACTGGCCCACGTTTCCGCAGATCTACATCAAGGGTGAGCTGATCGGCGGCTGCGACATCACCCTGGAGATGTTCGAGTCCGGTGAACTGCAACAGATGGTCAAGGAAGCCGCCGGGGAGGCGTGATAGGCGGCGCCGGTCAGGTCACCACCACCCGGGTGCCGCTCTGACCCCGGGCCTGATCCAGGTTGCTCCGGGTCTGCTTCATCAGTTCCCGGATGGTCATCAGCGGCTGATCCGACTGATGAAAGTGGGCACCGATGGACACCAGGACCGGTACCGCCCCTTCGGAGGTCTGGATACCGTCCCGGGTGATGCTGGTCAGCACCCGCTTGAACAGATCCCGATTGAAATCCCGGGGAGAATGCACATGCATCAGCAAGGCAAACTCCTCCTCGCCGACCCTGGCCACCAGGTCCGTGGGGCGAACCGCCAGGCGCAGACGCTTGGCAAAGCCCAGCAGCACCTCCGAACTCAGATCCTCAAAAGGTGATACCTGCGCCTCGTCCTGCTGATCCAGGCTGACCAGGGCCAGGCAGAACCCTCCGCCCCGGGCCTGGGTTTCCAGCACCAGTGCCTCCAGGCGCTGATTCAGGGCTCGCTGGTTGGCCAGGCCGGTGATGAGATCCGTGGTGGATTGGTGCTCCAGCAGCCGGTTGGCCGTTTCCAGCGCTGCGGAAGTTTCCATCAGGCGATTCTGCAGCATGGCAATCCGCCCGGCGGCATAGATGCGTGCCGCCAGTTGGACATCCTGGATCGGTTTGGTGAGAAAGTCGTCGGCACCCTCATGGAAGGCCTGCAACATGGCCTTGTCCTCATCCTTGGATGTGAACAGGATGATGGAGGTGTAGCGTCCGGCCTCCTCATCCTGCCGGCGAATGGCCGCCGCCAGCTCCAGGCCGTTCATCTCCGGCATGACCCAGTCCGCGATCACCACGTCCGCCCGTCTCAGGGTGAGTGCGTCCAGCGCTTCCGCGGCGGATCCCGCCAGCCTGACATCGTCATAGCCGATGCGCTCCAGGGTATTCTTGAGCACGGTCCGGCTGTACTGCATGTCGTCAACGACCAGAATGGACAGCGGCGGCGGCATCTGAAGTTCTCGCTGTGGATCCATGATTCTCTTATAAGGAACTCACAAGGCCTTGTCCATGGCGGACGCCTCCAGCGGCAGTATCTGCCGGTTCCACCGGTTCATCACATCGCAGAAGATGTCGGCCGTCTTTTCCGCGTCGTAGGTGGCGGAATGGGCTTCCGAGTTGTCCCAGGGCAGGCCGGCCTCCTTCACCGCCTTGGCCAGCACGGTCTGGCCGTAGGCCAGTGCCGACAGGGTGACGGTGTCCAGGTTGCTGAAGGGGTGAAAGGGGTTTCGCTTCACCTGGGCCCGCTCCGCGGTGGCGTTGACGAAGGCCAGGTCGAAGCCGGCGTTGTGCCCCACCAGGATGGCCCGGGTACAGTGATTGCGCTTGATGTCCTGGCGGACCTCACGAAACACCCGTTGCAGGGCCTCGTCCTCGGGCAGGGCGATACGCAGGGGGTGCCAGGGATTGATCCCGTTCACTTCCAGGGACTTGGGATCCATGTTGGCCCCCTCGAAGGGCTGGACATGGCAGGACAGGGTCCGGTCCCGCTGGATGAAGCCGTCCTTGTCCATGCGCAGGAACACGGCCGCGATCTGCAGCAGGGCGTCGGTTTTGGGATTGAAGCCGCCGGTTTCAACATCCACCACCACGGGCAGAAAACCACGGAAACGATTGCCCATGGGGCGGAAGTTCAGTTCGTCTGTCATGGCGCTAGACTACCAGCTTCCAGTCCAGCGTGCCGCCGGCCCGCATGGGCACGACCGTGGCGTCCGCGAAGGGGTAGGCCTCCGGCACCGTCCAGGTTTCCCGCCGCAGGGTGATGTAGTCATCGTTCACCGGCAGGCCATGGAAGGCGGGGCCGAACAGGCTGGCAAACCCTTCCAGCTTGTCCAGGGCGCCGGCCTGCTCGAAGGCCTCGGCATAGAGTTCGATGGCAGCCGGGGCGCTGAAGATGCCGGCACAGCCGCAGGCGGATTCCTTGGCGCCCTTGGGATGGGGCGCACTGTCGGTACCCAGGAAGAAGCGGGGATGTCCCTCCGCCAGAACCGCCATGATGGCTGCCCGATGGGTTTCGCGCTTGAGCACCGGCAGGCAGTAATGATGGGGCCGCAGACCGCCCTGGAACAAGGCATTGCGGTTCATGAGGATGTGCTGGGGGGTGACCGTGGCGGCCACGCGGTCCGGTGCCTGGCGCACGAACGCCACCGCCTGGGCCGTGGTGATGTGTTCAAGGACCACCTTCAGGCCCTGGAAGCGTTCCACCAGTGGCGCCAGCACCTGATCGATGAACACCGCTTCCCGATCGAACACGTCCACGCCCGGGTCCGTGGCCTCGCCATGGATCATCAGCGGCAGCCCCAGATCCTGCATCGCCTGAAGGGTGGGGTAGGTGTGGCGGATATCGGTCACGCCGGCATCGGAATGGGTGGTGGCACCGGCCGGATACAGCTTCACACCGAAGATGATCCCGCTGTCCACCGCCTTTTTGATCTCTTCCGGCGAGGTCTTGTCGGTGAGGTAAATTGTCATCAATGGTTCGAATGACATCCCCGCCGGCACGGCATCGAGAATACGCCGGCGATAGGCGATGGCCTGCTCCACATTCACGATCGGCGGCTTGAGATTGGGCATGATGATGGCGCGGCCGAAACATCTGGCCGTATGCGGCACTGCACTATCAAGGGCGCTCCCGTCCCGCACATGCAAATGCCAGTCATCGGGGCGTCTGATACGCAGTTCCTGGATTGTCGTCATTGTGTCGCTGTTTCCTGTTTTTATTGCAGAAATGTGTTGCAGTGAAGCATGAAAAGCGGTGTTCCGATTCCTTGACCTGCCGGCATAAAAGCTAGAACATGATTGAACGAACGGCACGGTCCGACGATGAATTTACCGCTCGATGTGAACCGAATTGCCGCGTTTCAGGTCGAGATTTGATATGGACATAAAAATAATAAAAGTCCGGTCCGAATGATATCAGCAAGTACCCCGTTTTGTCTGAACCACACCCCCATGGGGTGCGCCCGCGCGCGCCCGTCACGCAGGGGGACTGGATGGAGAAAAAGTGATGACCGCGCAGCAGCAACTCCAGGATCTGGATACTCAGGAAACCCATGAATGGCTCGATGCCCTGGAAGCGGTGATCCAGGCCGATGGCCCGGAACGGGCCCATTACCTGCTGGAACGTCTGGTGGACCAGGCCAGGCGCTCCGGCGCCTTCCTGCCGTATTCCGCCAATACCGCCTACGTGAATACCATTCCGCCCCATCTGGAACCGGAATTTCCCGGTGACGCGGAGCTGGAGCATCGGATCCGTTCCTACATCCGCTGGAATGCCCTGATGATGGTGGTCAAGGCCAATCGTATCAGCACCGAGCTGGGTGGGCATATCGCCAGTTTCGCTTCCGCCGCCACCCTCTATGACGTGGGCTTCAATCACTTCTGGCGCGCCCCTTCCCATGAGCATGGCGGTGATCTGCTGTTCGTCCAGGGTCATTCCGCCCCCGGCATCTATGCCCGTTCCTACCTGGAAGGGCGCCTGACCGAAGCCCAGCTGGACCGCTTCCGTCAGGAAGTGGGCGGCGGCGGACTGTCGTCCTATCCCCACCCCTGGCTGATGCCCGATTACTGGCAGTTTCCCACCGTCAGCATGGGGCTTGGCCCCATCGCCGCCATCATGCAGGCCCGCTTCATGAAGTACATGAACGACCGCGAACTGGCCAGCAGTCGGGATCGCAAGGTCTGGTGCTTCATCGGCGACGGCGAGACCGACGAACCCGAAACCCTGGGCGCCATCTCCCTGGCGGCCCGGGAAAGGCTGGACAACCTGATCTTCGTGGTCAACTGCAACCTGCAGCGTCTGGACGGGCCGGTGCGGGGCAACGGCAAGATCGTGCAGGAACTGGAGGCCGTGTTCCGGGGCGCCGGATGGAATGTCATCAAGGTCCTCTGGGGTAGCTACTGGGATCCGTTGCTGGCCAAGGACACCAAGGGCCTGCTCAAGCAGCGCATGATGGAGGCCGTGGACGGGGATTATCAGAACTACAAGGCCAAGGACGGTGCCTATGTGCGGGAGCATTTCTTCGGCAAATATCCCGAACTCAAGGCCATGGTGGCCAACATGTCCGATGACGACGTCTGGCGTCTGAACCGGGGTGGGCATGATCCCTTCAAGGTCTTCGCCGCCTACCACGCGGCGGTCAACCACGTCGGCCAGCCCACCGTGATCCTGGCCCAGACCGTGAAAGGCTACGGCATGGGGTCCGCCGGCGAGGGGCAGATGCGCGCCCATCAGCAGAAGAAGCTGGGCATGGACGAACTCAAGACTTTCCGCAGCCGCTTCAGCATCCCGCTCACCGATGAACAGGTGGAACGGATGGAGTACATCAAGCCACCGGAGGATGCCCCGGAAATGCGCTACATGCATGAACGGCGCAAGGCCCTGGGCGGCTTTCTGCCGGTGCGCAAGTCCTCGGTGGCGCCCCTGGAGATCCCGGATCTCTCCCTGTTCGACGCCGCCATGGAGTCCTCCGGAGAGCGCGAGCTGTCCACCACCATGGCGCTGGTGCGCATGCTCACCCAGCTGATCCGGGACAAGAAGATCGGCCATCACATCGTCCCCATCGTGCCGGACGAGGCCCGCACCTTCGGCATGGAAGGGCTGTTCCGGCAGTTGGGGATCTACTCCTCCGTGGGGCAGCTCTATACGCCCCAGGACAAGGACCAGGTGATGTTCTACAGGGAAGACAAGAAGGGGCAGATCCTGGAAGAGGGCATCAACGAGGCCGGCGCCGTGTCCTCCTGGACGGCGGCGGCCACCGCTTACAGTGTCCATGGGGTGAGCATGATCCCCTTCTACATCTTCTATTCCATGTTCGGCTTCCAGCGGGTGGGAGACCTCATCTGGGCCGCGGGCGATATGCAGGCCCGGGGTTTCCTCATGGGGGGGACCGCCGGTCGCACCACCCTCTCGGGCGAGGGGCTGCAGCATCAGGACGGCCATAGCCATCTGATGGCGGCCAACGTGCCCAACTGCATCAGTTACGACCCCACCTTTGCCTATGAGCTGGCGGTGATCCTCCATGACGGCCTGCGCCGCATGTATGTCAACCAGGAAAGTGTTTTCTATTACATCACCGTGATGAACGAGAACTACCCTCAGCCGGCCATGCCGGAAGGGGCACAGGAGGGGATCCGCAAGGGGCTGTACCTGCTCCGGGAAGGAGGATCGGGTGAGCCGAGGGTCCAGCTCCTGGGTTCGGGCACCATCCTGCAGGAGGTGATTGCCGCCGCCGAACTGCTCCTCAACGACTTCGGCGTGGAAGCGGATATCTGGAGTGCCACCAGCTTCAACGAGCTGGCTCGGGACGGCCGTGACACGGAGCGCTGGAACCTGCTGCATCCCGAGGCCGAACCCCGCCGGAGCTGGGTCAGTCAATGCCTGACGGGTCGTCAGGGGCCGGTGGTGGCCTCCACCGATTATGTCAGGGCCTTTGCCGATCAGATCCGGGCCTGGGTCCCGGGACGTTACACGGTGCTGGGCACCGACGGCTTCGGCCGCAGTGACCTGCGTTCCCGGCTGCGCCACCATTTCGAAGTGGATCGCTACTACGTCGCCCTGGCCGCCCTCAAGGCCCTGGCGGATGAAGGCCGTATCCCGGTGGAGCGGGTCAGCGAGGCCATCGCCAAATATGAAATCGACGTGGACAAACCCAATCCCCTGCGCGCCTGAGGCGCCGGGTCGCATCCATTGACATGCATCACCGGCCGGCGCGGCCGTCCCGTTGCCTGCCGCCGCCGGTGAATCCAATTTCTCAAAGGAGTTGCGCCATGGGCAACGTGGTTGAAATCAAGGTCCCCGACATCGGTGACTTCAAGGACGTGGAAATCATCGAGGTGCTGGTGGGAGAGGGGGATACGGTCAAGCTGGAGGATCCGCTGATCACCCTGGAATCGGACAAGGCGTCCATCGACATCCCGGCCCCCCAGGCCGGGACCGTGAAGGGTCTGAAGGTCAAGGTGGGGGATCGGGTCTCCCAGGGGGCGGCCATTCTGGATCTGGAACCGGAAGCGGGGGGTAAGACGCCAACGCCTGACAAGACCCCGGAACCGTCGCCGCAACAGGCAGCCCCCCCCCGGCCGGAAACGGCTCAGGCCCCGGCGCCCGAGCCGGAGAGATCCCGGGAGGCCGTCCGGGACGAAGCCCCGGCATCCACGCCCGGTCCGAGACCTTCCCCCACGGCGGGGATGGTGGACGAGGCGGCCTTTCGCAAGGCCCTGGCCTCTCCGGGGGTGCGCCGGTTCGCCCGCGAACTGGGGGTGGATCTGGGCAAGGTGGAAGGCAAGGGCCGCAAGGGGCGTATTCTCAAGGAGGATGTGCAGGCCTTCGTCAAGCGCACCCTGGCCGCGCCGCCGGCCCTGCCCGGACTGGCACGCCCCCCGGAGATCGATTTCTCCCGGTTCGGCCCGGTCAAAACCCAGGCCCTGACCCGCATCAACCGTCTCACCGGCGAGAATCTGCACCGCAACTGGGTGAACATCCCCCATGTTACCCAGTTCGACGAGGCGGACATCACCGAGCTGGATGCCTTCCGCAAGTCCCTGGTGGCGGAATACAAGGACAAGGACGTGAAAATCACCTTCCTGGTGTTCCTGATGAAGGCCCTGGTCTCGGCCCTGAAGGCGCATCCCAGGGTCAATGCCTCGCTGGATACCGCCGGGGAAAACCTGATCCTGAAACAGTACTTTCACCTGGGCATCGCCGTGGACACCCCGGATGGTCTGGTGGTCCCGGTGATCCGGGATGTGGATCGCAAGAGCCTGGTGGAATTGGCCAGGGAGGTGGCCGAGGTTTCCGAAAAGGCCCGCAAGCGGCGGCTCAAGCCCGACGACATGCAGGGCGGCTGCATCACCATCACCAGCCTGGGGGGGATCGGCGGCACCCAGTTCACACCCATCGTCAATGCGCCGGAGGTGGCGATTCTCGCCGTCTCCCGGGCCAGGATGCAGCCGGTATGGGACGGCGAGGCCTTTGTGCCGCGGCTGATCCTGCCGCTGGCCCTGTCCTATGATCACCGGGTCATCGACGGTGCCTTGGGCGCCCGTTTCACCCACTGTCTGAGCGGTCTGCTGTCGGACATGCGGCGCATGCTGCTGTAGCAGCGGCCCGCTCCCACGGGTATTCATGGGCAGTTTGAAACGGCAAAGAAGGAGTGTTGAATTCATGGCTCAGACACGCACCATCCAGGTCCCCGATATCGGCGATTTCAAGGATGTGGAAATCATCGACATCCTCGTCGCCCCGGGCGATACCGTCAAACCCGAAGACCCACTCATCACCCTGGAGTCCGACAAGGCCTCCATCGACATTCCCGCCCCGACGGCGGGGACCATTGGCACACTGCTGGTGAAAAAGGGCGACAAGGTCTCCCAGGGCACGGCCATCCTGGAACTGGAAACCGATACCGCCGAATCCCCCCCACGGGAAGACACCACGGCGCCGGCCGCTGCCGCGCCGCGCCCCGAAACGCCGCCCAGCCGTCCCCGGCCGGTCTCCGAGCCGACCGATGACGCGGACATCCACTGCGGCCTGCTGGTGCTGGGCTCCGGCCCCGGGGGGTATACCGCCGCCTTTCGTGCCGCTGATCTGGGCCTGGACGTGGTCATGGTGGAGCGGTATCCACAGATCGGCGGCGTGTGTCTCAACGTGGGCTGCATCCCCTCCAAGGCCCTGCTCCACGCGGCCCAGGTGATCGACGAGGCGAAGGACTTTGCCCGCCACGGCATCCATTTCGGTACGCCTCGGATCGATCTGCCCGCGCTGGCGGCCTACAAGGACGGCGTGGTGGGCAAGCTCACCGGCGGTCTGCGGCATCTGGCCGGACAGCGCAAGGTCAGGGTGGTGCAGGGCGTGGGACGTTTCACCTCGCCCCATACCCTGACCGTGGCCGTGGATGGCGGCGAACAGCGGATTCGTTTTGAACAGGCCATCATCGCCGTGGGCTCCCGGCCCGTGCATCTGCCCGGATTTCCCTGGGAGGATCCGCGGGTGATGGATTCCACCGGCGCCCTGACGCTTCAGGACATCCCCGATCGTCTGCTGGTGGTGGGGGGCGGCATCATCGGGCTGGAGATGGCCTGCGTCTACGATGCCCTGGGGTCGAAGGTGACGGTCTGCGAGCTGTCCAAGGATCTGATGCCCGGCGCCGACCGGGACCTGGTCAAGCCGCTGGAAAAGCGGCTTAAGGACCGTTACGAGAATATCTTCACCGGTACCCGGGTGGCGCGCGCCCAGGCCGTGGACGAGGGTATCCGGGTCTGGTTCGAGGGCGGCAAGGCCCCGGAACAGGACACCTTCGACCGGGTGCTGGTGGCGGTGGGGCGTCTGCCCAACGGCGGTCGGATCGACGCCGAGGCGGCGGGCATTCAGGTGGACGAACACGGCTTCATCAAGGTGGACCGGCAGATGCGGACCAACGTCGAACACATCTTCGCCGTCGGCGATGTGGTGGGTGGCCCCATGCTGGCACACAAGGCCACCCATGAAGCCAAGGTGGCCGCCGAGGCGGCGGCCGGGAAAAAATCCCACTTCGATGCCCGAGCCATCCCCAGCGTGGCCTATACCCATCCGGAAGTGGCCTGGATGGGGCTGACCGAGACGAAGGCCAAGGCGGAGGGGATCGAGTACACCAAGGCGGTCTTCCCCTGGGCGGCCAGTGGTCGTGCCCTCAGCGTGGGGGGCGAGGCCGGCATGACCAAACTGCTGCTGGATGACCAGCAGCGGGTGATCGGTGCCGGGATCGTCGGCCCCAACGCGGGGGAACTGATTGCCGAGGCCCTGCTGGCACTGGAGATGGGGGCGGACGTGGAGGATCTGGGGCTGACGGTGCATCCCCATCCCACCCTGTCGGAAACCCTCTGCTTTGCGGCGGAGGTGGCCCACGGCTCGATCACCGACATCCTGCCGCCGCGTCGGCGTTGATGGGGCAGGGGGGGGAGGTCCTCAACTTCCCCCACCACCTGCCGATAACTCCAGGCATGAACGCCCGTTACGCCATCCTGCTGTTCTGCCTGCTGCCCGCCGCCCTCCAGGCCGCCGACTACGGTCCCCGCATGGAGCAGGCCCAGTGGATCGTGACCCAGGAGCCGGACCTGTGTGAGTTGGCGCAGCCCGTTCCTCGCTACGGCATCGCCCGTTTCCACGCCAGCCCGGGCCGCGCCCTGAGGTTTTACCTGGACCCGCGCATCCCGCTGAATGCGCCCGACGTGGGCCGCCTGTCCCTGCAAGCACCCGACTGGCGCCACGACCTGATTCCCCAGGATCTGGGCGCGGTGCCCGCCATGGCCGGGGATACCCTGCTTCGGCTGGGCCGGGAGGAGGCCCTGGCCCTTTACTACGGCCTGGAAACCGGCCATGAAGTCCTGATCCGGCACCCGGACCCGGGTCGGGGCGCCCGGGACATCCGGGTGACTCTCTCACCCCTGCGTTTTCGGGAAGTCCTGGCGGATTTTCGTGCCTGTCAGGGTGAACTCAGGCGCCTGGATTTCGAGATCCTGGACGACTGGCGCATCCACTTCGATTTTGACGAGTCCCGCATCCGCCCCGATCAACATGGGGAACTGCGGCGGGCCCTGGCGGTGCTCAGGGATAACCCCGACGCCCGGGTGGTCCTTGGAGGGCATGCGGACGAGCGCGGCACCGAGGCCTACAACGACGCCCTGTCCCTGCGCCGGGCACGCGCGGTTCAGGCCTATCTGCGCGGCCAGGGAATTGCCGCCCACCGGATCGAGACGCGCGCCTTCGGCGAGTCATGGCCCCTGGACACGGCATCCACGGAAGCGGCCTGGGCCCTCAATCGCCGGGTGGATATCTGGCTGACCCGGTAAGGGAGCGAGGCTCGCCGGATTCAGTGCCGAGATGACGCCGGACTGAAATCCATCGTCTCCACAGGGAGCAGGGAATACACTACGATCATCACTGCGGAGCCCCGAACATGCCCACCCACAAGGCCGATGAAAGCACCGAACTGGATGCCCTCAACAGCATCGCCAGTCGCATGAACGGATTTCTCTATCGTTGCCGCAACGATGACCAGTACACCATGCTGGTGATTTCCGGCCGCTGCCGGGAACTCACCGGATATGGTCAGGATGAGTTGCGGCAGAACAGGGCGGTGTCCTACGCCTCGCTGATTCACCCGGAAGATTCGGCCGCCGTCGACGAGGCCATCAGCCAGGCCGTGGCCGCCGGCGGTAACTGGGATGTGGATTATCGTATTCGCCACCGTGACGGCAGTGTCCGCTGGGTCAACGAAAACGGCGGTCCGGTGCTCGATCAGGAGGGCAGGTTGCAGTACCTGGAAGGGGTGGTGACCGACATTCGCCGGCGCAAGGATGTGGAATCCGCGCGGCATGAACAGATTGCCGCCGTGAGCCGCTTGAGCAATTCTATCATCACCGAGTCCAACCAGATCCTGATCGTGCTCAAGGCCCTGCGCATGCTCAGCCTCAATGCCAGTATCGAGGCCGCGCGGGCGGGGGAGCACGGGCGCGGTTTTGCGGTGGTGGCCAAGGAGGTGAACCGTCTGGCGGATCAGACCGGGCTGTTTGCCGGTAACATCAGCAATCTCATGGCGGAGCTGGAACAGGAGCTCAAGCGTCGGATCTGACCCTCGGTGGCGGCGTCCATTCCTTACCCGGCTCCAGTTTCGCTATACTTGCGCCCCTGTACCACTTACGTCTTTCCCAGGGGTTGCCTTACATGGCCAATGATGTGAAAAAGGTCGTCCTCGCCTATTCGGGCGGGCTGGATACGTCGGTCATCCTCAAGTGGCTTGAGGATACCTATGGCTGCGAGGTGGTGACCTTTACCGCCGACATCGGTCAGGGCGAGGAACTGGAACCGGCCCGAGCCAAGGCCCAGGCCATGGGCGTGAAGGAGATCTACATCGACGACCTGCGCGAGGAATTCGTGCGCGATTTCGTCTTCCCCATGTTCCGTGCCAATGCCCTCTACGAGGGTGAATACCTGCTGGGCACCTCCATCGCCCGCCCCCTGATCGCCAAACGCCTGGTGGAAATCGCCAACGAGACCGGCGCCGACGCCGTCTCCCACGGTGCCACCGGCAAGGGCAATGACCAGGTGCGTTTCGAACTGGGCGCCTATGCCCTCAAGCCCGGCATCCGCGTCATCGCCCCCTGGCGGGAATGGGACCTGAACTCCCGGGAAAAGCTGCTGGCCTATGCGGAGCAGCACGGTATCCCGGTGGAGATGAAGCGGGGCAAGAAGTCCCCGTACTCCATGGATGCCAACCTGCTGCACATCTCCTACGAGGGCGGTCCCTTGGAAGACCCCTGGTTCGAGGCCGAGGAAGACATGTGGCGTTGGAGCGTCTCCCCCGAGGCCGCCCCGGACAAGCCGGAATACGTGGAGATCACCTACGAGAAGGGTGACCCGGTGGCCCTCAACGGGGAACCCATGAGTCCCGCCACCTTGCTGGCCACCCTCAACCGGATCGGCGGCGCCCACGGCATCGGTCGCCTGGACCTGGTGGAAAACCGCTACGTGGGCATGAAGTCCCGCGGGTGCTATGAAACCCCCGGTGGCACCATCCTGCTCAAGGCCCACCGCGCCATCGAGTCCATTACCATGGACCGGGAAGCCGCTCACCTGAAGGACGAGTTGATGCCCCGGTACGCCAGCCTGATCTACAACGGCTACTGGTGGAGTCCGGAGCGACGGATGATGCAGTCCCTGATCGACGCCTCCCAGGTGCATGTGAACGGCGTGGTGCGGATCAAGCTCTACAAGGGCAATGTCATCGTCGCCGGTCGCAAGTCCGAGTCCGACAGCCTGTTCGACGCCCACATCGCCACCTTCGAGGACGATGCCGGCGCCTATAATCAAAAGGATGCGGAAGGCTTCATCAAGCTCAACGCCTTGCGCATGCGCATCGCCGCCCAGCGCGGACGGTAGGGGTTTGAGCAGTACCCCTCTCTCCTCGGGGGAGAGGGGTTGGGGTGAGGGGAAGAATACCCCCCACGTGTTCACCGTTGCCACAGGTATTGCCCGTGAAGCTCTCCAAGCCCCGTCATCCGATCTGGTTGTTGCTGCTGATCGTCCTGCTTCTGCCGGCCTGTGCCACGGTCCCCCCGGAATCCCGTGATCCCCGGGACCCCTGGGAGGGCTATAACCGGGCCATGTTCCAGTTCAATGACGCGGTGGATTCCGCCGTGATCAAGCCCGTGGCCGAGGGCTATGAGCGCTATGCGCCGCAGCCGGTGCAGACCGGCGTCACCAACTTCTTCTCCAACCTGCGGGATGTGGTCAACATGACCAACAACGCCCTGCAGTTCAAGTTCCATGATGCCGCCTCGGATCTGACGCGCATCATCATGAACACCAGTTTCGGGGTGTTCGGGCTGTTCGACGTGGCCAGCCCCATGGGGCTGGAAAAGAGCAACGAGGACTTCGGACAGACCCTGGGGCGCTGGGGGGTGTCTTCAGGCCCTTACCTGGTGCTGCCCTTCCTGGGGCCGAGCACCCTGCGGGATGCCCCGGCACGGGTGGTGGACGGGGTGACGCATCCGCTGTACTACTACGATGAAACCGCTATCCGCAATACCCTGCTGGTGGTGGACATCATTGACATCCGGGCAGGTTTCCTGCCCACCGAGCGAGCCCTGGAAGAACTTGCCACCGACCGTTACATGGCCTTGCGCAATGCCTTCCTGCAACGGCGGGAGTATCTGGTGCGTGATGGTGCCCCCGGCGAAGACCAGTACGACCTGCTGCGGGAACTGGAAGACTGGGACGACGACTTCTGAGGCTGGTCATCTTGCCCTGGAGGCATGATCCGAGGTCGGCAGTGCATGGATGCCCCGGCGCAGTGCCTTGTCCGCCTCCCGTACGTCCCGCATGTAACTGAGTTGCACCAGCCATTCGTCCAGGGCACCGAAAAACCGCTCCATCAGCCGGTGCCAGCGACCTCGTGCCTGCCACTCCTGCAAGGTCCATTCCCGGGCCTGAGCCAGGTCGCCGGCAAACAGCCCGGCCAGTTCCGCCACGGTGTACGGAGCGGTCACCACCTGGTTGGCCTCCAGGTTCCAGCGCAGGGTCCAGTGATCCAGGTTGCTGGAGCCCACGCTGCTCCAGTCGTCACAGATCACGTACTTGGCATGCAGGCAGCGGGGCTGATATTCGAAGATCCTGACCCCCGCCCGCAGCAGCCGCCCGTAGAAGCGCCGCCCCGCATGCCGGACCGCCGGCTGATCCGTCTTCGGTCCCGGTACCAGCAACCGCACATCCACTCCATGGCGGGCGGCCCGGGCCAGCACGCGGCGCAGACGTAGGGTGGGCACGAAATAGGCCGTGGTGATCCATACCCGCCGCCGTGATTTCTTGATGGCGGCAATCACCGAGCGCATCACCGAGCGCCCCCCCAGGAGACTGTTACCCACCATCCGGCCATCCACCGGGCCGTGGTCACCGGTCGGTGCGGCAGGCAATGTCAGGGGATGGGCATGCCATCGGGACCAGGTTCTGGCAAAGAGTTGTTCCCAGTCCGTCACGCAGGGCCCCCGGATCTCCAGCATGACCTCGTGCCATGCCTGGTCGCCGGCAAAGCGCGGATCAAAGTCATCGGTCAGCCCGGCACCGCCCACGAAGGCCACCTTGCCGTCCACCGCCAGCAGCTTGCGGTGATCCCGGAACAGGGACAGATGGAGCCGCTTCAGACCCAGTGGGTTATACATGCCCAGCTGCACGCCATGGGCCAGCAGACGCCCCCGATCGCTACCGGAGAGGGCCAGGCTGCCGAAATCATCCAGCAGCACGCAAACCTCCACACCATGGGTCGCGGCCAGGCACAGGGCATCGATGAATCGGGTGGTCAGCGCACCGGAGCTGCACAGGTACATCTCCAGCAGCACCCGCTCCCGCGCCGATTCGATGGCCTCCACCATGGCGGGAAAGAAATCATCACCATCGACCCTGAGCCGATAACGGTGAGGCCCCCGGGCCGGGGGCGAGCGGCGAGTCTTGAACGGCCTGTCCATGTCGGGTTCTGCTGTGTGCCGGGAGGGACATGATATCCTTGCACGAATCTCACGCGACCGTCATCGAATCATCGGGACGTCATACAAGGGCCGTGCATGTACGCGTTGATCAAACCCTTTATCCAGTTGACCTTCATGCAGAAAGGACCGGAGGACCTGCCGGCCTCGGCCCTGCTGCTATGGCTGTGCATCATCGCCTATCTGCTGGTGGGCCTGATCGTGGCCCTGCCGTTCTATCCCTTCCAGCTGGCCATCCTGCAGACGGGGATGGAACTGGCCCTGCTGGCGGGCTACACCGCCCTGCTGCTGTCCTGGCGGGGGCTGCCGGACCGGTTCAACCAGACCTTGAGTGCCCTGCTGGGCGTCGGGGTGATCCTGGGCCTGCTGATGCTGCCCCTGGTCTACAACCTGCGTGGGGCCGAGACACCCACCGAGATCCCGGTCTACATCACCGTGGGTTATCTGGTCCTGCTGGGCTGGCTGCTGACCACCTACGGCAACATTCTGCGCAGTGCCCTGGGCCTGCAGACCGTGGCCGGTGGCGTGGGGCTGGCGGTGCTGTATCTGATGCTGGCGGCCATTGCCGGTGAAATGCTCTACACGGCGATCATGCCGTCATGAGTCATGTGCATATTCTGGGTATCTGCGGCACCTTCATGGCCGGCGTGGCCCTGCTGGCCAGGTCCGCCGGATATCGAGTGACCGGTTCGGACCAGCAGGTCTACCCGCCCATGAGCACGCTGCTGGCGGCCCAGGGCATCCCGGTCAGCGAGGGTTACGATCCCGCTCACCTGGACCCGGTGCCGGATGTGGTGGTGGTCGGCAACGTGATGACCCGGGGCAATCCGGCGGTGGAATATGTGCTCAATCGCGGCATTCCCTATGCCTCCGGCCCCCAGTGGCTGGCGGAGCATGTGCTCAAGGATCGCTGGGTGCTGGCGGTGGCCGGGACCCACGGCAAGACCACCACCGCCAGCCTGCTGGCCTGGATACTGGAGGACGCGGGACTGTCTCCGGGGTTTCTCATCGGCGGTGTGCCGGATAATTTCCAGGTCTCGGCCCGATTGGGGGAGACGCCCTTCTTCGTGGTGGAGGCCGACGAGTACGACACCGCCTTCTTCGACAAGCGTTCCAAGTTTGTCCATTACCATCCCAGAACCCTGATCCTGAACAATCTGGAATACGATCACGCCGACATCTTTCCGGATCTGGCCGCCATCGAGCGGCAATTCCATCATCTGGTGCGCACCGTGCCGGGGGAGGGGCGCATCCTGTGCCAGGGTCATGATGCCGCGCTCTCAAGGGTATTGGCCATGGGATGCTGGACGCCGGTGGAGTGCTTCGGAACCGATGGCGGGATGGACTGGCGGGGAGAGGCCCTGAGCCCCGACGGCAGCCATTTTCGTCTCCACCATCGGGACCTCCCGGTGGGCGAGGCCCACTGGTCCATGCCCGGACATCACAACATGAGCAATGCGGTGGCGGCCCTGGCGGCGGCCAGGCATGTGGGGGTGCCGGTCGAGGCCGGTGTGTCGGCGCTGTCCCGCTTTGCCGGGGTCAAGCGGCGGCTGCAGGTGCGGGGCACGGCGGGCGGGGTGACGGTCCATGACGATTTCGCCCACCATCCCACCGCCATCGCCGCCACCCTTGCGGCCCTGCGCGGCCGGGTGGGGGAGGCCCGTATCCTGGCGGTGCTGGAACCCCGTTCCAACACCATGCGCATGGGTGTCCATCGACAGACCCTGGCGAACTCGCTGGCCGGGGCGGATCAGGTGTTCCTGTTCGCGCCGCCGGATCTGGGCTGGGACGTGGCGACGGTGACCGGTGAACTGGCGGGGCGGGGGGAGTCCGCGCCGACCCTGGACGGCCTGCTGGCGCGTCTGGTGGCCAGTGCCCGGCCCGGCGATCATGTGCTGATCATGAGCAACGGGGGATTCGGCGGGTTGCATGACCGACTGCTGGAGGCGCTGGCCGGGCAGTAGCCCTGTTTCTGTTGTTACACTATCGCCGCCAACCCAACCGGAATCCGTAATTCATGATCTCCCAGGAAGAATTTGCCGCTCACCAAGAAGATTTTGCCGCTTTCGTGGCCACGATCCATCGCTTTGCCACCCTGCTGTTCATCGTCAGCTTCATCGGCTACGGGGCGGCCGCCTGGATCTGGTTCCAGGGCGCCACCTGGACGGCACTGATCGTGGCCACCCTGTCCTATCTGTTCTTCCGACAGTTCCGGCGCCTGTCCCTGAACATGGCCCGTATCCAGTACACCATGCAGCCCCGTTATCATCCCATGCTGCTGCTGGTGGACCGGATGCTGGAAGACCACAAGCCCGCCGTGGTGGTGGGGCAGCTGGAGTCCCTGCTGAAAAAGCCGGAACAGACGCCGTCTAGTCCGGAATCCTGATCGCCTCGCCGAGCTTTTGGCTCAGTACCCGGTTGAGGGTGTCCAGCAGCCCTTCTCCGGTGCGGTCGTTCACCCAGCCTGTACCGCTGGTGTCCTGATTGAAATGGGCCGGGCCTTCCGGTGAGGCCAGCCACAGCTGGCGCACCGGCTCCTGCCGGTTGATGATCAGCTTGCTGCCGTCATCAAACTCCATTTTCAGTACCCCGTCCACCAGATCCATGTCCAGGTCCGCCAGCGCGTCCACTTCACTCATGCGCTCCATCAGCGATTCCAGGGCCTGTTCCGCCTGTACGGCAAAGGAGACTGGGTTCATCAGTGTGATTCCTCGGAAGGGATGGAAAGCCCGGACGGTATTGGATTGTCGGGCCAATAGCAAATCCTCCGGAACCGCCGGGCAGGGCAGGTTCCCTTCGCGCCCGTGGGCCTGCTTGGATTCCCGCGTTCGCGGGAATGACGGCAATGGTGCTCCCTTCGTGTCTGCCGGCCTGATCCCGATGGAGGCGTCCTGCGCGCATTTTGATAGACTTGCGCGCTGATTCAGCAATACGGAGAAGATCATGCCTTCATTCGACGTGGTGTCCGAAGTGGACATGCAGGAACTGCGCAACGCCGTCGACCAGACCAAGCGCGAAGTGGAGAACCGCTACGACTTCAAGGGCAGCCCCGCCGACGTGGAACAGAGCGAGGCCGAGCTGACCCTGTTCGGTGCCTCCGAATTCCAGGTGGACCAGGTGATGGACATCCTCACCCAGAAGCTGGCCAAGCGGGGCATCGACGTGGGCTGTCTGGAATCCGGCAAGCTGGAAGAGGGGGGCGGCAAGGCCCGCCGCGTGGTCACCATTCGGCAGGGTATCGACCAGGATCTGGCCAGGAAGATCATCCGTCTGATCAAGGACAGCAAGCTCAAGGTGCAGGCCTCGATCCAGGGTGACAAGGTCCGGATCACCGGCAAGAAGCGCGATGACCTGCAGGAGGCCATCGCCCTGTTGCGCAAGGCCGAACTGGACCTGCCCCTGCAGTACAACAACTTCAGGGACTAGAGCGACTGCGCCATGGTGCCGTCCACATCCATGCCGGGCACCCAGCCCTGGGCCTTGGCGCGGGCAATGGCCTCGTCATGGATGCGGGCATGGCGCTCCCGCAGGTCCGGTGGCAGGCGGCTGGCCAGCAGGCCGTGCTGATCCCAGGCGGCGGCCACCTGGTCATGGAGCATCTGGATCCGGGCCGGTGTCCAGCCCTCGCAGGTCTCTGTTTCCGGGATCAGGCCGAACACCCAGGCATCCTTGATGATGCCGCCGATGGTGGTCATGCCGCCGTGAAGATCGTTATGGATGCCGACATAGGCGTGTCTGGAAGGGGCGTTCATCGCATGTTCTCGGATCATTGTGACATTCTCCATTATTCCCGGATGGCTCCCTCATGACCACTGAAGAATCGGATATTCGCGTCTATTACCGGGTTGCGCTCAAGCTCATGGCCCTGCTGGGGATACTGGCCCTGGCCTATGCCATGATCTCCGGCTTCCTGAGCGAGCCGCGTACCAGTCATGTCCTGACCCAGTCCGTGGACATCACCTCGCTGGCGCCGGGGGAGATGCTGGAAGTGGAGTGGAGCGGCCGGCCCGTGCTGGTACTGCGCCGGGACGAGGGCATGGCGATGGCGGATGCGACCTTTGCCGAGCGCCTCTATGACCCGGGTTCCCGTTTCAGCCGCCAGCCCCGTGCCTATCGCAACGCCCATCGCTCCGCGGCACCGGATCTCTTCGTGGCCTTTGCCACCGGCACCGATCTGGGTTGCCGCCTGGACCTGGTGCCCCCCGAGATCGCGGCGGAGCAGGGCTGGGGTGGAGGTTTTGTCGACCGCTGCCGGGGCGGGCGTTACGACTTCGCCGGTCGGGTCCATGACGGTCAGGCCGCCCGGCGCAACCTGGAAGTGCCGGATTATCGACTGCATCCGGATGGCCGGGTGATCCTGGGCGAAACGCCCGCTTCCGACTGAGCCTGGTCCCGTGAACGGCCTTTCCATTGCCCACGACACCCCCGATACCCGGGATCGGGCCGAGCACCTGGCCCGGCAGCTGGGCCTGCCCCTGCGGAGACCGGATCACCCGGACGGTCCGGTCCTGATGGTCACTCCCGAACGCCTGGAGCTGCGCCAGACCGGCCCGAATGCGCCGGGGCCCGTCTATGTGGACTTTGCCGGGGGGCGCCTGGGGTATCGCGGACGCCAGTCCAGCCCTCGTAACGAGCCGCTGGCCCGGGCCGCCGGACTCAAGAAGGGGCATCGTCCCGAGGTGGTGGATGCCACCGCCGGCCTGGGCCGGGATGCCTTCATCCTGGCCGGTCTGGGCTGCCAGGTCATCCTGCTGGAGCGCCATCCGGTCATTGCCGCCCTCCTGGCCGACGGGCTGGCCCGGGCCGCCGAGATGGCCGCGCTGGCACCGGTCATCGAACGCATGACCCTGATTCCGGGGGATGCCGTGCAATGGCTGAGTGGGCAACGGGCCGACGTGGTCTGCCTGGACCCCATGTATCCCCACCGGGACAAGCAGGCCCTGGTCAAGAAGGAGATGCGGGTGTTTCGCACGTTAGTGGGGGATGACGGGGACGCCGCCGCGCTGTTGGATGCCGCCCTGGGGGCGGCGCGGGAGCGGGTGGTGGTCAAGCGGCCGGCGCGGGGCGAGCCTCTGGGAGGCAGGGCGCCCAGTCACACCCTGCCGGGCAGCAGTACCCGGTTCGACATCTATCTCACGCCCTTCTCCCCTCCGGGGGAGAAGGGCCGGGGATGAGGGGGCGGCACCGGCTCAGTAATGGGGTGGGGGTGGTTCCGGCAGTTGCGCTCCCGGAGACTGGCGTTCCATCAGCTCCACCAGTCGCAGCCGCAGACCCTCCACCTGCAACTGCAGCCGGTCGATCTCCTGCTGCTGCCGGATCACCACGTCATTGAGATCCTGGCACAGGGCCTCCTGATGGGCCATGCGGATCTCCAGTTCCACCATTCTTTCACTCACGGCATCCGACATGTCCAGCCTCACCCGTTCACCTGATTGATGATGTCGCCGGTCACAAAACCGGCAATGTTTCGCGCCAGCGCATCCACCATCCGCTGCCGGGCCTCCACCGCCGCCCAGGCCACATGGGGCGTCACGATCAGATTCGGGATGTCTCCCGCCAGCAGCGGGTGATCCGCCGGGGGCGGCTCCTGTTCCAGTACGTCGATGCCCGCCCCGCCCAGTCGTTTCTCCCGCAGGGCTTGAGCCAGGGCCTGGTTATCCACCACCGCACCCCGGGCCGTGTTGATCAGCAGGGCATCCGGC
This sequence comes from Ectothiorhodospira shaposhnikovii, assembly GCF_022227765.1. Classification (GTDB taxonomy): domain Bacteria; phylum Pseudomonadota; class Gammaproteobacteria; order Ectothiorhodospirales; family Ectothiorhodospiraceae; genus Ectothiorhodospira. The sequence goes on along the minus strand of NZ_JAJMLZ010000009.1, from coordinate 67,839 downwards.
TTCATCCGGGCCAGACGCTCGGCATTCATGAGCCGCTCGGTCCGGGGCGTGAGCGGGCAGTGCAGACTGATGATGTCCGCGTCGGCCAGTACATCATCCAGCGGCAGACGCCCCGGCTGCGCTGGATCGCCCCGCAGACTCTCCGCCACCAGCACCTCCAGGCCGAAGGCCCTTGCGGCATCGGCGGTGGCCCGTCCCAGCACCCCGTGGCCGATGATCCCCAGTCGGCGTCCCGCCAGCTCACGGATGGGATGGTCGAGGATGCAGAACTGACGACTGGCATGCCAGCGTCCTTCCCGGACATCCCGCTGGTAGGCGTCCAGGCGGACGGTCAGCGCCAGGATCAGGGCAAAGACATGCTGTACCACGGAGGCGGTGGCATAGTCCCTCACATTGCAGACCACAATGCCCCGTTCGGCGGCGGCTTCCAGATCCACGTTGTTGGTGCCCGTGGCCGCCAGGCAGACCAGTTTCAGCCACGGCGCGGCGAACAGGGCCTGCCGGTCCAGCACCACCTTGTTGGTGATGACCACCTGGGCATCCCGGATCCGCTCGGTCACCTGTGCCGGCGTGGTGTAGTCATGGAAAGTCCAGTGGGGCAGGGCATGCTTCAGGGGGGAGAGATCCAGGTCGCCCCGATCCAGGGTTTCCAGGTCCAGGAAAACGCCGTGTTCGATCTGCATGTTCACCGTTCCATTCGTGGGGTTTCAGGCAAGGCTTGACGCAAGAAGGCCCCGGGGCGATGCCCGGGGCCTTCGGTCACATGTCCGCAACGGCTCGAACGGCGATCAGTTATCGCCGGTGAGCATGGCAAACAGGTTCATCAGGTGCAGGAACAGCACGTAGATGTTGGCGAACAGGGAGACCGTCATCACCACATAGTTGGCCTCGCCGTCGTGCACCATGCGGCTGGTGTCCCACAGGATGGCGGCCGACACCAACAGCACCACGGCCGAGGAAATGGCCAGGGACAGGGCCGGAATGGCCAGGAACAGATTGGCCACGATGGCCGCCAGGACCACCAGGAAGCCCACGAACACGAAGCCGCCCAGGAAGCTGAAGTCCTTGCGGGTGATCAGTGCATAGGCGGACAGGCCCACGAACACCAGCGCCGTGCTGGCCAGCGCGCCACCCACCACGCCCGGACCATTGGGCAGACTCAGATACATGCCCACGATGGGGCCCAGGATGTACCCCATCACGCCGGTGAACACGAACACCAGCGGCAAGCTCCAGATGCTGTTGCGCAGATAATTGATCAGGAAGGGAAAGCCGATGAAGAAGGCCAGCATGAACAGCCAGTGAACCGGCCGGGCACCCACGGCCATGGCGACAAAGGCCATCACGGCACTGAAGGCCAGGGTCATGGACAGCAGCATGTAGGTGTTGCGGATGACCTTGTTGGTGGCCAGGACGCCCTCGGCCGGACGGCTGACGGCGGTGACGCGCTCGGTTGACATGGTGGATGCTCCTCTTTGACGGGATGGAATGACGAACATCAAGTGTGTCCGTGATGGCGCTAAGGTACTTGATTGGCGTCCCGGGATCAAAACCGGCGATGGTCGCCGGAATCTGAGACCGGCAGGTCTCTTGCCTTGTTCCCGTGCGTCCGCTACCCGAGTTGTCGCTTTTTCTCCGGACGGTTAAACTAGCCCGCTTGAAGACCCCTCGCCTGCAAGGCATCCCCGCGGAAGGGTGGCAGAGTGGTCGATTGCACTGGTCTTGAAAACCAGCGACGGGCGACCGTCCGTGGGTTCGAATCCCACCCCTTCCGCCATCCCCTTGATTTAAAACATCATTTATCCGCGCAGGACGACCTGCGTGTGCCTGCCAAACCCGGGGACGACCCCGCCGATTCGTGGAGATTCCATCATGAACATGGCGTGGCTTGCCCTCATCATCGCCGGCTTGCTCGAAGTGGTCTGGGCCATCGGCCTCAAGGCCAGCGAAGGCTTTACCCGTCTGTGGCCCAGTGTGGTGACCCTGACGGCCATGTCCGCCAGCTTTTGGCTGTTGGCTCAGGCCATGAAGACCATCCCGGTGGGCACGGCCTACGCCATCTGGGTGGGCATCGGTGTGGTCGGCACTTTCATTCTCGGCATTCTTTACTACGGCGAGACCCTGTCCCTGCTGCGGGTGTTGAGTGTGCTGCTGATCGTCGCTGGCCTGGTGGGGCTTAAATTGGCCGGATGAACAAGCGGAAGGATGAAGTGGATTTTCATCTTCTGAAGCAGTCGTGCTTGCGAATGAATCAGTCATTCCCGCGCAGGCGGGAATCCAAAGCGAGAATCCAGTAACGGACTGAGAATACTGGACTCCCGCTTTCGCGGGAGTGACGTAGAGGGTGAGGGAGAGGATGGCGTAGCGAGTGAGGGAGAGGGTGAGGGAGACAGCAGCGAGGGGGGATGACAACGCCTTTCTTAAATGAATTTCCGGGCACCAAATGTTGACGGTTTATGGTTTTTTCTGTATTGGATAGACGCAGGCATGGTGGCTGGTGCGCATCATTGAGGCTCGCCGCTGTGTTTTTTTGACGCCGGCCGTCAGGCGTTTGCATGATTTTCGGTGTTGGTGATGCTTGTTGTGTTTTGGTTTTCAGCTCAAGGGACGGGCGTCTTGCCTTGAGCTCATCCGGAGAATCCTATGACTATGGATGTGTCTGGTGTTCAAGGAAAATGGATGGCTTTGATGCCGGCACTCACCGGTGGTCTTGGCGGTTTTCTCCTTGCCTTGTTAGGGGATGGTCCCTTCGTTCTCTGGGCGCTTTTATTCCTTTTTCTGATTTCGCTCCTGACATCCTGGGCGCTCTTTAGTTGGCTATCCAGGCTTGTGAAGGCCGAGGCGGCCAATCTCAAGGAAATTCAGGCGAATGCCCCGCGGATACAGGATTCTCGGGATTTGTCGCGCGTGGAAAAGCTCTGTGCCTCGGTGGTTCCCATCTGGGGGCGCCAGGTTGATTCTGCTCGCACTCACACCGAGACTGCCGTTAACGATCTGGCACGTCGCTTTGATGATATCAATCAGCGTCTGACTCACGCCTTGGAATCCTCTCATGATCACCATGGTCATCAAGGGGAGAGTGTGCTCGGCACACTGGGTAGTTGTCGTCAGGAATTGGATCAGGTACTGCAGACGCTCTTCAAGGCCCTGGAGACCAAGAAGGTTCTGTTGGCAAGGATCAGCGATCTGGCTGATTTCACCAAGGAAATGGAAGGCATGGCCGATTCCGTATCCGCCGTGGCCTCTCAGACCAATCTGCTGGCCTTGAACGCGGCGATCGAAGCCGCGCGAGCCGGAGAGCAGGGGCGAGGGTTTGCGGTGGTTGCCGACGAGGTACGTGCCCTGTCTTCCCAGTCGGGAACCGCCGGTCGCAGCATTGCCGAGAAGGTCCACGCCGTGAACGCCGCTATTCACGAAACCCGCAAGGCTGCTGAAACCTTCTCCACTCAGGACAAGCAACTGGTTGAACAGGCTGAACGTTCAATCCGTTCGGTGATGGACCGTTATCAGAAAGTCACAGAAGGTCTTGAGGCTTCCACCCGGTTACTGCGCACGGAAAGTGACGAGGTGCGTGAAGAGGTCTGTGGCGTCATCGTGTCCTTGCAATTCCAGGACCGAGTCTCCCAGATCCTCAATCATGTCGTTGCGGACATGGAACAGCTTGCATCTCGCATCAAGGCCGGTGACTGTGATCAGGTGGATATGCAGAAATGGCTTTCCGCGCTGGAGCAGGGATATACCACGCCTGAGCAATTGAGCAATCACCACGGACGAAAATCCCGCTCGCCGGCACCCACTGAAGTGACTTTTTTCTAGGAGATATCAAGGCCATGGGAAAGACTGTCATGATTGTTGATGACTCTGCCTCAATACGGCAAGTAGTCGGTATGACGCTGAGAGGGGCCGGTTATACCGTCATAGAAGCGTCTGATGGTCGGGATGCCCTTTCCAAACTCAGTGGCGGGAAAGTCAATCTGGTGATCAGTGACGTGAATATGCCGGGGATGGACGGCATCAGTTTCCTGAAGGAATTCAAGGCTCGTCCGGAGTGTCGGTTCACCCCTGTCATCATGTTGACCACGGAGGCCGGGGACGCGAAAAAGTCCGCCGGCAAGGAAGCCGGCGCGAAGGCCTGGATTGTCAAGCCCTTTCAGCCGAATCAGATGCTGGACGCAGTGGCAAAACTCATGGGTCCCTGACGCCGTCCGATTCGGAAGGCGTCGGAGAATACTGGCCGGGAGGGCTGCCGCACATGGAAATGATATTGGAACAGGACGCTGGGCATTGTCTCCTGAGGATGGAAGGGGAGATGACCATTTATCATGCCATGGAGATCAAGCAGAAATTCATGGAGATCCTGCATGATTTTGAAGAGGTGACGGTGAGCCTGGCCAAGGTCACCGACATGGATACCACCGGCGCCCAATTGCTCATTCTGATCAAGAAGGAAGCCCAGGCGACGGGACGTCACCTGACACTCTCCGATCACAGTCCATCCGTGCTGGCCGTACTGGATCTGTATAACCTGGCCGGTCAATTGGGTGACCCCATGTTCATCCCCCATGGTCATGGCAGGCATGGAGATCGCTCATGAGTCTGTCCGATGCATTGCCGACCTTTCTGGCGGAGGCGCGGGGACTGCTGGAGGAGATGGAAGAATCCCTGCGCATTCTCAAGCAGTCGCCGGCGGACGCGGAAGCCATCAACGCCCTGTTTCGGGCGGCTCATACCATCAAGGGTTCCGCCGGACTGTTCGGTCTGGAGGTGATCGTTGCCTTCACCCACCATGCCGAAAGTGTTCTGGACCGGGTCAGGGATGGTCCCCTGCCCATGGATTCCGTGCTCATTGCCCTGTTCATGGATTGTCGGGATCATATTGAAAACCTCATTGATGCCGTGGAGAGGGATGAACCACCGGACGGTGCCACCCTCGATCAGGGGGCAGACCTGGTCGCCCGGTTGGCGCATTACCTGGGACACGGGGAGCCGGACGCCGACCCGTCCCCCGGCGCCGGAGTCGCCCCGCTGGTCCTGGAAGATCCGGTGGTCAACCTGGGGCGGAACGGAGGCAGCGAGGATGACGTCTGGCACCTGTCCTTGCGTTTTGGTCCGGATGTCCTGCGCAACGGCATGGACCCTCTTTCCTTCATTCATTACCTCACCACGATGGGTGAGATCGTCCACCTGTTTACCTTGACCGATGCCATTCCTCCGGCTGCGGAGATGGATCCGGAGCAGTGCTATCTGGGATTCGAGATTCGTTTGCGCAGTGGAGTGGACAAGGCGAGGCTGGAAGGTGTCTTCGATTTTGTTCGCGAGGACAGTCAGATCCGCATCCTGCCTCCGGGTAGTCGTTTGGAGGACTTCCGGAAACTCATGGAATCCCTGCCTGAAGGTGTCCACCGTCTGGGGGAGATTCTGGTGGGTTGCGGTGCCATTACCCGGCGGGAACTGGATCATGTGCTGGATCTGCAGGCCAGTCAATCGACGAACCCGCCCTTGCTGGGTGAAGCCCTGGTCAGGGAACAATGCATCCAGCCGGAAGTCGTTGCCGTCGCGCTGGATCGCCAGCAGGAAGTACGCAAGCGGCAGACTCAGGATACCCGCCTGCTCAGGGTCCGGGCGGACAAGCTGGATCTTTTGATCGATCAAGTCGGTGAACTGGTCATTGCCACCGCCGGCTTGCGTGTCCAGTCAAAGGATACCCAGGACAGCGTGCTGATGGAGTCCATCTACGAGGTGGCACGTCTGGTGGATGAAATACGTGACAGTGCCATGAACCTGCGCATGGTGGAAATCGGCGAAACCTTCAACCGTTTCAGGCGCGTGGTCCGCGATGTGTGCAAGGAAAGCGGCAAGGATATCGAGTTGGTCATTCACGGCGCGGATACCCAATTGGACAAGACCGTGGTGGAACGTCTTTCCGATCCGCTGACCCACCTGATTCGCAATGCCGTGGATCACGGTATCGAATCTCCGGAACAGCGCAGGGCCAGAGGAAAGCCTGATCAGGGGCAGGTACGACTGAATGCCTTCCACGAGGCGGGCTGTGTCCTGGTGGAGGTTTCCGATGACGGCGGAGGGCTGGATCGGGAACGCATCCTGACCAAGGCCCGCAAGCGGGGGCTGATCCCGGAGGACAAGGAACTGGACGACGACGCGGTATGGCGTCTGATTTTTGAGCCGGGTTTTTCCACCGCCCAGGAGGTCAGCAATCTGTCCGGCCGCGGAGTGGGCATGGATGTGGTCCGCCGCGACATCGATGCCTTGAGAGGGAGCGTCGAGATTGAAACCCGTCCGGGAGAAGGCACGACATTTCGCATGCGGTTGCCCCTGTCGCTGGCCATCATCGATGGATTTCTGGTCAGGGTCGCGGGTAACGATTACGTGGTACCGCTGGATACGGTGCTGGAGTGTCTGGAACTGCCGCCCATTGCGGAGGCCAGGGGTGATAACCAGCTCAGTCTGCGGGGCGAGATCCTGCCGCTGTTGCGGCTGGCGGAACTCTTCCGTCTTCAGGGGCCGCGCGGCCGCCGCCGAAATGTGGTGGTGTTGCATTGGGCGGGACGCAAGGCAGGTCTGTTGGTGGATGAGCTCAAGGGACAGCTGCAAGCGGTCATCAAGCCTTTGGGGTCTCTTTTTTCGGGTCTGCCGGGGGTTTCCGGGTCCACCATCCTTGGGTCCGGAGAGGTGGCGCTGGTGCTGGATGTGTCAGGGCTCATGGACCTGGCGCTGAGGGATGAGAGACGGGGCCGCAACGGTTCTCGCACTGATGACAATGGGAGCAGGACACATGGCTTGGTTCAATAATCTACGGGTAGGTGTAAAGCTGATTTCAGCCTTCATCCTGATGGCGCTGATTACCGCCACGGTCGGGTGGATAGGAATCAGCAACATGAACCGCATCGACGCGCTTGCGGATCAGATGTATGAGGTTGAACTGCGCGGGATCTCCGAGATCAAGGAGGCCAACGTCCAGTTGCTGAACGGCAGCCGGGCCATACGCAACCTGCTGCTCGCGGATACACCGGCGGAACGCCAGCGTCATGTCCAGAACATCCGGGCCTTTGGTGCCCAGGAGTCCGCCCATATCCAGTTGGCTCGCGGATTGTTTTACACCGATGAGTCACGGCAGTTGTTTGCCCGTTACGATAGCCTGACCGCCGAGCGGGCACGAATGATCGATACGTTGGTGGCGATGGTGATGGACGCTGATGAACAGCAACAACTGGCCGCAAGGCAGTTTGTCAGCCGGGAATTACGACCGCTCGGGGATGAGTTGGACCAACTGCTGACCCAGCTCAGCAACATCAAGGAGTCCAACGCCGAGCAGCTGAGTCTGGCCGCGAACGGCATCCATCAAAATACGCTCCTGTTCACTTCCGTCCTGATCGTTGCCAGTGTCCTGGTCGGATTGGCCCTGGGTTTTTTCATAGCCCACATCATTTCCGGTCCCCTGCGTCGCGCGGTCGGCATTGCCAATCAGCTCGCGGAAGGGGACATGCGGGTCCACATTGCGCCCCAGCCCCGGGATGAAACCGGTCAGGTGCTCACGGCCATGGGCCGGATGGTGGAGAAGCTTTCCCAGGTCATCTCCGAGGTGCGGGGCGCCGCGGACGGCCTGGCATCGGCTTCGGAGCAGGTCAGCAGCACGGCCCAGTCAGTCAGCCAGGGCGCCACGGAGCAGGCCAGCAGTCTTGAGGAGACCAGTGCCTCGGTGGAGCAGATGAGTGCCTCGATCAGTCAAAACACGGAAAATGCCCGGGTCACCGATGGCGTGGCCGGCAAGGCGGCCCAGGAGGCCGTCGAGGGAGGCGAGGCGGTCAAGAAAACGGTGATTGCAATGAAGAGCATCGCCGACAAGATCGGCATCATCGATGACATCGCGTATCAGACCAATCTTCTGGCGCTCAATGCCGCCATTGAGGCAGCCCGGGCGGGTGACCACGGCAAGGGGTTTGCCGTGGTGGCCACCGAGGTGAGAAAACTGGCCGAGCGCAGTCAGGTGGCGGCTCGTGAAATCGGCGAACTGGCCGGCAACTCGGTGGACATGGCCGAGCGGGCGGGACGTTTGCTGGAGGAAATGGTGCCGTCCATCACCCGCACCTCCGATCTGGTGCAGGAGATCTGTTCTGCTTCCGAGGAGCAGGCCAGCGGCGTGAGCCAGATCAACATGGCCATTACCCAGCTCAATACGGTGGCTCAGCAAAGTGCCGCCGCCTCGGAAGAGCTTTCAGCCACCGCCGAGGAAATGAGCAGTCAGGCGGAGGAACTGCAGAGCAGTATGGGCTTCTTCCGCCTGGATGATGACCGGCGGACTCGTATCCAGACCCCGCGCAAGAGCGACCGCCCCGTGACCGCTTCGTCAGGCAAGCCGCCTCGGCATAGTGATTTCCGTCACGGCCGGGATCTGGAAAAACCGGTCGACGAAAACGAGTTCGTGCGTTTTTAGGAGGGCACGATGAAGGCACTCAAACCCAGGGAGCCGTCCGCTGATCCGGCGGGAGACGTCCTCAGGCAATATCTATCGTTCATGCTCAAGGGGGATGTCTATGCGATCGGCATTTTGCATATCAAGGAGATCATCGAATATGACAAGGTGACCTCCGTACCCATGGTGCCGGACTTCATTCGCGGCGTGATCAATTTGCGAGGGGCCGTGGTGCCCGTCATTGATCTGGCACGTCGCTTCGGCAAGAGCGTCAGCCAGATCAATCGACGTACCTGCATCGTTCTGATTGAGCTGGCGGATGCTCAGGATGAAACCCATGTGCTGGGGCTGGTGGTGGACGCAGTCAACGAAGTGCTTGAGATCGCTGATGTCGACGTCTTGCCGCCTCCGGCCTTTGGGGCGCGGATTCGCACCGATTTCATCCAGGGCATGGGCAGGGTGGGGGAGGATTTCGTCATCATCTTGCAGCTGGATCAGATTCTTTCCGCTGAAGAAATGCAATTGCTGTCTCAAGTGGGCGAGTTGCCTTCATTGCCGTCCGGGGGCGGGCGTCACGAGCCGGGTAGCCAGGCATAGCCTGGTGATATGCACGGTGTCCTCATGGCTGATGTTGAACTTAAGGACCACGAGTTTGCCCAGTTCCAGCGTTTGATTTTCCAGTTGGCGGGCATCAGTCTGTCCTCCGCCAAGAAGACGCTGGTGCAGGGGCGACTGTCCAAACGGCTGGACCACCATGGTGTCGCCAGTTTCACCGCGTATTATCGTTATCTGCAACTGCATCCCGCGGAGTGCCAGTTGGCGGTGGATCTGCTCACCACCAACGAGACGTATTTTTTCCGTGAGCCGCGTCATTTCGACTGGCTTCAGCAGCAGGTGCTGATTCCTTATCGGGATCGATCCAGCCGTTCCTCGGCCCTGCCGCTGCGGCTTTGGAGTGCCGCCGCTTCCAGCGGCGAGGAGGCCTACAGCATGGCGATGTCCTGCGCGGACATTCTGGGCCGGCAAGGCTGGGAGGTGATGGGTTCCGACATCAGTCACCGCGTACTGGCCAAGGCCCGCCGGGGGCTTTATGAGATGACCCGTACCGATGGCATTCCCGAGCGTTACCTGAAGGCATTTTGCCTCAAGGGCACAGGGCAGTATGCGGGGCACTTGCTGGTGGAGCCGAAGCTGCGTGAAAAGGTACGGTTTGTGCCGGTGAACCTCAATGAAAACCTGCCCGATGTGGGAGAGTTTGATGTCATTTTTCTGCGTAACATACTGATCTACTTCACCATGGAGATCAAGCAGCAGGTGCTGGATCGAGTGATTCGTCGTCTACGCATGGGGGGATGGCTCTTTATCGGGCACTCCGAAACCCTGAATGGCATCGACCACAAGTTGATCCAGAGGGCGCCGGCGGTCTATCAGAAAGTCCCTGCGTGATGAAACACAATGCTCGCACATACGATGTGTGCGTCCATCCCGGTGAAGTCAGCCCGGGATTCGAGAGAGGCTCATGAAGACAATCCGGGTGATGGTGGTGGATGATTCCGCCACCGTCAGGCAGGTTCTTTCCGAAGTGCTGTCCACCGCGCCCGATATCCGGGTGATCGGCACCGCGGCCGATCCCATCTTCGCCTTGCAGAAGATGGAGCGGGAATGGCCTGACGTGCTGGTGCTGGATATCGAGATGCCCCGGATGGACGGCATCACTTTTCTGAAGAAATTGATGGCCGAGCATCCCACGCCGGTCGTGATCTGCTCCACTCTGACGGAAAAGGGCGCCCGAGTGACCATGCAGGCGATGGCCGCCGGTGCCGTTGAAGTGGTGACCAAGCCCACCGTGGGACTCAAGCAGTTTCTGGTGGACGCCGGGGAGGCCTTGATTCGCTCGGTAAGAGCCGCGGCCAATGCCCGGATGCGCAAACCGATACCGGTGCCGGGAGGGACTCCAAAGCCGCCCTCGGACGCGTTCATGCCCGTGAACGACCCCGGCATGTACAAGACCACCGACAAGGTGGTGGCCATCGGTACCTCCACCGGGGGGACTCAGGCCCTGGAATCCTTGCTCACGCGCCTTCCTCGCACCACACCGGGTCTGGTGGTGGTTCAGCACATGCCGGAAAAATTCACCGCCGCCTTTGCCGCCAGGCTGAACGGCATTTGTGCTATCGAGGTTCGCGAGGCGCGGGACGGCGATCGGGTCATCCCCGGATTGGCCCTCATCGCCCCCGGCGGTTTTCATCTGCTGCTGCAGCGCAGTGGGGCTCAGTACCGGGTCGGCGTGATCCAGGGGCCGGTCGTGAACCGTCACCGACCCTCCGTGGATGTTCTGTTTCGTTCCGTGGCCCGCTGTGCCGGGGGCAATGCCCTGGGCATCATCATGACCGGGATGGGGGATGACGGTGCCCGGGGGCTGAAGGAGATGCATGAGGCGGGGGCGCTCACACTGGCTCAGGATGAGGCATCCTGCGTGGTCTACGGCATGCCCCGGGAGGCGGTCAAAATGCAGGCGGTGGATCGCAGTGTCTCGTTACAGGCCTTGCCCGATGAGATCATGGAGTTCGGGCACGGCCGGGGGCGCCGCGCCTGAGTGCGGGGGGGGATCGTCCGGTAATCACCCCGGTACGTCTGGTGGGTCATGGACACATTGCCTTGGGAGTGTTAAGACTCGTTCCATAGACATGGCGACGGGACAGGATATGACTTCGGCCGGACTGGCGTTTCGCGTGGACGATGCAACGGGTCGTCTTTTTGTGGGCGTGATTGATCCGGAGCGCCGGCACGAGGTGGATGAATCCCGGCTGACCGCCGCCCTGGCGGAAGCCGGATTTGGTGACTGGGCCGTTGACCCAAGGGAGATGTCCCTGTTGCTGGAGGCCCTGGCCAATGAGGCGGCCGAGCTTGCCGGACGGGAGTTTCCCGTTGCCCGCCGCATGGACGGCAGTTTCAGGCTCACCCTGGATGCGCGCAAACAGGCCGCCACCTTGCGTGTCACACCTCCCAGAGGTGGGCTGGCGGTTTCCGAGGACGCCGTCCGCCAAGCCATCAACGCGCAGGGCATCATCCACGGCCTGGATGAGGCCGTCCTGTTCGATACCCTGCAGGCGGGCCGCCTGGCGCCCGCGGAAGCGATCATTGCCCGGGCCACGCCTCCGGTTCACGGTCGGGACACGGAATTTGAATCCCTGATCCCCAAGGCCCGCCGCCGCATGCCTCATATCGATGAGCGAGGACGGGCCGATTACCGGGATCTGGGGGAGGTGCCCCAGGTCAGTCCCGGTACCCCCCTGATGCGTCGGCATGCCGCCACGTCGGGTACGTCCGGCACGAACCTGCTGGGTCAGATCGTCCCGGCCCGGCCCGGTCGGGAACTGGCCTTTGCCGGTTCACTGCGCAATGTCGCCCCCGATCCCGATGACCCCGATCTGCTGGTGGCGACCATCGCCGGTGCGCCGGTGGTCGTGCCCCGGGGTGTCATGGTCGAAGAATCCCTTCAGGTCGACAGAGTGGATCTCTCCTCGGGCAATCTCGCCTTCGAGGGCAGTGTCCTGATCCGGGGTGACGTGGTGTCCGGCATGAAGGTGACCGCCAGCGGTGACATCATCGTCAACGGCATGGTGGAGGGTGCCGTGCTAGAGGCCGGCGGGGATATCCGGATCCGGCACGGCGTGGTGGGCCAGCTGCATCCGGATGAACAGGAGGAAGGCAAGACCAAGCCCACGGCATCGCTCAAGGCCCTCGGCACGGTCAGCGCCCATTTTCTGGAGAATGCGCGGGTTCAGGCCGCCCAAGTGGTGGTTCAGGAGCAGGTTGTCCATTGCTGGATCAGTGCGGCCCATACCGTGGTGGTGGGTGGCACGGGGGCGCGCAAGGGCCAGATCGTGGGCGGGGTGGTGCGTGCCCGGGAACTGATCGAATGCCTCCTGCTGGGCTCGCCCACGGGCCCTCATACCCAGGTGGTGGTGGGCGCCGATCCCGAGTTGCGGGACCAACTCCAGGCCCTGGAACAGCGCATCGAGCAACAGACCCATCTGGCGGAAGAACTCTCCCGCAGTCTGCAGTTCGCCAGACACCATCCCGAGCGGGTGGCGGCGGATTTTCAGCGCCGGGCGGCCAATACCCTGGTCGAGGCCCAGGGCCATATCCGGGATCTGGGGCTGGAAAAGGACAGCCTGACGGCGCAGCTGGGGCGCTGCGAAGGGGCCTGCATTCTGGTCAGGCAACGGATCTATCCCGGCGTGGAGGTCTGGGTCGGGGACAAGCCGCGGCGCATGGAATCGGAATCGGTCGGCGGTGTCTTCCTGCTACGGGAAGGCGAGTTGATGCTGGATCATGCCCCAGCATAAGCATTTCAGCAAATTCGGTTAGAATTCCCCCGCTTTTACCGTCAAAATCCAACACAGGAAGGAATAACCGTGATCGTACTCATCCTTGGTCTGGCGATGTTTCTGGGGATTCATTCCCTGCGCATCTTTGCCGACGATTGGCGCAGTGCCCGCATTCGGCAGTGGGGAGAAAAGGGCTGGATGGCCTTTGCCGGGGCGGTGTCCCTGATCGGCTTCATTCTCATCATCTGGGGCTACGGCATGGCCCGGCTGAGCCCCATCGTCATCTGGTATCCGCCTATCTGGCTGCACCACGTGACGGCCCTTTTGTCCCTGCTGGCCTTCATCATCCTGGCGGCGGCCTTCGTGCCGGGCAATCACATCAAGGCAGCCGTGAAGCACCCCATGGTCATCGCCGTCAAGGCCTGGGCCTTCGGGCATCTGCTGGCCAACGGCATGCTGGCGGACATCCTGCTGTTCGGTGCCTTCCTGGTATGGTCCGTGCTGTGCTTCCGTTCCCTGCGCCAGCGTGATCAGGCTCAGGGTTCCACGGTTGCTGCCGCTAACCTGAAAGGAACCGCCATCACGGTCGTGGCCGGTCTGGCGGGCTACCTGATCTTTGCCTTCTTCCTGCACGAGTGGCTGATCGGGGTGCCCGTCAAGTAAGGCCCGGACCCGGCTCTCCCCTCCGGTCCATGCCCGCCGGGCCGAAGGGGAGCCCCGAGCTTCACGGGTTGCAAGCTTGTCTTTCGTTACGGGATCCGAATTCGCGATATGAAAAAAAACTTCCCTATCACCGGCAGGGAACAGTCCTTCGGGGACAAAGCCAACATTCTTTCCACCACGGATCTCAAGGGCGCCATCAGTTACGTCAACGATGACTTCATCACCATCTGCGGTTTTACCGAAGACGAACTGCTGGGCAAGAATCACAACATCGTACGTCATCCCGAGATGCCCCCCGAGGCATTTTCGGACCTGTGGTCCAGCCTCAAGGCCGGACGGGCCTGGATGGGGATGGTGAAGAACCGGTGCAAGAACGGCGATCACTACTGGGTCAGCGCCTTCGTCATGCCGATCCTGCAAAACGGCAAGGTTCAGGAGTACCAGTCCGTCAGGACCCACCCCCAACGGGATCTGGTCAGCCGGGCGACCGACATCTATGCCCGCATCCTGGCCGGCAAGCCCCCCATTGCCCTGAAACTCCCCGCCATTTCCGTGCATCTGCGTCTGCTCACGGGCATTGCCCTGGCCGGCATGGCGACGCTGCTGGGTGCCTTGTGGCTGGGGACGCCGGTATCGATCGCCCTGTTCACGCTGGGGCCGGCCACGGCACTGGCACTGGCGTTGGCCGGTTGGCAGTTGCAGCCCCTGTCGGCACTGCGGGACAAGGCGCGAGCCGTTGCCGTCAATCCCCTGGGCCAATATGTCTACACCGGACGACGGGACGTGTTCGGCGAAATCGAGTTTGCCCTGCGCATGCTCGAATCGGAGCGGGGCGCGGCGGTCGGTCGGGTGGCCGACGATGCCACCCGCCTGGCCCGCCAGGCGGATCACATGGTCGATACCGTACAGGCTGCCACCGCACAGATCCTGCGTCAGCAGGCGGAAACGGACCAGGTGGCGACAGCCGTGAACGAGATGGCCGCCAGCGTCCAGGAGGTTGCCCACAATGCCCGCAGCACCGCGGAGGCGGCGGACGTGGCGGACGGCAATTCCAGTCACGGCCGGCAGGTGGTTGCCTCCACCGAGGACTCGATCCTGCATCTGGCCCGGGAGGTGCGGCACGCCACGACCGTGATCCAGGCGCTGGAACACAGCAGCAGTCAGATCAGTGCCGTGCTGGATGTCATCCGGGGCATTGCGGAGCAGACCAATCTGCTGGCCCTGAACGCGGCCATCGAGGCCGCGCGTGCCGGCGAGCATGGCCGGGGATTTGCCGTGGTGGCCGATGAGGTGCGCAGCCTGGCCACCCGGACCCAGAACTCCACCCAGGAGATTCAGGCCATGATCCAGAAGCTGCAGGCAGGCGCTCGTTCTTCGGTGAGCGTGATGCAGGAGAGCCTGCAACAGGCGGAAAAGAGCGTGAATCAGGCCCGGGACGCCGCCGCCGCGTTGGAGGCCATCACCCGTGACGTGAAGTCCATCACGGACATGAGTACCCAGATTGCCACGGCGGTGAACGAGCAGAGTCTGGTCAGCGAGGAAATCAATCGCAGCATCACCCGCATTCGGGAGGCCGCTGACAGCAACGCCCGGGACAGCCGCAGTATCGAGGCGCTGGCGGTGGGAGTGGCCGGTCTGGCCTCGGAGCTGCGACTGCTGGCGGCGCACTTCTGGGACAAAAAGCAGTGAGCAGGCCGTCGTTCCGGATTTGTCGGGCCGACCTCCACTACATCACCGAGAATTGCCATGAAGAAGAATCTGCCGGTCACAGGAAGGGAGAAGACCTTTTCCAGCCAGGTCAATATTCTTTCGACCACCGATCTCAAGGGCATCATCACGGACGTCAATGGGGATTTCATCGAGATCAGCGGCTATACGGAAGCCGAACTGCTGAACAAGAACCACAATATCCTGCGCCATCCCGACATGCCGCCGGCCGCATTCCAGAATCTTTGGGATTCGCTCAAGGCCGGCAGAAGCTGGATGGGGGTGGTCAAGAACCGCTGCAAGAACGGTGATCACTACTGGGTCAACGCCTATGTCACCCCGATTCGCAAGGATGGCCGGGTGGTGGAATACCAGTCCGTGCGTACCCGCCCCGACAGGGCGCTGGTGGAACGGGCGGAAGCCGTCTATGCCCAGGTCATGGCCGGTAGGCTGCCCCGGGCACTCCGATGGCCGTTGCCCGGGGTGCGGGTTCGTCTGCCGATGCTGATCCTCGCCGCCGCGGCGGTGGGCGGGGTAATGGGGCTTTTCGCGGGTGGGTCGGCCGCGCAGGTGCTGGCACCAACGGCCGGGTTCGGCGTGCTGGCCGGGACATGGGCCTGGTTCGGGGTATCCCCCCTGGCCCGATTGCAGCAGCGTGCGCGGGTGGTGGTTCACAACCCGCTCTGCCAGTTTGTCTATACCGGCCGCACCGATGAATACGGGGAGATCGACTTTGCGCTGCGCATGCTGGCGGCCGAGACGGGGGCGGCGGTGGGGCGCGTGGCGGAAGCCGCCAAGCGTCTGTCCGAGCAGACCCGGGAGATGGTGACCAGCGTGGAGCACTCCCGCAAGTCGATCATGGCCCAGCAGGCGGAGACGGAACAGGTGGCCACTGCCGTCAACCAGATGTCCGCCAGTGTGCAGGAAGTGGCATCCAGTGCCCGACATACCGCGCAATCCGCCGAACATGCCGATGAGGGTGCCGTCTCAGGGCGCCGACTGGTGGTGGAAACCGGCGCCGCCATCGGTCACCTGTCCCGGGAGGTGGACCGGGCAACCCAGGTGATTCATGACCTGCAGACGCGCAGTAACGAGATCAGCAAGGTGGTGGAGGTGATCCAGGGGATCGCGGAACAGACCAACCTGCTGGCCCTCAACGCGGCCATCGAGGCGGCTCGGGCCGGCGAGGAAGGGCGGGGATTTGCGGTGGTGGCCGATGAGGTGCGCAGCCTGGCCTCGCGAACCCAGAAGTCCACCCAGGAGATCCAGGACATGATCGAGAAGCTCCAGGCCGGCGCCGAGTCATCGGTGCAGGTGATGGGGCAGAGCCGGGAGCAGGCCGAGCGCTGCGTGATCCAGGCGGAAGAGGCCGCCGAATCCCTGGAGGCCATTACCCGCAGCGTAGGCGCCATCACCGAAATGAGCATCCAGATCGCCACGGCGGTGGATCAGCAAAGTGCCGTGAGCGAAGACATCAACCGCAGTGTCACGAACATCCGTCACAGCGCGGAAGAAAACGCCGATGCCATTCTCAAGATCGAACAGGCCGCCGGTGAACTGGCGGACCTGTCACGGCATCTGGAATTGCTGGCAATGCAGTTCTGGGACCGGATTCACTGAAACTGCTTGAGTGCCGCCGCCAGCTCCGGGTGTTGCCGGGCCTGTTCCGGCACCGGCACCCCCCGGGCCAGGGCATCCCAGGCCTGCCGGATGCTGGCGGCACCACCGCGGGGACCCATGGCATGGCCGAATACGCCGCGTCCCGGCACGAAACCAAAGTCCACGCTGCCCACCTTTTCGTACACCCGCTGCAGGGTGGCGGCGGAATCGCTGCCGCCGGGCACCGGCAGGCAGGGCTTGATGGGGCCCATGTCTTCCAGGCAGGCGCGGACATTGGCCATGACCTCCTCGTCGCTGGTCATCATGCGTGGCCCGAAACCCGGCATGATCACCGAGTCATAGCCGGCCAGACGCTGCAGCCGGGTGATGACCCGGGAGTGGATGCCGTAGTGGGGCAGGCGGCTGAAGGCGGCAATGAAGGGAAAGTGCCCGAACAGGGGGACCTGGGTGTGCTTGCGCAGCATCCGCACCGCGGACAGACCCACCGGCATGGCGTTCACCAGCAGGGCATTGGCACCCCGTGTCACGGCGATGTCGTGAAGCTCGGTCAGACGATCCACCTCGTCGGTGATGTTGGCCATGTACATCTTGGGCGTGCCGGTTTCCTGCTCAGCCCGGCGCCGGGCCTCGCCCAGATGGCGGCAGCGCGCCTCCAGCGGGGACCAGTCCGGATCGGCCAGCATCTCGTCGTCCTTGGCAATGTCCAGGCCGCCCAGCCAGGCCTCGCGGGCAATCGCCGAGAACGCCTCCGGCGGCAGTCCGATGTTGGGTTTGATCACGCCCAGGAAGATGGGGCGGTCATGGGCATGGAGCAGGTCACGCAGCCCCTGCACCCCGAACTTCGGACCCTGGAAGGCCCTGAGGAAGACCTCGGGGAAGTGGATGTCCATCAGCTTGATCAGCGGGATGCCCGGGGTGAAGAACGGGCCTTCGCCGCAGACCGCCGACAGCAGGTTGGGAATGCGGGGGCCGAAGTTTTCGTGGGGATGGGCGATGCGGACCCGGCAGGCGAAAATGCGCCCTTCGGCGGCATGGGTGACCGGATAGCTCAGGGCTTCCCGCTCTTCCAGTATTTCCATCTTGATCGCCTTGGCCGCGAACCGGGGACGCAGGTCCTCGTCCACATCCACCCGCTTCCACTGGGCGGTGGACTGTTCGCTGCACAGGTGGGCCACCGCCAGGCGCGGGTCACCCACGCATTCCAGTTCGTAGTCCAGGATCAGATAGCGGTCCAGATCCAGATCGGCGGGATCGGCGAAGAAACCTTCAATGTCGGCGGGCTGCATCGGCTTTAGTCGGTTCCCATGAAATGTACGGTCAGACGGCGCTCGGGGCGAGGACCGTCCAGTTCGATGAAGAAGATGGACTGCCAGGTGCCCAAAATCAGCGCGCCGTCCACGATGGGGATGGTCTCGGAGGCGTTCATGAACAGTCCCATGAGATGGGAATGGGCGTTGTCCCGGCCGTCCACGGGGTTTTCGTTGTGAAGGTAGTCGCCGTCACGGGGCACCAGGCGCTTGAGGTGGGTGAGCATGTCCCGCTGCAGCATGGGTTCCTGCTCGTTGAGATTCACGCAGGCGGTGGTGTGACGGGAGATCACGGTGCAGATGCCGTTGCGGATGCCGCTATCCGCGAAGAGGTCCTTCACCTGCTGGGTGACATCGATGATCTGGATGGGGGCCTCGGTGCGAAGGCGGATATCGTGGTGTGAGATCTTCATCGTCGGCGGACGGCTCTCGGTCTCGGTCGGGATGCCGAAGCGTAACCCGACCGAGGCGAGATATCCAGCGGGTGGTCAGTCCGCGACCTTTTCCGCCATGGCGGGCTGGGGCTGAGGCGAGGCTTGGGGTTGGGAGGGCGTTTCGGTGCGCGTCGCCTGGCTGGTGGGCCTGGGTCTGGAACGAATCCCCAGCAGGTTCAGCATGAAGGGGAAGGCCAGGATCGCGAACAGGGCGCCGAAGCCGATGCTGGCGCCGATCAGGGCCAGATAGTCGATGCCGGACAGGGCCGCCCAGCTGGACTTGGTGATGGTCGGCAGGGTGATTATGGCCAGCACGAAGATGAAGACCCCGAAGCCGACGGTCACATAGGCCGGCAGGACCCAGCAGGTCTTGCAACCCGCGGAGCGCTTGAGGAAATAGAAGGTCAGTGCAAAGTCCAGCAGCAGGAACAGCCCGATAAACCACAGCCAGCCCCGGAAGAACTCCAGGACCACTGCCAATAACCCCAGGATTGAAAATGCCATTGCCGATTCCTCTCTAAAAATGTTCTGAAAAAGTCATGACGGCGCCTCAGATACGGCCCCGGAGCATGGCCCGGTAGGCGGCCAGCAACAGGCGGTCCTTCATGACCCAGGGCACCCAGTGCTCCTGATAGGGGCTGATGAAGGGAAAGGATGGCTTCATCTTCAGGTCGTAATCGAACTCCACCAGGATGGCCTGACCCAACTCGGTGATCAGGGGGCAGGAGGTATAGCCGTCGTAAGCCGCGTTGAGCTGACTGCCCTGAATGGTCCGGATCATGTTCTCCACCGCCACCGGCACCTGGGCTTTGACGCTGGCGGCGGTCTTGCCGATGGGGACGCCGTTGATGTCGCCGGCACCGAACACATTGGGATAGCGCTTGTGCTGCAGGGTGAAGCGGTCCACCTCCAGCCAACCGGTGAAGGGAACCTCGCGGGCCGCCAGCTCACTGTTGCGCAGGGAATCGGGGGCGCTCATGGGCGGCACCACGTGGATGAAATCGTAATCCAGGGTCTCGTCACCCAGGGGGGTGGCAAAGGTGGCGGTCTTGCGCTCGGGGTCGATGGCCTTGAGGGGGTGATCCCAGTGGATATGGATACCCCGTTCGGGGAAGTTCTTGCGCAGGAAGTCGTCGGTGTGGGGCTGGGAAAACAGGCCGGTACCGGGGGGCAGGTAGTGCATCTCGGCGCGATCCCGGGTGCCCCGTTCCTTCATGCGGCTTTCCGTGAGCATGGCCACCTTGAGCGGGGCGCCGGCGCATTTCATGTCACCCCGCGGGCGGGTGAACAGGCCGATGCCGCCCTCGTTCACGAAATGGTCGACGGCCTGCCAGGTGCGCTCGGCCAGTTCCGGCTTGTCATAGACGCAGCCCACGCCCCGGTGACCGATGAGATTCTCCGACATGCCGTCAATGGCGGTGTAGTTGACCTGCAGTCCGGTGGCCACCATGAGGAAGTCATAGTCGATGGTGCGACCGGTTTCGGTCACCACCCGGTTGTTGTCCGGATCGTATTCGGCGACCATGTCGTGAACCCAGTTGACACTGGAGGGGACGTAGCGCCGGTTCCGGTCCAGGAGCTTTTCCGTCTGCCAGACGCCGGTACCCACCAGGGTCAGGCCGGGCTGGTAATAATGGTCCTGACGGCGATCGATCAGGGTGATGTCCGCCCCATCCAGTTCCCGGGCCAGTCGGGTGGCGCAGGAGAGACCGGCGGCACCGGCACCGACGATGACGATGCGGGCGTTGGTGGGAACGGCCCGGGCGGCGGCCGGATACATCATGCCGCCGGTGCCCACGGCGGCCCCCGCCAGCAGGGCGCCACCGCCGGAAAGCTTGAGGAAATCCCGGCGCGAGAGACCGGAGTGCTTCAGGGCACGCTCAACCGCGTCTTTTGCGTGCTTGTCATCTTGGCTGCT
Source organism: Ectothiorhodospira shaposhnikovii (assembly GCF_022227765.1). Taxonomy (GTDB): domain Bacteria; phylum Pseudomonadota; class Gammaproteobacteria; order Ectothiorhodospirales; family Ectothiorhodospiraceae; genus Ectothiorhodospira. The sequence continues at coordinate 47,425 of NZ_JAJMLZ010000009.1, read as the reverse complement.
CATCTTTGCTTCATCTCCATTCCTGCTTGGTGGACGGCCGCAACGGACTTTCCGTGCATGCCGACAGGGCGGTTGCTCGACTGGGTCGATGCTTTATTGGATAGATTATAAGTATATTAACATGTTGCCGGCGCGTTGAATCCTCCGAACCGTTACAATGATGCGCCAGATCCCAAATCCACGTCTTCATAACCGGCGGGCCCTTGCGGCCCGGCTTTGCGGAACGACCTTTATGAATGCCCATCCCAGTCCCATTCAGCCCATTGAACTCAAGGGGCGCATGATCCTGGTATCCATTCTTCGGCTGCATGATGCGGATACCCATCGACTGAACGAGGCGCTGAATGCCCGCATGCGGGAGGCCCCCGAGCTGATGCGGGACATGCCCCTGCTGGTGGACCTGGAGCACCTGGCGGACACGTCGGTGGAGACCCTGACGCAGGTGATCGAGACCGTGCGCGGGCGGGGATTCAAGCTTATCGGATTGCAGCAGGGGACCGCGGCCCAGTCCGTCGCCTCCAGGGTGGGGCTGCCACTGATCGTCCTGGGCGGCAAGGGGGGCGAGATACCGCTCCGTGTCGCCCCTTCCCCGCAGGCCGAGCCCGCGAACGAACCCGCCCCCGCCGCACATCAGGAATCGACACCGGTGCAGGCGCTGCATACGGCTTCGCTGGTGGTGAATCAGCCGGTGCGTTCCGGCCAGCAGGTCTATGCCCGGGGGGGCGATCTGATCGTCCTGGGGACGGTGTCGGCGGGGGCCGAGCTGCTGGCCGACGGGCATATCCATGTTTACGGCACCCTGCGGGGCAAGGCCCTGGCCGGGGTCCGCGGCATGACGGGGGCAAGAATCTTCTGCCGGCGCCTGGATGCGGAACTGGTATCCATTGCCGGGCATTATCGGATCGCGGAGGATATCCTTGATGCCGAACGGGGAGATCACCGGCTGGTGACCCTGGCCGGCGAGACCATCAACATTTCGGAAATCTAGCGCAGAATTTCAAGGAGATGCAGGCTATATGGCACGCATTGTAGTAATTACCTCAGGCAAGGGTGGCGTCGGCAAGACCACGACCTCGGCGGCCGTGGCCACCGGCCTGGCCCTGGAAGGCCACAAAACCGCCGTCATCGACTTTGACGTGGGTCTGCGCAACCTGGATCTCATCATGGGGTGCGAGCGGCGGGTGGTCTATGATTTCGTCAACGTGATCAACGGTGATGCCAATCTGCGCCAGGCCCTGATCAAGGACAAGCGCACGGACAACCTGTTCATCCTGCCCGCCTCCCAGACCCGTGACAAGGACGCCCTGACGGAGGAAGGGGTGGAAAAGGTGCTGGATGAGCTGAGTCAGGAATTCGACTATATCGTCTGCGACAGCCCGGCCGGCATCGAGCGGGGGGCCATGATGGCCGCCTATTTTGCCGATGAGGCCATCGTGGTGACCAATCCCGAGGTCTCCAGCGTCCGTGACTCGGACCGGATGCTGGGCATCCTCTCCAGCAAGACCCGCAAGGCGGAGCGGGGCGAAGGTCCCTTGCCGGCCAAGCTGCTGCTGACCCGTTATTCCCCCGAGCGGGTGGAAAGGGGCGAGATGCTCAGTGTGGATGATGTCACCGAGATCCTGTCCATCGACATGCTGGGGGTGATTCCCGAATCCCAGTCGGTGCTCAATGCCTCCAATGCGGGCATGCCGGTGATTCTGGACGAAGAGTCCGACGCCGGACAGGCCTATCGTGACGCGGTGGCCCGTTTTCTGGGCGAAGACCGCCCGCACCGTTTCCTCACCACGCAGAAGAAGGGTCTCTTCGGACGCCTGTTCAGGGGTTAATGGCCATGAAAGGCATTTTCAATTACTTTCGTTCACCCCGACAGGGCAGCGCCAAGGTGGCCAAGGAACGCCTGCAGGTGATCGTGGCACGGGAGCGGAGCCACCGCTCAGGCCCCGACTATCTGCCGGCCTTGCACCGGGAGTTGCTGGAAGTCATCCGCAAGTATGTTCAGGTGGGGGACGAGGCGGTGCAGATGAGTCTGGAAAATCAGGGCGATTGCGAGATTCTGGAGGTCAACATCACCTTGTCCGAGCCTGAACGACAGGGGTAGTCATGGCCTGGTGGCGGCCCCCGGCTCCAGCTCCACTGCCCAGGGGCCGGGGCGGCTGGGCACCGAGCACAGCTGCTGCAGCCGGGTGGTGAAGCGCTGCCGTGACATGGGTATCGCTCCCATGCGGGTCAGGTGCTCGGAAGGGGTCTGACAGTCCAGCAGCGGATATCCCCAGTGATCGAGATGACGGCACAGGGTGACCAGGGCCACCTTGGAGGCATCCGGCACCTGGCTGAACATGGACTCACCGAAGAAAACCCGCCCCATGCTCACTCCATAGAGTCCTCCCACCAGTACGTCATCTTCCCAGACCTCCACTGAATGGGCGTGTCCGGTATGGTGCAGCTGGATGAAGGCCTGCTGCATCCCGTAGGTGATCCAGGTGCCGTGAACCCCGCGCCGAGGGCCCGCGCACCCCTTGATGACATCGGTGAAGGCCTGGTCGAAGGTCACCTGGAAGCGATGTCCGCGCAGGACCTTGCCCAGGCTGCGGCTCACCTTCACCTGGGAAGGGTAGAGGATGGTGCGGGGGTCCGGCGACCACCAGAGGATGGGCTGACCCGCCTCGTACCAGGGAAAGATGCCGTGACGGTAGGCATTGAGCAGCCTGGGCAGGCTCAGGTCGCCGCCGGCGGCCAACAGGCCGTTGGGCTCACGCAGGGCGCGCTCCACCGGCGGAAACGGCTCATCGCTCTGTCCGGGGTGCAGCCAGGTGAGGGAATGCATATCGTTGTTGCCAGACATGGTCCGTGATCCCTTTGGGTGTCCGAGGCACAGCCTAACCCGAGCCGGAGTCCGCTTCCACCCGGAACGGCGACAGGCGCATCAGCTGTTCGCACTGGATTGCCATCGCCGCCTGCTCCCGCTGACAGAATGCGGCCACCGCGCCCCTGAGTCCCGGATGGGCAATCCAGTGTCCCGACCAGGTCCGGGTGGGCAGAAAACCCCGACTGATCTTGTGTTCTCCCTGGGCGCCCGGCTCAAACCTCGCCAGACCCTGTTGGATGCAGTAGTCGATGCCCTGGTAGTAACAGGCTTCAAAATGCAGGGCATCGTAATCCCGGATGCAGCCCCAGTAGCGGCCGTAGAGGGTGTCCTTGCCCCGGTAGCACAGGGCCGCCGCCACCGGTTCGCCGTCCTCTTCCGCCAGGAACATGACCACCTGCCGTCCCAGGGTGCGGCCGGTTTCCTGAAAAAAGCCCAGGCTCAGGGTCGGAATCCCCATCTTGCGTTCGAAGGTGCTCACATAAAAGTGGTGGAACACCGCCCACAAGTCCCGGCTCACCTCGTCACCGTGCAGTACCCGGATATCCAGCCCCTGTTCTTGCACCCGGCGCCGTTCACGCCGGACGTTCTTGCGTTTCTTGGCGCTGAAACGTTGTATAAAATCGTCGAAATCCCGGTAATTCTCATTATGCCAGTGATACTGGCAGCCCATGCGCAGGGTCAGGCCGGCCGCCTGCAGCGCCCGGCTGTCCTCGTGTTCCGGGAACAGCACATGCAGTCCGGACAACTCGCCCGCATGGGTCAGCTCGATGGCCTGCTGGATCAGTACCTGTTGCAGGGCCTTCCGGTCATGGTCGGGGTGGACCAGCAGGCGGGTGCCGGTGGCCGGGGTATAGGGGATCGAGCAGACCAGTTTGGGGTAGTAGTTCAGTCCTGACTGGCGCCAGGCCTGTTCCCAGGCCCAGTCGAAGACGAACTCGCCGTAGTTGTTGGTCTTGATGTAGAGGGGCAGGGCGGCGACCAGTTCACCGCCCGGCTGGTGCAGGGTGACATGCCGGGGATACCAGCCGAACCGGCTGCCCAGGCAGTCATGGCGTTCCAGGGCACAGAGGAAGGCATGGCTGAGGAAGGGCTCATCCCGCCCGCCCAGGGCATCCCACTCGGCGGCGGGAAGGGCGGACAGGTCATCGCTGATGCGGCATTCCAGCACGCCCGGGTGATCCATGATGAAGCCTCCGAGTGGAATGGGCCTACCATGCGGGTGAAGCATTCCCCGTGGAGGGCCGCGCCCGCGGCACCCTCAACCGCCTTCCAGGAAACGCTCCGCATCCAGGGCCGCCATGCAGCCGGAACCGGCCGAGGTCACCGCCTGACGATAGACATGGTCCATCACATCCCCGGCGGCAAACACCCCCGGCACACTGGTGGCCGTGGCATTACCATCCAGACCACTTTTCACCCGAATGTATCCATTGTTCATCTCCAGCTGGCCCTGAAATAGGTCGGTATTGGGCTTGTGGCCGATGGCGATGAAGATCCCCTGCAGCGCCACATCCCGGGTCTGCCCGGACTGCACGTCCTTGATTCGCATGCCGGTCACGCCCAGATTGTCGCCCAGGACCTCGTCCAGCACATGATTCCACTCGATGCTCACCTTGCCCTGGCGTTCCTTCTCGAACAGATGATCCTGCATGATCTTCTCCGCCCGCAACTTGTCCCGACGGTGCACCAGGGTGACATGCTCGGCGATGTTGGACAGGTACAGGGCCTCTTCCACGGCGGTGTTGCCGCCGCCGATCACCGCCACCTTCTGGCCGCGATAGAAAAAACCGTCACAGGTGGCGCAGGCGGAGACGCCCCGGCCCTTGAAGGCCTCCTCGGAGGGCAGCCCCAGGTACATGGCCGAGGCCCCGGTGGCGATGATGAGGGCATCACAGGTATAGGTGCCGGTATCGCCGGTGAGGGTGAAGGGACGCTGCTTCAGGTCGGCTGTATGGATGTGATCGAAGATGATCTCGGTATTGAAGCGTTCCGCGTGGCGTTTCATCCGCTCCATGAGTTCCGGCCCCTGTACCCCCTGGTCGTCCCCGGGCCAGTTGTCCACTTCCGTGGTGGTGGTGAGCTGGCCACCCTGCTGCAGACCGGTGATCATGACCGGCTTGAGGTTGGCACGGGCAGCGTACACTGCAGCGGTATATCCGGCGGGGCCGGAGCCGAGAATGAGCAGGCGGCAGTGTCTGGGGGCAGTCATGGGAAACGGTTCTCCTGGGGAAATGAAGGATGCGGTCAAAATCCGAGCCGCCTAATCTACTTTGAAGCCCCGGCGGCGCCAAGTCCTCGGCAGGATGTACAATACCGACGCGAAGTCCCAAAAAAGGGACTGGAAACCCTTCAAGGGGTTAAACTCGACGGCTTACCCTGACTCTCACACTCAAGCCCCTGACACGACCTGACCATTGGCCAGAGCAAAATCCAAGAAAACGGCGGACAAGCCCGCCCGCAAGCCTGCTTCCGCACCGCGACCCATCAGCGCCCATCTGCGCCGTGCCCTGCGCGAGGGCACCCTGCTGGTGCTGACGGCGGCGGCCGCCTACCTGTTCATCGCCCTGGCCAGCTACAGCCCCTCCGACCCCGGCTGGTCCCAGACCGGGACCGGCATGAAGGTCACCAACCTGGGGGGCAGGGCGGGGGCCTGGTTTGCCGATGTGTTCTTCCATCTCTTCGGCTATCTGGCCTATCTGGCGCCGGTGGTGGTGGCCTACAGCGGCTGGCTGGTCTTTCGCGGCCGCAAGGATACCGGTGAGCTGGACCTGCATGCCCTGGGCGTGCGCTGGCTGGGGTTTGTCATCACCCTGGCCGCCGGCTGCGGTCTGGCGACCCTGCACTTTTTGCCGGGCGCGTTGCCCATGAATGCCGGCGGCATCCTGGGCGAGGTGATCGGCGAGGGGCTGGTACCGATCTTTCACCTGCTGGGCGTCACCCTGTTCCTGCTGGCCCTGTTCCTGACCGGCGTGACCCTGCTCACCGGGCTGTCCTGGTTGTCCCTGATGGACCGGCTGGGGCGCTACACCCTCCAGGGGGTGGATTGGACTCTGGAATGGATCGCCACGGCCCGGGAGCGCCATGCCGGGCGCAAGGCCCGCAAGGAACGGGAGGCCAGGGAAAACGCCGTCAGGGCCGCCGCCCCGGACCCGGAAGCCCCGCGCCCGCGGTCCCAGCCCAAGGTGGAACCCCGGATCGACACCCTGCAGGAAGTGCAGGCGCCGCAGGAGGCGGAAAAACCGGCGCCGAAGATCAAGGCCCGGGTGGAACCGGTCCTGGAAGCGGTGCTGCCCACGCCCATCACCCCGCCCAAACCCCCCGCGCCGAAGCGACAACCTTCCCTGTTCGGCGTCGGCGAGATCCCCCCGGACGCCTTCCCGAGCCTGGATCTGCTCGATGCCCCCAAGCCGCAGGAAGGGGGCTATACCGAGGAAGACCTGCACTTCATGTCCCGGCAGGTGGAGGAAAAACTGCGGGACTTCGGGGTCCAGGTGGACGTGGTGGAGGTGCATCCGGGACCGGTGATCACCCGGTTTGAACTGCAGCCGGCACCGGGCCTGAAGGTGAGCCGGATCTCCGGGCTGTCCAAGGACCTGGCCCGGGCCCTGTCGGTGATCAGTGTCCGCATCGTGGAGGTCATTCCGGGCAAGTCCACCGTGGGCCTGGAAATACCCAACCAGAAACGGGAACTGGTGAGCCTGTCGGAGATCTTCCGGGCGCCGGTATTCGAAAAGGCCGGTTCCGCCCTCACCCTGGCCCTGGGCAAGGACATCAGCGGCCACGCGGTGGTGGCCGATCTGGCCAAGATGCCCCATCTGCTGGTGGCCGGCACCACCGGCTCGGGCAAGTCCGTGGGCATCAACGCCATGCTGCTCTCGCTGCTGTTCAAGGCCCATCCCGACGAGGTCCGTCTGATCCTCATCGATCCGAAGATGCTGGAGCTGTCGGTGTACGAGGGCATCCCCCATTTGCTGGCCCCCGTGGTCACCGACATGAAGGACGCCTCCAACGCCCTGCGCTGGGGGGTGGCGGAAATGGAGCGTCGCTACAAGCTCATGTCCCAGATGGGCGTGCGCAACCTGGCCGGTTTCAACCGCAAGATCAAGGACGCCATCGCCGCCGGTGAACCCATCCCGGACCCGTTCTACAATCCACAGACCGCCTTCGATCCGGAGGCACCGCCGCCGGAACTCAAGCCGTTGCCGTTCATCGTCATCGTGGTGGACGAGTTTGCCGACATGATGATGGTGGTGGGCAAGAAGGTGGAGGAACTCATCGCCCGTCTGGCCCAGAAGGCGCGGGCGGCGGGGATTCACCTGATCCTGGCCACCCAGCGCCCCTCGGTGGACGTGATCACCGGTCTCATCAAGGCCAACATCCCCACCCGCATCGCCTTCCAGGTGTCCTCCCGGGTGGATTCGCGCACCATTCTGGATCAGATGGGCGCGGAGCAGCTGCTGGGGCACGGCGACATGCTCTACCTGCCCCCGGGCAGCGGGCATCCGGTGCGTCTGCACGGGGCCTTCGTGGCGGACCACGAGGTCCATCACGTGGTGGACTTCCTCAAGGCCCAGGGCGAGCCGGATTACCTGGACGACGTGCTGGAGGAACCGGAATCCGGCGCCGCGGTCGTACCAGGACTGGAGCCGGTGGATTCCGGCGAGGAGAGCGACCCCCTGTACGATCAGGCGGTGGCCATCGTGCTGGAATCTCGCAAGGCATCCATTTCCTATGTACAGCGCCGCCTCAAGATCGGTTACAACCGGGCCGCCCGGATGATCGAGGACATGGAGGCCGCCGGCGTGGTGAGCGCGCTGCAATCCAACGGCAACCGGGAAGTGCTGGCGCCGGCACCCCAGGACTGAAAACGAGATGCCAACACCCATGCGAGCCCTGTTTGCCCTGATGCTGACCGCCTGCCTGAGCCTGTCACCGGTGCTGGCGGACGATGCCCGTGCCCGACTGGATCACTTCTTCCAGGAGATGACCAGTTTCGAGGCGGTGTTCGAACAGATGGTCATCAACGAGCGGGACGAGGTCCTGCAGCATGCCCAGGGCAAGGTCTATCTCAAGCGTCCCGGCCAGTTCCGCTGGGATTATCAGACCCCTTATAACCAGCAGATCGTGGCCGACGGCCAGTATCTGTGGACCTACGACGAAGACCTGGCCCAGGCCACGGTGCAGGAGATGGACGCCGTGCTGGGGCGCACCCCCATCATGCTGCTGTCCGAACCCCGGGCGCTGGAAAATGATTTCAAGGTGGCCTCCGAGGGTACCCATCAGGGGCTGAGCTGGCTGGCCCTGACCCCCCATTCGGGCGACACCGATTTCCAGCGCATTCTCATCGGCCTGGACGAGCGCACCGTGCGGATGATGGTGCTCTATGACCAGTTCGGTCAGCAGACCCGCATCCGCTTTGAAGACATGCGGCTCAACCCCCGCATCCCCGATGCCCGCTTCCGCTTCGAGCCGCCGGCCGGGGTGGATGTGATGAGGAACTGAGCACCGCGGCTGCCCGGCCTCCATGACCGATCTCTTTTCCACCCCGGCCCCCGACCGCCCCCTGGCGGATCGCATGCGTCCCCGGCGGCTGGAGGAGTACATGGGGCAGCAGCATCTGCTGGCGCCGGGCAAGCCCCTGCGCCGGGCCATCGAGGAGGACCGGCTGCATTCCATGGTCTTCTGGGGTCCGCCCGGCACCGGCAAGACCACCCTGGCCCGGCTCATCGCCAACTATTGCGGCGCGACATTCATCACCCTGTCCGCCGTGCTGTCCGGGGTCAAGGACATCCGCGCCGCGGTGGACCAGGCCCGGGAGACCCGCCGGGACGAGGGCCGGGCCACGCTGTTGTTCGTGGACGAGGTCCATCGCTTCAACAAGTCCCAGCAGGATGCCTTCCTGCCCCACGTGGAAGACGGCACCATCGCCTTCATCGGTGCCACCACGGAAAATCCCTCCTTCGAACTCAACAACGCCCTGTTGTCCCGGGTGCGGACCTACGTGCTCAAGGGGCTGGAGGCGGCGGACATTCGCGCCATCATCGACCGGGCCCTGGACGACGAGACCCACGGCCTGGGCCGGCGCCGCCTGACCATGGCGCCGCCCCTGCGCGACCTCCTGGCGGAGTTGGCCGACGGTGATGCCCGGCGTGCCCTGAACCTGTTGGAGATCGCCGCCGACCTGGCCCCGGAAGGGGGGGAGGGTGCCGTGATCACGGAAGACACTCTCAAGGAGGTGACCAGTCAGGGTCTGCGTCGCTTCGACAAGGGCGGGGAGCTGTTCTACGACCAGATTTCCGCCCTGCACAAATCGGTGCGGGGCAGTGACCCGGACGCGGCGCTGTACTGGTTCTGCCGCATGCTCGACGGCGGCTGCGACCCCGTTTATCTGGCCCGGCGGATTGTGCGCATGGCCAGCGAGGACATCGGCAACGCCGATCCCCGGGCGCTGACCCTGGCCCTGGAGGCCTGGGATGTGTACGAGCGCCTGGGCAGTCCGGAAGGGGAGCTGACCCTGGCTCAGGCGGTGATCTATCTGGCCTGTGCCGCCAAGAGCAACGCGGTCTATGCGGCCTATGGGGCCGCCATGGCCGATGCCCGGCAGCGGGGGACCCTGGAGGTGCCCCTGCATCTGCGCAACGCGCCCACCCGGCTGATGAAGTCGCTGGATTACGGCAAGGGTTACCGGTACGCCCATGACGAGGTGGACGGTTTTGCCGCCGGGGAGTGCTATTTTCCGGACGGCATGGGGGAGCCCCGCTATTACCAGCCGGTGGAACGGGGTCTGGAGATCCGGATCCGGGAGAAGTTGCTGGATCTGCGCCGGCGCAACGAGGCAAGCCGGCGCGGCGGCAAGGATTAGGGCCGGCGCCGCTTCAGGTACCGTACCAGGCCCTCCCGGTGCACCGCTCGGGTGCTCCAGTTGAATTCGATGGAGGCCATGCGCAGGGCAAAGGTGATCAGGATCGTCACCCAGGCCGCCGCCACCACCGGCACCGACAGCCACTGGGTCATGGCCAGGTAGGCGGTGCCGCCCACCAGGACCGCCAGGGCATAGAACTGACCGGGCTTGAGGATCAGGGGCGGATCACCGGCGATCACGTCCCGGATCAGGCTGCCGCCCACCCCGTTGAGCACCCCCACCAGCAGGGCGGCGGGCAGTCCCAGCCCGGCCTCCAGGGAGCGTTCGATGCCCACCACGGCAAAGCCGCCGATCCCGGCGGCGTCGATGATGGCCACCCCGCGACGGGTGTACCAGGGCCGTTCGCCGAACACCAGTCCGATCAGAGTGGCGGCGCCGATGGCGGCCAGATAGCCCGGATCGGTGAGCAATACCGGCAGCCCCTGTTGCAGGAACAGCCCGTCCCGCAGCAGTCCCCCGCCTGCCCCGGTGACCAGGGCAAGGAAGAACATGCCGATCAGGTCATACCCCTTGCGCATGGCCACCACCACGCCGGACAGGGCAAAGACGAAGACGGCGCCCAGATCGAAGTAGGCGGGAAGGGCGAAGCTTTCGGGAGTCATGCCCGGAGTATAATCCTTATCGGGTCAGTCCGGCATAGAGCATCGGCAGGGTTTCCGGCAGTCGGGCCACATGATCCACCACCATGTAGCGCCGCGCCCCGAAGATCCGCTCCACATAGTCATCCGCGTGGGGGTCCAGGCTCATGCAGAAACTGTAGACCCCGTGCTTGGCCACTTCCTCCACCGCATGCTTGGCGTCCTGGCGCAGATACTGGGGATCCCGCACGTCCGTATCCGCCGGCTCCCCGTCCGTCACGATCAGCAGCAGCTTGCGCCGCGAGGGTTGCCGCCGCAGATGCTCCCCGGCATGACGGATCGCCGCACCCATGCGGGTGGACATCTGCCCCGTCATCCCCGCCAGACGGGCCTTCACGGTGTCGTCATAGGGGGCGTCGAAATCCTTGAACCGGTAATACTCCACGTCATGACGGCCATCGGAATCAAAGCCGTGGATGGCAAAGGGATCGCCGATCTTCGCCAAGGCCCCCGCCAGCAGCGCCGTGGCCTCCCGGGCCAGATCCAGCACCGTGCTGTCGGTGCCGCGCACCTTGTCGTTGGTGGATTCGGACAGGTCGATCAGCACCAGGACCGACAGGTCCCGCACCTTGCGCTCGGTGCGGATATGCACCCGGGTGTCCGGCTGTCGTCCCATGCGCAGATCCACCAGGGACTCCACCACCGCGTTCAGATCCAGTTCGTCCCCGTCCGGCTGGCGCCGATAGCGCTGCACGCCCTGGGGCTGCATTGCCTCGATCAGGTATTTCAGGCGGCTGATCAGCGGCTTGTGCCGCTGCGCCACCGCGTCGATCTCGGCCGGGTCCCCGGTCCGGGGACGGCGCTCCAGCAAGGTGCACCAGTGGGGGCGCTCCAGCTGCATCTGGTAATCCCATTCCGGGTAATGGAACGGGGCCGACACCGGCGGCTTGCCTTCCTTCTCGTTGAGGCTGATGTCTTCCTCGTCGCAGAAGAACTCCGTGCTCAGGGTCCAGATCTCCTGGGCGTCATCCCCGGCAAAGGGCACGTCCAGTCCGTTGACCATTTCCATGAGGCTGACGTTGCGCCGCACCTGGGGTCGTTCCCAAAGACGGATCAGGTCCACGTCGTCCTGCTCGCCCAGGGTCCACAGATACCGGTTGTCATCCCGGTACAGCACCGGGATGTGGTGATGACGAGTGCTGAAGGGTTCGTCGGTGGGGAAGGCCGGCGCCAATTGATGGGCCAGATCCCAGGCCAGGCCGTGGCGGGTCAGGTCCGCGGCGGCGTCATCGAACCGGGCCCGCGCCCGCTGCACGAAGGGGTGCGGATCCTCGTAGTCCGGGTCCAGCAGGGCGCGGGCGGTGCGGCCCAGCAGGGCGGTGGTACCGTCGCCGTCCTCGGGTCCGGTCACATGCATGGGCAGCCAGAGCTGGCGCAGTCCGGGGAAGGCGGCCAGGGCCAGGGCCTCCACCCGGGCATCCTCGAACAGCCCCACCAGCAGGCCGGTGAGGCCACCGGGATCGTCCGCCGGCATGGGGCTGCGGCTGTGGACCAGATGGGCCGCCCCGTGGGCCGCCGTGGCCCGATAGATCTGCAGGCCGCCGATACCGAACCCGTCGTCATAGGCATCGGGTACATAGAGGGTGAAACCGTCGATGAAGGGGCGCATCCCCTCGCGGGATTCGAAGTCGCCGCTGGTGGGGCGCAGGAAAAAGTCCCTGGCCCAGAGGGCACGCAGATACATGTTGATCCGTCGCTGCACGTCCACGAACAGGGTGCCGCGCCGTTCGTTCTGGAACACCGAGCGGGATTCGGGTGTCTCCAGCCCGAAATAGGCGGTCTGGGCCTTGAAGTCCCGACCATGGACCTTGGCCCCCCACAGGGCCCAGCGCCGCAGTCCCCCCAGGGTGAGATGGGTGAGCAACGGGTCCAGGTGTTCCAGCATGGGCCGCACCCCTCGGGGCACCTGGGCCACCAGATTGTCCAGCAGACGCAGATACCCCTTGAACAGGGTGGGGTCCGCCAGTCGTCGGGAGGCCACCGGGCTGGTGGCGATCACCAGGCTGATGACCGCGCCGCTGGTCTTGGACGAGAGCTTGATGACGCTCTCGATCAGGTCCATCACCGCGTCTTCCCCCAGTTCCCGGGCCACCACGGGGCTCTCCTGGATGAAGGCCGCCACAGGTTCGGTGCCCTTGCCCAGGGCGTGGAGGGCGCGGGCGCCTTCCATGTAGTAGTTTTTCAGGCCCGTGGAGCTGAAGCTGCGCACCGCTTCCTGCCAGGCCGATTCCAGCACCTCGACGGCATGACCGCCCAGGTCCTCCAGCAGTTCGGGGTAGTCTTCCAGATGGACGCTCATGGGCCTGATCCTCCTCCCGAGTCAGGGCATCAGAAAAAGGTGGTGACCGCCGCGTCCAGGGCGTCGCGCATGTCCGGATCGTCGGTGAGGGGACGCACCAGGGCCATGCGGCAGGCGGCCAGGGGTTCCACATCGCGGGCGATCAAGGAACCGGCATGGACCAGCATGCGGGTGGAGATGCCTTCATCCAGGCCGTGGCCCTTCAGGTTCCTGGCCCGTTCCGCCACGCTCACCAGCTTCTTCGCCGTGTCGGTGGCGATGCCGGTTTCATGGGCGACGATCTCCGCCTCCAGGCCCGCTTCCGGGTAATCGAAGTCCAGGGCACCGAAACGCTGCTTGGTGGACTGCTTGAGATCCTTCATCAGGCTCTGGTAGCCGGGGTTGTAGGAGATGACCAGCTGGAAGTCGGGATGGGCGCGCACCAGTTCGCCCTTCTTTTCCAGCGGCAGCACCCGGCGGTTGTCGGTGAGGGGATGGATCACCACCACCGTGTCCTGACGGGCCTCCACCACTTCGTCCAGGTAGCAGATGGCGCCATGGCGGGCGGCCAGGGTGAGGGGACCGTCCTGCCAGCGGGTGCCGTCGGCATCCAGCAGATAGCGGCCCACCAGGTCCGAAGCGGTCATGTCCTCGTTGCAGGCCACGGTGATCAGGGGCTTGCCCAGCTTCCAGGCCATGTATTCCACAAACCGGGTCTTGCCGCAGCCGGTGGGGCCCTTGAGAATCATGGGCATGCGCACGGCATAGGCGGCCTCGTACAGGGCCACTTCATCACCGACGGCGCGGTAGTAGGGTTCTTCCTTGATCTGATAATCGCGGATGGTGTCGTGCATGAGTCACTCCCGGAGAACCAAGGCCCCTCTCCCCAAGGGGAGAGGGGTTGGGGTGAGGGGAAAGCTTACTCGCCGCGATGGACGACGAAGGACGTTCCCTGGCACTGGGCGAAGTTGTCATAGCCGATCACGCGCACCAGATGATCGGGATGCTCGTTCTTGCAGGCCTCCACTTCGGCCAGCACCGTTTCCACCGACTGCTCGCCGAACATGGGCAGCTTCCACATGTACCAGAAGGAGCCGAAGGCATTTTCCGGTTCGCTGTGCTCGATGGCCGGGTTCCAGCCCTTGCTGATCATGTATTCCACCTGCTTGCGCACCTGGTCGGCGGTCATCTGCGGCAGATAGGAGAAGGTTTCGTACTTTTCGGACTGCTTGAAGCTCTGGATCTCGGACATGGTCTTATCCTCTGTTCAGTGTCTGGGGGCGGGGCGGCCCGACGGCCGCCCCCGGCAAGGCCGCTTAGCGGTGCTGCACGTCCAGCTTGTCCACGGTATCGAACTCGAACTTGATCTCCTTCCAGGTTTCCATGGCGATCTTGAGTTCGGGGCTGTGCTGGGCGGCGGCGATGAGGATGTCCTTGCCTTCCTTCTCCAGTTCACGTCCTTCGTTGCGGGCCTGCACACAGGCTTCCAGGGCCACGCGGTTGGCGGAAGCGCCGGCGGCGTTGCCCCAGGGGTGACCCAGGGTGCCGCCACCGAACTGCAGCACCGAGTCGTCACCGAAGATGGTGACCAGGGACGGCATGTGCCAGACGTGGATGCCGCCGGAGGCCACGGCGAAGACACCGGGCATGGCGCCCCAGTCCTGATCGAAGAAGATGCCGCGGGAGCGGTCTTCCTTGATGTAGGACTCGCGCAGCAGATCGATCCAGCCCATGGTGGCGGCGCGGTCGCCTTCCAGCTTGCCCACCACGGTGCCGGTGTGCAGGTGGTCGCCGCCGGACAGGCGCAGGATCTTGGCCAGCACCCGGAAGTGGATGCCGTGGCGGGGATGACGGTCCATGACCGCGTGCATGGCGCGGTGGATGTGCAGCAGCATGCCGTTCTCGCGGCACCAGTTGGCCAGACCCGTGTTGGCGCAGAAGCCGCCGGTGATGTAGTCGTGCATGATGATGGGGGCGCCGATTTCCTTGGCGTACTCGGCCCGCTTGTACATCTCTTCCGGGGTGGGGGCGGTCACGTTCAGGTAGTGGCCCTTGCGCTCACCGGTTTCCATCTCGGCCTTGTTGATGGCCTCCATGACGAAGTCGAAGCGCTGGCGCCAGCGCATGAAGGGCTGGGAGTTGACGTTCTCGTCGTCCTTGGTGAAGTCCAGGCCGCCGCGCAGGCATTCGTACACGGCGCGGCCGTAGTTCTTGGCGGACAGACCCAGCTTGGGCTTGATGGTGCAGCCCAGCAGGGGACGGCCGTACTTGTTCATGATGTCCCGTTCCACCTGAATGCCGTGGGGCGGACCGCCGCAGGTCATGACGTAGGCGATGGGGAAGCGCACATCTTCCAGACGCAGGGCGCGCACGGCCTTGAAGCCGAACACGTTGCCCACCAGGGAGGTGAACACGTTCACCATCGAGCCTTCCTCGAACAGGTCGATGGGGTAGGCGATAAAGGCGTAGAAGCACTCGTCATCGCCGGGCACGTCCTCGATGTGGTAGGCGCGACCCTTATAGTGATCCAGGTCGGTGAGCAGGTCGGTCCACACGGTGGTCCAGGTACCGGTGGAGGATTCGGCGGCCACCGCGGCGGCGGCTTCCTCGCGATCCACGCCCGGCTGCGGGGTCACCTTGAAGCAGGCGAGGATGTCGGTATCCCGGGGGGTGTATTCCGGGGTCCAGTAGGTCTGGCGGTACTCTTTCACACCGGCACTGTAGGTCTTGACTGCCATCATCGACTCCTTTGGGCTTGATGTTTTGAACCACGTCCCGGGTCAAGCCGGGTCGTGGGTAAAGCGTACTCAAATCCGATAGACAAGAGACTACATGATCTATGGGTATAATAGATAATCAATTATGATGATTGTATGTATAAGTTATAACTTATGGTTTATTGAGTGAGGATCAGGGTGGGGTCCGTACCCGTCACTCCCGCGAAAGCGGGAATGACGCAGAACAACACCGGGCCGTTTATCAGCAAATCCCAGGTTATAAGTGTTAAACTTTTTGGCATGAACTGAGCACCCAACCTCCTCAGGACCATGCCTCCAAGCCCCACGCCCCGCCTCCAACGCCTGTTCCCCTTCCTGACCTGGTTCCCCATGACCCTCGGCAGTCTGCGGGCGGACCTGATGGCGGGCCTGGCCGTGGCCATGGTGCTCATTCCCCAGTCCATGGCCTATGCCCAGCTGGCGGGCCTGCCCGCGGTCTACGGACTCTACGCCGCCTTCCTGCCGGTGATGGTGGCCGCCCTGTGGGGATCTTCCCGCCAACTGGCCACCGGCCCGGCGGCCATCGTCTCCCTGCTCACCGCCTCGGCCCTCATCCCCCTGGCGGCCCCGGACTCCATGGAATACATCACCCTGGCCATCAGCCTGGCCCTGCTGGTGGGACTGTTGCAGCTGGGCATGGGACTACTGCGACTGGGGGTCCTGGTGAGCTTCATCTCCCATCCGGTCATCGTCGGTTTCACCAACGCCGCCGCCATCATCATCGTGCTCTCCCAGGTCAACCAGATCCTCGGTGTACCCATGATCTCCGGCGGGGTGTTCCTGCGGGACATCGGCGCCATGCTGATGCAGATCCCCCAGGCCCATCTGCCCACCCTGGCCATGGGCCTGGGGGCGATGCTCGCCATGTGGGGGCTGCGCCGGCGCTTTCCCCGGGTGCCCGGGGTGCTGGTGGTGGTGGTCATGGCCACGGTCATCAGCTGGGCCGTCGGTTTTGAGAAGACCCAGTCCATCACCCTGCAGGACATCCGCTCCGGCCAGGTGCAGGAACTGGTGATCCAGCTCGATACCCAGAAAACGGTACTCAGGACCGAGGATGCCCAGATCCGCACCCTGAAAAAGACCCTGGACGAACTGCCGCCCATGGAGGCCCTGAATCACCGCCATCAGGTGGATGTGCTCATCTACGACAGCCAGCGTCGGGCCGAGACCATCAGCCACCTGCAGCGGGAACTCCATGGACTGCCCCTGCGCCAGGCCGGGGGCGAGCATCCGGGGTTCTATCTGGCCGATCAGCTGCCGCCGGGGCTGGAACCGGAAGGTCCCGTCTGGCGCATCACCGCCGTGCGCGACAACGTCATCCATCTCAATGGCGGGGGTCATGTGGTGGGGCAGGTGGCCGCCGGCCTGCCGCCCCTGACCCTGCCCCAGCTCAGCTGGGACATGGTGACGGCATTGCTGAGCACCGCCTTCGTCATTGCCCTGGTGGGGTTTACCGAGGCCATCGCCATCGCCAAGGCCATGGCCACCCGCACCGGCCAGCGCATCGACCCCAACCAGGAACTCATCGGCCAGGGGCTGGCCAAGGTGGTGGGCAGCTTCAGCCAGGCCTATCCGGTGAGCGGTTCCTTCTCCCGCTCGGCCATCAACCTGGCCTCCGGGGCGCGCACCGGCATGTCCTCCATCTTCACCGGCCTGCTGGTGCTGCTGGTGATCCTGTTTTTCACCCCCTGGCTGTACCATCTGCCCCAGGCGGTGCTGGCGGGGATCATCATCATGGCCGTGGCCAGCCTGCTGAACCTGCGGGGGCTGCGCCAGTCCTGGGCGGCCCACTGGCATGACGGCATGGCGGCCCTGGTCACCTTTGTCGCCACCCTGGCCCTGGCGCCGAGCCTGGACAAGGGCATCCTCATCGGCGCCGGTCTGGCCCTGGTGCTGTATCTGTATCGGACCATGCATCCCCGGGTGTATGAACTGGCCCGCACCCCGGAGGGCACCCTGGCGGATGCCCGCATCCACGGCAAGGGCGAGGAAGAGCGCATCTGCATCATCCGGTTCGACGGTTCGCTGTACTTTGCCAACGTGCCCTATTTCGAGGACGCCATGCTGGGCCTGCTGGCGCGCCACCCCAAGGCCCGTTACGTGATCGTCATTGCCTCCGGGATCAATGAACTGGACGCCTCGGGAGAGGAAGTGGTGCGTAACTTGATCTGGCGGTTGCGCAACCGGGACATCAGTCTGGTGTTTGCCGGCCTCAAGCCCCAGGTGGTGGAGGTGATGAAGCGCACCGGCCTGTATGAGCAGGTGGGAGAGGGGTTCATGTTCCCCTCCACCGACGCCGCGATCCGCGCCCTGGAAGGGCGTCTGGCGGAGCAGGGCGCCGGTGAGCCGCCGGAAACCGGGCGGGAAGAGAAGGGCTACAGCTCACAGGGGGGGTGATTGACGTCAAAGCTCCCTTAGAGTCAGCACCAACTGCGGCTCCCAGTGGGGTAGCTCGATGCCCAGATCGGTCTCCAGCTTCTTCACGCACAACCGCGAATTGCCCGGCCGCCGTGCCGGGGTGGGGTAATCACTGCCGGGGATCGCCGCCACCTGGGCCGGGGTGAGTGTCAAGGCCATCCCCGACTCCGCCGCCCGTCGGAAGATCTCGCAGGCAAACCCATGCCAACTGGTCTCCCCATGGGGCGCCAGATGATACAGCCCCTCGATGCCCCGCCCCAGCCGCTGCCGATACACCGCCAGGGCAGTGACCTCGGCAATCAGGCGGGCCGGGGTCGGCGCGCCGATCTGATCATTCACCACCTTCAGGCTGTCCCGTTCCTGGCCCAGCCGCAGCATGGTCTTCATGAAATTGTTGCCCCGGGCGCTGTACACCCAGCTGGTGCGGAAGATCAGATGCGCGGCCCCGCCGGCCATCACCGCCTGATCCCCCGCCAGCTTGCTTTCCCCGTACACGGACAGGGGCCCGGTGGGACTGTCTTCCCGCCAGGGCGCATCCCCGTCGCCGGGATAGACATAGTCACTGGAATAGTGGATCAGCGGAATGCCGGCGATGGCGGCAAAGCAGGCCAGCTGTTCCGGCAGTTCGGCATTCAGGCGAAAGGCCGCCTCGCGCTGCGTCTCGGCCGCGTCCACCGCCGTCCAGGCAGCGGCGTTGACGATCAGTTCCGGACGGATGGCCCGCAAGACCCCGGCCACCGCATCCGGACTGGACAGGTCCAGCTGGGCACGGGTGGGAGCGATCAACGATCCCAGCGGAGACAGGGCCCGCAGCAGTTCAAAACCCACCTGGCCGGTGGCACCCAGGATCAGGATGTTCATACGCCGGTCCCCAGTCGTTCTCCCTGGTAGCTGCCGTCCAGCACATGCTGCCACCAGGAGGCGTTGTCCAGATACCACCGCACCGTCTTGCGCAGGCCGGATTCGAAGGTCTCCCGGGGTGTCCAGCCCAGTTCCCGCTCGATCTTGCCGGCATCGATGGCATAGCGCCGGTCATGGCCGGGGCGGTCCTGCACGAAGGTGATCAGGTCTCGATAATGACCCCCGAAGGCGGGGGGTTGCACCGCCTGCAGCAGGTCACACAGGGTATGCACCACTTCCAGGTTGGTCTTTTCATTGTGGCCGCCGATGTTGTAGGTCTCGCCGGGCCGCCCCCGGGAGGCCACCAGGATCAGGGCACGGGCATGGTCCTCCACATACAGCCAGTCGCGGATCTGACCACCGTCGCCGTAGACCGGCAGGGGCTTGCCCGCCAGCGCATTGAGGATCATCAGCGGGATGAGTTTTTCCGGGAAGTGGTAGGGACCGTAATTGTTGCTGCAGTTGGTGACCAGGGTCGGCAGGCCGTAGGTGCGCTGCCAGGCCCGCACCAAGTGATCGGAACCGGCCTTGCTGGCGGAGTAGGGGGAACTGGGGGCATAGGGCGTGGTTTCGGTGAACAGGCCGTCCGGGCCTTCCAGGTCGCCGTAGACCTCGTCGGTGGAGATGTGATGGAAGCGGAACCCGTCGGCCTTGTCGGGCCGGTCGGTCTGCAGATCTTTCCAGTAGCCGCGGGCGGCCTCCAGCAGGGTATAGGTGCCGACGATGTTGGTCTCGATGAAGGCCGCCGGGCCGTCGATGGAGCGATCCACATGACTTTCCGCCGCCAGATGCATGACGATGTCCGGTCCATGATCGCGAAAGGCCGCCGCCATGGCCTGGGCATCGCAGATGTCGGCATGGATGAAGTGATAGCGGTCACTGTCGGCCACGGGGGCCAGGGATTCCAGGTTGCCCGCGTAGGTGAGCTTGTCCACCACCACCACCCGGTGATCGGTGGAAGTGATCAGCTCACGGACCACGGCGGAGCCGATGAAACCGGCGCCGCCGGTGACGAGAAAGGTTTTGCGCATGGGTCGGATCAAATCCTGATGTTTACCAGTGATACCGCAGCCCTAAGGTCACGAAATTGGAGCCTACCCGCCGAGGGGCAATCACACCATAGATCCCGGACCGATGATGTACCCGGGTGATGAAGCTCAACTGAGGATACCTCACCAGCCCCCATTCCACTTCGTAGCCATTGTAATTCTGGAAACGGTAACGTCGCTCCGGGTCATCCTTGGGGCCATCCTCATAGGCCGGATTGCCGAAGGCATAGGACAGCCCCAGGCTCATCGCCGCCCGCAGTCGCACAGGCCCCAGTTCTCCCTGGGGGCTGGCCAGCACATAGGCCACGTCCAGTTCCCAGTTGTCCTGCAATCCATAATGCCTGACCACAATGGCCTCGGCGCCGGTGGTCACCCCGGACACCCCGATCCAGCCAAAGGCGGTATCGATGAAACCCGGGGTAGGGGTCTGCTGACGAAAACCCAGGGCGGTAAAATAGCTGGACTCATAGTCCAGAGAGCCGTCCACCAGTTTCTTGGGCATCTGCAGCAGATCCGAGTCCACCCCCTGACCCGCGTACAGGGTCAGATCCCGCGCCGGCGCGTCGGCGGCCACGGCGTGCCCATGCCACGGCCCGCTCACCACAAGCAGGCAGCAGAGCAGGGCGACGGCAAGGTGCCGGCTGGAGAAGGATAGAGTCCCGCGCACGCCGGTCCGGCAGGTGGATCCTTTCAACATGGATGTTTTTCTCACCCCGTGGACGAAGGCAGGTTTCTAACCTGATCCCCGCAAGGGGTCAAGTTGTGCTCACCAAATGCCTTCGTGCAGGCCGTCATTCCCGCGTAGGCGGGAATCCTGGCATCAGATCCGTCATTCCCGCGAAAGCGGGGATCCAACCGGGGATGCAAAAGAAAACCCGATTCTGTGGTGCACTGCAAAGCACCATTTCGGATCGGGATGCTATACTGTCGGCAAATTTTACCCTCCATGGATTGAGGGCCGGTCGGAACCCCGGCGGCTCCTGTTCTCAACGGCTGAGAGGTCATCGTGCTGTCGCAATTTTCGGGCAAGCGTGTACTTTTGCTGCAGGGGCCCATGGGGCCTTTCTTCTGGCGCCTGAGGAAAGACCTGGAGGCTGCCGGGGCCGAGGTGGACAAGATCAACTTCTGTGCCGGCGACCAGCTGTTCTACCCGTTCCGTGCCATCAATTATCGCGGCACCCTCAAGGACTGGCCGAATTACCTGGCCGGCTTGCTGGCGGATCGCGGTTACGATGCCGTGATGCTCTTCGGTGACTGCCGTCCCTATCATGCCGTAGTGCCCCACGTCATCCGTTTTCTCAAGGTCCGCCTGTACGTCTTCGAGGAAGGCTATCTGCGTCCGGATCACATCACCCTGGAACAGGGCGGCGTGAACAGCTACTCCTCCTTGCCTCGGGACCCGGATCACTACCGTCGTTTCGCCCCTCACGAGGTGGAAACGGCCACCTGGGCCCGCGCCACCTGGCCGGTGCTGTGGGCGGGCATCTATGCCACGCTGTATGCCATCACCAGCCATTTCCTGAATCGTCGCTTCCCCGGCTATGAGCATCATCGCCCCCTGCACCCGCTGTCCGAAGCCTTTGTCTGGACCCGGAGCTTGTGGCGCAAGCACTGGTTCAAGCTACGGGAACGCAAGCTGGCCCGGTCGCTCCAGGACGCCTCGGCGGGGAGTTTCTTCCTGGTCCCGTTGCAGACCCACAACGACGCCCAGATCCGGGTCCACTCCGATTTTCGCGATATCCCGACCTTCATCGAAGACGTGATGCGCTCCTTCGCCGAACATGCGCCGGCGGATCAGCGCCTGGTCATCAAGCATCACCCCATGGACCGGGGCTATCGGGAATATGGTCCGCTCATCCGTCGTCTGACCGCCAAGTATCAACTCCAGGGGCGGGTTGACTATGTGCACGATGTCCACCTGCCCATGTTGCTGGACCGTGCTTGCGGCACGGTCGTCATCAACAGCACTGTGGGCCTGTCTTCCATCCTGCACGGCACGCCGGTATGCGTGCTGGGTGACCCGGTCTATCACATGCCGGGGCTGACCCATCAGGGCACCCTGCACAGTTTCTGGAACAACCCCGGGGAAGTGGACAAGGCGCTGTTCAAGCGGTTTCGCGCCTGGTTGCTGGCCCACAATCAGGCCAACGGGAATTTCTATCAACCCCTGCCGGGCCTGAAGGGACATACCGGCGTCACCTGGCCGCCATTGTTGGGCGCGGAAGCGCTTGCCACGGACTCGGACCTGGACAGGGCGCGGGAACGGCGTCAGCAGCGCAATCTGCGCCCCGGCACGGCGGTGCTGGGGAAATGTGCCCAACGGGTCTCCGGAAAGGCGGTCTAAGCCTCGGCTCCCGCCTCATCCCCGACGCTTCTCCCCTACAGACGCTCCCTTCTCCCCCTTGGGGGAGAAGGGCTGGGGATGAGGGGGGGAGAGGGGCTTGTCACGTATCTTTCGTCATCCGGGGTGACTCACGCAAAGACCTCCGCCTTCGCCAGTGGCACGCCTTCCTGGTCTTTCCCCGACAGCACCGGGTCCCCCTCAAAAGGCCAGGCAATCCCGATATCCGCATCATTCCAGGCGATGCAGCGCTCACACTCCGGCGCATAGAAATCCGTGGTCTTGTAGAGAAACTCGGCCACCTCGCTCAAGGTGAGGAAACCATGGGCAAACCCGGGTGGGATCCACAGCTGCCGCCGGTTCTGCGCGGACAGCACGGCACCCACCCATTGCCCGAAGGTGGGGGACGAGCGACGAACATCCACCGCCACATCAAACACCTCCCCCTGAACCACCCGCACCAGCTTGCCCTGGGCATGAGGCGGCAGCTGATAGTGAAGCCCCCGCAGGACCCCCTTCGCCGAGCGTGAGTGGTTATCCTGCACGAACTCAGCCTGTACCCCGACGGCGGCCTCGAAGGCCCGGGCATTGAAGCTTTCGTAAAAAAATCCCCGCTCATCTCCAAACACCCTGGGCGTCAACAGCACCACCTCGGGAATGGCCAGACGCTTTGCCTCCATCATCACACCTCCGTCTGGAGCAGGTTCATCAGATACCGTCCATAGCCCGTCTTGGCCAGGGGCGTGGCCAGTGCTTCCAGCTGTACCCCATCGATCCAGCCGGCCCGGAAACAGATCTCCTCCGGACAGCACACCTTCAGGCCCTGTCGCTGCTCAATGGTGGCAATGAACTGCCCCGCATCCAGCAGACTGTCATGGGTGCCGGTATCCAGCCAGGCATAGCCGCGGCCCATGATCTCCACATGCAGCTCACCCTGTTCCAGATATCGTCGGTTCAGGTCGGTGATCTCCAACTCCCCCCGGGCCGAGGGCCGCAGGCCCCGGGCCAGTTCCACCACCTGCAGGTCATAGAAGTACAGCCCGGTCACGGCATAACTGGACTTGGGGCGCGAGGGCTTTTCCTCCAGGGAGAGCACCCGCTGGTCCCGGTCGAATTCCACCACCCCGTAGCGTTCCGGATCCTGCACATGATAGGCAAACACCGTCGCGCCCCGGGTCCGCTCCATGGCGCTTTTCAGCATGGGCGGCAGGTCATGGCCGTAGAAGATATTGTCCCCCAGCACCAGGGCGGAGAGGTCATCACCGATGAAATCGGCGCCGATGGTGAAGGCCTGTGCCAGACCGTCGGGGCTGGGTTGCACCGCGTAGGAAAGCTGAATACCCCACTGGCTACCGTCCCCCAACAGCTGCGAGAAGCGTGGGGTATCCTGGGGGGTGGAGATGATCAGGATCTCCCGAATCCCCGCCAGCAGCAGGATACTGAGGGGGTAGTAAATCATCGGCTTATCGTAGACGGGCAGCAGCTGCTTGGACACAGCCAGGGTCGCGGGATGAAGCCGGGTGCCGGAGCCGCCGGCGAGGATGATGCCTTTGCGCTTCTGGATCATGGTGCCTCGCAATTGATGAATTGATGGAATCCGTCATTCCCCACACCCCAATCCGTCATTCCCGCGAAAGCGGGAATCCAGATCAGCCAGCCTCCCCACCGTCTCCCTGGCCTTCGCCGCCAGCGCCGCCCGCAGAGCCTCATCGCCGGCCAGCGCCAGGATCGACTCCGCCCAGGCCGCCTGATCCAGCGGCACCACCCAACCATCGACCCCATGGGCAATCACGTCCGCACAGGCCGATCCCGGCGAATACACCCCCGCCGCCCCACAGGCCGTGATGTCAAACACCTTGGTATGAGAACGTGCCCGATTGAACGGTAGATCCAGCTGCGGCACCAGCCCGATATCCCGCTGGGCCGAGGCCAGAAACCCCCCATAGGCCGGCCAGCGCATGGGATGCACCACGGTCACCCGGGGCAGACCCCGGTACAGTCGGTAGACATCCCGGCCACCGACGATCTCGAAATGTACCCGCTCATCCCGCGCCAGCACCGTCTCCATCACCGGTCGCAGCCAACGGATCTCGGCCTGATGGGACGCGGAACCATGGTAAAACACCCGGCACATGGATGCCGGCGGCGGCACGGGGCAGGGCAGCACCAGCGCCGGTTGCCAGTCGGCATATTTTTGTTGCAGATAAGGGGTGGAGACCCACAGCCTCGCCCCCCGTCGGCGCAGCCAGTCCCGATGCCGGGCCGCCAAACGCCAGAGCTTGGCTCGATACCGCCAGGGCATGCCCGCCGAAGCCCGCACATCCAGCACATCGTCATCCATGAACAGCACCAGATGCGCGACATGCCCATGGGCATGCTCCAGCAAGCGGCGCCAGGCAGGGGGGATGTAACGCACGAACACCACCGTCGCCCCCTGGAGCGCCTTGATGGATGGGATATCCGAGAACCGGCAACGCCGGACGGCTTCCCCCCCGGCCCGCAATGCCGGGAGTACGAAAAAATCCGAGGAGGGATTGGGCTGTTCTTCCACCAGAAAGATCATGGTGCCCCTACCACCCCCACACCATCGGCACCAGCAGCAGTGCCAGCGCCCCGGTCACCACCGTCATCGGAATCCCCGCCCGCAGATAGTCGCTGAACCGATACCCGCCGGGACCGTACACCATCAGATTGGTCTGATAGCCGAACGGCGTGGCAAAACTGGCCGAGGCCGCGAACATGATGATCACCGCAAACGGCAGCACGCTCACCCCCAGGTCCGCCGCCACCGCAAACGCGATGGGAAACATCAGGACCGCCGCCGCATTGTTGGTGATCAGCGACGTGAACAGGGCCGTCACCAGATACACCATCAACAGATTCACCCAGGGGTCCGTGCCCGCCAGCCCCGTCAGGGTCAGGGCGATCGAGCGGGCCAGGCCGGTGTTCTCCATCGCCGCCGCCACCCCGAAGGCCGCCGCGATGGTCAACAGCACCGACCAGTCCAAGCTGCTGCGGGCGGAGAACATGCTCACGCAGCCGGTCAGGACCATCAGCCCCGCCGCCGCCAGCGCCGCTTCCAGCATGCTCAACAATCCCAGGGTGGCACTGCCCACCATGGCCGCCAGGATCCCTACCGCCACCAGCGCCCGGTCATGGCGCGGCGCCACCGAATCCTGCACCTGGCTCATCAGGAAAAAATCCCGCCGATTGCGGTTCTGGGCCATGAAGCTCGGCCCCGCCTCCACCAGCAGGGTATCCCCCGGCCGCAACACCACATCCCCCAGCTTGCCCCTGAGCCGCTGGCCGTTGCGGGCCGCCGCGATCACCACCGCGTTGTAACGGTTGCGAAACTTCCCGTCCCGGATGGTCATCCCCACCACCGGGCAGGTATTGGACACCACCACCTCCAGCAAGGCCCGGTCCGAACGCCGGCCATCCAGCTTGAATACCTGATGAGTGGCAGGCGTCAGCCCGCGAATCCGCTGCAGATCCGCCATGGACTCCACCACCCCCACGAAAATCAGCCGGTCCCCGGCCCGCAACACCTCCTGGGGCGACACCGCCGGAATCAGGGTGCCGTCCCGGTCCAGCTCCATCAGAAAGCCGCCGGGCAGATGCCTGAGGCCGGCGGCCTCGATGGTCTGACCCACCAGAGGGCCGCCGGACTCGACGATCATCTCCAGGGTGTATTCCCTGGGATCATCGATCTCGCTGATGGCCGGCTTGCGGTCCACGAACAGCCAGCGATTGCACAGGATCATGAACGCCAGTCCGGCCACGGCCACCGGCACACCGACCCAGGCGATGTCGAACAATCCCAGCCCATCGCCGGTCTGCTCCAGCAACAGGCCGTTCACCACCAGGTTGGTGCTGGTGCCGATCACCGTCACGGTGCCCCCCAGGATGGCGGCAAAGGACAGGGGCATCATCAGCCGGGACACCGGCAACTGGAACTTGCGCGCCCACTCGCTCACCGCCGGGATCAGCATGCCCACCACCGGGGTATTGTTCAAAAAGGCGCTCATGAGGGCGACCGGCCCGGTCAGGCGCACCTGGGCGCGCATCAGGTTCTTCGGCCGCCCCAACAGGCGATTCACGATCCACTGGATCCCCCCGGTCTCCCGCAGGCCGGCGACCACGATATACAGGGCGGCCACCGTGATCACCCCCTGGTTGGACAGCCCCGCAAAGGCTTCGCCGGGGGAGATGATGCCGGTCAGCAGCAACAGCACCACCGCCCCGAAAAAGACGAGATCCGGCGCCGCCCGGGTAAGGGTGAGCACCGACAGCATGCCGACCACAATGGCGGCGGTGAACCAGGCTTCCAGTGGCATGGGATGAATCTTTAATCAGTATGGCGGGAGAAGTGTCCTGGCACTGGAATATACAGCAAGAGGGGAGGGCGTGCCGGAGACGGGGCGCGGATCGTGATCGAGCTGAAGTTGCAGCGGCACGCTGTGACGAGCCTCTCCCTCAATCAGTTCCCTGCTGTGGGTCAGGGTGTCCGTTATGGCGCGTTCCGAAGGCACCTACAAAGCTGGGTGTCGGCAGGGTGAGAGGACCGATCAGGCTGCGGGAGGTGATATTTGTCACCATCTCCCGGATTGCGCCATAGACCAGTGCAGCACCGTACTCGAAGGCGAGGCTTTCGTGTTTATGGGCAGGATACTGCTCGGATACTGAGAACACACCTACAGCCTGTACATCAAGGATATAGGGGCAACGTGGGCGTTCCTCGTCAATGGTTGTGCCGAAGCCGACCGCCACCCACCATGTCTTGTCCTGGTCATCGAACCCATGGTCGAGCGCCCACTTGAGCAGGGAACCATCGAAATCGAACTGGTCGGCACGCGCAATGCCGGAGTCGAGATCCGGTTCGACATGAACCCGCACGAATTGGATGCCGTGCAACGTGAGTGGGCTGGGGTTCATGCGACTCTTTTCCACCAAGCCTGGATCGTGGACACACTGGGTTGCGTGTGTGGCGGCTGGGCATGGCGTACCTCGCTTGACCCCAATCCCAGTTGAACGTCCAGGGAATGCTTGATGTCACGGAGGTTGCGTGTGAGAAGAGAGTCGAAAAGTTTTCCAGCGTTCCTGGCCTCCCCCGGGAGAACGACTCCCTTGCGACGCGCCAGCTCCCTCAGATTTGCCGGCTGGCTCAGGCACAGCCGAATCAGGCTATCCATGGCCTCGCTCTGGGTCACATCATCGTTTTCGTAACGCGAGAAGGCCACCTTGCCACCACCAAAGAGCGCGGCGGCCTGAGCCTGCGTCAGACCCATTGAGGCCCGGGCGGCACGCATCTCGGCCCCGGTCAACAGGCCATCGACCCGTTTGCGAAAAGTGATGACCGCCCGTTTGTTCATCTTGGCCTCGGTCGCGGGAGCCAGTTCTGAACCGCAGGCCGCGCACTGCGCCAGATAGAGCGGCACCGACCCCCTGACTCCTGCATGTTCGACGATATGGGTGTCGATGCGTTGTTCGAGCGACCCCTCGCCACATACGGGGCAAACGCGCTGCTGCTCGGATTGCGTAGCCATTTAACACCCCTCAGGATGGTTGGAAACCGACAACAGAACGCTGCCAGTCAGAGCGATACTGAATTTGACGTACCATGTCGTCTCCAGTTCGCGCCTTGCGTATGGGTTCCATTCGGAAATCGTGACCTTGTAGGCATCGCTGGCTGCCCAAGGCCCGTTGGGTCTCTGGCGGCACCACTCGGAACCGATGTGGTGCCCCTGAGTCACGGCTTTTTCCACGAGTTGGCAGAGCGCGGGAATATCCATCATCCACTTCGCGGCATCCTGGGCGGCCCCCCGTGTCCACAGTGTCAGGGCCTCATCCCTGACCAACTGAACGACATGCTCGGGTGCGTAAAGAGGCCCACCCGGGATTTTCCGGTCGTCGCTCTCGGGGGGAATCCCTTCGTAGGCGCTTACGTTGCGCTTGCTTGTTATCATAATGATAAGGGCCTGAGGGCGCTACTGCCAGTCTCGACCTTGGGGCCAAAACGCCCCTTGGCCCTCAATCATACACCAGTCCCCAACCGCTCCCCCTGATAACGACCATCCAGCACCCGCTGCCACCACGCCCGGTTCTCCAGATACCACTGCACCGTCTTGCGCAGGCCGGTCTCGAAGGTTTCTCTGGGCACCCAGCCCAGTTCACGCTCGATCTTGCCCGCATCAATGGCATAGCGCCGGTCATGGCCGGGGCGGTCCTGCACGAAGGTGATCAGATCGCGATAATGCCCGTTGGCCGCCGGCGGGCGTAGTTCCTGCAGCAGGTCACATAGCGTGTGCACCACTTCCAGGTTGGTCTTCTCGTTATGCCCGCCAATGTTGTAGGTCTCCCCGACCACGCCACGGGTGGCCACCTGGATCAGCGCCCGGGCATGGTCCTCCACATACAACCAGTCGCGGATCTGGCCGCCATCGCCATACACCGGCAGCGGCTTGCCCGCCAGGGCGTTGAGGATCATCAGCGGGATCAGCTTCTCGGGGAAGTGATAGGGGCCATAGTTGTTGCTGCAGTGGGTGACCAGGGTGGGCAGGCCATAAGTGCGCTGCCAGGCACGCACCAGGTGATCCGAACCGGCCTTGCTGGCGGAGTAGGGGGAACTGGGCGCATAGGGTGTGGACTCGGTGAACAGCCCCTCCGGCCCCTCCAGATCCCCGTAAACCTCATCGGTAGAGATATGATGGAAGCGAAAGTCCCGGGCCCGCTCCGGATCAGCCTTCAGCAGTCCCCTCCAGTAGGCCCGCGCCGCCTCCAGCAGCACGGAGGTGCCCACCAAGTTGGTCTGCACGAACGCCGCCGGCCCGTCGATGGAGCGGTCCACATGGCTCTCCGCCGCCAGGTGCATCACCACATCCGGTTGATGCTCGGCAAAGGCCGCCGCCATGGCCGGCGCATCGCAGATGTCCGCCTGGATGAACCGGTAACGCTCACTGCCGGCCACCGGCGCCACCGACTCCAGGTTGCCTGCATAGGTGAGCTTGTCCACATTCACCACCCGGTGGGACGTGTGCTGAATCAGCTCCCGCACCACCGCCGAACCAATGAATCCGGCACCACCGGTGACCAGAAAGGTTTTAACAGTCACTCAAACACCTCCGCCCTGGCCAGAGACACCCCTTGGCGATCCTTGTCCGAAAGCACGGGCGGCGCCTCCAAAGGCCAGTCAATCCCGATATCCGGGTCATCCCAGGCAATGCAGCGCTCACACTCTGGGGCGTAATAATCGGTGGTCTTGTAGAGAAATTCCGCTGTCTCACTCAGCGTGACGAAAGCATGGGCGAACCCCGCTGGAATCCACAACTGCTGCCGATTCTCGGCGGACAGCACAGCCCCCGCCCACTGCCCGAACGTGGGCGACCCCCGCCGGATGTCCACCGCCACATCAAACACCTCCCCCTGCACCACGCGCACCAGTTTACCCTGGGCATGAGGCGGCAACTGGTAATGCAGCCCACGGAGCACTCCCCGCACCGACCGGGAGTGGTTATCCTGCACAAACGAGGCCTTGCAGCCCGTGGTGGCCTCAAAGGCCCGGGCATTGAAGCTCTCGAAGAAAACCCCCCGATCATCGCCAAACACCTTGGGGGAGAGGCGGATCACCTCGGGGACGGCGAGTCTTTCAGCTTGCATCGTGATTCCCGAATTCTGGAAGGCGCCAGAGCATAACCCCCAGGCCTCCCGTCATGGAAGCACGTCATTCTTGAAAACCCCGAGGGAGCGGCCCTCGGTCGCGAACAGCCACCCATGGCCATTTCTCATCTCGGTAGTGTATCGTTTACGATGCGCTGTGCTTAGACTCACGCTCATCCGGCAAGAAGCCGCGCGTAAGAGAAGTCATCCACCCCCAAGAGACATGAGATGTCACGCAAAGGAATCATTCTCGCCGGCGGTTCCGGCACCCGCCTGTATCCCATCACCCGGGCCGTGTCCAAGCAACTGTTGCCGATCTACGACAAGCCTATGATCTACTACCCCCTCTCGGTGCTCATGCTCGCCGGGATCCGGGATATCCTCATCATCTCCACCCCCCGAGACCTGCCCCAGTACCAGGATCTCTTCGCAGACGGCAGCTATCTGGGCCTCAATATCCAGTACGCCGAGCAGCCTAGCCCCGACGGGCTGGCCCAGGCCTTTCTCATCGGTACCGACTTCATCGGCACCGACCCGGTCACCCTCATCCTGGGAGACAATATCTTCCACGGCCAGCACTTCAGCGACCAGCTCAAGCAGGCCAGCTGGCGGGAAGAGGGGGCCACTGTCTTCGGTTATCAGGTGAAGGATCCGGAACGTTTTGGCGTGGTGGAATTCGACGACGCCGGTCGCGCCCTGTCTATCGAGGAAAAACCCGCGCGCCCCCGCTCCCACTATGCCGTGACCGGGCTGTACTTTTACGATAACCAAGTGGTGAGCATCGCCCGGGACATCCAGCCCTCTGCTCGCGGGGAATTGGAGATCACCTGCGTGAATAACGTCTACTTGCAGCAGGGCCAACTTCATGTGGAGCGGCTGGGGCGTGGTTTCGCTTGGCTGGACACCGGTACCCACGACAGCCTCATTGAGGCCTCCCAGTACATCCAGACCGTGGAACACCGCCAAGGACTCAAGATCGCCTGCCTGGAGGAGATCGCCTGGGAAAAGGGTTTTATCAGCGATCAGGCCATGGAGGCTGCCGGCCAAGCCCTGAAAAAGACCGGCTACGGCCAGTACCTGCTGCAATGCCTGCATGAGCGCCGCTGTGACTGAATCGCACAACACCTTTCTCATCACTGACTGCTCCGGTCATGACCGGGGTAGTGTCATCGATACTGAAAAGATCCGACGCGAATAGGGCTGAATCTCGCGAGAGGTCTTCGAGAGTGGCTCGTGCAGGAATGTGGACTGATACTTGGAGAACCTCGATTATTGGCTGCGGGCGCTGAATGGGAGCCACCAATGCGAAGGGCTGGAAGCCGGGTTCTGATTCAAGGCTCTGAGCATTCACAGTATATATACAATCTTTCGGATGATGAGGAAATTGAAACTGATGGGTTCGAACGGTATGAAAAAAAGGAAGATTTCTAATTTTTTGAGAAGGAAAAGCATCGTTGGACCCTTCAGCCATCAGGTCGACTGTCATGGTGATCGCAAAGGGCCGTCCCATAGGATCCATCTGGATTTGCAATACTATAGAGATACCTACCCAGATCTGGAGGGACTGACAGATCAGGCACTGATCCAGCACTGGCATACCCATGGTTATCAGGAAGGGCGCTTCGCCTCGGCTTCTCACGCAGCGGGGGATCCGCAATTGGCCTCCAAGCCCCCAACCACAGAACCTGACGCGCCCACAGAGGTAGATGCAGACTTCTATCTGACTCTGTACCCCGACCTTAAAACCAACGGTGTTACCACCCAGGCCCAGGCGGAAGCCCATTATCGGCGGCATGGCAAGGCCGAAGGGCGCACCCCCTCACTGGCTGCTTGGGCCAAAATCCACAGCTTGCCGCTGTCGGTTCTGCCCGCACGCTTTTCACTGCGTGAGATCCTGGAGCGCACCGCTGGTCGTGGGGTTGAACTTGATCCTCAAGTCGTCTTGGACACCTTTCTCGGACAAAATATCACTCCTCTGGCGCTGTCGGATAATGACCATGACACCCATGAGGCCTACCTGGCGCTGGCGAAGCATCACTTGGTCAAAGGCAACCCCGAAAAAGGCCAGGCACTGCTGAAGGCCGCGCTGGTGTTCGAGCAGTCCGCCCAAGCACTTGAATTATTGGGTAATATTCATCTGGATCGACAGCAGTACAGCTTGGCGTTGAGGTATTACAATCTGGCCGCAACCAAGCCCAATGCACATTGCTGGGTGTATTTGCACCGTGCCAGTTGTCTGGTGAAACTGGAACGCCATGCCGAGGCACTGGAAAGCTTGATGGAATCCCGGGTCCGTTTTCCCCAGTTTACCCATCAACTCGATCGACTTGACGACGTTGCCGAGCAGATCTGGGCATCCCTCTATCCTCGGTGCATGGTGTATGTTGATCTGGAGGATCGTGAGCGGCTGGTTGAAAAGGTCAACCACTATGCCCGCATGCTCTATCGTACCTACCTACCTTATTTTGGTGGTCCAGCAAGCTCAGATCCGCTGACCATTCCTGCCTTGCCCCCTCTTGGGCATCTGAACGTGGACAAGATCCTCATCATCGGTGATTACCACGTTCCGCAGTGCGTACGCTATCGCATCACACAGAAGATCGAGCAACTGGAAGCTGTGGGCAAGACCGTCACTGCCATTGACTGGATGGAACTGGAACAGCATCCCAACGCGCTGGCGCTCCATGATATTGTCATTTTCTACCGCGTGCCAGCTGTGCCGAAGATCATAAAGGCCATTGCTCAGGTCAATGCCACGGGTAAGCTCAGCCTGTACGAAATCGATGACTTACTGTTTGATCCCATTTATCCACCACCCATTGAGACCTACGGCGGGTACGTCAATCTGGACACCTACCGGGAACTGACCCGAGGTATGGCGTTTTTCAACGCAGCCGCGCGGTTGTGCCGCCAGGGTATCGCTTCGACCGAGCCACTAAGGAACCGCTTGGCGCCGTTGGTGATAGAGCAGCAGTGTCTGTTGCACCGCAACGGGCTGGACCATCTCAACCGGTTTTGTACCCAGGACAACACCCTCAAGCAGACCATCGATATTTTCTATGGCAGTGGTACTCAGGCCCACAACAGCGATTTCATCGAACTGGCCCTGCCTGCTATTGAGCGGATACTATCTCAGCATCCGAAGGCTCGGCTGGTGGTCGTTGGCTACTTGCGCCTGCCAAAGGCCTTTCGAGTCCGATTTGCCACCCAGTACAGGCAGTTGCCGCCGGTCAAGAGTGTGCAGGGCTACTGGTCACTGCTGGAACAGGCCGACATCAACCTTGCGGTGCTGCACGAAGATCCTATCAATGACTGCAAGAGTGAACTCAAATGGTTCGAGGCGGCCTGTCTGGGTGTGCCGTCCATTGTCAGTGGTACTGCCAATTACCAGGATGTGATCGAAGACGGCGTGGATGCCTTTATCGCCTCTACCAGTGAGGCTTGGTATCAGGCCTTGAAACAACTGACCGAGAACGCCGAACTGCGCCGCACCATGGCCTGCGCAGCCATGGAACGAGTGCAGACTGCTTACAGTGCCAGGGTATTGGGGGATGACCTGGTGTCGCAACTAGCGCCAATGGCTACACCCACCACCGTCCGGCGCAAGGTGGCGCTAGTGAACGTATTCTTCCCGCCCCAGTCCATCGGTGGCGCTACTCGGGTGGTGGCGGACAATTTCAAGGCTCTGCGCAAGCATTACCATGAAGACCTTGATCTGTGTGTTTTTACCGCTGACGCTGAATGTCGCACACCACACCGCATGACCGTATACCACGAGCAGGGTGTGCGCGTGTATCGTGCCACCACGCTCTGGCGAGAGCACATGGACTGGCATCCCAAAGATCCCGAAATATATAAGCTTTTCAGTGAGTTTCTGGCCCTGGAACAGCCGGACATGGTGCACTTCCACTGTGTACAGCGCCTCACCGCCTCCGTTGTGGAAGCCGCTCGGGACGCGGGCATCCCCTACATGGTGACGGTGCACGATGCTTGGTGGATCTCGGACTTCCAATTTTTGGTGGATCATCAGGGCAAGGTCTATCCTCAGGGGCACCCGGATCCCTACGAAGCCATCGAACTACCTTCAGGTATCTCCCTGGCAGAATCCATCGAGCGCCGGCATGATCTCAAGGAACTGCTGCATCAGGCTCACAAGGTACTGACGGTGTCCCATGCGTTTGCCGAGATCTATCGCCAAAACGGAATCCGGGAGATCGAGGTGATTCCCAACGGCATTTCCGATGATGTGCCCTGGGCACCCAAGGATACAACCTATACGGATCGGGTTGTCTGCGGGCACATTGGAGGTATGTCCGAGCATAAGGGCTATTACTTGCTGAAAGAAGCCGTATTGACCACACAGCCAGATCATCTGGAGTTTTTGGTAGTGGATCATTCCAAGGAGGAGGGCTATGAACAGAAAAGCTACTGGGGCAAAGTGCCAGTAACGTTCATTGGGCGGGTGAATCAGGAGCGGATTGTTGACTTGTACCGGAAGATCGATGTGCTGTTTGCGCCTTCGACCTGGCCGGAGAGCTTTGGGTTGGTGACGCGTGAAGCGGCGGCTTGTGGGTGCTGGGTGGTGGCCAGTGATATGGGAGGGATTGGGGAAGATATACTGGAAGGGGTTACCGGCCATGTGATAACGACAACACCAGATTCTCTGCGAACACTGCTTAATAAAATAGAGAAAAACACTAGACGATACAAGGGACAAGTCAATAATGCTGAAGTCGTACCTGCTCTTCAGCAAACGCGGCAATTAGCTAAACTGTATTTTGAGAATTGATATGATAGATAATTTATTCCTGAGTGTGGGTGCTATGAAGGCTGGCACAACCTGGCTTTATGAGCAGCTAAAGGATCATCCGGATATATATTTTACCCCTGAAAAGGAAATTCACTACTTTGCCAATAAGGTGGGCATTGAAAAGCAGCTCAATCACCGCAATCGCATCATCAAGCTCAAGCAGGTGATGGAGGCGCACGCCAAGGGCAATCCCACGTACCTCTCTGCACATTTGAATGAGATTACCTGGTACGCCAATTATGCCCACCCCAAGGAAATCAGCAACGTCTGGTATGAAAGCCTGTTTGCGCAGAACAAAGACAAGCTATTTTGCGCCGATTTCTCCAACCTCTATTGCCAGATGGGTCCAGAGGGTTGGGAGAACGTACGTAAGGTGGCTAAGAAGGTGAAGGTCATCTACACGCTACGGGATCCCTTTGAGCGACTCTGGTCCCATTACAAGTTCCACATGAAATGGGTAAACCGTGAAGATGAGGCCTTGGAGGCCGGATTTGATCATTTCAAGGAATTGCTGGATAAGCCGTTCTTTTGGATCAATGCCGAGTATGCCGAGAACTATCAGCGATTAAAGGATAACCTGAATGAGAGTGAATTGATGTTGCTATACTTCGAGGATTTCAGGGCTGATCCGGTCAAGATGCTGGATGAGGTACAGGGTTTTCTGGGGATCGAGTTGATTGAGCCTGTGCAGCAGAGTCTTGAGAAGAAGGTCAATAAGACAAAGAGCTTTGCTATACCGGAAGAGTGGGAGGCATATATGCGTGAGAAGTTAAAGGGGGGTGCGCAGGCGATGCGGGATGCGGGGGTTTGGCATGATGATTGGCAAGAGCTATAGGTGCGGTTTCTTATGACTAGACTAAAAAGCATAAACCAGACGAATCAACGCTCCTTGGCATATATTAAGCAATTTAGAGAAGACTGCAAGAACGGTAAAGCTAATTTCAAACAATTCTCGATTGAAAAGCATAAGAAAAAATACTTCGGCTTTGTCGAATGCCAGGCATGTGATATAGACTTTGTGATGTTTCACGCCAATGACGATGTTGTGGCTTGGGAATATCTCTGGTTTGGAGCAGATGCTTACGAAAAAGAGATTGTTAGCACTTGGGTGGGGTGGTGCAAATCGGCTAACACAATCTTGGATATTGGCAGTTATACCGGCTTGATGTCAGTGTTGGCGGGCTTGTCCAATCCCAAGGCCGAGATACATCTATTCGAGCCCATGGACAGGACCATTGAGAGAGCAAAGATCAATATTAAAGCGAACAATCTCGAGCGGCAAGTAAAACTGCACAATAAAGCGGCCTCTGATGAAGAGAAAATCGAGGCAATCAACTTGTATAGGGAAGAGAATTTTCTGGGTACGGGAAATTCGATTTATGACAAGGGCTTTAATGTCATTGATAAGAAATTGATTCAGACAGTGAGGATTGATGATTTTTTGCCGGATATCAAGCCGGACCTTGTTAAGATTGATGTGGAGGGGCATGAGTTGGCTTGTTTGAATGGGATGATTAATACACTCACAAGTCTGAAGCCAAAACTTATTGTTGAAGTTTGGGAACATTCTAGACGGGAGGTGCTGTCTTTGCTTGAAAAACTGGGGTATGAGGTTGTGCCGTTTGAGGGGAAGGAGCAGAGGGTTATGAATTACAAATGCGAAGTAATCTAATTAACGTGTGACATGGCGAACGCCAGCAGCAAAAAACGCTGCCGACAGGATTTCATGGACACTTCCCGAACTCAAACGGCTTATGGAGAAATAGATTGGTATGGGTAGCACATGTTATCGCACGTACTTCACTGGTCAGATTGGCGATGAAGGTGCCATTACCGGACTTGGCAGTGCCACTGTCGGCGGCAGTAGGCTTGGGTGTCGCTTGATGAATGAGTAGTGTTGCAGTTTGGGGCGTAGTACTATTAACCCGGCGACCATTCATATCCATCGCGCCTCCAATAAGTTACTGATTTTGCTGAAACTAGATGCGAGATAAAGTGATTTGTTTGATTGCCGCGTTAATAAAACAGATGCCGCAAGTGGATCGGTTTATTGGCGCTTACTCGGTATGCAGACGGTGGCGCGGCCGAATTGACATTGCAATTATCTATCATGGTAGTTTCTATTGTTCGATGAGGTTCTCACTGAATTCATGCGTTTCATGTTTCGGAAATTTAGAAAGTGTAGAGTTAGAGGATCTTTCCACTTCTCATTTTTTCGATTTCTTTACGACTTATCGGAATCTTGATGAATCCCTATTTTTTTGTGCATGTGCCCAAGACGGCGGGTACCAGTTTTCGTTTGGGCCTTGAGCAGGCTGTGGGCAAGGAACGGGTTTTCTATGATTATGGTGCTAAGTCTCCTCATACTTCGGGTCAGGTCTCTGAGCTGATTTATCAGGATGCGGATTTCTGGCATTTTTTCCAATCGATCCAGTCGGATGAAAGCCCCGTAGTTATCGCAGGGCACGTGCCCGTCCTGCGCTTTGTGGCCGGGTGTGGCGTTGCCAATACCATGCTATTTTTGCGGCATCCGTTGCAACGCCTCATGTCTGAGTATCAGCATTTCGTGCGCAATAATGGGTATGAAAAGCCCTTTAAGGTATTTTATGAAGGCGCACATAATCAGAACCGCCAGTCAAAGATGCTTCATGGAGCCCCGTTGGAGGCCATCGGCCTGCTAGGTATCACCGAGCGTTACGGCGAGACCCTTGAGATACTCAGGAGCCGGTTTGGCCTGGAGATCCCTGTGCGAGAAGATAATCAGGGAAGAAATGGACTTGGTGAACGTCATGTATTTGAGGGAAGGGACGAAAGTCGCTGCAGATACCTTAATGCCCATGACCTTGAACTGTACGATTATGCCCTTGCCTTGTTTGATCAGCGCCGTGAGCTTTTCATGGCGGGGAAGCCTTATGTTCATGGCAAGCTGGTGAGGGCCGATGAGCAGCGTATTGCCGGCTGGGCCTGGTGGGGCGATGACAGCCATGTGCCAGTGAAGGTGCAGATCCTGATCAATGGTCAGGTAGAACGGGAGCTGTCTGCGACGGAGTTCCGGTCGGAGTTGTGTCGTTTAACGCCTCCGCGGGGAGGTTATGTGGGGTTTTCCATGAAGAGCAGTGCCGTGCTGGGTGATCGGGTGCAGTGTCGTGTAGTGGACACGGGGCAATGTTTTCCGATTGTTCCCATGATCGTGGAGGCCCAGTGAACGATGATGTTGAGGCGTGAAAAAATCGACGGTTTGCGCCGTCGTTTGGGTTTGCTGTGTGAGCCGATGCGGGTAGAAGCGGAGCTACACGCTATGGAGTCGGCCGGTCAGGGGGCCTGGCATTCCTTAAGGGACGATCCGCGGATGGTCATCAACAAGGATCTTCCCTGGGCCGGGTGGCACATGCTGGAGTTGTGCATGTCTCACGAGCAACATGAATTATTGGTTCGGCTCTGGGTGGATTATGGAGGCGGGTTTTCCGATTCGCATGCCTTCTATTTGCCGGTGAAGTCCGGCCGTGTGACCAAGCGGCTGCTGTATTTTCCCCGGCGACCCCAGCGGCTTCGGTTTGGACCTGTGGGGCATGTGGGGCGGTTTTCCATCGAGGCATTTCGCATGGTGTGGCTCACGCCATGGTTTGCCCACAAGCGACTATTTAAGCGCATCTGTAGCGCCCACCCCAACTGGCGTGGCCGGGAAACCGATGATGTGCGGGTGGACTTGCGCGAAGAGGCTCGGGAGATGAAAGTCCCGTTTTGGGATCTGGCCTGGCAGCAGTATGATCAGACCTTTTGTCCCCAGGTGGATTACTCCATGTGGTTGGCTCGCCAAAGGGAGCCTGGCAAGGCGGCGATCCGTGAGCGCCTGCGGGGGGTGGAAGGTGCTCTGGAAAGCAGCAACGCATCGGATTTGGCAGAAGATGTGCCATTGTTCTCTATCGTGATGCCGGTATTCGACCCACAGCCTCAATGGCTGAGCGAATGCCTGGATTCCGTGCT
Organism: Ectothiorhodospira shaposhnikovii; assembly: GCF_022227765.1. Lineage (GTDB taxonomy): Bacteria > Pseudomonadota > Gammaproteobacteria > Ectothiorhodospirales > Ectothiorhodospiraceae > Ectothiorhodospira. The sequence continues at coordinate 8,786 of NZ_JAJMLZ010000009.1, read as the reverse complement.
GGCGCAGCATTTTCAGGGATGGGAACTTTGCATTGCTGATGATGCGTCTACCCAGCCTGAGGTGCATCGGATCCTGAGGTCCTATGCGGCTCGCGACGCCCGTATTCGGGTGGCCTGGCGGCGCGAGAACGGACATATCTCCGCAGCCAGCAACACTGCTCTGGAAATGGCGCGGGGGCGTTATGTGGCGCTTCTGGATCATGATGATCGTTTGCATCCCGAGGCGCTGCTTTGTATGGCGGAGGTCTTTGCATCACGTCCGGAAATCGCCCTGGTTTACAGTGATGAGGACAAGATCCGGGGAGGAGAACGTCTGGACCCGCATTTCAAGCCGGATTGGAATCCTGATCTGGTGCTCTCGCATAACTATGTCTGCCACCTAGCGGTGTTTGAGCGGAGTCGCCTCATGGATGTGGGTGGATTCCGCGAAGGGTACGAAGGCAGTCAGGATCATGATTTGCTGCTGCGGTTCGTTCGGGGTCTTCCGCCTTCGCGCATTCATCATGTTCCCCGGGTGCTGTATCACTGGCGGGTGACGGAGGGCTCGACGGCGGGTTCCAGCCAAGCGAAGGACTATGCCGCTGAGGCAGGTCAGCGGGCCGTGGCGTCGGCAGTGAAGGCAATGCTGCCCTCGGCCCGTGTGGAGCCGGGCCGTGTGCCCCATAGTTATCGGGTGCGTTGGCCACTGCCGGATTCAGCGCCTCGGGTGAGCCTGATCATCCCGACGCGGGATCGCGTGGAGATCCTTCGACCTTGCCTGGAGGCCATTCTGGAGCGTACCGACTATCCGGACTTCGAAGTGCTGGTGGTGGACAATGAGTCCCGCTGCCCGCAGACGTTGGCCTATTTCGAAGAGCTGCGCGCTGACCCCCGGGTGCGGGTACTGGAGTGGCATCGGCGTTTCAATTACTCGGCGATCAACAACTTTGCGGTAACACAGGCGCGGGGGGATATCATCGGCCTCGTCAATAACGATATTGAGCCGATTAATGCTGACTGGCTTACCGAGATGGTGTCACATGCCTGCCGGCCAGAGATCGGGTGTGTGGGGGCTAAATTGTATTACCCCAATGGCCGTATTCAGCATGGCGGGGTGATCCTGGGTTTGGGCGGTGTCGCCGGGCACAGCCACAAGCATTTGCCAGGGGATGCGCAGGGCTATTTCAACCGTTTGCAATTGGTGCAGAACCTTTCAGCGGTGACTGCTGCCTGTCTGCTGGTGCGTCGAGAGGTTTTTGATCAAGTGGGCGGTCTTGATGAGAAGAATCTGCCGGTGGCCTTCAACGATGTGGACCTGTGCTTGAAGGTACGGGAGGCGGGGTATCGGAATCTTTGGACGCCTTATGCTGAGGCCTATCATCATGAATCAGCGTCCCGGGGGGAGGACAATACTCCAGAGAAGCGACGTCGTGCCGAACGGGAGGTAGCTTATATGAGGCGGCGTTGGGGCCGGGAGCTGGATCATGATCCGGCCTATAATCCGAATCTGACCCTGGCGCATGAGGATTTTTCCTTGCGGTAGTGGGTGTTTTTTACTCAAAACGGAAACACCCACGGCGTCAACAACAACACCCCCGCGGAATAGGTCAGGCTCACCGGTAGACCGGTTTTGAGGAAGTCGCTGATCCGGTAACGGCCCGGTGTATAGACCATCAGGTGGGTCTGGTAGCCGTAGGGAATCAGGAAGCAGGCGCTGGCCCCGTAGGCCACGGCCATGATGAAGGGCATGGGATCGACGCCGAAGGCCTGGGCGGTGCTCCACGCCACGGGAAAGGCCAATGCGGCGGCGGCGTTGTTGGTGACGGTTTCGGTCAGCAGCAGGGTCAGTAGGTAGCAGCCCACAAAGGCCGCATAGACACCGTGGCCGGTGAACAGGGTTTGTATGCCTTGGGCGATCAGGGCGGCGGCCCCCGAGTGTTCCAGCCCCTGGGCGATGGCCAGGGCCGAGCCAATGATCATCCATAGCTCGAAGGGGAAGCGCCGGCGGAGTTCGACGGGGCTGAGCACCCGTCCCAGCAGTAGCCCACCCAGCAGCAACAGCAGGCCGTGGAAGAGGGGGAGCAGTTCCAGGGCGGCCAGGCCGATCACCGTGGCAAAGCCGCCCAGTGTCAGCAGGCTTTGCGTGCGGTTGAGTTGTGGTCGCTTGAAGCTGCCGCTGAGTAGGTGGAAGTTGCGGTCGATGTTGCGTTGCTGGCGAAAGTCGTTGCCTACCGCCAGTAGCAGGCAGTCACCCACCCGGAGCGGAATCTGGCCAAGCTGGCCCTCCAACCGTTTGCCGCCCCGGCGAATGCCTACCACGCCTGCGTTGAACATGCTGCGAAAGTCCACCTCCTGAAGAGTTCGTCCCGCCAGTTCCGACTCGTGGGAGATCACCACCTCCACTAGGTTGGTGGCCAGCAGGTCGTCGGCCTGGTCACCGAACAGCTTGAGTCCCGGAAAGCGTTGCAGTGCCTGGACCTTGCTCACTTCGCCGGTGAATACCAGGGTGTCTCCCTCCTGCAGTACCTCGTCCGGCCCCACCGGGCTGATCAGTCGATGATCCCGCTCGATCTCCAGCAAGTAAAGGCCGTCCAGGTTGCGTAGCTGGTTCTCCTCGATGCTTTTGCCCACCATCTCTGATCCGGGTTGTAGGTCGGCGGCGAGAAAGTAGGAGAGCTTGTCTTCGGTGTCTTCCGGGCGATGGTGGGGCAGCGCGCGTGCGCACCACAGCAGCACGCCGAAGGTGATGAGCGCCACCGGTACACCTACCAGGGCGAACTGGAACATACCCAGTTCAAAACCGCCGGTGCCCAGGGCGAAAGAGTTGACGACCAGGTTGGTGGAGGTACCCACCAGGGTGGTGACGCCGCCCAGGATTGAGGCGTAGGACAGTGGGATCAGCAGCCTGGAGGGGGCGATGCGCTGCTGACGGGAAATGGCGCCCAGAAAGGCCGCCACCACCGCGGTATTGTTGAGGAATGCCGAAAGCAGTGCACTGGTCCCCATCAACCTGGCGGTGGCGGTGGACTCACGTCCGTGCAGCAGTCGTTGTGAGAGCCAGTCCAGCAGTGGGCTGCGTTCCAGAGCCAGTGATACGAGCAGCAGCAGCAGCAGCGTGGCCAGCGCCGGGTTGGTGTATTGGCGCAGCAGTGTGGTGGTGTCCACCACACCGAGTAGCAGGTAGGCGCCCGCCAGGGTGACGAAGGCCACAGCGGGACGCACCCGCCCCGAGATCAGTGCTGCCAATAGGCCGGCAATCGAAAATAACACCACCCAGGCGGTCATGGTGATGGGTGTCCTTGCGTATCATTGGGCTTGTGGGATTTTAGACAGGCTTTTATGATGCTGTCTAATCCAGTGGTTAAATATCCTGTTTGTTTTATTAAAAATAAAAATAAAACATAGACTTGAGATTAACTTGATCACTAAATATTTGTCGCCCGAAAATCTGAGCGAGCGTCGCCTTGAGGCGGTGCGGCTACGCCTGGACGGTCATACCGTGGCCGAGACGGCTGTGCGTACCGGCTTGTCGGCACCCACGGTTTCCGCCGCCTGGAAGGCGTTTCGCGAGGGCGGGTGGGAATCGGTGCCGGTCAGGCCTCGTGGTCGCAAGCCCGGGCAGTGCAACTCCCTGGATGATGCGGCCCAAGCGGTGATGGTGGCCAGGTTGAGCGAATGGCCCGAAGGTGAGGCGCCGGCGTGGAGCAGTCGCCATCTGGCCAAGGCATTGGCGGAGGCAGGACATCCGGTGTCGGCGCGTGCGGTGGATCACTGGTTGCAGGCGCGGGATCTCAAGCCCGAGTCACTGACAACCGAGGCCTTGGCCCATCATCGCGGCTCGACCGGTCGCTGGTACCGTCGGCGGGCGAAGTCGGTGATTGAAGTGGTACACCAGGCAGACGGGCGTGTCTGGCTGGGAGGTGCGCGGGTTGCCAGGCCTGCCGAGCCATTCCCCGGGCTGCCGCGCTATCAGCTCTATCTACACGGCAAGCGGAGCGTACTGTACACCCGCTGTCTGGGTTTTCCACCCTTGGCCAGTGACTACCTGGGACTGTTCCAGCGCCTGCTTGATCAGGCGTCGGGCAAACCGGTCGCCCTGGTATTCCATGGTGCTTGTTTCCAGTTCAGTCCCGAGGTTCGCCGCTGGCTGGATGCACACCCTGATTTTCATTTGCTGAACAGGCCGATGCCATGACGTCACTCACCCATTTACAGAAACTGGAAGCCGAGAGTATCCAGATCATGCGCGAGGTGGTCGCCGAGACCGAGAATCCGGTGATGCTCTATTCGGTGGGCAAGGACAGCGCGGTGATGCTGCACCTGGCGCGCAAGGCGTTTTCTCCGGCCCCACCGCCGTTTCCGTTGCTGCATGTGGACACCCGTTGGAAATTCCGCGCCATGTATGAATTTCGCGACAAGATGGCCCGGGAGATGGGCATGGATCTGTTGGTGCATATCAACCCGGACGGGGTGGAGAAGGATATCAATCCGTTCACCCACGGCTCCGCCATCCACACCGATGTGATGAAAACCGAAGGCCTCAAGCAGGCGTTGGATCAGTACGGTTTTGATGCCGCTTTTGGTGGGGCGCGGCGGGATGAGGAGAAGTCCCGTGCCAAGGAGAGGGTCTTTTCCTTCCGCACCGCCCAGCATCGTTGGGACCCCAAGAACCAGCGCCCGGAGTTGTGGCGTCTTTACAATGCCCGTAAGCACAAGGGAGAGTCCATCCGCGTCTTTCCGCTTTCCAACTGGACAGAGTTGGATATCTGGCAGTACATCTACTTGCAGAATATCCCGATTGTACCCCTCTACTATGCCGCCGAGCGCCCGGTGGTGGAGCGCGACGGCACCCTGATCATGGTGGATGACGGGCGCATGCCGTTGGCGCCGGGTGAGGTGCCCATGATGCGCAAGGTCCGGTTCCGCACCCTGGGCTGCTACCCGCTCACCGGTGCCATTGAGTCCGAGGCCGATACCTTGCCAGCCATCATCCAGGAAATGCTCCTGACCCGGACTTCCGAACGCCAGGGACGTGTCATCGACCATGACAGTGCCGCATCCATGGAAAAGAAAAAGCAGGAGGGGTATTTCTGATGGCTCACGCATCCGACATGATCGCCGACGATATCGAAGCCTACTTGAAGGCTCACGAGCGCAAGGGTTTATTGCGCTTCATTACCTGCGGCAGTGTTGACGACGGTAAGAGCACCCTGATCGGGCGTTTGCTGTTTGAGTCCAAACTGTTGTTCGAGGATCAACTGGCCGCCATTGAGGCGGATTCCAAAAAGTATGGTACCCAGGGCAATGAGGTGGATTTTGCATTGCTGGTTGATGGCCTGGCCGCCGAGCGGGAGCAGGGCATCACCATTGATGTGGCTTATCGTTTTTTCTCTACCGACAAGCGTAAGTTCATCGTCGCCGACACGCCAGGGCATGAGCAGTACACCCGTAATATGGTGACCGGCGCTTCCACCGCGGATGCCGCCATCCTGATGGTCGATGCGCGCCACGGTATCCTGACCCAGACCCGTCGCCACAGCTTTTTGATGTCGCTGATCGGCATCCGCCATATCGTGGTGGCCATCAACAAGATGGATCTGGTGGAGTATTCGAAGGCGCGTTTCGAGGAGATTGCCGAGCAATATCGTGAGTTTGCCGGGCAACTGGGCCTGGAGGACATCACCTTTATTCCGATGTCGGCGCTCAAGGGCGACAACGTGATCGAGCATGGTGGGCATATGCCCTGGTATCACGGCCCGACCCTGATGGGCTATCTGGAGTCCGTGGAAGTGGACGAGGCCCGTCTGCAGCGTTTGCCGTTTCGCATGCCGGTGCAGTGGGTCAACCGTCCCAATCTGGACTTTCGTGGGTTTGCCGGGATGATTGCCGCCGGTACCGTGAGGCCGGGGGATGCCATTCGTGTCCAGCCCTCTGGCAAAACCAGCCGGGTCCGGCGGATTTATACCCACGATGGCGATCTGGAGCAGGCCATTGCCGGGCAGTCGGTGACTGTGTTGTTGGAAGATGAGATCGATATTTCCCGTGGTGATGTGATTTCCGGTGTTGATCAACCCGCCGAAACCGCCGACCAGTTCGAGACCACGCTGGTGTGGATGCACGATCAGCCATTGTTGCCGGGGCGTCCTTACCTGATGAAACTGGGTACTCAGACCGTTTCGGCCACCGTTTCCGATATCAAGTACCAGGTCAACGTCAACACCCTGGAGCATACCGCAGCCAAACAGCTCGACCTGAACGGTATTGGTGTCTGTACTCTGAGTCTGGGCAAACCGGTGGCTTTCGATGCCTATCGTGATAGTCCGGATACGGGCGGTTTCATCCTGATCGATCGGATGAGCCACAACACCGTGGGGGCGGGGATGTTGCATTTTGCCCTGCGCCGCAGCCAGAACATCCATATGCAACACGTGGATATCGACAAGCAGGCCCGGGCGCTGGCCAAGGGTCAGAAGCCTGCGGTGCTTTGGTTCACCGGTCTTTCCGGGGCTGGCAAATCGACCATCGCTAATCTGGTGGAGAAGAAGCTCCATGCCGCTGGTCAGCACACCTATCTGCTGGATGGCGATAATGTGCGTCATGGTCTCAATCGTGATCTGGGCTTCACGGACGCCGATCGTGTCGAGAATATCCGGCGGGTGGCGGAAGTGGCCAAGCTGATGGTGGATGCCGGTTTGATCGTGCTGACGGCGTTCATCTCGCCCTTCCGCAGCGAACGCCGGATGGCCCGTGAGCTGATGCAAGAGGGGGAATTCATCGAGATCTTTGTGGATACCCCGCTGGATGTGGCGGAAGCGCGTGATCCGAAGGGGCTCTACAAGAAAGCCCGGCGTGGTGTGCTGAAGAACTTCACCGGTATCGATTCCGCCTATGAAGCGCCGGAAGATCCCGATCTTCGTCTTGATACCATCCGCCTGAGCCAGGAAGAGGCAGCCGATGCGGTAATCGAGTTGCTGCGGGAACGACAGCTGATTGCCTGATCGCGTTTGGCCCACCCAACAGGAGCGCGAGATTTCGCGCTCCTGCCGTGACACCCTCCCCACGGCTAAAGCCGAGTGCTTCTCGCGCATCGTGGTGAACCTTGACATGATAGGACGCCCACTTTTCTTGCTTCTCTCTTATTACCGTCACTCCCGTCATCACCGTCACTCCCGCGAAAGCGGGAGTCCAGTGCATGGTTTCAGTCTGCCACTGGATTCCCGCTTTCGCGGGAATGACGGCGGGGGCTTTGGATTCATTCTTTTCGCTGGCAGGTCAGTTCCCACCGGGTGGCCCCTTGGCCCCTGATGCGGCTGTGGCTCCCGTGGGAGCGGCCCTTGGCCGCGAGCGATGCCCGAGATTGTCGCTTCAGGCCGTTTCCACATCGAATGCCACGATCTGCCGCTGCTCGCGGGAGAACTCCACGCCGATCAGGTGAATGGGTTTGCCGGAGGCGCGGTACTTGTCGGCATAGCCCTTGGCCTTGATCTGCTCCAGGGCCTTGCCTTCGGGCAGCTGCTCCACCACTTTGAACTCGAACAGGTAGAGGTGGCCGCCGAAGTCGACGGTCATGTCCACCTTGCCGTGGTGGCTGGCGTCTTCCACCGTGACCTGGACCCCCAGGGCGGCGAAGTGGCTGTAGAAGACGCTGGCGTAGTGGCCTTCGTACTGAGCAATGGGGTTGTTGCGGTACCAGTCGTGGGGCAGGCCGGCGTAAAGGGCCTTGAGGTGGGCCTCAAGGCCGGCCATGTCGGTGGCCTTGAGCAGGCGCGGCAAGCGGATGACCACATCATCGAAGACGGCATGGCTGACGCCCAGCGCCGGTAGCAGGGCCTCATTGAGGCTGATTTCCACCTCCTGGTTGGGCAGGCCCAGTTTGTAGAGGGGCCGGTTGGGGACTTCTTCGTGGATGTCCTTGAGGGTGAGGTAGCCGGTCTGGAACAGCAGGGCATCGGTGGAGATGTCGTCCACATCGAAGCGGCTGAGCAGGGCCGGTCGGCTGTGCCAGGCGGTGAGTTCGGGGGTGAAGACGCCGCGTTCCTTGAGCAGGTTCACCAGGAAGGTGGGCGTCGCGCTTTCGAACCAGTAGGGGCCGAACTGGCGCTTCTGCAACAACAGCAGCACATCGAAGGGGTTATACACCGAGGGCGTATCCGTCCCACCCCAGCGGTAGCCGTTATACCAGTCCCGGATCTCAGCCCGATCCAGCCCCGGTAACTCCGCCGCGAACACCGTATCCACGTCCTCATCTGTATAACCGCAAATGTCCGCGTAGGGCTTGTCCAGGGTGATGTCGTTGAGATTATTCAGCCCCGAGAAGAGGCTCACCTTGCTGAATTTGGAGACGCCGGTGATCAGCACCAGATGCAGGTGCGGGTCGGCGTCCTTGAGTACGCTGTAGAGGTTCTTCAGCCCCTCGCGCAGTTCGCGGGCACGCTCGGGCTCCAGGATGTTATCCAGGATGGGCTTGTCGTACTCGTCGATCAGGACCACCGCCCGTTCGCCATACTGGGTGTGGGTATCGCGAATCAGCGCGGAGAACTCTCCTGCAATGTCTGTCTCGCGCTGCAGTGATACCCCTAGACGCTCCCGTTCGCTGAACAACTGGTCACGAATCCGTGTGTCGAGCTCCTCCCGGTTGCGCATCACGCCGCTACCGAAGCTGAGGCGAATCACGGGGTGGGTCCGCTGCCAGTCCCAGCGGTCGTGGATGTAGAGCCCCTCGAAGAGTGCCTGGCGGCCCTCGAACAGGCAGCGCAGGGTGTCCAGCAGCAGGCTTTTGCCAAAGCGTCGGGGGCGGGAGAGGAAGT
>NZ_JAJMLZ010000008.1 GCF_022227765.1 Ectothiorhodospira shaposhnikovii | reverse complement strand
CGTCATTCCACCTCCGTCTCATCATTCCCGCCCCGCGTCATTCCTGCCACCTCCTCCGTCATTCCCGCGAACGCGGGAATCCAGTGACAGGGCAGAAAACCCTGGACTCCCGCTTGCGCGGGCGTGTCAGCCTTGTCTTCCCAAGGCCCGGCGGGCGATGGACTCACAGGTCTTTGCCGCAAGGTCGCCGTCCGCGATCTTCTGCAGCGCCTCCACCAGCGCGACAACTCGTTCACCGTAGGGAATGCCATCGATCAAGACCGCCCTGGGATAGCGTCTGCAGGCTGGTCTGAACGTGATTTCCGGACCCGGCTGAGCCCCGAGCGTGTCGTGTTGTCCTTGTTCCCTGGGGGGGCGGGATGTCGGGGTAGTCTCAGGCTGGGTTCCGGCAGATCCCGGATAGCCTTCCATCAAGAGTCTAGCCATGATCCGGCGTCGTTGCATGTCTCCCAGATCCCGCCAGATCCCGATTTCTTCCAGTGTCCGTCCGCAGCCGATGCAGCGGCCGTTTTCCGCCCGGCAGATCTTGATACAGGGAGTCAGCATGGTGATGATTTCCAAAGACGGCTATGTCCGCCTTCAGACCATGGTGCCGCCGGTCGGTTTCCCCGGGTGTCCCAGGATGGAGGTGATCCAGTGGGCCAGGATTTCCCGCTCCGGTGCCTGTCCCGGACTGCTTTCCCGCTGCCGGCAACCCCAGATCGATTCGGGAAAGTGAGCATCCTCCCGATAGCGGGGGATCACGTGCCAATGAAGATGAGGGACCTGATTGCCGAAGCTGGCCAGATTGATCTTGTCGGGTTTCATCAGCGCCCGCAGCGCCCGTTCCGTGGCCAGGACGACGCTCATCAGGTGCTGCTGCTCCAGCGGGGGCAGGTCGCTCATCTCAGTCACGTGATCATGCCAGATCACCCGGCAAAAACCGGGATAATCGGGATCATCCACCTGGATGACCCGGCAGTTCTCATCCTGCCAGATCAGGGTCTCATCTTGTGGGGTACAGAGCGGACAGGAGGCTGCAGCCATGGATTCTCTCTTTTCGTGATGGACAAGCCGGCGTGTGGGCGATCAGGTCGTTTCGGGTCTTGCCCGCAGGAATTCGTGGATTTGATGGGCCGGAAGGGGGCGGCTGAACAGGTAGCCCTGGGCCTGATGGCATCCCAGGTCGGTCAGCAGATCCCGCTGACTCTCGGTTTCCACGCCTTCAGCCAGGACCTGAAATCCCAGGTTCGTGCCCAGTGTGATGATGGCCTTGGCAATCGCCAAGTCGTGGGTGTCTTCCGGAATGCCCCGGATGAAGCTCTGATCGATCTTCAGACAGTCAAAGGGCAGGGATTTGAGGTAGGACAGGGACGAGTAGCCGGTACCAAAATCATCCACTGCCAGCGTCACCCCCAGGGCCTTGAGTGCTTCGAGCAACTCATGGGCACCCTGCCGCCGATCCATGATGAAACTCTCCGTGACTTCCAGTTCCAGCAGTCTGGAATCCAGCCCGGTGTCTTGCAGCACCGTGGCCACGGTTTCCACCATGTTGCTGCGCTGGATCTGGATGCCCGAGACGTTGACGGCAATACGGCCGAACACCAGCCCCTCCCGATCCCAGTGCAGGGCCTGTCGGCAGGCCTGTTCGAGTACCCATCGCCCCAGGGGCAGGATGAGGCCGGTGTCCTCGGCCATGGGGATGAACCGGTTGGGGGGAATCAGGCCCTGACTGGGGTGTTCCCACCGGACCAGCACCTCCAGCCCGTGGAGCTCTCCGGTGGACAGATCCACTTGCGGCTGGTAGTGGAGGATCAGTTCATTGCGTTGGATGGCATGACGCAGTTCGGTCGCCATGACCACCCGATCCCGGGCATATTCGGTCAGATCCTGGGCATAGTAGCGATAGGTATTGCCACCGGCGTGTTTGGCCCGGTAAGTCGCGGCATCGCTGTGCTGGAGCAGTTGTTCCACGTCCTGGCCGTCATGGGGATAGGTGGCAATGCCGATGCTGGCGGTGACGAAGACTTCCTGGTTCCGTAACTGGATCGGCGCCTGCAGGGCCTGCAGGACCGATTCGGCCACAATCTCCGGACGTGTCCGGCTCTTGCTGGAGTCTTCCACCAGGATCGCGAACTCGTCTCCCCCCATGCGGGCCAGGGTCTCGTCCTTCTGCAGCACCGTTTCCAGGCGATCGGCCACTTCGCTCAGGATCTGATCCCCCTCGCTGTGTCCCAGGCTGTCGTTGATGTGCTTGAATTCATCCAGATCCAGTTGCAGCACCGCCACGCCGGATTGCCGGGATTCGGCACGCAGCAGGGCCTGTTCAAGACGGGTGCGGAACAGCAGTCGGTTGGGCAGATTGGTCAGCGGGTCCCGGTAAGCCAGGCGCTGGATTTCCTCCTGGGTCCGCTTGATGTCGCTGATGTCGGAGAACACGGCGACATAGTGGGTGATGGTCCCGTCATCGCCGCGGACTGCATTGATGGTGGCCCACTGGGGATACATCTCGCCGTTTTTTCGACGATTCCAGACCTCCCCCCGCCAGTGGCCGGCGTTGTGCAGGCTGGCCCACATCTGCTCGTAGAACGACTGTGAATGGCGCCCTGAGCTGAGCAGGCTGGGATTGCGGCCCAGGGCTTCATCCTCACTGTAGCCGGTGATCCGGCTAAAGGCCCGGTTCACGGCCAGGATGTGGGCATCGGCATCGGTGATGATGATGCCTTCGCTGGTGGCATCGAAGACGGTGGCCGACTGTTGCAGGCGTTCCTCCGTCTGCTTGCGCTCGGTGATATCCTGAAAGGCCCCCGTGGCCTGAATGATGATCCCGGCTTCGTTCCTGACCGGGGTGCCCATGGTCCGGACCCAGAGGTTTCGGCCCTTGGCGGTCCGGATCCGCAGTTCTTCGTCATAGGGAATGCCTTTTTCGGCACAGGCACGGAAGACCTCGATGATCCTCGGGCGTGATTCCGGGGCGTAGAAGCGGATGCCGTCTTCCAGTGCGACGATGGTGCCTGGCGGCATGTCATGAATCCTGCATACCTCATCCGACCAGTAGACCCGGCCGCTGACCAGGTCCGCCTGCCACCATCCCAGCCTGGCCAGGGTGGAGGCCATCCGCATCAGGCTTTCCGTCTCTACCAGCCTCTGCTCTGTCATGATTTTTTCAGTGATGTCGTGGACGATGGAATAGAGCAGCTGACGCCCCTGGATATTGATGGGGCCACTGTATACCTCAACATGGGTGATACTGCCATCGGCCAGCCGGTGCCGGAACTGGAAGTACTTGCGTTCCTGCTGGCGGGCCTTCTGCATTTCCTTCTGGATGTCTTCCGGGGAGAGCTGGTTGATCTGGCTGATTTTCATCCGTCGCATCTGCTCGCGATCCCAACCGTAGAACTGACAGGCGGCGGGGTTGGCGTCGATGATGGCTCCATCCTCCGGATCGACCAGCAGCATGACCGTGTGATTGTTCTCGAACAGGCTGCGGTAGCGGGTTTCACTTTCCCGTAACGAAGCTTCGGCTTCCATGCGGCCGGAGATATCCTCCACGGTGATGAGCAGCGCGGGTTCCGCCCCCGAAGGGGCGGGGATGCCCTTCACATTGATCGAGGCATACACCGGTTTGCCGTCCTCTCGCAGCAGGCGTTGCTCCAGGGTGCGGGTGTCCGGCGTCCCTTCACGGATTCCCTGGAGGGCTGCCCGCCAGACCGGGAGGTCATCCGGATGAATCAGGTCCTGCCAGAGGGTGACTTTCATCTGCTGCAAGTTCAGTGACAGGATCTCGCGGAGCCGGTCATTGCAACGCTCGAAGTTTCCCGCCGGAGTGATGATGGCCATGCCGATGAAGGGCTGGCGATAGAAGTGATCAAGGATGCGATCCGCCCGCATCTGTTCGGCCGTGAGCGCCAGGCTTTGCAGGCGCTGCTGCTGATACCACACCAACAGCAGCATGGCGCTGATGATGGCTACCGCCATCAGGGTGATGATGATGCTCCAGAACAGTAGGTGTTGCAGGGGGGCCAGGACTTCTTCACGATCAACCTGAGCGATCAGGGTCCATTCACTGCCGTCGATCGGTCTGAAGGCGGCCAGAACTTCCATGCCCCGTTGGTCAATGCCCCGCAGGGTACCGACCGCTTCTCCCTGGCTGGCAACGGCATCCCACAGGGGCGCGGGACGCTTCTCTTCCCGGCGGTCGTCTTTGTCCGGGGAACGGGTGTGTCGGCTGGACCGGAACACCTCCACATGGCCATTGTGGTGGCGGATCAGCTCCGTACGCCCGCTCTGTGTGGCTGATGGCCAGAAATTCAGGGTGGGGAAAATGAATTTCTCCGGGTCGACCCGGATCAGGATGAAACCGAGGAAGTCCGTGCCGTCGTGTAAGGAAGCGGGAGGCAACGGAACCACGAAATCCAGCCAGATGCGCCCGGCATCATCATGCATCATCTGATTGTGGATGGGGCCGCCCTGGGCTTTGGCCCTGGGCAGCAGCGCCAGCGTGGCCGGTGAGGGGGTTTCCAGGTCACCGGTGCTGATCAGCGGTGTGCCTTCCGGGTCCAGCAGCATGAGCCATCGGTATTCATAATGGGCCTGGACAGTACCGAGACGGCTGAGGATTTCCGCCCGTAGCGCCGCGCCCCCCGGCCCCGACAGGGCTTGCACCTTGTCCAGGAAATGCTGATGCTCGGCCAGAACCATGGCATCGCTTTGTCGTTCCATCAGCCAGTGTTCCATCTGTCGGGCTTTCAGGTGGGCAATGTTGTCGAGGCTCTCGATCGCCTCCTGCTCCAGCCTGGGCTGTTGCAGGGTGGTGACCAGCAGGCCCATGCCGGGAGCCAGCAGGGCCAGGACCAGCAGGATCACGCCCAGGCGCAGGGTGCTGCCGGACATCCGCCGGGATAGCCTCCCGGCCCGAGGGTCGATGTCGTCAGCCGAGCGGCGAACTTCCCAAAATCGAAGCAACAGGTAGAGCAGCCCGCTGGTGACGCCGACAAAGACCAGACCCTTGAGCATCTCGATCCGGGTCTGTGCCAGGGGTTCCGACAGGGCGAGACCCAGCATCATGCCCGAGGCAATGATCCACAGGGCAGCAAAGAGCGCGTAGCTCAGCGCGATACCTGCGGGGGTCAGCTTGAAGGGTGCGGGCATGAAGGGAGCTTCTTGATCAGGCGTGAATCATCAGATCAAGGAAGAGTATAGGTGCTGCCGACGGCATTCGGCAGGTACCATGATGAATCAATACGGACCGTTGCTCCGGAAAGGCCTTGGCGCCGGCTCGGTATTACCGGGCCGGCGCCAAACGCGATGCCTCACCGGGGCAAGTCGGAACTCCCCATCAGCCATTCGTCCACCGCCCGGGCGCACTGACGCCCTTCGCGGATGGCCCAGACCACCAGGGATTGGCCGCGACGCATGTCGCCGGCGGCGAAAACGCCATCCACGCTGGTGTGGTAGGCTTTGGCGCCTTCGGTCACGCCCTTGACGTTGCCCCGGGCATCCAACTCCAGGCCGGACTCCTGTTGCAGTTGGGCCAGCATGCCCTCCTGCACCGGATGCACGAAGCCCATGGCCAGCAGCACCAGATCACAGCGGATTTCCCGCTCGGTGCCCGGCACTTCGCTCATCTGGAAACGGCCCTGGGCATCCTTTTCCCACTTCACCGACACCACCCGTGCCGCCTTGACCCGGCCATGGCCATCGTCGATGAAGGCCTTGGTGGCCACATTCCACTCCCGGGTGCAGCCTTCTTCCTGGGAACTGGAGGTGCGCATGCGGTTGGGCCAGTTGGGCCAGGTGAGTCCCTTGTCTTCCTTCACCGGCGGCTTGTCCAGGATCTCCACCTGGGTGACATGGATCGCACCATGACGGTTGGAGGTGCCGATGCAGTCGGAACCGGTGTCGCCGCCGCCGATGACCAGCACGTGCTTGTCCTGGGCGCTGATGAAGTCCTCGTCGGGCACGAACACGCCCTGCACCCGCTTGCTGTTGCGGGTGAGGAAATCCATAGCGAAGTGTACGCCTTGCAGTTCACGACCGGGCACCGGCAGATCCCGGGGTTTCTCGGAACCGCCCGCCAGCACCACCGCGTCGAACTCCGCCTGCAGCTTCGCCACCGGGATGTCCACGCCGATATGGGTCAGGGTGTGGAACTGCACCCCTTCCGTGCGCATCTGCGCGATACGGCGATCGATGTGGCCCTTGTCCAGCTTGAAGTCGGGAATGCCGTAACGCAAAAGGCCGCCGATGCGATCCGCCTTCTCGAACACTTCCACATGGTGACCGGCCCTGGCCAGCTGCTGGGCGGCCGCAAGGCCCGCGGGGCCGGAGCCCACCACTGCCACCCGCTTGCCGGTGCGGCGCTGGGCCACCTGGGGCCGGATCCAGCCTTCTTCCCAGGCCCGGTCGACGATAGCGCACTCGATGGTCTTGATGGTCACCGGGGTGTCGTCGATGTTCAGGGTGCAGGCGGCCTCGCAGGGGGCGGGGCAGATGCGGCCCGTGAACTCGGGGAAGTTGTTGGTGGAATGCAGCACCTCGATGGCCTGCTTCCAGTCGCTCTTGTACACCAGGTCATTCCAGTCCGGAATGATGTTGTTCACCGGGCAGCCCTGGTGACAGAAAGGGATGCCGCAATCCATGCAGCGGGCACCTTGCTCACGCAGCTGTTCCACGCTGAGCGGGATGACGAACTCCCGATAGTGGACGATACGGTCACTCACCGGCGCATAGCGCCGGTCGCGGCGTGCAAATTCCAGGAATCCGGTTGGCTTACCCATGAGCGGCGCTCCCCTCAAGCGGCTGGTTGGCGGTCAGTGGTCGGTTGGCACCCGGCGGGCGGGCCTTCTGGGCCTGGAGCTCTTCCAGGGCACGGCGGTAATCCACCGGCATCACCTTGACGAAGCGGGGCAGGAAGTTGTTCCAGTCCGCCAGGATGCGTTCGGCCTGGGCCGAGCCGGTGTAGGCCAGATGACGCTCGATGAGGGTCTTCAGGCGCCGGGCATCGTGGTTGGTCATGTCGTGGCTCAGGTCCACTCGACCGTGGGTTTCCAGATCCCCGCCCTGGTGATCCAGGGCCTCCAGGGCATCGTCCTCGGCGGCGATGGGCTCCAGTTCCACCATGGCCAGGTTGCAGCGCTGGGCAAAATCACCATCCTCGTCCAGCACGTAGGCCACCCCGCCGGACATGCCGGCGGCGAAGTTGCGGCCGGTGCGGCCCAGGCACACCATGATGCCGCCGGTCATGTATTCGCAGCCGTGGTCGCCCACGCCTTCCACCACGGCGGTGGCACCGGAGTTACGCACGCAGAAACGCTCACCGGCCACGCCGCGGAAGAACACCTCACCATTGATGGCGCCGTAGAGCACCGTGTTGCCGACGATGATGTTGTCCTCGGCCCGGTCGATGGCGGCATGGGCCGGCGGATAGATGATGATGCGGCCGCCGGACAGGCCCTTGCCCACGTAGTCGTTGGCCTCGCCTTCCATCTCCAGGGTCACGCCCTTGGCCAGCCAGGCGCCGAAGGACTGGCCGCCGGTGCCATGGGCCTTGATGTGTATGGTGTCATCCGGCAGGCCGGCATGACCGTGGCGGGCCGCCACCTGACCGGAGAGCATGGTGCCCACGGTGCGGTGGAAGTTGCGGATCCGGGTTTCGATCTTCACCGGCTTGCCCTCGGTCAGGGCCGGCTGGGCCTGCCGGATCAGTTCGTGATCCAGGGCCTTGTCCAGACCGTGATCCTGGGTCTCGGTGTTGTAGATGGCCACCTCGGCCGGCACCTGGGGCCGGGCCAGCAGGCGGGTATAGTCCAGACCCTGGGCCTTCCAGTGGCTGATGGCCTTGCGCATCTCCAGCAGGTCGGAACGCCCGATCATCTCGTTCATGGTGCGGAAGCCCAGCTTGGCCATCAGGCGGCGGACTTCCTCGGCCACGAAGAAGAAATAGTTGATGACGTATTCCGGCTTGCCGGTGAATTTCTTGCGCAGTTCAGGATCCTGGGTGGCCACGCCCACCGGGCAGGTGTTCAGATGGCACTTGCGCATCATGATGCAGCCTTCCACGATCAGCGGCGCGGTGGCGAAGCCGAACTCGTCGGCCCCCAGCAGGGCGCCGATGACCACGTCGCGGCCGGTGCGCAGACCGCCGTCCACCTGCAGGGCCACGCGGCCCCGCAGACGGTTGAGCACCAGGGTCTGCTGGGTTTCGGCCAGGCCGATTTCCCAGGGGCTGCCGGCGTGCTTGATGGAGGTCAGCGGGCTGGCCCCGGTGCCGCCGTCGTAACCGGCGATGGTGATATGGTCCGCATGGGCCTTGGAGACGCCGGCGGCCACGGTGCCCACGCCCACCTCGGAGACCAGCTTCACGGAGATGCGGGCCTTGGGATTGGCGTTCTTGAGGTCGTGGATCAGCTGCGCCAGGTCCTCGATGGAATAGATGTCGTGGTGGGGCGGCGGCGAGATCAGGCCCACGCCAGGCGTGGAATGACGCACCCGGGCGATCTGGGCATTGACCTTGTGGCCGGGCAGCTGGCCGCCCTCGCCGGGCTTGGCGCCCTGGGCGATCTTGATCTGGATGTCGTCGGCATTCACCAGGTACTCGGTGGTGACGCCGAAGCGGCCGGAGGCCACCTGCTTGATGGCGGAACGTTCCGGGTTCATGGAACCGTCCGCCAGGGGCAGGAAGCGTTCCGGTTCCTCGCCGCCCTCGCCGGTATTGGACTTGCCGCCGATGGCGTTCATCGCCTTGGCCAGGGTGGAATGGGCCTCGTAGGAGATGGAGCCGAAGGACATGGCGCCGGTGGCGAAGCGCTTGACGATCTCGGCGGCCGGTTCCACTTCGTCCAGGGGAATTTCGGTGTCGGCGAACTTGAAGTCCATCAGTCCGCGCAGGGTCAGCAGGCGCTCGGACTGCTCGTCGATGAGCCGCGAGAACTCGGCAAAACTCCCGGCGTCGTTGGCGCGGGTGGCGTGTTGCAGCTTGGCGATGCTGTCCGGGGTCCAGATGTGGTCCTCGCCGCGGATGCGGAAGGCGTAGTCGCCGCCCACGTCCAGCTGTTTGCGGTAGATCTCCGCGTTGCCGTAGGCCTGCCGGTGCCAGCGCACCGCCTCTTCGGCCACCTGGGGCAGACCGATGCCTTCGATCTTGCTGTGGGTGCCGGAGAAGTACTTGTCCACGAACGGCGTGTTGAGGCCGATGGCATCAAAGATCTGGGCGCCGCAATAGGACTCCAGGGTGGAGATGCCCATCTTGGACATGACCTTGAGCAGGCCCTTGCCGATGGCCTTGATGTAGCGCTTTTGGGCCTCTTCGAAGCTCAGGCGCTCCGGCAGGCGCGGCAGCATGGACTGGATGGTGTCGAAGGCCAGGTAGGGGTTGATGGCCTCGGCGCCGTAGCCTTCCAGGGTGGCGAAGTGATGCACTTCCAGGGCGGCACCGGTCTCCACCACGATGCCCGAGGCGGTGCGCAGCCCCTTCTCGATCAAGTGATGATGCACGGCCGAGGTGGCCAGCAGCATGGGGATCGGGATCCGGTCCCGGTTGGTGTCGCGGTCGGACAGGATGAGGATGTTGAAGCCATCCAGTACCGCCTGTTCCGCCTGGGCACACAGGCGGTCCAGGGCGGCGCCCATGCCCTCGGCGCCTTCGGCGGCGGGATAGCACACGTCCAGGGTGCGGGTGCGGAAGGCACCGCCGGAGTGGTATTCGATGTGACGGATGCGCTCCAGGTCCTGATTGGTCAGTACCGGCTGAGGGGTCTCCAGACGCCAGTGCCGGCCGGCCTCGTTGATGCCCAGCAGGTTGGGGCGGGGACCGATCATGCACACCAGCGACATCACCAGTTCCTCGCGGATCGGGTCGATGGGCGGGTTGGTCACCTGGGCGAAGTTCTGCTTGAAATAGGTCGACAGGTGCTTGGGCCGGGCCGACAGCACCGAGGGCGGGTTGTCCGCGCCCATGGAGCCCACCGCTTCCTGGCCGGTGAGGACCATGGGGGTGAGCAGGAACTTCAGGTCTTCCTGGGTATAGCCGAACGCCTGCTGGTGATCCAGCAGGGTGGCGTCATCGGGGGCCATGGGGCCGACGCCGGTGGGCAGGTCTTCCAGGCGGATCTGGGTCTTCTTCAGCCACTCGCCGTAGGGGCGGGCCTCGGCCAGCTGGGTCTTGATCTCGTCGTCGCTGATGATGCGGCCTTCTTCCAGGTCGATCAGCAGCATCTTGCCCGGCTGCAGGCGCCACTTCTTGACGATCTGTTCTTCGGGGATGTCCAGCACGCCCATTTCCGATCCCAGGATCACCAGGTCGTCCTTGGTGACCAGATAACGGGCGGGACGCAGGCCGTTGCGGTCCAGGGTGGCGCCGATCTGGCGGCCGTCGGTGAAGGCCATGGCGGCGGGGCCGTCCCAGGGCTCCATCAGGGCCATGTGGTACTCATAGAAGGCGCGGCGCTTCTCGTCCATCAGGGTGTTGCCGGACCAGGCCTCGGGGATGAGGATCATCATGGCATGGGCCAGGGAGTAGCCTCCCATCACCAGCAGTTCCAGGGCGTTGTCGAAGCAGGCGGAGTCGGACTGGCCTTCCGGGATCAGGGGCCAGATGGTGTCCAGGTCGTCGCCCAGGATCTCGGAACGCATGGTATGGCGGCGGGCTGCCATCCAGTTGACGTTGCCCCGCAGGGTGTTGATCTCGCCGTTGTGGCAGATCATGCGGAACGGCTGCGCCAGGTCCCAGGTGGGGAAGGTGTTGGTGGAGAAACGCTGGTGCACCAGGGCCAGGGCACTGACGAAGGTCTCATCCTGCAGGTCCAGGTAGTACTGGCCCACCTGGCCGGCCAGCAGCATGCCCTTGTAGTTCAGGGTGCGGGAGGACATGGAGGCGATGTAGCAGGCCTCGAAGCCATGGCCGGCGTCGCGGATCTCGTTGTCCATGCGCTTGCGGATGACGAACAGCTTGCGCTCGAAGGCATCCTGGTCGGTGCAGTGGTCGCCGCGGCCGATGAACACCTGGCGCACCCTGGGTTCGCTGGGCAGCACGCTTTCGCCCAGGTCGCTGTTGTCGGTGGGCACGTCGCGCCAGCCCAGGACGGTCTGGCCGCTTTCCAGGATGTGCTTTTCGATGATGGCCTGCATCCGGGCGCGGATATCCGCGTCCTGGTGCAGGAAAATCATGCCCACGCCGTAGTCTCCGGTCTCGGGCAGGTCGAAGCTCACCTGGGCGCGCAGGAAGGCATCGGGAATCTGCACCAGGATGCCGGCGCCGTCACCGGCCTTGGGATCGGCGCCCACGGCGCCGCGGTGATTGATCCGCTCCAGAATCTCCAGACCCTGCTGGACGATCCGATGACTTTTCTGATTCTTGATATGACAGACAAAGCCGATGCCGCAGGCGTCGCGCTCGTGGGCTGGATCATAGAGGCCCTGCTCGGGCGGTAAGGCATGAAAGCTCATCATTGACCTCGCTGGTATCTGGTCGCTGGCCGGCATCCGCGGCGGTCTGGTGCCGGGGGATCGGGGCGGTGTTGCCGTCGCCGATCTCCTGCTATTGACTTTCCGTGAATACGCCGAATTCCGGCGGGTTGGGGAGATTAAAGCGAAAGTGTCCGAGACGCCAGAGGGCGGCGGGCGCTTCCATCAGGAACTTGCAAAAATGCACTGCTTTGGTGCGCTTATGAACTATTTTGGGGCGCTTTTTGAGCAATTTTTGTGCTTTTAACGGAATCCGGGGCCATTGGTGGTGCGTTTTTTCCGTCGTTCCTGTTCCATATCAAGCTACGTGCCAGATCCGTGCGGATTTCAGGGGGAAAGACACTGGAAGACGGGCGCGGACCGGGCATCGGTCATCGGGATGCACCAATGCCGGGCAATTCGTGCGTGATTCGGTGCAGGTGACAGGGCCTTCCATGGCCTTTTTCAACCTCGGCTCTTCCCGGTTGACCGAATGGGTTTACCTCCGACCGGCGTGGGGATCAATCGCTGCGCTCGCCCGGCTCGCTGCTTGCCGATGGTTCGGAACCCGACGGATCCGGTGCCGGTTCCGGCGCCTCCAGGCCCGGGTCCGGGTCTGCCGCGCTGCGTGTGCGGGGCGGCTGACCGGCGGTCGGCGACTGGGTGGGACCGCCGGGCATGGGGACGATGTCGCGTACATGCAGGTCCATCTGGGGGTAGGCGATCTCGATGTTCAGCGCCCGGAAGCGCTTGATGATGCTGGTGTGCAGTTCGCTGGTGGTCAGCAGACGCTCGCGCAACTGGCTCACGTAGACCCGCAGCTCGAAGTTCAGGGCACTGTCACCGAAGTGGATGAAGAACACGCTGGGGGCCGGTTCCTTGAGCACCTGGGGGTTTTCCGACGCGATCTTCAGCAGGGTTTCCCGTACCAGGTCCACGTCCGCCGAGTAGCTGACCCCCACCGGAATCACCAGTCGGGTCACCGTGTCGGATAGGGTCCAGTTGATCAGCCGTTCGGTGATGAAGTTCTTGTTGGGGATCACCACCTCCCGGTTGTCCCAGTCCACGATGGTGGTGGCCCGGGTGCGGATGCGGGCCACGGTGCCGCTGTATTCGCCGATGGTGATGGTGTCGCCCACCCGCACCGGGCGTTCGAACAGCATGATCAGGCCCGACACGAAGTTGGCCACCACCTCCTGCAGGCCGAAGCCCAGACCCAGGGTGAGGGCCGCGACCATCCATTGCAATTCGCTCCAGCGCAGCCCCAGCAGGGAGAACACGCTGATGATGGCCACCACGGTGAGGGCGTAGCGCAGCAGCATGGTGACGGTGTAACGGCCGGCGGCGTCCATCTGGGTGCTGCGGGAGAGCAGGATCTCCACCAGGCCGGGCAGGTTGCGGGCCGCCAGGGTGAAGACCACCCCCAGGAAGATGGCCATGAGGAAGTTCAGCAGGCTGACGCGGCTGAGCACCTCGGCCTCCCCCACCATGATGGTGCGCGACCACAGGGTGATGCCGTCCAGCCAGGTGAGGGCCGGCAGCACATCGGACCAGGCCCAGAACAGGGCCAGGACCACCGCCGCCCACACGGTGATGCGCATCAGGGTGCGGGTTTGCAGGTTCACGTCTTCCATACTCAGGTGGGGCTCGGGGATGTCCATGCCCCCTTCCGCACCGCCACCGGCACTGCTGCTTTCCATGGCCGCCGCCTTGGCCCGCTGCTCGCGCATGCGCCGTACCCGCAGCCGGGTTTCACTCAGGATCAGGGCCCGGGCGGAGAGGTTATAGCCCAGCCAGACGATGCCCACGATCACCAAAGTGTCGATGCTGCGACCCATGAGTTCGGCCACGGTCAGCAGGTAGCCGGCCAGGATCAGTCCGGTCAGTGCCAGCACCGCCACGCCGATCAGCATCCGCAGCAGGCGCCGGCGGCGTTCCGTCAGGGGCGGTTCCTCGCCTTCGGGGATGGGGCCGAGCAGCCACCAGCCGAACAGGGCACTGATCACCACCGCGGCCAGCAGGGCCATGCGGCCGAAGATGTCGAAGACCAGGTCCGCCGGATGACTGAAGGTCAGGGCCAGCAACAGGATCAGCAGCAGTTGGGTGGGCAGGAACCAGACCAGATGTCGACGCAGACGCCTGACCATGAGCGGGTTCCACTTGAAGTGGGCGGTGCCGACGCCGTTCCTGTGGGTGAGCAGGAGCAACAGGTGACCAGCCAGCCACCAGATGGAGGCGCTGAAGAAGATGGTGGCCAGGACCTCCACTCCGTGACCCACTTCCGGGATGGCCTCCAGGCGCAGGGAGGTGGCCATCAGCAGGACGGGGACCGGCAGCACCCGCAGCAGGCTCCAGCCCAGGGCCTGCAGGGTCAGCTTGACGCTGTCGGTGAAGCGATGTCGGGTGCGGGCGGCCAGGTCTTCCAGGTGGCTGGGGGTGCCCCGGCCCAGCCCGTAGAGTACCAGTGAGAGCAGCAGGGTCAGTCCCAGGGGGATCGGGCTGCCCAGGGTTACCTCCCGTAGCACATGGCGTACCTCCTGCCAGGCCGCCGGGTCCAGCAGGGCCAGGGTGGCGGAGGGGATGCGGGCGATCCAGTCCGTGCCCACGGCCACGTGGCTGGGCCACCAGAGCAGGGTTTCCCTCAGAATCTGGTCCAGTTCGTCCACCAGGGCCACCACCGCCCGCAGCCGCAGGTCGGTCTGGCGCAGCTGATCGGCCAGGTTTTCCTCGGCATGGAGCTGGATGGTCAGGGTCTGTTCCTGCAGTCGTCGCAGCTCAGCCTGGCCCAGGTCGTCGCCGTTGAGGGTCGGGGCGCCCGGCTGAACGCTCAGGTGCTCCCGCAGGGTGATGGCTCGCAGCCTGGACTGTGCCAGTTCCCGTTCGATGCCCCGGACCGCAAAGCGGGCCTCGTCCAGGTCCCGCAGCCGTCGCTGTTCCTCCAGGAACAAACTGCCCAGTGCCTCGGTGAGGCCGCCGACTTCCAGGCGTTCACGCACGTTCGCCAGGGTCTGGGTCAATTCCCGTTCGATACGGGTATAGCGATCCCGTTCCTGTTGCAGGGTGCGAATGCGGGTCTGGGTCTCGGCGATGCGGTCGAAACGATCCCGCAGGGCCTGTATCTCCCCGGCAAAGCGGGTTCGCGCCTCCGGTTCCCGTTCCACCAGCCGCTGCAGGCCCTGTTGCAGGGTCCGCAGTTCCTCCGATGCGCGTTCGTTGAGTTCCTGTTCCAGCGCGGAAAGCGTGGCCCGCAGCCAGCGTAGCTCCAGTTCCAGAGAAGGGATCTCATGGCGCAGGACTTCGATGCGGGGGGGCAGACCCTGGCCGTCCAGCTGGGCGGCGATGACGCGGGCATCGGCGCGCCGGGTGATGGCCTGCCGGGTGGCCTCCACGGCACTGGCCAGTTCGGCGTCTTCCGGATCGGGCGGCAGGGCCTCCAGTTCCTCGGCACGCTGGCGCTGCAGGCGCTCCAGGGTTTCGGCCTGGGTGCGGGACTGTTCTTCCAGGCGGGTGAGGGTGGCGCGTCTCTGATCCAGTTCCAGAGCGGTTTGGTCCCGGCGCCGCTCCAGCAGACCGATGTCGTCCTCGATCTGGCTGATGCTGCGTTCCTGACCCGGGGTGTAGGGCAGGCGCAGGTTCTGATCCAGCCGTTGACGGGCCTCCTGTAGACGCTCGACAGCCGACTTGGCGATGCCGGCACGATCCAGGGCGCCGCGCAGTCGCTCCGCCGCGGAGCGTTCCTGTTCCAGGGCTGTCTGCCAGAGGGCGCGTTCCGCGTCGGACAGTTCCCCGTCACCGGCTCGCTGGCTCAGGCGCTGTTCGGGGCTGGCCCTCAGCCAGGCCTCGGCCGGTCCGGTATCGATGGCCTGAACCTGAGGACGGACGCGGGTGATGCCTTGGTTAAGGGCTTCCCGCTGGGCATCCAGTTCCATCTGGGTGACCGGCGCCGAACCTGTCGGCGGCGCCACGCCGGCCTCCTGAGCCAGGACGGGCATTCCGAGCCCGAGACACAGGGCAAGCATGAGCAGTAGCCGGGTTGTCAGGCGCTGGTGGGTGGACATGAAAAGACGGACCTCTGGGTATCCTGCGAGGGTGCTGGATGTCGGGCTGTGTTCTGCCGGACAATGGCAGTAGGATCGGGGCGTGCACCCCTGAGTGCCTATTGTGCCCCAGTTGGGGGACTTGCGTCAGTGGTCAGGGCTTGAGCGGAACGTTCATGGTAGACAAAGACAAACAGGATCATCGCACCGTCTCGCTGGTACTGGGCTCGGGCGGGGCCAGGGGGCTGGCCCACATCGGCGTGATTCAGGAACTGGAGGCCCGGGGCTATGAGATCAAGGCCATTGCCGGCAGTTCCATGGGGGCGCTGGTGGGCGGGATTCATGCCTTGGGCGAACTGGGGACCTACACGGACTGGGTGACGGGACTGGATCAGACGGACGTGCTGGCCCTGGTGGACTGGTCCCTGTCGGGCGGAGGGATCATCCGGGGGGACAAGCTGATCCGCAAGCTCAAGGAGCTGGTGGGTTGCAGCGACATCGAGCACCTGCCCATCAGCTATACCGCGGTGGCGGTGGACATCGAGCGGGGCAAGGAGGTCTGGATGAGCGACGGTCCGCTGTTCGATGCCATCCGCGCCTCCATTGCCATCCCGGCGGTGTTCACGCCCCATCGTTACCGGGGGCGTACCCTGGTGGACGGCGGCCTGCTCAATCCGGTGCCGGTGGCGCCCACCCTGAGGACGCTGACGGACCTGACCATTGTGGTGGACGTGAACGGACCGGCGCCGGAAGCGGAGGAAGACACCCCCGAATCCGAGCGACTGGGCCGGGAGCCGGAGGCGGGGCAGTCCGGCCTGCTGCAACGCATGCGCGGCTACGTGGAATCCTTCGGCGGCGACAGCGGCGCCAAGGAGGACGGGCTGGCCCTGACCGAGGTGCTGATGCGTTCCCTGGAAACCATGCAGGCGGCCATCACCCGCCAGCACCTGGCGGTGTTCCGTCCGGACGTGGTCATCAGCGTGCCCAAGAACGTCTGCATGATTCACGAGTTCCATCGTGCCCGCCCCGTGATCGATCTGGGGCGGCGACTGGCGCGGGAGCGCCTGGATGCCTTGTCCGGAAAGGCGGACTAGGTTCCCCGCTCCCCCGGCCGTGGTTCGAGTTCATAGGGCTTCACCAGTTGCCACACGTGGTCCGGGATCATGTGTTTCATCCGTCCGGGCTGAGCCCGGCGCAGGTGCAGCACCGTCTCCACCGCCTTCATCTCCACCCGCGCCCGGGCAAATTCCAGACCCCGGGGTCCGATACGGGGCATGAGAAAGGCCGCCAAGGGGCGTGCCCAGTCGGGCATGCCGCGCAGGGGCAGGCCGCCCGCCGCCCGCTCGGTATTCTTCATGAATCCCTTCACCGGCCCCTGCCGCTTGCCGGCACTGGTGCAGGGCGCAGTGCGCACTTCATCACCCAGGAGATCCAGCAGGGCCTCGCCCTTTTCGTTGCGCACCACCAGCCATTGTTCTCCCCGTCCCGCCATGTAACCCACGGTGATGTCCGCCAGCACATTGGTGTAGTCCACACAGGTCTGGCAGGTGAGGGGGAAGAAATCCCGGGGCAGCTTGGAGATGGGGAGCTTGAGGAAGGGGATGGTCTGTACCCGGCCGTCCTCGAACCTCAGTTCCACATGGTAATCGGCACGGAATTCCAGGTAGGTCACCGTTTCCGGACGGTCCGCCAGCAGGGCCAGGAATTCATGGAAATGCTCGGTGGTGGTGTTGTCGGAGCAGGGGGTACCGATGACGTGGAGCGCATCCAGGTCCAGTTCGGGTTCGATGGCGCGCAGGGCATAGATCTGACAGGGCAGGCCGATCACCGCCAGACGCCGATAGCCCTGGGCCAGGGCCGGTTCCAGGTGGGCCAGCAGGGGGGCGTAGCCCATGCGCATGCCCCGGCACCGGGCCATGTCCTCGGCGCGGGTGACCAGCATCGGCTGGGGGCGCCAGCGGTCCTGGGGGTCGGCGGTCATGGTGAGCACCGCATCCACCTGACCGGTCTCCAGCAGGCGTTCGCCGATGCGGGTGGTAATGCCGGTCCACTGGGCGCCATCTCGCGGGGTGTTCATGGCCGCCTGCAGCATCCGGCGATAGGGGCCGAAGAACAGTTCGTCTTCCTGGTCCGGGTTCCGTGCCCGGCCATGAACCTGGGTCTCCAGCCGGTCATATCGGGGGTGGATGAACTGGCAGGCCCGGCCGCAACGCCGGGGATCGGCGGTGCGGGAGAGGCCGCAGTCGGTACACAGGTCGCGGTGGGGGATGGCGGCGGCTTCGGTCACGGCACTGGATCTCTGGATTTTCGTGTTTCGAAAAAAAACCGGGGGCGACGCATCAAACTCAAGGCAGAATGCGGTCAATGGTCAGCCTGACCTTCGGCGCGGGGGCGTCGGCACTGACGGTGACCGGCTCGCTGACGCCTTCCATGTCGCCGCTCTCGGCCTGGGCCATGCCGGTGCGGCTGAGGCGGGCCACCACTTGCACTTCGCCGAACTCGCGCATGGACATGCCCGCCACCATGCCGCCCTCGTCTTCCAGGCGCAGGGTCATGGGGAAGGCGTCCGCCCGGGCGCGGACGATGGCCAGGGGCATGCGGGAGCCCTGGGCCGGACGGGCGAAGACCATGATGAACTCCTCGCCGCTCACCCGCTCCGCCAGCGATTCGTCCAGCACCACTTCCACCTCGATGGCCAGGGTGTCGGCATCGGCACCCGCGTCGGCCGCATCGGTCTGATCACCGGCCGTGCCACCGGTCATGGCCCGGACATCACGCAGGGCCTCGGCCACGGAACGGGCGGAGTCGCTGTCTTCCGGCAACTGGCTCAGCAAACGATCCAGACGCAGGGCGGAGCGAGGGTAATCCCCTTGCTGAAAATCTGCGATGGCCCCCAGCCAAAGACCGTTCTGGTGGTCCGGGTCCAGTTCCAGGGCGCGATCCAGCAGACGGGTCACCTGGCGGGTCACCCGGCCGTCGGCAGCCATCATCAGGGCTTCGGCGTAGTCCACGTTCAGGTCCGGTTGGTCGCCCAGTCGCCGGTAGGCCTCGTCAAAGGCTGCCGCGGCGTCCTCGAACTGCTCGACGAAGCCGTAGGTGCGGGCCAGGAACAGCCAGTTCTCGGTATTGTCCGGGTCCATCTCCAGGCGCTCCCGCAGCTGCACGATCATGCGTTCGATGTCCATCATGTCGTGGCTGGGTTCCTGGCCCATGGCCAGGGTCTGGGTGGGCGACATGCGGGGGGCGGTGTCCAGCTGGAAATAGATCAGCAGGGCCGCCATGGGCACCAGCACGGCGGTGATGCCCAGCAGCACCATGCCCTGGCGCGGGGCGGGTGAGGGGGTGGCCGGGGTTTCCTCCGGCTGTTCCACATCGGTGATGAGGTTGTCTTCCAGCTCCGCCCTGGCGGCCTCGTACTGCTCGCGGGTGAGCAGGCCGTTGGCCAGTTCCTGGTCCAGCTCGGCCATGCGCTGGCGGTAGATGGTGAGGTTCAGGCCCCGGAAGGCCACGTCGGCCTGTTGTTGCCGTCGACGGATGAAGGGCCAGAGGATCACCAGGACCGCCAGGGAGGACAACAGGGCGGCACCGATCCAGAATCCAGTACTCATGCGTCTTTTCCTTCATTCAGCAAGCGGCGGGCACGCTCCCGCGCGGCGGCATCGGCAATGGGCTGCTCATCCCGCTGGCGGCTTTTGCGAGCGGTGAGATACAGGGCCGCCAGACCGATCAGGAGCAGGATGAACGGCCCGGTCCAGAGCAGAAAGGTGGCGGCGGAGAGGGGCGGGCGGTAGAGCACGAACTGACCGTAGCGGGCCACCATGTAGTCGATGATCTGCTCGTCGGTGGCACCGGCCCGGAGCTGGTCCCGTAGCTCCCGGCGCAGGTCCCGCGCCAGCCCGGCGTCGGAGTCCGCCAGGGACTGGTTTTGGCACACGGTGCAGCGCAGTTCGTGGAGCATGGCCCGGTAGCGCTGTTCCAGCACCGGATCGTCGAAATCGGTGGGATCCAGTCCACCGGCAAGACCCGGGCCGGACAGACAGAGCGCCAGACACAGACTCAGGGTGGTGAGCAGGGACTTCACAGGGACTCCCTCCGCAATTGTTCCACCATGGGCAGGATCTTGTTCTGGGCGTCCTGCCAGCTCAGGGGGCCTATGTGCTTGTAGCGGATCCGTCCCTGGCGATCGATGATGAAGGTCTCCGGGGTGCCGTAGACACCCCAGTCAATGCCCACCCGCCCTTCCAGGTCATGAGCGTTCCAGACATAGGGATTGCTCATGCTGCGCAGGTAATTCAGGCCGTCGCTGCGTTCATCCTTATAGTTGAGGCCGTAGATGGGGACACCCCGGTTGGCCATGGCCACCAGCACCTGGTGCTCCTGCCGGCAGGAGACGCACCAGCTGGCCCAGATGTTGAGCAGCACCACTTCGCCGTCGAAGTCGCTGCTGCCCACCAGCCGCTCGGGGTCCTCCAGGGCGGGCAGCTGGAACCGGGGTGCGGGTTGATCCACCAGCGGCGAGGGGACTCGGCGGGGGTCCAGGGTTAGTCCGACCATCATGAATCCCCCCAGGACCATGATGAGGATCAGGGGCAGCAGATAACGCAGACGCTTCATGAGGCGGAACTCCTACCGGCAGCTTCGGACAGGTCTTCGGTGCTTTCCCTGCCGGTGTCGTCGGCGCGGCTTTCGCTGGCGCGGCGGGCGAACACCCGGTAGCGACGGTCCGCCGCGGCCATCAGGCCGCCCAGGACGATGAGGGTGGCGCCGATCCACAGCCAGACCTGGAACGGGTTGTGATAGAGGCGCAGGGACCAGGTGTCGCCCGGCAGGGGCTCGCCCAGGGCGACGAAGATGTCGCGGGTGAAGCGGGTCTGATAGGCGGCCTGTGCCATGGGCTGGGTCTGTACCCGGTAGACCCGGCGTTGGGGGAAAAGCTCGGTGACGAACTCGCCGTCCCGGGTCACGACCACCCGGGCCTCAATGGCCTCGTAGTTGGGGCCGCGCACACCGTAGGTTTCCCGCAGTTCATAGGTGTAGCCGGCCAGGGTGTGGCTCTGGCCGTAACCCAGGCGCACGTCCTGCTCCTGTTCGAAGGCCATCAGCAGGGTGATGCCGATCACCAGGACGGCAAAGCCCAGGTGGCTGACGGTCATGCCATAGTAGCCGGCCGGGGTCTTGCGCAGGGCGGTCAGCGGGTTGCCGCCCCGGTGGGTGGCGCGACCGTAAAGGTCACGGGCGATGGTGAACAGGATCCAGAAGCCCATGGTGGTGCCCAGGATCACCATCAGGGTGACGCTCCCCTGCATGGCGAGGGGAAACACCACCCCGGCCACCAAGGCCGCCAGCAGGGTATGCCACAGGCGACGGGTCACCTCCAGGGGGGAGACATGCTTCCAGCGCAGCAGCGGCCCCAGGCCCACCAGGAAGATCAGCGGGACCATGAGGGGGGCAAAGACCGCATTGAAGTAGGGTGGACCCACGGAGATCTTGCCCATGCCCAGGGCATCCAGCAGCAGGGGATAGAGGGTGCCCAGCAGCACGGCGGCCAGGGCCACCATGAGGATGACGTTGTTGGCCAGCAGGGCGCCTTCCCGGGACACCGGGTCGAACTCCGCGTGACTTCGCACCGTGGGGGCACGCCAGGCGTAGAGGGCGAAGGAGATCCCCGTCACCGCCAGCAGCAGCATGAGGATGTAGACCCCGCGGGTGGGGTCGGTGGCAAAGGCATGCACCGATACCAGGACCCCGGAGCGGACCAGGAAGGTGCCCAGAAGGCTCAGGGAGAAGGCCAGGATGGCCATCAGCACGGTCCAGCTGCGGAAGGCGCCGCGCTTTTCCGTCACCGCCAGGGAGTGGATCAGGGCGGTGGCCGCCAGCCAGGGCATGAGGGAGGCGTTTTCCACCGGGTCCCAGAACCACCAGCCGCCCCAGCCCAGGGTGTAATAGGCCCACCAGCTGCCCAGGGCGATGCCGGCGCCCAGAAAGGCCCAGGCGGTGGTGGCCCAGGGGCGGGTCCAGCGTGCCCAGGCGGCATCCAGACGGCCGCCGATGAGGGCGGCCACGGCGATGGCAAAGGGTACGGCCAGGCCCACATAGCCCATGTAGAGCATGGGCGGATGGATCACCAGACCCGGGTCCTGCAGCAGGGGATTGAGATCCCGTCCGTCCGCCGGCACCGGGAAGATGGGCTCGAACGGGTTGGACGTGAACAGGGTGAAGGAGAGGATGCCCACGCTCACCAGGCCCATCACCGCCACGGTGCGGGCAGCCATCACCGCCGGCAGTCCCTTGCTGAACAGGGATACCGCCAGGGACCAGCCCGCCAGCATCAGCGCCCACAGGACCAGGGAGCCTTCATGACCGCCCCAGACGCCGGAGATGCGGTACACCAGGGGCAGGGCGGAGTTGGAGTGGTTGGCCACATAGGCCACGGAGAAGTCGTGGGTGATGAAGGCGTAGGTCAGCGCCAGGTAGGCGATGGCCAGGAACAGGAACTGCCCCGCCACCGCCGTGTGGGCGGTGGCCATCCAGGAGGTGGTGCCGCGATGGGCGCCGATGAGGGGGATGGTGCCCTGGACCAGGGCCATGAGCAGGGCAAGAATGAGGGCGAGCTGGCCGATTTCGGGCATCATGCTCAGTACGCCTTCTTGCCGGGATGTTCTTCGTAGCCCGCCGCCTTCAGGGCCGCGGCCACTTCCGGTGCCATGTAGTTCTCGTCATGGCGGGCCAGTACCCGTTCGGCGCGGAACACGCCGTCGGCGCCCATGCGACCGTGGGTGACCACCCCCTGGCCTTCGCGGAAGAGGTCGGGGAGCAGGCCCACGTATTCCACCGGGATGCTGTTCTTGGTGTCGGTGACGCTGAAGAAGACCGTCAGGCCCTCCTCGGCATGACGGATGGAGCCGTCTTCCACCAGGCCGCCCAGACGGATGATGCGCTCACCGGGGGCTTCGCCTTCCACCAGTTGAGTGGGGCCGTAGAAATACATGAGGTTTTCCCGGAAGGCGCTCAGGGCCAGGGCGGATGCCCCGGATACCGCCAGGACCACCAGCGCCACGCCGGCCATCCGTCTCTTCTGTCGAGGTGTCATTGCACTCTCCTGCCTGCTGAGGGGTCTTGCGATGGGAGCCTGTGCCCCGATTGCCGCCGGGGCGTCGGTGCAGGATTCACCGGCCCGACGGGTAGCGGGCCATTGATATCACCGATCCGGGTGGAGCCGCAACCGCGCCCACAAGGCCCGGCTACCGCTTCACGAGGCTGTTTTAGTGACACCCGAAAGTTGTTCCGGTTCTAAACCGCTGGACCGGTTCTTGATTTGCGTCAAGCCGCCGGGGCTGTCGCCGTCCACAATGAATTCACCCAAGGCAGCTCCTGTTTGTCTTAACATGGGTGCAAGTCCAGATCATCGGGAGTCTGCTCATGGCGGATCAGCACTGGGGGTCATCCCTGGAATCCAATCGGGTTGCCGGCACCCGTCTCGAGTTGCTGCTGTTCCAGCTGGAAGGGCGGCAGCTTTACGGGATCAACGTTTTCAAGGTGCAGGAAGTCATCCCCTACCAGCCGATGTCGCGGCTGGCGGGGGCACACCCGCTGGTGAAGGGGATCGCCACCCTGCGCGGCATCACCATGCCCATCATGGATCTTTCGCTGGCCATCGGGGGGCCGGCGCTCAGGGAACCGGAAAAGGGCAACATCATCATCACCGAGTACAACCGTTCCGTGCACGGTTTCCTGATTCGGCGGGTGGATCGGATCATCAATACCCAGTGGGACAAGGTGCAGCCCCCGCCCCGCGGTACCGGCCGCAATGCCTACGTGACCGCCGTGACCCTGGTGAATGACCAGATCGTCGAGATCCTGGATGTGGAGAAGGTGCTGGATCAGGTGGTGCATGCCAGTACGGAAGTCTCCCGTGACCTGAGCGAGACCGTGCGGGCGCAGGACTGCAAGGTGTTGGTGGTGGATGATTCCAGCGTGGCCCGCAACCAGATCCGGGCGTCCCTGGAGCAATTGGGGGTGCAGTGCAGCCTGGTGACCGACGGCAAGCACGCCATGGAGCTGATTCTGCGCCTGCAGGCGGACGGTGTGGACGTGGCCCGCTATTTCACCATGATCGTTTCCGACATCGAGATGCCGGAGATGGATGGGTATCAACTCACCACCCGCATCCGCCAGGACCCCAGGCTCAAGGATCTCTACATCCTGCTGCATTCCTCCATCAGCGGCGTCTTCAATGTGGACATGGTGCGCCGTACCGGCGCCAACAAGTTCATCCAGAAGTATCACCCGGATGATCTGGCCCAGGCGGTCCGGGATCGGCTGGGACAGATCGGCGCCGCTCCCGCGGAAGGCTGACAGCCCGGGGGGCTGCGTGTACCATCACCCGTTCGCCGAGTAACCCGTGCCGTCCATGAGTCATGCTTCCCATGTCGTCTTTCCGGCCCATCGGCTGGAAGTGGAAGGCCTCGTCGTTGAACGAGGTGAACGCCTGTTGATCCGGGATCTGGGGTTTTCCCTGGCGGGAGGTGAGCTGTTGCAGGTGGCCGGCCGCAACGGTGCCGGCAAGACCAGCCTGCTGCGCATCCTGTGTGGACTGTCCCGTCCCCTGGAAGGCCGTGTCTGCTGGGATGGTGTCCCGGTTCAGCATCAGGAAGAGGGGCCCACGGCCCACCTGGCCTACCTTGGACACGCCAACGCCCTCAAGGACGAATTGTCCGGCGAGGAGAACCTGCGCATCCAGTCGGCGCTGCAGGGGCGCGGGGTGGGAAGGGACGAGGCCTGGGAAGTGCTCGGACGCATGGGCCTTGGCGGGCATGAGGATCTGCCGGTGAAATTCCTTTCCCAGGGGCAGAAGCGTCGGGTGGCCCTGGCCCGCCTGTTGCTGGTGCGTCGTCCACTGTGGATCCTGGACGAACCCTTTGCCGCCCTGGACGTGCAGGTCATCGAGGTGCTGCGCTCGGCCCTGGAGGCCCATCTGGCCGCCAACGGCATGATCATCCTGACCACCCATCAGGCCGTGCCCATCGAGGGTCGGCAGCGTACCCTGACCCTGGGGAAAGCGGCATGAACGGTCTGGCTACCGCTCTGATCACCCTGCTCCGGCGTGACCTCATCCTGGCCCTGCGCCGGCGCCAGGACGCCCTGGTGGTGCTGGGCTTCTTCGTCGTCGTGGTGTCCCTGTTTCCCCTCGGCGTCGGCCCGGACCCTCAGCTTTTGCGCAGCATGGCCCCCGGCGTGCTGTGGGTGTCGGCCCTGCTGGCCACCATGCTCTCCCTGGAACGGCTGTTTTCCGACGATTTTCGCGACGGCTCCCTGGAACAGATCCTGCTGTCGCCCCAGCCCCTGAGCCTGCTGGTGGGGAGCAAGATCCTGGCCCACTGGTTGATCACCGGCCTGCCCCTGGTGCTGATCTCCCCGCTGCTGGGCATGCAGCTTGGCTTGGACGGCACGGAAATCCTCATCCTGATGACGGCGCTGCTGCTGGGGACACCCATCCTCAGTCTGGTGGGTGCCATCGGCGCGGCCCTGACCCTGGGGCTGCGGGGTGGCGGTGTCCTGATTTCCCTGCTGATCCTGCCCCTGTACGTGCCCGCCCTGGTGCTGGGCGCCGGGGCGGTGGATGCGGTCATGTACGGATCCAGTGCCCAGGCCCATCTTTCCCTGATGGCCGCCCTGCTGATACTGACCCTGTTGCTGGCGCCCTGGGCCATTGCCGCGGCGCTGAGAATCATGCTGGATTGACGGAGGAATAACGTGGCTGAACAGCGCGTGCAGTGGTTCAAGTTCGCATCGCCACCCAATTTCTATGACCTGGCCGGGCGTCTGGCCCCCTGGTTCGGTGGGTTGGCGGCCATCCTGTTCGTGGTGGGTCTCTATATCGGTTTTATCCTGGCGCCGCCGGATTATCAGCAGGGCAACAGCTACCGGATCATGTTCATTCATGTGCCCACGGCCTGGATGTCCATGTTCCTCTACGTGCTGATGGCGGTGTACGCGGCCATCGGCCTGATCTGGCGGGTGAAGACCGCCGAGGTGATGGCCAAGGCCATTGCCCCCACCGGCGCGATGTTCGCCTTTCTGTGCCTGTGGTCGGGTGCCCTGTGGGGTAAGCCCACCTGGGGCACCTACTGGGTCTGGGACGCCCGCCTGACCTCGCAATTGATCCTGTTGTTCCTCTATCTGGGTTACATGGCCCTGCACGCGGCCATCGAGGACCGCCAGCGGGCGGCCAATGCCAGCGCCATCCTGGCCCTGGCGGGGGTGGTGAACGTGCCGATCATCTATTTCTCGGTGGTCTGGTGGAACACCCTGCATCAGGGCGCTTCGATCACTGTGACCAGCGCGCCGACCATGGAGACGGTGATGTTCGTCGCCCTGCTGGTCATGACCTTTGCCTGCTGGATGTATGCCATTGCGGTGGTGTTGTGGCGGGCGCGACTGGAATTGCTGGAGCGTGAGCGACGGGCCGCCTGGGTGCTGGAACGGACGGGAGAGAAGGCATGATCGAGTTTCTTGCCATGGGGGGGCACGCCCCCTATGTGTGGGGTTCCTACGGGGTGGCCCTGTTGGCAATGGTGGTCGAGATGGTGCTGCTCCGGCAGCGCCGCAAGGCGGTGAACCGGCGTCTGGCGCGTCTGGCGCGACTCAACGGGGAAGAGGGCGGCGCGACGTCGCCGGATGTCTGAGCAGGCGGGGCGGCGGGGGCCGTCTCCCGCCTGCCGCGCGCGGTATCACTGGGTGTAGCGGGGGGCCTTGAAGCGCAGGGCCTGCAATGCCGGGTCATGGCCATTGTCGCCGTGACAGGTCAGGCAGGTGTAGCGCCCCCCCGCCATGATTTCGGTGTGCTCCCGGTAGAAATCCGGATCGTTTTCCCGGATGTAGTCACTCAGGTGGCAGGCACTGCAGTTTTCCGAGATCTTTTCCGGATGGGTCTGCGAGGGGGCGTCGTGGTGAGGGTTCACCTGACCGCTGAACATCAGGTAAACCTTGCGTGCGCCCTGGATCTTATCGGTGACGAAGCCCTTGGTGTGGCAGGCCAGGCAGTCCACCTGGGGGTGGCTACCATGGTCCCAGGAAACCTTCTCATAGGCATGGCAGGTGATGCAGAAGTCGTTCTGGGTGGAGACGTGATGCCCGCCCACGCCGCCGGCGACGACCAGGCCCAGGGCCAGCAGGATGATCAGGGTAATCCAGAGTTTGCCCATGGCGACATGCTCCCGGGGAACGTCTTGAGTGAAGCCGTGGACGGGCCTGTCCTTGAAACAACGGTCTGCCAGCCTGCCCCCGGATACTGTTAACTCTTACAAAATGTAGCAAAATTGCATGGGTATGGGAGGTGATGAAGTTGACCCAGTTCCGGAAAGTCTCATTTTTCAGGTGGCTTCCGTGGCAACAGGGTCTGGTTAG
The DNA here is from genome assembly GCF_022227765.1 of Ectothiorhodospira shaposhnikovii. Lineage (GTDB taxonomy): Bacteria > Pseudomonadota > Gammaproteobacteria > Ectothiorhodospirales > Ectothiorhodospiraceae > Ectothiorhodospira. Next base: position 211,725 of record NZ_JAJMLZ010000008.1, on the reverse strand, counting down.
CCGACTCGGAAGGCTTCATGCTAATGTCAAGCCGGTTTCGATTCATCCGGAACATTGCCCGAACCGTACGCCCTATCCGGAAACACCATGGACATCACCCTGGGCCGCAAGGCGGTATTGATCATTGATGACTTCCAGAACATGCGGGCACAGCTGGTGCAGATGCTCGGGTCTCTGGGTGTTGAGCGCAAGCCTGACGTGGCCGCATCCGCCGAGGAGGCACTGGAGCATCTGCGTTCCCGGCGCTATGACATCGTCCTGTGTGACTACAACCTGGGTGAAGGGATGCACGGCCAGCAGATTCTCGATCTGGCCCGCCGCGAGGGGTGGGTGGACGTGGCCACCGTGTTCATCATGGTCACGGCGGAAAACTCCACGGAGATGGTCATGGGGGCCCTGGAAAGCGGGCCGGATGCCTATCTGGCCAAACCCATCAGCAAGGAACTGCTCCATGCGCGTCTGCTCAAGGCCCTGCGGCGGCGCATGCCCATGCTGCCCGTCGCCCGGGTGCTCAGGCAAGGAGATACCGGGCAGGCCCTTCAATTGCTGGATACCATGCTCTCGGCCGGGCGCGGAGAGCGTGCCGACATCCTGCGCCTGAAGGCGGAGCTGGCCCTGGACATGGGGGCTCTGGACCTGGTTCAGGAGGTCTGCGAAATCGTCATCAAGGAGCGACCGGTGGCCTGGGCCATCACTTCCCTGGGACAGGCGGCCATGGAGCGTGGTGAACTGCCCCGGGCAGAGACCCTGTTTCGGCAGGCGATTGTGGTGACACCGTATTTCATGGCGGCCTACGACCACCTGGCTGCCGTGCTGGAGCTGCGGGGCCGGTCCCGGGAGGCGATGGAAATTCTGGAGGAGGCAGTGGGTCGCTCCTCCCGTTCCCTACCCCGTCAGCGGCGTCTGGGCTGGTTGGCCATGCAGGTTCGGGAATGGGATCTGGCGCGCTGCGCCTGGCGTCAGGTGATCGAGCTGGGCAAACCCACGCAGACGGTGCGTGCCGAGGACTTCTTCAACCTCGTCTGTGCCCTGATGGAAATGGGTGAGTCGGCCAAGGCCGCTCAGGTGCTCGAAGACATGCGGCAGTCGGTGACGGCGGACCCCTTGGTACGCTGGTGGTCCATGCTGGGGCGGCTTCGGATCGCCGTGGTGAATCACGGCGACAGGGAGGCCGCCCTGGATGCCCTGGATGCCCTCATGCTCAAGGCGATACCCCCCATCGACATTCACCGGCAGTTGATCGAAGTCCTCGAGAGCCTGGGGGAGGTGACACGGGCGGAGCTGCTGCGTCAGCAGCTTCCGGACTGACGACGTAGAGCCAAGGAGGAGACTTGAGCAAGCTGGATTTCAGTACGGTGCTGGCCATCAGCATCCACGACATGAAAAACTCCCTCAATCTGCTCCTGGGTTCCCTGGATGATTTGATGCGGAGGGAGGAGCAGCGTCCCTCGATGGATGCGGAGCGACTGGCGATGCTGCGTTACGAGGCCCGTCGCGTCAATGACACACTGATCCAGCTGCTGGCCTTGTATCGCAGTGTCAAAGGCCTGTATCAGCCCCGTTTCATGCCTGTGCCCATTCATGACCTGCTGGAAGAATACTGGCTCAACAACAAGGTCCTGATGGACCACCGCGGGGTGGAGTGCCTCGTGCAGTGTGATACCGACCTGGTCTGGACCCTGGACCGCTATCTGGTGAACAGTCTGCTGGAAAACGTGGTCAACAATACAGTGCGCTATACGCGTCACAAGATCTGCATGTCCGCCCGTGCGGAGGGTGACTGGCTGCTGGTGCAGGTGACCGATGATGGTCCGGGTTTTCCCAGTGCCATGCTGGGGCGCCAGGCCATCCGGGATGGTGCCCAACTGGACCCCCAGCAGGGCCGTACCGGTCTGGGACTCTATTTCTGTGCCCTGGTTGCCGACATGCACGGCGGCGATGGTGAGCGTGGATACGTCGAGTTGTCCAACGGGGGGGAACTGGGGGGCGGCTGTTTCACCCTGCAGCTTCCCAGGCTGTCGTCCAACTGAAGTACCCCTGACCCTGGAGTGTCCAGCCATGTCTGATGACGATTTCATCAACAAGCTCTCGGAACTGGCCAGCTTTGTGGAATCCACCCGTTCCCTGGAAGCGGGACTGGAGCATCTCACCACCCTGGTGGCCCATGCCATGGCCTGCCAGCATTGTTCCATCATGCTGGTGTCCGACGAGGGCAACAGCACCGAACCCCATCTGCGGGTGGAGGCCCATTCCGGCGGCCTGCCGGCGGAGGTGAGGGATCATCGTCAGCCGCTGGGATCGGGAATCGCCGGTCAGGTGGCCGGTACCGGCAAGCCCCTGCTGATCCTGGATCTGCACCGCTCCGTCTATGCCGGTCTGGCCCGGCGTGAAGAGCCGGGGACGGTGGATGTGATCTCGGTCCCCATTCGTCTGGAGGCGCGGGTGATCGGCGTGATCAACGTGGACAGCCCGCTGGATCGGCCGCGATTGAGCATGACGGATCTGCGTCTGGCCACCATCCTGGCGCTGGTGGTTTCCAAGTCGGTGCAGATTCATCGGCTCAAGGGGTTGCTCAAGACCAACTTCATGCAACTCGCCCTGGCGCGGGAGGCTCAGCGTCATGATGGCGCCATCACCCAGGATCCGGCCAGGGTCGCTCGCCTCATGGCCCATACCCTGTATGACGAGATGATCCAGGCGGGTTTTGCCCGGGATCATGTCCTGATGGTGGCCACCGAGATCCTGTCCCAGGTCCACGATGCCCTGAGTCATCGCTGACTCTCCATCATTCCCATCATTCCCGCGCAAGCGGGAATCCAGTCGCGGGCCGGCATTCCGGACTCCCGCTTTCGCGGGAGTGACGGCAGGAGAGCGATTCGATGCCTCTCTGAACGGGGCGATATCCGTCCTGCTTCCCTTGTGGGCATGGCCTGTGTGTTCCCTCCGTGGGAGCGGCCCTCGGCCACGAAGGGGGGAAGCCCCCCGCCAGTCCCGCAGAGAGTACAATCCCCTCTTTTGTCGCCACAGGAATCTTCATGTTCAAGAATGCCCGCCTGTTCCGTCTCCAGGATGCCCTGGGCCAGGATGCCATGGCCCTGGAGCAGCAGCTCTCCACTCGCCGCTTCCAGCCTTGCGGTCCCCTGACACTGTCCACCATGGGCTGGTCCGAGCCCTTGGGCGGCGAGTCACAGGCCCTGGTCCATGAGGCCGCCGGCTGCCTGCTGATCTGCGCCAAGCGTCAGGAACGCCTGTTGCCCGCGTCGGTGGTGGCGGAGGTGCTGGAAGAACGGGTCTCGGACATCGAGACCGCCGAGGGCCGCACGGTGGGCCGCGCGGAGCGCCGTCAGCTCAAGGAAGCGGTGACGGCCGAACTGCTGCCCCAGTCCTTCACCCGTTCACGACGCATCCTGGCCTATGTGGACACAGTGGCCCACTGGGTGGTGGTGGATGCCGCCAGCGAGCGCATGGCCGAGGATCTGGTGAGCCTGCTGCGGGAGACCCTGGGCACACTGCCCGCCAGTCTGCTGCGTCCCTCGGTGCCGCCGCCGACCCTGATGACCCGCTGGGTTTCCGAAGGTCGCGGCGAGCAGGGTTTCGAGCTGGGAGATGCCTGTGAACTCAGGGATCCCAAGGACAAGCAGTCGGTGGTGCGCTGCCGGGGGCAGGACCTGGCCGGGGACGAGATCGCCACCCACTTGCAGGCCGGCAAGCAGGTGACCCAGCTGGCCCTGGAGTGGGAGCAGCGTCTGAGCCTGGTGTTGGCGGAAGATTTGTCCCTCAAGCGTCTGCGCCTGACCGATGAGCTGATCGAGGACAGCGGCGTGTTGGAGGCCGATGACCCGGCCGCCCGGTTCGATGCCGAGTTCACCCTGCTGATCCACGAGATGCGAGGGTTACTGGCGCGTCTGGACGGACTGTTCGGGCTCTCCGGGTCGGACAGCGCCGAAGTGCCCTGGTGACGGAGCCGGGTATCCGTGGGAGCCTGCCTGCCGGCGAATGAGATGCCGGCAGGCTTTCCGGTGATTAGAACGTGTACTCCACGTTGGCCCGCAGGAAGTGGGCGTCGGAAGTCCCGGACGGGTAGTAGTCTCCCGTATCCAGATACTCCGCCCACAGGTGGGCCCGAAGGCTGGGACTCAGGTTGATGCCCAGCACGGCGGTGAACAGATCGCCCCGGTGGTCGCCGTCGCCGCTGCCGTCCTTCTCGTCCGCGTACAGACGGTGGGCGCGCAGCTTCAGGGAGGTGTTGCCGGACGGGTTCAGGTCCAGGCCGATGAAGGGGGCCTTGAGGTTGGTCCAGCCGGCGATGCTGAACTGGGTGCCCACATAGGAGTAGACATACAGCTCGCTGAACTGGGGCCAGCGGGAGAACACTGGATACCAGGCTTCGTTGTCGCCGGTGCCTGCCTCATTGCCGGACAGGTAGTAATAGCCGGCGGTGAAGGCCGGGCGGGTCTGGCCCCAGATCGCCGGGCGCAGGGTCAACGAGGCATCCAGCAGCCGCCCCTTGAGGTTGGCATCGCCATGGCTGCCGTCCTGGGCCGCCAGCTCCAGGTTGGCCGAGATCGGGCCGTTGCGGGGCATGAAGCGGACACCCAGGGTATGGAAATCCGCGTCGGCCTTGCTTCCATCCGCTGTCCTGGAACCCAGTTCCTCCTTGTAGATCCAGTAATACTCGAACGGCATGGCTTCGGACTGACTGTTTCTGCCATAGACACCCATGGCCCGTTCATTGTGCTCGATGAGGCTCAGCCCGGACTGCCGGTTGATGGTCAGGGCATCCTGCCTGGCGTTGTAGATCGCCAGCAGGTCCAGGGTGTGGCCCTCGTTCACCGTCAGGCCGGCCTTGACCGCATTGAAGAACAGGGAGCGGGAACCATCCAGGGGGGTGCCGTTGAGGATGATGTTGCCGGTGCCGTAGATCAGCTCCTGACGACCCACGCGCAGATCCAGCAGACCGTCGGCCAGGTTGTTGAAGTCCATGTACAGCAGGTCGGGCACCACCTCGCTGAGGAACTTCTGATCTTCGTACCGTGACCGGTCCTCGCCCCGTTCATAGATGCGGAATTCGTTCATCAGGCGCCCGTGAAAGGCGACGTCCTCATTGAACTGATAACCGGCCCAGAGCCGGGTGCGGGTGCGGTTGAAGAGCAGGTCGAACTGGAAGCCGCCGGCTTGAGTGGGAATGCTGTCCAGGTCGGTGACCCGGACCCGCAGGTCCCCACCCCAGTCCCATCCGGCCTGCGCACTGCCCATCCCCATGAGCAGTGCCAGCGCGCCGGCCGATAATGTGGTCTTTTTCAGCATGACTCCCCCTGACAGGTTTTTGTGTATGACGGTTTAACCCCTGGAAAAGGAGGATTATCCCGTCTTTGCCGGTGGATGTCCTGAAAAAATTACCCTTGCGTCACGGTGTCATCGGCGGTCGGCAGCGGGATTTTGTTGCCCTCGTTGTCCAGGCGCACGAAGGTGATGCAGGTGGAAAAGATGGGTTCTTCCGTGCCGCTTTCCAGGTCATCGCAAAAGACGCTCACGGCGTACTGCACCGAGGTGTTGCCTCGTTTGTGCTCACGGGAGTTGAAGCGCAGCACCGCGCCCTGATGCACCCCGCGGTGGAACTCCACCCCGTTCATGGCCACGGTGACGAAACGGCAGCCGGGGTGGTCGCGACTGGCGGCAATCCAGGCGATCTCATCCACCCACTTGAGCAGGAAGCCGCCGAAGAGATAGCCGTAGTGATTCAGATGTTCGGGTCTTACCAGTTTGAAGGTATCCAAGGGTCACTCCTTGTGGAATCCGGTGGGGGGGCTCAGCCCAGCAGACGCCAGCCCAGCCAGACCAGGGAAAAGCTCAGCAGGAAGATCAGCCCTGTCCAGGCCAGGGCCAGCAGGCCCCGGCCCGGCTGGGCGGATATCGGGACGTGCTCGTGGGTGACCACCCGCAGGGTGAGCCAGGCCAGGATGGGGGCCGAGAGGAAGGAAACGGTGGTGGCAAAGTCGATGAATTGGGTAAAGCGTGCCCCGGCAAAGTAGATCATGATCAGGGCACCGCCCAGGACGGTGATCAGGGCCAGCAGATAGGGGACGCGCCGGTGTTCCTCGGGACCGGGGGTGCGACCCCGGTCGCCGGCCCGGGCGGCGTCGAACAGGGCGGTGATGACCCGGGGATAGGCATCCGTCACCGCCAGGGTAGTGCTGAACATGGCGGTCAGTGCCGCCACGGCGATGATGGGTCGGCTCCATTCACCCAGGGTGCCCGCATAAAGGTCCACCAGCTGGGCGGAAAAGCCCACCGCGGAATTGGCAAAGCCCACGCCGCTGGCGTGCATGGTCAGGGCGCCCAGCAGCAGGAATGCCGCGGCCATCAGGGTGGCGGCGATATAGCCGATGCGAAAGTCCGTCAGTGCATGGCGCAGACTGGGACGGGTCCGGGTTTCCCGGGCCCGTTCCAGGGTCCAGAGGGAGTGCCAGGCGGCCACGTCCAGGGGGATGGGCATCCATCCCAGCAGGGCCAGCAGGAAGGCGAAGCCGGCCGCGCTCCAGATCAGCCCCGCGTCCTGCCAGCCGGAGAGCCGGGACCAGTCCGGCTCTCCGCCGAAGGCCAGCGCCACGGTGGCCAGGGTGGACACGGTCAGGGCTGCCATGATGAGCTTCATGCCCAGGTCCACCCCCCGGTAATTGCCGATGGCCAGCAGCAGCAGGCAGGCCCCCATGATCCACGCCGACAGGGTGGCCGGCGAGGCATCCAGCCCGAACACCAGACCGAACAGGCCCGCCGTGACCACGGTGACCACGGCCTGGATGATGAACATGGTCCCCAGGGTGACCAGGGCGAACAGGCCCAGGGCCCAGCGCCCGAGCCGGCGGTAGCCCACCAGCAGGTTCTCTCCGGTGGCGGCGGCGTAGCGGGGGCCGAATTCGATGAAGGGATACTTGAGCAGACAGGCCAGCAGCACCACCGGCAGCAGCAACAGGCCGAATTCGGCACCGGCCCGAGTGGACTGTACCAGGTGGGAGACACCGATGGCCGCGCCGGCCATGAGCAGGCCGGGGCCGATGGCGTGGCGCAGGGTGCTGCCGCGAAGCTCGTTCATCAGGGGTGACCTCAATGACTCAGCAATCCGGACAGGGCAGGCCATTGCCCAGCAGGACCAGTACCGGGCCGTCATCTCCGGCGGGTTGATGGGGGAAGCAGTGCAGTTCCGGATGGACCTGTTGCAGCCAGGCGCGGATGGCTTCGAATTCCTCCAGGCCGCCGCTGTGGCCGCGATAGATCATCAGGCTGATGATCCCGTCCGGCCCCAGCACGGCGCGAGCCGCCTCCAGGGCGGCCAGGCTCGTCTCCGGCCGGGTGATGATGCCATGATCCCCCCCAGGCAGGTAGCCCAGGTTGAAAGTCACCGCCCTGATCCGGCCTCGGGCCTGATCGGGCAAGTGGCGCTCCAGGTGCTGGTGTCCGTCCCGGATCAGGGTGACCCGTTCCGCCACGCCGGCGGCTTCCAGGCGCTTGCGGGTGGCGTCCAGCGCGGCGGTCTGGATGTCGAAGGCCCAGACATGACCGGCATCACCCACCGTCCGGGCCAGGAACAGGGTGTCATGTCCATTGCCGGCGGTGGCGTCCACCGCCAGATCGCCGGGCTTGAGGATTTCGGCCATCTGCTCGTGGGCAAGGCGGGTGAGGGGCTTGGGGTGCATTGTCAGGTCCTTCTGGTGAGGGGTTCAAGGCGTACCGTGGTTTTCACAGGCCCGCAGCATGGTCTGCAGGGAGTCCGGGTCTGCCAGGCGGTGATCCGAGCCGACCGTGATCAGGGTGACGACCGCGGGCCGGCTGTTGTCGACCAGATACCGGGAATCGGTGAAGGGGATGACTTCGTCCGCCGGGGAATGGAGGATGAGGGTTCCCGTCTTCACCCGGTCGGCCGTACCCCAGAGTCGCCAGGCCGGGCAGAGCAGCACCAGCGGGATCCGGTGGCTGTTCAGGGCCATGGCCACGGCGCCGCCGCGGGAGGAACCGACGATGACCTGGGGACGATGGATCTCCAGGGCGGATTGCGCCGTGTCGACGGCGGCCTCGAAGTCGTCGTCGTCCAGCAACGGGTTGATGACTTCGTGACCCCGTGACAGCAGGTATGACGGCTTGAGCCCGCCGGGTCTGGACTGCCAGCCGTGGAGAAAGAGGATCTTCATCGGGTCGAATCCGTGCAGGGGACATGCATGTTGACCGGCCCGCGCCCGTGTCCCAGGCCGGGTGCGCTCTGGATGGCCCGGTGGATGAAGGACTTGGCTTGCCGGACGGCGCTTTCCACGTCCTTGCCCAGGGCCAGGCCGGCGGTGACGGCGGCGGCAAAGACGCAGCCGGTGCCGTGGGTGTGGGGCGTGTCTTGATGGACGGCGGGTAGTCGGGTGACCTGGCCGTTGCTGAACAGGATGTCCGTGGCGGCATCGACCAGGGCGCCACCGGTGATGACCACATGGGCCGCTCCCAGATCGGCCAGGGCCGCGGCGGCCTTGATCATGGTGGTTTCGGAATCCACCGTCAGGCCGGTCAGGGCGGCGGCTTCGTGCAGGTTGGGAGTGACCACGTCGGCCAGCGGGAGCAGCCGTCGGCACAGGGCCTGGCGGGCGGCATCATCCACCAGCGGAGCGCCATGCTTGCTGACCATGACCGGGTCCAGCACCAGGGGAAGACCCGCTGCGTCGGGCCGTGACAGGCGTTCGACCACGGTCTCCACCATGGCGGCACTGCCCAGGGCGCCGATCTTGACGGCCTTGGGCGGGATGTCCTCCAGCACCGCGTCGATCTGCCGCAGGACGAAGGCGGGGTCAATGCCCTGCACGCCGGTGACACCCCGGGTGTTCTGCACGGTCAGCAGGGTCACCACGCTCATGCCGTAGAGCCCGAACTGGTGGAAGGTCTTGAGATCCGCCTGCAGTCCCGCGCCCCCGGAAGGGTCGGAACCGGCGATGGTGAGGGCAGGCGCTTGCATGATGGTCACTCCTGGTCCGCCCGAGGCAGGTATGGGGGCCGGACCTGTTTACGCGGACGGTGGCCCGGGAATATCTTGCGGAATCATGCATCGGCGGGGGATGTGCCGGGAAGACCCGCGCCCCCTTGGGGCGCGGGTGGTCGGGACGATCAGAGACCGGCCGCGGCCTTGAGAGCGTCCGCCTTGTCGGTGCGTTCCCAGGGCAGGTCCACGTCCTCGCGGCCGAAATGACCGTAGGCCGCCGTCTGCCGGTAGATGGGACGCAGCAGGTCCAGCATGCTGATGATGCCCCAGGGGCGCAGGTCGAAATGCTCGCGCACCAGGTCGACGATCTGCTGGTTGGAAATCTTGCCGGTGCCGAAGGTGTCGACGCTGATGGAGGTGGGGCGGGCCACGCCGATGGCGTAGGAGACCTGGATCTCGCAGCGCTCCGCCAGGCCGGCGGCGACGATGTTCTTGGCCACGTAGCGGCCGGCATAGGCGGCGGAGCGGTCCACCTTGGAGGGGTCCTTGCCGGAGAAGGCGCCGCCGCCGTGACGGGCCATGCCACCGTAGGTGTCGACGATGATCTTGCGCCCGGTCAGGCCGCAGTCGCCCACGGGGCCGCCGATGACAAACTTGCCGGTGGGGTTGATGTGGATGTTCTCGTCACGGCAGGTGGCCAGCCATTCGGCGGGCAGCACCGGCTTGATGATGCAGTCCATCACCGCTTCGCGCAGGGCCTTCTGATCGATTTCCGGGGCGTGCTGGGTGGACAGCACCACGGCGTCGATGCCCACCGGCTTGCCGCCTTCATAGCGGAAGGTGACCTGGCTTTTGGCGTCGGGGCGCAGCCAGGCCAGTTCACCGGACTTGCGCACGTGGGCCTGACGGCGCACCAGTTCGTGGGCGTAGTGGATGGGGGCGGGCATCAGCGCGCTGGTTTCGTTGCTGGCATAGCCGAACATCAGGCCCTGGTCGCCGGCGCCCTGTTCCAGACGGTTGCTGACGTCGCGATCCACCCCCTGTGCGATGTCGGGGGACTGCTTGCCCAGGGCGTTGATGACGGCGCAGGTGTGACCATCGAAGCCGGTGTCGCAGTTGTCGTAGCCGATGTCGTTGACCACGTCGCGGACCAGGTTCTCGTAATCCACGTGCACCGGGGTGGTGATCTCGCCGGCCAGCACTACCATGCCGGTCTTCACCAGGGTTTCGCAGGCGATGCGGGCGTGGGGGTCTTCCGCCAGGATGGCGTCCACGATGGCATCGGAGATCTGGTCGGCCATCTTGTCCGGATGACCCTCGGACACGGATTCGGAAGTAAACAGATGGGAATCTTTCATGTTTTTCAGCTACTCCGGCTCTCGGGTGCCCGCCTGGCGGCCCACCCACGGATTGATGATGGTGATCCGCGCCGGATTTTACCCTGAATGCGGTGCTTGTGGTGCGTCGAGCCGGTTTGAGAAATCTCATTATTTATATGTATTTTGCCTTTCCTTATTCGATTTATCGTTGTATCTGAATACTTTATGGGGCAGTGCAGCAAAAAGCCCCCCGTTTCGCTCGGGCTTGCGACAAGCCCCCCTGTCAGGGAAAATGCAGGCCGATAACGCTGTGGTCAATGCATATTCCATGTGGTATTCATGACCGGATGATATGCCCGGGGATTGATTCAACTTGCTGTCCCCGAAGACTTTTTCAGCGACCAGTTTGAGGTGTGCCGCGTCTTTCCCAGTCGTCCGAATAACCAGAACACCGTTGAACGGTGTCAGCGCGGCAGACCATGAAGACCCTTATTTCCACCCTTGTCAGGAGATCTGCATGCCTTCCCGCAAAGAGCTAGCCAACGCTATTCGTGCGCTTTCCATGGACGCGGTCCAGAAGGCCAATTCCGGTCATCCCGGTGCGCCCATGGGCATGGCCGACATCGCCGAAGTGCTCTGGAATGATTATCTCAAGCACAATCCGGCCAATCCCCAGTGGGCGGACCGTGATCGTTTCGTGATGTCCAATGGTCATGGTTCCATGCTGGTGTATTCCCTCCTGCATCTGAGTGGCTACGACCTGCCCATCGAAGAACTCAAGCAGTTCCGGCAGTTCCATTCCCGTACCCCCGGCCACCCGGAATACGGCTACACCCCCGGTGTCGAGACCACCACCGGTCCCCTGGGCCAGGGCATCACCAACGCGGTGGGCATGGCCATCGCCGAAAAGGCCCTGGCGGCCCATTTCAACCGCCCCGGCCATGAGGTGGTGGACCACTACACTTACGTCTTCCTGGGCGACGGCTGCCTGATGGAAGGCATCTCCCACGAAGCCTGCTCCCTGGCCGGCACCCTGGGGTTGGGCAAGCTGGTGGCCTTCTACGACGACAACGGCATCTCCATCGACGGCGAGGTGGAAGGCTGGTTCACCGACGACACCCCCAAGCGTTTCGAGGCCTACGGCTGGCATGTGGTGCCGGGGGTGGATGGTCACGATGCCGAGGCGGTGAAGCAGGCCATCGAGCAGGCCCGGGCAGTGAAGGATCGTCCCACCCTGATCTGCTGCAAGACCATCATCGGTTTTGGCTCCCCCAACAAGCAGGGCAAGGAAGAGTGCCATGGCGCGCCCCTGGGCCAGGACGAGATCGCGCTGGTGCGCGAGACCCTCGGTTGGCCCCATGAACCCTTCGTGATCCCGGACGAGATCCGCGCCGGCTGGAATGCCCGTGACAAGGGGGCCCAGGCCGAAAACGCCTGGCAGGCCCGCTTTGCCGAATATGCCGAGGCCCACCCGGAACTGGCCGCCGAATTCACCCGCCGCATGAGCGGCGAACTGCCCGCCGACTGGGCACAAAAGGCCCAGGCCTTCATCGAGGAGACCGTGGCCAAGGCCGAGACCATCGCCAGCCGCAAGGCCTCCCAGAATGCCATCGGCGGCTATGCCCCGGCCCTGCCGGAACTGTTGGGCGGCTCCGCCGACCTGGCCGGTTCCAACCTCACTCTGTGGAAGGGCTCCAAGGGCATCAGCAAGGAGGACGGCGACGGCAACTACCTGTTCTACGGGGTGCGGGAGTTCGGCATGGCCGCCATCATGAACGGGATCGCCCTGCACGGCGGCTTCATCCCTTACGGCGGCACCTTCCTGATCTTCAGCGACTATGCCCGTAACGGCCTGCGCATGTCTGCCCTGATGAAGCAACGGGTGATCTACGTGATGACCCATGATTCCATCGGTCTGGGCGAAGACGGCCCCACCCACCAGCCGGTGGAGCAGGTCACCAGCCTGCGGCTGATTCCCAACATGCATGTCTGGCGTCCCTGCGATGCGGTGGAGACCGCCGCGGCCTGGAAGGCGGGCATCGAGCGCACCGACGGTCCCAGTCTGCTGAGCCTGTCCCGCCAGAACCTGCCCCACCAGACCCGTACCCAGGCCCAGTTGGCCGACATCGCCCGGGGCGGTTATGTGCTGCACGATGCCGGCGGTCAGCCGGATGCCATTATCCTGGCCACCGGCTCGGAGGTGGGGATTGCCATGGAGGCGGCCAAGGCGCTGGAATCCAAGGGCAAGCGTGTCCGGGTGGTGTCCATGCCCTGCCAGGAAGTGTTCGATGCCCAGGATGCCGACTACCGGGAGTCCGTGCTGCCAGGCGCCGTGCGCGCCCGCGTGGCCGTGGAGGCCGGTGTGACTGTCGGCTGGCTCAAGTATGTGGGTCTGGATGGTCGCGTGGTGGGCATGGACCGCTTCGGCGAATCCGCCCCCGGCGGCGAGTTGATGAAACATTTCGGCTTCACGGCGGACAATGTGATCAGTGCGGTGGAAGCCGTACTGGGCTGAATCCTCGCCCGATATTGAATTTTTCAAAGCAAAAGCTGGAGACAACAAACGATGACAATCAAAGTCGGTATCAACGGTTTCGGCCGCATCGGTCGCATGGTTTTCCGGGCCATTGCCAAGGAATTCCCGGAACTGGAAGTGGTGGCCATCAACGATCTGCTGGATCCGGAATACCTGGCCTACATGCTGCGCTATGACTCCGTCCACGGCCGCTTCGACGGCGAAGTCTCCGTGGAAGGCAACCACATGGTGGTCAACGGCAAGAAGATCCGCCTGACCGCCGAGCGCGACCCCGCCAACCTCAAGTGGAACGAGGCGGGTGCCGAGCTGGTGATCGAATCCACCGGCTTCTTCCTCACCGAGGAAACCTGCCAGAAGCACATCGATGCCGGTGCCCGGAAGGTCATCCAGAGCGCCCCCTCCAAGGATGCCACCCCGATGTTCGTGTACGGCGTGAATCACAAGGAATACGCCGGTCAGGCCATCATCTCCGCGGCCTCCTGCACCACCAACGCCCTGGCGCCGGTGGCCAAGGTGCTCAACGACAACTTCGGCATCAAGCGCGGCCTGATGAGCACCGTCCACGCCGCTACCGCCACCCAGAAGACCGTGGACGGTCCGTCCCAGAAGGACTGGCGCGGCGGCCGCGGCATCCTGGAGAACATCATTCCGTCCTCCACCGGTGCCGCCAAGGCCGTGGGCAAGGTGTTGCCCGCCCTGAACGGCAAGCTCACCGGCATGGCCTTCCGCGTACCCACCTCCGATGTCTCCGTGGTGGATCTGACCGTGGAACTGGAGAAGGGGGCCTCCTATGAAACCATCTGCCAGACCATGAAGTCCGCCGCCACCAGCGGTGACCTGCAGGGCGTGCTGGGGTATACCGACGAGAAAGTGGTGGCCACGGACTTCCGCGGCGTGAACCTGCCGTCCATCTTCGACGCCGAAGCCGGCATCCAGCTGGATGAGACCTTCGTCAAGGTGGTGGCCTGGTACGACAACGAGTACGGCTACACCTGCAACATGCTGCGCCTGGCGCGGCACGTGGGTGGTCAGTAAGCGGTCTGCCCCCGCCCCGACCCCTCTCCCCTTGGGGAGAGGGGCGTTTGCTCCCTGCAAGACCCAGAACAACAATCCGAAAACCATCCAAGGAGTTGCGCATGTCCGTCATCAAGATGACCGATCTGGACCTGAAGGGTAAGCGGGTGCTGATCCGCGAGGATCTCAACGTCCCCGTGAAGGACGGCAAGGTCACCTCGGATGCCCGCATCCGCGCCAGCCTGCCCACCATTGAGCACGCCATGAAGGCCGGCGCCCGGGTCATGCTGATGTCCCACCTGGGCCGCCCGGAGGAAGGCGTGTTCAGCGAGGCCGACTCCCTGGCACCGGTGGCCGCTCATCTTTCCGGTCTGCTGGGCAAGGAAGTGCGCCTGGTACGCGATTACCTGAACGGGGTGGAGGTGGCCGAGGGCGAGGTGGTGCTGCTGGAAAATGTCCGTTTCAACCCGGGTGAGAAGAAGGATGACGAAGCCCTGTCGAAGCAATACGCCGCCCTCTGCGACATCTACGTGATGGACGCCTTCGGCACCGCCCACCGGGCCCAGGCCTCCACCCACGGTGCCGGCAAGTTCGCCCCGGTGGCCTGTGCCGGCCCCCTGCTGGCAGCGGAACTGGAAGCCCTGGGCAAGGCCCTGGACAATCCAAAGCGCCCGCTGGTGGCCATCGTCGGCGGTTCCAAGGTGTCCACCAAGCTGACCGTGCTCGAATCCCTGTCCAAGGTGGTGGATCAGCTCATCGTCGGTGGCGGCATCGCCAACACCTTCATCGCCGCCCAGGGTCACGGGGTGGGCAAATCCCTGTGTGAAAACGACCTGATCCCCGAGGCAAAGCGCCTGATGGAAGCGGCACGGGCCAAGGGCGGCGACATTCCCGTTCCCACCGACGTCACCGTGGGCAAGGCGTTCTCCGAATCCACTCCGGCCACCACACGCAAGGTCAGCGACGTGGCCGATGACGACATGATCTTCGACGTGGGGCCGGACACCGCCGCCAGCTATGCCGAACTGCTGAAGAAGGCCGGCACCATCGTCTGGAACGGCCCCGTGGGCGTGTTCGAGTTCGACCAGTTTGCCGCCGGCACCCAGGCCATGGGCGAGGCCATCGCCGCCAGCGACGCCTTCTCCATCGCCGGCGGTGGCGACACCCTGGCCGCCATCGACAAGTACGGTCTGGCGGACCGCATTTCCTATATCTCCACCGGCGGAGGTGCCTTCCTGGAGTTCCTGGAAGGCAAGACCCTGCCCGCCGTCGCCATGCTGGAGGCCCGGGCCAAGGGCTGAGCGATCATCACCCACCACCTTCGGTACCTACCGAGCAAGGACAAGGCCCGACATGCGTAGAACCAAGATCGTAGCAACCCTGGGACCGGCCACGGACAGCCCGTCCGCCATGCGCGCGCTGGTGAAGGCCGGCGTGGACGTGGTGCGCATCAACTTTTCCCACGGCGATCCGGACGATCACCGCAAGCGGGTGGCCCTGTTGCGGGAGACCGCCCGGGAAGCCTCACGCATCATCGCCGTGCTGGGGGATTTGCAAGGCCCGAAGATCCGCACCGCCCGCTTTGTCTCGGGCAGCGTGGAACTGAAGGAGGGCGATGACTTCATTCTGGACGCGGACCTGGCTCCCAATGCCGGCACCCGGGACCGGGTGGGCATCACCTACAAGGCACTGCCCGGCGACGTCAGCCCCGGCGACAGCCTGCTGCTGGATGACGGTCGCCTGGTGCTGACGGTGGAACGGGTGGACGGGCCGCGGATCCATACCCGCGTGGCCGTGGGCGGCACCCTGTCCAACAACAAGGGCATCAACCGTCAGGGGGGCGGCCTGTCCGCCCCCGCCATCACCGACAAGGACCGGGAGGACATCCGCCTGGCCGCCGAGCTGGACGTGGACTTTCTTGCCATCTCCTTTCCCCGTAGCGCCGCCGACGTCAATCGCGCCCGGGAACTGTTGCGGGAGGCCGGCGGGCAGGGCGCCATCTGCGCCAAGATCGAACGGGCCGAGGCGGTGGACGCCATCGACGAGATCCTCACCGCCACCGATGTGATCATGATTGCCCGTGGCGACCTGGGGGTGGAGATCGGAGACGCGGAGCTCCCGGGGGTGCAGAAGCGCCTGATTCAGCAGGCCCGTACCCGCAACCGGGTGGTCATCACCGCCACCCAGATGATGGAATCCATGATCCAGAACCCGATCCCCACCCGGGCCGAGGTGTTCGACGTGGCCAATGCGGTACTGGACGGCACCGACGCGGTCATGCTCTCCGGGGAGACGGCCACCGGCAACTATCCCCACAAGGCGGTGGAGGCCATGGGGCGGATCTGCGAGGCGGCGGAGCGCCAGCGCAGCGCTCGGGTGTCCACCCACCGCATGGACAGCTACTTTGAGCGGGTGGACGAGGCCATTGCCATGGCCACCATGTACACCGCCAACCACCTGGATGTGCGCGCCATCGCCGCCATGACCGAATCCGGCTCCACGGCCCTTTGGATGTCCCGCATCAGTTCCGGCATCCCCATCTTCGCCATGACCCGTCACCAGTGCACCTGTCGACGGATGGCATTGTACCGGGGGGTCTATCCGGTCCTGTTCGAGAGCGACAATACCAGCCATGCGGCCAACAACCGTCAAGTGGTGGCCATGCTGCAGGAGGCCGGTATTGTCAGGGACGGGGATCTGGTCATCATCACCAAGGGAGATCTCACCGGCGTCATGGGCGGCACCAACGCCATGAAGATCGTCCAGGTGGGGGCATTGCAGGACTTTGCTCCGTAAGCGCCCTTGATTCTCGAACCCATAACGACAACGATACCGAACCGCATAGCGATTCGAAGACCACAACCCACAGGAGGTCCCTCATGGCCCTGATTTCTTTGAGACAGTTGCTGGACCATGCCGCCGAGCACGGTTACGGCATGCCCGCCTTCAACGCCAACAACATGGAGCAGGTGCACGCGGTCATGCAGGCCGCCGACGAGGTGGATGCCCCGGTGATCATCCAGGCCTCCGCCGGTGCGCGCAAATATGCCGGCGAACCCTTCCTGCGCCATCTCATCATCGCCGCGGCGGAACAGTATCCCCACATCCCCATTGTGCTGCACCAGGACCATGGCGGCGAACCGGCGGTGTGCCTGGCTTCCATCCAGTCCGGCTTCACCTCGGTGATGATGGACGGCTCCCTGATGCCCGATATGAAGACGCCTTCCACCTATGAGTACAACGTGGAAGTGACCCGCCAAGTGACCGAGATGGCCCACTGGCTGGGCGTGTCCGTGGAAGGCGAACTGGGCTGCCTGGGTTCCCTGGAGACCGGCATGGCCGGCGAGGAAGACGGTTCCGGCGCCGAAGGCCAGCTGTCCCATGACCAGCTGCTCACCGACCCGGACGAGGCCGCCGACTTCGTCAAGAAGACCGGCGTGGATGCCCTGGCCATCGCCATCGGCACCAGCCACGGCGCCTACAAGTTCACCCGTCCGCCCACCGGCGACATCCTGGCCATCAAGCGCATCAAGGAGATCCATGCCCGCATCCCCAACACCCATCTGGTGATGCACGGCTCTTCTTCCGTGCCCCAGGACTGGCTCAAGATCATCAACGAGCACGGCGGCGACATGGGCGAGACCTACGGCGTGCCGGTGGAAGAGATTCAGGAAGGCATCAAGCACGGCGTGCGCAAGGTGAACATCGATACCGACCTGCGCATGGCCTCCACCGGTGCCATTCGCAAGTTCCTGGCGGAAAACCCCAAGGAATTCGATCCTCGCAAGTTCCTCAAGGTCTCCACCGCCGCCATGAAGGACATCTGCAAGGCGCGCTACGAGGCCTTCGGCTGCGCCGGCATGGCCTCCCGGATCAAGCCCGTGAGCCTGGAAGCCATGGTCAAGCGCTACAAGTCCGGCGAACTGGCGCCCAAGGTGCAGTAAGTGCAGTAAGGTAAACGCCGCGCAAGCCCCTCTCCCCTCGCGGGAGAGGGGCTGGGGTGAGGGGAATGCGGTTCTGCTAAAGTACCAAACAATAGGCACGCCGTTCATTTCCACCCCTTCTCTCTCTTCGGGCGAAGGCTGTCGATATCCTTGGACCCCGCATGCACACACCCAGCCCTCGTTTCCTTGCCTGCCTTCTGCCGCTCCTGCTCCTGCCCGCCACGGCGCCGGCGACCCCGTTGGCTGAAGCCCTGCAGTCCTGCGCCGGCATCACCGATGCCGATGCCCGCCTGGCCTGCTACGACCGTCTGGCGGAACAGCCCGGCGCGGATGGTGACACCCCGGCAACAATGCCACGGGCCAGAACCCTGGCACTGCCCGGAGGGGCTGAGGCACGGGGCTCCGACCCGGCCCGCCGGTCCAGCTCTCGCATCGACGCCGTCTGGGGGTTTGCCCCGGACAGCAGCCGTTACGTGATCGCCTCCCACCGCCCCAGCTACCTGCTGCCGGCCCGTTACAGCGACCGGCCCAACGAACAGCCCTTCTCGCCCCTGGCGGAACTGGCCGATGCCGATCGGGTGGAGCTGGACTCGGTGGAGGCCAGGTTCCAATTCAGTTTCAAGACCCGGCTCTGGACCACGGATGACCGCCGCTGGGGCCTGTGGGGTGCCTATACCCAGCAGAGTCAGTGGCAGGTTTATAACGACCGGGAAGGGGTGTCGCGACCTTTCCGCGAAACCAACTACATGCCGGAGCTGATCCTGAGCTACCGGCCGGATCTGTCCCTGGGGGGCTTCCACTGGCGCCTGTTCAGCGTGGGTTACAACCACCAGTCCAACGGTCGGGCCGAGCCCCTGTCCCGCAGCTGGGACCGCCTCTTTGCCGAAGTGGGTGTGGAGCGGGGCGACCTGGTCCTCAATGCCCGGGTCTGGCACCGGGTCCAGGAAAGCGACACCCGGGACGATAATCCGGATATCACCGACTATCTGGGGTACGGCGACCTCACCGCCTTCTGGCAGCAGGGCGGCCACAGCTACACCCTGATGCTCAGGGGGCGTCCCGCCACCGGCAAGGGCGCCGTCCAGGCCACCTGGATGAGTCCCCCGATACTGGGGCCGCTACGGGCCTATACCCAGGTTTTCAGCGGCTACGGGGAGAGCATGATCGACTACAACTGGCGCCAGAACACCCTGGGTTTCGGGCTGGCCCTGAGTGATCTTTACTGACCCGTGCCATGGGAGCCGGCGGTGGAACCCACCCGGAACACGGGGACGTGTTCCGGGGGCAGCGGCGCCCGTTGCCGCATCCGGTCGGCGATCTTTTCCGCCATCATGATGGTGGGGGCGTTGAGGTTGCCGGTGATGATGCGGGGCATGATGGAGGCGTCCACCACCCGCAGGCCCTCCACCCCGAATACCCGTCCTTCGGCATCCACCACTGCCATGGGGTCCTGGGGCGAACCCATGGCACAGGAACCCGCCGGGTGGTAGGCGGTTTCACCGTGCTCGCGCACGAAGGCATCCAGTGCCGCATCCGAGCGGGCCTCGCTGCCGGGGGACAGTTCCCGTCCCAGATAGGGTGACAGGGACGGCTGGACCATGATCTCCCGGGTGAGGCTGATCGCATCCCGGAATTCCCGCCAGTCCTGGGGGTGGCTCATGTAGTTGAAGCGGATGCGTGGGGCCAGGCGCGGATCCTTGCCGGCCAGGCGGATCCAGCCCCGGCTGGGGGAGCGCATGGAGCCCACATGGGCTTGGAAACCATGGGCCTCCACCGCCTGGGTACCGTTGTAATTGATGGCGATGGGCAGGAAGTGGTACTGGAGATTGGGCCACTGGAAGGCGGGATCACTGCGGATGAAGCCCGCAGCCTCGAAGTGGTTGCTGGCGCCGATGCCCCGCCCCGAGAACAGCCACTGGGCACCGATCCAGGGCTGGTTCCACCATTTCAGGGCCGGATAGAGGGTGATGGGGCATTTGCACTGGTACTGGATGTAGATCTCCAGGTGATCCTGCAGGTTTTCGCCCACGCCGGGCAGGTCATGGACCACCGGGATGTCCAGGGCCTCCAACTCGGCGGCCGGGCCGATCCCCGAGCGTTTGAGCACTGTCGGCGAGAGGATGGCGCCGGCGCAGAGCACCACTTCTCGCCGGGCATGGGCATGTCGGCGCCGCCCCCGGTGGATGAAGCTGACCCCCCGGGCGGTATGCCTTTCGATGAGCACCTGCTCAGTGAGGGCACGGGTCATGATGTGCAGGTTGGGGCGCGGGCGTGCCAGGTCCAGGTAGCCACGTGCGGTGCTGGAGCGGCGCCCACGGGGGGTGGTGGTCCGGTCCATGGGGCCAAAGCCCTCCTGCTGGTAGCCGTTGACGTCCGGCGTATGGGGGTGGCCGGCTTCCTGGGCCGCCTGGATGAAGGCCTGATAGAGGGGGTTGTTGCCCGGCCGGGGTGTGGTCACCCGCAGGGGGCCCTGGTCGCCGTGATAGGCGTCGGCGCCGATATCCCGATGTTCCGCCTTCTTGAAGTAGGGCAGGCAATGGGCATAGTCCCAGCCCGGCAGGTTGAAGTCCGCGGCCCAGTGGTCATAGTCCAGGGCGTTGCCGCGGATGTAGCACATGCCGTTGATGAGGGACGATCCCCCCAGGCCCTTGCCCCGACCGCAGTCCATGCGGCGCCCGTTCATGTGGGGTTCCGGCTCGGTCTGAAAGCCCCAGTTATAGCGACGTCCTTGCAAGGGATAGGCGAGGGCGGCGGGCATCTGGGTGCGAAAGTCCAGTCGCCAGTCCCGTCCACCGGCCTCCAGCAGCAGTACCCGGGTGTCCGGGTCTTCGGTCAGTCGGGCGGCCAGTACGGCGCCGGCGGAACCGGCGCCGATGATGATGTAGTCGTAGGTCATGTCCTGCATGGGGCTCCTGGATCAGGTGGGGGAGGGAGGGTGGGGCGCCGGGCTAGAACACGCTGTCCACCCCGCCGAGTTCCACGTACACCGACTTGCGCTGGGTGTAGTGCTCCAGGGCGGCGCGACCGTTCTCCCGGCCCAGTCCCGACTGCTTGTAGCCGCCCACCGGCATCTCCACCGGTGACAGGTTGTAGGTATTGATCCAGCAGATGCCTGCCTGGAGTTGGTGGATCACCCGGTGGGCCCGGGCCAGATCCCGGCTGAATACGCCCGCGGCCAGGCCGTAGCGGGTGTCGTTGGCCCGCTGGATGACGGCCGCTTCATCCTCAAAGGACTGCAACACCATCACCGGGCCGAAGATCTCCCGGCGTACCAGGGGGTGGTCATCCGGGCAGTCGGCGAACACGGTGGGTGCCACGAAAGCCCCCACCGGGGCGTCGTCGGGGCGCAGTCGTTCCCCGCCGATCAGGCAGTGCAGGCCGTCTTCCCGGGCCTGTCGGATGCGGTCCATGACCTGCTCGCAGTGGGCCTCGCTGATGACCGGTCCCAGGGTGGTGGCCGGGTTCAGCGGGTCCCCGGCGCGGATGCGCCGGATGCGTTCCAGCAGCCGGGCCTGGAAGGTCTGGCGGATGGAGGCCTCCACGAAAACCCGGGTGCCATTGGTGCAGATCTGGCCGCTGCTGTAGAAGTTGGCCATCAGGGCCGCGTTCAGGGCCTGCTCCAGATCCGCGTCGGCAAAGATGATCAGTGGCGATTTGCCCCCCAGCTCCATGGTGACCTGCTTGAGGCTGCTGCGGGCGGCATCGGCCATCACCGCCTTGCCGGTTTCCACCTCTCCGGTGAAGGAGACCTTGGCGATATCGGGATGATGGGTCAGCGCCCGACCCACTTCCCCGTCTCCCTGCACCACGTTGAAGACGCCCGGCGGCAGACCTGCCTCGGTGAAGATGTCCGCCAGCGCCAAGGCGCTCAATGGGGTGAGTTCGCTGGGCTTGAAGACCATGGCGTTGCCGCCGGCCAGGGCCGGGGCCGCCTTCCAGCATGCGATCTGCAGAGGGTAGTTCCAGGCGCCGATGCCGGCGCATACCCCCAGGGGTTCGCGGCGGGTGTAGATGAAGGCCTGCTCGCCCTGGGGGATCTGTTCCCCTTCCAGTCCCATGGCCAGTCCGGCGAAATATTCCAGGGCGTCGGCGCCGGTCTGGATGTCCACGCTGGCGGTTTCGCTGATGGGCTTGCCGGTGTCCCGGGTTTCCAGGGTGGCCAGGGCCTGGTTGCGGTCCCGCAGCAGATCCGCCGCCCGGCGCAGGATACGACCTCGGGCCATGGGGGGCATGGCAGCCCAGGTTTTCTGACCCCGCGCCGCCGAGCGCACGGCCTCATCCACCAGGGCCTGGTCTGCCGCCTGAATACGGGCGATGGTCTGTCCGGTGGCCGGGTTGATGGTCTCGAAATGGGGGGTATCCGGAGACTGGACAGCGCGTCCATGGACGTAGCTGCCCTGAAGGGGAGCGGTGGTGGGCTGGGTATGGGGCATGGGATCTCCCGGTGATTCGCGGGTGGAATGGGGCCTGCTCAGGTTCCGGTGGGCCGGTGGCTCTCCAGCCAGGCCCGGGCGTTGTCCCGGGCCAGCCGCCGACAAGCTTCGATATCAATGCCTTCCGGTGTCAGGGCGCCCCGCAGCCACAGGCCATCAATCAGGGCAGCCACGGATTGGGCGGCATCCCGGGCCTGATTCGCCGGCAGGACCTGGCGGAACTGGTGGCACAGATTGGCGTACAGGCGCCGTTCGTTGACCCGCTGCAGGCGACGCAGGGCCGGTTGATGCATGCTGGCGGCCCAGAATTCCAGCCAGGCCCGCATGGCGGCCACATTGGTCTGGCTGGAGTCGAAATTGCCGTCGATGATGGCGTCCACATGACCGGCAACATCCTCCGGAGGGATCTTGCGGCGCCGCTCCGCTACGGCGTCTCCCAGCTGCTGGAGCAGGTAGCGCATGGTGGCCTCCATCAGCCCCGCCTTGTCCCCGAAATAATGGCTGATGATGCCGCTTGAGACCCCGGCCAGCCGTGCAATACGCGCAATGGTGGCATCCGCCATGCCGTACTGGTGAATCGCCGTGAGTGTGGCTCTGATCAGTTGTCGGCGCCGTCCGGACGCCATGGGGGAAGGTTGCATTCTGTTCTCCATCGGGCGCTTGTGTTTCACTCTAAATCAGATTGAACAATCGTTCAATTATAGTTTGATTGATCGTTCAATCAGGGTTGATTTGTCGGCGGTGACTGGGCATCCTGAAAAGGAAATACTGAATCAGTCAGCCGCTATTACTCCTGTGATCTACAGTCACGAATTGCAGATCTAGTGTGACGGGTTGCGATCTATTGTTACGGATTGCGATCTATTGTCACACTCGCGGACTTCCGTCACTCCCGCGAAGGCGGGAGTCCAGAATTACGATTCTGTGACTGGATTCCTGCCTTCGCGGGAGTGACTGACTCGGAACATCCCGAATGTCATGCCCGTTCCGGGGCGAATGAGGAGAAGAGTCGACATGCATCGTTTGCTGAGCGCAATCACCGTATCCGCCATGAGCCTGACCGGTATCGCCCACGCCGCCGAACCCGATGAATGCGGGCAGGTGCGGTTCGCCGAGGTGGGCTGGACCGACATCACCGCCACCACGGCGACGGCCCAGGTGGTTCTGGAAGGCATGGGTTACGACACCCGCAGTCTCACGGTGTCCGTTCCCATCGCCTATGCGGGGCTGGAGAACCAGGATTTCGACGTCTTTCTGGGCAACTGGATGCCGAGCATGGCCAGTATCATCCAGCCCTATCTGGAGCGGGGGACAGTGGAAACCATTGCCACCAACCTGGAGGGCGCCAAGTACACCCTGGCGGTGCCCCGGTATGTGCATGATGCCGGCGTGACCCATTTCAGTGATTTGGCGGAGCACCGCCGCCGATTCGGCGGACGCATCTACGGCATCGAATCCGGTAACGACGGTAATCAGATCATTCAGCAGATGATGGATGACGATGCCTATGACCTGGGGCGTTTCCGCCTCATGGAGTCCAGTGAAGCCGGTATGCTGGGGGAAGTGCGTCACAGCACCTCCCGTGAGGAATGGATCGTCTTTCTGGCCTGGGAGCCCCATCCCATGAACACGCGCTTTGACATCGCCTACCTGGAAGGTGGAGAGGCGTATTTCGGTCCGGATTTCGGTGCCGCCACGGTACACACCAACGTACGTACCGGCTACGCCGAGCAGTGTCCCAACGTGGGGCGTCTGCTGAGTCAGCTGTCCTTCACCCTGGAGATGGAAAACCATCTCATGGATCAGATCATGAACCGGGACGTGGACCCCAAGGTGGCGGCACGCGTCTGGCTGCAAGACAATCCTGATATCCTGAAAGACTGGCTGGACGGTGTCACCACCCGAGAGGGTGAAGATGCTTTCAACGTCGTGACCCAGGCCATCGCCGCGACGCCGGCCGAGTAGTTCTCCCTGCCCGCCGGAAAGCAGCGATGCGGTCGGGTGCAGACGTTCCGGGGGTAATCGGCTATCTTCAGCCTCCATGACACTGTCCCGACGCATCGCCCATCTGGACATGGATGCCTTCTATGCTTCCGTGGAACTGCTGCGTCACCCGGAGCTGCGTGGCCGGCCCGTGGTGATCGGCGGCCGTCGTCGCGCCTTGGGGGAACCCGGGCAGGCCGTCGCCGCGCGGTTGGGAGAATATGCCGGACGCGGAGTGATCACCACGGCCACCTACGAGGCCCGGGCGCTGGGTGTGTCTTCGGGCATGGGGCTGATGAAGGCGGCCCGGAAAGCCCCTGAAGCCATCCTGTTGCCGCCTGACTTCGAGGCCTACCGGGACTATTCCCGTCGCTTCAAGACGGCGGTGGCCGCCATCGCCCCCTGCATCGAGGACCGGGGCATCGACGAGATCTATATCGACCTCACCCACGTTCCCGGCGCATCCGGACCTCTGGGGCAGCGGCTCAAGCAGGCCGTGCGTGATGCTACCGGCCTGACCTGCTCCATCGGCATCGCCCCCAACAAGCTTCTGGCCAAGCTCTGTTCCGAACTGGACAAACCGGATGGTCTCACCCTGTTGACCACGGATGATGTGCCGACCCGTATCTGGCCTCTGCCGGTGGGAAAGGTCAACGGCATCGGACCCAAGGCCGCCGCCCGGCTGGAAGCCCTGGGTATCCTCACGGTGGGAGATCTGGCCGCCTGCGGCCCCGGTCTGTTGCGGGAGCAGTTCGGCCCCACCTACGGGGCCTGGTTGCATCAGGCGGCACGGGGCATCGATGATCGGCCGGTGGAAACCGTTTCGGTACCCCGTTCGGTCAGCAGGGAGACGACCTTCGAGCGGGATCTGCATCCTCGTCAGGACCGGGCCGAGCTGTCGGAGATCTTCACCGCCCTGTGCATGCGGGTATCCCAGGATCTGGCCCGCAAGGGCTGCCGGGGCCGCACGGTGGGTATCAAGCTTCGCTACGAGGACTTCCGCACCCTTACCCGTGACATTACCCTGGCGCGTCCGGTGTTCGCGGCGATGGATATCCGCCGGGCGGCAGGGGAATGCCTGCGCCGGGTGCCCCTGGAGCAGCGGCTTCGCTTGCTGGGAGTGCGTGTGTCGGGACTGAGTTTCGGTGACGGGGATGCGCCGGCCGACGGGGGCATGCAGATGGAACTGCCGCTCTGATGATGTTGAGCCAATACGACCGAACGAGAAAACGATGCTGCTGACCCTTGCCGTGATGCTGTTGATCCTGTTGTTGGGCTTGGTACTGCTGCTATGGCATGCCCGTACCGCCTTCGTCATCACGCTGGAGAAGGGCAGGGCGCGGACCTTGCGGGGGACCGCGCCACCCGGTTTCCTGCGTGGCTGCGATGAGGTGGCGCGAATGTATCGTCTCACCCAAGGGCGCATCAGCGGCGTCCGGACCGCCCACGGGGTGCAACTGCGCTTCTCCCGGGAGATCCCGGCCCATGTACACCAGCCCTTTCGCAATGTCTGGACACCGCCCACGGACGGCGGCGGTGGCGGTGGTCATCGGGCCGCCGGGTAAGACCGTTTCGGCTCAGGGTGCGGTGTCCCAGACCTCCTGCAGAAAGCCGGTGCCGCCCAGATACCCCATCTGGCGTTCTATCCAGGCCTGCCGGGCACGGACGTAATCCGAGGGGGCGGCCACCCGGTATCGCACCGGTCCGGGCAGTACTGCCGCCAGCAGTGCCGCTTCCCCGGCCGTGAGCTCCGCCGCCGGTTTGTCGAAATAGATCCTGCTGGCAGCCCCCACCCCATAGACGTTGGGTCCGAACTGGGCCACGTTCAGATACACCTCCAGGATGCGTTCCTTGGGCCAGAGGGCCTCGATCAGAACGGTCAGGTAGGCCTCGGTCACCTTGCGGGTCATGCTGCGCTCGGGCCACAGGAACACGTTCTTGGCCACCTGCTGGGACAGGGTGCTGGCGCCACGCAGACGCCCCCCGTCCCGGTATTCGTCGATGGCGGCACGGATGGAGCGAAAGTCGAATCCCCGGTGATCCAGAAAACGCTGATCCTCCGCGGCGATCATGGCCAGGGCCGCATGGGCGGAAATTTGCTGCCGGGGCACCCACTCGTGGTTGACCGGGATGGTGCCGATGGCGGGGCGGGAAGACCACTGATGCTGCAGCATGAAGGCGGTGGTGGGGGGATCCACCCACCGCAGGCTGCCCACGATCAGGGCGCTGAGCAGCACCAGCGCCGCCAGGCTCGCCAGGAGCCAGCGCAGCAAGCGCCCCCACAGGGACCGGCGACGGGGTTTGGACGGGTATTTTCGCACCCGGGAACTATCTCAATTTCCAGCCCGGATCGGAAGCCGTGCGTGCCGATATCCCACTTACCGGCGGCAGCTCATGGGAATTCTCCCGCGAAGCGGCTAACTGCTCGGCGTCAGAGGGAAAATGCCGACTATCCACAAAAGCTGTGGATAAGTCTGTGGAGAGGATGTCGGAAACCGGGTCAAGAGCGCATGAGAGCAGGGGGCGGCTGAATTGGTCATGAAATGACCAGGTCTTTAATTGATTGATTTTAAAGTTTTTTAATTTCGTTTACGGTTCTACCCGAGCAGAGCTTAGGGTTGTCATGTCGCTGCATCAGGTATTTCCCATGCTGTGCATATTCCTGGGTATATCCGCGCCTGTCATTCGATTTTCATCCTTTATTGATCTGTCTTTAACGATGAGGAAAGACACTCCTCATTTTTTGAGGAGATACCGACCATGCAACGCACCCTGTTAGCTTCTGCCCTGGCGACGATCATGGGCTCTACCATGCTGATTTCCGGTTGTGACTCATCGTCCAATACTGCAGATGATCAGCCGGGTCATGGCACGGTAGAGCTGTCGGTGCTCGGCCAGTATCAAAGTGGAGAATATGCCCGCAGTGCAGCCGAGATCGTGACCTATGATCCACAAAGCCGTCGCGCCTTCGTGATCAATGCCGCCAGCGGCCAAGTGGACGTGCTGGACATGAACGATCCGGCCAATCCGGCCCTGCTGTTTTCCATCGATGTCTCGGATATCGGTGCCGACGCCAATAGTGTGGCGGTGAAAAACGGCATTGTCGCCGTGGCCGTGGAGGCCAATGTGCGCACCGACAATGGATCGGTTGCCCTGTTCGATACCGACGGCACTCGGCTGAATGTGTTGGAAGTGGGCGCCTTGCCGGATGCGTTGACCTTTTCTCCCGATGGCCGTCATGTGCTGGTGGCCAACGAAGGTGAGCCCAACGATGACTATACGATCGATCCCGAGGGGTCCGTGTCCATCATCGATCTGGGTGACGGCGCGGATGTGGCCACTGTGCGCACGGCGGATTTCAGGGCTTGGAATGGCCGCGAGGACGAACTTCGCGCCGACGGTGTGAGGATCTTCGGCCCCGGCGCCACCGCTGCCCAGGACTTCGAGCCGGAGTGGGTGGAAGTCAGTGCCGACTCAAGCACGGCCTATGTGTCCTTGCAGGAGAACAATGCCATCGCCGTGGTGGACATTGCCACGGCGACGGTCACGGACATCTTCCCTCTGGGGTTCAAGGACTGGTCGGAAAGCGGTGAATGGGCCGGTAACGGTTTTGATGCCAGCGACCGTGACGGCGGTATCAATATCCGTCACTGGCCCGTCCTGGGCATCTATCAGCCGGATACCATCCGGTTTTACGAAACCGGGGGCCATACCTATATCGTGACGGCGAACGAGGGGGATGCCCGGGACTATGGCGGTTGGACCGAGGAGTTCAGGGTGGGTCAGCTGCAGCTCGACCCGGCAGCTTTCCCCAACGCGGCGGAGCTGCAGCAAAATGAACAGCTGGGACGCCTGCGGGTGACCTCCACCCTGGGAGTGAGCAATAACTGCGATCCGTCCAGCAAGGCAACCAACGTGCGTCAGGATTGCGTCTATGACACCCTCTACGCCTTTGGTGCGCGCTCCATGTCGATCTTCCGGGTGACCGAGACGGGACTGGTCAAGGTGTACGACACCGGATCGCAGATGGAGGAAACCACCGCGGCGCGGTATCCCGACGATTTCAATTCCAACAACAGCGAAAACAACAGCTTCGATACCCGTTCCGACGACAAGGGGCCGGAGCCGGAAGGGATTGCCATTGGCGAGGTGGATGGTCGGGTCTATGCCTTTGTCGGGTTGGAGCGCATGGGCGGGGTGATGGTCTATGACATCACCGAGCCGGAGCAGACCGTTTTCGTCCAATACATCAACAACCGGGACTTCAGTCTGCCCAATACGCCGGAGGCCCTGACCACCACCGATCTGGGTGCCGAAGGCCTGCATTTCATCCCGGCTGCCGACAGCCCGGATGCCGAGGGCCGGGCACTGCTGCTGGTGGGCAACGAAGTCAGCGGTACAACGACGGTCTTTGCCATCGACGTGGTTCCCGCCGCCCGGTGATTCCGTACCTGGGGGGATCCAGCGCGGATCTCCCCTTCTCTCTGGCCACCCCCTTGGAACCTGGCACGGTTTAGGCTATCCTGCGCCACCTTGCCGCAGTCGAAATTTCCCGCATCGGCAGGCGACGTTTCCCAGCGCACATTCGCCCTGAAACGTGCTAACATCCTTTTTCACGCGCCCGTAGCTCAGCTGGATAGAGTACTGCCCTCCGAAGGCAGGGGTCACTGGTTCGAATCCAGTCGGGCGCGCCATAAAATAGATAGTAAAAACAGCCGCTTACGGGATGCTCTGGGCGGCTTTTTTTGGTCCTGAATCAGGCTGCTGAGGTGCCGTGTTACCGGAATCAGTGCCGCAAAATGCGAGTTGACCGGCTTCCGGGCGGATCGTGATATCTTTTGCTCAAGGCTTGCACCCAGCCTGGGATTCGGTAAAAGGGTTGACCGATGAGCAAGCCCGTTCAAGAGTTGGGTCTGTGGTCAATGCGCGACAGGCTGCACTGCTGAATCCATTCATGGCACCAGGGACGTGAACGACACCACCCATTACTACAACCAGCACGCCGGCCAGTTCATCGCCGACACCCTGCACGTGGACATGGAGCCCCTGTACCAGTGCTTTCTGCGCCATTTGCGGGCCGGTGCACGGGTGCTGGATGCCGGTTGCGGTGCCGGGCGCGACGCCCTGGCCTTCCAGCAGCGGGGCTATCAGGTCAGTGCCTTTGATGCCAGCGCGGCGCTGGCGGAGCATGCCTCACAACTGCTCGACCAGCCGGTGCCCGTGCAGCGGTTCGATGAGGTGGAAGAGGTCGAACGGTATGACGGCATCTGGGCCTGCGCCAGCCTGCTGCATGTGCCCGTCGCCGAGATGCCCAGCAACTTCCAGGCACTGTGGCAGGCCCTGAAGCCCGGTGGCGTCCTCTACTGCAGCTTCAAGCGGGGCACGGGTGAGCGTGATCACAACGGCCGACACTTCACCGATGCCAATGAAGACCAGATCCGCGTCTGGACTCAGGAACTCCCCGGACTGGCCGGGCTGGAATGCTGGCTCACCGAGGATCGACGCCCGGATCGGGAGGAGCAGTGGCTGAACTGTCTACTGCACAAGGCCACCCGTCAACTCATTACCGGTGGTGACGACAACCCCTTCCTGCCTCATCTGTGCAGCAGCATTCACCGGGCCGATGCCATCGACATGGCGGTGGCCTTCATCAAGCACACCGGCCTGCGCCTGTTGCTGCCTGATCTGCAGGCGGCGCTGGACCGCGAGGCGGCCGGCCGCCGTCCCGCGCGTATCCGCATCCTCACCAGCGATTACCTGGACATCACCGATCCCCAGGCGCTGCGGGCCCTCATGCTGCTTCAGGAGCAGGGGGCGCAGGTGCGGGTTTACCAGAGCCGGGGCGGCAGTTTTCACCTGAAGGCCTACCTGTTTGCCGGTTCGCAGGATAGCGATGCCCACTGGGGCTGCGCCTTCATCGGCTCCAGCAACATCAGCCGCCAGGCCCTGCAGCAGGGGCTGGAATGGAACTACCGGATCAACTATCCGGGTGACAAGGGCTTTCTGGAAACCCGGGCGCGCTTCCAGGCCCTGTTCAGTGATCCGGCCACCGTGCCGCTGTCGGATGAGTGGATCGACGCCTACGAAGCCCGCCGCATCCCGCCGGAGCGTTCATGGGAGCCGGGCAGCACCGAGTCGGAGCCGCCGCCTACGCCCTCGCACATCCAGGCGCAGGCCCTGGAGGCACTGGCGCAGACACGCCTGGACGGCTACCGGCGTGGTCTGGTGGTCATGGCCACCGGCCTGGGCAAGACCTGGCTCGCCGCCTTCGACACGCAGCAGATGGGCGCCCGCCGGATCCTGTTCGTGGCCCATCGTGAAGAGATCCTCAACCAGGCCGCCGCCACCTTTGCCCGCATCCGCCCCAGCACTCGGATCGGCTTCTATCACGGCCGCCAGCGGGACGCCCGGGTGGATATCCTCTGCGCCTCCATCCAGACCCTGGGCCGGGTGGATCACCTGGAGCGCTTTGGGCCGGGGCATTTCGATTACATCGTCGTGGACGAATTTCACCACGCCGCCGCGCCCACCTATCACCGCCTGCTAAACCACTTTGCGCCCGCCTTCCTGCTGGGCCTCACCGCCACCCCCGACCGCACCGACAACGCCAGCATCCTTTCCTTGTGCGATGACAATCTGGTGTTCGAGAGTGATCTGTTCACCGGGGTGAACGAGGATCTGCTGGTGCCGTTCCACTACTACGGCGTTTTCGACGAGGACGTGGACTACCAGAGCATCCCCTGGCGCAATGGGCGTTTCGACCCGGACCTGCTGGGCAACCGGCTGGCGACCCTGGCTCGTGCCCGTCATGCCCTGAACACCTGGCGGGAACGGGCGCAGCGGCGCACCCTGGCCTTTTGCATCTCCATCCGCCACGCCGATTACATGGCCGATCAATTTGTTCGGCAGGGCGTCAGGGCGGCGGCGGTCTATGCCGATTCCAGGCTGTCCCGGGGTGAGGCGCTGGAACAATTGGCCAACGGCCAGTTGCAGGTGCTGTTCTGCGTGGACCTGTTCAACGAGGGGGTGGACCTGCCGGCCATCGACACCGTGATGATGCTGCGCCCCACCGAATCCCGCATCCTGTTCCTGCAGCAACTGGGTCGGGGCCTGCGGAAGGCCGAGGCGAAGGAGAGACTGGTGGTGCTGGATTTTGTGGCCAATCACCAGAGCTTTCTGCACAAGCCCATGGCGTTGATGAACCGGACCATGACCCATGATGATCTGGCCCGGTTTGCCCGCGATCTGGAAAACGAGAGCCTGGATCTGCCCACGGGCTGTTACGTCAACTACGATCTGCGGTTCATCGATTTTCTCAAATCCCTGGGCGGCAACGACCTTCAGGATCAGTACCACATCCTGCGCGACACCCTCGGCCGTCGGCCGACCCTGACCGAGTTCTACCGCGCCGGTGCCAGCCTGCAGGCCGTGCGTCGCCAGTATGGTCACTGGTTCGGGCTGATCGCTGCCCTGGATCCCAATCTTCAGGCCGAGGAGCGGGCGGTGATTGAGCGGCAGGTGGATTTGCTCCGGGAACTGGAGACCACCGCTATGACCAAGAGCTTCAAGATGGTCCTGCTGGAGGCCTTCCAGGAGTTGGATGGCTGGCGGGAGGCGCCCACCCTGACGGATCTTGCTACCCGCTCCTGGCAGGTGTTGCAGCGTCGACGCCCGCTGCTGGCCGACCTGCCGGACGCCTATCAGAACCTCACCGAACCACCGGATGACTGGTTGGGCTATTGGCGAAAGAATCCGGTGTCGGCCTGGGCCGGAGGGTCTTTTTTCACCCTTGAGGGAGATCGTTTCATCGGCGTCACGACGGTGGCTCCAGACCACATTGCCACTCTGACAGCCCTGGTACAGGAAGGGGTGGATTACCGGTTGGCCACCTATGAGGTCAGGCAGGGTCTGGGTGGCGCCACGGTCACGGCCTTGTCCAGCCGCAGGCCGGAACAGGTCTCGCTGCCGTATTTCCCCAACCTCAAGATCGCCTGCGGCCACTTCAAGACGGGCACCGCCGATTGTGAGGAATACCGCAGTCTGCCGCTGGAAGGCTACGGCCGCCTGGATCCCGGTCGGCACTTCATCGCCCGCGCCTCCGGCAACTCCATGAACGGCGGCAAGCAGCCGGTGGAGGATGGGGACTATCTGCTGCTGGAACTGGCCAGTGCCGAGAGTGCGGGCCGGATCACCGGCGACATCCTGGCCATTGAGCGCCAGGATGGGGCGGGCGACAACCAGTACCTGCTGCGCAAGGTGCTCAAGGATCCCAACGGGCAGTACCGGCTCCGGGCCAACAATCCGGATTATGAGGACATCGTGGTCACGCCGGAGCTGCAGGAGCAGTTCCGCACCTTTGCCCGACTCAAGGGCGTGCTGGATCCGTTATCGATGGTGGTGGGGGAGCGGTTTGCCCGAGAGGAGATACCCGGCCTTTTCAACGCGGAGTTCAATCCGGGCAGTTGGAACACTGGTCATGTGGTGCTTGGAGACCAAAAGGTCCATGTGCTGTTGGTGACGCTGAACAAGCAGGGCAAGGCGGCCGATCATCGCTATCTGGACCATTGGGTGGACGACACCCGGTTCCACTGGCAGACCCAGAATCAGACAACGCCCCAGAGCAAGCGGGGCCGGGAGATCCTCCATCATGAGGAGATGGGCATCGGTATCCATCTCTTTATCCGGGAAAACAAGCTGGAGCAGGGGAAGGCCGCGCCATTCACCTATTACGGGTCGGTGCGGTATCTCAAGCACCAGGGCAGTGGACCAATGAGTGTGGATTTTGAGGTGATCCAGCACCCAGGTGGATTTCGATCCGCACAGCAATTGGACGGGTGAAGAGCACTGGTCGGCTGTCTTGACATCCTTCCCTCCCTCTCGGTGAAGAAACGGCTGGGAATATCAGTCCAGCGGCAACGCTGGGTGCAAGCATGACCAGGCCAACACAGGTGACGGCGTCCCCAAGATACATTGGGTGGCGCGTGGAAGGGAACAGACCACCGCTGCGAACCAGCCGAACCGGGTCCTGCGGCTCAGTGCAGGTCACACCTTTGCGGCGAAGTAGGGCGTAGTGCGCCAGCGTGATGCAGCCACCGAAGACCACCAGTAACTGGGCGAGGGGGATAGCTGGACTCGGCCAACCTGGTAGCCCACCCGCTAAGAAGCGCTCAATCACCAATCCGATGAGTACGCTAATGGCTGCCACCTTTGTCCACCACGCTGCTGAATCTTTCAGAGTCATTGTTTCGACTTCCCGATATGGATGCCTGATTTCGGCCCTGAGCGGACATCGGAGGGCTTGGATCTGAGCGGCTGAAGTCGATTCTCTAACGGACACGCCGAACCAGCCTGATCCACATGGGGAGCGCTTCGGGAAGGCCTTCGAGGTTGAAGGGTGAAGGTTTTACGGGTTTCACAAAGTTGGTCTCAGCAGTCGGAATCAGGTGTGGATGAAACTTGGTGCGTCAAGTGATGGACGTCATTGCATGGCGTATACCGATGCTATACGATCAGGAGCGTGATCAAGAGCTTCCGGCACAAAGGCCTTCAAAAATTCTTCGAGACTGGGTCCAAGGTGGGTATCCAGAGTGGGCATGCTGCCAAACTGTCCCGTCAACTCGCTGTGCTGAATCGGGCTAGCACCCCGGAGGACATGAATCTGCCGGGCTGGGCTTTGCACCCACTCAGAGGCAACCTGTCGGAGCATTGGTCCGTTTCGGTCAGCGGCAATTGGCGGCTGACCTTCAAGTTCGATAACGGTGATGCAATCCTGGTCGATTATCAGGACTACCACTGAGGAGGGTCATGATGACGATGCACAATCCACCGCACCCCGGAGAAATCCTGCGAGATGACGTGTTGCCAGCGCTGGGGCTTTCGGTGGCGGCCGCGGCTCGCGAACTGGGCGTCACGCGGGCAGCGCTGTCCCGTGTGCTTCACGGTCACGCGGGTATTTCACCAAAGATGGCTTTGCGCATCGAGCGCTGGCTGGGTGTGGAGCGAGGCGGACGTGCCGAAGTCTGGGCGGGAATGCAACTCGATTACGATCTTTGGCGTGAGCGCCACGGCAAGGCGGCTTAGTGTTGGGACTGCGGGGTATGCGCCCGAAATAACGCGGTACCGGATGGTAAGTTGACCAGTGGATCACCCGACCGCCCCGGCGCTGGTCGACATACGCAATCATCAAGTCACAGTTCATCCCGCAGGGGGCTTGATCTGTGGTCTTCAATCCCATCGCATCCGGGGTATTTCGAGTGGCAGCTGTGAGTACGACTGGAGTCTCTCTACACTTCCACAGACCGTCCGCTATGGGCCGAGTGCCGACCTTCGTCACCTGGCGCCTCCTACCGCTATGCTGTTGTGGAGCGCCCGCGCTCAGTCTCCAGCATGTGGGTACCCAGGGCGGGAGTACCTGCCCGGTAGCCCCCGTATTCCATAGTCCCCACTGATCCTCCATCGTCACCGGTACGATCTCAAGCAATAAGGGGATGTGGCGGATGAGCAGAGGTGTCCGACAGCGCAAGCGTGCTTTCTGGAAGGATCTGGTCCAGCAGTGGGCGGCCTCAGGCCAGAGCAAGGCGGCCTTCGCCCGTCAGCATGGGGTCACGCCCAGTTATCGCAATGGGCGGCGCGATACCCGGAGTGGGTGCTGGGCGAGGCTGAGCCAGGGCGCGCGCCTTCGAAGCCGACAGCCGTGCCGCAGCGGTTTTTGGCGGTCCGCACGGTGGAGGACAAGCCCGATCCCGTGGCCCTGTCGCTGCAACCCGGGGTTGGACCGGTGGTCGTGGCGCTGGGCAATGGCCGATGGTTGGAACTGTATCCGGGGTTCTGCGCGCAGACCTTGAAACGGGCCATGCAGGTGCTGGAGGCATGATCGGCTGGCCCACGGGGATGGCCATCCACCTGGCAGTGGCGCCGGTGGATTTCCGCAAGGCCTTCGATGGCCTGTGTATCGAGATTGTTGAGGTGCTGGAGCGGGATCCGCTCAGCGGCGAGCTGTTCGTCTTCCGCAACCGGGCCGGCGACAAGCTCAAGGCCCTGTACTGGGATGGTCAGGGCTTCGTGATGATCTACAAGCGCCTCCGGGTCACGCCGCTGATCCAGCCATCGTGCCAACCCCAACAACGCTTTAGAGGTAACCTCGAAAAATACGTTCTGCTCAGTCATGATACAGATCAAGGGTGAGCTTGACCCGCCCGGTCCTGCCTGAACCAGCTACCCCCGGGGTTAGCTGACCCACCCATGCGCTATACTTGTATGACATCTACCCTCATAGGAACGTCCCCATGCTGGCAGTACGCCTCCCTCCTGAAATTGAGCAACGCCTTGAGGCGCTGGCCAAGGCCACCGGTCGCACCAAGAGCTACTACGCCCGCGAGGCCATCCTGGAACACTTGGACGACCTGGAGGACATCTACATGGCCGAGAAGGCCTTGACCCAAGTTCGACGCGGGGAGATGAAGACGCACAGCCTCGAGGACGTGGAGCGCGATCTTGGCCTGGCGGATTGAGCTCACCGACGACACCCTGAAGCAGCTGAAGAAGATCGGTCATGCAGATGCCAAGCGCATCCGGGACTTTCTGCGTCATCGTCTGCAACCGTTGGAGGATCCCCGGCAAATCGGGAAGCCGCTGACCGGCCAGCTGGGAGACCTATGGCGCTACCGGGTGGGCAACTACCGAGTCATCGCGAGCATCGAGGATCATGAATACGGCTTCCCCGCCTGTTGTTTCCCAGATTATTCCACCCTCCTTTTCTCACACGGATTCTGGCTGCAGGCCGAGGGTTTTTCCGGATTATGCCCTCGGCCTTCACCGATGCGTTTGCGCAGATGGCAGATGTTATATTGCCGGGTGGTTTTGAACGGCCCTCGTCCGCCCAGTGATTTCGGGTGCGCGAAAGCCCGGACGACGAATCCCCCTCTGGAGGCTGAGCGATGGACAGACAGCGTGCCCTTGACCTGCTAAGCCGCAGCAAGCCTGAGTTGCAGGCCCGTTTCGGCGTGACCCGACTGGCCCTGTTCGGCTCCACTGCCCGTAATACGGCGAGCAGTGGCAGCGATATCGATGTGTTGGTGGCCTTCGACGGCCCTGCCACCTCCAAACGTTACTTCGGCGTGCAGTTCTACCT
This sequence comes from Ectothiorhodospira shaposhnikovii, assembly GCF_022227765.1. Lineage (GTDB taxonomy): Bacteria > Pseudomonadota > Gammaproteobacteria > Ectothiorhodospirales > Ectothiorhodospiraceae > Ectothiorhodospira. The sequence continues at coordinate 175,416 of NZ_JAJMLZ010000008.1, read as the reverse complement.
GGAGGACATGTTTGGCTGCCCGGTCGACCTGGTCACAGAAAAGGCCCTGCGGCCGGAGCTTCGCCCCTACATTGAACAGGAGCGAGTCAATGTCTGATGCCAGGCAGCGCGAATGGCGTTTCTACCTCGACGACATGATCGATAGCCCCTCCTGGCGCCAGCGTTCCTCTCCATTGTAGAGCACCACCGGCAGGACAGGCGGCAGCTTGCCGCTGGGCGTCAGTTTGTTCTGGCGGATCAGGTCCTGGTAGAGCAGTCCCACATAGTTCATGGCTCATGATGCGCACCGCCATGAACCGGTCCACGCTGCTTTGAAATTCCAGCAGCAGGTACACATACAGCCAGTCCTTTCCCCAGCGGATGCGCCAGATGATGTCATCCTCGCGATCACGCAGTTCGTCGGTCACATAGGAGCCGCTGACCTTCTCCAGGGCTGAATCATTGGCCCGAGGTCAATATCCCGTTGCCCTCAGTTCAATGATGTCGGTGATCCTTTCGCCATCCCATCGATATTGCAGGTGCCTGCCCTGACGGGTTGGCCCCAGGGCGGGTGGTCTCAGGACACCCGCACACAGACCGCCCTCGGCATCCCTTACACTGGGATAGATGAATCCGTAACGACCTGCTTGTCGGGCCTGAAGTCCCAGATGCTGCGAAGGCCGCCAATCGTGGGGGTCGAGGTAGGGAGTGCCAGTGGGGGCGCAGAGGTCGAGCAGCGGCGCCCGCAACTCTGCCAGATAAACCCGCATTTCCAGGTTGATCGAGGGTTCCGACGATTCACGGAGGAAACGCTCGCGATGATGACGGGTTTCGGCCACCGCGGTGTGCTCATCTCGGGCGCAGTAATACACGCCGTAGGCCCCATCGGAAAAACGGCTCTCGGCCGGGTAGGTAAAGGCGGCCATGACCGGCGTGTAGCCGGGTCCGAATCGGCGATCCTGTTCGGGTACCAGATGGATCTCGCCGGCCGCCTCGCGCAGGCGATTCGAGGTCAGGCCCTCAAGCTCACTGAGGGCCACCAGATCGCCGGCTTGTCCGGCAACACCCTCGAAGAGGTCTATGGGTGGGAAACGGGAAGGTACGATCCGGTAGCTCTTGGGCCAATGCACCTCCACCTCTGAAAACTGGGCGAGAAGATCAGCCTCGGGCGGCATCCAGATGCTCCCGCACAGCCACCAGGTCTGCTACATGCCCCCCAAGCATGCGTTCAAGGGGGGGGTGTCCGCCAAAGCGGGGGTTGGTGTTCGGTCGTCTCACCCAGCCATGCGCGGATTCGGGCCTTGGCAGCAGGATATGCAGCGCTTTGTAGATGCCGAGAATCAGGGAGAGACGCTCCAGCAGGTTCACATCCGCCTGTACCCGTTCCGGGTCACGCTTCCAGCGTCGATAGGTTGGGCCGGAGACCCCCAGCAGTCGCGCTGCCTCCTGCTCCTTGAGCCCCCATGCCCGGGCAATGTTTGGATAAGCCCGCAAACCGGCGGCAGCCAGTGTCTGGCGTTGCTCCGTCGTCATCGTCTGCATGGGGCACCTCCTGGGAAATGGCCTGTTTCGTTATGGAACACTTGATCGTTCTTTTAATTATAGCGCTCAAATGATCTGTCTGTCTTTCTGGTTCGCGAAGCGCACCATGTGGTGTAAACCATGACCCATGACCCATGACCCATGACCCATGACCCATGACCCATGACCCATGACCCATGACCCATGACCCATGGTCGATGTTGTCACGAAACGTAATTGCGTCTATCAAACGGCGTACCATGTGATCTGGTGCCTGCGAATATCTGGCTTTTGCCGACCCGAACCGGACATCCGGTCTCTGCGGATGAAGGTCTCCAGTGGTGCCCCAAGCGGACCGTCCTGGAAACCACTGGTGCTAAGGCAAGACTGAGTTTGCCGGTGTCGCTGGGTTTAGTCCCAGGCTCTGCCTGGTGTCATGATCACTTGGTCAATTGGCCGTCGAGGGGAGGGTGGCGGTCGCTTTCTCGTGTAGCCCAGGCGTATCAGCAACAGGGGTTGTTCCCCGCTATTCAGTGCCAGGTGAGCGGCGAGCCGCCCGCGAATCGGCTCGACTTCGCAGGGCATGTTGACATGAGCGTGGGCGATGCCCAGGGAGGTCGCAACCAGCGCCACCCGTTCGAAACTGCGGCCCAGGTCAACCCAGTGACGCTTGTCGTGATCCCGGACGATAAAGAGCAGCAGCGCGGAGGCACTGCGGATGGCCTTCTCCTGCCGGGCGGCCTCACTTTCCGGTTTGACCCGCTTCGTCATGATCCAGTATCCAAGCCAGCGGGGAATCGCAGGAAACCCCAAAGCTTGTGCGGTCAGGCCATCCCTTTGCTCCGATGCCTCTCGCCGGGAAAACCGGATCCACGACACGAGTTCCCTAACGAAGGCCGGTTCGTTGAACTGGGCGATGTTGCCCTCCCGGACAAAACCGATGATCGGTTCGATATCCGGATGACCGACCCGGAAGGATCGCACCATCACTGATTCGCAAGGATTGGCCTCCAGAAGCCTTTCAAGATCCGATTCATTGATCGCGCGACCATCGTAAATTCCGCGGTTCGACTGCCGGGCGGGAATCGCCCGGAACAGTGCCTCCACATTCTCCTGAGCCCCCTCACACAGACGAACCCGCAGGCATTCCTTGGGCTCGTCGGGAGGAAAGTAGTCAGTTCGGGCTGAAAGCCCTTGATGTGCGGCCGCAATGCTCAGGTTTTCGAGCGCGCAACCCAGGCTGATGAACAGCGCGTGATTGTCCGGGTCGACGACGGACAGGTGCCGGGACAGGTCGGGGTAGATCCTGATGATGTCTCGATCCACCGAAAACTGCCACGGTTGGGTGTTATGGCCTGACGGGGCACGCACGGCGAACGAGATCAATTCCCGGGCAAGGTGGTTCATCGTCGCAGGGGCTCCCCTCAGTCGGTGTGTGGCCCTGACCAGCTTGTCCATGGAAACGGGCGTTCGTCAGACTCGCCGGTCAGAAAACGGGCGGTGACCGCCAGCCAATGGGCGATGCCTTGGCCGAACCAGGCGATACCCGCGTTGCGCTCGTTGGTGAACAGCATCCAGAAGAACTGGAGGATGGCGCAAATACCGAGCACGGTTTGGGCGAGATTCACCAGGAGCACCAGGATCAGCATGATGAGACCATGAAACCAAAGGTTCTTCGGCGGGGGCGGCACGGTATGGGGCGGCGAGTTCATGGGGCTGGCTCCTGGAGGATGTGGGTAGGGGCGGCGGCACGAGACACGTTCACCGTGTCGGCCTGATACCAAAGATAGCCGTTGTCGCTGCCGAGTGCTTGGCAAAAGAGGATGACTCGCCGGTGCTTTCGAGCGCATGCCGCTCAATCCTGTTCTGGTCACAAGCGCATATAGGCGGACTGGTTTTTCGCTGGGCTCAAAACCAGCCGTGAATGCGGGCGTTATGACGGAAGCGCGGGATAAATTGGGCAGTTGAAACCGCGATCAACTTTGATTCGTGGGGTGCTTTGGACGTGCCCGGAATCGTATTCCGACCGGCCGCTCAGGATGAGGGGCAGGGCTGGGGCTGCTCGCGGTTCTCGGAATCGGCCTCCCGCTCGACGAAGGCATCTGGGTCGGGGCGATCGCACTGTTCGCGGTGCTGACGGCGCTGGCGGTCGTGCACGGGTTCCGCCGCCACCGCGGGGTCAGTTTGTCGCTGCTGGCTGCCGCCGGCGCGGTGGGCTGGGATATCTGGCTGCGCCGACGGCAAACAGGCAAGGCTGCTGGGGCTCAGCCGTGGCAGGGCAAACGTGTTGAGAGCCAAGGATCCTGCAGGCGGACGCAAGCGACGCGCGGGGCTTGGGAGGAGTGGCCGCTAATGACCGACTGCAGACTCTTCCCCATATCGGATGGGGCACTATGTTTGCTGATGGCACGGGGAACCTTCGGAAGCTATCCCAAAGACCTCGACGTTTCCGATCAATGGATCGGTGAATCCATCTCCCTTCCCGAATGACCATTTTTCCCCGATACGAATCATTTACGAAACGCGACGCAGTTCCCGGATGCGGGACCCGCAGGCGTGCTACATCCTGCTCAGGACGGCTCACCCCCGGTAATACCACATCGCCTGTGGCAACCTTCGCCTGAGCGAAGATTGCGGGAACACCTGCTCACTTCACAAGGAGGCTGTTTCATGAACAAGTCACTCATCCTTGGATTGACCCTCGTCCTGCTGCCCGGCTTCGGTGCGGCCCAGACGACACCGGAGCTCCCCATCTACGGCAGCCAGCTCATGACCCAGGAGGAACGAAACGAATATCGTGCCCGGATGCGGGCCGCAACCACCCCCGAGGAACGGGCCCAAATTCGGGAGGAACATCATGACCGCATGAAGGCCAGGGCCGAGGAAAGGGGCATTGAATTGCCGGACGCCCCCCCGGGCCAAGGGGGGCGCATGGGACCCGGCGGCGGCATGGGGCCCGGTGCAGGGGGCATGGGTCCGGGTAACGGCATGGGGCCTGGCGGTCGCTGGGATAACTGACTGAGAAAGATCTGCACAAGCCCATGCGGAAAGGCTCCCCTTACTTTAATGCCACCAATTTTTCCGCCACCTCGGTAAGGGTCTTGCCGGTGACGTCGGCGGGCAGGAAAACGTCGCCAGGTTGAAGTTCAAGGCGGGCACACCAGCCGGCAAGCGCGCCGGCCCGCTTGGCGCCGTGGCAGTCCCAGGCATGCACGGCAACGAGCGCCATGCGGCCTATCGGTGTTCGCATCTGCTCCGCGGCGAAGTGGTAGATTCTCGGGTGAGGCTTCCACATGCCGGCCGCTTGCGCGGTGATCACGTGATCAACACACTGAAGCAGTCCGGCACCCTCAAGGAACGATCGCGTGTTATCCGGGCTGCCGACCGTAAGGCAGCCGACGGTGATCCCTGCCTCCGACAAAGTGCGGAGGGCCGGTGCAGCGTCATCGAAGGTGGGCAGCGAGGCGAAGCCCGCGAGGATGTAGTCGATATCGGCTTCGCTGAGGGTCTGCCGCGACTCGGTCCGCAGGGCCTGACGGGCAACCGGCTCGAAGGGGGCGGCATCGCCGGCAAGGCTCAGTGCCATGGCATCGCGTTGGAATCGCATGAACCACGGACCCAGCATGGCTGCCGGTTGGCCTACCTTTTTGAAGCGTTCCGCCAGTGGATCAAGGTCAAGCAGGGTTTCTAACACATCGAAAACGACGACATTCGGTCGAACTGGCATTTGGGGTGCCTCCGTGTCGGCGATTGCGGTAACGTCGGTATGACTCCTGGCATTCTTCCGGCAGCCTACGCTCTCCTCCGGGATGCGTCCAGCGCCGCGCACCGTGGCCTATGCCCGCGTGTCCAGCTTTTGCGCTTCGGGGCCGAGTGGGTCTTTGCCATCTGCGAAGCCAGGGAGGTCGAGGTGGTGATTCTCAACCAGGGTGAAGATACGACCTTTGAGGAGGATTTGGCGAAGGATGTGCTGGAGATCATCACCGTGTTCAGCGCCCGACTCTACGGCAGCCGCTCGCGCAAGCAAAAAGGTTCCAGCAACCGGAACAAGGCCAAGGCAAAACTGGCACGACTGCATGCCCGCATTTAGACACTTATGAGCAGGTTTGGGTAGGCATGAGGGAACGGTTGTGATTGCCGTGTTGATGGGTGATGGCATATGCCCAGGTTTTTAGTGGCTCGGTATTGGTCTGGTCGAGTCGGGTCTGTGCCCAAGTGGGAATTGCACCGTACTTCTTGACGATCTGTCGGGCAAGCATGCGCCGGGTATCTTCCTCGCGCCCTTGCTCAAGGGCCCCTATTTCCGGAGAGATTCGCAATGCACGGCATGTTCTGGTTGGTGCTATTGGTGGCGGCAGGGGCGTTCTTGTCGTTCTCGGAGATCGCGTTTGCGGCGGCTCGGCGGACGCGCTTGGAGATGCGCGTACGTCAAGGTGATTGGCACGCGCGTCTTGCGTTGCAGCTACGGGAGCAGCCGGGTCGCTTCTTCACGGTCATCCTTGTTGGTGTGAATGTTCTTGGCGTGCTCGGAGGGATGCTTGCAGAGGCGGTCTTGGCGCCTTGGTTTCAGTCGCTGATGGGCGGCGCCGAGCCGTGGCGTCTGTCTGGCGGCTTTGAACTCCAGACCAGTCTTGTGGCCTCAATTGCAGCCTTCTTGCTGGTCACGCTGGCCTTTGTTCTGTTCTCTGACTTGATCCCCAAGCGCATTGCATTGTCAGCTCCCGAGGGCGTTGCGGCGTACACTGCCCGGCCGATGCGCATACTGATCTGGGTACTGCGTCCGGTCGCATGGGCGATCGACGGTCTCGCGACGGCCATCATTCGACGCCTGGGGATCCAACTCACGCAAAAGGAAGCCGTCACCGCGGACGAAATCATCGCGATGACCGAGGCCGCGGCGCAGTCCGGCGAGGTGCTCATTGAAGAGCAGACATTGATTTCAAAGGTGTTTGCACTGGATCAGCGATTGGTTACCTCGTCGATGACGAGTCGCGACGACATTGTTTGGCTGGACCAGCAAGCCCTGCCGGAGCGGCTGTCGGAACTGATGCGCAAGCATCCGCGGCGCCGCTTTCCGGTGTGCGAAAAGTCGCTCGATCGCCCCGTGGGCTATGTCGAGACACACGATCTGCTCTCCCGTCTGCTGGCGGGTGAACCCATGGCCCTCACCCCCGAGACGATCCGGCGGGACCTGTTGGTTTTTCCCGATACGCTGACCCTGCTCGAAGCGCTGGAGGCGTTTCAGGGCGCCGGCCAGGATTTCGCCCTGATCATCAACGAGTACTCGATGGTCGTGGGGCTGATCACGTTACGCGACGTGATGGATACCGTCATGGCCGCGAGCAATTGGGCCGTGGAAGAACGCATGATTGTCCGTCGCGACGGCGACTCCTGGCTCATCAATGGCCTCACCCCGGTGGATGAGGTCTGCTCGGTGCTTCAGATCGAACGCTTCGAAGAAGACGAGAATTTCGAAACGTTGGCCGGGTTCCTGATGTGGAAGCTGCGCAAGATTCCTCGCCGCGCCGACGCCGTCGAGCATGCTGGTTACCGCTTCGAAGTCGTCGCGGTGGAACACTTCCACATTACACAAGTTCTTGCCACCCGCCTAACGCCGCCCGAACCACCTCCACAGTCCAATCTGTAGGTGGAGGGCGAGAATGCGATTGATCGCTTTCAGCCGTGATGATGCTCAACGGGCATCGGGCCTATGAATAGCATCATGGCTAATCCAAGCAAGATGAGCACCACGCCACTATCCGCAGTGGCACCCGGCGTTCTTCTCCATGTCCGGGCTATCTCTTTGTTCCAGCGATGGCTGTCGTTCCGTGCGAAGTGCGTGTGTGCGATGTTCAGGAAGATCACCGTCAGCGCGATATGTTCGAAACCGCGGCCGATGTCGACCCAGTGCCGCTCAGGAAAAGGCAGCGAGTTGTCTGTGGGGCCGCGGCTCGCCAAAGAGATGACCCTGGCCGTAGTCACATCCCGCCGCGATCAACAGGTCCCGTTGCTCGGGTGTTTCCACCCCCTCGGCGATCACCCGCAGACCCAAGCGATGGGCCATGCTGATCATGGTATTCACGATGGTTCGATCCGTCGCGTGATGGGGCATGTTCTGCACGAAGCCCTGGTCAATCTTCAGCAGGTCGATGGGATAGCGCTGCAGACAGGGGATGCCCGTGCGGCTGATGCCGAACTGGCTCAGGGCAATCTTCATTCCGCTGTCGTGAACCTGAGTGATCCAGTCGTAAATCCGCTGGCCGTCTTCCTGCAGCAGACGCTCGGTGATCTCGATGACCACGCATTCCGGTGCCACGCCAAAGGAACGTAACTGTGCTTTCCATTCATCCACGCCCTGGACATCCCCCAGGCATTGAGCCGACTCATTGATGGCCACTTGCAAGGGGGGGGCGCCACGGCCGGCGTTGAATTGCTTGATGACGGCCAGGGACTCCTTGAATACCCACTGATCGATCCGGTGTAACAGGCCGCATTCCTGGGCCAGACCCAGGAACTGCCTGGCATGGAGTATGCCGAGTTCGGGGTGATCCCACCGCAGCAGCGCCTCGATCATGGCGGTTCGGGTCGTTGCCAGCTCGACAATGGGTTGGAAATGCAGGGAGAACTGGCCCCGCTCCAGGGCCCGAGGCAGATCGATCATCAAGGCATTGCGAAGCGCCAGGGCAGCATTACCCTTGCCTGAGTAATGCTTCAGACGGTGTCCTCCCTCCTGCTTGGCGGCGTACATGGCCTGGTCCGCGGCCCTGAGCAGATCCCTGATCTCGATGCCGTCGGTGGGGCAAAGGGCAATGCCGATACTGGTGGACAGGCTGAGTGTGTGGCCCTCCACGACAAAGGGTTGCTCCATGGCTGTGAGGATCTTGCCGGCCAAATCATCCGCACCGGCATCACCGGCCAGATCCTCCACGATCACCGTGAATTCATCACCGCTGAGACGGGCCAGGGTATCGCTCTTGCGCATGCTCCGGCTGAGGCGCTGGGCGACTTCCACCAGCAGGGCATCACCGACGTCATGGCCAAAGCGGTCATTGACCTCCTTGAACTTGTCCAGATCGAGGAAAAGCAGGGCCAGAAAGTGGCCGTGACGCCGTACCCGCGCGATTCCCTGGCGCAGTCGGTCCTGAAACAGCAATCGGTTGGGCAGGCCCGTGAGCGAGTCATAGTTGGCCTGACGCCAGATGGCTTCTTCGGCGCGGCGCTGTTCGGTAATGTCCCGGAATACGGTGATGTATCGCAGCGGGTGGCCCTGTTCGTCCTTGAGCAAGTGGATCGTGGTCCAAGCGGTGTAATGCACGCCATTCTTGTGACGATGCCCGATTTCTCCCTGCCAATGGCCGATCGTGCTCAAAGTGCGGTCAAGATGCGCATCAAAGCCCTCCGGCTCCTGGTGGGCGCGAATGAGATCGGTGGTCTGTTCGCAGGTCTCGTGGGTGGTGTAACCGGTCAGGCGGGTAAAGGCGGGATTGACCGACACGATCCGCCGGCGATCGTCGGAGATCATCACGGCCTCATCCAGGGCCTCATAGACGGAGGCCGCCACGGCCAGGGTCCGACGGGCTTCCGCCATGGCGGTCACATCCGTGCCGGTCAGCAGACAGTGGGTGGCTTCGACGGGGTGGATCCCGGCCTCGATCTGGAGCACCCGTTGGCCCCCGCCCACGGGGTGAATGGTCACTTCCCGGCGCTGGGTGAACTCACCGGCAAAGGCTCGGCGCAGCAGGTCAATGAGTGCGCCGCGCTGGTCCTGGGTGACGAACAGCCCAAGCCGGCGTCCGACCAGTTGCTCACGGGGGATGCCCAGCAGTTGGGACGCGGCCAGATTGGTGTTGAGGATCGTCCCCTCCGGATCCAGGCTGAAATAGGCCACCGGGGCATGGTCATAGAGTTGCTCAAACAGATCCCGGGTGCGCTCCGCCTCTTTCCAGGCCTGTTGCAGGGCTTCGTTTTGCATCTCCAGTTCGATCTGGTGCACCCTTAGCTCGTGAATCAGGGCCTTGAGACTGGCTTGGTCGAGAGTCGGGTCCGCTGGAGGCTGTCTTTGTGCGAGCACCTCCTCTGCCTTGCGTCGCAACTCATCGGCATCTCCGGAGATGTCAGTGCTCATGTTTGCCGGCCTCTTCGTTGGTGCCCGAGCACGACGTCAGAGCCCGGAGTCTTGATTCCAGTGTTTTGGCCTTGGTGATGTCCGAGAAACTGATCACGACACCGGCAATCACGTCATCCAGGGTGCGATAGGGCATGATCTTCACCTGATACCAGCGGCCGTCGCGGGTGGGGATTTCTTCCAGTGAGAACGTCAGCGTTTGCAAGACTTCCCGGGCGTTTTCAAACAGGTCGGGGTAGTCCAGGTCGGTGACGATGTCGCTCAGCGGTCTCCCCACGTCGCCGGGGAGCAACTTGAAGATCTGCTGGGCCGGACTGGTGAAGCGTCGGATGGTCAGGTTGCTGCTCAGGAATATCGTGGCAACGTCGGTGCTGTTAAACAGGTTGTTCATATCGCTATTGGCTTCGGTGAGTTCCTCCAGCTTGGCTTGTAACTGCGCGTTCATGGTCTGCAGTTCCTCGTTCAGGGACTGCATTTCTTCCTTGGAAGTGGTCAGTTCCTCGTTGGTGGATTGAAGCTCTTCATTGGCCGACCGGAGTTCCTCCTGAGAACTCTGCATGGATTTTCGTGTCAGGCGCAGTTCATCCCGGGTCTGCTGAAGGGCGTGCTGCAACTCCCGAATCCGCCGGCTTTCGCCGTGAACGGGGTCATGGGCCTGATCCCGGTAAAGCGCCGGAGGCAATTCCAGAAAGGCGATCAGTAGCATGCCGGCCAGTTCCCGCGGCGCCTGAATCGGTTGGAGGGTCAGGCGAATGACACGAGCCTGACCCTGATCGGGGTTCTGGAAGACAATACGTGTCATGCCGGCCCCTTGGCTGGCGGCTTGAGGGATGGCCATGGCCAGTTCCTGGGCGAGTGCGCCACGGGCCATGACGTGGATGTTCCAGTTGGCCTTACCGGCGGCGGGCTCGAGGAAATCCCCGGTACGGCCGAAGATGTAGAGGATATCGCCATCGGCATTGATCAGCACCGCGGGGGGCGCGAGGGCGTCCAGTATCAAGCGCTCTGCCTGTGCCTGCAGACTGCTGTCCGTCGTTGCGGTGGGGATGGAGGGATAGGCCAAGGGTTTATGACTGTCCCGAGTCAGGGAGAGAAAGTCCTTGAAGGGTGCATCGGCGAGGCTGGGGCGCGCCTCGCCCCGGCGGAACAGATGCACGTCCTGGTCCACCGGCAGGAACAGGTCACCGACGCGGCCGGTGCCTTCGGCATTCCCCAGCAACAGGATGCCGCCGGGTCGGAGGCTGTAGTGGAAAAGTCGCAACAATCGATTCTGCAGTTCGCCATCCAGGTAGATCAGCACATTGCGGCAGATCAGCAGGTCCAGTTTGGTGTATGGCGGGTCCATGATCACGTTTTGGGTGGCAAACACCACGGTCTCACGGATCGCCCGATTGACCCGGTAGCCGCTGTCGTCCCGTTGGAAATACTTGTTGAGACGCGGTTCGGAGACATCGGCGGCGATGCCGGCCGGAAAGATCCCCCTTCGGGCACGCTCGATGGCCTGTTCATTGAGATCCGTGGCGAAGATCTGCAAGGTCACCTGGCCGGTGGGGGCAACCGTTTCCAGTGCCTCGCGAAAGGCAATGGCCAGAGAATAGGCCTCCTCGCCCGTGGAGCACCCCGCTACCCAGGCCCTCAAGGTACTTAAGGGGCCGGCTCTTTGGATCATGGGGATCAGGGCCTGCTTGATCAGGGCCTCCCAGGCAGGGGGATCCCGGAAAAAGTGGGTGACCCCGATGAGCAGTTCCTGGAATAGCAGGTCCACCTCCTGGGGGTTGTTCCTGAGGTACTGGATATAGCCCGGCAGACTGTCCAGTTGGTGCAGGCCCATGCGCCGTTCGATGCGCCGGCACAGCGTTTTGGTTTTGTAGTGGGTGAAGTCATGGCCGGTACGTGCGCGCAGAATAACGATGATCTCCTCCAGTCCGATGCCCAGGTTCCCATCGCGGGGATGCCATGGCGCCGAGTCACCCTGATGATGTCGCCCCAGGAAGTGGGTGATGCGCTCAAACATGGCACTGGCCGGCAGGACCAGGTCCACCACGCCGGCGTCGATCACGCTGCGTGGCATGTCGGGGAAGCGAGCCTCCTCCGGACTCTGCGCCAGAGTGATGCCACCGTGCTCGCGAACGGCCCGCAGTCCCAAGGTGCCGTCACAGCCGCTACCGGAGAGGATCACGCCAACGCTACGGGCCTGTTTATCCGTGGCCAGGGAATGCAGAAAAAAATCGATGGGTAGCTTGGTGCCCCGTCCGGCGGGTGGCTCCAGCAGGTGCAGCTGTCCGTGCTGCACGGATAGGTTCTTGCCCGGCGGGATGACATAGACCTCGCCCGGCCGCACCGGCATGTGATCCTGTGCCTCCCTTACCGGCAATGGCGTGGCCTTTTGCAGGAGTTCCGGAAGCAGGCCGCCGTGATCGGGGAGTCGGTGTTGTACCACCACGAAGGCCAGCGGACAGTCTGCCGGCACGGGTGTGAGAAAGTGCTCAAGGGCCTCCAGGCCGCCGGCCGAGGCGCCGATGCCCACGATCACGGTCGGGGCGGGGGAAACCATGGGTTCCGGGGGGGGTGCGCCATCCGTCGAGGGGTGGCTGGTGGGTGGAATTGTGCTCTGTGGCAAGGGGTCCTTCCTCGTGCGGTGGCAACACTTGGAAGCATATACCATGGGTGCGAGGATGAAGGAACCGGGAGGGGCAGGGTCACGGTGCCCCGCGCCCGGACTCATACCGCCGCCGGGTCCCAGGCACCTCTCTTGGGTCGGGGGACGCCGGCAGTTCGATGCCTCTTTCCCCAAAACCTCTCAATTAGGGCGGAGCTGGATTAGAATCGACAGCCTTGGCGCCCCGCTCGGCGCCGTTGAGCCCAAGCCGTCACCTCCGTGGCGAACAACCAGGAGTAGAAACCCGCAATGATCATCAAACCCCGTGTCCGCGGCTTTATGTGCGTTACCACCCATCCCCTGGGCTGTGAGGCCAACGTCAAGCAGCAGATCGACTACGTCAAGGCGCAGGGCCCGGTCGCCGCTGGGCCGAAGCGGGTCCTGGTGATCGGGGCCTCCACCGGCTACGGCCTGGCTGCGCGGATTACCGCTGCCTTCGGCTCCGGCGCCGCGACCTTGGGGGTGTTCTTCGAGCGTCCAGGCAGCGAGAAGAAGCCTGGTACCGCCGGCTGGTACAATTCCGCCGCCTTCCACAAGTTTGCCGAGGCCGAGGGGCTGTACGCCAAGAGCATCAACGGCGATGCCTTCTCCGACGAGATCAAGGCCAAGACCCTGGAGACCATCAAGCAGGACCTGGGCCAGGTGGACCTGGTGGTCTACAGCGTCGCCGCGCCGCGCCGCACCCATCCCAAGACCGGCGAGATCTTCAGCTCCACCCTCAAGCCCATCGGCAAGACCGTCACCCAACGTGGTTTGGACACCGACAAGGAAGTGGTGAAGGATTTCACCATCGAACCGGCCAGCCAGGAGGAGATCGACAGCACCGTGGCCGTGATGGGTGGCGAGGACTGGCAGATGTGGATCGATGCCCTGGACGCCGCCGGCCTGCTGGCCGAGGGCGCCCAGACCACCGCCTTTACCTACCTCGGCGAAAAGGTGACCCACGACATCTACTGGAACGGCACCATCGGCGCCGCCAAGAAGGATCTGGACCGGCGGGTACTGGACCTCCGCCGGCAGCTGGCCGCGCGCGGCGGCGATGCCCGGGTGACCGTGCTCAAGGCGGTGGTGACCCAAGCCAGTGCGGCCATCCCCGTCATGCCCCTTTACCTGGCGCTGCTGTTCCGGGTCATGAAGGAGAAGGGCACCCACGAGGGCGTGATCGAGCAGATCGACACCCTGTTCCGCGAAAGCCTGTACGGCAGCGCCCCGGTGCTGGACGACGAAGGTCGCATCCGGGTCGACTACAAAGAGCTGGATCCGGAGGTACAGGCGCGGGTCGAGGCGCTGTGGGGCCAGGTCGAGGACGACAATATCTATCAGCTGACCGATCTGGCCGGCTATAAGCACGAGTTCCTGCGTCTGTTCGGCTTCGACGTCGAGGGCGTGGACTACGATGCCGACGTCAATCCGGACGTGGAGATCCGTGGGCTGGTCTGACCCGCCACTGTGCCGGCCCACACGCAGCGGCGATGAGGGCGAGAGCGATGTCAAAAAATAAGAAGCCCAAATGTTGCAAGAAGTACAAAGACAAAGATCGCAAACACTGCAAGGATTGCCCTAAGCGCAAGGGCTGATCCATGGATGGTGTGGTCAGTGGGGCCCGGGCAGACAGCTGCTGGGATTTTAAAGGCAATGGGGCACCATCAGGTGCCCCATTCGACTCTGATACAGTCGAAACTACTCACTCCGCCACGAGGCGACCCTCAACTGCCCGGGTGACCGGGGAATGGTTCTCAAATTCAGCGATGAAGGCATCAAGCATCAGAAAGAAGGTGTCCTCGCAGAAATTACCGGAGCGTTTGCAGGCCTGTGCGAGGGATTCATAGAAATCGCCACCGCTCGCCAGGAAGTTATTGGTTACGATGCGGTAGGTCTGATCGAGGGTAACCTCCTCACCACCGATCTCCACACGTGTCACCACGCCGCCATCACGCAGTGAATCCGCGCACGAGGCCGGAGGCAGAACCGCCGGGTCGGCCTGAATGTCCGCAACCGTTGCCAGGCAGTAGGTGACCGTCATGCCCGCGACTTGAGGCCAGGCACCGGTTGAGCGAATACGGTTTTCGCCGGCGTCGTAGGCATGGGTCAGTCCGTTGTCGAGTGCGGCCACCAGCTCCTCTCCAGTGACATCCATTACAACCAGTGAGTTGCCGAATGGCAAGACCGAGAGCGCGTCGCCGTAACTGACATCTCCCGAATCGATCGAGGCCCTGATGCCGCCCCCGTTGGCGAGGGCTGCGTCGACGTTCAGGGGTGCGATCTGATCGAAGTTCAGCATGGTGTCGGTCACCAGGTTGCCCAAGGGCATTTCCTCGTAGCGCATGCGGTTACGGTTACCGTCGAAGACCATCCCAGAGGAGCCGATGATCACATCGGCAAACGCATTCACAGGGACCCGGTAATCCGCCACCTTCTGCGCCAGGTCGGGTTCCTCCGCGATACTCAGTTCAGTCATGATCGGGCCACCGGACCAGTTGACGACCCGACCGCGGTCATCGAATTCCACATCAAGACGCCCAACAGCCCGTGTCCACTCCCATGCGCTGACCACGAGTGTCGTGTTGCCGTCGAGGTCTTCGACCACTGCCGGGTAGGGACCCCGGATATGGCGATGCGTCCACTCCGGCAAATCGTTTTCGTCTCCCAGCAACACATGGTCATGGCCAGATACGATGATGTCGACGCCAGAGAGCTGTCCGGCAAGACGAAGGTCATCGGTGTAGTTGACGTGTGAGAGCAATACGATGTGCCGAACACCGTCGTTGTGTAACCGGTTGACCTCTGCTTGCACGCTGTCGACGTAATCAAGGAACACCACGTCGGATCCCGGGCTGGAAATGTTCTGTGTCGTGTCGGTGATCAGACCAACGATGCCGATCCGGACTCCCGCCTTGTCCACAATCGCGCTGGGCTGAACGCGAGCATCCAGTTCAGGAACACCGGAAAGATCCAGGTTGGTCACCACCACAGGCATTGCAGCTGCTTCGGTGGCATAGTCCACACCCGCGATGGTCACGGGCAGCCCCTCAAGGCGGGCCGCCAAGTTAGCCGGACCCAGATTGAATTCGTGATTGCCCAGCGTGATGGCGTCGTACCCGATGTCGTTCAGGAACATGATCGCATCGGAGGTCTTCCAGGCGTTCCAGAAGATCGTTCCCTGCGAGTAGTCGCCGGCATCCACGAGCAGCACGTTGTCGTCACCGACTTCGGAACGGACCTGGTTGACCACGGTTTTCACGCGGGCCACGCCACCATGTTCGGGGTCGCCGTCAAACGTCGCGGAAACAGGTTCGAGACGGGCATGAATGTCGTTCGTGTGTAGCAAGGTGAGAGTGGCGCGTGGAACCGTATCTTGGTCATTGCTCGAAGAATTTGACGAGTTGCACCCGATCAGCCAGATGGGTAGGCCCGTCAGGAGTAGAGTGAAAATCACCTTTCTCATTGGAAATCAACCCCCTAGGTCTAGTCCCTTCAATGATAAAGTCAGTGTGCCAAGGCTAAGGTCGAGACACGAAGGGGCTCTCTGCACGGGATATGTCGCATGGCAGCCTCTCCGTAAAGTCACCGGATGCAATGCTAGCGTCAGGGTATGACAGCGAAGTGATGGAGGCATGAAGCTCCTCGGACGAAACAATGACAGGGGGCGGCGCCCGCTGTCACGACAACAAAACCGAGCCCTGGTGATGGTCGAACCGCTCATCGTGCTGTCTGAGAGTCGACTGCATGCCCGAGTAAACGGTTGATGAGAAAGAAGTTTGCAGTGGCCGCCGTGCTTGATCCCTTATGCGGGATTGAACATGATGGGTTGGACTCCAAGAACAGGCAAAATAGGCATTCCGGATGTTAGGGGATCAAGGACGCAACATGGCGCACCTGCTACGCATCGTGATGATTCATGGCCATCTCGAAGGGGTGGTCGAGCTGGATGTGGATGGTCACACCAATATCTGCGGCACCAATGCCTCGGGCAAGACGACCCTGCAGCGGCTGGTGCCGGTGTTCTACGGCGAGTTGCCCAACAAGGTGGTGCCCCGGACGCGGCTCAAGTTCGACCTTTTCTACCTGCCGCACCGCAATAGCTACCTGGTCTATGAGTACCGTCGCGAGGCGGGTGATGTCTGTCAAGCGGTCCTCACCCGCAAGAGCGAGGGTGGGGTGGAATATCGCTTCGTCGGTGCTCCCTATCGCCCCGAGGATTATCTGGTCGTGAGCGAGGGGGGTGTGACCGCGCTGGATTACGTCCAGTGGGCCACCGGCCTGCGCCGCCAGGGCATCGAGGTATCGCAGAAACTCGGTGCGAGTTCCGAATACCGCGCGGTGATCCAGAACGATTTCACCCAGCAATACGGCAACAGCCGCGAATCGCTGCGCCTGCGCCAGATGGCGGCCCGCTTCAGCCTGGTGGGTACCGGGCATCGCATCCGCCACATGGAGAAGCTGGTCTCGGCGGTGCACGCCAAGGAGGGCAAGATGGACACCCTCAAGACCATGCTGGCGGCCATCTTCGAGGAAGATGGCGTCGAGCTGCCGGTGACCCGTATCCGCAATACCAAGGCCCGGGAATGGATCGCTCGCATGCGCCAGTCCATGCGTCTCGCCCCCCTGCAACGGGCCCTGGAAGACCTGCAGCGCCTCGACCGCGAGATGGCCGATCTGGAGGCTGCACTGTCTCGGCTACAGCCCAGGCTCAAGGCAGACCTCCAGGGTGCCGAGCGCGCAGGCGCTGACCTTGAGGCTCAGCTCAATGCGCTTCGGCGTGAGTTCCAGGCCCGCGAAGACGCCCATGAGGAGGCCCGCGGTGCCCTCAACGACCGCATCAGCGAACTGGACAGCGAACTGGATCAGACTCGACGCGTGCTCGACGACCTGCAACGCCAGTTTGAGGCCTTCAAGGCAGCCGATATGCCCGGGCTTGAGCGCGACCTTGAGGCACTGCCCCATTGGCGTGAAGCGTTGCAGCAACTACGTGATCATCTGGAGTTGATGCAGCAGGCGGCGCAGGAGAGCAGGGCACGCCTGAATGCCCGGCTGGTGGAGCTTGGCGATCTGCTCGAACGCCGCGGCGATGAGGCTCAGGCCCGCATCGACGCCCTCGACAAGGAGAAGGAAGCCTGTCGCGAGGCCCGGAGTGAACAGGAACAACGCCTGGAGGCCGACCATCAGGAACGCCGAAGGGCAGTGGATGATGGCTACCGCAGCCGCCTGGATGAGGGGGCCAACCGGCTTGCCGAGCTCAAGGCCCAACTGGCCCATGACGGCCAGACGACCGAGGAGGTCCACGAGGCCCAGCAGGTCCAGGCCCGGGTCGACCAGGCCCAGAGCGAACAGGGAGCGGCCGCCGCCGCGGTGGAGGCGATTCGCGGCGAACTCGAAGCGTGCAAGCGTGAACGGGATCATGCCGAGCAGGATCTGGAGCTTGCCCGTCAGCAGCGCTCCCGGGCCGAACGGCGCCTTGATGGGTTGCTGATCCAGCGTGATCCCGCCCAGGGTAGCCTGCGCCATTTTCTGCGCCACCAACGCCCGGGTTGGGAGCAGAGCCTTGGCAAGGTGATCGCCCCGGAACTGCTTGATCGTCGCGACCTGGCCCCGCAGTTCAACGACGCTGCCAGCGACGATCTTTATGGCTTGGTGGTGGATCTCGCTGCCATCCCCCTGCCTGATCACGCCTGGGATGAGGCCACCTTGCTGGCCGAGATCGAGACTGCCCAGCAGGCGCTGGATCAGGCGGGTAAGGCCGAAGACTCTGCCGAGAAAGCCCTCAAGGCCCGCCATGACAAGGTAAAGGAGGCCTCCGCACGGCTCGATCGTGCCCGCGCCGCCCACCGCCGCGCCGCTGAAGACGTGAACTATGCCCTGCAGGCGCGCAACCAGTGCCACCAGCGCCACGAGGCGGCCCGTCAGGCCCGGCGGGCCGCCTGCCGCGAGGCCCTCAAGGAACAGGAGAGCCTGCAGCAGGCACTGAATGAGGAGCGGGAACAGGCCCTGCAGGCGCTGGCCGAAAGCCACCACGCCCAGCGCCAGGCACTCAACGACGAATTCCGCGGGCGTTTCGCCGGTTTCGATGAGCAGATCGCCCAGCACCGGCGCCAGTTGGCCGAGTTCAAGAACGAAAACCGTCGTCAGCGCGAGGAACTCGAGGCCGCCTTCGAACGTGAACTGGCCGAGCAGGGCGTGGACACCGCCAGTCTCAACGAGACCCGCTCACGCTCAAAGGCGCTGGCGCAACGCATTCGTCAGACGGAGGGCCGTCGTGAGGAACTCGAAGCCTACGCGCGTTTCATGCGGGTGGACTGGGGCGAGCGCAAGCCGCATCTGCTGACCCGGCAGACCGAGTTGGGCCGCGAGCACCAGAGTGTCGTGCGCGAACGGGAACAGCTCAAGCAGCAGTTCGAGACGGCCCGAAAGGCACATGGGGCAGCGGTTGCCGATCTTGAGAAGCGGCGCGGTGCTGAACGGCAACTGGTCGAGACCCTTGCACCACTGCTCACCCGGCTTGACGCCTTGCACCTGGAGCCGGCACCGGCCTCCCAGGGCGAGGCTCCGGGGGATGTCGGCGAGCGCATCGAACGTGTCCGTCAGGCGCTGGCGGATCACACCCGCACCCAGGACGCGCTGCGTCAGGGCTGTCAGAACATGGAGTCTGACCTGATCAAGGGTGCCAGTGCGGATTTTCACGAGACCCTGGCTGCAGAGCGCGCCCGGCTCGACGACACCGGCCCCCGTCGCATGCTCGGTGTGCTGGCCGGCATGCTCCAACTGCTCGAGAGCCGACAGGAGCAGCTCCAGCAGGAAGGACGCAACATGGGCGACGACCTGGACAAGTTCTTCACCGTGTTCCGCGACCTCAACCGACGCATCAACGCTCAGAGCCGACGCCTCTCCGACGAGGTGGCCGATGACCTCAAGCTGGAGGGCATTGGTCGCGCCGAGGTGAAGATCCAGTCCACCATCGACGAGCTGGGGTTCTGGGAGCCGCTCAAGCGCTTCAACCATCGCTACCGGGAGTGGCGTGATTCGGGCCAGCCGCTGCCCGGAGACGACTATCTGGATGCCCTGGCCGACGTGGTGGAGTTGCTGCGCAGTGATCAGCAGTACAGCTTCGAGAGCCTGCTGCGCCTGGAACTGCACCTGAGTGAAGGCGGCACGGACCTGGTGATCAAGAGTGACCGCCAGTTGCTGGAGTCCTCCAGTCACGGCATGGCTTACCTGATCCTGTGCAAGTTCCTGCTGGCCTTCACTCGCCTGTTGCGCGGCCAGGCTCAGGTGGCCGTTCACTGGCCCATCGACGAGATCGGCACCCTGGCCTATCACAACGTGGAGAAGATCTTCGACGCCTGCGACAACAACGATATCCATATCGTCGGTGCCTTCCCCAACCCGGAGTCGGACGTGCTGCTGCTGTTCCACAACCGCTACCTGATTGACCGCGATGAGTCGGATCCCGGCAAACGCCGTCTCAAACGCATCGAACCGCGTCTGAGCCGCCTGGCCCAGCGTCTGCAGGCGCGCGCCGAGGAGGTGTCCCCATGATCGAACAGGGCCCGCTGCTGGAGCGTCTGCTGGCCGGCGAATTCCTCTGCGCGGTGAGCGATGAAACCGCCTTCCGCCACCTTCAGGATGAGACGGTCCGTGAGCAGATCGACGCCTACCTGCGTCCGCTCAATCGTCGTTTGGCCACCAACACCGATGGGAATGTGTATTTCCTGGCCTGGCTGCGGATCGATGAGGCCGCCCGTGAGCAGCTTTCCCGGCAACTCAGCGACACGGTGGGCAGCCTGCTGCCGATGCTGGAGTGGCTGCAGCTGGTGCAGGAGACATTGGGTCGCGACGGTCTGGCGGCCCCCGGGGACGTACTCAAGCCCGCCGACTTCAGCTCCCGCTGCGAGGATCACCAGGGCCTGCGGGATCGCCTGGATCGGCTGGCCTCCGATCCCTTTTTCGGCTCCCAGAGTGACCAGCTGGATGCCCAGCTCAAGCAGGTCTTCAAGCGTCTCAAGGAGCATGGCTACCTGCTGCAGCCCCATGCCGACCGGCAGTACTACGTGGTGACCGGCAAGATCGACTACCTGATTGATCTGGTACGCTTCATCCGCGACGAGGAGCATCTGCCCATTAAGGATCAGTCCTCGTCCAGTCAGCAGAGTCTGCTATGAGCAGCGGTGATCCTCATGCCCTGGAGAGTCGGCTGATCAGCCTGGGTATTGACCGCCTGGGGCTGCTGGGCAGGCACGCCGAGACGCTGATGGCGGGCTACGCCCGCGACGAGGTACCGCTGGAAGGTCTGAGCACCCAGGCCCTGAACCGTCTGCTGGGTGCGCGGATCCTGTGGCGCCCCGACGAACAGGGCGGGGTGAAGCTGGCCCCCAAGGTGCGCGAGCTGATCGCCGAGATGCTGGCCGACGAGACCCGCCGTCACGTCAATGCCGATGTGGCCGAGACTCTGGAGCTGATGCGCAGTCTGGTGCAGAGCTACCGCGAGGCCCGCGACGCCGGCGAATATTGGCGCCAGGAACAGCAGCTTCTGCGCCTGCGCCAGGAGGTGGATGACCTGAACGGTCGTTTCGCCGACGCCATCGACAGCCTGTGGCGGCGCCTCAACAGTGACTTCGGTTTCGTCAGTCGCCTGGGCGACAAGATCCGCGAGAACGAGCGCGCCCAGAAACAGATCGTGCGCCTGCTGGACGGCCTGGAGCTGATCAAGTTCGACGAACTGATCGAACTGGTGGGCAGCGACGGTGCCCTGCGCAAACTGCTGGTCAGCGGCCTGCAGCAGCAACTCACCCACCATTACACCAGCCTGCGGGAGGTGCAGCGGCGGCTGATCGAATTGATGGCGCGGTTCCGTCAGCAGCAGTCGCGCAGTCGGCTGGTGGCCGGCATGGTGGGTTTCCTGCGCGAGCACCCAGGCTTCGTGCCTGGAAACTACGCTCGACGCAGCGAGGTGCCCGAACTGATCAACCGGGCGGCACCCATCAGGCCCGCCGGGGCGGTTGCCCTGGATCACGATGCCGACGCACGCCTGATCACCGAACTGCTGCACTGCCTGCCACGGTCGGTGTCGCGCCCGGAACCGGTCACCGCCGCCGGTGCCGCCGAGTGGCCGGAGGACACCCGGGTGGCCGCTCGCCGGCAGGCCCTCAAGGAAGATGTGGAGGGATTCTATCTGGCGGTGGTGGATCAGGACGGCGAGGGGGTGAGCGCCCTGGAGTATCTGCAGGGGAGCGATCTGGACTGGGACGAGGAACTCTGGCTCTTCCAGGTGATTGCCGAGTATCAGGCGCTGCCGCGAAGCGAGCAGCGTGCCTTCCGGCTGCACCGGGTGGAGACCGAGGCCAGCCCCTTCAACCATCTGCGCCTGATTCACGATGTGCACTTACGGCTGGCGCTACCCGCATGAGCCTTTCAGCGAGTGCCTACCGGCTGTTGCGTGATGTGCGCAGGAAGCTGCGCCAGGAAACCCGCGTCGACAAGTCCCGCGGTGGCAAGGTTATGGCGGAGATCGAGGCCTGGTGCCATGCGCATGACGTGGAATTGGGCATGCGCTGCGCCGGCCGCACCTTTCGCTTCGACCAAGACCTGCTGGCGCAGATCGATACGATCCTTGAGGCATCGAGTTTGCCGACCCTTGCGGTCGATCTTGGCGGCCTGACCACTGCCGAACAGGCCCGTCATGGCAATCTCGAAGAGAAGGGCCTGCGGGAAAGCCCGCGCCACCACCGTGTGCTGGTCAGCCTGCCAGCCGGAGAATCCCGGCCCGGCATCACTCCGGCGCCCCGGGACATCCAGGATCTCGACTGGCGCCATATCGATCTGTCCGCCTTCGATGTCCTCGTTCAGGTGGAGAACCTGGACAGCTTCTACGATCTGCAACCCGACCTTCCCGGGCTGGAGCGTTGGTCCCGTCCACTGGTGCTCTATCGCGGCGACAGTCATTATGGTGGCGGCTTTGGCAGGCTGGCCCAGGCCTGGGCCAGCACGGGCAGGGCGCATGTCTACTTCGGCGACTTCGATGCGGCGGGTGTCCGCCATGCCCTGAGTAGTGGCGCGACCGATCTTTTGCTGCCGCCTATCGCCTGGCTGGCCGAGCGGGCCACCGCCGGGCATCTGCCCGCAGAGCAGCAACCCTGCCAGGCAATCTTGCGTGACCATGCGGCACGCCTGCCCTCGGGGCATCCGCTGGCCGATTACCTGGCCCTCATGCTTGGGCAGCAGCGCGGCCTGCGCCAGCAGTGGTTTGGTGCCCAGCTGATGGTGGTATCACTGGCGCCATCTTCCGCCCCGGACCGTTGATTCATCCAGCCCCGGCTTCTCGTGGCTTCGAGAGAGCAATGTTCGCGGCCCGTCGAATGGCATGTCTGAAGCCGCCGATTCCGCTAGGATATCGGCTATTTTTTCGCTCCTGCCCGTCGATGGCGGGCCTTAGCCAAGGATTCGTGGCCATTTCAGTTCAGTTTTTATGGTCATTCTTCTGTAAACAACCCGCGACTGAAGTCGCAGGCTTTATCGTAGGACGAGACAATGCCTATCCCCGACATTAGGCCGGTTTACAGCAGCCCTTGGCGAGACGGCAGTCTCGCCAATCCGCCGATATTAGCGCCTCGGTGGAGAACGGCTACAGATCCTGTGCTCCCACCGCTTTGCGGTAACCTGGGATGCCGGCCACCGGGAACCCCGGTGCGCACCATTGGATTGGGAGCCATGCACAGCGACTTGAACGCAAGTGGCTTGATTTTACCACAGGGTGCGCTTCGCCCAACCGCAATTCCTCCCGCGATTGAAATCGCGGGTTTCCTTGCGGAGGTTCTATGAAAATGCTTGTCAAACCCCTGGTCATTGCCGGCCTGCTTGCGCTGGGCGGCTGGTATTACTATGCGCCTTACTACACGGCTTCCCAGATGCAGGCGGCAGTGGAAGCCCGGGATGCGGACAGGCTGGCCCGCCATGTGGACTTTCCGGCCCTGAGGGAAGATGTGCGTCAGAGCCTCAATGAGGTTCTGGCCCAGGAACTGGCGGATTTTCGCCGGGACAACCCGTTCGGCGGGCTCGGTGTGGCGGTGGCGGGTGCGCTGCTCAAGCCGCTGGTGGATGCCGTGGTTTCTCCGGCCGGGATAGCCACCATCATGGAGGGATACATCCCCGAGCCGGATGGTCGCGGCATGAGCTTTACTTCCCAGGGCGAGACCCGCATCCGCATGGGGTATGCGGGTCTGGACCGGTTTGTGGTCACCATCGAAAGCGAGCGTGATCCGGTTCAGCAAGTGGATCTGATCCTGCATCGACAGGGGAATTTTTCGTGGAAACTGGCTTCCCTTGGCCTCCCCTGGGCTGCCGAGGTCCGGCCCTAGGGAGGCGGGGACGGCCTCAGTCCGCTTTGTTGCGCTCTTCCATGGGCAGGTAATGGGCGTTTGTGGTCCCCGTGTAGATCTGCCGCGGCCGCGCAATCCGGCTACCCGGCGCCTGGTGCTGTTCCCACCAGTGGGCGATCCAGCCGGGTAGCCGTCCGATGGCGAAGATCACCGTGAACATGTTGGTGGGTATGCCCATGGCCCGCAGGATGATGCCGCTGTAGAAGTCCACATTGGGGTAAAGCTTGCGATCCACGAAGTAGGGGTCCGACAGGGCGATCTCCTCCAACCGACGGGCAATGTCCAGCAGGGGATCGTTGCGGTTGAGTACCGGCACCAGTTCCTGGGCGATCTTCTGCAGCATCTGGGCGCGGGGATCGAAGTTCTTGTAGACCCGGTGACCAAAGCCCATCAGCCGCACCTTGCTGTCCTTGTCCTTGGCCAGCTTGACGTATTCCTCCGGCGTGATGTTGCCCTGGTGGATCTGCTCCAGCATGTTGAGCACTTCCACATTGGCGCCGCCGTGCAGCGGTCCCCACAGGGCACAGACCCCGGCGGCACAGGAGGCGAACAGATTGGCGCCGCTTGAGCCCACCATGCGCACGGTGGAGGTGGAGCAGTTCTGCTCATGGTCCGCGTGCAGGATCAGGATCAGGTTCAGGGCCTTGCTGACGATTTCCGGACAGACGTACTGCTCGTAGGGCTGGGAGAACATCATGTGCAGGAAATTGGGCACGTACCGCATCGCCGGATGGGGATACATGTAGGGCAGGCCCTTGGAATGCCGGTAGGCGTAGGCGGCGATGGTGCGCACCTTGCTGATGAGGCGGGCCGAGGCCTGGCGGAACTGCTGCTCGTCTTCGAGTTCGTGCAGTTCCGGATAGAAGCAAGAGAGGGCGTTGATCATGGCGGACAGGATGGCCATGGGCGGCGCGGCCCGGGGGAAACCCTGGAAGTGATACTTCATGCCCTCGTCGATGTTGGCGAAGCGGGTCAGATCCGCCGAGAAGGAGGCGTATTCCTCGGCCGTGGGCAGGGTGCCGTTGATCAGCAGCATGGCCACTTCGATGAAGGAGGGACTGTCGGCAAACTCCTCAATGGGGATGCCGCGGTAGCGCAGGATGCCCTTATCGCCGTCGATGAAGGTGATGCCGCTCTCACAGCTGCCGGTATTGCCGTAGCCGGGGTCCAGGGTGATGTGGTTGGTCTGGCCGCGCAGGTTGGAGATGTCGATGGCGCGCTCGCCCTCGCTGCCTTCCACCACGGGGAGGCTGATGGTCTGCCCATCCAGTGTCAGGGTGGCGTTGCCTCGGGATGTGGATGGGTTAGGGCTGGTCATGGAAGGACCTCCAGGGCGGGTGAGGGACAAAGTGACGGCCGAGCCGTAAAAGACTCAAGATATGCAATGCGGGCATCACAGTGCAATGGGTCATGCAGGTACCTAAGGCGCTTTCTGCAGACGCTTGAGTCGTTCCATGAGGCCGATGCCTTGTTGTCCCAGTTGTCTGAGCTGATCGGCCAGCTGTTCCTGCGGACCAAAGCGGGCTTCATCGTAGCCATGGCGACGGGTCGGCAAGGGCAGTTCATGCTCACGCATCGTGACGGTATCGTCTCGGCTGAAAAGGGCCTCCGAGCGTGGAGTCGGGGGTGATGGGGATTCTGCCGACGGCATTGTATCGGGTTCATCCCGGGGTGTTTCAGTCTCATCCGGTACCTTGTCAGGCGCCCTGGTATCAAGCCAGCACTGGCTGAACCGACGGCCGGGAGTCTCGACCGGCGGTGCATTTTCCAGGGCATCGGCCATGCGCTGGAATGTCCTGTGGGAAGGGTCATGCTCGGGGAACAGGGCCACGGGATACTGTAGCAGTACGGCGTTGCGCAGGCTCTCATCCCGCTGGATGAAGCTCAGAAAGTTGACTCGGGCCTTGAGGTATTTCTCAACCGCGCCACTGAAGCGCTGAAAGACATTGCGGGCCTCATGCACATCACCGACCATGTTGACCAGAACTTGGCAGTTCACGTCGCCCTGCCGCAGGGCCAGACGCAGCAGGGAATAGGCGTCCGTCAGGGAGGTGGGCTCCGGGGTCAGCACCAGCAGCATGCGGTGAGCGGCACCGATGAACGAAAGGGTGGTCTCGGAAATGCCCGCCGCGGTATCCAGCAGCAGGTAGTCGAACTCGTCCTCGATGCGGGCCAGCTCCCGGGCCAGGTGCTGTTTTTGGTGGATATCCAGGTCCACGCACTCGGAGATGCCATGGGCACCGGGGATCAACTTCAGACCATGGGGGCCTTTCTGGATGACCGCTTCAATGGTGTGCTTGCCCGAGAGTACGTGCTCCAGGCTGTATTCCGGCCTCAGTCCCAGCAGGAGGCTGACATTGGCAAGCCCTGTATCCGCGTCCAGGATGCAGACGCTGTGTCCGCGCATGCAAAGACACAAGCCCAGGTTGACCGCGATGCTGGATTTGCCCACGCCGCCCTTGCCGCTGGTAATGGCGATGACCTGGGGGCGCCGGTACTCCGCTTTGTTTGCCGATCGGGGGTGCGCCGGCGCTTGAGCGGCCTTGGCGTGAGGTTTGTCGAGGAACATACTTTATCTCAAAATCCACACTATATTTGTGATCAAACAGAGTTTAAGTATTCTCCTCTGATCAAGTCATTCCCGCGCGGGCGGGAATGACGGTGGGGAAGCTTTCTTGACGTTATCATTCATCGGTCGGCCGGTCCGACCGGGGGCGTTTGCCACCAGGGGGAGAGCCAGCGGTATGCGCGTAACGACCCGTCGGGCCATTGGATAGTCATGGCCCAGGAAAATTTGCTGATGGAGACGATGCCGAGCCTGCCGCAGGTTCTGCTGAACATTCTGGATGCGATTCAGGACGAGCAGGCCGATCTGCGCAGTTTGGGCGAGATCATCCTGCAGGACCCGGCCATGACCGCACGCCTGGTGGCGGTCGCCAATTCCGCCCACTATGCCAGGGCCGGAGGCTGCCATTCCCTGGATCGCGCCGTCATGATCCTGGGACAGCGCACGGTGAAGAACGTGGTCATGACGGCGGCAATGAAGCAGGTGTTCGATGAATTTGGCCGTCGTCACCGTCGTTTCCTGAAGGAATCCTGGCGTGGCACCCTGGTCACCGCCGCCCTGGCCCAGGCCCTGGCCGCCCTGACCCGTTACCCCCGTCCGGAAGAGGCCTATCTGTGCGGCCTGTTGGTCAATCTGGGACGTCTGGCCCGATTGACTCTGGATGAGGCCCGTTATCCCGCACTTCTGGAAGCGGCAGAGAACGATCAGGACCTGATCCGCCGGGAACAGGCCACCTACGGCGGTAGCCATTGCGAGCTGGCGGCCGGTCTGATGGAGCAATGGGGACTGAGCCCCTTGCTGGCCGATGCGGTTCGCTATCATCTGGAACCGGCGCTGCAGGTGCGGGATGCCCATCACCTGGTGAAGTTGGTGAATCTGGCCCATGGGCTGGGGGCGGGCGAGAACCTCCGTGATGGTGCTCTGGAGGCCGCCGACATCCTGTTCGGGCTCAACGAGGGCTTGAGCACTGAACTGAGGGCCGGGGTGCAGGGAGATGTCCGGCGTCTGGCGGCGGCCCTGGAAATCGATCTTGATGGTCAGGACCGGACGATGTCCGATCGCCACGCCGAGCGGCGGTTGGGCGAGTGTCTGAGCGACCTGGGTCAACTTGACAGGGTGCAGGCGGAGTTGAGTCGGGTGCGGGATGTCAGGCATGGCTGCCAGGCCGTGCAAAAGGTCCTGTTCATGACCCTGGGGGTGGAACACAGCCTGCTGTTTCTCATGGATGCCCGTCAGGGCCTCATGAGTGCATGGATGGATCCCGCCGATGACGCCGCCTTCGTGTTGCCCCTGGAGCGTGGCAGGAGTGCCGTGATCGATACGAGCCTTGATCGCCGCCCGCGGGTATTGTCCCGTTCGGAAGAGGAAAGCCTTCCCGTGGTGGATCGTCAGCTCTTCAGGGCCTGTCATGCCGATCTGCTCTGGCTGTTGCCCCTTGTCGGCGGGGATCGTAACGTGGTCGGCGTGCTGGTGCTGGGTGTCCCCGGCGCCCAGTCGGCCCGCCTGGAAGGGCGCCGCGGTTTTGTGTTGGCCCTGGCAGGGGAAATCGCCCGGTTACTGGCCGATGATCTGCAACCTCCCGGGGTTGATGGATCCGATCTGCAGAAGCATGTCCATGAAATCATCCATGAAGCGGGCAATCCCCTGACCATCATCCAGAACTATCTGGCCATGCTGCGCATCAAGCTGGGAGAGACCCATGAGTTGCAGCAGGATCTGGATCTGATCCGTGAGGAGATCGACCGGGTGGGACGGATCCTGCTGCGAATGAAGGACGTGCCGGCGCCGGGCAGGGCCGAGGACTTGCCTCTGGATCCACTGGTGCAACAGGTGGCCGAGATTTTCAGTAATTCCCTATGTCAGACCCGCGGGATACGGCTGTCCCTGAGTCTGGCCGCGGGTGAAGCGGGTACCCTCGGTCACGCCGATCACCTGCGCCAGATCCTGACCAATCTGTTGAAAAACGCCATTGAGGCATTGGGAGAGGGCGGGGAAATCCTGCTTGGGACCCGCGCTCCGGTGAATCTCAACGGCTGTCCATACGCGGAGCTGACAGTCCAGGATGATGGTCCCGGCATTCCGGACTCGATCCAGTCGCGGCTGTTCTCTCCGGTGACCTCCACCAAGGGGGAAGGGCATTCCGGCCTGGGTCTGAGCATCACCCGGCGCCTGATCGACGAGATGGGCGGGAGCATTGTCTGTGCCAGCGGCACGCAGGGTACCCGCTTCCAGATTCTGTTTCCGCTCGATGGTCAGGGATGATGCGACCATGAACATTTCCCGGACCCCGACAGATGAATTCAGCACCGCCTTTTCACGAACCGCAAGACCCTGCCTCCGCCCGCATTCTGCTGGTGGATGACGATCTTCGTCTGTTGTCGAGTCTGCGCTCACTGCTGGAACTGCATGGTTTTCGGGCGGACACGGCGGGAGGCGGGCGGGAGGCCATGGAAAAGCTGCGGGAGCGCAGCTATGACCTGGTGTTGCTGGATCTGGGCATGCCCGAGGTGGGGGGGCGGGATGTGCTGCGCTTCATGGCCGCCGAGCAGCTACCCTGCATCACGGTGGTGGTCAGTGCCAACAGTTCGATCCAGGACATGACGGGGGCGCTTCGGGATGGTGCCTATGATTACCTGAAGAAACCCTATGTCTCGGAAGAGCTGTTGGCGACCGTCCACAATGCCCTGCGTCGAAAGCATCTGGAGGAAATGAACCGCTGCATGCGAGGGCGCCTGGAGCGTTCGGAACGCCTGCACCGGCTGATCGTGAACAATTCTCCCGATATCGTCTTCATTCTGGACGAGGCGGGACATTTCAGTTTCATCAATTCCCGGGTGACGGATCTGCTGGGCTACGAGCGCGAAGCCCTGCTGGGATGCCCGCTATTGTCTCTGGTGGACGAGGAAGACCAGGAAAAGGCGCATTATTTCCTGGGTCAGGTGATGCGCCGGCACCGGGATGTCCGTTCCGTGGAATTGATGCTGCGCCCTTCCGGCAGGGTCCACGGCCGACGGCATTTCGAGGTGGCGGTCTGGCCCCAGCAGGAGGCCCTGGAGCATGGCCCCTTCGGTGACATGGCCCACTCCATTTACGGGACCGCCCGGGATATCACCGAGCGCAAGGAGTCCGAGGCCTTCATCACCTTTCAGGCCTATCACGACCTGCTCACCCGCCTGCCCAATCGGGCTCTGTTCAAGGATCGGGTCAGCCTGGCCATTGCCCAGGCCAGGCGCAAGGGGGTGCGGCTGGCCGTCATGTTCATCGACCTCAACCGCTTCAAGATCATCAATGACTCCCTGGGGCATACCCTGGGTGATCGACTGCTGCAGGCAGTGAGCCAGCGTTTGCTGGCTTCCATCCGCGAGGGCGATACCTTGTCCCGCTTCGGTGGTGATGAATTCACCCTGTTGCTGCCGGAGGTGCAGGATGCCGATGCCGCCGGGCAGGTAGCGCAAAAGATCCTGGATTGTCTGAGTCGCCCCTTCCAGATCGGTGGTCACGAACTCTATGTGGGAGCCAGCATCGGTATCGCCCTGTATCCGGAGCAGGGACAAGGGTTGGATGAACTGATCAAGCATGCCGACATTGCCATGTATCGGGAAAAACGTTCCCGCAGGAACGGGTTCCGTGTTTTCGATCCCGAGATGGGTTGCGATGCCCAGCCCCTGCGGCTGGAACAGGATTTTCGCCGGGCGCTGGAGCGGCGTGAGTTTCAGATTCTCTACCAGCCCCAGGTGGATGCGGATCAAGGTCGATTGGCCGGTGTCGAGGCGCTGGTGCGTTGGCCCCATCCCGTTCACGGTATGCTCGGACCCGCGGATTTCATCCCACTGGCGGAGGAAACCCGTCTGATCATCGACCTGGATCATCTGACGCTGCGTTCGGCCCTGGAAGAAGTGGGGCAGCATCGCCAAAGGGGCTGCACCGACATGAGGCTGGCGGTGAATCTCTCGGCCATCGTGGTCGAGCACGATGATTTTGTGGCACGCATCAGCGAGACGTTGGCGGACACCCGTTTTCCACCCCATCTACTGGAGTTGGAAATTACCGAGAGCCTGCTGATGAGTGATGCCCATGCCACGGTGGAGAAACTCGCCGCCCTGAGTCGCCAGGGGATACGGATCGCCATTGATGACTTTGGTACCGGCTATTCGTCCCTGAGCTACCTACAGAAACTGCCGGTGCATACCCTGAAGATCGATCGTAGTTTTACCCAGGGGATCAGCGCCCGTGAAGATGAGGCCTGTCTGGTGAATGCCATCGTGTCCATGGCCAAGGGATTGCAGATGGGGGTGGTT
The DNA here is from genome assembly GCF_022227765.1 of Ectothiorhodospira shaposhnikovii. Lineage (GTDB taxonomy): Bacteria > Pseudomonadota > Gammaproteobacteria > Ectothiorhodospirales > Ectothiorhodospiraceae > Ectothiorhodospira. The sequence goes on along the minus strand of NZ_JAJMLZ010000008.1, from coordinate 144,899 downwards.
ACGGAAGGGGTGGAGACCCAGGTGCAGATGGATTACCTGCGCAGCCTGGGATGTCCGATGATGCAGGGTTATCTGTTCGGTCGGCCGGCTCCCCTGTCGGACATCGTGGGTCGGCCCTTGCCGCTGCCGGCCAGGTGGCCTGTCAACGGCGTGTCACAGTGACCGATTAAAGTGACGTACTTATTGCGCCCCGGGATCGGGCGAACCTCCCTCGTTCCGGATCTGCACCGTGACTACCTGTCAGACCATAGAATGCATCCTTGCCCGTGGTGAACTGCACGCCTTGTTCCAGCCGGTCGTGGCCCTCCATCCCGGTGGGATCATGGGTTATGAAGGCCTGATTCGCGGCCCCTCCGACAGCCCCTTGCATGCCCCGCAGAAGTTGCTGGCCGAAGCAGCCCGCGCGGGCTGCTTGTTTGAACTGGATCTGCTCTGTCGTCGGGTAATTCTGGCGCGCTTTGCCGAGCTGGGACTTCCGGGGCGCCTTTTTCTGAATGTCAATCCGGATGTCCTGGCGGACCGCAATGCGGTTCACGGCATGACGCTGCAACTCCTGCAGGAGAACGGTATCGCCGCCGAGCAGGTGGTGATCGAACTCACCGAGCAGCAGCCCATCCATGAGTACGACATCATGCGCGAGGCGGTGCGGCATTACCGGGAAATGGGGTTCGCCATTGCCCTGGATGACCTGGGAGCAGGTTACAGCTGTCTGCGACATTGGTCGGAGCTGCGACCGGATTACGTGAAGATCGACATGCACTTTGTGCAGAATGTGCATAACGATCCGGTCAAGCGCCATTTCCTGCATTCCATCCGGGAGATTGCCCACAGCCTGGGGACCCGTCTGATTGCCGAAGGCATTGAGACTGAGGCCGAGTATGAGGTGGTGCGCAACCTGGAGATTCCCTATGGGCAGGGGTATCACTTTGCCAGACCGGCCGCCAATCCGCCGCGGGAGCTGCATTGTCTGGTCCGGTCCCGGGGAGGCGAAGTATCCCGGTTGCGACACCGGGGCGAGACTGTGGCGGTGCTGGCCCAAACCAATCCGACCACATCTCCCGAGCAGCCCTTGGGGAACACGGTCAGTCGCTTCCAGGCGGAGCCCGGCCTGCATTGTCTGCCGGTCATTCACGATGGCCGTCCCGTGGGCATCATCCGTCGCCACGACATTCTTGCGCTTTATTCACAGCGATTCAGCCGTGAACTCCATGATCGCAGCCCCATCCGTTTCTTCATGAAACGGGACCCGCTGCTGGTTTGTCAGGACCAACCCCTTGAGCAGTTGAGTGAAACCCTGACCGCTCGGGATACCGTCGATGATGAGTTCATCATCATCGACGGAGAGGGCCAATACGTGGGTGTCGGTCGACTGTTGGAGTTGTTGCGCCGGATCACCGCCCTGCAGGTACGTTATGCGCGCTATGCCAATCCCCTGACACAGCTTCCCGGCAGCGTCCCTGTCAATGAGCACGTGGATCGCCTCATCGAGCTGGGCGTGCCCTTTGTGGTGGCCTATTGTGATCTGGATAACTTCAAGCCCTTCAACGATTACTATGGTTATGCCCGGGGGGATCAGGTCATCTGTGCACTGGGAGACATATTGCGGTCCGTGCAGGAGGAAACCGAGGACTTCCTGGGGCATGTGGGGGGAGACGATTTCATCCTGGTGCTGACCGGGGACCAATGGCGCCGTCAGTGCAGGGAGGTGCTGGACCGTTTTGCGGTTTCCGTCACGGGTTTCTACGATGAAGCGGAGCGACGCATGGGAGGAATCCATACTCTGGACCGGCGGGGTGAGGAGCGATTTTTCCCGTTGCTGAGTCTATCCATCGGGGCCGTTCAGGTGTGTCCGGGTGGCTTCCGTTCCCATCTGGAGATCTCTCAGCGCGCTTCCGAGGTCAAGTGCCGGGCCAAGGAAGAGGCAGGCAATACCCTGTTTCTGGACAGGCGCATGGCAAGGGGTGACACCATGACCGGATTCGCCATCGAATCCGCCTGCCGATCGGAATCGTTGGTGCAGCCATGACCGCTTCACCCGTTCAGTGTCAGGATGGGGACAATCTTCCCTCGGCCCTTTCCCGCCATTTCATCGGGTCTGCCCAGGATCTGCTGATTCACGTGGATCCCGTAACCCCGGGCCATACCAACGAGCAGATTGCCCAGATCTTCAGCCTCAAGCGCCAGCTACAGAATCTGCCGGTGGTGCATGGAGAGCGTCCCATGGGGCTGATCAATCGCAGCCTGTTTCATAACATGATGGCCAAGCCCTATTACCCTGAACTCTACAGCCGCCAGAGCTGCATCGCCTTCATGGACAAGAATCCCCTGGTGGTGGACGTGGATACCTCCATCGACACCCTGACTGCCCTGGCGGTACAAACGGGAGAGAAGGTGTTCGCGGATGGGTTCATCCTGGTGGAGGATGGTTGCTATCGGGGCGTGGGGCATGTTCTGGACCTGATGCAGGCCATGAACGATCTACAGGCCCGGCAGCACCGCCAGCTGGTGGACAGTATCGATTACGCCAGCCTGATTCAGTCCTCCCTGCTCAAGTCTTCCCGCCAGGCCCTGGCGGACCGCTTTCCAAATGCCCATTGGGTGCTGTGGCAGCCCAGGGACACGGTGGGCGGCGATATCTTTCAGTGCTTCAACCTGGCGGATGGCTTTCTTGTCGCCGTGTTCGACTGCACGGGCCACGGCGTGCCCGGTGCCTTCATGACCCTGATTGCGGGGGCCGCCCTGGAACGGGCCATAGCAAGCCATGGCCATGATGATCCGGCGCTGCTCCTGGCCTCCATGAACCGTTACATCAAGCAGACCTTGAGCCAGCATAGCGCATCTTCCCGGAGTTCGGAGCATCCGGACAACTCTGATGACGGCCTGGAGGGGCTCATAGTGCGCGGGTTTCCCGACGCCGGTCATGTTCTGCATGCGGGGGCGCGGATGCCATTGATCCGTATCCGCCCGGAAGGCGGGGGGCATGGCGAGGTGATCCGCTCCGAGCGTCGCGGGGTGGGCTACGCGGCTACACCGGTGGATCACGAGTGGCGCAACCAGCGGCTGGACATGGCCCCCGGGCAGCGTCTCTATCTGGCCAGCGATGGGGTGATCGACCAGATCGGTGGTCGTCGACGGATTGCCTTCGGCAAGAAACGGCTTGTCCAGACTCTGTTGGAGACTCGCGCACTGGACATGTCCGGTCAGAAGCATGTCTTCATGCAAGCCTTCAACGAATATCGCGGCCGACAGGTGCTGCGGGATGACCTCACCTTACTCGCCTTGTTGTGGCCTGGTGTCTGAGCGGATGACCCACATGAATCAGTATCTTTCTCCCTGTCACGATCGCCAGGCGTGCATCACTCGGAACCAGGGGCTGGTGTTTTATTACGTCGGCTATTTCTCCCAGAACATCATTAACGCCATCGGTGATGCGGTGCGCCTGCGGCTGGAATGTTCCGAGACTCCGGGTAGTCTGCGCCGCAAGATCTTTTCCATCTTCATCGAAATGGCGCAGAACATCGTCCATTACTCCAGCGATCAGCTGACCCTTGAGTCGGACCGGACGCATGAGATGCGGGCCGGCTCGGTGTGTATCACGCAGGAGTCGGGGCACTTTCTCATTATCTGCAAGAACCCGGTGACCCCTGAGTGGGCACAGCAGCTGCGCCAGGAGCTGGAGGCCTTGCGAGTCATGTCCGTGGACCAGATACGGCAATCGTACCGGGAGCAGCTGCGCCGGGAAGCACCGGAGCACAGCAAGGGGGCGGGGCTTGGGCTTCTGACCATCGCGCGTGACAGCAGCGGACCCATCGAATATGCCCTGGAAACCAATCCTTGCGGGGATGTGCTGTTCACCCTCAAGGCTACCCTCTAAGGTCCGATTCGCAGGAGCGACTTCATGGAAACCAGACTCTATATTCCGCCTTCCCCCAATACCCCCGAAGTGGACTTCGATTTTGCCGCTCGCCGTCTATGCATTCGGGGGGAGTCCTATCCCGAAAGTGCGGTCGGCTTCTATCACGAGATCCTGCAACGTACCCGGGATTTCCTGGGCTCCCTGGAAGAGGGTGAGGTACAGGTGATCATCGAGCTCCGGTATTTCAACAGCTCCAGCACCAAGATGCTGTTCAATCTGGTGGACGAACTCAACGCCGCTGCCAAGCTCGGCAACCAGATTACCTTGGACTGGTACCACGACGCCGAGGACGACACCATGCTGGAGTTTGGCCAGGAGCTGGCGGATGACTTTCCTGAGATCCACTTTCGGACTCTCCCGATAGAGACTTCATGAGCATCGGAACCCCTGCAGATTTTGCGGATGGTGGCCGGGACGGGCGAGGGAAGCCGCCGGATCTCTTTGAGTCCGAAATCCGAGCCCTGGAGACTGCTTGCCAAGCCCTTGACAACGGTAATCATCAGGATCATCGGCGCGCTCTGGAGGCGCTGATCCGGGAGTTCGACCGGGTCATCAGGGACATGCGTCGTCTCATCAACCATGCCGATCGCACGGAGCGGGAGCTGAGCCGGGCCAATCAGCGCCTCACCGAGCTGACCCGCGGCTTGGCCTACCGGAACCGGCACGACGGCCTCACCGGCCTGCTTAATCGGGAGACCCTCATTGACGAGGCGGAAGCCTTGCTGGCGGTCCAGGCAATGGCCTTGATTCTGATGGATATCGACCATTTCAAGCAGGTCAACGACCGCTATGGACATCCGGTGGGTGACCAGATTCTAAGGGATGTGGCCGGGGCCATGCGCACCCTCGCTCCCGAGGATGGCCTGTGCGGCCGACTGGGGGGCGAAGAGTTCGCGGTGATTTTGCCCGGGCAGATCGCCGGTAAGGCGCTGGGCTGCGCAGGTTGCATTGCCGATGCCATTCGTGCCGTGCGCCGGGATGGTCATCCCGGACTTCGGGTGACGGCTTCCTTCGGTATTGCCCTTGCCTCGGCCGGTACTTCCTTTGATCGGCTCTACATTTGCGCCGATGACGCCCTCTACAGGGCCAAGCATAGTGGTCGGGATCGTATCGAGGTGGTGGCAGACTGTATTCGGGGCCTTCCATAACAGCCAGGCCTTCTCCGCCGTGACGGCGGAGAAGGCGCGCAATGAGACTCGGGGGCTCAGCGGGGGAAGCGGTCTCCCAGTCTTTCAGACAGTCTTTCCTGAACCCGGTCGCGGATGCTCTGACCCAGGTTCGGCAGGTGACTGCCGCAGTGGCGCTGCCACTGATTGGAGTTTTGCATCAGCTCGATGGCCTGGGCCGGAACGAAGGCGCGGCCCTGATTGTTGGCCGCCCGGGGCACATAGACCGCCAAGCCCTCCATCTGGCAGCTCTGGTCATTCCGGTAGAGCAGGTCGGTGCCGGAGGACATGTGCCATTCCCCCATGCGGATGACCGGCTTCTGCGGATTGGAGCGGTCAACCACGGCCTCGGGGAAGTGTTCGTGCACATCCACGAAGAGACGCTGATTGAGGCCGGCGGGGTGGGTCAGGGACAGGTTCAGGCCGAAGGCCTTGGCCACCGCCTGGGCGATTTCCGTGTTGTCCAGGTAACCTCTGGGGGCGCCGGGGCCGAAGCTCCACAGGGGAACGTCTTCACCGGTGTGACCATGGGTGCTCCAGCCGAAAATGGTGTGGCGCTCACTCACCACGCGGCCGATGGCATAGGTCATGCCGACGCTGGCGGCGGCACTGCGGATGGCGTTCGCATCGTCTTCGGTCAGGCTAATGCCCCAGTAGTTCTGTACCGCTTGACGGATGTCGTCATTGCCCGGGTTGCGGGGCAACTGAGCGGCAATGAAGCCTGCCGTCACCTTCATGCCCTTGAGCGGGTCGATCACCTTTTCCACGGAGGTGCTGGTGTAGTTGCTGGAAGTGGCGAAATTGCCCAGGGTGAGGGCGCCGGTATTATGGTCGGGGACCACAATGATCATGGTCTGGCGGTCTTTCTCGGCGAAGTCCAGGGCGACCCGTACCGCATCGTCAAAGGCCAGGAAGTCCTGCAGCTTGTAGGCCGGATCGGTGGCATGGCCGGCCCAGTCTACCTGACTGCCTTCCACCATGAGGAAGAAGCCGGAGCGATTCTGGGAGAGCAGTTCGATGGCCTTGGCGGTCATCTCGGCCAGGGACGGCTCGGCCTGAGCCTGCTCGGCGGCATTGCCGGGGTAACGATGGCCGTTTTCAAGCAGGTAGCGCCGGTCCAGGTCGGGCATCATGTGACTGGAGGCAAACATGCCCCATACCGGTGTGGTGCGCACGGTGGCCAGTTCCTGGGCGGTTTCCACATACGCATAGCCACGATCCAGCAGGACCTGCCTAAGGTTTTCCCCATCGGTGCGGCTGCCGCCGGCGCTGTTGGGCAGTAGGTGGCGGCTGCCGCCACCGAAGGCCACGTCCAGATTCTGATAGACCAGGTGACGGGTGATCTCGTTTTCGTTATTGCGGTTGTCCACATGCGCCCCGAAGGCAGCCGGGGTGGCATGGCTGATGCGGCTGGTGGCCACCAGGCCGGTGGACTTGCCCTTGAGTTTGGCGCCCTCGAGCACCGTGGCCAGGGGGCGATAGGCCAGCCAGTCCCAGCGATCGGCTTCCGACGCCCCGGGCACGTCCATCGGCAGGGTGTAGTTGCTGATGGCGTCGTCCGGGCGCGGGGCCAGCCCGATGAAGGGTTCAGTGGTCTTGTAACCGGTGGAGAAGGCCGTGCCGGCGGCGGCGGAGCCGGTGATGATCGAGTTGGCCATGCTGGTATTGACCATGCCGCTGGCGATCTCGTCCAGGGCGAGGTTTTCTCCTCGATACAGGCGTCCCAGGGTGACGACGGACTGGGACATGCCGTCCGGGATGAGGACGATGACATTGCGGACCTGGGTGGCATGGGCCGGCGTAGCCAGCCACATGGCGGTCAGGAGCATGGCGGCCGCCGCCGCTGGGCGGGTGGATTTCTTGCGCAGGATCACGGGTCTTGCCTCCCTGAAATAATAAAAGTTCTGGCGTGTTTTCGGATGACCGTCGGTTATTCGCGATCCGACGGATGACATGACCCCATGGGTTCAGTGTCATGAGTCGGAAGCTAGAACTCAGGGATGACAGGGGGGTTCTTTTTTTTTGACGTTGTTTTGAAGGGATGGGGTTTTGTGGCGTGGTTATCAGTCCTGGGCTCCCGCTTTCGCGGGAGTGGCGATGCGGTATTTCGCGGGAGTGTCCCGGAGAATCGGGCCACTGGGCCTGTTTGAACTCAGAAACTCAGCCTGATTTGTCCATAGAAACCGCGACGGGTCTGGGTCGGCAGGAAGGTGGGGGTCAGGGAATAATATTCCGTGCGTTCGGAATCCAGCAGATTCTGGGCTACCAGGGCCAGTTCCAGTTGCCTCTCCGGTCGCCAGGCCAGTCTCAGGTCCATCGTGGTATACGCGTCCAGGGGGGGGAGAAAAGGCTGGTGGCGCCTGTCCACGTGCCTGATCCAGAGGTCCATGTCCATCTGGTGACCGATGTTCCATGCGCTGCGCAAGGATGCGATATGCCTGGGGATGAAGCTGGAAAACAGGCGATCGCCGCCGGTGAATTCACCGATATCGTTGAAGCTGTAGGCAAGCTGGAAACGCAGGGCTTCACCGGCACGCCAGTCACCCGATAGTTCCACCCCCGTGACGGTGAGTTCTCCGCGATTGATGAATTGGGTGGGGGCGATCAGATAGGCATCGTTTTCACCCATCAACAGCATGTCAGGGTCCGTCACCGTCGTTGCTGACCTGAGATTGTCATAGCGATGCACGAAAGCGGTCAGATCCAGGTAGAGACCGGGAGAGGGGTGGCCGCGGTAACCTGCTTCGAAGGCCGTCAGACGTTCCGAGCCGTAGGCATCGTTGCCGCGCACCTCACCCTGTATCGGCAGGTTTGCCAGGGCGTCATCCACCGGTCGATCGAGCCGGAACTGACCCGGACGGGCCACCGTCAGGATATAGTCCGCCGTGCGCTCGCCCCGGGATGGGATGCGTTTGGCACGGGACAGGGATGTCCAGAGACTGTGCCGGGGTGTCACGTTCCACAACATGCGGATCGTCGGCTGGAATTCCGTGCTCGTGTAGCTGTTGTGATCAAGGCGGCCGCCCAGACTCAGGCGCAGCCCCTGATTCAGCAGGATTTCATTTTGTGCAAACAGGCTGGCGATATGGAGTGTTTCCCGGGGCCGATCAAAGCGGGTGGTCAGACCGCCGGAGATGCTGTCGTCGTACCAGCGATAGCCGGCCCCCCAGGTGATGGCATGCCGGTCGGGAACATCCAGGCGCTGCTGGAACTCCAGGTCGACGATGTGCTGTTGCTGATCCGCCAGCATGATCGCCTCCACGTCGGAGTAACTCCAGGAGGCATTGAACCTGATCTCTGAATGTTCCGAGGTCTGCCGGATCAGCTCCCCCTGCAGATCCACGCCGGAGAAGCGGTCGGTGATGGTTTCCACCCGCCGGTAGGTGGGTGGGGAGAGCGGGTCACGGACAACGCCGATACCATCCGAGTCGGCTCGAAACAGACTCCCCGCCATCATCCAATTGTCGCCTGTCTGTCCTCCATCCAGGCGGAAACCGGCGGACAGATGATCCGACCGATCATGGTGATCATCGCCGGTCTCGGTCAGGGAGTCGCGGCCCTCCCGGGTTTGCAGATACACGTTGAAACTCCGGTCTTCTCCCCAGGGGCCGCCCTGCCTCAACAGGGCGAACGGACCGGTATCGTTGCCGAAGCCCGCGCTGACCAGGGTGCCGTGAGCGGCGTGTGAGGAGCGGGTGATGATATTGATGACCCCGTTGACGGCATTCACGCCCCAGACCGCGCCTCCGGGGCCTCGGATGACTTCAATGCGGTCGATGTTTTCAAGAGGGATCTGCAGGGTATTCCACAGTACGCCGGAGAAACTCGGGCTGTAGGCGTTGCGTCCATCCACCAGCACCATGAGCTTGTTGGACAGATACTCCGTGTGACTGCGAATGGAAACGGCCCAGCGATCCTCGCTGACGCGAGCAACGTCCACCCCCGGGGACAGTCGCAGTGCTTCCGGTAGGGAACGGGCTCCCGAGCGGCGGATGTCTTCGGCCGTGATGACATGCACGGCGGCGGCGACATCGGACAGACGCTGGGATCGACGGCTGACGGAGATGACTTCCTGCTGGAGGAGATCTTCCAGGGACAGTTCCAGAAAGTGTTCGATGGCCGCGGCCTGGGAGGGCGGCAGGACACAGCCGAGCATCAAGACGGGGAGTACCATGGAGGGCATTCGTCTTGGGTTTGCCGGTCTGTCCATGATGCGCTCACTCGGTGAATGATGCCGCTGTCGGCCTCGGATTGCGGCTTGTCTCAGATCGAGGCCGGCCCGTCGTTTTTCTTGTGCTTGTCCAGTAGTGCAAGAATCCGATCCGACGATACGGGTTGGCTGAAATAATATCCCTGCAGGGCATGGCAGGATTGCTGTTTCAGTATTTCCGCCTGCGCCAGGGTTTCGACTCCCTCGGCGGTCACCGTGAAACCCAGGCTTTCCCCCAGGGAAATGATGGCTTTTATGATGGCCAGGCTCTCCGTGTCATGGGGCAGGCCGCTGACGAAACTGCGATCCACCTTGAGATTATGCAGGGGGAGTCGCTTGAGGTAGCTCATGGATGAATAGCCGGTGCCGAAATCATCCAGGGAAATCTTCAGGCCCATTTCATGTAGATCGCGCAGGGTCTGCAGGGTGGTGGCGCTTTCGTCCATCAGGGTGCTTTCCGTGATTTCCATTTCCAGATGAGCGGCCTTCAGGCCGGTGTCCTGAAGGATATCCCGAACGATGTCCGTCAGGACGCCGTGTCTGAACTGTGCCGGGGAAAGATTGACCGCAACCCGCAGGGGATGTCCCCGGGCATGCCAGTGCGCGACTTCCCGGCATGCCGTTCTCAACACCCACTCACCGATGGGGATGATCAGCCCATTGCTTTCAGCCAGGGGAATGAATTCCATCGGCGAGATCATGCCCTGCTGGGGATGTGCCCAGCGGATCAGGGCTTCCACCGACAGGATCCGCCCCGTGCTCAAGTCCAGTTGAGGCTGATAGACGAGATAAAACTCCTGGGCTTCCAGGGCGCGACGCAGTGCCGTTTCCATGTTCAGACGCCGCATGGCCTGATGCGTGAGGGACGGGCTGTAAAACTGAATGTTGTCTCGTCCCAGATACTTGGCATGATACATGGCGGTATCCGCATGCTTGATCAGGGTATCGGCATCCTCGCCATCATCCGGATACACGGCGATACCGATGCTGGCGGTCAGCACCATTTCCCGTCCCGTGATGAAGAAGGGCTGGCGCATGAGTTCCTGTATCCGATGGGCCACCGTCAGGGCATCTTCGGGGTGGATCATGTCCGGAATGATCACGGTAAATTCGTCACCGCCGAGGCGCGCCAGATTCATCCCCCGGGATTCATGCGATGGGCGGGATACCGTATCAGTGGGGCGGACGCCCAGTCGCAGGCGCTGGGAGGCATGTTGCAGCAGCATGTCACCGGTGGCGTGGCCGAGGGTGTCGTTGATGTGCTTGAATCCATCCAGGTCCAGGAACAGCACCCCAAGCTGACTGTGGTTGCCGCTGGCGCGGCGAATCTCGCCCTCCAGTCTTTCCATGAGATGTTGGCGGTTTGCCAGCCCTGTCAGGGTATCGAAGTAGGCCAGCCGGTATATCTCGGAGTCGGCTTCCTTGCGCGCCGTGATGTCACGAACCAGACAGAGCGTTTCCTGGCTGTCGATGAGCACGATCCGGGTTTCGAAGTAGCGGGAGGACTGATCCTTCCCCGGGAGCGTGTATTCGATATGTTGCAATCCCCCTTCCGCGCGCACCTGCCTGACCGCGTCCAGATAGGCCTGGGTAACCTCGGTGGGCAGATTGTGTTGCAGGTGGGTGCCGGGCTGGGGGTGGGTATGGTCATCCTGACCGGCCAGCCTGTCCAGTACCATGCCGTCATTGGTGAGACGGAACATGATGTCCGGCAACGCGCTCAGGATGGCCGCGTTGCGGGCATTGGCCCGATGCAGGGCAAGGCGTGTCAGATGGGCACGCCACAGGTATTTCACCCGGTGTCCGATGAGGTTCCAGTGGATGGGCTTGGAAAGGAAGTCCGTAGCACCCGCCTCGAAGGCCCGTGCGATGGAGTCCAGGTCGTCCATGCCGGTGACCATGACGATCGGCAACTCATCACCGGCCTGCCGACGCAGGTGGATACAGACCTGGAAGCCGTCCATGCGGGGCATGTCCACATCCAGTAGCACCATGTCGCAGCGTGTCTGTTCAAACGCGGCCAGGGCCTCCGCCCCATCCTGCACGCTGAACGTGGTGAAGCCGGCCTTTTCCAGGGCGGCACCCATCAGCATGAGTGCAGTGATGTCATCATCAGCCAGGAGAATCCGAGGCATCTCGTTCATGTTGCCGCCCGGATACGATGACTGATCTCATCCAGAGTCGCGTGCGAGAGCGGCTGGAACTCTCCCAGCAGTCTGCCCGCGGCATCCATGCGCTGGTCGCGGGCGCAGGCCTCCAGTTGTCGGCAGATGTTTGCAAGGCGCATGGCGCCGACATTGCCCGAGCTGGATTTCAATGCGTGTGCGGCGCGGCGTAACGACTCGGCATCTTCCGCCGCCACGGCGGTCTTGATCTGTTCTGCCAGCGAGGGGGCGGTGTCCAGAAAGGCCTGAAACACCTTGATGAGCAGATGATGGCCCGTGGATTCATTCAGGCTCCGCAGTTCGGCAAGGGTCCGCGGGTCAAGGAGAGGACCGTCATCAGGCGACTCCGGGGAAAGTGCTGCCTCCGCGCCGCCCATGGCAGGGCCGCCGCCGGCGGGAAGCCATGGTTGCAGGATGTCGTGGAGTTGCCGGAGGGTATGGGGTTTTGACAGGCAGGCCTGCATGCCTGCGGCCAGGCAGTGCTGCTGCTCCTGCTTCGACGTGTTGGCGGTTAGTGCGATGATGGGTACATCCCGGTAACCCGATACCCGTCCCCGGCGTATCGCCGCGGTGGCCTGATAGCCGTCCATCACCGGCATCCGGCAATCCATCAGGATCAGATCCGCCTTGATTGCATCCAGCATGGACAGCGCCTCTTTTCCATTATTGGCAATGCTGTACCTGAGTCCCAGTTGTTCCAGCATGCTGCCGGCGACCAGCTGATTGACCGGGTTGTCTTCCACCAGCAGGATGCGACCAGCCAGCGTCCCGATGTCGTGACTGTCCCGAGCCGGCGCTATCCCATCGGGGAGGTGTTCCGAGACGGCGGGCCCGTCGCTTGCCTGCAGCTTCAAGTGGACAATAAATGTCGAGCCTTGTCCAGGGGTGCTTTGCATGCTGAGGCTGCCCCCCATGAGCTCCACCAGACGGTTGCTGATGGCGAGTCCCAGGCCGGTGCCCCCGTAACGCCGCGTGGTCGATCCATCCGCCTGGGCGAACCGATCGAAGACCTTTTCCCTGGCCTCGGCTGCGATCCCGATGCCGGTATCCTTCACCATGAGAACAATCGTGTCCGCCTGACCGGATACCCTGTCGACCTCGACACGGACCTGAACCTCGCCCTGATGGGTGAACTTGATGGCATTGCTCAGCAGATTGGTCACCACTTGTCGCAGCCTTAATGGATCGCCCTGAAACCATAGCGGCCGATCCGCTGGAGAGAAGTCCATCGACAGTTTCAGGCCTTTCCCTGCTGCCGATTCATGGAACAGCTTCACGCAATCCCGGACCAGCGCGGTGAGTTCGAAGTCCAGCAACTCCAGATGCATGTGGCCGGATTCGGCCTTGGAGAAGTCCAGGATGTCGTCAATAATGCTCAGTAGCTGGCGACTGGCCTGGATGGCGGTTTCAGCATAGCGGCGTTGCCTGGCATCCAGTGGTGTGTTAAGCAGCAGCTCGGTCAGGCCCAGCACCCCGTTCATCGGGGTTCTGATCTCATGGCTCATGGTGGCCAGAAACTCGCCTTTTGCCCGATTGGCCGCCTCGGCCGCTTCCTTGGCCTGGAGCAACTCGAAGGTTCGGGCCGCCACTTCTTCTTCCAGATATTCCTTTTGCCGGCCAAGCCTCTGGTCCCGCTCCTGAATTTCTTCCAGCATGCCGTTGAAACCCTGGGCCAGGGTGCTGATTTCAAGGATGTCATATTGTTCGGCCCGAACACCGAGGTCCGCGTCCTGGGTGACACGTCCCATCAGTTCGGTCAGATCCGCAACCGGCCGGATCACCAGCGTTCCCAGGCGGGTCATCAGCATTCGGCTGGCCAGCAGGGCAAGCGCGGCGGCCAGTGCGGTGATCAGGATCAGCACCAGCATCTGCGCATAGAGTGATCGCAGGCCGATGGCGATCTGAATCGCCCCCAGCGTTCTGCCTTCCATCGTAATTGGTTGGGTCAGCCTGACCGTGGTCAGCCCATAGTCCGTGTATTCCCGCAGCCTGACCTGATCATTGATCCGGATAGCGGTGGTGGACTGATAGCGGGCGAAGGGACGGCCATCCCCGTCGTAGATCACTGCCGCCCGAGCATCGGGGGAGTGGCGCAGGGAGGCCAGCAGGTCAAGCGCGGCCTTTTCGTCACCGAACAACAGGCTGGCGGCGGCGTTTTCCGCCAGAACCCGGGTCTGGACGCGGTTGGCATCCACCAGACTGAGGAGATTGACGGTCAGGGCGCCGAGGATGGTGATCACGACCATGATCGTGATTGAGATTCCCAGGGCCGCACCATTGATGCGGCGCAGCCGTTCCGCCAGGGTAAGAGGGCGGTTGCCGGTCGATGAGGTGGGTTTCATTGTTCCACCTCCGTCGCCAGGCGAAGCAGCCTGGAACTCAGGTTCAGGCCTTGTGCCCGTGCCGCCGTCAGATTGGCTTCAAAGGCAATCCGGTTATGCTGCCTGACCATGTTGAGCGCCACGCCCTGACGCATGGCGCCCGGGGTATCGGCCACCGTCAGCACGGGTATGCCTTCCAAGGCTTCCAGTATCCGGGAAAGTTGGCCGATGGCGGTATTGCTGATGAACACCATGTGGCAGCTTTGAACTTCGTTCAGCGTCAGGGTGTGGCGGGTGAGGATCGTGCGTGTCCCCACCTGTCTGTGATCGAGCTTGGCCAGGTCCTCACCGAAGGGGTCGCGGCCATGGATGCAGAGGTAAAGGGTGTCTCCGACCTGGTCGGGCCATTCGGTGAACAGGGCAAAGTTGTAAAGAAAGGCGGCCTTGAGCTGGTACTCGGACGGGGGGGCTGACGTGCCGGGTATGGGTAGGCAAAAAAAGAAACACAGAAGGCACAGCGACCGGGTGAGTATTCCCATCTGCCGCGCCTCACCCTTGTGTGACCGCATGTCTCTCCGTGTGCATCGTCCAGGATCAGGGTTGAAAAGGCCCGCCTCGCCAAGTGTTATCGAGTGCGGCAGCCGTCATGAGTGTAGGCTAAGGCGGCTTGCTTGTCTGCTCTCGGTCGGGGCGATAGGCTTGACCCCCTCCTTACTTACACCGGATTCCAGCCATGTTTGCCAGCCAGAGCCGAGAGCAGCTCAGACAGATGTATTGCCAGGCCTGGAGAAAATCCCGGGCCGGGGAACCCTTGCAGCCGTTGGAACAGCAAATCGCCAGGGTGGTTCGGGATCATCCGGAGTATCAGGCCATGCTGGAGGCGCCGGAAGCCGCCTTGGCGGCAGAGTTCACGCCGGAGCAGGGTGCGGTCAATCCCTTTCTGCACATGGGCATGCATCTGGCCATCCGGGATCAAGTGGCCACGGATCGCCCCCACGGGGTTCGCGCGGCCTACGAGCGCCTGCTGCCCCGGCTCGGTCCCCTGGAGGCGGAGCACGCCATGATGGACTGCCTGGGACAGGCGTTGTGGGAGGCCCAGCGGTCGGGGCGGCCGCCTGATGAGGCCGCCTATCTGGAATGCCTTCGCCGCGTCTCCACCCAGGGGGTATGACGCCGCCACCCGGTCGCCCGGCGGGGTCGGATGTAGACAATTTTTCTGCGCGTCATGTGAGTTCGCGGCCCGTGCCCGGCGACGGCGGCTGACTGTCCGAATCTGGGGGCGGCACGGGCGAATGAGAACCGGTCACGCTCTATCTCCCTGTAGAAACTGAGTTTATGGCGCTCATGACTGGTTCCGGAATATCCCTGTAACCCTTGTGAATTCGCAAATCCCCTGCCGAAAAAGCGATTTTTCATCGCCTTTGGTCTTTAATCCGCTTGACCCCGTCAGCGGCGCAAGGTACGTTTTGTCATCAATTGTTCACTGCACAAAAGCCTGGTTATTCACTAAGAAATGTGTTCACCGTGACTTCTCCGATCCTGCAAATAGCGCTGGCAAGCGGTTTCATGGCTGGTCTGGGCATACTCCTGGCCGGCATTCTGGCCATTGCCAATCGACGGCTCTACGTCTTCGAGGACCCGCGCATCGACCAGCTGGAAGACCTGTTGCCGCGCGCCAACTGCGGTGCCTGCGGCGTGGCCGGCTGTCGCCCGTTTGCCGAGGCCCTGCTGGAGGGCCGTCTGGAGCCGGCCCGCTGCACGGTGAACTCCACCGACATGAACCAGCAGATTGCCGACATGCTGGGTGTGGCCCTGGGCAGCCACGAGCGGCAGATTGCCCGCCTGGCCTGCGCCGGTGGTTCCCACGTGGCCGCCACCCGTGCCCGTTATCAGGGCCTCAAGTCCTGTCGTGCCGCCGCCCTGGTTTCCGGCGGCGGCAAGGGCTGCACCTGGGGTTGCCTGGGGCTGGGTGATTGCGAGGTGGTCTGTGATTTCGATGCCATCCGCCTGGACCGCTACGGCCTGCCGGTGGTGGATCCGGTGCGCTGTACCGGTTGCAATGACTGTGTGGATGTCTGCCCCAAGAATCTATTTACCCTGCAGCCGGAAAGTCATCGGCTTTGGGTGGCCTGCCTCAACCAGGATCCTCAGGACGAGGCCATGGCCCACTGCCAGGTGGTCTGCACCGCCTGCGGTCGCTGCGCCGCCGATGCGCCGGAGGGGCTGATCCGGATGGAGTCCAACCTGGCCGTCATTGATTACACCAAGAATGCCCTGGCCTCCCCCGTGGCCATCCAGCGCTGCCCCACGGGGGCCATTGTCTGGCTGGAAGGGCAGGCGCCCCGCAAGGGTTCGGGCGCCCGCAAAGTCACCCGCAAGGAACCACTGCCTCGCATGGAGCCCCTGCCGCGCGTCTGACCGCACGCACGGCAGCACCAGGGCTCGCCGGTCGACATGGCGTCGACCGGCCCTTTGGCATCCCCGCATGGAAGGCGCAGATACCGATTACAAAAACGTGACGGCCAGCGAGCCGGCAGGAGAGAAACGACATGCTGTTCAAGCGCAAGTCATCGCAGGGCTTCAAGTATCAGGGTACCCGCGCGGCCCTGGACGGCAATACCGCCGTCATCTATTGCGAGCGTGAGTCTTCCGATGCGGCGGGGGCCTACCCCATCACCCCGTCCACCCAGATGGGCGAGATGTGGGCGGAAGAGGTGTCCAAGGGGCACATCAACATCTCCGGCCGTTCCCTGGTGTTCATCGAGCCGGAATCCGAGCATGCCGCCGCTGCCGTCACCGCCGGTCTGGCCATGACCGGCATGCGGGCGATCAACTTCTCCTCGGCCCAGGGCGTGGCCTTCATGCACGAGTCCCTGTACGCCGCCGCCGGCAAGCGTCTACCCTATATCCTTAATATCGGTTGCCGTGCCATCACCAAGGCGGCGCTGAACGTGCACGCCTCCCACGATGACTACCACTGCGTGGACGACACCGGCTTCTTCCAGGTATTCGCCAAGAATGCCCAGGAAGCGGCGGACCTGAACATCATCGCCCACAAGGTGGCCGAGCTGGCTCTGAACCCCGGGATCGTCGGTCAGGACGGCTTCCTCACCACCCACCTGATCGAGTCCATGAAGGTACCGGAACGGGAACTGATCGCCGAGTTCCTGGGCCGTCCCGATGACATGATCGAGTGCCCGACCCCGGCCCAGAAGATGATCTTCGGCGAGAAGCGACGCCGCATCCCGGCCACCTGGGACGTGGACAACCCCATGGTGTCCGGTGCCCTGCAGAACCAGGACGCCTACATGCAGCAGGTGGCGGCCCAGCGGCCCTACTTCTACGACCATGTGGCCGAACTCACCGATCAGTGCATGGAAGAGTTCTATCAGCTCACCGGCCGTCGCTATGCCCGTGCCTCCGGCTATCGCACCGACGATGCCGAGTACCTGATCGTGGGGCAGGGCAGCATGGTGGCCACCGCCGAGGCCGTGGCCGATTACCTGCGCGAAACCCGGGGCATCAAGCTGGGCGTGGTGAACATCACCATGTTCCGTCCCTTCCCCGGCAATCTGCTGGCCGCCCTGCTCAAGGGCCGCAAGGGCGTGGCCGTGCTGGAGCGCACCGACCAGCCTCTGGCGGAAGACCTGCCGCTGATGCGCGAGACCCGCGCCGCCCTGGGCAAGGCCATCGAGAACGGTCTGGCCGGCAAGGGCGAGGCCCTGCCGTATCCCGACTATCCGGCCTTTGATCGCAACGGCGACATTCCTCGCCTGTACTCCGGTGCCTTCGGCCTGGGTTCCCGCGACCTGCAGCCCGAAGGGCTGATCGCCGCCGTGGAGAACATGCTGCCCGAGGGCGGCAAGCGCACCTTCTTCTATCTGTCGGTGGATTTCATCCGCGACCAGGCCGCCAGTCCCAAGCAGGAACTGCACCAGCAGGCCCTGCTGGAGGCCTATCCCAACATCAAGAGCATGGCCCTGCGGGGTTCCGAGAATCCGAGCCTGATGCCCGAGGGCGCCATCGCCGTGCGCCTGCACTCCGTGGGCGGCTGGGGTGCCATGACCACCGGCAAGAACCTGGCCATGACCCTGTTCGACCTGCTGGACTTTCACATCAAGGCCAACCCCAAGTACGGTTCCGAGAAAAAGGGGCAGCCCACCACCTACTACCTCGCCGCGGCGCCGGAGCCCATCCGCATCAGCAACGAGCTCAAGCAGGTGGACGTGGTGCTGTCCCCCGATCCCAATGTGTTCGATCACTCCGATCCCCTGTCCGGTCTGAACAAGGGTGGCGTGTTCATCATCCAGTCTTCCCTGGAGAACCCGGAAGCGGTATGGCGCAGTTTCCCGCCGGCCGCCCAGCGCTATATCCGTGACAACGAGATCCGCGTCTTCTATCTGGACGCCTTCAAGATCGCTCGCGACGAAGCCTCCAACGCCGATCTGCAGTTCCGCATGCAGGGCATCGCCTTCCAGGGTGCCTTCTTCGCCGCTTCCCCGGTGATGCAGCGCAAGAACCTCACCGAGCAGACCCTGTTCAAGGCCATCGAAGAGCAGTTGCAGGAGAAGTTCGGCAGCAAGGGCGCCCGTGTGGTGCAGGATAACCTGCGCGTGGTGCGGCGTGGTTTCGAGGAACTGGTGGAAGTCACCGAGAAGCAGCCCACCACCGACAACCTGCCGGCCCTGGCGGATCGCAGTGCACCGGAAATGCCGGTGATGCTCAAGCGCATGCCTCAGTCTCTGAGTGCCTCCGGCGACATCCATCGCTTCTGGGAGCAGACCGGCAGCTTCTATCTCTCCGGCCAGGGTAATGACAATCTGGTGGACCCCTTCATCGGCATGTCCCTGATCCCGGCCTCCACCGGCATCTTCCGCGACATGACCCAGATCCGCTTCGATTATCCGGAGTGGCTGCCGGAGAAGTGCACTGCCTGCGGCGACTGCTACACCGTTTGCCCCGACAGCGCCATCCCCGGCCTGGTCCACACCCTGGGCGAGGTGTTCGAAACCGCCGTGCGCCGTATCGAGATCGGCGGCAAGCCCACCCGTCACCTGCGCCGTGCCGTGCGTGACCTGGAAAAACGTCTGCGCAATGCCCTGACCCAGGCCGGCGACGGTGCCGACGTGCGCGCCGAGCTGGACTTTGCCATCACCCATCTGCTGGCCGAAACCGACCTGCAGGGTGATGACAAGAGCCGTCTGGAAAAGGAACTGGGCTGGCTCAAGGAGTCCATCGGCGACTTCCAGTTCGCCGCCACCCGTCCCTTCTTCAGCGCCATGGAAAAGCGTGCCAAGGGTAGCGGCGGTCTGTTCTCCTTGACCCTCAACCCCTACACCTGCAAGGGCTGCATGGAATGCGTGCGCATCTGTGAGGACCAGGCCCTGGTGGTGACCCCCCAGACCCCGGAAAGCGTGGACACCATGCGCCGCAACTGGGATTTCTGGATGGATCTGCCCACCACCCGTCCGGACTACATCCGCATCGAGGATCTGGACGAGGGCATCGGCGCCCTGGAAACCCTGCTGCTGGACAAAAAGGCCTACGGTTCCCTGAACTGCGGCGATTCCGCCTGCCTGGGTTGCGGCGAAAAGACCACCGTGCATCTG
Source organism: Ectothiorhodospira shaposhnikovii (assembly GCF_022227765.1). Lineage (GTDB taxonomy): Bacteria > Pseudomonadota > Gammaproteobacteria > Ectothiorhodospirales > Ectothiorhodospiraceae > Ectothiorhodospira. The sequence goes on along the minus strand of NZ_JAJMLZ010000008.1, from coordinate 125,512 downwards.
TTCACGGCCACCGTGACCGCCCTGATGCAGCCCCGCGTCAAGGCTCAGCTCAAGAAGCTGGATGATCTCATCGGCCGGCTGGAACAGCATGTGCGCCTGAAGCTGGCCGAAGGCATGGATCTGTCCAATGTCCAGGCCGTCAACCAGGTGATCGGCGAGCATGCCGACAAGGATCTGACCCTGGCCCGCCTGTCCACCGCCCTGGATGCCGGCGGCAGCCACACCGTCGATCCGGACTGGCTGCAGTGGATCACCGGCGTGCTGGCCAAGCTCAAGGACCTGCGCTGGCGTTATCTGGAAGGGCCTTCCGGTCGTGGCCGTACCGAGATGGGTGTCATCAACGCCACCGGCTGCACCTCCGTGTGGGGTTCCACCTTCCCCTACAGCCCGTATCCGTTCCCCTGGGCCAGCCATCTGTTCCAGGACACCCCGTCCATGGCCATGGGCATCTTCGAAGGTCACATGGCCAAGATGGCAGAGGGCTTCAAGGCCATCCGCATGGCGGAGCTGGAGCTGGCCGGTACCTACAACCCGGTGGAGCATGAGCCCTTCTTCGCCCAGTTCAACTGGGAGCAGTTCAGCGACGAGGAATTCCACCTCTGCCCGCCGGTGGTGGGGATCGGTGGTGACGGCGCCATGTACGACATCGGCTTCCAGAACCTGTCCCGCGCCCTGATGTCCGGCATGCCCATCAAGGTGCTGGTGGTGGATACCCAGGTGTACTCCAACACCGGCGGCCAGGCCTGTACCTCCGGCTTCATCAGCCAGGTGTCCGACATGGCTCCCTACGGCAAGGCCTGGAAGGGCAAGGAGGAGATCCGCAAGGAGATCAGCCTGATCGGCCTGGCCCACCGTACCAGCTACGTGATGCAGGGTGCCATCTCCCATGTGACCCACCTGCTGGAGAGCTTCATCGAGGGCCTCAACGCCCGTCGTCCGGCCCTGTTCAACGTCTATGCCGTGTGTCCGCCGGAGCATGGGGTGGGTGACGATGTGGCCTTCGCCCAGTCCAAGCTGGCGGTGGAGTCCCGTGCCTATCCGTTGTTCCGCTACAACCCGGACAAGGGCGTGACCTTCCGTGAGTGCTGCACCCTGGAAGGCAACCCGGCCATCGATCAGGACTGGCCCACCTACACCCTGAAGTATCAGGAAGAGGACGGCGGCGAGGCCACCATGGAACTGCCCATGACCTTTGCCGACTTCGCCCTGACCGAAGGTCGCTTCCGCAAGCACTTCCGCAAGGCGCCGGTGGAGACCTGGAACGACGACATGGTCCCCATGGCTGAGTTCCTGAAGCTGTCCGAGGACGAGCGGGAAGGTCGCTTCCCCTATGTCTGGGCCGTGGATGCCAAGAACCGCCTGACCCGGGTGCTGGTGTCCGAGGAACTGGTGCGTTCTGCCGAGGAACGACTGGAATTCTGGCATCAGCTCAAGGGGTTGTTGGGACTGGATCACGAGGTGGTGGATGTGGACGCCGTGGCGGCCCAGACCCGTGCCGACATGGCCCAGCGTCTCTCCAGTGCCCTGCTGTCCCTGGTCAGCGGCGAGGGCGCCGCGAAGCTGGCGGATACCCTGCAGGCACCGGCACCCGCCGTGTCGGCGGCGCCGGTCAATGGCAGCAACGGCAACGGTCATGCCGCCCAGGGCAATGGACTGGAATACGAGCCGGTCTGGGTGGAGACTACCGAATGCACCGCCTGTGACGAGTGCGTGCAGATCGCTCCCGGCGTGTTCGCCTACGATGACAACCGCCAGGCGGTGGTGACCAACCCCCAGGGGGCGCCGTACAAGGACATCGTGCGGGCCGCCGAGAAGTGCACCGTGATGGCGGTGCATCCGGGCACCCCCTTCAACCCCAACGAGCCCGACGCTGAAAAGCTGATGAAGCGGGCCATGAAGTTCAACTGACCATGGGCCTCCTGTCATTTCTGACGGGGCTCACCTTCCCCCGGGGGGTTCATCCCCCCGGGCTGAAGGAAGACACCCGTGACAAGCCCATTCGTCGGTTGCCCTTTGCGCCCCGCATGGTGGTGCCCCTGCAGCAGCATTTCGGCCGGCCTGCCCGGCCCCTGGTGGTCAAGCATCAGGAAGTGCTGCGGGGACAGCCCATTGCCGAGGCGGATGGTTTCGAGTCCGTGCCCCTGCATGCCCCGGTGACCGGGGTGGTGGAGGGGATCGAACTCATGGCCACATCCCGGGGACCCAAGACCGAATCCATCCTGATCCGTACCGCGCCCGGCGACAGCCAGGCCATCCACTGGGCCCGGCCCCGGGATCTGGAACGGCTCAATCGCCCACAGCTGATCCAGGCCATCCAGGAGATCGGCCTGGTGGGGCAGGGTGGGGCGGCCTTCCCGACTCACATGAAACTGTCGGTGCCGGATGGGTACGATATCGATACCCTGGTGGTCAACGGGTGCGAGTGCGAGCCTTATCTCAGCGCCGATCACCGCATCATGCTGGAGCAGACCGATGCCGTCATCGCCGGTATTCGCATCGCCATGAAGGCTTTGGGTGCCACCCGCGCCGTCATCGGTGTGGAGGATGACAAACCCGATGCCATCGCGGCCCTCCAGGCCCGGCTGGACAAGGAAGGCCCCATCGCCGTGGACAAGGTTCGGAGCAAATACCCCCAGGGCTCGGAGAAGATGCTCATCAAGGCCCTGCTCAAGCGGGAAGTCCCTTCCGGGCATTTCCCGTATCACATCGGTGTGGTGGTCAACAATGTGGGCACCATGGCCCAATTGGGGACGCTGTTGCCCCGGGGCGAGGGCCTGGTGGAGCGGGTGGTGACCGTGGCCGGTCCCGGCATTACCCGTCCGGGGAATTACCGGGTGCCCATCGGGACTCCGCTGCGCTATCTGCTCCAGCACGTGGGGTTCACGGGCAATGACGCCAGCCACATCATCCTGGGCGGACCCATGATGGGTAATACCGTCTCGTCCCTGGACGTGCCCATCACCAAGGGGGTGTCCGGCGTGGTGGTGTTGCCCGACCCGGAGGACGAGGACATTCGCATCCAGCCCTGCATCCGCTGCGGCCGTTGCGTGGAGGCCTGTCCCGTGGGCCTGAACCCCTCCGATCTGGGCAAGCTGGCCGCGGTTCGCCGGTACGAGGTGATGGAGGAGCGCTACCATCTCAATGACTGCTTCGAGTGTGGTTGCTGCAGCTATGTCTGTCCTTCCAACATCCCCCTGGTGCAGTACTTTCGCATCGCCAAGTCCCTGAACCGGGAGCGCCTCAAGTGACCCCGCTGAAAATCGAACTCAAGACCTCGCCGCACTTGAAGCAGGCGGGCAGCGTGGAGCAGATCATGCGCCACGTGACCTACGCCCTTTTGCCCATCTGCGCCTTCTCGGTCTATCACTTCGGCATCAGTGCCCTGGCACTGATCATCACCACCGTGGTGACCTGCGTGCTGACCGAGCACTTGTTCGCCAAGCTCTCCGGCAAGCGCAGCAGCGTGTCCGATTTCAGCGCCGTCATCACCGGTTTGTTGCTGGCCCTGACCCTGCCGCCATCCTTCCCCCTGTGGATGGCGGCCCTGTCCGGTTTCATCGGCATCGCCCTGGCCAAGGTGATGTTCGGCGGCATGGGCTACAACCTGTTCAACCCGGCCCTGGTGGGGCGGGCGTTTGCCCAGGCCGCCTTTCCGGTCTCCGTCTCCACCTGGACGGTGCCGGGTCATCCGGATCGGTTCACCGAATTCCTGCCATCCACCCTGGCCATGCCCTTCACCACGCCGGCGCCGGTGGATGCCTGGACCACGGCTACGCCGCTGGCCCAGTGGAAGTTCGAAGGTGTCCATGTGGAGACATGGTCCTTGTTCACCGGCATGACGCCGGGCTCCGTGGGCGAGACTTCCGCCATCCTCATCCTGCTCTGCGGCCTCTATCTGATCGCCCGGGGCATGATGAACTGGCGCATCCCGGCAGCGGTGCTGGGCAGCGCCTTCGTCACCGCCTCGGTGTTCTACTGGATGGATCCCACGTTTTACCCCACACCCTGGTTCGTGCTGCTGTCCGGCGGCCTGATGCTGGGGGCCATGTTCATGGCCAGTGACATGATCGCCTCGCCCATCACCCGTTCCGGTATCTGGATCTACGGCATCCTGATCGGCTTCCTGGCGGTGATCATCCGCTTCTTCGGTGGTCTGCCGGAGGGGATCATGTACGCCATCCTGCTGGGTAACGCCATGGCGCCGTTGATCGAGCGCATCACCCAGCCCAGGCCCTACGGTACTCGCAAGCGGAGGGACGCGGCATGAGCACGACTCCCCAGACCACTGCCGCGGAACGCCCGGCACCCACCTCCAGCTTCAAGCTGGTGGCCACCCTGGGTCTGATCGCCTTGTTCTCGGGGTTGCTGGTGGTGAGCGTGTTCGAGTTCACCAAGCCCTATATTGCGGAAAACCAGCGTCGTGCCCTGGAGGCCGCGGTCTTCCGGGTGGTGCCCGGCGCGGTGACCCGCCAGGACTTCGTGCTCACCGCCCAGGGTCTGTTCCCGGCGGCGGAGGCACCAGCCCCGGGACAGCGGGTGTTTGCCGCCTACGATGCCGAGGGGAACCTGCGGGGCATTGCACTGCAGGCCTCTGCCCGCGGCTATGCGGATGTGATCCGCGTCCTCTACGGCTATGACCCCTCCTGTCAGTGCATTGTCGGCATGACCGTGCTGGAAACCCGGGAAACCCCCGGCCTGGGCGACAAGATCGAGACCGATGCCCGGTTCGTGGCCAACTTCGAGCGTCTGGATGCTCGCCTCAACCCGGCTGGTACCGGCCTGGCCAATGCCATCGTTACGGTGAAGCAGGGTGACAAGGAACATCCCTGGCAGATCGACGGCATCACTGGGGCCACCATTTCCGCCAATGCCATCGGACGCATGCTGAATGACAGTGCCGGTACGGTACTGCCACAACTGGCGCCGTACTGGACCCTGCTTGAAGGAGGCGCCTGAACATGGCGGCCAATACCGAAAAACCCATCAGTCTGGATACCTTCCTGATCGGTCTATGGCGGGAGAATCCGGTGTTCGTCATGCTGCTGGGCATGTGTCCGGTGCTGGCGGTGACCAACTCCGTGGTCAATGCCCTGGCCATGGGGTTGGCCACCACCTTCGTGCTGTTGTGCTCCACCGCTCTGGTGGCGCTGCTGCGGCGGCACATCCCCAAGGAGGTGCGCATTGCCTCCTACATCGTGATCATCGCCACTTTCGTGACCGTGGTGGACTACCTGATTCATGCCATCAGCCTGGAGATCTATCAGGCGCTGGGTGCCTTCATCCAGCTCATCGTGGCCAACTGCATGATCCTGGGCCGGGCCGAGGCGTTTGCCTCCCGCAACCGGGTGAGCACCACCCTGGTGAATTCCCTGGGCATGGGGGTCGGCTTCACCATTGCCCTGTTGTGTCTGGGGTCGGTGCGTGAACTGCTCGGAGCCGGTACCCTGCTGGGCATCCCGGTGTTCGGCGAAGGCTTCGAGCCCTGGGTCATCATGCTGCTGCCGCCGGGTGGCTTCTTTGTCCTGGGGGCCTGGTTGCTCCTGTTCGCCTGGGTCAAGGAACGGCAGCTCAAACAGAAGACGGCCGGCGCCGGGGAGGCGGGTGTCCATGCACGCTGATTCACTGACCTACATCTTTCTGAATGCGGCCATCATCAACAACTTCGTGCTGGCCCTGTTTCTGGGGATCTGCCCCTTGCTGGGGGTATCCGGCAAGATCAGCACGGCCTTTTCCATGGGGCTGGCCACGGCTTTCGTGATGCTGATCAGCTCGGTGTCGGCCTGGTTGATCAATGAATTCCTGCTGCACTTCAACCTGGAGTTTTTGCGCCTGATCGCCTATATCGCGGTGATCGCCTCGGCGGTGCAGTTGGTGGAGATGACCATCAAGAAGTTCAGTCCGCCCCTGTACCGGGCGTTGGGGATCTTCCTGCCCCTGATCACCACCAACTGCGCCATCCTGGGTGTGGCCCTGTTCCAGACCAACTACGAGTACAGTTTCAGCCAGTCCCTGGTGTACAGCCTGGGAGCCGGCGCGGGCTTCATCATCGCCATCGTGCTGATGGCGGGGCTGCGGGAGAAGCTGGAACTGGCGGATGTGCCGGCCATCGCCCGGGGCGCGGCCATGAGCCTGATGCTGGCGGGTATCCTGTCCCTGGCCTTCATGGGCTTTGCGGGGCTGGGCGGCGGCACCGCATGAAGACCTATCTGCTGGCGGTGGGCCTGATCTTCCTGATGTTCACCGGCTGGGTGCTGGTACAGGCGGCGGCCCGCCGCCTGGCCCGGCGTCACCCGGAGCTGGGTCCGTTTCGGGAGGGGGGCGGTTGCGGCACGGGACAGTGCGGCTGCGGCTCCCCTTGCGACAAGGCCCGGGACGCGCGCGACACCCGGTGAACCACCCCGCCCGCGGGCCCACGGAACTCAGGCGGTAAACTGGGTCTCGATCTCGGCCGCCGCCACCGGGCGACTGAACAGGTAACCCTGCCCCACCGGACAGCCGTGTTTCAGCAGGAAGTCCCGCTGGGCGGTGGTCTCCACCCCCTCGGCAATGACCTCAAGTCCCAGGTTTCCGGCCAGGCCGATGATGGCCCGGATGATGGCGGCATCTTCCGGATGGGCGGCGGGATCGTTCGCCAGATCCTTGACGAAGGACTGATCGATCTTCAGGCTCTGTACCGGCAGGCGCTTGAGATAGTTCAGGGAGGAATAGGCGGTGCCGAAGTCGTCGATGGAGATGCGAAAGCCCATGCGGGTCAACTGGGACAGGATGTCGATGGTCTGTTCCACCGAACTCATGGCGGCGCTTTCGGTGATCTCGAATTCGATCAGCCGGGTGTCCACCTCATACTCCTCCATGATCCCCATGATCCGTTCCAGCAGATCCGTTTGATGGAACTCCCTGGGAGACAGGTTGATGGCCAGGGGCAACAGGGGGCGGCCACTGGACTGCCAGGACTTGAGCTGCAGGCAGGCCTGTCTGAGCACCTCGGACCCCAATTCAATGATCAGTCCGGTCTCTTCCGCCAGGGGAATGAACCTGCCGGGCATCACCATCCCCCAGTCCGGATGTTGCCAGCGGATCAGGGCTTCCATGCTGAGCATGCGGTTGTCCCGCATGTCCATGCGGGGTTGATAGTGAAGCAGGAATTGCCCCCGTTCCAGACCCCGTCGCATGGCCTGTTCCAGTTGCATGCGCTCATGGAGTTGTTCGTCCAGGTCGCGGGTATAGAAGTGATAGCTGCGCGGTCCCTGTGCCTTGGCCCGTGACAGGGCGATATCCGCGTGTCGGATCAGGTCTTCGGCACGATGGCTGTCGGTGGGGTACATGGCCAGGCCGATGCTGAAGCCGGTGACCAGCGGGATCTGACCCAACGTAATGGGCTGGGTAAAGGCCATCTGCAGCTTTTCCACCACGGGTATCACATCCCGGGGGGCGTGGAGTTGGGTCAGCATCAGGATGAATTCGTCACCGCCAAAGCGCGCCACCGTATCGCCTTCGCGCAGCAGCCCCTTCAGACGCTCGGCCACCATGCGCAGTAACTGGTCTCCCTGTCCGTGGCCGAGGGAGTCGTTGACGGTCTTGAAATCGTCCAGGTCCAGAAAGGCGACGGCGAGCAGGGTCCTGTCCCGGCGGGCCTGAACCAGGGCCTGGCCCAGGCGATCCATCATGAGACTTCGGTTGGGCAGCCCGGTGAGCGTGTCATGGAAGGCCAGGAAGTCCAGTCGATCCGTGAGCTGCTTGCGGTCGGTGATGTCTTCCGCGAGCTTGATGTACTGGACGATGGTGCCGTCCTCGTCGCGCACCGGGTAGATGCGGGCCTGTTCCCAGTAGGTTTCCCCCGATTTCTTGCGGTTGCGGAATTCACCTTCCCAGGTATGCCCTTGTCGCAGGGTGAACGCGAGGTTCTGCTGGATCACTTCCTCAATGGGCGTCTGGGCCAGGGCGCGGGCGTTGACGCCCAGCATTTCCTCCGGGGCGAACCCCGTGACCTCGCAGAAACGCCGGTTGACGTACTGGATGGCGCCGTCCGGGTCGGTGATGACGACGATGCTCGGACTCTGATCCACGGCAAAGGCCAGGCGTTGCAGATGCCCTTCGGTGCGGCGGCGTTCGGTGATGTCCAGGTGTGAGCCCACCATGTGTGACGGTCGACCGTCCGGCCCATGGATCAGCGAGCCCTGGGCCAGAATCCAGCGGTAGGAACCGTCCTTGTGGCGCATGCGAAACTCCATGACATAGCGTCGTCCATCGGCGCATTTCAGGTACTCGGCCACCTGCTTTTCCGTGGCTTCCCGGTCATCGGGATGCAGCAATGTCCACCAGGAGGCGTAATCGCTGCCGATCTCTTCCTGGGCGTAGCCCAGTTGCGTCTTCCATTCCTGCGAGTAGTACACCTCGCCGGTCTGTAGGTCCCAGTCAAACAGGCCGATGCGCCCGCCCTTGATGGCTTCCTGAAGACGCAACTGATCCCGGAGCCTTTCCTTGCGTTCCGTGACGTCCCGCAGATAGACCACGGAGACTTCCCAGCCTTCCATGCGCATGGGAACGGCCCGCAGATCGGCGGACAGCATGCCCCGGGTGGCATGGGCGATCTCGATCTCGGTGGGTTCGTCGGGGGCCACCACGAAACCGAAGGTTTCTCCACGCAGTCGCTCAAGGGGGCACCCGAACAGGTGGGCCGCCGCCTGGTTGGCATACTGAATGACACCCTGGGCGTTCAGCAGCAGGATGGCATCGGAGGCCTGTTCCACCATCTGTTCGAAGTGCTGGGCGGCGGGTGCGTGGAGGGTTGCCGGGGTGTGTTCGGTGGATGGCTTGTCGGCCGGAGACTGGGGGGGCTGGCTCATGGACGTGGAGATGACTCGGGTGATCTCGCGGACTCTGGGTAGCCGGGACCTGAATCAAGTCCATTTCAGGTGGCTGGAGGTATGTCGGGAAGCAGACTCCATGGTCGGACGATCATAACACGATGACACGTCCCTGTTGGCGGGGACCGGTGGCTTCAATGTCGCCCGCAGGAAAATACTGTAGAATCTCGGCCGGTCGAATCATTCAGAATGCAGTGATCCCCTGAGTGATGATGGCAGGTATTCTCCGCCGTATCCCGGCGCTTCGGCCCCTGAGCCATTTCAATCAAACCTTTCCCGCCAAATGACTCAGAACTCCTCGACGATCATCCGTAACAGAAAGCGCCAGAACAGCATTTTTATCGCGCTGAAGCAGAGTCGGGCGCTGCTCATGATGCATGCCCCGGAACGCAAGCAGCAGGGGCTTACGCAGATCATCGCGTCGGATCTTGAGGGTGAGGCGTTGCTGTTCGACATTCCCAACGATGAAACCTTGGTGAAGGGACTTGAAGAGGGCGTGCGTCTGACGGTGAGAGGCGCTCTGCAGGGGGTGCCGGTGCGCTTTGACACCTATCTCATGGGTCTTGATCGCCATGAGGGAGAGGCGGTGCTGGTCTGTCGGTGGCCCGAGGAACTGGATTACCAGCAACGTCGCAATGCCTTCAGGGTGCAGATTCCCCGCGGCATGGACAGCCATGTTCTGTGGGTGCGGGAGCGACATGGGCAGAACCCGCCCACCGGCGAGATGCCGGGGGAAGTGGCAGAGACCCTGGTCCATGAAAGCCGTCCTTCGGACCTTTCCATCCAGGGTTTGTGTCTGGAGTGCGATTTGTCGGAAGAGATGTGTCCCCAGGTCGGCGATGCCGTGCTGATCCGGGAGCTGCGCATCGGCGGCCAGCAGTGGTCGGATCTTCGCGCCGAAGTCCGCAGCATCAAGCCGGTGGACGGCAGGTCACTGCTCAGGTTGGGCGTGCTGTTTCTGGATCTCAGCCCCAGTGCGGATCGTTCCCTGAACCGACTGTTGATGGAGCTTCAGTACGACGCCGCCCGGCGGTCATGACGACTCGGAGGTCGGCAGGCCCATCAGCTCCCCCCAGCTCATGGGCTGTCCGAACAGATAGCCTTGGAAGATACGGTATCCCATCTTCTCCAGAAAGGCCTTCTGCGCCGGGGTTTCCACGCCTTCGGCCAACACTTCCAGACCAAGCCCCTCGCCCAGGGACAGAGCCATCCGCATCAGGGAGGCATCATCCTCGTGATCCAGTGCCCGGTGCAGGAAGCTTTCGTGGACCTTGATCTGGTCCAGGGGCAATCGGTGCAGATCCCCGAATGACAGTTTCCCGATCCCAAAATCATCCAGCGAAAAGCGCAGGCCCCTTGCCCTGAGTCGCTGCATCCTGGCAATGGCCTCTCCCATTTCCCCGTTCAGGCATTCTTCATTGATTTCCAGGCGGATGCGTCGGGGATCGACGCCGGTTTCATCCACCATGTCCATGATCATGGCTTCCAGCCCTGGCTGACGGAATTGTCTGGGACTCAGGTTGATGGCCAGCACCACGTTGGACCAGTCCCGATGTTCGGACCAGCGTTTCAGATCCTGGAAGCCCTGTTTCATGATCCATTGACCGATGGACAGGATCAGCCCCGATTCTTCCGCCACCGATATCACCTGAGCGGCCTTGATGAGGCCCCGGCGGGGATGTTGCCACCGCAACAGGGCTTCCGTTACCCGGATACGGCCATCGAGGTCATATTGCGGTTGGTAATGAAGGGTCAGTTGTCGATCGACCATGGCCTGATGCAGTTCATGGGCCAGGGCGGAGCGGGTTTCCAGGGATGACTGCATGGAGGGCTCGAAGACGCGCGTGCCGCTGCGTCCCTGGCGTTTCATCTCATACATGGCCATGTCGGCCTGTTGCAGTACCTCATCAATACTGACCGTATGCCCGTTGAAGAGGCTGATGCCGATGCTGGGCGTGATGACATGTTCCAGGGTGTTGAGCAGATAAGGTCTGCTCATGGTCTTGAAGATCTTGTCGCCGATGTCCTTTGCCATCTTCAGGGCCTCTTCTTCCCGCGAACCCAGGTTTTCCAGCATTACCACGAATTCATCTCCGCCCAGTCGAGCGACGGTGTCCACTTCCCTGACGCAGGCCTTGAGGCGATCGCCGACCTGTTGCAGCAGCAGGTCTCCCGTGCTGTGTCCGTAGGTATCGTTCAGGGCCTTGAACCGGTCCAGATCCATGAACAGCAGGGCCCCGTGCTGATCACTGCGCTTGCTGGAAACCACCGCCTTATCGAGTCGGTCCAGCAGCATGCGTCGGTTGGGGAGCTGGGTCAGTGCGTCATAGAAGGCCATCTGCGCGATGCGCTCACTGGCCTGTTTCTGCTCGGTCACATCCCGGATGACCGCCATGACCTCCCGGTCATTGAGCTTCACCAGGCGCGCCTCGAAGGTGCGCCGGGCGCCGGATACGTCCAGCGTGTATTCCACGAAATGCATGCGGTCCTCCGCCAGGACCCGCCGAATGGCGTCCAGAACGCGGACGGCGATCTCCAGGGGCAGCACTTCGGACACGTTCTTGTGCAGGAAGGTCTCGGGGGATTTGTAAAGGAGGCCTTTCTGACCGGCATGCCAGTCCAGATAACGTCCGTCATGGCTCAGGCGGAACATCAGGTCCGGCATGGCTTCGAGCAGGGCGCGGTTATAGCGTTCACTCTCAGCCAGCGCCGCTTCCGCCTCCTTGCGGCGATGGATGTCTTTGTTCACCCCGATCACCCGTGTGGGTCCGCCCTGTGCGTCCCGGCTGATCACCTGTCCCTGGTCCAGGACCCAGAGATAACTGCCGTCCTTGCAGCGCAGTCGGTATTCCGACTCATACATCGGGGTAAGGCCGTCCAGGTGTTGTTGGAGATCCTTGATCACCCGATCCCGGTCATCGGGATGCAGGCGCCCCTCCCAGGCATCAAACGACGGGGATATCTCTTCGGGCGCATGACCCAGCATCAGTGCCCAGCGGGGAGAGTGATAGGTCTGCCCGGTGACGGTATTCCAGTCCCACAGGCCCTGATGACTGCCCTCCAGGGCAAAGCGCCAGCGCAGTTCATTGTCCAGGATGGTGGTCTGCTGGGCCTCGGCCTGAATCCGCAGGTGGATGTTCTCGTTGAAACTGGCCTGGATGCGGGTCGCACTGACGAAGACGAATAGCAGAAAGAGGCAGACAATCAGCCCGGCCATCACGGACAGGGGTTCATCCTGCATCAGCAGGGCAACGGCCAGGGGCACCAGCATGGGGCCGACCAGGAACAGGGTGGACAGCCGGTCGGTGGCCAGGGAAATGATGGCTCCGGCGGTGATGCCGGCGATGGCGAAGGCCAGAAAGGCCTGAAAACTCAAGTCGCCGGACTGGGTGAGCAGGGCGCAGCCGATGCCCCAGCCGATGCCGGCGGCCAGGGTGGTGGCCCTGAAGCGCCTGAGCCAGACGGGGCGCTCGGGGGTGTCGGTGCGCTGGTAGGCCAGCCACAGTCCGCCCCGGACCAGGGCAACCAGCAGGATGAGGCAGAACCAGCCCAGCAATATGGGGACCGGTAGCACCGGCAGATGAATCAGGGCCAGGATGGCGGCCGCACCGATGGAGACCGCCACGGTGGCGGGCAGTCCCTCATAGAGGTAGCGGGTCTTTTCGGCATGATTGGCCAGTTCGGTCATCGGGACGACTCCCTTTGACAGGTTGACCGACCGGAGCGCCTGGTGTCGGGTCCGGTCTGGGAACGGCATCCATCTTGTGTCGGGCGAGTCTGGTTCATGCCCGAGGGCATCGCGTATCCGTTGCCGCGCATCCTGTTTGCATGCCTCGTGTCTCAGCTGCGTGGGTCAGCATGTCACAGCGGATGCACACTGACCATGTCCGGTTGACCCATCGATCCTGCCGCTTGAATCTTCGGTTCGTCACCGGCCTGCGGCGGCGGGTGTCTTGTCCTTGAAATCGCACAGGTCGGCGATCAGGCATTGCCCGCACTTGGGGATGCGCGCGATACAAGTATAGCGCCCATGCAGGATCAACCAGTGATGGGCGTCCCGCTTGAATTCCGCGGGTACCACCTTGAGCAGGCGTGTTTCCACCGCCAGCGGCGTCTTGCCCGGCGCGATGCCGGTCCGGTTGGCCACACGGAAGATATGGGTGTCGACGGCGATGGTAGGCTCGCCGAAGGCGGTGTTCAGCACCACGTTGGCGGTCTTGCGCCCGACCCCGGGCAGGGCCTCCAGGGCGGCCCGCTCACGGGGTACTTCTCCCTGCCACTGTTCCACCAGGATCCGGCAGGTCCTGATGATGTTTTCCGCCTTGCTGTTGTAAAGGCCGATGGTGCGGATATGGCTCTTGAGGCCTTCCAGCCCCAGGTCGAGGATGGCCTGGGGGGTGTTGGCCACGGGAAACAGCAGGGCCGTGGCCTTGTTGACCCCCTTGTCGGTGGCCTGGGCCGAGAGGATCACGGCGATCAGCAGTTCAAAGGGGGTGCGGTAGTTCAGTTCCGTGGTGGGGTGGGGGTTGGCCGCCCGCCAGCGGGTGAAGATCTCCCGGCGCTTGTCGTTGTTCATCGTTCAGCCGTCCGCCTCAGGCCCGGGCCTCCCCGAGGGCCTCGGCGCGACGGGCGGCCCGTTTTGCCAATCGATCATCCACCAGGTTCTTCACGGCCAGCAAAAGGCCCAGGCCGATGAAGGCCCCCGGTGGCAGGATGGCCAGCAGAAAGCCCCGGTAATCCTCGATCAGGGTCACCGTGAGTCCCCGGGCCGCCTCGCCGAACATGAGGTGGGCCTGGTCGAACAGGGTGCCTTGGCCGATGGCTTCGCGCATGCCCCCCAGGGCCACCAGCACCAGGGTGAAGCCGATGCCCATGATCAGCCCGTCGACGAAGGCCTTGGGGATGGTGTGCTTGGAGGCAAAGGCCTCGGCCCGGCCGATGATGGCGCAGTTGGTCACGATCAGCGGAATGAAGATTCCCAGCACCAGGTAGAGTTCATGGAAGTAGGCATTCATGGCCAGTTCGATGGCGGTGACCACCGAGGCGATGATGAGCACGTAGATGGGGATGCGGATTTCCGGCCGCACCCAGTTGCGGATGAAGGAGACGCTGACGTTGGAGGCGATCAGGGTCAGGGTGGTGGCCAGGCCCAGCCCGAGGGCATTGACCACCGTGCCGGAGATGGCCAGCAGGGGGCACAGGCCCAGCAGCTGCACCAGAGCGGCGTTGTTGTACCAGAGGCCGTCGGCGACGATCTTGCCGTAGGGGGTGTCATTCATCAGTGTGCGCCTCTTCATCCGTGTCATCGACGGGCATCGGCTCGAATACCTGTTCCCGATGGGTGTCGAAGTAGATCAGGGTGTCGCGTACCGCGCGCACCACCGCCCGAGGGGTGATGGTGGCCCCGGTGAACTGGTCGAAGATGCCGCCATCCCGTTGCACCGCCCAGCGTTCCACCGGCGGATTGCCCAGTTCCAGGTCGTCAAAGCCCAGGATCCAGTCGGAGCGGCCGGCCTCGATGTCGTCGCCCAGCCCCGGCGTCTCCCGGTGGCTGACCACCCGCACGCCGGCCACGCGGCCGTCCGCGCGCACGCCCACCAGCAGGTGGATGTCACCGGAATAGCCGCCGCGGGCAATCACGGTGAACACCGCGGCCACCGGCTCGTCTCCCAGGCGCGCCCGGTAGACCAGATGATTGCCGCCGCCGAGCAGGGCATGGCCGAGCACGGTGGTGTCGTTGATGATGTCGTTGTCGTATTCACCGTCGGGCAGGATTTCATGCAGGCGGGCCAGGGTGGCCGCCTCCCGGTTGGCTTCGATGCGCTCCGCCGTGCCCATGTGGATCAGGGCCACCAGTCCGGCCCCCACCAGTCCGAAGGCGGCCAGCAGGGCCGTGGAGAGATAGATTTCCCGCAGCACGTCCTAGCCCTCCTTGCCGGCCGTGGTCTTGCCGAAGACCCGGGGCTGGGTGTAATGGTCGATCAGCGGGACCATCATGTTCATGAGCAGGACCGCGAAGGCCACCCCTTCCGCATACCCCCCCCAGGTGCGGATGACGAATACCAGCGCCCCCACTCCGGCACCGAAGATCAGGCGTCCCCGGGGCGTGGTGCTGGCGGAAACCGGGTCGGTGGCGATGAAAAAGGCGCCGAGAATGGCGGCACCGCTGAAGACGTGGAACAGGGGGGAGGCGTAGGTCTCCGGATTGATGAGCCAGAACAGGCCGGAGAGCAAGGTGAGGGTGCCCAGCATGGCCACCGGGATCTGCCAGCCGATCACGCCGCGCTTGAGCAGCCATAGCCCCCCCACCAGGAACCACAGGCCGATCCACTCCCAGCCGACGCCTCCCAGATAGCCGAAGAAGGGGGAGTTCTGGATCTCGCTGATGGGGTGTGCCAGTCCCACCCCGGTCTGGATCCGGTCCAGCGGCGTGGCGGCGGTGATCATGTCCCAGGTCAGCCCGTCCGGGAGCGTGCCGGCGAAAATGGCGGCAAAGGTCTGGGGCAGGCTCAGGTTCAGTTCGGCGATGACGGAAGGACTCAGCCACAGGGTCATTTCCCGCGGAAAGGAGATGAGCACCACCACATAGCCCACCATGGCCGGATTGAAGGGGTTGTAGCCCAGGCCGCCGTAGAGATGTTTGGCCACCACCATGGCAAACCCGACCCCCACCAGGGTGACCCACCAGGGTGTCAGCGGCGGCACGGCCAGGGCGAACAGCCAGCCGGCCAGCACCGCGCTCAGGTCGGTGATGTGGGGCGTCAGGGTGCGACCACGCACCAGCAGCATCAGGGCCTCGCAGGCCAGGGCCACGGTGACGGCCAGGGAGACATTGATCAGCACCCCCCAGCCGAAATACCAGGTCATGGCCGCGGTGCCGGGGATGAGGGCCAGCAGTACCTGTCCCATGACCCGGTTGACACTGCGGGCGGGCGCCATGTGCGGCGAACTGAAGGTCTTGAAGCGCATCAGCGGTTTTCGTTGTCGTTTTCGGAGGCCGGCGCGGCGGCGGTGGTGTCCTGGGCGGCCTGTTCGGCCTTGCGGGCCTGAGCCCGCGCCAGGGCGGCACGGATCACCGCCTGCTTGGGATCTTCCCCCCCGTCGGCGGTGGGGGCCGTCTGCTGGGCGGCGGCCTGCTTGCGCTTCATGCGCTCGGCCTTTTCCCGTTCTTCCCGCTCCAGGCGTTCCCGGCGCAGTTCGTGGCGCTGTTTGGCGGCCTCGGCCTGGCGGCGCTCCCGTTCCTGGGACCAGATCTCGTTCTTGGCAAAGCGGTAATACTGCACCAGCGGAATATTGCTGGGACAGACGTGGGCGCAGCAGCCGCATTCGATGCAATCGAACAGGCTGTATTCCTGGGCCTTGTCGAAGTCACGGGCACGGCTGAACCAATACAGTTGCTGGGGCAGCAGGCCGGCAGGGCAGGCCTTGACGCATTCTCCACAGCGGATGCAGGGCATCACCGGACCGGGGCGCTCCACGTCGGCGGCGCGGGCGGCGATGATGCAATTGCCGCCCTTGATGATGGGTACCGCGTCGCTGGCCAGGGCAAAACCCATCATGGGGCCGCCCATGATCAGTCGCTCCACGTCGTCGGTGTAGCCCCCGGCCAGGGCGATCAGGTCCGCCACCGGGGTGCCCAGGTAGACCTGGAGGTTGCGGGGGCGGTGGACCCCGCTGCCGGTGACCGTCACCAGGCGGGAAATCAGGGGTTCCCCCAGGACCACCGCCCGGTAGATGGCGGCCAGGGTGCCCACGTTGTGGCAGACCACGCCGACGTCGGCGGGTAGCCCCTCGCTGGGGACTTCGCGGCCGGTGAGTACGCGCACGAGCTGGCGTTCGCCGCCGGTGGGATAGATGCTGGGAATGGGGACGATGCGGATGTTGTCCCGTTCCTCGCCGCCCAGGGCCTCGGTCATGGCGCGGATGGCCTCGGGCTTGTTGTCCTCGATGCCGATCAGGCATCGCTCGGGTTTCAGGGCGCGGCGCACCAGATGCATGCCGGCGATCACCGTCTCCGCCTGGGTGCGCATGAGCATGTCGTCGCAGGTGATGTAGGGTTCGCACTCGGCGCCGTTGATCACCAGGGTGTCGATCTTTTGGTGGGGGCGGGGGTTGAGCTTCACCGCCGAAGGGAAGGCAGCCCCCCCCAGGCCCACGATGCCGGCATCGCGCACCCGGTTGCGCAGCTTGACCGGATCGATGTTGCGATAGTCCTCGATGGGCGGCATCCGGCTATCGCCCCAGTCATCCTCGCCGTCGGCCTCGATGACGATGCTGGGGGCGGACAGGCCGGAAGGGTGGGGCACCGGCTGATCGCCGATGAGGGCGATGCGACCTGAGGTGGGGGCGTGCAGGTGGGCACCCACATAGGTATCCGAGCGAGCGATGAGCTGTCCCTTCTTGACGTGCTCGCCGCGCTTGACCACCGGCACGGCGGCCTCGCCGATGTGCTGCCGCAGCGGCAGGATCAGCCGCTGCGGCAGGGGCGCGGCGGCCACCGGCTCGGTGGTGCTTTCCGCCTTGTGGTCAGGCAGCTTGACGCCGCCATGGAATCGCCAGAGTGTATGGGAACTTGCGGTCATGGGTTGTCGTGGTCAGCGGGGGCTTTTGCGCCTCAGGCGCCGGAGCCCGCGGATGCCGGTCGGGCCAGATCCACCAGGCAGAGGCGATCGGCGGCGGTGTCCATGGGGAAGGGCCATTTCCAGGTATTCAGGTCCTGGGCAATGGGCACCATGCGGATGCAGTCCACCGGGCAGGGCATCAGACACAGCTCGCAGCCGGTGCACTGGGTCTCGATGACGGCATGCAGTTGCTTGGCAGCGCCGACGATGGCGTCCACCGGGCAGGCCTGCACGCACAGGGTGCAGCCGATGCAGCTGTTTTCGTCGATACGGGCCAGGGCCTTTTCCTTGACCTTGCCCTCGATGGGCTTGGCGTCGCGCCCGAGCATGTCGGCCAGGGCCATGAGCAGGCCGGTCCCCCCTGGAGGGCAGAGATTGATGTCCGCCTTGCCCTCGGCGATGGCGGCGGCATAGGGACGGCAGCCGGCAAAGCCGCATTGCCCGCATTGGGTCTGGGGCAGCATGTTGTCGATCTTCTCCACCACCGGATCGCTTTCCACGCGAAAGCGGATGGCGGAATAGCCAAGGATCATGCCGAACAAGGCGGACAGCGAACTGATGACTAGGACGGCGGCAAGCATGGGCGATTACGGCTCCTGGCTCGTCGATGGCGGCATCCGGGTCAGGGGGCCAGCCCCAGAAAACCCATGAATGCCAGTGACATGAGGCCCGCGGTGACCAGGGCGATGGCACTGCCGCGGAACGGTACCGGCACATCCGCGGCGGCAACCCGCTCGCGCATGGCGGCAAACAGGATCATGACCAGGGAGAAGCCGGCGGCGGCACCCAGGCCGTACATCACCGACTCCAGGAATCCATGGCTTTCCTGCACGTTGAGCAGGGCGACCCCCAGCACTGCACAGTTGGTGGTGATCAGGGGCAGAAAGATCCCCAGTACGTTATAAAGCAGCGGGCTGGTCTTGTGTACCACCATCTCGGTGAACTGCACTACGGCGGCGATCACCAGGATGAAGGCAATGGTGCGCAGGTATTCCAGACCGAAGGGCGCGAGCAGATACTCGTTGACCAGATAACTGCAGACCGAGGACAGGGTCAACACGAAGGTGGTGGCCAGGCTCATGCCGATGGCCGTTTCCACTTTCTTGGAAACCCCCATGAACGGGCACAGGCCCAGGAACTTCACCAGGACGAAATTGTTGACCAGGACAGTGCTGACCAGGATCAGTAGGTACTCGGACATGGGTCTCCCGCTCTGATGATTGAGTATCCGCTACCGGGCGCGCTGCCTGCAACCGGGCGGGTCATGGGGAAATCGCATGGAATCAGGGCTCCAGCCGGATCTGGTGAAAATCCGTCACCACCGGATGAGAGCCGGAGGCGGCCGCGCCCTGTCGCTGTACCAGGGTGGTCCGCAGGCCGGCTGCCGCCGCGGCATCCAGTTCCCGCGTGTCGTCGCAGAGGAACAGGGCCTCGCCCGGGGCGCACCCGATGCGTTCGGTGATGAGCTTGTAGGCGGCAATATGGGTCTTGCCGCCGATGCGGGTGTCGAAGTTGCCGCTGAACAGGGGGCGCAGGTCGCCCGCCTCGCTGTGGGCCAGGAAGTCTTCCTGGGCGCGTACGGAGCCCGACGAAAAGACATGCAGGGTGATTCCACGGTCATGCCAGGCCCGCAGGCAGGCCACGGCGTCCGGATAGATATGTCCCTTGAAATCCCCCCGGCGGTAGCCTTCTTCCCAGATCAGGCCCTGCAGGGCCTTGAGGGGCGTGATCTTCTGATCCGCCGACATCCAGGCCACCATGCGTTGCATCAGAGCCTCGTCATCCAGGGAGCCACCGGCATAGGCCCGGATGTCGGCCAGCAGGCGCTTCACCTCCGGTACCGTCCGGTGGGTGCGGACGAACTCGGGCAGGTGCTTGACCGCATGGGGGAGCAGCACTTCCCGGGTGAAGGACACCCCGGACAGGGTGCCTTCGATATCAGTGATGATGGCCCTGATCATGGCCGTGATTTCCGGATCTGGATGGGTGTCATCATGGCTTGAGTCTGCGCAGTTGCAGTTCACAGTCAAAGAGGAATTCGAAGGCTTCCACATGATGCCGGGCCTCGGCCGCATCCCGCCCCCAGGTATAGAATCCATGGCCCTCGATGAGGTAGCCGGGGGTGTCCGGGTGACGGTTCATGTGATCATCCACCTGCGCCGCCAGTTGGGGGATGTCCTGATCATTGCCGAAGATGGGCAGGGTGATCGAGGCGTCCCGGCAGGCGATGCCCGGCAGGGTACGGAGGACTTCGCAGTCGGTGAGGGTCAGTTCGGCGCCCTCCACGATGCGGGACAGCACGGTGGCGCTGACGGAATGGGTATGCATCACGGCACCGATCCGCGGGGAACGGCGATAGAGGATGATGTGCAGGAAGGTCTCCGCGGAGGGCTGCTTGCCGGGGGACAGGACGTTGCCGTCCAGATCCACCATCATCAGGCCGTCGTGTCCGAGTTCGCCCTTGTTGCGACCGGATTCCGTGATCACCATGCGGTGATCGTCCAGGCGCGCCGACAGACCGCCGGCGGTGGCCGGCATCCAGCCCCGGTGATAGAAGAAGCTTCCTGCCGAGATGAGTTGGGCGGCACGTGCCCCCAGGTGCTCGTGTGTCTCTTCCATACCTGCCTGATCAAAGGGAAAACAGCGGGTTAATGTACGCGACCCATGCGGCCGCGTCCATCCTGCCGGTCCCTTCGTTCAGGCACAGTGCGAAATGCCCTCCGGGACCTCCATGTTGCGGCACAGGGCTTCCAGGTTTTCCGGGTCCGGGTTCTGGGCCGCCCGCGCCACGTGCTCATGGGTGAGATGCGGGGCGAGCAGGGTGATGAAATCATACATGTAGCCGCGCAGCCAGGCGCCCCGGCGAAAGCCGATGCGGGTGATGTTTTCCGACAGTCCGGGTTCCGTGTCCAGTGCCACCAGGTCGTCGTCATGGCCCTTTTCCAGGGCAATGCGGGCGATGATGCCCACGCCCATGCCGTGGCGTACGTAGGTCTTGATGACATCCGCGTCCGCCGCCGTCAGCACCACGTCCGGGGTGAGTCCGGCGCGGCGGAAATCCGCGTCCAGCTTGGTGCGGCCGCTGAAGCCGTCCAGATAGGTGACGATGGGGTAGTCCGCCAGCCGTTCCAGGGGGATGGCGCCGGCACCGGCCAGCTCATGCCCCTTGGGAACCACCACGCAGTGAGACCAGCGGTAGGCGGGCAGCACGATCACTTGGCCGGAGGCCAGCATGGGCTCGGTGGCGACGATGAAGTCCACCTCGTCATGGGAGAGCATGTCGGCAATCTGCCGCGGCGTGCCCTGGTGGATCTGTACCCTGACCCGGGGGAAACGATGGCGGAAGGCGTCCACGATGGGGGGCAGGATGTAGCGGGCCTGGGCATGGGTGGTGGCAATGCGCAGATCCCCGGCTTGTTCATCCCGGGCCTCTTCCGCCGCCGCGCGGATGTTTTCCACTTCCCTGAGGATGACTTCACTGTATTCCAGCACCCGGCGACCCACGGCGGTCATGCCGGACAGATGCTTGCCGTTGCGCTGGAACAGGGGGACACCCAGTTCTTCCTCCAGCAGGCGGATCTGCTTGCTGATGCCCGGCTGCGAGGTGGCCAGGCGATCCGCGGCTTCGGAGATGTTGAGGTTGTAGCGAGCAATGGCCTGCAGATAGCGAAGTTGCTGGAGTTTCATGTCGAGATTATCCTGTGATCAAGGGCAAATGGCCCCGGATCAATCGGCTCCGAAAGGGAGCGTTGTCTGTATCGGCCCAAGTATACATATATAATCTTGCGTTATGTATCCGCCCCTCCGAGAAACACCCAAGAGGTTTGCTGCCGTCATTCCAGGGCCTTTGCCGTCGCTCCCGCGCAAGCGGGAGACAAGGGTTTTCGGCCCGTGACTGGATTCCCGCTTGCGCGGGAATGACCCGTTCATCATTCCCCCCTGCGGGAGCCGGTCTATCGGTGGATTCAATGCTCGGGCAGGTCAATGCCCTCGAAGATCCGGTCCACGCTCTCCTGGGTCCGGGCATTCAGGGCTTCCTGGACCCTTTCCTCTCCCGCGTGGGGGGCGAGCAGATCCATGAAGTGGCACATGAAGCGGCGCAGGTAGACGCCCTTGCGGAACCCGACCCGGGTAACATTTTCCCTGAACAGTGACTTGGCATCCAGGTAGGCCAGATCCGTATCCTGGCCGGGCTCATAGGCCATGTGGGCAATGATGCCGATCCCCAGTCCCAGTCTGACGTAAGTCTTGATGACGTCCGAGTCCGCCGCGCTGAGCACGATCTCCGGCGCAAGCCCGGCATTGGCAAAGTCCTGTTCCAGACGGCCCCGACCGGAAAAGCCGTGCACGTAGGTGACGATGGGGTAGCCGGCCACGTCTTCCAGGGCCAGGGACTTGACCCCGGTGAGCGGGTGCCCCTTGTCGACCACCACGCAATGGTGCCAGCGATAGGCGGGGATCATGAGCAGTTCCCGGTTCAGGGCGATGGCTTCGGTGGCAATGGCAAAGTCCACTTCACCGGAGGCGGCCATCTGGGAGATCTGTACCGGGGTGCCCTGGTGGATGAGCAGATGCACCCGGGGATAGCGGCGCCGGAACTGGGTGATCAGGGGCGGCAGGAAGTAGCGGGCCTGAGTATGGGTGGTGGCGATGCGCAGGGTGCCCCGCTCCTCGTCCCTGAAGTCTTCCGCCAGGGCATGGATGTTCTGCACTTCACTGAGGATGTTTTCGGCCCGGGCCAGGATCTGGCGACCGGCGGGGGTGACGTGACTGAAATTCTTGCCGCTGCGATGGAAGATCTCCAGCCCCAGTTCCTCTTCCAGCAGTTTCACCTGCTTGCTCACCCCAGGCTGGGAAGTGAACAGGCGCTCGGCGGCCTCCGTCACATTGAGGTTGTTCTCGACGATGGCCTTCAGATAACGCAACTGCTGGAGCTTCATGGGGACCCGGGTCTGTGTTGCTAATTCTATTGGGTGATTACAACACAAATTTATATTCTTTCAACCCGGCTTCGGGGGTTGCTAGATTTGATTTCAATCAAATGAGGAGGACCCGTCATGGCCCAGTCCAGCATCCACACCCCTGCCCAGGCCCATCATCGGGAAGTCGCGCTCAGACGTCGCATGGTGGCGCTGGAGCGGGAATTGCGTCACCTGGAAGAAGAATTGAACCAGGTACACCAAGCTACCGGAGCGCAGGGCCTGCCGAGTCGGCAGCCCCACAACCCCGGGTTCAGTCATCCGATTCCCGTCGCCGCCGGCTGACGGGCGGCCTATTTCACCCGCATGCCCGGCTGGGCGCCGGTATCCGGTGACAGGATGAACAGATCCTTGCCGCCGGGACCGGCGGCCAGCACCATGCCTTCGGACAGGCCGAACTTCATCTTGCGCGGTGCCAGGTTGGCCACCATCACCGTCAGGCGTCCTTCCAGGTCGGCCGGATCATAGGCCGACTTGATGCCGGCGAAGACCTGTCGGGTCTCGCCGCCCAGGTCCAGGGTCAGGCGCAGCAGCTTGTCGGCGCCTTCCACATGCTCGGCCCGGCTGATGCGGGCGATGCGCAGATCCACCTTGGCAAAGTCGTCATAGGTGATCTCTTCCCGGATCGGGTCCCGGGCCAGCGGCCCCTGGGGCTGGGTCGGCGTGGGTGCCAGACTTTCCTTCGAGGCCTCCAGCAGGGTCTGCACCGCCTGCGGGTCCACCCGGGTCATCAGGGGTTCGTAGGCGTTGATGCGGGTTCCCACCAGGGGCTGCCGCACCGCTTCCCAGGTGAGGGCGGGAATACCCAGAAACCCTTCCGCTTTCTCCGCCATGGACGGCAGCACCGGTCGCAGATAGGTGAGAATGGCCCGGAACAGGTTGATGCCCTGGGTGCAGACGGCCTGGACATGGGCCTGACCGTCTTCCTGCTTGGCCAGCACCCAGGGTTTTTGTTCGTCCACATACTGGTTGGCCAAGTCCGCCAGGGCCATGATCTCCCGCATGGCCTGACCGAATTCCCGCCGTTCATAGTGTCCGGCGATTTCCTCGCCGGCCCGCACGTAGCGGTCATACAGATCCGGATCCGGCAGGCTGTCGGCCAGGCGGCCGGCAAAGCCCTTGTGGATGAATCCGGCGCAGCGGGAGGCGATATTCACCGCCTTGCCCACCAGATCGCTGTTCACCCGGGCGATGAAATCGTCCAGGGACAGGTCGATGTCATCCACGCCGGGGCCGAGTTTGGCCGCGAAGTAGTAGCGCAGGTATTCCGGCTGCAGGTGGTCCAGATAGGTGCGGGCCTTGATGAAAGTGCCCCGGGACTTGGACATCTTCTGGCCGTTGACGGTGAGAAAACCATGGCAGTGCACCGCCGTGGGGGTACGAAAGCCCGCGCCGCTGAGCATGGCGGGCCAGAACAGGGTATGGAAGTAGGCGATGTCCTTGCCGATGAAGTGATGTAGCTCCGCCGTGCTGTCGGCGCGCCACCAGGCATCGAAGTCCAGGCCCTGCTGCTCGCAGTAGTGCTTGAAGCTGGCCATGTAGCCGATGGGGGCGTCCAGCCAGACGTAGAAGTACTTGCCCGGTGCATCCGGGATCTCGAAGCCCCAGTAGGGGGCGTCCCGGGAGATGTCCCAGTCGTTCAAGCCCGCCTCGAACCATTCCCGCAGTTTGTTGCGGATCTCCCCCTGCAGGCTGCCGGAGCCGGTCCATTCCCGCAGCATGGCGTGGAAGTCGCCCAGTTTGAAGAAGTAGTGCTCGGATTCCTTTTCCACCGGCGTGGCGCCGGAGATGGCGGAGACCGGGTTTTTCAGGTCCGTGGGGGCGTAGGTGGCGCCGCAGGCCTCGCAGGAGTCTCCGTACTGGTCCGCCGCGCCGCAGCGGGGGCATTCCCCCTTGATGAAGCGATCCGGCAGGAACATCTTCGCTTCCGGGTCGTAGGCCTGGCGGATGGTGCGCCGGGCGACATGTCCGGCATCCCGCAACCGGGTGTAGATCAGTTCGGCAAAATGGCGGTTTTCTTCCGAATGGGTGCTGTGGTAGTGGTCGAAATCCACCAGGAAGCCGGCAAAGTCCTCCCGGTGTTCCCGGCCGATGCGCTCGATCAGGACCTCCGGGGTGATGCCTTCGCTTTGCGCCTTGAGCATGATGGGGGTGCCGTGGGCGTCATCGGCGCAGACGTAGATGCACTGGTGGCCGCGCATCTTCTGGAAACGCACCCAGATGTCGGTCTGGATGTATTCCACCAGATGGCCCAGGTGGATGGGTCCGTTGGCGTAGGGCAGGGCGCTGGTGACCAGGATGTTGCGGGTATCGGATGTCATGATCTTGGCGGGGCAGGGAAAATGATTAAAGGTAGCAGGTCGGACGGATCGGGGCCAGTTTGTCGGCCTTTTTCAGCCTGCCCCTGTAGGGTTTGATGTTTTTTCGGGTTAGATTGGACGTCGAACCGTCTGCCGTTTGCAGATGTCAATAAACTCAAGGATCCATCGCCATGACACGCCACTTCATCGCATTACCCCGACACCTGGCCTGGTTCGGCGCCGTGCTGCTCCTGACCGCCTGCGTCACCATCAACATCTATTTCCCCGCCGCCGCCGCCGAGGATGCCGCCCGCACCATCGTGCGGGACGTGCTGGGCGAGACCGTGCGGCCCGCCGATGAGTCCCCGGAAGCCGCGCCAACCGCTCCGGACGCCCGTCTGGACGGCACCTCCCGGCGTGTGCTGGCGCTGATCCTGGACACGGTCATCCCGCCGGCCCAGGCCCAGCAGGCCAACATCAACATTCGCACCGCCACCATCGACGGTCTGCGGGCCTCCATGCGCTCGCGCACGCCGTCACTGCAGCCTCACTTTGCCTCCGGGGCCATCGGCTTCACCCGGGACGGGCTGGTGACCATTCGCGACCTCAATGCCGTACCCCTGCGGGACCGGGCCGCGGTACAGCGCCTGGTGACGGAAGAAAATGCCGACCGCAACGCCCTGTACCGGGAGATCGCCAGGGCCAATGACCGTCCCGAGTGGGAGTCGGACATCCGCGCCACCTTCGCTCGGGTCTGGGTGCAGGAGGCCCCACGGGGATATTGGTACCAGGATGAGCGGGGACAGTGGCGGCAGAAGTAGCCGTCCAGGGTGAATGACTGCATCGGCTACACTTCTTTCCATGTCGGATCGATATCGCCGCCTGGCTCCCTCTCCTCCGCGCCGTTTCCTGGTCACCCTGTCGGCAGCTCTGGTCCTGTGGTGGATCCTGACCGGCGGCGCGCCCGGTGCCTGGGCCATCGGTATCCCGGTGGCCCTGCTGGCTGCCGCCTCGGTCTTTGTCCTGCCGCCGGGGCGGCGCTACCGGCTATCCTTGCGTGGTCTGATGGTGTTCATGGGCTTCTTCCTCTGGCAGTCCTTCGTCGGCGGCCTGGATGTCTCCCGTCGGGCCCTGTCGCCACGGATGCCCCTGGCTCCCGGATTCATCGATTACCCGGTCCGGTTGCCGCGGGGGCCGGCACTGACCTTCTTCATGAACGTGATCGGCCTGCTTCCGGGCACCCTGAGCGTGGGGCTGCATCGACGCCGCCTTCAGCTCCATGTGCTGGATGTGGGGATGCCGCTGCATGCTTCCCTGTCCCGGCTGGAAGATCGGGTGGCGGCGCTCTTTGGTCTGCGGCTGGAGGCTTCGTGACATGACCGTGTTCTGGCTTTTCTGCGCCCTGTTCCTGCTTTTCACCGTTGCCGTGGGCATGGTGCGGGTACTGTCCGGCCCCACGCCGGGAGACCGGATGCTGGCGGCCCAGCTCTTCGGCACCGCCGGGGTGGCCATCCTGCTGCTGCTCTCCCTGGCCATGGAACAGCCGGCCCTGGTGGACGTGGCCCTGGTCTTCGCCCTGCTGGCGGCGGTGGCCACGGTGGCCTTCGTCAGACAGCGGGGTTTGCCACGGCAGGGGGGAGATCAGGCATGATGGGTCAGGTCATGGATGCCGTCAGCATGGGATTGGTGCTGATGGGGCTTGTGTTCTTTGCCGCCGGCAGCATCGGCATGCTGCGGTTCCCGGACGTCTATACCCGGCTCCATGCCCTGACCAAGGCCGACAATCTGGGGCTGGGGCTGGTGGTCGCGGGGGTGGCCCTGCAAGTCGGCAGCCTGCCCCAAGTGTTCAAGCTGATCCTGATCTGGGGCCTGGTGCTGGCGGCCGGCGCGGCCGGGTGCCATCTGGTGGCCCAGCGGGCCCGCCGGCGGGAATCCCATCGGCTCTGACTTCCCTGTTCGTTCATGCGACCACGCGATGCCTGAAGAGATCACCACCTGGTTTTTGATCGGTTTTGATGCCCTGCTGGTCCTCACCCTGCTGGGGGTTGCCTGGCGTCTGCTGGCGGGCGGGGATCTATTCCGGTCCGTGGTCCTGTTCATTGCCTTCGGTTTGCTGCTGTCCCTGGCCTGGGTGCGTCTGTCCGCCCCCGACGTGGCCCTCGCGGAGGCCGCCATCGGTGCCGGCGTTACCGGTGCCCTGCTGCTGGTGGCCCTGGGACGGTTGCGGCGTCTGGAAACCCGGGTCTTCGGGGGAGGAAAAAAGCGATGATCCGGCATCGCTCCGCACCGGCCCTGGTGCCCTTGATGAGCCTGGCCCTGGCTGGGCTGCTCCTTGTTGCCGTGCTGGATCTACCGTCACAGCCCGGGCTGGTCGAACCGGTGGCCGGCGCCATGGACCGGGCCGGTGTGGATCATCCGGTCACGGCGGTGCTGCTCAATTTTCGCGCCTACGACACCTTCCTGGAACTGGCGGTGCTGTTGCTGGCCGTGCTGGCGGTCTGGTCCCTGGGGCGTCGTGATCCGATTCCGGCCCGACCGGTGCAGGGGCCGGTGCTGCACGGCACCCTGCGTCATCTGATCCCGGTGGCGGTGGTTACCGGGGGCTATCTGGTTTGGGTAGGCAGCAGCGACAGCGGCGGCGCCTTCCAGGGCGGGGCCGTGCTGGGGGCCGCCGGCGTCATGTTGATGTTGTCGCGTCCCCGCGAGCTGCCCATGCTGCCCGCGCCGCTGCAGCACCTGGGTCTGGCCCTTGGGGTCTGTGTTTTCCTGGCGGTGGGCACCGCGGGTCTGCTGGCTGGTCACGGCTTCATGGGGTATCCCCCCGCCTGGGCCTACCCGTTGATCCTGGGTATCGAACTGGTCGCCGCCCTCTCCATCGCCCTGACCCTGGTGCTGCTGTTCCTGGGAGGGCGCCATGGCCACTGAGCCCGTCAGTCTTCAGATCTACCTCGCGTGTGGCACCCTGCTGTTCGTGATGGGACTGCATGCCCTGGTGGTGCGTCGTCATCTGCTGCTGAAGATCCTCGCCATCAACATCATGGGTTCCGGGATATTCATGGTCCTGCTGGGAGTGGCCGCCGGCGGTGATGGCGGAGTGGATCCGGTACCCCATGCCCTGGTCATTACCGGCATCGTGGTGGCACTCAGCGCCACGGCCGTGGCGCTGGTGCTGATGCTCAGGGTGAAGGCGGCCACCGGCCTGGCGCGATTGCCCCGGTCCGGGCCGGAGGACTGACATGCCGCTGGCCGCTGTCATGGCAGACGTGCTCCTGGCTCCCTGGCTGGTGATCCTGCCCCTGGCGGGTGCCTTGCTGGCGGGACTGTGGCCTGCCGCGGCTCGATGGTGGGGGCTGCTGACGGCGCTGCTCACCCCGGTCATGGCCCTGCTGCTGGCCCTGCAGGTGCATGCCCAGGGTCCCGTGATCCTGGATCTGGGAGGCTGGGCACCGCCCCTGGGTATCACCCTGGTGGTGGACGGCCTGGCCAGCCTGATGGTGCTGATGACCGCCGGGGTGGGGCTGGCCATCAGTCTGTATGCCCTGGGCTACCTGGGCGGAACAGACCGGGGCCGCTGGTTCTGGGTCCTCTGGCTGTGGCTGTGGGCGGCCATGAATGCCCTGTATCTGTCCGGGGATGTGTTCAATCTCTATGTCACCCTGGAACTGGTGGTGCTGGCGTCGGTGGCCCTGGTGGCCCTGGCCGGCGGTGCCGCCCCCCTGGTGGCGGCCATGCGCTACCTGCTGGTGAGCCTGCTCGGATCCATGGCCTACCTGATGGGGGTGGCCCTGCTCTACGGGGCTTATGGCACGCTGGATCTGCAGGGGTTGGGTGCCCAGGTGGTACTGTCGTCGGCCCCCATGCTGGCGGCGGTGCTGATGACCGTGGGGTTGCTGGCCAAGTCCGCCCTGTTCCCGCTGCATGTCTGGTTGCCCCCCGCCCATGGCAGTGCCCCGGCGCCGGTCAGCGCGGCGCTTTCGGCCCTGGTGGTCAAGGTGTCCTTCTATCTCATCCTGCGGCTTTGGCTGACGGTCTTCCCGGCATTGCCTCTGTCGGGGCTGGATGTGCTGATGGGGGCGCTGGCCGCCGGGGCGGTGCTCTGGGGCGGCCTCATGGCGTTGCGGGCCCCTCGGCTCAAGCAGGTGGTGGCCTATTCCACCGTGGCCCAGGTGGGCTATCTGTTCCTGCTGTTTCCGTTTCTCCGGGCGCATCCGGAGGGCTGGAAGGCGGTGGTCTTTTTCGCGGTTGCCCACGGGGTGGCCAAGGCCGCCGTGTTCCTGGCCGCCGGCACCCTGCAGCGGGCGGCGGGTCACGACCGGCTGGCGGAGTTGGGGGCGGTGATGCGGGGGCGGCTCAAGACCAGTTTTGCCCTGGGGATTGCTGGTGCCGGTCTGGTGGGTTTGCCCTTCACCGGGGGTTTCATCGCCAAATGGCTGCTGGTGCAGACCGCCCTGGAGGCCGGGCTGTGGATCTGGGCCCTGGTGGTGCTGGGTGGCGGGCTTCTGGCCGGTGCCTACGTGTTCCGTCTGCTGGGGCCGGCCTTTGAGCCGGGCCCCGCGGATCGGGGGCGTCCCTTGCCCGCGGTGATGGAATGGGTGCCCCTGGCCCTGGCCCTGCTGACCATCGGCCTGGGGTTTGCCGGTAGCCCGGCCTTGTCGTTGCTGGCCCGAACCCTGGCCGGGGGAGGGGGCTGAAATGGCAACGGGGGGATACATGCTGCTGCTGATTCTCCTGAGCTCCCTGCTGCCCGGGGTGGCCATCTTCTTCCTGCGGGAGCAGCAGTTTGCCCTGCGCACGGCCCTCAACCTGGGGGGCGCCACCCTCAAGTTCCTGCTGATCATTGCCCTGTTGGTGGGAGTGTACCGAGATGGCAAGACCTACAGCCTGAGCGTGAACCTGTTGCCGGGGATCGATCTGGTGCTGGCGGCGGATGCCCTGTCCCTCTTGTTTGCCACCCTCTCGGCGGTGCTCTGGCTGGTCACCACCATCTACGCCATCGGCTACCTGGAGGATTCCCCCAACCGCAGCCGCTTCTTCGGTTTCTTCAGCCTGTGCGTGAGCGCCACGGTGGGGATCGCCTTCTCCGGCAACCTCATCACCCTGCTGATCTTCTACGAGATCCTGACCCTGGCCACCTGGCCCCTGGTGGTACACCGGGGCACGGCGGAATCCTTCCGGGCCGGGCGCATCTATCTGGCCTACACCCTCCTGGGGGGCGCGGTGCTGCTGGGGGCCGTGGTCTGGCTGACCCTGCTGGCGGGTTCCGAGCCCTTTGTCGCCGGCGGTTATCTGCGGCATCTGAGTGCCGACCAGGGTCCGGTTCTGATCATGATCTTTGCCATGCTCATGGCCGGATTCGGGGTCAAGGCGGCCTTGCTGCCTCTGCATAGCTGGCTGCCCCGGGCCATGGTGGCCCCGGCCCCGGTGAGTGCCCTGCTGCACGCGGTGGCCGTGGTCAAGGCCGGGGCCTTCGGCATCGTGCGGGTGCTCAATGATGTCTACGGGGTGGAACTGGCGGCGGATCTGGGGGTGACCCTGCCGTTGCTGCTGCTGGCCATCATGACCATCGTCTATGGTTCGGTGCGTGCGGTGTTTGCCGATGATCTCAAGCAACGGCTGGCCTTTTCCACCGTCAGCCAGGTGTCCTACATCATCCTCGGCGTGGCCCTGGCCGGACCCATCGGTGCCGTGGGGGGGCTGGTGCATCTGGTCCATCAGGGGGTGATGAAGATCACCCTGTTCTTCTGCGCCGGGAATTTCGCCGAGACCCTGGGCATCCATCGGGTGGATGAGATGCGTGGGGTGGGCCGGCGCATGCCCTGGACCATGACCGCCTTCACCCTGGCGGCCCTGGGGATGATCGGCATTCCCCCGCTGGCCGGGTTCATCAGCAAATGGTATCTGGGCCTGGGCGCCCTGGAGGCGGGAATGGCCTGGGTGACCGGCGTGCTGGTGGTCAGCAGTCTGCTCAACGCCCTGTATTTCCTGCCGCCGATCCTGCGGGGCTGGTTCAGTCGCCGGGAGGGGCCGTGGCCCGATGAACGTCACGGGGGACGACGGCTGGAAACCCACTGGATGCTGCTGCTGCCCACGGTGACCGTCGCCGCCATGGCCCTGGGCATGGGGCTACTGGCCTCCCTGACCATCAGTCCCCTGTACTGGGTGACCTTCATCGTGGAATTCGAGTACGGCTACGATCATATCTGGCGCGCCATCTTCGAATGGGAGACGCCATGACCCCGGATCTTTGGCTGCTTCTGATTCCCCTGACCCCGCTGCTGCTGGTGTCTGCCCTGGCGTTACCGGTGGTGGGTCGTCATCTCTGGCGCCTGACCCCGCTGGCGGTGCTGCCGGCCCTGGCGGGTGCGCTGTGGCTGCCGGAAGGGGCATGGGCCTTCTACCCCTGGCTGCTGCTGGGCACGGAACTGGCCCTGGATCCGGTGGGACGCGGCTTTCTGCTGCTCACCGCCCTGCTGTGGGGCGCGGCGGCCGTTTACGCCCAGGGGTATCTGGGGGCAGGTCCGGCCCGGGTGCGTTTCCACGCCTTTTTCCTGTTGGCCATGGCGGGCAACCTGGGGCTGGTGGTGGCGGCGGACGTGGCATTTTTCTATACCAGCTTCGCCCTCATGAGCCTGGCCTCCATGGGGCTGGTGGTGCATGAACAGCGTTTTGAGTCCTGGCGGGCCGGGTGGGTCTATCTGGGCATGGCCCTGATGGGCGAGGTGGCCCTGTTCACGGGCCTGATCCTGCTGGTCCATGATGCCGGCGGGCATGGTCTGGTCCGGGTCTGGGAGCAGCCGCCGGGGACGGCGGCTGTGATCCTGTTGCTGGGTGGCCTGGGAGTGAAGGCCGGGATGGTGCCCCTGCATCTGTGGCTGCCCCTGGCCCACCCGGCCGCGC
Organism: Ectothiorhodospira shaposhnikovii; assembly: GCF_022227765.1. GTDB lineage: Bacteria > Pseudomonadota > Gammaproteobacteria > Ectothiorhodospirales > Ectothiorhodospiraceae > Ectothiorhodospira. The sequence continues at coordinate 93,848 of NZ_JAJMLZ010000008.1, read as the reverse complement.
CCACCCCGGCCAGCGCCGTCCTGTCGGGGGCCATGATCAAGGCGGGCCTGTTGGGCTGGATGCGCCTGCTGCCGCCGGGTAGTGTGCCGGAAGCCCTGGGCACGGTCCTGCTGGTGTTGGGTCTGGTGGGGGCCGGTTATGGGGTGCTGGCCGGGGTGTTCCAGCATCGGGTCAAGACCGTGCTGGCCTATTCCAGCATCAGTCAGATGGGCCTGATGACGGCGGGCCTGGGGGTGGCCATGATGCACCCGGCCCTGGCGCCCGCCCTGATCTCGGCCCTGGTGCTCTATGCCTTGCACCACGGCATCGCCAAGGCCGCCCTGTTCCTGGGGGTGGGCATTGCCCAGCGGGTGGGGCGAACGGCGGCGCTGGCCTGGTTGCTGCTGCCGGGACTGGCGCTGGCGGGGATGCCCCTGACCAGCGGGGCCGTGGCCAAGACCCTGCTCAAGACACCCATGTACGATGCGCCCGTGGATCTGTCCCTGGTGACCCTGTGGCTGTCCACGGCCGCGGCCGGCACCTTCCTGCTGATGCTGCGATTCTGGGTGCTGGCCGCCGGTGGTTCGCGGGAGCCCCGCCCGGTGCCGGTGTCCCTGTGGATGCCCTGTCTGGTGCTGGTACTGGGCACGGTGGCCCTGCCCTGGGTGCTGGCGCCGGAGGATGCCTTCAAGGCCCTGGCCGTCGAGCCTGCGCTGGCGTTGCTCTGGCCGATGGGATTGGGTTTGCTGATCGGCGGCATTGCCCTGTTGCTGGCCCGTTTCCGGGGCTGGACCCTGCCCCGATGGATTCCCGAGGGGGACCTGTGGGTGCCTTTGGAGCGGGGCGGTCAGGGGGTGCTGGGATGGATTTCCCGTACCCCCGGGTTCTGGCACATGCCGGGCGGCGGGTTCACCCTGGCCCTGGTCCATGGGCTGCCCCGGCTTTGGGCGGCATGGCTGGTCCGGGTGGCCCGGGGCGAGCGCCTGCTGCTGCGCTGGGAGACCCTGGGGCTGCTGTTCATCGGTCTGGTGCTGTCGATGCTGGTGGCGATCTATCTGGGGGCGGTCATGGTCATGTCATGAATGGCCGTTAATCTGTCGGGGTTTTTGACAGTTTCCTGCGTCATACTCAAGCCCCGTTCCTGGTGATCCATGAAAATCACGATCCGATTGATGGCCGGAGCCACCGTGCTCACCGGCCTGGCCGTGCTGTTGTCCGCCGTCACCACGAGCCATGTGGCCGACCGCAGTGCCACCCAGGTGATCGAACATGCCATCGGTCAGCAGTTCCAGACGGTGGCGGATGGTCGTCAGGCACGATTGCTGGACGAGATGCAGGGGCTGGAAAATCTGCTGCAGACCCTGGCCCATGGCCGTCTGGTGCAGGATGCGGTTTACGGCTTCATCCGCCCTTTTGCTTCCTACCGCTACGAGGTCGAGGGTGGGTCCACGGAACAGCTGCGGCAACAGGTGGGTCGGTGGTATGAGGATCGCTATGCGCCCTTGTACGCGGCCCGTACCGGGGGCCTGAGCGCGCCCCTGGGAGATTGGCTGGGGGCCATGTCCCACGAGGCCCTGCTGATCCAGCGCTATTATGTGGCCGACAACCCCCATGACCCGGAAGACCTGAAGGCCCTGGTGGACCGCCGTGACGGCAGCATCTACGGACAGCAGCATCTGCGTTATCACCAGAGCTTGCGGGATACCCTTGAACGCCTGGGGTTCAATGACCTCATGCTCATTGATGCCCAGTCCCTGGCGGTGATCTACTCGGTGACCAAGGGGCCTGTCTTCGGTACCTCCCTGCGCCAGGGGCCTTTTTCTGACAGCGCCCTGGGGGCGTTGGCCCGGGGGATGATGGCGAATCGGGGGGCGGACGGGTTTCGCATGGCCCCCTTCGAGGACTTCTCGGGACGCTTCAATGAACCGGTGGTCTTCATCGGCGTGCCGGTCTTTCATGCCGTCTACAGTCCCGAGCGTCCCCTGGGCATGCTGGTGGCGGAGATCCCCGCGGCGCGTTTCACCCAGATCATGACCAATGCCGGTGGTTGGGTACAGGCGGGGCTAGGGGCCACGGGAGAGTCCTATCTGGTGGATGAGCGCCATCGTCTGGTGACCGAGTTGCGGCCCATGCTGGAGAATCGCACGGAATTCCTACGCCGGTTGCAGTCGGTTCGTCCCGACGCCCTGTCTCCGGATTTTCAGCGCGCCGCCGGCCAGGGCCGGATTGCCGGGCACCTGACCTTGGATACCGGCGCGGTCCGCGCCGCGCTGGCGGGGCATGGCGGCATGGGCCTTGAAAAGGATTATCTGGGACGGGACATGTTCATGGCCTGGACCCCCCTGGAGATTGCGGGCCATCGTTTTGCCCTGGTGACCCAGCAGGATCCTCTGGAGATCATGGCGCCATTGACGCAGATGCGGCGGGATCTGAGTGTCGGCGCCGTTTCCGGAGTGATTGTCCTGTCCCTGCTGGCGGCGCTGGCTTCCTGGTGGTTCGCCCGTCTCATCAGCCGCCCGCTGAGGGATCTGGCCCGTAACATCGGCGAAGCCGCCTCCCATCAGGATCTGACCCGTCGTTTTTCCAATGGTCGCCGGGACGAGATCGGCATGATTGCCACTGCCCTGGATGGCCTGTTCCGCGAGTTGGAGTCCTTCGTGGGCGGTATCGTGACCCGGTCGGGGCGTACTGCCGCCCTGGCGGACGGCAATGCCGCCACCAGCGAGCAGTGCCTGTCCTCCGTGCACGACCAGCGGGCCGCCCTGGATGCGCTGGACGCAGAGGCGACCGCCATGGAGTCCGCGACCGATCGTATCGTCGAGCAGATGCAACGGGTTGCCGAATCCGCCTCGTCGGCCACCCGGCTGGCGGAGGGTGGCCAGGCCCAGGTGCGGGACGTGGCCGGACTGACGGATGAACTGGCCCGGCAGGTCACCGAGTCCAGCGCACATCTTCAGGCACTGCAAGTGGCTGCCGGGGATATCGATTCCGTGCTCACCACCATCCGCAAGATAGCCGAACAGACCAATCTGCTGGCCCTGAACGCGGCCATCGAGGCGGCCCGGGCGGGAGAGCAGGGGCGTGGCTTTGCCGTGGTGGCGGAACAGGTACGCGGTCTGGCCGCCGATACCCGCGAGGCCACGGGGCGCATCCAGGGCATGGTGGAGCGTTTGCACGGCAACATGCGGGAGGTGGTGGATGCCATGGAAAACGAGCGGCAGACCGCCGAGCGCTGTGTGACCGAGACCGGCGAGGCGGTGACGGCGCTGGTATCCATCGGGCAGGCGGTGGAGGCCATCCGCCATGTGACCGAACAGGTCTCCGGGGATACCGACGTGCAGCGCGGCAAGACCCTGAGCATGCGCCGGCGTCTGGAGGTTTTGCTGCGGGAGGCCAATCAGACCGAGCTGGCCATGGCGGAGCAGGCCGCGGCTGCCCGGGAGCAGAAGCAAGTGGCGGCGGAGCTGGATCAGGCGGCAGGGTGTTTCAGGATTTCATCGCCCCACGGAGCGTCGCCCCAGGCATCGTCCGCCCCGCCGGTGGCGGGGCCGATCCCTCAGCCCCGGTCGAGGGCCTTGAGGACGGCATCGGCGGCACTTTCCACCACCTGACGGGGCTTGTCCACGCCGATCCACTCCAACCGGCCGTTGTCGATGATCATGGCATAGCGCCGGGAGCGGACCCCCATCTGACTGCCGGTGGCATCGGATTCCAGTCCCACGGCCCGGGTGAAGTCCCCATTGCCGTCGGAGACCATCATGATCCGGTCGCCCACTGCATGGATGTCGGCCCAGGCATCAAGGACGAAGATATCGTTCACCGCCAGGCACAAGAGGCGCTCGATGCCGGCGGCCCGCAGCTGCTCCGCCTTGTGGATGAAGCCGGGCAGATGAACACCGGAGCAGGCGGGCGTGAAGGCGCCGGGAACGGCGAACAGGGCGCTACGGTAGCCACTGAAGAGTTCCGTGGTGGTGATGGGGTGGTCACCTGCCGGTGTCATCACGCGCAGGGTGATCTCGGGGATCTGATCGCCGACCTGGATGGGCATGACGGGCGCTCCTTGAATCAATCCGGGTGGGGCAGTGTAGCCGCTCGTTGAGTAATAGATAAGTATTCACGGGATTGTGCTACAACCTGATCATGTTCACCGGCTCCACCCATTCCGTGACGATGCACAAACGAGGCAGTTCATGTCGGTAACGCAGCAGAGGATCGTCAACCCGCCGGAACTGATCCTGTTCGGGCTCTGGGTGCTGATCACCTTTCTGCTCGGCCTGACAGCATGGTTGCTTGAAGGCGGCGCCAGAGTAGTGATCCTGGATATGCTCCATTGGACTTCCGCCTTTGCCCTGTCGCTGGCCCTGGCATGGCGGGGCATGCGCCTGGCGGCCACGCACGATGCGGATGTGCTGTTCTGGCTCGTTCTGGGGGCGGGGCTGATGCTGGTTGGCCAGTTGGTCTGGAATCTGCAGGTGCTTGCCGGCTGGAATCCTTTTCCCTCCCTAGCCGATGTCCTGTTCCTGGCGGTGGGTCCCCTCTGGATGATCGGACTGATGCGCGCATTGAAGCTGCATCTGCCCGCGGACCGTTTCCATTCCGCGATGCTGGACATCTGCGGAATGGTATTTGCCCTGCTGGCGCTGGTGCTCACGCTCTATGTCCCCCATGGAGAGGAGATTTCCCTGATTGCCCTGCTGGTGCTGGTCTTCTATCCGGTCAGTTTTCTCAGTGCCGCCTTCTTTGCCCTGTTGATGATCCCCGGCATGGCCCTGCGCATGGCGCCGGCCCATCTGCTGCTGATGGTCGGTATCACCGCCTATGGGCTGACCTGGATGCAGTGGAATCTGATGGTGCTGGATGGCCAGCTGCAGGCGGGCATGCTATTCAACATGGCCTTTGGCGTCAGTGCTTTGTTGTTGGGCCTGGGTGCCCGTTTCTGGCGCATCGAGGTTCGACAGGAGCCGGGATATCTGAATGCCTGTGAGAGGGTCATGAATCATGTGCCCCTGCTTGCCATGTTGCTGGCCCTGGCGTTGCTGTTCCATTTCTTTTATGCCTTGACTGAAACGGGGTTTGAGCGAGGCATCATTTTCGTCTGCTGTTTGCTGACGCTGCTGCTGGTGGGGGTGCGCCAGACGCATATGTTAGAGGTGCTGGAGCGCCTGCGTCAGGCGGAAACGGCCATTTTGCAGAATCAGGAGCAGATGTTCCGGCTGGCTCATTATGATGCCCTGACTCATTTGCCAAACCGACTGTTCTTCGAGAACCAGATGGAACACGCCTTGCAAATGGCGGCTCGACGCCATGATCGAGTGGCCTTCATGCTGGTGGACCTCGATCATTTCAAGCAGATCAATGACATTTACGGCCACCGCACCGGAGACATGTTGTTGTGTGAAGCCAGCGCCAGGATCAGTCGTTCGCTGGATGATCGGTGTACCCTGGCCCGCATGAGCGGTGATGAATTCATGGTGATGGTGGAACAGTGCCGATCCAGAACGGAGGTTGCACAGCTGGCCGAAGGGATTCTGCAGGGGTTTTCCAAGCCATGCCTGGAAAGCGGCAGAGAGCCGCATTTTGTCACTGCGAGTATCGGCATCAGCCTGTACCCGGACGATGCTTCCACCGTGATGGAATTGGTCCGAAACGCAGACTTGGCGCTGAATCAGGTGAAATCCAGCAATCGCAACAGTTACTGCTTCTATTTGCAGGAATACACGCTCATCGCCCGTAAGCGCCTGGAATTGAGCACCCTGCTGCATCGTGCCCTGCCGGAAGGACAATTCCATGTTCTGTATCAGCCGCAAATGGATGCGGCCGGGCGGCTTGTGGGGGCAGAGGCATTGTTACGGTGGACCGTGCATGGCCAGCCGGTTTCGCCGGAGGATTTCATTCCCCTGGCCGAGTCCACCGGACTGATCGTACCCATCGGGGAGTGGATCTTCCGGTCTGTCTGTCGGCAGTTGAGGCAATGGCGGCAGGGTGGGGTAGAGATCGGAGCCGTCTCCATCAATATTTCGGCGGTACAGCTACGCCGACCGGAGCTTGCCCGTCAACTGCTGGACATCGCACGGGAGGAAGGCACTTCTCCTGATACCATCATGCTGGAGGTGACCGAATCGGAAATGCTTGATGACGAGGTCATCCCCACCGTGGTGGCCTTGCGGGAGGCCGGATTCGGCCTGTCCATCGATGATTTCGGCACCGGGCAGTCGTCCCTGGTCAAACTCAAGAAACTGCCGGCGGGTGAGTTGAAGATCGACAAGGCCTTTGTACGCGACATTGCCCACGACGAAGGGGATCGTCAGATCTGCGCCATGATTCTGGCCCTGTCCCACGCGCTGGGCCTGACGGTGGTGGCGGAAGGGGTGGAAACGCCGGAGCAGTTTCGACTGCTCCGTGGCATGGGCTGCCATCGCTTTCAGGGATGGCTGTTTTCTCCCGCGGTCGAGGCGGATGCATTGGTAATGGCAATTCCGGGCCTGATGGCTGGACTTCCCGGAAATGATGCCGGAAATACCCCGATCACCGATGGGGCCGCGTCTTGTGACACTGTTTGAGATGCACCGGGCCTTATCTCACATGTGACAGCCTGCTCCCGCGCGGCCTATCATGGTGTCATGCGTATTCTGCAAAGGAGCCGATCGGTGAAGATTGCGGACTATCCCGAGCACCTGAGAAAACTGGTGGAGCAGGGTGACCTGCGACGCATGCCCCGATCCCAGGCCCGGGCGGTGGGTGCGGCGCGGGCGGTCATGAGCATCGGCCGGGAAGTCTCCGCCGGTCAACTCAACCTGCATGCCATGAGCCTGGTCTATACCAGCCTGCTGTCGGTGGTGCCGTTGCTGGCCCTGTCCTTTTCCGTGCTCAAGGGGTTTGGTGCCCACAACGCGGTGGAACCATTCCTGCTGATGGTGTTGGAGCCCCTGGGCGAGCAGGGAGAAGAGATCGCCGCCAACGTGGTGGGCTTCGTGGATAACATGCGGGTCGGGGTGTTGGGTTTTATCGGCCTGATCTTCCTCTTTTTCACTGTGGTCGGTCTGATCCAGAAGGTGGAGACGGCCTTCAATTACATCTGGCATGTGACCTGTCCGCGCGGTTTTGCCCAGCGGTTCGCCAATTATCTCAGCGTGATCCTGGTGGGGCCGGTGCTGATCTTCTCCGCCCTTGGCATCACGGCCTCGGTGATGGCCACGGATGTCGTACAGAGGGCCATGGACTATGGTCTGGTGGGGGAGTCGGTGGCGTTGTTGAGTCGCCTGGTGCCGTATCTGCTGGTGACGATGGCCTTCGCCTTCATTTATGTCTTCGTGCCCAATACCCGCGTGAAACCGCTGCCCGCGCTGACGGGGGCGCTCGTGGCCGCGCTGCTCTGGCAGACCACCGGCTGGGGCTTTGCCTCCATGATGGCCGGGTCCACCCGGTACGATGCCATCTATTCCGGATTTGCCATCGTCATCATGGCGCTGTTCTGGCTGTATCTGAACTGGCTGATCCTGTTGGTGGGCTCCCATGTGGCCTTCTATGTGCAGAATCCCGGCTATCTGCATGTGGCCCAGGGGGTGCCGGTCAGACTCTCGGGGGATCTGCAGGAGCGTCTGGCCCTGAGGGTGATGCGGCTCACCGCGGAACGTTTCTATCAGGGCGAGGGGCCGACGCCAAGGATACAGATGGCCCGGGACTTCAATCTGCCCGAAGAGGCCCTGGCGCCGGTGCTGGAGGCGCTGAAGCAGGCCGGTCTGTTGGTGGCGGCGAGGAAAGAGGACGCAACCTATGTGCCGGGGCGGGATCTGGAACGGATCAGTTTGAAGGAGATCCTGGATTCGGTGCGCGGCTATGGCAGTTCATTGCTGGATGACGGGCTGCCCGGTGAGGATCGGCGGGTGGACCGGGTATTGAGGGAGCGGGACGAGATGCTGCGGGAGCGCCTGGGCGGCATGACCTTGAAGGCGCTGGTGACCGATGAGGGATCGGTACGGGGCGATAAGGATGGTGCCGGGGACGTGAAGCAACCCTGACCCATCGGGGCCGCGCCCGTTCGTGGACAGGCCCGCTCCTGCGGGTCTGTGTCCAGGACGGGTCTGTCACCAAAATGTCATGCTCTCTTCACAAACCTGACACCGCAGGTTTTCATACTGCCTCACGTCAAGACGGTAGGTAGCCCTTGCGGGCTTCTCGACACACGCACACCCCTGTCCAGAGGAAATCAATGATGAACCTGAAGAAGGCCCTTGTCGCCGGCGTGGCCGCGGCCCTGATGGTTTCCGCGCCCGCCATGGCGGATCGCGTCGACCCCAACCTGCCCGACTACCAGCGCGTCTCCGGCATCTCGGGCAATCTGTCCTCCATCGGCTCCGATACCCTGAACAACCTCATGACCCTCTGGGCCGAGGAGTTCAATCGCTTCTATCCCAACGTCAACATCCAGATCCAGGGTGCCGGCTCCGGCACCGCTCCGCCGGCCATCACCCAGGGTACCGCCAACTTCGGCCCCATGAGCCGTGCCATGCGCTCCTCCGAGATCCAGGCCTTCGAACAGGCCCACGGCTATCCGCCCACGGAAGTGGGTGTGGCCATCGACATGGTGGCGGTGTTCGTGAACAAGGATAACCCCATCCAGGGCATGTCCATTCCCCAGGTGGACGCGGTATTCTCCGCCACCCGCCGCTGCGGCCATCCCGAAGACATCACCCGCTGGGGTCAACTGGGTCTGACCGGTGCCTGGGCCAACCGCGACTTCACCCTCTACAGCCGTAACGCCGTCTCCGGCACCTATGGCTTCTTCCGTGAATTCGCCCTTTGCGGGGGTGACTTCAAGCCCAGCATCAACGAGCAGCCTGGTTCCGCCTCCGTGGTTCAGGGCGTGACCGAGTCCATCAACGGCATCGGCTATTCCGGCATCGGCTATCAGACCGCCGGTGTGCGCGCCATTGCCATCGGCAAGGATGAGTCCCAGCTCTTTGAGCCCACGGCGGAAAATGCCGCCACCGGTGACTATCCGCTGGCCCGTCAGCTGCTGGTCTACGTGAATGCCCACCCCAACCGGGGCATGGCGCCGCTGGAAAACGAATTCGTCAAGCTCATCCTGTCCAAGCAGGGGCAGGAAATCGTGTTCCGTGACGGCTACATCCCCCTGCCGGCCTCCGTGGCCGCTCAGGTGCGCGAGCGCGTCGGTGTGAAGTAAGCGGTCCTTGCGATCGACTGCAAACCGGCCCCGGCGAGGTATCGCCGGGGCCGGTTTTTTTGTGCCTCGCTTCCGTCACTCCCGTCACTCCCGCGAAAGTGGGAGCCCAGGCCTTTCAGTCCACCACTGGATTCCCGCCTTTGCGGGAATGAAGACATGCGTGCCTTTCATGAAATATGACAGTCCGTAACCATACTGTCACTTTCATGGGTTACCGTGCGCGCAAAGTGCAATCCCTTCGGACGGCGATTTCCCCATGACTGATGCATCCATCACAGCCCCGGGCAAGGACAGCAGGCCGTCGGCCACGCTGCTCCCCAGCGGTGAAAAACGTGCACGCCTGCGCAAGTGGCGCTATTTCAAGGACGGTGTGTCCCGCTATGGCGTGGGTGCCGGCGGTATCGGGGTGGTGTTCGCCCTGGGTCTGATCTTCGTCTACCTCTTTTACGAGGTTTTCCCGCTGCTGGTGCCGGCGGATGTCTCCGTCGAAAGCACCTACCAGCTCCCCGGTGATGCCGACGCCGATACCCTGTTTCTGACCCTGGAGCGCTATCAGGAACTGGGGGTGCGCTTTTCCGACCGCGGTATCGCCACCTTCTTTGAAACCGGCGATGGCCGCGTCCGCGCCCAGGCGGCCATGCCCATTCCCGAAGGGGTGGCTGTCACCAGCTTTGCCCATGGCGAGGCTCGCCAGCGACTGGTGGCCTATGGCCTGTCGGACGGCAGCGCCATCATCGGCCGCCATGCCTATGACCTGAGCTATCCGGATGACATCCGTTACATCACGCCCAAGGTGGATTTCCCTCTGGGGGATGACCCGGTGGTGGTGGACCCCCAAGGCAGGGCCCTCACCCAGATTGCCGTCCAGGAAGGCCCCCAGGGTTTCGTGCTGGCGGCGCTCACCGAAGACAACCGTCTGCTCATGAGCCGGGTACGCAGCACCACCAACCTCTTCACCGGGGCCGTGGACGTGCGGCGGGACTCTTTCCAGTTGCCGTCTCCACCCGGTAACACCCGGCAGATCCTGGTGTCAGGGGATCATCGCAGCGTCTTCGTTGCCGATGACCTGGGACAGCTCCATTACTACGACATCTCCGTGCCGGCCAATGCCCGTCTGGCCGATTCCGGCCGGGTGGTTCCCCAGGGACATCAGATCACGGCCATGGACTTCCTGGTGGGCACCCTGTCCATCATCGTCGGTGGGTCCGACGGTTCGGTGTCCCAGTGGTTCCTGGTGCGGGATGAGCAGAATCTTCATCACTTGACCCTGGTACGGGAGTTCGAGCCCCATGCCGCGCCCATCACCGCCATCACGCCGGAACTGGCCCGCAAGGGATTCTATGTGGGAGATGCCTCCGGTGTACTGGGCATTCATTACGCCACCTCCCACCGGACCCTGCTCAAGCGTCAGGTGACCGATGGTCCGATCCTGGACATCGGTCTGTCACCGGTGAATCGGGCCATGCTGGTGAGGGACGAGGCCGACAACATTTTGTTCCTGGACCTGCGCAATCCCCACCCGCAGGCTTCGTGGCAGGCTCTGTGGAGCCGGGTGTGGTACGAGGGGCGCAGTCAGCCCGAATTCATCTGGCAGTCCTCCGGCGCCACCGATGATTTCGAGCCCAAGTTCAGCCTGATTCCCGTGACCCTGGGTACCCTGAAGGCCGCCTTCTTTGCCATGCTGTTCGCCACCCCCCTGGCCATCATGGGTGCGATCTATACCGCTTATTTCATGCAGCGCCACCTGCGCACCGTGGTCAAGCCCACGGTGGAGATCATGGAGGCCCTGCCCACCGTGATTCTGGGCTTCCTGGCGGGCCTGTGGCTGGCGCCGTTCATCGAGTCCCATCTGCCGGCGGTGTTCAGTATCCTCATCCTCATGCCCCTGGCCATGCTGGCGGCCGGCTTCGCATGGACCCGCGTGCCCATGAGCGTGCGCCAGTACGTCCCCCTGGGCATGGAGATCCTGGTGTTGGTGCCGGTGATCCTGTTGGTGGGCTGGCTGTGCGTCGCCGCCAGTCCCCTGATGGAGGTGCTGTTCTTCGGCGGCAGCATGCGTCAGTGGTTGACCGACGTGGGCATTACCTACGACCAGCGCAATGCCCTGGTGGTGGGGATCGCCATGGGTTTTGCCGTCATTCCCACCATCTTCTCCATCGCCGAGGATGCGGTGTTCAACGTGCCCAAGCACCTGACCCAAGGTTCCTTGGCTCTGGGCGCCACCCCCTGGCAGACGGTGGTGGGCGTGGTGCTGCCCACCGCCAGCCCCGGTATCTTCGCCGCCGTGATGATGGGCTTCGGTCGGGCCGTGGGCGAGACCATGATCGTGCTGATGGCCACCGGCAACAGCCCGGTGATCAACTTCAACATCTTCGAAGGCATGCGCACCCTCTCGGCCAACATCGCCGTGGAACTGACCGAGACCGCCGTGGGCAGCACGCACTACCGCATCCTGTTCTTCTCCGCCCTGGTGCTGCTGATCCTCACCTTCGTGGTGAACACGGCGGCGGAGATCATCCGCCAGCGCCTGCGTCAGCGCTACAGCAATCTGTAGGCCGGGGAGGGCATGACATGATGATTTTTCTGGAACTGGACCGGAACATGCCGGGAACAAGCAAATGACTCTCAAGAACTGGTTCAAGAGCGGCAGCCCCTGGGTCTGGCTCAATGCCGGCGCCATCGCCATCAGCATGATCATGGTGGTGGGCCTTTTGGCCCTCATCCTGGTGCGCGGTTTCTCCCACTTCTGGCCCTCGCCGATCCTGATGACGGATCTGATCACCCATGACGGTCGCGAAATTCGCATCGTTGGCGAACTGTCCCGCTCCCAGGTGCTGCCGGCCCAGGTACTGCGGGATGCGGGGGTGCCCATCGATGACGATATCCAACTGGTCACCCGTCACCTGATCAAGCAGGGTAACCGGGATGTCTGGGGGCGGGACTTCGTCTGGTATCCGGAAATCGGCATGAGCCAGTGGTCCTATCCGAGAGATGTCATGCGCCTGGAGCGGCGTGAATGGGGCGATTTCTACGGCTTCCCCGTGCGCATCCTGGAACAGGGCCGCACCGTGGCGGAAGGAGACCAGCTGTGGCCGGAGCTGCAGCAGCGCATTCGCCGCGCCAACGATATCTTTGATGAAATCCGCCGCATCGAGCGACGGGAGATCGGCAACGTCAATCACCGCATGGAGCGGGTGCGTCTGAGCGAGCGGCGCCTGGACCTGCAACTGCGTGAAGGCCGCATCACCGTGGCCGAGCGGGATCAGGGCATGGCGGCCTTGGCCGCCCAGCGCCTGGTACTGGACCAGGAATACGCCGTGCTGCAGGAGCAGCTGGACGCGCTGTACAAGGACGTGCGTCGCGACACTCTGGTGACGCGGGTGATGGATGGTCGGGAATGGGAAATTCCCATGGCCCAGATCATTCGCGCCATCCAGCCGAACGACATGAATGTGTTCAGCAAGATCGGCCTGTATCTCAAGCAGTTCTGGGAGTTCATGAGCGGCTATCCCCGTGAGGCCAACACCGAGGGCGGCATTTTCCCGGCCATTTTCGGTACCGTGACCATGGTGTTCATCATGTCCATCATCGTCACTCCCTTCGGTGTGCTGGCGGCCATCTACCTGCGGGAATACGCCCGCCAGGGGCCGCTGCTGCGGGTGATTCGCATCTCCGTGTACAACCTGGCGGGGGTGCCCTCCATCGTCTTCGGGGTGTTCGGCCTGGGCTTCTTCGTCTATTTCATGGGCGGGGCCATTGACCGCAACTTCTATCCGGAGGCCCTGCCGTCGCCCACCTTCGGCACGCCGGGTCTGATGTGGGCCTCCTTCACCCTGGCCCTGCTGACCCTGCCGGTGGTGATCGTGGCCACGGAGGAGGGGTTGTCACGGATTCCAAGCACCATCCGTCACGGCAGTCTGGCCCTGGGTGCCACCAAGGCGGAGACCCTGTGGAAGGTGGTGGTACCCCTGGCCACGCCCGCCATGATGACCGGCCTGATCCTGGCCATCGCCCGGGCCGCGGGCGAGGTGGCGCCGCTGATGCTGGTGGGGGTGGTGAAGCTGGCTCCGACCCTGCCCATCGACGGTAACTTCCCCTTCATTCATCTGGAGCGCAAGATCATGCATCTGGGCTTCCACATCTTTGATGTGGGCTTCCAGAGTCCCAACGTGGAGGCGGCCCAGCCGCTGGTTTACGCCACCGCCCTGACCCTGGTGGTCCTGATCGTGGTGCTGAACCTGACCGCCATCAGCATTCGCAACCATCTGCGCGAGAAATATCGTGGCGAGTCGGATTGATCCCGATCGAAGAGATTCAAGAATATGGACGGCATGACAACCATGACAGAGCAGAACACCATGACCCACGGCGTCACCGCCGGTCTCTTCGAGAACACCGAGCGCAAGCGTCTGCGCCTGGCCGACGAGACCATTGCCCTGGAAGTGCAGGACCTCAACCTCTACTACGGTGAGGCCCAGGCCCTGAAGCGCATCTCCATGAAGGTGGCCGCGAAGCGGGTCACCGCCTTCATCGGCCCCAGCGGCTGCGGCAAGTCCACTCTGCTGCGCTGTTTCAATCGCATGAACGACCTGGTGGATGCCTGCCGTATCGAGGGCAAGATCCTGCTGGAGGGGGACGACATCTATGACCGCAAGGTGGACGTGGCCGAACTGCGTCGCCGGGTGGGCATGGTGTTTCAGAAACCCAACCCCTTCCCCAAGTCCATCTACGAGAACGTGGCCTACGGCCTGCGCCTGCAGGGTGTGCGGGACCGCAAGGTGCTGGACGAGGTGGTGGAGCGATCCCTGCGGGGCGCGGCCCTGTGGGACGAGGTCAAGGACCGTCTCCACCAGAACGCCTTCGGGCTTTCCGGGGGTCAGCAGCAGCGTCTGGTCATTGCCCGGGCCATCGCCATCGAGCCGGAGGTGATCCTGCTGGATGAACCGGCCTCGGCCCTGGACCCGATTTCCACCGCCAAGATCGAAGAGCTGATCTATGAGCTGAAGAAGGAATACACCATCCTCATCGTCACCCACAACATGCAGCAGGCGGCCCGGGTATCCGACTACACCGCTTACATGTATCTTGGCGAGATGATCGAATACGGTGACACCATGACCCTGTTCACCAATCCCAGGAAGAAGGCCACCGAGGACTACATTACGGGTCGTTACGGCTGATCGGCCGTTCTTCACCGACATTTTCGAGGCAATAGCGATGGACAAGAACAAACTGGGTGGTCACTACCTGGAGAAATACAACGAGGAACTGGAGAGCTTGCGCAACCGCGTCCTCGCCATGGGTGGCTTGGTGGAATCCCAGGTGATCGATGCCGTGAACGCACTGGTGGCCGCCGACGTGCGCCTGGCGGATCAGGTCATCAAGAACGATGCCCGGGTCAACAGCCTGGAGGTCATCATCGACGAGCAGTGCGCCGAGATCCTGGCCCGCCATCAGCCGGCGGCCAGCGATCTTCGCTTCATTATCTCCATCGTCAAGACCATCACCGATCTGGAGCGTATCGGCGACCAGGCGGAGAAGGTGGCCCGCATGGCGGTGCACTTGGCGGAGAAGGACAGACCCAAGAATCAGTACGCGGATGTTCAGTCCCTGGGCGAACGGGTGGCGCGTCTGGTGCATGAGGCCCTGGATGCCTTTGCCCGCATGGATGTGGAAGTGGCCCTGGCGGTGGCCAGGGAAGATGCGAACGTGGACCGGGAGTACGAGTCCGTGATGCGCCAGCACATCACCTACATGATGGAAGACCCCCGCACCATCACCCGTGCCCTGGACGTGATCTGGGCCCTGCGGGCGCTGGAGCGCATCGGCGATCATGCCCGCAACATGTGCGAATATGTGATCTACCTGGTGAAGGGCAAGGACGTGCGCCACGTCAGTCTGGAGGAGATGGAAAGGGCTGCCCGGGGCGAGACGCCGGGAGAGGAATAGGCCGCCCTCGCGGGAGTCTCCCGCATCGTGACTGCTGGTGCCCGGCTCTCAGTAGAGCCGGCCGCCGGTCGCCAGATACTGATTGAGCACGGCCACGGCCTCCTCCCGCAGCACCCCTCCCGTCACCCGGATGCCTCGCCGTTCCAGGGCCTGCGGCCAGGCCGCGGGCTTGTCGCCCTCGTCAAACCCGATGGCCCGAACATCCTCGTCCAGGGCCGCGTAGACCAGTTCCCGGATGCCGGACCAGGGCAGGGCACCCATGCACATGGCACAGGGTTCGGCCGATACCGCCAGCCGATACCGGTGTTGCCCGCCATCGCTCAGGTCGTGCCGCCCCACCCTCTGCTGGGCCATGGCCAGTGCCACCATCTCCCCATGCAGGATGGAACAGCCCCGGCTCACCACCATGTTCACCCCCGGTGCCACCAGGGTCCCGTCCTCGTCGAAGATGGCGGCCCCAAAAGGCCCGCCGGTGCCGTGGATCACATTCTGTCGGGACAGTTCGATGGCGAACCGGACCTGTGCCTCGGCGGTCTCCAGCACGGGAACCGGTCCTCGCAGTTGTGTCTGCAACCAGTCGGGCAGGCGGACTGTCAGCTCGGGTAATTCCATGATGCCTCCAGGTGGTCAACTGCCTGGGCTTCATTGTAGGCCTTGCGGGGCGTTCCTGAACCTGGCCGACACTCCCCTTGACCTGCCTCATATTCACTAAAAGAATCAATAGATGAATACAAATTCTTTTTTGATCGTTATCAATTGAAGTAACCTCCTGCAAAGCTCAAGAATGCAGGAGACGGCAGACAATGTACCAACAGGATGAATGGGACCAGGCCCTGCTGCGGGAGCGGGTGGCGGAATTCCGCGACCAGACACAGCGTTTTCTGGCCGGGCAGCTGACCGAGGATGCCTACCGTCCGCTGCGCCTCATGAACGGCCTCTATGTGCAGCGCCATGCCCCCATGCTGCGGGTGGCCATCCCCTATGGTGTCCTCTCCTCGGACCAGTTGCGGGGGTTGGCCCATGTGGCCGAGCACCATGACCGCGGCTATGGCCATTTCACCACCCGCCAGAACATCCAGTTCAACTGGCTCACGCTGGCGTCGGTCCCCGATGTCCTGGCCGAACTGGCCGAGGTGGGTTTGCATGCCATCCAGACCAGCGGCAACTGCATCCGCAACGTCACCACCGATCCGCTGGCGGGACTTTTGCCCGGCGAGGTGGATGACCCCCGGCCCTGGTGCGAGCTGATCCGGCAATGGGCCACCCTGAACCCCGAGTTCACCTTCCTGCCGCGCAAGTTCAAGATCGCCGTCAGCGGCCGCCTGCACGACCGCGCCGCCTGCCGGATTCATGATCTGGGGCTGGAACTTCGGCGGGATGAACAGGAGAAGCCGGGATTCCGGGTCTGGGTCGGCGGCGGCCTGGGTCGAGAGCCCCATCTGGCCCAGTGCCTGCGGGAGTTCCTGCCCGCTGATGATCTCATCGACTATCTCACGGCGGTATTGCGGGTCTACAACCAGGCCGGGCGCAGGGATCATCTCTACAAATCCCGTATCAAGATCCTGGTCAAGAGCCTGGGGATCGAGGCCTTCTCGAATCAGGTGGAAGCAACCTGGCAGGACATTCGTGAAACCCGGTCCATCTCGGCCCTGGCCGCCCTGGCGCGGATCCAGGCCCGATTCACCGAGCCGGCCCATGATCCCGCGCTGGCCGATGACCGGATCGAGCCCACGCCCACCGGGGCTTTTGCCCGCTGGCTCCGGTACAACACCCGTGAACACCGGGTACCCGGGTACCGGGTGGTCTTCATCCTGCTCAAGGGGCTGGAACGGGCGCCCGGCGACCTGACGGCGGTGGAGATGCGCGTGCTGGCCGATCTGGCGGATCAGCACGGCTTCAGCCGGTTGCAGACCACCCATGATCAGAACCTGCTGCTGCCCCATATTCCGGTGCGGGCCCTGCGGGAGGTCTGGCAGACCCTGGACATCCTGGGTCTGGCCAATCCCGGCATCGGCACGGTGAACGATGTGACCGCCTGTCCGGGACTGGATTACTGCAATCTGGCCAATGCGGCCACCCTGCCGCTGGCGCAGCAGATCCAGCAGCGTTTCCAGGATCTGGATTATCTCCATGACCTGGGGGAGGTCCACCTGAAGATCTCCGGCTGCATGAACGGATGTGCCCATCACCACGTGGCGGACATCGGTCTGCTGGGTGTGGAAAAGCAGGGCGGTTCCTGGTTCCAGCTGCTGCTGGGAGGCCGTGCCGGGGCCGAGAGCCGGCTGGGGCGCGTGCTCGGGCCGGCCCTGCGGGCGGAGCAAGTCCCGGACGCCATCGAAACAATACTCGCCCTTTACGCCGCCCGGCGGCTGTCGGGGGAGCCTTTTGCGGAGACGGTGCAACGCATCGGTCTCAAGACTTTCAAGGAAACGGTTTATGAACAACATGATCATTCTCGACGGGCAACTCACCACGGATCACTGGCGCACAGTGAGGGATGACGAATCCCTGCCGCCGGACGGAAACCTGCTGTTCGGGTATGAGCGGTTCGTCGCCAACGCCCTGTTCTATTCCCAGCGCCCCGGCGGACTGGGCGTGATCCTGCAACCGGAAGACAGCCTGGAGCCGATCCTGCCGTGGCTCGGCCGATTGAACCTGATCGGCCTGCATTTTCCCCGGGTGGCGGATGGCCGGCACTACAGCACTGCCCGGTTGCTGCGTACCCGGCACGGCTATCAGGGCGAACTCAGGGCGACCGGCGAGGTCTATCGGGATCAGCTGGACTTCATGCGCCGGGTCGGTTTCAACGCCTTCCAGTTGCCGGAGAGTGAAGATCCGCAGGCGGTGCTGAACGGTGTGAGGAGTCCGAGGGCCTATCCGGATCTGCAGTATGATCTGCTCAGAACCGCTTGATCGTCCGGTCTCCAATTTCCATATGGCTTTGGTCAGGCCCCGTTCAGGTCTTTTGGTCTATCCTCCCACGGAAGCCTGAACCTGTCTGCGCAAAAGACCCGGGAGCATCATCATGACCATTCTGAGCAAGATCAGCATTGCCGCCATCATGGGCGCGGCCGTCCTCGTCGGCGGCTGTGCGACGGGACCGACCCAGGAGCAGACCGGGGCGGTGATCGGCGGGGCCCTGGGCGGCGTCATCGGCAGTCAGGTTGGTGCCGGCAGGGGGCGTACCGCCGCCATCATTGCCGGCACCCTGGCGGGCGCGGCGGTCGGCGGTTCCGTGGGACGGACCATGGACGAAGTGGATCGCATGAACGTCTCCCGTGCCCTGGAAACCTCCCCCGACAATCGCCCGGTGGCCTGGCGAAACCCGAATACCGGCCACAGTTTCCAGGCCACCCCCACGCGTACCTACCAGGCCTCGGGTCAGGACTGCCGTGAATATACCGTCATCGGCAATATCGACGGTTCACGGGAAACCATCACCGGCGTGGCCTGCCGGGATGCCCAGGGGCGCTGGATCAATCAGTAGTTCTTTCAATCGATGACCGTAGCCGGTCCGGAGTCAACCATGTCCCCCGCAAAGGATGTTCCATTTTTCCTGAAACCCATCCTGATGCTGTCCCTGTTGATCGGTGCCCTGTCTCTGGGGGGGGTACAGGCGGAAGACGTGGCCATCACCGTCTACAAGGACCCCGACTGTGGGTGCTGTACCCTGTGGGAACAGCACCTGGAGGCCAACGGGTTCCGGGTGGACAGCCGGGAAACCCGTGCCATGGGTCTGGTCAAGGCGCAGGTGGGGTTACCCCGTGCCATGGCCTCGTGTCATACCGCCATTGTGGATGGGGTGATCGTGGAGGGACACGTTCCTGCCGAGGTGGTGCATCGCTTCCTGGCCGAGCGTCCGGCGGGAGCGGTGGGTATTGCCGCCCCGGGCATGCCGCTGGGTTCTCCCGGGATGGAAATGCCCGATGGCCGGACCCAGCCTTATGACGTCATGGCCTTCGATGCCGAAGGCCGCAGTTGGGTCTACAGCTCCCATAACGACGGTCAGTAGCCGAACACTACCACTGGCTCACACATGCTCATGCAACCCGCACTCGCGCTTGAGGCCGAAGAACCGCATCTGTGACGGGTCATCAATCTCATGTACCGAGCGCGTGGTATGGACATCACCGATGGACAGGTAGCCCTCGTGCCACAGCGGGTGATAGGGCAGTTCATGGCGGGTGAGATAGCGGTGCACATCCCGGTCGGTCCATTCGATGATGGGGTGAATCTTCAGCCGCCCATTCTGTGAGGCCACGATATCCAGGTTTGCCCGGGAGGCCGACTGCTGTCGGCGCAGCCCGGCAAACCAGGCGCGTGCCCCCAGTTCACCGAGTGCCCGCTGCATGGGTTCCACCTTGTTCATCCGGTTATAACGCTCGATTCCCTCCAGCCCCTGTTCCCACAGCTTGCCGTAGCGCGCCTCCTGCCAGTGCGGGGAAAGGGCGGCGCGGTACACATGCAGGTTCAGGTTGAGGCGCGAGGACAGTTCATCCACGAACCGATAGGTTTCCGGAAAGAGATAACCCGTATCCACCAGGATTACGGGGATATCCGGTTGTTCACGGGTCACCAGATGCAACATCACCGCGGCCTGCGCACCAAAACTGGAACTGAGCACGATCTGCTCGCCGAAGTGCTCCAGTCCCCAGCGCACCCGGGCCTGCGCATCCAGGGATGCCAGTGTGCGGTTGATGCCTTCCAGGTTTTCGTGGTTGTGCCGTTCAATGGCCGGTGCTGACATGCCGTGTTCCTCCATTCGTCGTTGGAGGTACAGTAGCAAGGATTGCGGATGGTCAAAAAAGAATAAAATGTAACTTATCGATTCATTTTTGATATTTATGGCGGTCTAGCCGGCCAGCCGCAGAGCCCGGAGCTGGGCGGTCTTCTTGTGCTGATGGGCCTGCATCCGCACCAGGATGCTGTCCAGGGTCTGAAGGGCGTCCAGGATATAGGGACCCTTGTTGAGCATGACGCATTCGGCCCGTCCCGCCATGGCGGCGTCCGTCAACTCCGGCCGCGAGATCAGGCCTTCCTTGGCCAGGCTTTCCAATACCTGGGTGGCCCAGATCACCGGCACATGGGCCGCTTCGCAGAGCCACAGGATCTCTTCCTGTATCTCCGCCAGACGTTCTCCCCCGATCTCCACCGCCAGATCGCCGCGAGCGATCATCACCCCCAAGCGGTGGCGCCCCAAGGTGGCCAGGATGATCTCCGGCAGATTCTCCACGGCTCGGCAGGTCTCGATCTTGGCCACGATGCCCAGGCCCGAGCCTCCTCGCCGGGCCAGTTCATCCATGAGCAGCATCATGTCCTGCCGGGATTCGACGAAGGAATAACCCACCAGATCCGCGTGGGCTGCCACGAAACCCAGGTGTTCGAGATCCTGCGGACTCAGGCCGGGCAGGTTCAGCGAGGCGCCGGGGAAATTGATGCCCCTGTCCGGCCGCAGGCGATGTCCCTGGGGACGGCAATGGGTGATGCGGATCATGACGCCGTCGTCAGTGAGGTGATCCACCGTACCGCCAATCTTGCCGTCATCGATCCAGACTTTTTGTCCCGCCTCCAGGGTCGCCAATGCCTCGGGCGTGGTACAGGCAATATGTGCGGGCAGCAGACATTGCCCCCTGTCGTCCACCGTTGCCGGTTGTCCCGGGGTCTGGGTGCGAGTCAGGTGCAGCAGATCATCCTTGAACAGTCGGATCGTGACGGGTTCCAGCGCGGGCCAGTCCAGTTGCAGTGTCTGTATCTCCTGCCAGTCACCCATACTGTTACGGCGTTCATGAACGAAATGGGTGGACTGGGTGAAATAGGCGCCGCGGTCCAGGGTGGCCAGCCGACCGCCATGGTCCAGTGTCTGCACGATGCTCATCCGGCGCTTCTTGCCCCGGGTATCTTCAAAAACCAGTCGGTCACCGGCCTGCATGCGATCCAGACAAGGAGCCGGCAGCAGATATTGATACACACCCTCACCCACAGTCATCAGCGTCCCGTTCGCGGGATTCAGGATGATCTGCGCTGGTTGCATCACCCTGCCAAGCAGGTTGCGCCGTGGTTTGACATGAGAAACCGGCGGACGATGGGCCAAGGGACCGGTGCGTAGCTTGTGACCCGCCAGATCCATCAGGATCGTACAGCGGGAGTTCAGTCTTCGCTCGGCGGCGCGCAGGTGGCGGATCATGGCGGACCAGACTTCCGGATCATCATGGGCGCAGTTGATGCGGGCGCAGTCCATGCCGGTTTCCATCAGTTTCTGCACCAGATCCTCATGCAGGGCGGCTTCCCTGGGCAGTGTGACCATGATGCGCACCTGCCTTCCGGCCGGCGGGGTTCCGAACAGATGGTCGGCATTTTCCTTGAGCGTGTGCTGACCCCGTTCGAAATCGATCCCTGCGGGTTCGGGATCGGCTTCATGGTTGCGGTGGGTGAGCCGGGTCAGTACCCGCAGCACCTGATTGATGCTGGCCATGACATGGGCTTCCGTGCGCCCCAGGGAAGAGAGCCCCTGTCTTGCCAGGCATGTCTGCAAGGGGCGCAGGTCTATTGCCCTCAATGCCAGATACTGGGCCAGATTGCGGGCGGAAAAGGGAATGATGTCCGGGCAATCGGGATGAAATTTCTTCAGCCGCTGTTCAGCGCCGGACACCACCTCGCTCCTGAGCTTGAGCATGGCATCCGTCAAGGTATTGAGGTCTGCCAGAGAGGCATCCGGGGTTGCCGAGGCGGGGCGCTGAGTCATGGGTTGGAGAACCTGTATCGCGCGTGGCCATTTCCACGCATCCACCCGTGAATACCATGCGGGCATGACAGGCGCGTGAACTTTTACAAAGACACGGCATTGTCAGCAAATTGTCATCGTGAATGCATAGCATGAGCGTGTTTTGCTTATCGAATCTCATCTCGACAATGGCTGACTGTGAGGAATGATTGTAATGAAACCGAAATTTCCCCTCCTGCTCGCAGGTCTTGTGCTGGTGCTGGGCGTGACGGGTTGCCAGACTGCGCCGGAAAAGTCCCCGATGGCTCAGGGGTTGTCACAACAGGCTGACATGAAGGGCCCCTTTGATCGCCCTGGATTCAGGGTGGAGGCGTCGGATGGCCGTTTGTGGGTGCTCAAGCCGGGCCAGGAAAAAAGTGGTGAGCACGTGGCCCTGATCGGTGCGGGTCCCCAGGGGATGACAGTGCGTGCCGTGGACCGTGATACCGCGCTGGAATATCTGGCCGCCAAGCCCGGATTCCAGGTAGAGGCGAAGGATGGGCGTCTGTGGGTACTTAAGCCTGGACAGGAGAAGAGTGGCAACCATGTGGCACGTATCGGCGTCGGTCCATTGGGCAGCACTGTCCGTGCGGTAGATGCGGAAACCATGGAAGCGTATCTGGCCGCTCAGCCTTGATTTTTATTAACGCGGCAATCAAACAAATCACTTTATTTCGTGTCTACTTTCAGCAAAATCAGTAACTTACTGGAGGCGCGATGGATGTGAATGGTCGCCGGTTTAATAATTCGCTAATTAAATATATACAATTTGGCCGGTATGGATGTTTGATTTAGAGGAAAATAAAAGCCTTGAAAAGTCAAGTGATTGAATTGCTGGATTGGTAATAAGTCAAGGCAGGTCAACGAGAAGCGCTCTGAAGTGAATTTCAGAGTGCTTCTTTTTTTTGCGCTCCATTTGAATATTTGATGTGGAAACCGGTCTGCCTGCTTGAAACCTTGGATAAGGCATAGTTTGAATACGTCATTCCCGCGAAAGCGGGAATCCAGGAACTGATTAGGAATTTAGGATTCCCGCTTTCGCGGGAATGACGGCAGGGAGGGGGCTTTTTTCCCTGATGTTGGATTGCCTGATGTTGAGTTGAATTTGTCAAATGATGTCTTTATCCATCTTTTTGTTTTTTAAAATGCTATCAAAAAGGGTTTTCCTGATAACAGTTCCGGGCCCAATTCTCTCCCATCTGCCGTCTGGGTGGCGTATCCAGTTGGGTTCTTTTGGTAGTTTTTCAGTTTTTAGTAGTGACCATTGCCAGTCTTCAGAATTGATATTTATAGGCGCGTTCTTTTTTGCTTGCGCATCTTCTTGGTGATTTTGGTCTTTGTTTTCCATGAATCTTAATATGTAGCAGTAAATTTCTTCTGCTTCTTCCGCTGTGTATTTGTTTTCCAGGCAGTCTGATATGTTTATTAGTTTGTATGTCAGGTAGGCGCTTGGCGCTCCGTTGGTAATTAAGTCGGCTGGTGGTCTTATGATGCTTAGGTGTGTTTCTTCGTATTTTGTTGGCTTAACTGGATTATGAATGTCGTGAATTAAGAATGATGTGTCGCTCCAGTTTACAGTGTCTTGTCTTTTTGATAGCAGTTTCGGGATGTGGACGATTTGATTTTTTTTGTCAAAGATTACGAATCTGTTGTGCTTCGTTTTTTCAGTTAATTTAAATAAAATAAGGCCTATGGGTATTAGTAGTGTTAGCCATATCATCCATAAGTTTATGCCGTAAAAAATGGCTGATATTGGCATAACTGCTCCAATTAGCAATATTGTCGTGGCGATCGTGTCTACAGTTTGGCTCCAGTAGTTATCTCCATATATTAATAGATCCCCATGATGCTTGGCTGGGGCTGGATTTTCTATTTCATTTTTTTTTGTTTTTTCGATAGTTTTTTCTGAGAGGGGTGAGGTGTTCTTTTCTTTTGATATTTTTATGTCAGATCTTTTAAATGTTTCTATTAGTGGGGATTTTACGGTTGATCTTGCTATTCCCATGTTTTCTCACTCCCTGTTAGCTGTGTTTGGCGGCCCACTTCACTCGCCTTGTTATTGATTTACCTGAAAATATTACTGCTTGGCCATTTTTTCTCAATATTTATTATTTTATAATTTTCTATTCCAGGTAAGGCGACATCTATGTTTGCTTTGATTCCGTGTATTATTTCTTTTCTTTTGGCCTCTAGGTAGAAGTGAGTTTTCTGTTTATTTTCTGAATTTTCTGTCCTGGATTTTGTTTTTTCCGTGATTTTTTTATTAATGTTTTTGTGGTTGAGTGTTATGCTTCCTTTTATGTTTTTGAGCTCTATTAGGTTGTGTGGAGTGGATATTGTGATTTCTATGATAACCTTGTCTTCGGGCCCTAGTTTTTTTGTTTTTCTGTAAATTTTAAATAGGTCTTCTTGGGTTTTATTTGTTTTTCTTTTGAGGTTTTTTATCTGGTTTGATTTGATGTCGTGGATTGTTATTGTTAATTCTATGTTGATTGTTGATATTATGATATTTTCGATTTCTTTCTTGATGTCTTTTGGGTTTTTTGTTCTTGGTGTTTTCCCGAAATGGCTTGTTATTATTGCTTTTTGTGTCTCGCTTCTTGTGCTAGCCATTATTGCTGTCTGGCCTAATGCGCCAATGGCTAGTGCCGTAAGTATTAGTAGTCCAGGTCCTGCTGGGGTAAGAAAAGTTATCGCTCCTGAGATGAATATTAATGACCCTCCGAAGACTTGGCCCATATTTTTAGATTTTATTCCATTTTTAATGGCGATAATGCCAGTTGCAGACTCTATTAGTCCTGCTCCACGATTTATTAATCTACTCGTTTTTCGGAGCAGTCCATTATAGTAATCTCTTCTGGCAGAGTTTTTTATTGCTTTCTCTGCTTGTATTTCATTTATTGAGAATAATGCAAGCGCTGATATTGCTGAGGCTAGATTTAGCTGTTCTTCAAGTGTTGCATTTTTTGGATTGCTTGCAGCGCTGAAGATGTTTGCTGTGATTATTGGTATTTTTATGGAGTTTGCAGTTGCTCTGTAGTGTGGGCTGGATGTAATATTTTGGCTGATCTGGATGTAGTGTACTGGGTCGATTATTTTTGGTGGTTTCGGTAATTTTATTTTTTTGGACTGAATTATTGTCTGTCCGATTATGTTTGTGCTATTGATTTCTTCTAGTTTGGTTTTTGTTATTTCAAGCCTTACTTTTGTTATCCTGCTTAGCATTTCTGCTGTTTCTTGAATTCCTTTCTCTGGTGTTTCAGTGTTTATGTTCAGCGTGGCTTCTGTCAGTGCCTGTAATATGCCTTCAATGGCGCCTGCGGAGAATGTGATTAACTTTAATCGGTCAATTTCCTTTAGGCTTTCTAAGGGTTTGCTTTTTGTTTTTAGTCTTTCTTCGTTTTCAAGCCAGGTGTATAGGATTGATCTTGCTTCGCTATCCTTGCCATTGATAACTGGGATTTCCTCTGTCTCTCCTATCGCTATTTTATATAGATAGCCCAGAGATTCTTGAGACTCATTTTCAAAAACCGCATATCCCCAGTGCAATATCCCTATGGCACGTGTCTCCGGGTTATTGCTGCTGGTAAAATCCTCCATGGATCTTTTAAACTCTATTGAGTTTAGTGTTTTTGCTAATTTTCTTTCTGTTGAGTTTTTTATGTTGTTGGATCTGGTTGTTATTTGATCCAGCTCGGTAAGTCTTCTTTTTATTCTTATGGTGTCCGCTACTTTTGTTAGTTCTGGGTTTTTCTCTATCATTTTCTGGATCAGTCTTCCAAGTGCTATTTCTCCTTTTGTGGCGGATTCTTCAATTTTTTCTAGTGTGGTTAGTTGCTCGTCTAGTTGATTTTTTAAATCTCTTGTCATCTGCAAGGGGTCTTGAAATATTGCTATAAGACAGCTGGAGGCGTCTCGTAATGTGAGCATGTCATTTCTGTCGTCTTGCAGCTGAAAATGTCTACGTGGTTGCCCTCCATGTTCTGCGTTATATCCAAGGCGACCCGACCTTGCGCTATCTCTGCCTAAACATAGAGGTTGAAACCTTTCTGCCACAATCGAATCATTACGGTTAGGCTTATTTGTGTTCATTGATATTGATGAGGATTGATTCCTCAAATCCCCCCACGCCATCCCCCCAAAACCCTCGATCCGTTCCCAGTGCCAGGGGATCTCGCTCATGGCCAGGTGATATTCATGGAGATGTCCTGCCACGTAGTGGGGTAGGAGTATTCTCGCGCCCAGAGGACAGTGCGCAGGCCGCTCGTCCTGGCCCTGCCATTGAGTCAGGTTGACTTCAAACCAACTGCCCTCGGGGCCGGCTT
This sequence comes from Ectothiorhodospira shaposhnikovii, assembly GCF_022227765.1. Classification (GTDB taxonomy): domain Bacteria; phylum Pseudomonadota; class Gammaproteobacteria; order Ectothiorhodospirales; family Ectothiorhodospiraceae; genus Ectothiorhodospira. Next base: position 67,651 of record NZ_JAJMLZ010000008.1, on the reverse strand, counting down.
CCAGTTCCCGCCAGAGATGTCCGTCACGAAAGAGGTAAACCCGGCATCCGGGACGTATCGGGGCGGTTTCCCGCTGATCCAGGTCCAGTGCCCGATGCAGGACGATAGCGGCAAACTGATGGTGGTGGCGATGCACCCTGAGTTCCGGGTCACCTGCAAGGTTCCTTTTCCGCGGCATGACTCCACTGGCCAGCGGAACCCGGTAGATGCCGTGAAAGGGATCATCCAGCCGCAATACGAGGTCGACAGGCGCTTCTTCGAGCCCGGTGAAGATCATCCGATGATGGCCTCGGTGACCGGGTTCCGGTTCGGGGTAGGCTTCCATGTGTCGCTGGGTGGAACCCTGGGTTGTCAATTCGATCAGCAGTCCTTTTCCTTCGGCGCGATCCAGATCGATGTCCAGACGCAGGGCGTAAGGAGATTCCTCGACAGGCGGTGCCTGCAGTATCTCGAGATCGATTTCAGGCGGGGGTGCGCAGCCTGGCTGCATCAAGGGTGCCGGCGGTGTGTTGCGGCAATTGGAAACCATCTGGTCGAATTGCCGGACGGCCGGGCGTCCTTCGAAAAAGACATTGCCGGAAGCGGTCAGAAACTCCGCATGACCCTGCCGGGTACCGGAGCGAAGGCCACCGCAGTGACCGGCTTCGTCGCCTCGACTTCTGGAAAACCGTGAATCCAGGTGGCAGGCGGGGTGACCATTGATGAGGATGCTGCCGGCGGTGCCGACGGCATCCATGCTCTCGGCCACATTCATGTACGGGATGGGTTTGCACTTTTTGCCGATGCGGGTGCGGCAGACGTCGATGGTGGTGAGGATGCCTTCCGAGCCGGCATGGACCGCGCTGCGACCGTTGATGGCGATGTTCCGGTTACCGGAAGTCCGGGGTGAGTCGCCTCCCGCGTGACCGGACTCAGGTTCTCCCGAACTGAGTGGGCGGGTGAGGATGGTGCCCGGAATCAGACCGATGTGAGCTTCAACAGCATCGGCGATGGCTCGAATGTCTCCCGGGTTCAGCCTGCCCAGCAGGACATCACCACCCAGGCCGGTCCGTGGACAACGGCTTGTTCGCCCGCCATCCGGCGTGGAGGTCTCCGGTAGTGTCCAGTCGGGATCAATGCGGCGATAGAGGCCGGCCAGCGTCAGATGCGCGGTTTCCCGTCCTCCGAGCCAGGCCTTGAGTGCCCGCCGGCCTTGTTCCAGAGAGGGGAAGACGGGCAGGCCCTGGGCAATGCCGATACTGCCATTGTCCAGGGCCGCCATGCCCAGGAGCCCCGGGTTCTGGGTGCGCCAGGACAGGCTACCCCCTCGAAAGATGGTGAGAACTTCCGTGTCGTCAAAGTAATGGACCTCCTGATCGGAGGCGCCACCGGCAGCCGTGAACATGGGGGGCGTCCTTGCCTCTGGGATCGAAGAGAATCATTTCCCGGCGTTGTTCAAGGATCAAGTCCCTGGCCTGATTTTTTGGGAAGAGTTCTCATTTTTTTGTTGGATCTGACAGCTTTTGGTCGGCAGCGCAGCCGCTCAGCCACGGGTCACCCATGCGTTGCACCACCCGCCGGCCGCCACCAGTTTGCCGGGGAAGACGGCGCAAGGTCCCCATTCCGCCTGGGATGGATCGCTGAACATCAGGCAGTTGGCGCAGTTATGGCCTTCCTTATAGGCACTGTGGGTGGAATCCGAAGCATTCTCCACATAGCTCATGGCCTTTGCCTGTGCGCTGTTCGGATCCAGGCGTTCTGCCGCCAGGGCTGTGTGCCATGACAGGGGCAGGATGGTGACCGCGGCACCGGCCGCACTCATTTTCAGGAACCGGCGACGCTGCATGGAAGCATTCTTGTCACTCATGTTGCTGTTCTCCTCTATCTCGCTTTTGTCGTGTGCTGACAGCGTCGAGACCTTCTGCAGAGAGCGTGCCATCCTGCTTGCATCACTTCATGGGCGTGATGCCCCGACGACGGACACCCCGTTCCGTTCTTGGTTTATGTGCGCATAAAAGCTTGTGATCTCAATGGTTTTAGCGATCGATGCCGGGGGTTGTCGGGGTGCCCGGCGTTGATGCCGGGTGCGCACTTGTCCCCGAATCCTGGGGGATCGAATGCGCCGGTGCTGTTCATTCTCTGCGCAAGATGATCATAACCTGCTCACGTCATCGCCGATGACCGCGCCTATTGACGGCCTTGACTCCATTCGGGCTGAAGGGTGGGGTGCTGGAAGATTTTTTACCAGCCCGGCGTTGGTCGATCTGTTTTTAACCACCGGCCATGATCGTTTCAACCCGGGGGTCAACATAAGAATCAACGATTTACATATGGTTTTTTTGTTGGCCCGCATCCTGCATCAGCAGGCTGGCGAACCTTGCCCCACCATCCAGCAGTCGATGCTGACCTCCAGGTCTGCACAGGGCCTGCGCAATAACAAACAGGGGCAAACCAGAGGGGGTTGTGATGAGGCATTGGTTACTCGTATTCGGCATTGCACTGGCGATGGTGCTGGTACCCGTGGCGCCCGCCTGGGCGGTGGGTGGGGATCCCGAGCGGCCCGTGCGGGGTGTTGACAAGGTGCCCAAGCTGGAGGTGGACCGCTCCGCCCGTATCCAGGAACACGTGCAGCGTATCTTCAGGACACCCCACGCCAACTTCGCGGATGAGCGCACGCCGTTTGCCCAGGGCATGTGCAATCGCTGTCATGGGGCGGGGATGGAAATCTTCTTCAATCCGGAGAAGGAATCCGCCGAGCGCATGAACCAGCCCTGCCTGAGCTGTCATGAGGAGGGCGCCCGTCGCCACTGGCACGGCAGTACCCATGAATTCTCCGGTCTGGCCTGCGTCAACTGCCATGCCATGCACAATGAGCGCCCAAGACTGCTCAAGGCCGATACCCAGCTTGAGGTGTGCGGTGCCTGCCATCTGGATCGTCGCGCCGATTTCGGCAAGCCCTCCCATCATCCGGTCCCTGAAGGCCTCATGCAGTGTACCGACTGCCACAACCCCCATGGCACGCCCGGCCCCAGCAAGCTGATCGGCCATACGGTGAATGAGACTTGCTACAACTGCCATGCCGAAAAGCGGGGACCCTTCCTGTGGGAACACAACCCGGCCCGGGAGGCCTGCACCACCTGCCACGACCCCCACGGTTCCATCCACCGGCCGATGCTGGTCAGCCGTCCCCCCATGCTGTGTCAGCAGTGCCACCTGGGTTCCCATTCCGACGTGGCACTCACCGGGGCGCGGATGGACTTCCGGGTGCAGGGTCGCAGCTGCCTGAACTGCCATAGCCAGGTCCACGGTTCCAACCATCCCCGTGGCTTCGTGTTCAAGGAATGAGGCCAACCGTCACCGGCAACTGCCGGTGGATGAGGTGCGAGGAGAGAATCATGAGCAGAATGTCGAAATCACTCTTGACCACCACGGTCTGCGCCGTGGGTCTGGCCACGCCGTTGACCCTGGCCGCCCAGGAGGGATCAAACCAGATCGTGAGAAAGGAGATCCGGGCCGGCGTCGGTTATCTGAGCGAGGATTCCTTCCGGCTGGGACGCTTTACCGGCGTCGATCAGGCCGGTGTGTTCCTGGATCTGGGGTTCCTGCTGCGCGGGCTGGATCCCCATGACGGTGACACCAACCGCTACTGGCGGCTGGAAGGCCGCAACCTCGGACTGGATTCCCGCGGCTTGAAACTGGATGCCGGCGAACGGGGACGCTACAGCACCTTCCTCTATTACCAGGAAATGCCCAGCTATCAGTATCGGGACGTGGGCACGCCTTACCGTGGGACCGGGTCGGGAAATCTGAGCCTGCCGGCCGGCGGCGGGGCCGCAACGGCCGAGGATTTCCTGAGAGATGTGGATCTGGGCGCCCACCGTCAGCGTCTGAGCGTGGGGGGGCGGGTCAATCTGGATACCCGCTGGCGGGCCAGCACGGCGGTGCATTACGACCGCAAGGACGGCCTCATTGCCCGGGGCGTGAACAACGACTACTTCTGGGCGTTGCAGCGATCCGCCGTGGTACCGGTGCCGGTGGACTACGAGACCACGCGCTTCGAAGCCGATATCACCTACGACGGTGAACAGTTGCAAGGACGGCTGGGGTATCACCTGTCCGTCTTCTCCCAGCGTGACGGCCAGAGCCTGGAGGTCCCCGACGCCACGGTGGCCAACTGGGACAACGCACCGAGCCGCACGGTGGCGCTGGAACCGGACAATCAGTTTCATCAGATCACCGGTTCCATCGGTTATACCTTCACCGACAGCACCGCCCGGGTCGGTGCCGACGTGGCCCTGGGCAGAATGACCCAGGATGAGCGGTTCGTGGAGGCGTTCGCGGGGCTGCCTTCATCCCTGGACGGTCAGATCAACACCACCTTGGTGAATCTGCGGGCCAGCGGCCGTCCCCACGAGCGGCTGAACCTACGCGCGGGGTATCGCTACGACGACCGTGACAACCGCACCTCCGCCTATGACGTGGAACACAACGGACGGACCTGGTCTTCACGTCCGGTCAGTTCCACCCAGCACCGCTATCACGTGGATGCCAGCTACCGGGTGCAGGATCGGACCTATCTAAATCTGGGGGTGGTCAGGGACGAGCGGGAACGGACCTTCGATGACCGGGAACGCACGGATGAAACCGCCTACAAGGCCGGCATTCGCACCCGGGCGATTCCACGCACCACCCTCAGCGCTGAATTCCAGTATGCCGAACAGCGGGGTTCCAACTGGGAGCGGGACACGGCACCCGAAGCCCTGCGCAAGTACTACCTGGCGGATCGTGACCGTCAGAGCATCACCCTGCTGGCCACCTTCCAGGCCAATGGCCGGCTGCAATTCACGCCACGGGTGCAGTGGATCGACGATGACTATTCACGTTCCGAACTGGGACTGCAGTCCGCCGAGCGCCAGATCTGGGCCATGGATGTCTCCTATGTCCCCACTGACCGGATGACTGCCTTTGCCTTTTATGCCTACGAGAACGTCAAGGCGGATCAGGACGGTTTCCGGGCACCGACCCCGACCCGTCCCGGCGGCGAGTTCTGGCGTTCGCAGCGGGATGAGGACTCCCTGACCCTGGGCCTGGGCGGTGAATACGTGGTTCGCCCGGGCAAGCTGACCCTGGGGACCGAGCTGATTCATATCGAAAGCTCGGGCCGTGCCCGGGTGAGGTCCGAGCTCGGCAACGGCGTCTATCCCAGCCTGGAGGCACGCCTGACCCAATTCAGCCTCTACGGCGATTACCGACTGCGCCAGAACCTGGATTTCCGTTTGCGCTACATGGTGGAGCGTTACCGGGAAAAGGACTGGGCTCTGGATGGCGTGGGCGTGACCGGTGTCGGCAACCTCATCCTGCTGGATCAGGAAAGCCCGGATTACACCTCGCACCTGATCGCGGGCACGTTGCGTTATCGATTCTAGATTATTGATTTTAAAATAATTAATTCGATGGGTTGGGCGATATGGATGAGCGATGTTCGGCCTGGTGCCGGAATCGCTGCGAGCGTCCACGGCGAATCAACCTGGAGGTGGGGAGCATGGCACGAATCAGACGATCGAAAATGGAATACTTCACCGGTGGGGGATCTTCACCCCCGGTCACTCTCAGTGAGGTGGGGCAAGGTCGGTCTCATGGCCGCATGAATGTCGTCGTGAGGAACGGCATGCATCTGGCCCTGGTCACCCTGCTGGCCCTGGTGCTGACGGGCTGTCTGGCCAGCGACAGTGGTTTTGACGAAACCACCACCGGCGGCGGTGGTGGCGGTGGTGGTCTGCCGGCGCTGCCGGGTGATTCGGCCGCCGGCCCGGATCTGCGCATCACTAGCGCACAGGTCAACAATGAGGGGCATCCGGTGGTGGAATTCACCCTGCTGGATGGACGGGGTGCGCCCATCACCGACCTGTCCGCGGCCAGTTTCACCTTTGCCAAGCTGGCCCCCAGGAGCCGGTATGGTCAGGGCTATGACTGGGTGAACTACATCACCCGGGAGCGTCCGGTGCCCGATTCCGGGTGGATGCTGGCGGTCTCGGAGAACAATCCCACCGGGGCACCCATGTTCGGCAATGCCATTCAGGGGAATATCGAGAACAACGGTACCCTGGAGAATCTGGGCAACGGCGAGTATCGCTACACCTACAATCTCAATGTGAATCAGGCCAGCCGGACCATCACCGGCGAGAACGTGGGCCAGCTGTGGCGCTGCGTGGAAGATGGCTCTCATGATAGCCATGAATTCTCCGATCGCCGTCAGGCAGAGACTGAGCTGGGCGCGGCCATCCGCTGTTCCTGGGCGGATGGCACCACGCTGCCCCGGGGGGTTCGCATCGAGGGCAGTGGCAATACCCTGACCTATACGGTGGAATACAACGACGACTGGACCCACCGGGTGGGCATGCAGCTGGGAGGCGGCCTGGTGGCCAACGCCTGGTATGACTTCATCCCGGCCACCGGCGAGCGTCCCACCCATGGGGTGGATGCCACCCGGGACATGATTTCCCTCGACAGCTGCAACACCTGCCACGACGGCACCCTGCGCAAGCATGGCGGCAACCGGGTGGAGCCCCAGTACTGCGTCACCTGTCACAACCCGGGCAGCGTGGACCCGGTCAGCGGCCGCAGCATCGACTTCAAGCAGATGGTGCACAAAATCCATCGGGGACAGTCACTGCCCAGCGTGCGTGCCGGTGTGCCCTATTTCATCCGCAACAACGACTTCAGCAAGCTGCGATTCCCTCAGGCCGTGCATGACAATGGCAACATCGGTCATGTGGGCAACTATGCCTCCCACGGCGTCCTGCCGAATGGCAACCCGATCCCGCGTCAGGCCTCCTTCGGCATCGACAATTGCGTGAAGTGTCACATGGGTCAGGAGACCCGGGACGAGCTGGTGCTGATCGCCGGCGGCGAGGATCTGTTGGCCAAGCAGAAGCTGGCGAGGGTGACCCCGGACGGTGACAACTGGTGGGGTCCCACCCGTACCGTAGAGGCCTGCGCCGCCTGCCACGACAACGTGTTCTGGTACAACTTCTCCGATGCCGACGTGGCGCTGCCGGGTGGCGTTCATCCGGATGAGACCCTGCCGGCTCTGCTGGCCCAGCGTTTTGGGGCCTCAACCGAAGGGCCGAGGGGAGACTGGCGCAGCGGCCACCGGACCGGGTTCAATCCGGATACCGGATGGCAGGGTGACGGCACCCTGGCCGGCGCCTTGGGTAGTTCCCTGTTTGTCACTGGGAACTGTGGCGGCTGTCACAACCAGACCCCTGTCGGCGATGCCGCCAACATCGGGTTGCGGGGGATCGAGCAGGGCGGCAACAACCGGGTTCGCGTGACCCGGGCCCACCTGAGTTTCACCCGGGCGGGCATTCGCCAGGACCAGCTCCGGATCGAGCTGGAACCGGCCACCCTGGATCCGGCCGCCGAGACCGTGACCTTCCGCCTGCGGGTGCGGGATGACGCCAAGAACGTCTACCTGAGACACGACGTCAATGCCACCTTCTCCCTGGGCTTCGTCATGGGCTGGCGCGAGGAAGGTTTTGCCGACTTCACCCACTCCAGCGACGTCAATAACAACTGGCCGGGTCGTACCACGGACTTTGGTTGTAATGCCGGTTGCTGGACCAGTGGCTCGGGCAGCAACATCACCATTGCCGGACCCACGGGGAGCGGGTATTACACGGTGACCCTGGATGTGTCCTCCATCATCGACACCATGCCCGAAAACGGCACCGGCTCCATTGCGGTGCAGCATCAGGTGGTGCCGCTGGATGCCCTGGGTGCGGTGGATAGCGTCTGGGATGACAGCCGCACGCCCATCGTCAACGCCCTGCATCGGGTGACCACCTTTGCCATCGGCAACGCGGTTCCGACGCCTCGGCGTCAGGTGGTGGATGTGGAGGACACCTGCCGGTCCTGCCATATCCGTTTCGCCAAGCACGGAGGCAACCGCCGCAACAACCCGGAGCTTTGCGTCCATTGCCACAATCCCAACAATACGGACATTTCCCATGCGGCACGCCGGGGCGTGGAGGGGCAATTCGATGGCAAGCTTGAGGAGTCCAAGGACTTCAAGCGCATGATCCATCACATCCACAGGGCCAACATGGGGGCGGACGGCATCCAGCTGCGTGCCCTGGTATTCGGCGGTCCGGCTCCGCGGGGAGATGAGGATGGTCAGTGGGAGAACGCCCATCACTTCCCGGGCAGCATTGCCAACTGCAATACCTGCCACGTCAACGACAGTTACAAGCTGCCGTTGGCCGAGGGGGTGATTGGTTCCACCCATCGCAGCTTCGACTGGGAGACCGGCAACTTCGCCAATGCCGGTGCGGTGGCCTTCGGTGCCGATAACGAGCTGAATAACCTGGAGCAGCACCGGAAGTTCAGCCCGATTGCCTCGGTCTGTACCTCCTGCCACACCAATCCGGACTGGTTTGAGAACCATATCCAGCCCCGGGGTGGTTCCATGTCCGCCGGTATCAACAACCTGGATCCTGGCGGCGAAAACTGCCTGACCTGCCACGGTCCCGGCGGTGACGCGGACATCAGCCAGGTCCATGACATTCGGCCTCGGTGATGGGATGACCGGGGGGCTTTCAGTCCCCCGGCCATGACAGGTGTTCGTCCTTTTGACCCCTCCCAATGATTTTTCCAGGGAGGGGTTTTTTTTGGCGTTTTTCCACGGATTTCCTGGTGCTGGAGGTGGCATCCCGGGCCGGCATAAAGACCCTGTAACTTGACAGTCATTTTATTTGTGGTTATATGTCCATCACATTTGACAATAATCAAAGGCCGAAAGAGTGCCGGGCCATGTACCCGGCGCCTTGAGAAAAACGGCCGACATGCGACCTGGGGCGAGGAGAGAAGAGTGGACACCATGAGCGGCAATGTCATTCTGATCGGCTGGGACTGCAGTGCTCAAGGCAAGGCAGTGGAACGACTTCTCACGGCACAGGGACTGGCATGCGAGCATCGACCGACGCAAGAGGTCGTCGGCCCCGTGAGTGAGTCCGCGGAGGTTCTGCTGGTACGGGAAAGCGGTACCCGGGCCCCGGGACTGCCGGTACTGCAGGCCCTGCATGACAGCGGCAACACCCGGTCCGTGATCCTGGTGGGGGATCGTCTGCTACCGGAGCAGGTGGTGCAGGCCACCCGGATGGGGGCGCTGGATGTTCTGCCCGAGCCACTGGATACCGATCGGCTGATGGCCGCCCTGGAGCAGGCCCGTCTCAGCAGCCTGAGCGCCCATGTGGACGAGGTCATCCGGGAGGACTGTCCCTCGATCCTCGGCTCCTCTCCCAAGATGGTGGAGGTTTTCAAGCAACTCGGGGTGGCGGCCTCCAATGACCTGAACGTCCTGCTTACCGGCGAGACCGGGGTGGGGAAGGAGGTCTCTGCTTACTGTATTCACCGTCACTCCGCCCGGGCCGGCGGTCCCTACGTGGCCATCAACTGCACCGCCATCCCCGAAGGTCTGCTGGAAGCGGAACTGTTCGGCCATGCCCGCGGGGCCTATACCAACGCCGTCAATGACGGCATCGGCAAGATCGAGGCGGCGGAAGGAGGCACCTTGCTGCTGGATGAGATCGGCGACATGTCGCCCACCTTCCAGGCGAAGCTGCTGCGCTTTCTGGAAGACAAGCATTTTCACCGCTTGGGGGATGCATCCGCCCGTTCCGCCGATGTGCGCATCATTGCCGCCACCAACCGGAATCTGCTGGCCGAGGTGGAGGCCGGACGGTTCCGGCGCGACCTGTATTATCGCCTGGCCCAGTTCCCCATCAGCATCCCGCCCCTGCGTGAGCGGCCCGACGACATCCGTTCCCTGGTACGTGCCTTCGTGGCTGAGGCCAATCTGCGTCTGGGTCTCAAGATCACCGAGGTCTCCGAGGAGGCGGAGGCGGCTGCCCTGAGTTATCACTGGCCCGGGAATGTGCGGGAATTGAAGAATCTCGTCTATCAGGCCGCGGTGCGAACCCGTGTCGGCGGCATCACCGGCTTTCCCTTCGTCGTCGGGGCGGCGGGCGAGTGCCCGGCCGGTCACGAGGTCGGATCGGGTGGTGGATTGGAATCACTGGTGAAGCGGGCGGTGGCCGGGGGGCAGGTGCGGCACCTGCTGGAGGAATTCGAGGCCCTGACCCTGCGCAGTCTGCTGGAGGCCTTCGAGGGCAATCGCAGCCGGATCTCGGAAGAACTGGGCATCTCTCGCAATACCCTCAGGGCGAAACTCAAGGTCCACGGACTTTAATCCAGCAGTTCCAGCCCGCGAGTACGCCAGTTCACCACCGCCGTGTGGGGCACCATGCGGCGGGCCAGATCAGGGAAATCCTTGCGAATGACCTCGCGGGCAAAATCCGTGAGGAAGCGGGATTCCAGCATGGCCCGCGCCCGGTCCGGGCCGATCTCCTCATAGGGCGCCGAGGTCAGCAGCATGAAGCCGTCATCGGGTATCCGTCCCGCAGCCATGTTGTCCTCGATGATCCCCGCGGCCTTGTGCACGGGGGTGGACAGATCCGGGCTGTAGGGGCCGATGATCAGGGCCGTGTTGGGTACGTGCAGGAAGTCGAACCCCCGGCCGACGCAGATGGCCCATTCCCGATGCTGGATGTCCAGCTCCCGGGGCACGCCCCGCAGGGACTGTACATGGGCCAGGTTACCCTCCAGCAGGGGCAACAGATCCCGCCGCACTTCCGTCGGCATGTCGGGACAGACCGGCATCAGAAGACCTTCCAGATCCGCGGCATTCTCCGTCTCCAGACGGCTGATATCCAGCACCTCGTCCCGGTCACCGTGGATGATCAGGGCATCGCTATCGGTCTCGAAGCCGCAGACCAGCGGGTACACCTGCTGCCGGTCACGGCCGAACAGGGCCTCTGCCTGAGCACGAATCTGATGGGTGTGGGCGATGGCGGCCTCGGTGTCGTAGCCGAAACCGGCACAGCCCCGCGAACAATCGCCCCGGGATAGGTGATAGGTGATCATCAGCAGCACCCGATGCCCGGCGGAAGCCGCATCCTGCGCCATCTCTGCGATCAGCTTGCCCAGAAAGGGCCAGCCCAGATCAAAGCGTCCGCCCAGGTTGCGGAAAGGGCGGATGATGCCCAGCGGGGTGCGGGTGGCGTGGGGGATGTGAATGCGCCCGTCCATGCATTTGAGCACGGCGATGCGGGTGGAATGCCGTGCCAGATAGCGATCCCGGGCGAGAGAGGCCGCCGGGCTACAGAACAGTTCCGAATGCTTGCGGGACAGGTTGATCAGCCACTGGATGCGTTCCTCGATGGGGTAGGTGTGCACCTGCATGTTCTGGGTCGCCGGTCTTGATTTTATGCATGATAACACCAGCGATGGCAGGGCTCTTGAGCCAAGGACACAGCGGTCGGGACCGCCGGTGTCACGCCGGCGGCGTCGGGGCTCAGGCGGACGGACTGGAAAGGCGCAAGGCCGCATCGGTCCGATCCAGCGAGGCCTGAATCTCGGCCTCCCGTTCCACGGCAAAGGCAAGGAAGGCCCGGGCGATCAGTGACAGGTCCCGTCCCTTGGGGTGGACCAGGTACCAGGCACGCTGAATGGGGAAGCCTTCCACATCCAGCATGGTGAGTCGTCCGGCACCGCCGTCCAGGTTCAGGGAGTGCAGGGACAGGGTGGAGATTCCCAGGCCGGCGATGATGGCGTGCTTGATGGCCTCGTTACTGCCCAGTTCCATGCGCACGTTGGGCTTGAGGCCGTGCTTGCCGAACAGACGGGTTACCGCATCCCGGATGCCCGAGCCCGGCTCGCGCAGGATGAAGCGCTCCTGGATGATCCGCTCCAGCGGGATGTTCTTTTCCCCGACAAGGGGATGGTCGGCACGGGCGACAATGATCAGGGGGTTGGGCGCCAGATAGGTGGCCTCCACGGACAGGCCGATGGAGTCCGGTTCGCCGAAGATGTACAGGTCGTCCTCATGGTTGAGCATCCGTTCGATGATGCGGTCACGGTTGCTGACCTTGAGGGAGACATCGATGCCGGGGTAGGTCTCGCAGAAGGCCCCAAGGATCTCCGGGGCGAAATACTTGGCCGTGGTGATGACGCCCAGGCGGAACCGGCCCCGCTTGAGGCCCTTGAGATCCGCCAGACGTATTTCCAGGTCCGCCAGGGTGTCCAGGATGCCCCTGACGGCCTGATAGACCTCCCGGCCTGCCTCGGTGGGTTCCACGTTGCGTCCCGACGGCATGAACAGGGGCGCGCCCACGGTCTCGGAGAGTTTCTTGATCTGCATGGAGACGGTGGGCTGGGTCAGGAACAGCTCTTCCGCGGCCCGGGTGAAGCTGCCCAGCCGGACGATGGCCTCCAGGATCTGCAACTGCCGCAGGCTGGCGTGGCGGATGAACCGGTTGGGCATGTCCGGCTGGCGCGATTCATCCTGGGATCCCGCATCCTCCGTGCCGGTGTCGTGTCGCTCGTCCATGAGGGTCACTCAGTCGGGCCAGACCCGGCGGCCCGGAAGGTATCCGGGGTCGGCGGTTCGGGGCTGTGGCTTGCGGGTGGACGGGCCGGATTTGCCGGCCGTGGCCGGGCTCCGACGGCGCCGGGGCGTGGCCGTGGCCGGACTACCCTGTGCCGTGGGCGTGTGGGTGACTTCCGGATTGGCCCGGGTCGTATCGGCGGATGAGGCGGGGGCCGAGGGCTTTGCGCCAGCCGTGGGCGGTGATTGCTCGTGCTTGGGTTCGGTCATGGGTGCGCCTCGTTGGTGTCCGTGGGCTGGAAGGCATCCAGGGCGTCGACGAAACGGCGTTGTTCGTCGCTCAGTTCGGTGGCGTTGTCGTCGGCATGCAGGGTGATGTTGACATAGGTGCGTCCGAAACTGATGTCGGGGTACACCCCTTCCTGTTCCGACAGTGCCCCGGCCTGTTCCAGAAAGCGGCGTGTGGCCTCGTAGTCCGGAAAAGCCAGACGGCGCTCCAGTCGCAACGGGCGTTCACGGCGGGTCCAGTCGGGATGCATGGGCAGCTCTCCTTCAGAAATAGACACGATCTCCGAAATCATGATGCCGTGTCGGGGCCAGCGACGCCAGCCACTGTTCCAGTCCATGAAATCCATGGATCTCTTCTTCCAGCAGCGCGGCGAAGAAGTCTTCGTGGCCGGCGTCACCCAGACGGCGGCAGCACGTCACGGCATCCTGATAAAGCGCGATGATCTCCCGTTCCAGGCGCAGATCTTCCCGCAGCAGGGCTGCCAGGTCACCGCCCGCGCGGGCCGGACGCAGCTGGGAGGCAGCGGGGGCGAACCCCAGCGCGAGCATGCGCTGGGTGAGACGGTCGGCGTGGTGCATTTCCTCCACCATCTCCCGGCGCAACCGTGCCGCGGCTTCCGGCAGGCCCCAGGCCTCCACCAGCGAGGCCTGGGTCATGTACTGCTGGACCGCCGAAAACTCAAGGCTCAGGGCGCGACCGAGATAGCCGGGGATGCGGGGATGAATGCGGCCGGATGACACCGGACGTCCCATCATCGTCAGGCGGCGCTACCGCCGGTCTTGCCCAGGATCGGCTCCACTTCCCGGTGGGGACGGGCGATGATGTGAGCGGCCACCAGGCCGTCACCCACCCGCTCGCAGGCATCGGCGCCGGCCCGCACGGCGGCGTTCACCGCGCCGGTCTCGCCGCGCACCAGCACGGTCACATAGCCGCCGCCCACGAATTCCCGTCCGATCAACCGCACCTCGGCGGCCTTGGTCATGGCGTCCGCCGCCTCGATGGCGGGCACCAGGCCTCGGGTCTCGATCATCCCAAGCGCGATACCGTAGTTGTCATTGGCCATCTTCGTCTCTCCGATCATTCACTTTGATGTGTGTTCATCCCGATTGCCGGGTCATTCGGTGCTGGGGCCGCCCACGGGCAGGATGAGCTCCACCTCCCGGTGGGGGCGGGCGATGATATGGGCGGCCACCAGGCCGTCACCGACCCGCTCGCAGGCATCGGCGCCGGCCCGCACGGCGGCGTTCACCGCGCCGGTCTCGCCGCGCACCAGCACGGTCACATAGCCGCCGCCGACGAACTCCCGCCCGATCAGCCGCACCTCGGCGGCCTTGGTCATGGCATCGGCCGCCTCGATGGCGGGGACCAGGCCGCGGGTCTCGATCATCCCCAGGGCAATGCCGTATTTGTCGCCACTCATGGTGTCTCTCCTGTGTTGTTTCGGATCATCGTTGTCAAAATCCCCGTCATGCCGGTTCCCACTGATCAATCACCCCGCCCACGGTCAGGTCGGTGAGGATGTCCGCGTTGCCCATGGCATAGCGGGCCGCGGAACCACTGACCAGGAACACCCAGTCACCCGGGCGGGCACCCACCGGATCGGTGGCCACGGCCTGGCGGCCCTGGGGGTCCCGCACCAGACGCAGATCCACATGGGCCAGCCCCGGAATTCGCTGTGTACAGACCACCGACCCCACCACTTGCCGGACTTCCATCAGCTCGACTCCCCGCCGCCGGCTTCGTTTTCCGGCGGCCAGCGGTCGATGATGCCGACGATGGTCAGGTCGCTGGGAAACTCCTTGCTGCCGGCGGCCTCCCGGGCCGCCGAGCTGCCCACGCAGATCACCCAGTCACCGGGGATGCAGCCCACGGAGTCCACCGCCACCTGACGGGAGCTGCCGTCGCGCACCACCAGCAGGTGCTTGTGTTCAAAGCCGGGTATCCGGTTGGTGGATACCAGCGGGCGTTCCACCTGACAGATCTTCATCAGTGTCCTCCTTGTCCGCTTGGGTCCGTGGACGCGGCCACCCGCTCCAGACCGCCGCGGGTGTCACAGTCCCGCACCACCAGCAGGCGGTGCAGCAGGCCGTCCCGGACGAGGGGGGCGTAGCGTTCGGTCATGGCTCGGTCCACCTGCAGGCAGCGGGCGATGGCCCGCTCCCGGGCGCCGGGCACCTGGCCGTGGTAGTCGAATCGGATCACCACCGGGATGGGCAGGCCGTGGGGATGATTGAGTCCCCCCAGGATGCGGCATCCCACATCCAGGTCGGCGGCACCTTCCTCCACCGTGTGCAGGTAGGCGAAGAAGGTGAGGTTGCGCAACTGGATCTCCTCGAAACCGATGCCCACGCCCATGAAGCGCTCCGCGTGGCCCTGGTCCGGGTAGGCACCGCCGTGACGGCGGTCCACGTAGTCCAGTTGGGACAGGTTGTGTTCCACCAGATGGGCGATCAGCTTCACCATGCCTTCGTCGGGTGAGGCGGGGGCGTGTCGGCGAACCTGCTCCAGAATGTGGCCGCGGGCGGCCTCCGGCGTCATGGACAGGGTCTGACGGTAGATGTCACGGGTATCCAGGCCCGATTGCAGGTCCATGTGCCCACCGGCGTCGGGGACATGGATGCGCAGGGCATCGGTATCCGTGTCCAGGCCGATGAGCAGCAGGGCGACGGAGGCGCCGCAGCAGAATCCGTTTTCCACCGCCTGGCGGAAGGCCTGCAAACGTTCCAGACCGGCCCGGGCCGCCGCCGTATCGTCGGAGCCGTGGGCGGCGCAGCCTTCGTGGGCGGGATGACGGGAGCTGAAGTGGTAGATCACCGTCTTCAGATATCGGGTCGGGGCATCGGCGGTGTTGGGCGTGCCGGCCCGGTAGCGGGCATGCTCCACCTCCACCCATTTGCTCACCGTGTCCTCCACGTCGAACAGGGCGCCGGCGGATGAGCGCCGTCTGACCGCGCCGAAGGGCAGGCGCAGCACATAGCTGATGGCGTGGGCCAGACGACCGTCGGCACAGGGCGTGACGTCCATCAGGTGAAAGCCACAGCCTTGCAGGAAGGTATTGAATGCCCGGGTGTCATGGCCCTTGAGCGGGTCGTGGGCAAAGAAACCATCGGCCATGCGGCAGTAGGTCTCGAACAGGCAGGCGGCGTGGAGGCGGGGCAGATCCAGTCCCTTGATCCAGGCATCCGCCAGCAGATGATCCGGCAGCCGGAATCCCAGGGTCTGTTCCGCCAGGGCCTGGGCCTTGCCGACAAAGCCCTTTTCCCGCTGCAGTCCGGCCAGTTCCCGCAACAGCGGCAGGATCCGGTCGAAGGATGACTTCACCGCGGTTTCGTAGGCCTGGAGCCGGTGGTTGGCCGCCTTGTCGGTGAGGGGATGCAACTGAGCCTGGGACCGGCCGTTCCCGGCCGGGGATGAAACCCGATGCACATGCCGGGGATGCGCTTCCCGCACCGGCATCGCCTCGGACGGCGGCTCCGTCCGGGCGATCGGCGAGGGCTGGGTGGATGCCGCGCCGCGGCCATGACGACGAACCGTCGGGGCAGTGGCCCAGATCAGACTGTCACGGTGTGAGCGGCGGCGGGTGAGCATGGTGTGTCGGTCTCTGGTTCGTGTGGGTCGGTTTCAGTGGTGGTTTCAGTGGTTTTGAAGGGACAGGGTCCGTGCGGGTCAGCCCCGGGCGCCGCCTGAGTAGGTAACCAGTGATCCTTTTTCCGTATTGCCGCTGCTGCCGGTCACGCGACTCACCGGCGGCGGCACATCCTGGTTACGCTTGTGGGTGACGGCCGGCATGGCACCCATCAGACCGGGCCGGGTGGGATTGCGGCGGCGGGCGGAACTGCCCTCGGTGCCGGTTACCCGGTCGCCCCGTTCCCAGTCATCGCCGGTGATCTTGCTGCCGCTGGACTGGCCTTCCCCGGTGATACGGGCACGGCGGGGTGTTTCTGGCTGGGGATCAAAGTCGGTGGATGCCGCCTCCGGCAAACCCGCGTCCAGATCCCCCAGCGCGGCGGGCAGCCGTTCCGGACGGGCCTGATCGGTACCGGTGATCTTGTCCGCCGCCATGTCGAAGGGGCCGGTGATGCGACCGCCCTGCTGGTCATAGCGGGTACCGGTTACGCCCACGCTGCGCCGTTCACGCTCTACCTGACGGGCCGGCGAGGTGACGGTGAAACCCTGTCCCGGCGTCGTTTCCAGGGGTTGCGGGAAATCCGGCTGACCGGGTTGGGCGGCCAGGGAAGTCCGCTGCTCGATCCGGGCCTGGGCCTCGGGCGGGCAATAGTCCGCGATCTGTTCCGGGCTGGTGTAGGGCGTGCCGGTCACCGCCTGACAAGTGCCCGGTTCGTCGCCGGTCACCTGACGGGAGCGGCCGGGCAGGCTGCCGGAGACGGTGCGACCCCGGGCGGTGGTGGTATGGGTCACCTTGGGTGGCTGGGTCGGTCCCGGCGGCGGTGTGTCGCAGAACTGTTCGTACTGCTCCTGGCCGACGTACTCGTTCCCGGTCACACGGCGGCAGGTGCCCGGCTCGTTGCCCGTCACCCGGGCGCCACGGCCCAGTTCGTTGCCGGTCACCCGACTGCCCTGACCGGTGCGGGTGACATGCACCTTTTCCGGCCGGTTGGGCGGGGTGGTCTGGCAGAATTCGTGAAAGATCTCCGCACCCAGGTATTCAGTGCCGGTGACGGCGCGGCAGGTGCCCGAGTCATCACCGGTCACACTGCGGCTACGCCCCACCCGGGTACCCGTCACCGACTGGCCTGCGGCGGTTTCCGACAGCCCCACCTTCCAGGGCTGATCCTGGGCCGGTCCGGACCGGCCGGGCCGGGTGCGTCCGGCCGGAGCGGTGCGACGGGTACCCATGGCACCGCCCTGGCTGCGCTGGGCCCGCACACTGCGGGCCAGTTCCCGCCCGGACAGGCGGGGATTGGCCTGCCGGGCCAGGCTGGCCGCCGAGGCGGGGGTGCCGGCGGCCGACTTGCCCCGGGTGGACAGGGCGGCGCGCCGAGCCCGGGACTGCAGGCGTCCGGCCGGCTGGGTGTTCGGGGCATTGCGGCGCGGTGCGTTCCGGCGACGGTCCTGGGCGGTGCCGTTTCCGGTACGGTCGCTGCTCCGACGGGAGAGGGAATGACTGCGGGTCACGGTCCGCTCGGTCCGGGGTATGGCGGATTCGTCGTTGCGGCCGCATTGCCCGCCGCACTGGCAACCGGAGGCCGTGGACGGCTGAACGGTGTCCGGCGTGGCGGCCACGGGGGCCTGCCGGACCCGGTCGCTGGAGGTGTCGGCCCGCTTGCCGGCCCGGGACAGGGCGGCACGGCGGGCCAGTGCCTGGGCGCGACCGGAAGCCTCGGCGACCACGGGGCGGGCGGCAGTGGCACGACCACGAGCGGGGGATGTCGCCGTCGGCGCGGACAGTCGGGCACGGGGTGCCGGCCGGCTCACGGCCGGTTCCGGCGCCGGCCGTGGGGCCGCCGGTCGAGGGGCGGCACCCGTGCTGCCCTTGCCCCGGCTGGAGAGGGCCTGGCGGCGCGCCAGGGCGGCCTGGCGCCCGCTGGAACTGCTGGATGGTCTGTTAGCCATGGTCTTTCCCCGCTCGTGGTCTGCCTTGGTCCGTGATCAGCGCCGCCCCTCGAACACCACGAAGGATGCGCCTTGGCACTGGGTGTAGTTGTCGTAGCCCGTGAGCCGCACATGGTGATCCGGGTAGGCCCGATGGCAGGCCTCCAACTCGGCGGCCACATGGTCCAGGTTCACCTCGCCGAAGAAGGGCAGCTTCCACATGGTCCAGTAGTGGTTCATGGAAAAGTCCGGATGCACATGTTCGATGCCCGGCGTCCAGCCCTGGGCAATGATGTAGGCGATCTGGTCAAAGACCTCTTCCTGGGTCAGCGGGGGCAGGAAACCGAAGGTTTCCAGGGTCTGTCGGGTCTGGTAGTCACCCATGGTGTTCTGGAAAGGCATGTCTGCAGGTCCTCATGTTCGGAAGGGGGAGTGATCCGGCCCGGTGCGCGGGATCAGCCCGCGTCCAGCTTGTCCACGGTGTCGAACTCGAACTTGATCTCTTTCCATGTCTCCATGGCGATGGCCAGTTCGGGGCTGTGACGGGCCGCGTCGGTAAGGATCTCGCGGGATTCCCGCTCCAGATCACGGCCTTCGTTGCGGGCCTTGATGCAGGCCTCCAGGGCCACCCGGTTGGCGGCGGCGCCGGCGGCATTGCCCCAGGGATGGCCCTGGGTACCGCCACCGAACTGCAGCACGGAGTCGTCGCCGAAGATGGTGACCAGGGCGGGCATGTGCCAGACGTGGATACCGCCGGAGGCGACGGCGAACACCCCGGGCATGGAGCCCCAGTCCTGGTCGAAGAAGATCCCGCGGGAGCGGTCTTCGGGGATGAAGGACTCCCGCAGCAGGTCCACATAGCCCAGGGTGGAGGCCCGGTCACCTTCCAGCTTGCCCACCACGGTGCCGGTGTGCAGATGGTCGCCGCCGGAGAGGCGCAGGCACTTGGCCAGGACGCGGAAGTGGATGCCGTGCTTGGGATGACGGTCGATGACCGCGTGCATGGCCCGGTGGATGTGCAGCAGCATGCCGTTCTTGCGGCACCACTTGGCCAGGCCGGTATTGGCGCAGAAGCCGCCGGTGATGTAGTCGTGCATGATGATGGGCTGGCCCAGTTCCTTGGCGAACTCGGCCCGCTCGTACATCTGTTCCGGGTCCGGCGCGGTCACGTTAAGGTAGTGGCCCTTGCGTTCGCCGGTTTCCGCCTGGGCGGCGGCCACGGCCTCGGCCACGAACTCGAAGCGGTTCTGCCAGCGCATGAAGGGCTGGGAGTTGACGTTCTCGTCGTCCTTGGTGAAGTCCAGGCCGCCGCGCAGACATTCATAGACGGCGCGGCCGTAGTTCTTGGCCGAGAGGCCCAGCTTGGGCTTGATGGTGCAGCCCAGCAGGGGGCGGCCGTACTTGTTGAGCTTGTCCCGTTCCACCTGGATGCCGTTGGGCGGACCCATGCAGGTCTTCACGTAGGCCAGGGGGAAGCGGATGTCTTCCAGGCGCAGATGGCGCAGGGCCTTGAAACCGAAGACGTTACCCACTAGGGAGGTGAGCACGTTGACAATGGAGCCTTCCTCGAACAGGTCGATGGGGTAGGCGATGAAGGTGTAGAAGGATTCCTTGTCGCCGGGCACGTCCTCGATGCGGTAGGCTCGCCCCTTGTAGAATTCCATGTCGGTGAGCAGTTCGGACCACACCGTACTCCAGGTCCCGGTGGAGGACTCGGCGGCCACGGCGGCGGCCACCTCTTCCCTCGGCACTCCCGGCTGTCCGGTGACCTTGAAGCAGGCCAGCAGGTCGGAATCCAGGGGGACGTAGTCCGGGGTCCAATAGAGTTCGCGGTACTCTTTCACACCCGCGTCGTAGGTCTTCACGCTCATGGTCATCAGCTCCTGTGGTCTGTGCCCCGCCTCTGACGGGAAGGCGACGTTTGCTCTATGGGAAAGCTACAGCAGGAGTGGGTATATCTATAAATCGATTGTTTCTATTTAATGGATTGACAGGAGTCTATGTATGGGTGGGAAGGTCGTGATGACATTTGATGAGTGAGCGTCACGTCTGCACGTCTGCGCCCGTGCCCTTTTACACCGTCATTCCCGCTTTCGCGGGAATGACGGATCAGGTTACGGGAATGACCTTCATACACTCGGGAACCTGTTCAGGCATGGCGATGCCCGAATCCGGAGTACTCATAGATTCAATGATATGAGTCCATTTACGAAATTCGATTATTGTTGAACTGAATCCCCTTCGATAATGGGGCCACTCAATGAGGAAGCCCAGATGCGAGTCTTCAACGAGATCCGGTTCAACAATCTGAAGGGAGACCTGTTCGGCGGCGTGACGGCGGCGGTGATCGCCCTGCCCATGGCCCTGGCCTTCGGCGTGGCCTCCGGCGCCGGCGCGGAGGCGGGGCTTTACGGCGCCATCCTGATCGGCCTGTTCACCGCCCTGTTCGGCGGTACGCCCACCCTGATCTCCGAACCCACCGGCCCCATGACGGTGGTGTTCACGGCGGTGATCGCCTCCCTGATCGCCGCCAATCCGGAGCAGGGCATGGCCATGGCCTTCACCGTGGTGATGCTCACCGGCGTGTTCCAGATGGCCTTCGGGGCCATGAAGCTGGGACGCTACGTCACCATGATGCCCTACACCGTGATCTCCGGGTTCATGACCGGCATCGGCATCATCCTCATCATCCTGCAGTTGCCCGGCCTGCTCGGGCATGCCACCCCGGCGGGGGGGGTGATCGGCACCCTGCAGGGGTTGCCCGGCCTGCTGGCGGCCATTGATCCGCTGGAACTGCTGCTGGGTGGCGCCACCCTGGCCATCCTGCTGTTCATGCCGGCCCGCCTGAAACGCTATCTGCCGCCCCAACTCATCGTGCTGGTGCTGGGAACGCTGGCGGTCATGTACTGGCTGGGCGGTGAGCAGGTAAGGGTGATCGGCCCCATCAATACCGGGCTGCCTTCCCTGCAACTGCCGGTGTTCACGGCGGAACAGTGGCTGATCATCGTGGTGGACGCCCTGGTGCTGGCCCTGTTGGGGTCCGTGGATGCCCTGCTGTCGTCCGTCATCGCCTCCAGCATGACCCGCCATGAATCGAACTCGGACAAGGAACTGGTGGGGCAGGGCATGGGCAACCTGGCCTCGGGTCTGTTCGGGGGCCTGCCGGGGGCGGGGGCCACCATGGGGACGGTGGTGAACATCCAGGCCGGCGGGCGTTCGGCCCTGTCCGGTATCGTGCGTGCCCTGATCCTGGCCGTGGTGGTGATCTGGGCCGCCGGACTCACCGCCAACATCCCTCTGGCGGTGCTGGCCGGAATCGCGGTGAAGGTGGGGCTGGACATCATCGACTGGCGCTTTCTGCGCCGTGCCCACCGGGTGTCTCCCAAGGGTGCCCTGATCCTCTACGGGGTGATCGCCATGACCGTGTTCGTGGATCTGATCACCGCCGTG
This sequence comes from Ectothiorhodospira shaposhnikovii, assembly GCF_022227765.1. GTDB lineage: Bacteria > Pseudomonadota > Gammaproteobacteria > Ectothiorhodospirales > Ectothiorhodospiraceae > Ectothiorhodospira. The sequence goes on along the minus strand of NZ_JAJMLZ010000008.1, from coordinate 45,935 downwards.
GCCATCGGCCTGTTCGTGGCCAACGTGATGACCATCCGGCGACTGGCGGACGTGCAGGCGGAGTCGGTCTGCATCCTGCCGCCCCGGCGACCCGAGGATAACGACACCAACGGTCGCTGCGCCGACCTGTCACCGGAGGAACGGGCGCTGCTGGCCCAAGGCAAGGGGCGCTTGAAGATCCTGCATCTGAGCGGTCCCCTGGTGTTCGGCGCGGCGGAGGCGATCACCCGTCAGGAACCCAAGCTGGAAGGGGCCGGTGTGCTGGTGGTGGATCTGGCTCGGGTACCCCATCTGGGCGTGACCACGGCGGTGGCCCTGGAGGCCGCCATCCGGGGTGCCCTGGACGGGGGCGTGCAGGTGATCATGACCGGCGTCCAGGACCAGCCCAGGGCGCGGCTGGCCCAGTTGGGGCTGGACGCCCTGCTTGGCCCGGATGCCTGGATCCCGGAGCGGCATCAGGCGCTGGCGCAGGGCGTGCAGCGTCTGATGCCGCCGGTACAAGGCCAGTGACTTACCGGCTTTCCAGCGGTGCCTGGTCGCGACGGGCCCTCCACCAGTCGGCCATGTCCTCCAGCAGTTTATAGAACAGCGGCACGAACAGGAGGGCCAGGGTACTGGCCGCCAGCATGCCGCCCACCACCACGGTGCCGATCTCCTGACGGCTGGCCGCGCCGGCACCGCTGGCATACACCAGCGGCAGGCTGCCGACGATGAAGGTGAACGCGGTCATCACGATGGCACGGAAACGCTGCCGTGCCGCGGCCGTGGCGGCCTCGGTGGTGGACATTCCCTCGCGCCGGTTCTGGGCCGCAAACTCCACGATCAGGATGGCGTTCTTCGCCGCCAGACCGATCAGCACCAGCAAGCCCACCTGGAAATAGATGTCGTTGGGGAAGCCCCGACCAAAGGAGGCGATCACCGCCCCCAGTACCCCGAAGGGCACCGCCGAGGCCACGGCCAGCGGCAGGGTCAGGCGCTCGTACTGGGCCGCCAGAATCAGGAATACCATCAGCATTCCCAGGGCGAAGGCGGCACCGCCGGCCCCGGCCCCCGCATCCAGCTGGTAGGCCTCACCGATCCAGCCCAGCACGGTGTCCGCGTCCTGATTCAGTTGCGCCGCCACGGCCTCCAGGGCCTCCTTGGCCTGGCCGGTGGTGTAGCCGGGTGCCGGGTCAGCCAGGATCTTGGCCGCCGGGAAGATGTTGAAGCGGTTGATGATGTCCGCGCCGCTGGTGCGTTCCAGGGTCACCAGGGAACTGAGCGGGATCATGTCGCCGCTGCCGGAGCGCACGAATACCCGACGCAGGTCGTCGGCCTGGCTGCGGAACTCACCTTCGGACTGCAGGTTCACCTGCCACAGACGTCCTGAATAGGTGAAGTCATTCACATACAGGGAACCGAAGGTGCTGCGCATGGCATCGAAGACCTCGGTGATGGGCACGCCCGCGGCCATGGCTTTCTCCCGGTCCACCTCGGCGTGGTAGCGGGGGATGCCCGTGGTCAGGGTGCTGCGCACGTTGGTCAGTTCCGGCCGCTCGTTGCCCAGAGCCGCCAGTTTCTGCGCCAGGGCCTCGATCTGCGCCGGGCTGGTGTCTCCCCGCACCTGCAGATAGCCTTCCACGCCGCCGGTCAGGGACAGGCCCATGATCGGGGGTGGGATGAAGGCAAACACATTGGCCTCCTGAATCCCCATGCCCATGCCCATGACGCGGCGGGCGATGGAGGCGGCATCCTGTCCTTCACCCTGGCGATCATTCCAGTCGGTCAGGTTGGCAAAGCCCACGGCGGCATTGGTGCGCAGGGAGCCGGCGATGATGTCGAAGCCGGCAAACGAGGTGAAGTCCTGGATCTCCTCCTGCCCGATGAGCTGGGCGGACAGGGCGTCCCGCACCTGTTCGGTGCGTCCCAGGGCCGACACCGGCGGCAACTGTGCCACCACCAGGGAAACCCCCTGGTCTTCCTGGGGCACCAGTCCCGTGGGCATGCGCTCCAGCAGCCACACGGCACTACCGGTGAAGCCGGCAAACAGCACCACACCCAGTATCCAGCGGCGCAGCAGGAAGGCCACCGTCGCCACGAAGGCGTCGGTGATGCGGTCAAACACCCGGTTGAAGAGGCGGAACGGCGCGCTGGGCGCGTGGGGTTGCTTGTCCAGCAACAGGGCACACATGGCCGGGGTGAGGGTGAGGGCGACGATGCCCGAGACCACCACCGAGACCGCGATGGTCACCGCGAACTGGCGATACAACTCGCCGGTCAGCCCGCCGAGGAAGGCCACCGGCGCGAACACCGCCACCAGGACCAGGGTGGAGGCCACCACGGCGCCCGCCACCTGCTGCATGGTCTGGATCGAGGCCTCGCGGGCCTTGAGGCCCTTTTCCGCCATCAGGCGTTCCACGTTTTCCATCACGATGATGGCGTTGTCCACCACGATGCCGATGGCCAGCACCAGTCCGAACAGGGTCAGCAGGTTGACGGAAAACCCCAGTGCCTGCATGCCGGCGAAGGTGCCGATCAGGGACACGGGAATCGCCGCCACCGGGATCAGGGTGGCGCGCAGGTGCTGCAGGAACAGGAAGGTGACCAGGATCACCAGACCCACCGCAATGAACAGGGTGATGAACACCTCGCGGATGGAGATCTCCACGAACTCGGTGGTGTCGTAGGGGATGTGATAGGTCAGCCCTTCCGGGAAACGTTCCGAAAGCTCACCCAGCGCGGCACGCACCGCCCGGGCCGTGTCCAGGGCGTTGGCCCCGGGTTGCAGGTAGATGCCCATGGGCACCGTGGGGCGGCCGTTATGGGTGGCGGAGAAGGCGTAGTTCTGCGCCCCCAGTTCAGCCCGGGCCACGTCCCCCAGTCGCAGGGTGCTGCCGTCGGGTTGGGCGCGCAGGATGATGCGTTCGAATTCCGCCGGGTCCGCCAGCTGTCCGCGGGTGGTCACGGTGAAGGTGAAGGCCTGATCCACCGGGGCGGGTTCGGCGCCCAGGCGCCCGGCGGCGAACTGGGCATTCTGCTGCCGGATGGCATTGGCCACGTCGGACGGGGTGAGATCGAACTGGGCCAGCTTGTCCGGCCGCAGCCAGATGCGCATGGAGTAGTCCTGAGCCCCGAACAGGGAAGCATCTCCCACGCCGGGCAGGCGTACCAACTCGTCCAGCACGTTGAGCAGGGCGTAGTTGCTGATGAAGATGGGGTCGTAACGGCCGTCCGGGGAACTGAGCACCGTCACCAGCAGGATGTTGGTGGAGCGGGCCTGTACCCGCACCCCCTGGTCGCGCACTTGCTGGGGCAGGCGGGGCAGGGCGGCCTGAACCCGGTTGTTGACGTTGATGGCGGCCTGGTCCGGGTCCGTGCCCATCTCGAAGGTCACGGTGATCTGGATGGTGCCGGCGTCGGTACTGGAGGACTCCATGTAGATCATGTTGTCCACCCCGTTGATCTCCTGCTCCAGGGGCGCCGCCACCGACTCCGACAGCACCTGGGCGCTGGCGCCGGGGTAGCTGGCCTGGACCACGATCTGGGGCGGCACCACGTCCGGGTACTGCTCGATGGGCAGCGCCCGCAGCGAGGCCAGCCCCGCGACGATGATGATGATGGAGATGACGGATGAAAAGATCGGTCGATCAATGAAGAAGCGCAACATTACTGGTCCCGTCCCTGAGCATTCACGGGAGAGACCTTGACGCCGTCACGCAGGCCCACGTGGCCGTTGATCACCAGGCGTTCACCGGCCGAGAGCCCGTCCAGGATCACCTGCCGGCCATCCACCATCGGTCCCAGACGCACGTGCCGGGCGTGGGCGGTATCCTCATCGTCCACCAGGAAGACCCGGGGGCCGTCCCGGTCCTGGCTGACCGCGGTCGGATCGATCAGGAACACGTCCTTGAGCTCCTGCACCATGATGCGCACCCGCACGAACTGACCAGGGACCACCAAACGGTCCGGGTTGGGAAACACGGCGCGGGCGGAGACGGTGCCGGTGCGGGGATCGATGCTGCTGTCGGTGAAGTCCACCTGGCCCGTGTGTTCATACAGGCTGCCGTCGGGCAGCAGCAACTGGACCTCGTGGCTCTGGACTTCTTCGCGCCCCATCATGGCCTGGCGGGCGGTGCGCTGGATGGCGGCATCCTGCTCCGGCAGGGAGAAACGCACATGGACGGGATCATGCTGGGTCAGGGAGGTGAGCAGGGTGCCCTGACTGATGAGACTCCCCTCGGGCAGGCTTTCCAGTTCCGTGGTGCCTTCGATGGGCGCCACCACGGTGGTATAGCGCAGATTACGCTGGGCATCGGCGACCGAGGCACGGGCCAGATCCACCCGGGCGCGGGCCAGTTCCAGTTCGGACAGGGCCTGATCCCGGTCCCGGGTACTGACCACGTTGCGCTGATACAGGTCGGAGATCCGGTTCCATTCCCGCTGCGCCTGATTCAGTCCGGCCTGGGCGTTGGCCTGTTCCGCCTCGGCCATCTTCAGGGCGATCTCGTAAGGCTCGGGGTCGATGCGGAACAGCGGAGTGCCCTGGCCGACGGCCTGCCCTTCCACGTAGAGCCGTTCTTCCAGAATCCCGTCCACCCGGGCGCGCACTTCCACTTCCCGTGAGCCGCGCACCCGCCCGGCGTAGTCGCCACGGACCTTCACATCCTCCGCGGTCAGGGTGCTCAGGGTCACCGGCGGCGGGGGCATGCCGCCGGACCCGTTACCCGCGGCTTCGTCGCCGCTGCCGCAGGCGGACAGCCAGAGGGCGGCGAGCAGGGTCGCGGTCAGGCCGGCGGCGGGCAGGGCCCGGCGGGTACGGGAGGGGGTGGACATGGAGCGAGTCTCCGGAGCGGGGGTGTTTACAGAAACATACAGACGTGCATGTATAATAGGTCCGAAATTCTGACTGTCAAGCGCGGGAACCATGCGACGCACCAAAGAAGAAGCCGAACAGACACGAAACCTGTTGCTGGATGCGGCGGAAAAAGTCTTTCTGGAACAAGGGGTTTCCCGGGCCAGCCTGGAGGCCATCGCGCGCGAGGCGGGCATGACCCGGGGGGCCATCTACTGGCATTTCCGCGACAAGGCGGCCCTCTACGGGGCCATGCTGGACCGGGTGCGTCTGCCGCTGGAACGGCTGCGGGACGAATTCGTCCGGGAGCCTGACGCGGACCCCGCCGAGGTCATCGAACGGCTCTGTCTTGCGGCGTTGGAGACGTTGGCCGGCGATGCCCAGGTGCAGCGGGTGTATACCATCGTCTTTCACCGTCGGGAGCGGGAGGCGGACAACCAGGTCTGGCGGGATGCGGAACTGGAAGGGCGGCGCCGGGCGGCCCGGGTCATGCTGGAATGTTTCCAGGCGGCCCAGGTGGCGGGGCGACTGCGCCCCGGGGTGACGCCGGAAATGGGGCAGCTCACCCTGGAACTTTATTTCACCGGCCTGTTCTATGCGTGGCTGCTGGAGCCGGAATACTTTGATCTGTTGAAGGATACGCCCGCCATGATCCGTCGTATTCTGGACGGTCTGCTGCTGCCGCCCGGATAGGCCGCGCTTGCGCTACCTTGTCCCGTCCTTTGGATGGACCCGCACACAGTCACCCGACCGAGACGCAATCCATGGAAACTCCCCTCAAGGATCTCTGGCATCACCTGCACCATGACGAAGTGCTCGAAACCCTGGACACCCACGAGCAGCACGGTCTCACGGAACAGCAGGCCCGCGAACGTCTGGCCACCCACGGCCCCAACACCCTGACGGCGGCCCGGCAGACCTCCTGGCTTAAGCGCCTGCTGCTGCAGTTTCACAATCCCCTGATCTACATCCTGCTCATCGCCTCGGTCGTGACCCTGGCGCTTGGGGAATACATCGATTCCGCGGTCATCTTCGGCGTCGTCCTCATCAATGCCGTCATCGGTTTCGTTCAGGAGTCCAAGGCCGAGGATGCCATCAATGCCCTCAAGGGCATGCTCTCCTCATCCGCCGCCGTGGTCCGGGACGGTAGCCGCATCACCATTGCCGCCGCCGATCTGGTGCCCGGCGACATTGTCCTGCTGGCTTCCGGCGACAAGGTCCCGGCCGATCTGCGTCTGTTGTCCTGCCGGGATCTGCAGATCGACGAGTCCGCCCTCACCGGGGAGTCCGTGCCGGTGGACAAGCAGCCCGGACAGCTGGCCCGGGACACGGTGCTGGCGGATCGCGGCAATATGGGATTTGCTGGCACCCTGGTGACCTACGGTACCGGCCGGGGCGTGGTCATCGGCACCGGCGATCGTACCGAGACCGGCAAGATCGCCGGCATGATCAATGACGCCGTCACCCTGGAAACCCCGTTGACCCGCAAGATCAACGCCTTCAGCAGGATCCTGCTTTGGGTGATCCTGGTGCTGGCCGGCATCACCTTCGGCGTGGGCCTGCTCTACGGCCAGGACTGGGTGGACACCTTCATCGCCGCCGTGGCCCTGGCGGTGGCCGCCATCCCGGAGGGACTGCCGGCGGTGGTCACCATCACCCTGGCCATCGGGGTACGCCGCATGGCCCTGCGCAACGCCATCATCCGCAAGCTGCCGGCGGTAGAGACCCTGGGGTCCACCACCGTGATCTGCTCCGACAAGACCGGCACCCTGACCGAGAACCAGATGACGGTGCAGCGGATCATCGCCGCCGATACGGAATTCGAACTCACCGGGAGCGGCTACAATCCCGAAGGCCGGATTCTGAGGGACGGCAGCCCGGTCGAGGCTCCCGCTGCTCACCATCAGGCCCTGTACCATTGCCTGCTGGCCGGCCTGCTGAGCAATGACAGTGAGCTGGTGGAACGGGACGGTCGCTGGAGCGTCCACGGCGATCCCACCGAAGGGGCACTGATCGCCAGCGCCCTCAAGGCCGGGTTCGACCGTCACGACATGCGTGGTCGGCTGCACCGTGTCGATGTCATTCCCTTCGAGTCGGATCGACAGTACATGGCCACGCTGCACCGCCATGATGAGGGCCACCGGGTCTACATGAAGGGGTCGGCGGAGCGGGTGATCGCCCATTGCAATCGGGCCATGAATGCCGAGGGAGAGCGGGTACCGATCCATCGGGAACAATTACAGGCACAAGCGGAGGCGCTGGCGGCCCAGGGTCTGCGGGTGCTGGCCTTTGCCATGGGTGAGACCGATGCCAACCGGCTGGATGTTCCCGACCCGGACAAGGACGAGGATCGGCTGATCTTCCTGGGCCTGCAGGCCATGATCGATCCGCCCAGGGAGGAAGTGATCCATTCCGTGGCCCTGTGCCGCAAGGCCGGCATCCGGGTGAAGATGATCACAGGCGACCATGTCCTCACCGCCCGCGCCATTGCCGAACGCATCGGCATCATCCGGGATGAAGACAAGGATCAGCGACGGGCATTGACCGGGCGCCAGTTGGCGGAGTTGCCGCCGGATGAATTGAGCAAGGCCGCCGACCAGGTCTCGGTCTTTGCCCGGGTGGCGCCGGAGCAGAAGCTCCGGCTGGTGGAGGCCCTGCAGGCCCGGGGCCATGTGGTGGCCATGACCGGTGACGGGGTCAACGATGCCCCCGCCCTCAAGCGGGCCGACATCGGCATCGCCATGGGGATCAACGGCACGGAAGTGTCCCGGGATGCCTCGGACATGGTGCTGGCGGACGACAATTTCAGCTCCATCGAGGCGGCGGTGGAGGAGGGGCGCAACGTCTTCGACAACCTGATCAAGTTCATCACCTGGGTCCTGCCCACCAACCTGGGGCAAGGGCTGGTGATCATGGTGGCCATCCTGCTGGGCCTGACCCTGCCGGTGCTGCCGGTGCAGGCCCTGTGGCTGAACATGACCACGGCGGTGTTCCTGGGCCTGATGCTGGCCTTCGAACCCCGGGAGCCGGGGATCATGGCCCGGGCGCCCCGTCGGCCCGATGCGCCGATCCTCAGCGGCGAAATCATCGGCCGCATCTTCTCGGTCAGTGCCTTGCTGCTGGTGGGGGCCTTCGGTCTGTTCCAGTGGTCACTGGCCCAGGGTGCGAGCCTGGAGGAGGCCCGCACCCTGGCGGTGAGCCTGTTCGTGGTGGTGCAGAGCTTCTTCCTGCTCAACTGCCGTTCCCTCTCCCGCAGCGTGTTTCGCACCCATCCGTTTTCCAATCCCTGGATCTGGTGGGGGATCGGGGCGATGTGGATGGTCCAGCTCCTGTTCGTCTACACACCGTGGATGAACCTGCTGTTCCAGAGCGCGCCGCTGTCATTGCAGCACTGGGGCCTGATCCTGGGCTACGGTGTGTTCGTACTGCTGCTGGTGGAACTGGAAAAGGGGCTCTGGCGGCGCTGGAAACGGGAGGGAAATCCGGTCAGCGCGGGGTCTTGAGCCACTCCCCGAACCGCCGCAGTACCCGACTGCTCTCCGGGGTCGGCCGGATGTTAGCCAGCAGGCCGTCGATCTGCCGCCCCTGTTCCGCCAGCCGGTCCCGGTAGTACATGACGTAATGGGGGGTGATGCGTTCATCGAACTCCGGATGAAACTGCACCCCCCAGGCGCACCCGTTCACCACGAACCCCTGGTGGGCCTCCATGTCGCTCTCGCCCAGTGCCATCGCCCCGGGCGGCAACGCCACCACCGACTGGCTGTGGCTGACCTGGCCGTAGAACCGGCCCGGCAGCACCGAGAACAGGGGGTCTTCGGCGGCCTCGCCGTGGAGCCGGACCTCCACCGTGCCCACCTCGATCCCCCGGGGATTCCAGTCCACCCGGCCGCCCAGGGCGTGGGCCAGGATCTGGTGGCCGAAGCAGATTCCCAGGATCGGCACACCGGCTGATACCGCGCGCGCCAGCCAGTCGGCGGTCTGCTGGATCCAGGGGGCCTCCTCCGTGACCATGGCGCCGGAGCCGGTGATGACCACGCCGACAACGTCCCCTGGTGCCGGCAGCGGATCACCGGCCTGGACATCCACCACCTTCGTTTGGGTTTGGGGCCAGTCCATGCCGGCGGCGATCCAGTCTTCGTAATCCCCGGGAAAGTCCTGAAGAGAGTCGATCTTGGTACCGGTCTTGATGATGAGCAGTGTGTCCATGGGATCTCTCGCGATGCGTCCGCAATGCAGGAAGTCAAGAGATTACTCTAGAAAGCTGCAGTGCATCAAAACCACGACCTGCCGATGAGCCAGCGGGGTCTGGCCGGGATCTGCTCCAGGATCGGGCGCGGGTCATAGGCCACGGCCGGCAGGGGCAGGGGGCCATGGGGCAGTGTCTGGTCCAGTTGCCGAAGGCGGTCGATCCGGTCGCGGGTGGCGGGATGGGTGCGCAGCCAGGAGGGTTCCGGGGCACGGCGGCCCGGCAGCAGCACCTGTTCCAGCAGGCCGCCCTGCACCCGCTCCAGCTTGTCCAGGGCCATGGCCAGACCGACCGGATCGCCAGTGAGGCGGGCCGCGCCCAGGTCCGCCTCATATTCCCGGCTACGGGAGAGGGCCAGCTGGAACAGGGTGGTCAGGCTGGGGGCGAAGATCAGCAGCAGGATGGCGCCCCAGTGAATGGTGGCATGTCCCATGATCAGCAAGGGCAGGTTGATGATCAGCAGGACCTGGCCGAACAGGGACAAAAGGACCGTGAGCCGGGAGGACAGATCGGCAAAGGTCATGGTGCGCAGGTCATTGTGGGCCACATGGCTGATTTCATGGGCCAGCACGGCGGTCAGCTCACGCAGGCTCAGGCGCCGCAGAAGGCCGTCGGAGACGGCCACGGCGGCCTGCCGTCGGTCGCCCACGGCGAAGGCATTCATCATCCGGGTGGGGACATAGTGCAGGGTGGGAGCCCGGGGCAGGCCGGCGCGGCCGGCGAGCTGGTCCATGATCTCCAGCAGCACCGGGGCGTACCGGGGATCAAGCCGGTAACCCTGATACATGCGCATCACCAGGCCGGGCGAGGCCATGGGGTTGAGAAAATAGAGCACCACCACCGCGGTCACCACCCCGGTACTGTGAACCGGGCCGCCGATGAGCCAGGCGATGGTCCCCAGCAACAGCACCATGGCCCCCACCAGGGCGAGGGACTGCAGGCGGTTGTGCAGGTGGTGGGCTGTGTGGGGCATGGCGGGGCAGGGTTCGGGTGATATACCCATTGACCCGGTCACCCGGTTTTCGTTCTGCGCTCCCCGCCGTCCTTCACGCCCGATCCAGGCTCTTGCGCAGGTCCTCCAGTCGCTTCACCGACACCTTCTCCACCGTCCCCAGTTCCTGGGCAAACAGGGACACCCGTAATTCCTCGATCAGCCAGCGGTAGCGCGACCACTCGCCGCCGGTGCGTCCGGCCGCCCGGCGGGCCTTGCAGTCCTCCCACAGGGGTTCCACGTCCACCCGGGCGCGCCGGTCCTTGTCCGGCGCATGGTCCAGCCGTTCCATGCGCCGCTCGATGGCCGCCAGATAACGGGGATACTGGGCCAGCCGGTCCGGCGGCGTTTCCAGCAGGCAGTGGGGATGGATCAGGTGTTCCAACTGGTCCCGGATGTCTCCCGCCGCCTCCACCCAGGACAGGGGCAGGGCGCCCTTGAGGCGGGCGCGGATGCGCTGGTAGACGGCCAGGATCTCCCCCGCCAGGGCGCACAGGGCATTGGCCGTCGCCACCAGTTCGCCCCGGCCCGCCTCCAGGCGCTGCCGAAACCCTTCCGCGTCCGTGGGCCAGGGCTCGGCCATGAATACCCGCTCCACCGCCGCAAACACCAGGTCATCCTTGAGGGCCTCGCAGCGATCCACGGGGTTGTACTGCAGGCACAGGCGCTGAATGTCCGGCAGGTTTCGGTACAGGTACTTCACCGGCTCCCTTGCCCCCAGCATGAACAGCCGTCGCAGGCCGGCACGATGGATCTGTCCGGCCCGGGCCGGACTGTCCGCCAGGATCAGGGCCACGCTGTCGCCCCGGTCCTCCAGGGCTGGATAGCCCCGCAGGGTGGCGCCGTGCTGACGGAATTCCACGTACTCCGTCAGGGGGCCGAAATCCCAGTCGGTAAGACCGTCCCGTTCCATGTCCTCGGGCCGGTGAGCCTCGAAGCTCTCCACCGCCCGTCCGGACAAGCTGTCCTTGAGGGCCTGCAGATCCCGGCCGGTCACCAGGGTCTTGCCCTGGGCGTCCACCACCTGGTAGCGCAGTTGCAGATGGGGTTCCAGGCGCTCGGGCTGCCATTGGTCCAGAGGGACGTCGGTGCCGGTGATCTGGCGCAAGGCCCGGGTCAGGGCCGGGATCAACTCGCCCTCGGGCTCTCCCAGCCGGGCCAGGGCCGCCCGGGCGAACTCCGGGGCCGGCACGAAATGGCGGCGCAGGGATTTGGGCAGGGTCTTGATCAGGGCGGCGAGCTTTTCCTCCAGCAGACCCGGCACCAGCCAGTCCCCCCGATCAGGGTCCAGGGCATTGAGGGCCGCCAGGGGCAGGGTGAGGGTGACGCCGTCCGCCTCGTGGCCCGGTTCAAAACGGTAACTCAGGGGCAGCCGCAGGCCACCGCTCTCCAGCACGTCCGGGAAGCGCTCCCCGCCCAGGTCCGGGGCCTCGCGCTGCAGCAGGGTGTCCCGGTCCAGACGCAGCAGGGAGGGATCATCCCGCTCCGCCTGCTTGCGCCAGCGTTCAAAGCCCGCGCCGTCATGGACTGTGGCCGGCAGACGGCCATCGTAAAAATCGTAGAGCACCTGCTCGTCCGCCAGCAGATCCCGGCGCCGTCCGCGGGCTTCCAGGTCCTCGATCTCCCGGATCAGGGCCTGGTTGTGGGCCAGGGCAGGGGCACGGCTACGCAGCCGACCCGCCACCAGACCCTCGCGGATGAACACTCGACGGGCATCCGCCGGGTCCACCCGGCCATAGTTCACCTTGCGCCGGGGGTTGACGATCAGCCCGAACAGGGTCACCCGGTCCCAGGCCGCCACGGTGCCCTGGCGGGGTTCGAAATGGGGTTCATGGTAGTGGTGCTTGAGCAGATGACCCGCCACCGTTTCCAGCCACTCCGGACGGATGGCGGCGCATTCCCGGGCGTAGACCCGGGTGGTCTCGGCGATCTCGGCGGCCATGACCCAGGCCGGGGCGCCCTTGAACAGTCCGGAAGACGGATGGATGTGAAAGCGCCGGTTGCGGGCGCCCAGATAGTCGTGCTTTTCCGTCTTCACCCCGACCTGGGTCACCAGCCCGGTGAGCAGGGCCCGGTGGATGGCCGCCGGATCGGCCGGTTCCTGGTTCTCCTTCAGGTCCATCTCCCGCAGGCTCTGGCGTAGCTGGCCGTGCAGATCCTGCCATTCCCGCATGCGGATGAAGGACAGGAAATGCTCCCGGCACCAGGCCCGCAGCTTGGCCTTGGACAGATGGCGGGACTGTTCCCGCCAGGCGGCCCACAGCTTCAGGTAACCCAGGAAGTCCGATCCCGGTTCCCGGAATCGGGCGTGGGCCTCGTCGGCGGCCTGACGTTTCTCGGCGGGGCGTTCCCGCGGGTCCTGGAGGGCCAGAAAGGCCACGATCAGGGTCACTTCCGCCAGTGCCTGCTCCCGGGCCGCTGCCAGCAGCATGGCCCCCAGGGTCGGGTCCACCGGCAGCCGGGCCAGTTGCCGGCCCGTGGCGGTGATGCCGTGGGCATCGTCCACTGCCCGCAGGGTCTGCAGCAGCTTGAAGCCGTCCCGGATCAGACGGGAGTCCGGCGGCTCCACGAAGGGAAAATCCTCCGGATCGCCCAGGTTCAGGTGGGCCATCTGCAGGATCACCGAGGCCAGGTTGGAGCGCAGGATCTCCGGGTCGGTGTACGCCGGGCGAAGCTGGAAGTCCTCCTCGCCGTAGAGGCGGATGCAGATCCCCGGCCCCAGGCGCCCGCAGCGCCCCGCCCGCTGGTTGGCGGAGGCCTGGGAGACCGGCTCCAGGGACAGGCGCTGGATGCGGGAACGCCAGGCATAGCGGGCAATGCGCACCAGCCCCGAATCGATCACATAGCGGATGCCCGGCACGGTGAGGGCGGTTTCGGCCACGTTGGTGGCCAGTACCACCCGCCGGCCGGTGTGGGGGGCAAAGACCTGGTTCTGTTCCGCCGCCGACAGCCGGGCGTAGAGGGGCAGGATCTCCGTATGCCGGGGATGGTGCTTGCGCAGGGCCTCGGCGGCTTCGCGGATCTCCCGCTCTCCGGGCAGGAACACCAGAATGTCGCCGGGACCGGCCTGGGCCAGTTCATCCACCGCCGCCAGCAGGGCCTCATTCAGATCCCGTTCGGTGTCGGCGTCATCCTCGCCGGTGACCGGGCGGTAGCGGATCTCCACCGGGTAGGTGCGGCCGGGGACTTCGTAGACGGGGGCATCGGCGAAGTGGCGGGCGATGCGTTCCGGGTCCAGGGTGGCGGAGGTGATGATGAGCTTGAGGTCCGGCCGCCGGGGTAGCAGACGCTTGAGATAGCCCAGCAGGAAGTCGATGTTGAGGCTGCGCTCATGGGCCTCGTCGATAATGAGGGTGTCGTAGGCACTCAGTAGTGGGTCCGAGCGCAGTTCCGCCAGCAGGATGCCGTCGGTCATGAGCTTGACCAGGGTGCGGGGGCCGACATGATCGGAGAAGCGCACCTTGAAGCCCACCTGCTCCCCCAGGGGGCTGTTCAGTTCCTCGGCAATGCGGCTCGCCACCGAGCGGGCGGCGATGCGCCGGGGCTGGGTGTGGCCGATGAGGCCATCGGTCCCCCGGCCCAGGGACAGGCAGATCTTGGGCAGCTGGGTGGTCTTGCCCGAGCCGGTCTCGCCGCAGATCACCACCACCTGATGGGCCTGGATCAGACGAGCGATCTCCTCCCGATGGGCGCTGACGGGCAGATCGTCGGGGAAGTTCGGCGAGGGCAGGGCCTGGCGGCGTTGTTCACGGGCCAGGACCGAGGCTTCGATCCGGCCGGTCAGGCGTTCCAGGAGACGGTCGGCGGGTTTGCCGGTCCGGAGCCGGCGGCGGGCGCGGTCCAGCTCCTTGCGAAGGGCGTCATGGTCCCGTGTCAGGCAAAGGGGAATGCGTGCGGCGAGCTGATCGGGGTCCGGGTGAGACATGGAGACGTGTCGGTATGGAGCACTGACGCCGTCAGGCGTCAGGCACCCGCACCATGATGGTCTGGACCTGGTTGGCGTGCAGTCGCTCGCGCATCCGGTTCAGGTTGTCCAGTTCCGTGAACGGTCCCACCTGTACCCGGTGCCAGGTATCCCCGTTCACCGTCACGGGCTGGATGCGGGCCTCCACCCCCATCAGGGCCAGGCTGGCGCGCAGGCGGTCCGCTTCCTGATGGGAGCGGAAGGAACCGGCCTGCAGCAGATAACGGCCGGGCTGCTGCACCGGGGTCGGCGGGGGCGGCGGGCCGCCGGGGGCCGTGCGGGGCTGGACCTGGGGTTCCGGGACCACCACTTCCAGTTCCGGCAGCAGGGTATAGAAGTCGAAACGGGGCCTGGGCGCCTCTTCCGCCGGCTTCTGGGCGGGTGCCTGGGCCGGGCGGGCGGGTTGCGGCTGCTGGACGGGCTGTTGCTGGATCTGGGGCGCCGCCACCGTCGTCGTGGTGGTCGGTGCGTCGCGCTGGGTCTGCAGATAGACCACCGCGGCAGCGAACAGGCCCACCGCCAGACCGGCCACGCCCCAGACCCAGCCGGGCAGGGGTGGCCTTTCTTCCGCCTGTCGGCGGCGGCTGGCCTGGCGCCGGGAGCCGCGGGCCATTACATCTCCTCGGGCGCGGAAACGCCCAACAGCGTGAGACCGTTGGCCAGTACCTGACGCACGGCCAGGATCAGGTTGAGGCGGGCATCCCGCAGATCGGCATCGTCCACCAGGAACTGGTGTGCGTTGTAGTAGGTGTGGAAGTCATTGGCCAGATCCCGCAGGTAGTTGGCCACCTGATGGGGTTCTTCCGCCAGGGCGGCCGCTTCCACCAGTTCGGGGAAGTGGGCCAGGCTGCCGAGCAGGGCGGATTCATGATCCTCCGTCAGCCGGTCCAGGTGGGCGTGGCCGTTGGCCGGGTCATGAGTCAGACCCTTGGCCTGCATCTGTCGCAGCACGCTGCACACCCGGGCATGGGCATACTGGATGTAGTAGACCGGGTTGTCGGCGGACTGGGACTTGGCCAGATCCAGGTCGAAGTCCAGGTGCTGTTCGCAGCGGCGCATGACATAGAAGAACCGGGCGGCGTCGTTGCCCACTTCCTCGCGCAGTTCCCGCAGGGTGACGAAACTGCCGGAGCGGGTGGACATCTGCACCCGCTCGCCGCCCCGGTAGAGGATGGCGAACTGTACCAGCAGCACGTCCAGACGGGCATCGTCCCGGCCCATGGCATGGAGTGCCGCCTTCACCCGCGGCACATAGCCGTGATGATCGGCGCCCCAGACATCGATCACCCGGTCATAGCCCCGGTCGAACTTGTCCATGTGATAGGCGATGTCGGAGGCAAAGTAGGTGGTCTGGCCGTTGTCCCGCTGAACCACGCGATCCTTCTCGTCGCCGTATTCGGTGGAACGGAACCACAGGGCGCCGTCCTTTTCATACAGGGCGCCCTTGTCCCGCAACTGTTCCAGGGCCTTGTTGACGGACCCCTTGTCGGTGAGGGAGCGCTCCGAGTACCAGGTCTCATAGGTGACGCCGAATTCCGCCAGGTCGTCACGGATGTCATCCAGGATGACGTTGAGGCCCAGTTCGAAGACGTAACGGTAGCGGTTGTCGCCCAGCAGCCCCTTGGCCCGCTGGATGACCGCGTCGATGTATTCTTCCTTGTCGCCGCCGTCCGGTTCGTCCGCCGGCAGGCCGTCCATCAGGGCCTCGGTGGTGACGGCATAGTCCTGGCCGTGTTCCTGGAACAGGGTGTCGGCGATGTCCCGCACGTATTCGCCCCGGTAGGCGTTGGTGGGGAAGTGGAACTTCACCCCGCAGCGTTCCAGGTAGCGCAGCCAGACGCTGGTGCCCAGGATGTCCATCTGTCGGCCGGCGTCGTTGACGTAGTATTCCCGGTGCACATCGAAGCCCACCGCCTCCAGCAGGTCCGCCACCGCCGCGCCGTAGGCGGCGCCACGACCATGACCCACGTGCAGGGGGCCGGTGGGGTTGGCGGAGACGAATTCCACCTGCACCTTCTTGCCGGCGCCCAGACGGCTGCGACCGTAGGCTTCTCCGGCCTCCAGCACCTGGGTGATCACCGCCAGACGGGCACCGCGGCTGATGAACAGGTTGATGAAGCCGGGACCGGCGATCTCCACCTTGTCCAGGATGTCCGATTCGGGCAGATGGTCGATGATCAGCTGCGCCACGTCCCGGGGTTTGCGGCCCAGGGGCTTGGCCAGTTGCAGGGCCAGGTTGGTGGCGAAATCACCGTGGGCCTTGTCCCGGGTGCGCGTCAATTGAACCTCCACCGACCGGTCGGCGGGCAGGGTGCCGTTGCCGGTGAGGGTGTGGAGGGATTGTTCGAGCAGAGCCTGTAATTGAGGTTTCAAGGTTTCGGTATCCGAAGAAGAGCGAACGGCGGGGAAATCTGAACGAGGGCAGATTCTATCGGGAATGGCAAGGGGGGTGAATACCCTTGCCGGGATGAGGCGCCCGGGGAGCGGCCGGGATGGGGCAAAGAGCCCGCGGTTTACTGCAGATCCACCGGGTCCACGTCCACGGACCACCTGACCTTTCTGGCCCCGGGCAGCCGGGGAAGATCGGGCAGCCAGATCGCCAGGGCCTTTTGCAGATCCTGCCGCCGCCCTGCCTGCAGCAGCAGATGGGCCCGATACCGTCCCGCCTTGCGTTCCATGGGGGCCGGGGCCGGCCCCCAGGCCTGCACCCCCCGGGGGGTGCTCGACTCCAGGGCGTGACGAGCGCCTTCCAGAAACACCCGGGGCGCTTCGGCCGCCGTGGCTTCCGCCCTGAGCAGCGCCAGTGCCGCGTAGGGGGGTAGGCGGGCCTCCCTGCGCTCGGCCAGTGCCGCCTGGGCAAAGGCCCCGTAGCCGGCGCCCAGCAGGGTCAGCAGCAGGGGATGCTCCGGGTGATGGGTCTGGATCAGCACTTCTCCGGGCCGGGTGCCGCGCCCGGCCCGTCCAGCCACCTGCACGATGGTCTGGGCCAGCCGCTCCACCGCCCGGAAATCGGCACTGAACAGCCCCTGATCCGCCTCCAGGATGGCCGCCAGGGTCACGTTGGGAAAGTCATGGCCCTTGGCCAGCATCTGTGTCCCCACCAGGATCCGGTGGCGGCCGCTGCGCACCCCTTCCAGGGCGGATGCCAGGGCACCCTTGCGTCGGGTGCTGTCCCGGTCGATGCGCACCACCGGCCAGGCGGGAAAGTGCCGTCGCAGGGCCTGTTCCACCCGCTCGGTGCCCTGGCCCCGGCCGGCCAGGGGGCGGCCGCAGTCCGGGCATTGAGCGGGCACGCCGCTTTCATGGCCGCAATGATGGCAACGCAGGCGGCGGATGCCCGCATGCCAGGTCATGCGAGCGTCGCAGCGATGACAGTCGGCCACCCAGCCGCACTCATGGCAGATCAGGGCTGGGGCATAGCCGCGCCGGTTGAGGAACAGCAGCACCTGGCCGTCATCCTCCAGGTGCTGCTGCATGCGGTCCAGCAGGGGGACGGACAGGCCCTCGTCCATGAACTGGCTGCGCACGTCCAGCAACTTCAGGCGCGGCGCCGAAGCGCCGCCGGCCCGGCCCGGCAGGGATAGGTGCCGGTACTGCCCCCGCTCCACGTTGGCCAGGCTCTCCAGGGCCGGGGTGGCCGACCCCAGCACCACCGGCACCTGTTCCCGGTGAGCGCGCATCACCGCCAGATCCCGGGCGTGATAGCGGAAGCCGTCCTGCTGCTTCAGGGAAGGATCATGCTCCTCATCGACAATGATCAGGCCCGGCCGTGCCCAGGGCGCAAAGACCGCCGAGCGGGTGCCGATGATGACCCCGGCCTCGCCGCCACGGGCACAGAGCCAGGCGCAGTGACGCTCGCCGTCGCCAAGACCGGAGTGGAGCACGGCAATGGGGGTATCCAGGCGTGCCCGGAAGCGGCCCAGCAGCTGGGGGGTGAGGGCGATCTCCGGCACCAGCACCAGGCATTGGCGTCCGCTTGCCAACACCTGCCGGATCACCTGCAGATAGACCTCGGTCTTGCCGCTGCCGGTGACGCCTTCCAGCAGATGGCAGGTGAATCGGCCCAGGGTCGCCGCGATGGCGTCCACCGCCTGTTGCTGGGCGGTGTTGAGTGCGGGCGCCGGAGCCGGGGGCGTATCCGCCGGGCTCAGGCAGGGGCGGGCGTATATCCGTGCCAGTCCCTTGTCCACCAGTGCCTTGAGGGACTGGCGGGGATCGGTGTCCTGTTGCTCCCTGAGTCGTTCCAGGGCCAGATCCTCCTTCGCGTCCTGCAACAGGCGCAGCAGGGCGGCCTGACGGGGAGCGCGGGTGAGGGTGGCCGGGTCGGTGCGGCGGCCCGCCTCGGTCAGGGTGCAATACTCGATGCCCCGGGCCTCGGCCGGTTTGCCCTGGCGCAGGGTGACGGGCAGGGCGGCGGCCATCACCTCACCCAGGGGGTGCTGATAGTAGTCGGCGGCCCAGGCGAGCAGGTTCAACAGGGCGGTGTTCAGTAGCGGCCCGGTATCCAGGGTGGCGCCGATGGGCCGTAGCCGGTGGCTCGGCACACTGGATGCGTCACCGTGGCCGATGACCACACCCACCACCTGACGCCGTCCGAAGGGCACCCGCACGCGGGCACCGATGGCGGGCAGGTCGGCCTCATCCGGAGCGGGCAGGTAGTCGAAATACCCCTGCACGGGGGTGGGAACGGCGACACGGAGGATGGTGGGCGAGGAGGACTGAGGCATGGTGGCAAATGATGCCACATCCGCCCGATGATAAAGCTGCTCTCCCCCTGGCGGGAGAGGGGTTGGGGTGAGGGAGTAAAATGAAAAAAGCCCGGCGATGACGCCGGGCCTTGTCACTTTACTTTGCGGGATCGGGATTAACCGATTTCCTTGATGCTGGAGATCAGCTCGCTGGCGGCCTTCTGGCCGTCGCCGTACAGCATGCGGGTGTTGTCGGCGAAGAACAGATGGTTCTCCACGCCGGAGAAGCCGGCACCCTTGCCACGCTTGATCACGATGACGTTCTTGGCCTGGTCCGCGTTCAGAATCGGCATGCCGTAGATCGGGCTTTCCGGGTTGGAACGGGCCACCGGGTTCACCACGTCGTTGGCACCGATGACGATGGCCACGTCGGCGGTCTTGAACTCGCTGTTGATCTCATCCAGGTCGTAGATGATGTCGTAGGGTACGCCGGCTTCGGCCAGCAGCACGTTCATGTGACCGGGCATGCGGCCTGCCACCGGGTGAATGGCGAACTTCACCGTCACGCCCCGCTCCTGCAGCAGCTGGGTCAGTTCCCAGATCTTGTGCTGCGCCTGGGCCACGGCCATGCCGTAACCGGGGACGATGATCACCTTGTCGGCAAACGCCATCATCACGCCGGCGTCGGAGGCCTCGATCTCCTTCATGGTGCCGGTCACTTCGGACTGATCGCCACCGCTGCTCTCGCCGAAGTGGCTGAACAGCACGTTGGAGATGGGACGGTTCATGGCCTTGGCCATCAGCTGGGTCAGCAGGGTACCGGCGGCACCCACCACGATACCGGCAATCATCAGCGCGGCATTGTCCAGCACCAGACCCTTCAGGCCCACGGCCAGACCGGTGAGAGCGTTGTACAGGGAGATCACCACCGGCATGTCCGCGCCGCCGATGGGCAGGGTCATGAGGATGCCGAAGGCCAGGGCCAGCAGCAGGAACACGGTCAGCAGGGCACCGTTCACCTGAGCGCCGCTGAAGCTGATGATGATGCCCAGCAGCACGGTGGCGCCGAGCACGCCCAGGTTGATCTTCTGCTGCATGTCAAAGCGCAGGGACTTGGTGATCAGGCCCTGCAGCTTGGCGAAGGCGATCAGGGAGCCGGAGAAGGCCACGGCGCCGATGATCACACCCAGCACGGCGATGAACTGGATGGTCCAGCTCAGCTCGTAGGAACCCATCAGGGCCACGATGCCGATACCGGCGGCCGCGCCGCCGCCCATGCCGTTGTACAGGGCGATCATCTGCGGCATGTCGGTCATGGCGACGCGCTTGCCGGTGTACCAGGCCAGACCGCCACCGATACCGATGCCCAGGATGATCAGCAGGTAGTTGATGAAGCCGCGGACTTCAGGGTGCAGGAAGGTGACCACCGTGGCGATGACCATGCCCCAGCCGGCCCAGATGATCCCGCGACGGGCGGTGACCGGCGAGGCCATCTGCTTGAGGCCGACGATGAACAGCACCGCCGCCGCAAAGTAGGCTACGTTGATGATGAAACCCATTTACTTGGCCCCCTTGCTGGACTTGAACATCTCGAGCATGCGCTCGGTCACCACGTAACCACCCACGGCGTTACCGGCGGCCAGGATCACGGCGATGAAGCCCACCCACATCTGGGCCGTGGTTTCGGCGTGGCCCAGGGCCACCATGGTACCCACCAGCACGATGCCGTGGATGAAGTTGGAGCCGGACATCAGCGGCGTGTGCAGGATCACCGGCACCTTGGAAATGACCTCGTAGCCGGTGAAGGCGGCGAGCATGAAGATGTAGAGTGCAACAAAACCCTCGATCACTTTTGATCTCCTTCCACAAGGCTGCGGGTTGCGTCGTGCTTGATCTCACCGTCGTGGGTCAGACAGCTCTTGGCGATGATCTCGTCGTTCCAGTCCAGGTTCAGCTTGCCGTCGGCGAGCACGGGGGACAGGAAGTTGAGCAGGTTCTTGGCGTACATTTCGCTGGCGTGCAGCGGCACCTGGCTGGGCACGTTCAGGGGGCCGTGAATGGTCACGCCGCCCTTGGTGACGGTCTTGCCGGGCTTGGTCAGCTCGCAGTTGCCGCCGCCCTCGGCGGCCAGGTCGATGATGACCGCGCCGGACTTCATGCCGTCCACCATCTTCTGGGGGATCAGCATGGGCGAGGGGCGGCCGGGGATGGCGGCGGTGGTGATCAGCACGTCGCACTGGCTGATGAACTTGGCCAGAGCTTCCTGCTGTTTTGCCTTTTCCTCGTCGGTCAGTTCGCGGGCATAGCCGCCTTCGCCTTCCGCCTTCACACCCAGATCCAGGAACTTGGCGCCGAGGGATTCCACCTGCTCCTTGGTGGCGGAGCGCACGTCATAGGCCTCGACGATGGCGCCCAGGCGGCGGGCGGTGGCGATGGCCTGCAGGCCGGCCACGCCGGCACCGATCACCAGCACCTTGGACGGACGGATGGTGCCGGCCGCGGTGGTGAGCATGGGGAAGAAGCGACAGGACAGGTCCGCACCCATGATGGCGGCCTTGTACCCGGCCACGGCGGCCTGGGAGGACAGGGCATCCATGCTCTGGGCACGGGAGATGCGGGGAATCAGCTCCATGGCGAAGCTGGTGATCTTCTTCTTCTGCAGCGCCTTGACCACATCCGTGTTCTTGTGAGCATGGAAGAAGCCGATGAGGGTGGCCCCATCCTTCATCATGTTCACTTCCTCCTGGGTGGGCGGGGCCACCTTGACCACGATGTCGGCTTCCGACATCAGGGTCTTGGCATCGTCCACCACGCGGGTGTCGGCATAGGCCTCGTCCGGGAACTGGGCATCGCGCCCGGCACCCTTCTGGATCATCACTTCAAGACCCAGTTTGGCAAAGCGCGCGGCGACCGTGGGGTCCAGTGCGACGCGCCGCTCGCCCTGGGCGGTTTCTTTGGGTACGGCTATCTTGATCGGCATGGGTTGACTCCGTCTGCCCGTGCAGGGGTAATGGCCGGATGACGACCGATCCTGACGATGAGGACTGCAACGGTTTTTGGGTGGATGCGAACCAGTTCGGGCGCCGCCGTCAGGCGGGGATGCCCAAAAACAGGGCATGGTAGCGGAATTTTTCCGGCCTTTGAACATCCAATGTCGATCATGTTGGAATCCGGGTACGAAAAATCGTGTCGGACCCTGCCGAACATGGGGACTCAGGTCAACGAATCAACGGCTTGATAATTGCTTTCTGGGTCCGTTTGCGGCAGAGTCGGGCGGTGCCGGTATAACCTCCCGAGGGTGCAGAGGTGTACGAGTTCAGTCAGCAGGTACTGCGAACTGACGCATCGGGCATGCCGATGGAATGGATCGATTATCAGCATGCGGTGCGGCTCTACCACGCTGAGCAGGTGGCCTACACCTGCGGCTCCCTGTTGTACCGGATTCGTGGCGGCATCAATGCCCGAACCGGCCGGCGCAGTCTGGTGGAGGTGAATTCCATCATTGCCACCCACGGCACCAACAAGGCCGTCAGTCAGGCCTATTCACCGCCACTCAACAATGCGGCCTTGTTCAAGCGTGATGCTCATTTATGTCTTTATTGCGGCAATCACTTTCAGCACCGCGACCTGTCGCGGGATCATGTCACCCCCATCAGTCAGGGGGGGCAGGATCTATGGTGCAACGTGGTGACCGCCTGCAAACGCTGCAACAACCACAAGGCCGGCCGCACGCCCGAGCAGGCCGGCATGCAGTTGCTGGCGGTGCCGTTCATTCCGACCCATGCGGAATACATCTATCTTCAGGGGCGCCGTGTACTGGCGGACCAGATGGAATTTCTGCAGGCTCATTTTCCAAGAACCAGTCCCCTGCGGCTGCGTCCGCGGCAGTAGTGCGCCACGTGTCAGGTATCATCGGCGGCGTGGCCCTGTCCGGGATCTGGTTTCCTTCGGCCTGCCTTGAGGGGGCAGGCTGTCCGTCCGCGGGGCCGTACCCCGGTGCTGGTGCATCCTCGCCGGCCGGTTTACAGTCGCGCCTTATGTCCTGGGGGGAAGGGTCCAGATGGCTCTTGAAGTAGGGAGGAGTACACTCGGCCTTCGCGGCCCCGCACTGCGGGGGGAGGGTGATTCTGTCGCTTCAGCGGCCGATCACGCGGCCCGAGGGTTGTCGTCAAACCATAAAGCAGAACAAGCCATGACCTATATTGGCGAGCCGAATTACCGACATGGGAGTCTCCATAGCCTGGGGGTGCTGATCACCAACCTGGGGACGCCCGATGCGCCCACGCCGCAGGCGTTGAGGCGCTACCTCAAGGAATTTCTCTGGGATTCCCGGGTGGTGGAGGTGCCGCGCCCCGTGTGGTGGCTGTTGCTCAACGGCCTGATTCTCAATACCCGCCCGCGCCAGAGTGCGGCCAAATATGCCCGTATCTGGGGCAAGGACGGCTCCCCGCTGCTCACCATCACCAAGGCCCAGGGCCAGGCGGTGGGCCGCCGAATCGCCGAACGGCTCTACGGGCCGGTCAAGGTGGCGGTAGCCATGCGTTACGGCAACCCCTCCATTCGTTCCGGTCTGGAAGAGCTGCGTCGGGCCGGTGCCCGACGCATCCTGGTGTTGCCCCTGTATCCCCAATATGCGGCCTCCACCACCGGCTCCACTTTTGATGCCGTCACCCGCGCCCTGAGTGAATGGCGCTGGGTACCCGAGACCCGCTTTGTCATGGGCTATCACGACGACGACGCCTACATCGATGCCGTGGCCGCCAGCATCCGTGAGCACTGGGCGACCCATGGCCGGGGCGAGCGTCTGCTGTTTTCTTTCCACGGTATTCCCCGCGACTATCTGGACCAGGGCGACCCTTACCATTGTTACTGTCAGACCACGGCCCGCCTGGTGGCGGAGCGTCTGGAGCTGCCGGAAGATCGCTGGCTGGTCTCCTTCCAGTCCCGTTTCGGCAAGGCCCAGTGGCTGACCCCCTATACCCTGGAGACCATCGTCGGTCTGCCCGGGCAGGGCGTGAAATCCCTGGATGTGGTCTGCCCCGGCTTTTCCGCCGACTGCCTGGAGACCCTGGAAGAGATCGCCGACGAGAGCCGCGAGGCCTTCATCGAGGCAGGTGGCGAGCGATTCAGCTACATTCCCTCCCTCAACACCCGTCAGGACCACACGGACGCCCTGGCCGACCTGATCTGCCGTCATGTGCAGGGCTGGCCCGAAGCGGACGAGAACTATGATCGCGAGGCACAGCGGGAGGCGGGTGAACTGATTCGTGCCCGGGCGCTGGCCATGGGTGCGAAGAACTGAAGCGTGACCGGCGGGGGGATGTGGCAGGAATGCAGATCGGTGGCCTGATCATCGGTGATGAGCTGCTGTCCGGCAAGCGGCGGGACAAGCACATGGATTTTCTCATTTCGGTACTGGCCCGGCGTGGGCTGGAACTGTCCTTTGTCCGTTTCGTCGGAGATGATCCCGGCCTGCTGACCGAGAGTTTGCGTCAGACGCTGGACTCCCAGGCCCTGATCTTCAGCTTCGGCGGCATCGGTGCAACGCCCGATGACCGTACGCGTCAATGCTTCGCCCGCGCCGCGAATGTGGAACTCGGACTCCATCCCGAGGCCGTGGCCATTCTGGAGGAACGCTTCGGCGAGCAGGCCTATCCGCACCGGATCCGCATGGCGGAACTACCCGTGGGGAGCACGCTCATTCCCAACCCGGTGAATCAGATTCCGGGTTTCAGCATGCGCCACCACCACTGTGTTCCCGGTTTCCCCAACATGGCCTGGCCGATGGTGGAGTGGGTGCTGGACACCCATTACAATCACTTGTTCTCCCGGATTCCGTGCATCGAACGGCTGATCCTGGTCAGTAACACCCCGGAGAGCGAGCTGGTGCCGGTGATGGAGGCGGTGCTGGAGCGGTTTCCGGAGATTCGCATGTCCAGCCTGCCTTCATCGGAGAACGGTTGCCGGGAAGTGGAGCTGGGCATCAAGGGGCTGGCCGATCAGGTGGCCGAAGCGGCCGCCCTGGTGATCGAATCCCTCAACCAGGGCGGCATGCCCTGGGTGGAAAAGCCTCAGTTGTCGCAGATCCCGTCGTAGGCAGGGAAGGGATTGAGGCAAAGCAAAAGGCCGGGCAAATGCCCGGCCTTTTGCTTATGTCGACGGCTTTTTGAGTCCGGCGTTAGTTGAACAGGCTGATACGGGTGGTCACCCAGTCCCGGCGCACGCGGGCATGGTAGAACGCCGCCGCCACATGGATCACGATCAGCGCGATGATGCACAGGGCCACCACGGTGTGGGCCTGGAACAGGGTTTTGGACAGTTCGGGATCCTGGCCGATGAAGCCGGGCAGTTCATAGGTGCCGAAATTCACCGGATTGCCCGCGGCGGCGGTGGCCAGCCAGCCGATGATGGGCATGGCAATGACCAGCACGTAGAGCAGGAAATGCACCAGACCGGCAAAGAAATGCTGGGCGCGGGACAGGTCGATGGCATATTCAGGGGTGCCCTGGCTCACCCGTACCAGCAGGCGCAGGACCATCAACCCCAGGATAGTGATGCCCAGGGTCTTGTGTCCCATGTAGGCATAGCCGGCCATCTCTACCCCGACCAGTTCCACGAGACGTTCATAGCCCAGCGTGCCCAGGGTCATGCCGCCGATCAGGGCCGTGATGAGCAGGACGGCGATCACCCAGTGCAGCAGGCGCAGCAGATAGGAATAGCGTGGTAGCCCGGAGGCCACACCAACAGTCGGATAGGCAGTGCTCATGTTTGCTCCCTTGTGGGTTGTCATCAGCTTGAGTGCGGGCCGACAGGCCTGTTCTCCCCCTGAACCCGTCTGCGGGTATGTGTCTTGCAGACGCGATCAATGCCGACCCTGCAGAAAACCACAATCTAGCTTAGCAGTATCGACGGGTCTTGTTCGGGGTGTCCACGATCTGGGACAAAAAAATGCCCTGAAAATCGTCGGGATGTTCTTTGTGCAGGTCTCATCGGGATGTACTTTATCCCGGTCTCGCCGGGATGTCGTGCATCCAGGGCGCGTCGGGACGCCGCACATCCTGGTCACGATAGCCTGCCGGCCGCTTATGGACAGTCCGTCATTGATGCAGCAACATGCCTATATGAATGATTCGTGCCGGAGGTGTCACTATGGCCATCACGACCCTATCCAGTCGAGAGCTTAACCAGAACGTTACCCGCGCAAAGAAGGCTGCCAAGAGTGGCCCGGTGTTCATCACGGATCGCGGCAAGCCGGCGCATGTGCTGTTGAGCATTGAGGAGTACCAGCGGCTGACAAGGCAGCGCCGCAATATTGCTGATGCCTTGGCCATGCCGGATGTTGCGGACATCGAGTTTGATCCGCCGCGTGTGACCATCGGCACCCAGCCGGCTGATTTCTCATGATGTTTGTTCGTGACCATCCTCAATCCGTGGGAGGGTGGCTGGATGGATTGATTGGTGGGCCCGGTCGGACTCGAACCGACGACCAAGGGATTATGAGTCCCCTGCTCTAACCAACTGAGCTACAGGCCCAAGGGGAAGGAAATCAGGATAGGGGAAGATACAAGAGATCGGGCGGCAGGGGAAGCGTGTCCTTGGCGTTCCGGCCTTTGCGGGGTGTTGCTGTCCGTGGGTGCCTTGTTGCTCGCCGGTCGGCTCCCACGGTTGCATCTGTGGCAATCGATGTGGGAGCCGACCTGTCGGCGAATCAGGCGTATTTCACTCTACTTATTCCAGGTCCAGGAAGCTGCGCAGCATCTCCGAGCGGGAGGGGTGACGCAGCTTGCGCAGGGCCTTGGCCTCGATCTGGCGGATACGCTCGCGGGTGACGTCGAACTGCTTGCCCACCTCTTCCAGGGTGTGGTCGGTGTTCATGTCGATGCCGAAACGCATGCGCAGCACCTTGGCTTCCCGCGGGGTCAGGCTGGCCAGAACCTCGCGGGTGGTCTCCGACAGGCTTTCCCGGGTGGCGGACTCGATCGGGGACTGCACGTTCACGTCCTCGATGAAATCCCCCAGGTGGGAGTCCTCGTCGCCGCCGATGGGCGTCTCCATGGAGATGGGCTCCTTGGCGATCTTGAGCACCTTGCGCACCTTGTCCTCCGGCATCTCCATGCGCTGGGACAACTCCTCCGGGGTGGCTTCGCGGCCCATCTCCTGCAGCATCTGCCGGCTGATCCGGTTGAGCTTGTTGATGGTCTCGATCATGTGCACCGGGATGCGGATGGTGCGGGCCTGGTCCGCGATGGAGCGGGTGATGGCCTGACGAATCCACCAGGTGGCATAGGTGGAGAACTTGTAGCCGCGCCGGTATTCGAACTTGTCCACCGCCTTCATCAGGCCGATGTTGCCCTCCTGGATCAGGTCCAGGAACTGCAGGCCGCGATTGGTGTACTTCTTGGCGATGGAGATCACCAGACGCAGGTTGGCCTCCACCATTTCCTTCTTGGCGCGACGGGCCTTGGCCTCGCCGATGGACATGCGACGGTTGATGTCCTTGATTTCGCCGATGGTGAGGCTGGATTCCTCCTCGATGGCCACCAATCGTTTCTGGGCACGCAGGATGTCATCCCGGTGCTCGGCCAGCAGTTCCTTGTATTTGCTTGCCTTGCCCTTCAGGCACCCATCCAGCCATTCCAGGTTGGTCTCGTTTTCCGGGAAGGTGCGAATGAAGTCCTTGCGGGGCATCTGGCAGGTGTCCACGCACAGGCGCATGATGGCACGCTCCTGGTTGCGGATGCGTTCCACCATCTCGTGCAGGTCGGCGGTGAGCTGATCCACCAGCCGGGGCACCAGCTTGAATTCCATGAAGTAGCGGGCCAGTTCCTCGCGGGCCTGGCGGTATTCCTCACGCTTGTCGGCGCCGGCGTGGGCAATGGCCTTCTCGTACATGGCCTTGAGGTGCGTGAAGCGGATGCGGGCCTCTTCCGGGTCCGGGCCGGTATCCTCGGGGGCGGCGGCTTCGTCGTCGCTGTCGTCCTCATCCCCGTCATCGTCGCTATCGCTGTCGCCGTCGTCGCCGTCATCGGCCGCCTTCACGGAAGGCGTGTCTTCCTTGGGCAGGGAAACGGCGGCGATCTCTTCCGCGTTGGGGTCGATGAAGCTGACCACCACATCGGTGAGCTTGGTTTCGCCCGCTTCCACCTGGTCCCATTCGGCCAGCAGGGAGGCGATGGACTTGGGGTAATGGGCCAGGGCGAACAGCACCTGGGACAGGCCGTCCTCGATGCGCTTGGCGATCTGGATCTCGCCTTCGCGGGTCAGCAGTTCCACCGTGCCCATCTCGCGCATGTACATGCGCACGGGGTCGGTGGTGCGGCCGAATTCACCATCCACGGAGGCCAGCGCGGCGGCGGCTTCCTCGGCGGCGTCGTCGTCGGTGGAAACGGAGCTGTCGGAGAGGATCAGACTGTCGGAATCAGGCGCCTGTTCATGGACGGTGATGCCCATGTCGTTGATCATGGCGATGATGTCTTCGATCTGTTCGGGATCGACGATGGTGTCCGGCAGGTGATCGTTCACCTCGGCATAGGTCAGGAAGCCCTGCTCCTTGCCTTTGGCGATGAGCTCCTTCAGGCGGGATTGCTGTTCTTCGTGATTCATGGAAACCTGCTCAAGCTGGGAACTGTGCGCAAACCGGGGAGGCTCTGGCCGGGACTGAAACGTTCAAGTATAGCACCCATCATGGGTGGCTGCCATCTCCGCCCGAAACGGGACGGTACCCTCCTGGCAGCTTCGGCGCCGGGCGCGGCTTACCGGGACTTTCTCGTCAGCAGGGCCTTCAGCTCGGCCTTTTCATCCTCCGACAAGGCCGACCGGGACGCCTTGGCCAGCAGGGCTTCGGTGCGCTGCTCGGTGTACTGTCCGCGCAGGCGGCCCAGGGCATCCCGCAGCAGTGTCGGCACCGATTCTTCCTGGCTGGGCGGCGGTTGCCACTGAGCCAATTTTAGTAGATGTCGTCCGGTTTCGCTGTCTCTCCAGCGCTCCAGCAACCCCGCGGTGGTTAGATTGGGGTTCTGCGCCAGAGTTTCAAGCACCTGAACCAGGACCTTGACCCCGGGGGCCTGCAGATCTTGCAACCAGCGCATGTCGTCCAGCTCCCGGGCCAGCGTCGGTTGATCCAGCAGGATCGACAATGCCAGACGCACCGGTGTGATCTCCAAGCGTTGCCGCCGGTTTGCCGGGGTGGGGCGGTGGGAAGGCGAGGGGGCCGGAGGTGGGTCGGCTTCACGTGGCGCCAGGCCCCGCTCAAACTGATCCGTGGACACGGTGGCCAGTTGTGCCAGTTCGTTGACGATCTGGGCGCGCAGCAGGCCGTCGGGCATGTCCCGGATCAGGCGGGTGGCCTGGGTACCCAGGGCGGCACGGCCTTCCCGGGTGCCGGCATCATGTCGCTGCCTGAGTTCGTCGATGAGGACATCCGACAGGGGGCGGGCCTGGCCCATGCGTGCCCGCAGACCCTCGATGCCTTCCCGGCGCACCAGGGTATCCGGGTCTTCCCCTTCCGGCAGGAACAGGAAACGGACCTGGCGTCCATCCCGCATCACCGGCAGGGTCTGTTCCAGGGCACGCCAGGCGGCCTCCCGGCCGGCGCGGTCACCGTCGAAGCAGAACACCAGATGGGGGACCACCCGGAACAGTCGCTCCAGATGATCCCGGGTGGTGGCGGTGCCCAGCGTGGCCACCGCATTGCGCAGTCCGAACTGGGCCAGGGCGATGACATCCATGTAGCCTTCCACCACCAGCAGTTCCTCCAGCCGGGGGGAGGCCTTGCGTGCCTCGTACAGGCCGTAGAGTTGCTGTCCCTTGTGGAAGACCGGGGTTTCCGGGGTGTTCAGGTACTTGGGTTCTCCCGGCCCCAGCAGACGGGCGCCAAAGCCCACCACCCGGCCTCGGCTGTCGCGGATGGGGAACATGATGCGGCCCCGGAAGCGATCATAGGGTGGACCGCCGTCCCTTTGGGTGGCCAGGCCCGCGTCGAGCAGCTCCTGTTCCTTGAAGGTCTTGCCCAGGGTCCGCAGCAGGTCATCGCGGAGATTGGGGGCAAAGCCCAGGCGGAAGTCCCGGGCAATTTCGCCGGTGAGTCCCCGTTGCTTGAGATAGTCCACTGCTTCCGGGTGGCGGCGCAGATTGTCCGTGAAATGGGTGGCGGCGGCCTCCTGGGCGGCGATGAGGCGTTGGAAGCCTTCACTGTCCCCGCGGCCCGGGCCGCTTTCCCGGGGTACTTCCATGCCGGCCCGCCGGGCCAGTTCTTCCACCGCCTCGACAAAATCCATGTTGTCGTACTCCATCAGGAAGCTGATGGCGGTGCCGTGGGCGCCGCAGCCGAAGCAGTGGTAGAACTGCTTTTGCGGGGTGACGTAGAACGATGGGGTCTTTTCCGCGTGGAAGGGGCAGCAGGCGGCATATTCCCGGCCCTGTTTCTTCAGGGTGACGCGGCTACCCACCAGCTCCACGATATCGGTGCGGGCCAGCAGTTCATCAATGAAGGCTTGGGGGATGCGGGACATGAATGTTCCAAGCCCTTCTCCCCGGTGGGGAGAAGGGCGGGCCTGCGACGGATATCAGTTCGCCATGGCGTCCTGTACCGACCGGAAGCTGCGAATGAACGGCTGATTGCGCCGCACTTCCGCCGGCAGGGCCGGGATGGCGCTACGGGCCGCATCGGCGGAGGCATAGGAGCCGAATACCAGCACATACAGGGTCTGATCCCCGCGCCGCATGGGGAACCAGGCGACATCGCCGGGCAGATTGGTGTTGCGGGCATAGTCCCGAACCGCCGCCTCATTGCCGCTGGCCAGGATCTGGATGGTGAAGCGATCCGGGGACTGGGCGCGAAGCCACTGGGCATCACGGATCCGCTTGCCGTCGGCCGTGGTGGTCGGTGCCGGGGCGGCCGCGGGTGGCGACGGTTGGCGCGGTGCCGCCGGAGCCGGTGGCGTGGGAGCCGGGGCCGGAGTCGGCTGTGCCGGTGCCGGCGCCGGGGGCGGCGTGGGCTCCGGTTCCGGCACCGGTTCGGGCTCGGGTTCCGGCGCCGGCATCGGGGTCGGTTCGGGCGCCGGCCGGGGTGGGGTGATCGGTACCGGTTGAATCGGTACCGGTTGCAGCACGCGATCCTGGGGTGTTTCCGCCGGTGCCGGTCTCGGGGTTTGCTGAGGCAGCATGATGGGCTGGCTGAGGGTGGTCTCGGCCGGATCTTCACGACCCGTGAAAATGCTGGTCAGGATCAGCACCACGCCCACCAGAACCACGCCGGCCACCGCCGGCGCAAACCAGCGTTGCTGCCAGAAGGCCGGTGAGCCGTCGGCGTCGTCGTCTGTTTCATCCTCGCTGTCCCCGGCGGTATCGGTCGTGCCACCGAAAAGGGCGGCCAGGCGCTTGTTGGCCAGGGTGTTGATGCGCCCCGGCAGCCCGTTTGAATCCCGATGGATGGCCTGGATCGCGTCGTCGTCCAGCAGGCGGGGGTTTTCCAGTCCCGCGGCCTGCAGGCGATGTCGCAGGTAGGCGGCCGTTTGCTCCCGGGTAAAGGGGCGCATCTGGACGGTCATCTGGGTTTCCGGGCTGTCCAGGGATTCGTCCAGGGCGCTCAGGTGTTCTTCGATCTCCGGTTCGCCCACCAGCAGCAGGCTGAAGCACTGGTTGGTCTGATCGTGAACCCGGCGCCGAGCCTGGACCAGTTCCGCCAGCACCGCCGAGTCAAGCAGATGGGCGTCGTCGATGGCCAGCACCGGGCGCATGCCCTGCTGGACCATGGCGGCCATGAAACTGTCCAGATGCTCACCGCCCTGGGGCGGGGCGGCATCCTTCCAGTACTGACGCACGGTGTAGTCGATGGCCGCCAGGCTGATGTTGGCGCGGGCCTTGAAGGCGCAGAAGTCCATGCTCTCCCGGCCCTGTCCCAGGATCCGCAGCAGCTGGGTGCTCTTGCCCACCCCCAACTCGCCCTTGAGGATGACGATGTTCTGGTCATTGCGAAGATGTTCGAGGACCACGTTCACCGGCATGTCGGTGGCCGGGTCCGTGTAGAGGAATTCTTCGTTGGCGACTGGACCGAAAGGTTGTTGCCGGAGTCCGAGTCGTTCGAGACAGTCGGCGGACAGCATATCGTTGGCCATGGCTTACCTGGATGTCATGAGAGTGTGTTCGGGTCGAACAGGCGACCGTATTCGGCAATGGCAAAGCGATCGGTCATACCTGCCAGATAGTCGGCGATGGCGCGGGCCCGACCGGCATCGCCGGTCTCCGCGGCCAGGCGTTTCGCCTTGTGTTCGTGTTCGGTCGGCAGCAGGGCGGGGTCGGCCATGTAGGCCTGGAACAGCTCCGTCAGCACTCTGGCTGCCTTGACGGTCATGCGTTTGACCCGGTAATGACGGTAAAGATGCTGACGCAGAAACCGTTTCAACTCAAGGTTATATTCCCGGATCTGTGGACTGAAGCAAATCAGCGGACGAGGTTGCAGGCGCACGGCCTCCAGGCTGTCCGGCGCTGCCGCGAGGATGCGGGCCTGGCTGCTGTCGATCAGATCCGTGACCAGGCGGTTGATCATGCGGCGGATCACTTCATGACGGGTGCGCTTTTCACTCAGGTCCGGAAAGCGGGTCCGCACTTCCTGAAAGGCCTCCCGGAACAGGGTGACTTCCATGAGCCGGTCCACGGTGATCAGCCCCGAGCGCAGACCGTCATCCACGTCGTGGTTGTTGTAGGCGATCTCGTCCGCCAGATTGTTGAGCTGGGCTTCCAGGCTGGGCTGGTGACCCTGGATGAAGCGGGCGCCGACATCGCCCAGGGCGGCGGCCGCCGCCGGGGTACAGTGCTTGAGGATGCCTTCCCGGGTCTCGAAGGTCAGGTTCAGACCGTCGAATTCCGCGTAATGAGCTTCCAGCACATCCACCACCCGCAAGGACTGCAGATTGTGCTCGAACCCGCCGTAATCGGCCATGCACAGGTTCAGGGCGTCCTGACCGGCATGTCCAAAGGGGGTGTGTCCCAGATCGTGGGCCAGGGCGATGGCCTCGGTGAGATCCTCGTTGAGGCGCAGCACCCGGGCAATGGCGCGGGCGATCTGGGCCACTTCCAGGCTATGGGTCAGGCGGGTACGGAACAGGTCTCCCTCGTGATTGACGAACACCTGGGTCTTGTATTCCAGGCGACGGAAGGCGGTGGAATGAATGATGCGGTCCCGGTCGCGCTGGAACTGGCTGCGATAGCGGGGTGGGTCCTCCGGGTGATGGCGCCCCCGGCTGTTGCCTTCATGCGCCGCATAGGGGGCAAAGCGCTCGGGGTCCATGACAGGCGCCGGATGGGTGTTCATGGGTGGGCCAGGGCCTCCAGGGTGTCGTCCAGGGCGCGGGGATCGAAGTCGGCGGTGACCAGCGACCGGCCGATGCCCTGCATGAGCACCAGGCGCAGCCGGCCCTGCTGAACCTTCTTGTCCACCGCCATCAACTCCCGGAAGCGGGCGGCGGAGAGACCCGGCGGGGCCTCGACGGGCAGCCCGGCGGCACTGATCAGGGCGGTGATGCGTGCGACTTCGGACTCGCTCATCCAGTCCATGCGGCAGGACATCCGCGCGGCCATCACCATGCCCATGGCCACCGCCTCGCCGTGCAGCCAGCGGCCGTAGCCCAGGCCGGTCTCGATGGCGTGACCGAAGGTATGCCCCAGATTGAGCAGGGCGCGGCGACCGGATTCCCGTTCATCTTCCGCCACCACCCGGGCCTTGTCGGCGCAGGAACGGCGGATGGCGAAGGCCAGGGCCTCCGGCTCCCGCGCCAGCAGGCGGGGAAGGTGCTGCTCCAGCCACTGGAAGAACTCCGGATCATCGATGAGGCCGTACTTGATCACCTCGGCGATGCCCGCGCTCAGCTCCCGGTCGGGCAGGGTGTTGAGGGTGTCGGTATCGATCAGCACCAGGCGGGGCTGGTGAAAGGCCCCGATCATGTTCTTGCCCAGGGGGTGATTGACGCCGGTCTTGCCGCCCACGGACGAGTCCACCTGGGAGAGCAGGGTGGTGGGCACCTGGATGAAATCGATGCCCCGCTGATAGCTGGCGGCGGCAAAGCCGGTGATATCGCCGATCACCCCGCCCCCCAGGGCGATCAGCACGGCGCCGCGGTCCAGCCGTCGTTCCAGCAGGGCGGTGTAGATCGTGTCCAGGGTCTGCAGGTTCTTGAACTGCTCGCCGTCGGGCAGGATCACCGTCTCCACCGGGCCGGTGTCGGTCCGTGCCAGGGTCCGGGTGAGGGTGTCCAGATAGAGGGGGGCGATGGTTTCGTTGGTGACCACCATGGCCCGGCGGCCCTTGAGGGCCTGGTCAAGCCATGCCGGTTCATCCAGCAGGCCCCGGCCGATATGGATCGGATAACTGCGTTCGCCAAGTTCAACGGTGAGTGTGTCCATGGGGTCATCATACTCGACGTGTGAAAACCAAGGCCAGATGCGTGTCCGCCGGCAGGCTCAGGTCCCCGCGACCTGGTCCGCGCCCGCGCTCCGGGGGCGGGAGGACGTGTCTCGGGGGCGACGAAAACGCCGGGCAATGGTCCTGACCGTGCCGCGCAGGTGTTCCCGGTCGGTGTCCACGATCAGGTCGGCGATCTCCCGGTATAGGGGGTCCCGGGTACGGAACAGCGCCTCCAGGCGGGCGCGGGGGTTGTCGGTCTGCAGCAGGGGACGGTTGCGATCCCGCGAGGTGCGTCGGAGCTGGGTATTCACCGAGGCGCGCAGATAGACCACCAGGCCGCAGCGGGCGAGCCGGGTCCGGTTTTCCGGACGCATCACCACGCCGCCGCCCGTGGCCAGCACGATGCCCTGACGGCTGCACAGATCATCGATCACGGCCGCTTCCCGGTCCCGGAAACCGGTCTCGCCCTCGTATTCGAAGATGGTGGGGATGCTCACCCCCGTGCGCCGCTCGATTTCCTTGTCGCTGTCCACGAAAGGCAGATGCAGATAGGTGGCCAGGTGCCGGCCCACGGTGGACTTGCCGGCACCCATGGGGCCGATGAGGATGATGTTGGACATGCCGGCCAAGACGGGGAATCCCACTGGTTTCACGTGGTTGCGATGGTGGCATGGAGCGGTGAAGGATGGCAAATACCGCGGACATGTCGGCGGCAACGGAACTGGATTACACTCAGGAAGGACCGCAATCATTCCAGTGCGCACCTCACCATGGAGTCATTCGCATGATGCAAAAGACACTGCTTTCCCGTTCCGTGACGGCCCTGATCCTGCTGCCGACACTCATGCTGGCGGGGTGCGGCCAGACCAGCCATTCCACCGAGGAACGACTGGAGCGCGCCCTGAGCTTTCAGGCAGAAGGCGATCTGCGTGCCGGCATGATCGAATACAGAAACATCCTGCAGGCGGAACCGGAGCACGTGGAAGCCCGCTGGCGTCTGGGGCTGGCTCATCTGGAGTTGGGAGAGGCCGCCGCCGCCGAGAGCGAATTCCGGCGCGCCATGCAGCTGGGTTGGGATGCGCCCGAGGCCGCGGTGCTCATGGCTCGGGCCCAGCAGATGCAGGGTCGCTTCGACAACGTGGTCAGCGGCCTTGATCCGGCCCGGCTGCAGCGCCCGGAGGACATCCGTGACGCCGAAGTGCTGATGGGTTGGGCGCTGCTGGGACTGGAGCGTCCCGACGATGCCGCCGAGTCCTTCCGCAAGGCGCTGGAACTGGCGCCCCGCCATGCCCCCGCCCTGACCGGTCTGGCCCAGGTCCATTTGCTCAAGGGCGAGACGGACCGGGCCAGGCTGCGTCTGACCGAAGCCCTGGAACACCAGCCCGACTACACCGATGCCTGGGACCTGCTGGGGGAGATCTTCCGCGCCCAGGGGCGTCTGGATGATGCCGAACTGGCCTTCACCCGCATGATCGAAAGTGCCGCCATGCCGTACATGGGGCATTTCAAGCGGGCCCTGACCCGCATTGCCCGGCAGGACTGGGAGGGTGCCGCGGCGGATCAGCGGGCACTGGCGCGGCTGGGCGGTGATCTGCCTGCCACGGCCTATATTGATGGCATGATTCGTTTCCACGAGCGTGATTTCCAGGGCGCCGTGCGCGCCCTGGAAACCACCCTGCGTGGCAATCCCGGCTATCTGCCGGCCCTGTTCTTTGCCGGAGCCTCCCATTTTGCCCTGGGCAATCTCCAGCAGGCCGATACCCATCTGGGGCGATTCGTGCGGGTGCAGCCCGACTCGGTCGCCGCCAATCGCCTGCTGGCCGCCGTTCGCATGCAGACAGGACAGGTGGAGGATGCCGAGGTGTTGCTGGATCGGGTCCTGACCCGGGATCCCGCGGACCTGCTGGCGCTGGAACTGATGGCCGGCGTCCAAGCCATGCGCGGTGATGCCGCCGCCGGCATCGGTCTGTTGCGGGAGCGGGTGGCGCTGGATCCGGAATCCATCCCCGCCCGCATGCGTCTGGCCCGGGCACTGATCGAAGGGGGTGACCGGATCGCCGGACTCAAGGAACTAGAATCCCTGCAGTCCCTCATTCCCGATGAGCAGATGCTGGAACTGGCCACGGTGGTGCGCCTGCTGGAAGAACGCAACTTCCAGGAAGCCTTGACCTTGGCTCAGGAGCTGGATGA
The DNA here is from genome assembly GCF_022227765.1 of Ectothiorhodospira shaposhnikovii. Lineage (GTDB taxonomy): Bacteria > Pseudomonadota > Gammaproteobacteria > Ectothiorhodospirales > Ectothiorhodospiraceae > Ectothiorhodospira. Next base: position 9,625 of record NZ_JAJMLZ010000008.1, on the reverse strand, counting down.
AAAGCAGCCGGGTCAGGCCGCGCTCAGCAACCTGATCGGCGTGGCCCATCTGGGACTGGGGGATCTGGCCCAGGGCCGGGAGGCCTTCGAGCAGGCCCGCCGCCAGGAACCCGGCAATCTCATTGCCACCCGGAATCTGGCGGTCCTGGCAATGCAGATGGAAGGGCCGGATCAGGCCCTGCAGATTCTGGAGTCCTCCCTGCGGCAGCGTCCCGATGACCATCGCCTGTTGCTGCTGCTGGCCAATCTGGAAGAAAACCGGGGCGACCGGACGCGGGTCGGCCCCTTGCTGGAACGAGCGGTGGCCGCCGCTCCCGAGGCGCTGGAACCGAAGATCCTGCTGGCCCGCTACTACCTCAACACCGATGAGTCCCGACGCGCCGTCTCACTGCTGGAAGGGTTGCGCGCCGCCAACCCGGATAATCCCGCCCTGCTGGAGACCCTCGCCTTGTCCCAGGCGGCCTCCGGGCAGATGGACAATGCCATCACCAACCTGCGCCGTCTCACCGAGATCACGCCCCGGAATGCGGAAGTGCATCACCGTCTGGGACTGTTGCAGCAGCAGGCGGGGCGTCAGTCCGAGGCGCGCAGCGCCCAGGCCCAGGCCCTGGAGCTGAACCCCGAGCACTTGGGCGCCCTGGCGGCCCTGGCCAACCTGGAACGGGAGGCAGGGCGCCCGCAGGAAGTGCTCGCCCTGTCCCGGCGCCTGCAGTCCCTGGAGGCCGGCCGCGCCTTCGGCTGGTTGCTGGAAGGGGATGTTCACTACGTGGCCGAGGCCTTCGGCAAGGCGGCTGACGCCTATGAGTCCTCCTATCAGGCCCAGGCCACCACCGAGTCCGCCATCAAGTACTTTGAGGCCCGGCGCCGGGCGGGGGATCTGCAGCAGGCCCGCCGGCTACTGGCCGGCAGGGTGGACGCGGTTCCCGCCGATGCCCAGTCGCGGATGGTGCTTGGCACGTCCTACCTGGAAACGGGGGAATACGACCGGGCGCTGCCCCATTATGAAATCCTGGTGGAGCAGGTACCGGGCAACGCCATCGTGCTCAACAATCTCGCCTTCATGTATCTGAGGCAGGGAGACGAGCGCGCCCTGGCGATGGCCCGGGAAGCCCATCGGCTGGCGCCCGAGATTCCCCACATTAAGGACACCCTGGGCATGGCCCTGCTGGAGCAGGGGGATGCCGCCGAAGCCCTGAGACTGATCCAGGCCGCCCGTGAGGCCCTGCCGGAGGATCCCACCATCGGCTACCACCATGCCCTGGCCCTGCATCACAACCGGCGTTCGGCGGAAGCCCGTTCCGTGCTTGAGTCCGTGCTGGCCGGTTCCGGTGCCTTCAGCGAGCGTGCGGCGGCCGAGGCCCTGCTGACGCAGCTGAAGTGATGGACGCCTGATCCGGCCCTGCCTCCGCGGGGCCGGGTCTTTGTGCATTAAAAAATGTCTCGGGCTGTGTACACTCAAGGATTCAAGGATGAACATCTGGCCAGAGGTGCCGACCCATGTTGCCTGCCTGTGATATGTGTGATGACCGTGCCGGACGGCACCGAGGTTTTTCCCTGACCGAGGTCCTGGTGGCCCTGCTGGTGCTGTCCATCGGCCTGCTGGGGCTGGCGGCCCTGCAACTGAACGGCCTCAAGGGCGTGCACTCCGCCTATCAGCGCACCCTGGCCGGCGTGATCGCCATGGATGCCGGCGAGCGGCTGTGGATGAGTCTGGCCGATGGGAAAGAACCGGAGGACATCCAGGCCGAATGGCTGAGCGACTGGGGGAATGACACAGATTCACCCGGTTACACTCCCGGCAAGGCCACCTTGCCGGGCTTGAGTGCCAGTTCCATTGACCCTGACAATGGGGGATGGATCATCACCGTGCGCTGGTCCGAGGGACGATTTGACGAACCCTCCGGTCAGTCGGTGTTCGAGTACCGCCTCACCCTGCCGACAGGGGGTGGTTCATGAGCGCACCTTCCTCTTGCCGGATTCCCTTGCCGCGTCAGTCGGGCCTGTCCCTGGTGGAACTGATGGTGGCCATGGTCCTGGGCCTTCTGCTGCTGGCGGGGGTGATCCAGGTCTTTCTGGGCAATCAGACCACTTATCGGGAGACCCAACGCCTGGCCGCCCTGCAGGAAGCCATTGGCTACGGCGTGGACTTCATGGTTCGGGACATCCGGGGCGCCATTGCCCTGGAGGTGGATAACGGGATGCTGCGGGTGACCCGCGACCGGGATCTGGCCTGGTGCGGCGTCGATGCGGGTGTGGGGGATGTTTTCTACTACGTGGCGGCCGGTGGTCTGCGCTGCGGTGACGGCGCCACCCAGAACCATGAGCTGGTGCCGGGGCTGAAGGATGGATCCATGGTCATCCGTCTGATACCGGAGGATAACGTCCCAACCATCGGCGTCCGTATCAGCCTGGTTTTTGAAAGCCGTTCCGCCCCCGGTCAGCCCGTCCATGAGCACCCCGTGCAGTTTCATGTGGCGCTGCGCAACGCCCTTCTGCCTTACGTTCAATAGCCTCTTGCCTGCACCGAACTCTGAACCAGTTCAAGGTTTTCCGGGTATCGGGTTGCTTTAATGGATGAATCGAGGCGACAGACGGACTTGTCAGGGAGGTTGAGATGCCCATTTCTCCGGTTCGCGAGCGGGGTGCCGTGCTGGTGGTCAGCCTGGTGCTCCTTGTCCTGGCCACCCTTGTGGGCGTGAGCGGCATCAGCACGGCGGTGATTCAGGAAAGGATTGCCGGTAACCACAAGCAGATCTCCGATGCCTTCATGGCGGCGGAGAGTGGTCTTGGCCACGTCGTCAAGGTGCTTGCGAACCCATCCGCTGACGCCTGGGATTCGGAAGAGGACATGCTGGAGGCCATCGGTGGTAGCGGCCCCCACTATGTGAGTGGCCCTGGCGGTGCTTTCTGGGGAGCTGAAGTCGTCTACCCCTATCCGGGTAAGGATCACCACGCTGAAATCACTGTGACCGGAGAGGTTGCGGGGATTGGCGCACGTCGTGTGCTCAAATTGAGCGTGGATCGGTATCTTGACCCCCCCGGTTCGGGGGATCCGGTGCCTGATTCCGCGTATACCTGCATCGGTACTGCGTGTGAGTTGGTTCGGGTACTGCCGAAACAAGGCAAGCTTTACTATGATGGCGGAGATTGGCTTCCCCCCAGTGAACGCTCTTGTGGTTCCAGTAACTGTTTAACCGGCACCCTCCTGGACGAAGCAGAATCCATGGCAGGTGTCCACTTGGTGTCGTCCGAGGCTCATCTGACGGAGTCCGAGACGCTCGCTGTCCTTTCTGATTTGCCGGCGCAAATCACCGGCGATCCCCAGATAAAGGTCACATCACCGGACGCATTTGGTGGCCCCCCCGGCGGGCGCGGCTGGCAGGAGTATGTGCATGAGTTGCTCGATGGCCGGTCCGGAATGGTTTCCACGCTTGCGCTTGATCTCTCTCCGGATTCCGGGAGCCTAGGGCTTGGTGATCTGGTTCGCAGCGATGCGCCCGGCGTTTACCACATCACCGGCTCCGGCAGCATCGGCCTGTCTGAGAACGTTCATGGCGCCGGTGTTCTGGTCATTTCCGGCGGTATGTCCGATAACGTCATGCACACTGTCAATCTTTTCCCCTCAAAGGGGACGTTCATTTTTGAGGGGCTCGTCATCCTTGTGGACGGCGCCATCGTGAACACCGACTTGGCCAATATCAGCATCTACGGGGCGGTGGTTACCCTGCTCGACGAGCATGCGGAATCGGGTGGTGGATTGATGGGCAATGTGGATATCCGCTACAGCAGCAAGGCCTTGGAGCGGTTGACCGAATACCGTCTCTGGGATCCCCTTCGTCCGGGGTTTACATGGACCTGGCGTGAAGTGATGGATCAAGGTCAGAACATATGACGCGGCGGGATCCGCCCCTCTGATCGTAATTCGGTAATCTAAGGAGGGCGCTGGGATGATGCCTGTTGGAGCTCGCCCACCTCCACAACCCTCGGTAAGCCCCGTGTGAATGGTGTTGCCTGCATGGTTTCCGGGTTAATGCAGCGCGACCCTTGTCGAGCATTCACATGCTTTGAATGGTTTTTCTTTCTCTTCCCTCCCTTTCCCGTCAAGTCATTCCCGCGAAGGCGGGAGTCCAAGGTTTCAATTTGACTGGATTCCCGCCTCTGCGGGAATGACGGCGGGTGGCGCTTTGGTTGGGAATCCTTCGCGGGAATGACGGCGGGAGGGCGCCTTCGCCCGGAATTGTCTCATCTCCACTGTTGATTCTGGTTTGTTATGTTATAACATCTGCCTGGTTCGCCGAATCAACGCACCAGACTGAAACGGAGATGACCATGGCCACGAAACGCCTTCCGCTGACAGCGGCTGCCTTGCTGCTGTTTCCCTTGTCCGGGGTGTATGCCCAGGAGCCGCCGCGCGGCAGCACCCTTGCCGGCGCCACCATGACACCGCTGCCGGCATTGGGCGGTGAACGGGTGTCTTCCGGCAGCGCCTTCAACCCGGACATCTCTGTCATCATCGATACCGTGTATTTGAACGAATTCAGCGGCCATGTGGGCACCCCGGCCGGGTTTGGGGGTGGCCACGATCATGGTCATGACCACGGCCATGATCACGATCATGGTCACCACCACGGCCATGGCCTGGAGGAGGGCTTCAATTTCCGTTCCGCGGAACTCACCTTCACCGCCTCCGTGGATCATTACTTCGATGCACTCCTCACCCTGCACCTGGATGAAGACCACGTGGAGGTGGAGGAGGCCTACATCACTACCCGCAGCCTGCCCGCCGGCCTGCAGATCAAGGCGGGCAAGTTCCTCTCGGACATCGGCTACATCAACGCCCAGCACACCCATGACTGGGCCTTCGTGGATCGCCCCCTGGTGAACGAATACCTCTTCGGCGACCACGGACTGCAGGAGAAGGGCGTCCAGCTCACCTGGACCCCGAAGACCGCTTTCTACAGCGTCTTCGGCCTGGAACTGCTCCAGGGCGAGACTGCCGGCATCGCCTCCTATGAAGGGCATGGCGAGGGCAAGCCCTTCAGCGACAAGTCCGGTCCCCGGCTCATCACCGGCTTTGCCAAGCTGGCTCCGGATCTGGGCTACAACCACGCCGCCCAGTTCGGCCTTTCCTATGGCCATGCCCGCGCCTTCCAGCTGTCGGACTTCCACGATCACGGCGACCACAGTCACCGCCTGAGCTGGGACGGCACCGCCTGGTTTGCCGGTGTGGACGCCGTCTACAAATACGACGCCGGTCGGTCATTCGGTCATGGGGACTGGGTGGTGCAGGGGGAGTATTACCACCGGGAGATCGATGTGGATTTCCGGAATAACCAGCGTCCTCCGGTGTCCGACGTTGCCCGTCAGGACGGCCTGTATGTGCAGGCGGTGTACGGTATTGCACCCCGCTGGCAGTTCGGTGTCCGGGCCGATGCCCTGGGCATGACCAACCGCAACACCCTGCAGTGGATGGGGCACGGACATCAGGGTTACGAGTCCTTCGGCACCTCCTACCGCTATGCCGCCAACCTGACCTTCCGTCCCACCGAGTTCTCCTTGCTGCGTGCCCAGGTTAACCGGGCAGATTTCGCCAGTGAGGACGATCATGACGAGGATGGCTGGGCCTTCATGCTGCAGTTCCAGGTCGCACTGGGCGTGCACGGTGCCCACCGGTTTTAAAGGAGATCAGGACGATGCAAAAATGGCTGGCAGGACTGTTGCTGATGTGTCTGGCCGTCACGGCCCAGGCCTCCCTCCAGGTGGTAGCCACCACCTCGGCCATGGGCATGCTGACGCAGACCGTGGGTGGTGACGCCGTCACGGTGCGGGTGCTGGCACCGCCGGATCGGGATGCCCATTACCTGCAGGCCCGTCCGAGCATGATGGCGGCCCTGCGCGGCGCCGATCTGGTGGTGGCCGTGGGGGCGGACCTGGAAGTGGGCTGGCTGCCCGCGGCCATCCAGGGGGCCGCCAACCCGGCCCTGAACCCCGGCCGAACGGGTTACTTCGAAGCCGCCGCCCAGGTGGCGTTGATCGACGTCGGCGGTCCGGCGGATCGGTCCCTGGGGGATGTCCATCCCGCCGGAAACCCCCATGTGAACATGGACCCGGTCCGCATGGCCGAGGTGGCCCATGCGCTGTCGGAGCGCCTGTCCCTGCTGGTGCCGGAGGATGCCGCCAGGTTCCGGGCCAACGCCGAGGCCTTTGCCGATAAGGTAGAGGCCCGACTGCCGGCGTGGCAGGCCCGGGTGAGCGGGGCGCCGGGGGTGGTCTTCTACCATAAGGATGCGGATTATCTGGCGTTGCGACTGGGGGTGCCGGTGCTGGGTTACGTCGAACCCGTACCGGGTGTTCCGCCCACCGCCCGGCATCTGCGCGATCTGGTGCGTGACCTGACGGGCCGGGACGGCGTCGTGATCCGGGCCGTTCACCATCCGGAGCGGGGGCCGCGCTTTGTGGCGGAACAGCTGGACTGGCCCCTGCATGCCCTGCCGCTGGACCCACCCCTGGGCGCGGATGCCGAGGCCTATCTGGCACTGATCGACCAGTGGGTGGAGGCCATGGTCGGGAATGCTCGGTGATGCAGCCCCTGCTGGTCTGTGACGGACTGATCGCCGGCTATGACAGGCCGGTGGTTGGTCCGGTCAGTTTCGATCTCTACGCCGGGGAAGTGGTGGGTCTGCTGGGCAGTAACGGGGCGGGAAAATCCACCTTGCTCAAGGCCCTCACCGGTCAGGCCCGGGTCTTCGACGGTTGCCTGACCAGGGCACCGGGGCTGCGCATGGCCCATCATCGCCAGCAGCCCGTTCGCCCCCGGGAGTGTCCTCTCACCGGGGATGACCTGGTGCGCCTCACCGGGGCCGGTCGACGGACGCCCCCCGATGACGTGGCCCGGTTGCTGGATTGCCGCATGGATCAGCTCAGTGGCGGGCAGTTCCAGATCGTACAGATCTGGGCCTGTCTGGGCAGTCCGGCCGATCTGATCCTGCTGGATGAGCCGACCAACAACCTGGACCCGGAGGCCACCACCGGCCTGGTCCGCCTGATTCGGGAAGGTCTGGGCGGGCGGACCCTGTTGGTGGTGAGTCATGAAGCCGACTTCATCCAGACGGTCTGTTCCCGTGTCGTGCCCGTGAGTCCGTGATGCTTGAACTGCTTCTGGATCCCTTGTTTCACCTGCCTTTCGTGACCGGTTTGTTGCTGGCACCGGTCGCGGCCATGGTGGGTGTCTATCTGCGGCTGCGGGATGAATGGCTGGCGGCCCTGGCCTATGCCCAACTGGCGGGGGCGGGTGGTGTGGTGGCTGTGGCACTGCACGCATCGGTCATGCTGGGTGCCGTGGTGGCCGCCGGTGGACTGGCCGTCATCAAGGGCTTGCTGACCCGTCCCGGCAACGACCACTATGTGATCTTCATTCTGGTGGGGTGGGGTGTGGCGCTGGTGGCCTCGGCCTTCAGCGCCCACGGCGACATGGTGGGCAAGTCCTTGATGGATGGGCAGCTTTATTTCACCGGTCGTCCTCATCTGATGGCGGCCGTGGCCCTGATTGTGGCGGGAGTGCTGTGCCTGCCCTGGTTGTCCGGCTGTCTGCTCATGTCCCGTTTCTATCCGGATCATTTTTCGGCCAACGGCCTCTCGGCGCGGCCGCATCAGATCACGTTTGACCTGCTGGTGGTGGCCACCGTGGCCATCACCACCACCAGCTTCGGCGTCATGGCCGCCTTCGCCCTGTTGTTCGTGCCGGCCTGGATCGCCTGGCGCCTGGCCCGTGGCTGGGTGTGGGTATTGTGGCTGGCGGCCGGGATTGCCGTGGTGGCCTATCTGCTGTCCTTCGTGCTGGCGGTGGCCCTGGACCAGCCCTTTGGTCCCGTGCTGGTGCTGGTATTGGCGGCCATGAGCCTGCTGAGGTGGTTACCCATGCCGGTGCCGGGGCGGCGCTGAAGGATGATGTTCAATGTTTTCCCAATTGTGCGGAGGCGAAATCGACGAGCTGTTGGTAGTGACGCTGCCGGATGATGTCCAGCACAGCGCCTCGAACTCGCCCATGCGACGCTTGCTGATCAGACCGGCGCCATGAAGCCCACGTGCTGTCTCGTGCATCTCGTCCAGAATTCGGCTGTTACGCTTTGTCGTTGCCATCACCATGATCCACAATTCCACCGGCAGCCAGCGCAATAGCCAGTTGCCGATCATCAAAACCAAGCAGCTCCCTTGCCACCTCCTGGAGTATCCGCAGTTCGTCCTTGTCGATGTTGGATCGCTCGGCAAAAAGTGGGGGCAAAAAGTGGGTATCCTTTAGATTCCTAGATTTTTACAGAAACTGCGAGGGCAGGCAGGCCGGGATTCAAAGTGAGCTGCCGCTAGCGCGACGCCACCAGCAGATCGGCTACCCTATGGGCCCATCCACCACGACACCCAGGCTATGGGCAACACCCTCCCTAACCCCCACGACACCCTGTTCAAGGCCCTGCTGGAAGATCCCGAACGGGCCGGTACCCTGCTGCGCGAGAGCCTTCCCAAGGCCCTCACCGACAAGATGGCCGATGATCCCCAGCCCGTCGAGGGTTCCTTCATCGACGAGAACCTGCGCGGTACCCACAGTGACCGGTTGTTCCAGGTGGCTCTAAGGGATGGCCGCAGCGCCTTCATCTACACCCTCATCGAGCACAAGTCCTGGCCTGACATGGGGGCGCCCCTGCAACTGATGGGCTACCGCCACCGCATCTGGACCCGCTACGCCCAGGACAAACCGGAACGACTGCGCAAGCTGCCACCCATCATCACTCTGCTGGTCTACCATGGCCGGACCCCATGGAACGTGCCCACCCGGCTGATCGACTGCATCGATGCCGACGAGGATCTGCTGGCACTGCAACGGGATGGCGGCTATGCGGTCAAAGACCTCAACGGCAATACCCCGGCCTACGAGAACTTCTCCGACCACCCCCTGCTGCGGGCAGGACTGGCGGCCCTGGCATGGGCCTTCGTCAAGCAGTTTCACCCCGAGCAACTGGCCCGGTTACTGCGGGATTTACCCGATGAACACCCCCTGACCCGGCAGATATTGATTTACATCGTCCGGGTCCACACAATGACCGAAGATGAATTCAAGCAAGGGGTGGCCATGGCCAAACCCCATCTCGTGGAGGCACTTACCATGTCGCTGGCTCAGGAATGGATGGATCGCGGCGAAGCCAAGGGGCTCCAGAAAGGCATTCAACAAGGGCTTCAGCAGGGGCTTCAACAGGGGCTTCAACAGGGCGAAGCTCAGACCCTGTTGCGTCAGATCGAGCGCAAATTCGGTCCCCAGGCCAGGATGCACTGCCAACAGCGCGTCCAACAGGCCGGTGAGGCTCAACTCCTCCAGTGGATCGATAACATCCTCATCGCGGAACGCCTGGAAGATGTCTTCCAGAACGATTCCTCCCTACAATAATCTGCCCACCCCGGCATGGATTGCCGGGAACAGCAACTGGGTGAATTCCTCGAAACAGGATTCCAGGGCATCCTTCCACGGGCTGTCATGATCCGTGGGCCGCGCCCATCCCGCGCAGGAATTTCGCTTGGCGGGATGCACGCACCGACCCGGCAAAAGGCAAAAGTGGGTGTCCTTTGGATGTAGATG
>NZ_JAJMLZ010000007.1 GCF_022227765.1 Ectothiorhodospira shaposhnikovii | reverse complement strand
TCATTCCCGCCCCGCGTCATTCCCGCCACCTCCTCCGTCATTCCCGCGAACGCGGGAATCCAGTGACAGGGCAGAAAACCCTGGACTCCCGCTTGCGCGGGAGTGACGAATAAAGTGGCCCCCCTCGTCAAGACAGAAAAAACGCGGGAATGACGAAGGAATGATGACGATAGAGGTGGGACCATCACAGGCGGAAGGTCTTCCCTACAGCTTTTTCTCTCCCAGCAGGGCGGCGGCCTCGCCGGTCAGGCGACCGTTGCGGGCGCAGTCGTTCATGGCAATGCCTCGGTAGGCGTTGCCGGTCAGGTGCAGCCCCGGATAACGGCCCACATGGGCCATCAGACGATCCATGGCCTCGATATGGCCCACCGGGTAGCCAGGCAGGCCCCGCGGCCATTTCTTCACGAACTGCACGTCAGGCGTGACATCGATCCCCAGGGCCTTGGTGACGCCGTCCCGGGCGTGGGCAATGAGGGCGTCGTCGTCCAGATCCACCATGTGTGGATCCCGTTGTCCACCCAGCATCACGCGCACGCATTTCATGCCTTCCGGCGCCCGGTCCGGGAAGATGGAGCTGTCCCAGAGGATGCCCAGGAAGGGCATGCGGGCGGCGGCGGTGGTCAGCACGCCGAAGCCGTCCAGGGGGTGGTCCAGATGCTTCCAGCCAAAGCCCACCACGGCAATGGGGGCATAGTTGACCGCATCCAGCTGCTGTTCCAGCTCCCGGTCCAGTCCGGCCAGGATGCGGGCGGCGGCATAAGCCGGCACAGCCAGGATCACTTGGTCCACGGTGCTCGACTTGTCGCCGGCCTCGACCCGGAACCCCTTGCCTTCCTGAACCACGGCTTCCACCGGTGTGCCCAGATGCCATTCTGCCTTGATGGTCTTGTGAAGGTGTTCGGTCAGGGCGTTCATGCCGCCCTTGAAGCTCATCAGTACGCCGCCGGGGCCGGCGCTCTGCTTGCGGCGGGCGATCATGCCCTTGAACAGGCCGCCGTGCTTGCGTTCCAGCTCCGTCACCAGGGGGAAGGCCGCCTTCACGGAGACCCGGTCGGCGGTGGTGCCGTAGATGCCGGCGGTCATGGCATCCAGGAAGATGTCGGTGAATGCCTTGCCCAGACGACGGTAGCCGAAGGACTGCAGGGTCTCGTCGCTATCGTCCCGTTTGGGACGAATGAACACCTCGCCCATCACCCGCAGTTTCTGCGGCCAGTTGAGCAGTTCGGTCTTGAGAAACTTGCCCGGAGAGTCGGGCATGGGGTGCATTCGATCGGTATAAATGAAGCGTCTGCGGGAGGCATCCTGACTGCGCATGAGTACGTCACCGGCGCCGCAGTCCGTGACCAGTTGCAGCATGTCCGGCTTGTTGCTCAGAAAGCCGTTGCCGCCTTCCTCGAAGCGAAACCCCTCGATGTCGATGGTGTGCAGGGTGCCGCCCACGTGGGGATTGGCTTCATAGATGACGATGTCCGCATCGCTCCGGGCGCGTTGCAGATAAAAGGCCGTGGCCAGACCGCTGATACCGGCCCCGATAATGGCTACCCGCATGGGTGTCTCCCTTTCTATTCTCTATATCTGTGTCGAAATGGCCATGCGGGCTGTCATGCCCGGCATGGGTTGATGATGATCAAGTCATGTGCCGCGATGCCCGGCCAGTCACTGGCTTGCGGAGGCGGCCGGTTTGCGGGCGATGAACCGCGTCGAAATCCCCAGGAATTCATCTTGCACCTCCACCAGCTCAAACCCGGCCCGGGTGAGCATGTCACACAGCTGTTCCGTGCTCATGAAGCCCTGGATGGACTCCGGCAGATAGGTGTAGGCTTCCTTGTCCCGGGAAATCATGGCGCCGACACGGGGCAGTACCTGACTCATGTAGAGACGATTCATCCGGTCCATCAGGGTGAGTTTTTCACGGCTCATGAACTCCAGGATCACCGCCAGCCCGCCCGGTGCCAGCACCCGGTGAAATTCCCTCAGGGCACCCTCCACGTCCACCACGTTGCGAATGCCGTAGCTGATGCTGATCAGGTCGGCGCTGTCGTCCTCCAGAGGCAGGGCAGTGGCCGGTGCCTCCATGAACGTCACGTCATCCACCTTCCCGCGTGCCAGTTCCAGCATGCCCACGGCCGGATCCACGCCGGTGACCCGTTCGATGGTGGTGCCCTGGGATGCGGCTGCTTCGCGCCAGAACAGGATCAGGTCACCGGTGCCGGTGGCCACATCCACCAGATGGCGCACCGGACCGCCATGAATTTTCATGGCGGCCCGGCAACCGTTGCGTCGCCACTGCCGGTCCACCCCGAAGCTGAGAATGCGATTCAGCCTGTCATAGGTGGGAGAGATGTCGTTGAACATCTGAATGATGCGTTGCTGTTTGTCCATGCAGGGTTGTTCCGATCAAGGGAATGGGGGGATGTCAGGTCTTCGAACCGGACGAGCCGTTGCGGGAATCCAGCGCTCGGGCATTGATCAGGGAGCGGCGGATACGTTCGAAGGCCTGACGACTGATGTGATGGATGATCGGTTTGGCCACCCGGCCCACGGTCTTGTCCAGCAGCCGGGTGGGTAGATGATATTCGATGGTCAGTTGCACCCGGGTGCCGCCGGGGACGGAGGAAAACCGATAGTGTCCGGTATTGCGGATGCCGCTCAGGGACTGCCAGCGGATCATGTGCGGTGGATCCTCGTCGATGATGGTCACGTCCCAGTGAAAGACCATGCCGTTGGCGCGGACCTGCCAGCGATAGGTCTTGTCGTCCAGCGGAGTGACGGATTCCACGGCGTCGGCATAGCGGGGGAATTCATCCACCCGCCGGATCATCCCGAAGACTTCCTCCTGGTCCGCGGGAAACAGCATGTCATGATCAACGACCGGCATCTGATAATCAGCTCCCATGAACGGCGGGACGAATCATGCCCCGCGTGGTTATGTCAAAGACCATCGGACGGGTCAAGCGGCCCGGACCCTTCCGGCGATCCCCTCGGCCAATCCCTTGAAGACAAAGGCGTGGGCCGGTGCCATCAGGTACCAGTACAGCAGCCCCCACACGCCGGCCGGGTGCCAGTAGTTGGTGACGGTGATCCGGGTGCCCGGCGCCTCCGGTGACAATTCGATTTCCAGCACACCCGCCCCGGGGGCGCGCATGCCGAATCCCAGGGTGAGGCGTCGTTCCGGTTCAATGGCCATCACCCGCCAGGAGTCCACCATGTCGCCGAGGCGCAGCTCGGTCGGATGACGGCGACCGTAGTTGCGGCCGGGGCCTCCCAGCAGCCAGTCGATGCCTTCCCGGATCCTCCACAGGAGTTCATGGGCAAAGTAGCGGTTTTCCCCGCCGATGCGACGGACCACCTCCCAGACCTGATCCGGGGTGGCCTCCACCAGGGCACTGCCGGAAGCCTGTTTGGCGTAATAGGCGTAGTCCACCCGGTAGTCTCGGAACATGAACGCCCCTTCGGTCCAGCGGGCGGCGACTCCGTGGGATTTTTCAGCCTCGAAGGTGGCGCGCACCGCGGTACGAAAATCCATCAGCGCCTGGGGCATGAGGCGGCGGGTCAGTGCATCATCGGCCACATAGTCTTCCTTGAGGCCCTCGATCAGGGCCTGAGCAATGGAGGTGGGCACCGAGGTGACCAGACGCAGCCAGTAGGAGGAGAGTTTCGGTGAGAGCAGGGGGACCGGGATGATCCGGGGTGGCGTGCGCCCGGCCTCCTCGGCCAGGATGCGCATCATGTCTGCGTAGGTGAGGTATTCGGGACCGCCGGTATCCAGAATCTCGCCGGCGGCCTCCGGGATCCGGGGGGCGCGCTCCAGGTAGTCGAGCAGATTCTCCAGAGCGATGGGCGGTGAGGTGCGGGAGACCCATTTCGGGGTGACCATGACCGGCAGGTGCAGGACCAGATCACGCATCACTTCAAAGGCCGCCGAACCGGGGCCGACGATGATCCCGGCCCGCAATTCGGTGACCGGGACGCTGCCCTTGCGCAGCTCGTCACCGGTCAGGCGTCGGGAGACGATGTGCTCGCTGCGTGCCGAGTCCGGGGCCAGCCCGCCCAGATAGACGATGCGCCGGACCCCGGCCTCGGCGGCGGCACGGGCGAAATGTCTCGCCGCTTCCAGGTCCAGGCGCCCGAAGGACTTGCCGGCCCCCATGGAGTGGACCAGATAGTAAGCGACCTGGACATCCTTGAGGGCCGGCCCCAGGGTCTCGGGCTTGAGGGCATCGGCCGGGACCAGTTCGGCACCGGTCCAGCCCCGGGCCTCCAGTACCTTCAGCGTGCGCGAAGAGGCCCGAACCCGGGTGCCGCGGGCCAGCAGGCGGGGTACCAGGTTACTGCCGATGTAGCCGCTGGCACCGAACACCAGGGTGAGGGCATTCGGACCGATCGAGTCGTCCGCGGAAGGACTCAAGGTGCCGGGCGTCGCCATGGGGGATCTCCGGTGAGGGATTGTCATCGTACTATACGGGGTTTTTCTCCCTGAGCATCACTGTCAGTCGACAGACGCAGATCGTGGTTCCCGTCTCGTCTTCCAGTTGGATGTCCCATACCTGGGTACTGCGTCCCCGGTGCAGGGGGCGGGCACAGCCCAGGACCCGACCGTGGCGGACGGACTTGAGGTGGCTGGCGCTGATCTCCATGCCGGCGGCCACCCAGCCTGGCGGGGCCGCCAGATTGGAGGCCACGCTGCCCAGGGTTTCGGCCAGGGCCACGGAGGCGCCGCCATGGAGCAGGCCATGGGGTTGTCGGGTGCGTGCATCCACCGGCAGCGTGCCGAACAGGGCCGTGTCCGTGATCCGGGTGATCTCGATCCCCAGGGCTTCCATGAGGGTCCCCTGGTGGGCGGCATTGATGGCCTGCAGATCGATGGGGCGTTGCCAGAGGGACATGATCAGATTTCCCGGGGATGCATGACATTGGCCAGCCGGATCAGGTCGCGGCGTTGAATCTTGAGTCCGCTGGTGGGAGGCATGGGCAGGAAGGCCACCGGCACCATGAAGGGCTTGAGCCGTTCCCGCATCCAGGTGCGCAGGGCATGGGCATCCAGTTCCGTGCCGGACTGGATGAAGGCCACCGGGCGCTGGCCAAATTCCGCGTCCTGTCGCGGCACCACCACTGCACGGAGGATGTCGGGATGGGTATGCAGCAGTTGCTCGATGGCTTCCGGCTGGATGTTTTCCCCGCCGCTGATGAACTGGTTGTCGAGCCGCCCCACCACATGGAAACGGCCGTTTTCCCAGCGACCCAGGTCGCGGGTATGGAACCAGCCCTCTTCATCGGTCGCGGGGAGGATGCGTCCCGCGTCCCGATACCCGAGGAACAAGGTGTCACCGCGGACCAGGATCTCGCCGGTTTCGGCCAGCCGGCATTCCCGATGAGGCAGGATGCGGGCCGGTCCCTCCGGGGGTTGGGTGATCACCTGGGAACTCATCTCGGTCAGGCCATAGCTGGTCCAGCAGGGCAGGTTCTGCCGGCGTGCCTGCTCCAGCAATGAGTCACGGACCGGCCCGCCCCCCAGGAGCAGGTACCGCAGGCTGGAGGGAGGCGGGCCGCTTTGTTGCAGCAGGCGGTGCAACTGGGTTTCCACCATGGAGACATGGGTCACGCCCATGTGCATCAGGAAACCGGTATCCTCGGCGCGCCCGTCCAGCACCAGGGCGGCCCCCCCCATCAGACAGCGAAACACGATGGCCAGTCCACCCACATGGTGGGTGGGCAGGGACAGCAGGTATCGGTCTCCCGGCCGCAGGGGAATGCGTGTCGCGGCCCCCGCGGCGCTGAGCGCATGGTTGGCGTAGCTGTGGACGGCCAGCTTCGGTTGCCCGGTGGAGCCGGAGGTCAGAATGCCGGTGCAGGGGGTGTGCGGCTGAAATTGACGGCGCAGTTCCGGGGGAGGGGATGGCGGGGACGGGACGATCACATCCCGTTCGGTCGTATCGGTCGGTTGCAGGGGCTGCCCTGGTTCCCGTACCAGCCAGTGAACACCCTGTTGCCGCAGCAGGGCATGCAACGGGGTTTCCGGCATGGCCGGATTGACCGGCAACAGACAGGCGCCGCTGCGCAGAACGGCCAGCAGGTCGATGATGCCGTCAATCGTGGTCCGGGTCCGCAGGGCGATCCAGTCTCCACCCTGCACGCCCTGGGCCAGAAAGGTCATGGCCCGATGATCCACCCGCGTTTCCAGTTCGGCGAAGCTCAGGCTGTCTTCCGGGGTGATGATGGCGAGGGTCCCGGCATGACGCCTGCCTGCCTGCCATAGCAGGCAGGGCACGTCGGCATGGGGCGGGGTGTGTTTCATGTCCAGCATCCAAGGTATTCCAGTTCAGCGTGTGGTGTGACCGGCAATGTACGATGTTCCGGTTGGCTGAGGATGGGCGTCAGCAGCGCCCGGGCAAATATACCGAAGGTATCCAGGCCCTGTGGACCCCGCAGATCCCAGTCATGGACCAGGCGCGCGTGGAAGTCCAGGGTGAGGTTGCTTTCATAGGCCGCGCTCAGAACGACGGGAATGCCAAGCTGGCGGGCTTGCTGTATCAGCATGCCGGCGCGGCTCAGGCCGGTGAGCATGGGCTTGACGACCAGGGCACCCAGGCCCGGTGTCCGCAGATCGGGGGCCATGGTTTCTCTGAGGGTTTCATCCCAGGCAAAGGGGATGCCGGTACGGGACCACCATGACAGGTAGTCACTGCCTGCCGGCAGGGGTTCCTCGATGAACTGGATCCGTCGGTGGTCGATGGCGCGACAGAGTGTCTCGGCCTGTTCCAGGGTCCAGGAGCGATTGGCATCCAGGCGTAGCTGCTGCCCTTCCGTGAGCCGTGCCGTGACCCGGCGGATCCTGTCGATGTCCGTCGCCAGGGCGTCGCGCCCCACCTTGAGCTTGAAACAGGGGGATGCCCGATCCGCGGCAATGTCCAGGGCATCGTCATGGCGGATCAGACGGCAGCGGGGGACCGGAGCCGCCGGTGGCAATTGTCCGCTCCATTGCAGCCGTCCGGCTTCCAGGCCGAAACACACCTCCGGGGCGGTTTCCATCGGCAGACGCAGGAGGCGGTCGGGCAGGGGGCCGTCCTGTTCAAGGATCTGCCGGACCTGCTGATGACATCGGGCCAGCGTTGCCCGGCTGAAGCCGGGCAGGGGACTGATCTCGGACCAGAGGCTGTCCGCGCGGGGCCGACACCATTCCAGCAGCAGTCCCTCCCGTCGTGTCAGGGTGTGCCCCGGCATGGATAACGCCTGACGGAGGGGCAGGGAGAAACGCCAAAGCCGGATTTCATGGGGCGGGCATCCCTGCTGCCATGGGTTTTCCGTTCCCGTCGGCGGCACGACTTCAGGGCTGACGTCTGAATTTGCGGAAGTCGGGCTTGCGTTTCTCCAGGTAGGCGTTGCGGCCTTCCTGCCCCTCTTCGGTCATGTAGAAGAGCATGGTGGCGTTGCCGGCCAGTTCCTGGATGCCCGCCTGGCCATCGACCCCGGCATTGAAGGCGGACTTGAGCATGCGCAGGGCGATGGGGGAGTGCTCCAGGATCCGGCGGCACCAGGCCACGGTTTCCTGCTCCAGTTGCGCCAGCGGCACCACGGTGTTGACCAGCCCCATGTCCAGTGCTTCCCGGGCATCGTACTGCCGGCACAGGAACCAGATCTCCCGGGCCTTTTTCTGACCCACCACGCTGGCCATATAACTGGCGCCGAAGCCGCCGTCAAAGGAACCCACCTTGGGGCCGGTCTGGCCGAAGCGGGCATTGTCCGCGGCGATGCTCAGGTCGCAGATCAGATGCAGCACGTGGCCGCCGCCGATGGCATAGCCGGCCACCATGGCGATCACCGGCTTGGGGCAGGAGCGGATTTCCTTTTGCAGATCCAGCACGTTCAGATGATGCACGCCCTGTTCATCCTTGTAACCGGAATCCCCCCGGACCCGCTGGTCACCTCCGGAGCAGAAGGCCAGATCCCCCTGGCCGGTGAGGATGATGACACCGATCCCCTCGTCAAAGCGGGCATCGGACAGGGCCTGGCGCAGCTCCTTGACCGTGCGCGGGCGGAAGGCATTGCGGACTTCCGGCCGGTTGATGGTGATCTTCGCGATGCCTTCGGCCTTGTGATAGAGGATATCTTCATAAGGGGCCGAGTGGTCCTGCCAGTCCAGTGCCGGGATGATGGAAGACGCTGCTGTGCTCATGAGGATGCTTTACTCGTTTGGGTGAAATGCATGGGGTGGCAGACCCGTTCCATGACGGCGGCCACCTGCCCGGGGTCCTGAGCGTGGCAGTTATGCCCCAGGCCGTCCAGTTTGACAAGTTCAAGCCCGACGCAGGTGTCGGCCAGTGCCTGTCCCAAGGCACTGAACTTGGTGTCCTGTGCGCCCGCGATGAAAACCCGGGGACAGGTCAGTCCGGCCAGACCGGGGCGCAGGTCCGGCTGGCCACTCAGACTGGTGGCCAGCAACACCCGGGCCAGGGTGGCGGGGTCCTGGGCGGACCGAACCCGGATGAAGGCTTCCCGGCGAGCGGGTGCCAGGTCGGCAAACACCGGCTGTCGATACCAGTCTTCCAGGACCTGCGGCCAGGGCTCACGCGCCAGCCGCGTGGCCCAGTTTTCGTCATGGCGGCGGCGTGCCCGGCGCTCTGCCTCGGTTTCCAGCCCCGGATGGGCGCCCTCCAGGACGAGGGCGGCGATGGATTCGGGATGACGGGTTGCCAGCCAGGCGGCGATTCGCCCGCCCATGGAATAGCCCGCCAGGGCGATGCGGGCCGGCAGCAAGGGTGCCAGCTGCCGCCAGAACCGCTCACAGTACCCCTCGAAGTCCAGATCTGCCGGCAGGGGCTGACTTCCGTGCCCCGGCAGGTCCGGCAGCAGGCAGTGGTAACGATCCGACAGCAGGCGGGCCGTCCGTAGCCAGTCATCACCGCAACCCATGAAACCGTGGAGCAGGACCAGGGTGGGGAGATGGGCGGCACCCCGTGAGCGGATGGGGGCTGGCCGGGTCATGTCTCGTAGCGGACGTCCACCAGGGCGCCGATCAGGCCCTTGATGATCCGGCTACTCTGGTTGGGGGGGAAGTTCAGTTCGATCAGGGTGACGCCGCCCTTGCGGCAGGCATCGGTATAGGCCTTTTCGAAGCCGGCGGCCGAATCCGGGTTGGCGTAGGCCAGGCCGAACAGGGCCGCCGCATTGCGGAACGCAAGGCCGTGGGGCAACTGGAACAGGGTCTGGAAATGCGACTTTTGCTCGGCGGCGGGCAGCAGGTTGAAGATGCCCCCACCGTCATTGTTCAGGACCACGATGATCAGCGGGTGGAAACACTGTTTCGCCAGTGCCAGGCTGTTCAGGTCATGGAGCAGGGACAGATCCCCGATCAGCAGGGTGGCCCCGGCCGGATGCCCCATGGCCAGTCCCATGGCCGTGGCCACCAGTCCGTCGATGCCGCTGGCCCCCCGGTTGGTGATGCAGCGATTGCCGCGTCCGGGACGGGCGACCATGTCCAGCAGTCGGATGCTCAGGCTGTTGCCGGGCAGCAGCAGCATGTCCTCCGGGATCGTCTCGGTGATGATGCGGGCCGCGGCCGGCTCCGAGAACGGATAGGTCAGTGCCAACGTCAGATGCTCGCCGAGCTGGGACTGCAGGGCGTCGATGCCCAGCCCTCGCTGGGGCGGGATCTGGATCTGGCCGCAGAACTCGGGAATCGAGGCCTGGATCTGGGTGGCCCGGTGCTCCGGGTCCAGACTGTCCTCATGGGGACTCACCAACCAGTACTGACCCTGGAAGCCTGCCAGCCATTGATTGATCCGCTTGCTGGTGATGCGGCCGCCGAACTGGATCACCTGATGCATGGCCTTGAAGCGGCGTCTGACATGGGTGATCGCCAGCAGCAGATCCGGGTGGGCCAGGACGCAGGGATGTTCCGTGAGCCGCAGCTGGCTGCCGATGTCGGCCAGGATGGGTACCGAGGACCGTTCGGCCAGGGCCAGGACCGCCGCGGCCTCGTCGGTATCCAGTTGCCCGGCGACGAATATCACCGGCTCCCTGAGCCGATGCAGGCTGAAGCCGGGCAATGGCGGCGGGGAGGATGCCACCGGTACCACGTCGGACAGCCAGGGGCCGAAGTCGACGGATTCTTCGGTGCCGTAGAGTGGTTCCCGGAACGGGACATTGATATGCACGGGACCGCGTCCGGGTCCCTGGAGCCGGGCGAGGACCCTATCAAGCTGCTGGGCCAGCCAGCCGCCGGTCAGGGCGGCGTCGGGGGCCGGCAGATTCAGGGCTGCACGCACATGGTGCTGGAAGATGCCCGGCTGGACGATGG
The DNA here is from genome assembly GCF_022227765.1 of Ectothiorhodospira shaposhnikovii. GTDB lineage: Bacteria > Pseudomonadota > Gammaproteobacteria > Ectothiorhodospirales > Ectothiorhodospiraceae > Ectothiorhodospira. The sequence continues at coordinate 261,662 of NZ_JAJMLZ010000007.1, read as the reverse complement.
CCTGGTTGGCGCCGCAGCCCACCAGTTCCTCGGGACGATCGGCGGTGATCGCCACCAGGGGCTGATGGGTCTGGAAGGCCTCCACCAGGGCCGGATGCAGGTTGGGCACGGCGGTGCCCGAGGTGGTGATCAGGGCGACCGGGCGTCGCTTGGCCTTGCACAGACCCAGTCCCAGGAAGGCCAGGCCACGTTCATCGAAGTGGGTATGCAACCGCAGCTCGGGATGGTCGTCCCGATAACGGGCCGCGGCCAGGGCCAAGGGGGCACTGCGACTGCCCGGGGCCAGGCAGATATCCCGTACCCCATGCTGATAAAGACGATCTATCAGCAGATGCGCCCATGCCTCATTGATGTGGGTGAACGGTGCCTCCATGACCGCCCCTCAGGATTCCAGCACGGCGAGGAAGGACTCGATCTTGGCCTCCAGTTCGTTCCATTCCGCGGCGGGGTCGGAGCCTTCCACGATACCGACGCCGGAGTAGCACAATGCCTGATTGCGATGGAGCAGGGTGGAGCGGATGGCCACGGCGAATTCCGAGCGCTGCGGACAGATCCTGCCGATCACGCCGCTGTACCAGCCCCGCCGGGCGGTCTCCTGACGGCTGATCAGATCCCGGGCCTCGCCGCGGGGAAAGCCGCAGACCGCCGGGGTGGGGTGCAGGGCCGCCAGCAACTGCTCGTCACGCACGTCCTCCCTGAGGGTGGCATGGATGGGCAGGTAGCGGTGCTGGATGCGATCCAGCTTGAAGACACCGGCCTGGGCCTGGGCGGGGCCTTCGATCTGGGTGATCCAGGGCGCGATCTGTTCACGTACATAGCGGGTGACCAGCTCATGCTCATGGATCAGCTTGGGATCTTGCAGCAGGACGCGTTCCAGGGCCGCGTCTTCCTGCGCCGTGCCGCCGCGGCGCACGGTGCCGGCCAGGGATTCGGTGAATACATGTCGGCCGGAACGACTGAACAGGCGCTCCGGGGAGCATCCCATGAACAGCCGTTCCCCATTTTCAATGGCAAAGCAGAAGCTGCCGGGATTGCTGCGATGCCAGCGTTCCAGGGTCAGAAAGGCCGGCGGGGATTCGTTCAGCTGCAGGTCCACCCGCCGGGCCAGTACCACCTTGCGGATGGGACCCTGGGCGATGTGGTTAAGGATGTTGCCGATGTGGCGGCTGCAGGTGTCGAAGTCCATGTGGTCGACGCGCCGGGTGATGCGCACGCTTGCCCGGGGGAGGCCGTCTGCCGGGGTCTGACGCAGTCGGCACAGGGCCGCGATGAGCCGGGTCTTGCGGGTCATGAAATCCCGTCGTGAGTCCGCCAGCAGATTCACTCCCAGGCGGCACTGGCCTCCCTGTCGTCGCAGCTCGACGGCCGGCAGCACGAAACGGGCCGCCGGAAACCCCTCCCAGTCGTCTTTCCCGGCCTGGCCGTCGAAGGAAAAGCCGCCGATGAAGGCCGTGGCCTGTCCGTCGAGGATGTCATGGATCCGGCGCAGCAGGGCAGGGTAGGCAGTGGCTTCCCGGGCGCTCAACGCCGCGGCGATGCCGATGCCGGCGATGCTTTCGTCCCCTTCCCGGTTCTGCCACAGGCTGCGCTCGCCGGCCGGCGCGGCCTGCAGCCAGCGGAAGGGGTTGGTCCGGGGGACGGGTACGCTCAGGTGCAGCAGATGGTCGCTGCGGAAGGACCAGTTCTTGATCCGGCCCAGCAGGGTTTCCACCGCCCCATGCAGGGGGCCACCGGTATCCAGGCAGTCGCCTCCGGCATCTCGGCCCACGCCCGGAGTACCGGTGCCCAGGGGCTGGTCGAGTGATACCGGATATTGACTGACTGATGACACGGTACATCCTCTGAACAAGTGGCCGGCCTCGCACTCCCGTTCCGGACCGCCCGGCGGCTCCGGGGGGCGGGCAGGATCCGTCGCCGTCGTGAAGTGCCGCCCGCCAAAAATTATAAAAACCGGTGAATGGGGGCAGATATGACTTATATCACTTTGGATTGTGCCACAGGCGGGACGTTCCGAAACGCCGTGATGGCGACAGCATGGATCACCGGCGCAGGTATATGTTAATAAAAATGGGTTGCAAGTCAGTCCTGCTTGAAAGCCTGCCGCTCCAGCCCAATATCCAGGATTAATCTGACATAGTCTCAAGGGGTTTTGCCACCATGCGCATGGACAAATTCACCAGCAAGTTCCAGCTGGCACTGGCCGATGCCCAGTCCCTGGCCGTGGGCCGTGATCACCAGATGATCGAGCCGGTCCACCTGATGATCGCCCTGCTGGACCAGGCGGGGGGATCGGTGCGACCCCTGCTGGCTCAGAGCGGCGTCAATGTGAATCTGCTGCGGTCCCAGCTGGGGGAGGCCCTGGAGCGTCTGCCCAGCGTGGAGGGGGCGGCCGGTGACCTGCACATTTCCAACGACCTCGGCCGGTTGCTGAATCTGTGCGACAAGCTGGCCCAGGACCGCAAGGATCAGTTCATCTCTTCCGAACTGTTCGTGTTGGCAGCCCTGGAGCATCAGGGTCAACTGGGTGAACTGCTTCGCAAGACCGGCGCCACCAAGGGGGCCGTTGACAAGGCCATCCATGACCTGCGTGGTGGTCAGCGGGTGGATGACCCCAATGCGGAGGAGCAGCGCAAGGCCCTGGAAAAATACACCATCGATCTCACCGAGCGCGCCGAACAGGGCAAGCTGGACCCGGTGATCGGTCGCGACGAGGAGATCCGCCGCGCCATTCAGGTGCTGCAGCGGCGCACCAAGAACAACCCCGTCCTCATCGGCGAGCCCGGCGTGGGCAAGACCGCCATCGTCGAGGGGCTGGCCCAGCGTATCGTGGACGGCGAAGTGCCCGAGGGTCTGAAGGACCGGCGGTTGCTGTCCCTGGACATGGGGTCGCTCATCGCCGGGGCCAAGTTCCGTGGTGACTTCGAGGAGCGGCTCAAGGCGGTGCTCAGTGACCTGGCCAAGCAGGAGGGACGGGTGATCCTGTTCATCGACGAGCTGCACACCATGGTGGGCGCCGGCAAGGCGGAGGGATCCATGGACGCGGGCAACATGCTCAAGCCGGCCCTGGCGCGGGGAGAGCTCCACTGCATCGGCGCCACCACCCTGGACGAGTATCGCAAGTATGTGGAGAAGGACGCCGCCCTGGAGCGGCGCTTCCAGAAGGTGCTGGTGAACGAACCCAACGTGGAGGACACCATCGCCATCCTGCGTGGCCTCAAGGAGCGTTATGAGGTCCATCACGGGGTGGAGATCACCGATCCGGCCATTGTCGCCGCCGCGACCCTGTCTCATCGCTACATCACGGATCGCCAGCTGCCGGACAAGGCCATCGATCTGGTGGACGAGGCGGCCAGCCGCATCCGCATGGAGATCGACTCCAAGCCCGAGAGCATGGATCGCCTGGAGCGGCGTCTGATTCAGCTCAAGATCGAGCGCGAAGCCCTGAGAAAGGAATCCGACGAGGCTTCGCTCAAGCGCCTGGAGGCCCTGGAGGGGGAGATCGATCGCCTGGAGCGGGAGTATTCGGACCTGGACGAGATCTGGAAGGCGGAAAAGGCCGCCCTGTCCGGCACCGCCTCCATCAAGGAAGAACTGGAGCGGGCCCGGTTGGAGCTGGAGACCGCGCGCCGGGCCGGCGACCTGGGACGCATGTCCGAGCTGCAATACGGTCGCATTCCCGAGCTGGAACGGCAGCTGGACATGGCCGCCCAGGCGGAAATGCACGAGATGCGGTTGTTGCGCAACAAGGTGACCGACGAGGAGATTGCCGAGGTGGTTTCCCGCTGGACCGGCATCCCTGTTGCCAAGATGCTGGAAGGGGAGCGGGAGAAGCTGCTGCGCATGGAGGAGGCCCTCACCCGGCGCGTGGTGGGGCAGGACGAGGCAGTCAGGGCCGTGGCCGATGCCATCCGCAGGGCACGGGCGGGGCTTTCCGATCCCAACCGCCCCAATGGCTCCTTCCTGTTCCTGGGGCCGACCGGGGTGGGCAAGACCGAGCTGACCAAGGCCCTGGCCGCCTTCCTGTTCGACACCGACGAGGCCATGGTGCGCATCGACATGTCGGAGTTCATGGAGAAACATTCCGTGGCCCGGCTCATCGGCGCGCCTCCGGGGTACGTGGGCTACGAGGAAGGTGGCTACCTGACCGAGGCAGTCAGGCGCAAGCCCTACTCGGTGATCCTGCTGGACGAGGTGGAAAAGGCCCATCCGGACGTCTTCAACGTGCTGTTGCAGGTGCTGGATGACGGTCGTCTCACCGACGGCCAGGGCCGTACGGTGGATTTTCGCAACAGCGTGATCGTGATGACCTCCAATCTGGGATCCCAGCTGATTCAGGAGATGGCCGGCGAGGAACACTATGATCAGATGAAGGCGGCGGTGATGGAGGTGGTCGGCACCCATTTCCGTCCCGAGTTCATCAATCGGGTGGACGAGGTGGTGGTCTTCCATCCCCTGGGTCGGGATCAGATCCGGGCCATCACCACCATTCAGTTGGATTATCTGCGTCGTCGCCTGGCGGATCGCGACCTGCGACTGACGGTATCCGAGGCGGCCCTGGATCGCCTGGGCGAAGCCGGGTTCGACCCGGTCTACGGCGCCCGCCCCTTGAAGCGGGCGATTCAGCAGCAGCTGGAAAATCCGCTGGCCCAGCGCATCCTGCGGGGCGAGTACGGCCCCGGGGATGTGGTGGCGGTGGATTGTGCCGGGGAGGGGCTGACCTTCGGCAATGATCGCGATATGCTTCGCCCATGAGCGAGACACTGCAACTATCAGGTGAACTGGTCCAGCAACTGCAGGAAGTGCTGGCCGGCCACGACCCGCGCTGCGGGGATCCTTTGGTGGCGGTCCAGTACATGGCCGCCGTCACCGGCTACCTGCTGGCCTGCCAGCACGTGCCGGATGATCGACGCCGGGAGTTTCTGGAGCAACTGCAGGCCTTCATGGGAAGCGTGTTCGAGGACGTGGTGGCACAGCAGCGTCAGGTGCCGCCGGAGCCTGCCCACGCCCCCCAGGAGGCCTTCGGTATCTGGCGCCCGGGCGATCCGTGAATGCCGGACGACCCTTGCCTCAGGGTGGCGTCCGGCGGCCCTTGTTGGCCTTCATCAGCGCCCGGAGCATGGCTTCCTGCTGATTGAAAGAGGCCGGTTGCGCCCCGGTGCTCCGCTCTTCTCGCGGATCCGGTTCTTCTCCTCGTCCTTGATAACCCGGCGGCGGCCGATGATCCGGCCGCAGGAAATGGCGCATGCGCAGGGTCTTGTTGAGGTGCGTGACGCGGCGGTCGATCCAGAACAGATCGAAAATCGCGCCGCCCAGCAGACCCAGGGCCGGTAGCAGCAGCAAGATCCCGGCACCGATGGGCAGGCCCAACAGCAGGCTCAGACTCAGGATCAGGTAGGCAATCCCGCCGAGGGGTTCCTTCAGATAGAATCGATGCAGGCCCAGCGGGAAAGCGGCCATCAGGGCATAGGCAACGACAGGGCGGCGCATGTCGCGGATGTATTCGGCATTCATCTGCTGCAGACCGGCCCCCTTGAGGTCCAGCTGCCTCCAAGCCTTGCTCATGCATACCCTCCCGTTGCAGTCACCATACCCAATCATCAGAGTGTAGGACGAAATCAGGGATATCCCATCATGGCTGACCGACGACTTCAGGTGTTCTATACGGTGGCGCGACTTTTGTCGTTCACCAAGGCGGCGGAGGCCCTGCACATGACCCAACCGGCAGTCACCTTTCAGGTCCGCCAGTTGGAGGAACACTTCAATACGCGCTTGTTCGATCGTACCCACAACCGGGTCAGTCTCACCGAGGCGGGACGCACTGCCTACGGGTATGCCGAGCGCATCTTCGAGGCCTACACGGAGATGGACAACGCCATTCGGGAGATCACCGGCGATGTCACCGGCGCACTGACCCTGGGGGCCAGCACTACCATCGCCGAGTACATGCTTCCGGCCTTGCTGGGTAACTTCAAGAAGAAGTATCCGGAAGTGAACCTGCGCCTGAAGGTGTCCAATTCCGAGGGGATCGTCTCCATGGTGGAGAACAACATCATCGACCTTGGCGTGGTGGAAGGCCCCGTGTCCAACCGCAACCTGCAGGTGGAGATGTGCCGACTGGATCAACTGGTGGTCATTGTCCCGCCCTCCCACCCCCTGGCGAAGAAGGACTGCCTGAGCATCGAAGAGATCCTGCCGTTCCCCTTCATTTGTCGGGAAGAGGGCTCGGGCACCCGCGAGGTGATCATGGATTATCTGGTCGCCCAGGACGTGGATCGCAACGGCCTGGCCATCTGTCTGGAACTGGGCAGCCCCGAGGCGATCAAAGGAGCTGTCGAGGCCGGCATGGGGGTCTCCATCCTCTCCCGTTCCACCATCGACAAGGAACTGGCCCTGGAACGTCTGGTGGGCATCCCGCTGGAGCCGCCCCTGACGCGACAGTTTTCGTTCGTGCATCAGCGCCAGAAGTTCCGCTTGCGGGCCATGGAGGAACTCCTGTCCTTCGCCCGTGATTACTGCGAAACCCAGTCCGCTGCCGAGGAGGAGCGCTGTCCGTCTTCCTGACCGGTCCCCGCCCAGGATCCGGTGCTTCAGGCCGCGAGACCCTGCAAGGGAGTCCGCCATGAAGAACTATGCGGTTGTACAGCACAGCTATGCAGAGTTTCTCGGCCTGATCGAGAGCCACCTGGAGCGTCGAGATATCGGCTTCAGTTATTTCCGTCCCTTCGTCGGACAGGGGCTGCCGGGATCGGCTGCCCAGTTCGATGGCCTCTGGCTGCTGGGAGGCGCCTGGCCCACCGCCGACGCGGCCCGCAATCCCCAGGTGCCCGATGAGTTGCGCCTGATCGACATTTTCCGCAAGGCCCGGCGTCCGGTGGTGGGGCTGGGCATGGGGGGGCTGCTGGTGGCGCAGGCCGCCGGCGGCGAGGCGACCCTGTCGCCTGACTGCACCGCGGGTTTCGTCACCGCCCGCAAGACGCCGGCAGGCGAGGGCGATCCCCTGGCGGAGGCCGTGGACGGGCAGCAGGTACTGGTGATGTACCATGGTAACATCGTCCTGCCCGAGGGGTTGGAGCCCATCCTGGTGGACGAGTCGGGGCATTGGCTGGCGGTGCGGCCCGATCCCCTGACCTACGGTCTGTTGTTTCGGCCCGAGCTCAAGCCGGGCATGCTGGAAGACATCATCATGGAGCCCGGGCACAATCCGCCCCCCGACATCACGGCACTGCTGGTGCAGGCCCGGGATCTCTGGCCGCGGATGCAGGACATGACGGCCCGGGTGGTGGCGGCCCTGGTGACGGCGCTGGGCCTGATGCGGGAGCGCCGCAAGATGCCCGTGTTCAATCTCAAACTGGAGCCCAAGTGAGTCTGCCGCCCCATTCCACCTCCGAGCGACGCCTGCGGAGTCTGTATCGTGGCCTGTCGACCGCTGATCGGGATACCCTGCTGGCCTTTGCCGAGTTCCTTGCCGGCCGAGCCGCGGCGGTACCCACGTCCATTCCCGCACCCGAACCCATTCCCCGTCCCGAGGAGGAGAGCGTGATCCGGGCCATGAAACGCCTGTCCGCCACCTATCCGATGCTGGACAAGGCGCGTCTGCTCAACGAGACTTCACAGCTCATGACCCAACATGTGATGCAGGGGCGGGCGGCGGTGGAAGTGATCGATGAACTGGAGGCGGTGTTTGCCCGCCATTATCAGCGTCTGTGCGAGGCCCGCGAATGATCCCGGTCCTGCGTCGCTGGTACGAACGCCATTTTTCCGATCCCCAGGTGGTGATCCTGGCGTTCCTTCTGCTGTTGGGATTTGCCGTGGTGTTGTTTGCCGGCCGGCTGCTGGCGCCGCTGCTGGCCAGCATCATCATTGCCTACCTGCTGGAGGGGGCGGTGCGTCGCCTGCAGAACTGGCGCATTCCGCGCATGGCGGCGGTGACCCTGGTCTTCCTGGTGTTCATGGCGGTACTGGTGGCCACCCTGCTGGTGGTGGTGCCGGTGCTGAGTCAGCAGATCACCCAGCTGGTACGGGAACTGCCGAACATGGTGGTGCAGGGACAGAACATCCTGCTGCAATTGCCCGAGCGCTATCCCCAGTTCATCACCGAGGAGCAGGTGCGCGAGATCATGGGTGCCATCCGGGCGGAATCCATCGCCCTGGGGCAGCGGGTGGTGAACCTGACCCTGGCCTCGGCCGTGCATGCGGTCACCATCATGGTCTACCTGGTCATCGTGCCCATCATGGTGTTCTTCCTGCTCAAGGACAAGGATGCCATCCTGGGTTGGATCACCGGTTTCCTGCCCCGGGACCGGGGCCTGGCCAACGAGGTCTGGGCCGAGGTGAACATCAAGATCGCCAGCTACGTCCGCGGCAAGTTCGTGGAGATCCTCATCGTCTGGGCCGCCAGCTACCTGACCTTCATCTACTTCAATCTCAACTACGCCCTGCTGCTGTCATTCATGGTGGGGCTGTCGGTGATCATCCCCTACATCGGTGCGGCCCTGGTGACCATTCCAGTGGCGGTGGTGGCCTATTTCCAGTTCGGGGTGAGCAGCGAGTTCACCTATGTGCTGATTGCCTATGCGGTGATCCAGTTCCTGGACGGCAACGTACTGGTGCCCCTGCTGTTCTCCGAGGTGGTGAATCTGCATCCGGTGGCCATCATCACCGCGGTGATCCTGTTCGGCGGGTTGTGGGGGTTGTGGGGGGTCTTCTTCGCCATCCCGCTGGCCACCCTGATCCAGGCGGTGATCCGTTCCTGGCCCCGCCATGGCAACATGCCCGATCATGAGGAACAGACACGTTACGACAACGAGGCGGCCTGAGCGCGGGTTTTCAGAGATGCTCGGAGGCAAAATCCGCCAGTCGTGAGCGTTCGCCCCGCTGCAGCAGTACGTGGCCGGCATGGTCCCAGTCCTTGAAGCGATCGACCACGTAGGTCAGGCCCGAGGTGGTTTCCGTCAGGTAGGGGGTATCGATCTGCCCCACGTTCCCCAGGCAGACCACCTTGGTCCCCGGGCCGGCCCGGGTGATCAGCGTCTTCATCTGCTTGGACGTGAGATTCTGGGCCTCGTCCAGAATGATGAAGCGATTGAGGAAGGTGCGCCCGCGCATGAAGTTCAGGGAGCGGATCTTGATTCGGCTACCGATCAGGTCCTGGGTCGCCGCCCGACCCCAGTCACCCCCGGTCTCGGAGCGGGTGAGCACTTCCAGGTTGTCCATCAGGGCCCCCATCCACGGGGTCATCTTCTCTTCCTCGGTGCCGGGCAGAAAGCCGATGTCCTCGCCGACCGGCACCGTCACCCGGGTCATGATGATTTCCCGGTAGCGGTTGTCCTCCAGGGTCTGCGCCAGGCCCGCCGCCAGGGTGAGCAGGGTCTTGCCGGTGCCCGCCGTGCCCACCAGCGAGACAAAGTCCACCTCCGGATCCATCAGCAGGTTCAGGGCAAAGTTCTGTTCCCGGTTGCGGGCGTGAATGCCCCAGACCGTGTGTCGTGCGCCGGTGTAATCCCGGGCCAGTTCCACCACCGCGGAGTCACCTTCCCGGCGTCGTACCAGGGCGGTGAACGCAGGATCGTCTTCCCGATAGAGACACTGGTTGGGGTGCCACTGGGTCACCAGCGGGCCGGTGAGGCGATAGAACGTGCGACCGCTCTCCTGCCAGGAATCCATGGATTTGCCGTGGCTGTCCCAGAAATCCGCCGGCAGCTCGCAGGTGCCCCGGTAGAGCAGGTCCACGTCGTCCAGGACCTGGTCGTTGTAGTAATCCTCCGCATGGATGCCCAGTACCGCCGCCTTGATGCGCAGGTTGATGTCCTTGGAGACCAGGGTGACGGCCTCGTCCGGCCGTTCTCCCTGCAGCGCCAGGGCCGTGCTCAGGATGGTGTGATCCGGGGTGCGCCCAGGCAGGTTGTCCGGCAGATGGGAGGACAGCACGCGGGTCTGGAAGAACAGCCGGCCGGTACCCGCGGCATCCGAGTCGCCCAGGCGCGCGCCGGTCAGGGGCAGCCCCTGGGCAATCTGGGCGTGGCTCGCGTCAGCCATCAGTTCATCGATGAACCGGCTGGCCTGGCGTACGTTGCGGGCGACCTCGGAAACGCCCTTCTTGGCCTTGTCCAGTTCCTCCAGGACCACCATGGGGAGGAACACATCATGTTCCTTGAAGCGGAACAGCGCCGCTGGATCGTGCATGAGCACATTGGTGTCCAGCACGAACAGGCGCTTGCCGTGGATGTCCTTCTTGACCATGAACGGGCTCCGGAACGGGGGCGGGTGGGTCAGAGCACGTCGATGGCCTTGAGCACCTCGTCCACATGGCCGGCCACCTTCACCTTGCGCCATTCCCGGCGGAGGATGCCGTCCCGGTCGATGAGGAAGGTGCTGCGCTCGATGCCTCGCACCTGTTTACCGTACATGTTTTTCAGCTTCATGACCCCGAACTGCTCGCAGACCGTTTCGGATTCATCGGCCAGCAGTTCGAAGGGAAAGCCGTGCTTGGCCTTGAACTTCTCGTGGGACTTGAGGCTGTCGCGGGAAATGCCGATCACCGTGACGCCGGCGGCGCGAAACGCATCGTGGCGGGCGGTGAAGTCCTTGCCTTCCGTGGTGCAGCCGGCGGTATCGTCCTTGGGGTAGAAGTAGATCACCACCGGGCCTTGCGCCAGCAGTGTCGAGAGTCGGATGGGGTCGCCGCCGGTGGCGGGGAGTTCAAAATCGGGCACGCTCCCGCCGATTTCGATCGTGTTGTCCGTCATGGGCCTGGTCTCCTGAGCCTGAAATCACTGCAAATCAGCCTGGGGGTGGCCTCATGTGTCACTGACCTACCCCTTGATGGGTTCGATGACACCATCCAGATTCAGTTCATCACAAAAATCCAGAAAGTCCTCCCGCAGGGAGGCGATATGTTCCGTGGTGGGGATCTCCACCGACAGGTGGGCATTGAACATGGGGGTGCCGGAGTGAACGGCCACATAGGCATGGCTGTTGAGTTCACGGATGCCCACCCCGCGGGCAGTGAAGAAGCCCACCAGCTGATGCACGATCCCCGGCTGGTCCAGGGAAATCACATCCACGGAGTAGGGCAGGCTCGGCACCACCGTATCCTGGCGCGGACCCGTGCGCCGGGACAGGATTTCCAGGTCCGCCTGTCGTCCCAGGGCCGCCAGCGCACCGTCCAGCTTGCTCAGGGTGTTCCAGTTGCCCGATACCAGCATGAGGGCGGCAAAGGTGCCCCCCAGGGCCGACATGTGACTGTCCTGGATGCTGCAGCCGCTTTCCAGGATCACCCGTGACAATTGCTCCGCCAGTCCCGGGCGGTCCTCCCCCATGGCGGAAATGACCAGATGAGTTGTACGGGGATGCTTGGTGGGCTGGGGCATGGTCACGGACAGGCAATGATGATGGGCAAAGGGTATCAGTTTCCGCCTGCCTCGCCTATCAAGGCCGCGGCGGTGGCGAGGCGTCCGCGGCGGCGTGGAAACAATCCCGCACGCACCCGCGTCATGGCTTGATGGTGAGGAGGGCGGACATTACTATGTCCGCTTGCATTCAGCGCGGAGGTTTCGATGTTTCACGGCAGCATGGTGGCACTGGTCACACCCATGGAGGAGGATGGCTTCATCTCCGAATCGGCGCTGGAGCGGCTGGTGGAGTTTCATATCGACCAGGGGACCGACGCCATCGTTGCGGTGGGCACCACCGGGGAGTCCGCCACCCTGGATGTGGACGAGCATTGCCGGGTGCTCCGCCTTGTGATGGAGTTCGCCGCCGGACGCGTTCCCGTGATTGCCGGGACCGGGGCCAATTCCACGGCGGAGGCCATCGACCTGACCCGGGTGGCCATGCAGATGGGCGTCGATGCCTGCCTGCTGGTGACGCCCTATTACAACAAGCCCACCCAGGAGGGGCTGTACCGTCATTATCGGGCCATCGCCGATGCCGTGCCCATTCCCCAGATCCTCTACAATGTCCCGGGGCGGACCGCCGTGGACCTGCTGCCCGAGACCGTGGAACGCCTGGCGGATATTTCCAACATCGTCGGTCTCAAGGAAGCCACGGGTGACCTGGACCGGGCCCGCCTCCTGATGGAGCGATGCGGCGACCGTCTGGATCTCTACAGCGGCGACGATGCCACCAGCCTGGAATTCATGCTGGCCGGCGGCAAGGGCATCATCTCGGTCACGGCCAACGTGGCACCGCGCGCCATGCATGACATGTGCGCCGCGGCACTGGCCGGCGACAGGGAGGCCGCCGTGGCCGCCGATACCCCCGTCAAGGGGCTGCACAAGGCCCTGTTCCTGGAGTCGAACCCCATTCCGGTCAAGTGGGCCCTGCATGAGATGGGCCTGATCCCGCCCGGGATCCGCCTGCCGCTGACGCCCCTGTCCGAACCCCTGCGCGAGCCCCTGCGTGAAGCCCTGCGGGCCGCCGGCATACCCTTGAGTACCTATCCTGCATGAAGACATCTCTCAATATGGCCAGGGCCTGGATACTGCTGCCGGGCCTGACTGCCGTCATGGTGCTGACCGCCTGCGGGAGCCTCGGCTCCCGTGATGGTCACGCCGACAGTCGCGAAACCCGGGCCCTGGAAGTCCCCCCCGACCTGGTGGCCCCGAACGTGGACCCGAGTTTCCGCATCCCCGAGCAGACCACGGCCAGGGCCAGCGCCCTGGAGGATCGCCGGGCAGTGCCGGGAGAGATCTCTTCCGGCACCCAGGCCCGGGTGCCGGTCCTGGTGGATGCGAGCACGCTGCAGCTTCGTCGCGAAGGCAATGTGCGCTGGCTGGAGGTGGAGGATACGCCGCCGGCGGATCTCTGGCCCCAGCTGAGGGCCTTCTTCCAGGCCCAGTCGCTGCCCCTGAACCGGGAAGAGCCGGCGTTGGGCATTCTGGAAACCGAGTGGTTCCAGGCCCGTGCCCAGGTGCCCATGGAGGGCGGTATCCGAGGTTTGCTGGGCAGGCTGTTCGGCGATTTCTACGATGCCAGTACCCGGGACCAGTATCGTGTGCGGCTGGAGCCCCAGGGGGACTCCGGCACGGCCGTCTTTGTCAGCCATCGCAGTGTCGAGGAAGTGGCCGAGCGGGAGGATATTGTCCGCTGGCGCATGCGTCCCTCCGATCCGGAAGCCGAGGCCGAGATGCTGGTGCGCCTGATGGTGCATCTGGGTCTGGAGCCCGAGCAGGCCGCCCAAGCCCTGGGGCAGGCCCCCGATCTCACCCCGGGGCTGCGCCTGAGCGAGGCGAATGGTGAAACCGCCCTGGAGGTTCGGGGTGAGTTCACCGGACTTTGGCGCCGCATGGGGGTGTTGCTGGATCGGGCCGCTCTGCTGGTGGACGACCAGGACCGCAGTGAAGGGGTGTATTACGTGACCTTCCGGCCCGAGGCCCACGAGCGCCGGGGCGGCTTCTTCAGTCGCCTGTTCAGTACCGGTGAGGGTGCCAGGCTGCGACCCGATACCCAGTACCAGATTCATCTGCGGCAGGCAGGGGATTGGGTGCAGGTGATTCCCCGCTCCCAGGCCGGGGAAGCGCTGTCAGGCGGCGAGGCCGCCGCGGTACTGGAGCGGATCGAGCAGGAACTCAATCCCGGCGGCAATCAGGGATAGGGTCATTCCCTTCACGCGGGCAGGGCATGGCGCCCTGCCCGGTTCCCTGGCGTCAACCTGCCGTCTTGTCCTTCTCGATCAGGGCATAGGCGGAATGGTTGTGAATGGACTCGAAGTTCTCCGAGGACACGGAATAGGCACTGATCCGTGCATCCCCGTTCAGGCGGATGGCGATGTCGCGAACCAGGTCTTCCACGAACTTGGGATTGTCGTAGGCCCGCTCCGTCACGTATTTCTCGTCCGGCCGCTTGAGCAGGCCGTAGAGCTCGCAGGAGGCCTGGGATTCCACCAGATCAATGAGTTCCTCCACCCAGACGAACTGTTCCACCCGGGCATTGACGGTGACGTGGGAACGCTGATTGTGGGCGCCGTACTCGGAGATGCCCTTGGAGCAGGGGCAGAGGCTGGTGACCGGCACCACCACCTGAATGTTCATGCTCGGTCTGCCGTCACTGATCTCGCCGATGAAGGTGACTTCGTAGTCCATCAGGCTCTGCACGCCGGATACCGGCGCCGCCTTGTTGACGAAGAAGGGGAAGCGCATCTCAATGTGCCCGGTGGCGGCTTCCAGGCGCTCCGCCATCTCGTGCAGCATGGTCTTGAACGAGTCCACGGTGATCTCGTATTCGTGGGTGTTGAGGATCTCCACGAAGCGGGACATGTGGGTGCCCTTGAAGTCCTGGGGCAGGTTCACGTACATGTTGAAGGAGGCCACCGTGTGCTGGTCCTTGCCGGTGCGATCCCGCACCCGTACCGGATGGCGGATGTCCTTGATGCCCACCTTGTTGATGGGGATGCGCCGGGTATCGGCGCTGGACTGCACATCGGGAATGGCCGAGGCGCGGGCCGGGGAGACGGTTGTGCTCATGACGGTGTCCTTTGGCTACTCTTCCGTATAGCGGACACAGGCCCGCTCGGTCTCCCACAGGGTGATGGCGCTGACCCGGACGCCCGGTGCGTTCAGGCGGGCAGCCATCTCCCGGAAGAACCAGGCCGCGATGTTCTCGGCCGTGGGGTTCACGTCCCGGAAGGGTGCCAGATCGTTGAGATAGGTGTGATCCAGCTCGCCGGCGATTTCTCTCGCCAGCGACTTGATGGTCTTGAAGTCCACGGCCATGCCCAGGGAATCCAGCACCGTGGCCTCCACTTCGGCTTCGACCTTCCAGTTATGACCATGCAGGCGGGAACAGTTCCCCGGGTAATCACGGAGCGTATGTGCCGACGCGAAATCGGTCAGCACCTTGAGGGTGTATTTGGGCACGGCGGGCTATTGTTTACCAGTTTTGTCGGATATTACGCGACTGTCATGAGCGGCACAAGCCTGCTGATCACAGGCGAGCCTTGATGGCGGCCTCGATGCCGGCCGTGTCCAGTCCCGCATCGGCGAGGAGTTCCTCGCGGGTGCCGTGGCTCTGGAAACGGTCGGGGAGGCCCAGGTGGAGCAGGCGGGCGGTCACGTCATGGCGTGCCAGGCACTCGGCCACGGCGCTACCGGCCCCGCCGGCGACCACATTGTCCTCGATGGTGACGATGAGGTCATGGGTACGAGCGACTTCCAGCACCCGGGTTTCGTCCAGGGGGCGGACAAAACGCATGTTGATCACGGTCGCATCCAGGGTGTCGGCCACTTCCAGGGCCTGGGTGAGCAGGGTGCCGAAGGCCAGGATGGCCACGCCCTTGCCCTTGCGGCGGATGTCGGCCTCGCCCACGGGCAGGGGCAGCAGGCCTTCGTCGATGGTCACGCCGGTGCCCTTGCTGCGGGGGTAACGCACCGCTGCCGGCTGATCCAGCAGATAGCCGGTGGACAGCATGCGGCGGCATTCGTTTTCGTCGGCGGGGGTCATGATGACCATGCCGGGGATGCAGCGCAGGAAGGACAGGTCGAAGCTGCCCGCATGGGTGGGGCCGTCGGGACCCACCACGCCGGCACGATCAATGGCCAGCAGCACCGGCAGATCCTGCAGCACCACGTCGTGGATCAGCTGGTCATAGGCGCGCTGCAGGAAGGTGGAGTAAATGGCCACCACCGGCTTCAAGCCTTCGCAGGCCATGCCGGCCGCCAGGGTGAGGGCGTGCTGTTCGGCAATGCCCACATCGTGGTAACGCTCCGGATACTTGCAGGCAAAGGCCCGCATGCCGGAGCCCTCGCACATGGCCGGCGTGATGGCCACCATGCGCTCGTCGGCGGCGGCCTGGTCGCACAGCCAGTCGCCGAACACCTGGGTATAGGTGGGGGTGCCGCCGCTCTTGCCGTTCTGGATACCCTGTTCCGGATCGAAGCTGCCCACGCCATGGTAGGTGCAGGGGTCTTCCTCCGCCGGGGCGTAGCCGCGGCCCTTGTGGGTGACTACATGGAGCAGCAGCGGTCCGTCCATGGCCTGCAGGTTGCGCAGCATCTTGACCAGTCCGACCACGTCATGGCCGTCGACGGGGCCGTAGTAGTTCAGGCCCAGTTCCTCGAACAGGGTGCCCGGAATGATCATGCCCTTGACGTGCTCCTCGGCGCGCCGCATGAACTCGCGCATGGGGGGCATGTGCTCCAGGACCTTCTTGCTGCCTTCCCGCATGGTGGAGTAGATGGGGCCGGACAGCAGGCGGGCCAGGTAGCGGTTCATCGCGCCCACGTTGGGCGAAATGGACATGTTGTTGTCGTTGAGGATGACCAGCAGGTCGGCCTTCTCGTCGCCGGCGTGATTGAGGGCCTCGAAGGCCATGCCGGCGGTCATGGCGCCGTCGCCGATGATGGCGATGGACTTGCGTTTTTCCCCTTTCTGCCGGGCCGCCAGGGCCATGCCCAGGGCCGCGCCGATAGAGGTGCTGGAGTGACCGACGCCAAAGGCGTCATAGGGGCTCTCGTCCCGCTTGGGGAAACCGGCCAGGCCGCCCTTCTTGCGCAGGGTATGCATGGTATCCCGGCGACCGCTGAGGATCTTGTGGGTGTAGCTCTGATGGCCCACGTCCCAGACCAGGCGATCTTCCGGGGTGGCGAAGGTGTAGTGCAGGGCGATGGTCAGTTCCACGGTGCCCAGGTTGGCCGCCAGATGACCGCCGGTGCGGGAAACCGATTCCAGTAGGAAGCCGCGCAACTCGTCCGCCAGTACGGGGAGCTCATTGAGAGAGCACTTGCGCACGTCTTCCGGTGACTGGATGCGAGACAGCAGGGGGTACGAAACGGTGTGTGTCATTTCACTGTCGTTCGGCGAAAAGTGCATTATCCGGAGGGGCGCCCGGCCGCGCAAGCCGAAACCTGCATGGGCCGGGTGCCGCGGCGGCGGCTCAATGGATGCGTTCGATGATGTAGCGGGCGATCCAGCGCAGCAGGTCGGCGCCTTCGTCCAGCTCCTTGAGACTGTCCAGGGCGCGATCCACCAGTTCCCGGGCTTGCTGCTTGGAGGCCTCCAGGCCGATAATGGCCGGGTAGGTGGCCTTGCCCAGGGCCTGGTCCGCGCCCTGGGTCTTGCCCAGGGTTTGGGTATCGCCCTCGACATCAAGGATGTCGTCACGGATCTGGAAGGCCAGTCCGATGGACTTGGCGAAGCAGTCCAGTCTGGCCGCCAGCGGTTCGTCCACATCCGGGCAGCTGTTGAAGCCCAGCATCACGGCGGCCCGGATCAGGGCGCCGGTCTTGTGGATATGCATGTTTTCCAGCTGGGCGATGTCCGGTGTCTGGCCCTCGAAGCTCAGGTCGATGGCCTGTCCGCCCACCATGCCCCGGGAGCCGGATGCCCGGGCCAGGTGTTCGATCATGCGCAGTCGGGCCCGGGAGTCGTCCACCATGGCCGGGTCGCAGGCCAGGATCTGGAAGGCCAGGGCCTGCATGGCGTCACCGGCCAGGATGGCGGTGGCCTCGTCATAGGCCTTGTGGCAGGTGGGCTTGCCGCGGCGCAGGTCGTCATCATCCATGGCCGGTAGATCGTCGTGGATGAGGGAGTAGACATGGATCAACTCGACCGCGCAGGCGGGACCATCCAGGCGTTCCAGCGGGACGCCCAGGGCCATGCCGGTGGCATAGGTCAGGACGGGACGAATCCGCTTGCCGCCGTTGAGGGCCGAGTAGCGCATGGCTTCGTGCAGGCGCGCCGGCAGGATGTTTTCCCCCGGCAGCCAGCCGGCCAGGGCGTTCTCAAACCGTTGCTGCAGTTCGGAAATGCGGGACTCCACTCAGCGTTCTCCTTCCTCGTCGGTGCCGTGGTCCGACGTGTCAAAGTCGATGTCGGTGCCGCTTTCGGTGAGTTGGCGGACCTTCTGTTCAGCCTGGGTCAGGGCCTGCTGGCATCGGCGGGTGAGGGCGATGCCGCGCTCGAATTCCTTGAGCGAGGCCTCCAGGCTCAGTTCTCCCTGCTCCATGCGGGTGACCAGCGCCTCCAGTGCCTCCAGGTCCTGCTCGAAGGTGGCGGGCTCGGCGGCCGGGGGCGTTTTCTTCACCATCACTCCTGGTCCTTGATCGGGGATGTACCTGAGATGTACCTGAAAGGCTGCTAACTTATAGGAATCCGGCGGGACGGGAAAGCCCAACGGCGAGTTTGCCTGTCCTGGATCGGGTCAGATCCACTCCAGAATGTCGCTCAGGCGCTTGGCCGCCATCACCTCCATGCCGTCGATGGGCTTTCTGGGGGCGTTACCGGCGGGCACGATGGCACGGGTGAAGCCATGCTTGACGGCTTCCCGCAGGCGTTCCTCGCCGTTGGGCACGGGACGGATCTCTCCAGCCAGACCCACCTCGCCGAAGCTCACCAGTTCATGGGGCAGGGGGCGGTCGCGGAAGCTGGACAGGGCCGCCAGCAGCATGGGCAGGTCCGCTGCCGTCTCGGTGACCCGGACCCCGCCCACCACGTTGACGAAGACATCCTGGTCATACAGGGCCAGGCCGCCATGGCGGTGGAGTACCGCCAGCAGCATGGTGAGCCGGTTCTGTTCCAGTCCCACGGTGATGCGGCGCGGCTGCGGGGCATGGCTTTCGGCCACCAGGGCCTGCACCTCCACCATCAGCGGCCGGGTTCCCTCGCGGGTGACCATGATGACGCTGCCGGAAACGGGGGCTTCGTGGCGGGACAAGAAGATGGCCGAGGGATTGGTGACCGGCTTGAGGCCGGTTTCCAACATGGCGAACACGCCCAGTTCGTTGACCGCGCCGAAGCGGTTCTTGACCGCTCGCAGGACCCGGTAGCGTCCCCCGGGGTCCCCCTCGAAATAGAGAACGGTATCCACCATGTGCTCCAGCACTCGAGGACCGGCGATCTGACCTTCCTTGGTGACATGGCCGACGATGAACAGGGCAGTCCCCGTCTGTTTGGCGTAGCGCACCAGGACGGCGGCACTTTCCCGTACCTGGGCCACCGAGCCGGGGGCGGACTGCAGCTGTTCGGAGTAGATGGTCTGGATGGAATCCACCACCATCACCTGAGGCCGTTCCCGTTCAGCGTGGGCGGTGATCCGTTCGACACAGGTTTCGGTGAGCAGGCGCAGGTCGTCGCAGGGCAGGCCCAGGCGGCGCCCCCGCAGGGAGACCTGTTCCGGGGATTCCTCGCCGGTGACATACAGGCTGTGCAGCTCCGGCAGGGTGGCCAGGGTCTGCAGCAGCAGGGTGGACTTGCCGATACCCGGGTCGCCGCCGATCAGTACCACCGACCCCTGTACCAGCCCACCGCCCAGAACCCGGTCCAGTTCGGAAATGCCGGTGCTGGTGCGGGCCTGCTCGCCGCCGCCGACATCGCCCAGGCGGCGCACCTGGGGAGCGGCGGCGCCGGCATATCCGGCAAAGCGGCCGGTGGTGGGCGCGGCGGGCGCCGAGATCACCGTCTCCATGGCGTTCCATGCGCCGCAGTCCGGGCACTGGCCGCTCCACTTCGGGGTCAATGCGCCACAGGCGGTGCACTGGTACTGGGTCTTTGGCTTGGCCACGACGCGCTCACTCCTGTGCCGTCGGGCGCGGCGGCAGGCGCGGACTGATGCGCACGGTGCGGATGGCGTTGTTTTTTACCTGCACGATTTCCATGGGATACCCCTGCATGAGCACGCTGATATTGGCATCGGGAATGGTTTCCAGATGTTCCAGCAACAGTCCGTTGAGGGTGCGGGGGCCATCCAGGGGGAAGTGGGAGCCCAGCAGTCGGTTGAGTTCGCGCAGATGGATGGTGGCATCCACCAGATAGCTGCCGTCGGCCTGGGGGAGGATTTCCGGGGTGATGGCGCCCGGGTCCGAGGTGAACTCGCCCACCACCTCTTCCAGCAGGTCCTCCAGGGTGACCAGCCCCTGAATGTCGCCGTATTCATCCACCACCAGGCCGATGCGCCGCTTCTCCCGCTGGAAGTTGAGGAGCTGGCGATTGAGGTTGGTCCCTTCGGGAATGAAGTAGGGGTCACGCAGGGATTCGCGTAGCTGTCCCGGAGTCAGTTCGTTGCGGTAGACCATGGGCAGGACTCGGCGAAGGTGAATGAAGCCCAGGATGTTGTCCACGTTGCCCTCGAACACCGGCAGTCGGGTGTACTGGCTGTGAATGAGCTGTTGGGTGATTTCATCCCAGTCATCTTCCAGGTCGATACCCACGATCTCGTTGCGGGGCACCATGATGTCTTCCACGGTGGCCTTTTCCAGATCCAGCAGGTTGACCAGCATGCGCTGATGGCGGGCCGGGATCAGGGCGCCGGCCTCGTTCACGGCCACCCGCAGTTCTTCGCTGGAGAGGGCGTGCTGGGCGCGGGCCTGGGCGCGCACGCCCAGCAGCCGCAGGACGGTGTTGGAGAGGAGGTTGACCGTCCACACCAGGGGGTACGCGACGACCATGAGGGGGGTGTAGACGTAGGCGGCCGGGTAGGCCACCTTCTCCGAGTGCAGGGCCGCCAGGGTCTTGGGAGCCACCTCGGCGAAGACCAGCAGGGCCAGGGTCAGCAGGCCGGTGGCGATGGCGATGCCCGCATCCCCGTAGAGCCGGAAGCCGATATAGGTGGCCAGCTGGGTGATGATGATGTTGACGAAGTTGTTGCCCAGCAGGATCAGGCCGATCAACCGGTCCGGCTTGTCCAGCAGCCGCTGGGCCCGACCGGCGCCCCCATGCCCGGCCTGGGCCAGGTGGCGCATGCGGTAGCGGTTGAGCGCCATCAGCGCAGTTTCGGAGCCGGAGAAGAAGGCGGAGCAGAAAAACAGTGTGACCAGCAATGCCGCCAGTACACTCAGGGGTATTTGTTCCAAGGTGGGTCCGGTACCACGGGGCGGTTGAACACCCGTGGAATTACACGGGCCGGATCATGTCTCTGTCAAGGGGCGTGCCGCAATGCGGGACGGGGCCGTCGTGGAAGCCGGCCCCGTCCCGCCATCCGGCGCGATTTGCCGTCAGACGCCCAGGATCATTTCCAGGACCATCTTACTGCCCACGTAAGCCACAAACAGAAGGGCAAATCCGATCAGGGTCCAGCGGGCGGCCAGCCGGCCCCGCCAGCCGAAGCGGAAGCGGCCGATCAACAGGGTGGCGAAGATCATCCAGGCGATGATGGCGAACACCACCTTGTGGGCCAGGTGCTGGGCGAACAGGTCTTCCAGCACGAAAAGGCCGGTCACCAGGGCCGCGGTCAGGAAGATGAAGCCCCAGCCGATGACGTGGAACAGCATGGAGTCCATGGTGGACAGCGGCGGCAGGGCGCGAATCAGTCCGCCGGGGCGGTGGTTGTGCAGGCTGTAGTTCTGCAAGGCCAGCAGCGCGGCCTGGATGGCGGCGATGGTCAGCAGGCTGAAGGCGATCATGGCCAGCAGCATGTGGGCGCGCAGGCTGGGGTCGACCGCGGTGGTGGTGTGAAGGTCTCCCGCCAGGGCCAGCTCCAGGGATACTGTAACCCCGGCGAAGGGAAGCAGGAGGATGCCGAGGATATGGATGGGGTAACGGATGGAGGCCACCAGCAGGAAGAAGGCGATGAGCCAGGCCACCATGGAGACCACGCTGAAGACCCCCATGCCGGTGCCGTTGGCACTGAAGACGTGGAGGTAGAGCAGCAGGGCGTGCAGGGCAACCGCCCCTCCCCAGACGGAGAACAGTAGCATCTTGCCCCGGGCGGGCGGCGCGGCGCCGCCGGAGCCCTTGCGCAACCGCTGCATGAGCAGAGCGCCCCCTGTGAAGTAGAGCACGGTGGTGATGAATCCGATGGCGGCTACGAGCATTTATGAGCACCAAACCTTAGATTTCAATTGAGAATCATTGCATAAATTCCCTTCCCGGAGAAGGGATCGAACATGATATCGGTCCCGGCGGACAGCGTGTTAGGATCAAGCTCAATATTCTGGTCCAGCAAGGTGCGCAAGGAGCATGCAGATTACGGTCCTTGGTTGCAGCGGCGGCATCGGCGCCGGCCGTCGTACCACCGCCTTCCTGGTCGATGACGACATCCTCATCGACTGCGGCACCGGAGTGGGTGACCTGTCCCTGGAAGCCATGGCCAGGATAAGGCATCTGCTGATCACCCATACCCACCTGGATCATATAGCCTGTCTTCCGCTGCTGCTGGACACCCTGTTCAGCCGGCTGCAGTCCCGGCCCTTGGTGATCCATGCCCGTGCGGATTGTATGCATATTATCCATGATCACATTTTCAATTGGCAGATCTGGCCGGATTTCTTCGAGCTGCCGGAACGGGAGCGGCCGGTGGTGCGGTTCCATGCCATGGAACCCGCTGTCCCCATTTATCTGGACGGACGTCGCATCGACATGCTGCCGGTGGCCCATTCGGTACCGGCGGTGGGGTATCGGGTGGAGCGGGACGGGGCGGCCTTTGCCTTCAGCGGCGACACCACCAGCAATGACGGTTTCTGGGATGCCCTCAACGCCCATGACACCCTGGATCTTTTGTTCGTGGAATGTGCCTTTCCGGACCGGGAGCAGGCCCTGGGCCAGCAGGCGGGACATTACTGTCCCGCGTTGCTGGCGAGGGATCTTACCAAGCTGCGTCATGCTCCCCGGGTCGGCATCACCCACCTCAAGTCCGGCGAGGAAGACAGCGTGTTTGCCGCGTTGCAGGCCCGGGTTCCCGGGCGGGAGCTGCTGCGGCTCTGCAGTGGCGATGTTTTCACGATATAATCCCTCACCCTTCCAACCGGTTGCATGCAGCGCCGCGGCGCCTAAAAGCCTATGTTCGACAGCCTTTCAGAACGCCTTCAGGGCACCATCAAGCGCCTTCGCGGCCAGGCCCGCCTGACCGAGGAGAACATCCAGGACACCATCCGCGAGGTCCGCAAGGCCCTGCTGGAAGCGGACGTGGCCCTGCCGGTGGTGCGCGAGTTCATCGCCCGGGTGAAGGAGCGGGCGGTGGGCCAGGAAGTGCTGGCCAGCCTGACCCCGGGCCAGGCCCTGGTCAAGGTGGTGAACGATGAGCTGATCAAGGTCATGGGCGAGGCCAATGACGGCCTCAAACTCAATGTGCAGCCACCGGCGGTGATCCTCATGGCCGGCCTGCAGGGGGCGGGTAAGACCACCACCGTGGCCAAGCTGGCGCGCTGGCTCAAGGAGCGTCAGGACAAGAAGGTGATGGTGGCCAGCTGTGACGTCTACCGTCCCGCCGCCATCCGGCAGCTGCAGACCCTGGCGGGCGAAGTGGGTGTGAACTTCTTCCCCAGCGAGTCCGGTCAGGACCCCCTGGACATTGCCGCCGCCGCCCTGGAGCAGGCCCGCAAGCAGTATCAGGACGTGCTGATCGTGGACACCGCCGGGCGTTTGCACATCGACGGGGAGATGATGGACGAGATCCGGCGCCTGCATGCGCGCCTGGATCCCGCCGAGACCCTGTTCGTGGTGGACAGCATGACCGGCCAGGACGCCGCCAATACCGCCAAGGCCTTCAACGACGCCTTGCCGCTCACCGGCGTGGTCCTCACCAAGGCCGATGGCGATGCCCGGGGCGGAGCGGCCCTGTCGGTACGCCACATCACCGGCAAGCCCATCAAGTTCCTGGGCATGGGCGAGAAAACCGCCGCCCTGGAGCCGTTTCATCCCGATCGCCTGGCCTCCCGCATCCTGGGCATGGGGGACGTCCTCAGCCTGGTGGAAGAGGCTTCCCGCCAGGTGGACCAGGACAAGGCCGAGAAGCTGGCCCGCAAGATCAAGAAGGGCAAGACCTTCGATCTGGAGGACCTGCGTGATCAACTCGGGCAGATGTCCAAGATGGGCGGCGTGAGTTCCCTGCTGGAGAAGCTGCCTGGGGCGGGGGATCTGCCCGATGCCATCAAGAACAAGTCCCATGACAAGGATCTGCAGCGCATGGTGGCCATCATCAACTCCATGACCCCCAAGGAACGTCGTCATCCGGACATCATCAAGGGGTCACGCAAGCGGCGCATTGCGGCCGGGTCCGGGACCCAGGTGCAGGACGTGAACCGCCTGCTCAAGCAGCACATGCAGATGAGCAAGATGGTGAAGCAGTTCTCCAAGGGTGGCATGAGCAAGATGATGAAATCCCTCAAGGGCCGCATGCCGGGAGGGCGTTTGCCCTTCTGAAGCTTGTACCTTGCCGAAGCGCGTGTATAATGGCGCGTTTTTCCGGGGCATGTCCCCCAAACGATACCAGACAAGCAGGGCTAACAGCAGATGGTAACGATTCGACTGGCTCGCGGCGGCGCCAAGAAGGCGCCTTTCTACCACATCGTGGTGACCGATTCCCGCAGCCGCCGCGACAGCGGCTACATTGAGCGCGTGGGCTACTTCAAC
This sequence comes from Ectothiorhodospira shaposhnikovii, assembly GCF_022227765.1. Taxonomy (GTDB): domain Bacteria; phylum Pseudomonadota; class Gammaproteobacteria; order Ectothiorhodospirales; family Ectothiorhodospiraceae; genus Ectothiorhodospira. The sequence continues at coordinate 237,383 of NZ_JAJMLZ010000007.1, read as the reverse complement.
CCCGTGGCCCGTGGTCAGGAGGTGCGTCTGCACCTGGATGCCCAGCGCGTGGAGCACTGGCTGTCCAAGGGTGCCGCGGCTTCCGACCGCGCCGCCAGGCTGATCAAGGAATTCACCAAGCAGAACGCTGCCGCCGCCTAAGGCGACGGTCCGTTCGAGTCGCCCCGCCGATGAACCGTCCGGACTGGATCATACTGGGTCGTGTTGCCGGGGTTTACGGCGTCAAGGGCTGGGTCAAGCTGTTTTCCGAGACCGAGCCCCGCGAAGGCATCGTGGACTATGATCCGCTCTCCATTCAGATCGGCGGCGAGTGGAAAGTCCTGAAGGTGGAATCCGGCCGGGCTCATGGCAAGGGCGTGGTGGCCAAGCTGGAGGGCATCAATGATCGCGATGCCGCGGCGGCACTGATCGGCGCGTCCATCGGCATTCGCCGGGAGCAGCTGGAACCCTTGCCGGAGGGCGAGTATTACTGGGCCGATCTGGTCGGCCTGGAAGTGATCAACCTTGAGGCCGTCAGTCTGGGGTGGGTCGATCACCTGATGGAGACCGGCGCCAACGATGTACTGGTGGTCAGTGGAGATCGGGAGCGTCTGATCCCCTATGTCAGGGATCAGGTAATCCAGGAGATTGACCTGGAGGCGGGCATCATTCGCGTGGACTGGGACCCGGATTTCTAGGTCCGCCACGGTGAGATTCGATGTCGTCAGCCTGTTCCCCGACTGGGTGGCTTCGGTCGCCGACTGGGGTATCACGGGGCGTGCCCGCGAGCGTGGGCTGATGTCCGTCCATTGCTGGGACCCGCGGGACTTCACCCGTGACCGGCATCGCACCGTGGATGACCGGCCCTATGGGGGTGGTCCCGGCATGGTGATGAAGGTGGACCCCTTGCGCCAGGCCATTCAGGCGGCCAGGGTCGACGATCCGGCGCCGGCCCGGGTGATCTACATGAGCCCCCAGGGGCAAAGGCTTGACCAGGCGGGTGTCCGCCACCTGGCGGCCCTGCCCAGGGTCATACTGCTGGCAGGCCGCTACGAAGGTATCGACGAGCGGCTGATTCAGCTGGAAGTGGACGAGGAATGGTCCATCGGCGACTACGTGCTGTCCGGTGGCGAGTTGGCAGCCATGGTGGTGATCGATGCCTGCGCCCGGCTCTTGCCCGGGGCCCTGGGGGACGCATTGTCCGCCACGCAGGATTCCTTCAGCCAGGGACTGCTGGATTGTCCTCATTACACCCGGCCGGAAGTGGTGGACGGGTTGGGCGTGCCGGAAGTGCTGCGTTGCGGTGACCACGGCCGTATCGAGCGCTGGCGTCGCAAGCAGGCGCTGGGTCGAACCTGGGAACGGCGGCCCGATCTATTGGCACAACAGGAATTAAGCGAGGCGGACTGCCGCCTGCTGGAAGAATATCAACGCGAGCTGGCGGACGCGCAGGCCGCGCCGAGCAGTGACTGACAGGGGTCGAAACATGAGCAACATCATCCAGCAACTGGAAGCCGAGCAGATGAACCGCGAGGTGCCCGATTTCACGCCAGGCGACACCGTTGTCGTCCAGGTGAAGGTGAAGGAAGGCAACCGTGAGCGTCTGCAGGCCTTTGAAGGCGTGGTCATCGCCAAGCGTAACCGCGGCCTCAACTCCGCCTTCACGGTGCGCAAGATCTCCCACGGCGAGGGTGTGGAGCGCGTGTTCCAGACCTACAGCCCCACCGTGGCGGAGATCCAGGTGAAGCGTCGTGGCGCCGTGCGCCGCGCCAAGCTGTACTACCTGCGTGGCCGCACCGGCAAGGCCGCCCGCATCAAGGAAGACATCAAGTAATAGCGGTGGTCTTGAGAGTCATGAAGAAAGCGCTTCGGGAAACCGGGGCGCTTTTTTTTCGCCTGTGTTGATGGGCCGCCGGAGGATGTGGTCAAGGAGTATCGTCATGCCTGGTTTACGGATGCCGAAGGTTTTCCTGGTCTTTTTCCTGATGAGCCTGCTGCTGGGCGGGATGCCGCGGGTCCTTGCCGACCCGGTGGTGGATGAGGCCATGGCCCTGTCGCGCCTGGGTGCCACCGATCTGGCCCTGGGGGTGCTGGCGAGGCAACCGGTGGATCATCAGGCCCAGCCGGGGCGATGGATGGCCCGGGAACAGGCGCGTATCGAGATCCTGGGAACCAGCGAGCGTTGGGAGCAGGTGGTGGAACGGACTCAGGGGGTGCCGGTGGAACTGCCGGTGGATTTCTTGATCTGGACCCGCACCCGGCAGGCCCATGCCCTCATCGCCCTGGAACGGGGGCGGGAAGCACGGGATGTACTCAGGCCCCTGATCTGGTTTGGTGCCCCGAACGCCACGGACTCCTGGTTTCGGGCCTGGCGCCGCATGCTGGCGGAATCCTACAGCCTGGATGGTCGGCCGGAAGACGCCCTGACCGCGTTGCGTCGTTACCGCCTGGATTACGGCGGCGAGGCTGGGGATGCCGCACTGCTGGAAGCGCGCATCCTGCTCTCGGTGGGGCGGCATGAGGAAGCGGTCAACGCCCTGACCGGCGTGGACGGTCACGAGGCCGGCGCCTTGCGCATCCTGGCCCGATTCCGGGCCGGCGCGCTTGCCGCCGAGGAGGCGGTCAGCCAGGCCGGTCGGGCCGCCCGCGGACAGGACCGGGACTCGGTGGCGGCGGCGCGCTATCTGGCGGTTGCGGCCGTGGCCGCCCGGTCGTTGCAGGATCCGGTGCAGCAGATTCCGGTGCTGGAATCCGCCCTGGTGGCACAGTCCCGGCTGGGTAGCGGGGATGACCTGTATCGACTGACGGCAGAGCCGCTCTGGCAGAGCTATCTGCGCCTGGGGGAGCGTCTGGCCAACGAGCGTCAGCTCCTGATCGGTGATGACGAGGCCTGGTTCACGCTGGTGGACAGTCTGCAGGCCCGGCAGCCCCTGGCTGCCCGTGGGCTGCTGGCGGTCGTTGCCCTGAGAAGCCCCATGCCGCAGGGGCAGGCCCAGGCCCATCGGCGTCTGAGTGAGCAGCTGGCGACCGTCGAAGGTCTGGGTGAGTCATTGCTGCAGGCCCTCTATCTTGGCGACGGCCCGTTCGGAGCGGCCGACCGGGTCCCGGCTCCGGTGCGTCATCTGCTGGCGGAAACCGCCCTGGGACAGGGAGATCTCGACACCGCTTCCCGTCTGATGGCGGGTCTGGAGCGGGCGCCGGAGGGGGTGGACCCGTTCCTGTGGGGATTGCGCCGGGCGCGTACCCTGATTCTGGGCGGCCAGGAGGAGGCGGGTATCGATGGCCTTTACCGGGTGCTGTCCGGGGTCCGTCAGCTGGAAGGTGAGGCGGCGGACCGTTTCATGCAGGTATTGTTCGATCTGCAGTCGGTCCGTCGTCATCAGGATGCCCTGAACCTGTTTCAGGTGGTTGCCCCCCGGTTGACGGAGCGGCGCAGGTTGCGTGAACTGATGTTCTGGCAGGCCGACTCCCACCGTGCTCTGGGCGAGCATGAGCAGGCCGCCCGGTTGTATCTGCGCTCCGCCCTGCTGGGGGACAGTACCGACATGTGGGCGCTCAGTGCCCGGTTCCAGGCGGCCGAGGCGCTCGGGGAGGCGGGTCTGGTCCGGGATGCCAGGGTCATTTACGAGGACCTGATCCGTCGTACCCCGGAGGCGGAGCGCCGGGTGGTGCTCAGGCAACGCTTGCAACAGTTGCAGTTGCAGCAGTAGGCTGCCGGGCATGGTTTCATCCATGCCTTGCAGTCCCGATTACGATCTGGTCATGGACTCGCCACTGGGGCGACTGGCTCTGCGCTGCTCCGATCGGGGGCTGATGGCGCTGGATTATGTCACCGGCGAAGTCCCCCTGCGCGATCCCCGCAATCCCCTTTCGTCCCGGGCCGCGGCACAGCTGCGGCACTATTTCAATGATCCCGCCTTCATTTTCGACCTGCCCCTGGACCTGGCAGGGACCCCGTTTCAGCAGCGCATCTGGTCGGCACTGTGCCGAATTCCCAGTGGTGAGGTTCTCAGCTATGGGGGGCTTGCCCGCCGGCAGGGGTCCGGTCCCCGGGCAGTCGGTGGTGCCTGCCGGGCCAACCCACTGCCGGTGATCGTTCCCTGTCACCGGGTGATCGCGGCCGACGGCAGTCTGTGCGGCTATGGAGGCGCGACCCGTGGTGCCGGGATTGAGATCAAATCCTGGTTGCTGGCGCACGAAGGCGTGTCGGTGTCTTCGTCATGCTTCGTTATTCCTTCGGGTTCTTAGTGTATTCCTTGATGTATTGACATTTGTCTATGTTGCGCTCAGTCTTATGCGCAAGGGCTTCGGGCGCCCGTTTGCGTGCTTTTCGGGGGCTGAGTAAAGACAACAACGGCGTTGGAAAAACGTGTGGAGGACAGGGGTATGCTGAAGAATATCTTGGCCGGCGTGGCGCTGGCCGGAAGCTTGGTGGGTGGTGCCATGGCTTCCGATTCACCGTATCTGACCGGGCGTGAACAGCTGCTCATGCTGGCCGATGACAATCCCGCGGAATTGACCCAGTGGCGTGGTGAGGATCTGTTTCATGAGGTCCGGGGACCGAAGAACGCATCCTTGGAGCGCTGTGACTTCGGGCTGGGGCCCGGGGTGCTGAAAGGGGCCTATGTGCGGATGCCGCGCTGGTTCGAGGATGCCGGGCGGGTCATGGATCTTGAGTCCCGGATCATCCATTGCATGAAAACCCTCCAGGGATTCACCGACCAGGATGACCCCATTGCCCGCAAGCACTCCAGCGACACCCGCGAGGCGGATCTGGTGGCCATCTATACCTACGTGGCCAGCCAGTCCAACGGCATGAAGTGGAACCCTCCCATGAATCATCCCATGGAACGGCTGACCCGCAACGCCGGGGAGGTCCTGTTCCATCGTCGTGCCGGCAGCATGGATTTTGCCTGCGCCACCTGCCACACCACGCCCCGCAAGCGCATCCGGCTATCCTTCCTGCCGGTGGAATCCAATGTTGAGGAATGGTCCAAGGCCATCTCCTGGCCCGCCTACCGCATCGGTCACGGGGTGGTGAGGACTTCCCAGCATCGGGTCCGGGGCTGCTATTACCAGATGCGCCAGGCCGGCATCCAGTTCGGGTCGGATGCCTCCATTGCCATCATTTCCTACTGGACCCATCAGGCCCGGGGTGGCGTGGCCACCCTGCCTGATCTCAAGCGTTGATGCCGGGGGGGGAGCGGATCATGAACAAACAGAACAATATTGTCGGATATGCCCTGGTCACCATCGGCATGGTGCTGGCCTCGGCGGCCCTGATCGTCGGATGTGCCCAGCCTCGGCCGGATACCCAGGCGGAGCGGGATTTCAGTCGCATGTCCCCGGAGGCCTACGCCGAGTACCTGATCTTCCGTTCGGGCAGTTTCAACCTGGATCAGGCCACCCAGGAAGGCACCACGGCGGCGGATCGCATGACACAGGATGTCCTGCAACGCATGTGCAGCGAGGCTCGTAATCGTCCTCAGCCCGAACTGGCCGTGCGCATCGTTGGGGCAGCTCGGGACAGCATCGTCTATCCCGAGGGCGGCATCCAGCTGGGAGACTGGCGCCAGGGTGCCGAACTGGCCCGCAGCGGGACGGGGTTTCGCATCGGACATAACGTGGATGATCACAGCCAGCCCGTGGGCGGGAACTGCTACGCCTGCCACCAGCTGGACCCGGATGAGTTGGGTTTCGGCAATCTGGGGCCCAGCCTGGCCGCCTATGGTGCCCTGCGCGGTGACAGCGAGGCGGTGCGCAAATTCGTCTACGACATGATCTACAATCCTCATAGCTTCTTCCCCTGTACCCAGATGCCTCGCTTTGGTGTCAACCAGTTCCTGACGCAGGAAAGCATTGCCCACATCATGGCCTACCTGCTGGATCCGGAATCGCCGGTGAACTCCCGCCACGCCAGATGACGGTCACGGCCCGGGACAGGGATGTCCCGAATCTTTTCCCTGAGTGACGTAAAACCTCTATCATCTCCGCGGAGTCCATGGGGGACTTCCGGGCGGACGGCTCGTGCCTGTCCGCCGTTTTTCTTCCCCGGCATCGCCCTTGTCTTGAGTCCCGAGAGAATCCCTACATGTTGAGTTACCGTCACGGCTTTCACGCCGGCAATTTTGCCGACGTGCACAAGCACGCGCTGCTGGCCTGTGTGCTGGCGGCCCTGACCCGCAAGGACAAGCCGCTGGCGGTGGTGGATACCCATGCCGGTGCCGGTCTTTATGATCTGCATGATCCACTGGCGCTCAAGACCGCCGAGTACCGGGATGGCGTGATGCGGGTCTGGTCCGCACCCAATCCGCCCGAGGCCCTGTCACCCTATTTGGAGATGATCCGCGCCCTGAACGCGGCGGATGGCACCTTGACCCTGTATCCCGGATCCCCCACCGTCTCCCGGATGCTGACGCGGGATCAGGATCGACTGATCCTCAATGAACTGCACCCGGCGGATCATGGGGTGCTGCGGGCCAACTTCTCCGGCGATCCGCGGGTGGCGGTGCATCAGCGGGACGCCCGTGAACTCCCCAAGGCCCTGCTGCCGCCGGTGATCCGTCGCGGACTGGTCCTGGTGGACCCGCCCTATGAGCGGGACCGGGAGTACCGGGAGACCCTGGATCTGATATTGGAGGCCCATCGTCGTTGGCCGACCGCGGTCGTCATGGTCTGGTATCCCATCCTGTCCGCCGGGCGGCACCGGGGCCTGGTCCAGGGGCTGGCGCGGGGCGGCGTCAAGGACCTGCTGGTGAGCGAGCTGTGTATTGCCCCGCCGCAGACCCCCATGGGGCTCAATGGATCGGGCATGGCCATCCTCAATACGCCCTGGCAGCTTGATCGGACTCTGGCCGACGTACAGGCCTGGTTGTACGCCTGCCTTGACCCCCAGGGGCAGGGGAGCAGCACGCTGGAATGGCGGGTACCTCCGCAAGGGGATTGAGCCCCCCTTGAAACCCGACTGATCATCCCCAAATACCTCTCACCTGATCAGAGCCAATTCTCAATCGCGGAGCATCCATGAGCGTTGATACCCACAAGGAAACCCGACAGTTCCAGACCGAGGTCAGCCAACTGCTGCACCTGATGATCAATGCGCTGTACTCCAACAAGGAGATCTTCCTGCGCGAACTCATCTCCAATGCCGCCGACGCCTGCGACAAGCTGCGCTTCGAGGCCTTGTCCGACGACGCCCTGATGGAAGGGCAGGGGGAGCTGCAGATCCAGGTGAGCTTTGACAAAGAGGCCCGTACCATCACCGTGCGTGACAACGGTATCGGCATGAGCCGGGAGGAGGTGATCCAGAACATCGGCACCATCGCCCGTTCCGGCACCCGGGAATTCATCGGCAAGCTCACCGGCGACCAGAAGAAGGACGCCCATCTCATCGGCCAGTTCGGCGTCGGCTTCTATTCCGCCTTCATCGTCGCCGACCGGGTGACCCTCACCACCCGCCGTGCCGGCATGACCCCGGAGCACGGCGTGCGCTGGGTCTCCGACGGTACCGGCGAATTCTCCGTGGAAACCGTGGAAAAGGCCGAGCGGGGCACCGAAGTGGTGCTGCACCTGAAGGCGGACGAGGACGAGTTCCTGGATCAGTGGCGGCTGCGTCACATCATCACCCGCTATTCCGACCACATCCCCCTGCCCATCGCCATGCCCGGCACCGACGACAAGGGTGAGCCCAACGGCGAATGGGACACGGTGAACCGGGCCAATGCCCTGTGGACCCGTCCCAGATCGGAGATCACCGACGACGAGTACAAGGCTTTCTACAAGCACGTGGGCCACGACTTCGAGGACCCCCTGGCCTGGACCCACAACCGGGTCGAGGGGCGCCAGGAATACACTTCCCTGCTGTACATCCCCACCCGCGCGCCCTTCGATCTGTGGGATCGGGACCGTCGCCACGGGATCAAATTGTATGTACAGCGGGTCTTCATCATGGACGACGCCGAACACCTGATGCCCACCTATCTGCGCTTCGTGCGCGGCGTGGTGGACTCCAGCGACCTGCCTCTGAACATCTCCCGCGAGATCCTGCAAAGCAACAAACTCATCGACGGCATGCGCGCCGGCTCGGTGAAAAAGGTGCTGGGCCTGCTGGAGGACATGGCCGCCAACGAGCCCGAAAAGTACCGGACCTTCTGGGATGCCTTTGGTCGGGTGATGAAGGAAGGCCCCGGCGAGGACTATGCCAACCGGGAACAGATCGCCCGTTTGCTGCGCTTTGCCAGCACCCACACCGGTGAATCCGCCCAGACCGTTTCCCTGGCGGACTATGTGGCGAGGATGAAGGAAGGCCAGCAGCACATCTACTACATCACCGCCGATAGCCATACGGCGGCCCTGCACAGCCCCCATCTGGAGGTCTTCCGCAAGCGGGGCATCGAAGTGCTGCTGCTGTCCGACCGGGTAGACGAATGGCTGGTGTCCCACCTGCACGAATTCGACGGCAAGTCCCTCAAGTCCGTGGCCAAGGGCGAACTGGACCTGGGTGACACCGAGACCGAGGAAGAAAAGCAGGCCCAGCAGGCCGCCGAGGAAAAGGTCAGGGATCTGTTGCCGCGCATCAAGGCGGCTCTGGAGGAACGGGTGGAAGACGTGCGGTTCTCCCACCGGCTCACCGACTCACCGGCCTGTATCGTCCTCTCCGAGCACGACATGGCCCTGTACATGCAGCAGCTGCTCAAGCAGGCGGGTCAGAACCTGCCGGATACCCGCCCGGTGCTGGAGGTCAACCCGGCCCATCGTCTCATCGAGCGCATGGGCGAGGAGACCGACGACGCCCGTTTCGCCGACTGGGCCAGCCTGCTGATGGATCAGGCGATCCTGGCCGAAGGCGGTCAGCTGGAAGATCCCGCCGGCTTCGTGCGGCGCCTGAACGCCCTGATCACCAGCGGCTGAGGGTGCTGCCCGGTGCCCCTCTCCCCGGTCGGGGAGAGGGGCATTTTTTTGTGCGCCGTAGCCCGTTCCCCGCCGATTTTCCAGCTTGAATTTCTCCCGCCCAGGGGCTAGTCTTTCCCCACGAAAGTACCATATGTTGTGCTAATTCTCTCTGCGTAGCACAACAAATAGTGTGCGCGAGGGGCAGGCAGTCATCGACCAGTTGAGATATTGGACGTGATCAGTCAACAGAATACGCCACCCTGCCTCCCCACTCCCGTACACCGGAATTGAGTATAACTCTGCTCAGACAGTAGGCCATGACAGCACTATTATTAACCCGGCAACCATTCATGTCTGTATCGCCTGTTATAAGCTGCTGATTTTTTGAAGATTAAAAACGAAGTCAATTAATTTATTTGATTGCCGGGTTAATACCAATACTGACGACGCGGGCATAATATACTGTTATGCAAGCTCAAAATTTTGAGCCTCCCGCCAAGGTTAGAGAGATAAAATCGGCTATGGTTAAATTGTCAACTCCGAATGAAGGTCCGATTTTTTGGTTGAGAGACAGTAACGATCTTTATCGGAAGTTGATTTTTGAATCAAACAGACTGGAGCAGGGATTTGAAATTTATGACGCCTTCAATTTCTTTGTAACTGCTTGGCATCTCTACCACGATTGGAAGAAAAGTGATGACCCAAAATGCCAGTCCAGGACAAAAAGAGACTGGAATAAACTCCCAATGCAAATGAAAATTGTATTGGGAGTTGTACGTGATATTGTCAATGGAAGCAAACACTTTAGGCTTGATGAGAAGGCTGCGAAGAAGCGAATTGTAGACGAAGTTCATTCGGGTATGGAGTCAAATTGGTACAGCTATTTTTTTCACGAGGACTTGCCCGGAGTTACTGTTGATGAGCAATGGTATTTCAGCGTTAGGGTGTTGCGAACTTTTGTAATGGAATATTTTAAATGGGTATTTGATGCAAATACGTCCCATATGAACTTCCCCCCAAGCTTATTAGAAGCTATAGATTATTGTAATATCGCGAATAGGCCAGCAGGGCAGCCGCCTATATTATGGGGGCAATAGTTTATGTCGAGGTGTTCATTAGGTGCATAACAAAGTTGTAAGCCGGAACCAAATTGCGGAGCGGTTTTGTGTTATGAGCGCAGCGAACACAAAACTGCCCCGCAATTTGGTCCAGTTACAACAGCGTTATGCCTTTTACTAGCCAAGAAGAAATATAGTGAATATGGATAGTGAAATAAAACTTATCGACAACCTCATAGAGGAGGGCCAGAAGTTTAATTGGTCCAACTTCTGCCAGCCTGATGCCAGCTACCCTGGTCAGTACGGAGGAACAGACACGCCAGATTGGCTCGCGTGGAAGACGAGATCACGCAATACCGTCGACCGGATTTGCAAAGATTCATCTCCCGCACGAGCACTTGTGGCAAAGGGAGCGTCGGCTTATACCCAGGGAAATGGGCCAGAACAATTCGAAAGTGCTAAATCAAATCTACTAAAAGCGCTTGAGCTTACTCGAACTGCACTAGAGTCTGATGTATACGGGGAGCTAGCTGGGCCGATTACAACACATCGTTCAGCATCATTATCCAATAGAGTCTTTGTCGTCCATGGGCACGACTCGGAGTTGAAAGCGGACATCGAAAGGTTTCTGCATGAAATTGGCTTGGAGCCAGTGGTGTTGCATCGTCAAGTAGATGAAGGCGCAACGATAATTGAAAAATTCGAAAAGCATGCAGATGTAGGTTATGCGTTTATCTTACTTACGCCCGACGAAGTTGCCTACACTATTACTCAGTTAGGCCTTCCAGAGCAGGAGAGGGACTTAGAAAAACGAGCAAGACCAAACGTGATATTCGAGTTTGGGTATTTTGTCGGGAGACTTGGACGTTCACGGGTATGCTGTCTGCACAAAGGTGAGGTCGCAATACCCAGTGATTTAAGCGGGCTTGTTTACAAAAAAGTTGGGGGCTCTATAGATGAGCAAGCTTACAGTATCATTCGTGAACTCAAGGCGGCAGGCTACGATGTGCAGATTTAGGCATAACCAAGCGCAGCACTACACAGCCTTCGGCTGTCGGACGCTCGCAAGCTCGCGCTGGTGTGCGCGGCGTTAGAACTCACGGGGAAGTTCAGGTGGCATGAAGCTTTCAGAAAAGACCCTAGAACTTAATATTTGCGCTCAAGCCTCGAAACATGTGGGGTCAAACCAACAGCTGTTTTGGTTTGGGCTAACTCAGAAGCAGGAGGCAAGAGCTGGCTTTGATGCCTGTACGAAGCTTGGTGGTCGCTTGCTTATCTTTCAGTTCAAGGCGTCCAACCGTGTCCTGAGGTCAAAGAAGCGGGTATTTCTTGCACCCCATGATCAACTTGTCGCCTTGCGCACTCAGGTTAAGGGTCAAGTTCGCTCCGTGTTTTATGCCTTCCCTTTGGTGGGCAACACGGCGGAGCTAAAAAAGAACCCAAATCTACTTTCCCAGACGTGGCTAGTGGATGTGGCTACCCTATCCTCTGTCGCTTCTCCAACGAAGCGTGACGGAACTCCACGCAAGAATGGATGCCACAACGTTTATGTTTCCCCAGGAAAGGTCGTATTTCATTCAATGCCAGTAGACGTTGACGCGATCGAGTTCTACTCCTTGCTACAGCAGGGATTCCCGGGAGCCGACGGCATAAACTGGCAATTTGAAGGAAGCTTTGATCGTTTCTGGGAGTTTTCAAAGAACTTTTCGTCAGGAGCGCGGGGGCTGGTGCTGTGGTAGTTTTAATCAGATAACCGGGGGTTTTTCTCTCCCGGCCTCCACAACACCCCGCATGCGAGTCCGCACGGGGCGTTTCCTCCGGAGTTCAAAGGACCATGCAACCGTGGTGACCTTCACCGTGTCTCACCCATTACGGTGAGCGTTTGGCTACTATGCCGTCTGCTGACTTCTGCCTCATCACGCCAAGCGTTGCCGATTGGCGCGCTGTCCGGGTCACGGTAAGGTTCGGCTTCGCCTTCACTACAAAGTCGCGCGTGCTGGCGGCGTTATGCGTAAAGTAGGTATATGAGCCAAGTAGTATCAATTAGAGTGCCTGAACACTATGAAGAGGCATGTACGATGTTTCAAAAGGAAGCAAATCTCGCACATAAGAGCATTATAGAAAAGTCTGTTGAGTGCGAATTTATGGTTTTTTTCGATGAATCATCTTATGAGATTCGATGCGAAGGAAAAATTCCGGATTCAGTCTTTTCTGCGCTGGTAAATGTAAAAGATATGTTTGGCGGAAGGCTGTTCTATGAAGAAGAGGAATGGAATGCAGAAGATGGTGAAGTAGCAAGTGAAGCGAAACCACTGGAAAAGATATTGATAGTGCTAGCCATTATATTTTTTCCTATCACGCTAATATATATATTGCTGCGCGTTATTGTATGGATTCCCTTTAAAGTCTGGAAAGCGACGAGATGAATAAATCGCATAACAAGGCAATTTCACACGGACAGAAAAAGCAGCGCCGCTCGTTCCTCACTATGCTTTTTGCCTCCGGTGAACCTCAACGTTAAATCAGTAGTGGTACCGGAGCTGGGCAAGGAGCAATGCGTCATCCGTAACCTTGTAGACCATGCGGTGCTCGTCGTTAATTCGGCGGGACCAGTAACCAGCGAAACTGTGTTTGAGGGGCTCTGGTTTGCCGACGCCCTCGAACGGTTCTCGTTTTGTCTCCTTGATCAGTTTGTTGATTCGGTTCAGGAGCTTTTTGTCGGTTTTCTGCCAGTACAGATAATCTTCCCAGGCGTTTTCGGAGAAGATAAGTTTCATTCAAGAAGCCCCTTTTCCTGGCCGCCACCTTGCTCCAGTTCGGCGACGGATTCCAGCAAACGACGGGCGTTCTTTGGTGCGCGCAGGAGATATGCAGTCTCTTGCAACGCTTCATAATCTTCAAGAGAGATCATGACCACGGACTGCGACTTGCTCCGGGTGATGATCACCGGAGAATGGTCTTCGCAGACCCGTTCCATGGTTTTTGCCAGGTTGGTTCTAGCGGCTGTGTAGCTGATGGCATCCATGGGGCGCTCCTGTACAAGATGTTTATCATGTACAGGATAATGTACGATTAAGGGTTTAACAATCGGCTGCGCCGTAGCCCATTCCCCTCCGACTTTCCAGCTTGAATTTCTCCCGCCCAGGGGCTAGTCTTTCCCCACGAAATTCCCCTATGTTGTGCTAATGCATTCTGCAGGGCACAACAAGTTGTATCTCAAAAAGGAATCCCCCGATGAAATCCCAGGCCGAACAAGCCCTTGCGAATCCATCTTCACGGGAAGTGCCGATGCAGCCGGCCTCCCTGGACATCTGGGACAAGAAGTACCGTCTCAAGACCCGCACCGAAGAGGTTCTGGATCAGGCCCTGGACGATACCTGGAAGCGCATCGCCCGGGCCCTGGCCGATGTGGAGGCCACCCCCGAGCTGCGGGAGAAATGGTACGGCAAGTTCCTCTGGGCCCTGCGCCAGGGGGCGATCCCGGCCGGCCGCATCATTGCCAATGCCGGCGCCTGGGAGCACAAGCCCGCCACTTCCACCATCAACTGCACCGTGTCGGGCACCATCCATGATTCCATGGACGACATCCTGCAGAAGCTCCACGAGGCGGGCCTGACCCTGAAGGCGGGCAGCGGCATCGGCTATGACTTTTCCACCCTGCGTCCCCGTGGGGCTTATGTCTCTGGTGCCGGTGCCTATACCTCCGGGCCTTTGTCGTTCATGGATATCTACGACAAGATGTGCTTCACCGTTTCCTCCGCCGGGGGGCGGCGTGGCGCGCAGATGGGCACCTTCGATATCGGTCACCCGGACGTGGTGGACTTCATCCGCGCCAAGCGAGCGGACGGAAGCCTGCGCCAGTTCAACCTCTCCCTGCTCATCACCGCCGATTTCATGCAGGCGGTGAAGGATGACGCCGAATGGCCCCTGGCCTTCCCCATGACCCTGCAGGAGGCGGAGCAGGACGGCATCGACCTGGATGATCCGGCGCAGGTGCTGTGGCGCGACTGGCCCGATCCCGCCGACTACATCACCAATAATGACGGCCTGGTGGCCTGCCGCATCTACCGACGCCTGCCGGCCCGCAAGCTGTGGAACGTGGTCATGACCTCCACCTATGACTATGCCGAGCCGGGCTTCGTGCTCATCGACAAGGTCAATGAGATGAACAACAACTGGTGGTGCGAGCAGATCCGGGCGACGAACCCATGCGGCGAGCAGCCGTTACCTCCTTATGGGGCATGCTGGACTGGCGATATGCGTTTGAATACCAATTTCGGCCTCATTCGCACCGAGGATGCCTTTGCCTTGGTGCAGCAAGGCGAGGCGTTGAAAGTGGCCGTGGATGATGTGTTTTCCGGGCAGAAGACGGACCTGAGGCCCTGTACCTTGGTTGAAAACGGAACCCGCGAGGTGTTCGAGGTTCGCTTCGACAATGGTCAGCGTATCGAACTGACCGCGGATCATCAGGTATACACACCCGATGGCTGGCGTCGGGTGGACCAACTTGATGTGGGCAGTCTTGTCCACGTGCAGGCCCGGGAACTGTCCCATCTCTCCTTGGCGGACCCCTTTTACCTGGGCGCCCTGAAATACCTCCTGCAGACTTACACCGGCGATCAGTTGATGGTGACCCGTCAGTCCCGGCGGGCTTTGTTACGCACCTTGCTGGATCAGCTCAAGGTGAATTATCAGGAAAGTCCCAAGGGGCTTCAGCTATCCCGCTACCACCCACTGATGGAAGAGATTGATCGTCTGGATCTGTCTCTGGCCCCCTTGCGGGCGGTGGAAGGTTATGTCCATGCCGCTCAGTTGACCGCCGGCCGCTACAAGGACAAGCCGGCGGCATATGGTGAGCGGGTCGTTTGTGAGGCGCTTGCCGAGGCCATCAAGCGCCTGACCCATGAGCCTGTGCGCATCAGTCGTCACCGCAAGGAGACGTACCGGGTGCTGCTACCCGATCTGGCCCTGCAGATGCCGACCATGGATCGTTATGCCCTGGATCTGGAGTATGCAACCTACGGCTGGTTACTGGCCGATGGATGGCTTACCCATTCGGCAGGCGTGTTGTTCAGCGATCAGGACGATGTGGCCATGGAGACAATTGCGCCGCAGTTTGCTGCCATGACAGGGACTTCAGGTACGCTGCGTCAGGCGTATACGGGGCAGGCACGCAATGTGTACTCTCTGGCTTGCTATCGTGCTTCCGCTATCGAGAACCTGAAATCTAATCTGGGCCTGGAGGATTATCGCTCCCGCCAAGTGCGGGTGCCGGAGCGGATCTGGCGTGCGGACTCTGCCAAGCAGGCATCATTTTTGACGGCCGTGTTCTGCGCCGATGGCAGCATCGACACTGAAAAGCTCAATATCCGTCTGACTTCTGCCTCTCGGGAGTGGTTGCAGGACATCCAGCTTCTGTTGCTGAATTTCGGGATTCACGGGACCATCATGGCGTCCGTTTCCAGAGGCAACGCCTTCTACACACTTTGCCTGCAGCATCAGGATGCTTATCGTTTTTATCGGTATATCGGATTCCTTTTCAACACCACCAAGCAGGAAAAGCTGGAATCCCTGCTGGCTGGCAAGGAGCGGTGGCGGGCACCCAAGGAAGACCATGTCGCCCGAATTGAGGCCATCACCGCCATGGGTGAGCAAACGGTGTATGACATCGAGGAATATTCCACCCATACGCTGGTGGTGAACGGCGTGGTTGTTCATAACTGTCTGCTCGGCTCCATCAACCTCACCAAGTTCGTGCGCGAGCCCTTCACCGCCAAGGCCCGGTTCGACTGGGAACAGTTCCGGGAGACCGTCGCCGTCTTTACCCGCATGCTGGACAACGTGGTGGAGATCAACGGCCTGCCACTGCCCCAGCAGCGGGAGGAGATCATCCGCAAGCGCCGCCACGGCATGGGCTATCTGGGGCTGGGTTCCGCCATCACCATGATGGGCATGAAGTACGGCGAGGAAAGATCCCTGCGCTTCACCGAGGACGTCACCCGGGAGATGGCCCTGTCGGGCTGGCGCACCGGTCTGTCCCTGGCTCGGGAGAAGGGGCCGGCGCCCATCATGGAAGAAGAATTCGAGGTGACCCCCACCATGCTGCGCCTGCGCCCGGAAATGGAGCAGGACGGCATCAAGGTGGGCGACAGGATCAAGGGCAAGGTGCTGCATGCCCGCTACAGCCGTTACATGCAGCAGGTGGCCCAGGTGGACCCTGAGCTGGTGAAGTCCCTGGCGGCCCAGGGTTGCCGCTTTACCCACCACACTTCCATCGCGCCCACGGGGACCATCTCCCTGTCTCTGGCCAACAATGCCAGCAACGGGATCGAGCCCTCGTTCGCCCATCACTATGCCCGCAACGTGATCCGCTCCGGCAAGAAGACCAAGGAAAAGGTGGATGTGTACTCCTTCGAGCTGCTGGCTTACCGGCACCTGGTCAATCCCGAGGCCATGCCCTATGCGGAAGACCCCAAGGCCCAACTGCCCGAGTATTTCATCACCGCCGACGAGATCGATCCCAAGGCCCATGTGGATGTGCAGGCGGCGGCACAGCGGTGGATCGACTCGTCCATTTCCAAGACCATCAACGTGCCCACGGCCCATCTGTTCGACGACTTCAAGGACATCTACATGTACGCCTATGAGCAGGGGCTCAAGGGCTGCACCACCTTCCGCTTCAACCCGGAGGCCTTCCAGGGCGTGCTGGTGAAGGAAAAGGATCTGGAGAACACCACCTATCGCTTCGTGCTGGAAGACGGCAGCGTGGTGCTGGCCAAGGGCAACGAAGAAATCGAATACGACGGCGAGACCCACAACGCCGCCAATCTTTACGATGCCCTGAAGGAAGGGTATTACGGTAAATTCTGAACAGGGGCATCATCATGACCATCAAGATCAGCAGTAAGATCGTGGATTTCGGCATCAGTCGCGAGCCTCACCCCGATGGTGAGAGCCAGCCGCCGGCAATGCCCCAGGAACCGGCGCCCGTGGCGGCGCCGGCCGCGGACACGGCCGACAAGGCCCCCAAGGTGGTGCACATGCACGAGAAGCTGGAACGGCCGGAGATGTTGCTGGGGTCCACCTACAAGCTGAAGACTCCGCTCTCCGAGCATGCCCTGTACGTGACCATCAACGATGTGATCCTGAACCCGGGTACCGAGCACGAACTGCGGCGCCCCTTCGAGATCTTCATCAACTCCAAGAACATGGATCACTTCCAGTGGATCGTGGCCCTGACCCGTATCATCTCGGCGGTGTTCAGAAAGGGCGGCGACGTCACCTTCTTGGTGGAGGAGTTGCGCTCGGTGTTCGATCCCCGGGGTGGCTATTTCAAAAAGGGCGGCAAGTACATGCCCTCGCTGGTGGCCGAGATCGGCGATGCCATCGAGAGCCACATGCGGATGATCGGCCTGATCAAGGACGAGGGCCTGGACGAGCACCAGCGCCGCCTGGTGGAGGAAAAGCGCGCCCAGTACGAGGCCAGTGTGCACCAGGCCAGCGACGATCCCCAGGCCCGGGAAAGCTTTCCTCCCGGTGCCCAACTCTGCGGCAAGTGCCACACCAAGGCGGTGGTGGTGATGGACAACTGCCTCACCTGCCTGAACTGCGGGGACAGCAAGTGCGGCTGATGGGAAATGAAATGATGTGACATGAAAAAAGCCCCCGCCGATGGATCATCGGCGGGGGCTTTTTTTAGGTGCGCCTGGCGGGATTGACTCCCTCGGGGGGCGGTCAGGCCTGACTCTCGATCTTTGCCCAGGTATCCCGCAGGGTGACGGCCCGGTTGAATACCGGACGCTCCGGGGTGCCGTCCGGGTCGGCGGCGAAATACCCCAGGCGCTCGAACTGGAAGGACTCGCCCGGACGTGCCTGGGCCGTCTCCGGTTCGAGGCGGGCATCCGGGATCATCACCAGGGATTCCGGGTTCAGATGTTCGATGAAGTCCACGGCCTTGTCGCCGGCGGGGTCGGGTGTCTGGAACAGACGGTCGTAAAGCCGGACTTCGGCCTGTACCGAGTGGACGGCGGAGACCCAGTGGATGGTGCCCTTGACCTTGCGGTTGGCGCCGGGCTGGCCGGAGCGGGTGTCCGGGTCCAGGGTGCAGCGCAGTTCCACCACCTGGCCGTCCGCGTCCTTGATCACTTCGTCGCAGCGGATGATGAAGGCATTGCGCAAGCGTACTTCGCCGCCGGGCTTGAGACGGAAGAACTTCTTCGGCGCTTCTTCCATGAAGTCGTCGGCCTCGATGAAGATTTCCCGGGACATGGCGATCCGGCGGGTTCCCATGTCCGGCTTCTGGGGATGGACCGCCGCTTCCAGCCACTCCGTCTCGCCTTCCGGGAAGTTGGTCAGCACCAGCTTGAGGGGGCGCAGGACGGCCATGGTACGGGGGGCGCGTTCGTTCAGGTCATTGCGCAGGGCGTTTTCCAGCACGCCGAAGGGGATGATGGAGTCGGACTTGGTGACGCCGATCTCGGCACAGAAGGCACGGATGGCCTCGGGGGTGAAGCCCCGGCGACGGACCCCGGCCAGGGTGGGCATGCGGGGATCGTCCCAGCCGCTCACATGGCCTTCATCCACCAGGCGGGTGAGGCGGCGCTTGGAGAGGACGGTGTAGTCCAGGTTCAGCCGGGAAAACTCGATCTGTACCGGGCGGGACGGTACCGGCAGGTGTGCCAGCAGCCAGTCATACAGGGGGCGGTGATCCTCGAATTCCAGGGTGCACAGGGAGTGGGTGATGTGCTCGATGGCATCGCTCTGGCCGTGGGCGTAGTCGTAACTGGGGTAGATGCACCACTGGTTGCCGGTACGCGGGTGGGTCAGGTGGCGGATGCGGTAAATGACCGGGTCCCGCAGGTTGATGTTGCCGGAGGCCATGTCGATCTTCGCCCGCAGCACATGGGCGCCGTCCGCGAACTCGCCAGCCCGCATGCGCTGGAACAGATCACGGCTCTCTTCCCTGGGGCGGTTGCGGAAAGGACTTTCCTCGCCGGGTTCGGTGAGGGTGCCGCGCTGGGCGCGGATGGTATCCGCGTCCTGACTGTCCACATAGGCCAGACCGTGGTCGATCAGGTGCAGGGCCCACTCGTAGAGCTGTTCGAAGTAGTCGGAGGCATGGCGCTCATGCTTCCAGGCATAGCCCAGCCAGTGCACATCCTCCTTGATGGCATCGATGTAACGTTGCTCTTCCTTGGCCGGGTTGGTGTCGTCGAAACGCAGATTGGTATAGCCGCCGAACTCCTCGGCCACACTGAAGTTCAAGGCGATGGACTTGGCATGACCCAGGTGCAGGTAGCCGTTGGGCTCCGGCGGAAAACGGGTGATGATCTGCTGATACTGGCCTGCTTCCAGTTCCTTGCGGATGCGGTTGCGGATGAAGTGGGTGGGGCCCTGGGTGTCCGGTTCGGTCATTGCCTGATGCGTGCTTGGGATAAGCCGCTCAGTATACGGGGGAGGTCGGTGCGGCGCCAATATGGGTCATGATGGGAGAGGGGTGCGGGGGTCGGCGGGATCAAACAAAAAGCCCCCTGAATCAGGGGGCTTGGGGCAGGAACACGAGCGACCTCGACCGACCTCAGGTGACGTCGAAGAACCGATTGGATTCCGCCGGCCGGTTGGGGTCGGGGAACATGTCACGGACGATGCGTGATTCCAGCTGTTCCTGCATCTGGGTCACGGTCTGCGGGCCGGTGTCGTTGCCGGGCACGGTGCCGGACATCGGCCCGCTGCTATCGTTCGTGTCGGCAGCAGCGGGTGCCTGTTGTTCGGGGCCGGCCACTGCCTGCCGTGCGGGATCGACACCGAAGCCGGCCGGCGCGGTTTCCGCTTCGCGGGCCGCCTGCAGTCGGGCCTGAGCCGCCAGCTCACTGCCGCCCTGCTGACGGGCGATGGCTTCTTCCTGTGAACGCGCCGCGTCGGGACGTCCCTGTTCGACCTCCTCGCTGTTGAGCACGGCCCGGTCGATTTCGGTGGCGGTTACCGTGCCGCCGCCGCCTTCGCGTTCCACGGGCGCGGGGACCACCGGGTTGGGAATCACCGGCTGAACCGGGTTCATGACTGGGGTCGTGACCATCATGGCTTGGACTCCTCGCCGTTAGGCCTTCACGTTGATGAGTGCGCCCAGCATCCGGTCTTCCGTCTGCAGGACCTTGACGGCGGCTTCCACCTGGTTGGCGTGCTGAACCTGCTCGACCAGGGGTGCCGTCAGACCTCGCCGTGCCGTGCCGTCCATCTGTCCGGCACTGGCGATTTCCGCCGCGTTCTTGCGCAGCCCCTGCATGCCGGCGTGGATGCCGGACAGTGCACTCTGGCTTGCGGTTGTGATGACCATCGGCTTGTCTTGGATTGAGGCTTACTAAGAGTTTAGTTGAATGATGGGTGATTGTCTTCCCATCGGGCGGATGCTTCGTGCCGTCCGGCGGCCGCGCCCGGCCGCTCGGGGAATGTTAATCTTGTCCATCCCACGGCGTTTCCCTGTGTGACCCCATCATGTTCAAAAAGATCCTGCTGACCTTGACCGTTGCCATCCCCTTTTTCGGGCTGGCCTTTCTGCTGACCGGCTCGCCACCCCGGACCCATTACGACAATCTGCCCTGGGATGTGGAAGTCCATGGCGATGGGACCTCCAGTGTCTTCGGTATCCATCTGGAACAGACGCCCCTGTCGGAACTGCGGGAGCGGTTCATGGTGTTTCCCAGCTTGGCCCTGTTTCAGAGCCGGGAGGACGGGCAGAGCCTGGAAGCCTATTTCGGGCCGGTGAAACTGGGGCCTTTCGAGGCCAACTTCCTGGCGGTGCTGGCGGCGGATGAGCAGACCCTGGCCGGGTTTGCCGAGCGGGCGGTCCATGGCAAGGCCACCCCCAGCGGCGCGCGCCGCCTCGAACTGTCGGAAAACGACACCCGGGCCGCGCTGGCCCTGCCGGTGGTGGAAATCACCTATGTCCCCAGGGCCCGGTATGACGAGGATTCCGTGCTGGCCCGTTTCGGTGAGCCTGTGCGGCGCCTGCCCATGGATGACGGCCGCCGCTACTGGCTCTATCCGGAGCAGGGACTGGTGCTGATGTTCAATCGCCGGGGGCGGGATGTGCTGCACTATGTCGCGCCGGCCCGTTTCGACGAGGCCCAGGGCCGCATCCTGGCCGGCGAGGGTCTGGACCGGTTGCAGCCATGACCGGGGCATGGTGCAGGCCCGGTTTCTGGGAGGGGCGGCCGCTGGCCGACCTGGACACTGATGAATGGGAAGCCCTCTGCGACGGCTGCGGACGCTGCTGCCTGCACAAGCTGCAGGACGAGGATACCGACGAGATCTACTACACCGACGTGGCCTGCCGCCTGTTGGACCCTCTGACCTGTCGCTGCAGCCATTATGAGGATCGTCTGTCCCAGGTGCCGGATTGTGTCCGGCTGAGTCCGGATGAGGTGAGCCAGGTGGCGTGGCTACCGCCCACCTGTGCCTATCGCCGGTTGCACGAGGGCAGGGGGTTGCCCTCGTGGCACCCCCTGCTTACCCATGACCCGGAGAGCGTGCACCGGGCGGGCGTATCCGTGCGCGGCCGCATCCTCTGCGAGCAGAAGATGGGGGATGACTGGGAGTCCCGGATCGTCCTCTGGCCCTGCCGGGACGGGCCGGACTGATCCGTGCCTTAGCCCGGAATCCCGGCGAATTGCCGGGGACCGTACCCCTCCCTGGCTTGCAGATAGGCCTTGAGACGGGCGGCAAAATCCGGCACCACGGATCCCTTGACCGCCTCCAGGGCATTGAGCCGGTCCGCCCAGGCCTGGATGCGGGGGAAATCGGCCCCGTCGAACAGGGGCATGGCCTGGTTCAGCAGGGCATAGCGCATGAACAGGGGGGCGTAGGCGGCATCCACCAGGGAGAAGGCCTCGCCATTGAACCAGGGGCCTTCTCCCTGGCTGGCCTCCAGGCGGCGCAGGCCGGCGATGGCGGCGGCCAGGTGGTGTTCCAGGTCATGCTCGGTTTCCGACATCATGAGCCGGTACTGGTCGATGATCGCCTGGCTGCCGAATTCGATCCAGGCACGGTTCAGGGCCAGGGTCAGCGGGTCGCTGGGCTTGAGGCTAGGCGGGGTGATGTCGTCGATGAATTCGTTGATGACGGCGGATTCGAACAGAACCGTCTGTCGATCCACTTGCAGCACCGGGACCTTGCCGGTGGGGGAGAGGGCAAGAAACCATTCCGGCGGGTGTTCCAGATCGATATAGTCGATCTCGTAGGGGGCCTGCTTGTAGCGCAGGGTGATGACGCTGCGCTGGACGAAGGGGCACAGTTCGAAGCTGATAAGTCTCAGATGCATGAGGAGAGGCGGCTCCTTGGTTTGGTAAGCTGGACAGTGTATCAACCCACGCAGGCAGGATTCATGAGTGACCCACTGGATGTTGTGCGAATCGACAAATGGCTCTGGGCCGCCCGTTTCTTCAAGACCCGCGCCTTGGCCGCCGAGGCGGTGAGCGGGGGACACGTCCATGTGAACGGGCAGCGGGTCAAGCCGGCCCGGGCCGTCAAGGTGGGGGACCGGCTTCGCATCACCCGCAATGCCGAGGCCTGGGAGGTGGAGGTCGTGGGGCTGAATGATCGGCGTCGGCCCGCCGTCGAGGCTCAGGCCCTGTACCGGGAGTCGGAACAGAGTCGGGCCCGTCGCGCCGAGGAGGCCGAAGCACGGCGTCTGGCCCGCCTGGCGGTGCCCCATACCGAACATCGCCCGGATCGCCGTGACCGGCGTCATATCCGCCGCTTTATCGGCAAGGAGTAGTCCCGTGCCCAGACCCGTGACGCCGCTCATCGCCGCCGATGTGATCATCCGCCTGGAGGATCAGGCCGATCGTATCGTGCTGATCGAGCGCCTCAATCCGCCCCATGGCTGGGCCTTGCCCGGCGGCTTCATGGATGTGGGGGAGTCACTGGAGCAGGCGGCGATCCGCGAGGCCCAAGAGGAAACCGGATTGGTGGTGCGACTGGAGGTCCTGCTGGGCTGCTATTCGGATCCCGGCCGGGATGAACGGGGGCATACGGTGAGTGCCGTCTATGCGGCGGTTGCCCGGGGGATGCCGGTGGCGGCGGATGATGCCAAGGCGGTCTGGGTTGTGGCCGCGGACCAAGTGGACCGGCCCCTGGCCTTCGATCATCGCCGGATACTGGATGACTATCTGGAATTCCGGCGCACGGGCCGGGTGGCGCCGCTCCCTCCTCCCCCCGGTGGGGGAGGGGGAGAGGGATGACAGGGGATTGATTAACCCCGTTCCTTGACCCACTTGCCGATGGCTGGCGGTACGGTCTTTTGTGCCTTGCCGCTCACATAGATGCCGATATGGCCGCCGGGGAAGGACAGTTCGGTGTAGTCCTTGGTGCCCACCTTGCCGGCCAGGGCCTTGGAGGCATCCGGCGGTACCAGGTGATCCTGCTCGGCAAAGATGTTCAGTACCGGCATGGTCACGTTGGCCAGGCTCACTTCGTACTCGCCGATCTGAAGGCCGCCGTTCATGAGCTTGTTCTTCTGGTAGAAGTCCTTGATGAACTGGCGGTAGGTTTCGCCGACCTGGTCCGGGCTGTCGAAGATCCACTTCTCCATGCGCAGGAAGTTGTCCAGCTTGTCCTTGTCCTGCAGCACTTCCACCATGTCCAGATACTTCTGGCCCATGAGCTGATAGGGCTTGAGGTTGAGGAAGGTCCAGTTGAGCAGTTCACCCGGGACATTGCCCATGGTGTCCACCAGGGTGTCGATGTCCACGTGCTTGACCCAGTGGGAGAGGATGTTGTCCGGGGTCTGGAAGTCCACCGGGGTCACCATGGTGATCAGGTTCTGCACCTTTTCCGGATGCATGGCGCTGTAGCACAGGCTGAAGGTGCCGCCCTGGCAGATACCCAGGATGTTGATCTTGTCCAGGTTGTGGCGACGGCAGATCTCGTCCACGCAGCGGTCCAGGTAGCCGTTGAGATAATCGTCCATGGTCAGGAAACGGTCGGCCCGGTCAGGGTAGCCCCAGTCGATCAGGTAAACATCCATGCCGGCTTCCAGCAGGCCCTTGACCGTGGAGCGGTCATCCTGAAGGTCCGTCATGTAGGGGCGGTTCACCAGGGCGTAGACGATCAGCACCGGTACCGGGTGCTGGACCACGGAGGCCGGTGCCTGGAAGCGGTACAGGGTGAGCTTGTCTTCCTTGTAGACCGCTTCCTTGGGTGTCACGCCGGAGGGAATGTCACCGGCATCGGCCAGGTTCTGCAGGCCCTGGGTGAGCTTGTTCTGGAAGGTGGTCAGTTCGTCCATGACCTGATCGGGTCTGATCTGAATCGGAATCATTGGCCGGCTCTCCTTTTAGTCGTTCTGCTTGGCCTTGGTGGTGGTCTGGCGTTTCGTGGCCGTGGCGCGGCTACGGGTGCCGGTGGCGGCGCGGGAGGCGCTGGCGTTCCCCTTGTCTTCGGCCTTGCTTTCCACCTGGGCTTCCACGCTTGCCGGCACGGGCTGGCCGTTCACCTGATCGGTCAGCTTGCGAACCGTGGCCTTGAGGGCCTGCAGTTCACGGCGGCTTTCCTGCAGGCGGCGGTGCAGGGTGTTCACTTCGCGGCGGGTGGGCATGTTCAGGCTTTCGGTGACCTCGTCCATGAGGCGGGTGCCCTGGCGCTTTACCGCCATCAGGCTGTTGACCATCTCGCCGTAGATCTTGGCGTACTCCTCGGACATGACGAATTCGCCGTAGACCTCTTCGCAGACGTCCACCCACTCATCGTAGAGGGCGCGCATGGAGGTGATGGGCTTGTCCTGACGACCGGCGTCGTCCAGACGGGCGCGGAAGCGGTCGATGGAGTCCATGCCGACCTTGTTGAAGGCGGCCTGATAGTTCTGCATGGCCTGCTGGTAATTGACCATCAGCTTGGCCAGGTTCTGGTACTGCTCCTGGGATTCGCGGGTGTAACCGACGCCGGGCACGGACAGGAAACGGTCCAGCTGTTCCTGCACGGCATCGCCGTAGGGGGCACGGGCCGGCGGCCGCAGGGCCTGCATGTAGTCGCCCGGCATGGGCATGAAGGACGACGTGGCGCGACGCCAGGTGTCCAGGGGCATCTGCCAGAAGGCATTGGCATCCCGGCTGGCACCGGGCATGTTGGTGAAGCCCTGGAAGGCGTTGCTCATCTGGTCGAGCCACTTGTTCACGGCCTCGGCGGCATTGTTGCCTTCCGCGCCCCGATAGAGGTTTTCCGCCATGGAAAAATAATTGCGACCGATCTTCATCATCTGGTCCATGGCGTCATTGCCGGACAGGGGCATGCCGCTGGAAACGGTCTTCCACCACTGATCCAGGCCATCCCCCCAGTGGTTGGTGCCTTCGCTGCCGCCTACGGCCTTGCGGCTCATGTCCATCCAGGCAGACCAGTATTTGCGCTGGGCTTCCATCCAGTCTTCGGGGTTGAAGGGGTTTGAGTCAGCCATCAATCATCTCCTTTGGGTCCATTCTGGGCCAGGTGGTTATCAGCCGGGATCGTTGTCGCGACCGCTCAATCAAGAGCCTGGGCCGACGGGCATTCCCGGGCCTGGGCGGTCATTGCTTGGGACGATCTGACAGGGTACAGCATTATAAGGATAAGGTTAGCATAGATTTTGTGCGCTGCAACAATTCTGCCGGGATGATGCTCCATGGTTGGTCAGGGGTGCAGCGCTTCTGGTATAAACTTCCGGAGCAATCACTTGATCCTCAAGGGTGCCATTCCTTTTGGATCAAATATGCCAGGAAAGCAAGACCAAGTACCCTGAAAGTGCGAACCACCCCCGGTGCCCGGCATGAAAACCCGGTCAAGGGGTGGCCGCAGGCATACCCCATTTCAGAAACACGCCCCTGATCAGGAGGATTTACATGGCTGAATCTATTGTCATCGTCGATGCGGCGCGCACCCCGGTCGGTACCTTCAACGGTTCCCTGTCACAGATTCCGGCCTCGACCCTGGGGGCCATGGTCATGAAGGCGCTGCTGGCTCGCACCGGCCTGTCCCCCGAGCAGGTGGACGAGGTCATCCTCGGGCAGGTGCTGCAGGCCGGCGTGGGCCAGAATGCCGCCCGTCAGGCCGCCGTGGAGGCCGGTATCCCTTATTCTTCCCCGGCCATGACCATCAACAAGGTCTGCGGCAGTGGTCTCAAGGCGGTTCATCTGGCCTGGCAGTCGGTCCTGTGCGGCGATTCCAACGTGGTGATCGCCGGAGGCCAGGAAAACATGAGTGCCTCTCCCCATGTCCTGCCGGGCTCCCGTCAGGGAACCAAGATGGGCGACTGGAAGATGGTGGATACCATGATCAAGGATGGCCTGTGGTGTGCCTTCAATGATTATCACATGGGCACCACCGCCGAGAACATCGCCGGCGAGTTCAGGATTAGCCGGGATGAGCAGGACGCCTTTGCCGCCCAGTCCCAGCAGCGGGCCGAGGCCGCCCAGAAGGCGGGATATTTCAAGGATGAGATCGTGCCGGTGGAGATTCCGCAGAAAAAGGGCGAGGTCAAGGTCTTCGACATGGATGAATTTCCCCGTCACGGCACCACGGCGGAAGGCCTGGGCAAGCTGAGGCCGGCTTTCAGCCGGGATGGCACGGTGACCGCCGGCAATGCCTCCGGTATCAATGACGGTGCCGCGGCCGTGGTGGTCATGCGTGAATCCATGGCCAGCGAGCTGGGCCTCAACCCCCTGGCCCGCATCGTTTCCTTCGCCGCCGCCGGCGTGGACCCGGCGATCATGGGCACCGGTCCCATCCCCGCCACCATCAAGTGCCTGGAGAAGGCCGGCTGGCGTCCCGCCGATCTGGACATGGTGGAGGCCAACGAGGCCTTTGCCGCCCAGGCCATTGCAGTCAACAAGCAGCTGGGCTGGGACCTGTCCAAGGTGAACGTGAGCGGCGGGGCCATTGCCATCGGCCATCCCATCGGTGCCTCCGGCGCCCGGGTGCTGGTGACCCTCCTGCACGGCATGAAGCGCACCGGTGCCAGGCGGGGTCTGGCCACCCTGTGCATCGGTGGTGGTCAGGGTGTGGCGCTGGCTGTCGAGGCAGTCTGACCGGGGCGTGACGGGCGGATTCGGGTTTCTTTTCGGATCCGCCCTTTGCAAGCGGTCCAGTTGAATGTTGATGGGAGAAGTGGGTGAACGAACCGCGGATAGTGAAGAAGTATCCCAATCGGCGTCTCTACGATACCGAGGAGAGCCGTTATGTGACGCTGGCCGATGTACAGCAGCTGGTGCGCCGCGGGATCAACGTGAAGGTGATCGACAGTCAGTCGGGCAAGGACATCACCCGGGGCATTCTGATTCAGATCATCACCGAGCAGGAGACGGCCGGAGAGCCGCTCTTCACCACCGAGATGCTGGTGCGTTTCATCCGCTTCTATGACGAGGCGGTTCATGAGGCTTTTTCCGGTTATCTGGACCAGAGCCTGCGATTCTTCGCCGATCAGCAGCGGGATTTCAATGACCGCATGCGGGACGTGCTGGGTGGGCGGGCTACCTGGGACATTACCGAGATGACCCGTCGCAACCTGGAGTTCTGGAAAGGCATGCAGGATCAGTTCTTCAAGGCCGCGGTATTCCCCGGCCCGGGTCATGAGACCAGGAAGGATCCCGCCAAGCCGCCGGAACAGTCGCCGCCGGCGGATTCGGGTGATGGGGGCACCGCCACCGCGGACAAGGCGGGAAAAAAACCGAAATAGTCGACTGTCCGCGCTTGGTGGGGTGGCGGGCGGGTATGCGTCGCAAAACCCGCATATCGGCTTGACGCCGTGCCCGGATGGGGTTATATGTTGCGCTGCAGCATAGGCGGCGGCAAGGCTGGATGCTGTGTCCACATAACCCCAACCCGGAGAGCGCACCATGAACGACATGATCGAGCTGTTCAACAAGGCCAACCAGACCGGCTTCGACACCTTCCGCAAGTTGAGCGACATCAACCAGCAGACCTTCCAGAAGCTGGTGGAGCAGCAGCTGGACTTGACCACGGGCCTGGTGGATGTGAGCATGAAACACCTTGAGCAGGTGGGCAAGGCCAAGGGGTATCAGGAACTCGTGACCCTGCAGACGGATCTGCTGCGTGATTGCAGCCAGAAGATGGTTGCCACTTACAAGAGCGGGCAGGAGATCCTTGATGATGCCCGCAATTCCATGAGCCGGTTGATGGATGATTCCGTCAAGGCGGCGGAAGAAACCGTCAAGCACGTGAGCACTGTTGCCAAGAAGGCTGCCTGATTTCCTCTGTCGCAGCCCTCAAGGCCAGTCAAGAAACAAGGAGTCCGAATAGTGACCAAGCGAGTAGCGTTAGTGACCGGCGGTACCGGCGGTATCGGCACCGAGATCTGCAAGAAGCTGGCCCGTCAGGGTCATGTGGTCGTGGCCAATTACCTGCCCGCCCTGCAGGCCGAGGCCGAGGCCTGGCAGCAGCAGATGAAGGCGGAAGGCCTGGACATGCACATCGCCGCCGGAGATGTGTCCTCGTTCCAGTCCTGTGCCGACATGATCCAGGACATCGAGTCCCGCCTGGGACCCGTCGACATCCTGGTCAACTGCGCCGGCATCACCAAGGACAAGACGCTGCGCAAGATGACCGAAGACCAGTGGCGTGATGTCATCAACATCAATCTGAACAGCGTGTTCAACGTCACCCGTCACGTGGTGGAGGGAATGACTTCCCGCGGTTTCGGCCGCATCGTCAACATCTCCTCCGTCAACGGTCAGAAGGGTCAGTTCGGTCAGGCCAACTATTCCGCGGCCAAGGCCGGTATGCACGGCTTCACCATGGCGGTGGCCCAGGAGACGGCCGCCAAGGGTGTCACCGTCAACACCGTGTCCCCCGGCTATACCGCCACGGCCATGACCGACGCCATGCCCGAGGATGTGCGCAACGCCATCGTGGCGCAGATTCCGGCCGGGCGCATGGGCTCCACGGCCGACATCGCCTTCGCCGTGGCCATGCTCTGCGACGAAGAGGCGGGCTACATCACCGGTGCCAACATTCCGGTCAATGGTGGTCTGTTTACCTCCTTCTGAGGCTGTTGTTCGCCCTATCGGCTGAGACCACGTCTCGTGCGGGCCCCGTTTCGGGGCCCGTTTTCTGTGTTCAAGGGCTTTTCTGAAGCGTGATGGATGTCACGAAAAATTGAAAGTGATGTGGTAAAAATGCATCCTCAACGCTTGATTTGATGATATTTATTCGCACCTGGTTTTATCTGGTGCTATTCTCCCCCGTGTTTTGGGGTTAAGCGGAAATTTCCACCAAGGGAATTCCGCCCTGTCCAGGCGGGCGTCGGGAGAACGTCCGCAAAGGGGAGTCGGCGCCGCCGATGTCTCCAGCGCTTTGACCGTCCGGGTCTTGCCGGCGTGACCGGAAAGGGACCCGCGCCCGATAACATGCGTGCCGTCAGAAGCCGGCGGGACAAGGGCAAGGCATTGTGAGCAAATTACGGGGGCATCCATGCCGTTTTCAAGACCAAGTGTTTCGATGGTGATGGGAATCTTTGCTGTTTTCCTGATCATTATTGCTTTGTATCCCAAGATTCTTTCCGGTTTCGGTGGTGATTCCTCCCCGTCCGCAACCCTTACCCAGGCCCTGGACATCCCCGCGGGCCCGTCGGCCGAAGGGGGCGCAGCCCTGCCGGCCGCTCCCGAGCCCCGGGAACGACGCCGCATTGCGGTGGCTTCGGCCGCCGAGGTAGGGCAGGGCGAATTGCAACGGGCTTCCTTCATGCCCCAGGAGCGCATGAGCCCGGCGCCGGGGACGGACGAGAATCCAACCTCCTACGAGTCCTTCAGCCTGGGTGACGAGGAAGAGGCACCCAAGGCTTCCGATTGGTTCGAGTACACCATTGCCCGTGGTGATCGCCTATCCTCCCTCTGGGTCGGGGACTGGGGGCTGCCGCTGGCCACCCTGTACCGCCTGCTGGGCGATGCCGAAAATGCCCGCGTGCTCAATCGCCTGAGTGTGGGGCAGCAGGTGGAGTGGCAGACCGATGATGAGGGCTATCTGACCCGCCTGCGGATCTGGACCGAGCGTGGCAAGGGCGTGGAGTGGGAGCGGGTCGCGGACGGCTGGGACTTTGAACGCCGCGAAGTGCAGAACAGTCGTGAGATCACCCATATGGTGATCACTGCCAGGGTCGAGGGCAGCATTTCCGCTGCCCTGGCCGGTCGGGACGAACTCTCCGGTCGGTCGGCCGCCGCCCTGGCGGTGCTGTTGGATCGTCACCTGCCGGTACGCATGCATGCCCGCAGTGGGGATGTCTTCTCCCTGCTGGTGGAACAGGAGACCCTGGCCGGCGAGAGCGAGCCCATCGAGCTGCGACTGCTGGCCTTTGATTACCAGGGGGCACAGTTGAACATCAGTGCCGCCCGTCATGTGGACGGACGCTTCTACACCCCCGAGGGGCACAGCTTGCTGCCGCCCTTTGACCGGCGTCCCTTTGCCGGCAGCTATCGGATCAGTTCTCCCTTCGATCTGCGGCGCCGGCATCCGGTGACCGGCACCGTCGCCCCCCATCACGGTACGGATTTCGCCATGCCCATCGGTACGCCGATTCAGGCACCCGCCGACGGCCGGGTGGTGCGGGTGGATGAGCATCCCTATGCCGGTCGCTTCCTGGTGATTGAGCACGGGCAGGGCTATACCACCCGCTATCTGCATCTGAGTCGCGCCCTGGTGCGTCCCGGCGAGACGGTGTCACGTGGCCAGCGTATTGCCCTGTCCGGCAATACCGGTCGCAGCACCGGCCCCCATCTGCACTATGAGCTGCACGTGAATGGTCGCCCCGTGGATGCCATGCGGGCTGAACTGCCGCGCAGCGAGCGCCTGGCCGGTGAGGAGCTCAAGCGGTTCCAGAAGGTGAGCGGCACTCTGCTGGCGGAAGTGAAGGGGCCGCGTCAGTCCCGTCAGGTGGCAATGCTGCCGTATTCCGAAATGGCCATGTGATCCATGGCATGAAGCCGCCGGGCGGGCATGACCCCGCCCGTGGGCGCCGGCTTCATCAGGTAAAGTCCTCATGCCGATACGAAGCTGCTATGATAGCGCCCACAACAAGCAGCATAAGACATGCGTGTCCAACGAACTTCAGCCAATTCAGCCTGAATCCGGTGCCGGTGCTCCCCGCATCTATGCCCGTGCGGAGCACGGCATTTCCCGCGCCAACATCAGCGAGAACGCCCTCAAGGTCCTCTACCGCCTGAAGGATGCCGGCTTTCGTGCCTGCCTGGTCGGCGGTGGGGTGCGGGATCTTTTGTTGGGCCGCGAACCCAAGGACTTCGATGTGGCCACGGATGCCCATCCAGAGGAGGTCCGGCGCCTGTTCCGCAATTGCCGGCTGATCGGGCGGCGCTTCCGTCTGGCCCATGTATTTTACGGGCCGGAGATCATTGAGGTCGCCACCTTTCGTGCCCCCCATGACAGCTTCGTCGATGAGGGGGATGCCGATGGCGCCGCCGAGGCCCTGATCGAGGACGGTCGCATCATCCGGGACAATGTCTACGGCACCATCGAGCAGGATGCCTGGCGCCGGGATTTTTCCATCAATGCCCTCTACTACGACATCCGGGATTTTTCGGTGGTGGATTACACCGGCGGCATGGATGATCTCAATCAGGGGATATTGCGGCTGATCGGTGATCCCGAAGTGCGTTACCGGGAAGATCCGGTACGGATGCTGCGTGCCGTCCGTTTCGCCACCAAACTGGGCTTTCGCCTGGATGCGGCGACGGAGTCCTGCCTGTCCCGTCTGGGGGATCTGCTGCTGGATGTGCCGCCGGCGCGCCTGTTCGACGAGGTGATCAAACTGTTTCACGCCGGCTGCGGGCTGCAGACCTTCGAGGCACTGCGGCATCACGATCTTTTCGGACGCATGTTTCCGCTGACGGAAGAGGCCCTCGCCCACGAGGAAGAGGGCTTTCCCATCACCTTCGTGGCCAATGCCCTGCGTAATACGGATGAACGCATCCAGTCCGGCAAGGGGGTCAATCCGGCATTCCTTTACGCGGTTCTGCTGTGGGAGCCGGTACGCCACGCCGCGCGCCGCTTCATGGAGGAGGGCGAGGCCGAACTCCCCGCGCTGCAACATGCCGGGAGCATGATTCTGTCCCGCCAAGCCCGCCATATCCTGATCCCCAAGCGCTTTGCCCTGCCCATGCGGGAGATCTGGGAACTGCAACCCCGCTTCGAACATCGCCGCGGTGCCCGCGCCCTGCGCCTGCTGACCCACCCCCGGTTCCGGGCTGCCTATGATTTCTACTGTCTGCGTGCCCGCTCCGGCGAGGCGCTCGCGGAAGGCTGCGAGTGGTGGACCCGACTGCAGGAAGTGGATGAGGCGGAGCGGCGTCGCATGGTGGAAGTGTCCGACAAGAAACCCCGGTCCCGCCGGCGACGCCGGTCGCGCGGCAAGTCATCCGGCAACGTCTGACGTCATGACGCCCGCACTGGCCTATATTGGTATCGGCGCCAATCTGGGGACGCCGCGCACCCAGGTTCTTGATGCCCTGGAGGCCTTGGCGAGCTTGCCCCATTCCCGCCTGTTGCGGCAGTCCTCCCTCTATCGCAGCCCTCCCATGGGGCCGGCCGATCAGCCGGACTACATCAATGCGGTGGCCGCACTGGAAACCCGACTCTCTCCCTCGGAACTGCTGCAGGCATTGCTGGAATTGGAACGTCGTCATGGTCGTGTCCGCCACGGCGAGCGCTGGGGGCCGCGAACCCTGGACCTGGATATCCTCCTCTATGGTGACCGGGTCATCCGGGAGCCGCATCTGACGGTGCCCCATCCCGGTATACAGGCGCGAGCCTTTGTCCTGTATCCTCTGGCGGAAATAGCCCCCGATCTCCGAATTCCCGGCCAGGGAGCGCTGGCGGATCTGCTGGTCCGGTGTCCGCTCTCCGGCCTGGAAAGACTGGTGGAAGAACCTGCATGACTGAAGCCGAACCGACGTATATCGCTGTCGAGGGTCCCATCGGTGTGGGCAAGACCAGCCTGGCCCAACGCCTGGCCGAGGTCCTCGGTGCGGAGCTGGTGCTGGAATCCCCCGAGGACAATCCCTTTCTGGAGCGTTTTTACCAGGATCCCCGCGGTACCGCCCTGCCCACCCAGCTCAGCTTTCTCATGCAG
This sequence comes from Ectothiorhodospira shaposhnikovii, assembly GCF_022227765.1. Taxonomy (GTDB): domain Bacteria; phylum Pseudomonadota; class Gammaproteobacteria; order Ectothiorhodospirales; family Ectothiorhodospiraceae; genus Ectothiorhodospira. Next base: position 204,335 of record NZ_JAJMLZ010000007.1, on the reverse strand, counting down.
CGTCTGCGGCTGCTGCGCGACATGGCCAGGCAGGAGGCGGGACACCCACCAATCCGGGTGGTGGATTTTGTGCTGGCCAAGGATGAGCTGTTCGCTCAGGTGGCCCTGGACACCGACGAGTATCGTCTGTATCAGCAGATTCGCAATGAGCTGGACCGGAATGTCCCCCGGCCGGATCTGGTGATCTATCTGCAGGCCCCGGTCGAGGTTCTGCGGGAGCGTATCGCCCAGCGGGGACGCGCCTTCGAGCGCATGATGGACAGCGTCTATCTGCAGCGTCTGAGTGATACCTATGCCAGTTTCTTCTATCATTATGCGGAGGCCCCGCTGCTGATCGTCAACGCCGGCGAGATCGACTGGGTCAAACGGGACGAGGATTTTCAGCAGCTGCTGACGTTCATGCGCACGGTGCGCGCGGGGCGTCATTACTTCAATCCGCTACCGTCCGCCGTCTGAGCGGTGGTCGGTGGGGCGGACCATCATCTTCATTCTGATAACCGCGGATATAGCGTGAGCGTACACTCCCAGACAAAGAGGCTGACCCTGCGGGATCTGCAGGGCCTGTGCGAGAGACAGGAACCCATCGCCAGTCTCACCGCCTACGATGCCATCCAGGCCCGTCTGATGGACGCGGCCGGCGTGGATCTGGTGCTGGTGGGGGATTCCCTGGGCATGGTGGTGCTGGGCCACGAAACCACGGTACCGGTGACGGTGGATGATGTGATCTACCACACCCGGGCCGTGGCCCGTGGCCTGCGTCGTGCCCTGCTGATGGCCGACATGCCGTTCATGAGTTACGTGTCGGTGGACCAGGCCCTGCACAATGCCGCCCGACTCATGCAGGAAGGCGGGGCGCAGATGGTCAAGCTGGAGGGAGATGCCCAGCAGGTGGCAGTGGTCACCGCCATGTCCCATCACGGCATCCCTGTCTGTGCCCATCTGGGGCTGCGGCCCCAGTCGGTCCACAAGCTCGGTGGGTACCGGGTCCAGGGACGGGAGGCGGCAGCTGCCCAGCGCATGATCAAGGATGCCATGGCCCTGCAGGAGGCCGGCGCCGACATGTTGCTGCTGGAATGCGTACCCTCCACCCTGGCGGCGGAGATCCGTGCCATGGCCCGGATCCCCGTCATCGGCATCGGTGCCGGTGTCCAGTGTGACGGACAGATCCTGGTGGTTCAGGACATCCTGGGGATGACCGATCACGCCCCGCGCTTTGCAAAGAATTTCCTCGCCGAACAGCCGAGCGTGCAGGCCGCTCTGGCGGCCTATGTGCAGGCTGTCAAATCGGGGGCATTCCCCGCCGCGGAACACAGCTTCCTGACCTGATCATGGATATCGTACATCATGTTGAAGACCTGCGAGGCGCACGCCGGGCCTGGCAGGCGGAGGGCTGCACGGTTGCCTTGGTGCCCACCATGGGCAATCTCCATGAAGGCCACCTGAGTTTGGTGCGCCATGCCCGAACCCTGGCGGACCGGGTGGTGGTGAGCATCTTCGTCAACCCACTTCAGTTCGACCGGGCCGAAGACCTGGCCGCCTATCCCCGTACCCTGGCGGAGGACTGCCGGCTGCTGGCGGCCGAGGCCGCGGACCTGGTGTTTGCGCCCTCCGAAGGTGAGCTGTATCCGGCGGGTCGGGAGCAGGTGACCCGGGTGGACGTGCCCGAACTGTCCGCATTGCTGGAGGGGGCGCATCGGCCGGGTCATTTTGTCGGCGTGGCCACCGTGGTCTGCAAGCTGTTCAACCTGGTGCAGCCGGATGTGGCCGTGTTCGGCGAGAAGGATTTCCAGCAACTGCTGCTGATCCGGCGCATGGTCGCCGATCTGGATATCCCGGTGCGCATCGAAGGGTTGGCCACGGTCCGGGAAGCCGACGGCCTGGCCATGAGTTCGCGCAATGCCTATCTGGGCGCGGATGAACGCCCATTGGCCCCGGCTGTTTATCAGGTGCTGTCGGAGCTGGCCGCGCGCATGCAGGCAGGGGAGCGGGATTGCCCCGGTTTGGAGCGGGAAGCAGAGAAAATACTTGAAAAACGGGGTCTGCGGCCCGATTATGTTGCAGTGCGGCGAAGACGGGATCTGTTGCCGCCGCAGCCGGGAGACACCCAACTGGTGATTCTGGCGGCCGCTTGGCTGGGCCGGGCGAGGCTCATTGACAATCTATGCCTGGACCTTCCCTCATCCGCCGGATGAGGGAAGTCCTGTATGTGCAGGGATGATAACGACAGCCCCTCGGGGACTCGAAGGGGCGTAATGCCTGGAGGATGTTTGAAACCATGTTCTTGACTCTGCTCAAATGCAAGCTCCACAGGGCGGCGGTAACCCACGCCGAGCTGGACTACGAAGGCTCCTGTGCCATTGATTCGGATCTCCTGGAACTGGCGGGCATTCGCCCCTATGAGCAGATCCAGATCTACAACGTGACCAATGGGGAGCGTTTCACCACCTATGCCATCCGTGCCGAGGCGGGCAGTCGTGTGATCTCGGTCAACGGTGCCGCGGCTCACAAGGCCAGTCCCGGTGATCGGGTGATCATCTGCGCCTACGCCCAGATGACGGCGGCCGAGGCGGACCTGTTCAAGCCTTCCCTGGTCTACCTGAACGAGCATAACCACGTCACCGGCACCGGCGACGAGATTGCCACCCAGGCCGCCTGAGCAGACTTCACCGGGTGGGGTGTCAGCTGCCCCGGTGCGTGGATGTTTTCAGACAGTCCAGGTGCCAGTGACACTCCACCCGTTCGCAGCTCCCTGTCTCGGCGGAGCCGAAGCAGGGTGAGTTTCCTTCCGTCACCTGAATGGCCCGGATCAGTTCTCTCTTGGGTAATGAGCCGGGATCAATGCCCTTGTTCTGGGCGATATAGCGAACCGTGGCCAGATTCATGGCCGATCACCTCCGCCGTCTTTCGGCAAGCATGTAGTTGACAGGCTGGATTGCATCGCGCCCTGACAGTCGGCGGCGACGCCTTACCGATTATGGTCCGTCCGCCGGATTTTGCCTGCCGCCGCCGCCGTTTGGCGCTACCTGTCATCCCATGAATGCTTCCGTCCGTCAGCCGGTGTTGCGCATCCCCGCCGCAATGGCATTGATGGAGCGCAGTAGGGGGGAAAGCCATGGGTCATCCACCCCGTCGCTTCCGCTCCCCTGCAGGGCCCGATGGCGTCTCAGCAGGGTGATCTGGATGTGATTGAGGGGGTCCAGATAGGGATTCCTGCGCATCAGGGACAGGGCCAGCACCGGGTTGTCATCCAGCAGGGTCTCCTTGCAGGAGACGGTGAGTACCTCCTCCACCGTGCGAAGGTATTCCTCCCGGATGAGACCGAACACCCGCTCCGCCAAGCCTCGGTCGTGACATAGTCTGGCGTATTCTTCCGCGATCTCCATGTCCGCCTTGGCCATGGACATCTGGCTGTTGGAGAGCAGGGCGCGGAAAAAGGGCCATTCCCGATACATCTGCCGGAGCTGTTCCAGACGCCCGGGATCGTCCTTGCGCCACTGCCGCAGGGCGGTGCCCAGGCCGTACCAGGCGGGAATGGTGTGGCGCGACTGCGCCCAGCCGAACACCCAGGGGATGGCGCGGATGGAATTCTTGGAGCGGTCTGCCTTGCGCCGATGAGAGGGACGGGAGCCGATGTTGAGCTGACCGATTTCCTCCACCGGCGTGACTTCGTAGAAATAGTCCAGCACACCCCGGGTGTGGTCCGTCAGGGTGCGATAGGCCTTTTCCCCCTGCTGGGCCAGGGTGTCCATGACCTCCAGATCCGCTGTCCGGTCCTGGCTGCCCAGGCCGATCAGCCCCCCGCTGGCCTTGATCAGCCCCGTGGTGCCCATGCTCAGCTCGTAGATGGCCGTTTCCGTGTTGCTGTACTTGTAGGACAGGACCTCCCCTTGTTCGGTGAATTTGATTCGGGCCTGTACCGTGCCGGGCGGCTGGGCCAGGATGGACTCGTGGGTGGGGCCGCCGCCGCGACCGATGGTGCCGCCCCGGCCGTGGAACAGACGGCATTCCACCTCGTGGGCGCCGGTGATGGCGATGATCCGCTGCTGGGCCTGGTACAGGTTCCAGGCGGAGGCGAGGATGCCGCCGTCCTTGCAGGAGTCCGAGTACCCCAGCATGACTTCCTGAAGATTGCCCGCGGCGCGCAGCAGGGTCCGATAGATGGGGTTGCCCAGCAGGTGCTCCAGCACCGACTCCACGTGCCGCAAGTCCTCGATGGTTTCAAACAGGGGCGAGATCCGGACATGGCAGAAGGGCTCGTCCTGGTCGTTGCGGCCGCACAGTCCCGCCAGGCGTGCCAGCAGCATCACTTCCATGACATGGGAAGCGGCGTGGGTCATGGAGATCACGTAGGTGCCGATGCCTTCCGGACCCACCTCGCCGCGCATGCGGGCAATGACGTGGAAGACCTCAAGGGTTTCCCGGGTAGTCTCGGAGAGGGCATCACGGGAGAGGTTCGGCCACTGTTCCCGATCCAGCAGTTCGGAGAGTCGCCGCAGGCGGGATGCCTCGTCCTGCTTGCCGTAGTCGATGTCCGGTTCCCATTGGGCCAGGATTTCCGTCACCGCCGTGGTGTGCACGGTGGATTCCTGTCGGACATCCAGGTGATGCAGATGAAAGCCGAAGGTTTCCACCAGGCGGATCAGGTCGGTCAGTTCTCCGCGGGCTACATTGCCGTCCCCGTGGCTGATCAGGGAGTCGCGGATCAGGGTCAGATCCCGCAGCAGGGCCTGGCTGGAGGCATAGGCCGCATGGGTGGGCATCACCGCCGTTTCCCCGGCGAGCCGACGACGCACCGTGTCGAGGGTCTCGCGCAGCCGGTAACGGATGATGTAGAGCTTGCGCCGGTAGGGTTCCGATTCCATTTTGTCCGGCAGCTCCTTGAACACCGCCCTGGAGATATTCTCATCCTCCTCGAGGCTCTGCATGAAGGCCTCGGTGGGGCGGCACATGAGCAGGGAATGGGTCAGGACGAAACGCAGGGTGTGCACCCGGCGCAGGTATTCGGACAGCACCTGCTCCATGGCCAGGCGACAGGCCATTTCGGTGATGGCCGGGGTGACGTAGGGATTGCCGTCCCGGTCCCCGCCGATCCAGGAACCAAAGCGCAGGAAACTGGGCACCCTGATGGCCGGGTTGCCGTGTTCGTCGCTGCCGTAGCTGCGCCGGATCGCCTTTTCCAGCAGGCGGTAGGTATGGGGCACGGCGTCGAACAGGCTTTCCACGTAATAGAACAGCCCGTACTTGATCTCGTCCTGCACCTGGGGCTTCTTCACCCGCACTTCATTGGTGCGCCACAGGATCTGGATCTGCACCTCAAGCTGGCGGGTCAGTTCTTCCCGTTCCTCCCGGCCCAGGCGCGGCATGTCCAGGCGCTCCGCCGCCAGGAAGATGCGCCGCTGGGCCTCCATCACCGTGCGCCGCCGGGCCTCGGTGGGATGGGCGGTGAACACCGGCATGTATTCCAGCCGGTCGAGCAGGCTTTCCAGCGCCCGCGGGGGGACGCCCCGGCCGTGGAAAACCCGGATGGTGTGATCGAAGGAGCCCAGCCACAGGGGGCCGCCTTCGGTGACCTGGCGGCGGCGCTCCCGGTGCAGGTATTCCTCTTCGGCCAGGTTGACCAGGCTGAAGTAGATGCTGAAGGCCCGGATGATGGTTTCCAGGGTCTTCGGGTCCAGGGCGTCGATATAGCGCATCAGACGCTCCCGCTTGTCCGGGTTGTCCTTCTTGCGCAGCGCCACGAAACCCTTGCGCAGGGTTTCCACCGCCTGCAGTACCGCTTCCCCTTCCAGGCGCCGGATGATGTTGCCCAGCAGATTGCCGAACAGCTTCACCCGGGCGCGCAGTTCCCGGTCCCTGGGGACCAGGAAGCGAGAGGTGTCCTTGGTGGTGGTGGGCATCATCGGTTCACCAGTCGCTTGTAGAGATCCTGATAAGCCTGGGCGCTGCGGTCCCAGCTGAATTCCTGGCGCATGCCGTGCCCCATGAGACGGGTCCAGACGGCGCGGTCCCGGTACAGGGCGAGACCCCGTTGAATCGCCTCGCCCAGGGCCTCGGTGGTGGGGCCGTCAAAGACCAGGCCGGTGGCGGTCCCCTCGGCCATGTGGTGGGCGTCGGCGTCGATCACCGTGTCCGCCAGGCCGCCGGTGCGCCGGACCACCGGCACGGTGCCGTAGCGCAGGCTGTAGAGCTGATTCAGGCCGCAGGGTTCGAACCGGGAGGGCATCAGGAACAGATCCGCTCCGGCTTCTATCTGGTGGGCCAGGGCCTCGTTGTAACCCACGTGCAGACCCATGGCGCCGGGGTAGCGCGTGGCCATGGCCCGGGCCCGTGACTCCAGGGTGCGGTCGCCGCTGCCCAGGATGACCAACTGGATCTGACCGGCCGCCAGCAGGGGTTCGCAGGCGGACAGGATCAGGTCCACCCCTTTCTGTGCCACCATGCGCCCCACGTGGCCCAGCAGCGGTATGTCGGGATTGATCTCAAGGCCGAAGTGGGCCTGCAGGGCGGCCTTGCAGTCGGCCTTGCCTTCTGGTTGTTCGACGTTGTAACGCCGGGCAAGATGGCGGTCTCCGGCCGGGTCCCAATGCCGGTAGTCGGCACCGTTGAGGATGCCGCTCAGATCCTGGGCGCGGGCATTGAGCAGGCCGTCCAGACCGTAGCCGAACTGGGCGGTCCGGATCTCCCGGGCGTAGGTGGGGCTGACCGTGGTGAGATGGTCCGCATAGACCAGTCCCCCCTTGATGAACGAGAGCTGGCCATGAAACTCCAGGCCGTACATGCCCCAGAATTCCGGCGGCAGGATCAGATCCTCGTGGGCATGGCGGGGGAACAGGCCCTGGTAGGCCAGGTTATGGATGGTGAACAGGGTCGCCGGCCGCTCTCCGTGCTGGCTCAGCAGGGCCGGGGCCAGACCCGTCTGCCAGTCGTTGCAATGCAGGACCTGGGGCTTCCAGTCCAGGCCTGCCTGGTCCAGGGACAGTTTCACGATGGCCCGGGCAAAGACGCCGAAGCGCAGGTGATTGTCTTGCCAGTCACGCCCGTCGGAGGCCCGGTAGGGATCCCCGGCACGATCAAAATGCAGGGGGGAGTCCACCAGATAGAGCCGGACGCGGGTCTTGGGCAGCAGCCCTTCCAGGATCCTGACCGGCTGCTCACTGCCGGCCACGGGGAACTCGGCCACCGTCTCCAGCTTGCCCACCGCGGCCCGGGCGGCCGGATAGGCTGGCAGAATCAGGCGGATATCGTGCCGGAGTCGTTTCAGGGCCGGGGGCAGACTGCCGCAGACGTCCGCCAGTCCGCCGGTCTTGATGAGGGGGTGTGCCTCGCTGGTGGCGAAGAGAATTCGCATAGGCCGATGTCATGTCCGCGGCGCCTTGATGACGTCACGGCCATGAAGCGCTCCCTGTTTATGATGGGTTTAGGACCATCATAATAAATAAATGATCTCGCGTTCGTGAACATAGAAATGGAGTGACCCATGAGCAACGCACTGCCCAAGACCCTCGCCTGGCAAGCCCTGGAAGCCCATCATGAGGCCGTTTGCGATCTTCACATGCGTGAGCTCTTTCGCCAGGATCCCCAGCGTTTTCAGCGCTTCAGCCTGCAGTTCGAGGACATCCTGCTGGACTATTCCAAGAACCGCATCACGGCCGAAACCCGGGATCTGCTGGTGGAACTGGCCCGGGCCGCGCTGGTGCCCCAGTGGCGGGACCGCATGTTCGCCGGTGAGCGCATCAATACCACCGAGGATCGGGCGGTGCTGCATGTGGCCCTGCGCAACCGCGGTGACCGGCCCATGTGGGTGGATGGGGAAGACGTCATGCCCCGGGTGCGCCGGGTGCTGTCCCACATGGGCGACTTCGTGGCGCGGGTGAGATCGGGGCAGTGGACGGGGCATACCGGTCGACCGATCCAGCATGTGGTGAATATCGGCATCGGCGGCTCGGACCTGGGGCCGCTGATGGTCTGCGAGGCCTTGAAACCCTATGCCCATGAGCGCCTGCAGATGCATTTCGTCTCCAACGTGGATGCCACCCACCTGACCCGGACTCTGGCCCAGGTGGACCCGGAGACGGTGCTGTTCGTGATCGCTTCCAAGACCTTCACCACCCAGGAGACCCTCACCAATGCCCATTCGGCCCGGCGCTGGTTCCTGGAACAGGGGGGCACTGAAGCGGCCATCGCCCGTCATTTCGTGGCCGTGTCCACCCACCGGGAAGCGGTGGCCGCCTTCGGCATCGATCCGGCCAACATGTTCGAGTTCTGGGACTGGGTGGGGGGACGCTATTCCCTGTGGTCCGCCATCGGCCTGTCCATTGCCCTGTCCCTGGGCATGGCCCACTTCGAGGCCCTGCTGGACGGTGCCCACGCCATGGATGAGCATTTTCGTGCCGCGCCGCTGGAGGAGAACATGCCCGTCATCCTGGCCCTGCTGGGCGTGTGGTACGTGAACTTCTTCGGCGCCCGCAGCCATGCCATCCTGCCCTATGACCAGTATCTGCATCGGTTCCCGGCCTACTTCCAGCAGGGGGACATGGAGAGCAACGGCAAGTCGGTGGACCGGCAGGGGCGGCGGGTGAGCTGGCACACGGGGCCGGCCATCTGGGGCGAGCCGGGGACCAATGGCCAGCATGCCTTCTACCAGCTCATCCACCAGGGGACTCAGCTCATCCCCTGTGATTTTCTGGCCCCCTGCCTGAGCCATCACCCCCTGGGGGAGCATCACGCCATCCTGCTGTCCAATTTCTTTGCCCAGACCGAGGCCCTGATGCGGGGCAAGACCCTGGAGGAATGCCGGGAGGAAATGCTGGCCGCCGGGATGTCCGAGGCCCAGGTACAGGCCCTGGCGCCCCATCGGGTGTTCGAGGGCAACCGGCCCACCAATTCCATCCTGTTCAAGCGCCTGACGCCCCGTACCCTGGGTTCACTGATCGCCCTCTACGAGCACAAGATCTTCGTCCAGGGGGTGATCTGGAACGTGAACTCCTTCGATCAGTGGGGGGTGGAACTGGGCAAGCAGCTGGCCCGCACCGTGTTGCGGGAACTGCGGGATCCGGACCCGGTGGCGGGGCATGATGCCTCCACCAACGGGCTGATCAACTACTACAAGCGGCTGGCACGGGAGTAAGCCCGGTCCTCATGCCCCGGCCAGCAGCGGCATCGCCAGGCCGAACACGGCGGCGGTCACCAGGATCAGTGCGATCAGGCTGATGCGCCATCCCGCCCGCACCATGTCCGGCACCGTGATCCGTTCGCTGCTGAAGACGATGGCATTGGGCGGGGTGGCCACGGGCAGCATGAAGGCGCAGGAGGCTGCCAGGGCGACGGGGATCGCCAGTAGCAGGGGGTCGTGACCCAGGCTGACGGCGAGGGCGGCCGCCAGCGGCAGCACCGTGGCGGCCGTGGCCGTGTTGCTGGTGACGTGACTGAGCAGCATGGCGCTCAGGGCCACGATGCCCACCAGGGTCCAGGTGGGCCAGTTGCTCAGTTGCACCAGGGAGGCGGCGATGTGGTCCGACAGGCCGCTGCCGCCGATGGCGGAGCCCAGACTCAGGCCCCCGCCCACCAGGATCAGTACCCCCCAGGGCAGCTGGCGCGTGGACTCCCAGTCCAGCAGGAACTGGTGACGCCGAAAGTCCGCCGGGATCAGGAACAGGGCCAGGGCACCGACGATGGCGATGCCCGGGTCGGTGATGGAGACGCCGGGGAACAGGGATTCCAGCAGTGGACGCAGGATCCAGGCCAGGGCCACGGCGACGAACACCAGCAGCACCCGCAGTTCCGCCCGGGTCATCGGGCCGAGCTGTTCCCGCTGCTGGCGCAGCAGTTCACCGATCCCCTCCAACGGCCGCCGGGACACCGGGAAGGCCCAGCGACACAGCACCCACCAGCAGGCCACCAGCAGGGTCAGGGCCAGCGGCAGACCTACCATCATCCACTGGGCAAAGCCGATCTGATGGTCGTAGTTGTCGTTCATGTAGGCGGCGAGCAGGGCGTTGGGCGGGGTACCGATGAGGGTGGCCATGCCGCCGATGTTGGCGCCGAAGGCGATCCCCAGCAGCAGGGCCAGCCCCACGTTGCGGACCTGCGCCTTGTCCATGCCCCGGTCTTCCAGCAGGATCAGCACCGAGATGCCGATGGGCAGCATCAGGGCGGCGGTGGCGGTATTGCTCACCCACATGCTCAGCCCCGCCGTGGCGCCCATGAAGCCGGCCACCAGGTGATCCAGTCGTTGTCCGGCCAGGCCCAGGATCAACAGGGCGATGCGCCGGTGCAGGTTCCAGCGCTGGATGGCCAGGGCGATCATGAATCCGCCCAGGAACAGGAAGATCAGGGGATTGGCATAGGGTGCCGCCGCTTCGGCGATGGTGCTTGCCCCCAGCAGGGGTAGTACGGCAATGGGCAGCAGGGCGGTGGCCGGGATGGGGATGGCCTCGGTCACCCACCAGATGGCCATGAGCGCGGTGAGGGCGGCCACGGCCCAGGTATGGGCGGCCAGTTCCCCGGGCGGGCCCGCCAGCAGCATGCCGAAAAAGACCAGGGGGCCAAGCACCAGCCCCAGCCTGGGCCGCCAGAGGGAAGGCGAGGCGGGCTTGGGCGCGGTGGATGTGCCGGCTTCCGTGGACGAAGTCATGATGCTCTCCATTGGGATATGACGGCCATGCCCGATATCCGGGTATCGGGTGGCATTGGTGTACCGCAGTATAGCCGCCGGTCATGTCATGCCGCTGACGGGCATGACGGGATGGCGGTGGACAAGAAGCGGCGGCCCTTGGGGCTGGGGGCCATGGGTCGGGACCCATGGTATGCTCTTGCCGAACAAAATGATGGCTGACGGGTAAATCATGACAAGAGCGACCGGCACTTACAACATCACCACCCTCAACGAGTTCATCATCCAGCGTCAGGCGGACTTTCCCTATGCCAAGGGGGAGCTGTCCCGGTTGCTGCACCATGTGGGCGTGGCGGCCAAGGTGGTGAACAAGAAGATCAACAAGGCGGGGCTGGTGGACATTCTGGGCCGGGCCGGCGACGTGAACGTCCAGGGTGAGGATGTCCAGAAGCTGGATCTGTTCGCCAATGAGCACTTCATCGCCGCCCTGCGTTCCACCGGCGAGTGCTGCGCCATCGCCTCCGAGGAAGACCAGGAAATCACCATCTTTGATGACGGCCTGTCCCGTGACGGCAAGTACGTGTTCTGCATGGACCCGTTGGACGGTTCGTCCAACATCGACGTGAATGTCTCCGTCGGCACCATCTTTTCCATCTATCGCCGCCGTACCGAGCGGGGCACCCCGGCGGACCTGTCGGACTTTCTGCAGCCGGGGACGGAGCAGGTGGCGGCCGGCTATGTGATCTACGGCTCATCCACCATGCTGGTGTACACCACCGGCAAGGGGGTGAACGGTTTCACCCTGGACCCGACCATCGGTGAGTTCTGCCTTTCCCACCCGGACATCCGCACCCCCGAGAACGGCACCATCTACAGTATCAACGAAGGCAACTATGCCCACTTCCCGGCGGGGGTGAAGCAGTTCATCAAGCATTGCCAGGTGGTGGACCCGGACACCCGTCGTCCCTATACCTCGCGCTACATCGGTTCCCTGGTCTCGGACGTCCATCGCAATCTCCTCAAGGGCGGGGTGTTCCTGTATCCCTCCACCCAGAAGGCCCCCCAGGGCAAGCTGCGTCTGCTGTACGAGTGCAACCCCATCGCCATGATCGCGGAGCAGGCCGGCGGCAAGGCCAGCGACGGCGCCCGCCGCATTCTGGAGATCCCGCCGGAGGATCTGCACCAGCGGGTACCGTTCTATGTCGGCTCGCGGCGAATGGTGGAGGATGTGGAGCGGTTCCTGGCCGAGGCCCGATAACCGGCATTCTCTCATTGACCGTGCCGGTCCAGGGCCCACCGCACATGTTCCCGCACACAGGCGCTGGGATGTTCCAGTCGCCGCGTCAGGGCTTCCCGGACGGTGGGTGAGGGCCGGGCATTGCCCAGCCCCACGGCCAGATTGCGTAGCCACCGTTCATGGCCGATGCGCCGGATCACCGACCCTTCGGTGAGTCGCAGGAAGGTCGGCTCGTCCCAGTCGAACAGGGTCACCAAGCCGATGTCATCCAGCCCATGCCGGGCACGAAAATCCGGTTCCACCGCCACCCCGGCCCGGCGATTCCAGGGGCAGACCAGCTGGCAGTCGTCGCAGCCGTAGATCCGGTTGCCCATCAGCGGCCGCAGCGGTTCGGGGATGCTGCCGGGGTGCTCGATGGTGAGATAGGAGATGCAGCGCCGGGCATCCAGCTCATAGGGAGCAACGATGGCCGCGGTGGGGCAGACGTCCAGGCAGGCCCGACAGCGACCGCAGTGACTGCGCTCCGGCTCATCCAGGGGCAGGGGCAGGTCGGTGTAGAGTTCACCGAGGAAGTACCAGGAACCGTGGTGCCGGCTGAGCAGGTTGGTGTGCTTGCCGATCCAGCCCAGTCCGGCCTTCTCCGCCAGGGCCTTTTCCAGCACCGGGGCGCTGTCGACAAAGGCCCGGTAGCCGAAGGGTCCGGTGACCGACTCGATGCGCTCGGCCAGGGTCTGCAGACGCTTGCGGATCACCTTGTGGTAGTCCCGTCCGAGGGCATAGCGGGAGATAAAGGCCGCCTCGGGATCGTCGAGCACGGAGCCGGCGTCCCGGGTCCGGGGCGGCCAGTAGGCCATGCGCACGGAGATGATGCGCAGGGTGCCCGGGACCAGTGCTTCAGGACGGGAGCGCCGGGTGCCGTGGCGGGCCATGTAGTCCATTTCGCCATGGCGGCCCTGGTCCAGCCAGCGCAGCAGGTGGGCCTCGTGGACGGCGAGGTCGGTGTCGCAGATGCCGGCCCGGTCAAAGCCCAGTTCCAGCGCCCAGGTCTTGATCCGTTGGGTCAGGGCGAGCAGATCAGTGGTGGTCATCCTGGGCTTATACTACGGCTGACAAGCCCTTTGCCACCGGATCGAGCCTGCCATGTCCGCCGACCTGTCCGAAGCCCTTTACACCGCAGCCCAGGTCCGGGAGCTGGACCGCCGGGCCATCGAGGATCACGGTATTCCCGGTTACACCCTCATGTGCCGGGCCGGCGCGGCCGCCTTCGACCGGCTGAGGCGGCAGTGGCCCGGGGCCCGTACCCTGGCCGTCTGTTGCGGGCCGGGCAACAACGGCGGGGACGGCTATGTGCTGGCTCGCCTGGCCCTGGAGGCGGGTCTGTCGGTGCGGGTGGTGGCGGCCACCGATCCCGCCCGGCTCCGCGGCGAAGCCGAGCGGGCCTGGCGGGACTGGCAGGCCTGCGGTCAGCCCCTGTCGGCGCCGGACGAGGCCCTGGCGGCCGCGGACGTGATCGTGGACGGTTTGCTGGGGACGGGGCTGACGCGGGCGGTGGAAGGCGACATGGCCCGCCTGATCCGCTCCATCAACCGGGCGGCCGGCCCGATACTGGCCCTGGACATCCCCTCGGGGCTGAATGCGGATACCGGCGCCGTCATGGGATGTGTGGTGGAGGCCGATGTCACCCTGAGCTTCATCGGCCTCAAACTGGGGCTCATGACCGGGGCGGGGCCGGCCTGTCGGGGGGAACTGTTCATGGATGGGCTGGGGGTTCCGGCGCCGGTGTTCGACGACCTGCCGCCGGCGGCCCGGCGGGTCCGGCCCGACCTGTCCCGGGCCTTCCCGCCGCGATCCCGGGATGCCCACAAGGGCCATTTTGGTCATGTGCTGGTGATCGGCGGCGGTCAGGGCATGCCGGGGGCTGTTCGGCTGGCGGGAGAGGCGGCGGCCCGGGTGGGGGCGGGACTGGTGACCCTGGCCACCCATCCCGATCATGCCGCCCTGATTCCCCTGGCGCGACCGGAATTGATGTGCCACGGCATCCAGCGCCCCGGTGACCTGGAGGTCCTGTTGGCGCGGGCCGACGTGGTGGCCGTGGGGCCGGGGCTGGGCACCGGAGACTGGGGGCGGCGCCTGTGGGCGCGCCTCGGGGACTGGGATGGGCCGATGGTGGTGGATGCCGATGGCCTGAATCTGCTGGCCGCCGCCCCCCGATGCCGGGAAGACTGGATTCTGACCCCGCATCCCGGTGAGGCGGCGCGCCTGCTGGGGTGTGACACAGCGACGATCCAGGCCGACCGACCCGGCGCGGCCGCCGCCATTGTCCGGCGCCATGGCGGCGTCTGTGTCCTCAAGGGGGTGGGCAGTCTGATCCGGGATGCATCCGGGCTGCATCTGTGTGATACCGGTAATCCCGGCATGGCTTCCGGCGGCATGGGGGATGTGCTGACCGGTATCATTGCCGGGTTGCTGGCCCAGCATCTGCCCGCGGGCGGGAGCCTGGCAGAGTCGGCGGCCCTGGGCTGCTGGGTCCATGGCGCGGCCGCCGATCGGGCGGCCCGGGTCGGTGAGCGGGGGCTGCTGGCCTCCGATCTTCTATGTCATCTGCGCGAGGTCATCAATTCATGATCCTGGAACTGGCGGACGAGGCCGCCACCGAAGCCTTCGGGGCTCGTCTGGCGGCGGCCTGCCCCCACGAGGGGGTGGTGTTTCTGGAAGGGGACCTGGGGGCGGGCAAGACCACCCTGGTCCGGGGTTTCCTGCGGGGGCTGGGGCATGGGGGGGCGGTCAAGAGTCCCACCTATACCCTGGTGGAACCCTATGACATCGCCGGTCGTCGCATCCTGCACTTTGATCTCTACCGACTGGAGGACCCCGAGGAGCTGGAATACCTGGGGGTTCGCGAGGAACTGGGGGGGCAGGCACTGAATCTGGTGGAGTGGCCGCGGCAGGGGCGGGGCTGGTTGCCGGCGCCGGATCTGTGCCTGTCCCTGACGGCCAGCGGCGCGGGACGTCGTGTGGTGGTGTCGGCGCAAAGCCCCGCCGGTGCGGAGTGGGTACGGCAGGTGATGGAGAATTCACCCTAAGACAGCCGCGTATCTGGCTAATATTACAGCCCTTTCAGGCTTGCAATTCCCGTCTCATCAGCCACACTATAGGAGAGAGAGTCTGAATCTTTTCAGGGGGTCGGAACCGTGACCGACGACGGATACCAAGCCAGGCGGCGGCAATTCCTGCGAAGTCTGCTGTTCGCCTCCAGTGCGACGGCGGCCGGTCTGTGGTGGCCGGGGGCCGTATGGGCGTCCGGTCAGACGGCGGTGAGAGGGGTGCGCACCTCCGTGGACGGCGAGGTGACGCGTCTGGTGTTCGAGCTCAGTGGTCCGGTGGATCATGCCGTGTTCACCCTCAGCAATCCGGACCGGGTGGTGCTTGATCTGCGCAAGGCCCGGGCCGCCGTCGATCTGCGTGCCGCCGGTGCCGCCTCGGGGCCTTTGCGCGGCGTGCGCCATGCCCCTCGCAATGAACAGGATCTGCGGGTGGTGATCGATCTCAGGCATCCCGTCAGTCCCCGAACCTTCCTCTTGCGGCCCGCCGACGGGGCCGGTCACCGTCTGGTGATCGACCTCCAGCAGGAAGGTGTTGCCGAGCCGGTCGTCACCCAGTCCGTCCGGGAAGCGGTTCGGTCCCGGGATGTGATCGTCGCCATCGATGCCGGACACGGGGGCAAGGACCCGGGCGCCATCGGACCCGGCGGTACCTATGAAAAAGACGTGGTGCTGGCCATTGCCCGCCGTCTGGAGACCCTGGTGCAGCGGGAGCCGGGCATGACGCCGGTGATGATCCGTACCGGCGACTATTTCCTGCCCCTGCGTGAACGCATCAACCGGGCGCGGCAGCAGCATGCCGACGTCTTCATCTCCATCCATGCCGATGCCGCCCCCAATGCCCAGGTGCAGGGTTCCTCTGTCTACATGCTCTCCGATCGCGGCGCCACCAGTGAGGCGGCACGTTGGCTGGCCCAGCGGGAGAACGAGGCCGACCGGCGCCTGGGGGCGGTGCCTATCAACGACAAGGATGACGTCCTGGCCTCGGTCCTGCTGGACCTGACCCAGAACGGCACCCTGGAGGCCAGCAAGACCCTGGCGGATGCCATGATCGGTGAACTGCACCGGGTGGGGAAGGTCCGCAGTCCCCGGGTGGAGCGGGCCGGCTTTGCCGTACTGCGTTCCCCGGATGTCCCTTCCGTGCTGGTGGAGGCCGCCTTCATCTCCAACCCCGCCGAGGAGCGCAAGTTGCGCACGCCGGCCTTCCAGCAGTCCATGGCCGAGGCCCTGCTCGGCGGCCTGCGGGCCTATTTCGACGGCCATGCCCCGCCGGGCACCCTGCTGGCGGAACGGCGCCGCGGGCGGCATGTGATCCAGCGCGGCGAGACCCTCTCCGGCATCGCCACCCGCTACCAGGTACCGGTGTCCCAGCTGCGCGCGCACAACAATCTCAGCTCCGATGTCATCCGGGTGGGCCAGGTGCTGGAAATTCCCATGCGGGATAGCTGACGCGCGTGCCCATTCAGGAACTCCCCCCCCAGCTGATCAACCAGATTGCCGCCGGCGAGGTGGTGGAACGCCCGTCCTCCGTGGTCAAGGAGTTGCTGGAGAACAGCCTGGACGCCGGTGCCAATCGCATCCACATCGAGGTGGAGCAGGGCGGGGTGCGGCGTATCCGCATCCGGGACGATGGATGCGGGATTCCGCGCCACGAACTGGCCCTGGCCCTGTCCCGCCATGCCACCAGCAAGATCACCAGTCTGGAGGATCTGGAACGGGTGGCCAGCCTGGGGTTTCGCGGCGAAGCCCTGCCCAGCATTGCCTCGGTCTCCCGCCTGACCCTGACCTCGGCGGTGGCCGGGGAGGGCAGCGGCTGGCGCCTGCGGGGCGATGGCGGCGACTGCTTCGACGATCCCGAGCCGGCCCCTCATCCGGTGGGTACCACCATCGACGTCAAGGACCTGTTCTTCAATGTCCCGGCACGGCGCAAGTTCCTGCGCACGGAACGCACCGAGTACGGCCATCTGGAAGAAGTGGTGCGAAGGATCGGGTTGTCCCGCTTCGATGTGACCCTGGACCTGAGTCATAACGGCAAATCCACCCTGCGGCTGCCGGCGGCCTCGTCCCAGGCCGAGCGGGATCATCGGGTGGCTCAGGTCTGTGGCCAGGCTTTCATCGGGCAGTCGGTCTTCATCGAACAGGCCGCCGCCGGTCTCAGGCTGGAGGGTTGGATGGGGTTGCCCACCTTTTCCCGCAGTCAGGCGGATCTGCAGTATTTCTATGTCAACGGTCGCATGGTCCGGGACAAGGTGGTGAGCCATGCGGTGCGTCAGGCCTACCAGGACGTGCTCTATCACGGCCGCCATGCGGCCTTCGTGCTCTACCTGACCCTGGACCCGGTGCTGGTGGATGTGAACGCCCATCCGGCCAAGCATGAAGTACGCTTTCGCGAATCGCGGATGGTGCATGATTTCCTCTTCAGCAGTCTGCACCGGGCCCTGGCCGAATTGCGTCCCGGGGTGAAGCCCGCTGCCGGTGAACCTGCCGCCGGCGAGGAGCCCACCCTGGCGGCCACGATGCCGACGACGGGGCCTGTCGTCCCTGTGCCCGCCGTGTCGCCGTCATCCGCTCCGGCGCATTCCCCGTCGGGTCGGGGAAGCGGGGGAGGGTATGGGCCAGGGCCTGTGCGCCAGGGCAGCCTGCACCTGCCGGTGGCCGAGTCCATGGCCGCCTATGCCCGCCTGCACCCGGAGCCGGATCGGTCCGCCGACTCGGCCGCCGAACCGGTGGACCACCCCTTGGGCCATGCCCTGGCTCAGTTGCAGGGCGTCTATATCCTGTCCCAGACCGTGGACGGACTGGTGCTGGTAGACATGCACGCGGGGCATGAACGGGTGACCTATGAGCGTCTCAAGCGGGCCTACTGGTCGGAGGGACTCAAGTCCCAGCCCCTGCTGGTGCCCGAGACCCTGGCCGTGAGCCGGGCCGAGGCGGACACCGCCGAGACTCATCAGGAGGACTTCCGGCGCCTGGGTTTCGAGGTGGACCGGGCCGGGCCCGAGCAGTTGCGGCTGCGGGCGGTGCCCAGCCTGTTGTCCGGGGGTGATACGGCCACCCTGGTGCGGGACGTGATCGCCGATCTCAAGGCCCATGGCCTGTCCCGTCGGGTGGAGGCGCAGGTCAACGCCCTGCTGGCCACCATGGCCTGCCACGGCTCGGTGCGGGCCAACCGGCGCCTGAGCATTCCTGAAATGAACGCCCTGTTGCGGGACATGGAAGCCACCGAGCGCAGCGGCCAGTGCAACCACGGCCGGCCCACCTGGGTCAGCCTGTCCATGGAACAGCTGGACCGTCTGTTCCTGCGGGGCCGCTGACATGACCTCTGCCCCGACACTCCCGCCGGCGGTCTTCCTGATGGGGCCGACGGCCACCGGCAAGACTGATCTGGCCATCCGCCTGTGCGAGTCCCTGCCCCTGGAGATCATCAGCGTGGACTCCGCGCTGATCTATCGAGGTATGGACGTGGGCACCGCCAAGCCCGGGGCCGATGTGCTGGCCCGGGTCCCCCATCATCTGGTGGATATCCTGGACCCGGCCCAGGCCTATTCCGCCGCCCGGTTCCGGGAGGACGCCCTGGCCCTGATGGGCGACATCACGGCGCGGGGGCGGGTGCCCCTGCTGGTGGGTGGGACCATGCTCTATTTCAGGGCCCTGGATTTTGGTCTGGATACCCTGCCGGAAGCGGATCCCGTCATCCGGGCCGGAATCGACGCCCTGGCGGCCGAGCAGGGCTGGGAGGCGGTGCATCGGGAACTGACCCGGGTGGATCCGGTATCGGCCTCACGCATCCATCCCAACGACCCCCAGCGGCTGCAGCGGGCCCTGGAGGTCTACCGCATCACCGGGTCACCCCTGTCCTCGTTCCATGGGGGTCCCCGTCGTTCGCAACTGCCCTGGCGGGTGTTGCGCCTGGCCCTGATGCCGCCGGATCGTACCCGGTTGAGGGAACGGATTGCCCATCGCTTCCGTCAAATGCTCGGACAGGGTCTGCTGGATGAAGTCAGTGCCCTGCGGGCGCGGGATGACCTGAGTCTGGACCTGCCCGCCATGCGGGCGGTGGGATATCGTCAGGCATGGGAGTATCTGGAGGGTCGGATCGACCATGACGTCATGGTGGCCCAGGCGATCACCGCCACCCGACAGCTGGCCAAGCGACAGATGACCTGGTTGCGTGGCTATCCTGAGGTGGAGGTGTTGGATCCTGAGCGCCTTGACCCCACGGGCGTGCTGGCGCGGGTGCGGGTCCACCTTGGATCGCAATGACTGCCGCGCGCCCGTCCACGTCTGTTCGGGAACGGAATCGGCGTGGGATTTTTGACTCAGGCGGTATGCTAGACTGAAACCATCAGGCCTGGGGCCGGGATCGTCCATCCCCGCCTGCCGAACACAATAATGATGACCATAACCCGGGAGCAGACCATGTCAAAAGGGCAGACGCTACAAGAACCCTTTCTCAATACCCTTCGCAAGGAACGCATTCCGGTCTCCATCTACCTGGTGAACGGCATCAAGCTGCAAGGACAGATCGATTCCTTCGATCAGTTCGTGGTATTGCTCAAGAACAGCGTGAGCCAGATGGTCTACAAGCACGCCATCTCCACCATCGTGCCGTCCCGGCCGGTCAAGCTCTCCACGGGTGATGAGGGCGATCAGGACGGCCATCACTGACGCCTCCGACAGGCCTTTCCCCTGATGGGGAAAGGCGCCCGACCCATTCACATCGAGGTTGTGACACCACTTGTTCGAAAGACCCCGCAGTGGCGAGCGCGCCATCCTGGTCCATGTGGACCTTCCCGCGCAGGACGGTGATGACGACTGCACCGAATTCATGGAGCTGGCCCGATCCGCCGGTGCCGATCCGCTGGCCCTGGTGACCGGTGCCCGCAAGGCGCCCGACCCCCGTTATTTCATCGGCAGCGGCAAGGCGGAGGAAGTCCGCGATCTGGTGGCGGCCCATGGAGCCGAACTGGTGATCTTCGATCACGCCCTCTCGCCGAGCCAGGAGCGCAACCTGGAACGGCTGTTCCAGTGCCGGGTGCTGGACCGGTCCGGCCTGATCCTGGACATCTTTGCCCAGCGTGCCCGCTCCCACGAGGGCAAGCTGCAGGTGGAGCTGGCCCAGTTGCGCCACATGTCCACCCGGCTGGTGCGGGGCTGGACCCACCTGGAACGGCAAAAGGGCGGCATCGGCCTGCGTGGCCCGGGCGAGACGCAGCTGGAAACCGACCGGCGGCTCCTGGGCGTGCGCATCAAGCAGATTCAGAAACGACTGGAGAAGGTGGAGCAGCAGCGGGAGCAGGGGCGGCAGTCGCGACGGCGGGCGGAGATCCCCACCGTTTCCCTGGTGGGTTACACCAATGCCGGCAAGTCCACCCTGTTCAATCGGCTCACCCAGGCCGGGGTCTATGCCGCCGACCAGCTTTTCGCCACCCTGGATCCGACCCTGCGTCGGGTGGATCTGCCTTCCCAGCAGCGCGTCATTCTGGCGGATACGGTGGGCTTTGTGCGTCATCTGCCCCATGACCTGGTGGCGGCTTTTCGCGCGACCCTCACCGAGACCCGGGAAGCGGCGCTGCTGCTGCACGTGGTGGATGCCCATGCCGCCGAGCGGGACATCTATCTGCGGCAGGTGGACGAGGTGTTGGAGGAGATCGGCGCCCGGGACGTGCCCCAAGTGCTGGTCTTCAACAAGATCGATCTCATTTCCGGCGCCGAGCCGCGGATCGAACCGGGTACCGTGGGCACGCCCACCCGGGCCTGGGTCTCCGCCCGGACCGGGGCGGGGGTGGATGACCTGTTGCAGTGGCTGGGGGACTACTTCGCCGAATCCATCGTCCAGGGCTGGTTGGCGTTGCCGCCCCAGGCCGGTCGTGAACGGGCGGGGCTCTATGCCCTGGAGGCGGTGGAAGCCGAGGAGGTGAGCGAAACCGGCGAGCTGCGTCTCAAGGTCCGCCTGCCCCGACGGCGCCTGGAGGAACTTTTTCGGGGGGGTGGGTTCACACCGAAACTGATGGATGACTAAAATGGGCGGTTTGTACGCCTGATCTGCACGTTTTTCCTGTTATCATCAGACGTTTGATCGCGTTTTCAACGGAGTCAGCTCATGCCCTGGAACGAACCAGGAAACAACAGCAAAGACCCCTGGGGTGGCGGCGGTGGCAACCGTGGCGGCAACCAGGGTCCGCCGGACCTGGATGAGGTCCTGAAGAAACTGTCCAACAAGCTGGGCGCCGTCTTCGGCGGCGGTGGTGGTGGCGAGGGCGGCAACGGCGGCGGCATGGGTAAGCATGCCTCGGCCGGCATCAGTCTGGCCGCCATCCTGGCCCTGGTGATCTGGCTGGCTTCCGGCTTCTTCATCGTCAGCGAGGGTGAGCGGGGCGTGGTGCTGCGCTTTGGGGCCTTCCAGTCCGTGGCCACCCCCGGCCCCAACTGGCATCTGCCCTATCCCATCGAGCGGGTGGAGATCGTCGACATCGACAACATCCGTTCCATCCAGCACCGGGCCCTGATGCTCACGGGTGATGAAAACATCATCGACGTGGACATCGCCGTGCAGTACCGCGTGATGGATCCGGAGCGTTTCCTGTTCAACGTCCGCAACCCCGATGCCACTGCCCGACAGGTGATGGAATCCGCCATTCGCGAGCGGATCGGCAAGAACACCCTGGAGTTCATCCTGGGTGCCGGACGTGGCGAGGTGGCCACCTCCGCTCGCGTGGTGATCCAGGAAGCCCTGGATGCCTACGGCGCCGGCATCGCCGTGACCGCCGTGAGCATGCAGCAGGCCCAGCCGCCGGAGCCGGTGCAGGAGGCCTTTGCCGATGCCATCCGTGCCCGCGAGGACGAGGTGCGCTTCCGTAACGAGGCCGAGGCCTACGCCAATACCGTGCTCCCCCGGGCACGCGGTGAGGCGGCCCGTCTGATGGAAGAGGCCATGGCCTACCGGGATCAGGTCCTGGCCCAGGCGGAAGGTGACGCCGCCCGCTTCACCCAGCTGCTGGCCGAATACCAGCAGGCGCCGGAAGTGACCCGCGAGCGCCTGTTCATCGAGACGACCGAGGTGGTGCTGGGCTCCGCCAGCAAGGTGTTCGTGGACGTGAAGGGCGGCAACAACCTGCTGTTCCTGCCGCTGGACAAGATCATGGGTGGTGACGGTCAGGCCCTGCGGGATGCCCGCGCCTCCACCGCCGCGCCGTCCACCCTTTCCACTCGTCCCATGCCGTTGCAGCCCCTGAATCAGCAGCGGCCTGATCCCCGTTCCCGGGAGGTGCGTTGATGTTTAGGATCGCAGCGATTGCCATAGCCGTTGCGGCCTTGGTCGTGTGGCTGTCCACCTTCACGGTGGATGAGAGAGAACGCGTCATCGTGTTCAGTCTGGGTGAGATCAAGCGCACGGACCTGGATCCGGGGCTGCATTTCAAGTTCCCCATCGTCAACAACGTGCGCAAGTTCGATGCCCGGATCATGACCCTGGACATCCCGCCGGACCGCTTCCTCACCAGCGAGGCCAAGAACGTCATCGTCGACTTCTATGCCAAGTGGCGTATCGACGACGTGGGTCAGTTCTTCCGGGCCACCCGGGGTGACGAGCGCAACGCCCAGGATCGCATGGCGCAGATCCTGCGCGACGGCATGCGTAACGAGTTTGCCAAGTACACCCTGGATCAAGTGGTGTCCGGTGATCGCATCACCATCATGGGCGCCGTGCGCCAGCAGGCCCTGGACACTGCCGGCGAGCTGGGCGTGACCCTGGTGGACGTGCGCATCCGCCGCATGGACCTGCCCGACGAGGTGAGTGAATCGGTGTTCAGCCGGATGCGCGCCGAGCGTGAGCGTATTGCCCAGGACTTCCGTGCCCGCGGTCAGGAGCAGTCGGAGCGCATCCGTGCCGACGCGGACCGTCAGCGCACCGTGATCATCGCCAACGCCTATCGTGAGGCCGAGCAGATCCGGGGTGAGGGTGATGCGTCTTCGGCGGCGGTCTATGCCGCGGCCTATGAGCAGGATACGGAATTCTTCACCTTCTACCGCAGTCTGCTGGCCTATCGCAATACCATGGTGGGCAAGGACAACTTCTACGTCCTGGAGCCGGATTCGCAGTTCTTCCGCTATTTCCAGGATCCCATGGGTATGCGCGGGGTCCGGGAGAACTGATCCCGGTGGTTTGAAGTCCATGACAGCGGCGGCCCCCGTGGCCGCCGTTTGTCGTCCGGCGGCAATGTGCATCACATTCTTAAATGTGCATCACATTCTTACCTGCCCCTGGCGGGGCTGATCATCGCGAGGTCACTCCCTCATCATGTGGTCCGATCTGCTGGCGGCACTGGCCCTGCTCATGATCATCGAAGGCCTGTTGCCGTTTCTCAATCCCGCCGGTTTTCGCCGCGGCCTGCTGCAGGTGGCCGAACTGCCCGACAACGTGTTGCGGGGGATCGGCCTGTTCAGCCTGTTGACCGGGGCCCTGGCCCTCTGGTGGATACGGGCATGACACCGCATTTTTCGTGATGCCGGCCGGCTCGGGTTATAATGCGGCACCAATCCAAGCGACCCGTTCACATGACTGATTCCAACCGCTGGCTGTTGCCGGAAGGTATCGACGAGGCCCTGCCGCCGCTGGCGGAGCGCCTGGAAACCTGCCGTCGCCGCATCCTTGACCTTCATCACGGCTGGGGCTACGAGCTGGTGATGCCGCCTTTCGTGGAATACCTGGAGTCCCTGCTCACGGGCACCGGCCACGGCCTGGACCTGCAGACCTTCAAGCTTACCGATCAACTCAACGGCCGGCTCATGGGAGTGCGCGCCGACATGACCCCCCAGGTGGCCCGGATCGATGCCCATCGTCTCAAGCGCGAGGGGGTCAGCCGCCTGTGCTACGTGGGCACCGTGCTGCATACCCGTCCCGACGGCTTTGCCGGTTCCCGCAGCCTGCTGCAGCTGGGAGCCGAACTGTACGGCCATGCCGGCCTGGCCAGCGACGTGGAGATCCTGCGCCTGATGCTGGAAACCCTGGCGGTCTGCGAAGTGGATACTCCCTGCGTGGACCTGGGGCATGTGGGCATCTTCCGCAGCCTGGCCGCCGACGCGGCGCTGGACCCGGAGCAGGAAACCCGTCTGTTCGATCTGCTGCAGCGCAAGGCCCTGCCGGAAATCCGTGCCTGTCTGGCTCAGCTGCCGATCACTGCGGATCAGCGCCGGCGCCTGGGTGTCCTGGCGGATCTGAACGGCGACCGGGACACCCTGGACCGGGCCCGCATCGAACTGGCCGGTGCCGACGATGCCGTGATGATCGCCCTGGACGCCCTGGAACACCTGGCGCGGGCAGTGCAGGCCTCCCACCCCGATGTGACCCTGCATGTGGATCTGGCGGAACTGCGGGGGTATCACTATCACACCGGCCTGGTCTTTGCCGCCTACCTGCCCGGCAACGGCCAGGAAGTGGCCCGCGGCGGCCGCTATGACGACATCGGGCGCGTGTTCGGGCGCGCCCGTCCGGCCACCGGTTTCAGCGCCGATCTCAAGACTCTGGTGCGCCTGTCCCGGTGTCCGGAACGTGCCGCGCCGGGGGGCATCCTGGCACCGGCGGACCCGGACCCGGACCTGATCCACGCCATCGTCGACCTGCGTCGCCGGGGTGAGCGGGTGATCCAGGGGCTGGACGGGCAGGATAACGATGCAGTGGCCCTGGGCTGTGACCGGGTGCTGGTCAAGACAAACAATCAGTGGACAGTGGTGGACGCTTGAACATGAGTAAATTCGTGGTAGTCCTGGGCAGTCAGTGGGGCGATGAAGGCAAGGGCAAGGTCGTGGACCTGCTCACCGAAAAGGCCGCTGCCGTGGTGCGGTTCCAGGGAGGGCACAACGCCGGTCATACCCTGGTGATCGAAGGCAGGAAGACGGTATTGCACCTGATCCCCTCCGGCATCCTGCGGGACGGGGTGGAGTGCATGATCGGCAACGGCGTGGTGCTCTCTCCCGAGGCATTGCTCAAGGAAATGGCCATGCTGGAAGAAAACGGCGTGCCGGTGCGTGAGCGTCTGCGTCTGTCGGAATCCTGCCAGCTGATCCTGCCGTTTCACGTCAGCCTGGATCAGGCCCGGGAAAAGGCCCGGGGCGCCTCCGCCATCGGCACCACCGGTCGCGGCATCGGTCCGGCCTATGAGGACAAGATCGCCCGTCGTGGCCTGCGTCTGGGGGATCTGTTCCACCGGGACCGCTTCGCCGCCAAGCTGGGCGAGGTGCTCAACTATCACAATTTCGTGCTCAAGCATTACTTCCACACCGACACCATCGATTTTCAGCAGGTGCTGGAACAATCCCTGGCCATGGGCGAGCAACTCAGGCCTCTGGTGATCGACGTGCCGGAGCGTCTGCGCAACCTGCGCAATGAAGGGGCGGCGGTGATGTTCGAAGGCGCCCAGGGCACCTTGCTGGATGTGGACCACGGCACCTATCCCTTCGTGACTTCCTCCAATACCACTGCCGGCGGTGTCTGCACCGGCAGCGGCGTGGGTCCGCTGGATCTGGACTACGTGCTGGGGATCACCAAGGCCTACACCACCCGGGTGGGTGCCGGTCCGTTCCCCACCGAACTGTTCGATACCATGGGCGAGCATCTGGCCCGCCGCGGTCATGAGTTCGGTTCCACCACCGGCCGTCCCCGTCGCTGCGGCTGGTTCGATGCCGTGGCCCTCAAGCGGGCCGTGTCCATCAACAGCATCAGCGGCCTTTGCATCACCAAGCTGGACGTGCTGGATGGCCTGGAGACCCTGCAGATCTGCGTGGGCTACCGCTGCGGCGACACCATGGTCACCGAACCTCCGGCCGGCGCCGAATCCTATGCCGAATGCGAACCGGTGTACGAAGAAATGCCCGGCTGGCAGGAGTCCACCCTGGGGATTACCGAATACGACCGTCTGCCCCCCAACGCCCGTGCCTACCTGGAGCGTATCCAGGCGATCGCCGGTATCCCGGTGGATATCATCTCCACCGGCCCCGACCGGGATCAGACCATCCTGATGCGTCATCCCTTCCAGTAAGGGCAGGGGAGTGCCGGCGGTCCGCCGTTCGGTCTCCCCGATTCCCTTCCTCTCCCCCGACGGGGGGAGAGGGGGCGCCGGGTACACTCACGCGTGAGTCCACTCACAAGAAGGATGCCCCATGTCCGAGGAAAAAGAGACCGGAGTCACCCCCCGCTGGCATCACCTGGAGGCCGGGGATGCCGTCAGGCAATTGGAGACCTCCGACCGTGAAGGCCTGACCACGGACGAGATCGAGCGCCGCCGCGCCGAATACGGTCCCAACCGTCTCCCGCCCCCCAGGACCCGTGGCCCCCTGGGCCGTTTCCTGGCCCAGTTCAACAACCTGCTCATCTACGTCCTGCTGGGCGCCGCGGTCATTACCGCCCTGCTGGGGCACTGGGTGGATACCGGCGTCATCCTGGCGGTGGTGCTGCTCAATTCCATCATCGGCTTCGTTCAGGAAGGCAAGGCGGAAAAGGCCCTGCAGGCGATCCGGGACATGCTCTCGCCCCATGCCGCGGTCATCCGGGGCGGCGAGCGCATGACCGTCGAGGCCGAGGCGCTGGTGCCCGGTGACCTGGTGCTGCTGGAGCCCGGCGACAAGGTGCCTGCCGACCTGCGACTGATCAAGGTCAAGGGCCTACAGGTCCAGGAGGCCATGCTCACCGGCGAATCCGTCCCCGTGGACAAGTCCGTCGAGGCGGTCTCCGCCGGGGCCGATCTGGGAGACCAGGCGTCCATGGCCTTCTCCGGCACCCTGGTCACGGCGGGGCAGGCCACCGGCGTGGTGGTGGAAACCGGCGCCCGCACTCAGATCGGCCGCATCAGCACCCTGCTGTCCGACGTGGAATCCCTCACCACACCGCTGCTGCGGGCAATGAACGTCTTTGCCCGCTGGCTGACGGTGGCCATCATCGGTCTGGCGGGTCTGGTGTTCGCCTTCGGCATGCTGGTACGGGACTACACCGTGGTGGAGATGTTCATGGCCTCCGTGGCCCTGGCGGTGGCGGCCATCCCCGAGGGGCTGCCCGCCATCCTCACCGTGACCCTGGCCATCGGTGTCCAGTTCATGGCCTCCCGCAACGCCATCATCCGTCGCCTGCCGGCGGTGGAAACCCTGGGTTCGGTGTCCATCATCTGCTCGGACAAGACCGGCACCCTGACCCGCAACGAGATGACGGTGCGCTCCATTGCCCTGGCCGGGCGGGACTACGAGATCACCGGGGTGGGCTACGATCCTCACGGTGGCTTCACCGTGGATGGCAAGGAGGTGGATCCGGCTGGAGAGGATCTGTTGCTGGAGGCCCTGCGGGCCATGGTGCTGTGCAACGACTCCCGTCTGCGCCAGAAGGATGGGCAGTGGCAGGTGGAGGGAGATCCCATGGAAGGGGCCCTGCTCACCGCCGGCATCAAGGCCGCCATGGACCCGGTCTTCGAACACAAGGACCGCCCCCGTACCGACATCATTCCCTTCGAGTCCGAACACCGTTTCATGGCCACCCTGAACCATGACCATGAAGGGCAGGGCATGATCTACGTGAAGGGCGCGCCCGAGCAGTTACTGGAGATGTGTTGCCGGGTGCGTACCACCGATGGCCCGGCGGCACTGGATCGGGATGCCTGGCTGGAGCGGGTGGATGCCCTGGCGGCCCGGGGCGAGCGGGTGCTGGCCGTGGCCTGCATGCCGGCGGAACCGGGGCATCGGGAACTGAAATTCTCCGACGTGGAGGACGGCCTGGAACTGATCGGCCTGTTCGGACTCATCGACCCACCGCGGGAGGAGGCCATCCAGGCGGTGGCCGACTGTCAGCAGGCAGGCATCCGGGTGAAGATGATTACCGGCGACCATGCCGGCACGGCACGGGCCATTGCCGGACAACTGGGCCTGGCCAATGGGGAGAAGGTACTGACCGGCCGGGATCTGGATGCCATGGACGACGAGACCCTGCGCCGTACCGTGCCGGAGGTGGACGTGTTTGCCCGCACCACCCCGGAACACAAACTGCGTCTGGTGCGCGCCCTGCAATGGCATGGCTATGTGGTGGCCATGACCGGCGACGGTGTCAACGATGCCCCGGCCCTCAAGCAGGCGGACGTGGGCGTGGCCATGGGACGCAACGGCACCGAGACCGCCAAGGAGGCATCGGAGATGGTGCTGGCGGATGATAACTTCGCCTCCATCGCCCACGCGGTGCGGGAAGGGCGCCGGGTCTATGACAACCTGAAGAAGGCCATCACCTTCCTGCTGCCCATCAACGGCGGTGAATCCGGCTCCATCATCACCGCCATCATGCTGGGCATGGCCCTGCCCATCACTCCCCTGCAGGTGCTGTGGGTGAACATGGTCAGTTCCGTGGGGCTGGCGATGGCTCTGGCCTTCGAGCCGGCGGAGAAGAATGTCATGAAACGGCCGCCTCGGGCGCCGGGGGAGGCCATCCTGTCCCTGTTCCTGATCTGGCGTATCCTGTTCGTGTCGTTCCTGTTCCTGATCGGGATCTTCGGCATCTACCTGTGGTCGGTGCAGCAGGGCTATAGTGTGGAAATGGCCCGTACCCATGCGGTCAACACCCTGGTGGTGATGGAGATTTTCTATCTCCTGAGCGTGCGTTCCCTGCAGGTCACATCCCTGAGCTTCAAGGGGTTGATCGGGACCCGGGCCGTGCTCATCGCCATCCTGATCGTGGTGGCCCTGCAACTGGTATTCACCTATGCGCCCTTCATGCAGTTCTTCTTCGACAGCGAGCCGGTGGGCCTCAAGGAATGGGGCATCATCCTCGCCGTGGGCGTGGTGTTGTTCTTCATCCTGGAACTGGAGAAGGCGGTACGGAATCGAATCACCAATGAGTCCGGCCGCCGAACCAGGGCCGCCGGTTCATGATGAATGCCCCTGCCCCCGAAGGGAGGCAGGGGACTTCCACGAGTCAATCCATCAAGAGGTACATCCATGGTCGACAGGGTTCAGGATCGCAGTACGGTGGTCACCGGAGCAGGGAAGGGGATCGGTCGCACCATTGCGCGGGTCTTCGCCGCCGAGGGGGCGCGCGTACTGGTTTCGGACCTGGATCTGGCCGCCGCCCGGGCCACGGTGGCCCTGATCGAGGAAGACGGTGGTCAGGCCGTGGCCTGTCAGGCGGACGTGAGCAAGCGTGCCGATGCGGAGGCCATGATCGGCGAGGCCATGTCCCATTTTGGTAGCGTGGATATTCTGGTGGCCAATGCGGGGATCTTCCCCTCGGCCACCATCGAGAACATGAGCGAGGCCGAATGGGACCGGGTCATGTCCGTGAACCTCAAGGGGGTGTTTTTCTGCGTTAAATCCGTCGCCTGGGCCATGCGGCGCCAGCAGAGCGGCCGCATCCTGCTCACGTCCTCCATCACCGGGCCGATGACGGGCTTCCCCGGCTGGGCGCACTACGGTGCCAGCAAGGCGGGGATGCTGGGCTTCATGCGCTCGGCAGCCCTGGAATATGCCCGTGACAACGTCACCATCAATGCGGTGCTGCCCGGCAACATCCGCACCGAGGGTCTCAAGGATGTGGGGCCGGAATACCTGCGCCGGATGGAGGCCTCCATCCCCATGGGGTATCTGGGAGAGCCGGAAGACGTGGCCTGGGCCATGCTGTTCCTGGCCTCGGAGGAGGCGCGCTATATCACCGGTCAGACCCTGGTGGTGGACGGCGGCCAGACCCTGCCGGAGTCGGCGCTGGCGCTGGATTGAGCCGGTCCCGCCATGCGGTTGCCGTTCATGGGCAGGCGTGGCGCGCCAAAAATCCCGGCTCGGCGGCGGGCCGGGGGAGGGCGTTCCGGTCCGGTCTGTCGACTGCCGGGTCCGATGGACGTGCTGATGTGGCGACTCATGGTCGTCATGTCCGTCATCGCTCTGCTCGGCGCCCTCGCCATCCTGTACTTTCTTCTGGCGGGTTGATCCGGCTGGCTGGGCGGATCAGCAAGTCCGGGCTGGGATTCCCGGAGTAAAGGAGGTACAATCCGGCGCTTGAAACGAAAACGGCCCGCATTGAGCGGGCCGTTCATCGAAATCAAGTTGGTGCCGAGGAGAGGACTTGAACCTCCACGGGGTCTCCCCCACTAATACCTGAAACTAGCGCGTCTACCAATTCCGCCACCTCGGCAATCCCAGTGAGAAGCGTGTTGCTCTTGCGTCTCAACTGAAGGCGCCATAATAGTACCCGCCGGAGGGGTTGTCAACACCTCCGCCAGAAAAAATTTTGATCGGCCAGTACATGACAAAAAAGAAAAAGAGTTTGCCCCAGGATCCCCACTTCGATCGCGAAGCCCGCAAGTACGAACGTCCCATTCCCAGTCGAGAACTCATCCTGCAGGTGGTCGACCAGTCGGATGGTCCCATCGGTTTTGATCCCCTGGCCCGCCGCCTGGGTCTGGAAGAAGAGGTGGACCTGGAGGCCCTTCGCCGTCGCCTGAGGGCCATGGAGAGGGACGGCCAGCTGGTCTGCAACCGTGCCGGCGGCTGGCTGCCGGTCAACCAGTCCGACCTGGTCCGCGGCCGGGTCATCGGTCACCCGGACGGTTTCGGCTTCCTGGTCCCCGACGAACCGGGCGAGGACCTGTTCCTGTCCCCCCGTCAGATGAGCATCCTCATGCATGGCGACCGGGCGGTGGCCCGGGTCATCGGCATCGACCGCCGCGGGCGTCGGGAAGGCGCCATCATCGAGGTGCTGGAGCGTAATACCGAGACGGTGGTGGGCCGCCTGGCCATGGAAGGCGGGATCGGTTTCGTGGCCCCCGACAACAAGCGCATGCCCCAGGACATCCTGGTCCCGCCGGAATACATGGGCGAGGCCCGGCCCGGCCAGATCGTCACGGTTCGCATCAAGGAGCAGCCTACCAAGCGTACCCGCGCCATCGGCGAGGTCATTGAGGTGCTGGGAGAGCACATGGCCCCCGGCATGGAGATCGACATCGCCGTGCGCGCCCATGGTCTGCCGTTCGAATGGCCCGAAGCGGTGCAGGAAGCGGTGAAGGGGTTTTCCGATCAGGTGCCGGAAGAGGCGAAGGAATGGCGCCTGGATCTGCGCGACATGCCTCTGGTGACCATCGACGGGGAGGATTCCAGGGACTTCGACGATGCCGTCTATTGCGAATCCCTCGGCCGTCGGGGTTACAAGCTCTGGGTGGCCATCGCCGATGTGGCCTATTACGTGCGGCCGGGTGATTCCCTGGACATGGAGGCCCGTCATCGGGGCACGTCCGTCTATTTCCCCGAGCGGGTCATCCCCATGCTGCCGGAGGTGCTGTCCAATGGTCTGTGTTCCCTGAATCCGGAGGTGGATCGCCTCTGCCTGGCCTGCGAGATGACCATCAACTCCCGTGGCCGCATCAAGGATGCCAAGTTCCATCAGGCGGTGATGCGTTCCCATGCCCGCCTCACCTACACCGAGGTGGCCGAGATCCTGGTGGAGCGCAAGGCCGATGCCATCCGCCGTCGCGAATCCCTGGTGCCTCACCTGGAAAACCTCTACGGCCTCTACAAGCTGTTGCGCAAGGCCCGGGACACCCGGGGCACGGTGGACTTCGAGACCACCGAGACCCGCATCCTCTTCGGCGAGGATCGCAAGATTGAGCGCATCGTGGCCTATGAGCGCAATGACGCCCACAAGATCATCGAAGAGTGCATGATTGCCGCCAACGTGGCCACGGCCGGTTTCCTCAAGCGCAAGCGCATGCCCACCCTGTACCGGGTGCATGAAGGACCCAAGCCCGCCAAGCTGGAGGATCTGCGTCGCTTCCTGGGGGAGTTGGGCCTGTCCCTGCGCGGGGGTGACGAACCCACGCCGGCGGATTTCTCGGCCCTGCTGGAGCAGGTGAAGGATCGGCCCGATGCCCGGCTGGTGCAGACCGCGCTGCTGCGATCCCTGTCCCAGGCGGTCTACGCCCCGGACAACCTGGGGCATTTCGGTCTGGCCCACGAGGAATACCTGCACTTCACCTCGCCCATCCGGCGTTACCCGGACCTGCTGGTACACCGGGCCATTCATCATGTGCTGGACGGCGGCAAGCCCAAGGACTTCTGCTACGCCCACATCGACATGGTGGCCCTGGGCGAAAGCTGCTCCATGCGGGAGCGGCGGGCGGACGAGGCCTCCTGGGACGTGACCGCCTGGCTCAAGTGCGAGTACATGCTGGACAAGGTGGGCGAGGTGTTCGACGGCGTGGTGACCAGCGTCACTTCCTTTGGTCTGTTCATCGAACTCAAGGACATCTATGTGGAAGGTCTGGTGCATGTCACCAGTCTGTCCAACGACTATTACCACTTCGATCCGGCGGGGCATCGCCTGAGCGGCGAGCGTAGCGGTCGGGTGTATCGTCTGGGGGATCCGGTACGGGTCAAGGTGGCCCGGGTGGATCTGGATGAGCGCAAGATCGATTTTGTGCCGGAGGAGGTGGGTCCCGGGGAGAAGCGTGGCCGGGGAGACGGTGGCGAGGGCCGCAAGTCGGGCCGCAGTCGACGGCGCAAGAGTCGCGGACAGGAAGCGGAGACGCCCGCCGACCCGGTCGAGGCCGCCGTGCCGCCCTCCGAACCGAAAAAGGCCGGCAAGCGCTCCAGTGGGAAGACCGCCAAGGTCGCGTCGGAACCAAATGGGGCGCAGGTCGAGGCCGACGGGAAGGCCCGGTCTTCCCGTCGCCGTCGCCGCAGCCGTCAGGGGTGAAGCATGGCTGCCAATGACAATGTCTTTGGGTTGCATGCGGTGGATGCCCTGCTGCGTCGCAGCCCCGCCCGGGTGCGTGAACTTCGCGTTCAGGAAGGGCGGGTGGACGGGCGCATGCAGGCGCTGCTGGACCTGGCCGCCCAGGCCCGGGTGAGTGTCCGGCGGGTAGCCCGGCGGGAGCTGGATGCCCTGGCCGGCGATGCCCGCCACCAGGGGGTCATCGCCACGGTGGAGCCGGTGGCCGCTCTGGGAGAGCGGGATCTGCCCGATCTTCTCATGGGGCTGGAGGGCGGCGACGCGGCGCCCTTGCTGCTGGTGCTGGACGGGGTGACCGACCCCCATAACCTGGGGGCCTGTCTGCGTACCGCGGACGGGGCGGGCGTCACGGCCGTGATTGCTCCCCGGGATCGGGCCGCCGGCCTGACCCCGGTGGTGCGCAAGGTGGCTTCGGGCGCCGCCGAAAGCGTGCCTTTCATCCAGGTCACCAACCTGGCGCGTACCCTGGACCTGCTCAAGGAGTTCAACATCTGGATTGTGGGAACCAGTGGCGAGGCTTCCGGAGAACTCTATGACGCCGACCTCACCGGGCCCACCGCCCTGGTGCTGGGGGCGGAAGGCAAGGGCATGCGGCGGCTGACCATGGAGCGGTGTGACGCCCTGGTCCGGTTGCCCATGCTGGGGCAGGTGGAGAGCCTGAACGTGTCGGTGGCGTCGGGGGTGTGCCTGTACGAGGCGGTGCGGCAGCGTCGGATTGCTTCCACCGCCCCGAACGGCTAAGATTCCGCTCTTTTCCGGGGTGTTCCCGGAGATCCACCTTGCCTCACCGCTGGTCGGGAGGCTGTCACCCGCAAGGAAATCTGAAGATGCGTCATTACGAAATCGTATTCATGGTCCATCCGGACCAGAGTGAACAGGTCCCCGCCATGATGGAGCGCTATCGCGGCATCATCGAAGGGGCCGAGGGCGAGATCCATCGCCTGGAAGACTGGGGCCGCCGTCAGCTGGCCTACCCGATCCAGAAGCTGCACAAGGCCCACTACGTGCTGATGAACGTGGAGTGCCCGGAAAGCGCCCTGGAAGAACTGGTCAGTGCCTTCCGCTTCAACGACGCCGTGATCCGTCACCTGGTGATGCGCATGGAGCGTGCCTTTACCGAAGTCTCCCCCCTGGCCAAGAACCGGGACGACGATGACTCCAGCTCATCCTCTTCCTTCTCCGACGACAGCGATGACGACGATGCCGATGATGATCGTCCGTCCGCCGCGTCGAACTGAGCCACTGTTCACCTGATTCATTCCGAGGATAGACCATGTCCCGTTTCTTCCGTCGTCGCAAGTATTGCCGTTTCAGTGCCGAAGGGGTCGAGTTCATCGACTACAAGGATCTGAACACCCTGAAGAACTACGTCACCGAGACCGGCAAGATCGTGCCCAGCCGCATCACCGGCACCAGCGCCCGTTATCAGCGCCAGCTGGCCACCGCCATCAAGCGCGCCCGCTTCCTGGCCCTGCTGCCGTACTCCGACAACCACTGAGGACGTCAGACATCCGCGCCCCTGGGCGCGGGTGCATGAAACCATGAGGCAACTGGCATCATTCATCATGCAAAGCCGGCTGCGGGCCGTGACCGCAACCGTCGGCTTTGGCGTGATCGGCCTGCTGATCCCGCCCCTGGCGCTGGTCAGCAGTGCCGCCGTGGCCCTGGTGACCCTGCGCGTGGGGCCGCAACAGGCCTTGGCGGTAGTGGCTCTGGCCGCGGTGGTGGTGGGTCTGATCGGTTGGATTGCCGGCCTGTCGCCGGTGGTGGGTCTGGTGACCGCCCTGGTGCAATGGGTACCGGCCCTGGCCCTGGCCACCGTGCTGCGAAGCACCGTGTCATGGGCCGCCACACTGGTCACCGGCATTGTCATCGGCTGTGGTGTGGTGCTGATGTTGCACCTGTCCGTGCCCGACATCACGCAGATGTGGCACTCGGTGCTGCAGCAGACCGTCGGTCCCTTGTTCGATCAGTCCGGCATGACGACCTTGGAGCGGGAAGAGGCCTTCAGGCAGGCCGCGGCGGTGATGACGGGCATGCTGGCCGCCGTCTCCCTGCTGGCGCTGTCGCTCTCCCTAGTGCTGGCCCGCTACTGGCAGTCGGTGCTCTACAACCCTGGCGGTTTTGCCCAGGAGTTTCATCAGCTGAGCATGGGCCGGGTTCCGGCCATCCTGCTGCTGGTGCTGCTGGTGCTGGGGCTGTTTGCCGGCATGACCCTGATGTTCGAGTTGTCCCTGGTGTTTCTGGCCGCCTTTTTCCTGCACGGGCTGGCGGTGATTCACGGGATCAATCGCAAGCTGAACCTGAGCCGCCTCTGGTTGGTGATGACCTATGTGGTGATGGCCTTTGCCTTGCCGCAGATGATGGTCGTCCTGGCCACGTTGGGGATGGTGGACAGCTTCTTGGATCTTCGTGGACGGATCGCGCATGCGGGTAATGACGCCCCCTGATGCCTGCGCATCCTGTGCCTCCCGGCAGATAACGTATTTGATCTTTGACTGAGGTATAGACCGATGGAAGTGATTCTTCTCGAAAAGGTGGAAAACCTGGGAAGCCTGGGCGACAAGGTGCGCGTGCGCCCCGGTTACGCCCGTAACTACCTGCTGCCCAAGGGCAAGGCCAAGTTCGCCACCGAGGCGAACATCGCCGAGTTCGAGGCCCGCCGCGCGGAACTGGAAAAGGCCGCCGCTCAGGCCCTGGCCGCTGCTCAGGCCCGTCAGGCCAAGCTGGAAGCCATGACCCTGACCATCAACGCCCGTGCCGGCAGCGAAGGCAAGCTGTTCGGTTCCGTCGGCACCAACGACATCGCGGATGCCGCCAAGGCCGCCGGCGTGGAGCTGGAAAAGCGCGAAGTGCGCCTGCCCGAAGGCCCGTTGCGTCATGCCGGTGAGTTCGAAGTGGCCGTGCACCTGCACACCGACGTCAACGCCACCGTGAAGGTGGTTGTGGTGGGCGTGGAAGAGTAATGCCGCCCCGCCCGCGGGGCTTCATGCCCCGCGGGACCCATGCCGGAACCGGTCCGGGTCCGGGGTGATCAAGACAGCTCCCCATGTCTGTCGTCACGTCCAGTGGTGTCCTGACCATGCCCGAAAAGCCCCGCGCCGCCGCGTCCCGCAACGGGACCGAAGCCCTCAAGATTCCCCCTCATTCGATCGAAGCCGAGCAGGCCGTGCTCGGTGGCCTGATGCTGGAAAACGATGCCTGGGACACGGTCTCCGACCATGTGGCCGAGGTGGATTTCTATCGTCATGATCATCGTCTGATTTTCCGTACCATCGCCGAGCTGGCGAACCGGCAGGCCCCCTTCGACGTGGTGACCATCTCCGAGCGCCTGGAGGCACACGGCGAGCTGGAGGAGGCCGGTGGCCTGGCCTATCTGGGCCTGCTGGCCAAGGACACCCCCAGTGCCGCCAATATCCGGGCCTACGCGGACATCGTGCGCGAGCGTTCGGTACTGCGTCAGCTCATCAGTGTGGGCACGGAGATCGCCGACAGCGGTTTCAATGCCCAGGGGCGGGAGAGCCGGGAACTGCTGGACGAGGCGGAGCGGCGGGTATTCGAGATTGCCGAGCAGGGCGCGCGCAATCGTCAGGGTTTTCGCGGCATGCGTACCCTGCTCAAGTCTACCGTGGAGCACATCGAACTGCTTTTCGAGCGGGACAATCCCATCACCGGCCTGTCCACGGGCTATGACGATTTCGACGAGATGACCTCCGGTCTGCAGGCAGGGGATCTGGTGATCGTGGCGGGACGCCCGTCAATGGGCAAAACCACCTTCGCGATGAATATCGCCGAATATGCGGCGCTGAAGCAGAAGTCGCCGGTGGCGGTGTTCAGTATGGAAATGCCCGGCGAGCAACTGTCCATGCGTCTGCTCTCCTCGCTGGGAAGAATCAATCAGCAGCGTCTGCGTACCGGGCGTCTGGAAGATGATGACTGGCCGCGTTTTTCCAGTGCCGTGTCCATGCTGTCCGAGGCACAGCTGTATATCGACGACAGTCCGGCGCTGTCTC
This sequence comes from Ectothiorhodospira shaposhnikovii, assembly GCF_022227765.1. Lineage (GTDB taxonomy): Bacteria > Pseudomonadota > Gammaproteobacteria > Ectothiorhodospirales > Ectothiorhodospiraceae > Ectothiorhodospira. The sequence goes on along the minus strand of NZ_JAJMLZ010000007.1, from coordinate 167,632 downwards.
CCTCCGACCTGCGTTCCCGCTGCCGCCGGCTGATGCGAGAGCACAAGCAGCTCAGCCTCATTGTGGTGGACTACCTGCAGCTGATGCAGGTACCCGGCAGTTCGGAGAACCGAACCAACGAGATTTCCGAGATCTCCCGCGGCCTCAAGGCCCTGGCCAAGGAAATGGGGGTCCCCGTGATCGCCCTTTCCCAGCTCAATCGAGGTCTGGAGCAGCGTCCCAACAAACGCCCGGTGATGTCGGATCTGCGTGAATCCGGCGCCATCGAACAGGATGCGGACCTCATCGTCTTCATCTACCGGGATGAGGTCTACCACGATGACAGTCCGGACAAGGGCACGGCGGAGATCATCATCGCCAAGCAGCGTAATGGCCCCATCGGCACCGTGCGACTGACCTTCCTGGGGCAGTACACCCGCTTCGAAAATTATGTGCCCGAAATCTACTCCAATGAGGGTTTCTAGTGAGAAGAACCGCCTCGGCCCGCCTGTGTCTTGGCCACCTGTCGGCCAATCTGGCCCGGGTCCGGGAAGCGGCTCCCGATAGCCGCGTCATGGCCGTGATCAAGGCCGAGGCCTATGGCCACGGCATGCTCAGGGTGGCCGAATCTCTGGCCCCCCGGGTGGATGCCCTGGCGGTCTCCTGCCTTGACGAGGCTGCCGCCCTGCGCGAGGCCGGTCACCATCAACCCATTCTCGCCCTGCAGGGCTTCAAGGACGAACGGGATCTGCGCGCCGCCTCCCAACTCGACGTGGCCGTGACCGTGCACGAGGACAGTCAGCTGCGCCTGCTGGCGGCCACCCGCCTGCATCGTCCGGTACGGGTCTGGCTGAAACTGGATACCGGCATGGGACGCCTGGGGTTCGCCCCGTCGCGGGCCGCCGAGCTGGTGGCCGCGCTGACTTCGGACCCCAATGTGACGGCGGTGCCCGGGCTGATGACCCACCTGGCCTGTGCCGACGCGCCGGAGCGCCCGGAAAACGCCGCCCAGCTGGCCCGATTCGAGGCCGCCACCCGGCATCTGCCCGGCGAGCGCAGCCTGGCCAACTCCGCCGCCATCCTGGCCTTGCCCGATGCCCATGCCGACTGGGTTCGTCCCGGCATCATGCTCTACGGGGGCTCGCCGCTGGCGGACCAATCCGCCGCCGGCCTGGGTCTGCGTCCGGTGATGACCTTGAGTACCCGGCTGATTGCCATTCATGCCCTGGCCCCGGGAGAGGCCGTGGGTTACGGCGCCACCTGGCGCAGCGAGCGGCCCACCCGAGTGGGGGTGGCGGCCATCGGTTATGCCGACGGCTATCCCCGTCACGCCCCCAACGGCACGCCGGTACTGGTGCGCGGACAGCGGGTACCCCTCATCGGTCGTGTTTCCATGGACATGATCACCCTGGATCTGACCGATCTGGAGACGGTCCAGGTGGGGGACGTGGTCACGCTATGGGGCGAGGGGCTGCCGGTGGATGAAGTGGCGGCGGCGGCACGGACCATCAGCTATGATCTGCTCTGTCGCGTGCATGATCGGGTACAGGTGGTGACCGGGTAGGGGGATACCGTATCTGTCGTATCCGCCCGGTGAGGATCAGCAGCGGAAGTCTTGGGAGTCAATGGAAGAGACGATGGAACAGGCGGCTTCACACAACGACAGTACCTATATCGCCCGGCAGCCCATCTATAACCGTCAACTGGGCGTGTATGCCTACGAGTTGTTGTTCCGCTCCGCCTCCAGCCTGCGGTCGGCCACCGGCAGTGATGCGGCGACGTCCCATGTCATTCTGAGCGTCTTTGGCGAGATCGGCCTCGATACCCTCGTCGGTTCCCGCTTGGCCGCCATCAACATGACGCCGCGCCTGTTGCGGGAACTGGAATCCCTGAACGTGCCCGCCGGGCGTCTGATCGTGGATCTTCCCCCTGATCTGCCGGGGGATGAGGCAACCCTGGAAACCCTCAAAAGACTGGCCGGCAGGGGCTACATCCTGGCTCTGGACGATTATGCGCCCGGCGGGCCCCATGACCGCCTCCTGTCCATGGTGCATCAAGTGAAGGTGGATACGGCCCGGCTCAAGCCGGACGACCTGAGGTCCGTTCACAGGCGACTGGCCCGCCATGACGTGAGTATCGTCGCTGAAAAGGTGGAATCGCTGGAAGACTACGAATTTCTTCGTGATCTGGGGTTCCACTATTTCCAGGGCTATTTTCTCAGTCGTCCGCGGCTGTTCAGGGCGGTCGGGCTGGAGGCAGGCAAGCTGACGGTACTGCGCCTGCTGGCCGGCCTGCAGGACCCGACCCTGGATGTCCATCAGCTGCAGCATCTCATTGCCCAGGATGCCGGACTGGCGGTCAAGCTGCTGCGGCTGATCAACTCACCGTTCTTCGGCCTGAGCCGGGAAGTGGACTCTCTGGCCCGGGCCATCCTGATTCTGGGACGTCGCAAACTGGCCACCTGGGCCTGCATGCTGGTGATCCGTGGCCTGGAGGATCGGCCTGCGGGACTGGTACAACTGGCTCTGGAGCGGGCCGCCCTGTGCGAGCGCCTGGCCGGGCGCGCCGGTAGGGGGCCGGTGGAAAATTATTTCACCTGTGGACTGTTCTCCGCCCTGGACCTGATCATGGAGCGACCGCTGGAGCAGATCATTCCGCCGCTGCCCCTGGGGGATGCGGTCAAGGCGGCGCTGCTTCGGGGGGAGGGCGAGATGGCCGAGGTGCTGGCCTGTGCCGGGGCCTGCGAGCGGGGCGATATCGAGGCGGCGGGTTTTGCCGGACTGTCCGCCCGGGACATCAGTGAAGTGACGCTGGAAGCAGGCCGATGGGCGGATGAGGTGCTGTCCGTCTCCCTGACGGGAAAGCCCAGGCATTGACACTTCGCAACCGTTTTTTCAGAATCGAAATGATCCCTTGCCCCGGGGCCGGCACCTGCCGAGTCCCGATGTTTTCGGGCAAGCGGACAGCGCCGATTTGATTCCAGCTTGCGGGCGCTCAAGAAATACGGCTAAAGCGGGTGACGACCTGCTTTGGCGGGTCTTTTTCTTTGCCCGACGGGGCGGGTGTTACAGGAGTGCCCATGTCCCATCCTCTGGATACCTCCGGTTCCCGTGATCCCGGTTTCGATACCCTGGCCATTCGCGCCGGTCAGACCCGCACGGCGGAACAGGAACATTCCGATCCCATCTTCGCCACCTCCAGCTTCGTCTTTGCCAGTGCCGCCGAGGCGGCGGCCCGGTTTGCCGGCGAAACGCCCGGCAACATCTATGCACGGTTCACCAATCCCACGGTGCGCGCCTTCCAGGACCGGCTGGCCGCGCTGGAAGGCGGAGAGGCCTGCGTGGCCACGGCCTCCGGCATGTCGGCGATCCTGTCCACCTGCCTGTCCCTGCTCCGGGCGGGGGACCACATCATCTCGTCCCGGTCCGTGTTCGGTTCCACCACCAACCTGTTCAGCAATTACCTCACCCGCTTCGGCATCGAGGTGAGCTATGTGCCCCTGTCGGATCTGGAGGCCTGGGCGCGAGCCTTGCGCCCCAATACCCGGATGCTGTTCGCCGAGACTCCCTCCAATCCGCTCACCGAACTGGTAGACATCCGTGCCCTGGCGGAACTGGCCCATACCCACGACTGCTTGCTGGCGGTGGACAACTGTTTCTGTACCCCGGTGCTGCAACGCCCGCTGAGCCTGGGGGCGGACCTGGTGATTCACTCCGCCACCAAATACCTGGATGGCCAGGGACGCTGCGTGGGCGGCGCCGTGGTTGGGGATGGCGAACGGGTGGGCAAGGAGATCTTCGGTTTCCTGCGTACCGCCGGGCCCACCATGAGTCCCTTCAACGCCTGGGTTTTTCACAAGGGGCTGGAAACCCTGCCCCTGCGCATGCGGGCTCATAGCGCATCCGCCCTGACCCTGGCCCACTGGCTGGAGAAGCATCCGGCGGTGGAGATGGTGCACTATCCCGGTCTGGCCTCCCATCCCCAGCATGCCTTGGCCGCCCGCCAGCAGGCCGCTTTCGGCGGTATTGTCGCCTTCGAGGTGAAGGGGGGCAGGGAGGCGGCCTGGCGGGTGATCGACAGCACCCGGATGCTGTCCATCACCGCCAACCTGGGGGATGCCAAGACCACGATCACGCATCCGGCCACCACCACCCACGGGCGCATCACGCCGGAGCAACGGGTGGAGCAGGGCATTCGTGAAGGATTGGTGCGGATGGCGGTGGGCCTGGAAGACCCGGCGGATATCCAGGCAGATCTGTCCCGGGGCCTGGACAGCCTGTGCTGAGATGAGACCGCCACTGTTCGCCGATGCGTGATCGAGACTGCCTGCTGCACTGTTTCCATTCCGCCCTGGAGGCGGTCCACGGCGGCACGGTGGTCCGTCGGGCACTGGGGCGTCTGAAGGGACGGGACCCCATCCATCTGGTGGCCATCGGCAAGGCCGCTGCCGCCATGGCGGAAGGTGCGCGAACGATCCTGGGAGAACGTCTGGTCCGCGCGCTGGTCATCACACGGCATGGTCATGCCGATCCCCGGCTGTCGCGGGATCAGCGTTTCATCTGCCTGCAGGCCGATCATCCCCTGCCGGGGGCCGATAGTCTGCTGGCGGGCGGCCGGCTGCTGGATTTCATCCGGTTGACCCCCGAGCAGGGGCATATGGTCTTTCTCATCAGTGGCGGGACCTCCTCTCTGGTGGAGGTGCTGCCGCCGGGGGCTGGGCTGGGAGAACTGCAACGGGTCAACGGTTGGTTGCTGGGCTCCGGTCTGGACATCCTGGCCATGAACCGGGTGCGCGCCGCCATCTCCTGCATCAAGGGCGGGCGCCTGCGAAGCCATTTGGGGCAGCGCCGCGCCGAGGCCTATCTGATTTCGGATGTGCCCGGGGATGATCCGGCGGTGATCGGCTCCGGTCTGCTGGTGCCGCCTTCGGTGGCCCGCCCTCTGCCCGAGCTGCCGCCGGGCATCCGTGAGTGGGTGACCGCGATGGCGGCCCGGGTGCCGGATTGCACCGATACATCGGGAGTGGCCGTCCCGGTCCATGTGGTCGCCACGTTGCGGGATGCCTGTCGGGCTGCCGCGGCCGCGGCCGAACGCTGCGGCATGAATGTGACACTGCATGGGGAATTCCTCCGCGGAGAGGCTGCGCCCTGCGGCGAGCGCCTGGCCCGGGAACTGCTGGCCGGCCCGCCGGGTATCCATATCTGGGGCGGCGAAACCACGGTCACCCTGCCGGCCGATCCGGGGTTGGGCGGACGCAACCAGCACCTGGCGCTGGCGGCGGCCCGGGTGCTGGCGGGGCATCCCGGCATGGCCCTGCTGGCCGCCGGCACCGATGGTTCCGACGGCAATACCCGGGCGGCCGGTGCCCTGGTGGATGCCGGCACGGCGGCCCGCGCCGGTGCGCTGGGGCTGGACGTGGAACAGGCCCTGGCCGGTGCCGATGCCCATGTGCTGCTCAAGGCCTGCGGTGATCTGGTGACCACGGGGCCGACGGGCACCAATGTGATGGACCTGGTGATCGGTATCAGGCAATCTTGACGGATTATTGACGATGTCATGCAGCGGCCGCATCTGCCGTGCCTTGGCGCTTCCCGTTCCCGTCCCCAGACCTGACAGGCATGAACAAGACTCCCACCGTTCCGACCGCTGCGGATCCCTCCACGCTGGAAGACTGGACACACATGCTGCGGGAACAGGAGATGCCGATCTTCTCCAGTACCGTTCAGACCATCCACGATATCATCGGGGATGAGAGAAAGGGCGCCATGGATCTGGCGACCGCCATTCTTCAGGACCCCAACCTGACCGCCAAGCTGCTCAAACTGAGCAACAGTCTCTATTACAACCCTTATCGCAAGAAGATCGTGACGGTCAGTCGCGCCATCGTCATCCTGGGCATCGACGTGATCCGCGAACTGGTGCTGGCCTGTTCGTTTTTTGAGGCCATCCTCTCCCCCCGTAACAAACGCCGGGCCCATGAGGAGATCGCCCAGGCCATTCATGCCGCCGTACATGCCAAGGCGATCGCCGTCGCCGCGGGCGATGATTATCCCGAGGAGGTGTTCATCGCGGCCCTGTTGCAGAATATCGGGCGTATCGCCTTCTGGTGTTTCTGCCGGGAGCAGGGAGAACGTCTGGAAGCGTTGTTGGCCGACGGCCATATTCCCCAGGATGTGGCGGAGCGTCAGGTGCTGGGTTTCAAGCTATCGGAACTGGATGTGTCCCTGTGCAGGAGCTGGAATCTGAAGGGCTTGATCGAAGAGGCCATTCGCAAGCATCCGCAGGTCATGGATCCCCGGATGCGTATCGTCAATCTGGGCTGCGAGGTGGTCGGTGTCCTGAAGGAGAAAGCCGATCCGAAGTCCTATGATGCCTGTCTGGAACGAATCACCGCGATCACCGGACAGACACGGGATGAGGTCAAACAAAGTCTGCGGACCCATACCGATGCGGCCGCCCATATTGCCCGTCAGTTCGGGGCCGTGGAGGCCGCGGAGCTGATCCAGCGCAAGGCGCGCCGGTTTGCGGAGGAAGCGTCCACGGCCATCGCGGCGGTGCCGGACCGCAAGGAACTGCAGTTTCAGATCCTGCAGGAGATTTCGGGGATTCTCAGTGGCGGCACGCTGGATATCAGTTTTCTGTTGGAGATGGTTCTGGAGGGTATACAGCGCGGCATCGGGATGGATCGAACCATGTTTGCGGTGCTCTCCCCCGACCGCGCGACGTTGCGGGAGAAAGTGGCGTTGGGCTGGCGCAGGGACAGCCCGTTGCAGACCATTGCCTTCCCTCTGATTCAGTCACCACCCAATCTGTTTCAGCAGGCCCTCGACAGCCGCGAGGGTGACTGGATCTCCTCGGATCATGACGGCCGATTGCGTACCGCCCATGATGTGGCGGTGGTGGGCAGGCATCCCTGTTTTCTCATGTCGATGTATTCCGAGGACAAACCCATCGGGCTGATCTACTGTGATCGCGCCTATACGGGCCAGCCGCTGACCGAGGAGGATTTCCGTGCCTTTCGGCATTTCGTGCAGCAGGCCAATATCGGTCTTGCCCTGTACCGTCTGCAGGGGCGATAGCGGTCGCAATCCTCAAAGGGTACCCAGCGACATCCCGTCCGGGCGGCACACCAGCAGTCCCCCTGTGTCGTACCAGTCGTGCAGCACAATGCGGCGGGCAGGGTGGCCGTCCAAATCGAGATCATGGATGGCGGGGCGGTGGGTGTGGCCGTGGATCAGGGTGTGGACACCATGGCGGCGCAGGGCATCTTCCACGGCACGGCTGTTCACGTCGGTGATCTCCGCGGACTTGCCGCGGGTGGATGAGCGGCTACGGGCCCTGGCTTCTTCCGCCTCGGCATGGCGCTGGGGCAGGGGACGGGCCAGGAACGCGGCCTGCCACTTCGGATCCCGAACCATGGCGCGAAAGGCCATATAGTCCACGTCGTCGGTGCACAGGCTGTCGCCGTGCATGATCAGGGTGGGGGTACCATAGAGGTCTACCACCGTCTCCGTGTCCAGCAGCCGGCAGCCGCAGCGCCGGGCAAAGGCCTCGCCCACCAGGAAATCCCGGTTGCCGTGAACGAAGTACAGGGGCATGCCCCGGTCGCTCAGTGACTTGAGCAGGTCGAAGGCCTGTCTCAGATGTTCCGCCGGGTCATCGTCGCCCACCCAGTACTCGAACAGGTCGCCCAGGATGTAAAGGGCGTCCGCACCGGGTACGCGGGTTTGCAGAAAACCTTCGAAGAGCCGCAGGCTGTGTGGACGATCCTTGTCCAGATGCAGATCCGAGATGAATAACGTCTCGCTCACAGCCGTGGGGTCACTCGGCGCTGACGCGGGTCATGATGACGGGTTCCCGGGGGACATCCTGATGCATGCCATGGTTGCCGGTGGGCACGGCAACGATGCTTTCCACCACGTCCATGCCTTCCACCACCTTGCCGAATACGGCATAGCCCCAGCCCTGGGGCGTCTCGGCGGTGAAGTCCAGGAAACGGTTGTGCTGGACATTGATGAAGAACTGGGCTGTGGCAGAATGGGGATTGGGGGTACGGGCCATGGCCACGGTGCCCACTTCGTTGCTCAGGCCGTTGTTGGCCTCGTTGCGGATCGGGTCCTTGGTGGGCTTTTGCTGCATGTCCTGGGTGAAGCCGCCACCCTGGACCATGAAGCCGGGGATCACCCGGTGGAAGATGGTGCCGTCATAGAAGCCGTCATTGGCATAGGCCAGGAAGTTGGCGACGGTCTCGGGGGCCTTGTCGGCGTAGAGTTCAAGGACGATGGTGCCCTTGGTGGTCTCGATGGTGACCCTGGGGGCAGTGTTTTCGGCCATGACTTGAGTTCCCATGGTTGCAGACAGCAGGGTGAGGCTAAGGGCAAGCTGTCGAATCATTGATTTCATTGGTGGATGTCCATCGGTGATACCGGTTGACGATCTGCGATGATAGCCGCTACCACGCGGACGGGCAAAGCCCGGGGTGATGGCCCCGTATCCATCGGCTTGGTAAGATCAATCCCCTGACGAACCAGAGACAGAATCCTCGATGCTCCATATCTACAACACCCTCACCCGTCGCAAGGACCCGTTCCAGTCCATGGAACCCGGCAAGGTGCGCATGTATGTCTGCGGCATGACGGTGTATGACTACTGTCACCTGGGCCATGCCCGGGTGCTGGTGGTGTTCGATGTGGTCTACCGCTACCTCAAGGCGCTGGGCTATGAGGTGACCTATGTGCGCAACATCACGGACATCGATGACAAGATCATCCGCCGAGCGGCGGAAAACGGTGAATCCATCGAGGCCCTGACCGACCGTTTCATCCAGGCCATGCACGAGGACGCCGATGCCTTGGGGGTGGCGCGTCCCAGCTTCGAGCCCCGGGCCACGGCCCACATCCACGACATCCTGCACATGATCGGCACCCTGCTCAGGCGGGGCTTTGCCTATGCGGGGGATAACGGGGACGTGTATTACAGCGTCTCCCTGTTCGATGGGTACGGCAAGCTGTCGGGCAAGCGGATCGAGGATCTGCGGGCGGGCGAGCGGGTGGCGCCGGACGAGTCCAAGCGGGATCCGCTGGATTTCGTGCTCTGGAAGGCGGCCAAGCCCGGCGAGCCGGCCTGGGACTCGCCCTGGGGACCGGGGCGGCCCGGCTGGCATATCGAATGCTCGGCCATGTCCACCCATTATCTGGGACATCATTTCGACATCCATGGGGGCGGGCAGGATCTGCAGTTCCCCCACCATGAGAACGAGATCGCCCAGAGCGAGGCGGCCTCCTGCGAACACTATGTGAATTACTGGATGCACAACGGTTTCGTGCGGGTGAACGAGGAGAAGATGTCCAAATCCCTGGGCAATTTCTTCACCGTGCGCCAAGTGCTGGCGCATTACCGGCCCGAGGAGGTGCGGTATTTCATCCTGGGCAGTCACTATCGTAGCCCGCTCAACTACAGTGACGAGCCCCTCAACAATGCCCGTGCCGCCCTGAACCGTCTGTACACCGCCTTGCGGGGGGTGGCGCCGCTGCCGCCGGAAGGGGAGGGGGCGCCGTTCCGGAGCCGGTTCGATGCCGCCATGCAGGATGACTTCAACACGCCGGTGGCGTTGTCGGTGCTGTTCGACATCGCCCATGAGGTGAACCGTCTGCGGGACAGTCAGCCGGAAGCGGCGGGGCGTCTGGCCGGATTGCTTCGGGAAATGGGCGGGGTGCTGGGGATTCTGGGGTCGGACCCGGATGCCTATCTGCAGGGAGGGGCTGGCGAGGGACCGGACGAGGCCGAGATCCAGGCCCAGATCGAGGCCCGTCTGGAGGCCCGTCGGCGCAAGGATTTTGCCGAGGCGGACCGGATTCGGGATGTCCTCAAGGAACAGGGCGTGGTACTGGAGGATGGCCCGGGCGGCACCACCTGGCGCCGCGGCTGAGAGAACAGCAAAGCCCCTCTCCCCTTGTGGGAGAGGGGTTGGGGTGAGGGGATAGGTTCAGGGCAAGAAACAGCTGGCCACCCGTTCCGCGTCCTCACAGGCCTGCAGGGTGTTCTTCATCAGCATCGCCACGGTCATCGGCCCCACGCCGCCGGGGACCGGGGTGATCCAGGCGGCCCGTTCCGCCGCCGCATCAAATTCCACGTCTCCCGCCAGGCTGCCGTCCTCCAGCCGGTTGATGCCCACGTCGATCACGGTGGCCCCCGGCTTGATCCAGTCCCCGCGCACCAGCCCCGGCTTGCCCGCCGCGGCTACCACGATGTCCGCGCGTCCCACATGCTCCGGGGTGTCGACGCTGAAGCGATGGCAGACGGTGACCGTGGCCCCCGCCAGCATTAGTTCCAGGGCCATGGGACGGCCGACGATGTTGGAGGCGCCCACGATCACCGCATGACGGCCCTTGTAGGTTTCCCCCGTGGCTTCCAGCAGTCGCAGCACGCCATAGGGGGTACAGGGACGCAGGCGTGGCAGGCGCAGGGCCAGTCGGCCCATGTTATAGGGATGAAAGCCATCCACGTCCTTGGCCGGGTCCATGCGCTCCACCACCTGCTCGGTGTCGATGTGTCCGGGCAAGGGTTGTTGGACCAGGATACCGTCCACGGTGGGGTCGGCATTGAGCTCATCGATCACGTCCAGCAGGTCTCCCAGGGAGACATTGTCCGGCAGGTCGACGGAGCGGGATTCCATGCCGATGGCTTCGCAGGTGCGGCGTTTGTTGCGGACATAGACATGGGAAGCCGGGTCGTCTCCCACCAGCACCACGGCCAGTCCGGGGGCCCGTTTGCCCGCGGCAAGACGGGCCTCCACCGCCTGGCGGACTTCCTGTTGAACGGTCTGGGCAATGGCGCGGCCATCGATGAGTCGGGCGGGCATGGGCGAGGTCCTGACTGAGGGGGGAACGGATGTCTCTGGAACGGGAGGTATTTTCCCACCGAATGTCCTGATCGTCCAATCCCGGGGGGGCATCGCTAATGGTTGATGGTTGCGGTAGGCTTTGCATCCTTGTGGAGCCTCTGGTAGAGTCGAGACCAAGTCCAGAAATCATGCCCCCATGACCGATCCGCGCGCACAACATGGTGTGATCCAGGCGCCGCCCTCCAGGAGCGGCGCCTGGATGCGTGCGTCCCGCATTGCCCGTCTGCTATCCCTGCTGCGACTGCCGCGCTAGCGGCACACTCTCTCACGCCTGGCGAGGCCAAACGCGTTCGCTGATCCCATGACATCCGCCCCAGGCCGGGTGCGGGTCATGTAGAATTTCCCCCAGAGAGCAAGCGCCCGGACCCCTCCGGCGCGCAGAGGTCACAGAACATGGCAGGCAAAGACAAACTCTTCATCTTCGACACCACCTTGCGCGACGGCGAGCAGAGCCCCGGCGCATCCATGACCCGGGAAGAAAAGGTCCGCATCGCCAAGGCGCTGGAAAAGATGCGCGTGGACATCATCGAGGCCGGCTTCCCCGCCGCCAGCACCGGTGACTTCGAATCCGTGCGGGCGGTGGCCCGCGCGGTGCAGGACAGCACCGTCTGCGGTCTGGCCCGGGCCAAGGACGTGGACATCGATCGCGCCGGCGAGGCCCTCAAGGAGGCCAATTCCGCCCGCATCCACACCTTCCTTGCCACCTCGCCCATCCACATGCAGTACAAGCTGAAGATGTCCCCCGACGAGGTGCTCACCCAGGCGGTGGCCGCCGTCAAGCGGGCCCGGCAGTGGACCGATAACGTGGAATTCTCCCCCGAGGACGCGGGCCGTTCCGAGCTGGACTTTCTCTGTCGGGTGATCGAGGCGGTGATCGACGCTGGTGCCAGGACCATCAACATCCCCGACACCGTGGGTTACAACATCCCCCAGCAGTTCGGCGAGCTGATGAGGAACCTGATCGAACGGGTACCCAACTCGGACAAGGCCGTATTCTCGGTCCATTGCCACAACGACCTGGGCGTGGCCGTGGCCAATTCCCTGGCCGCCGTGCTCAACGGTGCCCGTCAGGTGGAGTGCACCATCAACGGTCTGGGGGAGCGGGCCGGCAACGCGGCTCTGGAAGAGATCGTCATGGCGGTGCGTACCCGTCAGGATGTCTTCCCCTGCGACACCACCCTGGACACCACCCAGATCGTGCCCTGTTCCCGCCTGGTGTCCAGCATCACCGGCTTTCCGGTGCAGCCCAACAAGGCGATCGTGGGTGCCAATGCCTTTGCCCATGAATCCGGCATCCATCAGGACGGGGTGCTCAAGCATCGGGATACCTACGAGATCATGCGGGCCCAGGACGTGGGTTGGTCGGAAAACCGCATCGTGCTGGGCAAGCACTCCGGTCGCAATGCCTTCCGCACCCGCCTCAAGGACCTGGGCATCGAGTTCACCGCCGAGGAGGAACTGAACGAGGCCTTTTCCCGCTTCAAGGAATTGGCGGACAAGAAACACGAGATCTTCGACGAGGACCTTCAGGCCCTGGTGTCGGAGGCGACCATGGCCATGGACAGCGAACAGCTCAAGCTGGTGTCCATGCGGGTCTGTTCCGAGACGGGGGAGACGCCGCTGGCCAATGTCACCCTCAGCGTGGACGGCGCCGAGCGCAGCGGCCAGGCCGAGGGCAGCGGTCCGGTGGATGCGGCCTTCAAGGCCATCGAGACCATCGTGCCCAGCGGCACCCAGTTGCTGCTCTACTCGGTGAACAACATCACCAGCGGTACCGATGCCCAGGGCGAGGTGACGGTCCGGCTGGAAAAGGCGGGGCGCATCGTCAACGGCCAGGGTGCGGACACGGATATCGTGATTGCCTCGGCCAAGGCCTATCTCAATGCCCTGAACCGTCTGGTGATGCCGGATCGTCGCGCTCACCCCCAGCGCGGTGACGTCTGATCCGACATGGAAGAGGGGCTTCGGCGTCGTTATCTTGAGGTCATGGGCATCCAGCAATGGGTGCCCCGTACTCCCTGTGTGGAAGCACCCTTGGCCGCGAAAGCGGTACCCGTTCCCCGGCAGGCCGATGCCCCCGGCGACAGGGTGCCTGACTGGGAAACCCTGTCACGGCAGGTTGAGACCTGCACCCGCTGCGCCGAACTGGCGTCAAGCCGCACCCGGACCGTGTTCGGGGTTGGTGATCGACAGGCCCCCTGGTTGTTCATCGGCGAGGCCCCGGGGGCGGAGGAAGACCGTCGCGGCGAGCCCTTCGTGGGCCGGGCCGGCAAGTTGCTGGACAGCATGCTGGCCGCCCTGGGTCTGGCCCGGGGGGAGGGCGTCTACATTGCCAACATCCTCAAGTGTCGTCCGCCCGGCAACCGTGACCCGAAGCCGGAAGAGGCCGATGCCTGTCGGGCCTTCCTGGATGGTCAGGTTGCCCTGATCCGACCCCGGGTCATCGTTGCCCTGGGGCGGATCGCGGCGCAGAACCTGCTGGCGACGGACGCGGCCCTGGGCGCCCTGCGCGGGCAGCCGCTGAATTACCAGGGCATTCCCGTGGTGGTCACCTACCATCCCGCCTATCTGCTGAGAAAACCCCTGGACAAGCGCAAGGCCTGGGATGATTTGTGCCTGGCGCGGCGCTTGATGACCCGTGCCGCTGACCAGATCGGTACCCCGCACCGATCATCATCTCCGTGAATGCCGTGACCGCGATCCCATTGCAGCTTCGCCCCATGCGTGCCGGTGACCTTCAGGCCATCATGGAGATAGAACCCAGGGCGTACACCTATTACTGGTCGGAGGGGATCTTTCGGGATTGCCTGCGGGTGGGCTATTCCTGCTGGGTCCTGACCAGCCGCTCCACCGGTGAACTGATCGGTTACGGCGTCATGTCCCTGGCGGTGGGTGAGTGTCATGTGCTCAATCTCACCGTTCGTCCGGAACGCCAGGGGCAGGGGTTCGGGCGCTATCTGCTCGGGACGTTGCTGGACATCGCCCGTGATCGCCACGCGGAAACGGTCTTTTTGGAGGTGCGTCCGTCCAATGCACCGGCAGTCGGTCTGTATCGTTCCCTGGGATTCAATGAAGTGGGCATTCGCAAGCGCTACTATCCCGCTGACCGGGGACGGGAGGATGCCCTTGTCCTGGCCCTGCAGCTTTGACACCATCCGGTGCCCGTGCAGGCGGCTTGGAAACCCGGGCTCAACCCTATAGCATCAGCGTTCACTGTTGAAAGGGTTTCTCCATCTTCCATGGAAAGTGATGATCATCCAGTGATGTCGGCGCCGCCCGAGCCCGCCCCCGCGGGTGTGACCGGGCCGGCTGTGGAAACGACGTCCGATCCCTCCGGAGGGAAGGGCGATGATGCCCCGTCCGTGCTGACCCTGGTGGGAATCGGTGCCTCGGCCGGTGGGATCGAGGCGCTCAGCCGTCTGGTGCGGACCTTGCCCGAGCATTCCGGGCTGTCCTACGTGGTGGCCCAGCATCTGTCGCCGGATTATCAGAGCATGCTGACGGAGATACTGGGCCGGGAGACCCGCCTGAAGGTGCTGTCCCTGTCTGATGGCACGGCGCCTCGTCCCGATACTCTGTACATCACCCCGGCGGCTTCCAATGTATTGTTTCAGGATGGTCGATTGCGGTTGCGTGAAACCAGTACCCGCGGCATCCCGAAGCCTTCCGTGGATCTGCTGTTCCGCTCCCTGGCCATCGAACTGGGCGATCATGCCGTGGGGGTCATCCTATCCGGCACCGGTTCCGATGGGGCCGATGGCGTCACCGCCATCAAGCAGGCCGGCGGCAGGGTATTCGTGCAGGACGAACAGACCGCCAAATATCCCGGGATGCCCCAGGCGGCGGTAGCCACCGGAATGGCGGATGCCGTCCTGACACCGGAAGAGATCGCCGATGCCCTGTCACGGACGGCATACCAGCTTCCCGCGGGACACGCTCCCCGTCCCGAGGATCTGGGGGATCCCGGCGAACTGGAGCGTATCCTGCGACTGGTCAGGAGTCGTACCGGCGTGGATATCGGCCAGTACAAGGAAGCCACCATGCTGCGTCGTCTGCAGCGTCGCCTGGCCAGTACCGGGGCCAACTCCCTGTTCCAGTATCTTGAGTACCTGCATGATCATCCGGATGAACCCGAGGCACTGGTGCGGGAGTTGCATATCCTGGTCACCAGCTTTTTCCGGGATGAATCGGCATTCAAGGGCTTGCAGCGGGCCATCGATGCACTGATGAAGAAAAAAAACGCCGGAGAGGCCCTGCGGGTCTGGATCCCGGGTTGCGCCACCGGCGAGGAGGCCTATTCCATCGGCATCCTGATGCACGAGGCCCTGCGCAACAGCGGCCGTGATCTCAAGCTGCAGATCTATGCCACCGACGTGGATCTGGATGCCCTGGCCCAGGCCCGCCGGGGGCTTTACTCCGCCGGTGCCCTGGAGGTGCTGGAGCCGGTCTGGCTGCAGCGCTATTTCACCCGCAGTCGGGAACAGTTTCGCGTCAGTCAGGTGCTGCGGGACTCCATCGTGTTCGCCCGTCACGACCTGATGAAGGATCCGCCCTTTCTGCACCTGGACCTGATCAGTTGCCGTAATCTGCTCATCTATCTCAAGACCCCCATGCAGGATCGGGTCTTCGAAAGTTTTCACTATGCCCTGAAAGTGGGCGGTCTGCTGTTCCTGGGGCGTTCCGAGACCCCTGGCGGTCGTTCACATCTGTTCAGTCCGGTATCCAAGCCGGCGCGTCTGTATCAGCGTGAACCCGGAACGTCCCGTTATATCGCCACCGGGCGCAGCGGCAGCGGCATCGGCGACGGCGCCGTCCCGTCGGGCCGTGGCCGCGGAGCCGGCTCCGGCCGCGAGATCCAGCGCATTCTGGACGCACTGCTGGAAGCCTATGTGCCGCCGGGCCTGTTGGTGGATGTGCAGCTCGATATCCGGCGGGTCTTCGGCAACGCGGGCGACTTTCTGAGTCATGGCGCCGGCCAGACCAGTCTCAACGCCCAGGAACTGTTGCCCCGGCCCCTGGCGCTGGATCTGCGTGCCCTGGTGTCCCGGGCCAAGCGTACCGGTGTCGTGGCTCCCGGGCATCGGATGCGTTTGCCGGGGGACAACGAGTCCGAGCCCTTGCGGCTGGTGGTGCGCCCCCTGTTGGCCGACGATGATGAAGACCTCTACCTGGTGATGTTCGAGCGCATCGGCAGGGATGGGCAGACAGGATCCGAGGAGATGATGCCGGTCGGCCCACCGGAAGCCGATGCGGTGAATGCCCTGGAACACGAACTCACGGCCACCCGCGAACATCTGCAGACCGTGGTGGAGGAACTGGAAACCACCAACGAGGAGCTGCAGTCGGCCAATGAGGAGCTGCAGTCCACCAACGAGGAATTGCAGTCGGCCAACGAGGAGCTGGAAACCTCCAACGAAGAGTTGCAGGCCACCAATGAGGAGCTGTTCACGGTTAACCAGGAATTGCAGGGTAAGACCGAGGAACTGGCTGCCCTGAACACCACCCTGCGCAACGTCAAGGACAGCCTGCCCTACGCTCTGCTGGTGGTGGATCGCAATCTCTGCCTTGCCCTGGTGAATCCCAGGGCCACGGAACTCTTTGGCGTGACGGAGGCGGATCTGACCCGCCCCTTCACGGCGGTGGAACGCCTTCGGCGCCTGCCGGAACTGGTGACCCTGGTACAGCAGGTCATGGAAACCGGGGCACCGGCACAGGCCCAGATCAGTCTGCCTTCGGAGCATCTGGTACGGGTTCAGCCCTTCACGGACAGGAGCGGCCGGCACAGCGGTGCCGTGGTGACCTTTTGGGATAACGCCGACATGCTCAGCGCCCATCGGGCCCTGCGGGAGAGCGAGTCCCGGTTACGGCAGATCATGGACAAATCCCCCCTGTGGGCCTACGTCAAGGATCGAGCCGGTTCCTATCAGATGGTCAACCATTGCTTTCTGGCCGGTCTGGACGTGGCGCTGGAGCAGGTGGTCGGACACGTGGACGAACAATGCCTGCCCGAGGCGGTGGCCCGATTGTTCCGGCAAGCGGATCATGAGGCCATGTGCCGGGATGATGTGCTGGAACGGGAGCACCATCTGCATCTGGAGACGGGGGAGGTGATCCTGCTGGCGCAGCATTTTGCCCTGCGGGATGAAAAGGGACTGGCCTATGCGGCCTGCATGCAGGCACTGGATATCACCCAGCGCAAGCGGGATGAATACCGTCTTGCCAGGGCGCGGGACGAGGCGGAGCGGGCCAACCGGGCCAAGAATGAATTCTTGTCCCACATGAGTCATGAGTTGCGAACCCCGCTCAATGCCATTCTGGGGTTCAGCCAGATCCTGGAACATGAGTATGCCGAAGAGCCCGCCCTGAGCGAGCCGATCCGCGAGATCCTCCGGGCGGGCTGGCATCTGCTGGCCCTGATCAACGACATTCTTGACCTCTCCATGCTGGAAAGTGGGCGCCTGCATGTGCAGGCGGATTCCGTCAGCGTGGATGCCATCGTTCAGGAGTGCGTGGCAACCCTGCGGCAGGCCGCGCAGGCCAAGGAAATCACGGTGACGGTCGTTCCGGGTGAGGCGTTGCTGGTGCGCGCCGACCCGACCCGGTTGCGTCAAGTACTGATCAATCTGCTGTCCAATGCCATCAAGTACAACCACCCGAACGGCACGGTGAAGGTGTCTACCACCCGGCACGGGGATCGTGTATGGATCAGGGTCGAGGACGATGGCCTCGGCATGACCCCGGAACAGATTGCCAACCTGTTCCGGCCGTTCGTGCGCATGAGCCGTGAGATCTGCTCCGAGGACGGTATCGGTATCGGGCTGTCCCTGTCCCAGCGGCTGATGCAGATGATGGGGGGGGACATCCGTGTGGAGAGCGTGCCGGACCAAGGCAGCGTCTTCACCCTGGATCTGCAGTGGGTGACCACCGGTTCCGAGTCGGAGGAAGCCGCTTCCGAAGCCGCGACGGATGAGAGGCAGACAGGTCTGCGGGAAAAACCGGTTGCCGCCGGCTGTATGCGGGCACTCAAGGTACTCTACGTGGAGGACAATCGGGCCAATATGCGCCTGGTTCGGCGCATGTTGGCCCACCGCCCCGGGGTGCGGCTGCTGGAGGCCGGGGATGGGCAGTCCGGTCTGGCGCTGGCGCGCGCCGAACTGCCGGGCTTGATCCTGCTGGATCTGGGGCTACCCGACATCCATGGCTTTGAGGTATTGCGACAATTGCGGGCGGACAGGGCCACGGCGGGCATTCCCGTGGTGGCCGTCAGTGCCGATGCCGGGGAACTGCGGGTCACCGAGGCCCTGGAGCGGGGGTTTTGCACCTACATCGAAAAGCCTTTTCGGTTGGAGGACCTGGATGAGGTGCTGTCGGCCTTCGGTCAGTGTCGGGGCGCCGCGGGTCCGGAGGCCTCGTCCGGTGACTGAGCCAGCAGCTTTTCCAGGATCTGCAGGAATCGGGGTACGTCCAGCGGTTTGGTGAGATAGGCATCGAAGCCTTCCGAATGCCCCCGTTCCATGTCCCTGCGGGTGGCGAAGGCGGTCAGTGCGATGACCGGGATGTCGGCCGTGGCCGGGGCGGCCCGCAGTCTTTTGAGGACTTGATAGCCGTCCAGGTCAGGCATGTTGATGTCCAGCAGGATCAGGTCCGGCTGGTGAGCACCGGCCAGTTCCAGGCCGAATCTGGGGTTGGGCGAGTTGAGCAGCCGCAGATGGCCATGACGACGCAGGATCTGTGCGACCAGCCTGATATTGGCCGGATTGTCGTCGATATGCAGAATGGTGCGCGGTGCATGCTCTCGATCCGGGACCGGGTGCGGCCGGGTGTCCGGTGATGACCCATCGCTGTCATCGTTCCATTCTCCCCGTGGCAGGCGCACCCGAAAAGTACTGCCCTTGTCCGGCAGGCTGTCCACCTCGATATCGCCCCCCATCACTTCGGCCAGGCGTCGGGAAATGGCCAGTCCGATGCCCGTCCCTTCGGTTTCCAGCACATCCGCGTCCAGCCGGTTGAAGGGTTCGAACAATTCCGCCAGGCGATCCGGCGGGATGCCGCGACCGGTATCCGTGACACTGACGGTGATGGTGCCGTCCCGTGGGTGCTCCTCGCCGCAAATTTCCAGTAGTCCGGCATGACGGTTGTACTTGATGCCGTTGGAGAGCAGGTTGATCAGGATCTGCTTGAAACGCATCCGGTCGGCGAAGGCAACGCAACGGGATGGGCAGCGACTCTGGATGCGGATCTGGTGTTCCTGGGCCAGGGGACGTACCAGCATGATGCATTCGTCCACCAGTTCCCGCAGGGGGACATTTTCCAGTGACAGTTCGACCCGGCCGGCCTCCACGGTGGCCAGATCCAGTACCTGGTTGATCAGTTGCAGTAGGTGCCGTCCGCCCCGAAGTATTTCCTGCACGTGTTCCTGCTGCTCGGGATTGAGTCCGGGATCGATTTCCAGGAGTTGGGCAAATCCCAGCACCGCATTCATGGGCGTGCGCAGCTCGTGACTCATGCTGGACAGGAATTCGGACTTGGCCCGACTGGCCCGTTCGGCTTCCTCCTTGGCTTCCACCAGGGCGGTCTCGTTGCGCTTGATGTCGGTGATGTCCAAATGGCTGATCACCAGGTGATGTCGTTGTTGCTCCGCGACGGCTTTCAGGGGCGTCACCCGAATCCTGTGAGTCTGCGGATCAATGCGATACTCATCTTCGTAGACCTCAAGATCCCCGGCGATGACGCCGCGGATGCCCGCCGCGATACGGGCCGCATCCGCAATGCCCCGGGCGGCGGCCCGGTCACACACGTCAAGATAGTTGATGCCCTGGGAGATCCGGTCTTCCGGTGCCTGCCCCTTGCGCCCGTATTCACGCCAGGAACGATTGACCGCGACGATGGTTCCCGACATGTCCAGTACGCAGATATTGGCGCTGAGTGAGTCGATGATACCCTGGGCAAAGGCCCGGGCCTCGCTCTCCTGCTTCTGGAATTCCGCCTCCTTGGCCTTGCGTTGCCGCTCCCGGGCCATTTGCCGCAGGGCATGGGACAGATCTTCCACCACGCCCTTGAGCAGGTCGGTGATCTGGGGGGTGAAATGTTCGGGTTCACCGGCGAGGAAACTGGCCACGGCGAGCAACTCGTCACCGACAAAGACGGGAAAGTGCCCGCAGCTGTGAATCCGCCGCTCAATCGCCCACGACCGCCAGCGGTCGGGAACATGGGGAGCATGTTCCTTACAATCGCTGCAGATCAGGGGCTGTTCGTTGATGAAATGCCAGGGCTGCTTTCGGATCGACTCCCATAGGGTTTCCAGGGGAATGTCCGCCAGCTGCGTCGCCGTCAGGCCGTGGGAGGCCCAGATCCTGGGTGTTTGCCCCGGTCGTGCGCGAGCGGTGAAGACGCAGGCACTGAAGCCGCCCTGTTCCACGGCGATGCGGGCGGTGGTCTTGAGCAGACGGATTTCGTCTTCCAGTCGGGTGATGGCTTGATTGACGGCTGCGCGGGTGCTGTAGAGCCGAGTCAGCTGGGTGACCTGGGCCTCGGCCTTCTTGCGGGCGGTGATGTCGCGGTTGACCCCGCGCCGGCCCAGATAGGTGCCGTCCTTGTCCACGATGCCCTGACACTGATGCTCGATATGTCGCAGTTCTCCATCGGCACGGCGGATGCTGAACTCCATGGATACATGGGGGCTTTCGCAACCTTCATGGACTTCCTGCAGGTGCCGTTGCCAGCGTTCGACATGCTCGGGGATGAGCAGGCGTTCCATCAGCTGCGGGTCATCCTTGAAGGCCTGGGGTGGAAATCCGCTGATATCCTGACATCCAGGGGAGACATAGACATACCGGCCTTCCGGGTGGTACCAGTAATCCCAGTCCGGGGAATGGTCGGCGGCAATGCGGTAGCAGGTTTCCTGTTCACGCAGTTGGACATGGGCGATGCGTAGCGCCTCCTCATGGCGCATCTGCTCGGTGAGGTCCACCACGGCACAGGAAAATTCGCAAGGACGTTCCTCCCGTCCCGGCAGGCGGGCGATGTGCAGTTCCGCGGGGAACGATTCGGTTCGCTCGCCTCCCGACAGCAGCGTGATCTGATACAGGCTGGCCTGCCCCTTGGCCTCCGCCTGCAGCAGGGCGAGGTTGAGTTTTGGCTCATCCTGGGGGTGGACCAGGCGTCGCAGCAGCATGTGTCGGCTTGACTGTAGCCTGAAACCGAACCGTGCTTCGGCTTCACGGTTCGCCTGGAGGATGAGGCCATACCGATCCACCACCAGGGCGGCGATGGGCAGTCCGCCCAGGAACGCGGCGTAATTGTCCAGCAGACGCTGGTTCAGGGCCTGGTAATCCCTGAGTTCCCGGTTCTGCAGTTCCAGCTCGCTCTGATAGATCCGCAGGGTTTCCAGCAGTTCGGTCAGATCAAGATGGCCTGCCTCCATGAGCCTGCGTAACTGATCGACGTCTCCTTCCCTGATGGCCCTGGTCGCGTGCGTGCGTGCATCTGCATCTGATTGAGGGGAGTTGTCTTCAGGCATGGCGCCTTCTTCAGGGGTGAAACCAGCGGGAAACGAGATTGGATTCTATCAACACAGGCCGTGCCGTGACGATGGAATTGTCCCGGCATGCGCATCGGTCCAGTCAACCGATGTCATGCTCATGCGTATTGCGGGTTGAAGGCCGGATGATGAGGCCGGCTCAACCAGGAGATCCATCATGAAATCATTCCAACTGCCTTTTTCCCGCCGTGTCACGGGCGCTGCCATACTGGTGGGCGCGGTTGCACTTTCCCTGTCCATGGGCGCCATGGCCGCTCCCGGTGGTCTTGGTGCGATGGATCGTGATACACCCCGGCAGGTGTGCCGGGATCTGACCGATGACGCCTGGGCGGCCTGCCGCGAGGCCATGCGGACCACCCGTGGCGAGCGTCGTGCACAGTGTCCGGTGGCGGAAGACAGGCCCATGGAGCGTTCCTGGAGACAGGATCGCCGGGGTGATCCGATGTGGGGCGAGGCAAAGCATCCCCGCATGTCACCGGAAGATCGCCAGGCATTCCTTGCATGGCGCGAAGAACAGCGCGCGGCATGGGAGGCCATGTCGGCTGAAGAACGGGAGGCCTTCAGGGCAGAGCGTGCCGAGCGATTCGGTCCAAGGGGCATGGATGAGGAAAAACGGGCCGCGATGCAGGAACAGATTCGGGAACGGCGTCAGGCATGGGAGGCCATGAGTCCTGAAGAACGTCAGTCCATGCGGGAGAATATGCGAAGCATGCGTGAACAGATGCGCAGCCTGGACCCGCAGGAACGCCTCGAACTTCGGGAAAGACTGCGGGACATGACACCCGATGAGCGTCGCGCCTGGTTTGAACAGCAGCGAGGCTGAAAACGATGACAAGGATCCATGATGCCGAGCCGGAGTCACAGTGATGCAAGGTCTTGCCCTGCGAACGGAGGTGTATGTGGATGATGCCGACGTGCATGGCGACACGCCCGCCGAGGCGGCATCACCCGCGACCCTGGAACGGTTCCTGGAACAGGTTCAGGGTCGCGGGGTACGGATGGCAGCCCTGGCCCTGGGGGATCGGGAGGCGGCGCTGGATGTGGTTCAGGATGCCATGACCGCGCTGATTTCCCGTTACGGCGACCGGTCGGCGGAGGCATGGGAACCCCTTTTCTGGCGCATCCTGCAGACCCGCATCCGGGATGTTTACCGGCGTCGCCGGGTGCGGCAGCGGGTGATGGCTGTGCTGGGGCTGGGGGATGACGCCCAGGAAGATCCCATGCTGACGCTGCCGGACACCTTCACCCCCGGCCCGGACCAGTCCCTGGAGGATGGCCGTTTTGCCGTGGATCTGGAGTCGGCTCTGAGACAACTGCCCCTTCGACAGCAGCAGGCCTTTTTGTTGCGTCACTGGGAGGGGCTGGATACCGCCGCCACGGCGGCGGCACTGGGCGTCAGCGAGGGCAGTGTGAAGACCCATCTGCACCGCGCCCTGCAAACCCTTCGACAGCACCTGGAGGCCTACCGATGAGTCCCGAAGATCGCGAGATGGAGCCCTGGCTCTGCCGGGTCCGGCAGACCCTTGATCGGCAGGCTGGCCTGTCCTTGCAGGAGGAAATGCGTCTGCAGCGGGCCCGCCGTGAAGCCTTTGCAAGGGCGGATGCCGGGGCCGGGCCCAGGTCGGTGGCGGATGCCAGTAAAAGGCACGGATGGATGCCTCTGGGCGGCCTTGCCGCTGCGGCCTCGGTGATGCTGGCGGTGGTGCTTGTGCTCAATCTGGACACCATGGGGCATCCACCCTTGCCGGTGGTCCTGGCTGAAATGGATGACATCGAGTGGGTGCTGGACATGGATGACTCCTTCCTGATGAATGATCCGGCATTTCTGCAATGGGTGATGGAGGAATCGGGATGAGTCGGTATCTGCCTGGATTGCTGGTTATGTTTTTGTTATGTCTGCCGGGAGTGGCCTTCGGTGTGCCGCCCGAACCTGGCCAGGGTCCTTTCCCTGATCGGGGCCCCGGTGACCGTGGGCGAGGCGAACGGATGATGATGCCGATGGACAAACCCGCTCCGGACTGGGCGGAACTGACCCGTGCCGAACGCGCCATACTGGCGCCGTTGGCGGAGCGCTGGGATGATCTGCCCCCGCACCGGCGCCTGCATTTGCTGCGCGTGGCCGATCGCTGGCAGGATATGACGCCCGAGCAGCGGGCCCGTTTCAGTGGCGATCTGCGGCGCCTTGAGTCGCTTTCGCCCGAGGAGCGTCGGCAGTTGCATGATCAACGTCGTCGGATGGAGGCCATGCCCGAGCATGAACGTCGATTGCACCGGGAGCGTCTGGAGCACTTCCAGCGCCTGCCGCCGGATGAGCGGGAGCGTTTGCGGGAGCGCTGGTTGCAGATGAGTCCGGAGGAGCGTCAGGCCATCCGGGAGCGAAGCGGGTCTCCCGGGCGGTGATGCCGGGGCCCACAATCCTTGGGCCATCCTCCCATCTGTCGTAAAATGCACGGTTTTACCCACAGGCCGTGCCGCCCATGCCCTCCAGATACGCGACTGAAACCGCCCGCCGCCGTACCTTTGCCATCATTTCGCACCCGGATGCCGGCAAGACCACGGTGACCGAAAAGCTGCTGCTGTTCGGGGGTGCCATCCAGTTGGCGGGGACCGTCAAGGGCCGCAAGGCGGCCCGGCACGCCACCTCGGACTGGATGGAGCTGGAAAAGCAGCGCGGCATTTCCGTGACGTCCTCGGTGATGCAGTTCCCCTACAAGGACCGCATCGTCAACCTGCTGGATACCCCCGGTCACCAGGACTTCTCCGAGGACACCTATCGCACCCTCACCGCGGTGGACTCGGCCCTGATGGTCATCGACGTGGCCAAGGGGGTGGAGGAACGCACCATCAAGCTGATGGAGGTGTGTCGCCTGCGTGATACCCCCATCATGACCTTCATCAACAAGCTGGACCGGGAAGGCCGCGAGCCCATCGAACTGCTGGATGAAGTGGAGGATGTGCTCAAGATCCAGTGTGCCCCGGTGACCTGGCCCATCGGCATGGGCAAGCGCTTCAAGGGTGTCTACCATCTCAAGCGGGATGCGGTGCACCTGTTCTCGCCCACCCACGGCGGCAAGATCCAGCAGGGCGAGATCATCCAGGGTCTGGACAATCCCCGTCTGGACGAGGTGCTGGGCAGCCAGGCGGCGGAACTGCGCGAGGAGCTGGAACTGGTCATGGGGGCGTCCCACGAGTTCGACAAGGACGAGTACCTGGCCGGACGGCAGACGCCGGTATTCTTCGGTTCGGCCATCAACAACTTCGGCATCCAGGAGTTGCTGGATGATTTTGTCGAGCACGCCCCCGCGCCCCAGCCTCGCCCCACCGAGACCCGAAAGGTGTCCCCGGACGAGGAAACCTTTTCCGGTTTCGTGTTCAAGATCCAGGCGAACATGGACCCCCAGCACCGGGACCGGATTGCCTTTTTGCGCATCTGCTCGGGCACCTTCACCAAGGGCATGAAGCTCAACCATGTGCGCATCAAGCGGGATGTACGCATCTCCGATGCCCTGACCTTCCTGGCCTCGGACCGGGAACACCTGGAAGAAGCCTATCCCGGGGACATCATCGGCCTGCACAACCACGGCACCATCCGTATCGGTGATACCTTCACCCAGGGCGAGGCCCTGGCCTTCACCGGGATTCCCAACTTCGCCCCGGAATTGTTCCGGCGCGCCCAGTTGCGCGACCCCCTGAAGATGAAGCAGCTGCAGAAAGGGCTGCAGCAGCTCTGCGAGGAGGGGGCAACCCAGTTGTTCCGGCCGCTGACCAACAATGACCTGATCCTCGGTGCGGTGGGTGTGCTGCAGTTCGACGTGGTGGCCCATCGCCTGAAATCCGAATACAACGTGGACGCCGCCTTCGAGACGGTTTCGGTGCAGACCGCCCGCTGGGTCACCTGCGAGGATGAGCGCAAGCTGGAGCAGTTCAAGGACAAGGCCGCCGCCAACCTGGCCATCGACCATGGCGGTGATCTGGTGTACATCGCGCCCACCCGGGTGAATCTGCAGATGGCCATGGAGAAGTGGCCGGAGATCACCTTCAGCGCCACCCGGGAGCATGGGATCAGTCAATGAACTACTCCCGCCAAGCCTTTCAGGCTATGGCGTGAGTTTCGCGCTTCACGGGGCATGGACCTGCCGGGCGGTTCGGGTTAGCCTGCCCCGGATCACCAAACAACCCAGCAGGAGCCAGTCAGCATGGTCACAGCCATCATCCTCATGAATGTGGAACGCAGCCGGATCAACGCGATCGCGGATCGTCTGGCGGACATGAAGGAGATATCCGAGGTGTTCTCGGTGAGCGGCAATTACGACCTCATCGCCATCGTCCGCGTCCCGCGCAACGATGATCTGGCCGAACTGGTGACCCACCATCTGCTGACCATCGAGGGACTGGAGAAGACCAATACCCTGCTGGCCTTCAAGGCCTACTCCAGGCATGACCTGGAGGCGATGTTCTCGGTATAGGGGGAAAGCGTGTGTGGCTAACCCCGCGGGGACCCATGACGGATCTCCGCGGGGCCTGACATGCGGCTTAGGCCGTGGTATTGATGATGGTGCCCACGTTGGGGGGGAGTGCGGCACTGCTCACATCCGGCAGGGCCTCCACCAGGGCCAGGGCACCCTGGGCCTGGGTGTCGATGGCCTTCTTGAGTACCGCCGTACCGACATCCTGCGCGAGTTGTTGCTGGGACATCTGGGTAGCCAGGGCGGCGATTGCGTTGACGTCCATAATGAAAACCTTTGGGTTTTGCGTGAGTGTCCGAGGCGCCTGCAAGGCCCCTCAATCAGTCTATCGGCGGATTTGCCGCAGACTTGAGGGCTCGATCGGAAAAGACCCGGGAAGGCATCGTGCTGATCATTTCCAATAGCGTGACACTGGCTGACTGGGAAATCGAACTGACCCAGATCCGGGCCCAGGGGGCGGGTGGGCAGAACGTGAACAAGGTGTCTTCCGCGGTACACCTTCGCTTTGACATTCCCAGGTCCAGCCTGCCGAGGGTGTACAAGGAACGACTGCTGCAACGGGCCGATCAGCGGATCAGCAAGGAGGGCGTGGTGATCATCAAGGCGCAACGCTTTCGCACCCTGGAACAGAACCGGGAGGACGCGCTCGCCCGCCTGAAGGATCTGATCCTGGAGGCCATGAAGCCGGTCAAGGCGCGCAAGGCCACCCGTCCCACCCTGGCTTCCCGAAAACGGCGTCTGGAGAGCAAGATTCAGCGGGGTAGGGTCAAGGCCCTGCGGGGCAGGGTGGAGCCGTAGCGGTTGATGGATCAGGGTAGCCGATGCTGTTCCAGCAGGGCCTCGCGGATCCGGCTCGACAGGGGTTCGCCCGCCATGGTCATGATCACGGGGTGAATGTCGGTGGCCTCGTCATTGAGTACCGGCAGGGTGAAGGTCTGCAGTACCCGCCGGTGGGGTTCCCCATGCTGGTCCGGCTGGATCACATGTTCGCCATCCATCTGGCCCACCACCACCCGGGGGCCCGCTTCCAGGATCTCTATCACCTCGCAGTGGATGCCGTCCACCGTGGCCTCGCGGCCGATCAGGGATTCCAGTAGTTTGAGCAGGTCTTTCATGGCTCTCAGTATACTCGATGTCTGGGGCTTGCCCGAGGGGTAGCACGGCGTCATGGTGTGATGGGCGTGCCGATATCCTTGCCGTTCATAGGTGATCATTGCATGAAATGGGAAATACTCAAGCTCGAAGACCTGTATCGGGGTTTCTTCCACCTGCGCCGGTTGCGTCTGTCCCATGGCCGGTTTGAAGGCGGAGAGCCCATGGTCATCGAGCGGGAGCTCCTGGACCGTGGTCATGCGGCCGGCGTGCTGCCCTATGATCCGGTACGCGATGTCGTGCTGCTGGTGGAGCAGTTCCGGGTGGGCGCCATCGAGTCGCCCCACGGTCCCTGGCTGATGGAGATCATCGCCGGCCTCATGGACGCGGGAGAGCGGGCGGAATCCGTGGCACGCCGGGAGGCGCTGGAAGAGGCGGACTGCCGGCTGGATGAACTGGTGCACATCCATGACTACTATTCCACGCCCGGCAGTTCCTCGGAACGGATTTCCCTGTTCGTGGCGCGCGCGGATCTGGGAGAGGCCGGAGGCGTCCATGGCCTGGCCGACGAGGGAGAAGAGATCCGGGTGCATGTGCTGCCCGCGGAGGAGGCATTTGACCGCCTGGACCGGATGCAGGTGGATACGGCCATGACCATCATCGCCCTGCAGTGGCTGCGCTTGAATCGGGATGGCCTCAGGGAGCGTTGGGGCGGGTAAATTGAACGGGGGCACGGCATGCCGTGCCCCCGTCGCAACCATCCTTGTTGTGCCCGACCTGGCTTACTTATTCAGGCGGTTGTCGATCAGGACGTTCACCACTTCCGGATCGGCCAGGGTGGAGGTATCACCCAGGTTCTCCAGTTCGTTGGCGGCGATCTTGCGCAGGATGCGGCGCATGATCTTGCCCGAACGGGTCTTGGGCAGGCTGGGAGCGAACTGGATCAGGTTGATCTTGGCAATCGGCCCGATCTCGGTGCGCACCAGCTTCACCAGTTCATCGGCCAGGGCCTTGTCGCCTTCCTCGCCCGCCATCAGGGTGACGTAGGCGTAGATGCCCTGACCGGTGATGTCGTGGGGATAGCCCACCACCGCGGCCTCGGCCACCTTGGGATGCAGCACCAGGGCGGATTCGATCTCGGCGGTGCCCAGGCGGTGACCGGAGACGTTGAGCACATCGTCCACGCGACCGGTGATCCAGTAGTAACCGTCTTCGTCACGACGGGCGCCGTCACCGGTGAAGTACAGACCCGGGTACATCTTGAAGTAGGTCTCGACGAAACGCTTGTGATCACCCCACAGGCTGCGCATCATGCTCGGCCAGGGATTTCTGATGCACAGGTTGCCTTCCGCCGGGGTCTCGGTGATCTCGTTGCCCTGGTCGTCCACCAGCAGGGGCTCCACGCCGAAGAAGGGCTTGGTGGCGGAGCCGGGCTTCATGTCCACGGCACCCGGCAGGTTGACGATCATGTGGGCGCCGGTCTCGGTCTGCCACCAGGTATCGACGATGGGGCAGCGACCGTCACCCACGACCCGGTGATACCACTCCCAGGCCTCCGGGTTGATGGGCTCGCCCACGGTGCCCAGCAGGCGCAGGGTGGAGCGCTTGTGCTTGGTGACGAATTCGTCACCGGCACCCATCAGCATGCGAATGGCGGTGGGGGCGGTGTAGAAGGTGGAGACGTTGTGCTTGTCGCACACCTGCCAGAAACGGCCGTTGTCCGGATAGTTGGGCACGCCTTCGAACATCAGGCTCTTGGCGCCGTTGGCCAGCGGGCCGTAGATGATGTAGCTGTGACCGGTGACCCAGCCCACGTCGGCGGTGCACCAGTAGACTTCGCCGTCCTTGTAGTCGAACACCAGCTTGTGGGTCATGGCTGCCTGCAGCAGATAGCCGCCGGTGGTGTGCATGACGCCCTTGGGCTTGCCGGTGGAGCCGGAGGTGTAGAGGATGAACAGCGGATCTTCGGCGTCCATCGGCTCGGCGGGGCAGTCGGCGGCGGCGGCGGCCACTTCCTCGTGGTACCACACGTCACGGCCTTCCTTCCATTCCACCGGTTCGCCGCCGCGCTTGACCACGACCATGGTGGTGATGCTGGGGCACTGGGCAACGGCCTTGTCCGCGTTGGCCTTCAGGGGCACCTTGCGGCCGCCGCGCAGGCTCTGGTCGGAGGTGATGACCACCTTGGCCTCGGCGTCCTGGATCCGGTCGCGCAGGGCATCCGGAGAGAAGCCGCCGAAGACGATGGAGTGCACGGCACCGATGCGGGCGCAGGCCAGCATGGCCACGGCGGCTTCGGGGATCATGGGCAGGTAGATGGAGACCCGATCACCCTTGTTCACGCCCTTGGCCTTGAGCACGTTGGCGAACTTGCAGACTTCGGCGTGCAGTTCACGGTAGGTGATGGTGCGGT
The DNA here is from genome assembly GCF_022227765.1 of Ectothiorhodospira shaposhnikovii. GTDB lineage: Bacteria > Pseudomonadota > Gammaproteobacteria > Ectothiorhodospirales > Ectothiorhodospiraceae > Ectothiorhodospira. The sequence goes on along the minus strand of NZ_JAJMLZ010000007.1, from coordinate 138,239 downwards.
CTTCGGAAGGATCGTCGCCTTCCCAGATGATGGCGGCCTGGTCACCCCGGGTATCCAGGTGGCGGTCCAGGCAGTTGTGGGCCACGTTCAGCTTGCCGCCCTTGAACCAGGTGACCCGGGCTTCGCCCTCGAAGTTGCCTTCCAGCACGGAATCCCAGGGCTGGAACCAGTCCAGGTAGGTCTTGGCCTGTTCGGCCCAGAAGGCATCGGGGTCCTGTACCGACCGGCGGTACATGGACTCGTACTGCTCCAGGTTGACATGGGCATTCGCGGCAAAGTCTTTCGGTACTTCGTGAATCTTCACTTCCGACATGGGTTCCTCCTCAAAAAGACATTTGAAACGTAGCCAACCACCATCGGGGTCGGCAGAAATCCTGTTCCCGGGTCTCTACGGACTGTGCTGTCTGTGTCCTGTCGCCGTGCGTTGGCCCTGGATGCCTGGTTCCTGTCATGGCCGGCAATGACCGGACTTATTCCAGAATAACCCGGGCTTATTATTGCTGCCACATTCCTGTGCGAATCCGCACCTTATTGGAGCAAAAAACCGGCAACGCGCCGCCCCGTCGTGTTCTGGATGAGTCGCACCACCTTGAATGCCTCCCGCAACTGTCGCCGCTCCGGCTGCGACAGGTTGCCGACATCAAGCCGGTTGTCCGCCTTCCCGCCCTGTTCCAGGCAATGCACCTGGTGTCGGGCGCGCATCAAGGTGATGCAATCCCAGGCGGCTGTCAGATCCCGTCCGCCGGACTCACTCAGTCGACCGCTGGCGACCGCCGCACGGATACGTTCGCGTGTTCCCAGCACCATCACACCGTCCGCCAGGGCCAGCAGACGAGCCAGGCCGACGATGGGCATGATGCCGGCCCGCTTGATGTTCAGCACCGGCGATTGCCGCATCAGTCGTGACAGCCGGCCGCCGGGCAACCACTGCGGTGGTCGGTCATGCAGGGCTTCCATGGCCAGCGCCGCCATGAATCCCGCGTTGTGCCGGATCATGGTCAGGATACGACGGCGCAATTGCTCCAGAAGATCGATTTTTCCGTGAATACAGCGAAGATCGAGGAAGTTCTGCGCCAGCATCACGGATTTTCGTTCCGGTTGTTCGATCCATCCCCTGAAGTTGCGCTCCCAGTGTTCCAGCGGTTGACGCCATTCCGGGTTGCGGGCCATCACTTCTCCCGAACAGAGAACGAACCCGCAGGCATCCAGTCCCGTCGCGACCTGTTCGGCCAGTTCGCCGAAATACCCTGACGCCTCCCGATCCGCGGCCCTTGCCAGGATCAGGGCGTTGTCCTGATCCGTATGCACGGTTTGCTCCCGCCGCCCCTGTGATCCGCAGGCTACCCAGGCATAGGGCATGGGGGGAGGACCCAGGGAGGCCTCCGCCAGCTGGATGAAACGCCCCGTGAAGGCGTCCGCCAGGTCCGAGATGGCATGCCCCAGTGCGTTGGCGTCCGCGCTGTCGCGGATCAGCCGGATCTGCAGTGCCGGGAGTCGGCGCCCCAGTTGCTCAAGGTCGTGTCGTGCCTCAGCCTCCTTCACCTGGCTGATCAGCGTCTTTACATCCATCCGTCTTGTCTTCCGGGCTGATGCGGGGAAACCCCATATCATGCCCATCCGACGTCATTCTGGCCATTGCCTCGGCCAGGTTCTGAACAAGCAGTCTGTGTGGGCGTCACGCCTTTCGGGATGGCGCCGGCACAGACATCTTGATCCGGTGCATGGGGAGGGGACCCGCGGTGCGGGTCCCCCGGTTGGGTGGAAGATCAGGCGGTGTCGGCGCGCGGCACGCGCACGCTTTCCACCAGGGCCTGGATTTCCTTCGGCGGCGGAGCCGTCAGCTTGCAGACGATCAGTGCCACGGTGACGTTCAGAATGGCACCGATGGTACCGAAGCCCTGGGGCGAGATGCCCATGATCCAGCCGCTGGCATTGTCAGGCAGCATGGCCGTGCCCGGAATGAAGAACCAGCCCTTGTACAGGAAGATGTAGATCAGGGTGGTGAACAGACCGGTGAGCATGCCGGCGATGGCGCCTTCCTTGTTCATCCGCTTGTAGAAGATACCCAGCATCAGCACGGGGAACAGGGAGGATGCCGCCAGGCCGAATGCCAGTGCCACCACCTCGGCCGCAAAGCCTGGTGGATTAAGCCCCAGATAACCGGCCAGGAGGATGGCCGCCGCCATGGAGATGCGTCCTGCCATGAGCTCGTTCTTCTCCGAGATCTTGGGCATGAACACCCCCTTGAGCAGGTCATGGGAGATGGCCGAGGAGATGGCCAGCAACAGACCCGCCGCGGTGGACAGAGCCGCCGCGATACCACCGGCTGCCACCAGCGCGATCACCCAGTTGGGCAGGCTGGCGATTTCCGGGTTGGCAAGCACCATGATGTCGCGGTCCAGACGCACCAGTTCATTGCCCTGCAGGTCGTTCTCGGCCACGAAGGCCGGCGGGTTGTTCTGGTTGTAGTACTGGATGCGGCCGTCTTCGTTCTTGTCTTCGAATACCAGCAGGCCGGTGTTTTCCCAGGTACGCATCCAGTCCGGACGCTCGTCGTAGACCATGGCTTCGCTGACGTTGCCCACACCGCCGGGGTAGAGGGTGTTCACCAGGTTGTACATGGCCATGGCACCCACGGCCGGAGCGGTGGTGTAGAGCAGGGCGATGAAGATCAGGGCCCAGCCGGCGGACTTGCGGGCGTCACGCACGCGGGGGACGGTGAAGAAACGGATGATGACGTGGGGCAGGCCGGCGGTACCGATCATCAGCGCCATGGTCAGCAGGAACATGTTGAGGGTACTGAAGCTGGCGTTGGTGGTGTACTCGGCAAAGCCCAGATCCACCATCATGCCGTCCAGGGCGTCGAGCAGGTAACGGCTGTCGTCACCGGAGAGGGTGGCGCCCAGGCCGGTCTGGGGCAGGAAGTGACCCGTGAGCTGGATGGAGATGAACACCGCGGGCACGGTATAGGCAAAGATCAGTACCACGTACTGAGCGATCTGGGTGTAGGTGATCCCCTTCATGCCGCCGAGCACGGCGTACACGAACACGATGCTCATGCCGGCGATCAGGCCCCAGAGGATGTCCACTTCCAGGAAGCGCGAGAAGGCGATACCCACGCCGCGCATCTGCCCGATCACGTAGGTGATGGAGATGATGAGCAGGCAGATCACCGCCACGATGCGCGCGCCGTTGGAGTAGAAGCGATCCCCCACGAACTGAGGCACCGTGAACTTGCCGAACTTGCGCAGGTATGGCGCCAGCAGCAGGGCCATCAGCACGTAGCCGCCGGTCCAGCCCATCAGGTAGACCGAGCCGCTGTAGCCCAAAAAGGCGATCAGACCCGCCATGGAGATGAACGAGGCCGCGGACATCCAGTCGGCCGCCGTGGCCATGCCGTTGGCGATCGGGTTGACGCCCTTGCCGGCCACGTAGAATTCCCCGGTGCTGCCTGCCCGGGCCCAGATGGCGATGCCTATGTACAGCGCAAAGGTGGCACCGACCACCAGGTAGATCATTAATTTAAGATCCATAGGATTATCCCCCAGTCGTTATCATTCTTCGTGGACGTCAAACTTCTTGTCCAGGCGGTTCATCCACCAGGCATAGAAGAAGATCAGCACCAGGAAGGTGTAGATGGAGCCTTGCTGCGCCATCCAGAAGCCCAGCGGGTAACCGCCGATGGACATGGTGTTGAGCGCGTCCACCATGAAGATGGGCAGCAGGTAGCCGGCGATGAACCACACCCCCAGACACCAGCCGAGGATGCTCAGATTGGCCTTCCAGTAGGCGCTTCTCTGCTCTTCCAGGCTACCGGCGGAAGCCAGGGTCTGTTGAATCTGCTCCCGGGTCTTGGCGCTGATGCCGCTTTCTTCCGCCAGGATCTTTTTGAGAAGATCTCTCATTTTTTCACTCATAATGGACTCCTCCGATACATTCGGTATGCCGGGTTAGGGTCGGACTGCATGTGGTCTTGCCTCCATCTTGAATGCGTGAATCAAGGGGTTGGGTTCCTTGTCCTGTTGTGGGTGATGGGCTCTGCATTCCCTTGGGCCCGGGTTCTGCCCTGATGTCCTTACAGCTGATATTCCAGCGCCAGGCGTGACTGCAGTTTGCGGATTTGCCGGAATGCCTCCTTGAGAATCCGCTGTTCCAGTTCGTCCAGACGCTCGGGGTTGATGAAATTGCTCAGGGGCTGGCCGGCCTGGGCCTGCTCATGGTGATTACGCATGCGCAGCAGCAGGATGTAGTGGTAGGCGTTGAGCCAGGCCGCCACATCTTCCCGCTTCATCACCCCGGCCTCGGCACAGGCCTCGAAACGGCGTGTGGTGTTGCTGTCGGGCATCTCCAGTGCCAGGGCGAAGATGCGGGCCACGTCCACGAAGGGGGTGGTGCCGTTGACCTTGAGATCCAGGCTGCGCGGGTGGCGCCCGCCGCCGGAACTGACCTTGAAGTCACCGAACAGCCCCAGCGGGGGGCGCAGGCGCAGGGCGTTTTCCGCCATCTGGCGGCGAAAACGGCTATTCTTTGAAGTTTTTTCCAGGAACCAGGCCCTCAGCCCGGCACCCGGCTGCTCGCCGCCGTAGAGCACCCGGAAATCGAAATAGATGTTGGCCTTGAGTAGGTGCTCGGGCGTGCCCTGGTCGATCCAGCGGGAAAAACGGGTACGCCATTCTTCCAGGCTCAGGCAGCACTCCGGGCTGCTGGCCATGACCCGCCCTCGGCACAGGGGGAAGCCGCAGATCCGCAGGGCCTCGTTGATCCGTTCCGCCAGAGGCAGCAGCCGGGCACGGATCTGGTCCGCAGTCATGCCGTCCTGGGGCAAGAACAGCATGCCGTTGTCCTGGTCGGTCTTGAGGGTCTGTTCCTGACGGCCCTCGCTGCCGAAGGAGAGCCAGTCGAACTCGGGGATGTCGCCGCCGGTTTCATGCAGGCAGAGAGTGATGATGCGGCGGGTGAGCTGATCATTGAGCATGGCGATGATCTGGGTGATCTGGTCCACCCGAACGCCCTGGGCAATCATCTGGCCGATCAGCAAGTGCACGTCGGTGCCCAGGCGGGCCAGGGCATTGACGTCCTCGGCCTGGCTCATGGAGCGGCTCAGGTTGGCCAGGCTGACCCGCTGCAGGGAGAACAGGTCGCCCTCGGAGATCACGCCCCGCAGCCGGCCCCGGTCGACGATGCACAGATGATGGAAGCCGTGGCTGGCCATCAGCATGGCGGCCTCGAAGGCGAAGGCGCTGGAGGGCAGGGTGACCGGATCGGGGGTCATCACCGCGCTGATGGGCTGATCCAGGCCGATCTCGGGCAAGGCCACCCGCTTGAGCAGGTCGTGTAGGGTGAAGACGCCCAGGGGCCTTTGCTCGTCATCGGTGATGATGACGCTGCCGATGCGTTCATCCTGCATGGCCTGCAGGGCCCGGCGAATGGGGGCGTCCGGCCGGAAGGTGACGGGTTCGCGCTGGAGGCGTTCGCCGACGGTGGTGTTGAGGGAGGTGTCGCCGCCCAGCCCCGAGGCGGTGCTGAACTGCACGTGACGCTGCACCGTGTCCAGCAGGCTGGCCAGGCGGCGGGTACAGAAATCGTGGAACTCGGGGCACATCTTGAGCAGATGATTGAAATCGTCCCGGTCCATCTCGAAGCAGAAGGTGTCCTCGGCGGCCCGGTAGCGGGTTTTCACCGGCCGGCGGGCCAGCAGGGCACCGATGGGAAAGCATTCCCCCGGTGCCAGCACCCAGGCAGTGCTGACGGGATTGCCGTTGGGGTCCAGGGACTCTCCCAGTACCCGACCTTGCTTGACGATGAAGAATCGGTCGGCGGGCCCGGACTTGGGGTTCAGGATCTGCTCGTCACGGGTGTAGAAGACCAGACGCAGGCGTTTGGCAAGGAATTCCAGATGGACCGGGTCCATCCGGGCAAAGGGCTCGTGGCGCCCCAGGAATTCCATCACGGGGATGAGGACGCCCCGTTGCCGGTCTGCGCTGTTGCCTGGATCTGTCTGCATGGTATCCATGGATGGCCGTGGTCTTGACGGCTACCATTGCAGAAGGCGTGCCAGGTTTTTGTTCCTTGTGGAAACAAGGACTTGTGACGGGTGTGTGCGGGATGCCTGTTACCTTGGGTAACGGATGTTACCCAAGGTAACAGGCAGGCTCAGGCTTTGGGGCGGGGGATGCCCATGCGGTTGCGCCGTTCCCAGAGGGCCTTGCGGCTGATGCCCAGCCGCCGGGCCAGTTCCGTTTCGGTCATCCGGGCCTGATTTTCCAGCACGAAGCGGCGGAAGTAGTCCTCCAGGCTGGTGTCCGGGGTCGCTTCCTGGCTCGGTCCGGGGGTCAGGCCCAGGTGTTCGGCGGCGATGCAGTCGCCGTCGGCCAGGATCACCGCCCGTTCCAGGGCGTTTTCCAACTCCCGCACGTTGCCGGGCCAGCGATGGGCCTGCATGGCCGCCAGGGCCGACGGTGCCAGTCGTGCCGGTGCCTGCTTGAGACGCCGACAGGCCTTTTCCAGCAGAAAATCCGCCAGCCGGGGCAGGTCTTCCAGCCGTTCACGCAGGGGCGGCAGGCCGATTTCCATGACCTTGAGCCGGTAGTAGAGGTCCTCGCGAAAGTCCCCTTCCCGCACCATCAGCTCCAGATCCCGGTGGGTGGCCGCCAGCAGGCGGATGTCCACCTTGCGACTGCTGTTGGCACCGACCCTTCGAATCTCGCCGTCCTGCAGCACCCGCAGCAGCCGGGACTGTGCAGCCGGGGTGAGTTCACCGATCTCGTCCAGGAACAAAGTGCCGCCGTCGGCGGCTTCCGCCAATCCCTGGCGGCTTTGGGCGGCACCGGTGAAGGCCCCCTTTTCATGACCGAATAGCTCCGATTCCAGCAGTCCTTCGGGAATGGCGGCGCAGTTGACCGAGACCAGGGGGGCTTGGGCGCGGCGGCTCTTCTTGTGAATGGCCCGTGCCACCAGTTCCTTGCCGGTGCCGGATTCGCCCCGGATCAGGACCGTGGCATCGGTGGGCGCCACTTTGTCCAGGGTCCTGCATACCTGCTGCATGGCGGGCGACTCGCCCACCATGCCCTCCACCGGATAGACCTGGCCGAGCTGGGACTGGAGCTGGGCATTTTCCCGCTCCAGCTGCCGCTGCTTGAGGATGCGGGCCACGCACAACAGCATCTCGTCATGGTCGAAGGGCTTGGCAATATAGTCCGTGGCCCCCTGTTTCATGGCATCGACGGCGGAGCGGACGCTGGCATAGCTGGTCATGATGAGTACCGGGGTGTCGCCGCAGTGGCCGAGCATCTCGATGCCTTCGCCGTCGGGCAGGCGCAGATCGCAGATCAGCAGGTCGAAGCGGGAGGCCTCGCACAGCCGGCGGGCGTCGGCGATGCAGGCCGCCTCTTCGATGCGATAGCCTTCGTGTTCCAGGAGACGCCGCAGGGCACGGCGAATCACCGCTTCGTCTTCCAGGATCAGGATTCGGTTCAAGCCAGGGTCTCCTCTTCGACGGCCGGCAGCCGGATATGGAAGCGGGTTCCGCCCTCGGGCAGGTTGTCCGCGTAGACCATGCCGCCGTGGTCCTGAATGATGCTGTATACCACCGACAGCCCCAGACCGGTCCCTTCGCCCGGGGGCTTGGTGGTGAAGAAGGGTTCAAAGATCCGGTCGAGCACGGATTCCGGAATGCCGCTGCCCTCGTCCTCCACCTGGATCTCCACGCTGCCCAGGACGTACTCGCCGCGAATGACGATGCGGTCGCCGGGACGGCCGGCCTGCAGGGCGTTGTTGATCAGGTTGACGAAGACCTGCAACAGGCGCTGGGCGTTGCCCCGGGCGATGAGGGTGTCGGGCACTTCGTTGAAACAGCGCATGTCCCGACCGCTGTCGCTCAACTGTACCAGATGAATCGCTTCGTCCACGCAGGCCCGCATGTTCACCGGCGCGGGCCGCATGCGGGGCACCTCACCGCTATGGCTGAAGGTGATCAGGGACTGAACGATGTCGTTGATGCGTCGGGTCTGTTCCAGGATCTGACGGGAAGTCAGGTCCACCTCCGCGGGGTCCTTTTCGTACCGCAGGTTCTGGGCCAGGGAGGCAATGCCGGTCAGCGGGTTGCCGATCTCATGGGCCACCCCGGCGGCGAGACGGCCGATGGAGGCCAGGCGGTCGTTGTGGGCCACCTCGCTTTCCAGATTGTGCAGTTCCGTCAGATCCTCCACCAGCACCACCATCCCCCCCAGGCCATGGGCCACGGAACTGCCCAGCCCGGCGGACTCGATGGCGGCCTTGTGCAGGTTCAGCCGGCGCTGGCGGCCGTCCACGGTGAGCTGCAGCTTGTACAGGTGCCGGTCATCGCCGTTGATGAAGGTGCGCAGCACCCCGTCCCAGGGGTCCTTGAGTCCGTCCAGGGTCTGTCCCACCGCATAGGAGGAGGAAATGCCGGAGATGGCGGCCATGGTGTTGTTCCAGATCAGGATGTCGCCCCCCGAGGAAATGGAACAGACTCCCAGCGGCAGTTCGTGGAGTACCTGGCGGTGATAGCGACGCAGGGTATCCAGCTCCGCCGCCAGTCCCTTGAGACGCACGGTGGAGTGTTCCAGTTGCTCCTCCACGAAGCGCAGGCTGTCCGCCAGGGCTACCTGGGTCTGGGGCGGGACTTCCAGGCGATTGTCCACAATCATGCGCGCCAGTAGAGGCCCCATCAGGCCGGACAGGTTGCGTTCCAGCCGTGCCCGCAGCTTGCGCAGTTCGTTGGGGCGTTGTTCCCGGGGGTCCAGCTTCAGGTCGCCCAGGGCGCGCTGGATCTCCAGGGCGGCGGTCTGCGGACCGATCACCTGGGACAGGTTGGTGCGCAGCTGTTCCACGTTGCGAATCTCGCCGTCCCCCAGCAACCGGCTCGGGGTGAGTTGTTCCCGACGGCAGCTCTGGGAGGCCTCCAGTTCCTCCCGGGTGGGCCGGGTGAGCAGGGAGCCGGCAACGAACAGCAGGCTGTTGAGGGTCAGTGACCAGAAGGTGGCAAAAGCCCAGCGGTTTTCCTCCTCGGCCCCCATCCAGCGCATCAGGTTGAAATCCACCATGGGTAGGCCGGAGTCGTGAATCAGCGGGACGATCAGGGCCAGCAGCCACACCAGGATGCCGCCCATCAGGCCGGCGATGAAGCCCACCCGGTTGGCCCGCGGCCAGAACAGCAGGCCCAGGATGCCGGGCAGGAACTGGGCCACGGCGACGAAGGAGATGAGGCCGATCTGGGCCAGGCCCTGGTTGAATTCCAGCAGCCAGTAAAAGCCGTAACCCATGCCGATGATGAGGAGGATCAGCACCCGCCGGCCCCACAACAGCCAGCCGTAGAGATTGTTCCGGGGCAGGGACTGCTGGCGGTAATGGGCCGGCAGGATCAGGTGATTCAGGCACATGGCGGCCAGGGCCAGGGTGGTGACGATCATCATGGCGCTGGCGGCGGAAATCCCGCCGATGAAGGTGAACAGGGCCAGCCAGCCCTGGTCCGCCGCCACCGGCAGCCCCAGCACGTAATAGTCCGGCGCGGTCTGCAGGCCGGTGGCCTGACCGGCCCAGAGGATCAGGGGAATGGGCAGATTGAGCAGCAGCAGGAACAGGGGGAAGGCCCAGGTGGCCGTCTGCAGGGAGCGGGGGTTGATGTTCTCCACGAAGGTCATGTGGAACTGCCGCGGCAGCAGGAAGGCGGCGGCGAAGGCCAGCACCATGAGGGTCATCCAAGGGCCTTCGCGCACCGGTTCATAGAGGGCCTCCAGGGCCTCCGGGTGGGCGGTCAGCCACGCATCCAGTCCACCGAAGCCGCCGAAGACCCCGAACAGGGCAAAGCCGCCCACCGCCAGCAGGGCCAGCAGCTTGACGGCGGACTCGAAGGCGATGGCCACCACCAGGCCCTCGTGCTTTTCCCGGGGGGTGATGTGGCGGGCGCCGAACAGGATCGCGAACAGCATCAGGGTGGCGCAAAAACCCAGGGCCAGCAGGTGAGGCGTGTCCTGCCGGGTCAGCACGGAAACGGATTCGGTGACCGCCTTGATCTGCAGGGCGATGTAGGGAAGGATGCCCGCCAGCATGAACAGGGTGACGATGACCCCGGTCCACTGGCTGCGATAGCGGAAGGCAAACAGGTCGGCCAGGGACGTGAGCTGATACTCCCGCACCAGACGCAGCAGGGGCGCCAGCAGCAACGGTGCCAGCAGGAAGGCGAGGGTGACCCCGAGATAGATGGTGAGGAACTGATAGCCTTCGGTGTTGGCAAACCCCACGCTGCCGTAGAAGCTCCAGGACGTGGCGTAGACCCCCAGGGACAGGGTATAGACCAGCGGGTGGTGCACCAGTCGGCCCGGCAGCCAGCCCTTTTCCGCCGCGTGGGCGATGAAGAACAGCAGCGCCAGGTAGGCGACCCCGACGGCGTAGAGCAGACCGATCTCAGAGATCATGGCGACCCCGTCGCCATTGCACCACCCAGGCCAGGGCGATGATCCCGCCCCAGAGCAGGTAGGGCAGATACCAGGGGGCGCCCGAACGGGTCCACCACGCCACCAGCGGCGATGCGAACAGCAGCACGCCGAGCAGGAACAGCAGCAGTGTCTTGTCCTGGGATGACATGGATTGGGTCCTGGGATGGATCCTTCAAACCCGCAAGGATGCAGCATCCGGCCGGTTCAGGCCAGCATCAGGTCCGGAAGGGCCAGTGCGCCAGGGCATGGTCCAGCAGCGCGGCAGGGGTGGCATCCCGCCAGTCCCGGGGCAGGGGTAGGTGGAGAAAGCCCATCACGGCGGCCAGGTTGGTCAGGGGGGTGGCGTCGTCCACCGCCGGGGCGTGGGTCTGCTTGGAGAGCTTGTCGCCGGTGGTATTCAGCACCAGGGGATGGTGCAGATAGACCGGCGTGGGCAGTGCCAGCAGTCGCTGCAGGTGGATCTGGCGGGGGGTGGAGTCCAGCAGGTCGCTGCCCCGGACCACATGGGTGATGCCCTGAAAGGCATCATCCACCACCACCGCCAGCTGATAGGCCGTGAGTCCGTCGGCGCGGCGGATCACGAAGTCACCGATCTCCCGGCTCAGGCGCTGGTTGACAAGGCCGTGGTAGCGATCGTGGAAGCCGATGGGATCATCGTGGGTACGTACCCTCAGGGCACGGGGAGCCCGTCCGGGGGCCAGTCCCCGACGGCAGGTGCCGGGATAGACCGGGCCTTCCAGTCCGGCGAGGCCGGAGGCGGCGATCTCACGGCGGGTACATCCGCAGTCATAGGCCTGTCCCTTGTGCCGCAGCGCCGTCATGGCCTCGGCATAGGCCTCAAGGCGGGAACTCTGATAGAGGATGTCTTCGTCCCAGTGCAGGGCATGGGCTTCCAGGGTGCGCAGGATGGCATCGGCGGCGCCGGGTTGTTCCCGGGGTGGGTCCAGGTCTTCGATGCGCACCCGCCAGGTGCCCTGGTGGGCGCGGGCATCCAGAAAGGAGAAGACAGCGGCGACCAGGGAACCCTGGTGCAGGGGGCCGGTGGGGGAGGGGGCGAAACGACCGATGTAGGTCATGGATGACCGGCGAATCAGACCCTCCCGTGGCAGGGCGGCGCCTGCTCACGGGAAGGTGCTGTCAGCCGTATTGCCTTGACCGGCTGTGTCATCAGGCCATCTGCTTTTCCTTGATCTCCTGCAGGGTCTTGCAGTCGATGCACAGGGTGGCGGTGGGGCGGGCTTCCAGGCGGCGGATACCGATTTCCACGCCGCAGGCCTCGCAGTAACCGTAGTCGCCACTTTCGATGTCCTTGAGGGCCTCGTCGATCTTGCGGATCAGCTTGCGTTCCCGGTCGCGGGTGCGCAGTTCCAGGCTGAATTCCTCCTCCTGGGTGGCGCGGTCCGCCGGGTCGGCAAAGTTGGCGGCGTCTTCCTTCATGTGGCCCACGGTGCGGTCCACTTCTTCCATCAGGTCCTGCTTCCAGGCCAGCAAAATGGTGCGGAAGTGATCCTTCTGGGGCTTGCACATGTACTCCTCGCCCTCGGCCGGCTGGTAGGGGGCGATACCCTGACCAGACTGGGAAAGACTGCCGGAACCGTTTGGCGTACTCTTGCTGGAGGCCATCGCTCGCAAACTCCTGAGTGTCAAAAGGCGAGTCTAGATACCAGAGAATCGGCCCGGGCGCAAGCAAAAGGCCGAACGGCCCGCCCGGCCGACCCCATGAACACGATGATCACCACCGGAGACAGCATGTCTGATCTGAAGGCCCTGATATTCGATGTGGACGGTACCCTGGCGGATACGGAACGGGATGGCCACCGTCCCGCCTTCAATGCCGCCTTCCGGGAGATGGGGCTGGACTGGGACTGGACCGTGCCGCTCTACGGGCGGCTGCTGCAGGTGGCCGGCGGCAAGGAGCGGATCCGCCATTACCTGGATGCATTCGCGCCCGAATTCACGCCGCCCGCCGACCTGGACCGGTTCATCGGTGATCTGCACGCCTGCAAGACCCGGCACTTCGTGGCCATGCTGGAGCGGGGTGGCATCCCCCTGCGGCCGGGGGTTTTGCGGCTGATCGAGGAGGCGCGCTCGGCGGGGTTGTTGCTGGCGATCGCCACCACCACATCACTGACCAACGTGGAGTCCCTGCTGCGGGCCAACCTGGGAGAGGCATCACTGGACTGGTTCCGGGTGATCGGGGCCGGCGACGTGGTGCCGGCGAAGAAGCCCGCGCCCGATATCTATCATCACGTGCTGGAGCGCCTGGGTCTGTCGGCCCGGGACTGTGTGGCCATCGAGGATTCCGCCCAGGGGCTGCGGGCCTCGCGGGGAGCGGGGATTGTCACGGTGATCACAGTGAGCGGATATACGGTGGAGGATGATTTTTCCGGGGCCGCCGCGGTGCTGGAGCATCTAGGGGAGCCGGAGATGCCCGGGCGGGTCGTTCGGGGGCAGGGGCCAAAGCGCGGAATCGTCGATGTCGGTTATCTGGATGCCCTGCTTCCCTGAACAATCATTCCACCCGACACCACAGCCGTCCCTGGGCAAGGCGGGCTTCCAGTCGTTCACCGGACTTCACCTGCTCCGGGGCGCGAATGGCCTGACCCTCGGCACTGAGCAGGATGCTGTAACCCCGGCCCAGGGTGGCCAGGGGACTCACCGCATCCAGGGTCCGTGCCTGCAGGGATACCCGGGCGTGCAGGCGTTCCAGGCGCAGGGCCATGGCCCGCTCCAGGCGCAGGGATAGATCCTGTTGCCGATGCACCATGCCGGTCAGGCGGGTCCGGGGAGAACACTGCCCCAGGCGGGTCCACAGATGGGCCAACTCGATGCGTTGCTCCCGGAGCCGCCGGGCCAGGGCCTGGCGCAGTCTGGATTCCAGTTCATCCAGGCGCTGGGCGCGGGCCTGCAGGCGCCGCTCGGGATGCTGGTGCCGCAATCGTTGTTCCAGGCCCTGAAGCCGCAGGCCCTGTGCCTGCCGCCGACGGGAAAAACGTTCACACAGCAGCCGCTCCAGTTGATTCACCCGCTGCAGCAGTTCACGGCCGTCGGGACTGACCAGCTCGGCGGCCACCGACGGGGTGGGGGCACGGTGATCGGCGGCCAGGTCGGCAATGGTGATATCCGTTTCATGGCCGATGCCGCTGACCACGGGGATGGCGCAGGCGCGGATGGCGCGGGCCACGATCTCCTCGTTGAAGGCCCAAAGGTCCTCCAGGGAACCGCCGCCCCGGGCCAGGATCACTACGTCACAGTCGCCGCGGTCCGAGGCGGTCGCAAGGGCCGCGGCGATGCGCGGGGCCGCCTCGCCGCCTTGTACCGGCACCGGATAGATCATCACCGGCAGCGCCGGGAAGCGGCGCCCGAGGACCGCCAGGATATCCCTGACCGCCGCGCCGGTGGCGGAGGTGATCACCCCCACGCGGCGGGGAAACCGGGGCAGGGGACGTTTGCCGGCGGGGTCGAACAGCCCTTCGGCCTCCAGCCGGCGACGCAGGGCCTCAAAGGCCCGTCGCAGGGCGCCGTCCCCGGCTTCCTCCAGGTGTTCGACGATGAGCTGATAATCACCCCGGGGCACATAGAGGCTGACCCTGGCCCGGGCCAGTACCTGCATGCCGTCCCGGGGTCGAAAGCGCACCCCCTGGGCCCGGTTGCGGAACAGGGCGCAGCGCACCTGGGCCCCTTCATCCTTGAGGGAGAAATACCAGTGACCGGAGGCGGGTCGGGCCAGATTGGACAGTTCCCCTTCCACCCACAGCAGGGGAAAACCGCTCTCCAGGCGTCCCTGCACCGCCTGATTCAGACGAGAGACGCTGTAGACCTCTTTTTCCGTTGACGGCTCGGGCAAGGCAGGCGCTCCGTAGTGGATGAAAATAACCGGGAACCATGCCACGGAAACCGGCATCATATCCAGTCCCCACAGGCCTGGTCGGGTTTACCCCACCCGGGTGCCTCTCTATAATTGTACGATTCAACAATACCTCCCCCCGAGACATATCATGCGCATCGTCCAGGAAGCCCTCACCTTCGACGACGTCCTCCTGGTCCCCGCCCATTCGGCGGTGCTACCCAGAGACGTGGACCTCACCACTCGCCTCACCCGCGACATCACTCTGAACATTCCCCTGGTCTCCGCCGCCATGGACACGGTCACCGAGGCCCGTCTGGCCATCGCCATTGCCCAGGAGGGGGGCATCGGCATCGTGCACAAGAACATGAGCATCGAGGCCCAGGCCCAGCAGGTGCGTCTGGTCAAGAAATACGAGAGCGGCGTCATCAGCGATCCCATCACCGTCACCCCGGACACCAGCATCCGTGACGTACTGGCCATCACCCGCGCCAACTCCATCTCCGGCGTCCCGGTGGTCAAGGGCGTCGATCTGGTGGGTATCGTCACCAGTCGTGACCTGCGCTTCGAGACCCGCATGGATTCCCCGGTGTCCGAGATCATGACCCCCAAGGAACGTCTGGTCACCGTGCGCGAGGGGGCCGACCGGGAAGAGGTTCAGCACCTGTTGCACAAGCACCGCATCGAGAAGGTGCTGGTGGTGAACGATCAGTTCCACCTGCGGGGCATGATCACCGTCAAGGACATCCAGAAATCCACCGATTTCCCCAGCGCCTGCAAGGATGACCGCGGTCGTCTGCGGGTGGGGGCGGCCCTGGGCGTGGGTGCCGGTACCGAGGAGCGCTGTGCCGCGCTGGTGGAAGCCGGGGTGGACGTGGTAGTGGTGGATACCGCCCACGGCCATTCCCAGGGCGTGCTCGACCGGGTGGCCTGGGTGAAGAAAACCTATCCGGACGTCCAGGTCATCGGCGGCAACATCGCCACCGCCGAGGCCGCCCGTGCTCTGGCACAGGCGGGCGCGGATGCCGTGAAGGTGGGTATCGGCCCCGGCTCCATCTGCACCACCCGTATCGTGGCCGGCGTGGGCGTCCCCCAGATGACCGCCATCGACAACGTGCGCCAGGCCCTGGAAGGTACGGGCGTGCCCCTGATCGCCGACGGCGGCGTGCGCTTCTCCGGCGATTTTGCCAAGGCCATTGCCGGCGGTGCCCACTGCGTCATGCTCGGCAGCCTGTTTGCCGGTACCGAAGAGGCGCCCGGTGAAGTGGAGCTGTATCAGGGCCGTTCCTACAAGTCCTACCGGGGCATGGGTTCCCTGGGCGCCATGCAGCAGGGTTCCTCGGACCGTTATTTCCAGGAAAGCAGCGGCGTGGTGGACAAGCTGGTGCCGGAAGGCATCGAGGGTCGTGTCCCCTACAAGGGCACCATCGTGGCCATCATCCATCAGCTGGTGGGGGGACTGCGTTCCTCCATGGGCTATGTGGGCTGCAGCAACATCGACGAGATGCGGACCCGTCCCGGTTTCGTGCGGGTCACCTCGGCGGGGATGCGTGAAAGTCACGTCCATGACGTGACCATCACCAAGGAAGCCCCCAACTACCGGATGGATTGAAGAAGATGCCCCTGTCTGCCCCGGATATTCACGCCCATCGCATTCTCATCATCGATTTCGGCTCCCAGTACACCCAGCTCATCGCCCGGCGGGTGCGGGAGTCCGGGGTCTATTCCGAGATCCACCCCTGGGACATGGACGCCGCCGCCGTGCGCGACTTCAACCCCAGCGGCATCATTCTCTCAGGCGGTCCGGAGTCCGTGATCGAAAGCGATCCGCCCCGCACTCCCCAGTGCGTGTTCGAACTGGGGGTGCCGGTGCTGGGCATCTGCTACGGCATGCAGACCATGGCGGCCCAACTGGGCGGGCGGGTCGAGAGTTCCGATCATCGGGAGTTTGGCTATGCCCAGGTCCGGGCCCACGGCCATACCCGCCTGCTGACGGACATCGAAGACCACACCAGCCCCGAAGGCCATGGCCTGCTGGATGTCTGGATGTCCCATGGTGACCGGGTCTGCGCCCTGCCGGAAGGTTTCTCCCTGATGGCCTCCACGGACTCGGCCCCCATGGCCGGCATGGCCGACGAGGCGCGTCGTTTCTACGGCGTCCAGTTCCATCCCGAGGTGACCCATACCCGCCAGGGGCAGCGTATCCTGTCCCGGTTCGTCCATGATATCTGCGGTTGCGAGAATCTCTGGACCGCCGGCAACATCATCGATGACATGATCCAACGGGTGCGGGAACAGGTGGGCACCGACGAGGTCATCCTGGGCCTGTCCGGCGGCGTGGACTCCTCCGTGGTGGGTGCCCTGCTGCACAAGGCCATCGGCGACCAGCTCACCTGTGTGTTCGTCGATACCGGCCTTTTGCGTCTCCATGAAGGTGACCAGGTCATGGCCACCTTTGCCCGTCACATGGGCGTGCGGGTGATCCGGGTGGATGCGGAAGCCCGTTTCCTTGAGGCCCTGGCGGGGGAGTCGGACCCCGAGGCCAAGCGCAAGATCATCGGTCGCCTGTTCGTTGAGGTCTTCGACGAAGAGGCCGCCAAGCTCAAGAATGCCCGCTGGCTGGCCCAGGGCACCATCTATCCCGATGTGATCGAGTCCGCCGGTTCCAAGACCGGCAAGGCCCATGTGATCAAGTCCCACCACAACGTGGGCGGTCTGCCGGAGACCATGAAGATGGGTCTGGTGGAGCCGTTGCGGGAACTGTTCAAGGACGAGGTGCGGCGCATCGGCGTGGAACTGGGGCTGCCGTCGGAGATGGTCTACCGGCATCCCTTCCCGGGGCCGGGGCTGGGGGTGCGCATCCTGGGCGAGGTCACCAAGCCTTACGCGGACCTGCTGCGCCAGGCGGATCACATCTTCATCGAGGAACTGCGCGGTGCCGGCCTGTATGACCAGGTGTCCCAGGCCTTTGCGGTCTTTTTGCCGGTGAAATCCGTCGGCGTGATGGGGGACGGTCGTCGCTATGACTATGTGGTGGCCCTGCGCGCCGTCGAGACCATCGACTTCATGACTGCCCGCTGGGCGCACCTGCCCTACGAGTTCCTGGACAAGGTCTCGCGGCGCATCATCAACGAGGTGAAGGGCATTTCCCGCGTGGTCTATGACATCTCCGGCAAGCCGCCGGCGACGATTGAGTGGGAGTGATCCCGCTGAAAGGGCCGGGTCCTACATGAAGATCCGGCTCACCTGTTCCATGACGGCCTGATCGGCGTCCCAGTGCAGGGTGGGATCTTCGGGGGTGCAGCCCAGGCGCCTGAGTGATGGGACACTCAGGCGATCTACCTTGGCCAGGCGATGGCCGGTGGACTGATAGCTTTCGATGTTGGCGGCCTGGACGATGTCCACGTAGTCGATGGGGGCGTCGTCGCCGGGGTCCCGTTTCAGGTTGTCGTGCTCGGCCGCCACGTCGATCATCTGCTGATCAAAGTTCCAGGCCTTGAGGATGGCGCGACCCACGCTCATGTGCAGGCTGGCGATGATCATGTCCAGGTACTTTTCGTTTTCCACGATCACGTCGATGTTCTTGGCCTTGTTCAGGATCGGGATGACACCGACATCATGGACCAGGCCGGCCAGCAGGGCCACTTCCTGATCCAGGTGCCGGTACTGCCAGGCCAGCAGGGAACTGAGGATGGCCACTTCCACGCTGTGGTTCCAGAGCGCTTCCATGCGGCTGCGAATGCCCCGATGCCCGGTGTTGAAGACGTCCCGCATGGCCAGGGTCAGTACCACGTTCTTGGTTTTCTCCAGGCCCAGCCGGGTGATGGCAGACTTGATGGTGGTACAGCGGCTCAGTCCCCGGTAGATGGGGCTGTTGGCATAGCGGATCAGTCGTGCCGCCATGGCGGTATCCCGCGCCACCACGGCGGTGATTTCATCGATGGAGCTGTCATCCCGGTTGATGGTGAACAGTGCCTGGATGGAGATGTCCGGCAGGGTGGGAATCTGGATGCCGTTGTTCTGCAGGTCCTGGCGCAGGTCGCTGATGAACTCGTCGACGATTTCTTTGGGGTCGAGACGCTTGTTCACGTGGGGCAGGGACGGGAGAGTGACAAGGGTTTCCAGTATGACATAACTGCGCTCCAGGCGCGTGCGGAGTGATGATGGACGAGGAACAGGATCGCTACTGGATGACACGGGCGCTGGTACTGGCCGACCGGGCCAGCGACGAGGGAGAGGTCCCCGTCGGTGCCGTGCTGGTCAGGGACGGGCAGGTACTGGGGGAGGGCAGGAATCGTCCGATCACCCAGTGCGATCCCACCGCCCATGCGGAGATCCAGGCTCTGCGGGCCGCGGCCGTGGCGACGGGGAATTACCGTCTGCCCGGCACGACGCTCTATGTGACCCTGGAGCCCTGCGTCATGTGTCTGGGGGCGATGGTGCATGCACGGGTGGAGCGGGTGGTGTTCGGCGCCCATGACCCCAAGACGGGGGCGCTCGGTGGTGCCGCCGATGCATTGGGGTTGCCGCTTTACAACCATGACCTGACGGTGACGGGCGGGGTGTTGGCGGATGTCTGCGGTGAGCGTCTCAGGTCTTTCTTTCGCGCTCGCCGCAAGTCCGGGGGTGCGGCTGGTTCAGGACAGTCACAATCCCAGGGGTAATATCTCAAGTGGATCCGGCGGGTGGGGGTTGGACGGGCCCGGGTCCCGTGGCGATATCTGCTCGCGGCCCTGCTCTGGGGTGGTGAACCAGGTGAGGATGTCGTAGAACCCGCGGATGTTCTGCACATACTGGACCGGTTCCCAACCCCTGGCATAGCCGTAGCGGGTATTACGATACCAGTTGGGCTGACTCAGCAGAGGCAGATGCTCCATGACATCGATCCACCGGTCCGGGTCCTTGCCCTGTGAGCGGGTGATGCGCCTGGCGTCATGCAGATGGCCCATGCCGACGTTGTAGGCCGCCAGGGCCATCCAGGTGCGATCCGGCTCCTCGATGCCCATGGGTAGTCGCTCATGCAGATTGGTGAAGTATTCCGCACCGCCGAATACCGATTCCCGTGGGTCGGTCCGATCCTGGACGCCGAGCTGGCCGGCGGTCGCCAGGGTCAGCATCATCAGTCCGCGAACCCCGGTTCTGGAGACGGCGTTGGGGTTCCAGTGGGACTCCTGATAACTGATGGCGGCCAGCAGTCGCCAGTCCATGTCAAACTGCTCCGCGGCCTCCCGAAACAGGGGTTCGTGGCGGGGCAACCGTTCGCGAAGACGGTTCATGAAGGTGAGGATGCCTGGGTAATCCAGCACTTCCATGTGGCCGTAATGCCGTTCCAGCAACTGTGCCAGCCGGCCATCGGCGGCGTATTCCTCGAAGAAGCGTTCCGCGGCCTGGACCAGGGTCTGATCCTTGTGCCGGGGGAAGGCCCAGGCCAGGAAGTGGGGCTCGGACAGGTCCATGGCCGCTCTCAGTTCCGGATAGAATCGGCGCAGGGAAGCCAACTCGATGGAATCTGCGACGGCCAGCGCCCTGTCGCCTTCCCGGACCTGTCTGAGCAGTTCCGCCGGCGTGATGTCCGTCAGCTCCTCCCACTGGAGGTCGGGATACTGTTGTTTGAGCGCCTGCAGGGTTTCCACATGACTGCTGCCGGCAATGACCGCCAGTGTATGCTGTTGCAGCGCCTCCGGTGACTCGGGAGCAGGTTCACCATTGCGATGGACGACTTGTTCCGTGACCTGATGGTAGGCAGGACCGAACCTGACCTTGCTAAGACGGGCGCGCGTCACCGTGATGCCGGCTGCCGCCATGTCCACCCGGCCGCTGGCCACCATGGGCAGGATCTCATCGAATCGCTCCGGGGTGACCAGTCTGAGACGGACGCCCAGACTGTCGGCAAAGGCGGTGGCCAGGTCATATTCCAGTCCATCGGGACCTTCGGGACCCGGTCGGTAGGTGGTGGTGCTGATGCGGGTGGCCACCACCAGCTCGCCGTGCGCGAGCACCCGCTCCAGTTCCGTCATCGGCCGTATGAAGGCAAACAGCAGAACCAGCGTCAGCAGCAGCACAAAGGCAAGCGCTTCCAGGCGCTGGTTGAGCGTCCAACGGGGGCGGCGACGTTTCAAGGGCTTAAAAAAAATTTTGTAATCGGCTATGATAACCCACTTTACCGTCGGGCCGCACCGGGATGTGGTCGTGCCCTGTCGGTAGCTTTTCGACCGTATTGGAGAGGTGCCGGAGTGGTCGAACGGGGCGGTCTCGAAAACCGTTGTACACGCGAGTGTACCGAGGGTTCGAATCCCTCCCTCTCCGCCATATTCCAAAGGGAAACAATCACTTAGAGTCAGATTCCCAATCTGTCCATCAAAGTGACCAACAACCCTGAAATGCTTGTGGCCGGTGCTTCCGGCCCAGCAGGAAACGCCCCGGCGGCTTCGGCTTCCGGGGCGTTTTACTTTGCTCGCTTGCTCCGTGCTTTTCGGTTTCTACTAGCGGCTGGGCGCCTGGATGGCCCCTGGGGCGGAAAAACGAGAAGCTCGCAAAAAGTATTATGGCGACATATTTAATTGATTCGCCTATGTTTCTCAGTTGCACGCTGGCTATATGACCGAATAATTGGGGTAAACTGTACAAAAACGGGTGACTCGTTTTGTCCAGCGCGATACCATGCTCCCGCTATCTAGAACAACGCGCGGGGTGAATTGTGGCGACGAAACAGAAACAGATGGGACCGGAAGAGGTTGTCCGGCAGAACGTTGTGGCGGAGTTAAAGCGGCTTGGATGGAAGGAGGCCCGTCTTCAGTGGTCACCGGAATGGCGAGTGCCGGACACGCCCCACGATTTGACGAAAAGGGAGAGAGGGCAATCATTTAAGGCGTGCGGTCGGGCGGACCTTGTGGCCTTCGCCGATGATTCTGGGCAACCGCACGCCTTGCAAGTCATCTTCGAGTTCAAAGAACCCACCATTGACCAGGGCCGCGACCAGCTCATGCGCTATCTGGCGAGTGAGCCAGTGGTGCGAATGGGATATTGGACTAATGGTACGGCCAGCCTGGCCGTCTACAAGTCGCACACCAACGACTGGATTGAGGTCAAGGACGCACCTCTTCCCCATCCGGGGGATGATCTTACCGCGCCGCCAGAACACCCGCCTACCTGGGAAGACCTTCGTGAACCCACGGAGGCGCAGCTCTCCACCGCGTTGAAAAGACTCGTCGCAACTGTGGTCTCCGGTGATTCGCGCTCGGTCCGCCGTGAAGACCAGCTGCGCGAACTCTTGCACGTCCTACTCGTGAAGGTCGAAAGCGACAACGTTGCAAGCGTCAAGAGCAACCGTGAGAAGGCGGTCAGCTTCCGGATATACGGCGACCAAGCCACGATGGTGAAGCTGACGGCGAAGGCTATCCAGGATCAGTTCAAGGACTACTTCAACAAACAACGCACTCGCGTATTTCATCGGGATGACGTGGACCATATCCGGCTAAACGATGAAACAGTCTTTGCCGTAGTCGATACGCTGGCACCTTGGCGCATCCTGGGCGACAAGGTAGACCTACTTGCCAAAGCGTTTCAGATTTTTAGAACTCAGGCGATGAAGTCTGGCGAGGGCCAATTTCTCACACCTCAGCGAATCATCCGGCCATGTGTCATGGCCATGGACATTACTTCAGAAGACAAGGTCATTGATCCGGCGTGCGGTAGTGGTGGCTTCCTGGTCGAAGCACTCAGGCAGGTGCAAGAACGAGAGTTTCAAAACGGCGACGCATGGCGAATGGTCAAGTTCGCAAATGATGGGTTATATGGCGTCGATATGGACCCGATAGGGGTGAAGCTCACCAAAGCAATGATGATTGCAATGCAAGACGGGTCAACTCACACGCTAATCGGGGACGCTGTGAGGCGGCATCTATGGAGGAGCCAGTTTCCTCAGATTCAACAGGAGCTTGGTTCCCCCAGCAACGAGGGAGAAATCGCAGAGCAGTTTACCGTAGTGCTCACGAATCCACCTTTTGGGGAGGACTTAAAGGTAAGCGCCGCGGATGCGAGGGCGGCCGGCTATACCATAACCAAGTCCGCCGCCTCAGCTTCGAGGGCCAAAAAGAAAGAGCATGTTGATTTGGAGATTGGCCTGATTTATTTGGAGTTAGCTCATAGGCTCCTTCAAGTTGGAGGCCGCGTTGGTATCGTTCTTCCAGAAACTTACTTCTTTTCGCACAAATACCGCTGGTTGCCTGATTGGCTCGAAGGCCGCTTTGTTCTTCGCGGAATGATGAACATTGCAATGGAAGCATTCGAGGAATTCTGTCGAGCTAAGACCAACTTCTACATCTTTGAAAAGGTTGGTTACGGCACAGAGCACGAAAACAACGAATCGGAAGAGGGGCAATAGAATGGCGCTTCATAAGCCTTGGTGGTTCTCAGAAGAAAGCGTGATGGTGAGCACTGCGCCTACTTGCGGGCTTACGAAAGGGGGGCGACTGCTTCCCTTGGTTGACAGGACAACAGGTAACCGTGTTCAAGTTAAGGATCCGGAAACGGAAGAACTGGTTGACGCTGTAAACGACCGGCTGTTGGATGACATGGAAGCCCTCGTCGATGGTAGGACTACCGATACATTAAGGTTCATCCCGCGCGATTCGGTTTCCATGCGGAACGCTGTCCCGATCTATTACGACCGGCGCTTCGATGAAGCCTTTCATGAAGCAATGGAAACGGAACGATTCGCAGGTTTCACATCCGCTACGATTGGGGAACTTCTCGAAGGCGGTGTGATTGAAATACAGAACGGGCACGGCTCCCCTTCTGCGGATCAACGAGTTGGAGACGTACCCTATATCAAGGTTTCGGACCTTCGTGCCGGGCTAGTGAATATCAACCCGACGAACCGTGTGCCTTACCAGGTTGCGCAGAAGTTTTGGAAAGGTGGAAAGCCTGATCTTCGTGCATTCGACCTCCTTTGTCCGGAACGCACAAGTAAAAATATTGGTGATTTCTGCGTTCTCATGCCGGGGCAGGAGCAAGTCCTGTTAACTAAAGAAATTATCGTCATGCGGCCAGGGAAGAAGGCGAATTTCGATGCGTTTTACTTGCTATGGGCTATGACTCTTAAGGTCGTTCGTGACCAGTGGCGCCGCGTTATCTTCATGCAGACAAACCGAGAGGACGTGGGGAAGCGGTATCTGGAGATCTCCGTCCCAGTGCCGACCTCCAAGGAAGTTGGGGAGTCGGTGTCCGCGGAGTTTCGGGACTACTTCACGACTGTTGCAAGAGCCCGCGAAAGGCTCGCCGCCTATTTGAGTGAGGCAGGGGACCACCACTTTTTCGTGTCGGGGACGGAGCCGCCTGACGAGGAAGAGGAAGGCGTCGCAAAAGCCCCAGCAGACGAGTAAAGCTTAAAGGTTGGGCCGGCCCCGTTAAGGGAACCGGCCCTGGTGGCAGTGGCCCGCCGCCGGCGTGAGGGTTTGCCGACACCACCGCCGGGGTTATCGTCGCGTGTTCTAGTGGTGGCGTCCACGGTCCAGCAGGACGAAAAAAAGCCCGCCACCGGACAGCAGCCGGGGCGGGCAAGGTGAGGGGGTCGAAGCAACCAAACTCTCCCCCTATCGGGTGGCGGCAACCGGGAGGAAACCAGCGGGGGGCACTACTCCCCCGCAGGGGGCGGGACCGGCTGCCGCCTGGTTCTATCCCGCCACCGCCGCCATGCAACGGTCGGTCTGTGCGGCCGCCTTCCTGGCCGCCGTCTCGGTGTCTTGGATGGCATCCAGCAGGCGCAACCGGGCCGCCATCGGGTCTTCGTGGATCAGGGCCGCCAAGGCCTGCAATTCGTGGTCGCTGGCGTTGATGATCCGGGCTTGCAGCCTGGCCAACACTTCGGCGCCGGTCAGGTTGCGCGGCGGTGGCGTGTAGCCCCGGCGCCAGGCGCCCAGCAGGTCCGCCATGTTTTCGTCCCGGTCTTCGGCGGCAATGTTCATCACCAGCCGCAAAGGCTCCCGTTCAGTCATCGTTCGTGCCCTCCAGTTGTTCCAGCTCCGGCAGGCTGCCGAAGGTCTCCAAGTCTTGGTCGTCCGGGTAGCCGCCAAGCTCCCCCAGGTCCGCCAGCGGGTGGCCGTCCGGGCCGGTCTTTGGCTTCGCCATAGCTTTGGCCGCGGACTCCATGGCCACCCGGATTTCATCGGTCAGCACCAGGAAGGCCTCGCGCTGGTCCATACCGGCCACCATCGGGGCCAGCCGGTACGGCACCCGCAGCATGGCCTCCCGCTGGATGGCGGCCGCGTGTGCCGCTGCCTGCATGGCGGCGCGTTTCGGTACCAGGTCCCCGCGTTCCCGCTCCAGCTCCAGGGCGCCGCGCTGGCGGCGTATGCGCATCAGCTCTGCCCGCTCCCGGGCCAGGCTGGCGCGGGCTTCGGCCTCCGCTTCGGCTGTCTCGCTGGCACCGCTTCCGGGGCGGGCAGTGAGCCAGCCCACCACGTCTGCCAGATCGAACGAATACCGGCGGCCGTTGCCGCCGTGTCCCTCCACGGGGCATCCGCGTTGCTGCCAGTTCGTGACGGTGTTCACCGACACGTCCAAGGCTGCCGCCAGGTCGGTCTTGCTCAGCTTCAGCCCCATCAGATAACCCCCTTGGAACAACAACCTACAGCCATTTTTTGAGGTCCATATTTTTTAGCTAAATCGCGCCTCAACGCCCCGCAGGGCTCATCCCTGGCCCCAGGGTCCCCCGCCCCCCGTCCGGGCCGCGCTCCGTTGCCAGGCGAAAGGCATCATCGGCGGCACGTTCGCGGAACGCGGCACGGTCTGCCGCCCGGCGCTGGTACGTTCTGGCCGCCAGGTTCGCCAGGGCCTGGCCCTGGTCGGCTCCCGTGGCAATGGGTGCGCTTGGCTCTGTCGCGCCCACAGAAGCTCCGTGTGCCATTTCCTGGCGGGCCCGGTATGTCCGGGCGGCT
Organism: Ectothiorhodospira shaposhnikovii; assembly: GCF_022227765.1. Lineage (GTDB taxonomy): Bacteria > Pseudomonadota > Gammaproteobacteria > Ectothiorhodospirales > Ectothiorhodospiraceae > Ectothiorhodospira. The sequence continues at coordinate 112,998 of NZ_JAJMLZ010000007.1, read as the reverse complement.
AAGGCATCGAAACCGCCACCGGCATTGCTGGTGGAAGGCGTGGCGGGGGTGCCGGTGGTGGTCTGCGCTTGCGGTCGCTGTCTCGGGGTTCGGGGCAACATGCCTGCCCAGTTTGTTGGCGTGTTCATGGTCTGGTCCTCCAAGTGGTGACGGTGGGGCAGCCGGGGCCACCCCTGCCGTGGGTCAGGCTTCCGCAGCCTCGGGCCATTCAACCGCGAGGATCGCTTCCGGGCTTGCGTCGGGTCGGCGGGTGATCTCCACCCCGGCGGCCTCGGCTTCCTCGATCAGGCGTTCTTCCTCCGCTTCCAGCTCCCGCACGCGGGCGTCCAGTTCGGCCAGGCGGCCGGGGCGGTCAGCCATCGGGATGGCGTCAGCATCAGCGGGCAGCGCGTCTAGGATCGCGGCCTTCACCTGGTCACTGAATAGCGCGGCCAGCACCGGGCCCAGGTCGGCGGACCGCTGTTCACCGGCTCGCACCGGGACGCGGAAGGGGTGGCCAGGGCCACGGCCAGGTGCGGCGAACTCCCCGGCCACCAGGTCAAGGCGGGCCCGCTTCGCTTCAGCGTCCAGCCAGGCCTGGATCCGGTCGGCAGCTTCTGCCTTGGTCAGCGGTGCAACGGCCAAGGCGTCACGCTCCCGGCGGGTCTCGGTGATTTGCTGGCGCACGTCTTGGACCGCCTGGCGTGCCTTCTCGGCAGCGTTGGTGAACATGCCCTGCAGGGCTCCGGGTTTCTTCTTCGTGGTCATCGTAGGGGCCTCCGTTACGTGGTCGCGTGCTTTTCGGGTTCACCGGGACGGGTCCACCCAAGCTCATGGCGGGCGAACTCTTCCAGGCGGGACGCCAAGGCCCGGGCTTCGCGGTATTCGGCGCGGCTTTGCTCCCAGGTCTGGTCCAGGCGCTCGAACTCGCGGGCTGCCCGGTCGATGTCAGATTCCAGGCGCTCGGCTTCGGCCTGGTTGAACTCTCCGGCCTCGGCATCGGTACCCATCGCGGCGCCGCGCTGGTCCAGCCACGCGGCCCGGCGTTCCAGTTCGCGCAGGCGCTGCAGGGCTTGCTCGCGCTGCTCGGTCAGTGCCTGGTGCGCGTGGTGCAGCCGGTCCGCTTTGCCTACCAGGCGCAGCAGCTTGTCTTCGTCGAACGCGGGGCGCTCGGGGTTGGTGCGGGGTGTGCGGGTGGTGGCTTTCTGCATCGCCTCCGCGCTCACCCGGAACTGGTCGGGGATTCGCAATTTCATGGGGTCGCCTCCGTCTGGCTGGTGGTGTGCTCAGGGGTAGTACAGCGCCCGGGCGTGGAAGTGAAAACGGGGGGTTGATTTCCACGGCCCACCATGGCGGCCAGAGCCTTGGCGCTGCCTGGCAGTTCCAGCCCGGCCGCGTGGGCGGCGCGTGCCGCGTAGAACAGCGCCCGCCGTTGTCCGCTGGCATGGCCTGGTGGTTCAGGCCTGGACTGCCAGCGCGGCCACTGCCGCCCCTGGAAGTCCCGCACCGCGTCAGCCAAGCCCCGGGCGCGCGCCCATGGGGTGGCGCCTTCAGTGGCAAACAATGCAGCCGCCAGGAACGCGTCCCGCCGTTCCCGGGCCAAGGTCCGGTGCGGTGATTCCTCACCCGGTGCCAGCGCCAACCCCAGCGCAGCCGCCGGTTCGGATCCGGCCTCGATGGCCCGCAGGGATTCCGCCAGCCAAGCGGCCAAGTCATCGGGGAGGGCTTGCCCAGACTCCAGGCGCTCCCGCACGGCCACCACCCGCCGCAGGGCCGCGACGGCGCCCTGGTCGTTGTCGTGGTGGTTCGTGGGGGCGGCCCGGGTCACGGTTCAGCCCTTCCGCGTGGCCTTGCCCTGGCCTGCCAGGAACAGCAGGTCGGCCGCCAGCGCCTCCAGATCGGCGCAGGCGTCGTAGCAGCCCACCAGGTCGGCGCGGCCTGGCATGGCGTGCAGGCGGCCGTCCCCGTCCTGGACCACCACCACTCGGCCAGCGGACCGGGCCGTGGCTCGAATGGCGCGGGCGCGGCGCCTGGCCTCGCTGGGCGTCATTGCGCTGGCCCTCCGTCTCCCGGCTCCGCCAGCATTGCCCGCAGCTCGGCCAGGTGGCGGCGCGCGGTCTCGGGGTCCGCAGGCCGTGACTGTTCCACCGGGTGCGAGTGTCGCCAGGGCCGGCGGCGGTCCCTTGCCGGCGGTGCCTGGTCGGGATTGTGACGGGCGCCGGGCCCGCACTGTTCGGTCAGGTAGTCGGTGCTCATTGGGTGGCCTCCGTGGTGGTGGGTGAATCGGTGCCGGGGGCGGTGGCTTGCGCCTCGAACACTAGGCGCACCACGGCCAGGACCGCTTCGCCATTGAAGGCGCCCCGGTTTGCGGCTTCGGCAGCCTCCCGCAGGGCTTGCAGTCGGGCAGGCTTTCGGGCGGCGTGCGCGCCAGCCATGAAGGCGGCGAACAGCAAGCGACGGGTGGCGGGGTGCTCGAACTCGGCAAGCATGGCGGCACGCTCCACCGGGTCCCGCTGGTCCCAGGCGGTGTCCTCCATGGTGGCCAGCCAGGTCTCGAACGCTTCAACGGGCACGGCCAGGGCCTCGGGGTCTACGTGGTGCTTACTCATGGCCCGGCCCTCCCTGGTCGCTTTCCACGGCGTCCGCGAGAATGCCGGCGTGGGTGCCCCGTCCCCAGCGGTGGGCGGTGGTGTTCGGGTCCGTGGTGCGCTTGCTGGCGTGGTTGACCTGGCCCGCGTTGCCGCTGGCGTCTCGGTTGCCGTTGCGTGCCGGCGGGGTGGCGTCGTCCAGGATGCCCGCGCGGGTCTGGCCATAGTCCTTGGCGGTCAGGCCCTGGTAGCTGTTCGGCTGCCCTGAAAGCCCGGCCGGTTTCGGCAGTGCCCATTCCTGGCGGTATCCCTCCTTGACCGGCCCGAAGAAGGTTGCAAGCTGTTGGACGGTTTCGGTCCCCACCTTCCCGGTGCCCTCGCAGTAGCGCCGGTACTCCAGCACCTTGGCGTGCGCCTGTTCCTCGGTGATCCGCCCCTCCTGGATTCGGGCTCGCCAGGCACGGAAGGCGGCGGGCTTCGGGTCGCCACCAGCACGGCGTGGCCGGGCTTCCCACAGGCGCTCGAAGGCCTCCGGGTAATCGCCACCCTTGGACGGCTTCGGGCGTGAGCCCGAAGGGGCCCCCGTCAGGGGTGCGCCCAGCAGGTCCTGGTCCGGTCCGCCGGCGGTCGATTCATCGGCCAGGGGGGTATGGGGGGTGTTCCCTTCATGTTCCTTTCTGTTCCCTTCGTTCCCTTCGGGGGTGCTGGGCCACCCCTTTTTCGGGTCGTTTTCACCCCTTTTCGGGGTCAAAATCACCCCTTTTTCGGTCCGATTCCACCCCTTTTTCTCGGGTGGAAAGGGGTTGTGGGCCACCCCTTTTAAGGGGTTGCCGGGTGCCCCTTTGGCTTCGCCTTCGGCGGGTACGCGAACGGTCAGCCGGTAGCGGGTCAGGTTGCCCGCGCCACGGCCGGGCGTGCTGATCACAAAGCCCTTTTTCTCCAGGCTCCGCAGAACCTGGCGAACGTTGCCCCGGTCGGTGTCCAGCAAGTCCGCCAGCGTCTCCCGACTTGGCCACCCCTGGTCCTTCCCACGCGCGTAGGCATACAGGATGCCCAGCACCTGAAGTTCGCGGCGGCTCAGTTCTGGGGCGCGCAATACGTCCAGCGGAACCACGGCGAAGGCGGGCACGTAGCGTTCTTGTTCGTCAGCCATGGCGTGCCCTCCATGCTGTCAACGGGAAGGCGGCCGCCCATGCGTCGGCATCGGCCACGGTCACCAGTACCGCGCCCTGGACAACCTGGTGGCGGGGGCCTTTCCCGGCCAGTAGTGCCTGGCCCATGACTGCCAGGGGCACGCCATGGCGGCGGGCCACTTGGTCCAGGGTCAGCGGGCCGGTGGTGCGGTTGGTCTTGCTGTCTCCCGTGCGCTGCCCGGCGCTGCCCCTCACAGCAGCGTTCCGGGCGCGCATTACTCCACCCCTTCCGCAACGGGGCGGTCTTCGCCAAGGCGGGCGGCCTCCCAGGCCTCTACTTCAGCCTTGCGCCAGCGGCTGCAATTCGCGCCCAGTCGTACAGGCTTGGGGAACTTCCCGGCGCCAGACCAGCGCCAGATCGTGACGCGGCTCACCGCGAAGCGGCGGGCCAGGTCCACATCGGTCAAATATGCTTGTTCGGTCATGGTTGCCTCCATCGTTGGAGCCACCAGTGCGGCGGCGATGGGGGCAGACTACGGTGGGGCTACCGGACAAAAGCCGTGTTTGTCCGGCGGGGGTTATGCGCTTTTTCTGGCTCGGGCTATCGCTTTTTCAAAGCCCGAAAAGGACAGGGAACATTGCTTGCCGTTGCGGTCGTCAACGGCCACAAGCTCGGTCCCGTCACGGTAGATAATCCAGGGGCCGAAGGTCGGGTCATCCCCGGCTTCCTCAGCATCCGGGAAGGTGTCCCAGTGCTCGCGAACCGGGACGCCCGGGTGGGCCTCCAGCAGCTCCCGTGCAAGTTCTGCCCATGGCTTGCTGGCTTTCCGCTTGCCCTTGCTGGCGCTCCCGCGTCGGGCCTGGCCCAGTCGGTCCCCCCTGAACTGTTCCAGACGCCGCTCCAACTGCCTGGCGGTGGTGTCCAGGTAGGCGGCGGTACCGGCCGGCAGGGCTTCACCGATGGCGGCCATGGCCTCCAGGTACAGCAGCGCGGCCAGCAATCTGCCGACCCGGTCCTGGGCGTCATCGGCAGGGCGCCAGGCGGGCACGGCCACCGGCTGGCCGTTGTCATCGGCGGCCACGGTCGGACGGGCGCGAGCCACTGTCGGGCGGGGTCCGTGGGCGTCCTCCACGGTAGTGACAGCGAAGGCCGCGGCCACCTGGTCCCGCGTCACTCCGGCAGCCTCCAACGGGCCGGCCAGGCGCTCCACGGCCAGGGCCAGTGCATCGGCCAGGGTGGCCGGGCTGGCGCCTTGCCGGGCTTCGGATGCCACGGCGTGGACCGCGTGCAAGGCCCGCAGGGTCTGGTCGGTGTTCATGCCTGGCCCTCCGCTGTCTTGCCCTTCAGGGGCACCACGCCACCGGCCGGGGCACCGTCCCGCAGGAACGCGGCCCACTCGGTCATCAGCCGGGACCGCTTCGCCAGCAGATCGCCGCGACGGTAGGCCCGTTCCACGGCGCTGGGGATGGTGTGCGCCAGCGCCATTTCGGCCACTTCGTGGGGGTAGGCGGTGGTCTCTGATACCCAGTCGCGGAACGTGGACCGGAACCCGTGGGGGGTGGCGTCCACTTCCATGCGGCGCATCAGCGCAGACAGCGCCATGTCGGATAGCTGCCCGCCCTTGGTTGCCGGGAAGACGTAGGGCGTCCCCTCGAAGCGGGGCAGGGCCTCCAGCAGCGCCACGGCATCATCCGGCAGCGGGACCACGTGCTCCCGGCTGGCCTTCATCCGCTCCGCCGGAACGGTCCAGGTCTTGGCCTGCAGGTCGATTTCGTCCCAGGTGGCGCCCCGGACTTCACCGGACCGGGCGGCGGTCAGGACCAGGAACTCCAACGCCCGGGCGGCCAGGGCCTGGCGTTTGCGCAGGGCCTCCATGAAGGCGGGCATGTCCTGCCAGGGCACGGCGCGGTGGTGCTGAACTTTCTTCAGCTTGGCCGGGGCTGGCAGGATGGCGTCCAGGTTCCCGCGCCAGCGCGCGGGGTTCTCGCCTTCGCGGAAGCCGGAAACCGTGGCGTAGTCCAGCACCTTCTCCACGCGGCCGCGTACTCGGCTGGCGGTCTCCGTTTTGGTGTGCCAGATCGGCTCCAGCACCTGGAGCACGTGGGCAAGCTCCACCCGGTCCACGGCCATTTTGCCCAGGACCGGGGACGCGTAGGTGTCCAGGGTGGCCCGCCACTGTTTGGCGTGCTTCGCGTTGCGAAACTCGGAAGCCTTGCCCTTCAGGTAGCGGTCTGCCGCCTGGTCGAAGGTCAAGGCCTTGGCGTTCGCTGCCCGCAGGGCCTCGCGTTTCTCATTGCGTTCTGCAATGGGGTCTGTACCATTACGGGCCTGGTGTCGCATTTCGGCGGCTTGCTCCCTGGCTTCAGCCAGGCCGATTTCGGGATAAGGGCCAAGGCCCACGTCCCGACGCTTGCCGCCAATGGTGGCGCGCAGTACCCAGTACTTCGCCCCGGTGTCTGAAATGCGCAGCAGCAGTCCAGCGACTCCACCCACGGCGTGCAGGCCTGGTTTGGATAATCGCCGGACAGCAAGCGCGGAAAGTTCTTTGGCTACTTTCGGCATGTCACTGTCTCCGCCATGATGGGCCGTCCACCCATCCGTCCAACAAAAAAGCTGAAATTGGACGTTACACTGTGAGACGTGGTGACGCAACGGAAAGCCGGGAAATGCCCGCGCTACAAGGGTTTAAGGCACGGGAGGTTACGGTCTGCATCACGAAAATGGCAGACTCCCTCTCCGCCAATCAATCAGACAGTCCCATCACCCGGCAAGGTTTTCGTGTATCACGACCTTGCCGGGTTTTTTTTGGTCGTCTTGCCGGCTGGCGCATCATGCCTATCCCCCCGCCCATCAGTCGGTTCTGAATCGGTGTCGCCATGCACTACAATCCTTGATGAGTACTTCAGATCCTGCAAAGGAACCCTATGACCCCGAAAAAAGCTCCCTTGTCTGACTCAGCCCCGGATACCACGACCAGGACGGACGATGATATCGACGATGTGGGCATGGTGGAGGCCATTGACGATGGCGAGGTGAAGGCGGGTGGGCGGACGCCCCGGGATGAAGAACCTGAAATGCCCGTGGAGGCCGAGGATCAGGAAATGATCCGTAGCGATTTCTGCGGTCATGTGGTGGGTATCGGTGCGTCGGCCGGTGGACTGGAGGCCTTGGAACAGCTCTTTGATGCCATGCCTTCAGGCTCGGGGGCCGCTTTCGTGGTGGTCCAGCATCTGTCTCCCGACCACAAGAGCCTGATGGCCAACTTGCTGGCACGCCATACCAGTATGCCGGTGGTGACCGTGCGCGACGCCATGGAGATCGAGGCGGAAACCATCTACCTGATCCCACCGGGCAACCTGATGACCATTTCCGAGGGCCAGCTACGGCTGAGTCCGAAGAACCCCAAGGCGCTCTCCCTGCCCATTGACCTGTTCTTCTCTTCCCTGGCGCGGGAGTTTCGGGATCGCTGCATCGGTGTGATCCTGTCCGGTACGGGGTCGGATGGCACTCGGGGATCGGTGGCCATCAATGACGCCGGTGGTCTGCTGCTGGCCCAGGATCCGGAGAGTGCCAAGTTCGACGGCATGCCCCGCAGTGTCATCGCCACCGGCCTGGTGGATGAGATTCTGCCGGCGGAGACCCTGGGGCGACGGATCAAGGACCATATTCTGCAAAAACCGGAAACCCGGGTGGGGCCGCCGCCAAGGACCGCCTCGGACCTGGATATCGGCTCGGCCCTGGAGGGCATCTTTCACTTGCTGCACAACCACGGCGGGGTGAACTTCCGTGACTACAAGCCGGCCACGGTACTCAGACGCATCGAACGCCGCATGCAGGTGCGTCATGTGCCGGATTTCGAGCATTACCTGGAACTGCTGGAGAATGATGCCGGCGAGGTGTCGGTGCTGCGCCGTGAGATCCTCATTCCGGTAACGAATTTCTTTCGCGATCTGGAAGCCTTCGACACCCTGGCTTCCAAGGCGGTGGAGCAGATTGTCCAGCAGGCTTCCGGATCCCATCCCATCCGGGTCTGGGTGGCGGGCATGTCCACCGGGGAAGAGGCCTATTCCATTGCCATCCTGTTTGCCGAGGCTTTTGATCGCGCAAGGCGCTGGCCGGACATCAAGATTTTTGCCACGGACGTGGAGCAGAAGAATGTGGATGCCGCCAGCGCCGGCACCTTTTCCGAGGCCATCATGGCCGAGGTATCGCCCGAGCGGCTGGAGCGCTTCTTCATCAAGCGGGGCAGCCATTTCGTGGTCAAGCCGGACCTGCGCCAGACCCTGGTCTTTGCGCGTCACAACCTGCTGGAAGACCCGCCGTTCACGCGCATGGACATGGTGACCTGCCGCAATGTCCTGATCTATTTCGTGCCCGGTGCCCAGGAACGGGCCCTGCGTCGGCTCCAGTATGCCCTGGCGCCGGGCGGCTATCTCTTTTTGGGCAGCAGCGAGTCCCTGGCCGGACTGAGTTCGGACTTCACCCCGGTGAGCAGCAAGCACAAGCTGTTTCAGATGCTGCGCAGTACCAGCTTGCCGTTGGATTCGCACTCCAGTTCCGCGCTCCTGGGGTCACGCAGTCCTGCGTCGACTCGAGGGCGGCGCCTGGGTGCGCAGCCGGGGCGTAGTCTGGATGCCTCTGCCATTGATGCAGCCCAGCAGCAGCTGCTGCGCGATCATGCACCGCCCAGCATCCTGCTGTCCGAGACCATGGAGTTGGTCCATATCTTCGGTTTGGCTCAGCGCTATCTGCACTTTCCCTCCGGCAGTATTTCGTTGGAGATATCCAAGTTGTTGCCAAGCGGTATCGTGCCGGTGGCGCAGGCGTTGTTGCGGCGCGCTGCCAAGAGTCGTGAGCCGGTCCGCTCCGAGGCCAGTACCTTCAGGCTACCTGACGGGTCATCGCAGCGATTGTGCATCTCAGCCCTGCCGCTGGTGGGCGATGATCGCAGTGCTGTGTTCATGCTGTTGTCCTTTGAGCCCCTGGATACCGGCAATACCAACCTGTCGGATGGCGCCCCGCCACTGGATGTGAATGCGGAGGCGATGGAGCGCCTCCAGTCATTGGAACAGGAGCTGGCGGCGACCCGGGAAAGCCTCCAGGCCACCATCGAGGAACTGGAGGCATCCAATGAGGAGCTCCAGGCCACCAACGAAGAAATGATGGCCGCCAACGAGGAGTTGCAAAGCTCCAACGAGGAGTTGCAGTCCGTCAACGAGGAGCTCTATACGGTCAACGCGGAAAACCAGGAAAAGATCCAGATCCTAAACCGGCTCAATGCCGACCTGGACGGCATGGCCAAGGCGGCATCCATCGCCACCCTGTTTTTGGATGAGTCGATGCGCATCACCCGGTTCACGCCGGAGGCCACGCAGATCTTCAAGATCCGGGATGGGGATGTGGGGCGTCCCATCGATGATTTCACCCATTCCCTGGATTACCCGGATCTCATGCATGATCTGCGTCACAGCCTGCGTGAAGGCCGGATGCAGGAGCATGAGGTCAGTTCGGAGTCCGGACGCCACTATCTGCTACGCATCCTGCCCTATACCCTGCAGGGGGCTTCCACCCGGGGCGCGGTGATCACCCTGGTGGATATCACCTCCATCCGGGATGTGGCCCTTTTGCAGGCGGTACTGGACTCCCTTGATCACCACGTGGCCGTGATCGACAACGACGGCGTCATCCTGATGGTGAACAAGGCCTGGCACACCTTTGCGGAAAGGAACGGCGACCGGACGCTCAATGGCTCGGGGGTAGGCGTCAACTATCTGGATGCCTGCAAGATGGAAGATACGGACAATCCCGATGCACCCTATGCACTCAAGGCATTGCAGGGTTTGCAGAGGGTACTCAAGGGGGATCTGGACGGCTTCAGCTTTGAGTACCCTTGCCACTCGGCGGACACGCGGCGCTGGTTCCTGATGCATGCCGGCAAGTTGCATCATCCGGATGGCGGGGCCATTGTCAGTCACTTGGAGATTACCGACTGGATCCTCGGCCAGGCGCAGGCGCCCGCCGAAACGCAGGCGTCGTAGCCGGAGAGGGCGCGGTCAGTGTAGCCGGTTGCCCTGACCCGGGATCTGCTCCCGCCATTGTGTGATCAAATCCTCGGCGGGCAGAGGCATGCCGAACAGGTAGCCCTGCCCCGACAGGCACCCCTCCCTGAGCAGGAAGCTGACCTGACGTGCCTCTTCGATGCCTTCCGCCACGGTTTCCAGCCCCAGGCTCTTGCCCAGGCCGATGATGGCCCGGACGATGGTTTCGTCATTGGTATCCCGTCCCACGTCACGAACAAAGGACTGGTCGATCTTGATCCGGTCCAGGGGCAGACGCTTGAGATAGGAAAGGCATGAATAACCGATGCCGAAGTCATCGACCGCCAGCTTCACCCCGAGCGACTTGAGTTCCTGCAATGCGCTCAAGGTCTTTTCGGGGGCGCGCATGATCAGGGATTCCGTGACTTCCAGTTCCAGGCACTGGGCGGGGAGGTCAAAGTCTCTCAAGGCCTCGCGCACCTGGATCACCAGGTTTTCCCGCTCCAGTTGCTGCACCGAGAGGTTGACGGCCACCTGCGGGATATGCAGGCCATCCCGGCGCCATTGATGCATTTGCCGGCAGGCCTCCCTGAGGACCCAGTTGCCGATTTCTCCGATGATGCCGATATCTTCCGCCAGCGGGATGAAGTCCGCGGGAGAGGTCATGCCCAGGCCGGGATGAAGCCACCGTACCAAGGCCTCGACTCCTTGAAGATGCCGAGTATTCAGATCGATCTGCGGCTGATAATGCAGGATCAACTCGTTGTGGGAGCAGGCCCCTCTCAGGGCGGCTTCCAGTTTCAGCTTTTCCAGTACACCGGCCGAGAGATTGGGGGCAAAGAAGTGATAGTCGTTGCGTCCATCGCTCTTGGCCTGATACATGGCCAGGTCGGCGTGCTTGAGCAGGGTGTCCGCATCCCGCCCGTCTTCCGGATAGATCGCAACGCCGATACTGGCGGTGACCACCACCTCATGCTCATCCAGCCTGACCGGGACCGACAGCACGGTGAGTATTTTTTGGCACAGGGTCTGGATGTTGCTCATGGTGGCATCGTTTTCCAGCAGCAACACGAATTCATCGCCGCCCAGGCGCGCCAGTGTGTCCGAGGCCCGAACGTTGTCTGCCATGCGCTTGGCGACGGTCTGCAGCAGAAGATCCCCCTGGTTGTGTCCCAGGGTGTCATTGATGGTCTTGAACCGATCCAGATCGATGAACAGCAAGGCCAGGGTATTGCCCTGCCGTTTTGCCCTGCGCAGGCTGTGGTTGAGGCGATCCTTGAACAGGGCCCGATTGGCCAGGCCGGTGAGAGGGTCGAAATGGGCCATCAGCTCCAGTTGTCTCTGGGCCTCCTTGACCTGACCGATATCGCTGAATACACCGACATAGTGGGAGATCTCTCCCTGGTCATCCCTGACCACGCTGATGGTCAGCCATTCGGGGTAGAGGGTGCCGTCCTTGCGCTTGTTCCAGATTTCGCCGCGCCAGTTGCCGGAGTCATGCAATTGCTGCATGAGGGCTTCGTAGAAGCTTTCGTCGTGTCGGCCCGATCTGAGCAATTTCGGTGTCTGGCCGAGAGCTTCCTGCTCCGAATAACCGGTGATTTCGGTAAAGGCGGGGTTGACCGCCACGATGCGCCGTTGCACATCCGTGACCATGATGCCTTCCGCCGCCGCTTGAAATACCCGATCCGCCAGGCGCAGGCGTTCCTCGGTACGGATTCTATCGGTAATGTCATGCACGACGGCATGGAGCAGGTCCTTGCCCTTGATCTGAATCATCCCGGTATAGATCTCGACCTGTCGCAGTTCCCCATTGGCCAGCCGGTGGGTGTCCCTGATATGTTCCTGTCGTTCACGAGACAGGTGATCCAGCTGAATTCTTGTTTCCGCGGGAGGGTGTATCGTGAGATCCGAAAAATGTCGTTGTGCCAGTACGGCCCGTTCCCAGCCGTAGAACTGGCAGGCACCGGGGTTGGCATCCACGATACTGCCGTCTTCAGGGTCGATCAGCAGCATCACCGAGTGACTGTTTTCGAACAGGCTGCGATAGCGGGATTCGCTTTCCTGCAAGGCGGTTTCGGTGGCCCGTCGCTTCTGTTCCAGTGCCAGGTGCTGGAGGGCATAGGAAAAATCCTCCGTGATGTCCTGTACCAGGCGGTCGATCTGCGGGGTGAAGCTCTCCGCCGTATCCGACATGAAGCTGGCCATGCCCACCAGGCGGTATTCCCGCATGAGCGGGTAATGTCCGAAGGTGTGGATGCCGTTGCGCCTTGCCCAGGCCTGCCACAGGAGCGGGGCATCCGGGTCGTCACGGTGGGCATAGACGTACGGTTGGTGGTTGATGGCGCGCCAGGCCTCCATCAGCGGCATGGAGCGGCATTGTTGCGGTGTCAAGCCGTTGAACGACTTGGTTACCGGGTCCGCCCCGGGTTCCGGGCACAGGCTGATGACACAGGCGTTGAAGCGGCCGTAGTCCACGGCGATACGGGTCAGGTTGTCCAGCAGCAACTGTTCATCCTCGATGCGCACGATGGCCTGATTGACCGCGCTCAGGGTGGCGTAGAGCATGCTGATCTGGGCCACCTGCATTTCTGCCCGCTTGCGCTCGGTAATGTCCCGGTTGACGCCTCTTCGACCCTGGTATTGACCCTCCTTGCTGATGACGGGCTGACATTCGTGCTCGATCCAGCGGATGTCGCCGCTGGCATGACGGATGCGTAATTCCATGCTGCAGGCGGGTTCTTGTGCCTTGGCGTGCTTGATCATTTCCTGATGGGCAATCCAGCGGGAGAGATCGGCGGGGAGCAGGATCTGATCCATCATGCGGGGGTTGTCCATGAAGGCTTCGGGCGGATGGCCGCTGATCTCAAGACACCCCGGAGACACATATCGGTACTGGCCGTCCGCTCCCAGCCAGTAATCCCACACCGGAGAGTAGTCGGCCAGAACCTTGTAGCGGGCTTCACTTTCCCTCAGTTCATCATGCGCCAGGGAGATTTCCATCTCGTGGCGGATATGTTCCGTCAGGTCCACCACGGCGCAGACGAACTCATGGGCGTTGCCGTCCCGGCCGGGGAGTCGGGCAAGGTGGAGTTCGGCCATGAAGGCATCCCCCTCGGGCCGGATGAAGCTGATATGTTCGACGATATGCTGGCCCTTTTCTTCAGTCTTAAGCAGGGCCTGATGGAGACGGCTTTCTTCCTCCCTGGGGATCAGCCGACGCAGGAAATAGCGACGCAGTTGACTGGTTTGTAAACCCAACAGTCGGTGTGCCTGGTCGTTGGAGTCCAGGATCAGGCCATGACGATCCACCACGATCGCGGCGATGGGAATGCCTGCAAAGAAGGCGGTATAGCGTTCCAGTGCCCGTTGGGTGGTGAGCTGTGCCTCCCTGAGTTCGGTATTCTGGATCTCTAGTTCCGCCTGATAGATCCGCAGTTTCTGGGTGATCTCGGCGAGGTTGGTTTCCCCTTTTTCCAGCATCTGTTGCGCCAGATCGAACTCACCCCGGCGCAGCGCCTCCTGGGCCTGTTCTCGGATGTGTCTGGCGTGTTCCGAAGTGCGTTCGTCTTTGGACATCGGCTGGCTGGGCTATCAGGGTTGTGAGCTGCATCACAGGATGGACCGTGGCATCATAACTCACCGCTGACCGGCTTTCCTTCATAATCAGTCCAGATGCCTGGTCCGCCTCTGCTGGAGCGCGTCTTCCGGGTGCTCTGGTATAACCTTATGGCACACTCCCTGCGTAGGCCCAAACTGATGAAGCCTTCCGGCATGATCTTTCCCGAGCCGAGGCCGGTCACTGATGACCGCTTCTTTCGTGATGCCCTGGGGCGTTTTGCCACCGGCATTACCGTGATCACCTGTCGTGATCCCGGCACTGGACAGCCCCAGGGCTTTACCGCGAACTCCTTCAGCTCGTTATCCCTGGACCCCCCGCTGGTACTCTTCAGCCTGCGCCGGGAGGCCCAGTGCCTGCCTGCATTCCTCGGCAGTGGCGCTTTTGCCGTCAATGTGCTGGCCCATGATCAGATGGAAGTATCCGCCCGATTTGCCTCCAGTGATCCTGATCGCTGGGCGGGCATCGAGCATGCCGTCTGGTCCACGGGGGCGCCGATCCTGCCGGAGATGCTGGCCAGCTTTGAATGCCGTACCGTGGCGACCCATGAAGGCGGCGACCATGTCATTTTCATCGGTGAGGTGCTGGCGCTGTCGACGCCCAGGGAGGCACCGCCGCTGCTGTATTTTCGCGGCGCCTATCAGACATTGAAGGTTTGAACATGGATTCGGTGAGTCACTCCCGGGGGGGTGAGTTCCATGATTCAAGAGGCTGAACTGCAACGTCTGGCACTGTTCGAGCCGTTGACGACGGCGCAGCTGGAGCGTATCCGCGGTGCCGCCCGGGAGAAGCGCTGTCTGGCCGGCGAGCCCCTGTTCTCACAGGGTGATGCTGCCCGCCACTTCTTTCTGGTGCGTCAAGGTGCCATCAAGCTGTTCCTGTTGTCCCGCGACGGGGATGAGAAGGTCGTGGAGGTGATACAGACCGGTCAGCTGTTTGCCGAAGCGGTGATGTTCATGGAGCAGCGGCGTTATCCGGTGAATGCCACGGCCCTGGCGGACACGGAACTTGTGATCTTCGATCATGACACCTTCCTGTCCCTGCTCGCCGAGGCCCCCGATCTGGCCCTGAAGATGCTCGGCAGTCTGAGCCGTCGGGTCCACGGTCTGCTCAGCCACATCGATGAACTCACGCTTCACAACGCCACCTACCGCCTGGTGGCGTACCTGCTGTCGCAGCCACGGGATGACGCCGGGGAGGTGCGACTGGATCTCCCCAAGCAGATCATCGCCTCGCGTCTGTCCATGAAACCCGAAACCCTGTCACGGATTCTGGCCCGGCTGAGGACCCAGGCACTGGTGGAGGTATCCGGTGAGACACTGCTGCTCAAGGATCGGGCAGGGTTGCGCCGTCTGTTGGGCCAGGAGGTCTGAGTTCGGGTCGGCCCCTTGCATCACGGCACCTTCACGCCGAACATGGTGCTGTCCGAGGAGTGTTTGGGAGCCGGAGATAATGCGCCGATTAACGCTGTTCATCCTGCTGCTGTTGCTGCTGGTCGTCTTCACACCGTTCACCGGATGGGTGTTCTGGACGGAACGTAATCCCGATCTGGAACGGGAGTTCCGTATCACGGTCCAGGAACGGCTGGAAACCTGGTTTCCGGAGGCCATGTCCCTGCCGCCGGAACTGATCGGGTTCATCCCCCGCGGCAACGGTGGGGCGGCGAATGTTCCGGACGTCGTCCTGATTCACGGTCTGGACGAGCCGGGTGGAATCTGGGATGACCTGGTGCCCGAGCTGGAGGCGGCCTGCCTGACGGTATGGGAATTCCGTTATCCCAACGATCAGGCCATTGATCATAGTGCGGATCTGCTGGCCGATTACTGGGAAACGCTGGACAACGAGCGATCGGTCATCCTGATCGGGCATAGCATGGGGGGGCTGATCATCCGGGATTTCGTGACCCGTCGGCGACACCCGGCGGCGGCCGATGCGGAGATTCAGGGTCCTCCCGTGGGCGGCGCCATCCTGGTGGGGACACCCAACCAGGGCTCCGACTGGGCCAGACTGCGGGTCTGGCTTGAAGTGCGCGAATGGCTGGCGGATATCCCCGAAGGCCGCTTTTCCCTCTGGGCCGGTCTGCGTGACGGCACCGGCGCGGCCAAGATCGACCTGCGACCCGACAGTGAATTTCTGCGGGATCTCAACCGCAGGCCCTGGCCCCCCGAAGTCCCGGCGCGCGTGATCGGTGGCCAGCTGACCGAACCCACCCCGGCGATGCGCGCCAGTCTGGATGCCCTGTCCGAGGAACTGGGTATCGAGGACCTGCCGGTCCGGGTCGAGGATTGGTGGTCCTCCACCGGGGAGTCCCTGGGAGACGGCGCCGTGCCGGTGGTCTCGCTGCCCTTCGAGGGTGCCCCGGCACCGGTGATCGTGCCCGCATCCCATCGGGGTCTGCTGGTGCGCATGCCCTTTACCGATCAGGAACCACCGGCGATTCCGCTGATAGTCGAGCAGTTGCGGGAGTGGGGCGGCGGTTGCGAGCGAGATCGAAGGTGAGCAGCTCAACGTCGAATCCGTGCGCTCGTCCATCGCGCGCAGGCTCGGCGTGGACATCGGTGCCTTGGCCCGGTGGATCGGCACGTCGAAGGCGTGGTGGAGATGGTGCTCGATGCCACAGCCAACTGCCAGGCACCGGTCACACGGGAACGCCTGTCCGGCTGGCATGCCGCGCTGTTTCCCACCGGCTACTCCGGCCTTTCCAAAATCAAGGTCGGCGGCTGGCGCGACGATACCAGTGGCCCAGTGCAGGTGGTGTTGTTTCCCAGATTATTCCACCCTCTTTTTCCCACACGGATTCTGGCTACAGGCCGAGGGTTTTCCCGGATTATGCCCTCGGGTGGCGGATTCCTGGAAGGTGAACGGATGCGGGAAGCCGGGGGCGCGAGCCTTTGGTGACTCGCGCCCGGGGGCAAAGATTCAGAAGGGATCCTGCTCGTCGTCGAACAGGGAGGTCTGGCGGGTGTCGATGGTGGGCTTACGCTCGGCGGCTATGGCCTCATGCAGGGCGATGGCGTAGCGATGGCCGATGTGCTCGGTGAGGATTTCCAGCAGTTCCCACACGGCCAAGGCCTGTTCCGGGGTCCAGTGATCCGGCAGGGGGATGGTGAGGGTGTGATGGTGGGTCATGGGCGTAACTCCTCCAGGGCGGTCTGCAGGTGGTCGAGGCTGACCCGGTGGACCTGATCCTGGGCGGCACAGGTCAGGGCGTAATGGGCCAGGCGGCCGACGGGTCGAGGCATGCCGTGGGTGGCCTGGTAGAGGGCTTCGATGGCCTCGGGTTCGAACAGGGGCAGTTCGCAGCCAACCAGGCGCAGACGGTGGGCCAGGTAGTCGGGCAGTTCCTCGCGGCTGAGTCCCCCCAGGTGGTGGCGCACGACGAGTCGCTGGGCGAGGGACTCATGCACCGCCATGCCCAGGCGCCGGCGCAGCTCGGTGAGGCCGACGAACAGCAGGCACAGTCGGGGATCGGAGTCCATGGCGTAGTTGGTGAGCAGGCGCAGATCCTCCAGGATGTCGTTGCGCAGGTGATGGGCCTCGTCGATGATCAGGACCGGCAGCTGCTTGCTCTCCAGGGTGAGCCGGGAGATCTCGGCGCGGATCTGGCGGAAGGCGCTGGCGCGGTTGCGCTCAGTGGGCAGGCCCAGTTCCCAGGCGATGGACTTGTACATGTCCATGACGTTGCCGGTGGTGAGGGGGATGTAGAAGGTGCGGTAGAGCCCCGGGTGCAGGGCGCTGGTGATACGGCGGCAGGTGGTGGTCTTACCGCTGCCGGCCTCGCCGGTGAGCAGGCCGATGCCGCGCAGACGCAGCAGGTGCCTGAGCCGGGCCTGAGCCTCGCGCAGGGTCTGGGACTCGAACAGGTTTTCACTGGCCACGTTGGGTTCGAAGGGGTAGTCGGTCAGGCCGAAGTGCTTGCGGTACATGGCCTCAGTCCTCCGCCGACTCGATATCGAAGTCCCGCCACTGCATCCCCGAGGGGCTGGGTGGCGGGGCCTGATCTTCACTGCGGGCCTCGCGCGAGGGCGTGTTGCGCTTGACGAAGCAGTTGGCATACAGATCCACGGGCCTGGCGGTTTCCACGTACCGGCCTTGATGGACGATCTGCACGGTGCGCCGGGTGGTCCCGGGGTCGTAGCGCAGGGTGACGCGCTCGCCGATGAGGGCGGCATCCACCTCGTAGATCACGCCGTCGAGGCTGACGGTACGGTCCTTGTGGACCTTGCGCGCGGCCTCGAACAGGCACAGATCCTCCAGGTCCAGACTCGGGTCCAGATAGCGCACCTGGTCACCGTCTTGAGCCCAGCGCTCCAGGGGCGTCATCCCGTCCAGACCGCGATGGGGGTTGTGGTGATACTCCCCCTCAACCCAGGCCCACAGGCGCCGGTTGAGGGCCTCCAGGCTGGCAGTATCCTCCGGGGTGAGGGTGTTCATCAGCTGGGCCCGCACGGTACGGAAGAAGCGTTCGATCTTGCCTTTGCCTTGGGGGCGATAGGGGCGCGCGTGGATCAGGGCGATGCCCAGTTTGGCGCACACCAGAGCCAGGTGGTGGGAGCGGTAGTTCGCGCCGTTATCGACGTAAAGTCGCTCGGGAACCCCACGCCGGCTCAGCGCCTGGCGTAATACGGGCAGGAAGGCGCGGGTGTTCTCCGCCAGGGTGAAGGCGGCATGGGGGATCACCCGGGTGGCGTCGTCCATGAAGGCGATCAGATAGGTCTTGCGGCGCACGCGCCCTTCGACGGTGACACTGGGGCCGTGCATGACATCACTGGACCACAGTTGACCGGCCCGGGCAAAGGCGAAGCGGCGGCGATCCTGGTCATGAACGGCCTCGGTCTGGCGCTGCATCAGTCCATGACGGGTGAACAGGCGGTGGATGGTGGAAGGCGGCAGCGGCAGATCCGCGTCCACGCCGCCACTGTCGCGCAGGTGCTGGATCACCTGACGCACGGACCAGCAGGGATGCGCCTCCTTCAAGGCGATCAGGGCCTCCGTCACGGCCGCGGGTAGACGCCGGGGCTGGCCGCGATCCTGACGTGACCTGGGCAGCAGGGCGTCAAAGCCCCCCTGGCGATACTTCTTGATCCAGTCCCGCAGGGTCTCGGCGGCCACATGGGTGCGGTGGCTGCCAGGGATCGGATGGGAGCGGGCGGCAATGGCATGGAGCTGGGTGTAGAGGCCGGGCGCGCCGGGTGGCCGGCGCACCAGGTCGGCAATCAGCCCGAAACGGAACAGGGCGATCTCGTGGCGCAGGTCATGGGAGGTATCGGGCATGGCAGCGTTTCCGGGGCAAACGACCCAAACGGTCGCTCCACGACGCTACGCCCCGCTGCCGGGCGGGTCAGGGCCCATCGTGTGTGGGTCCAGTGATGGACTGGACCCACCGCCACCGCGGCGGTGGGCAAAACCGAGTGGCGGCGGCAACTGATCAAGCCAGGGCGCGGCAATCTCACGCAGGGCGGGCAGCAAGGGCGTCAGGCCCAATGCGATCTGGCAGGCGGTCACGTGAGGGCGCAGTCAGCGAGGAGCTCGGGCAGCAGTCCCCTGAGGCGGTGCAAGCCATCGCTGACCCCATTCTTGCGGCGGCGTACCCAACGCACCGCCCCCGCCTCCTCGATCTCGGGACGCAGAACCCTGGCGGCCGCCACCAGACTGGGCGCCGTCTCCGCGGTCATCACCGCCACCTCTACCCCCTGCAGCGTCCCCGGCCAGCGGGCCGCCAGACAATCGGGTATCAGGGAAAACGTGCGGCGCCCCAACGGGCAGTACCAGCGGGCGATCCGTGCCCCCCAGGGCCGCTTGCGCGGATAGCTGCCGTGGCGGGCAAAGCCACAGCCTCCGGCGGGATGCAGCGGACAACACGTCAGGCTTGCCTTCAACCAGCCTTGCTCGGTAACGTATTGTTCGCCGGTCAAAGGCGTTCTCAACCGCAATAGCACACCGGCCACCGGCCCGCACGGCGGCTACCGTGGCGGGCCACTTTTATGGGTTGGCCTCAAATCATGCCCGGGCACGCCCCGGTCTACCAGTCCCGGTGAATCAATCCGGACATCTCCCCACAGACCCCTTCCGCACTCCGCCACCGCACCGACTCCCTCACCGGGGGAATAATTCGCTCCGAATCGGGCGGTGATCAGCGATTAGGGGTGGGAAACAACAGGTGGTGTCCGGCCCCATCGGCCGCCAGCGCGCGTCGCGCGTCGGGCGGTGCGGGATGTCGAACCACAAGTCGAACAGCAGCGCGCCTTTCAGCAGGAACTGGTCGGCGTGAGGCGAGACGCTGAGCCGATAGAGCAGGCGTTCAAGGGCGTAGCGAGTCAGGACCAGATTGAAGTCCTGCCGGGTCTCGCGGGCACGATTGAGCAGTCGGGCGCGCACCGAGGCTGCGATGTTGCGTTGGTTCATGACAGGCTTTCCATGTAGGGGCGCATCACATTGGCCACTCGGCACAGCTCAGCAAAGCGCCACAGCTCATCCATGCTGACACGCTTGTCGCGCCAGGCTTCCTGCAGCGCCTCCAGCGCGACATCGAGGCCGATCTTGTTGCGAAATTTGAAGCAGTCCGCCACCGTCCGGGCGACGCTGGTCACGCGCACCGGCACACCATCGACGGAGTGTTCCTCAATCCCCTCCGTCAGCGCTGCGCCGGAGAAGCGCACGATGCGCAGCGGGGGATAATCCATCTTGGGCGCGCGCGCCTTGTTCGGGATCGCCAGCCAGACCTCGAACGGTGACTGTGTAGTGAGTTCGTGCACACGCAGTGCCGAGAGCAGGCAGACGATGGCCTGCGGGTGTTTGCGTGCCACCTCGGCCAGCGCGCCGTGCTCCGAGACGGGCCGGTCCGGAATCGCGTACAGACCCCGTCCCACGCGCTGGAGCAGCCCTTGCCGCACCAGCCGCGTGAGGGCAACAGTGGGCAGCCCGCGCTCATTGAGATCGCGTGGGCGAATAAGGCCGCGCCGGGCGGCAAGTTCCAGAATGCTCTGGTGCGAACTGTCCATGCCGTCATAATGTTGCGGAACGTCGGTAGTTGTCAATAATTACCGACAAAACACAACGGGCATGGTTTCCTTTGCCTGCCGATGCTGCAGGATCAAACCGCTTGATTCGTACGCGCGTAACCCATTTATCTGTGTGGTGCCGCGTTGTGGCCTTTGCGGACTTCGGGCCAGTTTCAGGGTCGGAGTAATGGGCTCACGCCGGCCACTGGCGTGACTGCCATTCGCTGAACTCTGAGGGGCGCAGTCCGTAGCGCGCCAGCACACCCTCATGCAGCCGTCGGAGCTCCTCGATCACCAGCGCCTCGATGTTGTCCCTGTCGACGCCGAGCTCATGCCCGGACAGGCATTCCTTGATGACGTCCAGCGGCGCCCGCCCGGGTTGCCGCACGACTTCGCGCACTGACTGTTTGATCACCTCGCGCCAGGCCAGGCGCAGCGGGTCGGGCTCGGCAAGATCCTGCTTGATGGCAAGGTACTCCTGCGTCGAGCGCTCGTAGGCCCAGACATACAGGTCGCGCAAGAGCTCGATCCTGGTCAGCTCGTAGACCCCGAGGACGGCCCGACTGTACGCCTGCTCGGGCACGTCGAGAAAGGTCAGCGGACACAGATTGGCGCGGATCAGTGGCAGGTTCGCCGCAAGCCGCGAGGTGCGTTTGTTGACGTCAGCGAAGGGCTGCAGATAAGGCACATGCACCATCACGAAAAAGGATTGCTCGAAGGGGTCCTCGACGCGGTTCGCCTTGTCCAGAAGGAGGTCCAGCATCTCCTCGATTTGAGCCGGCACGGCCAGGGGACGATAGACGCTCTTGCCGATCTCTACGCCATGCTGCCGCAGTCGCCCCTCGTCGGCGGGGTTGGGCAGGAGGTTTTCCGACAGGGCGCTGTGCAGGTTGAGCAGCGTGAAACGGTTGAATCCGGCCGTGTCGGCGTTCTCGACCAGGAACTCGATGGCCGCCTTGTGATTCAGAATCATCTGCGTTTCGATGGCGGCCTTGCCCTGCGCAATCCGGCCGTGCTCGATCAACTCCCGGGTGTCGAGCCGGGTGTAGGTATTGCCTTCGAGGTGGCTGGACGCCCAGGACAGATCGATCAGCAGGCGGTGGCGCGATTCATGAGTTCAATGGCGCAATTGTGGCGCAAAAGCCGGAATCGCGCCAATCTTGGTGGCGCGATTAACTAAAGGCGAAGTTCCAAGGGCACACCGGCGCACCCAGAAACACAACCACTCACATCCATTCTTGTGATGCTTAGCGCATCTCATCATGTTGTCACGCGGCGAATGGCGCCTCTATCGCCGCACTGTCTGCGGTGAATAACTTGCGCATGCGGAGAATGCAGTCCATAATCTCCGCATGAATAGCGGAGATTACAAGTACATCTGGCAGGCGAGTGACTGGCCGGACTGGCGCTTCGACTTGGCGGTCCTGGCCGGCCCCATGGCGGATGTGAGTCGCGCTCAAGGGCTCTTGATGGGGCGTCTGGCCGACGTGGGCATGGCGTTGCGCGATCAGGCCGGTCTGGCCGCGCTCACCGAAGACGTGGTCAAGACCAGCGAGATCGAAGGCGAGCAGCTCAACGTCGAATCCGTGCGCTCGTCCATCGCGCGCAGGCTCGGCGTGGACATCGGTGCCTTGGCCCCGGTCGATCATCACGTCGAAGGCGTGGTGGAGATGGTGCTCGATGCCACGGCCAACTGCCAGGCACCGGTCACACGGGAACGCTTGTTCGGCTGGCATGCCGCGCTGTTTCCCACCGGTTACTCCGGCCTTTCCAAAATCAAGGTCGGCGGCTGGCGCGACGATGCCAGTGGCCCCATGCAGGTGGTCTCCGGTCCCATCGGCCGCCAGCGCGTGCATTTCGAGGCGCCGCCCGCCGATCGACTGGAGGCCGAGACAGGTCGTTTCCTCGACTGGGTCAATGCGGACTCGGGTGAGCCACCGCTCATCAAGGCGGGGCTTGCCCATCTGTGGTTCGTGACCGTGCATCCCTTCGACGATGGCAATGGCCGCATCGCCCGTGCCATCGGCGACCTGTGGCTTGCGCGCGCCGACGGCAGCCCGCAGCGCTTCTACAGCCTGTCGGCGCAGATCCAGCGGGAGCGCAAGGCCTACTACGATATCCTGGAGCGCACCCAGAAAAATTTGCCGGGAGCAAATTTTCGCGCCAGCCCCGAAGGGGTCAGGCACAGGGATGTGCCTGACAACCGGTCCATGGACGTCACCGAGTGGCTGGCCTGGTTCCTGGACATCCTGCATCGCGCCGTCGATCAGGCGCAACACACGCTCGATGCCGTGCTGACCAAGGCACGCTTCTGGCAGCACTGGGCGGCCACTCCTTTGAACGAGCGACAGGCGAAATTGCTCAACCGCCTGCTCGACGGCTTCGAGGGCAAACTCACCAGCAGCAAGTGGGCGGCCATTGCCAAGTGTTCGCCGGACACGGCGCTGCGCGACATCAACGACCTGCTCGCACGTGGCGTGCTGCGAAAATCGAATGCGGGCGGGCGCAGTACCAGCTACGAGCTGAACGATCTCCCGTAGTAACCGCGCGTGGTCCGGTCCGCTGTTCTTCTGCCTGAAGCCGTCGGCCAATCCCAAGCCTGGCACCAGGAAGGTCAACCTGACCACGCTGGCACCCGACATCGTCGCCGCCATCCTCGACGACACTCTGCCGAATCACCATGTCTGTCGCAAGTTATCCGCCGCCGTGCCGGGCCACCACCTGACGACCCTTGTCGGTCAGGCGGTATTTCTGCTTGCTGCTGCGCGGCTTGTCTGGGATGGTCATTTCAATCAGACCGCCATCCAGAGCCGGGAGCAGATAGGCTTTGCGGAAATGCTCATCATCTTTCAGCCCGAGCGCCTCTTTGAGTTGTTGCCGGGTCATCTCTCCGGCAAGAACTGAGAGCAGTCGAACTTCCGGGGTAACTTCCCGGGTTACTTCCGGGGTCGAGCTGGTCACGGTATCCAGGATCATCCGCAACATGAAGGCGATAAACGGAGCGGAATCGGTCTTTTGGGTGCTTTCCTGAATAGCCTGGTAGTACTCGGCCTGGTGCTCGAAGATCAGGCTTTCCACCGGGATGTCGGCGAACAGGGGATTCCAGCGGGCCAGGATCAGGCTCTGCCACAGCCGCCCCATGCGACCGTTGCCGTCGGCAAAGGGGTGGATGAATTCGAACTCGTAGTGAAAAACCGAACTGGCGATGAGCGGGTGGGCATCAGTGGCGGCCAGCCAGCGAAACAGATCGCCCATCAGATGGGGAACCCGGTCGGCGGGCGGGGCCATGTGAATCACCTGCTGGCCTGCCATCACTCCCACACCGCCGTGCCGATACAGCCCTACCTCGTCGATCAAGCCGGACATCAGAATTTTGTGCGCCTCCAGCAGGTCCTTTTCGTACACTGGCTTCCAGCTGTCGAACCGGTCGTAGGCGGCCAGGGCGTTTTTCACCTCCTGCACCTCGCGAGGCGGGGCGATGACCCGCTTGCCCTCCAGAATCGCGGTGATCTGCGCCTCGCTCAGGGTGTTGCCTTCGATGGCCAGCGAACCGCGAATGGTGCGGATGCGATTGATGCGCCGCAGCCGCAAGGCTCTCGCCTGATCGGTGAGCACGGTCAGCCGCCCGATGGCCTCGCTGATCGCGGCGACCCGGTTCAGGATCTCGGGGGTGATGGTGTAGGGTGGCTGATATTTCATGTTGCCTCCCTGGCTGCCTCTTCGATGCGGGAGCTCGCGGAGGTCATGCGGTTGGTGATGGTGAATGCAGAGGCAAAGGTCATGGCGCGGCTCCCTCCTTTGCAATAGCATCAAACAGACCGACCCGCTGGCAGCCTTCGAGGAAGGCCTGTTTCAGGAAGTTGCTGTTGGCAACCGGCGCTTTTGCGGTCTGCTGCTGAACGGTGGCAAGGGAGGTGTCCGGTGTGATGCCGTGGGCATCGCGCAGAATACGAAGCTGCTCCAGCCAGTCCTTGGCGTCACCGTCGCAGCATTTCTCCTTGTAACGCTCATCGACGCCATACGAAGGAGTCTACCAGAAACCGGGCCGGTCACGCCCAGTGGTGCACGGTCGGCACTCCTGTTCTGGTGAGGTGAACAGGCAGGACAAGCACTTTCAGGATTGTGGGAGCCAGTGTGGGATCAAAAAAAAGCCCATCCGTAAGCTACTGAATCGGATGGGCTTTTTCGTTTTGCTGGTGGAGGCGGCGGGAATCGAACCCGCGTCCGCAAGCCCTACGCCCTTGGTACTACATGCTTAGTTCGTCTTTTAGGTTAACGCCTTGGTCTCCGACGAACAGGATACCGCAGCGCGAGCCCGATCGGTTTTAGTGGTTAAGACCCGGGCAGGTCCGCTCCACGAGCTTGTATGCGATGACCTCTGAGTAGAACCTACAAGCAAATCCCGTCAGAGGCTGACCGGTTTTTAGGCGGCCAGAGCGTAGTTGTCGTCGTTGGCAACTATAGCGTTACAGCATTTTGACGAGGTTAGCTGTATCCTCGGCATGCACCTCAGGTTTCACGACCCACGTCGAAGCCAGGTCGCCCCCTTAAAGTAATGGACAGGTTACCCGAATGGAGGTTCCTTGTCATCCGGTGTTTTTTTCAGCGTCCCTGCAGCCCCGGGTTGTCCAGCAGCTTGATCCAGTGGACCACGGGGGTGTCGGTGCCGGCCTGCAGGTGGGTCTGGCAACCGATGTTGGCGGTGGCGATGAGCTGGGGGCCATCCCGCTCCAGGTGTTCCAGCTTGCGCTGCCGCAGGGGGGCCGCCAGATCCGGCTGCAGCAGGGAGTAGGTCCCCGCCGAACCGCAGCACAGGTGGCTCTCCGCCACCGGCAGCAACTGGAATCCGGCACTGCGCAGCAGGGCATCCACCCGGCCGCCCAGCTTCAGGCCGTGCTGCAGGGAACAGGGGGGATGAAAGGCCACAGTCCGGTTGCGGCCATCCACGGCCAGACGTCGGATATCCTCCGGATTCAGAATTTCGCAAGGGTCCCGGGTCAGCTCGCTGACCCGCAGGGCCTTGTCCCTGTAGTCGGGATCTTCACGCAGCAGATGGCCGTAGTCGCGCACATGGGCGCCGCAGCCGCTGGCGGTGATCAGGATCGCTTCGGCGCCCGCTGTCAACTGAGGCCACCAGGCGTCGATATTGTGCCGGGCCCGGTCGCGGGCGGCATCCTCGGCGCTCAGATGCATGTCGATGGCGCCGCAGCATCCACCCTGGGTGGGAATCAGGCTGATGTCCAGGCGGTTGAGCAACCGGGCCAGGGCGGCGTCGATGTCCGGTTGCAGGGCCGGCTGGACGCAGCCCTGGAGCACCAGCATGCGCCGCGCATGGCGTGGGAGCGGCCAGCTACCTCGGTGGTGGCGTTCCGGGATGCGCCGACGCAGCGAGCCGGGCAATAGCGGGCGCAGGGCCTGGCCGGTACGCAGCAGGAAGTTGAACAGCATCCGGTTGGGCAGGATCTGCCGCAACAGGCGTCGTTGCAGGCGGTCGGCCCAGGGACGCGCCACCTGTCGTTCCACCTGTTCCCGTCCGATCTCCACCAGATGCCGGTAGTCCACCCCGGAGGGGCAGGTGGTCATGCAGTTGAGGCAGGTGAGGCAGCGATCCAGATGCTGCTGGGTGCGGCGACTGGGAGGCTCGCCCTCCAGGACCTGCTTGATCAGGTAAATCCTGCCGCGGGGGCCATCCAGTTCGTCGCCGCGCAGCTGGTAGGTGGGGCAGGTGGCGTTGCAGAACCCGCAATGGACGCAGCTGCGGAGGATATGATCCGCCTCGGCTCCGCGGGTGGTCTGGGCAATGGCATCCACCAGGCGGGTCTGCATGATCAGAGCTCCGGATACAGGCGGCCCGGGTTGAGGATGCCCCGGGGATCGAAGGCCACCTTGAGGCGACGCTGCAGGGTGAGCATGGGGGCGGGGAGGGGATGGAAGGGTTCCATGCGACCGCCGGCATGCCCCCGGAAGAGAGTGGCATGTCCGCCGCGGGCTTCGGCCAGGGCGCGGATGTCCGCGGCCGGTGCTTCACTGTAAAACCAGCGCAGGGCGCCCCCCCAGTCCACCAGGCAGGCCTCGGGGAATCCGGTCATGGGGGTGCCGGGGGGAACGCTCACGCGCCACAGGGGGGCGCCTCCATGAAAGAAGGAGTGGGTCTGTTCCCGTATGCCGTGCCAGAAATCGTCGGCGCCCTCCATCACTTCCCCACCGATCAGTTCAGCGGCCTGTTCCACGCCCTGGCGGGCACCACACAGGCGGATATGGAGGGTGTCATCCACATGGCAGGCGGCGGAGAGGGGCAGGGGGCGCAAGCCCCATTCCTGCAGGGATTCCAGGGCGCGGGAGGCGCTGGCGGCCTGGATCAGGGTGAGCGTGAAGGCCGGTCGGGGCAGCACCTTGACGGAGATGTCCAGCAGGATGCCCAGGGTGCCCTGGGCCCCGGCCATCAGTCGGGACACGTCATAGCCGGCGACATTCTTCATCACTTGACCGCCGAAGCGCAGCACTTCGCCTTGCCCGTTGAGCATGCGCACCCCCAGGACGGCATCGCGCACGGCACCGGCATAGGGGCGGCGGGGGCCGGAGAGACCGGTGGCGATGGTGCCGCCGAAGGTGGCCCGGGGGCCGAAGGCCGGCGGCTCGAAGGGCAGCATCTGACCATGCCCGGCCAGGCGCGTCCGGATCTCGTCAAGGGGGGTACCGGCTCGGGCGGTGAGGACCAGTTCCCCCGGTTCATGGTCGATGATGCCGCGATGGCCGCCGATCTCCAGCGGCGCGGCATTGACCGGGCGACCGTAGAAGCCTTTGCTGCCGCCGCCGCGGATGTCCACCGGACTGCCGTCGGCATGGGCCTGGCGTAGTCGCGTCTGTAGTGCTTCAGTCTGATCCTGATCGGTCGTCATCCCCGTTTTTATCCTTTCTGCGGGCGGTGTTCAGGGTGGTCAGGTTTCGCCGCGGGTGGATCTGCAGGATGCTGAGCTTGGCGTCCCGAGATTGATGGCCGTAGGTGGCCCCCGTATCCAGATAATAGATGTTGCCGCAAAGACGTGCCTCCGGGACGGGGGTATGGCCGAAGATCACCAGGTCGATGCCCGGCACCGACGGGATCGTCTCGCCCTTGAGGAGTCGATTGATGCGTTTTCTGGACCACAGGGCGTAGTCCCGCAGCTTCTGTTCGTCTTCCAGGCGTTGGCTGAAGCGTTGCCAGGGCATGTCCGGCGGGATGTCGGCATGCACGATGCCGACCAAGCCCTGATCGGTGTCCACTTCGATGGCGAAGGGGAGTTGTTGCAGGGTCTGCTGGAAGCGCTCCTGCTGTTCCCGAGAGATGGAGACCCACCATTCGCCGCCATTGAGGCTCAGCCAACTGCAGGCCAGGTCCTTGTCGACGGCGGAATCCAGCAGCAGTTGTTCATGATTGCCCTGAACCGCGTGGAACCAGGGGGCGGCGAGGAATTCCAGGGCCCGGTGGGACTCGGGTCCGCGATCGATCAGGTCGCCCACGGAGATCATGCGGTCCCGGTCCGGCTCGAAGCGGAGATTGTCCAGGGCCTGTTCCAGGGCCGAGAACATGCCATGCAGGTCGCCCACCACGAAATCCCGGCCGCGGGTATTTTTTTCCAGTCGCAAAAAGGCGTTGCTCATGTCCTTGAAAACCCGTTCCAGTGGCCGGGCAGGCCCAACGCGGGGTTGGTGCCTCCGGGTACGCAGGTTATGATGATCAACCCTGTCCTGGCTCTCGCCAAGTTTCTTTATGCCAGATCCTTTCTCTCATAGCACGCTTCCCTGTTTTCTGGATTTCGAGGCGTCATCGCTCAGCGAACAGAGCTACCCGATCCAGGTGGCCTGGTCCGATGGCGTGGGACAGGTGGAGTGCTGGCTGATCCGTCCCGCCGAGGAGTGGAGTGACTGGTGCGAGAGGGCGGAGGAGATGCACGGCATCACCCGTGAATCCATCGAGGACGAGGGTCGGGACATCGACTGGGTATGCCGGCGCATGAATCAGGCCCTGGCCGGCAAGGTGGTCTTTACCGACGGAGTCCATCTGGACCGTTTCTGGCTGCGACGCCTGTTCGTCAGCGGCAACGCCATGCCCCGTTTTCGGCTGGGGGACCTGTTCAAGCTGCTGGAGCCCCGGTTGCCGCCCCCGGAATACCGACCGCCGGATCTGCTGCGCAACCTGATGGACAAAGCCTGGAAGCTGACACCGGGCTTTGCCCATCAGGCGGATAGCGACGTCAAATACATGCTGAATCTGTGGCGGCTGGTGCGCCATGGATCAAAATTGCCGGGAGAACCAGATGCCGGCGCCGCGACGTCCGCCGGACTCCGCCTGGAGGGTCACCCGTCCGGTGGCATCCACGAACACGTCCAGGGCGGCGGTGGCGGTTACTGACTCCTCCTCGCGCAGAGTGGCGCTGCGCCGGATGTCGCCCCGGGCGGTTTCATCGCCATCCACCCGGGCGTAGTCCACGCCCAGGCGCAGCTGCAGCGGATCGAACCGGAACGCGGATTCCAGGCCCGCTCCCCACTCATTCCAGACCATACGGGTGCTTTGCCCGGCATCGTTCGCGTCCGCCTCGTGGTAGGTGAAACGGCCCAGGGCGCTGAGGGTGGCCGGGCCGGCCTGCAGCATTCGCCAGCGTCCCGAAGTGCCCAGATACCAGCCGGTGAGATCCATGCCCCGGGTGCTGGGGCTGCCGCTCTGGGTCAGGCTCAGATAACCGCCGTGGAGCCCCATCCAGAACCCATCCAGAAATTGTTCGTGCAGGCGCAGACCCAGCCGGTTCATGCGGGTTTCCACCGTGTCGCCCTCTATTTTCCAGTCACTGATCTGCCGCTGCAGATAGACTTCCAGTTCCGGTCCGCCGGTCTGCGCCGGTAGGCTCAGGGGCAGGGCCAGCAGGGCAATGAACAGGATCGGACGCATCGGATCACCTCGGGGTGGACATTGGGGCGGCAGGATCCCGACGGCGATGCTGCCGCCAGGCGATCAGGCCCAGCAGGGCCAGGGCGGGCAGGTAGAACCATTCGGGAGCCGGCCGGCTGGCGGGTACCATCACTTCGGTGATCTGCCAGCCGGGTTCCAGTCCCAGGCGTTCCGCCGGGCTGCCGAAGGCGACGAAACTGATACTCACTTGATCACCGAAGGCCATGATGCCCAGGCCGGCTTGGCGCAGGCGCTGGGTTGCCGGGGCCGGTTCGCCCAGCGGCAGCATCACGGCCCGGGTCACTTCCCGACCGTCCAGATCCATGCCTTCCACCCGTAGCCGCAGTTGTCCCCCGCCCGCGGTGGCCTCGGCCACCGCCTGGATCTCGGCGGCGGGCAGGTGGTCATAGCGGGGGTGGATGCGATCCATGAGCAGGTTGGGGGCAAACATCACCAGGGCCGCCGCCAGCAGGAGTGCGGATTCGTGCAGGCGGCTGCGGGTCAGGAACCAGCCCTGGGTGGCGGCGGCGAACATCAGGATGCCGGTGAGCGCGCCCATGAAGGTGATCACCAGTTGCCAGAGACTGTCCACGCCGATGAGCAGGAGTTGGGTGTTGAACACGAACAAAAAGGGCAGGGTCACGGTCCGCAGGCTGTAGATGAAGGCCTGCACCCCGGTACGGATCGGGTCGGCGCGGGAGACCGCGGCGGCGGCGAAGGAGGCCAGGCCCACCGGCGGGGTGACGTCGGCCATGATGCCGAAATAGAACACGAACAGGTGGGCGGCGATCAGCGGGATCAGCAGGCCGTGCATGGAGCCCAGTTCCACGATCACCGGGGCCATCAGGGTGGCGACGATGATGTAATTGGCGGTGGTGGGCAGACCCAGGCCCAGCACCAGGCAGATGACGGCGGTGAGCAGCAGCATGAGCATCAGGTTGCCGCCGGAGAGGAATTCCACCAGGTCGGTCATGGCCAGGCCGATGCCGGTCATGGCCACGGTGCCGACGATGATCCCGGCGGCGGCGGTGGCCACGCCGATGCCCACCATGTTGCGGGCGCCCTGCACCATGCCGTCGGCCAGGTCCTTGAAACCCCGCAGGAAGGCATTGTCCTGTCGGCGCCCGAACAGCACCATCAGCGGCCGCTGGGTCACCATGATGAAGATCATGAACACCACCGCCCAGAACGCCGACAGGCCGGGGGAGAGCCGTTCCACCACCAGACACCACACCAGCACCACCACCGGCAGCAGGTAGTGCAGTCCCGCCTGCAGGGTGGGTCCGGGATCCGGCAGTTCCAGATGTCCTTCGTCCACCATGTGGGGCTCCGGTACCCGGCAGGCGATCCAGAGCAGACCCAGGTAGGCGGCCATCACCAGCGTGCCGATCACCCATGTGGAAGCGTCGCCGGTGACGGTCTTGATCCAGCCCAGGCCGTAGTAGGTGACGCCGGCCAGGATGAACAGCCCCGAGACGGTCAGGCCGAAACCGAGCAGGCGGCGCTGCCAGGTGCTTTCATGGCGCCTGGGCAGTCCTTCCATGCCGGCCTTCATGGCTTCCAGGTGAACGATATAGAACAGGGCGATGTAAGCGATCACCGCCGGCAGGAAGGCGTGCTTGACCACCTCCACGTAGGGGATGCCCACGTATTCCACCATGAGAAAGGCGGCGGCCCCCATGACCGGCGGCATGAGCTGTCCGTTGACCGAACTGCTCACTTCCACCGCCCCGGCCTTGTGGGCGGGGAAGCCCACCCGTTTCATGAGGGGCACGGTGAAGGTGCCGGTGGTGACCACGTTGGCGATGGAAGAACCGGACACCACGCCGGTCATGCCGGAGGCCACCACGGCGGCCTTGGCCGGGCCACCCCGCAGGTGGCCCAGCAGGGCGAAGGCCACGCGAATGAAATAGCCGCCGGCACCGGCTTTTTCCAGCAGGGCACCGAACAGCACAAACAGGAAGACGAAGCTGGTGGAGACCCCCAGGGCAATGCCGAAGACCCCTTCGTTGGAAAGCCATTGCTGGGACATGGCGCGGGCGAAGGACGCCCCCCGGTGGGCGATCATGTCGGGCATCCAGGGGCCGGCGAAGGTGTAGAGCAGGAATACCAGGGCAATGATCATCAGGGCCGGCCCCAGCACCCGGCGGGTGGCTTCCAGCAGCAAAGCCATGCCGCAGCCGGCGATGGCCAGGTCCAGGGGAGTGGGTGCGCCGGGGCGCTGTGCCAGTTCCTGGTGGAACAGGAACAGGTAGGCGGCGCAGAAGGCGGCGATGCCCCCCAGTAGCCAGTCGGCTACCGGCACGCGCTCGGCCGGGGCGGGGCGCAGGGACGGCCAGGCGGCCAGCAGGACGGCGCCGCCGGTGGCGGCGAAGACCCAGGCCCTGGGGATGTCCTGGATGAACTGGTACAGGGCCAGGCCGAACAGGCCGGCGGCCAGCAGCAGGAAGAAGATGCCCGCCAGGGGGCGATGCCTGGCCATGGGGCTGACGGCGGGGAAGGCGATGAAGGCGAGGAAGACGGCGAAGGCCAGGTGGATGGACCGGGCCTGGGTTTCGGAGACGACGAAAACGTCGAACCAGAAGGGCAGGGGTGAGGCGATCCAGATCTGGAACAGCGACCAGGCCAGGGCGGTGACATAGAGCAGCGCCCGGACCGGTGGTCCGGGTTTGCGACCGCCGGTTTCCACCTGACCGGCCAGGTCGATGCTGGAAGTGTCCGGGTTGTTCACGGGTATTTTGTCCGGTCAGCGCCTGAAATAGCCCCCTCCCCTTGCGGGAGAGGGGTTGGGGTGAGGGGAGCGTCTTGGCGGGGAGAAGGGGGGATAGGGAAGGTCTCAGTCCATCAGCCCCGCTTCCCGGTAATACCGCCTGGCCCCCTCATGCAGCGGCGCCGACAGGCCTTGACTCACCATGGCCTCTTTCTCCAGTACGCCGAAGGCCGGGTGCATGCCCTTGAAGGTGTCGAAGTTTTCAAACACCGCCCGGGTCACATGATAGATGGCAGACTCCGAACTGCGGGTGGAGGAGACCAGGGTGGCGCCCACGCCGAAGGTCTCCACGTCCTCGTCCTGCCCCGGATACATCCCCGCCGGGATGGTGGCGCTGAAGTAGTAGGGGGTGTCCTCCACCAGACGATCAATCACCTCGCCACTGACCGGCACCAGGCGTGCGTTGCAGGTGACGATGGGCTCCTGGATGGCCGCCGACGGGTGACCCACCGTGAACAGCACCACGTCGATCCGGTTGTCGCACAAGGCCTGTCCCTGCTCCCGGGACGGCAGTTCCGAGGCGAGGGCGAAATCCTGCATCGTCCAGCCGTAATGCTGCATCAGCATTTCCACCGTGCCCCGCTGCCCGGACCCCGGATTACCCACATTGACCCGCTTGCCCTTGATGTCTTCGAAATGCCGGATATCGCTGTCCGCCCGCACCAGCACCGTGAATGGCTCTGGGTGCAGGGACATGACGGCCCGCAGGCTCTCGTCCGGCCCGGCTTCCTCGAAACGCTCGGAACCATGATAGGCATGGTACTGCCAGTCCGACTGCACCACCCCAAGGTCCATCTCGCCGGCACGGATGGAGTTGAGGTTGAACACCGAACCACCAGTGCTCTGGGCTCGGCAGCGCAGGCCATGGCTGTCCTGGTCCCGGTTGACCAGCCGGCAGATGTGCTGGCCGGTGGGATAATAGACACCGGTGACGCCGCCGGTGCCGATAGTGATGAAACGCTGGTCGGCCGCGGCGGGCAGGGCCGCGAGGCCGGCCAGTACCGCGGTCAAGGCCATTCCTGTCATGTGCTTGCGCATGGGTTTTTCTCCTGAAGGCAGCTGTGAACCTGACTCCTGTTCATGGGTTTTTTGCGTGCGTGGAAAGGCAAAATCCAGTAACATTCAAGCCTTTTTCGAACGCCTGATCAATCGCTTTGCGGGGAGTAACCCGAAATGTTTTCCAGCAACATGAGTATCGCCGGCTATGACGATGAGCTTTGGCAGGCCATCGAGTCCGAGTCCCGTCGTCAGGAAGAGCATATCGAGCTGATCGCCTCGGAGAACTATGCCAGCCCCCGGGTGATGCAGGCCCAGGGCTCGGTACTCACCAACAAGTATGCCGAAGGATACCCCGGCAAGCGCTACTATGGTGGCTGTGAATACGTGGATACGGCCGAACAGCTGGCTATCGACCGCGCTAAGACCCTGTTCGGTGCCGACTACGTCAACGTCCAGCCCCATTCCGGCTCCCAGGCCAATGCCGCCGTCTACATGGCCCTGCTCAACCCCGGTGATACGGTGCTGGGCATGAGCCTGGCCCATGGCGGCCATCTTACCCACGGCGCCAAGGTCAACTTCTCCGGCAAGATCTACCACTCGGTGCTCTACGGCATCGACGATCAGGGCTACATCGACTACGACCAGGTGGAAGCCCTGGCGGTGGAACACAAGCCGAAGATGATCGTGGCCGGTTTCTCCGCCTATTCCCGGGTGGTGGACTGGCAACGCTTCCGTGACATCGCCGACAAGGTGGGTGCCTACCTGATGGTGGACATGGCCCACGTGGCCGGTCTGGTGGCCGGCGGGGTCTATTCCAATCCGGTGCAGATCGCCGATGTGACCACTTCCACCACCCACAAGACCCTGCGCGGTCCCCGCGGCGGCATCATCCTGGCCCGGAGCAATCCGGAGCTGGAAAAGAAATTCAATTCCCTGGTCTTCCCCGGCACTCAGGGTGGTCCGCTGATGCACGCCATCGCCGGCAAGGCCGTGGCCTTCAAGGAAGCCCTGGAGCCCGGCTTCAAGGCCTATCAGCAGCAGGTGGTGGCCAATGCCCGCGTGATGGCGGCCGAGCTCATGGCCCGGGGCTACAAGGTGGTTTCCGGCGGTACCGACAACCACCTGTTCCTGGTGGACCTGATCGACAAGGGCATTACCGGCAAGGACGCGGACGCGGCACTGGGTCGGGCCAACATCACCGTGAACAAGAACTCGGTGCCCAACGATCCCCAGTCCCCCTTCGTCACCAGCGGTCTGCGCATCGGCACCCCGGCCATCACCACCCGCGGCTTCAAGGAGGCCGAGTGCAAGGCGCTGGCCCAGTGGATCTGCGACGTGCTGGACGATCTGGACAACCAGGCCGTGATCGACCAGGTCAAGGCCCGGGTGCTGGATGTCTGCGCCCGTTTCCCGGTGTATGGTCGCTGAGGCCGCATCGGGGCAGCCCGGGATGATGTCACCATGAAATGCCCTTTCTGCGGCGCCCCCGATACCCGCGTGGTGGATTCCCGCCTCGCGGGCGAGGGGGATCAGGTCCGGCGGCGCCGGGAGTGTGTCTCCTGCGGCGAACGCTTCACCACCTTCGAAGGGGCGGAGCTGAATTTGCCGCGGGTGATCAAGCGCGACGGTAGCCGAGAGCCCTTTGCCGAAGCCAAGTTGCGGGCGGGCATGATGCATGCGCTGGAAAAGCGCCCGGTGGCCACGGACCAGATCGAGGCCGCGGTGGCACGGATCAAGCATCAGGCCCTGAGTCAGGGGGAGCGGGAGATTCCGGCCAAGCGTATCGGCGACTGGGTGATGGAAGCCCTCAAGGAACTGGACCAGGTGGCCTACATCCGTTTTGCCTCGGTCTATCTGAGTTTTGCCGATGTCCAGGCGTTCCGCGAGATGGTGGAGCGCCTGGAGCGGGAACCGCCACCGGACGGCGGTGGTTCGACCGCCTGACCGATGGTCATGGCGCCGTTTACCAGCCGGGATCATCGGCTCATGGGGCGGGCCCTGCAACTGGCTCGCCGCGGGCTTTACACCACCGATCCCAATCCCCGGGTGGGGTGTGTGGTGGCCCGGGATGGTCATGTGCTGGGGGAGGGCTTTCATGTGCGGGCCGGCGAACCCCATGCGGAGGTCCTGGCCCTGGCCCATGCCGGCGAGGCGGCCCGGGGCGCCACGGCCTATGTGACCCTGGAACCTTGCAGCCATCATGGCCGAACCCCGCCGTGTGTGGATGCCTTGCTCCGGGCCGGCGTGGGGCGGGTGGTGGCGGCCATGACCGACCCCAACCCCCTGGTGGCCGGTCGGGGACTGGAACGGCTGCGGGAGGCGGGCGTGGCGGTGGCCGTGGGCCTGATGGAATCGGAGGCACGCGCCCTCAACCCCGGCTTCGTCAGCCGGATGGAGCGGGGGCGACCCTGGGTCCGGGTCAAGCTGGCGGCCAGTCTGGACGGTCGTACCGCCATGGCCTCCGGCGAGAGCCGCTGGATCACCGGCGAGGCGGCGCGGCGGGATGTACAGTTTCTGCGGGCCCGTGCCTCCGCCATCCTGACCGGGATGGGTACGGTGCGGGCCGATGATCCCCGCCTGGATGTCCGCCTGTCGGCCGAGGCCCTGGACGTGGACGGACCGGTGCGCCAGCCCTTGCGGGTGGTGCTGGACCGGGAGGGCCGGCTGACCGCCGGCGCCCGCCTGTTTCAGACCGAGGGTCCGGTGCTGGTCTTGACCGACCCCGAGGCGCTGGCCCGTCAAACCCGGGATCTGGCCGATGTCAACGCCTGGGTCGAGGCCGTGACCGTCTCCCGGGGGCACCTGGATCTGCCCGCCGTGATGAACGTGCTGGCCCGGCATCAGGTCAATGAACTGCATGTGGAGGCCGGGCCGGTCTTGTGTGGTGCCCTGCTCGGGGCCGGTCTGGTGGATGAACTGGTGATCTACCTGGCACCCCATCTGATGGGCGCCACGGCACGGGGGCTGTTCGACCTGCCCCTGGGGCGAATGGCGGATCGCGTGGCACTGGACATCAGCGACATGCGGGCCGTGGGCAGGGACTGGCGAATCACGGCCCGTGTCGTCGGTCCGGGCGCGGGGGACGAGGGTCGCTGATCGACCCGCCCCGGCGCAATCGACAATTATCAACCCGAGATCCCGACATGTTCACAGGTATCATTCAGGCCGTCGGCACCCTGTCCGCTGTTGAGGCCCGGGGCGGAGACAGCCGCCTGACCCTGGGTACCGGCAAGTTGGACCTGTCCGATGTGAGACTGGGCGACAGCATTGCCGTCAACGGTGTGTGTCTGACCGCCGTGGCCCTGCCCGGCGACGGCTTCGTCGCCGACGTCTCCCGCGAGACCCTGTCCAGAACCTCTCTGGGGAATCTCTCGCCCGGTGACCCGGTGAACCTGGAGAAGGCGCTGACTCTGTCCACGCCCCTGGGCGGCCATCTGGTCAGCGGCCATGTGGATGGCCTGGGCCGAATTACCGCCATCGAGCCCGATGGCCGCTCCTGGCGCTATCATGTGCAGGTGCCGGACGAACTGGCCCGTTACATCGCGCCCAAGGGATCGGTGTGCATCGACGGCACCAGCCTGACCGTGAATACGGTGGATGGGGCACGGTTCAGCGTCAATATCGTCCCCCACACCCAGCAGGAGACCATCATCCGGACCTATCGGGTGGGTACCGGGGTGAACATCGAGGTGGACGTGATTGCCCGTTACCTGGAGCGTCTGCTGCTGGGAGACGGGGCCGCCCGCTCCGGCAGTGCCATCAGCGAGGCCTTTCTGGCCGAGCACGGCTTTCTGAAATAAGCTCGGTGCCTTTGCACGATGTGATCTCGAATCAGGGGGGGATGACCCATGATGGAATGGCTGGATGATACCCTGCTGCAGGCGGGGAACTGGGTGCGTGGCCATGTGGGCCAGATTGCATTGGCCTTCGTGGCCACGGTGCTGGTGATCTACGGCAACGATATCAATCGCGTGGTGAAGATGATCCTGCGCGCCTATCATCGTCTGGTCCGTCTGCTGGGCTTCGTCCTCATGTGTGCCTTCGGCTACGGCGCCCTGACCGTCTTCCTCACCCCCATGCTGGCCGATGCCATGCTCATGGTGGACACCCGATGGCTGGCCCCCATGGTGGTGGGTGCCTTCCTGTTGCTGGGCTTTCTGGCCGAGCGCAAGCATCAGATGTGATCCGACCCGGTCGGATTTCCACTCCAAACCCCAGCCGGCGATTGCCCATGTCATTCAATACCACGGAAGAAATCATCGAAGACCTGCGTCAGGGTCGGATGGTGATCATCGTCGATGACGAGGACCGGGAAAACGAGGGCGATCTGCTCATGATCGCCTCCCTGACCCGGCCCGAAGACATCAATTTCATGGCCCGCTTCGGGCGTGGCCTTATCTGCCTGACCCTGACCCGGGAACGCTGTCGTCAGCTCAAGCTGCCGCTGATGGTGGGGGATACCAACGACAAGCATGCCACCAACTTCACCGTCTCCATCGAGGCGGCGGAAGGGGTGACCACCGGGATTTCCGCCTACGATCGCGCCCATACGGTGCGTACCGCGGTGGCGCCCAATGCGCGCCCCGAGGACCTGGTCCAGCCCGGACACATCTTTCCACTCATGGCGCAGCCGGGTGGGGTGCTGGTGCGGGCCGGACATACCGAGGCCGGTTGCGACTATGCCCGTCTGGCGGGGTTCGAGCCGGCGGCGGTGATCGTCGAGATCCTCAACGAGGACGGCTCCATGGCCCGGCGTCCGGACCTGGAGCGCTTTGCCGCCGAGCATGACCTGAAGATGGGCACCATCGAGGACCTGATCCGTTACCGCATCGAGAACGAGCGCAGCGTGGAACGAGTGGCGGAAAGCCCGTTTCCCACCGAGTTCGGCGAGTTTCGCCTCATCGCCTATGAGGATACGGTGGACAAGGCCCTGCACTTTGCCCTGGTCAAGGGCGAGGTGGACGGTGAGACACCCACCCTGGTGCGTGTCCATCTGGGAGGTGGCCTGTGCGATACCCTGGCCTATCGCGGCCCCAACTGCGGCTGGCCGTTGCGGGCGGCGCTGGCGCGCATCGAGGCGGAAGGGGCCGGGGTGGCGGTGGTCATTCACAAGCCGGAAAGTCCCCGGGAAATGGTCCGTCGCCTGCGGGAGATGGCCCTGCGCAGCCGCCAGCCCAGCCCACCGGTCCAGGATGAGCAGGAACCGGCCGAGTTGCGCACCCACGGCATCGGTGCCCAGATTCTCAAGGACCTGGGCATCAGCAAGATGCGCCTGCTGTCCTCCCCCAAACGCTTCCATGGGCTCGGTGGTTTCGGGCTCGAAGTGGTCGAATACGTCAACGACTAAGTCAAGAGTGATCCCATGCATTCAGCCATCCAGACCCATGAAGGGACCTTCACCGACCTCTCCGACGTGCGCGTCGGCCTGGTCTTGTCCCGCTTCAACGCCTTCATCGTCGAGCGCCTGCTGGAAGGGGCCGAGGACGCCCTGCTGCGTCACGGCGTGCCGGCCGCGAACCTGACCGTGGCCCGGGTGCCCGGTGCCTACGAACTGCCCCTGGCGGTCAAGGTGATGGCCGATTCCGGCAAGTACGACGCCATCATCGCCCTGGGCTGCGTGATCCGCGGTTCCACCCCTCATTTCGACTATGTGGCGGGCGAGGCCACCAAGGGCCTGGCTCAGATTCAGCTGGAATACAGTCTGCCCATCTCCTTCGGCGTGCTGACCACGGACACCATCGAGCAGGCCATCGAGCGCGCCGGCACCAAGGCCGGCAACAAGGGCGCCGATGCCGCCCTGGGCGCCTTGGAAATGGTCAGCCTGATCAGGTCGCTTCGAGCATGAACCAGCCCCATTCCACGGACCACCGTCGCCTGACCCACGCCCGGCGCCATGCCCGGCGTCTGGTCATGCAGGCCCTGTATCAGTGGCAGCTGACCGGCTACCACCCCAAGGACATCCTGGCCCAATTCAAG
The DNA here is from genome assembly GCF_022227765.1 of Ectothiorhodospira shaposhnikovii. Classification (GTDB taxonomy): domain Bacteria; phylum Pseudomonadota; class Gammaproteobacteria; order Ectothiorhodospirales; family Ectothiorhodospiraceae; genus Ectothiorhodospira. The sequence goes on along the minus strand of NZ_JAJMLZ010000007.1, from coordinate 73,968 downwards.
GAAGATCCCGAGATGGAAAAGGCGGACTGGGAATACTTCCGCATGATCCTGTTGGGGGTGACCGAACAGGTGAAGGCCGTCGACGCCCTGGTGGAACCCCATCTGGACCGCCCCATGGAACAGGTGGACCCGGTGGAGCGGGCCATCCTGCGTCTGTCCGCCTATGAACTGCAGCATTGCCCCGAGGTGCCCTACAAGGTGGCCATCAGCGAGGCGGTGGCCCTGGCCAGGAAATTCGGCGCGGAGCAGGGACACCGCTTCGTCAACGGGGTCATCGACAAGGTGGCGGCCCAGGTGTCGATCCGCTAGTGTCTGCCCGTGAAGGAGTTTGACCTGATCCGTCGTCATTTCACCCAGGCTCCCAGGCATCCGGACGTGATCCTGGGGGTGGGGGATGACGCGGCCCTGTTGCGGGTGCCGCCGGGTCATGAGCTGGTGGTATCGGTGGATACCCTGATTCGGGGCGTTCACTTTCCCGCGCAGACGCCCCCGTCCGCCGTGGGCCACAAGGCCCTGGCGGTGAACCTGAGCGATCTGGCCGCCATGGGCGCCATGCCCCGCTGGATCACCTTGGCCCTGACCCTGCCGGATCAGGACCCGGACTGGCTCGGAGCCTTTGCCCGGGGCCTGCTGGACCTGGCCCGGCAGCACGGGGTGGAACTGGTGGGCGGGGATACCACCCGTGGTCCCTTGTCCATCACGGTGCAGATCATGGGGGTGGCGCCGGTGGGGGCCGCCCTGCGACGTCGGGGTGCCCGCCCGGGAGATCGCATCATGGTCACGGGCACGCCGGGGGATGCGGCGCTGGCGTTGCAGCGGATGCTGGCCGGGCAGGCCCTGGATCCCGACGATCCGCTGCGCCGGCGCCTGGATCGGCCCACGCCCCGGGTGGCGGCCGGATTGGCCCTGCGCGGTCTGGCCTCGGCCTGCATCGACATCTCCGACGGGCTGTGTCAGGACCTGGGTCATGTCCTGACGGCCTCCGGGGTCGGGGCGACCCTGCGCACATCCGACCTGCCCCTGTCGGCCGCCTTTCTGGCCCACATGCCCGCCGAGGGGATTGACTGGTCCCTGCCCCTGGCGGGAGGCGATGACTACGAACTCCTGTTCACGGTACCTCCCGAGAGGGTGCCCCGGGTCCATGAGCGTCTGGCGGGCACGGGCTGCCCGGTGACCGAGATCGGTGAGATCGAGGCCGAATCGGGGCTACGGGTGCTGGATCCGGCCGGTGACCGGCTGTCGCTGGATCGGGGCGGCTATGACCATTTTCAGATCGCGGAGTCCTCATGAGCCCATCCAAGCCCGCCCCCATCCCCCCGCGCCGGGTTCTCACGGACCCGGTGCATTTTCTGGCCTTCGGCTTCGGCAGCGGCCTGTCGCCCAAGGCCCCGGGCACGGCGGGCACGGTGGCCGCCATACCCCTGTATCTACTGTTGTCCGGCCTGCCGCTGTGGGGCTACCTGCTGGCCACCCTGATCGTGATCGGCGTCGGTGTCTGGCTCTGCGGCGAGAGCTCACGGCGTCTTGGGGTCCATGACCATCCCGGCATCGTCTGGGATGAGTTCGCCGGTTTTTTGGTCACCATGATCGCCGCGCCGGCGGGCTGGATCTGGGTGCTGGTGGGTTTCGTACTGTTCCGGATCTTCGACGTGCTCAAGCCCTGGCCCATCGGGTGGCTTGACCGGCGGGTGGAAGGCGGTTTTGGCATCATGGTGGATGACCTGTTGGCGGGGGTCTATGCTCTGGTGGTGCTGCAGCTACTGGCCTTTGCCTTCACCGCCCCATGAGAACCCGCCATCTCCCCCGGCTGACCCTGCTTTCGGTGCTCCTGGCCGCTCCCGCCGCCGCCGTGGACATTCATTTGATGGGGGTCTTTTCCGATCGCGCCGTGATGGCCCTGGACGGGCAGCGTCAGGTGTTGCGGGTGGGGGAGACGTCCGAAGCCGGGGTGCGCCTGATCAGCACCGACAGTCGCAGCGGGACCGTGCTCATCGAACTGGAGGGGCGTCAGCGTCAGATCGGCATCGACGGCCGCGTCGGCGGGGAATTCCAACCTCGGGCCATCAGCCAGGCGCGGATCTATCGGGGCAGTTCGGGCGGCTTCACCACGCCCGGCGCCATCAACGGCCATGCCGTCACCTTTCTGGTGGACACCGGCGCCTCGGCCATTGCCCTGAGTGCCGTGGAAGCCCGTCGTCTGGGGCTCGACTACACCCGGGGGGCTCAGGTTCGGGTGCAGACGGCTTCGGGCACCGAATGGGGGCACCGCATTCATCTGGACCGGGTGCGGGTGGGCGGGATCGAACAGCGCAATGTCCCGGCCTTCGTGCTGCCGGGAAATCAGCCCGGCATGGCCCTGCTGGGCATGAGTTTTCTGGACCAGGTGGACATGCGTAACGAAGGTGGGGCGCTGATACTGGAACAACGCTTCTGACCCAGTGCTTGTTCAGCGGTTCACCCATCGCTCATGCACCGCCAGCAAGGCGGGGATCACCACCAGGACCAGCACCGTGGCCACCGCCAGACCGAAGACGATGGATACCGCCATGGGGATCAGGAACTGGGCCTGCACCGAACGCTCGAACAACAGCGGCACCAGTCCCGCGATGGTGGTGAACGAGGTCAGAAGCACCGCACGCAGGCGCTGGCAGGAGGCCTCCACGATGGCCGCGTCCTGGGCCAGGCCTTCCTCGCGCAGGGACTGATAGAAACTCACCAGGATGATGGAGTTGTTCACCACGATACCGGTCAGGCCGAACAGCCCGAACAGGGACAGGATGGTCATTTCCATGCCCAGGAGCCAGTGCCCGGCCAGGGCGCCCAGCAGGCCGAAGGGGATGATGGCCATGACCACCAGCGGCCAGCCGTAGGATCCGAACACCCAGGCCAGGGTGAGATAGATCAGCGCCAGGGCAAAGATCAGACCCATGCGCATGTCCGCCAGGGTTTCCGCCTGGTCCGCTGCCCGGCCTTCGAAGGACCACGTCACCCCATGACGTTCGGCCAGCGCGGGAAGTACGTCGGCCGCCAGCTGTTCGCGGACCCGGCCGGCATTGTTCACCGCCCGGTCCACTTCGGCGGATACGGAAATGGCCAGCCGGCCATCGGCCCGGCGCAGGGTTTCGAAGCCCTGGCGCGGCTGGAACTCGGCCACCGTGTCCAGGGGGGCCATGCCCCCGCCCGGCAGGATCACCGTGAAGCGCTCCAGGGTGACGCCGTGGTGACGCTCGTCGTCGGGCAGGATCACGCGCACCTCCACTTCTTCCAGACCCTCTTGAAAGATCTGTGCCAACGCCCCGTCGAAGGCGTGACGCAGCTGACGACCGAGGGATTCCGTGGTCAGTCCCAGGGCCAGGCCCTCGGGTCGGAGCCGGTAGATGAGCTGCTCCCGGCCATAGGGCATGTTGTCTTCCACCGCAAACACGCCGGGAAAGTCGTTGAGTGTCTCGGCCAGTTCCAGCCCGGCCGCCTTGAGCCGTTCCGGGTCCGCCCCGGTCAGGCGGATATCCACGTCCCGTCCCGGTGGGCCGGCCTGGCGTTCCGTGATGCTGAACAGCTCGATCCCCGGTGGCATCTGGATGCGTGACTGCCATTCCCGGATGAATCGGGTATTGCGCACGTCCCGCTGGTCCGGGGAGACCAGTTCCACCAGGATGGCGCCGAACTGGTCTCCCCGGGGCGCCTGTACCGGCCCGCCGGTGTCCACGCCCCGGCCCAGGGAGACCACCACGTTGCGGATCAGGTTGCCGCCCAACTCGGATTCGGTGTCATGGAGGGTGGACTCCACATGTTCCAGGAACCGTTCCACCCGTTCCGGCGGGGTCCCGGCGACGAAGTGGGCGGCGGCCGTGACCACGGTGCCTTCGGGAGCGGGAAAGAAGGTGAAACCGATGCGACCACCCACCAGCAGGCCCATGGCCAGGATCAGGACCGCCACCGCGCCCGCCAGGGTGATGCCGGCATGTTCCACCGAATGGGTGACCAGTCGCCGGAAGGGGCCTTCCCGGAAGGCATCGAAGCGCTTGTCGAAGCGGTCGCGGAACGAGCCGGGGCGGGGTGGCCTGACCTTTTCCAGGCTGTTCTTGAGGTGAAAGGGCAGCACCAGGAAGCTGATCAGCAGGGTGGCCAGGATGACACAGATCACCACCAGGGGGATGTCGAAGAGGATGTTGCCGATGATGCCGCCGATGAGCATCAGCGGCAGGAAGGCGGCCACGGTGGTGAGCGAGGCGGAGATCACCGGGGCAATCATGCGCTGGGCACCGCGCTGGGCCGCCTGGGCCGCGTTCATGCCCCGTTGGTACTGGGTGTAGGCATGTTCACTGACCACGATGGCATTGTCGACGATGATGCCCAGGGACATGATGAAGCCGAACAGGGACATCATGTTGATGCTGCCGCCCAGGGCCCAGAGGGCGAGGAAGGCGGCGGTGAAGGAGACGGGGATGCTCAGGGCCACCCGCAGGGCCAGGCGGCCGTTGAGGAACAGGAACAGGATCGCCAGTACCAGGATCAGACCGCCGGCCCCGTTCTTGAGCAGCAGGCCGATGCGTTCCACCAGGGGTTCGTAGAACTGGTCATAAACATGGATCTGTACTCCCGGCGGCAGCGTCTCTTTTGCCTCGTCCAGCCAGCCCAGCAGGATGCCGGAGGCGTCCAGGGCATCATCCCGTTCCGCCCGTTGCAGGGACATTTCCACCGCGGGTTCGCCCTGATAGCGCACCAGCACCTGATTGTCCCGGATCCTGCGCTCGATCCGGGCCACATCCCCCAGCAGGATCAGGCCCCCTTCGGCGTCGCTGCGCAGGGGCAGGCGGGCAAAGGCTATTTCCTCCCGACCCTGTTCCAGGCTGCGCAGCTGCCGGGCGCTGTCGTCCCGGCCCACCATCCCCGCGGGCAGATCAAGGGAGAGACCGGCGATCCGCTCGCCCACCTGACCCAGGGTCATGCCCAGATCCAGCAGTCGGGCGGTGGGAATCTGGATGGCCATCTCCTCTTCCGGCAGGCCGGAAAAGTCGATGCGGGCAATCCCCTGGTCCAGCAACTGACGCTCGAACTCCCGTACCAGGGGGCGCAGTTCACGCAGATCGGGCCCGCTGACGAGTAGCCGGGCGATGGGCTCGTAGCGGATGATGCGGTTGACAATGGGTGTCTCGGCGGCCTCCGGCAGGTTGCGTTGCTGGGCCACCACGTCCTTGACCTGGTCCGTGGCCAGGGTCATGTCGGTGCCGGCCTGGAACTCCAGAGTGATGGAGGCGATGCCCAGGGCCGAGGTGGAGGTGAGGCTGCGCAGACCGTCCACGGTGCGCAGTTCCTGTTCCAGGGGAATGGTGATGCCGGTTTCCACGTCTTCCGCGCTGGCGCCGGTCCAGGCCACCTGCACGGTGACGAAATCCAGGGCGAAGTTGGGGAAGAACTGGGTGTTGAGCTTGAGCAGCGCCCAGGAGCCGGAAAGCAGCATCAGGGCCACCAGCAGGTTGGCCGCCACCGGATGCCGCAGGAAGAAGGGGATCACACCACGGGAACGGGCCATGGATCAGTCTGCCTCCGCGCTGACCCGCAGGCCGTCGATGGCATTGGGCAGCCGGGTGGTGATGATCCGGTCACCCGCTCGCAGGGCCTCGCCGGATACCAGGATGCGTTCGCGACCGTCCTCGTCCACCCATTCGCCCACCCGTCTCACTGCAAGGCCCTGCATGCGTCCGTCTTCCAGGCGGTAGATGCGATCCAGCCCGTACAGGGCCTCGAAGGGCAGGGCCACCACGTGCTCTCTTGGTGGCAGGGAGAGGCGCAGGCTGACGAAGCGTCCCAGGGGGACGTCCCGGGTATCCGAGACGATCCGGAACAGCCCTTCCACGCCGGCACTGCCGGCCCCGGTTTCACCGGCCAGACGGCTCAGTTCAAGGGTCAGGGGCAGGCCATCCACCCGGGCCTGGGCAACGGGCGGGGATGCCATGTCGAGGGCCTGGCGCACCGCCGGCAGATGGACGGCGGGGATGGGGGCGCGCACCTCCAGGGCCTGGGTATCGAACAGGGTCACCAGGGCGTCGCCCACCCGCACCCGGTCCCCGGGGGCGACATTGACGCGGGCGATGCGGCCGTCGAAGGGGGCGCGGACATGGCTGCGTTCCAGATCCAGAGCGGCCTGGGCCAGCTGGGCCTCGGCCCGACGGATGCGTGCCCGCAGCTGTTCCCGGCGAGCGTCGTAATCATCCAGGGCCAGCTGCCGGTTGGCCACGGCCAGGGCCTGCTGCTCCCGGTTTCGCTGGGCCTCTTCCAGGGTGGCGGGGGAACCCAGGTTGCGATTGAGCAGATCCTGGGCCCGGTTCACGGCCCGTTCCGCCAGCGCCAGCAGGGTGCGTTCCCGGTCCAATGCCTCCCGATCCCGGGCGTGGCTTCGTTCCAGGGCCCGCAGCTGTGCCCGCAGGTCATCCAGATCCGCCTGCCGTTGCCGGACCAGCAGTTCCAGTTCCCGGTCGTCCAGGATCACCAGGGTGTCTCCGGCTTGGACCTGGCGACCTTCCTCCACCGGCACCCGGGCCACGTCCGCTTCCACCGCGGCGCGCAGGCCGGCCGCCCGGGGCGAGGTGACATGGCCGTGGAGCGTGACCTGGGGAGGAAGGGTCCGGGGCGTGATCTCTTCGGCCGTCACCCGCCACACCCGCTCCGCCACCTGCCGGGGCGGTTCGGAAGGCCGGGTGATCAGCAGCAGGACGAACCCGCCGATACCGATGGCCAGCAGGATCAGGGGCAGCAAGCGCTTGATGCGGGGAGGCAGGGGCATGGGCGGTCGAGGGCTGAGGTGAACCGGCATTGTAGCCGGGTTGAGGAGGTAATTCAGTGTTTGCTTATTTTTGGGTCTTTGGGCCGGACGTTACCGGGTTCGGGGAAAGAACACCGGCATGCCTTCCACCTCGCCGGTGACCAGGGCCTGTCCGTAGAGGCGTTCCAGGGCGTTGGGCACCAGCATCTCCCGGGTGGTTCCCCAGCAGGCCTCGCCGCCGGGGTACATGAGCAGCAGGTGATCGCAGTAGCGGGCGGCCAGGTTGACGTCGTGCAGGGTGAGGACGGCGCTGCGTCCCTCGGCCACGGCACGGCGGACGATGTCCAGTACCGCCACCTGATGGTGCAGATCCAGATGGTTGGTGGGCTCGTCCAGCAGGAAGATGCGCGGGTCCTGGGTGAGGGCGGTGGCAATGGCCAGGCGCTGGCGCTCGCCGCCGGAGAGGGTGGCGATGAGACGGGTTTCCATACCGGCCAGATCCACCTGCCGCAGGGCCTTGAGGGCCGCCTGATGGTCTTCGGCCGACTCCATCTCCCAGGGACGCAGGTAGGGATGACGGCCGATCAGGGCCGTTTCCAGCACCGTGGCCGGAAACCCGTCCTGATGATCCTGGAAGACCATGCCCAGCAGGCGGGCGACGCGGCGGCGGGGCAGTTGCCCCAGGGGCTGGCCCTGGAGCCGGATGGTGCCCCGGCGGGGCGGTCGCAGACCGGCCAGGGTATGCAACAGGGTGCTCTTGCCGGCCCCGTTGGGGCCCAGGATGCCCCAGCACTGACCGGCCCGGATGTCCAGGTTCAGGGGGGCGCCGTCGCCCCGGCCGGGGATGTCCACCACCAGGTCCATGAGGGTCAGCAGGGGCGCGGGGGCTGGCTGAAGAAGTCGGGAGTCGCTCATCTCAACGGCTGCGGTAGAGCAGGTACAGGAACACCGGGACGCCCAGCATGGCGGTGATCACGCCTACCGGCAACTGCTGGGGGGCGATCAGGGTCCGCGCCAGGGTGTCCGCCAGGGTGAGCAGGATGCCGCCGGCCAGGGCCGAGGCCGGCAGGATCAGGCGCTGGTCATTGCCCAGCACCAGACGCAGCATGTGCGGCACGATCAGACCCACGAAACCCACGCTGCCCGCCATGGTGACCGCCGTTGCCGTGACCAGGGCCGCCACCCCGTAGAGGGTCCATTCCAGGGGGCGCACGGCAACACCCAGGGCTGCCGCCTGCAGCGGTCCCCGGGCCAGTACGTTGAGACTGCGCCCCAGGGGCATGGCCACCAGCACGACGACCACCAGCACGATCCAGGCCGGCCAGGGGCTGTGGGCATGGGACAGATCCCCCATCAGCCAGTAGAGCATCCCCGGTAGTTCGGTGGTGGGGCTGATCGCCAGCAGGAAGCTGATGAAGGCACCCCAGCCCGCCGCCACCACCACCCCGGTCAGCAGCAGACGGGTGGGTGTCCAGCTCCCGGTGCCGTGGGCCAGGCCGAAGACGATGAGGGTGGACAACAGGGCGCCGGCAAAGGCCGCCCCCGATACCATGGCCATGCCCAGGCCCGCCAGCATGGACAGCAACGCCCCCACCGCCGCGCCGCCGGACAGCCCCAGCACATAGGGGTCCGCCAGGGGGTTGCGCAGCAGTACCTGCATCAGCGCCCCGGCCACCGCCAGCAGGCCGCCGGTGGCAAAGGCCGCCAGGGCGCGGGGCAGGCGCAGTTCCAGGATCAGGGTCCGGTGCAGCGGCTCGCCGCCGCCGGTGAGCACGGCCAGGGTCTCGGTGGGCGTCAGCGGCACGCTGCCCAGGGCCACGGCGATGCCCAGGGACAGGCCGGCGGCCCCCAGCAGGATCGGCAGCACCAGGGCCGGTCGGCTCACTCGGAGGTCTCCGGGCGCCGGTCGCGGGCGGTTTCCAGGGCCTCGCAGACCCATCGGGTGCCTTCCAGAATGCGCGGCGTGGCCCGTTGCAGCAGGGACGGGGGGATGAAGAACAGATTGTCCCGGGCGGTGGCGGTCAGGGTCGGCCAGCGGCGCCACTCCTCGATCCAGTGCGGGCTGTCCTCGCCCATGCCGCCCCCCAGGATCGCTTCCGGATCGGCGGCCAGCACCACTTCCCGATCCAGTCGCGGGACCAGGGCTTCCAGGTCACCGAACAGATTGTGGCCGCCGCAGATTTCGATGGCGCGGGAGACCAGGTGCCGGTCGTTGAGGGTCATGAGGGGGCGGTCCCAGATCTGGTAGAACACCGTCACCCTGGGCCGGTCGCCGTATTGTGCTTCCAACGCCCGCAGATCCCGGCGAAAGTCCTCGGCCGCTGCCCGTCCCTGGGGTGCCCGCCCGGCCAGGGTGCCCAGGCGTTCCAGGGCCAGGGCCAGCTGTTCGAAATCCTGGGGGTCGTTGTAGTAGATGGGAATCCCCAGCCGGGCCAGGCGCTCCACCTGGGCCTGGACGTTGCCGCTGCTCCAGGCCACCACCAGATCCGGTTTCAGGGCCAGGATGGATTCCATGTCCAGTTGCTTGTAGCTGCCGATCCTGGGGATGTCCGCTGCCGCCGCCGGGTAGTCGCTGAAACTCACCGTGCCCACGATCCGGTTGCCGGCATCCACGGCAAACAAAAGCTCGGTGATGTGGGGGGCCAGGCTGATGATGCGCTCGGCCGGCGCGGCGAGGGACACCGTCTGCTGTCGGTCATCGATGACCTGGACCGGCGTCGTCGCGGCGGGGTCGGCCGTGGCCGTGGTCAGCCAGGCGGTGAGGCATAAAATGCCGGATATCATCGGTAAACGGGCTTTTTTTGCGCGCATCGTCGCCTTTCTTGCTGATTGCCGATAGTGGGTGATCAAGTCTTGAAGGCAGGCATCATAGCAGTTGCCGGCGGTCAATCCTGCCGGAAAAAACCCCATTGGCGGTAGCCAATCATGATCCTGTTGCGTATTATCCTGCCTCGCTTCAGGTGCCGGATGCGTGACACACATCCGGTGAAACGGGAAGCCGGTGCGACCATGGCCCAAGGCCATGGACAATGCCGGCGCTGCCCCCGCAACGGTAGGCGAGGTGGGGGGTCCATGGTGTTTCCAGGATCCCCGGCAGGGCGATACAACCACTGCGCGCAAGCGTGGGAAGGTGCCCTGACCAGGTCGTACATGACCCGCCCGCGAGCCCGGAGACCGGCCTGATGCGCTTACGCGGCATTGCGGAGGGCTTTGCGCGGCTCGATATCTTCGGGTTCCCCGGTAGGGAAGTGCCGTTCGTGGTCGTGTGCCAGGACGGGTTTCCCGCGCCCCTGGCTCTCCAGCATGCCGTCCTGATTCAAGACCGCATGGCGCGCGGGCGGCGCGCCGGAGAGTATCCCCATGCACAAGAAGTCCCTGCTGTCGGCCGCGATCCTGCTGGCCCTTCCCCATGCCCTGTCTGCCCAGGAAATGATCGCCCGGCTCGATCCCATCCTGGTGACCCCCACCCGCACGGCCCAGACCGTGGATCAGACCCTGGCGTCCGTGACCGTGATCGAGCGTGAAGAGATCGAGCGGTTGCAGCCGAAGGCGTTCGCGGATCTGTTGGCGGCCCGGGCCGGCATTGCCCTGTCTCAAAATGGTCCCTTCGGCAAGACCACCGGCCTGTTCCTGCGCGGCGCCGCTTCGGATCACACCCTGTTGCTGATCGACGGCGTGCGCATGGGCTCCGCCACCCTGGGCAGTGCCTCCTGGCAGTTTCTGCCCCCGGCGGAGATCGAGCGGGTGGAGATCGTTCGCGGACCCAGAACCAGTCTCTATGGTTCCGATGCCATCGGCGGCGTGATCCAGATCTTTACCCGCGAAGGTGACGGCCCGGCCCGGGTGCGGGCGCACATGGGGGCCGGTTCCTTCAATACCCGGGAATACGGACTTGGGGTTTCCGGCAGCCAGGACCGGACCCGCTACAGCCTCTCCGGCAGTCACTTCGGCACCGATGGCATCGATGTTCAGCGGGGGGTGGGGGATTCCGGTCGGGACGGATTCCACAACAGCAGTGTCTCCGGACGTTTGTCCCACCAGGCTACCGAGGGTCTGGAGCTGTTCGGTTCTTTTCATCACGCCCTTGGGGAGACCGATTATGACTTCGGTGACCCGGCTCGGGACTGGATTGATTTCGTCCATCATGCCTCCCGGATCGGCGTCCGGGGGCAGCTCCACGAGGTTTGGTTCAGTGAACTGAGCGTCAGCCACAGCCGGGATGAGAACGAAACCTTCCAGAATGGGGTGGCCTCGTCACGGATCGATACGACGCGATATCTGTTCGCCTGGCAGAACGACCTCCTGCTGGGGGATCACCTGTTCACGGCAGGGGTGGACTACCAGGACGACAAAGTGAGTGGTTCCACCAATTATGACGAGACCCGGCGGGACAACTGGGGTGTATACGCCCAGCTCCAGCTGGACCTGGGGCGTCATGCCCTGACCGGCAGTCTGCGGCAGGATGACAACGAGGCCTTCGGCAAGGAAACTACCGGGCAGCTGGCCTGGGGCTACCGGATCACCGATGCCTGGCGGGTCCGTGCCAGCGGCGGTACGGCCTTCAAGGCGCCCACCTTCAACGACCTGTACTGGCCCGGTAGTGGCAATCCGGACCTGGCACCGGAATCCTCCGAAACCTATGAACTGGGGCTGCGTCATCAATCCGGTGGTTTTCATGCGGATCTGGCGGTGTTCCAGTCTGACATCGACGATCTGATCGAGTGGGCGCCGGTGCCCGGCAGCTTTTTCTGGCAGCCGCAGAACGTGGAAAAGGCGCGTATCCGTGGCCTGGAACTGGAGACGGGGATGCGTCATGCCCACTGGTCGGCCACCCTGTCCCTGACCTTGCTGGATCATGAGAACCGCCATACCGGTCATGAGCTGCGGCGTCGCCCCAACGAGATCGCGCGTCTGGATCTGGACCGGCGATGGCAGGACTGGTCTTTCGGGACCACCCTCATTGCCGAGGGACGGCGCTACAATGATGCCGCCAACACCGACCGCATCGCCGGTCACGAGTTGGTGCATCTGCGGGCCGCTTATCAGGTGAATCCGGCCTGGACGGTGCGGGCGACCCTGAACAACGTGTTCGACCGTGACTATGCCACAGCCCGTGATAACGCCATTGATTATGAACAGCCGGGTCGGGCATTTTATCTGACCCTCAACTACCAGCAATGAGGGGCCTGCCCGCCCCGCAACGACCATGAACACCCGCCATTGCCCAGCTCTGTTGATCACGGCCCCGTCGTCCGGGCAGGGCAAGACCACGGTCACCGCCGCCCTGGCCCGGTATCACCGCAACCAGGGGCGGCGGGTGCGGGTGTTCAAAGGCGGACCGGATTTTCTCGACCCCATGATTCACCACCAGGCCTGCGGTCACGAGGTCCATTCCATCGACATGTGGATGACCGGCGAGGCCGACGCCCGCCAGCGTCTTTTTGAGGCGGCGGGGGACGCGGACCTGATCCTGGTGGAAGGGGTGATGGGCCTGTTCGATGGTCGCCCTTCCACGGCGGATATTGCCCGAACCCTGGGAATTCCCGTGCTGGCCTCCATCAGCGGTGCCGCCATGGCCCAGACCTTCGGGGCCATCGCCCACGGGTTGTCCACATTCCGGCCCGACGTGCCGTTTGCCGGGGTCTTTGCCAATCGGGTGAGCAGTGAGGGCCACTATCGGATGCTGCTGGAAGACCTGCCGCCGGGGCTGACGGCCCTGGGCTATCTGCCCAAGGCGCCGGACGCGGCCCTGCCCAGCCGGCATCTGGGGCTGGTCCAGGCCGAGGAAATCCAGGATCTGGATCAGCGCCTGGAGGCTGCCGCCGGCCGTCTGGTGTGGACGGCGGGTGGATTGCCGCCCCCGGTGTCCTTCGCGCCGGTGGACCGGAGCCCGTCCCCCAGGCTGCTGGCGGGACGGCGCATCGCGGTGGCCCGGGATGCGGCCTTTGCCTTCATTTATCCGGCCAATCTGGAGGTGCTTGCCAAACTGGGCGCGGAGCTGTGCTTTTTCTCGCCGGTGGCGGGGGAAAGATTGCCCGAGGCCGACGGGGTCTATCTGCCGGGCGGCTATCCGGAGTTGCATCTGCCCGCACTGGCGGCCAATGAGCGGCTGAAACAGGACCTGCTTTCCCACGTCAGCGCCGGGCGCCCGATACTGGCCGAGTGCGGCGGCATGCTGTATCTGCTGGAGCGATTGTCGGATGTGGCGGGGCAGGGGGCGGACATGGCCGGTCTGCTGCCGGGGGAGGCACGGATGCAGGGTCGGCTGGCCGGACTGGGACCCCAGGAAGTCGTGTTGCCGGAAGGCACGTTGCGGGGACATACCTTCCATCATTCCGCCATGACGGCGAGGATCGAGCCGCTGACCCATGCCCGCAGCCCCAACGGGCGAGCCACGGCGGAGCCGGTGTATCGCCTCGGTCCCGTCACGGCCAGCTATGTCCATCTGTATTTCCCCTCCAACCCGGAGGCGATCGGCCACCTGCTGGGCGGACACCGGCCATGCTGACCCTGGTCCTGCTGCTGTCCGCGCTGCTGCTGGACCGGCTCCTGGGTGAGCCTCCCCGCTGGCACCCCCTGGTGGGTTTCGGTGCCCTGGTGGATGCCGCCGAACGCCGTTTCCATCGGGATGACCGGCGCCGGGGTGCCTGGCTGGTGGCGATGCTGGTGATCCCGTTCGTATTGCTGGCCCTGCTGGTGTCCCTGCCGCCCTGGGGCTGGGTGGCCGAACTGGTCCTGCTCTATCTGGCCATCGGCTGGCGCAGCCTGGGCGAACACGGCAAGGGTATCGCCGACGCCCTGACCCAGGGGCATCTTGACCAGGCCCGCGAGCGGGTCGCCTTTCTGGTCAGCCGGGATACCCGAACCCTGGATGCGCAGGACATCAGCAAGGCCACCCTGGAATCCGTGCTGGAAAACGGTAACGATGCCCTGTTTGCGCCGGTGTTCTGGTTTCTGGTGGCCGGAGCGCCCGGGGTGGTGGCCTACCGGCTGGTGAACACCCTGGATGCCATGTGGGGGTATCGCACCGATCGCTATGGTCGCTTTGGCTGGGCGGCGGCCCGGCTGGACGATGTGATGAATTGGATCCCGGCGCGCCTGACCGCTCTGGCCTATGCCCTGGCGGGCCATACCCGGGTCGCCCTTGACTGCTGGCGACGGCAGGGACGGGTTTGGAAAAGCCCCAATGCCGGCCCGGTGATGGCTGCCGGCGCCGGGGCGCTGGGCATCCGTCTGGGCGGGGCGGCGGTCTACCACGGCCGGCTGGAGCCGCGTCCGGATCTGGGGGCGGGGCAGGCGGCCCGGCCCGAGGACATCCGGCGGGCACTGGATCTCATCCGACGGGGGATGGGGATCTGGCTGGCGTGCTTCATGTTATTGATACTGATCGGCCATCTTCTCCCTATCACGGGCTTTTTGTCATGAACATGAGTACTCCGGTGACCTTGCCCCACGGCGGCCGCCTGCGTCAGGCGGCGCGGGAAGAGGGTATCCCCCTGAGCCGCTGGCTGGATCTGTCCACCGGCATCAATCCGGTGGGCTGGCCGGTGCCCGATGGGATGCCGGCGTCGGTCTGGTCCCGTCTGCCGGAGGAGGCCGATGGGCTGGAACAGGCCGCGGCCGCCTATTACGGTACGGATGCCCTGTTGCCGGTGGCCGGTTCCCAGGCGGCGATCCAGGCCCTGCCAGGCCTGCTGCCGCCGGGGCGACGGGTGGGGATGCTGCATCCCAGCTATGCCGAGCATGCCCATGCCTGGCGCCTGGCGGGACACCAGGTGATCCCGCTGGCCGTGGAGGAGATCGAATCCCGTCTGGACGGACTGGATGTGCTGCTGCTGGTCCATCCCAACAACCCCACCGGCGACACCTTCGCACCGTCCCGGCTGCAGGCCTGGCTGGCTGATCTGGCGGTCCGGAGTGGCTGGCTGGTGGTGGATGAGGCCTTCATGGACGCCACCCCGGACCTGGGTCTGGCCCCGCTTTGTCCCCGGCCCGGCCTGGTGGTCCTGCGCTCACTGGGCAAGTTCTTTGGTCTGGCCGGGGCGCGGGTGGGGTTCGTCCTGGCGGAGGCGCCCCTGCTGGCCCGTCTGTCCGCCCGCCTGGGACCCTGGTGCCTGAGCGGTCCCTCGCGCTGGGTGGCCACCCGGGCGCTGGAAGACCGGGACTGGCAGATCCGGACCCGGGCCTTACTGGCCGCCTCCGGGCTGCGTCTGCAAGCTTGCCTGAGCGCGCACGGGCTGGTGCCTGACGGCGGGACCGATGTGTTCCAGTGGGTGCGTACCCCCCACGCCAGGCAGATCCATCAGGGGCTGCGCCGGGAAGCCATTCTTACCCGGTTGTTCACCGATCCCTTGAGTCTACGCTTTGGTCTGCCGGCCGATGAGGCCCAATGGCAGCGTCTGGAGGTTGCGCTGGCCTGGGTGGTGGGCAGGGTGGATGCCGGGCATGAGCGAGGTATTGACCTATGAAAGAACTGATCCTGGGCGGTGTCCGTTCCGGCAAAAGCGCCCTGGCCGAGCGTCTGGCCCTGGAGAGCGGTCTGCCGGTGACCTATGTGGCCACCGCTCGACCCGGTGACGACGAGGAAATGCATGCGCGCATCCGCCACCACCGTGAGCGCCGTCCGTCGGACTGGACGCTGGTGGAGAGCGGGGCCGATCTGGCGGCGACACTGGTCCGCCATGCCCGTCCCGGGCATTGTTTGCTGGTGGACTGCCTCACCCTCTGGCTGACCCATTTGTTATGGGATGAGGAGGCACAGACCTGCGCCTGTGAACAGGAGGACTTTCTGGTGGTGCTGCCCCGTCTGCCCGGCCGTGTGATCATGGTCAGCAATGAGACCAGCATGGGCATCGTGCCCCTGGGAGAACTGACCCGACGTTTCTGCGATGATGCCGGACGCCTGCATCAGGCGGTGGCCGCCCGTGCGGATCGCGTCGTCCTGACCGTGGCCGGCTTGCCACATATCCTGAAAGGAGAACCCCTTTGAATCACGAAACCCCCTGGTTGCAGGTCCCCGCCGCACCGATCGATGAAACCGCCCGCCGCGCCGCGGAAGATCGACAGACTCAGCTCACCAAACCCCTGGGTTCCCTGGGCCGCCTGGAAACCCTGGCCACCCGACTGGCCGGGATGCAGGGTACCGACAAGCCGCGGGTGGATCAGGTGCGGATCAGCATCTTCGCCGGTGATCACGGCGTGGCGGCCGAAGGGATTTCCCGCTTTCCCCAGTCCGTCACCGCCGAGATGGTCAGGAATTTTGCTCGCGGCGGGGCCGGGATCAGTGTCCTGGCGCGCTCCATCGGTGCGACACTGGAAGTGATCAATCTGGGAACCGTGGTGGAACTGGAGCCCATGTCCGAGGTGCTGGATGTGCGTCTGGGACCGGGGACCGCCAATTTTGTCGAAGGCCCCGCCATGGATGCCCATCAGTTGGCCAAAGCCATGAATGCCGGCCGTCACAGTGCCGAACGGGCACGCCTGGCCGGTGCCCAGCTCTATCTGGCCGGAGAGATGGGCATCGGCAACACCACGGCGGCGGCGGCCGTGTCCTGCGGGCTTTTGGAGCGTGACCCGGAGGTGCTGGCGGGACCCGGCACCGGGCTCAATCAGGAGGGTGTCCGGCACAAGGTCGAGGTGTTGCGTCGCGCCCTGCATTTGCATGGCGCGGAGAACCTGTCGGACCCGGTGGAATGCCTGCGTCGGGTCGGGGGGTTCGAGATTGCCGCCATGAGTGGCGCGTATCTGGCCTGCGCGCAGATGGGCATGCCCATCCTGGTGGATGGTTTCATCAGTTCCGCCGCGGCCCTGGCCACGGTGCGCATCTGTCCCGGTGCCCGGGACTGGATGCTGTTTGCCCATGCTTCCGCCGAGCCGGGTCATCGCCTGCTGGTGGGGGCGCTGGCGGCGGATCCCGTCCTGGATCTGGGCATGCGCCTGGGCGAGGCCAGCGGTGCCGCTACGGCGGTGCCCCTGCTGCGTCTGGCCTGCGACATCCATTGTCACATGGCCACCTTCGCCGAGGCCCAGGTGACGGAGGCGCACTGAAGGTGCCCTTGCCATCCATGCAGATTGATCTGATGCGCCACGGCCAGACCACGGGGGGCTTTGCCTTCCGTGGCAGCCTGGATGATGAGCTCACCGACCAGGGGCGCGCCCACATGCAGGCGGGGTACGAGCGCCATGGTCCCTGGGATCGGATCATCACTTCGCCCCTGCGCCGCTGTGCGGCCCCGGCCCGGGACTGGGCCGGGGCCGATGCCCTGCCCCTGGCCCTGGAGCCGGATCTGCGGGAGATGCATTTCGGTACCTGGGAGGGGCGCACGGCGGCGGAACTGATGGAAACGGAACCGGATGCCCTGGGCCGATTCTGGGAAGACCCGCTCAACCACATCCCTCCCGGTGCCGAACCCCTGGTGGATTTCCGGGATCGGGTACTGGCGGCCTGGCGACAGGTGTGTGAAAGCGCGATGGGCGAGCGGGTGTTGGTGGTGACCCATGGCGGCGTGATCCGTCTGATCCTGCTGCATGTGCAGCAGCGCCCCCTGTCGGATCTGCTGCGTCTGGAGGTGCCCCACGCTTGTCTCTATCGCATCACTTCGCCCGGCAGGGCAGGGCGGGGCGCCCGGGTCATGGCCCTGGGTAACGAACATGGCCCAATCCGGGAGGGGGCGGCATGAAACCCTTTCTCGTGGCCCTGCGTTTTCTGACCCGATTTCCCGTGAGCTGGAACTCGCCCACCGATGAGGAGGTGGGCCGCTCCATGCTGTACTACCCCCTGGTGGGCCTGCTCATGGGGCTACCCCTGGCCGCGCTGGCGTGGGCGCTGGGGGAGGGCGTGCTGGCGGCGGCGCTGATCGTCACCGCCTGGGTGCTGTTGACCGGGCTCTTGCACATGGATGGTTTGGCGGATACCGCCGATGCCTGGATCGGTGGTCTGGGGGACCGGGAGCGGACCCTGGAGATCATGAAGGATCCCCGCTGCGGTCCCGCCGGTGTCACGGCCCTGATCCTGCTGGTGCTGGTGAAGTTTGCCGCCGTGTTCGAACTGCTGGCCCTGACGGGGGGCTGGATGGCCCTGATCCTGGCGCCCCTGCTGGGACGAGCCGCTATCCTGCCGCTGTTCCTGCTGACCGAGTATGTCCGTTCCGCCGGCATGGCCACGTTGCTGGCCCGGCATCTGCCGCGTCGGGGGGCGTGGCTGGTCACTGCGGGGGTGGCGCTGGCCGTCGTCATCCTGGGCGGCATGGCCGGCGTCTGGGCCCTGGCGGGCGCGGCACTGGTCTTCCTGCTCGGTCGGGCCTGGATGGTGCATCGCCTCGGCGGTACCACCGGGGATACGGCCGGGGGACTGATCGAGCTGGTGGAGGCCGGGGTACTGCTCGCCGTCGTGCTGGCCTTGCAATGAGAGGCGCCCTGATTGCAGGCAGCGGGTGAAGCCCCGCAAGTCGTCTGCTACTCTATGCCGCTTCCAATACATCCAAGCCAGAGTGACTCCATGAAAGTTCGCACCCGATTCGCTCCCAGTCCGACCGGTTATCTCCACATCGGCGGTGCCCGCACGGCGTTGTTTTCCTGGCTCTATGCCCGCAAGCACGGTGGCGATTTCGTCCTGCGCATCGAGGATACGGATCTGGCGCGTTCCAATGCGGAATCGGTGAATGCAATCCTGGAAGGCATGAACTGGCTGGGCCTGGAATACGATGAAGGCCCGTTCTACCAGACCCAGCGTTTTGACCGCTACAAAGAGGTGATCCAGCAATTGCTGGATACCGGTCACGCGTATTACTGCTACTGCACCAAGGAAGAGCTGGATGCCATGCGCGATCAGCAGATGGCGATGAAGGTCAAGCCGCGCTACGACGGCCGCTGCCGCCTGCGGGGCGAGCCCCGGGAAGGTGTCAGTCCTGTCATCCGCTTCCGTAACCCCGCCGAAGGCATTACCGTGGTGGACGACATGGTGCGTGGCCGCGTCACCTTCCAGAATACCGAACTGGATGATCTGATCATCGCCCGTTCCGACGGCACCCCCACCTACAATCTCACCGTGGTGGTGGACGACTGGGACATGCAGATCACCCACGTGATCCGTGGCGATGATCACCTGAACAACACCCCTCGCCAGATCAACATCCTCAAGGCCCTGGGCGTGGAACCGCCCCGCTATGCCCATCTGCCCATGATCCTCGGTCCCGACGGCACCAAGCTGTCCAAGCGCCATGGGGCGGTGAGCGTGATGCAGTACCGGGATGACGGCTATCTGCCCCAGGCGCTGCTCAACTATCTGGTGCGACTGGGTTGGTCCCATGGCGATCAGGAAATCTTCAGCCTGGACGAACTGATCGAGTTGTTCGACATCGCCGACGTGAATCATTCCGCCTCGGCCATCAATCCGGAAAAGCTCCTGTGGCTGAACCAGCACTACATCAAGACCCAGACCTCCGACTACGTGGCCCGGCAGTTGTCCTGGCACATGGGCCAGCGGGACGTGGATCCTTCCACGCCGCCGCCCCTGCGTGACGTGGTGGAGATCCTGCGTGACCGCGCCAAGACCCTGGTGGAGATGGCCGACCAGAGCGTGTACTTCTTCAAGGAGTTCGATGAGTACGATGAAAAGGCAGCGCAGAAGAACCTGACGCCTGATGCCCTGCCGGTGCTGCAGGCCCTGCATGCCGCGCTGGATGCCTTGGGGGAGTGGAGCGCGGAGCAGATCCACGAATCCGTGACTGGTGTTTCAGAAAGGTTACAAGTAAAATTGGGCAAGGTCGCTCAGCCGCTGCGTGTGGCGGTGACCGGCGGCTCGGTTTCGCCGTCCATTGATCAGACCCTGATGCTGATCGGACGGGAGCGAACCCTGTCGAGGATTCAGAAAGCTGCTGAATGGATCGCGTCGAAAAAAGTTTAAAAAAACTGTTGACAGCATCCTGAAGGATCCGTATAGTACGCAGCTTCTGAGGGACATGACCAACACGGCAACAGCGAAACGGTCATGAAGCTTTCGGGGCCATAGCTCAGCTGGGAGAGCGCTTGCATGGCATGCAAGAGGTCGGCGGTTCGATCCCGCCTGGCTCCACCAAATTTCCGCTTCGGCGGGCCGGGTAGTGATTCGGCATGCATCGAATAGGTCAATACTCGATGGTTGTTGGGGCACTGCTTACGTTGGCAGGCATGGTCGTCGGTTTCGGTGCGTTGTTTTACGGAACCGATGAGCTTGCAAAGTATTTTCTGTCTCTGGTGCCTTTGGGTGTTCTGATGGTATTCACCGGGTTGGTCACGGTGGTTCTGACAGAGCAGAGACACGAAAAGCGCCAATAAGAAGTTTAGCTGTAAGGCAGGCAGAGTAAAATAAAAGCTTTTTATTTTCCGCTGATCTGCTATAATGCTGTTTTCCTAGTCCCCATCGTCTAGAGGCCTAGGACACCGCCCTTTCACGGCGGCGACCGGGGTTCGAATCCCCGTGGGGACGCCATACAAAGGCAAGGTTTCATCCTGATGGATGTTGATCCTGCCAAGGCAGTCAAACAAAAAGACCCCTTTAAAGGGGTCTTTTTGCGTCTGCGTGTCTGAAAAATCCTACCGTCCTTCTTTGATTCTCTTCAGCGGGATCCGTGGACTACGGGGTTTCTGCTACAGTCTTGGTAAGCAATGATGCTTTTCCTGCGTGGCCGTGGTGCCAAGGACCCTTGCATGGCCTTGCCGACAGACAGGCATACCCTGCCTCTGACATCTGCCGTGTCCGCGGTATCTTCCTCCGTTGGCAACGCAGCCGAAGGGTTGCGGTTTGAGTCTCCCGTTGCCGAACTGCTGGTGGACGGTAATGGATTGATCCTGCAGGGCAATGCAGTGGCCCTGGATTTGTTGTGGGGGGATGATGCCAAGGAACGGTTGGTCCCGGCACTGAATCTGGCGGATTTCCAGTTACCCCGGGAAGGCTGCCCTTCGATCACGGATCTCGTTGTCCGGGCCGGCAACATCGGCAGTGTGCTGGAAGAGGGTCTGCTGTTCAGAAGCGGGCAGGGGCGTGTGTTCCATGCTGATGTCCATGTGGCCAAAAATGGCCGTAAGCCCTCCGGCATGTCCCCATGCTTTGCCGTCACCCTGGCAGAACGGCCCGTGCGGCACGTCCATGCATTGATCGACAGTCCTTTGATGGACTATTTCTACAGTCTGCACTTTGTTGCCTTGGGCATGCTCTCCCCCAAGGATTATCGCTGGACCGCCGTCAACCAGCGCCTGGTCGAAATGTTGGGCCATTCCCGGGATCAGCTGTTGGGAATGACCTGGCAGTCCGTTTCCCTCAGTGAGGGCCTTGAAGACGAGGCCCGCGAGTTTTCCCGTCTGGTATCGGGGAGCATTGATCAATTTGAATGCAACAAGGCCTTCGTGCGCGCCGACGGCAAGGTCATTGCGGCCTCCGTGTGTGTGCGCGCCGTGCGTCATGCCGACGGTGGCCCCAGCGCCTATTTCGTTGTTCTGCGGGGTGTCGGGCAAGACGAAGGTGATCGGTTTGCCCGGCAACAGCATGAGCAATTACAGGACATGATGATTCGTGTGAATCAGGCCATTGTCCGCCACCATGATCGCAAGGCGCTGATTCATGCGGTGTGCGAAATCCTGGTGAGCCGGGGTGGTTTCAGTGCGGCGTGGATCGGGCTGTGGGAAGCCGGGGATGCCCGTAAATTGCGCCTGTTTGCCCGTGCCGGTGATGACGTGGGTGATATCGAGCCTCAGCAATGTTCAATGCGATGGCTAACGGCGAATGCAAGCGATGATGTGTCGGGTCATGCGCCACATATCGTGATCGATACCTTAAGCGCCGAAAATGCCGGGTTGCATGATGCCGGGGAAGCCCTGGCCGCGGGGATGCGGTCATTGGCCAGGTTTGCCGTGACCCCATCGGGAAAAATGAGTGGAACACTGAATCTTTTCAGCGCCCAGTCACGAGCCTTTTCCGGTAGGACGGTGTCCCTGTTGCGGGAGATGGTGCGGGACCTCTCGGTGGCATTGGAACGCCTGCAGGCCATGGAGTTGCTCAAGTCGGTCAACCGGGTGGTGGAGTCCGGTGTGGTGATACTCTGCCGCTGGCTGGCCGATCCGGGATGGCCGGTGGATTACATTTCCGCCAATGTGTCACGCTGGGGGTATTCGGCGGCGGAGATGATGTCGGGTGAAAAGCGGTTCATCGATCTGGTTCATCCGGATGATCGTGAGCGCCTGATCGCCGAGCTGGGACGATATATACGACACAATCGCAAGCAGTTTCGTCAGCAGTATCGGATTGTCACCAGCACGGGCAAGACCCTCTGGATCGAGGATCATACGGTTGTTGAATATGATGCGCACGGCAATATGCTGCACTTTGAGGGTGCGCTGGCGGATATTTCGGATCGCAAGCGACACGAGCAGCGCGAGGCGGGAAGGAATCGGGTACTTTCCCTGCTGGCCGGTGGCGCCGAACTGCCCGTGATACTGGATTCCCTGGCCCGGAGTGTGGAGCTTGAGGATCCCGAGATCCTGTGCCTCATTTCCTTGATGGACGAGACGCAACAGCGCATGGTGCCGGCCGCGGCACCCAGCCTGGATGCGGATTTTCAGCGGGCGGTTTCAGATCATTTCGGTAACGGGATTGTCGGGCCGCCGGCCTGCGGGTCGGCAGGTCGGCGACAGATCCTCATCTCGACCGACATTCACTCGGACCCCCGGTGGGCCGATCTCAAGGCGCCGGCCATGGAGCGCGGGCTCGCCTCCTGCTGGTCGGTTCCGATCCCGTCATCACAAGGGGGGCTGCTGGGTCATGTCAGCCTGTTTCGGCGCCGGATTCATAGCCCGTCTGAAAGTGAAATCCGTTCGATCCGAGAATTTGCCAATCTTGCCGCCATTGCCATCGAACGCACAGGAAACCTGCAAACTCTGGAGGAAAATGCCGAGCGCTGGCGTTTTGCCCTGGAGGCGGCCGGTGATGCTGTGTTTGACTGGAACGTGCAGGCCGATACCCTGATCCAGTCCCGGCGCTGTGGAGAGATTCTGGGGTACAGTGAGGATGAGTTTGTGTGTTCCCGGGCTGAGGAGTGGTTCCGGCATGTGCATCCGGATGACCGTCATCATGTGCGGGAGCATCTGCGGCGACATCTGGATGGCAGCTCGGCTCACTACGAGACCGAGCATCGCGTGCATGGCAAGGAAGGTGGTTGGCGTTGGATCCTGGCCCGCGGACTGGTGGTGAGACGTGATCCCAAGGGGAACCCCCTGCGCATGGTGGGGACCATTTCCGACATCACCGACCGCAAGCGCATGGAGCAGGAACTCAGGGAGATGGCGACCACCGATCACCTCACCGGGCTTTCCAATCGGCGTCATTTTCTCGAACGGATGCGGGAGGAGATCCTGCGAATGGACCGCAATCCCGATCACCGGGCCGCCGTCATGATGCTGGACCTGGATCATTTCAAACATGTGAACGATACCCATGGCCACTCCACCGGCGACACGGTGCTCAGGCATTTTGCGTCACTGGTTCGCTATTGTCTGCGCAAGAGCGATTTTGCCGGGCGCATGGGGGGAGAGGAGTTCGCGGTCCTGTTGCCGGATACCGATCTGCAGGCCGCGAGGGCCCTGGCTGAACGCCTCAGAAAGCGCATTGCCCGCATCCCCGTGCGCACGGATGAGCTGGAAATCCCGATCACGGTGAGCATCGGCATTACCAGCCTGGCAGGGTGTGACATCCTACCGGACCATGTCCTGCAACGGGCCGACGAGGCCTTGTACCGGGCCAAGAATGCCGGTCGCAACCGTGTGGAAGTGAAGGCTCCATCCCCCTTGCCCAAGGGGGCCTGAGCCTGGGGGGGCGAAAAATACGAGATTTCGGGATAGAATGCCCCGTCCTCTAATTTAAGGATGTTCAGAGTTCATCAGCGTGAATAGCAAACCCAATATCGTCCTATCTTCGCAGGATTACGACAGGCTGGACAGCCTGCTGGCGTCGATTTCGGAAACTGCCTTTCCGGGTAAGGCGGCCTTGCAGGCCGAACTGGACCGTGCCGAGGTGGTCGATCCAGAGCAGATTCCGCCGACGGTGGTGACCATGAATTCCACCGTGCGTTTCGTCATGGACAGTACCGGCGAGAGCTTCTGCATGACGCTGGTCTACCCCAAGGACAGCACCGGGCAGGCGGACAAGGTGTCCATCCTGGCCCCGGTGGGTAGCGCGTTGCTGGGACTGTCCGTCGGCGATCAGATCGAATGGCCCCGGCCGGGAGGTGGGGTCATCAGGGTCCGTATCGATGAAATCCTCTATCAGCCTGAAAGCGCCGGAGATTTCCATCGCTGAAGCTCTGATTTTCTAGTTCCGTGCCGCGCTTGCCCCGTGCGGGCGCAAACGGCTCTCTTCAAACACCAACTGCACGCCGTGCTCCGTCCCCTGGTCGAGCCCGGCTGTGCTGGAGAAATAAAATATGGCGGCAGGTCTCGACGAAAAGCTGGAACCCATTTATCAGGAAGTCTTGCGCAGAAACCCGGGGGAAACGGAGTTCCATCAGGCGGTTCGTGAAGTGCTGGAATCCCTTGGTCCGGTCCTGGTGAAGTATCCGGAATTTGCCGATCGCAAGATCATCCAGCTGATCTGTGAGCCCGAGCGGCAGATCATCTTCCGGGTACCGTGGCAGGATGACAAGGGTGTTACCCAGATCAACCGTGCCTTCCGGGTACAGTTCAACAGCGCCCTGGGACCCTACAAGGGCGGTATTCGCTTCCACCCTTCCGTCTACCTGGGCATCATCAAGTTCCTGGGCTTTGAGCAGATCTTCAAGAATGCCCTCACCGGCATGCCCATCGGCGGCGGCAAGGGCGGCAGCGACTTCGATCCCAAGGGACGTTCCGACGGCGAGATCATGCGTTTTTGCCAGAGCATGATGACCGAGCTGTACCGCCATCTGGGTGAGTACACTGACGTGCCGGCCGGCGACATCGGTGTGGGTCAGCGCGAAATCGGCTACTTGTTCGGTCAGTACAAGCGCATCACCAACCGCTATGAATCCGGCGTGTTTACCGGCAAGGGCCTGAACTGGGGCGGCAGCCGTGCCCGCAAGGAAGCCACCGGCTACGGCACCGTCTTCTTCACCGAGGAAATGCTCAAGGTTCGTTCCGATTCCTTCGACGGCAAGACCTGCGTGGTGTCCGGTTCCGGTAACGTGGCCATCTACGCCATGGAGAAGGCCATGTCCCTGGGTGCCAAGGTCATCGCCTGTTCCGATTCCAACGGCGTGATCGTGGACAAGGACGGTATCGATCTGGATCTGGTCAAGCAGATCAAGGAAGTGGAGCGTCGCCGCATCAGTGCCTACGCTGAAGAGAAGAAGAGCGCCAAATATCTGGAAAACGGCAATATCTGGAGTGTGCCCTGCCAGGTGGCACTGCCCTGCGCCACCCAGAACGAGCTCAACGGTACCGATGCCAAGACCCTGATCAAGAACGGGGTCATCGCCGTGGCGGAAGGTGCCAACATGCCTTCCACCCCGGAGGCCATCCGCTTCTTCACCGAGGCCGGTGTCGCTTTTGGTCCCGGCAAGGCCGCCAATGCGGGCGGCGTGGCCACCAGCGCCCTGGAAATGCAGCAGAACGCCAGCCGCGATTCCTGGACCTTCGAGCACACCGAAGAGCGTCTGCGTGAAATCATGGTGGACATCCATCGCAACTGCCACCAGACCTCCGAAGAGTTCGGTGCCCCCGGCAACTACGTGGTGGGTGCCAACATCGCCGGCTTCGTGAAGGTGGCCGGTGCCATGGTGGCCATGGGCGTCATCTGATCCGTTCGTCCTGATCGGGCTGCAAGACCCCGGCCCCGGGTTCCCCGCGTGGGAACCCGGGGCTTTTTTTCATCATTTTGCGCGGCGCTTAGATGCGTCTGAATGCACAGCACAGGACCTGCTGGCTGATGACGTCCGCCAGCAGTTTCATGTCCAGGGCACGCACATCGTGGATCTCCACGGTCGCGAGTACGGTCTCGTTCAGGCCTTCCACCAGATCGGGATCAATCGCTTCCCGAACGGCCTGGTGGAGCCGGTCCGGCCGGTAGTCCGTATGGGCCTCCCGGGGACGGAGGGCCACATAGGCAATGCCGGATTCCACCAGATCCTGGAAAAAGTGGGAACCATAGGACAAATCCGGAATCACGCCGCCGCCCAGTTCGGCGACCTCGATCAGGACCGCCATACGACTGATATCGGCAAAACGGATCGGCACGCCCAGTTCCGGCGTGCTGGTGCCCCAGCGTCCCGGGCCGATCAGCAGGGTAGGCTGGTCATCCCGATCCGACATGCGCCGGTTGAGTTGTCCCACCAGACGGGCCACGGTGTATTTTTGTTGCAGAGTCAGGGCGCTGTAGCGTTCACCATCCACGCGGATGATGCGTGCGATGGGTTGATCCAGACTGCCGCCCATGAAGTGCCCCTGGCTGCGGAACAGGATCGCGTCGTCATCGACGGTAGCGGGGATCCGGACCTGGTGGTTGCCGCCCTGGGTCTGCAGGGGGCGGCACTGCACCAGATTGAATGAAGGGCTGCCGTCCGCTCCCAGATGAACGGTGAATTCCACATCCACCGGATAGGCATACACCGACTCCAGTGTTTGTAAAAGCCCCTGAATCATGGGCACGAAGGATGTCTTCTCCAGTAACGGCCGGAAGGTCAGTCGCCACATCGGTGGTCCACCCAGGCTTCGGGATTGCTCGCTGGCTTCCCGGTCCGGTTCCCCGCACCATTGCAGCACATGATCCATGTCCGCCTCGACCAGATCCCGCAAGGGGCGACTGAGTAGTTCATTGTCCAGCACGTCCAGGGTGTCCACCTTGTGCTGGCAGAAACGACCATCGTCGGCATGGGCAAAGGGCCGCTTGAGCGGGTGATCCAGGGCAATGATGCAGGCATGGTCGCTATCGTTGCGATCCACGGCCCGCGTACCCAGCCCCATGACCAGGCGTACCATGCCCGCCGCCGGGTCCATGTCCCGGTCCCAGGCAAAGATGTTGCGGGAAACACCGACGCCGGCGGCATCCGGCAGGTAATGACGGCCATGGTAACGGCCGTTGACCCGCTGCAGCAGCAGGGCCATGGGCTCCTCCAGGTCGGCAAGGCCCCGCTGGCTGCGGTAGACCAGGGCGTCTTCGCTCATGGCGCTGGCAAAGACCCGGCAGATGGCCTGTTCCAGGGCTTCGAGCCGTTCCTCCGGGGTGCCCTGGTTGACGCAGAAGACGCTGTCGTATTTGCCGGCGAAGGCATTGCCGAAGCCATCCTCCAGCAGGCTGCTGGAACGCACCAGGATGGGATACTGGCCGAAGTAGTCCAGCATCCTGGCCAGCTCCTCGCGGATTTCATCGGGCAGGCGACCATGGAGCATGCGCTCGTGCAGGGCCTGGCCCTCGCTGTAATAGCCGTCCGGCGTGCGCTGACGCATGATCCTGGGCCACCAGCCGTTGTGTACCAGAAAGGAGTAGTAGACATCGGTACCCAGAAAGAAGGAATCATGGGGCTCCAGGCTCCGTTCCCAGGTATCCGGGTCTTCCCGCCGCAGGATTTGCCGTGCCAGGAGCATCCCCACTGCCTTGCCGCCGATATGACCGCTGCCGATCATGCGGGCACGGATGGCCATGAGATCCTCCAGGTGGAAATACCGGTGGGCCATGTCGAGGATGCGTTCGTCCCGACCCAGCATCACGCGGCACAGTCGTTCCACCTGGGCGGCCCGTCCGGCCTCGTCACCGGAGGTTTGCAGTTGTGCCGCGGCTTCCAGAAACAGGGCATTCCAGTAGTCCAGATGACGTTGCGGTTCCTGTACATGATCCCGCTCCAGGGCGGTCTGTACCCGGGTGGCATCGCTGCTGTCGATCACGGGGGAAAATCGGTCGTCCCGCCAGCGATGGGGCAGGAACATGGTGGGCGAGTGGCGCTTCCAGACCTTGACCGGCTGGACATGACATTCCTCGCGGGTGCGGCGCACATCGATCAGGACCTGGGTCGTCCGCCGGATGCGGGCCACGGTGTGATGGGAATGGCGATGGCGCAGAAGACCGAAGTAGGCCACCGTGTCCAGCTCATACAGATAGGGGCAGACCACCTGGAAGAAGTTGCCCACCATCAGGTCCGTGGCCCAGGCGGAGAGCAGGTCGGAGAGACAGTCAAAGACATAGAATGCCCCCCTGCCATGGTCGGTGATCAACTGGTAGACGTGACAGGTAAAAGCCTCGAAGCCGCACAGGGCATCCAGCTGCACGATATGGACATCGGGCCCGGCCTCCACCAGGGGGGCATGGCGACCGAAGCGCAGGTAGATGATGGCACGCCGGCGTTCCCGGGCCGCGGCAAGAAAGGGATCGATGAAGCGCCGGTAGTCATCCATGTGGTCCACGCGCCAGACCACGTTGTCGCCGATGCGAAGGCTGTCGATCACGGCGTCCAGACCGTCCAGTCCGGTGGAAACCCTGTTGTCCCGATTCATCATGTCCTCTCCTGTTGATTGCCCTGCCAATGACCTGTGTCACACCGGTAAAGCCACTTGCCGCCCTGTGCCTATTCACCCGTTGCAGATCGCCTAGTATCATGGCTGGCTACGCCATCTGGCTCGGGTCGGATACACCGTTGTGTTTACCCGGCTGCCGGAATGCATGGCAATCAATTCTACAGGGGATCAGAAATGGCATTGATAGACTGTCCTGAATGCGGACGTCAGGTCTCGGACAAGGCGCCCACCTGCCCGGGTTGCGGTGCGCCCATTGCCCTGGAATCCGCCGAATCCACATCCTGGCAGGATACCGTCCAGGAGTCGGTCCAGCCCACCCCGGCACAGCAAGAGCCGGAGGTGGACGAGGAATGGCTGCGTGGCGAGCAGGAATACCTGGCCTTTACCGACCGGGTTCAGCGCCATCGCATCATGTCGGTGCTGCTTTTCTTCGGTGGCCTGAGTCTGGGTATGGGCATGAAGAGCTTCATGGGGACCAGTGGTGATGAAGGTCGCGCACTGGTCTTCTATATCGCTGATATCATGGTCTATGCGGGTATCATCTGGCTGTTCTACAACGAAGCCAGAAACCTCTGGTACCACCGCAAGCTGGGCGGTTGAAGAAAACCGCCCGGGGCAGCGTTTCTGCCGCACTGGTCCCGGCCCGGGATGGCCGGCAGGCCTTTTTCCCCGTTTTCCACGTCTCGTTTTCTCGGCGGGATTCTTGATGATCGCGTCGAAGGCATTTCCGAGGAGGCCACTGCGTGAATTCCACTTGCAATAACGACTGCCCCATGCCGCCCGATGGCGAAGGCAGTGTCCAGGTCGCCATGGACCCGAACCTGGACATCGGTTCGGCGCGCGTGTTTGCCATCTACGGCAAGGGCGGCATCGGCAAGAGCACCACGTCTTCCAATCTGTCGGCCGCCTTTTCCCGGCTGGGCAAGCGGGTGCTGCAGATTGGTTGTGATCCCAAGCACGACTCCACCTTCACGCTCACCAAGCGCATGGTGCCCACGGTCATCGACGTACTGGAGTCGGTGAACTTCCACGAGGAAGAGCTGCGTCCCGAGGACTTCGTCTTTGAAGGCTATAACGGCGTCATGTGCGTGGAGGCGGGCGGTCCCCCCGCGGGTACCGGCTGTGGTGGTTACGTGGTGGGACAGACGGTGAAACTGCTCAAGCAGCATCATCTGCTGGAGGACACCGACGTGGTGGTGTTCGACGTGCTGGGCGACGTGGTCTGCGGCGGCTTTGCCGCACCGCTCCAGCATGCCCACCAGGCATTGATCGTGACGGCCAACGACTTTGATTCCATCTTTGCCCTGAACCGCATCGCCGCCGCCATCGAGGCCAAGGCCAAGAACTATCAGGTGCGCATCGGTGGCGTCATCGCCAACCGCAGCGTGAACACCGACGAGATCGATCGTTTCAACGAAGCGGTGGGTCTCAAGCGTCTGGCCCATTTTCCGTTGCTGGACGTGATCCGGCGCAGTCGCCTGAAGAAGTCCACCGTGTTCGAAATGCCTCCCGAGGATGAACTCAAGATTGCCCAGGATGAATACATGCGCCTGGCGCAGTCCCTGCTGGACGGTGTGGAATCACAGCGGGCCAAGCCGATGAAGGATCGTGAAATCTTCGATTTCCTGGGATTTGACTGATGAGTGCTAACGTATCCGTTCAATCCACCTACGGGGAGTCCTGGTGATGAGCAAGGGTGTATCCGGTGCTTTCATGGGGCTGCTCGGTCGGTTCGGCACCAAGATCCTGCCGTTTGCCGATGCGGCCACCAAGGAGTTGCCGCTGCCGCGGCTGTTACGTCTGGCCCTGTTCCAGGTGGCCGTGGCCATGTCCATGGTGCTGCTCACCGGGACCCTGAACCGGGTCATGGTGGTGGAGCAGGGGGTCTCTGCCTGGATCGTGGCCTTGATGGTGTCGTTGCCCCTGTTGTTCGCGCCCTTGCGGGCGCTGATGGGGCATCGATCAGACAATCACCGCTCCGCTTTCGGCTGGCGGCGGGTGCCCTATCTGTGGATGGGGACACTGTTGCAGTTCAGCGGCCTGGCCATCATGCCCTTTGCCCTGCTGGTACTGGCGGACGGCAGCGGACCGGCCTTCCTGGGGCCGCTGTCGGCCGCCATCGCCTTCCTGCTGGTGGGGGCGGGCATGCATATGACCCAGACCGCCGGTCTGGCCCTGGCCACGGACCTGGCGGCTCCCGAGCAGCGTCCCCGTGTCGTGGCATTGCTGTACGTGGTGCTGCTGCTGGGCATGGTGCTGGCGTCCTCCGTCTTCGGTTTCCTGTTGACCGATTACACGCCGGGGCGTCTGATCGAAGTGCTGCAGGGCGTGGCCGTGCTGACCATCCTGCTGAACCTGGCGGCCCTGTGGAAGCAGGAGGCCATCAATCAGCAGCGGGCCAAGGCCAGGCATGAGCCCGGTGTTCCCTTCATGGAGGCTTGGCGATCCTTCAGCGGCATCGGGCATATTCGCCGCCTGCTGGTGGTGATCGCCCTGGGAACCGCCGGGTTCAACATGCAGGACATCCTGCTGGAACCCTACGGCGGCGAGATCCTGGGCATGTCGGTGGCGGCCACCACCACTCTGACTGCCACATGGGCCACCGGCATGCTGATCGCGTTTGCACTGGCGGCAAGGTTGCTGACCCGCGGCGCCAATTGCTACAGGATTGCCACCGTGGGGGCCGCAGTCGGCGTTCTGGCCTTCATCGTGGTCGTGATCGCCGTACCGATGGACTCCACCATTGTGTTCCGTGTCGGTGCCTTCCTGATCGGCTTTGGCGGCGGGTTGTTTGCAGTCTCCACCCTGCTGGCCATGATGGGGTTTGCCCGCAATGAGCAAAGCGGCATGGCGGTGGGTGCCTGGGGGGCGGTGCAGGCCACCGCCGCCGGTGGCGCCATCTTCCTGGGAGGGGCCATTCGCGATCTGGTCGGCTGGATCACGGGCAACGGCTGGCTGGGAGAGACCCTGGCGGCGCCGGCCACCGGATACCTGGCGGTCTACTATCTGGAGATCGCCTTGCTGCTGGCCGTGCTGGTGGTGATGATTCCTCTGCTGCGTGCCAAGGAAGAGCCGCCTGCCACCGGTCCACAGGGTAAGTTCGGTATGACCGATTTCCCGACTGTCTGAGGCCGGTTTGAAACCTTTATCCTCCTCTTCCCGTTCCGGTTTATGAACGGGGAGAGGAGGGGAGGCGAAAAACTTGACCCCGGTCAACGGCAGCGTCGCATTTGCTCCGAAACTCTGTTCTCCCCCGTTGACATGGAAATGTGTCAGCGTAGACTTACAACCAGACTCAAGGCAGGGGATTGAAGCCCGAATTCAGGGCTACGAAGCGAATACCGCTGCTGGAGTCGATGAATTCGAGTAGTCACAGCAAACCCTATGGAGGGTCTTTGAATGTCCGACGAATACGTGCAGAGCATTTCCGGTCTTACCGAAGAGCAGGCCAAGGAATTCCACGAGCAGTTCAAGACCACCTTCACCGTGTTCATGGCGCTTGCCGCTGCTGCCCACTTCCTCGTCTACGTGTGGAGACCGTTCTACTAAGAACGGTAACACCGCACGGTGATTCCGTGTGGCTTTGACTGAGTTTCAGTTCGAAAAAATTGACAGGGTGATTTCAATGAGCGAATACAGAGCAAAGCGGCCGAGCAACCCCTCCGACGATTGGAAGCTGTGGCTGGTGGTTAACCCCGGCACCTGGCTGATGCCGATCCTGATGGCTGTTCTGGTGGTTGCCCTGGCTGTGCACGCCTTCGTGTATGCCAATGACAACTACAACCCGCTGCGCAGCGACGTGACCACTGTGCAGGCTGAGGAAGTTGCCTGATAAGCCGACCACGGCTTTTCAGTGTGATTGTAGAAACGGCCGGCGAGTATTCGCCGGCCGTTTTTTTTCTGTCATATCGCTTTTAAAAGCTAAAGCAACCAGGCTCCGTGGGATGCATCTCATGATTGACCTGGTATAGCCCCCTTTATCAATGCTCAGCAGGCCTGACAGAGGTTTTCAGGGGCTTGTAAGGGCATTTTCTTGCGCCTTTTGATGTGTGGGATTCGTGAGCTTGAAACTGTTCTGACGCCCTTTAAGACGCCTTTTTGAGAAACTGATCTGCGTCAGTAAAAGGTCCGTCGATCGCATTGTCGGTGCATGCCGGCGTTTGAGTGCGGATTTTTTAACTTCATGTTTTTAAAAGGGTAATGGTGGTTTTTTTAGGGCTTTTCGAAGGCTGTCGGGGTGTGGTGGGTCGCCTTGACATTTATGTCTGTCAACGTAGACTTACAACCATGCCGCAGCGGTATCCGAAGGTGCTTACTCTTCTTCGGTCAGCAAGGCAGAATATAAAACCCGATCAGGGAGACTTCAGTCGAAGTGTCTTGAGAAAAGTAAAGAAAAGGACATGGAGACTGGGTGATTCAAGAGCACTTTGAGACAACCTTAACCGTTAGAATAAGCGGTGGTTGCAAACATCCTGGTCATCCATGATGGCCAAGGTTATAAACCAAGAGGGCAATATCAATGAGTGAATACAGACCGAGCAAGCCGAGCAATCCCAAAGACGATTGGAAGCTGTGGCTGGTGGTCAATCCCGGCACCTGGCTGATGCCGATCCTGATGGCTGTTCTCGTCGTGGCTCTGGCTGTGCACGCTTTCGTGTATGCCAATGACAACTACAACCCGCTGACCTTCGACGCCAGCGCTGTTGAAGCTTCTGAGTAACGAAAGGGGAATAGACCATGAATGACAGCATCTCCGGCCTGAGCGAAGAGCAAGCCAAGGAATTCCACGAGCAGTTCAAGACCACCTTCACCGTGTTCATGGTGATTGCTGCTGCTGCTCACTTCCTGGTGTTCCTGTGGAGACCCTTCTACTAAGAAGGTCTTGGCAGTTGCAGTATCAGCAGTGCAGGTAGAGGTGGCTTGAAAATACCCAAAAAGTATGTCGCATCGTGACTTTGCAGAGGCCGATGCCATACGGGCTTTCAGGCCCCTCTACCTTCCTTGTTTTCAGTACACATCCTTCTGCGTCTCTCTTTATCGCCTGTTGGCTTCTTGCCGCCCGCCTTTTGACCTTGACTTCCCCTATTGCCCGGGCGGATAAAAGGTCCTGTGTTCAGGTTCGCACTGCTGAACCCTTTCACGCTCCATGAATAGCAGGGTTCGCAGCAGTGCCTGCTCATCCGACTGGGAAAGATCATAAAATCTTCCGCCAACCAGCCTTGTGCCGGTTTCCTTGTCGTCGGAAGCAAAGCGGATCTGAATGCCACACTGGACAAGCTCGATGTCCGAAAAAGCGAGTTTGCTGAGGGTTAACAGATCCCTGGCGTGAATAGGGGTCTTGAGCGGGAACATGGCGCGCAGTCCTCCCAGCGATATATCCACCAGGTTGCCGGTGAACTGGCGTCCGTCCCTGTCCACCAGGGTGACGGGCGTGCCGGGTGAGTCATCAACGGGGGCACGGAAGTGGGCGCGTTTCTGCTCGCTGTCCAGTTCGGTGGGCATGGAGACCACATGGAAGGCTTCGCCATCGTGCTCTCCGGAGTGAAGCGCTTCGGCGCGAAAGTGCAGGCAGGACGCGTTGAGTACTGCATACATATGGATTTGCTGCCCTGCAGCCATGCGCAGATTGCCCTGATAAGGGGTCAGCTCGCTCAGGAAAAGCCATCCCCGTGACGGATCCATCCGATTCAGGGTGCCATGGAAAAACTCCTGATCCTGGCCGAAGCGTATGCTGATGGAGGCGCGACGCGCTTCCAGGTCCCTGAGTAGAGCATTGATGCGCTCCTGCCGAGGGATATGTTCTCGCCGTGAGCCCGGCGGGGGACTGTGGGTGGTCGCCGATGTCTGATTGATGGGCTGATTCATGGGCCGGACCCTCCGCGCTCTATGACACCTCCAGGTATATGCTTTTTCTGGAGCCTATACTGAGGCTAGCACAGTCTGGGAAAGAATCAGCCCTTTCGTGCGCACGCAAGGGGGGCGGATGCCTGAGAGAGGTCAGGCCTTGGTGATGGTGCGGGACTTTCCCCCGGCGGAGGTGGGTTGCCCGCGGGGGCCGTACAACTCGGTGCGGGGGTCCTCGCCTCGCAGGATGTGCAGCGCCTGTTCCACATGGCGCCGCTTGGTTTCCACTACGCCGCCGTTGGCAAGATTCAGCTGACGGCAACGGGTCATGAGGTCCACCAGTCGATCCCATATCGGCGCCAGGACGCCCTCGGCATCCCAGTCGCGCAGGCAGCGGGCCATGCCCTGGGCATTGTTCTCATACCCCTCCCGCTTGAGCAGGGCACCCTGATCACGGGTCAGTTGCTCCAGTCGCTCAACCTGTTGCTGCTTTTGAGCGATGGCCAGGTTAAGGGTTTCCAGATCCCGGGTGCTCAGGGCCTGTCCTTCCAGTTGCAGGGCATGTTCCAGGGCAGAGGCTTCCCGCACCGAATGGGTCAGGATCTGATCCAGTTGCTCCGGAAACGAGCGCATGTTCATGGCTAGAACAGGTCTTCAGTCTTCAGGATTTTGCTGGCCACGGACTCGGCGTTGATCTCATAGCGCCCTTCCTGGATGGCCTGACGGATAGCCGTCACCTTTTCCTGATCGACGGAGGGTTGTGCCCTGGCGTTCTGCTCCAGCGTGCTCAGGCGCCGGGCGGTTTCGGTCAGGGTGACCTTGTCGCCCACCGGACCGGAAAATCCCGTGCCACCGCCCGAGCGCGCGCCTTTGGCCACGTCGGAGGCACCACGGCTCTCCCCGGCGCTGCGCGGCTGAGTCTGGGTTAAATTCTTGATGTCGATGGACATATTGCGTTCCTCGCGTGCACTGAACGGCCACTTCTTAGAAATCGTATCGGCCGATTCGCGGGTTTCTTTAGGGGCAGTAGGGGCAGTCAGTGCAATTTGACTCACATATTAACACCCACCACCCCGGCTGACAGCACTCGACCTTCCACAATGCGCCGGGAGGACAGATTGCGAACCTGAACCCGGTCACCATAGGCGCCGTCCGCGAGCGCCTGTCCCTCCATGCGCACGGAGATGGCGGTGTTTTGTGCCACCAGCATGACTTTCTGTCCTCGCTGCACCAGCCGCTGAGGTTCCACCATCTGGGGACTCAGGGCCGTACCGGCGGGCAGGGCCCGTCTGAGGACCATGTTGGTGACTGCCGTGGGTTCCGTGAGATACCCGCCGTGCATGCTGCCCAGGTCACGCAGTTCGAGCCGGATGTCACCCTCGGAGATCAGGGTGCCCCGGGGCAGGGCTCTTTCCAGAACCACGACCTCGCCACGGACGACAATCTGCATGGGTACGAAAAGGCTCCAGGGCGATGGAGTGGTGCAGCGAACGCCCACGGTGGTATGACCGGTCATCCTGGTGCCCGGCGGCAGAAAGGTTTCCAGTGGTCCATCGCAGGCCCTGAGTCGCAGACGCGGGTCCAGTGAACCCCGGTTGATACGTACGTCCACATACTCGCCGTGGTGGGCGCGTGCCTGTTGACCGAGAAATGCGCCGGCGGCCGTCAAAATGCTGTCGTGCGACTGCGTTTCGACCGCCATGAGATTGATGGGGGCGCAGATCAGCAAACTCGTGAAAAGACTCAGGCTGATCCCGTGGCGGCGCTTCCGGAAGTTGAAAAACATCGTGCTGCTACCTCGCTGGATGGTTCATCACCCATACCCGGGGGTATTTCAAGAAGCGCCGGATCTGTGGCGCATGATGTCCCTGGGGAGATAGGTTGCAAGATGAGGGCCAGAAAATTTTCAAGAAATCTTCGCCGTGGCCGATCATACTTCTGGATGAGAGGGTATGATCTGCAAACACCCGCGGGAGAGCCTGATGAGCAGCTTGCTGGATGACGTCGATCGTCGGACCCAGATGGTGGGGCAGAATCGTCTGGAACTGCTCCTCTTCACCCTGGGTAGCCGTCAGTTATTTGCCATCAATGTCTTCAAGGTGCGCGAGGTCATCACCTGTCCCGCCTTGAACCGGCTTCCCAGTGCCCACCCCATCATCCGCGGCGTGGCCACGTTGCGAGGCAAGACCGTGTCCGTGGTCGATCTGGCGCAAGCACTGGGCATGCCCCCCATTCCCTCCAGAGAGGGCGGTTCATTTGTCATTCTTACCGAGTTCAACCGTTCCGTACAGGGGCTTCTGGTGGCGTCGGTGGATCGCATCATCAATCTCAACTGGGATCAGATTCATCCACCTCCCCGGGGCACGCACAAGGACAGTTTCCTGACGGCCGTGACCCAGGTCGATAATCGTCTGGTGGAGATCATCGACGTGGAAAAGGTGCTGGAGATGATCACCGGTCCGGCAAGGGACGTCAGTGACTCGCTGCTGTCCAACATTCAGGAAGGGGGGAGGGTGCGTCGAGCCTTGGTCGCCGACGATTCGGCAGTGGCGCGCAGGCAGATCGTGCGTGCCCTGACCCAGATGGGCGTGGAATCCGTGGTGGTGAACGACGGCAGGCAGGCGCTGGACAAGTTACTGGAACTGGCTGCCCAAGGTCCCATCGAGCAGCAGATCGGGTTGGTGATCTCGGATATCGAGATGCCTGAGATGGATGGTTACACGCTGTCCTCCACCATCCGCAAGGAGCCGGCCCTGTCCCGTCTGCATGTGGTGCTGCATTCCTCCCTGAGTGGAACCTTCAACGAAACCCTGGTCCGCAGGGCGGGAGCAGACCGTTTTCTGCCCAAGTTCAGTCCGGATGAGCTGGCGGAGGTCGTGCTGGGATACCTTCAGGGGGATGATGCCGCTCAATGAGAACGTCACGGTCGGCAGGATCATGCCGCCCGGCGGTCATTGCGTGCCCCTTGAACGGTGGTTCGGCATACCCCCTTCGGGGGATCCCGAAGGTATACTGTGTACCATCCATATGCCGTTCGATGGTTTGTGTTCTATAACGAAAGATTGATCCATAACAGGAAACCACCTTGTCAGGCCCTATCGAATCTCAGGATTACGAGGATTTCAGGCTGTTTCTGGAGAAGTCCTGTGGACTGGTCCTGGGGGAAAACAAGCACTACCTGGTGAACAGCCGCCTGTCGCGGCTCATGGGCGAGTTCTCGGTTTCTTCCGTGAGCGAGCTGCTCAGGCAGCTCAAGCTGGGGCGGAATCCCGGGCTGCGAGAGCGGGTGATCGAGGCCATGACCACCAACGAAACCTACTGGTTTCGGGACGTGTTTCCCTTTGAGATCCTCAAGAACCAGATCTATCCGGAACTGGCAAAGCAGAAGGGGGCGGGATACGCCCCGCGCATCTGGTCTGCCGCCTGCTCATCCGGACAGGAAGCCTATTCCATCAGCATGGGGTTCAGTGAATACCAGCAATCCCGCCCCGGCAGCCTGCGGGATGTGCAGATCCTGGGCACGGACATCTCCGGCGCGGTGCTCAAGGAAGCGCGAGAGGCCAGCTACGATTCCCTGGCCGTCGCCCGCGGCCTGTCCCTTGAGCGACGCCAACGTTTCTTCGTGCAGAATGGCGATCGCTGGTCTCTCCGGCCCGACATCAAGGCCCGCGCCACCTTCCGTGAATTCAATCTCATGGACAGCTACACCCTGCTGGGGCGTTTTGATGTGGTGTTCTGTCGCAATGTCCTGATCTACTTTTCCATTGACTCCAAGAAGCTGATTCTCAAGCGTATCTCCCAGATTCTCAATCCGGGTGGTTATCTTTTCCTAGGGGCCTCCGAGTCCATGGCCAATTATTCCGACGCCTTTGAAATGGTGCGTTGCAATCCGGGCGTTGTATATCGCCTGCGCTGAAAGCACAGGCGTCAATAACCCGACCCGCTCCATGGGCCGGGACCTTGCGAACGGCGGTATCTTGCCGTGGCAGCCTCTCCGATTCCGGGTGCCTTTCCCTTAAGTCTCTAAAATAACGAGACTTTCTTTTATGGCACGTTGATTGCATTTTCGACCTTCAGGAACATTTCTTGAGGTCGAGTCCATGCCACTTTCCATAGACAGGGCCATTGGTATCCACGGCGATGCGCTGCAGGTGCGCTCAAAGCGCCTGGAGTTGCTCGCCTCCAACATCGCCAATTCCGACACCCCCAACTACAAGGCACGGGACCTGGATTTTCGTCAGGTGCTCAGTCGTGCGCATCAGCCCGATGCCCTGGGCCTGCGCCTTACCCACGCCGCCCATATTGCCACTGATGCCTCGGGTCAGGCTCTGGGTGAGCCGCTCTATCGGGTGCCCACCCAGCCATCCCTGGATGGCAACACGGTGGACCCCCAGCTGGAGCAGGCGGCCTTTGCCGAAAATACCGTGCAGTATCAGGCCAGCCTGGATTTTCTCAGCAAGAAATTCAGCGGCCTGCGCACGGCCCTCAAAGGCGAATAGGCCGGGAGATTAAGTCATGAGCAACATGTTCAAGATCTTCGACGTCTCCGGTTCGGCGCTGAGCGCCCAGTCGGTACGTTTGAATACCATCGCCAGCAACATGGCCAATGCCCAGGTGGCCAGCACCACCCCCGAGCAGGCCTACCGCTCCAAGCAGCCGGTGTTCCAGACCGTGATGGACCAGTTCGGCGGCAGTGCGTCCACTTCCCCGGTACGGGTGGCCGGCATCGTCGAGAGCCAGGCCGAGCCCTTTGTGAAATATGAGCCTCATCATCCGCTGGCCAATGAACAAGGGTATGTCTACATGCCCAACGTCAATCTGGTGGACGAGATGGCCAACATGATTTCCGCGTCCCGTAGCTACGAGAACAACGTGGAAGTGATGAATACCACCAAGCAATTGCTATTGCGAACTCTGCAACTGGGCCAGTCATAGGAGGGATGAACCATGAGCGTCATTGATGCCAACACCCTGGCCAGTCTGGGCCTGACCTCGGCCGCCGGACAGAAAAAGGAGTCCAGCCGGGACGAATTGGGACAGGCGGATTTCTTCAAGCTGATGATCACCCAGTTGCAGAACCAGGACCCCTTCGAACCCATGGAAAGTGGTGATTTTCTGGGCCAGATCGCCCAGTTCGGCACGGTCAACGGAATTGGTGAGCTGCAGAAATCCTTTGACGGCATTGCCCAGGCCATGCAGGCCAATCAGACCCTGCAGGCCGCCGCCCTGGTGGATCGCGAGGTGCTGATTCCGGTGGATCTGGCGGTGCTGGGTGAGGAGGGCGGTATCCGCGGCGGGGTGGATCTGAAAGCCTCCGCCAATGATTTGACGGTGAACGTCTACAACGAGGCGGGTGTACTGGTGCGTCGCATCCCCATGGGTGGGCAGGGGAGTGGCATGAAATCCTTTGTCTGGGACGGCATCACCACGGACGGCGAGCGGGCACCACCGGGGGTGTATGAGTTTCGTGCCGAGGCCCAACTCGACGGCCAGACCAGCCAGCCCCAGACCCTGCTCAATGCACGGGTGGACAGTGTGCGTACCGGGCAGGCCGGCGGGGGAGTCACGCTGATCGTGGAAGGTTTCGGTGAGATCGACCTGGCCACGGTCCGGCAGATCGGTTGAGACGCGTCTTTTAGAAACAAGCCAATAAACTGAGGGTTACACCATGCCATCATTCAATATCGGTCTGACCGGTCTGAACGCGGCCTCATCGGATCTGCAGGTGACGGGGCATAACATCGCCAACTCCTCCACGGCGGGTTTCAAGCGCTCCCGTGCCGAGTTCGCGGATGTGTTTGCGCTGTCCTATACCGGGGTCTCGAAGACCGCCACCGGGAGCGGCGTGAATCTGGCGTCCGTGACCCAGCAGTTCACCCAGGGTGACCTGAACTTTACGGACAATAACCTGGATCTGGCCATCAATGGTCAGGGCTTTTTCATCCTGGACCGCGGCGGCATCACTGAATACACCCGCGCCGGACAGTTCCAGGTGGATCGGGAAGGCTTCATGGTCAATGCCGCCGGGCAGCGCCTGATGGGGTATCCGCCCGACGGCGGAAACCTGCTGCAGCCGATCCGGCTCACGACGGGTGACGCCGCACCGCGTCCGACCACGACCATTGATGCCTTGATGAACCTCAGCTCCGAGGCCGATCCCCTCGGTGGTGTTCAACATGTCAACCTGAGAGGGGAGGTGACGCCACAGGAACTGTTGAATGTCCTGACCGTGCCGGGCGGACTCAACGATATTGACGACATCACGATTGCATTGAATGCCGCGGGCGAAGTGGAAATTCAGAACAATACGGGCCAGGAACTGAGATTTGGTTCACCCAGCAATGTCGTGGTACCGGGTGACGGCACTGCCACGCCGCTGGATGCTTCGGTTTTGCAGCCGGGACAGCGTCTGACGTGGAATTTCGATGGGGATCTCGGTACGGGTCGCACCAGCGAGCTGCCGGCGACAGTGACGGCAAATTATCTTGAGGCGGCGATCAGCGGCCTTATTCCCGGTGTGACGGCGGTGGCGCAAGCGGACGGATCCATCAACGTCACCAACAACACCAGCAATCCCGTGACGATCAACTTCCCCGGCGGGGAATTCAGTCTTGGCACTTCGGATTCGGGGTCCATCACGGCCGCCGACATTGACGACATGGAGCCCGGTCAATTCATTACCCTGACATCGGCCGGTGAAGTCCAGGCGATAGACCCCCAGGATCCGGATACCTTCAACTATTCAACTTCACTGACCGTCTATGATTCGCTGGGGTCTGCCCGGACGGTGTCCCTGTTCGTGCAGCGCCAGCCTCCACCCGAGGAAAAGACCTGGGACGTGGCCGCCTACATGGATATCGGCGGAGAGCAGGTCAAGGTGGGCGAGAGCAAGTTGGCATTCAAGAACGACGGCACACTGGACAAAACCGCCACCCAGCCGTTGGTTCTCAGTGCTTCCGGATTGCCCAACGGTGCAGCGGACCTGAACATCGAAGTGGACTTCGGCCAGACCACCCAGTATGGCAACAAATTCAGCGTCGCCGCGTTGAGGCAGGACGGTTATGCCGCCGGCCAGCTGGTGAGCGTGGACGTGGACACGGACGGTACCGTGTTTGCCCGCTATTCCAACGGCGCGAATCGTCCGCTGGGGCAGGTGGCGCTGGCCAACTTCGACAACCCCCAGGGGCTGCAGCCTGTGGGCGGGACCAACTGGGTGGTGTCGTCCAGCTCCGGCGAGCCCCTGCTGGGGCGTGGTGGCGAGTCCAATTTCGGACTGATCCAGGGCGGCGCCTATGAGGCGGCCAACGTCAACATCGCCGATCAGCTGGTCAAGCTCATCACCGCCCAGCGCAACTTCCAGGCCAATGCCCAGGTGATCAGCACCGCCGACACCCTGACGCAGACCATCATCAACATCCGTTAACGGAGGTAACGACTGATGGACCGCATGCTCTACATCGCCATGACCGGCGCTCGGGAGGCCGCGCACTCCCAGCAGGTCAACACCCACAACCTGGCCAATGCCAACACCACCGGGTTTCGCAAGAGCCTGGAGGTGTTCACCAACCATCCCCTGCGGGGGCCGGTGTTCGACAGCCGGGACTATGCCCAGCTTCAGGCCGTGGAGGCGGACTTCACCCACGGTCCGCAGGTTGCCACCGGCCGGGATCTGGACGTGGCGGTGCAGGGTGACGGCTGGATTGCGGTCCAGGCCCTGGACGGTACCGAGGCCTACACCCGGGCAGGCAATTTCAAGGTGAACAACGTGGGCCTGCTCACCACCGGTGATGACCTGCCGGTACTGGGCGAGGACGGTCCCATCGCCATCCCGCCCTTCGAGACCATTCTCGTCGGCGGTGACGGCACCATCAGCATCCGCCCCCTCGGCCAGGAGGCCAACGTCCTGGCCGAAGTGGGACGAGTGAAGTTGGTCAATCCGCCCCTGGAGGCACTGGCGCGGGGCGAGGACGGCCTGTTTCGTCGGGGAGACGGCCAGGTGGAGCCGGCCGATGCCGCCGTTTCACTGACCTCCGGGATGCTCGAAGGCAGCAACGTCAACACCGTGGAAGCCATGGTCAACATGATCGAGCTGGCACGGAATTACGAAACCTACGTGAAGCTCAT
The DNA here is from genome assembly GCF_022227765.1 of Ectothiorhodospira shaposhnikovii. GTDB lineage: Bacteria > Pseudomonadota > Gammaproteobacteria > Ectothiorhodospirales > Ectothiorhodospiraceae > Ectothiorhodospira. The sequence goes on along the minus strand of NZ_JAJMLZ010000007.1, from coordinate 31,730 downwards.
GAAGACCGCCGAAGATCTGGATCGCAGCAGCGCCCAGCTGTTGCGCATGTCCTGATCGGCCGGCCATGCCTAGCAGGAGGACAAGATCATGAATCAAGCACTCTGGATTGCCAAGACCGGGCTGGATGCCCAGCAGACCCGCATGTCGGTGGTCTCCAACAACCTGGCCAACGTGAATACCACGGGCTTCAAGAAGGGGCGCGCCTCGTTCGAGGATCTGATCTACCAGACCGTGCGCCAGCCGGGTGCCCAGGCGGCGCAGAACAATCAGCTGCCCACCGGTCTGATGACCGGGGTAGGGGTGCGCACCGTGGCCACCGACAAGATCTTCACCCAGGGCAACCATATCCAGACCGACAATGCCCTGGACATCTCCGTTCAGGGGCGGGGGTTCTTCGAGATCCTGACTCCCGAGGGCAACATCGCCTATACCCGGGACGGCAGCTTCCAGCTCAATGCCGATGGTCAGGTGGTCATGTCCAACGGCTTTGAGCTGCAGCCGGGCATCTTCATTCCGGAAGGCGCCACCAGCATCACCGTCAGCCAGGACGGTATCGTCAGCGTCACCCTGGCCGGTCAGGAAAATGCCCCGGTGGAAGTGGGCAACATCCAGCTGGCCGACTTCATCAATCCCGCCGGCCTGCAGCCCATCGGCCAGAACCTGTTCATCGAAACCGCCGCCAGCGGCGCGCCCCAGCAGGGCAATCCCGGCCAGGACGGTCTGGGCCGTCTGATGCAAGGCTCCCTGGAGAGTTCCAACGTGAACATCGCCGAGGAGCTGGTGAACATGATCGAGACCCAGCGGGCCTACGAGATCAATTCCAAGGCCATTTCCACCTCCGACCAGATGATGCAGTACATCAACAACAATCTGTGATCCCGGCCCGATTCATGACCGAAGGTAGCCCATCATGAACACCCGAAACCTGAAAACTCCAATGCGGCCGCCGCTTGCCCTTGCGGGCCTGCCCCTGGCATGTCTTCTGGTGGTCATGAGCGGCTGCGCCACGGTGAAGCCGGTGGAGCGGGGCGACAATCCCAACTTCGCCACCGTCATGCCGCCCATGCCCATACCGCCGGAACACAACAACGGCGCCATCTTCCAGCCCACGGCGGTGCAGGGCCTGTTTGCCGACTACAAGGCTCGCCAGGTGGGGGATGTCCTCACGGTGCTGTTGGCGGAAAGGACCCAGGCCAGCAAGTCGGCCAGTACCTCCACCAGCAAGGAGTCCAGTGTGAGCATGGCCAACCCCACCATCCTGGGGCGACCGGTCACCCACAACGGCCGTCCCCTGCTCAACACCGAGATCAGTGGCAACCGGGATTTCGACGGCCAGGGCAATGCTTCCCAGAGCAACCGGCTGGACGGCTCCATCACCGTGATGGTGTCGGAGGTGCTGCCCAACGGCAACCTGGTGGTACAGGGAGAGAAGTGGCTGAAGATCAACCAGGGCGAGGAGTACATCCGGCTAAGGGGAATCGTCCGACCCGTGGACATCCGCGCCGACAACACCATCCTTTCCACCCAGGTGGCCTCTGCCCAGGTGGCCTATGGGGGGCGGGGTGCCCTGGCCGACAGCAACCGCCAGGGCTGGTTGAGCCGATTCTTCAACAGCCCCGTGTGGCCTTTCTAGGAGTGCCGCGCCATGTCTAACAACATACGTACAGTACTGATCGTCTGGGCCGTGACACTGCTGGTGCTGTCCCTGATCCTCCCCTCCGGCGCGGGCGCGGCGGAGCGTGTCAAGGACATGGCCTCGGTGGCCGGCGTCCGAAGCAACCAGCTGGTGGGTTACGGCCTTGTCGTGGGTCTGGACGGCACCGGCGACCAGACCACCCAGGCACCGTTCACGGTGCAAAGCCTCAAGAACATGCTGGGTCAGCTGGGTGTCACCGTGCCACCCAACGTCAATCCCCAGTTGCGCAACGTGGCGGCGGTGATGATCCATGCCGACCTGCCGCCCTTTGCCAAGCAGGGCCAGACCATCGACGTCACGGTATCTTCCATCGGCAACGCCGGCAGCCTGCGGGGCGGCACCCTGCTCATGACCCCGCTCAAGGGGGCGGACGGCCAGACCTATGCCATTGCCCAGGGCAATCTGATCGTGGGCGGCTTCGGCGTGGCCGGCGCCGATGGCTCCCGGGTCAGCGTGAATGTCCCCAGCGTGGGCCGCATTCCCAATGGTGCCACGGTGGAGCGCGAGGTGCCCTCGGCCTTTGCCCAGGGTGATCACGTCACCCTGAATCTGCACCGCCACGACTTCACCACCGCCAATCGCCTGAGTGATGCCATCAATGATGCCATGGGACCCGGAACCGCCCGGCCGATGGACGGTTCCTCGGTACGGGTCAGCGCGCCGCGGGATCCGGGGCAGCGAGTGTCCTTCATCTCGGTGCTGGAAAACCTGCGGGTCCAGCCCGGTGAGCCGCCGGCCAAGGTGATCGTCAACTCCCGCACCGGCACGGTGGTGATCGGCAGCAATGTACGGGTGATGCCGGCGGCGGTGTCGCACGGCAGCATGACGGTGACCATCACCGAGCGCGCCCAGGTCTCCCAGCCCGCCCCCTTCGGGCAGGGCGAGACGGTGGTGACGCCGCAAACGGATATCGAGGTGACGGAAGAAGACGGCCGCATGTTCCTGTTCAATCCCGGCGTGACCCTGGACGAAATCGTCCGGGCCGTGAATCAGGTAGGCGCGGCTCCCGGTGATCTGGTCTCCATCCTGGAAGCCCTGCGCGAGGCCGGCGCCCTGCGCGCCGAGCTGATCGTCATCTGACGGGGGGAGCGCACATGACCAGCCACATCGCCGACAGTTACCACTACACCGACATGCACGGTCTGGCGGAACTGCGTGCCCGTACCCAGTCCGGGTCCGCGGAGGCGTCGGACGAGGTGGCGCGTCAGTTCGAGGCCCTGTTCATCCAGCAGATGCTCAAGAGCATGCGGGCCGCCATGCCCACGGATGGTGGGCTCACCGGCGAGCACACCCGTTTCTTCCAGGGCATGTTCGATCAGCAGATCGCCCTGGACATGGCCCGGGGCAACGGCATCGGTCTACGGGAGCAGGTCATGCGTGAGCTGACGGGCATCGGCGCCGATGCCGGGTCGATGTCGACGGGAGCACTGAACATGCCCGTGCACCGGATCCCGGTGGTGCGCTCGGCAATCGAAGCAGCCGCGATGACGGGTGCCTCGAAGGCATCCGAGGCAGCGACGGTGAAGGATGCCGCGAGGGCCTCGAAGGTGACGAGGGCCGCCCGGGCGGGTGATGGCACGGCGGCCGAAGGTCCCTGGTCTCCGGGGTCTCCACGGGAGTTCATCCGGGATCTCTGGCCCCATGCCCAGCGGGCCGCCAGGGCTCTGGGAGTGGCCCCGGAGGTGCTGGTGGCCCAGTCCGCCCTGGAGACCGGCTGGGGGCGCCACGTCATCCGGCATGGTGATGGCCGCAGCAGTCACAATCTGTTCGGCATCAAGGCCGATCGCCGCTGGGAGGGAGAGCGGGCCCATGTGCAGACCCTGGAGTATGTGAATGATGTCCCCGAATTGCAGCGGGCGGCCTTTCGCTCCTACGGCAGCCTGGCGGAAAGCTTTGCCGATTATGTGAACTTCCTGCAGACCAATCCCCGCTATCGCCAGGCCCTGGAAGTGGCGGGGGATGCGGAGGCCTATGTCAGGGGCCTGCAGGCGGCCGGTTATGCCACCGACCCGGCCTATGCCGACAAGATTCTCAATATCCTGGAACGCGGCACCTTGAGTGACACCCTGGCGGCACTCAAGTCCGGCACCTTGCCGCCGACAATCTGACGGAGGGAAGCACCATGTCCATGTATTACATCGAGTATCAGGCGGAGCGGTTCGCCGGGAGGCTGTCATGACCAGCGGACTGTTCAACATTGCGACCTCGGCACTCAACACGGCCCAGCGGGCGCTGGACACCACGGGGCATAACATCGCCAACGTCAACACGGAGGGTTACAGCCGCCAGCGCGCGGAAGTGGCCACCCGGCCGGCTCAGTTTTCGGGGGGGGGATACATCGGCAAGGGCGTGCAGGGTACGACCATCCGCCGCATGTATGACGAATTCATCCAGACTCAGCTACGCAACACCACTTCCACCAGTCGCTACTACGACACGCTTTATGACTCCCTGAGCCGGGTGGACAATCTGGTGGCGGATCCCTCCGCGGGTTTGGCCCCTGCCTTGCAGGGTTTCTTTTCCGCGGTGCAGGGGGTGGCGAACGACCCCACTTCCAGTGCCAACCGCACCGTGCTGCTCGCGGAAGCGGAATCGCTGGTGGATCGGTTCAATTTTCTGCATCAGCGATTCCAGGATCAGCAGTTCATCGTCGATGGTCAGATCGGCGATTCGGTCCAGGAAATCAACAGTATCACCGACGCCCTTGCACGCTTGAACGCCCAGATCGTCAGTGCCCAGGGCCGGGGACAGCCGCCCAACGATCTCCTGGACAAGCGGGATCAGCTGATCCTGGAGCTGTCGGGTTATGTGGATGTGACCACGGTCGAGCAGGACGATGGGGCGATGAATGTCTTCATCGGGCGTGGGCAGGGAGTGGTCCTGGGAAACCGGGCAACGCCCCTGAACGCGGTGCCTTCCACCCCCGGTATGCCCCTGGAAATCCGGCTCGGCACGGGAGACAAGGCCGTCGACATCACCCGTCAGATGACGGGTGGGCAGCTGGGAGGACTGCTGGAAGTCCGCAATAACGTGCTGGATGTGGCCCACAACGAGTTGGGTCGGGTGGCGGTGGGGCTTGCCCTGGCGTTCAATGACCAGCATCGGCAAGGTTATGATCTGCTGGGGGAGACGGACAAGGCGTTTTTCAAGGTGCCAACCCCGGAAGTGTTGCCGGGCAAGGGGGTCTCGGGCCCCAATCCCACGGTGACTTTCGATACCGACCCGAGTCAGTGGGGGCAGCTCAAGGCCAGCGACTACCGGTTGACGCATGAAGGTGGCGAGTGGCATCTGACCCGTGTGTCGGACGGTCGGAAATTGGGGAGTTACGGCGCGGGGGATGAGATCAAGGTGGACGGTCTGGTCATCACCATGCCTGCCTCGGGGTCCGCTGGAGACAGTTTCCTCATCCGTCCCACCCGCAATGCCTCGGCGGACATTGCCGTGACCATCAAGAACCCCGAGGAGATCGCGGCGGCCGGCCAGCCGGGCGGCGTCGGCGACAACCGCAATGCCCTGGCATTGGCGAAGGTTCAGACCACCAACTTCCTCAATGGCGGTACTACCTCCCTGGAAGGGGCCTATGATGGACTGGTGGGCAGGATCGGTACGAGAACCCGCCAGGCCGAGGTGGCTTCCCTGGCCCAGGAGCGGCTGCTGGCGGATGCCAAGGCCCAGCGGGAAAGCGTGTCCGGCGTGAACCTGGATGAAGAAGCCGCCAACCTGCTGCGCTATCAGCAGGCTTACCAGGCGTCGGCCCAGATCATTGCCATCACCAACACCCTGTTCGATACCCTCATCGGGGCAGTGAGGCGCTAGTCATGCGTATATCCACCAGTCAGATGTTCCAGAATGGCATTGATGTCATTCAGCGCCGGCAGCAGGAACTGGCCAAGACCCAGAACCAGCTCAGTACCGGTCGACGTATCCTGCGGCCGTCCGATGATCCCAGCGGCAGCGTGCAGACCCTCAAGTTCGAGAGCAGCATCGAGCGCACCGAGCAGTACCAGCGCAACGCCACCCTGGCCGAGCAGCGTCTGCGACTGACGGAAAGTACCCTGGGAGGGGTTACCGACGGTCTGCAGCGTATCCGGGAACTGACCGTGCGGGCCAACAACGGCACCGAGACCGACGAAACCCGGCGTTACATCGCCGCCGAGATGCGCCAGGTGCTGGCGGGTCTGGTGGATCTGGCCAATGCCCGGGATGCCAACGGGGAATATATCTTCTCGGGATATGCCTCGGATGCCAGGCCGTTTGATGTCGACATTGATGCCGGTAACTACGCCTATTCCGGCGCGGACATGAGCCGGGAGGTGGACATCAGTCCCGTGCGCCGGGTCAATCTGGGCAATCCCGGCGGCGAGGTGTTCGGTGACGGTGCATCCGACACGGCGTTGTTCGAGAAGATCGGCGAGCTGATCCTGACTCTGGAAGATCCCGCCGCATTTCAGGCCGCCGGGGGCGTGGGTGACAAGCTGACCGAACTGGATCAGAGCCTGGGCCGGATCCTGGACATCCAGGCCACCCTGGGCGCCCGGCTCAACGGCGTGGAAACCCAGGAGAATCTCAACGCCGAGCAGATCCTGCAGCTGGAGACCACCCTGTCCCAGATCCGCGACCTGGACTATGCCGAGGCCATCAGCCGATTCAGCCTGCAACAGGTGAGTCTGCAGGCGGCCCAGCAGACCTATGTGCAGGTCCAGCGCCTGTCCCTGTTCGACTACCTGCGTTGACGTGAGGGCAGCCAGGTTCAGCCACGGATACTCCCTTCTCCCCTTGGGGGAGAAGGGGCGGGGATGAGGGCGACTGCATCTCCACCTGTCCCCCGGCAGCTCTGCTACAATGTTCGGCTTTTCCCCATTCACATCCGCGTTGAAAGGCCGAGCGATGCTGGAACTCAACCCGCTGTTTTCCCAAATCAAGGATCTGCAAGGGCGTGTGGAAGCCCTGAGGGGGTATCTTTGACTTCGATGCCAAGCGCGAGCGCCTGGAAGAAGTCAGTCGGGAACTGGAAGACCCCAACATCTGGAACGACCCCGAAAAGGCCCAGTCCCTGGGGCGCGAACGTGCCCAGCTGGACCATGTGGTCGGCAACCTTGCCACCCTCACCGATAGCCTGAGCGAGACCCGCGAGCTGCTGGAACTGGCCCAGGAAGAGAACGACGAGGACACCGTCCAGGCCGTCGAGGCCGATCTGGAACGGTTCGAACAGCAGGTGGGCGAACTGGAGTTCCAGCGCATGTTCGCCGGCGAGATGGACGGCTGCGCCGCCTTCCTCGACATCCAGGCAGGCTCCGGCGGCACCGAGGCCCAGGACTGGGCGGAGATGCTGCTGCGCATGTACCTGCGCTGGGGTGAGCGTCGCGGCTTCAAGACCGAACTGATGGAAGTCTCCGAAGGGGACGTGGCGGGCATCAAGAGTGCCACCATCCGCTTTGACGGCCCCTATGCCTTCGGCTGGCTGCGCACCGAAACCGGCGTCCACCGTCTGGTGCGAAAGTCCCCCTTTGACTCCGGCAACCGCCGTCATACCTCCTTTACCTCGGTGTTCGTGTCCCCGGAAGTGGATGACGACATCGACATCGAGATCAATCCGGCGGACCTGCGTATCGACGTCTACCGCGCCAGCGGCGCCGGCGGTCAGCACGTTAACCGGACCGAGTCCGCCGTGCGTATCACCCATGTGCCCACCGGCGTGGTGGCGGCCTGCCAGAACGACCGTTCCCAGCACAAGAACAAGGACACGGCCATGAAGCAGCTCAAGGCCAAGCTCTATGAGCTGGAGCTGCAAAAGCGCAACGCCGAGAAGCAGGCCATGGAAGACAACAAGGCCGACATCGGCTGGGGTAGCCAGATCCGTTCCTATGTGCTGGACCAGTCCCGCATCAAGGATCTGCGCACCGGCGTGGAAGTGGGCAACACCCAGGCCGTGCTGGACGGTGATCTGGACCCCTTCATCGAAGCCAGCCTCAAGAGCGGGCTTTGAGCCGCCGTTTCACGCACAGCATTCCTATCAGGACCCCGATCAAGCCAATGAACGACCAGACCCAGGACGAAAACAAGCTGATTGCCCAGCGCCGGGAGAAGCTGGGCCGTCTGCGTGAAGGCGGCATCGCCTTCCCCAACGACTTCCGTCGCAACGTCATGGCCGGTGAACTCCACGCCGAATACGACGCGCGGGACGATGCCTTCTTCGAGGAAGCCCCGGTGCGGGTATCCGTGGCCGGTCGCATGATGGCCAAACGGGTCATGGGCAAGGCCAGCTTTGCCCAGGTGCAGGACATGTCCGGGCGTATCCAGCTCTTCGTGCAGCGGGATGCCCTGCCGGAAGGGGTGTACCAGGACTTCAAGTCCTGGGATCTGGGAGACATCCTGGGCGCGGAGGGGACCCTCTTCAAGACCAAGACCGGCGAGCTGTCGGTGCAGGTGGATAGCCTGCGTCTGCTGACCAAGTCCCTGCGGCCCCTGCCGGAGAAGTTCCACGGCCTGTCGGACATGGAAACCCGCTACCGCCAGCGTTACGTGGATCTGATCATGAACGAACCGGTGCGGGAGACCTTCCGGGTCCGCACCCGCATCATCCAGGCGATCCGTGATTACCTGAACCGTCGTGGGTTCCTGGAAGTGGAAACCCCCATGATGCAGGCCATCCCCGGCGGTGCCACCGCCCGGCCCTTTGCCACCCATCACAATGCTCTGGACATGCAGTTGTTCCTGCGCATTGCCCCGGAGCTGTACCTCAAGCGCCTGGTGGTGGGCGGTTTCGAAAAGGTCTACGAGATCAACCGCAACTTCCGCAACGAGGGGCTCTCCACCCGGCACAACCCCGAATTCACCATGCTGGAGTTCTACGAGGCCTACGTGACCTACCATGAGCTCATGGATCTGACGGAAGACCTGCTGCGCACCCTGGCCCGGGACGTGCTGGGCACCACGTTGGTGAACTACCAGGGCGATACCTATGACTTCGGCCAACCCTTTGCCCGCATGACCGTCAAGGACGCCATCCTGCATTTCAATCCGGCGCTCTCGGCCGCCGACCTGGACGACGAGGCCCGTGCCCGCGAGGTGGCCCGGCAACTGGGCATCCCCCTCAAGGACAGTTACGGTCTGGGCAAGGTGTGGATCGAGATCTTCGAGAAGACGGTGGAACCCCGGCTCAAGGACCCCACCTTCATCACCGCCTATCCCACCGAGGTGTCACCCCTGGCGCGGCGCAACGACGACGACCCCTTCGTCACCGACCGTTTCGAATTCTTCGTCGGTGGCCGGGAGATCGCCAACGGCTTCTCCGAGCTTAACGACTACGAGGACCAGGCGGAGCGCTTCCGGCGCCAGGTGGCGGAGAAAGAGGCCGGTGACGACGAGGCCATGCACTTTGATGCCGATTACCTGCGGGCCCTGGAACACGGCCTGCCGCCGACGGCGGGGGAGGGGATCGGCATCGACCGGCTGGTGATGCTGTTCACCGATTCACCCTCCATCCGTGATGTGCTGTTGTTCCCCCACATGCGGCCCGAGGTGTCCTGACGTCGCCATGTCTCCCGCACGCCCCATCGCCCGGCGGATGGCCCACATCCAGCCCTTTCATGTCATGGACCTGCTGGCCCGCGCCCGGCGTCTGGAAGCCCAGGGACGGGATATCGTCCATCTGGAGATCGGCGAACCGGATTTTCAGACCCCGGCCCCCATCGTGGAGGCCGGTATCCGCGCCCTGCGGGCGGGACACACCCATTACACCCCGGCCACCGGCTTGCCCGCCCTGCGGGAGGCCATCGCCCGCTACTACCAGGATGTCCTGGGCGCGGACGTGGCCCCCGAGCGCATCGTGATCACCCCGGGGGCGTCGGGTGCCTTGCTGCTGGTGATGGGGATCCTGCTCAATCCCGGTGACCAGGTGGTGATGACCGATCCGGGTTACCCCTGCAATCGTCATTTTGTCCGCACCTTTGAAGGCGAGGCGGTATCGGTGCCGGTGGGGCCGGAGACGGATTACCAGCTCACGGCGGCCCACCTGGCCCGGCACTGGTCGGAGCGGACCGTAGCGGCCATGGTGGCCACCCCGTCCAATCCCACCGGTACCCTGGCGGACCGGGCCTTGCTGTCCGAACTGCTGGACTTCACCCAGGGTCGGGGGGGCGCCCTGATCGTGGACGAGATCTATCAGGGGCTGGTGTATGAAGGGGAGAACGGCACCGCGGCGGCCCTGTCCGAAGACCTGTTCGTCATCAACAGCTTCTCCAAGTTTTTCGGCATGACCGGCTGGCGCCTGGGTTGGGTGGTGGCGCCCCGGGACTGCGTGCGGGAGCTGGACAAGCTGGCCCAGAACCTGTTCCTGGCGGCTTCCACGCCGGCCCAGCACGCGGCCCTGGCCGCCTTCACCCCGGCCTGCATGGAGATTCTGGAGGCCCGCCGGGAGGCCTTTCGCGCCCGGCGGGATTTCCTGTTGCCGGCCCTGCGGGAGCTGGGCCTGAAGGTGCCAGTGACGCCTCGTGGCGCCTTCTACCTCTACGGGGACAGCACCGCCTTCAGCGAGGACAGCTTTGCCCTGGCGGAGCGTTGTCTGGAAGTGGCGGGGGTGGCCATCACCCCCGGACTGGATTTTGGCGACCACCTGGCCCGCTCCCATGTGCGGTTTGCCTACACCCGGGATCTGCCGGTGCTGGAGCAGGCGGTGGCGCGGTTGCGGACTTTCCTGCGGTAGCCCCTCTCCCCTTGTGGGAGAGGGGTTGGGGTGAGGGGAGGAAAAAGCCTCACTCCACCCGCGGTGCCGCCGCCAGCAGTTCCGGGCTGGCCTGATCCGCGTAGGTCTTGAAATTCTCGTGGAACAGGCGGGCCAGCTTGCGGGCCGTTTCCTGATAGGCCTGCGGGTCCTGCCAGGTGTTGGAAGGCACCAGCACCTCGTCCGGCACGTTGGGGCAGGACACCGGAATGTTCACCCCGAAGATGGGGTCGGGCACCGTCTCCACCTCGGCCAGCGAGCCGTCATGGATGGCATCGATGATGGCCCGGGTGTGGGCGATGCTCATCCGCTTGCCGACGCCGTAGGGGCCGCCGCTCCAGCCGGTGTTCACCATCCACACGCGCACGTCATGCTGGCGGATGCGTTCCGCCAGCAGTGCCGCGTAGCGGGTCGGGTGCCAGACCAGGAAGGGGGCGCCGAAGCAGGCGGAGAAGGTGGCCTCCGGTTCGGTCACGCCCATTTCGGTGCCCGCCACCTTGGCGGTGTAACCGCTGATGAAGTGGTACATGGCCTGGGCCGGGGTCAGCCGGCTGACCGGCGGCAGCACGCTGAAGGCGTCACAGGTGAGGAAGATCACGTTGCTCGGGTGTCCGCCGGTGCAGGGGATCTTGGCATTGGGAATGAATTCCACCGGGTAGGAGCAGCGGGTGTTCTCGGTGATGCTGCCGTCCTCGTAGTTCACTTCCCGGGTGTCCCGGTCGTAGACCACGTTTTCCAGCACGGCACCGAAACGGATGGCATTGAAGATTTCCGGCTCCGCCTTCGGGTCCAGGTTGATGGCCTTGGCGTAGCAGCCGCCCTCGATGTTGAAGACCCCCTCGTCGCTCCAGCAGTGCTCGTCGTCACCGATCAGGGCACGGTCCGGATCGGCCGAGAGGGTGGTCTTGCCGGTGCCGGACAGGCCGAAGAAGATGGAGACGTCGCCGTCCTTGCCCTCGTTGGCGGAGCAGTGCATGGAGAGCACGTTCTGCTTGGGCATGATGTAGTTCATGATGGTGAACACGCCCTTCTTCATCTCGCCAGCGTATTCGGTACCCAGGATCACGAACTCGCGCCGATCAAAGCACAGGCTCACGCTGGTGCTGTTCTTCACACCGGGGATGCCGGTGTCGGCGGCGGCACGGCCGGCGTTGTAGATCACGTAGTCCGGCTCGCCGTAGCTGTCCAGTTCCTCCGCGGTGGGGCGGATCAGCATGTTCTGCATGAACAGGGCGTGGTAGGCCCGCTCGCAGATCACCCGGATGCGGATGCGATAGCGGGGATCCCAGCCGGCAAAGCCGTCGATGACATACAGGCGGCTGCAGGTATTGAGATGGTCCACCGCCTGGGTGCGCAGGCTGTCGAAACTGCCGGCTTCCAGGCCGACGTTGACGGACCCCCACCAGACGTCGTCGTTGATGTGGTCATGCTGGACCACGCGCTTGTCCTTGGGGCTGCGTCCGGTCTTGGCGCCGGACTTGGCGATGAGGGCGCCGGTGGCGGAGATGGCGGAGCCGTGTTCGTGGGCCAGGGCCTCTTCATAAAGGACTGCCGGGGAGGGGTTGCGCAGCACCTTTGCCACGCTGATGCCATGTTGCTGAAGGCTGAAAGTCATGTTGCGGGTGTTCCTGTGGGGAGGAGAGGGCTGATCCATAAGAGATTATTCAGTTGCACTGCGCAAAACAACAGCAAACCGGGCATTTTGGAATATTTCCTTGATCGATCTCATTGGGTATAACGGAGGCTTTGCCCTCTTGCCGGAAATCATGTGAGACATCGCTCCGACTACGCCTACTCCGATCAACCCATCAACTGGCGCATACTGCGCAGTCTGCTGCCCTACCTGATGGAATTCCGGGGGCGGGTGGCCCTGGCCGTGGTCTTTCTTACCCTGGCCAAGCTGGCCAACGTGGCGGTGCCGGTGGCCCTCAAGTACATCGTGGACCACTTCGATCCCTCGGTGGAGGCGGCCCTGGTGGCCATTCCCCTGGGGCTGTTGCTGGCCTACGGCCTGTTGCGGTTCGGCTCGGTGTTCTTCGGCGAGTTGCGGGACGCGGTCTTTGCCCGGGTGGCGGAGCGGGCCATGCGGCGGGTTTCCCTGCGGGTGTTCGAGCATCTGCACCGGATGGACCTGGGATTTCACCTGTCCCGGCGGACCGGCGGCCTGACCCGCGACATCGAGCGGGGCACCACCGGCATCAGCTTCCTGCTGCGCTTCACCGTCTTCAACATCATCCCCACCCTGTTGGAGATCGCCATGGTGGCGGTGATCCTGATGCTCATCCTGAGTCCGGGTTTTGCCGTGACCATGGTTCTGTCGGTGGGCATCTATGTGATCTTTTCCATCTTCGTGACCGAGTGGCGCAACCGCTTCGTGCGTGAGGCCAACCAGATGGACAACCGATCCAACACCCGCGCCGTGGACAGCCTGCTCAACTACGAAACGGTGAAATACTTCGGCAACGAGGCCTTCGAGGCCCGTCGCTATGACGCGGATCTGGAGGCCTGGGAGTCGGCGCGGATGAAGAATCGCCTGTCCCTGGCGGCGCTCAACTCCGGCCAGGCCCTGATCATTGCCGGCGGCATCACGGTCATGATGATCATGGCGTCCTCACGGGTGGCCGCCGGGGAGATGACGGTGGGGGATCTGGTGATGGTCAACGCCTACATGATCCAGCTGTTCATCCCGCTGAACTTCCTGGGCTTTGTGTACCGTGAGATCCGCGAATCCCTGATCAACATCGAGCGTCTGTTCGGTCTCATGGACAAGCCGCCCAAGGTGGTGGATCGCCCCGGGGCGGGCGCGCTGGTGGCCGATGGCGGAGAGATCCGGTTCACGGACGTCTGTTTCGGCTATGGCCCGGATCGGCGGATCCTGGACCGGGTGAGCTTTCATGTACCCGCCGGGCACAAGGTGGCCATCGTCGGCGCCAGCGGTGCCGGCAAGTCCACCCTGGCCCGGCTGCTGTTCCGGTTTTACGATGTGGATCAGGGCAGTATCTGCATCCATGGGCAGGATATCCGGGACGTGACCCAGGACAGCCTGCGGGCGGCCATCGGCGTGGTGCCCCAGGATACGGTGCTGTTCAACGACAGCATCCGTTACAACATCGCCTACGGCTGCCCCGGCGCCACGGAAGCCGCCGTGCGGCGGGCCGCCCGTCTGGCCCATCTGGAAGACTTCATTGCCCGCCTGCCCCAGGGATATGACACCGTGGTGGGGGAGCGGGGACTCAAGCTCTCCGGTGGCGAGAAACAGCGCATCGCCATTGCCCGGGTGATCCTCAAGGACCCGCCCATCCTGATCCTTGACGAGGCCACTTCATCCCTGGATTCCCATTCGGAGCAGGCCATCATGGGGGCCTTGAAGGAGATTGCCCGGGCGCGCACCACCCTGGCCATCGCCCATCGGCTCTCCACCATCCAGGATGCGGATCACATCATTGTGCTGGATCAAGGGCAGGTGGTGGAGCAGGGCACCCATGATGCCCTCCTGGCCCGGCAGGGGGTCTATGCCGGACTCTGGCAGAGCCAGCTGCAGCAGTCTGTGAAATAGGCCCGGATCGGCCGCCCTGCCTATGGTCTAGACTCATGGGACGGTGAAGCAACGCTTGTGCCGTCGATCAATGAATCAAGGAGGTCACCATGAGTCAACGCGAAGCTCACATCGAAAAGCTCAAGGCCAGACTGGATGAGTGGAATGCCGAGATCCACAAGCTGGAGGCCAAGGCCCAGGCTGCCCAGGCGGACATGAAGATCCAGTACGAGGAACAGCTCTCGGCCATGCGGGAGCAGCGGGACAAGGCCCGCGAAAGGATGCACGAGTTGCAGGATGCCAGCGAGGATGCCTGGGAACACATGCGCGAAGGCATGGAGTCGGCCTGGGAGCACATGTCGAAGGCCTTCAAGGACGCCATGAATCGCTTCCGGTAGGGAAGTGCCGATGCCCCCTTTGCCGTCACTCCCGCGAAAGCGGGAGTCCAGAGGGTTCTACACTGAGGGCGTTCCCGCTTGCGCGGGAATGCCGGACTCAGGTCAACCGGGGCACCCGGCTGTCAGGGCAGCTTCACTTCCAGCGGCGGCTGCCAGTCGGGGGCACGGTGCTCAGCGGTCACGGTGGTATACACACCACCGCGTACGTTGAATTCCGCCGTCAGACGCATGAAGCGGGGCGCCGTGGCCGCCACCAGGTCGCCGAGGATGCGGTTGGTCACCGCCTCGTGAAAGGCACCTTCATCCCGGAACGACCACACGTACATCTTCAGGGACTTGAGTTCCACGCACCGCTCGTCGGGCACGTATTCCAGTCGCAGTTCGGCAAAGTCCGGCTGGCCGGTCTTGGGGCAGAGGCAGGTGAACTCCGGCACCCGGATGCGAATGGTATAATCCCGGTCCTTCTGGGGGTTTTCAAAGGTTTCCAGGTTCTTGCTAGGCTGGCTCGACATGCTGTTCGATATCCGGTCATCAGTGGTGGGTACAGCCTGATATTCTACGCCTTTGCACCAATGTGCCGGAACCCGTCTACCGTACTGGGAATAATCGCCTCTCGATGCGACTGAGCAAGATCAAACTGGCCGGCTTTAAATCCTTTGTCGATCCCACCACCATCCTGCTGCCCAGCAACCGGGTGGGCATCGTGGGGCCGAACGGCTGCGGCAAGTCCAATACCATCGATGCCGTGCGCTGGGTGATGGGGGAGTCCTCCGCCCGCTATCTGCGCGGCGACTCCATGGAAGACGTCATTTTCAACGGCTCCTCCACCCGTCAGCCCGTCGGTCAGGCCTCCATCGAACTGGTGTTCGACAACAGTCAGGGGGTGCTGGGGGGGCAGTACGCCCAGTACGCCGAGATCTCCATCAGGCGCCGCGTCTCACGGGACGGCCAGTCCCAGTATTTTCTCAACGGCACCCGTTGCCGGCGGCGGGATATCACCGACATCTTCCTGGGCACCGGACTGGGACCCCGCAGCTACGCCATCATCGAGCAGGGGATGATCTCCCGCATCATCGAGGCCAGACCGGAAGAATTGCGGGTCTACCTGGAAGAGGCCGCGGGCATCTCAAAGTACAAGGAACGGCGACGAGAGACCGAAACCCGCATCCGCCATACCCGCGAGAATCTCGAACGCCTGCAGGATCTGCGCGACGAGGTGGACAAGCAGCTGCGCCACCTGCAGCGCCAGGCGGACGTGGCCGAGCGCTACAAGGCCTGGCGGGACGAAGAACGCCGTCTCAAGGCGGAACTGATGGCCCTGCGACTCAGGGATCTGGAAACGGAGTCCGGGCATCGGGAGCAGGAACTGCGGGCGCAGGAAACCCGCCTGGAGGCCACGGTGGCCCGGCAGCGGCAGCTGGAAGCCGGGCTGGAGCAGGACCGGGAGGCCCTGGTGGATGCCAACGAGACCTTCAATGAAGTCCAAGGCCGCTATTACCGCCTGGGCAGCGAAATCTCCCGCACCGAGCAGTCCATCCAGCATCACCGGGAACTGCGGGAACGGCAGTCCCGGGAGCTTGAGCAGGTGCGGGACGGCCTGGCCCAGACCCGGCGCCACATCCAGGATGACGAAGCCCGCCTGGTGGAGGTGCTGACCGAGCTGGAATCCCTGGAGCCGGAGCATGCCGTGGGCAGCGAGGCCCTGGAAGAGATTGGTGAACAGCTGTTGCAGGCGGAGCAGGCCATGGGGGCCTGGCAGGGCCGCTGGGAAGCCTTCAACCGACGGGCGGCCGAGCCCAGCCAGGCGGCCCAGGTGGAGCGGACCCGCATGGAACAACTGGAACGCCAGATCCGCGCGCTGGATGAGCGCCTGTCCCGCCTCACCCAGGAGCGGGAAACCCTGTCCACGGATGCCCTCCGCGCCGAGATCCTGACACTGGAAGACCAGTCCGTGCTGGCCCATGCCCGGGTGGAAACCCTGGACGAGGCGCTGCAGTCGGCCCGCGACCGGATTCATGACAACCGGGAACAGACCCGTCTGCATCAAGGCCAGGTGGATGAACTGCGCCGTCGCATCCAGTCTCTGGGCGGTCGTCTGGCCTCCCTGGAAGCCCTGCAGCAGGCGGCCCTGGGCAAGCAGACCGCCTCGGTGATGGGCTGGCTCAAGCGGCAGGGACTGGCGGATGCCCCCCGTCTGGGAGAAGGGCTGGACGTGACGCCCGGCTGGGAAAAGGCGGTGGAGACGGTGCTGGGCCAGTTCCTGGAAGCGATCTGCGTGCCAGCCCTGGACCCGGTGGCCCAGGTCTGCGCCTCCCTGGAACAGGGGGATCTGCTGGCCTGGGAAACCGGCGATATCACCGGCGCCGACGATGCCCCGGCCCCGGACCGGCTGGCGGACCGGGTGCGCGGCCCCGTTCCGCTGCTCGACCTGCTGGCGGATGTCCATGTCGCCGCGGACCTTGCGACCGCCCTGGCCCTGCGCCCTCGCCTGGGCCCCGGGGAATCCGTGATCACCCCGGAGGGGATCTGGCTGGGACGGCGCTGGCTCAGAGTGGCCCGGGACCGGGACGAACATGCGGGTCTGATCGGCAGGGACCGGGAACTGC
Organism: Ectothiorhodospira shaposhnikovii; assembly: GCF_022227765.1. Classification (GTDB taxonomy): domain Bacteria; phylum Pseudomonadota; class Gammaproteobacteria; order Ectothiorhodospirales; family Ectothiorhodospiraceae; genus Ectothiorhodospira. Next base: position 14,772 of record NZ_JAJMLZ010000007.1, on the reverse strand, counting down.
GCCAGCTCAGGGAAGAGATGCAGGCCCTGCAGGAGACGCTGGAGAGCCGGCAGCAGGATCTGGAAGAGGGGCGTGAAGGCCTGCGCGAGCTGGAGGCCGGGCGTGACCAGGCCCAGGTGGAACTGAACCAGGCCCACCGGGCCGCCAGTGAGCTGGATGCCCAGCTCAGCAACCGCCGCACCCGCCTGGAGCAGGTGGAGACCCGCATGCAGCGGGTGGAAGGTGAGATCACCGAGGTGCGTGCCCAGCGCCTGCAGGAACAGGAAGCCCTGCAGCAGGCCACCCGTCGCCGCAATGAGGCCGTTACCCGGATGGAGGTGCTGGCCCGGGAACGGGAGTCCCTGGAGCAGGACCGGGATGGCCTGCGCCGTGACCTGGACATGATCCGGACCGAGGCCCAGGCCCGCCGGGAGGCGGTGCATCGCATGGCCCTGACCCTGCAGACCCTGCGGGCCGCCCGGGATGCCACCCGTCAGGCCCTGGAGCGCCTGCGGGGCCAGTCCGGTCAGCTGCAGGCTCGTCTGGAAGACCTGCAGACCGCCCTGGACGATGCCGAGGCTCCCATCGGTGAGCTGGAAGACACCCTGGCCACCCTGGTGGAGGACCGCATGGACGTGGAACATGCCCTGAGCCAGGCCCGTGCCGGGGTCCAGGCCCTGGAGGCCGGGATGCGGGACAAGGACCAGCAACGCCTGGGGACCGAGCGGGAGGCGGAAACCCTGCGCGGCCATCTGGATGAATTGCGCATGGCTTGGCAGGAGATTAAGGTGCGCAGACAGACGGTTCTGGAGCAGTTGCAAGACACCGGTTTCACCCTTGCCCCGTTGCTTGAGGACCTGGACCCGGCGGCCACGGTGGCGGATCGGCAACGTCAGGTGGACGATCTGGGGCAGCGGATTGCGCGCCTTGGCCCCATCAACCTGGCGGCCATTGATGAGTACAAGGCCCAGAGCGAGCGCAAGACCTACCTGGATGCCCAGTACAATGACCTGATGCAGGCCCTGGAGACCCTGGAAAATGCCATTCAGCGCATCGACCGGGAGACCCGGAGCCGTTTTCGCGATACCTTTGAGCGGGTGAACGGACGGCTGCAGGAGATGTTCCCCCGCCTGTTCGGCGGCGGGCAGGCCCATCTGGAGATGACCGGGGATGATCTGCTGTCCACCGGGATCGCGGTGATGGCCCGTCCGCCGGGCAAGCGTCTGTCCACCATTCACCTCATGTCCGGTGGCGAAAAGGCGCTCACGGCCGTGGCCCTGGTGTTCGCCATCTTCGAGCTGAACCCGGCGCCGTTCTGTATGCTGGACGAGGTGGACGCCCCTCTGGATGAAGCCAACGTGGGGCGTTTTTGCGCATTGGTACGGGAGATGTCGGAACGGGTACAGTTCATCTTCATCACCCACAACAAGACAACCATGGAGCTGGCCGATCAACTGGTGGGCGTGACCATGCGGGAACCGGGGGTTTCCCGTCTGGTGACCGTGGACGTGGAAGAAGCCGCCCAGATGGCCACTGCCTGAAGACACAACCAAGAAGGACCCGGGAGATGGATACGTTGCGCTGGATTCTGTTGATACTGGGGATCATGATTCTTGTCGGCATCTACCTGGCCGGCCGCATGCGGGCGCCCAGGCGACGGCGTGAGTTGCCCCGGGAAAAGCTGGAGCCGGATGAACTGGAGCATGTGCACATCCGGGCCGATGACGGCTTCCAGGAACCGCCTCGCGCGGGAGATGAACTGGACGGCCTGGGGGATCTGGTGGCGGACGAGGTCCGGGACCGACCCGTGGCCATGACCGTGAAGAAGGCCGCGTCCACCGCGCAGACCCGACAGGAAAAGACCGCCCGGTCCGCCGCCAAGGCATCCGGCTCCGGTCTGCTGGGGCGGTTGCCGAAGATCCCCGGCCTGGGCGGGGCGCCGGAGGCGCGTCGACCGGTCCGGGAGACCTCGAAGGCCGGATCGGCAGGCTCGGCGACGTCTTCGGTCGAGCCCGTGGAACCCATCGAGGCCATGGAGCCGCCGCCGGCGTCTGCCCCGGCGGCGCTGGCCGAGCGCCCCGTGAAACCGGAGGTGCCCCGGGAAAAGCTGGTGGTGCTGCATGTGGTCGCCGGCGAGGACGACCGTTTCCTCGGCGTGGACCTGGCCACGGCCCTGACCGCGGAGGGGATGGAATTCGGCGATATGAACATTTATCACTACCTGGTGACGGATGGCCGACGCCAGTTGCCTGTCTTCAGCCTGGCCAACATGCTCAATCCGGGCACGTTCGATCCCCGGTTCATGGATGAATTCACCACCCCGGGGGTGACCCTGTTCCTGCAGTTGCCGGGACCCTGCGACGCGGTGGAGAGTTTCGATGCCATGTACCACTGCGCCGAGGGCCTGGCGGAGCGTCTCAAGGGGCAGGTGCTGGACGCCTCCCGCAGCGTCCTGACCCGTCAGGGCAGCGAACATATCCGCGAGGACATCCGCCGCTGGCAGTTGCGCGCGGGCCTGGGATCGGCGGGGCGATAACGGACCTCACTGCCCATGTCTGCCTCCATTCCCGACACCGTCCGCGACAGGGCGCAAGCTCTGCGCGCCCTGATTGCCCGTCACGATCACCGCTACTACGTCCTGGATGACCCCGAGATACCGGACGCGGCCTATGATGCGCTGCTGCGGGAGCTGCGCGACCTGGAAGCCGGGTATCCGGCGCTGGTCACCCCCGACTCCCCCACCCAACGGGTGGGCGGGACCCGCCTGGAAGCCTTTCCCGAAGCGGTCCACCTGCTGCCCATGCTGTCCCTGGACAACGCCTTCGAGGAGGCCGACGTGCTGGCCTTCGACCGCCGGGTGCGGGAACGGCTGGAGCTGGAAGGGGAGGCCCCGGTGGAATATGCCGTCGAACCCAAGCTGGACGGTCTGGCGGTCAGCCTCATCTATGAGGACGGTCTGCTGGTGCGGGGCGCGACCCGGGGAGACGGCACCACCGGCGAGGATGTCACCGTCAATATCCGTACCCTGCGCGCCATTCCCTTGCGCCTGCGGGGGAGCGGTCATCCCCGGCGCCTGGAAGTCCGTGGCGAGGTCTACATGGAGAAGGCCCGCTTCGAGGCCCTCAATGCCCAGGCCCGGGAACGGGGGGAAAAGGTCTTCGTCAACCCCCGCAACGCCGCCGCCGGCAGCCTGCGCCAGCTGGACCCGGAGATCACCGCCCGGCGTCCCCTGAGCTTTTTCGCCTACGGCGTCGGGCATGTGGAAGGCGCCGAGATGCCCGACAACCACGGGGATACCCTGGATCGCCTGGCGGACTGGGGGCTGCGGGTCTGTCCCGAGCGGGATGTGGTCGCGGGCGGGGAGGGTTGTCTGGCCTATTACCGGCGCATCGGCGAGTTGCGGGATACGCTGCCCTACGAGATCGACGGCGTGGTGTACAAGGTGAACCGGTTTTATCTGCAGCGGGCCCTTGGGTTTGTCTCCCGCGCTCCGCGCTGGGCCATCGCTCACAAGTATCCCGCCCAGGAACAGATGACCTGGCTGAGGGAGGTGGAATTCCAGGTGGGACGCACCGGCGCCATCACGCCGGTGGCCCGCCTGGAGCCGGTGTTCGTGGGCGGCGTTACCGTCAGCAATGCCACCTTGCACAACATGGACGAGATCCGGCGCAAGGATGTACACATCGGCGACCGGGTCATCGTCCGCCGGGCCGGTGACGTGATCCCCGAGGTGGTGGCCGTGGTGGCGGCGGATCGGCCGATGGATGCCCGCCCCATCGTCATGCCCGAGCAATGTCCGGTCTGCGGTTCGACCATCGAGCGTCCCGAAGGGGAGGCGGTGTCCCGCTGCTCCGGGGGGCTGTACTGCGCCGCCCAGCGACGGGAGGCCATCCGCCATTTCGCCTCCCGCCGGGCCATGGATATCGAGGGCCTGGGTGAGCGGCTCATCGAACAGCTGGTGGAACGGGGGCTGGTGGAGCATGTGGATGATCTCTACCGCCTGCAGACACCCGCCCTGGCGGCCCTGGAGCGTATGGGAGAGAAGTCCGCGGCCAATCTTGTTCAGGCCCTGGAACGCAGTCGGCACACCCGTCTGGATCGCTTCATCTTCGCCCTGGGTATCCGCGAGGTCGGCGAATCCACCGCACGGGCCCTGGCTGCCCACTTCGGTGGTCTGGATGCCCTGATGCAGGCAGACGAGGCGGCCCTGATGGTGGTCCCGGACGTGGGTCCCAAGGTGGCGGCCCACGTGGCCACCTTCTTTCGTCAGCCCCATAACCGGGAAGTGATCCGGCAACTGCGGGAGGCGGGAGTGCACTGGGAGGAACAGGCGCCCCGCAATGCCGATGACCTGCCCCTGGCCGGTTGCACCTATGTGCTGACCGGCACCCTGAGCAGCCTGACCCGGGAGGAGGCGGCCGATCGCCTGCGAGCGCTGGGCGCCAGGGTGTCCGGCAGTGTCTCCCGCAAGACCACCGCCGTGATTGCGGGCGAGGCCGCCGGGTCCAAGCTGGAAAAGGCGCGCGGACTCGGGGTTGACGTCCTGGACGAGGCCGGACTCATGGCACTGCTGGAGGGCGGCGGGTGATCCTTCTGGTGTTTCACCGTTGCTCCGCATTACACTCGATCCCATGAACCCTTCCACCTTGCTGGGCATGATCGGCGGCGTAGTGCTGCTGGCCAGTGTGATCGCCTTCACCTCCCAGGATCTGGGGGTGTTCCTCAATCTGCCCGGTCTGGGCATCGTGGTGGGCGGCACCATCGCCGCCACCCTGCTCAGTTATCCCCTGCATGAAGTGGTGCGGGTGTTCCGGGTCTTCCTGCTGGTGCTGCGCAATGAGCGCTATTTCTTCCGCGAGGACATGGAAGAGATCGTCGAGGTGTCCAGGCTCTGGTTCAGCGGCAAGCTGGCGGCGGTGGACAACCGGCTCGACGGGATTCGCAACCCGTTCCTGCGCACCGGGGTGCAGTTGGTCATCGACGGCACTCCCATGGAAGACATCAACGACCTGCTGCAATGGCGCATGAACCAGTTGCGACGGCGCGAGCATGCCGAGGCCCAGATCTTCCGCACCATGGCCATGTATGCCCCCGCCTTCGGCATGCTGGGTACCCTGATCGGCCTGATCAACATGCTGCTGGCCACCGATACCAATGACTTTGCGGTGATTGCGGTGAATCTGGGGGTGGCCCTCATCACCACCTTCTATGGCCTGATCCTGGCCAATCTGGTCTTCAAGCCCATTGCCATCAAACTGGAGCGACGCACGGAAGAGCGCATCATCCTGATGAACATGGTGCTCGAAGGGGTCACCCTGATGCGCAAGGGGCGTTCACCGGCCTATATCCGGGAGACCCTCAAGTCCTTCATGGCCCATCATCAGGACGATCTGAGGATGAAGGAGGAACGTCGTGACCCTGCCTCCCCGAAGGCCGACGCCCCCCGCTCCCGCTGATCCGGTCGGGGCCGGGGGCGGCAGCGAAGATCAGGATCTGCAGCGGCAGCTGCTCAAGGATGAGCTGGAGGCCGCCCCGCATTTCCCGCCGCCCTGGTCGCGGGATTCCCTTGCGGAACCGCCGGGGGAGCGGGACGATGATCACGCCTGGCTGCTGATCTATGTGGATCTGCTGACCCTGGTGCTGGTGCTGTTCGTGATCCTGCTGGCCTATACCACCGTGGATGCGGAAAGCCACCTCAAGCTGGTGGACTCCCTGGCGGTGGAGCTGGGTTATCCCCGTCAGGAAACCATCGTGCCTCCCATTGTGGAGGCCATCCCTCCGGCCCCTTCCCCGGGCAAGGCGGAGCGCCTGGCCCGGGATCTGACCGAGTCCCTGGCCGAGAGCGGTGGTCTGGAAGACGTGGAAGTGCTGACCACGCCGGGTCAGGTGGAGCTGCGGATGCGTGAAGGCATCCTGTTTGCCAGTGGCCGGGCGGAGCTGCTGGGGGAGGGGGTGGCGCTGCTCGGCCGTCTGGCCCCCATCTTCGGGCCCGAGGTGGCGCGGGTGACCGTGGAGGGCCATACGGACAATGTGCCCATCGCCACCGACCGCTTCCCTTCCAACTGGGAGCTGTCCGTGGCCCGGGCCACGGTGGTGGTGCGTCAGCTGATCAGTGAAGGCGTGGCGCCCGAGCGCCTGCAGGCAACGGGGTTCGCCGACACGCAGCCGGTGGCGGATAACGACACCCCTCAGGGCAGGGCACAGAATCGCCGTGTGTCCCTGGTCCTGCAGATGGCGCCGGACGGGCTTCCCGAGCCTTGATCAATTTGCAAACTACTTACCAGTCCAGGTCTTGCAGACCCGAACCATTCTCGTCGAAGGTATCTTCCAGCTGACGCTTCAGGGCCCTGCGCTCCAGAAGCAGCTCCAGGGAGCGGCGCGCCGAAAGGCGTGCGGAGCTATCGGATTCCTTCCAGTCAACGCTATCGTCCTCATCATCCGCCAGAAGGGAATCGGGGGCCCTTGCCATGCTGTCGTATCTCCACGGTTGTTGTGATTTACGACGCCTTATAAACCTTGTGCAGAAAACTGCAACAAGATTTTTTTTATCAGACAGGCACGCTTCATTGATGATGGCGGGCAATAAAAAAGCCCGGTCCGCTGATCGGGCGGAACCGGGCTTTGGTCGGTCCGGCCGGGGCCGGATCCGGTGCTTACATGCCGCGACGGCGGGGCTTGCCGGGGCGGTCCATGCCGGGCTTGCCGGGACGTCCGCCGGGCTTTCTCGGGCCTGCGCCGCGGGGCGGCTTGCCGCCGGGACCACCGGGGCCGCGACGGTCACGGAAGCCGCCGCCGAAGCCGCCGACCTCTTCCCGGCCGTCGGCGGGCGCCAGGTTCAGCCGCTGTCCGCACACCCAGACCTGCTTCAGATGTTGCAGCAACTCCCGGGGCAGGTCGGCCGGCAGGTCCACGGTGGAAGACTCAGGGCCGATGTTGATGCGGCCGATGTTCTGGTTGTCCAGTCCCGCCTCGTTGGCGATGGCGCCCACCAGGTTGCCGGGCTTGAGGCCATGGACATGACCCACATTGACCCGGTAGCTCTGCATGCCGGTATCTTCCCCGCCGCGTCCGGCACCCCTGGGGGCACGACGCGGGCCGGCATCCCGTTCCCTGGGGCCGCGTTCCCGGGCCATGGGGGCACGTTCACGTTCACGCTCCGGCTCCATGGCGCGAGTTGAGCGCTCATCCAGCAGGAAGGGGGAGTTACCCTGGGCCATGTGGGCCAGGGCGGCGGCCACTTCCCGGGGATCGGCATCATGTTCCTGAACGTATTCGGCCACCAGATTCTGGAAGAAGGACAGGTCCTCGCCCACCAGGGTGTCGGTGATGGTCTGCTTGAAGCGCTCGATGCGACGCTCGTTCACGTCCCGGGCGGAGGGCATGTGCATGGGTTCGATGGGCTGGCGGGTGGCCCGTTCGATGGCCTGCAGCATGCGCTGCTCCCGGGGTGCCACGAACAGGATGGCCTCGCCCTTGCGACCGGCGCGGCCGGTTCGACCGATGCGATGGACATAGGACTCGGTATCGTGGGGGATGTCGTAATTGACCACGTGACTGATGCGTTCCACATCCAGGCCGCGGGCGGCCACGTCCGTGGCCACCACGATATCCAGCTGGGCACGCTTGAGCCGATCCACGGTGCGCTCCCGCAGCTTCTGGGGGATGTCCCCGTTCAGGGCCTCGGCGGCGTAACCCCGGGCGGTGAGCTTTTCAGCGATCTCCACCGTCTCGGTCTTGGTCCGCACGAACACCATCATGGCCTCGAAGTCCTCGTGCTCCAGCAGGCGGGTGAGGGCATCCAGCTTGTGCAGACCGCTGACCCGCCAGTAACGCTGGCGAATGGTATTGGCGGTGGTGGTGGTGGCGGCGATGCGCACTTCGTGGGGCGATTTCAGGTGCTTGCGCGCCACGCGGCGGATCACGTCGGGCATGGTGGCGGAGAACAGGGCCAGCTGGCAGCTCTGGGGGGTCTGTTCCAGCACCCATTCCACATCGTCGATGAAGCCCATGCGCAGCATCTCGTCGGCTTCGTCCAGCACCAGGGCGGTCAGGCCCTCCAGATTCAGGGTGCCCCGGCGCATGTGGTCCATGACCCGGCCGGGGGTGCCTACCACCACCTGGGCGCCCCGACGCAACTGACGCAGCTGCACGCTGTAGGACTGACCACCGTAAATGGGCATGACATGGAAGTCGGGCAGATGCCGGGCGTAGGTCTGGAAGGCCTCGGCCACCTGGATGGCCAACTCGCGGGTGGGGGCCAGCACCAGGATCTGCGTGTCCTTGCGGCTCAGGTCCAGGCGCGAGAGCAGGGGCAGGGCAAATGCCGCGGTCTTGCCGGTACCGGTCTGGGCCTGGCCCAGCAGGTCCTGCCCGGCCAGCAGCGGCGGGATGCTCTGGGCCTGGATGGGGGTGGGGACTTCGTAACCGGCCTCGTTCAGGGCGGTCAGAACGGGCTCAATGAGGCCCAGGGCACGGAAATCGGCCGAATTGGTCTGTACTTGATTCAAGGGAATACCTGCGAAACGCGAAAAGCGGATGGGGATGGATGTCGTGATGAAGCGGACATCCGCGCTCCTCGTGGCGGTGGCCGCTTGAAAGGCCGGAGGTGGCATGGGTGTCCTGTTGTCAGGCACCGTGCTGCCACGCAGACCTTTTGGGTTTCTCATGGTGCCGGGAGCGAGAATCGAACTCGCACTCTGTTTCCAGAACCGGATTTTGAGTCCGGCGCGTCTACCAGTTCCGCCATCCCGGCAAGGTGGGGATTGAGCATTATAACGATCGGGCATGGTCTTCGCCAATAGTATTTTGGTGCCGACCGATCGGGTCCCTATCATGTCGATGGCCCCCCTCCACGGTTCCTGATACCATCGCGCGCCATGCAAGTCAGTGACTTTACCTTTGATCTCCCCCCCGAACTGATCGCCCAGGCGCCATTGCCGGAGCGCAGCGCCTCCCGGTTGCTGCACCTGGACGGCGCCTCCGGCGCGCTGGCCGACCGACATGTCCGCGACCTGCCGGATCTGCTGCGGCCCGGCGATCTGCTGGTATTCAATGACACCCGCGTGATCCCCGCGCGCCTGCACGGCCGCAAGCGTGACTCCGGCGGACGGGTGGAGGTGCTGGTGGAGCGGCTGGAGGACCGGCATCAGGTGCTGGCCCATCTGCGCGCCAGCAAATCCCCCGGTGCCGGCGTCTGGCTGTGGCTGGAAGAGGCGGCCGAGGCCCAGGTACTGGGCCGGGAGGGCGACCTGTTCCGGCTGCGCTTCACCGATCCCGTGCTGGAGGTGCTGGAGCGGCATGGCCACATGCCCTTGCCACCTTATATTGATCGTCCCGATACCCAGGACGACCGCCGGCGCTACCAGACCGTGTTTGCCCGCGCCCCCGGGGCCGTGGCCGCGCCCACGGCCGGTCTGCATTTCGATGAAGCCCTGCTGGAACGGATTCGCGCCCGCGGGGTCGAAACGGCTTCCGTGACCCTGCATGTGGGGGCGGGCACCTTCCAGCCGGTACGGGTGCAGGACATCCGGGAACATGTGATGCACGCCGAATGGGTACAGGTATCGGCACGGACCTGTGACCAGGTGGCGGCCTGCAAGGCCCGGGGCGGCAGGGTGGTGGCGGTGGGCACCACCAGCGTGCGCAGCCTGGAAAGCGCCGCCCGGGGTGGCGCGCTGGCGCCGTTCGAGGGCGACACCCGTTTGTTCATCGTGCCCGGTTACGATTATCGGGTGGTGGACGCCCTGGTGACCAATTTCCATCTGCCCGAATCCACCCTGCTGATGCTGGTGAGCGCCTTTGCCGGCCGGGATCAGGTGCTCGCGGCCTACCGGCACGCGGTGCGCGAGCGTTACCGGTTTTTCAGTTACGGCGACGCCATGTTCATGACCCGCCGGCCCCTTGAACCAACGGAACCTTGATACATGCAGTTTGAATTGATGGCCCGGGACGGGGCCGCGCGCCGCGGGCGCCTGATCTTCGACCGTGGCGTGGTGGATACACCGGCCTTCATGCCCGTGGGCACCTACGGCACGGTCAAGGCCATGACCCCCGAGGAGCTGGAGGGTCTGGGTGCCCAGATCATCCTGGGCAACACCTTCCATCTCATGCTCCGGCCCGGTACCGAAGTGATCCGGGCCCATGGGGATCTGCACGACTTCATGCACTGGGAGCGGCCGATCCTGACGGATTCCGGCGGCTTTCAGGTGTTTTCCCTGGCCAAGCTGCGCAAGATCACGGAGGAGGGGGTACGTTTTGCCTCGCCGGTGGACGGCTCGAAGATCCTGCTCACCCCCGAGCGCTCCATGGAAGTCCAGCGGGCGCTGGGTTCGGACATCGTCATGATCTTCGACGAGTGCACGCCCTATCCCGCCACCGAGGACCAGGCCCGCCACTCCATGGAATTGTCCCTGCGCTGGGCGGCCCGTTCCCGGGTGGCCCACGGCGACAATCCGTCAGCCCTGTTCGGCATCGTCCAGGGCGGCATGTACGCCGACCTGCGGCGCCACTCCCTGGAAGGATTGATGCAGATCGGCTTTGACGGCTACGCCATCGGCGGGCTGTCGGTGGGCGAGCCGGAAGCGGAGCGCAACCGGGTGCTGGACGGGCTCACCCCGTTGATGCCGGTGGATCGGCCCCGCTATCTGATGGGGGTGGGCAAGCCGGAGGATATCGTCGAAGCGGTGCGCCGGGGGGTGGACATGTTCGATTGCGTCATCCCCACCCGCAATGCCCGCAATGGTTTTCTCTATACCCATGACGGGGTGATGCGGATTCGCAATGCCCGGTTCCGGGACGACACCCAACCCATCGATCCGGAATGCGACTGCTATACCTGTCGCCACTATTCCCGGGCCTATCTGAAGCATCTGGACAAGTGCAACGAGATCCTGGCCAGCCGTCTGGCCACCCTCCACAACCTGCACTACTACCAGACCCTGATGCGGGAGATGCGCCAGGCCATCGCCGCCGGCACCCTGGAGACGTGGGCCCGTACCTTCCATGAGCGGCGCGCGCAAACCCTACGGTCTGTGACATAATGGCGCCCTTCAAGCATCCCCAACCGTACCGATTATCCATTCAATTCAAGGAGTCCCGCCCATGAACTTCTTCATTTCCGATGCCTACGCCCAGACCGGGCAGCCCGCCGGCGGTGGTTTCATCGAATTCCTGATCATGATCGTGATCTTCTTCGCGATCATGTACTTCCTCATCATCCGTCCCCAGAGCAAGCGCGCCAAGGAACACAAGTCCATGGTGGACGGCCTGAACAAGGGCGACGAGATCGTCACCAACGGCGGCCTGGTGGGCAAGATCACCCAGGTGACCGAAAACTTCATCAAGGTGGAAGTCTCCGAAGGCGTCGTGGTCAACGTCCAGCGCCAGGCCGTGGCCACCGTGATGCCCAAGGGTTCGATCAAGGACATCTGATCCGACCTTTTCATTTCATCAGTCCCCATCTGGTCCCGTCATGAACCAATACCCCTACTGGAAGTATGTCCTGATCGTGGTCGTCATGCTGGTGGGCGTGATCTACTCGCTCCCCAACCTGTATCCGGAGGATCCGGTGGTACAGGTGGCCAATTCCGCCACGGACGTGGTGGACGCAGACACCCGACTGCAGATCCAGGCCGTGCTGGAAGGGCGGGGCGTGGACGTGAAGTCCACGGAGTTCGACGGGGCCCAGTTCATGCTGCGCTTCAACAGCGCCGATGACCAGCTGCTGGCGGCGGACATCCTGCGCACGGCCCTGCCGGGGAACCATGTGGTGGGGCTGAACCTGGCCCCCGCCACCCCCGGCTGGCTGCGCGCCATCAACGCCCGCCCCATGTCCCTGGGCCTGGACCTGCGGGGTGGGGTCCATTTCCTGATGGAAGTGGACATGGATGCCGTGGCCGACAACATCTATGAGCGCTACACCAGCGAATTTCGCACCCAGTTGCGGGATGCCCGCATCCGCTACCTGAGCGTGGAGCGGGATGCCGACGGCGTGCATGCCCGCTTTGCCGATGCCGACAGCCGTGACGAGGCCCTGCGGGTACTGCGGCGGGAATACCGGGGGGATCTGGACTTCCGTACCACCCAGTCCGGCGAGGTGTTCCGCCTCAGCGGTACCGTGACCTCCGACTATCTGTCGGCCCAGCGGCGCCTGGCCCTGCAGCAGAACATCACCACCCTGCGCAACCGGGTGGACGAACTGGGCGTGGCGGAACCGGTGATCCAGCAGCAGGGCGAGGACCGCATCGTGGTCCAGTTGCCCGGCGTGCAGGACACCGCCCGGGCCAAGGAAATCCTGGGTGCCACCGCCACCCTGGAATTCCGTCTGGTGGACGAGAGCAACGACCCCTTCACCGCGGCTGAAACCGGACGCTCCCCGGCCAATTCCCGGCTCTATTTCGAACGTGACGGCACCCCGGTGCTGTTGCAGCGCCAGGTGATGCTCACCGGCGACTTCATCAATGATGCCTCTTCCGGCATCGCCCAGGACAGCGGCAGCCCGGCGGTGTTCATCAACCTGGATGCCCAGGGTGCCCGCATCTTCAGCCGGGTCACCGGTGAGAACGTGGGCCGCCTGATGGGCGTGGTCTTCATCGAGACCAGCACCGAGACGGTGGAAGAGGACGGTGAACTGGTCCGGCGCACCGTCCGCACGGAAGAGGTCATCAACGTGGCCCGCATTCAGGAACAGCTGGGCCGCCGTTTCCAGATCACTGGGCTTGAAAGCACCCGCGAGGCCCGCAACCTCGCCCTGTTGCTGCGTGCCGGTGCCCTGGCCGCGCCCATGAGCATCGTCGAGGAACGCACCGTCGGCCCGAGCCTGGGTCGCGACAACATCGAGCGGGGGTTCAACTCGGTGGCCATCGGCTTTGTCCTGGTGCTGATTTTCATGGCCCTGTACTACCGGGTGTTCGGCCTGGTGGCCAACGTGGCCCTGACCCTGAACCTGATCCTGATCGTGGCCATCCTGTCCATGCTCCAGGCCACCCTCACCCTGCCGGGGATTGCCGGCATCGTGCTCACGGTGGGCATGGCGGTGGATGCCAACGTACTCATCTTCGAACGCATACGGGAGGAGTTGCGCAACGGCAATTCACCCCAGGCGGCGATCAAGGCCGGCTATGACCGGGCCTTCTCGACCATTGCCGATGCCAACATCACCACCCTGATCGCGGCCCTGGTGCTGTTCATGTTCGGTACCGGCCCCATCAAGGGCTTCGCGGTCACCCTGTCCATCGGCATCCTGGTGTCCATGTTCACGGCCATCGTGGTGACGCGCGCCATCATCAACCTGACCTACGGACGTCAGCGTCGCCTCAAGACGCTGGCCATCTGACCCGGGGACGACCATGAAGCTCAACTTTGCCAAGGCCAATATCGATTTTCTGGGGCAGCGCCGTATCGCCCTGGCGGTCTCGCTGGTGCTCATCGTCGCTTCCCTGCTGCTGCTGGGGTTCCGCGGCCTGAACTTCGGCATCGACTTCACCGGCGGTACCCTCATCGAGGTGGGGTACCCGGAGGCGGTGGAACTGGAGGAAGTCCGCAATCAACTGGAGGCGGGTGGTTTCGGCCGGGCCACGGTGCAGTACTTCGGCACCTCCCGGGACGTGCTGATCCGGCTCGCGCCCCGCGAGGGCGAGAACACCGCGGAACTGTCCGAGGAAGTGCTTGACGTGCTGCGCAGCGGCGGTCCGGCGGGCGTGGAACTGCGCCGGGTGGAGTTCGTCGGACCCCAGGTGGGCGAGGAACTGCGGGAGCAGGGCGGTCTGGCGATGATCTACGCCCTCATCGGGATCCTCATCTACGTGGCCCTGCGCTTTGAATGGCGCTTCTCGGTGGGGGCGGTGGCCGCCCTGGTCCACGACGTCATCATCACCCTGGGGATCTTCTCCCTGTTCTGGCTGGAATTCGATCTCTCGGTGCTGGCGGCGGTGCTGGCGGTGATCGGATATTCACTCAACGACACCATCGTGGTCTATGACCGCATCCGCGAGAACTTCCGCAAGCTGCGCAAGCAGGGGGCGGAGCAGGTGATGAACCTCTCCGTGAACGAGACCCTGGCCCGCACCATCATTACCGGCGTGACCACCCTGCTGGTGCTGCTGGCGCTGTACCTGCTGGGCGGCGCCGTGATCCAGAACTTTGCCCTGGCCCTGATCATCGGCATCGTGGTGGGCACCTACTCATCCATTTATGTGGCGGCGGCCGTGGCCCTGGTGATGGGCGTGGATCGCAGCGTCATGCTGCCGGTGAAGAAGGAAGGGGCGGAACTGGACGAGCGGCCGTGAGGTGAACCCTCATCCTCGGCAAGCCTGTCCCGGTCCCGCCCATGCCTACCCTGAGCGGAATGCTCAGGTGGGCGTGGCAAACCTGACCTGAAACAGGAAATGGGTCACAAAATTCGCTAATCTCGACCCCAGGATCAAGCAGCGGAAAGGGACATGGAGTACAGGGAACCCGTGCGACCCGAATGGGGCAGGGCAGGAGAGGGCGGCTATCCAAGGAAGCCCCCGCTGGACAGGCAGCGAGGGGCGCGAAGTGCTTCAGGCATCCAGCGGGCTTCTGACGGCGAGACCGCCGCGACGGCCCCTGTTCCCTTCGCCGCATCTCACCATAATCAATCCCCGGTCAAATTCCACGTCCTGTACGCGAAGCCGCAGGCATTCCATCAGTCTCATGCCGGTCCCGTAGAGCAAAGAGGCGACCAGCCAGGGAACCCCCGTCAGTTTCTCAACCGATTCCTGTGTGCCGATGGCCTGGACAGCGGCCGGAGGAAGGTCTGCGGGCATCTGCAGG
>NZ_JAJMLZ010000006.1 GCF_022227765.1 Ectothiorhodospira shaposhnikovii | reverse complement strand
CCTCTCAATCTTGCCAACCGCGTTTCGGTTCAGACCGTCTCGCCGTTGGAGAGCGCGCATTATAGGCCCCTCAATTTTCCCGTCAACTCCCTTTTTGAAACTTTTTTGAAATTTCTTCAAAAAAAACATCTTTTCAAGCACTTAAAAAAACAACCCGACAGCACGCACGCCCGGACACTCCCTTCCCCACTCTCTCCAACCCCTCTCCCGCAAGGGGAGAGGAGCTTATTGCCCCACCCGGACGAGGTCAGCGCAATGACACCCGTGCAAAACGTCGCTTGCCCACTTGGTAGACCGCCTCACTGCCGGCCTGCACCTGAATGCCGGCATCGTCCACACGCTCACCGTCGATCCGTACCGCCCCCTGGCGGATCATGCGCATCGCCTCGGAGGTGCTGGACACCAAACCCGCTTCCTTGAGCAGGTTCGCCAACGGCAAGGCGCCCTCCGGTGCAGACACCGTGACGGTCTCGATGTCGTCGGGCATCGCGCCCTTCTGGAACCGCTCGATGAAAGCCTGTTTTGCCCGGGCCGCGGACGCGGCATCATGGAACCGGCCCACCAGTTCCTCGCCCAGCAGGAACTTGATATCGCGGGGATTGGCGCCCTCGGCCACCGCGCGGCGGAAACCTTCGATCTCCGCCATCGGCCGGAAGGACAGCAGCTCGAAGTACCGCCACATGAGTTCGTCGGACACGGACATGATCTTGCCGAACATCTCCTCGGGCGCCTCGGTGATCCCAATGTAGTTACCCAGAGACTTGGACATCTTCTGCACGCCATCCAGCCCTTCCAGAATGGGCATGGTCAGCACCACCTGCGGCGACTGGCCATACTGCTTCTGTAATTCTCGCCCCATGAGAAGATTGAACTTCTGATCGGTCCCGCCCAGTTCCACGTCGGACTGCAACTGCACCGAGTCATAGCCCTGGATCAGCGGGTAGAGGAATTCATGAATGGCAATGGGCTGACCCGCGGTGTAGCGTTTGTGGAAATCATCCCGTTCCAGCATTCGCGCCACGGTGTGACGAGCCGCCAGCTGGATCATGTCGGCAGCACTGAGCTTACCCATCCAGGCGGAATTGAACGTGACCCGAGTCCGCTCCGGGTCCAGGATCTTGAAGATCTGCTCCTGATAGGTGCGGGCATTCTCGGCCACCTGCTCCGGAGTCAGCGGAGGACGGGTGCTGTTCTTGCCGCTGGGGTCACCAATCATGCCGGTGAAGTCACCGATCAGAAAGATGGCCTCATGCCCCAGGTCCTGGAACTGACGCAGCTTGTTGAGCAGCACCGTATGTCCCAGGTGCAGATCGGGTGCCGTGGGATCAAAACCGGCCTTGATCTTCAGGGGGCGCCCGGCCTTGAGCTTCTCCCGCAACTCCTCTTCCAGCAGGAGTTCATGACAGCCACGACGAATGCGCTCGATCTGATCTGAAACTTCGGTCATTTCCTTTCTCTGTGGATACGTGTATCAGGACGTTGATTTGACATCGGGATGGAGGGCGATGATAACCAAAGAAACGATCCGACACACGGCCCCGCCCTCTGAATCTGGAAGAGAACCTGCATGACCGAACGCTATATCGGACTGATCTCGGGCACCAGCATGGATGCCGTGGATGCCGCCCTGGTGGAATTCAACGCCGACGGACCGCAATGCCTGATGGCCATCGCGCACCCATTTCCCGAGTCATTGCGACAGGACTTGAGGACACTGGCGGCGCCGGACTGGCGCGGCAATCTGGATGATTTCGGACGCCTGGACGCCCTGACCGGCGATCTGATGGCCGACGCCGCCCTGTCCCTGCTGGCGCGGGCACAGGTACCCGCCAGCACCATCACGGCCATCGGCAGCCACGGACAGACGGTACGGCATCGACCGGACGCGCATCCGCCCTTCACTCTGCAGATCGGCAGTCCGGCCCGGATCGCCCAGGCCACCGGTCTGACCGTGGTGGCGGATTTTCGTACCGCCGACGTGGCCGTCGGCGGCCAGGGCGCACCGCTGGTACCGGCCTTTCATCGGGCCGTGCTGCAACATCCGAGGGAGGATCGCGTGGTACTCAATCTGGGCGGGATCGCCAACATCACCCACCTGCCGACCTCGGCCCAGGCCCCGGTACTCGGCTTTGATACCGGGCCGGCCAACACCTTGATGGATCACTGGATCCGTCACCATCGACAGGCGCGGCACGATGAAAACGGTGATTGGGCCATGACCGGACAGGTGTCGGAAGCCTTGCTGGCACGCTGGATGGCGGACCCCTACCTGGATCTGGCACCGCCCAAGAGCACGGGAACGGAATACTTCAGCCCGACCTGGCTCCAGGCCCACCTGGCGACCTGCCCGGGGGTGTCGGCAGCAGATGTTCAGCGTAGCCTGCTGGAATTCACGGCCACGAGCATTGCCCGGGCCATCCAGTCCCACGCCTCCAACGCCGCGAGGGTGATCGTCTGCGGCGGCGGTGTGCACAATGGAGCCCTGATGGCGCGTCTACGGGCACACTTGGCACCCTGCATCGTGGAATCCTCCAGCCGCCACGGGCTGGATCCGGATTGGGTGGAGGCCATGGCCTTTGCCTGGCTGGCCAGGGAACGCATGCAAGGCAGAACGGGAAACCTGCCCGCGGTGACCGGGGCATCCAGGGCCGTGATGCTGGGGGGGATTCATGCCCCGTGACGGGGCATGGCTCGCCGGGGCGTCAGGTCTCCCGGACCGGCGCCGTCATCGGTTCCGCGGCCATCGACCGCGCCTGGGCCGAGGAGGCCTCGGCATCCCAGTCCCGAGCCAGCCCGCGAGCCGTCTCGATCTGTTCCGGCGTCATGTCGGCGGCGTATTGCCCGAGGTTCTCCTCCGCCTGTGCATATCCCTGAAAGGCAGCCAGCTGCGTCCACATGTAGGCCTGAACCAGATCCCGGGGAACACCACGGCCATTGGCATACAACACCCCCAGGTCGGACTGGGCCGCGGGATTTTCCAGATCCGCCGCCATCCGATACCAATGGGCGGCTCGCGCTTCGTCCGCATCCGTACCGATACCGTGCAGGTACAGATAGGCCAGATTGCACTGGGCACGGGTGCTGCCCTGCTCCGCTGCCTGCCGGTACCAGCGTAGGGCCTGGACCTCATCCTTGTCCACGCCCCGCCCCTGGACGTACATCAGCGCCAGGTTGGTCTGGGCATTGAGGTCCCCGTTCTCGGCCGCCATCCGGTACCAGCGGACCGCCTCGGCATCATCCTGCCGGACGCCCTGACCTCTGGCATACATGTAACCGACATTGAAACGGCCGGTGTCATGACCCAACTGGGCCATCATGCGATACCAGCCGAAACGGACCAGGGCGAGCAACCGGGGGAGATTCATGCCGACACTCCCGTCAGACGGAGAATGAAGACCCGCAACCACAGGTGGTGGTGGCATTGGGGTTGCGAATCACGAACTGAGCCCCTTCCAGGCTCTCCGTGTAGTCGATCTCGGCCCCCATCAGGTACTGGAAACTCATGGGATCGATGAGCAGGGTCACCCCTGCCTTCTCTACGGTGGTATCCCCTTCATTGACTTCCTCATCGAAGGTGAAACCGTACTGGAACCCGGAGCAGCCACCGCCGCTGACGAAGACGCGCAGCTTGAGCTCGGGATTGTTTTCCTCGTCGATCAGGGCCTTCACCTTGGCCGCCGCGGAATCGGTGAACACCAGCGGGCTGGGCATGGCATCGGTACTGGTTTCGGTTGCGCTCATCTTCTGTGCTTCTCCGTGGTCGCTGTCTTGGGCCCGGGGTGGGCGATCCCGCTACGCTATCATTGGCTTACGGAAACGGTCAAGAATCCTTGGTTACCGCGTCCGGCATGGCGGGCGCGGCTTCAGTCGCCCCCGCAGGCTTCTTGCCGACCTCGCGACGGGCATTCTCCGCCGGGACATCCAGATGCTCAAGCCGCATGGGCTCGTCGGACTGCCTGACCAGACTGCCGTTGACCTCGGCTCCGGCGGCCATTTCCATCATGGTGTAGTGCAGATTGCCGCGAATGCGCGCGTGGGGCGCCAGTTCCACATGCACGAATGCATGCACATCGCCTTCCACGGACCCATTGATGATCACCCGGGGAACCCTGACATCCCCTTCCACCAGGGCGCCTTGGTTGAGGATCAGAACGGACTCCTGAGACGCATCATCGGCCAGCAGATTGCCGCGCACCGTGCCCTCCAGGTGCAGACCGCCGGAAAATTTCACGTCACCGGTAATGACCGTGTTTCGACCCACGATGGTATCCACTCGGGCGGGCTTGATTTTCTTGCGACGGGACCACATCAGGGGTTGCCTCCACTGAGATTGAAAAGGGATTGCCACGGCAGGGACTGTTCCGCGACACGCAGCCCGCTCCCGGCAGGCTCGGCCTCGATCATCAGACGTTCCGGCAGCAGCTGTTCGGGCAACACCAGACGCCCTTCGAGCACCTGAAAATAGCGGAACGAAAAGCCCCTGCCCCGAGCCTGATCCGGGCAGATGGTTGCGTGGTCGTAACGCACCCGTTCACCGCCATCACGCCCCTCCAGCCCCAGTCGCAAGGTCCCCTCCACCACCTGACTGCCCTGCACCTGGGTCAGCACCACCTGGTAGAAATAATGCCCGGGATTGTCCGGGTCCGGTTCCAGCCTGACCCGCTGGATGTGAAGCCCGCGCTCCAGGTCTTCCGGCGAGATGATGTTACGGAAGAAATCCAGTTCCTCCGTCAGGTGGTAGATGCGTTGCTCCATGTCGTGAATCGACTCACGGACCCGCGCCGACGCCTCACGTTCGATCATCAGGTCCCGTTCCAGCACCGCATGGCGTTGCCTGAGCTGACGGTGGGCCACTTCAAGATCCTTGTATCGGGGCCGCAGTTCCGCGATCTGCAGATCCGAATCCTGCCCGTACAGCAGACCGCGCTCATAACCCAGCTGATAGACCTGCCATCCGGCAATCAGCAGAATCCCCGCCACCAATACGGCGGACAACCACACCCACCAGGGGCGAGAGCGTCCGCCATGGTAGTACCCGCCAGGGACCCGTCGCCTGACCATGATGTCAGGGCAGCACGGCGATGGATTCCAGCCCAAGTGTCTCCGGCAGTCCGAACATGAGATTCATGTTCTGCACCGCCTGACCGGAGGCCCCCTTGACCAGATTGTCGATGGCGGAAAGCACCACCACCGTATCCCCACCACCGGGTCGATGCACCGCCAGGCGGCACAGATTGGTACCGCGGACGCTGCGGGTTTCCGGATGGCCGCCCGCGGGCAGCACGTCCACAAAGGGTTCCCCGGCATAGCGCGCTTCGTAAAGCGCCTGCAGATCCGTATCGGCGTGGGTCAGCGTGGCGTAGAGACTGGCCAGAATGCCGCGGATCATGGGCACCAGATGAGGCACGAAGGTCAAACCCGGCGATTGTCCGGCAACCGCGGACAGGGTCTGCAGGATCTCCGGCAGATGCCGGTGCCCCGGCACCGCATAGGCCTTGAAGTTTTCGGAAGCCTCGCACAGCAGCGATCCCACCTGGGCCTTGCGCCCGGCGCCGCTGACACCGGACTTGGCGTCGGCCACCAGGCGGGCAGGATCCACCACGCCCTGCTCCAGCAAGGGCAGGAACCCGAGGGTGACGGCGGTAGGGTAGCAGCCGGGTACGGCAATCAGGCGGGCCTGCGTAATCCGGGCGCGGTGGATCTCCGGCAACCCGTAGACCGCCTCGTCCAGCAGTTCGGGGGCGCCATGGGGCTGGCCGTACCACCGGCTCCACAGGTGCGGATCCTTAATGCGGAAATCGGCGGACAGATCGATGACCCGGGTACCTCGCGCCAGCAGGTCACCGGCCATGGCGTGCGCCACTCCATGGGGCGTGGCAAAGAAGACCACGTCACAGTCACCCAGGGCGTCAGCATCAGGTGCCTGAAACACCAGCGCCCCCTGTCCGCGCAAGTTCGGAAACAGGGATTCCAGCGGCTCACCGGCATTGCCCCGCGAAGTGATCACCGCCGGCTCCACCCGCGGGTGGGCCAGCAACAGCCGCAACAGTTCAACCCCCGTATACCCGGTGGCCCCGACAATGCCTGCCCTTATCACCCATTCATCTCCGGTCAGCTGTGAAACGTTCTACCCGGGGCATGATACCCCTGCCCAAGGGACCCATCATACATGCCCATGACCACCGGTTTAAGATCGAACATGGCCGTGTAAGATACAGCCCTGCCCTTTGCAACACGGAAACGGCCGATGATGAAGATGAAAACGAGAGATCTGCTGGTAGGCGCCTTTTTGGTGGTGCTGGTCGGAGGGTTGCTGGCCCTGTGGCTGGCACCGGAAGGCCTGCGTCCCATGCCCAGAGTGGTGGTGCCGACCCTGGATCAATCCCAGGTGGACTTGGCCTCGCTGGAAGGCAGGCCGGTACTGATCACGTTCTGGGCCACCACCTGCATCAGCTGCGTGCAGGAAATCCCTCACCTGCGGGAACTCCATGACCGTTACCATGAGCGGGGCCTGAAGGTGATCGGCGTGGCCATGGCCTACGACCCGCCGGAACAGGTGGCGGAGATGGCCCGAAGACGGGACATCAACTACACCGTGGGACTGGACGCCACCGGCGAGGTGGCCACGGCCTTCGGCGACGTGCGCCTGACCCCCACCTCATTCCTGATCGCACCCAACGGGCGCATCGTCTACCAGAAGGTGGGGGAGATGGACTGGCAACAAGTGGAACGCCATCTCTCCCGGTGGCTGTAGGCGCCACCGGCGACGGAGGCCAACGGTCAGGTCTTGCCGGCCCGCACCAGCCCTCCAAGCCCGGCCTGCACCAGGGCGTTGTTGAGCAGCGCCCGGATCGCCGCCGGCTCTTCCATGGTCATGCACTGATTGAGCAGCTCCCGGGCCCGCTCCCGGGAAAAGCTCCGGATCACCCACTTCACCCGTGACAGGGAGGCCACGTTCACACTGAGTGCATCGATCTCCATCCCCAGCAGCAGGATCACCGAGGCAGGATCGGCGGCCATCTCGCCGCAGACACTGATGGGCTTGCCGGCCTGATGGGCGCCACGGGCCGCATGAACCAGGGCATGCAGCACCGCCGGGTGCAGGGCATTGTAAAGATCCGCCACCCTGGCATTGTTGCGATCCACCGCCAGCAGGTACTGCACCAGATCGTTTGTTCCCACGGACAGAAAATCCACCCGGCGCGCCAAGGCTTCCGCCAGATAGACCGCGGAAGGCACCTCGACCATCACGCCCACCCGGGGCACGGGAATCACATAATGCTCATCCAGTAGCTCATCCCGGGCCCGCTGCAGCAGCTGCAGGGCACCTTTGAGTTCTCCCAGGGAACTGATCATGGGAAACAGGATGTGGAGATTGCTCAGCCCCTGGCTGGCGCGCAGCATGGCGCGCAACTGGGTCAGGAAGATCTCCGGGTGATCCAGGGTGATGCGGATGCCCCGCCAACCCAGAAAGGGGTTGTCTTCCTCCACCGGGAAATACGGCAAGGCCTTGTCACCGCCCACATCCAGGGTCCGCAGCGTCACTGGCCGGGGATTGAAGGACATGAGGGCCTCTCGATAGATCTCCGACTGTTCCTCCTCTCCGGGAAAGCGGTCCCGGATCATGAAGGGGACTTCGGTTCGGTAGAGACCGATGCCGTCGGCGCCGGACTGGATGGAGGGGGCAATATCCGCCAGCAGGCCACTGTTGGCATACACCGGCACCTCGCAACCATCCTGAGTGATCGCCGGCTCCTGGGCCAGGGCCCGCAGGCCTTCCGCCAGCTCCTGCTCCTCTTCCTGCAGATGCTTGAACTGCTCCAGCAACTCCGGACTGGGCTGAATGTAGAGACTGCCCCGGTAACCGTCCACCACGATCTCGCGGCCTTCCAGCCGCCCCACCGGCAGGTCGGAGACCCCCATCACCGCCGGAATGCCCATGGCCCGGGCCAGGATGGCCACATGGGATGAGCCGGTGCCCTTGGATGACACCACCCCGGCCAGACGATCCGTCGGCACCTCGGCCAACTGGGTGGCGGTGACGTCCTCTCCCAGCAGGATGGTGCGCTCGGGAAAATCCTCCGGGCCGCGCACATGGGACTGCAGGCGCATGAGAATGCGACGGGCGATGTCCCTGACATCGGTAGCCCGCTCGCTCAGATAGGGGTCATCCATCTCCTCGAAGGCCCGGGTGCTTTCCCGCACGGTATCCCTCAGGGCCGAGGGCGCCCAGCTGCCGGCCCGGATGCGATCCACCGTGCCGTTCACCAGGCTGTCGCTGCCCAGCATCATGACGTAGGCATCGAACAGCAGCAGTTCTTCCGTCGGCAAAACATCCTGCATCCGCTGCTTGATCTCATTGAGTTCATCCTGAACCGCCCGCACCGCCTCGCGAAAAACCTGCTCCTCCTCCTGAACATTCTCCGCATCCCGATCGGGCACGGAATCCAGGTCGGCCAGGGCATAGGCCACCACACCCTGGCCCACGGCCACCCCGGAGGCCCCGGGAATACCGGTGATCTGCAGGTTTTCCTGAGGCGGGCGTTCCCGTCGACGGCCCACCTCGCCGATGAGTTCCGCGTGGCTGATGGCCCCGGCCAGCTGCGCCGCCAGGGTGATGAGAAAGGCCACATGCTCGTCATCAAAACGCCGACGCTCCCGCTGCTGCACCACCAGCACCCCCAGCATGCGTCGGTTATGCACGATGGGTACGCCCAGAAAGGCGTGATAACGTTCCTCACCGGTCTCGGGAAAATATTTGAAACGCGGGTGATCGGGGGCGTTTTCCAGATTGACCGGCTCCGCCCGTTCCGCCACCAGGCCCACCAGCCCCTCGCCGGCGGACATTTCCACATGACCGACGGAATCGGGATTGAGGCCTTCGGAAGCCATCAGCAACAGCCGTTGGCCGCCGGGCTCGCTCAGATAGACGGAGCAGACATCGATATCCAGCTCCTGCTTGACGCGCCGAACGATGATGCCCAGGGCCGATGTCAGGTTATCGGCGGCGCTTACCTCCAGAACGATGCGTCTGAGAACATGGAGCATGGGTAAAGGGTGCCGGGACAAGGGGGCCGCCGCCGCGGCCCAGGGTGGCTCAGAGCCGGCGGGGGCGGTAGCGCCGCTCGGCAGGACAGGAGGGCACGTCCTCCTGAAACAGTAACGGTGCCAGCTCCCGCAGGGCCTGGCGATAGACATGGCGCTTGAAGAACACCACCTCGCGCATGGGATGCCAGTAATCCACCCAGCGCCAGGCATCGAACTCGGGATGGGGCGCGGCATCCAGCCGAACGCGGCCGTCGTCCCCCACCAGCCGCACCAGGAACCAGACCTGTTTCTGGCCGATGCACACCGGCCCCGACCGGCGCCGGATCAGGTGCTTGGGTAGGCGGTAGCGCAACCAGTCCCGGGTGCTGCCGATGACTTCCACATCGACGGGCTCAAGGCCGGTTTCCTCCGCCAGTTCACGGTACATGGCCTCCGTTGGCGTCTCATCCCGACGAATCCCCCCCTGGGGAAATTGCCAGGCCTGCTGCCCGATGCGCTTGGCCCAGAACAGGCGGCGATCCCGATTGCACAGGATGATACCGACGTTGGGCCTATAGCCATCACAATCAATCACTTAAGGAGGTCACTTGGAAGCTGGTCTGTGAATTGCATTTTTTCACAAGCGAAGCCGATCGGCAAATGCTCCAGGGCAAGCTTCGGCACGATGGCCTTGCCCGTGCCGGGCTGATGTAGAATGCAGGATTCAGATCAAGATGACGATGATGAGGAGACACGCGGTGAGCCTTGCCCTGTTCGACCTGGACAACACCCTCCTGGCGGGAGACAGCGATTACGAGTGGGGGCGTTTCCTCGTGGATCGAGGCGTCGTGGACGCCGATGCCTACAAGGCCCGCAACCTGGAGTTCTTCGAGGCCTACAAGGCCGGCACCCTGGACATCCTGGAATTCTGCCGTTTTTCCTTCTCGCCGCTGGCGGCCAATACCCTGGAAGATCTGCTGGCCTGGCGCGAGGAGTTCATGGAAACCCGCATCCGCGATCTGATCGCGCCCCGTGCCCGGGAGATCCTGGACCGCCACCGGGAAGCCGGTGACACCCTGCTGATCATCACCGCCACCAACCGTTTCGTCACCCAGCCCATTGCCGAAGCCCTGGAGGTGGACCATCTGCTGGCCACGGAACCGGAATTCCGCGACGGCGCCTATACCGGGGAACTGGAAGGGATACCCTGCTTCCAGGGCGGCAAGGTGAAGCGCCTGGAGCAGTGGCTGGCACGGCAACCGGCGCTGGATCTGGAGGGGAGCTGGTTCTACAGCGACTCCCACAATGACCTGCCGCTGCTGGAGCGGGTGGACAATCCGGTGGTGGTGGACGGTGACGATAAGCTCACCGCCACCGCCAGGGAACGGGGCTGGCAGCAGATTTCCCTGCGGTGAGGCCCTGATGACGGCCCTGGACCGGCCATTCCCGCGAAAGCGGGAATCCAATCACGAAATCAAAACCCTGGGCTCCCGCTTTCGCGGGAGTGACGACAGCCCCAGTTCGTGACGACAGCCCCAGCCCGTGACGACGGCTCCAATAGCGACGGCAGCGCCGGCCTGACAGCGGCCGACCCGCGGTCCGGACTCCCGCTTCAGCCCGCCATCTCCTCGAAATCCGACTTGTCCGCCCCGCATTCGGGACACACCCAGTCTTCGGGGACTTCCTCCCAGGGGGTCCCCGGCGCAATACCGTCATCCGGCAGCCCCTTGGCCTCGTCATAGACAAATCCGCAAATCACGCATTGATAAGTCTTCACGGCAAACCGACCTCCGCTGGTGTGATATCCCGGGCATGGCCCGGGCGAGTGATACACTCTGATGGATTACCCACTGGGAGCTTACCATGACCACCACTCCATCGGTTCCCGTCGTCATGACCCTGGCAGGGCACGACCCCACCGGGGGCGCCGGCATCCAGGCCGACATCGAATCCATCCTGAGCATGGGTTGCCATCCCGTGTCCGTGATCACCACGATCACGGTGCAGGACACCTCCGACGTCATCGGCATCGCGCCCCTGGATGCGGAACTCATTGTCCAGCAGGCGCGGGCCGTGTTGGAAGACATGCCCGTGGCCGCGGTCAAGATCGGCATGATCGGCTCCGTCGAGGGCGTACAGGCCATCCATACCCTGCTCACCGACTACCCGGACCTGCCGGTGGTACTGGACCCGGTGCTGGCCTCGGGTGCCGGCACCGCCCTGGCCACGGAGGAGATGGTGGACGCCATCAACAGCCTGCTGCTGCCCTTCACCACCCTGCTCACCCCCAACAGCCCGGAGGCCCGGGTACTGGCCCAAGGTTGCGATACCCTGGACGCCTGCGCCATGTTCCTGCTGGAACAGGGCTGCGAATATGTCCTCATCACCGGCACCCACGAAAACACCGCGCGGGTGCAGAACGTGCTCTACGGCAACCATCGCCGTCTGGAAGCCTACCCGGTGGACCGCCTGCCCGGTGAGTATCACGGTTCCGGCTGCACCCTCTCGGCGGCGATCGCCGCCCTGCTCGCCCAGGGCATCGAACCGGCTTCCGCCGTCCACGAGGCCCTCACCTATACCTGGCACAGCCTGGACCGGGCCCACCGGCTGGGCATGGGCCAGCTCATTCCCAATCGCCTGTTCTGGGCCGGCGATGAATCCGAGGACGAAGATCCAGCCGATGACGACACCGCTCACTTCTAGGCATGCCCGGCTGCACGGGCTCTATGTGATCACCCCCCAGGATGCCGGCGACACCCTGCTTGAACAGGCCGCGGCGGCGCTGACCGGCGGCGCCCGCATCCTCCAGTACCGGGACAAGAGCCGGGACCATGACCGACGCCTGGCTGAATCCCGAGCACTGTGCCGGCTGTGCCGGCACCATCAGGCCCTGTTCATCGTCAACGACGATGTGGCGCTGGCGGCCCGAGTGGAGGCGGATGGCGTTCATATCGGCAGCGATGACGGTGACATTGCCACGGCCCGGGCACTGATCGGCCCCGAACGGATCATCGGCGTCTCCTGTTATAACCGCCTGGAACTGGCCCGCCGGGCCGAAGCGGCGGGAGCGGACTACGTGGCCTTCGGCGCCCTGTTCCCCTCCGGCACCAAACCCGCCGCCGTCCATGCCCCCTTGAGCCTGATCCGTGAAGCCCGCCAATCGCTCGCCGTCCCCATCACCGCCATCGGCGGCATCACCCAGGACAATGCCGACAGGGTGATCCAGGCCGGCGCCCACATGCTGGCGGTGATACAGGGCGTGTTCTCCGCTCCCGACATCCGTGCCGCCGCCGCCGACCTGAGCGCCCGTTTTTGACCCACGCAAGGTTTGCAGCGCTTTGATTTTCCAAGGCGGGCGGTATCGAGTATCTTGTAGGGCTTTATTTGCGACAGCCCCCATTCACCAGCCAACACAGCGAAAGATCACACCCCATGACAAAATCCCATGATCTCTTCCAGGCAGCCCAGAAGCACATCCCCGGTGGCGTGAACTCTCCGGTCCGCGCCTTCAAGGGCGTGGGCGGCGACCCGATCTTCATCGAACGCGCCCAGGGCGCCTACATGTACGACGCGGACGGCAAGCGCTACATCGACTACGTGGGCTCCTGGGGGCCGATGATCGCCGGTCACGCCCACCCGGAGGTGATTGCCGCCGTGCGCGAGGCCGCCCTCAACGGCCTGTCTTTCGGCGCCCCCACCGAGCTGGAAATCCAGCTGGCCGATCGGGTCTGCGAACTGGTGCCCTCCATGGAAATGGTGCGCATGACCAGCTCCGGCACCGAGGCCACCATGAGCGCCATCCGCCTGGCCCGCGGCTTCACCGGCCGCGACAAGATCCTCAAGTTTGAAGGCTGCTATCACGGCCATGGCGATTCCCTGCTGGTGAAGGCCGGCTCCGGCGCCCTCACCCTGGGCGAGCCCAACTCCCCCGGTGTTCCCGTCTCCCTGGCGGAGCACACCCTCACCGTCAGCTACAACGATCTGGAACAGGTCAAGGACGTGTTCTCTCAGGTGGGCAACGAGATCGCCTGTATCATCGTCGAGCCCGTGGCCGGCAACATGAACTGCGTGCCCCCGGCCCCCGGCTTCCTGGAAGGCCTGCGCAGTGTCTGCGACGAATACGGCGCCCTGCTGATCTTCGACGAGGTGATGACCGGCTTCCGCGTCGCCCTGGGCTGCGCCCAGGCCTATTACGGCATCAAGCCCGACCTCACCACCCTGGGCAAGGTCATCGGTGGCGGCATGCCGGTGGGTGCCTTCGGCGGCCGCCGTCAGGTGATGGAATTCCTCTCCCCGCTGGGCCCGGTCTATCAGGCAGGCACCCTGTCCGGCAACCCCATCGCCATGACCGCGGGCCTGAAAACCCTGGAAATTCTCTCCGCTCCGGGCTTCCATGAAGACCTGACCGCCAAGACCGAAACCCTGGTCTCCGGCATCCTGGGCGAAGCGAAGAAGGCCGGCATTCCCATGGCCGCCAACCAGGTGGGCGGCATGTTCGGTCTGTTCTTCACCGACCAGCCGGCAGTGACCAACTTCCACCAGGTCGGTCAGTGCGACGTGGCCCGGTTCGGCAAGTTCTTCCATCTGATGCTGGATCGCGGCGTCTACCTGGCACCCTCCGCCTTCGAAGCCGGATTCCTGTCCAGCAGCCACAGCGCGCAGGATCTGGAGGCCACCATCAAGGCCGCCGCCGACGCCTTCAAGGCCCTGGCCTGATCCGAAGAAACCCGGCCCCACACGGACTGGCAGCGGCTTGAAGGCCCCATGCCGTCCCCATGGCACCGGATCTGAACGGGCCGCCCAACGGGCGGCCCTTTTTGTTGACCACATCACCAAGGGAGAGCCTGCCCCATGGGAGAGATCGCCACCTATCTGGCGCTGGGGGCCTTTACCGGGGTCATTGCCGGCCTGCTGGGCGTGGGCGGGGGCCTGATCATCGTTCCGGTCCTGGTCTGGCTGTTCACCCGCCAGCAGATGGATCCCGGCGTGATCACCCACCTGGCCATCGGCACGTCCCTGGCCACCATCATTCCCACCGCAATCGCCTCGACCCGCGCCCATCACCGTCATGGGGCCGTGCGCTGGGACGTGCTCAGGCGACTGATACCGGGCATCATCCTGGGGGCGCTGGCAGGCGCTACCCTGGCCGAGTTCATGAGCGCGATGCTGTTGCGCCGGGTCTTCGGCGTATTCGAGATCCTGGTGGCCCTGTATCTGTTGTTGAACCTGCCGCCCAAGGTGGGTCGACCCTTGCCGGGCACGGCGGTGCTGAGCACCGGCGGCGGGTTGATCGGTGGGGTTTCGGCCCTGCTGGGCATCGGCGGCGGCACCCTGACGGTGCCGTTCCTGGTGTGGTTCAACGTCCATCTGCGCCAGGCCATTGCCACGGCGGCGGCGGCGGGTCTGCCCATTGCCCTGGCGGGCACGGCGGGTTTCATCATTCACGGCTGGGGCAACCCGGCCCTGCCGGATGTCAGTAGCGGCTACGTGTACTGGCCGGCCTTTGCAGGCATTGCCCTGGCCAGCTATTTCACCGCCCGCTGGGGGGCATGGCTGACCCATCGTCTGCCGGTGACGCTGGTGCGGCGTTTCTTTGCGGTGCTGCTGATACTGCTGGGTCTGCGCATGCTGCTGGGCTGAACCGGCCTGCCGGCGAAAACAATCTGCCGGAAGGACTACGCCTTGCCTGTACGGGACTGGGCTTCCACCTGGCTGCGGACCTCATTCATATCCAGCTCCGCCACCTTGCCCAGCACCTCATCCAGCTGGGAGGCCGTCAGCATGCCCGGCTGGGCAAACACGATGATCTGCTCGCGGAAGATCATCAGTGTCGGGATGGACCGGATCTGGAACATGGCCGCCAGCTGCTGCTCCTGCTCGGTGTTGATCTTGCCGAACGCCACCCCGTCGTGACGCTCCGAAGCCGCCTCGAAGATGGGGGCAAAGGCCCGGCAGGGACCACACCAGGGGGCCCAGAAATCCAGGATCAGGGTGTCATTGTTCTGTATCGCGGCATCCAGGTTGTCCTGGGTGATTTCGATCACGGCCATGGCCGCTCCTTTGGTCTTCAGGGTGTGTGGATCAGCCCGGATGCAGGCCGACGAGGGCATCACGCAGGTGGAACAGGCGGGCCAGGTGGTCATCCATCTCCAGCAACGCCTGTTTTTGGGCCGGATCGAACGGCATGAGTTCCGTCAGGCGGGCACCCACCCAGCCGCATCGGTCGAACTCACCCGTCATGCCGCGATAGGGCGGCGGCAGTTCCTGCAACAGGCGCTGCAGCAGTTCGGACAGGGACAGGAATTCGGCGGGCAGCAACACGTCCGGTGACGTGGGTAGTTCGGCGACCTCCCCCATCATCAATCCATCCTTGCGCACCCAGGTACGCTCCACCCGGAAACGGACCTCTCCCTGAACCGTGATCCCCAGCAGGCCGTCGGGACGCTGGTCCCAGTCGATGATCCGTCCCCAGGTTCCCACGGCGTGGATTCGGGCCGGCCCGGCCACCTCGGCACCCTCACGGATCAGGATCACACCGAAGGGCGCGTCGGTGCGCAGACAATGACGCACCATGTCGATGTAACGGGTCTCGAAAATCCGCAGCGGCAGGACGCCGCCGGGAAACAATACGGTGTTGAGGGGAAACAGCGGCAGTTCCATTCATTCCTCCCCGGCAGGCTCCACACCCCAGCGACGGATCAGATCGTTGGGGACATGCAGATGATCCAGAATCCGTGACACCACGAAATCCACCAGCTGATCCACCCCTTCCGGCCGATGATAGAAGGCCGGATTGGCCGGCAGGATCACCGCGCCCATGCGGGTCAGACGCAACATGTGCTCCAGGTGGATCTCGGAAAAGGGCGTCTCCCGCACCACCAGGATCAGACGACGACGTTCCTTGAGGGCAACGTCCGCGGCCCGCTCGATCAGGGAACGGCTGGCACCGCCGGAGACGGCGGCCAGGGTGGCCGTGGTGCAGGGGCAGATGACCATGGCGTCGGGCGGGGAAGAGCCGCTGGCCACCGGCGCGGTCCACTGCTCCCGGTCGAACACCCGCAACTGGCCCGGGGCCGCATTGAACCGTTCGGAAAAGAACTGCTCGATCTCCCGGGATCGACCGGGCATGGACAGATCCGTTTCCATGCTGATGACCACCTGGGCGGGACGGGACACCATGAGATAGACACGCACGCCGGCCCGGATCAGGCATTCAAGCAGACGCAGGCCGTACTGGGCCCCGGAGGCTCCGGTGAAGGCCAGGGCCACGGTGCCGGGGGTTTCTGCCACGATGGACTCCTGTGCAGCGGATGTATGGGGACACGACGTATCAGCGCATTTCAAGCTGATCATCATAGCGGATTTCCGGGCGGTTGCCTGCCTTGACCATGGTCAAGTGCAACCCCCGATCCCGCCTGATAGTTTGCACTCAACCTTCCACTTTCAAGGCACCCCAGCATGGACACCATTCAGGACTTCTTCACCGCCGACCACCGGGAATGCGACTATCGTCTGGCGGACCTGGAATCCGCCATCGCCGACGGCGACTGGGAGGCGGCCGACACCGGCTTCCGGGAATTCCATCACGACATGGAGCGACATCTGCAACGGGAAGAAACCCTGCTTTTCCCGGCCATCGAGACCGTCAGCGGCAGCGCCATGGGTCCCACCGAGGTCATGCGGCGGGAACACGATCAGATGCGCGCCCTCATGGACGAGATCCGCATCGCCAAGGATCAGCGGGACGAGAACACCACCCTCGGGGTCATCGAAACCCTCATGACCATGATCCAGCTCCATAACGTCAAGGAAGAGCAGATCCTTTACCCCATGGCCGACCGTTTCCTGCAGACCCAGCGCGGTGGACTGATGGCGCGGGTGAAGGCCCTGGAGCCGTGAACACTTCGCGACCCGTCCGTGTCCTGGATGTGCGTGACCTGCCACCACCGGAACCCATGGAGCAGGTACTGGAACGGCTCCCCGGTCTGGCGCCGGGCGAGATTCTCTGCATGCGGCACCGGCGTGAACCCTTTCCCCTCTATCCCATCCTGCGGGACATGGGATTCCAGTGGCGGGTACGGACACCGGCCCATGTCCCCTTCGAGATCCTGATCTGGCATGCCGACGAGCCCGCCCCGGAGGATCCGGCATGATCAACCTGTCCCGTCTGTCCCTGGACCGCACGCCCCCTCTGTGGGTACCCCTGCAGTTCATGGCGGTCGCCCCCCTGTTCGGCGTCCTGTTTGCCGGGGTGATGATCCTGCTCGGCCCGCAGGTGCTGGTATCGCGCTGGATGCCCGGCATGATCGGCGCCGCCCATCTGCTGGTCCTGGGCTATGTGGCCATAGTCATGTTCGGTGCCATGCAGCAGATGCTGCCGGTGGTGGCCGGCTCTCCCGTCCCCCGCGGCGCCATCACCAGCCGCTTGAGCTTCATGCTGCTGACGCTGGGCACACCCCTGCTCGGTATCGGTCTGGTCCTGCATCGGCCCTTCTGGATTGCCGTCGGTGGTGTTCTGGTGTTGGGCAGTCTGGGGCTGTTCACCCTCACCGCCCTGATCGCCCTGGCCCGCAGCCAGGCACGGGGACCCACCACCCAGGCCATGACCCTGGCGGTCATCGCCCTGCTGGTCACGGCGGCCCTGGGCGGGTGGCTGGCCGGGGGCCATCTGGGACTGGGCTGGCCCCTGCCCCGACACATGACCGACCTGCACCTGGCCTGGGGCCTGCTGGGATGGGTGGCGCTGCTGGTGGCCGGCGCCGCCTATCAGGTGGTGCCCATGTTCCAGATGACGCCGGAATACCCCGCCCTGCCGGCCCGCCTGCATGCCCCGCTGGTATTTGCCATTCTGGCCGTGCTGACCCTGACGGTCCTGCTGCCGGTACCGGCAGCCGCAGCCAAGGTCATCAACATGACCGGCAGTGGCATGCTGGCGGCCCTGATGGCGGGTTTTGCCGGCATCACCCTGTGGCTGCAGTCCAGGCGTCGCCGCCGCAATGCGGATGTCACGGTCCGCTTCTGGCACATCGGCATGGTCTCGCTGCTGGCCGCGGTACTGGTCTGGGTGGTGATCCAGTTACTCCCGGGCCGGGGCCTATGGGGTATCTGGGCACTGGTGCTGGCCTGGCTGTTCGTGGCCGGATTTGCCGTGTCGGTGATCAACGGCATGCTGTACAAGATCGTGCCCTTCCTGGTCTGGCTGCATCTGAATCAGACCCGCATGCGCTCGAGCAACTTCGCGATGCGGGTCCCCAACATGCACGAGGTCATCCCCCTGGGACTGACCCGACTCCAGCTTCGCCTGCACCTGGCGGCCCTCGTCGCCGGCCTGACGGCCCTGGCCTGGCCTGGCCTGCTGATCCCGGCGATGCTGCTCTTTGCCGCCTCCAACGGCCTGTTGAGCTGGAACCTGTTCACCGGCATCCGCTGCTATCGCGCCAGTCTGAACGCATCCCGGACGACAACCGGGTGAAAGCCGTCAGCGCCGGTTTTTGGTACCCTGTACGGACCACAGGCTTTTCCCTTTCCGTTCTCGCAAGTGATCCCATGCCCATGCCTCTCCTGAAGGCCCTCACCGTCCTCCCCCTGCTGTGGCTGCTGTCGGCCTGCAACGAGGCCCCGACACCGCCCCAGACCGTGCCGCTGATGATGCTGGTGAATCAGCCGGCCAACCATGACGGTCGCCTGATCACCACCGAGGGCACCGTCCGCCGGGTGGAGGAGCCCCTCCACTACTGGATCGAGGATGCCCAGCTGCGCCGGGTGGCCATCCAGCCCGATGCCCTGATTGCCCCCTACCTGGGCCGCGCAGTCCGGGTCACGGGCCGTTTCAGCCATGCGCCGGATCAGGGCCGCCGCCTGCAAGCGGAGCACGTCATTCCCCTGGATGACTGATCCCGATACCGGGGCGGCATTCCATGCCCCGGCCATGCCCTTTGAAGGCACTCCGTTCGCGACCGAGCGCCGTTTCCCCGCGACATGTCCCTGATCCGTTCGGCAAAGACTCCGTTGCACCCATGGCTTCGACACAGCGGCCGGGAAACCCGTCGGCTGGTCCTGCTCGCCCTGCCCATCTGCGGGGCCCAACTCACCCAGGCCGGCATGGGGGTGGCTGATGTCATGATGACCGGTCGCCTGAGTGCGACCGATCTGGCGGCCGTCTCCGTCGGTGCCAGCCTGTGGATGCCCATGATGCTGTTCATGCTGGGTACCCTGATGGGACTCACGCCCATCGTCAGCGAACGCCTGGGGGCGGGCGATCCCCGGCGAATCCGGGCCCGGGTCCATCAGGCCCTGTGGGTGAGCCTGGCCATGGGCATCCTGGTGGGCCTGATGCTCCGGCAACTGGCGCCGATCATCTTCCAGTGGATGGACGTGCCGCCGGAAGTGGCCGCCCGTTCCGGCGATTATCTCGCGGGCGTTGCCCTGGGCATGCCGGGTATCGCCCTGTTCCTGGCCCTGAGGGCCTTTTCCGACGGCATGAGCCATACCCGGCCGGCCCTATGGATCGGTCTCATCGGCCTGGGGGTCAACATCCCCGCCAACTTCCTGCTGATCCATGGCGGCGGCGGTGTGGCGGCGCTGCTCGGCCCCCTGGCGCCCGCGGACCTGGAAGCCTTGCCCGCCCTGGGCGCCCTGGGCTGCGGCATCGCCACAGCCCTGTCCTTCTGGACCATGGGACTGGCGATGCTGCTCCATACCCGACGCAGCCCGGTCTACAGGCCGGTGGCCCTGTGGTCACGACTGACACCGCCGCGCCCGGCCCTGATCGGTGAACTGCTGTTCGTGGGCCTGCCCATCGGCATCGCCATCTTCGTGGAAGTCACCCTGTTCACCCTCATCGCCCTGTTGGTGGCCAGTCTGGGGGAAATCACCGTGGCCGCACACCAGGTGGCGCTGAACATCACCTCCTTCATTTTCGTCCTGCCCCTGGCCCTGGGAATGGCCCTGACCGTCCGGGTGAGCCGGGCACTGGGGGCGGGCCGCCCCCGACAGGCGCGATTCGTGGCGTGGAACGGCGTGGTGGTATCCCTGGTGACGGCCCTGATCAACGGTGTCTTTCTACTACTGCTGGGAGAGGCCGTCATCGGCCTGTACACCCATGATGCCCAGGTACAGTCACTGGCCCTGTCACTGATTTTTCTGGCGGTGCTGTTCCAGCTCTCCGATGCCCTGCAACTGAACATGGCCGGCGCCCTGCGGGGATACAAGGACACCCGTGTCCTGATGATGATCACGCTGCTGTCCTACTGGGCCGTGGGCCTGGCCGCCGGACACTGGCTGGCCACCCGGGGCCTGGGCGGCGGCATCCCCGCGCTGGGTGTCCATGGCTACTGGATCGGGCTCATCATGGGCCTCACCGTCGCCGCCCTGCTGCTGGGACTGCGCCTGCGGGCCATCAGCCGTCCCGATCCCGCCCTATCCACAGATTCTGTGGATAACTTTGTGGAAAGCATGTCTGAAACCCTTCCGGTCGCAGGCCCCATCACAGGCCCGAACAATTTGAACAAAAAATGACCATACCAAAAAAATCATTTTATTTCAGAGAGTTAAAAAAATACCGCCAGGAACGCCCTACCGCTTGACAAACAGGCACCGGATCGATAAGCGCCACGGCGAAATGTGCATAACCACTGGCCGCTAGTCCGATGAGGACGACGCCTGAACCAGACGGCGTATACTCTCTGCATGCCTGCCGATACCCCCCAGCCCCAAAGTCAACGCATCTGGGTCGACGCGGATGCCTGTCCCGCCGTGATCAAGGACATCCTGTTCCGCGCCGCCCAGCGCACCCGCATCCCGGTCACCCTGGTGGCCAACCAGTACATCAGGGTGCCGCGATCACCGTTCATCCGTGCCATCCAGGTCGGCCATGGCTACGACGTGGCGGACCAGGAAATCGTCCGCCAGGCCCGGGCCGGAGATCTGGTGGTCACCGCGGACATCCCCCTGGCGGCGGAGGTGATCGACAAGGGCGTCCATGTCCTCAACCCGCGCGGGGAACGCTACACCCCCGAGAGCATCAGGGAACGCCTGCAGATGCGCGATTTCATGGAGACCCTGAGGGCCAGCGGCATTGAGACGGGCGGCCCCGATGCCCTGAATCAGCGTGACCGCCAGGCCTTCGCCAACCAGCTGGATCGCTGGCTCAACGGCCGGTAAGACCTCTGCCTCAGCGGGAGAACAGGGCCTTCAGGCGTTCCAGATCCTCGGCCGACCAGCCCTCGGGTTCCGTCAGCGCGTGCCAGGCATCGATATAGTGCTCGGCCGCGAAGGTGTGGCCGTACCCGGGGGGCGTGGAACCCACCGCCATGTCCGCCGCCAGTTGCAGCATGGTGACAATGGGATACCAGCGCAGATCCGGCGATACATCCGGTCCCCGGGGCGGCAGCATCCACTCCGGTTCCCGGAAGAAGGCATGGGTGTCGAAGAAGGTGACCGGGTCGCTGGCATACTGGAGATAGGCAATGCGGAACGTTCCCCAGGGACCCGCCCCGTCGTTCAGTCCCCCGGTCTGGTTCATGAAACGCACCACCGCGCCATCCCGGAACCGGGGCAACCAGGCCGGGGAATCCGGGTCCCTCTCCTGAGTGGCCTTGCGCCAGGTCTCGCTACGAAACGGGGGACCGCTCCAGAGGGCGCCATGGAAGGGGTCCTGAATGATGTCGTAGACATCGAAGGAGCGGTCGGAATTGAGCGCCCCCAGGCTCAGGCCGTGGAGATACAGGGCGGGCCGGGCATCTCGGGGCAACCCTGTCCAGTAGCCATACACCTTTTCGAACAGGGCCCGCGCCATCTCGGCCCCGTACTCCCCCTCCACGATCAGGGACAGGGCGCTGGGCAGGTAGGAATACTGGGCCGTCACCGTGGCGATATCTCCCCGATGCAGATATTCCACCGTATCCTGGGCCGCCGGGTCCACCCACCCCGTACCCGTGGGTGTTACCAGCAGCAAGACGGAACGCTCAAACCCGCCCACCCGCTTGAGCTCCTCCAGGGCCAGCCTGGCCCGCTCATGGGCCGTGTCCGCCGCATTCAGCCCCACGTAGACCCGAATCGGCTCCAGGGCCGGGGCACCGGTAAAGTCCGCGATCTCGGCGGCGGAAGGCCCCGAGGAGATGAAGTTGCGCCCCTGGCGACCCAGTTCCGCCCAGGGGATCAGGGAAGCACTGCTGCCGGTCTTGAGGGGGTCCTCGGGACGGGCCAGATCGTCCTGGATCAGGGCATCCACCTGCTGATAGGAGTTGTCCGCCGCCCGCAGGGCCAGGGAGAAGATCACCCCATCGATCAGGGACCAGAACAGCATGGCCGCGACCAGCACCCCCACCACATGGGAGACATGGGCGGGGACGAAGCGCTGCAACCGGCTGGAGAGGAAGAAAAAGGTGTACTTGAACAAGCGCGCCACCACCAGCAGCGCGGTGAATATCAGCAGGGTCATCAGACCGATGGCCACGGTGGGCATGCCGCCGATGGGTTCCATGCCCATGATCCCGCGCAAGGTGTTCTGCCACTCGGTGGCCTGCCACAGGAAAGTGACCACGACCACCGCGCAGGCCAAAGCCGCCAGTGACTTCAGGATCAACTCGTTACGGCGCCGGGGTACCGGCAGTTCCACATAGATCCACAGCCAGCGAAAGAAGAAGCCCACGGCATAACCAGCGGTAAAGGACAGCCCGGAGATCAGTCCCTGGATGCCGAAGGGTCGGGGCACCAGACTGGGGGTCAGGGAAAAGGCAAAGAACAGGGTACCCACCAGCAGCCCGACGACGGAAAACCCCCGGGCCAGATCCAGGATGAAATCACGGATTTTATGCTTAGCCATAAATATCCTTTACTCTGGAATATCCTTGTTAGAATCCCCCGCACAAGGCCCCGGAGCCCCGATGAATCACGACGACCTGCGCCAATGGTCCAAGCGCGCCGCCGACTGGACCCATGAATACCATAACAGCCTGCGCGACCGACCGGTGCGGGCACAGACACGGCCCGGCGACATTGCCGCCCGTCTGCCCGAGACCGCGCCGGAACAGCCCGACCCCCTGGAGACGATCTTCGAGGATTTCACCCGGATCGTACCCGAGGGCATGACCCACTGGCAGCATCCCCGCTTCTTCGCCTACTTCCCCGGCAACGCCGCGCCGGCCTCCATGCTGGCCGAACAGTTGGCCAACGGCATGGCCGCCCAGGCCATGCTCTGGCAGACCTCCCCCGCCGCCACGGAAATGGAAACCGTGATGATCGGCTGGCTGCGCGATGCCCTGGGGCTGGCCCCTCACTTCACCGGCACCATCCATGATACCGCCACCATCGCCACCCTCTCGGCCATACTCACCATGCGGGAAAAGGCCCTGGCCTGGAAGGGCAACTCGGCGGGACTCGCGGCGCAGCCCCGCCTGCGCCTCTATGCCTCCACCCAGGTCCACTCGTCCATCGACAAGGCGGTCCGCATCGCCGGCATCGGTCAGGACAATCTGGTCAAGATCCCCACCGACGCGCACCACGCCATGGACACCGCGGCCCTGGATAGCGCCATTCGGGCCGATCTGGCCGCCGGCCATCGACCGGCCGGCGTCATCCTCTGCGTGGGGGCTACCGGCATCGGTGCCAGCGACCGGCTACAGGATGCCATCACGGTGGCCAAGACCCACGGTCTGACTACCCATGTGGATGCCGCCTGGGCGGGATCAGCCATGATCTGCCCGGAGTTTCGTCACCTCTGGGCAGGCATCGACGGCGCCGACAGCATCGTCTTCAATCCTCATAAATGGCTCGGCATGCAGATGGACTGCTCCATCCAGTTCCTGGCCGATCCCGTCCCCCAGGTCCGCACCCTGGGCCTGCGACCCGATTACCTGGAAACCCTGGGGCAGTCGGAGATCACCAACTATAACGAGTGGACGGTCCCCCTGGGGCGGCGCTTCCGGGCCCTGAAGATCTGGTTCACCCTGCGCGCCTATGGTCTGGAAGGCCTGCGCCGACGCATCCGCAACCACATTGCCTGGTCGGAAGCACTGGCCACCGCCATGGCCTCGCTGCCGGACGTGGAGATCATCACCCCTACGGCCCTGTCCCTGTTCAGCTTCGCCCTCAAGGACGGTGACGCCGCCACCGAGGCCCTGCTCACCCGCATCAATGACCATGGCCAAGTCTACCTCACCCAGACCCGACACCGGGACCGCTTCGTCATCCGGGTACAGGTCGGGCAGTTCGACTGCACCCGGGAAGACGTCATGACGGTGTACCAGGTGGTCAGGGATCTGCTGTCCGGTTAAAACCAAAACATCCGGAACAAAGCAAACGACTCAACCCAGATAGTCATCCAGGGCCTTGGACAGGGCATCCCTCAGCTCGATGAGCTCATCCAGGCGATGACAGGCCGCCTGGATGTCTCCCCGTGCATGCAATTCATACAGCACCCCTGCCGACTGATGCACCTGACGATGCAGGCGGTCCACGGTCTCAAAGCCCGGGCATGGCTGAAAGCCGGACTCATCCATCCAGCGACTGAAAACAGCAGGATCATGAATCAGCTTGGGCAGATCACGACTACCCGCCCTGAGGGCGTCCGCCAACTCCTGAATCCAGGCACGATGTTCCACCTGGGTATACAGCAGCGGCAGATATTCACGGTTCAGTCGCCGTAGTTGCGCCCAGCGGGGGCTGGGCTGCCAGTGCCGTATCCAGTCCCGCAGGGATTCCGCGGGCATCGGCCTGGCAATACCGTAACCCTGGCCCAGCTCACAGCCGATCCGCAGCAGCATGTCGCCATGGCTGGGGGTCTCCACCCCTTCCGCGATCACCTGACGCCCGAACGCACTTGCCAACCCCAGCACCCCGTCCAGGATGGCCAGATCATCCGGGTCCTCCAGGATATCCCGCACAAAGCTCTGGTCCACCTTGACCACCCCCGCCGGCAACCGCTTGAGGTACGTCAGCGACGAGTAGCCGGTGCCGAAATCATCCAGGGCGACATTGACCCCGATGGCCCGACATTCTTCCAGCAGACGCGAGACCTGGACCAGATCACCCAGGGCACTGGTTTCCAGCACCTCCAGCTCCAGAAAATCCGGCGACACCTCGGGCTGCCTGGCCAGCAAACCCTTGAGACGGGAAGGAAAGTCATTCTGACGCAGCTGCCTGGCACCGATGTTGACACTCACCGGTATCCTGAAACCCTCGGCCCGCCACAAGGCAGCCT
Source organism: Ectothiorhodospira shaposhnikovii (assembly GCF_022227765.1). Taxonomy (GTDB): domain Bacteria; phylum Pseudomonadota; class Gammaproteobacteria; order Ectothiorhodospirales; family Ectothiorhodospiraceae; genus Ectothiorhodospira. Next base: position 253,362 of record NZ_JAJMLZ010000006.1, on the reverse strand, counting down.
GTCCCAGGGCGGTTTTGATCACCCACTCACCCACTGCAATACCCAGCGAGTGATCCTCGATCTCGGGCAGAAAATGGGCGGGAGGCAACAGGCCCCGTTCCGGATGCCGCCAGCGAATCAGTGCCTCGGCACCAATGATCTCACCGGTGCGCAGGTTGACCTTGGGCTGATAGTGCAGGACAAACTCTTCGGCTTCCAAGGCTGCGCGAATACGCTCGATGCTTTCGTGCCGTGTACGCAGGCTACGATCCAGATCCGCATCAAACCGGTGAAAACGATTCTTGCCGGCCAGTTTGGCCTGGTACATGGCCTGGTCCGCCTGACGCAACAGCTGATCGGCCTCAATGGGCTCTGCCTGAGGGTAGAAGGCCACGCCCAGGCTGGCCGACACCTGAAGCACATGGCCATCAATGCGGACGCTGCGGGACGCGGCATCCAGCAGACGCAGCAGCAGGGGGGTACCGGCCTCCGGGGCCGGCAGGTCGAGCAGCACCGCCACGAACTCGTCTCCCCCCAGGCGCGAGAGGGTGTCGCCGTCACGCAAGGATTCCTTCATGCGACCGGCCAGCGCCATCAGAAACCGATCTCCCATCGAATGACCGTACCGGTCATTGATGGCCTTGAAACCATCCAGGTCCAGGTACACCACCGCAATGTGCAGACCACGCCGCTGGGCCTGACTCATGGCCTGGTACAGTCGATCGGCCAGCAGCACCCGGTTGGGCAGATGGGTCAACGCATCATAGTGAGCGATGCGTTCCAACTGCATTTCATGTTCCTTGAGCGCGGTGATGTCGGTGGAGATGCCCAACAGACCGATAATCTCCCTCGCTTCCGTTTCATCATGAATCGGAGTCTTGATCTCCAGATAAGTCCTGTTGCGACCTTGGCTGTCCACCAGCTCCACTTCCTCGCGGGTCTGCTCGCCTCGCAATACCCGCCGATCGATCTGCCGCAGGCGATGCACCGAGGCGGGAGGAAGAAAATCACTGTCTTCGGCCCCCGTCAGTGCCTCGGTGGAGCAGTTGAACAGTCTCAGGGTGGCCCGGTTGGCATAGGTGTAGCGGCAATGCGTGTCCTTCATGTAGATATATGACGAAACATGATCCAGGGCCTCGCGGAAACGACGATTCTCCGCATAGGCGCGGCGCAGCTCCAGTTCGGACTCCTTGCGTTCCGTGATATCGGTGATGACGCCATACCAGGTTACAGCCCCGCCTTCGGCGCGATGGGGAAGCGCATCACCAAACAGCCAGCGAATGGAGCCATCCCGGAGCTGTGACCGATACTCATGCTGCCAGGGAGACAGGTTCCTGGCCGACCGAACGATCGAGGCAATGAACCTCCGGCGGTCCTGGGAATGGACAGCCCTGAGCGCCGACACGGCATGTTCCCTCACCACCTCGGGAGCCAGCCCATATAGCTGGCGAATACCCTCGCTCACATAGGGAAAAGAGACATGCCCATCCGGATACAGCCTGAATTCGAACACCAGGCCAGGAACACGGGCGGCGATGGTCTGGAACTGATCCAGCAGTGTCTCACGGGCCGCTTCCAGGGCCTTGCGCCGGGAAATGTCCGTGCTGGTTCCGATCATGCGCAAGGGGCGACCGTCCGGGGCACGGCTGACCACGACGCCTCGCGACATCACCCATTTCCAGCCCCCATCCCTGCACTGCATCCGGTGCTCATCACTGTAAACGCCGGTTTCGCCGTTCAGGCAAGCTTGCAGGGCCGCCATGACCCGGGATCTGTCATCCGGGTGCAGGCGGCTTTGCCACTCATCCACGGATGTGCCGATCTCTTCCCCGCTGAAATCAAGGATGTGCTTCCAGCGCTCCGAGTAGAACACCGAATCATCATCCAGGGTCCAGTCCCACAGCCCGGCCCCGGAACCTTCGATGGCAAAACGCCAGCGGAACTCACTTTCCTCAAGTTGCGCTTCCCTCGCCTTGATCTCCTCGGTGAGCCGGGCCGCCAAGCGAATGGCGCGAGTGCGGGTGGAGGCGATGGACAGGATCAGCGCCGACAGCAGGCCGGTAAGACCAAGACCGCCGGCCAGGGTTGTCCACGCGGCCCCGTAGTAGAGGCCGACCCCCGGATCAGGCTCATCAAACATCAGCAGCCAGTCACGGTCATTGAAGTGGATGGAACGCCGTTGTTGCCACCGGGACGATGGATCGACAGCCGGCTCATGACTGCTGAACAATAAATCCCGGGAGCCCGGCTCCAGGCCGTCATAGAGGCGCAGGCTGACATTTCGTCCGCTAAGCCGCTCCCAGTTCTGAAGCACACGCCCCATCCAGTCATTCATGGGAAATGGACTGAACGTCCAGCCCACCAGGGCGTCGCGACGCTGCGTCACCGAGTCGACCGGCACGCCCTGCAGGTAGACCGGCATCGCCATGAGGATCGTTGCCTGGGCGGTGTCGATGTTCTCCCGCAACGCGCCGACCTTGCCGCTCAGGGTGGAAAGACCGCTGTCACGAGCCCGCAACAGGGCGTCCCGCATGCCCTGATCCACCAGCATGTCCATGCCAAGGATCCGCAGATCATGGGCACGTAAGGGTTCCAGATACAACACGGGGGCATGGGCCTCTCCGGCCCACCGGGGGTGAACGGTGTAATTCGGAAATCTTTCCCGCAGTTCGGCCTCATGCGCTTCCAGCCCTTCCGGGAGGATCAAGGGCGCAAACCCGAAATGCTGTTCTTCCGAAATGGTGTCGGATACATGCAGTTTCCGAATGAAGGACTGCCACTCCTCGCGGGTGACTTCCTCGGAGGACTCGAACAGCCCAGCCCCGCCGCGCAGGACCAGGGCATAGGCATTGAGGCGCTCCTGAACCTTGATGGTCAGCTGATCACTGGTGAAGGCAAAAGCGGCGATGGTATCCCGCTCGGTGGCTCGACGTACCTGATCGGCGGCGAATACTGAAAGCATGACACCAACGGCCAGCGTCATGAGTGCGAGTCTTGGTTGAACCACCCAGCCTTTGAGCAACATGTCAGCAGCCCAGGTTTCGGGCATCGCATCAGCGTCTGCCGCGGAGTGCCCAGCATACCTTGACAAGGGCCGCGGCGGTATGGGGATGCGACATGTCCACCGGCACCCAGGGAATACGGACGTATCCGGTCATTGAATGGCCTGCATCATTGTTTTTATTGAGGTCCGTGGCATAGATTGCCCCTTTGCCCAACGTGTCCGACCGGCCGCGACGCCGCATCCTCCGCGTCCGCGCCGCTTGGGAATCCATGCCAAAAGTGAACCCATCCATGCCGCACGCACCCACCCTGTTTCACACCTTCCTCGACAGCTGTGAACACTTCAACGATCGCCTGGCCTTCATCTACCGGGTGGGCGAGGAAGAATTCCGGGTCACCTACGAAAAATTCTTCGAGGATGTGCTGCTGCTGGCACGGGCCTTCAAGGCCGGCAAGATCCGCCGGGGCGACAAGGTCTTCCTGCTGTCCGACAACCGCTACGCCTGGATCGTCACCGACATGGCACTGCAGGCCCTGGGCGCGGTGAGCGTGCCCCGCGGCTGCGATACACCGGCCGGCGAGATCGAGTACATCATCAACCACTCCGGCGCCGAATTCGTGATCGTGGAAACGGACGCGGTCTACGAAGCCCACCAGGACCTGCTGCACAGCCTCAAGCCCCGGGGCGTGTTCGTGATGGTGGGGGCGGAAAAGAACACCTGGTTCCACAAGGTGGTGTCCTATACCGAGATCCTGGCGAATCGCACTATTGAGCCCCGGGAGATCGAATGGTTCAAGGGACTGGCGGAGCACATCCAGCCGGAAGATCTGCTGACCATCATCTATACCTCGGGCACCACCGGCACGCCCAAAGGGGTCATGCTCACCCACAGCAACATCATGCACAACATCCGCACCCTGCCCCCACTCATCGCGCTCAACGAGACGGATGTCTGGGTGTCGATCCTGCCCTCCTGGCACATCTTCGAACGGACCGCCGAATACATCGGCATCGCCCGCGGCAGTTGCCTGGTCTATTCCTCGATCCGGACCTTTGCCCAGGACCTGGAGACCTACCGGCCCACCCTGGTGGCCACCGTACCCAGGGTGTGGGAAGCCCTGTACACCCGCATCACCACCGAACTGAAGAAAAAGGACCCGAAAAAGGCCCGGATCTTCAATCTGCTGGTCCGGGTCTCCGCCACCTACCGGCGCAATCAGCGCATTCTGAACAATCAGTTGCCGGTGTTCACCAAACCCCCGGTCCTGCGGCAGGCCGGGGACAAGAGCCGGGCGGCCCTGACCAACGCCCTGCTGTTCCTGCCCAACCTTGTGGCACGCAAGAAATTCCGCCTGGTCCAGGAGAAGTTCGGCGGCCGCCTCAAAGCCGCCATCAGCGGCGGCGGCAGCCTGCCGCCCTATCTGGACGAATGGATCGACGCCATCGGCATCCGCATCATCAATGCCTACGGCATGACCGAGTGTTCACCGGGCATTGCCGGTCGCGGCCTGGAATGTGATGTATTCGGCACCCTGGGTCCGGCCGTGGGCGAAACGGAACTGCGCATCGTGGACGCCACCGATCAACCGCTCCCCCCCGGCACCGAAGGGGAAATCCAGGTGCGGGGCGCCCAGGTATTCAAGGGCTATTACGACAACGACATCGCCAATGCGCAGGCCTTCACCCCCGACGGCTTCCTGCGCACCGGTGATCTGGGGCGCATGACCCTGACCGGAGAACTGGTCATCACCGGACGGGCCAAGGACATCATCGTCCTCGCCAGCGGCGAGAACGTGGACCCGACCAACATCGAGGCCACCCTGTCCATGTTCCCCTTCGTCAAGGACGCCGTGCTGGTGGGACAGGACAAGAAGGGGCTGGGCGCCCTCATCGTGCCCGACATGGAGAAGCTGCGAGAGTTTGTCCAGGAGAAGTACAACCAGATCGTGGGAGAAGCCGACGAGGCCCTCAAGGACAAGCATCTGCTGGATCGCCTCCGTGGCGAGATGAACAAGCTGCTCCACCCCCGCAAGGGCTTCAGGCCCCACGAGAAGCTGCACAGCATCTACTTCCTGGACAAGGAGTTCACTCCGGGAGAGGAAATCACCAGCACCTTCAAGAAAAAGCGCCACGTGATCGAAAGAAAATACAGCGACATCATCAACCGCCAGCTCAAGTAACGGCCTGCCGCGCACCGGATCCACTCCCCCTACCATCCCCCCGCCCAAGCGGGGGTGACCTGTTCAGGCGCCTCCCTCGGCCGTCTGATCACGCCGCAAAATCGGCATTCCCCCCATTCAGGCCCTTTTTCGCCTGGGCCCATCCCGCCCCGGCAAATGACGCCCTTGGCACACATCGTGCTGAAAGAATCGTATCTCCAGTATTTGCAGGCCCAAGTGCCCTTGATACGCACGGAATCAGTGCAATCCCGATAGCCGCTCCAGCCTTTTCCGGCCTCTTTTCCCGTGTTCGGAACTCCGGAGCCGTGGCGACCCGATCAGACAATGAGTCCGTAACACAATGAATAACCACACAAAAAGCAGCATTTACCAGCAACAACCCGTATCAGAAGACAGGCTGACGCACACGATTGGCAATGCCGCACCAGGGATGATCATGTCCAATCCGGAAAATCCGGCGGATCAGGGATATCCGGACGATGCGGCCTACCGTGCGCTGTTTACCGCAAGCCCGGCGGCCATGCTGTTGCTGGAACCCGATGACATGCGGGTGCTGGATGCCAGCCATGGGGCCTGCGCCCTGCTGGGCCGGCCGATTCAGGGCATCGTGGGCATGAAGCCGACACACTGGGCCCCCGGCCAGTCTGGACAGTTGGACCGAATGGCGGGGGAAGCCCTGGCTGAAGACCAGGCAGGGACGCAAGCATTGGAGATCGGACGGGTCGATGGCGTGCTGCTTGAAGTGAATTGCTCCATTCGCGCCGTGACGGTGCAAAAGCGGAAACTGCTGCTGGTGGCCCTGGGTGAAACGCCCGAATCTGACGGGAAACTCATCGGGGCCACAGGGGAAGCGGAGAAGACCCATCCCGTACTCACGGAAGCAGAGCGCCGGGAACGGGACCGGCAAAACATCATCGCGGCCCTGGAGGCCTGTCACGGAAAGGTGTTTGGCCGAGGTGGCGCGGCACAGCTGCTGGGCATTCCGGCCACCACCCTGGCCTCACGAATCAAGGCGATGGGCATTCCCCAGAAATCCCGGCGCAAAAGTCAAGAAAAGAGACAGCGGACCCTCAAGGCAACCGCATGAACAGCCATTCCGCGACGGCGGGGACCTCGACAGGCCAGGGGTTCGTTTTCCGGGACCGCGGGATTCTGACCGGCAACAGCTACTGACACAAAGGGACAAACCGGGCCTGGGTCAGCCGGGCCAGGTCCAGGGGAGACAACTCGATCTGCAGCCCCCTACGACCGGCGCTCACGAACATTGTGGGAAAGCCCTGGGCCGAGTCGTCGATATAGGTTGTCAGGCGTTTTCTTTGCCCCAAGGGACTGACACCTCCCAGGACATAGCCGGTGGTACGCTCCACCAGGGTCTTGTCCGCCATGGCGGCCTTCCTGGCCCCGGCGGCGCGGGCGATGCCTTTCATGCTGAGCATGGAGGCGACGGGTACCACAGCCACGGCCAGTGCGTTACCGTCCAGGCTCACCACCAGGGTCTTGAAGACCCGATCCTCCGGCAGGCCCAGCTTTTGAGCCGCCTCCTTGCCATAGGCGTCGCTGGACGGATCGTGGTCATAGGCATGGACCGTATGGACGACTCCCGCCTTTTTCACCTGCTGGACACCCGGTGTCATGGACCGTTCCCCTCGGGCTCAGGCCGCCCCACCCTGCCCCATCAGACGCCGGTTGAGGGCACGCACCGACAAAGGGGCAAAGATGGCGGTAATGATCGCGGCCCAGACCAGGGCGCCCAGGGCGGGGCCGAGTACCGGGCCGCCGGAGAGCAGGCCCCGGCAACTGTCCACCAGCATGGTCACCGGGTTGAGGGCCACCAGGGTCTGCAACCACGACGGCAGCGTCTCAAGGGGCACGAAGGCGTTGCTGACGAAGGTGACCGGAAACAAGGCCGTGAATCCGAACAGCTGGACATGTTCCGGATCCCGGGACATGACACCCACCAACACCATCACCCAGGAAAAGGACAGGGCGAAGGCCAGCAGCAATACGATCATCACCGGCAATCCCCACCAGGGCGCCTCCATGCGAAACCCCAGCAGGAAGCCCACGCCCAGCAGCAGCAGGATGCACAGCACCTGCTTGACCATGTCTGCCAGGATGCGTCCCGCCAAGGGTGCCCAGCGGGGGATGGGCAGGGCCCGCAGACGATCGAAGACGCCCTTGGTCAGGTCGGAATTGAGGCCGTGGCCCACATAGACGGTGACGAATACCAGGTTCATCACGATGACGCCGGGCAGGATGAAGGACAGGTAATCCTCGGTGGAACCAGCCACCGCGCCGCCGAACACGAACAGGAACAGCACCAGGAACAGGATGGGCTGAATGGAATAGTCACCCAGTTCCCAGGGGTTGTGGCGTACCTGAACCAGACTGCGCCAGGCCAGAGTCAGACATTGCTGCAAGGCACGCATCAGGCGGACTCCTCTGCGTCGTCCGGGCCCGGTCCGGCACGACGACCGGTGAGGGAAAGGAACACATCATCCAGGCTGGCACCCCGCAGGGCCAGTTCATCCACCGGGACGCCGGCCTCGTCCAGGGCACGCACCAGGGCGGGCAAGTGCTCCGGATCGGCGGCGGGCGCGCTGACCCGCTGGCCCTTGATATCCGCCGGACGACCGGTGATCCGGCTCACCCATGCCGCCACCCTGGCAATGTCGTCCCGCTCCCGCACCACCACTTCCAGGTTTCTGTGCCCCACCCGGGCCTTGAGGGATTGAGCGGTGCCCGAGGCGATCACCCGGCCCTGATCGATAATGGCGATTTCATTGGCAAGGGCATCCGCTTCATCCAGATACTGGGTGGTGAGCAGTACCGTGGTCCCCTCGCCCACCAGCCCGCGCACCAGTTGCCAAAGATCCAGACGGGCACGGGGGTCCAGGCCGGTGGTGGGCTCGTCCAGGAACAGGATACGGGGACGTCCCACCAGACTGGCAGCCAGGTCCAGGCGCCGGCGCATGCCGCCGGAATAGGTCTTGGCGGCCCGATGGGCGGCGTCCAGCAGATGGAACTGTTCCAGCAGACTCCGGGTGCGGTCACGGGCATCGGCGCGGGAGAAGCCCAGCAGACGGGCAATAAGGATGAGGTTTTCCCGGCCGGTGAGTTTCTCGTCCACCGAGGCATACTGCCCGGTGAGACCGATGAGTTCCCGAACCTGATGGGCCTGGGTGCGCACGTCAAAGCCCCCTACCCTGGCTTCGCCGGCATCGGCCTGCAAAAGGGTGGCAAGGATGCGCACCAGGGTGGTCTTGCCGGCGCCATTGGGACCAAGCAGCCCGAGGACCGTACCTTCCGGTACGCACAGATCCACACCGGCCAGGGCCTGGGTGGCACCGAAACGCTTGCTGAGATCGGCAATCTGGATGGCGGCGGGCATCCGGACCCACTCCCGGGATTGGAACTGGCATTATCTTAACAGCCCATCCATCTGTCTGGGCTACACTGACGCCTGCGTTCATCACGGGAGCCGGCAGGCCCAGGCCGACCGCTCCGGGAGATACCCGACCGACATGCCACTGACCATTGACCCTGAATCCATCATCCAGGCCGTACGCGACCAGGTCGGCCTGACCCTGGCGGAACGAACCCGCGCCGCCACCCGCAAGCGTGACGGCTCCTGGGTGACCCAGGTGGACCTGGACATTCAGCACGGCCTGCAGTCCTGGCTGGAACGGCACTACCCCGAGACCGGATTCCTGGGGGAGGAGATGTCCCCGGAGCACCAGCAGGCGGCCCTGGCCGAGGATCGCCCGGTCTGGGTACTGGATCCGCTGGATGGCACCAGCAACTTCAGAATGGGCCTGCCGGCCTATGCCACCAGCCTGGCCCTGCTGAAGCACGGCCAACCGGTCTTCGGCGTGGTCCATGACCCCTGCCGCAATGAAACCTTTTCCGCCCAACGAGGCGCCGGCGCACAACTCAACGGCACCCCCCTGAAACTGGCCCCCGACGACACGCCGCCCTTGCGAGAAGCCCTGGCCGGCGTGGATTTCAAGCGCCTGCCCAAGGCACTGGCCACCCGGCTGGCCAATACCCCGCCCTACGCCTCCCAGCGCTCCATCGGCTCCATCGCCCTGGATTGGTGCTGGGTGGCCGCGGGACGCTTTGCGGTCTACGTCCACGGCCGACAGAACCTGTGGGACTACGCCGCCGGACAGCTCATCCTCAGCGAGGCCGGCGGCTGCCTTGCCACCCTGACGGGACCGGCATCCGACACATTGGACCTGCGCCCCCGCTCCGCGGTGTGCGCGGCAAGCCCCGATCTGATGCGGGAATGGCAAGCCTGGCTGAGCCTGGTCAGTCCCCCCTGACGGCCATGGCCAGACGGGCCACCGCGGCCCCCACCCCTTCCACCGCCTTGCGAACGCCCTCGTCCCCGAGCTCACCGGCGTCGGTGAATGCCTTGTCCGCCTGACTCACCCCCATCTGCTCGGGGACCACGAGAAACCCGAGGTTGGCCAGATACTGACGGGTATGCTGCAGGGAACGGATACCACCCAGACCGCCCGGAGATGCCGCAGTGATGCCGGCGGGCTTACCCCGCACATGGACCGTCCCCGGCCGACCGGAGCCATCCGGCAAGGGGCGGGACACCCAGTCCAGGGCATTCTTGAGCAGAGGGGTGAAGAAGCCGTTGTACTCGGGAGAGGCCAACAGCAGGCCATCATGACTGGCGAACAGCTGCTGCAGCCGGGCGGCATTGTCGGGCAACCCTTGGGAGTCTTCCAGGTCGCCGTCATAGAGGGGCAAGGGATAATCGCCCAGACTCACCACCCGGACCTCGGCCCCCGCCGCCTCGGCGCCGCGCGCCATCACGGCCAGCACCTTACGGTTCAGGGAGTCCCGGCGGGCACTGCCGGACAGGGCAAGCAGACGTGGCTTGAGCATGGAAATCCTCCGTTATGGCGCATCCAGTTCGAGCGGATGGTTCAAGGACGATTTCTACACTATAACGCGCCAGATACAAATCAAAGGGGCAGGACAATCCACGCTTGCCCGATTGGCTGGAAACAGAGGCGGAGATTCCACTTGGCGGGATTGTCCCGCTTGGGTTCCCCAGGGGAGCCCAGCGCCATGAGGCGGGGATGATCGGGAGCGGGCGAGTCGCGTAAGCGACTGATTTGAATGGTGGGTCGTGTAGGATTCGAACCTACGACCAATGGATTAAAAGTCCACTGCTCTACCAGCTGAGCTAACGACCCACAAAGGGAAGCGATATCCGGGGATATGTTGGTTACCCCTGGAAAGGGCAGGTATCTTACTGGATTTTTCAGGGAGTGCAAGTATTTTTTCCACGGTGAAGCGCCCCCCGCATCCCCGGCCCTTCTCCCTCGGGGGAGAAGGGTGCATTCGGACAACAGCTACATGGCCTCCAGCTTTCTGAGCCGGGCGGGCAGCAGGCGCAGATCCACCAGGCCGGTGACGAAAGCCTTGAAGAAGGTGGCTTCGTCCTCGTAGAGCATCTTGTAGTACTGGATCTTCATGGTCATGGCCGCGCCCAGGACGATGGCGCCAAAGGTGAGAAAACCACCCAGGGCCAGGGTGGAGATGCCGGTGACACCCTGACCGATGGTGCAACCCATGGCCAGGACGCCGCCAAAGGCCATCAGGACGGCGCCGATGAGGTGGTTGAAGAAATCCCTCGCCGAGGCGAACCATTCCACCCGGAAGGCGCCGGAGACCATGGCCCAGAAGAAGGAACCCACGATCACACCCACGAGGGCGATGACACCGATGTATAAAAGACTGGTGTCGAAACCGCTCCCCACATAGCGCAGGGTCTGCCCCATGGGGTTGATGAAGGTGAAGGACTGGGTGGCCCAGGGGGCCGCCTCGCCGGGACGGCCGTCCGGGTCATCGGCCAGGAAGTCCCAGTCCTGGACATAGGCCTGGAGACCGTGCCGACCGTCCATGCCGTCGTCGATCTGGACCGTGCTGGTGACATACCAGGCCCCCACCACCACCAGGCCCACCACGAGACCGCCCAGGATGTGATCGAAACTGCCCCGGAAATCCGCCTTGCGGAAGATCAGGAACAGGGCGGCGGCGCCGATCACCAGCCCGATGACGAGCCGTGCCACGGCGCCATGCTCATTGCCGGCCACCAAGGAGCCCAGGTCCTGCTGGGACCACAGACCGATGCTCATGGGATTGGTCCAGGGATAGAACAGCAGTGAATATAGGGTGTGGGCGGTGCCCGGGAAGGGGTTGATCATGAAGTAGGCGATCAGGGCGATGATCATCAACACCATGATGGACTTGATGTTGCCGCCACCGATACGCACCAAGGTCTTGTTGCCGCAACCGCTGGCCAGGGTCATGCCGATGCCGAACATCAGACCGCCCAGCAGGTGCTCCACCCAGGCCAGCTGGGATGAGCGGTAGGGAGGGAAGGCTCCATCCGCGCTGATGAGTCCGAAGGCCTCGAACAGGATGACCCCCAGCATGGCGACGGTCATGGCCAGAAACCAGGATTTCATGCGCCCGGTGTCTCCCATGTTCACCCAGTCGGAGACGGCGCCCATGGTGCAGAAATTCGTCTTGTTGGCCACCGCGCCGAGGATGAAGGCGAGGACGAAGATGGAGGCCAGTACGGCGGCGGCGGCGGCGGGAAAGCTCTCGAACAGCATGGATCTCCTCCTGGGGCCGGGTGTGCTGCCCCGGTCCGGCTGTCAGCCCGGTGGCCAGGCTTGCCTTTGGCGACGGGTCGGTCTTGTTCCGAATCGGACGGCCGACTTGATTCTTTGGGTCATGTCGGCGTCATTGTGCAACAGGCCGCTGACCGGGACATTCAGAGTTTTGTATGTCCGGATCAGTTTTCCTGGTATGGAGGCCGTCGGATTTCAGGCGCGGTAGCGGGTGACATCGGGGATGCCGGCGTCGGCGAAGCCCTTGGCCCGCAGGCGGCAGGCATCGCAGGTGCCGCAGGCGCGTCCCTCGGCGTCGGCGCTGTAGCAGGAAACCGTACGGGAGAAGTCCACGCCGGCGACCACGCCCCGGCGGATGATCTCGGCCTTGCTCAGGTCGATGAGAGGCGTGCGGATGCGGATGCGATCCCCTTCCACGCCGGCCTTGGTGGCCAGGTTGGCCATGGTCTCGAAGGCCTGGATGAACTCGGGGCGACAGTCCGGGTAGCCGGAATAATCCACCGCGTTGACGCCGATGAACAGATCCCGGGCCTTGAGTACCTCCGCCCAGGCCAGGGCCACGGCGAGAAACACGGTGTTGCGGGCCGGGACATAGGTGACGGGGATGCCGTCGGAGAGCTGGTCCGGGACCTGGATGGTTTCATCCGTGAGGGCGGAGCCACCGAACAGGCCCAGGTTCAGATCCACCACCCGGTGATCCGTTGCGCCCAGGGAGTGGGCCAGTTCCACTGCCGCCGCCAGTTCGGCGCCGTGGCGCTGGCCGTAGCGGAAGCTGAGGCAGTGGCAGGCAAAGCCCTCGGCCCTGGCCAGGGCCAGGACGGTGGCGGAGTCCATGCCGCCGGAGAGCAGGACGACTGCGTTTTTCATGGGTGGTTTTCTCCGAAATTCTGGATTCCCGCTTTCGCGGGAATGACGAAGTTACTTATCGGAAATAACGAGGCTACTTATCGGGAATGACGAAGCGACTTACCGGGAATGACGGTGTTCATTATCGGGGATGTCGGATTCCGGGGAGCTTCAGCGCCCCCTGGCATCATCCCACAACCATTTATGGAACTGGATCTGGAAACGGACCGGCAGGCGGTCCGCCAGGATCCATTCGGCCAGTTCACGGGGCGACAGGCGACCGTGGACGGGGGAGAACAGGATCTCCGCCCGGGCTGCCAGGTCGTGGGCCTGGAGACTGTCCCGTGCCCACTCATAGTCGGCACGGTCGCAGAGGACAAACTTGACCTGGTCCGCCGGGCCAAGGCACTGCAAATTCTCCCAGCGGTTGCGCCCGGACTCTCCGGAGGCCGGGGTCTTGAGGTCCATGACCTTGATGACCCGGGGGTCCACCAGGGCAAGATCCAGCGCACCGCTGGTCTCCAGGGAGACCTCGTACCCGGCATCACACAGGGCAGTGAGCAGGGGCAGGCAGTCCGGCTGGGCCAGGGGTTCGCCTCCGGTCACGCAGACATGGCGCACGCCGTAACCCGCCACCTGCTCCAGGATCTGCGTCAGGGTCATCCAGGCGCCGCCGGTGAAGGCATAGGCGGTATCGCAATAGCCGCAGCGCAGGGGGCAGCCGGTCAGGCGCACGAAGACCGTGGGCCAACCCACGCTGCGGGACTCCCCCTGCAGGGAGAGAAAGATTTCGGTGATGCGCAATCGACCCGACGCGGTCACGGACGCCCTTCCTCGTTCATGCGCCGCAACCGCTGTTCCGCCAGCCGGGCCACCGAACTGTTGGGGTTCTGATCCCGGACCTGGGTAAGTGCCCGCCGGGCCTCAGCCCATTGCTCCAGCTCATAGTGGGTGAAACCCTGCTTTAGCAGGGCGTCTGCCTGCTTGTTGCTGCCCGGATAACGCTCGTTCACCCGTTTGAACTCCGTCAGGGCGCGGGGAAAGTCACGGGTCACATAATAGGCCTCGGCGATCCAGTACTGGGCATTGGATGCCAGGCTGCCATTGGGGAAACGCTCCAGAAAACCGCGAAAGGCGGTGATCGACGGCTCATACCGACCTTGTCTGAGCAGTTCGAAGGCGGCTTGATAAACCGCCTGCTCCGACGCGGGATCGCTGTCGACGCCGACGATCACTTCGCCGAAGGCCGCGCTATCGCCAGCCTCCGGAGTCACGGCAGCGGCAGACCCATCCGGTAATGTGGCGGGCGTCGCCCCGGAGGTGGGTGTCGGTGCGGAAGCCCCACCCCGCTCCAGGTTTTCCAGGCGTCCATCCACGTCCAGATACAGATCCCGTTGACGGGTCCGCAGCCCTTCCAACTCATGACGCAGGGTTTCGGATTCGCCCCGAAGCTCCCTGACATCTCGGTCCATCCCGTCCACCCTGCGCATCAGCTCCACCAGGGCCTCGCTTTCCAGCAGCCGTTCCAGACGCTCCAGACGGGCGTCAAGCTGCTGCATGCGCTCCTCCAGAGCCGCGGCCTGGGCACGGCTCTGGGCGTGAACGGAGGAAAACGGCGCTGCAAGCAGCGCCGTTGCGACCAGAACAGCGGTCATCGTTATCTTCATCTACGGTGGCCCTCATAGATCAATTCCACCCGGCGGTTCTGCTGCCAGGCCTGTTCGTTGCTGCCCATGGCGGCGGGCATCTCTTCACCATAGCTGATCACCTGGATCTGGTCACTGGAAGCCCCCTGCAACAGCATCATGCGGCGCACGGACTGGGCGCGACGCTCACCCAGACCCAGGTTGTATTCACGGGTACCACGCTCGTCGGTATGACCTTCCAGACGGATGCGGGCCTGGGGGTGACGGGCCAGGTAGGCGCCGTGAGCCGCCACCACGTCCACAAAATCGGCGCGGACGTCGTCACGGTCGAATTCAAAATAGATCACCCGCTGGGACAGGGGGCTGGAGGGGTCGGACAGGGCATCGGCCGTCAGGCGACCATCACGACCCAGGGGGCTGGTTTCGACCCCCGAGTGACGGTCGCCCTGGATGCGACCATCGTCGTAAACGTCACCCACCAACACCGGGTCGGTGGTCGCGGTCTTGTCCACCGAGGCACAGGCGCCCAGGGTCAGGAGAACGATGGCCATCAGGACGAACAGCAGGGAACGGCTAATGACATGGGAACTGCGCATTGAGGTGATCCTCGGGGTATCGTTTGGGTTATGGGCCTTGATCCCTGGGGATCAAGGAGTACTGCAACATCAGGTCTGACTCGACTCACTCCCGGAACGGCGACCAGGCGGGTTCACGCACCTCACCTTCCTGCAACACCAGGCGCTGATGGACCCGGCCATCCGCACTGACCGCGGCAAGGACACCCCGGCCACGCTCGGAAGTGGCGTAGATGATCATGCTGCCGTTGGGGGCAAAACTCGGGGCTTCGTCGGCACGGCCATCGGTCAGCACCCGAAACTGACGGGTCTGGCGGTCCAGGATGGCGATGCGAAAACCGCCACCGACGCCATGCACCATGGCCACCCGGCGTCCGTCCGGGGAAATGCTGGCGCCGCCGTTGTAGCGGCCTTCAAAGCTCAGGCGCCGGGGCTGACCGCCGGTGACCGGCACTTCATAGAGCTGGGGCTGGCCGGCCCGGTCCGAGGTGAAGACCAGGGAGCGGCCATCGGGCATCCAGGCCGGTTCGGTGTCGATGGATCGACTCTGGGTGACCCGGCTGACCGAGCGGTCGGCGAGGTTCATCACATAGACGTCCGGCGCTCCGTCCCTGGACAGGGTCAGCGCCAGACGTCGGCCGTCCGGCGACCAGGACGGGGCACTGTTGATGCCCTCGAAGGCGGCCAGGCGGGTGCGGTCACCGCCGTCCACGTTCTGCACGAAGACCTCGGAACGGCCGTTCTCAAAGGACACATAGGCAATCCGGCGACCGTCCGGCGACCAGGCCGGCGACAGGATGGGCTGGGCGGACCGGAAGATGGTACGAGGATGATGGCCGTCCGCGTCGGCCACCTGGAGGGCAAAGCGACGCTCACTGCCCTGTCCCGTGACGCTCACATAGGCCACCCGGGTATCGAACGCGCCACGCTCACCGGTCAGGCGCTCGAAGATGATGTCGCTGATCATGTGGGCGGCCCGACGCAGGTCGGCCCGTTCCACCGGGATGCTGTAGCCGGTCAGCTGACGCCCGCCGGCCACGTCGAAGAGCTGGAACTGAACGGCAAAACGGTCTGCACCGGTGGGCTGCAGGCGACCGATGACCACGTAATTACTGCCCTGGCCGCGCCAGGCCGGGAAGTCCAGTTCATCGGCACGGGTGGGCCGTTGGGGCATGGTCTGCCGCTCCACCGGGGCAAAGCGGCCGCTACGGTGGAGATTGGCGCCGATGATGGCGGCCAGGTCCTCGGGGGCCTGGGCCTCGCCCTGCCAGCCGAAGGGCACCACGGCGATGGGCATGGCCCCCTCCACGCCCTGGGTGATGCGGATCTCGAGGGCCGCCTGCCCCACCAGAGGCAGGCCGAGCAACAGCAGAAGGATGACGTGTCGGATCTGAATCATGACCGGTATCTCATGGCCCCGTTCAGGCGGGCTCGAAGGTGAATCGGATCTCGCGGGCAAAGACATCGGGACTGGGCGGACTGGGCAGAGGCTCGGCCAGGCGCACCGCTCGCTCCACGGAGTCGCAGAAGGCCCGGTCACCCGTGCATTGTTCCACCCGGACCTCGTGCAGGTACCCACCCGGCGCCTGGCGAATGTAGACCACGGCCCGGTAACCGGACTGATGACCGGCCGAGCGATGCCAGCGGCTTTCCACGGCACTGCGGATGGCGGCCACATAGGCATTCTGCTGGTCCTGCCGGATGGCGGCCTGGCGCCGGGCGGTCTCTTCCGCCTGCAGACGGCGCTGTTCGGCGGCCGCGGCCTCCTGACGACGACGCTCCTCGGCGGCGCGCTCTTCCGCCAGCCGTTGCTGACGTGCCTCTTCGGCCCTGCGCTGTTCCTCGGCGCGACGCTGTTCTTCCGCCTTGCGTTGTTCCTCGGCACGGCGCTGCTCTTCCGCCTTGCGTTGTTCCTCGGCACGGCGCTGTTCTTCCGCCTTGCGTTGCTCCTCGGCACGGCGCTGCTCTTCCGCCTTGCGCTGTTCCTCGGCACGACGCTGACGTTCCGCTTCCTGCCGTCGGGCTTCTTCCTGGCGACGCGCCTCTTCAGCCCGCCGCTGCTCCTCGGCGCGGCGCTGCTCTTCCGCCTGCCGGGCCTGCTCTTGGCGCCGACGCTCGGCTTCCGCCTGGCGTTGCCGTTCTTCCTGTTCCCGCCGCAGGGCCTCCTGGCGCTGGCGTTCCGCCTCTGCCCGGGCACGCTGCTCGGTTTCCCGTTGCCGCTGTTCGATGCGGTCGAAGGTGCGACCATCCACCGCCACGGCCTCGATGACCTCCACGACGGCCTCCGGATGGACCTGCGTGGCCCCGGCCTCGTCACGGGACTTGAAATGAATGTTCAGCCCCAGCAACACGAACAGCAGAAGATGGATGCCGAGGATGCCCCCGAACAAACCATAATGACGGCGCAGCAACCACCACATGACATCAGCGGTCCCTGGCCGAGAGATCGGGCGGATCGGTGATCAGTCCCACCCGCTGGGCACCGGCGGACTGGACACTGACCATGGCGTCCACCACCCGGCCGTAGTCCACGAAACGGTCTCCCCGCACATAAACCTGGGTGCCCGGATGCTGGGACAACAGATCGGCCACGATCTCCCGCAACACATCCCGGTCCAGGGAGACCCCCACCTGGGGGCCTTGGTTGAGGCTCAGCTGTCCGTCGCGGGTGACGGTGACCACGATAGCCTCCCGCTGACTCTTCTCGTCCTGCAGCGGCTGGGCGTCAGCCTCCGGCAGGTCCACCTCCACGCCCTGCTGCAGCAGGGGCGCGGTGACCATGAAGATGATCAGCAGCACCAACATCACGTCGATGAAGGGCACCACGTTGATCTGGGACATGGAGCGACGCCGTCCCGCGCGACGGGAAGTTACCGCCATGGCGGCCCCCAGCTGATCACGTACACCGAACTCGGGGATGGCACGCTCATGCTTCCACCTCGTCCCGGTCGCGACCACCCACCTGACGCTGCAGCAGGGTGGCCAATTCCTCGGCGAAGTTGTCGTAACGGGCCACCAGACGATCGATGTCCGAGGAGAAACTGTTGTAGGCAATCACCGCCGGGATGGCGGCAAACAGGCCCAGGGCGGTGGCGATCAGGGCCTCGGCAATGCCGGGGGCGACCATGGCCAGGGTTGCCTGCTGGGCACCGGAAAGCCCCATGAAGGCGTGCATGATGCCCCATACCGTGCCGAACAGGCCGATATAGGGGCTGGTGGAACCCACCGTGGCCAGGGCGTTCAGGTAGGACTCCAGCTCATCGCCTTCCCGGGAGATGGCCACCCGCATGGATCGCTCGGTGCCGCCGGTCACCAGCACGCCGGCGGCGGGATCGCGCAGCTGCTTGCGCCCCCGCAGGAATTCCTTGAATCCGGCGGCAAACACGTGCTCCAACCCGGAGACCTCCGTCTTGCGCCGGATGCCGTCATACAGGTGGGTCAAATCCACGCCGGACCAGAAACGCTCCTCGAACTCGTCCGCCACCCGGCGGGCCTCCCGCAGCACCCGCCACTTGAGGACGATGATCATCCACGAGAACACCGAGGCCAGCACCAGGATCAGCATCACCAACTGGACGATGAGGCTGGCGTCCAGAATCAGGCGGTACAGGGAAAGGTCGACACTCACTGCTCAGAGTCTCCGGCGGTCATGGCGTCCACGATCAGGGCGGGGATGGGGCGAGGCGTAAATTTCCCGGCATCAAGACAGGCTATCTTGACCTCGCCGCGGTTCAACAGTTCCGGTGTGCCGGCCCCGTCATGGCGCCGGATTTCGTGCTCGATTACCAGGCTGGCCCGACGCCGATCCGTCACCCGGGCGGTGACATGCAGCAAGTCGTCGAGTACCGCCGGGCGCAGATACTCCAGGGAGGCGGCACGCACGGCGAAGATCACCCCCTGCTCCCGGCGCAGCCGTTCCTGGCCGATCCCCAGATGACGCAGCCATTCGGTACGGGCACGCTCCATGTACTTGAGGTAGTTGGCATAGAACACCACGCCACCGGCATCGGTGTCTTCGTAATAGACACGGACGGGCCAGATAAAAACGGGGCTCATGGTGGGGGATGGGGTGGTGTCAGACACGGAGATCGGTCACAGTTTGGGGGTTTCAGGGTTTGGGTCCGCCCCGGTGGAGGCGGGCGCAAACAGATCCGGCTGGGCGACCCGGGCCTCCAGGGCCGTGGGCACTCGCAAACCAAAGTGCCGATAGGCGTGACTGGTGGCCATGCGGCCGCGGGTGGTGCGCATGAGGAAGCCCTGCTGGATCAGATAGGGCTCGATCACGTCCTCGATCGTCCCCCGCTCCTCTCCCAGGGCTGCCGCCAGGCTGTCCAGCCCCACCGGGCCGCCGTCGAATTTCTCGATCACCGACAGCAACAGCCGCCGGTCCTGGGCATCAAAGCCATGGGCGTCCACGTCCAGCAGGTTCAGGGCACGATCCGCCACTTGGGCGCTGATAATGCCATTAGCCTTGATCTGCGCATAGTCCCTGACGCGCCGCAGCAGACGATTGGCAATTCGGGGGGTACCACGGGCACGCCGGGCGATCTCCACGGCCCCCTCTCCATCCAGCTCAGCCCTCAGGATGCGGGCGGAACGACGCACGATGTGGGCCAGGTCTTCGGTGGAATAGAACTCCAGGCGCTGGACGATACCGAACCGGTCCCGCAGGGGCGAAGTGAGCAGGCCGGCGCGGGTGGTGGCGCCCACCAAGGTGAACGGGGGCAGGTCCAGCTTGATGGAGCGCGCCGCCGGGCCTTCACCGATGACGATGTCCAGCTGGAAATCTTCCAGGGCCGGGTACAGCACCTCCTCCACCACGGGGGAGAGCCGGTGGATCTCGTCCACGAACAGCACGTCATGGGGTTCCAGATTGGTGAGCAGGGCCGCCAGGTCCCCCGGACGCTCCAGCACCGGGCCGGAGGTCTGGCGCATGTTCACCCCCAGTTCCTGGGCGATGATATGGGACAGCGTGGTCTTGCCCAGCCCCGGCGGACCGAAGATCAGCACATGGTCCAGGGCCTCGCCGCGGGCACGGGCGGCGGAGATGAAGATCTCCATCTGCTCCCGGGCCACCGGCTGCCCCACGTAGTCCGCCAGACGCTGGGGACGGATGGAGCGTTCCAGGGCTTCATCGTCGGGGGTGGTGTCGGCACTGATGATGCGCTCGGACATGTCACATCACTACTTGTTGAGGGTGGACTTGAGGGCCAGCCGGATCAGCTCTTCGCTGGTACGGGCCTCCTCTTCCACCAGACTGACCAGGCGGCTGGCCTCCTGGGGCTTGTAGCCCAGGGAGATAAGGGCCGCCACCGCGTCGGAGACCGGGTCCGCCGGACGCGCCGGCGCGCCGCCGCCGGTCACACCGGGCAGGAATGCCCCTTCCCCCAGCGCCGCCACCCGGTCACGCATCTCGATCACCAGCCGTTCCGCCGTCTTGCGGCCAATACCCGGCAGGCGGGTGAGCTGGGTGATGTCATTGTCCATCACGCAGCGGCTGAAGGCCTCGGTGGTCATGCCCGAGAGGATGGCCAGGGCCATCTTGGCGCCGACCCCGTTGACCCGGATCAGGCTGCGAAACAGGGCCCGCTCCTGGGCACCGGCAAAACCGTAGAGGACATGGGCATCCTCGCGCACATGCAGATGGGTATGCAAGGTCACCTCGACCCCTTCCGCCGGCAGGTCATAGAAGGTGGACAGGGGGGCCTCCAGCTCGTAGCCCACGCCCTGCACGTCCAGCATCAGATGGGGCGGCTGTTTGTGGATCAGCACGCCGCGCAGTCGTCCGATCATCGGGATCTCCTCACATACCCCGCCGGCAAGCGGGACAGGGTGGCCTGGGTGTGGGCGTGGCACAGGGCCACCGCCAGGGCATCGGCGGCATCGGCGGCGGGCTTGGCGGCCAGCCCCAGGATCATGGTGACCATGTGCTGCATCTGGGTCTTGTCGGCGGCGCCGGTCCCGACCACCGCCTGCTTGATGGAGCGGGGGGCATACTCGGCCACGGACAACCCGCCCTGCACCGCCGCGCAGATGGCCGCTCCCCGTGCCTGCCCCAGCTTGAGGGCGGAGGCGGCGTTGCGGGAGACGAAGACCTGTTCAATGGCCATCACCTGGGGCTGGTGGCGGCCCACCAGTTCGGTGACCGCGGTCAGGATATGGCCCAATCGGGTGGGCAGATCCTCGCCCCTGACCCGGATACAGCCGCTGTCCACGTGGGTGCTGCGACGGCCATCGGTATCGACGATGCCGTAGCCGGTAACCACCGAGCCCGGGTCGATCCCCAGGATGCGAATAGGTGCCGTCACAGGGCCTGCATGACCTCGTCGGGGAAGTCGGCGTTGGTGTAGACGTTCTGCACGTCGTCCAGATCATCCAGCATGTCCAGCAGCTTGAGCAGGGCCTTGGCCGTGTCCGTGTCATCCACGCTGCTGCCGGTGGCGGCGCGCATGGTGACTTCGCTGCGCTCGGGCTTGAGGCCGACTTCGGTCATGGCGTCGCGCACGGCGTCGTAGTCCTCGGGGCTGGTCAGCACGTCGATGGCACCGTCATCGCTCACCAGCACGTCATTGGCACCGGCCTCCAGGGCGGCTTCCATGACCCGCTCCTCGTCGCTGCCGGCGGGATAGCTGAGGATGCCGGTCTTCTCGAACAGGTAGGCCACCGAACCGTCGGTACCCAGGTTGCCGCCGCACTTGCTGAAGGCGTGGCGCACTTCGGAGACGGTGCGATTGCGGTTGTCGGTCATGCAATCCACCATGATGGCCACACCGCCCGGGCCGTAGCCCTCGTAGCGCAGCTCCTCGTAGTTGACGCCCTCCAGCTCACCGGCACCCCGCTTGGTGGCCCGCTCGATGGTGTCCTTGGTCATGTTGGCGTCCAGGGCCTTGTCCACCGCCAGGCGCAACCGGGGGTTGGTGGCCGGATCGGACCCGCCCATGCGGGCGGCCACGGTGATCTCCTTGATGAGCTTGGTGAAGAGCTTGCCGCGCTTGGCGTCCTGGGCATTCTTGCGATGCTGGATATTCGCCCACTTACTATGTCCGGCCATGTGAAGTCTCGTTGTCTGGTTCGTTCGAAAAAGACGGGGCGAAAAGGATACTGGAATAGCGGCACCGATGCACCGCAAAGCCTTGGCCGTCTCCGCGGGGACCTTCACGCGCCGGGCAGTGCGGGGACGACCTCCAGGATCGCCCGGGCATTGCTCCATGAGGTGGCCAGACGGGCCGCCTCGGCCCGGGGCAACCAGCAGAATTCCAGATGCTCGGTCGGGTTCAGGCGGATCGGGACCGGGGCCGCCAGGGGCAGGCTGAACCGGTGCTCCAGGTTGTCCTCCGCGTCGGGGGCGTAGCGCGACCGCCAGGGAGGGACGATGGGGAAGCGGACCTGATGATGGTGATCCTTCAGCCCGTCCGCGGGCAGACCGGTTTCTTCCTGCAGCTCGCGGCAAGCGGCCTGGAGGGGCGTCTCCCCCCACTCCAGGCTACCGGTGACGGACTGCCAGAAGTCATCGGGCCGACGGCGGCGCAGCATGAGTACCTGCCCGTCCCGGGCATGGACCACCACCAGCACCGATTCAGGGCGCTTGAATCCCGTCACGGCAATCACCCCGTCGCTCAGAAGGTATGGCTGGTACCGGCATAGACCCGGGTCTCGCCGGTGGTGAAGGCATAGCCGTAATCCAGGCGTAGATGGGTCCGCACGAACCAGCGCAGGTTGACGCGCATGCCAAGGCCCGCACTGCCATGGATGTCCGAGAGATCGATATCGTCCCGCGCCCAGACACCGCCCAGGTCCATGAAGCCCACGCCGCGCAGTGCGGTATTGCCCATGACCGGTCGCAGATACTCCACGTTCAACAGCATGAATACGTCGCCTTCCCGGTAGTCCCGGGGATAGCCTCGCAGATTGCCGCCGCCTCCCAGGGCATAGGCCTCGTCACCGAAAGGCGTGCCGCTGGCAATGCCGAAACGGGCCTGATAATTCAAGTTGGCGGTCAGGGGATCATCACGCAGGGGGCGATAGGCGCGATAGAACAGATCCAGACGCTGATGGGAGCGCCCGGCCCCGAGGACGTCGCTACCCCAGGAAAACCGCGCCCCATAGGCGACCCCCTCCCGTCTCACCCCCAGGTCGTTGACCTCGGAAAAGGTCAGACTGCCCGACCAGCTCACGTCCTCGCCGTCCCGGGGGATGGGCACGCCTTCCTCCCGGGCGCGATAGCGCCGGCTGTCCCAGCTAATGCCCAAACCCGCCCGCCAGCCGGCACTGGGGCCGCGGCGATCCAGCCAGCGACTGATGGAGAGCCCCACTTGGCGGGCATCTTCCCGATGCGCCCCGTATTCGCCGTCGTCGGACTCGGATTCCAGGGTGTACTGGTCCTTGAAGGAAATACCCAGCCCCCAGGCGGTCCAGGGTAGCCGGGGAATGTCGTAGTCCACGCTCAGGGTGCGGGACTCCTCTTCGGTGGTGTCATTACCGGCATCCTCCCACTCGGCCAGGATGCGCAATTCCTGGTTGAGTCCCAACAGGTTGTCAAAACGCAGTTCGCCCCCAAAACGCAGGTCCCCGTCGGAGGTCCGACTCAGTCGCGGCAGGGGGAAAAGATAGTACTTTTCCTCCAGCAGATAGGTCACCCGGACCTCGCCGCCCTCCTCCTCGGTCCGGGTCGTCACGGACTTGAACAGCCCCAGGTTCATGATGGCCTGACGGTCACGCTCCAGTTGACGGACATCCAGGATATCCCCGGCCCCGAGCACGATTTCCTGCAGCAGTACGGACTCCCTTGTGATGCGCCGGCCTTCAAAACGGATGTCGGAAATCACCATCCCCTGATGTGCGGCGGAAAGCACCGAAGCATCATCGGGTAACCCGGCCGCGCCGGCCTCGCCGGCCGCGCCCAAAAACACGACCAGCAGGATACAAAGCCCGGCCACCATGCGCCGCCACGTCCTGATCATTCACTCCCGCCCCACCGGTCACCCGTCACCGTCACGCCAGCTCTCTCCCAGACGCCTGGCCACAAAGATGACCACAATCACCAACACTAACACGAAGACCAGGGAGCCATAGAAGCCCAGGTAGGGCTCCAGCAGACTCCACTTGGCGCCCAGGGCGTAGCCGGTCAGTGCCAGTACCGTATTCCAGGCGAAGGTGCCCAGGAAGGTCAGACCGACGAAACGGGCCAGGGGCATGGGCAGCAGGCCGGCGGGGATGGACACCAGGCTGCGCACGGTGGGAATCAGACGGCCGCCCGCCACGATCCAGGTACCGTGCCGACCATAGGTCGCCAGCACCCCGTCCAGATCCGACTCCCGCACCAGCAGCCAGCGGCCGCGACGCCGCAGCATGACGCGGACCCGGGCCTCACCCACCCGGCGCGCCACCAGGTAAATCAGCGTGGAGCCCAGGGTGCCGCCCAGACTTCCCGCCAGCACCGCCCACCAGAGTCCCAGCATGCCCTCATGGGCCAGGAAGCCGGCGAAGGGCATGAGGGCTTCCGGGGCCAGCACAATCAGGAACAGACCCAGGGCCCAGTAGCCATAGGTCTGGATGGCATCACCCACCAGATCGGTCACATCCATGGCGCGGGCTCAGACACGGATCAGCGAATGACCAGGGTCTTGGCGTTCATGAAGGTGCGAATGCCGGGACGGGCCAGTTCCCGGCCAAAGCCGGAATCCTTGATGCCGCCGAAAGGCAGGCGCGGATCGCTCTTCACCATGGCATTGACGAAGGCACTGCCGCAGGCCAGGCCACGGGCAAACGCCTCCCCCCGGGCAACGTCACGGGTCCATACGCTGCCCCCCAGACCGAAACGGGTGTCGTTGGCCAGACGCAGGGCGTCGTCTTCGTCCTCCGCCCGCAGGATGCAGGCCACCGGCCCGAAGATCTCCTCGTCATAGGCCCGGGTACCGGGCACCACCCGATCCAGGATGGAGGGGGCATACCAGGCCCCCTTGCCCGGCAGCGGCTCACAGCCCATGACGGGGATCGCGCCTTCGGCAATGGAATCCCGCACCTGCTGGTGCAACTCATCACGCAGATCCGTTCTGGCCATGGGGGCGATGCCGGAGTCCTCCTTCATCGGATCTCCCGGACGAATCGCCGCCACCGCATCCTTGAGCCGAGACAGGAAACCGTCCACCACCTGAGGCACCAGGATGAAACGCTTGGCGGCAATGCAACTCTGGCCCGCGTTGCGATAACGGGACACCACCGCCTGCTCCACCGCCCGGTCCAGGTCGGCGTCTTCCAGCACCACGAAGGGATCGGACCCGCCCAGTTCCAGGACACAGGGCTTGAGCACGCCGCCGGCGACGGCGGCCACGGCCCGCCCGGCGGCCTCGCTGCCGGTCAGGGTGACGCCGTGGACGCGACGGTCCTCGATCACGCGGCCCACCTCATCCGAGGTGATCATCAGGGTCTGGAAGGCGCCCGCGGGGAATCCGGCGTCGCGAAAGACCTCTTCAATGGCCAGGGCGCAGCGGGGTACGTTGGAGGCATGCTTGAGCAACACCGTGTTGCCCGCCATCAGCGCCGGCGCGGCAAACCGGAACACCTGCCAGAAGGGGAAGTTCCAGGGCATCACGCCCAGAATGGTGCCCAGGGGCTGGAATACCACCCGGGCGTCGAGTTCACCGGCGGCCATGGGTTCATCAGCCAGAAATTCGGCGGAATGATCGGCATAGTAGTCGCAGACCAGGGCGCAGCGGTCGACCTCGGCCCGGGACTCGGTCACCAGCTTGCCCATTTCCTGGGTCATCATGACGGCAAAATGATCCCGGCGATGACGCAGCACATGGGCGGCCTGACGCACCAGTCCGGCACGCTGATCCAGGGGGATCTCGCGCCACTCGGGGACGATGCGGGCGGCCTGACTCAAGGCCTTGTCAATGCGCGGCCGGTCCCAGGTCTCGAACACGTGCAGCACGGAACCGTTGGCGGGATTGACGGAACTCAGGGGCACTGGGGGAACTCCTTTGGATGCAGAGGGCGCATACAATAGTATATTCAGCCCTGGAACAGGAGCTTGTTTGCAGGATCAACGGGGCCTGTTCCGGGCATTCACGGGTTGGACATCGGCAAGGGGAATAGTGTCCCCGGCGGGTCGACCCCATGTCCGGCACGGGCACAATCCAGATCACAGCACTCGACGGCGCTTGCATGCATTCGTCATATAGGACAATTCGAACAATGAACATCCGGACGATATGTGTCCTGGGGGGCACCGGCTTCGTGGGTACCCACGTCGTGGCACGACTGGCCGGCGGCGGCCGCCAGGTCAAGGTCATCACCCGCCATGTCAGCCGTCACCGGCATCTCCTGGTGGTCCCCGGGGTACGACTGGTGGAGGCGGACTGCCACGACCCGCGGGTCCTGCGGCAGCATTTCAGCGACTGCGACGGGGTCATCAACCTGGTGGGCATCCTGAACGAACGGGGACGGGACGGCAGCGGCTTCCGTCATGCCCATGTGGATCTGGCCCGCAAGGTGATTGAATGCGCCCGGGAGGCCGGGGTGAAGCGCCTGCTGCACATGAGCGCCCTGAATGCGGACGCGGCCAGCGGCCCCAGCCACTATCTGCGCACCAAGGGCGAAGCGGAAAATATCGTCCATACCATGGCGGGCAACGTGCGGGTCACCAGCTTCCGGCCCTCGGTGATCTTCGGCCCCACGGACAGCTTCTTCAACCGTTTCGCCGGCCTGTTGCGGCTGAGTCCCGTCCTGCCCCTGGCCTGCCCCGACGCCCGCTTCGCGCCGGTCTACGTGGGTGACGTGGCACAGCACTTTGTCGATGCCCTGGAAGACCGTGGCACCTGGGGCCAGCGCATCGAGCTGTGCGGCCCCTCCGTCTACACCCTGAAGGAGCTGGTGAGCTATACCGCCCAGGTCATGGCCCGCCGCCGCCTGATCCTGGGCCTGTCGGAGGGTCTGTCCCTGTGGCAGGCCCGGATCATGGAATACGTCCCCGGCAAGCCCTTCAGCCTGGATAACTACCATTCCATGAGTCGGGACAGCGTCTGCCGCGGCGGCGGCGGCTGCCCCACCGCCATCGAGGCCATCGTCCCTGGTTACCTGGGTGATCGGGAACGCCATGCCCGGCTGCAGCGCCTGCGCAGCGGGCCGCGCTGACCATGGACATCTATCTGGTCGGCGGCGCGATCCGGGATGCCCTGTTGGGACTGCCGGTGCGGGAGCGGGACTGGGTGGTCGTGGGCGCCACGGTGGAGGAGATGCTGGCCGGGGGTTACCGGCAGGTGGGGCGGGATTTCCCCGTCTTCCTGCACCCGCGGACCCACGAAGAACATGCCCTGGCCCGTACCGAGCGCAAGACCGCCCCCGGTTACCGGGGATTCGAGGTCCATGCGGCGCCGGATGTCACCCTGGAAGAGGATCTTGAACGGCGGGATCTGACCATCAATGCCATGGCCCAGGATGACCAGGGCCGGCTCATCGACCCCTTCGGCGGTCAGGCGGACCTTCAGGCACGACGGCTACGCCATGTCTCCCCGGCCTTTGCCGAGGATCCGGTCCGGATCCTGCGGGTGGCCCGCTTCGCTGCCCGCCTCGGCCCCATGGGCTTTACCGTCGCGCCCGAGACCATGGATCTGATGCGCCGCATGGTGGCCGCCGGCGAGGTGGATGCCCTAGTGCCGGAACGGGTCTGGCAGGAGACGGAACGGGCACTGGCGGGCCCCGGCCCCTCCCGGTTCTTCCAGGTGCTGCGGGAATGCGGCGCGCTGGCCGTGCTGTTCCCCGAACTGGAGCGCCTCTACGGCGTCCCCCAGCCCCCCCGACATCACCCGGAGGTGGATACCGGTGTCCATACCTTCATGGTGCTGGACCAGGCCGAGCGGCTGTCCGGGGACCCGGTGGTACGATTCGCCGCCCTCACCCATGACCTGGGCAAGGGCAACACCCCCCGGGACATCCTGCCCAGCCACCATGGCCATGAGCAACGGGGTGTGGTGCTGATCGACCAGCTCTGTGACCGCTACCGCATCCCCAACCGCTACCGGGAACTGGCCCGACTGGTGGCTGGCTATCACGGCCACATGCACCGGGTCTTCGAGCTGCGCCCGGACACCCTGGCCAAGACCCTGGAAGGACTGGACGCCTATCGTCGACCCGAGCGCGTGGAAGGGATCCTGCTGGCCTGCGAGGCCGATTACCGGGGCCGGACCGGGTTCGAGGAACGGCCCTATCCCCAGGCCGACTATGTCCGCCGGGCCCATGCCCGCTGCCTGGACATCCAGGCCCGGGAACTGGTGGCCCAGGGCCTCAAGGGACAGGCCATCACCCAGGCGCTGCGCCGGTTGCGCATCGCGGCACTGACCGAACTCAAGCAGGCCCACGAGGCCCAGGCCGCCGGCGATCCCTGAATCGTCCGGGTCAGAGGCGGTGACTCAGATCCTGCAGGGCAAACCCCATCAGGGGCATCTCCACCCCCCGGCCCAGGGCCATGACCTGAAACCGTTCCCCCATCTCTCCCGGCAGGGTGAGCATGCGCACCTGGGAGGCCAGCGTCAGTTGGGTCTTGAGATCCTCGGAGCAACGGGCCTGAAAGGCCGCCTCCAGTCCCGTGCCGAACAGAAACCAGGCCTGGCTGGTGTAGCCCAGCAGGGACAGATCCGCCGCGGCACCGGCCTCGGCCACCGCCGAGAAGTCCACGTTGGCGGTGATGTCCATCAACCCCGGCCACAGCAAGGGGTGCTCCAGCATGCGATGGCGGTAATGGGCGATCAGGGTGCCCTGACGCCGCTCGGCACTGTAATACTCCCGTCGGGGATAACCGTAGTCCACCAGCAGCAGCACCCCGGCCGCCATGGCCCCGGACACCGCCGCCAGCCAGGGGGCCAGCCCCGGGTTGAATTCCGACAGATACCCCTCCCCCCAGGACTCGTCCACCCCCTGGTACAGTGACCTCACCTGCCGCGCCAGCCGGGCATCGGCGGGCCGGTCGGCCCATTCCAGACCCGAGGCCGACACCTGCACCCCCCGGCTCAGCACCCCGTCCTTGCGCCAGACGAACAGCTCCACCGGCATGGCGTCGAGCACCTCGTTGGCCAGCATCACCCCCCGGAAGCCGGCGGGCTCGGGCATGGCATCCAGCCAGCGGACCCGGCTCGACAATGCCCGCGGCAAGGTGGACAGGGCGGCCTGCTGACGCTCCCGCAAATCCGGACTGGTCTCCAGGATCAGATAACGGTCCGGCAGTGCATCCATCCCGGCCAGGGTGTCCAGCACCCGGGCCGCCAACCGGCCGGTACCGGCCCCGAACTCCAGGATCTCCCCACCCCCCAGGGCGTCCAGTACCTGGGCGCACTGACGGGCCATGCAATCACCGAACAGGGGGGAGATCTCCGGCGCGGTGACAAAGTCCCCGGCCGCGCCCAGCTTGTGGCTGCCCGCCGCGTAATAACCCAGGCCGGGGGCGTACAGGGCCAGTTCCATGTAGCGATGAAAAGACAGCCAGTTCCCGGTGGCGCGACTCTCGTGCCGCATCCTCTGCAACAGGCGCTCACTCAGGGCCAGGGCCTCGGGCGCGGGTGAAGGCAGTCGGGAATCCTTGGTCAGCGGCATCGTCGAAGCTTTTGATAAAGTCGGACAGGAGGGTTAGGTTAACTTAACCCGACCACGAGAGGGGCCACACGGATACCGCGGCCGCCCCCTCATGGCGCCGGATCATCACACAGGCAGAAGGAAGCAGCGTGGAACAAGAGACACCGTCACTTCAAGGCAAAACCGTGTTCATCACTGGCGGCGCCCGGCGCATCGGCGCCTGCATGGCGCGCCGCCTGCACGCCCAGGGCATGAATCTGGTCATCCATTATCGGCGTTCCAGCGACGATGCCCTCGCCCTTCAAAAGGCGCTGGAAGCCCGGCGGCCGAACTCCGTGAGACTGGTGGGGGGAGAATTGCTGAAACCGGGCGCACCGGAGCGACTGGCCCGGGAGGCGGTTGCGGCCTTCGGTGGCCTGGACGTGCTGATCAACAATGCCTCCACCTTCTACCCCACCCCGCTGGGCGGCATCACCGAGGCCCAGTGGGACGATCTCATGGGCACCAACCTGAAGGCCCCCCTGTTCCTGTCCCAGGCCCTGGCGCCGGCCCTGACGGAGCGGGGCGGCTGCATCATCAACATCGTCGACATCCATGCCCTGCGCCCGCTCAAGGACTATCCGGTGTACTGCGCAGCCAAGGCCGGACTCTGGCTGCTCACCCAGTCGCTGGCGCGGGAACTGGGACCCCGGGTTCGGGTGAACGGGATTGCACCGGGAGCGATCCTGTGGCCCGAGGCGGAGGAAAACGCGGCCAGCCATGAGGAGATGATCCAGCGCACCGCCCTCAAGCGGGAAGGCGGCCCGGACGACATCGCCCGCACCGCCCTGTTCCTGATCCGTGACGCGGATTACATCACCGGGCAGGTGATCGCGGTGGACGGCGGACGCACCACGGCGCAATAGGTCGCCGGTGGGTGGCGGCTACCAGGGAAAATCCACCGGCCTTAGCCACTGATCGGGATCATCGAACCCGGCCCAGAGCACCGCCATGGTCTGCTTCAATATCGGGTGCTCCAGATCAGGGGCCAGGTCCGCCAACGGTCTGAGCACGAAAGCATGGCGGGTGATTTCCCGCCGGGGCAGGTGCAGACGCCCGGATTCCAGAATGCAGTCCCCCAGCAGCAGAAGATCCAGATCCAGGGTGCGGTCCGAATAGGGATCTCCGCCCCGCTGACGACCATACCGATCCTCGATGGCCTTGAAGCAGGCCACCAGAGACGCCGGTGGCAATGGGGTATCCACCGCCGCCGCCAGGTTATAGAACGCACGCCCGGCAAATCCGACGGACCCCGTCTCATACACCGGAGAAACGTCCACCGGGCCGAAGGCGGTCCCGAGTTCATCCACCGCGGCCCTGACATGGCGCTCTCGATCCACATTGGTACCGATACTGATGTAAGCCCGACGCCGCATCAGTTCCGCGCACCCCGCTCGATGGTGACGCCCACTTCCGAGGCCCCCCGCACCGCCCCGGGCTTGCCCAGGGTGAGCCGGAGCCAGGGCACGGAAAATTCCCTCATGATCATCCCGGCGATATCCTCGGCCATGGCCTCCACCAGCCGGCGTTGATTGCCTTCCACCAGTTCGATCACCCGCTTGGCCACTTCCTTGTAATTCAGCACATCCTCGATGTGGTCACTGTGCGCGCCCTTGCGGATATCGCAGCCCAGTTCCAGGTCCAGACGCACGGTCTGCTGGATGCTTTGTTCCCAGTCGAAGATGCCGACCGTGGTTTTGACCCTGAGGTCGCGAATGTAGACGATATCCATGGGAGGCGACTATAAAGGCATGCCGGGGCACAGGGAAGGGACCCGCCTTCAGGCTTGAGACTTCCCCCCCCTTCTGCTATCGTTCCCGGCTTTATTCAAATCAGCCTGGTTTTTCCGGAGAATATCCAATGGCCCGAGTCTGTCAAATTACGGGTAAGCGTCCAGTGTCTGGGTTCAACGTATCCCACGCCCAC
Organism: Ectothiorhodospira shaposhnikovii; assembly: GCF_022227765.1. Taxonomy (GTDB): domain Bacteria; phylum Pseudomonadota; class Gammaproteobacteria; order Ectothiorhodospirales; family Ectothiorhodospiraceae; genus Ectothiorhodospira. The sequence continues at coordinate 221,940 of NZ_JAJMLZ010000006.1, read as the reverse complement.
AACAAGACCAAGCGTCGCTTCCTTCCCAATCTGCATGAACACCGCTTCTGGGTCGAGAGCGAAAATCGCTTCGTCAAGCTCCGGACCAGCAGCAAGGGCATGCGCATCATTGACAAGAAGGGGATCGATGCGGTCCTCGCCGAGCTGCGCGCCCGCGGCGAAAAGGTCTAAGGAGACGCAACCATGGCAAAAGGTGTTCGCGAAAAGATCCGCCTGGTGTCCAGCGCCGGAACCGGCCACTTCTACACCACCACCAAGAACAAGCGCAACATGCCCGACAAGATGGAGATCAAGAAGTTTGATCCCGTCGTGCGCCAGCACGTGATGTACAAGGAAGCCAAGATCAAGTAGTACCCGGCACGACCTGGCTGATGGCCTCGCCCCGGCGAGGTCCTGTGCACGAGGCCCGACTGTCGGGCCTCGTGCACTTTCCTATTCTTCCGGACGCTCGCCCAACCGCTCCACCGCCTCCCGGGCCCAGACCTGCATCACACGGCCCCAGCGATCCGCCGTGGCCGGATCCAGGTCCAGATGGGTGTAGCGCCCGCCGTCCCTGATCAGGACCCGCAACAGGGGCACACCGGACTCGTGCAGCACCTGCCGCAGTTCGATCACCTCCCCCATGGGGGCCGGAATCTGTTCCAAGGCGACCTACCCCACGTTCACCGGGATACGACGCCCCACCCGGACCGAAAGGCGCGGCAGCTCGATGCGCAGCACCCCATGCTCGTAGGAAGCCCTGGCCTGATCCGTTTCCACCGGGCCAGGCAGGGGAATGGCCCGTTCAAAACGGCCGTAGGCGCACTCGGCGATGTGGTAGCGCCCGTGGGTATGCTCCTTCTGCACGCTCTTCTCGCCGCGGATCACCAAATGGTCGTCGATCACCTGAATGTCGAAGGCGGCCTTGTCCATGCCCGGGGCCTCCAGGCGCACCACCACCTTGTCGTCGTCGTCGAATACCTCGGCGGCCATGACCCCCCAGCCCACGCTGCGGGCCATGAGTTCATGCTCGTCCCGATCTTCGGCCTCCCCTCCCCGACTGCCGCGCTCCCCGACACTGAAGCGGGTAATGGCACCGGCGGCGCGACCGTAGAGCCGTTGCCACCCCTCCAGCAGACTGTCCCAGGCCTCACTCATACCCTGACGTAACTGACGCAGACTGGACATGTCCTTCTCCTCCTCGGTTGATTCGCCTTCTCCTCTGACGGGAGCAGGGCTTGTGGTGTCTTTTAGAACAGAATCACGACCGCTGCATCCATAACGGCACACGCCGAAACACATCCCGGGGCCGAAAATGGTAAAGTTCCCGGATGCCTTGCAAGTTGCCTGTTCCAGGGCCTCATGCGCACACCCGCCGGATCGTGTCGGACGGCGTCGACACGAGCACCCCGGGTATCCGCGCGGGCCTTTTCATGGAATTCATGATACGACGAAGCCGGATGATCCGATAACATAGCTCCATGGCGCAAAACCCCCTTTCCAGACCCCTGACCATTCGTTTCCAGCACGAAGCGCAAGTTCCGCCGCAGGACCCCTGCCGCCTTGCCCTGATCCGCTTCGGCCGGGAAAACCGCGCGGACCCCGCACGCCCCATGGAACTGACCGTGGCCCTCCCCCCCCTGGTCGAGCCCGTACCACCGGAGCTGTGGCTGGCGGATGAACCGGTTGCCGCCGGTTTCGAGGACGGCGTGGGCTACAGCCGGACCGACAAGGTCCTGTTCGGGTGGATCCTGCTGAACGAAGCGGATTTCAACCACGACATGAACCAGGCCGCCGAGCATGCCTATGACCGCCTGCTGGCCTTTCACCGCGGCCGGGGCTTTCCCCACCTGCTGCGGATCTGGAACTACTTCCCGAACCTGCATCAGGAAGCGGAAGGACTGGATCGCTACCAGGCCTTCTGCCTGGGACGGCACCGCGCCCTGGAACGGGTACCGCTGACGGAAGGGGAGCTGCCCGCGGCCACCGCCATCGGCACCACGGCACCGGGCCTACTGGTCTATTTCCTGGCGGGGCGCGAGCCAGGGGTCCAGATCGAGAACCCTCGCCAGGTGAGCGCCTTCCATTACCCGCGCCGCTACGGGCCCAAAAGCCCCTCCTTCTCCCGCGCCACCCTCAAGCGCTGGCCCGACCGGGCCCATCTTTACATCTCCGGCACCGCCAGCATCGTCGGTCACGAGACCCTGCACACGGATGTCCTCACCCAGCTGGACGAGATCATCGAAAACCTGCGCGCGCTGATCCGCTCGGCCGGCGAGGACATCAGCAACCGGGTCGGCGACCCGGGCGACCTGTCCATGCTCAAGGTCTACGTCCGCCACGCGGAAGATACCGCTGCCATCAAGGCCCGCCTGGAGGCGACCCTGGGCGACCGAGCGCCGGCCGTCTACCTGCGCGGCGACATTTGCCGGGATGACCTGCTGGTGGAGATCGAAGGCCTGTATGCCTGAACTGCCGGAGGTGGAAACCACCCGGCGCGGGATCGAGCCCCACCTCACCGGTCGCCGGATCACCGGAGTGGTCGTGCGCCAGCCCCGCCTGCGCTGGCCGATACCGGACAGTCTCCCACGGCAGATCCTTGAGCGACGTATCCACGGCGTGGACCGACGCGGCAAGTACCTGCTGCTGGATTGCGGCGACATCACCCTGCTCGTGCACCTGGGCATGTCCGGCAGCCTTCGCATCGTCGAGAATGACAGCCCTCCCCGTCTCCATGACCATGTGGATCTGGCGCTGGACTCGGGCAAGACCCTGCGCCTCCATGACCCCCGTCGTTTCGGCGCGCTGCTCTGCTTCGATCCCCGGGAAGGTCCCCACCCCCTGCTGGCGGAACTGGGGCCGGAACCCCTGGGGGATCAGTTTGACGGCGACTACCTCCACCGGCAAACGCGCCGGCGTCGAACCGCCATCAAGAGCCTGATCATGGACAGCCATGTGGTGGTGGGGGTGGGCAACATCTATGCCTCCGAATCCCTGTTCCTGGCGGGCATCCGTCCCCGTCGGGCCGCGGGGCGGATCACCCGGGCCGAGGCCTTCAGACTGGTGGAGGCGATCCGTGCCGTGCTGACGGCATCCATTGAACAGGGAGGCACCACGCTCAGGGACTTCGTGCACGAGGACGGCAGCCACGGCTATTTCAGCCAGCAGTTGCGGGTCTATGGCCGGGCGGGGCTACCCTGCCTGCGTTGCGGCACGGCAATTCGGCAGGTGGTGGTGGGACAGCGATCGACGTTCTACTGCCCGCACTGTCAGGAGCGCTGAGCACGCCCCGGCGCCCGGGGAAGAAAAGGCAATGACAGGGCAAGGATGATGCGTGGATACGACGCGGATACGACAAGGGGACCCGAGGGGTCCCCTTGTCGTATCAAGGAACTTCCGGCTTGATCAAGCTGCGCCGGTGATGCGCTTGAACTTGGCCATGAGTTCGTCCTGAGTCTCCTGGTTGTCCGGGTCCAGGGGAATGCAGTCCACCGGGCAGACCTCCACGCACTGGGGTGCATCAAAGTGGCCCACGCACTCGGTGCACAGCGCCGGGTCGATCACGTAGATCTCATCGCCCGGGGAAATCGCGCCGTTGGGGCACTCCGGCTCACACACGTCGCAGTTGATGCATTCATCGGTAATCATCAGGGCCATAATGCACTTTCCTCTTCAAACTCAATCACATGTAGTTATATATGGCGTTCAGCGCTTGACCGCACAGTTTAGCGCAAGCGATCAATCAACGCAGCCTTGACGCTATCGGCAACGAAGTGTGAAACATCGCCGCCCAGCATGGCAACTTCCCGCACCAGACTTGAGGATATGAAGGCATATTCCTCCGCCGGCGTCAGGAACACGGTCTCCAGGTCCGGGGACAGGTGACGGTTCATGCTGGCCAGCTGGAATTCGTGCTCGAAATCGGACACGGCACGCAATCCCCGCAGCAGAACCCGCGAATCGTTGGCGGCGGCGAACTCCGCCAGCAGGCCGGAAAAGCCCTTCACTTCCACCTTGTCGCCCATGTCCGCCAGTACGGTGCGCGCCAGCGCCACCCGCTCATCCAGGGTAAAAACCGGCCGTTTGCTGGGATTGGCCGCCACCGCCACCAGCACCCTGTCGAACATCCGGCAGGCACGACGCACGATATCGGCATGGCCGTTGGTAATGGGATCGAAAGTCCCGGGATAAACGACGGTCACAGTCATGGGTTGGGATTCCGGAATATTGGCGCGGGCGTTTCGGGGAGGGAGATGATAACAGGATGTTACGGCAATAGAAGTTTCCGATGTTATCCGCGACGGGACTCCCTCGCCTCGGCCACCCGCCGCCCCCGCGTCTCGTCCAGCCTCAGGGCCGCCAGCAGCGCCAGCCCGAACAACAGGGCGCAGAACAGAATCGACAGATGCAGCCCGAACAGGACCTGTAGAAACCCCAGCCCCAGCAGGCCGACAATGGCCGCCAGCTTGCCGGAGAGCCCCCAGAAACCGAAGAATTCCGCCGCCCGCGACCGGGGCGACAGCACCCCCACCAAGGCACGCCCCGCCGACTGGGTGGAACCCAGGCACAGTCCCGCCACACTCCCCACCACTAGGAAGACATACTGGGCTTCAAAGTCAAGAAAACGCCCCAGCCAGGGCGTGGCGAAGATCAGGGTCACGGCGACGACCCAAAGACTCAGGGTAGCCACATAGGTGCGCCGGGCCCCCACCCGGTCCTGCAGAAACCCGAAGGCCAGCGCACCGGCCGCCGCCGTGAGCTGGACGGTGATGAACATCCAGACCCGGACCTTTTCATCCCACTGGATCACTTGGGCGCCATAGATGAAGGTAAAGGAAATGATGATGTAGATACCGGCCATGGCGAAGAATACCGACACCATGAGGATGGTGAGATCGCGGTAATGGGCCAGATCCCCGAGCGTCGCCCTCACCCGCCGAAAGCCGATACCCACGTACTGACGCAACCCCGGCAGACGCCTGGCCCGTCCCCGTTCCCGCAGCCACAGGAAGGTGGGAATGGCCGCCACCAGGAAGAACACGGCGGCAAATGGCCCCACCCAGCGGATACGCTCGAAGTTTTCCTCGCTGACCTCGCCCAGGGCCACCAGGGCGAAGGCGGTGGCCACCAGTCCGCCCACATAGCCTAGCGCCCAGCCAAACCCCGAGATCCAGCCCAGTTCCTCGCGAGGCCCCAGCTCCGGCAGGAAACTGGCGATGAAGGATTCGCCGATGGCATAGGCAAAATTGGATACCACGATCAGCGCCATGCCCAGCCAGATGTAACCGGGCGCGACGAAATACAGCAGGGAGGTGGAGACCACGGTGAGCACATAACTGGCGAACAAAAAGCGCTTGCGGGCGGCGGAAAAGTCCATGATGGCCCCCGCCACCGGCCCGGACAGCACCACCAGCAGATAACTGACCGCCAGGGCGATACTCCACAGCAGGTTGCCGAGCCGGTAGTCCGAATGGGCATCCCCCACGATCACCCGGGTGAACAGGTCCCCGAAGATCACCGTGATGATCAGCAGGGTATAGGCCTGATTGGCGAAGTCGAACATCGCCCAGCCGAAGATTTCCTTGGATGAGGCCCGTTTCATGGGGTGAGGGGACCCTGGCGGACACGAGGCCCGGGAAGCCTGTCATATTAACGCATCAGCGCCTCGACCGCCTCGCCCCGACCTGAAACATTCCCCTGGTTGACCTGGCGGTTGCGGGGGCAGGACAATGAAATCGTGTCCACATTCACATCACCACGAGGCTTCTCCATGACCCGACACCCCCTGATCAGACGCCTGCTGACCCTGCTGTGCATCTTGTCGCTGCTGGCCGCCGTCACCAGCCCCCTTCATGCCGGCATGGTGGGAACCGATCGTCTGATCCAGACGGAACAGGGACTGGTGGACCGGGCGCAACTGCTCTCCAGCCTGGAACGGGCGGATGTACAACAGCAACTGGCGCGCCTGGGAGTCAGCAACGAAGAAGCCGCCGAGCGCATCGCCCGCATGACCGACGAGGAGGTACGCCAGCTCAATGAGCGACTGGAGGAACTGCCGGCCGGGGCCGCCAGCGTCCTGGGCGTGGTGGTGCTCATTTTCATCGTCTTCATCATCACCGATGCCATCGGCGCCACGGACGTGTTCCCCTTCGTCCGCCCGGTGAATTGATTCCCGCCACCGGCCATCCGTGCCGGAGCCACGGGGGGGCTTGGGTGCTCCCCGTGGCCCTGCTGATCATCCTGACCGGCCTGCTGCTCTCGGGTTGTGCCACCCGGTTGCAGGCCCCCGCCCTGCTCGGCGATCCACCCGGCGACCTGCCCCGGCAGGTGGAGCTGGAAGATACCCCGTTTCATCCCCAGGATCTCTATCAGTGCGGTCCCGCCGCCCTGGCCACGGTGCTCAATGTCCAGGGCATCGAGATCACGCCGCAAGCGCTGGTGAGCGAGATCTATCTGCCCGCACGCCAGGGCAGCCTGCAGACTGAGATGCTGGCGGCCACACGGGCCAGGGAGCTGGTGGCATGGCCGCTGCCGCCCCGCATGGATGCCCTGCTACGGGAGCTGGCGGCCGGGCATCCGGTGGTGGTGTTTCAGAATCTGGGACTGAACCTGGCGCCCTACTGGCACTATGCCGTGGTCATCGGTTACGACCTGGACGAGGGCATCGTGATACTGCGCTCGGGCACCATCGAACGCCATGTGAATACCCTGCGCCGCTTCGAGCGCACCTGGCGCCGCGCCGGATACTGGGCCTTTCTGGCTCAGCCACCGGATCGGCTTCCCGCCACCGCCACGCCACTGAGCTGGCTGCGGGCCGCGAATGACCTGGAGCGTACCGGCCGACTGGAAGCCGCCGCCGGGGCCTATCTCACCGCCACCCGGGCCTGGCCCGAACATCCGGTGGGCTGGATCGGCTTGGGCAATGCCCGCTATGCCCAGGGGGATCTGGAGGGCGCGGAACGGGCCCTGAGGGCACTTGTCACCCGCGATCCGACCTCCCACGCGGGCTGGAACAACCTGGCCCACGTGCTGCATGCCCTCGGTTGCGGGCCGGCGGCCCAGGAGGCCGCGGCATGCGCCCTGCGACTGGCACCCGGTGAGCCACTCTACCGGCGGACCCGGGACACGGTGGCACGGCCCCACCCCGCGCCCTCCGGGGAATGCGCCCCGTCACCGGCCACGGACCTTCGCTGCCCACACTGACCGCCCCCCACAAGGCTCAGGCGGCAACCCCGGCCCCATACCAGAGCACGGCAAAGTAGTGGCAGACCGTCCCGGCCACCACGAACAGATGCCAGATGAAATGCCCGTAGGGCAGACGATGGTCCAGGGCATAGAACACCACACCGCCGGTATAGGCCAGGCCGCCGGCCACCAGCCAGATCAGCCCCGCCGGCGCCATCAACTGATAGAGCGGCACGATGGCGATCAGCACCAGCCAGCCCATGAGCAGGTACAGCCCGGTGGACAGGACGGGGTGAGACAGGCCATTGAGGGACTTGAGAAACACCCCCAGGGCCGCCAACCCCCACACCAGACCGAACAGGGTCCAGCCCCAGGGACCACTAAGCACACCCAGGGTGAAGGGTGTGTAGGTCCCGGCAATCAGCAGATAGATGGCCGAATGGTCCAGGATCTTGAACACCCGCTTGCCCTGCCCCTGGGGCAAGGCGTGATAGAGGGTGGAGGCCAGATACAGCAATGCCATGGTGGCGGAAAAGATGCTGACGCCGACAATAAATCCCGGACTGCCGATGCGCACCGCTTCCATCAGTAGAAACGGCATGCCCACCAACGCCGCCGCCAGGGCCACCCCGTGGCTGATACTGTTGGCGATCTCCTCGCCCAGAGACTGATGGCGGTCACGGCCCGCCACTGCACACGCTGTACTGGTCATGACAACGATACCCCGTGTCTTGATGGTTGCAGAGCTATTCTTTTAGCAGGAAATCGGCAATCTTTCGATCAAACGAATCTCATTTCAGACCATCAGATCCGTGGAGGTTCGCAATCACCGGTCCGGATCACTATCATGTCAGCCCATCCGGACAGGGATTCATCCCCGTTCACCCCCCGTCATCCAGAGGAGTTCCAATGTCTGCCTTGATCTGCGGTTCCTATGCATTTGACACCATCATGGTCTTCCCCGACCGGTTCAAGAACCACATCCTCCCGGACAAGGTGCACATGATCAACGTCTCCTTCCTGGTACCGGACATGCGCCGGGAGTTCGGCGGCTGCGCGGGCAACATTGCCTACAACCTCAAACTGCTGGGGGGTGATCCCCTGCCCATGGCGACGGTGGGCGCGGATTTCGAGCCCTACGCCCAGTGGATGGATGAATGCGACATCTCCCGCCGGCACATCCGCATGATTCCCGAACACTACACCGGCCAGGCCTTCATCACCACCGACCAGGACGACAATCAGATCACCGCCTTTCACCCCGGCGCCATGAATGACGCTCACCTCAACAAGGTCAGCGACGCCGAGGGCGTCACCCTGGGTATCGTCTCTCCCGACGGCCGGGACGGCATGATCCAGCATGCGGAACAGTTTGCCGAAGCCGGCATTCCCTTCATTTTCGATCCGGGCCAGGGCATGCCCATGTTCGACGGGGTGGATCTGCGCCGGTTCGTCAAACAGGCTACCTACGTGACCCTGAACGACTACGAGGCCCAGCTGATGAGTGAGCGCACCGGCTGGAACCCCGAGGAGCTGGCGGCCCAGGTGGAGGCCCTGATCATCACCAAGGGCGGGGAAGGCTCGGTGATCTACACCGGCGGCAAGACCCTGCGCATCCCGGCCGCGCCCATCGCCCGGATCAAGGATCCCACCGGGTGTGGCGATGCCTACCGGGCCGGCCTGCTGTGGGGATTGATGAATGGCCTGGACTGGGAAACCACGGGTCGGGTGGCGGCGGTGATGGGCGCCATCAAGATCGAACACACCGGACCGCAGAACCATCGTCCGAGCCTTGAAGACATCAAGGCCCGGTTCAAGGACGCCTTCGGACGGGAGATGTGACGCCGCCAGGCGGACGCCGACCTCAGCCCAGCTGCAGGATGGCCGTCGCCACGGAAAAATAGACCAGTATCCCCCCCACGTCCGCGATGGACGTGATCAGGGGGGCGCTGGCGGTGGCCGGATCCAGCTTCAGGCGGGTCAGGATCACCGGCAGCAACATCCCGATCATGCTGCCGAAGATAACCACCAGCACCATGGCCACGGCCACCGCCAGCCCCACGTCCGGCCCGCCCAGCCAGATCCCGGCGCCCCAGACGGCAAGTCCCAGGGTCACCCCAAGGGCAACGGACACAAACAGCTCCTTGCCCCATAGCCCGAGCCAGTCACGCAACTGAACATCCCCCGTGGCCAGGGCTCGGACCATCAGGGTGGAGGCCTGGGAGCCCGCGTTGCCGCCGGTGGCGATCACCAGGGGCAGGAAGAAGACCAATGCCACCACGGCCTCGATGGCGGTCTCGAACACCGCGATGGCCGCCCCGCTGAACAGGTTCACGAACACCAGGATCACCAGCCACCCGACCCGCTTGCGGTAGAGCAGACTCATGGCCGCATCCTTGAGGCCGGGAGCGATGGTGCCCACGCTGCCCATGCGCAGGAAGTCCTCGGTGGTCTCCTCCTCCACCACGTCCAGGGCGTCGTCCACGGTGATGATTCCCACCAGGACCTCCCGCTCATCCACCACCGGCAACACTTCCAGGTCATAGTGACGAATCAGGCGGGCGGCTTCTTCCTGGTCGGCCCGGGTCTGCACCCGGACCACCGCCTCCTTGAGCAGGCTGTCCACCCGGCGGCGGGGAGGTCCGAACAGCAGATCCTTGAGCTTGATCGCCCCCAGCAAGTGACCGTCCGCCTCGGTGACGAAGACCACGTTCACGGTCTCGCCCTGGGAGAAATGATCACGCAGGTAGGCCAGTGCCGCCTCCAGGGTCCAGTCCGGACGCACGGCCACGAAACCGGGCGTCATCAGGCGGCCCGCGCTGTCGGGCGGATAATTCAGCAAGCCCTTGACCACCCGCCGCCGCGGCTTGGGCAACAGGGCCATGAGACGGGCGGACTCCGACTCCGGCAGACGCTCCAGCAGTTCCGCCACGTCGTCGTAGGACGAAGCCGTCAGCAGGCGGGCATTTTCATCATCACTCAGCTCGGCCAGGATGCGGGCCTGTTGTTCCAGGCTCAGATAGGAAAACACATGAGCCATGCGATCCCTGGGCAGCAGCCGGATCAACGGCACCCAGTCCTCGGCGGGCAAGGCCTGGCTCAGTGCCGCCACGTCCTGGTTCTGCAGGGAGGCCAGCATCGTCTTCAGGCTCTCCCAGTCGCGTCGACGCATTTGCTCGAAAAAAGGCGCGTGCTTGAGTGAATCGGTCATTGTCCATGGAGTCCCAGCAAGGTGGCCGCCAGGCCGAAATAGATCATGATGCCCGCCACGTCGGCGATGGACGTCACCAGCGGCGTACTGGCCGTGGCCGGATCCAGGCGCAGGCGGGCCAGAAGCAAGGGCAGGATCATGCCCACCAGACTTCCCACCAGCACCACCAGCATCATCGCCACCGACACCAGCACGGCAATCTCCATGCCGCCCCGCCATAGCCCCAGACCGGACACGGCCAGGGCCATGGTCGCCCCCAGGGCGGTGGCCACTCCCAGTTCCTTGCCCCAGAGACGCAACCAGTCCCGGGGTTGCACCTCGCCCGTGGCCAGGGCACGGACCATCAAGGTGGCGGACTGTGCCCCGGCGTTGCCGCCGCTGTCGATAATCAGGGGCAGGAAGAACACCAGCACCACCAGAGCCTCGATGGCCTCCTCGTACCCGGCGATGACGAAACCACCGATGATGTTCACCGCCACCAGGATCAGCAACCAGCCCACCCGCTTGCGGTACAAAAGCCAGGGATGGGCCTGGCGCAGACTCAGGTGCAGGCTCCCCACGGCCCCCATCTTCTGGAAGTCCTCGGTGCTCTCCTCCTGCTCCACGTCCAGCACGTCGTCGACGGTGATGATACCCAGCAGTTCACGGTCCCGGTCCACCACCGGCAGGGCCGGGAGGTCGTAGTGACGCATCATCCGCAGGGCCTCTTCCTGGGGCGCATGGGCGTCGATGGACACCACGCGGCCGGTCATGAGTTCCGATACTGGGACATCCACCCGTGACTTGAGGAAATGCTTGAGGGCCAGCACGCCCAGCAATCCGCCCTCCTCATCGGTGACGTAGACCAGGTTGACCGTCTCGCCGCGACCCGCCTGCACCCGGAGATGATCCAGGGCACGGGCCATGCTCCAGTCAGGACGCACGCTCACCACGGCTGTGGTCATGAGCCGACCGCAACTGTCCTCCGGATACCCCAACAGGGTCAGGGCACGACGAATGGAACGGAACGGCAGCAGGCGCAGCAGTTGCCGGACCTCATCCTTGGGCAGGTCCTCCAGCAGGGCGGTGAGGTCATCCGGCAGCATCTCGGACAACAGATGACGCCCCTCGTCCACGGAGACCTGGCGGATGAGCTGAAGCTGGTGATGGGGGTCCAGGTAGGCAAAGACATCCGCCCGCCGCCCCGGGGGCAGCAAGCGGAACACATCACGACGGACCTCGCCGTCCAGGGTCATCAGGGCCTGGGCGATGTCCTGTATGCGCATCTCGTCCAGCCAGCCACGCACCGCGGACAGATCCCCCTGGGAGAGGTATTCGTTCAGTTCATCCAGATCGTAGATATGAGTCAATTCCATGCCTTGGCCCGGTTGGAACATGCAGTCGGAAAAAACACCGGCGATTCATACAACCGCGGTCAGGCCTGATGGCGACGATGCTGCTCGCACATCAGGGACACGCCGCGACGACGGCCCTCCGGCAGGGACCGGACGATGGTTTCAGTCAGGGGGGCAGGTCCCTGGGCGCACAGGCGCGCCAGAGTGGCATCGGGAAGTCCCAGGGTCAGGCGGCGGATGGAGCGGTCATCCATGGTCTGGAGTACCCGGATCTGGGACTGACCGGCCAGCTTGAGAAAGCTCAGCCGGGCACTGCCGAAATCGCCATGGCGACAGGCACGGGTCACCGCCTCGGCCACGGGGTTGGCATCGGGGGCGCGGCGGGCCGGGGATTCCAGGGTTTTGAGGGCCAGGCTCATCAGCCTGCTCATGTTCTTGATGATCCGGGTCATGATTCTCTCCTTGGCTGCCGCGGCGGCAGACCGATCGGAATACGCTGGGACACGGCCTCGAGGGCCGATGCAGCGTGGGGAGAGACCGGGATGACCGGGAAACAGGCAGATCCGGGGCCATCGATACCCGGAGACGGCAGACATTCACCCCGCACGGGGACGCCATGGCGCCCATGACAACACACTTTCGGGATGATGCGATACCGGTTTCCCTGATCCGACCGACGCGATGCGGTCCATCAGGGAGCCCGGGCGCGGTGGATTACCGCTGGAGGGGCTGGCCCCGACGGACGCAGTCACATGCCGGTCCGTGGCCGCTCACGGCCTCACCACGCATGCACCTACAACAACTGTCCATCGACAATTAAGCCTCTGTTGCCTGACAAGTGTTTTCGCGCTCGGCGAAAACGGAACAATGATAACGCCTGGAACACATCAGGGAAACCCCGCTCGTCGGGGTGACGGGTCGGTTCAGCCGGTGCGCAGGGCCTGCAGCAGTGCCTCCATGTCCTCCGGGAGGCCGGCTTCCCAGCGCCGGGAACCAGACCCGTCAGGGTGTTCCAGGGTGAGACGGGTGGCGTGCAGCGCCTGACGCCGAAACCCCCGCAGGATTGCCATGGCCTCATCGGACAGACCGGCCGGGAACCGCGGGCGTCCGCCATAGACCGGATCCCCCACCAGGGGGTGATGCAGATGGGCCATGTGGACCCGGATCTGATGGGTGCGTCCGGTTTCCAGGTTGACCCTGAGCAGGGTATGGTTGGCGAAGCGTTCCTCCACCCGGTAATGGGTGATGGCCTCCCGCCCCCCCGTCACCACCGCCATGCGCTTGCGGTCCACCGGATGGCGGCCGATGGGGGCCTCGACGGTGCCGCCGGACACCAGGGCGCCCTGTACCAGGGCCAGATATTCCCGACCCACGGTGCGGGCCTGGAGCTGGCGCACCAGGTCCGTATGGGATGCCAGGGTGCGGGCCACCACCAGCAACCCGGAGGTCTCCTTGTCCAGGCGATGCACGATGCCGGCACGAGGCAGATGCGCCAGTTCCGGGGCATGATGCAGCAGGGCATTGACCAGCGTACCCTGGGGATGCCCCGCGGCGGGATGCACCACCAGCCCGGCGGGCTTGTTGATCACCAACAGGTGATCATCCTCGTGCACCAGATCCAGCGGCAAATCCTCGGCCACATCCCGGCCCGGGTCATCCAGTGACACCCGTATCAGGACCGGCTCTCCCCCGCAGGTCTTCTGACGCAGGCGCGGGCGCTCCCCGGCCACCTCCACCGCACCCTCGTCGATCCACTGCTGGATACGGCTGCGGGAATAGTCCGGGAACATCTGGGCCAGCACGGCGTCAAGACGCCTGCCGGCCAGTTCGGGCGGGATTTCCCCCGCGAGTTTGATGGTTCTGGTCATGTGCCGGGGGCCGTCGGTTATACTCAATGCTTCAATTATCTTCCGTCTTAGCGCCCAATGACAGCTCTTCGCCCAGCCTTGACCCTCCTGCTCATCGCCGTCCTGGCCTCCGGCTGCGCCGGCATGCGCCAGGACCCCACCCGGGACTGGTCCGCCAGCCAGCTCTACGAAGAGGCCAAGGCGGCCCTGGACCGGGGGAATTTCGATCAGGCCGTGGAGTACTACGAGATCCTGGAAGCCCGATTCCCCTTCGGCCGTCACGCCCAGCAGGGCCAGCTGGAGATCGCCTACGCCTATTACAAGGCCCAGGAGCCGGAAATGGCGCTGGCGGCCGTGGACCGATTCATCCAGATGAATCCCCGGCATCCTCATGTGGACTATGCCTACTATCTGCGCGGCCTGATCAACTATGAGCGGGATCAGAGCTTCCTCAATCGTTGGATTCCGCAGGATCAGGCACGCCGTGATCCGGTCCCCCTGCGCAACGCCTTCGATGATTTCGGCACCCTGGTGCGCACGTTCCCCGACAGCCGCTACGCCGAAGACTCGCGTCAGCGCATGGTTCATCTGCGAAACCGGCTGGCCGCCCATGAGATGCATGTGGCGGACTTCTACATGCGCCGGGGCGCCTGGCTGGCGGCGGCCCAGCGGGGCCGCTACGTACTGGAACACTATGAAGGCGCCGAAGCGGTGCCCGATGCCCTGGAGGTCATGGTGAAGGCCTATCGGCGGCTGCGGCTCGACGATCTGGCCGGGGACGCACTGCGGGTGCTGGAACTGAATTTTCCGGAGCGGGCCGAACGACTGAGGCAGGGCGCCTGATTCCGGGACGACGATCCATACACGACACAGGGGGAGGTTGAGGATGTGGGATTTCTTTCAGACCGTCAGACACCGGCATTCCATCCGTCGCTACCAGGCCGACATGCCGGTGGAACCGGAGAAGCTGCACGCGATCCTTGAAACCGCGGTGACCGCCCCTTCGGCGGGCGACCTGCAATCCTACCGCATCATCTGCGTGAAGGATGCGACCCTGCGGACCGGGCTGGCGGAGGCAGCCCACGGACAGCAGTTCATCGCCGAAGCTCCTGTTTGCCTGGTCTTCTGCAGCGATGCGGAACGCTCGGCCGAACAGTACGGCGAACGGGGCCGGGACCTGTTCTCCATTCAGGACGCGACCATCGTGGCCGCCTATGCCCAACTGGCGGTGGTGGCGGCGGGAATGGGGTCCACCTGGGTGGGCATGTTCGATGAACAGGCCGTGGCCGACACCTTGTCACTGGAGCAGGGCCTGCGGCCGCTGGCCCTGCTCTGCGTGGGGTACCCGGCGGAACTGCCGGAATCCTCCCATCGGCGGCGCCTGGATGAAGTGGTGACGTACCGCTAGCCGGGTGTCGGGAGAGAGCGGCATAGCCACGAAGCTTGCCGCTCTCTCACTTCAGGCTCCCGCCCGATTTTACAGGGCGTCGCTGTTTTCCTCGCCGGTGCGGATGCGGATGGCCCGCTCCATGTCGGTGACGAAGATCTTGCCGTCCCCGATCTTGCCGGTTCTGGCCGCCTTCAGAATGGCTTCCACGCAAGCATCCACCAGGCTGTCATCCACACCGATCTCCAGCTTCACCTTGGGGATGAAATCGACCACGTACTCGGCTCCCCGGTACAGCTCGGTATGCCCCTTCTGCCGGCCGAAACCCTTGACCTCGGTGGCGGTCAATCCCGTCACGCCGATCTCCATCAGCGCCTCGCGGACGTCCTCCAGTTTGAACGGCTTGATGATGGCTTCAATCTTTTTCATGGTTTGCAATTACCTGCAGAGGTGGGAAGAAGGTGCCACGGGATCGCCCTAGCTGAGCAATCGGCCATAGCCGGAGGTAATGGGATAGCGCCGGTCCTTGCCGAAGGCACGACGGGTCACCCGGACTCCGGGCGGGGCCTGGCGGCGCTTGTATTCACTGCGCAGCACCAGGCCCATCACCCGGCGCACGGTGGCCGGCTCGAATCCCGCGGAAACGATATCGGTGAAAGACTGATCCTGTTCCACGAAGCGCTCCAGGATCCCGTCCAGGATCTCGTAGGGGGGCAGACTGTCCTCGTCCCGCTGATCGGGAGCCAGTTCCGCCGAAGGCGGACGTTCGATCACCCGCTCGGGGATGGCCGGCCCCAGGGTGTTACGATACCGGGCCAGGCGATAGACCCAGAGCTTGGAAACATCCTTGAGCGGGGCAAAGCCACCGGCCATGTCCCCGTAGAGGGTGGCATAGCCCACCGCCATCTCGCTCTTGTTACCGGTGGTCAACAGCATGCGACCGGTCTTGTTGGAGATGGCCATCAGGAGGGTACCCCGACAGCGGGCCTGGATGTTCTCCTCGGTGGTGTCCGCGGGCAGACCGGCCAGGACCTCCGCCAGGCCGTTCATGAAGGCCTCGACCATGGGCGCGATCGGAATCTCCCGGTAGGACACCCCCAGAGTCCGTGCCTGGGCGGCGGCATCCTCCCGGCTCATGCCGGCGGTATAGTGATAGGGCATCATCACCGCCTCCACCCGTTCCGCCCCCAGGGCATCCACGGCGATGCAGAGAGTGAGCGCGGAGTCGATGCCTCCGGACAGGCCCAGCAGGGCGCCGCTGAAACCGTTCTTGTTGACGTAATCCCGCACCCCCAGCACCAGGGCCTGGTACAGGCTCTCCTCGGGGGATGGCGGGGGCGCAAGGATGCCGCCGCTGAAACTGATGTCACGACGATCGAAATGCACTTCCAGGGTATAAATCCCCTCTTTCCAGGCGGGCGCGCTCAGTTTCAATGCACCGTCCCGGTCCACGGCCAGGGAATGACCATCGAAGACCAGTTCATCCTGGCCGCCCACCAGGTTCAGATAGACCACCGGCAGACCGCTCTCATGAACCCGCTCGCGCAGGACCGCCAACCGTTCCTCGTGCTTGGAAAGGTGGAAGGGCGAGGCATTGAGACTGAGCAGCAGCCGGGCACCGGCGGACTGGGCCCGGCGGGCCGGCTCTGAGACCCAGATGTCCTCGCACAGGGCCAGGGCCACCGGCAGGCCCTTGACCTCCACCACGCAGGGCCCCTCGCCGGGATGGAAATAGCGCTTTTCGTCGAACACGCTGTAATTGGGCAGGACCTGCTTGTGATAACGGGCCAGCACCTTGCCGTCACGCAGATATGCGGCGCTGTTATGGAGGTATCCCGATTCCCTCAGGGGCAGACCGACCACCACATCGATCCCGGACACCTCCCGGGCAATGCGCTTGAGGGCCTCCTCGGAGCGTTGCAGCAAAGTGCCCCGCATCAGAAGGTCCTCGGGCGGATAACCGGTCAGGGTCAGCTCGGGAAACAGCACCAGATCGGCGCCATGGCAGTCCCTGGCCTCGCGGGCCGCGGCCACCACCCGCTCGGCATTACCTTCCACGTCGCCCACCAGAAGGTTGATTTGCGCCAGGGCGATCTTGAGGATGTCTGTCATGGTCCGAACATTCAAAAACAGGTGACAACAGGAGACCACCACCCCGTCGGGGTGGTGGTCCGTGAACATGGAAACCCTTGGCCGTCAGCCCATCAGGGCCTTGAGCCGCCCCCCCATCTCCGCGGGCGAACGCACCGCAGCGACACCGGCCGCCTCCAGGGCAGCGAATTTCTGATCCGCGGTCCCCTGACCACCGGAGATGATCGCCCCGGCATGCCCCATGCGGCGTCCCGGCGGCGCGGTGACACCGGCGATATAGGCCACCACCGGCTTGGTCACGTGATCGCGGATGAAGGCCGCGGCCTCCTCCTCGGCACTGCCGCCGATCTCGCCCACCATGATGATGCCCTCGGTCTGCGCGTCCTCCTGGAACAGGCGCAGACAGTCGACGAAATTCATCCCATGGATGGGATCGCCCCCGATACCCACACAGGTGCTCTGCCCCAGGCCCGCGTCGGTGGTCTGCTTGACCGCCTCGTAGGTGAGGGTCCCGGAACGGGAGACGATACCCACCTTGCCCGGCTGATGAATATGTCCGGGCATGATGCCGATCTTGCAGGCCCCGGGGGTGATGACACCCGGGCAGTTGGGACCGATGAGCCGGGAACGGCTGCCGGTAAGGGCGGCCTTCACCTTAAGCATGTCCAGCACGGGAATCCCCTCGGTGATACAGACGATGATCTCGATCCCGGCATCCGCGGCCTCCAGGATGGCATCGGCGGCAAAGGCGGCCGGGACATAGATCATGGTGGCATTGGCCCCGGTATCGCGGACCGCGTCATGCACGGTGTCGAACACCGGCAGCCCCAGATGCCGCTGTCCGCCCTTGCCCGGGGTGACTCCGCCCACCATCCGCGTGCCGTAGGCCATGGCCTGTTCGGTGTGGAAAGTACCCTGCTTGCCGGTGAACCCCTGGCAGATGACCCGAGTATGCTTGTCGATGAGAATGCTCATGAAGAATCCGTGTCAGCTTCGTCTGTCTGAATCCGGCATGCCGGCCCGCTCGTCCCCTGCCCGTCAGGCGGCCTTGGCCGCGGCCTTCACCACCTTGAGGGCACCATCGGTCAAACTTTCGGCGGCGATGATGTTGAGATCACTCTGCGCCAGCAGGGCCCGGCCCTGCTCCACGTTGGTGCCTTCCAGGCGTACCACCACGGGCACGCCCACATGGACTTCCTTGACCGCCGCGATGATCCCCTCGGCGATCAGGTCACAGCGGACGATGCCGCCGAAGATGTTCACGAACACGGCCTTGACCGAGTCGTCGGAGAGGATGAGCTTGAAGGCCTCGGTCACCCGGGCCGCGGTGGTGCCGCCGCCCACGTCCAGGAAGTTGGCCGGCTCACCGCCGTGGAGCTTGATCAGGTCCATGGTGGCCATGGCCAGTCCCGCGCCGTTGACCATGCAACCGATATTGCCGTCCAGGCGAACATAATTGAGTTCATGCTCCCTGGCCCTGGCCTCGCGGGCATCTTCCTGGCTGGCGTCCCGCAACGCCGCCAGGGCGGGGTGCCGGTAGAGGGCGTTGTCGTCCAGGTTGATCTTGCCGTCCAGGGCCACCAGGCCGCCCTCTCCGGTGACCACCAGCGGGTTGATCTCGATCAGGCTGGCATCGGCTTCGATGAACAGGGTATAGAGCCGGGTGAGCAGCGCCACGAACTCATTGACCTGCCGGCCTTCCAGGCCCAGGGCAAAGGCGACGCGACGCCCCTGATAAGGCATGATGCCCGCGACCGGATCCACGAACAGGGTCAGCAGCTTCTCCGGGGTGCTGGCGGCCACCTCCTCGATGTCCATGCCGCCCGCCGCCGAGGCCATGATGGCGACACGGCGGGTAGCCCGGTCCACCAGCAGGCCCAGGTAGAGCTCACGCCGGATGTCGGTGAGGGATTCGATCAGCAGGGTGTTCACGGGGAGGCCCGCGGGGCCGGTCTGGTGGGTGACCAGAGTGGTACCCAGCAGGTCCTCGGCCGCGGCCTTGAGTGCATCACGTCCCCGGACCAGCCTGACGCCACCGGCCTTGCCGCGACCACCGGCATGCACCTGGGCCTTGACGACCCAGGCATCGCCTCCCAGGGTATTCATGGCATCATCCAGGTCGTCGAGCCCCTCGATGGAGACACCGGACGGCACCGGAATCCGATAATCGCGAAAGAGGCCCTTGGCCTGGAATTCATGAAGGTTCATAGTTTCACAGTATCAAAGGTATGGATGGAGACGGCGGGTGCCCCGGCGGACATGACGCCTCGGGGCTGACGGACTCACCGCCGACACACGTTCTGTAGTACCTTCTCATACACCACTCAAAATCGAATCACCACGCCATGCAAATCCTGTTCTTGATCGCATCCATCGTTCTGGTCTTCATGGTGGTCCGGCTCATGCTCAAGACACCGGACGTACCCCGCCCCGAGCATCCCGCCAAGCTCCGGCAAAAGACCTCCGGCAAGATGCTGCGCTGTCATTACTGCGGCCTGCACATTCCCGAGGAGGAAAGTCTGTGGGAAGGCGGCAAACCCTTCTGTTCCGAGTCTCACCGGGATCTGGCCCTGTCGCAAGAGTCTACACGAGAATGAGCCGCGTTGTGGTGTGAGACCGGACGTCCACGCAGAATGCGGGCAGCATGTCTTTTCTCCTGTCGGACCGGATGATGCCGGAGCATGGCGTCGTCGGGAGCGCCGCCGGCGATGTCTGGCGTGCGCTGCGACTCTTCAGTCTTTATCGCTTCTTCGTGGCGGGTATGCTCACGGCCCTGGAGGTCTTCGGCACCGGCCCCCAGGCGCTCGGCAGTTCCCATCCCCGCCTGTTTTTGCTGTTCGCCTTCACCTATCTGCTGCTGAGCCTGGGGTTCGGCATTGCCGCACGGTTACGGCGACTTCCGGCATCCTTGCAGATCTACCTGCAGGCGGCCACGGACATCAGCCTCATCACCCTGCTCACCTACACCAGCGGAGGCGTCACCAGCGGCCTGGGCATGCTGGCAATCCCGGCCATTGCCGGCCTGGGACTGCTGGCGCCCGGGCGCCCCGCCCTGTTCTTTGCCGCGCTGGCCTCCATCGCCCTGCTGCTGGCGCAGATCCACGGCTACTGGTTTGAACCCGGCCGCGATTCCGCCCTCACCCAGACCGGCCTGCTGGGGGCCGGCCTGTTCGCCACCGCCCTGCTGGCCCTGGTGCTGGCCCGCAGGGCCATGGAAAGCGAGGATCTGGCCCAGCGCCGCAGCGTGGACCTGGCCAACATGGCCGAACTCAATGCCCACATCATCGACCGCATGCAATCGGGCGTCATCGTGGTCAATGATGACCGGCACGTTTACCTGATCAATGAGTCCGCCTGGCTGCTGCTGGGCAACCCGGTGACCGCCGATACCAGCGACCTGAGCCGCCTGGCGCCGGAACTTTACGGTGCCCTGCAGGAGTGGCTGCGACATCCCACCGGCGCCGGTCACCGGACCCTCCCGGCCAACGGGCACAGCCCCGAACTACGGGTACGATTCACCCGCCTGGGGGTGGACAAGCCCATCGGCACCGTCATCCTGCTGGAAGACACGGCGGAACTGCGCAGACAGATGCAGTCCATCAAGCTCGCATCCCTGGGACGTCTCACCGCCAGCATCGCCCACGAGATCCGCAACCCCCTGGGCGCCATCAGTCATGCCGCCCAGCTGCTCGGGGAATCCGATGAGCTCAATCGGGCGGACCGCCGTCTGGTGGGCATCATCCAGGACCAGAGCCGCCGGATGAACCAGGTCATTCAGAACGTGCTGGACCTGTCCCGGCGTCAGGCTCCCCGGATCGAGGTCCTGGCCCTGCGACCGTGGCTGGAACGCTTCGCCGACGAATTCTGCCGGCACCACAACCTGGAACGCGCGCAACTGGAGCTGTCCATTCGGCCCGAGGACGCCCGGGCCTGCTTTGATGCGGAGCAACTGCATCAGGTGGTCTGGAACCTGTGCACCAATGCCCTGCGCTATGGCACCCGGGCCGGACAGCCCGCGCGCATCCTGATCCAGGGCGGCACCCGGGACGTGAGTCGCCACGCCACCCTGGACATCATCGACCAGGGCCGCGGCGTGAACCCGTCGATTGCCCGACGACTCTTCGAGCCCTTCGTCAGCACCGGCAATGAAGGCACCGGACTTGGCCTGTACATCTCCCGCGAGCTGTGCGAAAACAATGGCGGCACGCTCGACTACATCCCGCTACCCACCGGCGGAAGTTGCTTTCGCATTCAGTTTCCGCCCCATGAAACCACCACCCCCGTCATGGAAGGCCGGCGCTCCCGACAGGCATGAGCATCCAGAACGTACTGATCATCGACGATGAGCCGGATATCCGGGAACTCCTGGAGATCACCCTCGGCCGCATGCGGCTCCATACCCGCTCCGCAGGGACCGTCAGGGAGGCAAAACGGCTGCTCGGCAACGAACCCTTTGATCTGTGCCTGACGGACATGCGCCTGCCGGATGGTGACGGCATCGAGCTGGTGGAGCACATCCAGGCCTACTATCCGGAGCTGCCGGTGGCGGTCATCACGGCCTACGGCAGCATGGATTCCGCCGTTCAGGCCCTCAAGTCGGGGGCCTTTGACTTTGTCTCCAAGCCCGTGGACCTGAACATCCTCAGGGATCTGGTGGGCAGCGCCCTGAAACTGGGCAAACCCGGCGACGGTGAAGGCAATGATGCGGCCTCGACCAGACACCAGCCACCCAGGGAGGAGCATCTCCTGGGTGATGCACCGGCCATGCGTCAGCTCAAGGCCACCATCCTCAAGCTGGCCAGAAGCCAGGCACCGGTCTATATCCTGGGCGAATCCGGTAGCGGCAAGGAAAGGGTGGCCCGGGAAATTCACCGCCAGGGTCCCCGGGTGGATCGGCCTTTCGTGCCGGTGAACTGCGGCGCCATCCCCGCCGAACTCATGGAAAGCGAGTTCTTCGGTCACCTCAAGGGCAGCTTCACCGGTGCGGTGGCCGACAAGCAGGGCCTGTTCCAGGCGGCTCAGGGGGG
The DNA here is from genome assembly GCF_022227765.1 of Ectothiorhodospira shaposhnikovii. Lineage (GTDB taxonomy): Bacteria > Pseudomonadota > Gammaproteobacteria > Ectothiorhodospirales > Ectothiorhodospiraceae > Ectothiorhodospira. The sequence goes on along the minus strand of NZ_JAJMLZ010000006.1, from coordinate 199,879 downwards.
GACCCTCTTTCTCGATGAAGTGGCGGAACTGCCGCTGCACATGCAGGTGAAGCTGTTGCGCGCCATCCAGGAACGGGCCATCAAGCCCATCGGGGCCGCCCACGAGATCGCCCTGGACGTGCGCATTCTCTCTGCCTCCCACAAGGACCTGAGCCGGGAGGTGCAGGCGGGGCGGTTCCGCCAGGATCTGTTCTATCGCCTGAATGTGATCGAATTGCGCGTCCCTCCCCTGCGGGAGCGCCGGGAAGACCTCCCGCATCTGGCGTCACACATCCTCTCCAGGCTGGCCCAGCGCTGGCAGGAACCGCCCAGGCGACTCAGCCCGGATGCCATGCAGGGACTGATGACCTACGACTATCCGGGCAACGTCAGGGAGCTGGAAAACATCCTGGAGCGGGCGGCCACCCTGTGCGACAGCGACATCATTCGGGTGGAGGACCTGCAACTGCCCAGTGCCGTGACGCCGCCTGCCCCGCTTGCCGGAGAACCCCTCAAACCCCTGGAGCAACAGCTGGAACAGCAGGAAAGACAGGTCCTGCTGACCGCCCTGGAACAGGCGGGAGGTCACGGCGCGACCGCCGCCCGGCTGCTGGGGCTGACGGCCAGGCAACTGAGTTACCGGCTCAAGAAGCTCGGACTGCCCCCCTGAAAGCCCATTTTCACGGATGTCCGGGAGGGCGCCACCGAACCAAGCCTTCCAACCCATTCCGGCCCGCAATCTCTGAAAGTCCTTGTTGACTTGATAACGACAGCTACTAACATGCGATAAGAAGGCCCCAGCCCAAACCCAGAGTCCCCATGTCCACACCTGCCGCCTCCATTCCATTGAGCGGGCTTGCCCGGCGCCTGGTTCAAGACGGATTGCTCAGTGAAGCCGACGCCAACAAGGCACTGGATCAGTCCCGCAAGAAACGGGTACCCCTGGTGGCCTACCTGGTGACGGAAAAGATCGTGGAGGCCCGCGGCTTGGCCCAGGCGGCGGCCGAAGAGTTCGGTACCCCCCTGTTCGATCTGGACGCCCTCGACAAGGAATACCTGCCCACCAAACTGGTGGACGAGAAGCTGATCCGCCAGCATCAGGCCCTGCCCATCTTCCGGCGGGGTAATCGGCTGTTCGTGGGCATGTCCGATCCCATGAACATCAGCGCCCTGGATGAAATCAAGTTCAACACCGGCATCCCCACCGAACCGGTGCTGGTGGAACACGACAAGTTGTCCAAGCTGATTGAGGACAGCCTCAACGACGCCTCCTCGATGATGGAAGGCCTCATGGACGAGGACCTGGACAACCTGGAGATGACGGACACCGAAGACCGCGGCCCGGAGGTTTCCGAAAGCGAAGTGGACGACACGCCGGTGGTCCGCTTCGTCAACAAGGTGCTGCTGGATGCCATCAACCGCAAGGCCTCGGACATCCACTTCGAACCCTATGAAAAGGACTTTCGGGTGCGGTTCCGCCTGGACGGGGTACTCGACGAGGTGGCCCACCCACCGGTGAACCTGGCCCCCCGGATCATCGCCCGCATCAAGGTGATGTCCCGCATGGACATCTCCGAACGACGCGTCCCTCAGGACGGGCGCATCAAGATGCAGCTCTCCAAGAACCGGGCCATCGACTTTCGTGTCAACACCTGCCCCACCCTTTACGGAGAAAAGGTGGTGCTGCGAATACTGGACCCCACCAGCGCCTTCCTGGGTATCGACGCCCTGGGCTACGAAGAGCACCAGAAAGCACTCTATCTCAACGCCCTGAGCAAGCCCTACGGCATGATCCTGGTCACCGGCCCTACCGGCTCGGGCAAGACCGTCTCGCTCTATACCGGCCTGGGCATCCTCAACACCCCGGACCGGAACATCTCCACGGCCGAGGATCCCGCCGAAATCAACATGCCGGGCATCAATCAGGTCAACGTGAATCCCAAGGTGGGGCTGACCTTTGCCGCCGCCCTGAGGGCCTTTCTGCGGCAGGACCCCGACATCATCATGGTCGGCGAGATCCGCGACCTGGAAACCGCCGAAATCGCCATCAAGGCGGCTCAGACCGGTCACCTGGTGCTATCCACCCTGCACACCAACGACGCACCCCAAACCCTCACCCGCCTGGCCAACATGGGGGTCCCCTCTTACAACATCGCCTCATCCATCCTGCTCATCATCGCCCAGCGTCTGGCCCGGCGGCTTTGCAACCATTGCAAGGCGCCCGAAGACGTCCCCAAGGAGGTGCTGTTGCAGGAGGGTTTCACCGAAGACGAGGTGAACCAGGGCTTCAAGATCTTCAGGCCGGTGGGATGTGACCAGTGCACCAACGGCTACAAGGGACGGGTGGGCATCTACCAGGTATTGCCCATTTCCGAAGCCATGCAGCGGATCATTCTCGATGGCGGCAACTCGATGCAACTGGCGGAACAGGCCAGGGCGGAAGGCGTCGACGACCTCCGGCGGGCCGGTCTGCTCAAGGTCAAGGCCGGTGTCACCAGCCTTGAAGAAGTCAACCGTGTGACCAAGGACTAAACCATGGCCGAGACAATGACGGTGTTCGTCTGGGAAGGGGTGGACAAGAAAGGCGTCCGGATCAAGGGCGAGACCACCGCCGCCAACGAAAATCTGGCCAAGGCGGAACTGCGGCGCCAGGGTATCAACCCGCTCAAGGTACGCAAGAAACCCAAGCCGCTGTTCGGCGGCAAGAAGAAGATCACCCCCAAGGACATCGCCATCTTCCTGCGCCAGATGTCCACCATGATGAGCGCCGGCGTGCCCCTGGTGCAGTCCTTCGAGATCGTCGGCCGGGGCCACGAAAATCCCTCCATGCAGGAACTGATCCTACGAATCAAGGCGGACGTGGAAGGGGGTGCCACCTTTGCCAGCGCCCTGGCCAGGCACCCGGCCTACTTCGACGACCTGGTCATCAACCTGGTGGGGGCCGGTGAACAGTCCGGCGCCCTGGAAACCCTGCTGGATCGCATTGCCACCTACAAGGAAAAGACCGAATCCCTCAAGGCCAAGATCAAGAAGGCCATGTTCTATCCCGCCGCCGTGATCGTGGTGGCCTTCATCGTCACCGCCATCCTGCTCATCTTCGTGGTTCCCCAGTTTCAGGACCTGTTCCAGGGCTTTGGCGCAGACCTGCCCGTCTTCACCCAGTTCGTCATCGGTATCTCCGAGTTCTTCCAGAGCTACTGGTGGGCCATCTTCGGCGGTATCGGCGCCGCGGTGTTCGGGTTCACCCAGGCCAAGCAGCGTTCCGCCGCCTTCCGCCGTCAGCTCGACCTGCTCTCCCTGCGCATCCCGGTGGTGGGCGAACTGCTGCGCAAGGCCGCCATTGCCCGCTTTGCCCGGACCCTGTCCACCATGTTCTCCGCCGGTGTCCCCCTGGTGGAAGCGATGGAGTCGGTGGCCGGCGCGACGGGCAACGCCCTCTTTTCCGAAGCGACCCTGCGCATGCGCGACGAAACCGCGGCCGGCACCCAGCTCCAGCAGGCCATGCGGAATTCCGCGGTATTTCCCAACATGGTGGTACAGATGGTGGCCATCGGGGAAGAATCCGGTTCCCTGGACGAAATGCTGGGCAAGGTCGCCGATTTCTATGAAGAGGAAGTGGACAACATGGTCGACGGCCTCTCCAGCCTCATGGAACCCATGATCATGGCCTTCCTGGGCATTGTCGTCGGCGGTCTGGTCATTGCCATGTATCTTCCCATCTTCCAGCTTGGAGCCGTGGTGTGATCGATCTTCTCGCCGCAAACCCCACCCTGCTGCTCACCCTCACCGGTGTCTTCAGCCTCATGGTGGGCAGCTTTCTCAATGTGGTCATCCACCGCCTGCCGATGATGATGGAACGCCAGTGGCAAAGCGAGGCAAGGGCATGGCTGCAGTCACGGGGGGGCAACCTGGATCATGCCGAAGAGGTCCAGGGACCCTATAACCTGGTCATCCCCCGGTCCGCCTGTCCTGCCTGCGGTCACCGCATCACGGCCCTGGAGAACATCCCGCTCATCAGTTACCTGTTCCTCAGAGGCAAGTGCGCCTCGTGCGGCGCCAGAATCTCTCCCCAGTACCCACTGGTGGAAATGGCCACGGCCCTGCTATCCATGGCCGTGGTCTGGCATTTCGGTGTCACCTGGGTGGCCGCGGCGGCCCTGCTGCTGACCTGGGCCCTGATTGCCCTGACCGTGATCGACCTGCGCACCACCCTGTTGCCGGATGTCATCACCCTGCCCCTGCTGTGGCTGGGACTGGTACTGAATCTGGGAGGGCTGTTCACCGATGCCACCAGCAGCCTGCTGGGGGCCGTCTTCGGTTACCTGAGCCTGTGGCTCGTCTACCATGCCTTCCGATTGCTCACCGGCAAGGAAGGCATGGGCTACGGTGACTTCAAGCTCTTTGCCGCCCTGGGCGCCTGGCTGGGCTGGCAGATGCTCCCCCTGATCATCCTGCTGTCCTCCCTGGTGGGTGCCGTGGTGGGTCTGGTGCTCATCGCCGTGCTGGGACGTGACCGCAATCTGCCCATTCCCTTCGGTCCCTATCTGGCTGCCGCGGGCTGGATTGCCCTGCTCTGGGGCGACACCATCGTACAGACCTACCTCGGCATGCTCGGCTGACCCATGCTCACCATTGGACTGACGGGAGGGATCGGCAGCGGCAAGAGCACCGTGGCGCGCCTGTTCGAAGAGAGAGGCGTCACGGTCATCGATTCGGATATCATTGCCAGGCAGGTCGTGGCACCCGGCTCGCCCGGGCTGGCTGCACTGGTGGAAGCCTTCGGTCCCGCCATTCTGAAGCAAGACGGGAGCCTGGACCGGGCCGCCATGCGCGATCGGGCATTCCGGAACAGCCAAACCCGTCACAGACTGGAAAGGCTGCTCCACCCTATGATCTGGGCAGCCATGGATCAAGAAAAAACAAAGGCCGGGACGCCCTACTGCATGCTGGTCATACCCTTGCTGGTGGAATCGGGGGCCCGCAACCGGGTCGATCGCGTACTCCTGGTGGACTGTTCCGTATCCAGTCAGCTGGAACGTGCCGGGCGACGTGACGGTGCATCCCCACGGCAGATCCAGGCCATCCTGGATGTCCAGGCCTCCCGGGAACAGCGCCTGGCGGCGGCCGACGATGTCATCGACAACGAGGGATCCGCGGACGCTCTGCCTGCACGGGTGGAAGCGCTGCACCAGCAATACCTCCGGATGGCAGTCGCACACTGATGCCGGATACCGAAGTCACCGGTCTCATCCTACCAAGGTGGTAACATGTTCGTTCATTTCGGCCGCAGATCGGAAAACAATGAATACGTGGTTCACACCCCCCCGGCAGCCGCTGCAGTGAAGGGTTCCATCATCTACGAACAACCCCTGCATGAGCGCATGCGCCTGTTCATGCGTCTTGAAGTGCTGATGCAGCGCTTTGACCACAGCCTTCAGCATGACTCGGGGCCGGATACCCACGGCAGTCTGCTCACCCTGATCGAGATGATGAATCTCACCAATCGGGTGGACGTAAAACGTGAATTGATCAAGGAACTCGAACGACAGATCACCAACCTGAACCGGTTGAGCACCGAACCCGGCGTGGACCAACGCCGACTGAACACGGTGATCGACAAACATCGCCGACTCATAGACGGTATCCATGCCCTCAACGGCCAGCTGGACCAGCAAGTCAAGGGCAACGATTTCTTCAACGGCATCCGCCAGCGAACCGCCATTCCCGGCGGCACCTGTGACTTTGATCTGCCGGCCTATCACTACTGGCTGGCCCGCCCCGCCGGGGAACGGCGACAGCTGCTGCTGGACTGGGCCCAGCCCTTTGCAGACATCCAGGAGGCCGTCAGCGTGATCCTGCAGTTGATCCGCAATGCCGGCGTCCCTCGCCCCATGACGGCGAGCCGGGGCTTTTACGAACAGAACCTGGATACCAACCAACCCTGGCAGATGATCCGCATCACCCTGCCCCTCAACGCCCCCTGTTATCCCGAGATCAGCGCCGGACGTCAGCGTTTCTCGGTGCGGTTCCTGCGTGCCGGTGACCTGAAGTCACGTTCGACCCAGTGCGACGAGGAAATCCCGTTCATGCTGAGCTGCTGCGCACTGTAGCCACCGGACACCCGGGGGCGGCGTGCTATTCCCGCCGCAGCTGCACGGGGACACGCAGTTCATGGATCTGATCCCCCAGACGGACACGCACCAGCGCCAGCCAGTCCATGCGTCCGGACATGCAGACCGGCAGCACGGATTCTGCCTCCCAGTTCCCCGCCGCCACCGACTGGAATTCAAACCGGTGCAGCCCCATGTCCATGCCGGGCATGATGTAGGACACCTCCAGAGGATCCAGGGAATCACTGCCCTCCAGGTGCAGGACAAATCGCTCCAACGGTGGAATCCGCGCCGGTCCCCGGACCCGAATCGCCTCCCCGTCCACCATCACCAGGCAGCCCCGGTCGTCCAGCTCACAACCGGACGGGGCCTCGATGACCGACATTGCCGGATCTCCTGGCGCCAGCAGGGGCCGCAGCCAGTGTTCTCCGGCCAGGTATCCCAGGCCCAACATCACGGGAATCAGTAACCAACTCCACCAGCGCGCCATGCCTGTATCCTCGTCGCAAAAGGATGATCGCCCCGCCGCTCACCCGGGACCGGAACTCAATCCGCCTCCGTCGCCCCTTGCCACAGCCCCCGGATGCCGGCGATGCCCTGCCCGCCGTGATGCCGCGCCGTGGCGATGTCATCCACCGTCATGCCGCCCAGGGCATAGGCCGGTCGGCCCGCCTGCCGGGCCAGTGCCGCAAATCCCGGCCAGCCCAGCACCGATGCACCCGGGTGGGTACGGGTCGGCGCCACCGGAGATACCAGGACAAAATGGGCACCGAGTCGGGCCGCATGGGCCAGCTCGTCACGATGATGCACCGAGGCCCCCACCAGGGTCAGGCGATCCAGCACATCGGGACGCCCCGCCAGGGTGGCCAGACGGCGGGCATTGAGATGGACGCCGTCAGCCCCCAGGGACACGGCCAGTTCGGGGTCCGCGTTCAGCAGGATCCGCACACCTCGGGATCGGCACAACGGAATCACCATCTCGGCCAATGCGGCAAAATCCTCCCGACTCAGGCGTGGCGCGCGCAGCTGCAGCAGCGCCGGGCCGCCGGTCTCAAGACTCCGGCGCAGCCCGTCCAGCAGGGTTTCCGGGCAGCGCAGATCCGGCGTGATCACCAGACGGTCCGGCAGGGTCAGGGCCTGGATGATGGCCCGATTGGCGGCCGGAAACGCCAGGGCATGCAGTTGGTCGGCCGACACCCAGCGCAGCGGCTGCCCTTCCATGCCCCGGGGCTGCCCCTCGAAACGGTCGACCTTCACCACTTCCAGGCAGACCCGTCGGTCAGGATAATCGTGATTCAGAGTGATCAGGGGATGATACCGCAGGGGCGTGATGTCCAGTTCTTCCCGCAGCTCCCGACACAGGGCGTCCGCCAGGGTCTCCCCCGGCTCGATCTTGCCGCCGGGGAATTCCCATAGGCCCCCCTGGTGCACGTGCGCGGGGCGACGGGCGATCAGATACTCATCGCGCGCATTGGTGATGGCGGCCACCGCCACCCGCAGCGGCTCAGCCATGACCCTCAGGAACGGTATTCGGCGTTGATACGCACATAGTCGTAGGAAAAGTCACAGGTGTAGACCTCGGCTTCGGTCACTCCCCGCCCTCCCAGATCGATATGGATGAGGATCTCGGCCCCGGCCATCACCCGGCGCCCCATGGCCTCCTCATATTCGGGCGCCCGACCGCCATCGGCGACAATGCGCACATCGTCCAGATGAATGGTCACCCGGTCCACGTCCAGATCCTTCACACCGGCACGGCCCACCGCGGCCAGGATCCGCCCCCAGTTGGGGTCCGAAGCAAACAGTGCGGTCTTCACCAACGGCGACAGGGCCACGGCAAAGCCCACAAGGCGGGCTTCTTCCGCGTCCCGTGCACCGCTGACCCGTACGGTGATGAACTTGGTGGCGCCTTCACCGTCACGAACGATGGCATGAGCGAGTTGCCGACAGACCCGCAACAGCGCCTGCTCGAACAGGGCCTGGTCCGCCTCCGTCTCCACCGCTACCCCGGAGGCACCAGTGGCGGCCAGCACGCAGGCATCATTGGTGGAGGTATCACCGTCCACGGTGATGGCGTTGAAACTGGCATCGCCGCAACGTATCAGCATGGCCTGCAGCACCGCCTTGTCCACCAGCGCGTCGGTGGCCAGAAAGGCCAGCATGGTGGCCATGTTGGGGTGGATCATGCCGGAACCCTTGGCAATCCCGGTGAGGGTCACCTCGCCACCGGACAGACGCACCGTTTCCGATGCCCCCTTGCCCACCGTATCGGTGGTCATGATGGCGCGCATGGCCCGCATCCATCCCTGTTCATCCAGGGCGGCCACGGCCTCGGGCAGGGCCGTCGAGATCCGGTCCACCGGCAGAGGTTCTCCGATCACGCCGGTGGAAAAGGGCAATACCTGGGCCGCCCTGACGCCGGTGCAGCCAGCCACGGCACCGCAACTCAGGTAAGCGGCTTCCAGACCCTGGGACCCGGTACCGGCATTGGCGTTGCCTGCATTGATCAACAGATATCGGGGGCCGCCCTGGAGCAGGTGTTGCCGGGCCACCTGCACCGGGGCGGCACAGAAGGCATTGCGGGTAAACACGGCGGCACAGGTACTGCCCGCCGCCAGTTCCATCAGCACCAGATCGTCGCGCCCCCGGTAACGGATACCGGCGGCCACGGCGCTGAGCCGAACCCCGGGAACGGGTGCCAGGGAAACGGGTTCACTGAGGTTCACGGCCATCGATCATCACTCCAGTCTGCCGTGGCAGTGCTTGTACTTCTTGCCCGAGCCGCACCAACAGGGATCGTTGCGGCCCAGCTTGGGCCCCTCCCGGCGGTAGGGCTCCTGATCCGGGTCTTCCGGCTTGTCCTCGGCATCGTCCTCGGCGGACAGGGGGCTGTCCGGCTGGTCGTGCTTGAATTCCATGCTGGCCGGCTTGGCACTGCCGCGCGCCTGGGCCTCCAGCGTGGCGACGTCATCCGGTGACTGCACCTGCAGGCGCATGAGCATGGAAATGACGTCATGCTTGATGCGCTCAAGCAGGCTCTCGAACATGGCGAAGGCTTCGCGCTTGTACTCCTGCTTGGGATTGCGCTGGGCGTAACCACGCAGACCGATGCCCTGGCGCAGGTAATCCATGGATGCCAGATGTTCCTTCCAGTGACTGTCCAGCACCTGCAGCATCACATCCTTCTCGATCCGCTGGGTCAGTTCCGGGCCGAGCACGGCCCGCTTGGCATCCAGGGCGCCGCTCACCTCCCCCTGCAGACGCTCGCGCAGGGATTCCTCGTGCAGATCGTCGTCCTTCTCCAGCCAGCCGGCGATGTCCAGCTTGAGACCGAACTCGCTCTCCATGGCCTGGGTCAGGCCGGGGATGTCCCATTGCTCGTCGATGGAGCCGGGAGGAATGTAGCGACTGATGGTCTGATCCACCACATCCTCGCGCACGGCGCGGATGGTGTCGGAGATTTCCTGGGAGTCCAGCAGTTCACGACGCTGCTCATAGACCACCCGACGCTGGTCATTGGCCACGTCGTCGTATTCGAGCAGGTTCTTGCGGATATCGAAGTTGTGCCCTTCCACCTTGCGCTGGGCATTCTCGATGGCCTTGGTCACCCAGGCGTTCTCGATGGCCTCGCCCTCCTGCATGCCCAGCTTCTGCATGATCATCTTCACCCGGTCGGAGGCGAAGATGCGCATGAGCGTGTCTTCCAGGGACAGGAAGAAACGGCTGGAACCGGGATCGCCCTGACGACCGGCACGCCCCCGCAACTGATTGTCGATGCGGCGGGACTCGTGACGCTCCGAACCGATGATGTGCAGGCCGCCCGCCTCCAGCACCTGATCGTGGCGCTTGCGCCACTCGTCGCGGATCTTTTCCACCTGGACCGGATCCGGATTCGGACCCAGGGCCTCCAGCTCCGCCTCCAGGCTGCCGCCCAACACGATGTCGGTACCACGACCTGCCATGTTGGTGGCAATGGTCACCGCGCCGGGACGACCGGCCTGGGCAACGATATGGGCCTCCCGCTCATGCTGCTTGGCATTGAGGACCTCATGACTGATCTTCGCCTTCTTGAGCAGGTCGGACAGGATTTCCGAGGCCTCCACCGAGGCGGTGCCCACCAGGACGGGCTGTCCCCGTTCCCGGCAGTGCTTGACGTCCTCGATGATGGCCTTGTACTTCTCCTTCTGGGTCATGTAGACCAGATCCTGCATGTCGTTGCGGATCATGGGCTTGTTGGTGGGAATCACCACCACTTCCAGGCCGTAGATGTGCTGGAACTCATAGGCCTCGGTGTCGGCGGTCCCGGTCATGCCCGAGAGCTTCTTGTAGAGGCGGAAATAGTTCTGGAAGGTGATCGAGGCCAGGGTCTGGTTCTCGTTCTGGATCGGCACCCCCTCCTTGGCCTCCACGGCCTGATGCAGACCTTCCGACCAGCGCCGGCCGGGCATCACGCGACCGGTGAACTCATCGATGATGAGGACCTGTCTGTCCCGCACCAGGTAATGGACGTCCCGCTGGAAGATGGCATGGGCACGCAGCGCCGCATTGAGATGATGCAGCAGAGGGATGCTGGCGGCATCGTAGAGGGACTGGTCCGCCTTGAGCAGCCCGGCCTCCTTGAGCAGTTGCTCGGCGCGTTCCTGGCCGTCCTCGGACAGGAAGACCTGCTTGACCTTCTCGTCGACGTAATAATCGCCCTCGGATTCTTCCTCTTCCTGACGCCGCAGCGTGGGGACGATGTCCTTCATCCGCTGGTAAAGTTCGGAGTTCTCGCCGGTGGGGCCGGAGATGATCAGGGGGGTACGGGCCTCGTCGATGAGGATGGAGTCCACTTCGTCCACGATGGCATAGGCCAGGTCGCGCTGAACCCGGTCCTCGGCACGAAAGGCCATGTTGTCGCGCAGATAATCGAAGCCGAATTCGTTGTTGGTGCCGTAGGTGATATCGGCGGCATAGGCCTCGCGCCGGGTCACCGGGCGCAGATGAGGATGTCCATCCTCCTCGCCGACATGGTCCGGATCATACAGATAGGAATGCTTGGCGCCCTTGGCGCCGGAGGAATTGATCACCCCCACGCTCAACCCAAGGCCGTGGTAGAGACGCCCCATCCAGGCCGCGTCGCGGCGAGCCAGATAGTCATTGACCGTGATCACATGCACGCCCTTGCCGGGCAAGGCATTCAGATAGGCCGACAGGGTGGCGACCAGGGTCTTGCCCTCCCCGGTGCGCATCTCGGCGATGCGACCGTCGTTGAGCACCATGCCGCCGATGAGCTGGACGTCGAAGTGACGCATGCCCATGATACGACGGCCGGCCTCGCGGACCACTGCAAAGGCCTCCGGCAGCAAGTCATCCAGGGATTCCCCCTTGCCGAGGCGGTCACGGAATTCTCCGGTCCTGGCCCTGAGCTGCTCGTCGGAGAGCGCCTTGAGATCGGCTTCCAGTTCGTTGATCCGTCCCACCTGTTTGCCGTATCGCTTGACCAGGCGGTCGTTACGGCTACCGAAGATCTTTCTGACTAGGCTTGTGACCATGAAGGGTTCTGCGCTGAGTTGCTGAACTTGAGGCCCGCCATCATACCCCATCCGCGATGGTGACGCAGTGGGGCACCTCGCGGGACCTAACCCGAGGCGGCAATGAAGCGATGAGGATTGACATGGCGGCCGTCCTTGAGCACTTCGAAATGGACATGCGGACCGGTGGCACGCCCGGTGGATCCCATTCTGGCAATCACCTGTCCCTTGCGAACCGTGTCTCCCACGCTGACCAGCATCTCCTGATTGTGGGCGTAGCGGGTGACATAACCGTTACCGTGATCGATCTCCACCAGTTTGCCGAAGGCATCCCGGCGGTCGGCAAAGATCACAATGCCGCCGGCCACGGCAATGATGTCGGAGCCGGGGCGACCGGCAAAATCCACGCCGCGGTGAAAAACCTGGCGGCCGGTAAAGGGATCGGTGCGAGTGCCGTAGCCCGAGGACATCCAGCCGGACACCACGGGGCGACCGCCCGGTGTCACCTCATCCGCCAACTGCCCCGACAGGATGAGACGGCTCAGCAGCCGCAACTGGGACTCCCGGTCATCCATCTGCCGCGCCAGTTCATCGAGTTGCTGCAGCAGATCGGAAGGAGGCGCTTCGTGAAGCAGCTCTTCAGGCCCCCCCAGGCCGGGCAGGGCACCAAAATCGAACTCGCCGTCTTCCAGGTCGGCCATCTTCACCAGCTTGTTACCCAGGGCTTCCAGACGCATCATCTGGGCCTGGAGCTGGGCCACGCGCTGGGTCAGGGCCTGAATGCCGGCTTCGGCGGTATCCCTGGCATATTCCAGCTGATAGCGCTGCTCCCGCAGTTCCTCGCTCCAGTGCGCGAGGCCGGGGTCCGTGGTGCCATGCAGATGACGACCGGCCTGATAACCGGCCCCCAGGATCAGACCGCCGCAGACCGTGAGGGCGGCCAGGGGCATGGAGAGATGGTACCAGCGTGAGACATGAAAGCGCCGGGAACCCGTCCCCTTGTCTGTCAGGAAGATGATGTTCATGCTGACTCAGCCCGCTTTTTTCTGATCAGGACCCGTGCCGGGTGAAGCCGGCCGCGGGCACGCATCCTTCATGGAAGGCACGATCATAATCCAACCACATACTGTGTGGGAAATCCTCGCTACTCCGATACCGAGGATACGGGTAATCTTGCAGGCATCCCGTCCAGCCGACCAGGAACCCCTCAGCTCATGCGTCGCCCCAGAACCCTGCTGGCCCCCGAACTGTTGCATCGGGCCCGAGAACTGGAGAACCTGACCCAAAGCGTCAGGGATCTGCTGCCACCGGGGCCGCGGGAACACTGCTGGGTGGGCGGCCTGGAGGCCGGGGCACTGATCCTGGTGACGGACGCCGGCGCCTGGGCTTCCCAACTGCGTTACCTGCAGCGGGAAATCCTCAAGCAGGTCAAGGCACACCATGGCCTGCAGGCAAAATCCGTCCGTATCCGGGTGCGCCCGGCGATGGGGTCGGTGCGGTCCGAATCCCGCGCTCGTCAGCTCGACCCGCTTTCCCCGCGGGCGCGCAGCGCCCTGTTGGGAGCCGCTCGTGCCGTGGACGACCCGGAGCTGAGTCAGGCCCTGCGCCGCCTGGCGGCGCGCAGCCACGGTCCGGTCAGACCGTAGCCGCCGCGTGAGCGTAGGAGATGGGCAGCGGCTCGCCGCCCTCTTCAAAGGTCACGATCTCGTAGGCATCTTCCAGAGTGATCAACTTGCGGATCAGCTTGTTGTTGAGGGCATGACCGGACTTGTAGCCGGTGAAGGCCCCGATCAGGCTATGGCCCAGCTGATAGACGTCACCGATGGCATCCAGGATCTTGTGCTTGACGAATTCATCCTCGTAGCGCAGACCATCCTCGTTGAGGACCCGGTAATCATCCAGCACCACCGCGTTGTCCAGGCTACCGCCCAGGGCCAGCCGGCGACTGCGCAGGGCCTCGATCTCGCGCATGAAACCAAAGGTGCGGGCCCGGCTGACCTCCTTGACGAAGGAGGTGGTGGAGAAATCCAGTTCCGCCGTCTGGATCCCGCCGCTGAAGATGGGATGCTTGAAATCAATGGAGAAACCCACCTTGAAACCATTGAAGGGCTCCAGCCTTGCCCACTTGTCATCCTCGCGCACTTCCACCGGTTGCCTGATACGGATGAAACGCTTGGGGGCGTTCTGCTCCACGATCCCGGCGGACTGAATCAGGAAGACGAAAGGCCCGGCGCTGCCGTCCATGATCGGCACCTCCGGCGCACTGACATCCACGTAGAGGTTGTCGATGCCCAGCCCGGCCACGGCCGATAGCAGATGCTCCACCGTGGATACACGCACCTCGCCGCTCACCATGGTGGTGGACAGGCAGGTGTCACCCACGTTCTCGGGATGGGCCTTGATCTCCACCACCGGATCCAGGTCGACACGGCGAAACACCACACCGGCGTTCACCGGTGCCGGACGCAGCATCAGATAGATCTTCTCACCGGTATGAAGACCAACGCCGGTGGCGCGGATGGTGTTCTTGAGCGTGCGCTGCTTGATCAACGTGATAGTCCTCTGAACCCGTGACGCACCAGGATGAGTGCATGATGCGTGCCAGACCAGGGGAAACCCTCCCGGAACGCCCCAACGGGGAAAAATAGCTGCACATTATGCCACTGGACGGGTTGACTTGCATGTTTTGATGCAAGGCACGCCCTGAAACGGTGCCGGCTCAGGGCGGCGGAGCACACCGGCGGTGCGCTCCGCCCTGCACCTGCCCATGCTCAGTCAGCCTGCTTGCGCAGGAACGCCGGAATATCCAGATAGTCCATGTTGGGATTGCCGGAGATATCGTAAGCGGCATTGCCCTGCTGCTTGCGCATCACCGCGGGCCGGTCCAGCTTGTCGTAATCCATCATGTCCAACTCATTGCCGTGGCCCTGGGCACCCATGGCCGTCTGGCGGGGCTCGACCAGCTTGACGGCCGGTTTTTCCCGGGTCGGGCGTGCCGCCTGGCCAGGGGTTCCCAGACCGGTGGCCACCAGGGTCACGCGCAGTTCGTCGTTCATCTCCGGATCGATGACGGTGCCCACCACCACGGTGGCATCCTCGGAGGCGAACTCCTTGACCGCCGCGCCCACTTCCTCGAACTCGCCGATGGACATGTCCATGCCGGCGGTCACGTTCACCAGGATGCCCCGGGCACCGGCGATGTTCACATCCTCCAGCAACGGGCTGGAGATGGCCGCCTCGGCAGCCACGCGGGCGCGGTCACCACCGGAGGCGGAACCGGTTCCCATCATGGCCATGCCCATCTCGGACATGACGGTGCGCACGTCGGCAAAGTCGACGTTGATCAGGCCGGGGCGGGTGATGAGTTCGGCAATCCCCTGCACCGCGCCCAGCAGCACGTCGTTGGCGGCCTTGAACGCATCCAGCAGGGTCACGTTCTTGCCCAGCACCGACAAGAGCTTGTCATTGGGAATGGTGATGAGGGAGTCCACGTACTTGGCCAGGTTCTCCATCCCCGACTGCGCCACCTGCATGCGCTTCTTGCCCTCGAAAGGAAAGGGCTTGGTGACCACGGCCACGGTGAGGATGCCCATTTCCTTGGCGATCTGAGCCACCACGGGCGCGGCACCGGTGCCCGTGCCGCCGCCCATGCCGGCGGTGATGAAGACCATGTCGGCACCGTCGATCACTTCCTGGATGCGCTCCCGGTCTTCCAGGGCGGCTTCGCGACCCACCGCCGGGTCGGCGCCGGCGCCCAGACCCTTGGTGATGTGTGAACCCAGTTGCAACAGGGTCTTGGCATCCACCCGCTTGAGTGCCTGGGCGTCCGTGTTGGCCACCACGAAATCCACGCCCTCGATGGAGGCATTGACCATGTGCTGGACTGCATTGCCGCCACCACCGCCGACACCGATCACCTTGATGACCGCGTTCTGGGGATAGGTATCCATGAGCTCAAACATATTCACTACCTCCTGAAAAACCACAATGTTCGTTGAAAGACCGTCATACTTCGAATTCAGACCCGCAGACCCAACCGCCCCTGCTTGTTTAGTTTCCAGTCCCTGCCCAGGACATCGGTACAGTCGCCGATGCTAGAGATTGCCCTGAAACCAGCTCTTCATCCGCCCCCAGACGGATTTCATGCCACCGCCCCTGACCCCTTCCCCCAGGGCCTGGTAGCGGCTCTGATGACCGAACAGCAACAACCCCACCCCGGTGGAATGAATGGGATTCTTCACGGCATCCACCATGCCGGTGACATACTGGGGCAGACCCAGACGCACCGGCATGTGAAAGACCTCCTCGGCCAGTTCCGCGACGCCTTCCATCTTCGACGACCCCCCGGTGAGGACCACGCCCGCCGCCACCATCTCCTCGCAGCCCGAACGGCGCAGCTCCGCCTGCACCAGGGACATGAGCTCCTCGTAGCGCGGCTCCACCACCCCGGCCAGGGTCTGCCGGGACAGACGCCGGGGCGGCCGGTCGCCGACACCGGGCACCTCGATACTTTCCTCGGGATTGGCCAGCTGACGCAGGGCGCAGGCGTACTTGATCTTGATGTCCTCGGCGTACTGGGTGGGGGTACGCAGGGCCACGGCGATATCGTTGGTGACCTGATCACCGGCAATGGGGATCACCGCCGTGTGGCGAATCGCCCCGTCGGTGAAGACGGCGATGTCGGTGGTGCCGCCACCGATGTCCACCAGGCACACCCCCAGTTCCTTTTCGTCCTCGGTGAGGACCGCGTGGCTGGAAGCCAGCTGTTCCAGAATGATGTCATCCACTTCCAGGCCGCAGCGACGGACACATTTGATGATGTTCTGCGCCGCGGACACGGCACCGGTCACCAGGTGGACCTTGGCCTCCAGCCGCACGCCGGACATGCCGATGGGTTCACGAATGCCTTCCTGCTCATCAATGATGAACTCCTGGGGCAGCACATGGAGAATGCGCTGATCCGCCGGAATGGCCACCGCACGGGCGGCATCGATCACCCGCTCCACGTCCGCCGTGGTCACTTCCTTGTCCTTGATGGCCACCACGCCGGTGGAATTGAGGCTCTTCACATGGCTGCCGGCAATCCCGGTGAAAACCGAGTGAATCTGGCAACCGGCCATCAGCTCGGCCTCCTCGATGGCGCGCTGGATGGATTGCACGGTGGATTCGATGTTGACCACCACACCCTTTTTCAGACCGCGGGACGGGTGGGAACCGATACCGACGATCTCGATTCCCCCCTCGTCATTCACCTCGCCGACGATGGCCTCCACCTTGGAGGTCCCGATATCCAGGCCGACGATCATTCCCTTATCGGATCGCTTAGACATAAGCCTTCATCTCCGCTACCGTGCCGATCAGCGCGACTGAAGCATCCCGTGGCGACCCGATGCATAACGCTGTATTCATGACTCTCATTCGCCTTGCCTGCCTAACCTGTCTCATTGTGCACCACCCTCCCGGGGCTTCCAGGCCACGGCGATGCCGTTGGTGTAACGCATGTCGATTCGCCTGATGGGCTCGTCCCGGTGTTCCTCCAGGCGCGGGTACATGCGCACCAGTCGATCCAGCCGATCGGCGTCCATGCCCCGCCCCATCAGCACCTGCCCTCCGTTCTCGAGCTGAATCACCCAGGAACGGCGTGCATCTTCCTTCAGCCCGGAGACTTCCAGGCCCACATCCGCCAACCTGGCCTGTACTGCCAGGAAGCGCTCCATGAGCTGCCGCTGACGTCCCTCGCGGCCTTCCAGGAACGGCAGGCCCTCGGGGGCTTCCGACAACGCCGGTCGGAACAGTTCCCCGTACTGGTTCACCAGGGCATCGCTACCCCAACGCGCCACCGGAACCTGTTCCTCGATCCGGATCACGATCCGGTCCGGCCATTCCCGGTGCACCCAGACTCCGCGCACCCAGGGCAACGCCTTGACCGCCGCCTCCACCTGACGCAGATCCAGGCTGAAGAACCCACCCTGCACGTGGGGTGTGATGGCCGCGGACAGGGCCTCCGGCCCCAGGTAACGCAACTCGCCTTCCACTTCCACGCTGCGGATAGGCAGGGTATCAGGCTCCATCAGATAAGCCACGGCACCCTGACCGGCAAAGGCGAGCATCATGAGCGCCGCCACCAGCAGCAGGGTTCGCAGGGCGCGGCGCAAGCGTGCCTCCCGCCACCAGGGCGGCCGCTGCACCCTTCGCCTTGCCATCGATCTGCCCATATACACCCCATTACCGCGCCCCCGGGGTCAGGGACGTGGCCAGAATCTTCATTACCAGGGCCTGGAAATCCAGCCCGGCGGCCCGGGCCGCCATGGGCACCAGACTGTGATCGGTCATGCCCGGCACCGTGTTGACCTCGATCACCCAGGCCTTGCCCCCGGCATCCATCATCAGATCCACCCGGCCCCAGCCCCGTCCGGACACACCCTCGAAGGCGGCCAGGGCCAGGGCCTGTACGGCGGCCTCTGCCTCGGGGTCCAGTCCGCAGGGACAGTGATAGCGGGTATCCTCGGCGGCGTACTTGGCCTCGTAGTCATAAAAGGACCGGGGAGTTTCCAGACGGATCAGGGGCAACGGCTCACCATCCAGGATGGCCGCGGTGAATTCCCTGCCCGTGATCCAGCGTTCGGCGAATACCGGCCCGCCACAAGCGGCGGCGACTTCAAAGGCGGCCGACAGATCCTCCACCCGGTTGACCCGGGACATACCGATGCTCGACCCCTCCAGGGCAGGCTTGACGATCAAGGGCAGACCCAGGGCTTCCACCACCGCCACCGGATCGAACCCGGATTCCAACACCCGGTAATCCGGCGTCGGCAGATCGGCCCCGCGCCAGAGGCGCTTGCTCATGAGCTTGTTCATGCCCACGGCCGAACCGGCCACGCCGGTACCCGTATAGGGCATGTCCAACAGTTCCAGGGCGCCCTGGATGACGCCATCCTCGCCGCCGCGCCCATGCAGGATGATGAATGCCCGGTCGTAGGCGCCGCGGGCCAGGACCTCCAGTACATCCCGCCCCACATCGATGCCGTGGGCATCCACGCCGGCCGACAGCAATGCCTGCAGCACCGCCCGCCCACTGCGCAGGGAAACCTCCCGCTCCGCGGACCTACCGCCCATGAGTACCGCCACCTTGCCGAAAGCGGTCTGATTTGACAGCGTCATGACACCACCTCCTCGACGGATTCACCCACGATGCGGACCTCGGGGACCAGTTCAACCCCGAAACGGGCGTGAATCTCGGTCTGCACCCGGTGCATCAGCGCCTCCATGTCCGCGGCACGGGCCGTACCGGTATTGATGATGAAATTGGCATGTCTTTCCGAGACCATGGCCCCGCCGATGCGCATCCCCTTGAGACCCGCCGCCTCAATCAGCCGGGCCGCATGATCCCCGGGCGGGTTGCGGAACACAGAACCGCAGGACGGCTGTCCGATGGGCTGGGTCCGGTTGCGCCGGGACAGCAGGTCCTTGACCCGCCGACGGGATTCTTCACCGTCGCCGGCCGCGAAGGCCAGCGTTGCCTCCACGAACCAGCCTTCCCGGCTGCCCTGCACATGGCGATAGCCCACCTCGTAATCCCCCCGGGTGTGAACCTGCAGACACCCGCGCCGATCAATCGTAGTGACCTGCTCCACGTGGGACCAGGTGTCGTCCCCCCAGGCCCCGGCATTCATGGCCAGGGCCCCGCCCAGGGCGCCGGGAATGCCGGCAAGAAACTCGCCGCCGGCAAGATCGTGCTCGGCACAGAAGCGGGACAACTTGGCGCAACTCACGCCGGCCCCGACCCGCACCCGGTATCCCGGCAGGGCATGCAGGGTATCCAACACACCCGCGTAGGCAATCACCGTTCCACGGATACCACCGTCACGCACCAGGATGTTACTGCCCAGGCCAAGCCAGAACAGGGGTTCGTCCGCCCGCAGCCCGGACAGAAACAGCACCAGGTCATCCAGATCCGCCGGCCGATACCAGCGGTCCGCCGGCCCACCCACCCGCCAGGAGGTATGCCGGGCCATGGCTTCATTGATGCGCAGTTCCCCGCGCAGATGACCGGGACGACGGGCCGCGATCATGGCGCCTCCCCATCGCCGGCCAGTGCCGTCGGCAGGCTGGCCGCCAGTGCCCCCACATTCCCCGCGCCCTGGGTCAGCAGGACATCCCCCGCCCGCAACACGCCCCGCAGGGCGTCCACCAGACGCTCGGGCGCATCCACGAACACGGGATCCACCCGTCCCCGGGTACGAATCGCCCGCGCCAGGGTGCGACCATCGGCACCGGGAATCGGGTCCTCCCCCGCCGCATAGACATCCAGCAGCACCAGCACATCGGGTTCGGACAGTACCTCGGCAAAATCCTCGAACAGGTCCCGGGTACGGGTGTAGCGATGGGGTTGGAAGGCCAGTACCAGACGCCGCTCCGGCCAGGCGGACCGGGCGGCGGCGATGGTGGCCGCCACCTCGGTGGGATGATGGCCATAGTCATCCACCAGCATCACCTCACCCACCGGCGTGGGCAGACTGCCGTAGACCTGGAAACGCCGGCCGATACCCTGGAATGCTTGCAGCCCCCGCTGGATGGCACCGTCGTCCACCCCCAACTCGTGGGCCACGGCCACCGCCGCCAGGGCATTGAGCACATTGTGGCGTCCCGGCAGGTTCAGGGTCACCGGCAGGGCCCGATCGCGGCCCGGCAGGTACAGATCGAAGTGGGTGCGGGTGCCGTCGGGGCGCAGCTCACGGGCCTTGACGTCGGCCGGGTGATCGATGCCGTAAGTGAGCATGGGGCGACCGATGCGGGTGATCAGATCGCGGATTTCCGGATCATCCACACACAGCACCGCCAGGCCATAGAAGGGCAAATGGTGCAGGAACTCCAGGAACGTATCCCGCAACCGGGAAAAATCCCCTTCGTAGGTGGCCAGATGGTCCGCATCGATGTTGGTCACCACCGAGATCATCGGCTGCAGACACAGAAAGGAGGCGTCGCTCTCGTCCGCCTCCGCCACCAGATAGCTGCCCTGCCCCAGCCGGGAATGGCTGGCGGTGCTGTTGAGCCGGCCGCCGATGACGAAAGTAGGGTCCAGCCCGCCCTCCGCGAGCAGACTGGCCACCAGGCTGGTGGTGGTGGTTTTGCCGTGGGTCCCCGCCACGGCAATGCCGTAGCGAAAACGCATCAGTTCCGCCAGCATCTCGGCCCGGGGCACGACGGGAATGCGGCGTTCCCGCGCCGCCCGCAGTTCCGGGTTATCGGAGCGAATGGCACTGGACACCACAAGCACGTCGGCCTGCCGCACATGGGCGGCATCATGACCCAGGCGGACTTCCACGCCCAGTCCTTCCAGACGCCGGGTCACGGCATTTTCGGCAATGTCCGAACCACTGACCTGGTACCCCAGGTTGGCCAGCACCTCGGCGATGCCGCCCATGCCCGAGCCGCCGATACCCACAAAGTGAATCCGACGGATGCGACGCATGCCGATCAGGGCGTTGGGCGCATTCATGGGCGATCTCCTTCCCCGGCCAGGGCCAGACAGGCCTCGGCCACGCGACGGGTGGCATCGGGACGCGCCAGGGAACGGGCCTGGCGGGCCATTTCCAGTAATCGGGGGCGATCCAGGGACGCCAGCCACGTCGCCAGGGCCTCGGGGTCCAGTTCATCCTGAAGGACGAGCCGGGCCGCCCCGGCCTCGGACAGGTGGCGGGCGTTGGCACGCTGGTGGTCATCCACCGCATGGGGATAGGGCACCAGCAAGGCGGCCGCGCCGGCAGCCGCCAGTTCGGAGACCGTCAGCGCCCCCGCCCGGCAGATCACCAGGTCCGCCCAGTTGTAGGCTTCGGCCATGTCATCGATGAAGGCCGTCACCTCGGCCTCCACCCCGGCCCGGGCATACGCCCGGCGGGCCTCCTCCAGCGTGCGCTCCCCCGCCTGATGACGGATCAGGGGTCGGCGCGCCTCGGGCAGACGCGCCAGGGCTTCGGGCACGCGGGTATTCAGGGCCAGGGCGCCCAGGCTGCCGCCGACCACCAGCAGACGCAAGGGACCTTCCCGCCCGGCCATGCGCAGGTCAGGCTCCGGCAGTTCCCGGATGTTCTCGCGCACGGGATTGCCGACGGCCACCGCCTGGCGGCTCGCGGGGAACGTGCCCGGAAAGGCTTCCAGCACCAGGTCCGCACGACCGGCCAGCCAGCGGTTGGTCATGCCGGCAATGGCGTTCTGCTCGTGGATCACCAGGGGATGTCCCAGGGCGGCGGCCATGAGGCCCCCTGGGCCGGAGGCAAATCCCCCCAGGCCCAGCACGGCACGGGGCTTGAGCCGCAGCATCAGGCCCAGGGCCGCCCACAGAGCCACCCCCAGTCGCCAGGGAGCCAGCAACCAGGTGGCCACTCCCTTACCCCTTAGCCCGCTCACCGGCAGGGTATGGAACTCGATTCCCGCCGCCGGCACCAGCCGGGCCTCCAGGCCGGTGGCCGTGCCCAACCAGCACACGGTCTCGCCGCGGGCACGCAGGTGGTCGGCCACGGCCAGCCCGGGAAAGACATGCCCCCCGGTGCCACCGGCCATGATCAGGATGGGACGACGACTCATGCTCCACCTCCCGAGGCACGACGGCGGGGCCTGAAGCCCCCGCTCTCCACCGTTTCCCGGTGCACCCTGGCCAGCAGCCCCATGGCCGCGCAGGTCACCAGCATGGAGCTGCCGCCATAACTCATCAGGGGCAGGGTCAGCCCCTTGGTGGGCAGCATGCCCATGTTCACGCCCATGTTGATGAAGGCCTGCAGACCGATCCAGATGCCGATGCCGTAGGCCAGGTGTGCACCGAACAGGTGCCCTACCCGTTCGGCAGCCTGGCCGATGGCAAAGCTGCGCCAGAGCAGAAAGCCGTAGAGGGCCACCAGCACCACAATGCCCACCAGACCCAGTTCCTCGGCCAGCACGGCGAACAGGAAATCGTTGTGGGCTTCCGGCAGGTAGAAGAGTTTCTGCACACTGCCGCCCAGCCCCACGCCGAACCAGGAACCACTGCCGATGGCAATCAGGGACTGGGTGAGCTGGAAACCGGTGTTGAAGGGATCGGTCCAGGGATCCATGAAGCCGGTGAGACGGGCCACCCGGTAAGGGGTCTGAATCGCCAACCAGGCCATCGCCGCGCCCACGACACCCAGCAGCATGAAGAACTGCCACAACCGCGCACCGCCCAGGAACAGCATCCCCAGGGCGATGGCCATCAGCACCACGGCGGCACCGAAGTCCGGCTGCATGAGCAGGGGCACCGTCGCCAGCATGATCAGGATCAATGGCTTGGCGAATCCCAACAGGGTCTCGCGGACCTGACGGGCATGTCGTACCAGGTACCCGGCCAGATAGATGGTCATGAGCAGTTTCACCACTTCGGAAACCTGCAGGTTGAACAACCCCACCGAAATCCAGCGAGTGGAGCCGTTCACCGTCTTGCCGATACCGGGCACCAGCACCAGCAGCAACAGCACATAGACGGACAGGAGCAGCCAGGGACCCATGGCCTGCCACCAGGCCAGGCGCAGGTTGTACAGCATGATGGCCGCCGCCACGCCGAGGCTGACGAAAATCAGCTGCCGCTGCAGGAAATAGAAGGGATCACCCAGGCTGCGCTCGGCGATGCCGATGGAGGCGGAACCCACCATCACCAGTCCCAGTCCCAGCAGGGCCATCACCGTGACCGCCAGCCCCAGGTCCACCTTCTGATGCAGCTCCACCGCCAAGCGGCTATCCATGTCCCGGGTGGCCTGAAGATCAAGGCCCTTCATGATGTCAGCCTCCGTACCGCGGACTCGAAGACCTCGCCCCGATGTTCATAATTACGAAACATGTCCAGGCTGGCGCAGGCCGGCGAAAGCAGCACGCTGTCCTGGCGACAGGCCAGACGGGCGGCCTCGGCCACGGCCTGATCCATGTCATGGACCCGCACCACCGGTACCACGCCTTCCAGGGCCTGCTCGATGACCGGGGCATCCTGCCCCAACAGCACCACGGCCCGAGCCTTGTCGGCGGCCACGGCACGCAGGGGCGTGAAGTCCTGGCCCTTGCCCTGCCCGCCGGCAATGAGCACGACCTTGCCCGGCAACCCCGCCAACGCCGCCAGGGTGGAGCCCAGATTGGTGCCCTTGGAATCGTTGTACCAGTCGACGCCCTGCCGATGCGCCACCCACCGGCAGCGATGAGGCAGACCCGCGAAGCGGCGCAATACCGCCAGCATGTCGTCCCTGGGCAGGCCGGCGGCCTCGCCCAGGGCCAGGGCAGCCAAGGCATTGGCGGTGTTATGCCGCCCGGCCATGCGCAGCTCCGCCTCCGCCAGCAAGGGCTCGTCCCCCCGATACAACCAGGACCCGCCATCCTGGTCTTTCAGGCCATACTGACCCTCCGCGGGTACATCGAGACCGAAGCTCACCCGGCTCCGGCCGCCGGACATGGCCCGGACCCGAGGATCTTCCCGGTTGATCACCGCCACCCGGGCATGCCGGAAGATACGAGCCTTGGCGAGGGCATAGTCATCCAGTCCCTCGTAACGATCCAGGTGATCCGCGGACAGGTTGAGCACGGCGGCCGCCGCGCACCGGAGCCCGGAAGTGGTCTCCAGCTGGAAACTGGAAAGCTCCAGCACATAGAGATCGGGCGCCGAGCGGGATGCCAGCAGATCCAGTGCCGGGGTACCCAGATTGCCACCGACCGCCACTTGCAATCCCGCCGCCCTGGCCATCTCTCCCACCAGGGTCGTCACCGTACTCTTGCCGTTGGAACCGGTGATGGCCAGGACCGGGGCGTCGGCCTGCCCGGCGAAGAGTTCGATATCACCCAGCACCCGGGCACCGGCGGCCTGGGCGGCCCGGATCGCGGGTTCCCGAATGCTCACCCCTGGGCTCACGATCAGCCGCTCGAAACGGGCCAGCGTGTCCGCGTCAAACGGCCCGGAGAACAGACGGACTTCCGGCACCCGTTCCCGCAGCGCCGCCAGGCCCGGCGGAAATTCGCGGGTGTCGGCCACGCAGAAGCGCTCCCCGCGGGCGGCCAGATGCCGCGCCACGGAGAGTCCGGTGGTGCCCAGTCCCACGATCAATGTCGTCGCCTGCTCTGTCACGTCACTCGCCGTCCTCAACGGATCTTCAGGGTGGCCAGGCCGATCAACACCAGCACCACGGTAATGATCCAGAAACGCACGATCACCCTGGGTTCGGGCCAGCCCTTGAGCTCAAAATGATGATGCAGCGGCGCCATACGGAAGATGCGTCGCCCGGTCAGCTTGTAGGAAGCCACCTGCAGGATCACCGACAGGGTCTCGATCACGAATACCCCTCCCATGATCACCAGCACGATCTCCTGGCGCGTGGTCACCGCCAGCAAGCCCAGGGCCGCCCCCAGGGCCAGTGCCCCCACATCGCCCATGAACACCTGGGCCGGATAGGCGTTGAACCAGAGAAAACCCATGCCCGCGCCCACCAGGGCCGCGGCAAACACGGTCAGATCCCCCACCCCGGGCACATAGGGAATGCCCAGGTAGTCGGCGAAGATGGCATGCCCCGACACATAGGCGAACACCCCCAGCGCCCCCGCCACCAGCACACAGGGCATGATGGCCAGGCCATCCAGGCCGTCCGTGAGATTCACCGCATTGCTCGAACCCACGATCACCAGCCAGGTCAGGGGGATGAACCACAGCCCCAGGTCAATGGCCACATCCTTGAAGACGGGCACGATCAGGGTAGTCTCGATGGGGGTCTGGGCGGTATAGAACAGGAACACGGCGGTCAGGAAGGCCACCACGCTCTGCCAGAAGAACTTGCTGCGCGCAGACAGGCCCCGGCTGTTGCCATAACGCAGCTTCAAGTAATCGTCCACCCCGCCGATAAGTCCGAATAACAGGGTAACCAGCAGCACCACCCAGACGAAGCGGTTGCTCAGATCACTCCACAACAGGGTGCTGACGGCCACCGCCACCAGGATCAGGGCGCCACCCATGGTGGGAGTTCCCGCCTTGCTGAAATGGGTCTGGGGACCATCACTGCGAACCTGCTGGCCGATCTTGTAGCGGGTCAGATGCCGGATCATGGCAGGCCCCACCATAAAGGCGATCAGCAACGCGGTGAGCACGCCCAGAATGGCGCGCAGGGTCAGGTACTGGAATACATTGAAGGCCGTGTAGTACTGGCTCAGATACTCAAACAGAATGAGCAGCATGCCCATTATCTCCCGATTGTTCTTGTCGCTGCCCTTGTTCCGGCATCAATGCCGAGATCACCCGCTCCATGCGCTGCCCGCGGGAACCCTTGACCAGGACCACCACATCGGGTCCCAGGCACCCCGTCAGCACCGCCGTCAGACGGGACTGGTCGTCGAAATGTTCCGCCCCGGCGCCGAAACCCTGAACCGCATGCAGGCTCAGCGGCCCGACCGCCAGCAATTGTTCCACCCCCATGGACCGGGCCAGTGCACCCATTTCACGGTGCATGCCGGCTGCGTCCTCGCCCAATTCGCCCATGTCCCCAAGGACCAGGATGCGATGTCCGGGCTGTTCCGAAAGCACCTGGATCGCCGCCCGGGTGGAAGCGGGATTGGCATTGTAGCTGTCGTCGATGAGACGGCTGCCCGACGGCCCTGGTCGGGACACCAGCCGTCCCGGCACCGGCTGCATCGATGACAGCCCCCGGGTGATGGCCGTCGCGTCCGCCCCCATGGCCAGGGCGGCGGCCGCCGCCGCCAGGGCATTGAGACGGTTGTGACGGCCGGCCAGTACCAGGGACACACGGATCCGCTCTTCCGGCAGGTGGATCAGCAGATCCTCGCCATCCATCTCGCCCCGGACCCCGGCCCGTGCCGACAGGCCGAACAGGATGACCCGGCGCCCGGGATTCATGGACAACCACAGGTCGGCATAGGGATCATCGGCATTGATCACCGCCACCCCCTCATCCCCCAGCCCCTGGAAAATCTCGCCCTTGGCATGGGCAACCCCCTCGATGCTGCCGAACCCTTCCAGATGGGCCGGCCCGGCATTGGTGATCAGGGCCACGTCGGGCCGGGCAATGCCCGTCAGCAGGGCAATCTCGCCGGCATGATTGGCCCCCATCTCGATCACGCCGAAACGATCCGATTCCGACAGGTTCAGCAGGGTCAGGGGGACGCCGATATCGTTGTTCAGGTTACCGCGGGTGGCCCAGGTCTGGCCGCAGTGACCGAGAATCGCCGCCAGCATCTCCTTCACCGTGGTCTTGCCGTTGCTGCCGGTCAGAGCCACGATCCGGGCCTGACAGCGGCGGCGCCAGCCGGTGGCCAGATCGGCCAGGGCACGCCGGGTATCGTCCACCAGCACCCGGGGTCTGTCGTCCCGCGGACCGGAGTCCCGGCTGACCAGCAGGCCGGCGGCCGGGAGTTGCGGGATGATGAAGTCATGGGCGTCGAACCGCGGCCCCTTCAAAGCGACGAAGAGTTGCCCGGCCGTCACGCCGCGGCTGTCCGTGGATACACCGCGCACGATCGCATCGGCGCCATGCAGACGACCGCCGGTCAGCGCCGCCACCTGCGTCATGGAAAACTGCATCATGCCTCACCCTCCACCAGCCGGCGGGCCAGGGTCCGGTCACTGAAGGGACGCTGTTCATCGCCGAAAATCTGCCAGGTCTCGTGGCCCTTGCCTGCCACCAGCACCACATCCTCCCGGCCCGCCTGACAGAAGGCATGACGGATGGCGGCTTCCCGGTCGGCTTCCACATGCACCCGCGAAAGGTCGCTGAAGCCGACGCAGATGGCCTCGATGATGGCCAGCGGATCCTCATGGCGGGGATTGTCGCTGGTCACCACCACCTGGTCCGCGTAACGCTGAGCCATGGCCGCCATCAGCGGACGCTTGCCCGGATCGCGATCACCGCCGCAACCGAACACGCACCAGAGCCGCCCGCCGCAATGGGCACGCAGAGCCTGCAGCACCTGGGCCAGGGCCTCATGGGTGTGGGCATAATCCACCACCATCAGCGGCCCCCGGGTGCCGCGAAAACGCTCCATGCGACCCGGAACCGCCGGACTGTGATGCAGCCGCTCCAGGGCATCGGTGAGGCTGACGTCAAGACTCAGCAGCCCCGCCAGCACCGCCAGCAGATTCTGCAGGTTGAAACATCCCAGCCAGGGGCTTTCCAGCTCGCCTTCGCCCCACGGGGTCGTGACATGGGCACGGATGCCATCGGCATGAAATTCCGGCTGGGTCGCCAACACCTGCTCGGGGCCGTCGGCCATCGCCCGCAGGCCATAGCCCAGCACCGGGGCCTGCACCCGCTCGACCAGCAAGCGGCCGAAGGGATCATCCAGATTCACTACCGCCGTTTTCAGGCCGGGCCAGGCAAACAGCCGCGCCTTGGCCTCGCCGTAGGCCTCTACCGTGCCGTGATAGTCCAGGTGATCACGGCCCAGGTTGGTCAGGATGGCCACATCGAAATCCACCCCGCCCACCCGGGACTGGTCCAGGGCATGGGATGACACTTCCATCACCACCTGATGCAGGTTGCGACGCCCCATGTCGGCCAGGAAGGCTTGCAGGGATACGGGATCCGGCGTGGTCAGGCCCGGCCGCCCCAACTCGCCGTAGCGTCCGCTGCCCAGGGTGCCGATCACGCCGCAGGGACGGCTGTCACTGTCCAGGGCACTGGCCAGACACTGGGATACCGAGGTCTTGCCGTCGGTGCCGGTCACCCCCACCACCTGCATGGCACGGGAAGGATGCCCATGGAAGCGGGCCGCCAGTTCACCCATGCGCTCGCGCAACCGGGGGACGGCGATACAGGATACCGGCACCTCCCGGGCAAGATCTTCCACCGCTGCCGCGGGCTCCCAGAGTACCGCCACGACACCCCGCCGGACCGCCTCCCGCACATGACTCAGGCCGTGGTGATGATGTCCCGCCACGGCCAGAAACACCTCGCCGGGCATTGCCCGGCGACTGTCAAGACACAGGCCCTGTACGGGGCGGTCAAGGACAGACGGGACCGGCACCATCCCGGCCAGCAGATATGAAAGCAGAGATCGGTGTTCGTTGCTTGGGTGGCGCATCATGCCGGCGCCTCCGCGGAGGAACGGGCGGCGGACCTCAGGCCGGGGAGATTGTCGGGAGGAATGTCCATGAGGCGGAGCGCGCCGCGCATGACCGCGCCAAATACGGGTGCCGCCACCTGGCCGCCGTAGTATTGATCACCGCGAGGCTCATCAATGATCACCACCATCACCAGGCGAGGATCGCTGGCCGGCGCCATGCCGGCAAACAGGGACAGATAGAGCCCCTTGGCATAACCGCCATCCACCAGCTTGCGCGCGGTACCGGTCTTGCCGGCCACCCGGTAGCCCTCCACCGAGGCGCGAATGCCGGTACCCTCGCGGGAAACCGCCACCTCCAGCATGTGCATGAGGCTCTGTGCGGAATGGGGGCTCATGACGCGATAGGCTTCGCGGGGGGCATCGGACACCACCAGGCGAGGGGTGAACATCACGCCCTCATTGGCGATGGCACCGTAGGCCTGGGCCAACTGCAGGGGCGTGACGGACAGACCATAACCAAACCCCATGGTGGCACGTTCCACGTCACGCCAATGGAAGAAATCCCGCAAATTACCCCCGGCCTCTCCCGGGAACCCGCTACCGGTACTGCGACCGAAACCGGCCCGATAGAAGGTCTCCCACAGCTGCTGGGGCTCGACGGCCAGGGCCAGCTTGCTCGCCCCCACGTTGGAGGATTTGCTGATCATGGTGGTCAGGTCGATCAGGCCGTAGTCGCGGATGTCGGTGACGGTATGACGGCCCACCCGCATGCGGCCGGGACTGGTCTGAAGCAGGGATTCCTTCTGGAACTGACCACTCTCCAAGGCCGCCGCCACGGTAAAGGGCTTGATGGTGGAACCGGGCTCGATCAGATCCGTGACGGACCGGTTACGGGCACTGTCTCCCCGCAGGGTGCCCCGGTTGTTCGGGTTGTAGGAGGGCTGATTGACCATGGCCAGGACATCGCCATTGCGGGCGTCAAGGATCACCGCCGATCCCGCCCTCGCCCCATGGGCCTGCACCGCGGCCTTGAGCTCACGATAGGCCAGGTACTGCAGACGCTGATCGATGGTCAGGGTCAGATCCTGCCCGGGACGGGCGGGACGGATGTTCTCGACGTCCCGGATGACACGCCCCAGACGATCGCGAACCACCCGCTTGGCGCCCGGTTCACCGGTCAGCCAGGTGTTATAGGCCAGCTCCAGTCCTTCCTGACCGCGATCATCGATATTGGTGAAGCCCAGGACATGAGCAGAGACCTCACCCATGGGATAGTAGCGGCGGTATTCCCGCTGCAGGGCGACACCGGGGACCCGCAAGGCCATGACCTGCCGCCCCACGTCCGGGGTGACATGGCGGCGCAGATAGACGAATTCCCGCTCCGCCCGCTCGGCCAGCCGCTGATGCAGATCCCGCGGATTCATCTCCAGCACACGGGCCAGGCCCGCCAGCTGCTCGGGGTGAAGCAGGGTCTCCCGGGGATTGGCCCAGACGCTGTCCACGGGGGTACTCACCGCCATGGGCTCGCCGTTACGGTCCAGGATCATGCCCCGGTGAGCAGGCAGGGATACCACCCGCAGATGACGCGCGTCACCCTGGCCCTGGAGAAAATCCTGCTGCAGGACCTGCAGATCCACGGCACGTGCCAGCACGGCGACAAAGGCCAGGGCAAACGCCCCCAGCACCACGCCACGCCGCCAGCTAGAAATCGTTGTCTTGGGCTCCGACATCAATCACTCCAGCAGAATAACGGTGGAACGGGCATCGGGCAGGCGCATGTTGAGACGGCTGCCCGCCTCCTCTTCGATGCGTCCATGGGTCGCCCAGGTACTCTGTTCCAGCTGCAACTGCCCCCACTCAATATTCAATTCGTCACGCAATCTCAGTTCAGCCTGTAGATCAATGAACAACACCCGGCTTTGATGCTTGCTATGCACCACGGCCAGGGCGCTGGCGACCACCGCCAGAAACAGCAGGGCCAGTAATGCCAGACGCCGATTCACGACAGGCGCTCGGCCACCCGCAACACCGCACTGCGTGCCCGCGGGTTCGCTTCCACCTCATCTTCCCGAGCCCGTTGTGCCTTACCGATCTTCAGCAGGGTTCTTCCCGGTGGCGGCGCCGTGACAGGCAGACCCCGTGGTACCGGCTCCCCCTCGGACTGACGGCGAATGAAGCGCTTCACGCTTCGATCCTCCAGGGAATGGAAGCTGATCACCGCCAACCGTCCTCCCGGCGCCAGTGCCGCCGGTATCTGCGCCAGGCATTCATCCAGCGCCTCCAGTTCATGATTCACATACAGACGAATCGCCTGAAAGCTGCGCGTGGCCGGATGCTTGTGCCGTTCGTGGCGGGGGATGGCCTCGGCGATCAGCGCCGCCAACCGACCGGTCCGCTCGATGGGCATGACGGCCCGCTGTTCAACCAGATGGCGGGCAATGCGCCGGGCAAAGCGCTCCTCGCCAAGGGTCTTGAGAACCCCGGCGATCTCTGCCTCATCGGCCCTTGCCAGCCACTGGGCGGCAGACTCTCCCCGCATCGGGTCCATGCGCATATCCAGGGGACCATCCCGCATGAAGCTGAAACCCCGCTCCGGAGTATCCAGTTGAGGGGAAGACACCCCCAGGTCCAGCAATACGCCATCCACTCGCCCCACCAGACCGCGCGCCTCAAGCACTGGAAGCAACCGGGTGAAGGAGGTGCGCACGAATTCAAAGCGACCATCCCCCGTAAATCGGGCAAGGGCCTCGGCTTCGGCTTCCGGGTCCTGGTCCAGGGCGATCAGGCAACCGGTTGGACCCAGCCGGTCGAGGATGGCGCCGGTATGACCTCCCCTGCCGAAGGTCCCGTCCACGTAGACTCCATCCGGACGGATGCACAAGGCCGTCAGGGTTTCAGCCAGCAGTACCGGACGATGGCCGGTCTTTTCCACCAGGTCATGACTCACAGCGTCAGAGACTCCAGGATCGAACTCAGATCGCCCTCCCGAGCCTCTTGCCGGAACCACGCCTCGCGACTGCTGTTCCACGCATCCTCGTCCCACAATTCAAACTTGTTGCCCTGCCCCACCAGTACCGCCCGTTTAGTCAGATTCGCAAATTCACGCAGGGGACCCGGCAACAGTATCCGGCCGTTGCCATCCATCTCGCAGTCAGAGGCATGCCCCACCAGCAGACGCTGAAGGTTTCGCACCTGCCGATTCATGTTGGGCCGGGACATCACTTGCTGTTCGAGGATCTCCCAGTCAGGCAGGGGATAGATCAGCAGACATTGGTCCAGATGGACCGTAACGACCAGCTGACCCCGACAATGCTCCAGCAGCAGATCCCGGTACCGGGACGGCATCGCGATGCGTCCCTTGGTGTCCAGATTCAGATTGGTAATCCCTCGGAACACGACCGCTCCGGGCACCTCTGCCGATCACAACGCCTGCCCCGCAGGAATCCATCCGACCATTCATCTCGGAAAAGCCCCGAAACGTCGGAAAACTCCACCTGCCCCCACATAAATCCACTTTTCTACACTATATGGATCGGCTCAGCGGGGTGTCAAGAAAAACGCCCTTACCAGGTTCAAGATTTATGCTTGTGTCACAAATACTTACAAAACCTGCTGCAAGGAACACGGTCACACGGCCCCATCCATATCAGGGTTTCCAGATTAATCATAGGGTTGCAAAATAAAGGCGATAATTCACTCAAACAGAGATGAGTGAAACCCGGGATTGACAGCCCCGGCTCAAGCCGAACCGGGGTCATGAAGAGGGAAGCGGAGCCGGCCGATAAGCCGGGTTCTGTCGGGGACAGTCATTCATCTGGGACGCATGTCACCATGCGCCTCGAGCAGCCTACCCGGGTGCAGTGCGGGCCGCACCAATGCACCCCTATTTGGCCTTGCTCCGGACGGGGTTTACCCTGCCGCGGCGTGTTGCCACCCGCGCGGTGCGCTCTTACCGCACCATTTCACCCTTACCTGTGCCCGAAGGCCATCGGCGGTATCATTTCTGTGGCACTTTCCGTCGGCTTGCGCCGCCCAGGCGTTACCTGGCGCCCTGCCCTGTGGAGCCCGGACTTTCCTCCACGGCTGTCAAAACCGCAGCGACTGTCTGGCCGGCTCCGTCGTCATTGTATGTAAGTTCAGGAACCGAGCACAAGACGGGCGAAACCACTCAGCAGACTTTGAAGACGTCATTCTCAACGCAGTTCAAGCCCCCGCTGATAGAGGGTATTTCTGGAGATGCCGGTGATCTCCGACGCCAGACGAGCCGCCGCCTTCAACGGCAACTCTCCCAACAGCAAGCGCAACACGCGCTCCGCCTCCGTTGTCAGTTCACCCGTCTCCTGCCGTGAGGCCCCGGACACCAGCACCACGAACTCGCCGCGCCCGTGATTGGGATCTTCCGCCTGCCATTGCACCAGCCCCGACAGGGTATCCCCCTGCAACTGCTCAAAGGTCTTGGTCAGCTCCCGCGCCACCACTGCCCGGCGATCCCCCCCGAGCACTTCGGCCATGTCCGTGAGGGCATCACCGATACGGTGACTGGACTCGTAGAAGATCAGCGTGCTGGGGATGTCCCGCAGAGCTTGTAGACGCTTGCGCCGTGCCAGCTCCCTGGCGGGCAAAAAACCCTCGAAGAGAAAACGGTCCGACGGCAGGCCGCTGGCGGAGAGAGCGGCGATCAGGGCACACGGCCCCGGGACGGGAGAGACACGAATCCCGGATTCGCGGGCCGCGACCACCAGACGAAAGCCAGGATCACTGATCAGGGGGGTACCGGCATCACTGACCAGGGCAATGGACTCACCCCGGGCAAGACGGGACACCAGCGCCGGGACCTGCTGCTCCTCGTTGTGTTCATGCAGACTGACACGCGGCGTGGCCAGTCCGAAATGGGTCAGCAACCGACCCGTGTGGCGGGTATCCTCCGCCGCGATCAGATCCACCTCCCCCAGTATCTGCAGCGCACGACGGGACATGTCGGAGAGATTGCCGATCGGTGTTGCCACCACATATAAAACACCCGCCTCAATTGACACACTGCACCCCGGCCAAGATACTGGAAACCCCACAAAACGGTTCGCCAGTCTAACCCGCCCCGCCGGGCGGGAGAACCCATGACCCCGTGTGCGCCATGCGACATATCGTCCTGCCCCTGCTGATTGCATTGCTCCTGTCGGCCTGCGCCGGCATGCCCCGCCCCGCGGACCCGCCCACGGATATCCTGACCCGCGCCGCCCTGCTGGAACAGGAGGGGGCACACCGGGCGGCAGCCTCTGAATACCTGGCGGCCGCGGAGCGACTGCGGGGGAGCGACAAGGCGCGCGCCCAGCTCAATGCGGTCGACCTGCTGCTGCGCCCCCCGGTTGAGCCGGAGGCCCTTGAGGAGGCCTCGCGGATCCTGAGCCAGGTGGAGGACCGGCATCTGGATACGGTCGGCAAGGCTCGCCGCGCCGAGCTCAATGCCCGCATCACCTGGATGGAAGGGGATCCGCAGACCGCCCTGGGCCACCTGCCCCCTTCCCTGGACACCCTCCCCATCGGCCTGGCGGCGCGCATCCTGGAGACACGGGCCGGCATCCTCGCCGACCAGGGCCGCTGGCATGAAGCCCTGGAAACCCGCATCCGTCAGGGCACCCTGTATCAGACTCCCGAAGAGCGTCTGGCTAGCCAGGAAGCCCTGTGGGCCATGCTGCAACAGATCCCGGCCCGCCAATTACCGGACCTGACGGCGCGTAGTGGCCGCTTCGAGGCCCGCGGCTGGCTGAGCCTGGCGGAACTGGCCCACGACACCCCGCCGCGACTGGCGGCCCTGGAAACACGACTGGACGCATGGCAAAGGCAGTTTGACGGTCATCCGGCTACTCCCCGCTTCCTCGACCGCCTGCGGCAACAATGGGCAACCTACGGACACTTCCCGGAACACGTGGCGGTGCTGCTGCCGCTGACCGGGCGCTTTTCCACCGCGGCTCAGGCCATTCTTGAAGGCATCCTCGCCGCCTACTACGACAGCCCCGCCGACAACCGGCCGGAACTGCGCATCCACGATACGGGCGAGCAAGCGGAATCCGCCTGGACCCACTATCAGCAGGCCATCGCCGATGGTGCCCGCGGCGTCATCGGCCCTCTGGACCGTCAGGCCGTGACCCTGTTTGCCCAGCGCGAATCCCTGCCCATACCGGTCCTGGCGCTGAACCATGCCGAACCCCAGTCCACCTACCCCTCCGGCCTCTATCAGTTCGGCCTCAACCCCGAAGCCGAGGCCATCCAGGCGGCCGAGCGGGCCATCCTAGAAGGACGTCAGCGCGCCGTCATCCTGATGCCCCGCACCGAGCTGGGTGAACGTCTGCAACGCGCCTTCCGTGACCGCTTCGAGGCCCTGGGCGGCCAGGTGATCAGCACCCAGTTCTTTGCGCCGGAGGCATCGGACTACGGCGCCTCCATCATCGCCGCGCTCGATATCCGTGATCGCAGCGGTCGTACCGGGCGGGACGCAGCGCCCGTGCCGCGGGAGGACGTGGACTTGATCTTCCTGTCGGGCAGTCCCCGCCAGGCCAGACTGCTCTGGCCCCAGCTACGCTTCCATCGCGCCGGACAGATTCCGGTACTGGCCACCTCCCATGTGTATTCCGGGCGGCCCGATCCCCGTCAAGATCAGGATCTGGACGGTCTGGTCTTTGCCGACATCCCCTGGCTGCTGGAAGGCGCCAACCCCCGCCCGGAACTGCGCTCGCGCCTGGACGCCCAGCTCTCGGGCAACACACTCCAACTCCCCCGCCTGACAGCCCTGGGTTTTGACGCCCTTCAGATCTTCCCACTGCTGGAACGGCTCTCGGAGCGCCCCAACGAACGTTACCAGGGAGTGACCGGTGGATTACGCATGGATGCCCACGGACACATCACCCGGGACCTGAACTGGGCACGCTTCATCGGCGGCCGCCCGCGGCTCGTCGGACAGCCCGAGCTACCCGTGGCGGATCAGACCCAATGAGCCGCAAAGCCCAGGGTGACGCGGCGGAAGCCCGGGCTCGCAGCTTCCTGGAACGTCAGGGGCTACGGTTTGTCACTGCGCAGTTCCGCTGCAAGGTGGGGGAAATCGACCTGGTCATGGACGATCAGGGTACCCTGGTCTTCGTCGAGGTGCGTCAGCGCCGCTCCGCCCGCTTCGGCGGCGCCGCCGCCAGCATCAACGGCCGCAAACAGCGCCGTATCCTGGCGGCGGCGGCCTTTTATCTTCAGATTCATGGCTGCAATCGCCCGGCCCGGCTGGACGTGGTGGCCATCGAATCCGACAACCGTCTGAACTGGATACCCAACGCCTTTGAGGCCAGCCCCTGAGTCGCCCGCCCGCATGAGCCTGCAAGACATCATCCGTCGCACCTTCGCCGAAACCGTTGAAACCCAGCAAAGTGCCGCCCTGATCCTCTCGGACACCATCGAGCAGGCGGCCGCGTGCATCCTGGAAACCTTCCTCGGCGGACACAAGCTCCTGATCTGCGGCAACGGCGGTTCCGCGGCCGACGCCCAGCATTTCGCCTCCGAACTGGTGAACCGGTTCGAACACGAGCGTCCCGGCCTGCCCGCCGTGGCCCTCACCACGGACACCTCCACCCTCACCTCCATCGCCAATGACTACGCCTATGATCAGGTCTTTGCCCGGCAGGTCCGGGTCCTGGGACAAAGTGGAGACGTGCTGGTGGCCATCTCCACTTCCGGCAACTCCGCCAATGTCCTGGAAGCCATCAAGGCGGCGCGGGAACGGGATCTGCGGGTAGTGGCCTTCACCGGTCGTGACGGCGGCGCCCTGGCCGGCCTGCTGTCGGACCGGGATATCGAAATTCGCGCCCCGGCGGACCGCACCGCTCGCATTCAGGAGGTTCACCTGGTGGTGATCCACGTTCTGTGCGATCTGATTGACCGGCAACTGCTGGGCATCCGCTAGGGAGCCCTCCGGCCATGGCACTGTCCGACGCATCGCCACCCACGCAACCGCCGCTGCCCGAGGCCCTGCTCCGATCCCTGGAAGCGGCGGTGGGCACGGACAACCTGCTGACCCGGGCCGCCGACCGCTGGCCCTACGGTGGCGACAACTCCCGTCTGCATGCCCCCCCTCAAGCCGTGGTCTTCGCCACCCACACCGAGCAGGTACAGGCCGTGGTACGCGGCTGCCGGGAACACCGGGTGCCCGTGATCGCCCGCGGACGCGGCACCGGCACCACCGGCGCCACGGTCCCGGACCGGGGTGGCGTGGTACTGAGCCTGGAGCGCATGGACCGTATCCTGGAACTGGACCCGGACAATCGGCTGGCGGTGGTCCAGCCCGGCGTCACCAATCAGGCCCTGCAGGATGCGGCCGGCCGTCATGGCTTCTTTTGGCCCCCCGATCCCACCAGCGCCGCCTATTGCACCATCGGCGGCAACCTCGCCTACAACTCCGCCGGCCCACGGGCGGTCAAGTACGGCACGCCCCGGGACAACACCCTGGGGCTGACCGCCGTCACCGGCCGCGGGCAACTGCTGCGTACCGGCGTCCACACCACCAAGGGCGTGGTCGGCTATGATCTCACCCGACTGCTGATCGGCTCCGAGGGGACCCTGGGCATCATCACCGAGGCCATCCTCAAACTCACCCCGCTGCCGGAGGACAAGCGCACCCTGCAGGCGGTCTATGAATCCATGGATGCCGCCGCCCAAGCCGTCTCCCGCATCATGGCCCAGCCGGTGGTGCCCTGCGCCCTGGAATTCATGGACGGTCGCGCCATCGAGATGATCCGCCACTATTCCGAGGCGACGCTACCCGCGGGCGCCGGCGGCTTGCTGATGATCGAGGTGGACGGACTGGCGGCGGGGCTGGATGCCGCGGCGGAAAGGGTGGCGGCGGCGGCCCGGGGGACAGGCTGCCTGTCGGTGGAACTGGCCCGCACCGGAGACGAGGTCAAGGCCCTTTGGGCCACCCGCAAGGCCCTGTCACCGGCTCTGCGCACCATTGCGCCCAAGAAGATCAACGAAGACGTGGTGGTGCCGGTGTCGAAGATTCCCGCCCTCATCAATGGACTGGAGCGCCTGGGAACCGACCACGGCATCACCATCGTCAGTTTCGGTCACGCCGGCAACGGCAACATTCATGTCAATCTACTGGTAGACCCGGACGATGCGGCACAGATGAAGGCGGCGGATGCCTGTCTGGACGGGGTATTCGATCTGGTGCTGGGCCTGCGGGGCAGCATCTCCGGGGAACACGGCATCGGACTGGTGAAACGCCCCTTCGTGGCCCGGGAACTGGGGGAAGAAGCGCTTTCACTGATGCATGCGGTCAGGCAAAGCTTTGACCCGGACGGCATCCTCAATCCGGGCAAGGGCCTTCCCCCTGCCACGGACACAACCGCCTGAGGCTTACTTGACCACCCGGAGGCTCGGTCCCTTGCGGCGCCCGCCTTCGCCCTTGCCGCCGCCACCGTCATCATCCCCGCCGGAAGGCGGTGGCTCGTCTCCGTCCTCGGATTCGGCAAACATCATGCCCTGGCCGTTCTCCCGAGTATAGATGGCCAGCACCCGGTCCACTGGGATCATCACGTTCATGGGGCGACCCCCGAAACGGGCATTGAAGGTCACGGCTTCGTTACTGATCAGCAGGCCGCTGACCGCCAGCGGGGCCACATTGAGCACGATGCGCCCGTTTTCCACGTACTCACGGGGTACCACCACCTCCGCGGCGGCATCCACCAGGAGGTGGGGAGTCATGTCGTTATCCACAATCCATTCATAAATGGCGCGGATGAGATACGGTCGACTGGAAGTCATGGCAAGGCTCGAAAGACAATGAAGTGCGGATACAGCCGGGACCGGAGTCAGTGCATCTCCTTCTCGGCCTCGGTCAGGCTCTGCCGGAAGGCATCCCGGGCAAACATGCGCCGGGCGTAGTCACGAATGGGGGCCGGCAGCTTTTCCAGCGGGATCCCGTAATGAGGCAGTCGCCACATGACCGGCGCAATGGCCGCGTCCACCAGACTGAATTCATCACTGAGAAAATAGGGCTTGATGGCGAAGATCTCACTGGCCGCCACCAGGCTCTCGTGCAGGATCTTGCGGGCCTTGGCGGCCTGCTTGTCCGAGGTGGCATCCAGGCTTTCCAGGCCACGGTACCAGTCCATCTCCACCCGATAGAGGGCCAGACGGGCGGTGGCGCGGGCCACCGGATCCACCGGCATCAGGGGAGGATGGGGGAAACGCTCGTCGAGATATTCGTGGATGACCTGAGTGCCGTAGAGCACCAGTTCCCGATCCACCAACGTGGGGACCGAGTTATAGGGGTTCAGGTCGGAAAGGTCTTCGGACTTTTCGCCTGGTTCAAGCTGGTGGATGTCCACCGTGATGTCCTTTTCAGCCAGCACGATCCTGACCGAATGACATCGCGGACAGGTGGGTGCTGAAAAGAGCGTCATGACGGATCTACGATTGGCGATTAACGCCATGGAGGCTCTCCGGTCGGTCGGCCGACAGGATCCAGGCGGCCGGCTGGAAAAAAGGGGCATCCCTGCCCCTTTCCTGGAACGACGATCAGTGCACGTCTCTCCAGTATTCCTTCTTCAGCAGGTAGGCCACGAAGGTAAAGAAGGCCAGGAACAGGAGCACCCACTTGCCCAGCTCGTGACGCTCCACCTTCACGGGGTCCGCCACATAGGCCAGGAAGTTGGTGATGTCGCGGACCACTTCGTTGTATTCCTCGGTGGTCAGCTTGCCTTCGGCAACCTTCTCCAGCTTGATGTGACCCTCTTCACCCACGTTGGCCTGCCAGCCCTGCAGTTCCCACAGGACATGGGGCATGCTCATGGCTTCAAAGATGGCATTGTTCACGCCCATGGGACGGCTGTCATCCAGGTAGAAGCTGCGCAGCGTGGTGTAGATCCAGTCCGTGCCCCGCAGGCGAGCCGTCAGGCTCAGGTCGGGCGCGGGCTGACCGAACCACTCTTCCGCATCATCGGGCTTCATGGCGATCTTGATCAGCTCGCCGACACCCGTCTGGTCACCGGACTGGTCGCGGGTATGGATGAACCGTTCCCGCAGCTGATCGTCACTCAGACCCAGGTCATTGCCCATGCGGTTGTAGCGCTTGAACTGGATCGAATGACAGCCGATGCAGTACTGGAAGAAGTACTCCGCGCCACGCTGCAGGGAGGCCGTATCGGTCATGTCGATATTGGCCCGATCCAGGGGCTTGGCAGGTCCGGCCGCCAGCGCCGCAACGGGCGCCGCGCAGACCATCATGAACACGAGTGCAATTGTCTTTTTCATCACGAAGTCACCCTCGCCGGAACCGGCTTTTCCTCGTTGAGCTGGGTGTACAGGGGCAGCAGCAGGCAGATCACCAGGTACACGGTCGGAATGAACCACATGGCCACCAGCAGAGTCTGGTCGACACCGGCCTCAAGGCGCAGGTAATCCCAGTAGGTGTAACCGCCCACCAGCACCAGGAAGGACAGCCAGCTGAACAGGGAAGACCGGGGCTGGCTATGGAACCAGAGCACGAAGAAGAACAGCAGGTAGACGGCCGTCAGGCGCAGACCCAGTTCGGCATAGAAGGGCTCCACCGGCTTCAGACCCAGATAGCCCAGCACCACGAAGGTCAGACCGAAGAACACGATGTTGAACTTGTGGATGGTGCTGCGATAGCGCCAGGACTTGATCGGATTGCGGTCGATCCAGGGCAGGAAGAACAGGATCAGCACGGCGCCGAACATGAGCAGCACGCCCAGGAACGGATCGGGCACCGCCCGCAGCACGGTGTAGAAGGTGCCGAAGTACCATACCGGATGGATCAGTTCAGGGGTCACCATCGGATCGGCCATCTGGAAGTTGGCCTTCTCGATGAAGTAGCCGCCGGCCTCGGGGGCAAAGAACACCACCGCGAAGAACAGGATCAGGAACACGCCGAAACCGAACAGGTCCTTGACGGTGTAGTAGGGGTGGAAGGGAATGCCGTCGGCGGGATGACCGTTGCTGCCGGTGAACTTCTTGATTTCCACGCCATCCGGGTTGTTGGAACCCACGGCATGCAGGGCCACGATGTGCACGAACACCAGCATCACCAGCACCAGCGGCAGGGCCACCACGTGCAGGGCGAAGAAGCGGTTGAGGGTGGCATCGGAGATCAGGAAGTCACCCCGGATCCAGGTCACCAGATCGCCGCCCACCACGGGAATGGTGGCAAACAGATTCACGATCACCTGGGCACCCCAGTAGGACATCTGACCCCAGGGCAGCATGTAGCCGGCGAAGGCTTCCGCCATGAGCACCAGGTAGATGGCCACGCCGATGATCCAGATCAGTTCACGGGGCCGCTTGTAGGAACCGTACATCAAGGCCCTGAACATGTGCAGATAGACCACGATGAAGAAGGCCGAGGCCCCCGTGGTGTGCATGTAGCGGATGAACCAGCCCCACTCCACGTCGCGCATGATGTACTCGACGGAGGCGAACGCCAGCTGGGCGTCCGGCTTGTAGAACATGGTCAGGAAGATACCGGAGACGAACTGGATCACCAGGACCAGGACGGCCAGGGACCCGAAGTAGTACCAGAAATTGAAATTCTTCGGCGCATAGTACTCGGCCAGATGCTCATTCCAGGTCTTGGTGAGCGGGTATCTGGCGTCGATCCAGTCTACTAGGGCTCTCATGCGGCAACTCCTTCGTCATCCTCGCCGATCAGGACGAGGGTCTCCGACAGGTACTTGTGGGGCGGAACCGCCAGGTTGATTGGGGCGGGCACGTTGCGCCACACCCGGCCGGCCAGATCGAAGCGTGAGCCGTGGCACACACAGAAGTAACCGCCGCGCCATTCGCTGCCCAGGTCCGGAGGAGCCAGTTCCGGGCGATAGCTGGGGGAGCAACCCAGATGGGTGCAGATACCAATCAGAATGGAATACTCCGGCTTGATGGACCGGGTTTCGTTCTGACAGTAAGCCGGCT
Source organism: Ectothiorhodospira shaposhnikovii (assembly GCF_022227765.1). GTDB lineage: Bacteria > Pseudomonadota > Gammaproteobacteria > Ectothiorhodospirales > Ectothiorhodospiraceae > Ectothiorhodospira. Next base: position 158,265 of record NZ_JAJMLZ010000006.1, on the reverse strand, counting down.
GCTGGGAGACAACCGTGGAATCCGGGTCCGACAGACGGGGACGGTTTTCGGGCAGCAGTTCAAGCATCTGCGGGGTTCTGTGGGTAATCCAGATGGGCTTGCCCCGCCATTCCACTCGAATGAGCTGTCCCGGCTCTACCTGGGAAACATCCACTTCAACCGGTGCACCTGCCGCCTGAGCACGGGCACTGGGCGCCCAGGATGCCAGGTAGGGGTAGGCCACCGCGACGACACCTGCACCGCCGACCACGCTGGTGGCCGCGACCAGGAATCGCCGTCGACTCTGGTTCACGCCTTCGTTAGCCATCAAAAAGATCTCCAATTGAGTTCCAAAAAGACCGCTGGTTCACGGGCACCCCTCATCGGCCGGGCACTGAAAATCCCCTCGCCGATCCAAAGACCCGTCAACCCGTCGGGGCACTCAAAACGCAGTAGGATTCCCGAAGACGCCCACAACGTCAAGAGGAAACACCCGGACCTCCAACAACCATCTGATTCAAATAGGATTCTCTACATCTATAAATTCATGCGAAAGTGCTAATGTTCTGGCCAGGTACTCACCCAGCGCCCTGGGTCCGTAGCGCTCGGTGGCATGATGCCCGGCGGCAAAATAGTGAATGCCCGCTTCCCGGGCCACATGCACGGTCTGCTCCGAGACCTCGCCGCTGATGTAGGCGTCCAGCCCCATTTCCGCGGCCCTCTCAACCATGCCCTGAGCACCTCCGGTACACCATCCAAGGCGACGGATCACCTCCGGACCACCGGGAATCCAGAGGGCCTCGCGCCCCAGGCGCCGGGACAGGCGCTCCCCGAGCGCTTGCGCTGACAGCGGGGCATCCGGCACACCGAAGAAGCCCACGCCATCGGGACGCAGGACGCCCTGCACCTGAAAATCCAGCAATCCAGCCAGCTGAGCGTTATTCCCCAGCTCAGGGTGCGCATCCAGGGGCAGATGGTAAGCCAGCAGACTGATGTCATGCGCCAGCAGGAGACGCAATCGCTCCCGCTTCATGCCGACGATCCGGGCGTCCTCACCCTTCCAGAAGTAACCATGATGAACCAGCAGGGCATCCGCGCCCTGCTCGATGGCGGCTTCAATCAGCGCCCGACTGGCGGTCACGCCGGTCACAAGACGGGAAACGTGAGGTCTGCCCTGAACTTGAAGCCCGTTAGGGCTATAGTCGGTAAATGCGCCCACATTGAGCAACGTGTCGACATGGCTGATCAGGTCCCGCAGAGCGACCATAAGCTTATCTCCATATTGCAATGTTGGCGGGCCATGACCCTACACCAGTATGGTATGTTATTGCCATGACCCCGATCAGTCGTTTCCTGCTTCAGGTAGTGGGCGTCGGCCTTGCCGTGGCCGCCCTCATGCTGCTGTTCTTTCCCGACCTGCTGCGGGAACCTCGCCCCGTGGTGGAGGTGCGACAAAGCGAGCGCGCCACCCTGAGCGGCCCCATGACGGGTCCGGTGTCCTATGCCGACGCCGTGAGCCAGGCCGCCCCGGCCGTGGTCAACATCCACACCCGCAAGACGGTGGTGCAACGCAGCCACCCCTTCATGGACGACCCCCTGTTCCGGCAGTTCTTCGGTGATCGCTTCGACAATCCCCGACAGCGCACCCAGACCAGCCTGGGCTCCGGCGTGATCATCAGCCCCCAGGGCTTCATTCTCACCAACAATCACGTCATCGAGGGCGCCGACGAGATCGAGGCCCTGCTCGCGGATGGGCGCAGCGTGGCGGCCACCGTGGTCGGCACAGACCCCGAGACCGATCTGGCCATCCTGAGGATCGACGCGGCCGGGCGCACCCTGCCCAGCATCGTGGTCGGCGCCTCCGCCGGCCTGCGGGTGGGTGACGTGGTCCTGGCCATCGGCAATCCCTTCGGCGTGGGCCAGACCGTGACCCTGGGCATCGTCAGCGCCACCGGTCGCAGTCGCCTGGGCATCAACACCTATGAAGACTTCATCCAGACCGATGCCGCCATCAATCCGGGCAACTCCGGCGGCGCCCTGGTGAACGCCCACGGCGAACTGGTGGGCATCAACACCGCCATCTTCACCCGTTCCGGCGGCTCCCAGGGCATCGGCTTTGCCATTCCAGTGGACCTGGCCCGGGACGTGATGACCCAGATCATCGAAAAGGGCACCGTGGTGCGTGGCTGGCTGGGCATTGAGGTCCAGGAGATCACGCCGCAACTGGCCCAGTCCTTCGGCCTCCCGGATGCCCGCGGCATCCTCATCGCCGGGGTGCTCTCCGGCGGCCCGGCGGCCCGGGCCGGAATCCGCCCCGGGGATGTCATCACGCACCTGGATGGCGACCGGGTGAATGACGCCCAAGATGCCCTGAACTTCATTGCCCGCCGCAAGCCCGGCGAGACCCTGGCTATCCAGGGGGTGCGCGAGGGCCGGCCGGTACAGATCCGGGCCGAGGTGGGTCAGCGGCCGGCCGTGCGCAGGTCGTCCTGATCCGGGACCGCCCCAAGGCGTCAGAGCACGGCCTCAAGGGCCGCCAGGAAGCGGGCGTTTTCCTCCGGCGCCCCCACCGTCACCCGCAGGCAGTCGGCCAGCAGGCCGCCCTGCCCCGACAGGTCCTTGATCAGCACCCCGCCGGCACGGATCCCCTCGAAGATCTCCCGCCCCCGGGCGGACGGCACCCGGAACAGGATGAAATTCGCCTCGCTGGGGAAGGGCTCCACCCCCGGCAGGGCCGCCAGGGCCTTGAACAACGCCTCCCGGTCCCGGCGAATCCAGGCCGCCTGCTCATCCAGCACCCCGTGATGGGCCAGTGCAAATTCCGCCGCCGCCTGGGTCAGGACATTGATGTTGTAAGGCAGGCGGACCTTGTCCAGTTCCCCGATCCACGCCGGCATCCCGCATAGATAACCCAGCCGAAGTCCGGCCAGCCCCAGCTTGGAGACGGTACGCATCACCAGCAGGCGCCCGTCGCTGCCCACGTCCGGCAGAAAGCTGTCCCGGGCAAAGGGGCCATAGGCCTCGTCCACCACCACCAGCCCGGGTGCCGCCCGGATCAGCGTTTCCATGTCGGCCCGCGGCCAGAGATTGCCGGTGGGATTATTGGGCCAGGCCAGGAACATCACGGCCGGCCGGTGTCGTTCCAGCGCCGCCAGCATGGCCGGCATGTCCAGGGAAAAATCCGGCTTGAGGGGGATACCGACAAACTCCAGACCCAGCCAGCGGGCCACCATCCGGTACATGACAAAGCCGGGCTCCGGCGCCATCACCACCCGCCCGGGACCGGACACGGCCATGAGCAGGATCTGGATCAGCTCGTCGGAACCGTTGCCCAGCAGCAATGCCGCCTCGCCGGGCACCCCCATCACCGTGCGCAGACGGGCCACGAGTTCGGTGCCCTTCGGGTCCGGATACCGGTTGACCGGCAGCCGACTCAAGGTCTCGGCCCAGGCATCGCGCAAGTCCCGCGGCCACTCATAGGGATTTTCCATGGCATCCAGCTTGATCAGGCCCTGTGCCGAGGGCACGGGGTAGGCGGACAGTTCACGGATCTCGGTCCGGATCAGGTGTTCCGGGCAAGGTGCCGTCACGGCTTGGGCGTCTTGAGGCATCGTATCGTGGACACAGGCAATGGGAACAGGCTCAGCGATCATCAACCTTGGGGTCGATGCGGTATTCCGCCGAACAGGCATGGGCGACCAGCCCCTCCCCCCGAGCCAGCACGGAGGCGGTCCGACCCAGATCGGAGGCCCCGGCGGCGGAGCAGTGAATCAGGCTGGAGCGCTTCTGGAAGTCATAGACCCCCAGGGGCGAGGAAAAGCGCGCCGTGCGGGAGGTGGGCAGCACGTGGTTGGGACCGGCACAGTAGTCACCCACGGCCTCGGCTGTGTGACGCCCCAGGAAGATGGCACCGGCATGGCGAATGCGCCGGGCCATGGCCTCGGGCTCGGCCACGGACAGTTCCAGATGCTCCGGCGCCACGTGGTTGGCCACCTCCACGGCCTCGTCCAGATCCCGTACCCGGATCAGGGCACCCCGGGCAGCCAGGGACGTACGAATGATCTCGGCCCGGGGCATGCGTTCAAGCAGGGCATCCATGGCGACCGCCACCGCCTCCAGGAAGTCCGCGTCGGGACTGACCAGGATGGCCTGGGCATCCTCGTCATGTTCGGCCTGGGAAAACAGGTCGGCGGCAATCCAGTCGGGATCGGTCCGGCCGTCACAGACCACCAGAATCTCGGACGGCCCCGCCACCATGTCGATCCCCACGGCCCCGAAAACCATGCGCTTGGCGGTGGCCACATAGATGTTGCCGGGGCCCACGATCTTGTCCACCTGCGGAATGGTCCCGGTGCCGTAGGCCAGTGCCGCCACCGCCTGGGCCCCGCCGATGGCAAACACCCGATCCACCCCGGCCACGGCCGCCGCCGCCAGCACCAGGTCGTTCACCTGCCCGTCCGGCGTGGGTACCACCATGATCACCTCGGGTACCCCGGCCACCTTGGCCGGGATCGCGTTCATGATCACCGAGGAGGGATAGGCTGCCTTGCCGCCGGGCACATAGAGTCCGACCCGATCCAGGGGGCTCACCTGCTGGCCCAGCACGGTGCCGTCGGGCTCGGTGTATTGCCAGTCGGACAGTTTCTGATGTTCGGCATAGCGGCGCACTCGCTCCGCGGCCCGCTCCAGGGCCTGCCGGTGCGCCGGGGCGATGCGGGTCAGGGCCTGGTCAAGCCGGTCCCGGTGGATCTCCAACTCAGCCACGGCGGTCTTTTCCAGGCGGTCGAACCGGGCCGTGTATTCCAGCACGGCCGCATCGCCCCGATGTCGTACATCGGCCAGGATGTCGCGCACGGTGGTGAACACGGCCTCGTCGGATACGCTCTCCCAGGCCAGCAACTGATCCAGTCGTGCGCGGAAATCGGCTTGTCGGGAGTCCAGGCGATTGATCTGCGGCATGGGGACGCCTCGAAACGGAATGGATTGGCTAGTGTAGCGCGCCCTTCTCCCCTTGGGGGAGAAGGGCAGAGGCAGACAGGATGGCAACCAGGGCCTTCAACGGCCGCGACGGGCCTTGACCGCGGCGGCCAGCTCCCGCAACAGGGGGGCGGTGTCATCCCAGCTCATGCAGGCATCGGTGATGCTCTGCCCGTAGACGGGAGGCTTGCCCGCCACCAGGTCCTGACGACCCGCCACCAGATGACTTTCCAGCATCACACCGATGATGCGACGGTCGCCGCCATGGATCTGAGCCGCCACGGAACGGGTCACCTCCACCTGGCGGGCCGGGTCCTTGCGGCTGTTGGCATGGCTGCAGTCGATCATGAGCTGGGGCGGCAGACCGGCATCCTGCAGGGCCTCGGCGGCCTCGTCCAGGCTCTTGGGGTCGTAATTGGGCGTCTTGCCGCCCCGCAGGATGATGTGGCAGTCCCCGTTGCCCGCCGTGGAGAAGATGGCCGAGCGTCCCGCCTTGGTCACGGACAGGAAATGATGGGGTTTCGAGCTGGAACGAATGGCGTCGACAGCCACCTGCAGGCTGCCGTCGGTGCTGTTCTTGAAGCCCACCGGACAGGACAGCCCTGAGGCCAGCTCGCGATGTACCTGGCTTTCGGTGGTACGGGCGCCGATGGCGCCCCAGGCCACCAGGTCCGCCACGTACTGGGGGCTGATCAGGTCGAGATATTCGGTGGCGGCCGGTACGCCCCGTCGGGCCAGGTCCAGCAACAGGCCGCGGGCCAGGCGCAGGCCCTTGTTGATCTGAAAACTGTTGTCCAGGTCGGGATCGTTGATGAGCCCCTTCCAGCCGACGATGGTCCGGGGCTTTTCGAAATAGACCCGCATCACCACTTCCAGGTCGGCCGCCAGTTCATCCCGCAATCCCTTCAGACGGGCCGCGTAGTCCCGGGCTGCCTCCACGTCATGGATGGAGCAGGGACCGGCGATCACCAGCAGACGATCATCCTCCCCCTTGAGTATCCGGTGAATGGCGTTGCGGGACTCGTAAACGGTCCGGGCGGCTTCGTCGCTGACGGGATACTCCCGGTGGAGCTGTTCCGGGGGGGACACTTCCTGGATACCCAGGATTCTCAGATCATCGGTCTGGTATGGCATCGAATTTCATGATCCTCTCGGGAAACGGTCAGGGCAATCACAAGTCACCGCGGGAGCCGGCCGTCATTGGGGGGCAGGCGGTCTAGGCCCGCCTCGCCACCGCCGCCTCAAGATCCTTGAGCAGACGCTTGACGCGCGCGGACTTCATCTTCATGGAGGCCTTGTTCACCACCAGACGGGAGCTGATGTCGGCAATGTGCTCCAGGGGCACCAGGCCGTTGGCCTTGAGGGTATTGCCGGTGTCCACCAGGTCCACGATACAGTCGGACAGCCCCACCAACGGCGCCAGTTCCATGGAACCGTAGAGCTTGATGATCTCCACCTGCTTACCCTGCTCGGCATAATAACGACGGGTGGTGTTGACAAACTTGGTGGCAACCCGCAGGCGGCCGGCCCGCGCCGCGGCCTCCGGACGCCCCGCCACCATCAGACGGCAGCGGGCGATGTTCAGATCCAGGGGCTCGTACAACCCTTCCCCGCCGTGCTCCATCAGCACATCCTTGCCGGAAACCCCCACATCGGCGGCCCCGTACTGCACATAAGTGGGCACATCGGTGGCGCGGATCACCACCAACTTCACGTCGTCACGGTTGGTATCCAGTATCAGCTTGCGACTGGTCTCCGGATCGTCCTTCGGCTCGATCCCGGCTTCCGCCAGCAGCGGCAGGGTATCCTTGTAGATCCGCCCCTTGGACAGGGCGATGGTCAGTGTCTGTTCTGGCATGGGGCTTATCCGGGCACGCGGCGGATGATGGCGCCGAGCTGGGAGAGTTTCTCCTCGATGCATTCATAGCCGCGGTCGATGTGATAGATGCGATCCACCAGGGTCTCGCCATCACTGACCAGACCGGCCAGAATCAGGCTGGCCGAGGCCCGCAGGTCGGTGGCCATCACCGGTGCCGCCTTCAGGCGCGGAACCCCGCGAATGATGGCGGTGTTGCCCTCGACCCGGATGTCGGCACCCATGCGCTGCATCTCCAGGGCATGCATGAAGCGGTTTTCAAACACGGTCTCGGTGATGGTGGCGGTACCCTCGGCCACGGTATTCAGAGCCACGAACTGGGCCTGCATGTCGGTGGGAAAGGCAGGATACGGTGCCGTGCGCAAACTCACCGACCGGGGCCGACGTCCCCGCATGTCCAGCTCGATCCAGTCCTCCCCCACAGTGATGTGGGCACCGGCCTCTTCCAGCTTGACCAGCACGGCATCCAGGGTCTTGGGCGCGGTATCGCGGGCGCGCACCCGGCCACCGGTCATGGCACCCGCCACCAGGAAGGTGCCGGTCTCGATCCGGTCGGCCAGCACGGTGTATTCACAGCCGTGCAGATTCGGCACACCCTCCACGGTGATGGTGTCGGTCCCGGCCCCCGAGATTCTGGCCCCCATGGCCTTGAGGCAGTTGGCCAGATCCACCACTTCCGGTTCGCGGGCGGCATTCTCGATGACGGTGACGCCATCGGCCAGGGTCGCGGCCATCAGCAGATTCTCGGTGCCGGTCACGGTCACCGTGTCCAACACCAGACGCGCCCCCTTGAGGCGGTTGGCGCGGGCACGGATGTACCCCCCTTCCACCCGGATGTCGGCTCCCATGGCGGCCAGCCCCTCCAGATGGATGTTCACCGGACGGGAGCCGATGGCGCACCCCCCCGGCAGGGACACCTCGGCCTCCCCGTAACGGGCCAACAGGGGACCCAGTACCAGGATGGAGGCACGCATGGTACGTACCAGCTCATAGGGCGCCACGCACTGGTTGAGCGTGGTGGGATTGACTTCGATGCGCATGCGTTCGTCCACCGTCAGGGACACGCCCATGCGCCCGAGCAGTTCCATGGTGGTGGTGACATCCTGCAGATGCGGGACGTTGCCGATGGTCATGGGGCCATCGGCCAGCAGCGTGGCTGCCAGGATGGGAAGGACCGCATTCTTGGCGCCGGAGATGCGTACATCACCCTCCAGCGGGCGGCCACCGCAGATGATCAGTTTATCCATAGGGGGAAGGATGATAGCGGAAAAGGGCGTCCGGGGGGGAGTACCGGCAATCAGGCCTCTTGCCGCAGCACGTCCTCCAGATCGCTGACCGCGACCAGGGCCCGCATGCGCTCGGGCATGCCGGTGAAGATCAGATGATCGCCATGGGTACCAGCGCAGTCCTTCATCCAGCCGACGAGCAGCGCCACGCCGGCACTGTCACTTCGGGTCACCCCCGACAGATCCACCCGGCAGGGGCCGGACCCACCCTGGAGCAGGCCTCGGGATTCCCGCCACAGATCGGGTACCGTGACCAGGGTGAGTTCACCCGTCACCCGGATACCGGCCTCGGTGCGTTCCAGCCGCGCATCGCTCACCGGCTCGCCCCCACATCGGCCTGAACGGCCTCCTCGATGAGGGATTCGTCACCGGCCTCCAGGCGCTCGATCAGGGCATCCAGGCCATGGCGCTCCACCTCGGCACCGAAGTTGGTGCGGAAATTGGTCACGAAGCTCAGCCCCTCCACGGTCAGATCGAAAATCTTCCATTCTCCGTCCACGGGCCGCAGGCTGTAGATGACGGGGATGTTGGATCGCCCCTGCCCCATCACGATCTCGGTGGCCACCGAAGCCATGCGATCATCCTGACGGCTGCGATGGGGCAGGACCCGGATATCCTTGTCCATGTGCTCGGCCATCTGCAGGGTGTAGGTGCGCATGAGCATGTTCTGGAAGGCCGTCGTGAATCGCTCCCGCTGCTCGGGGGTGGCGGTACGCCAGTGCCGGGCCAGGATCAGCCGCGACATGCCCTGGACATCCACCACCGGCAGGATGATGTCGTCCACCAGGGCATAGAGAAACTCCGGATCATTGCGGGTCCGCTCAGGATCTTCCCGCAGTTTGTCCAGCACCCGGGCGGAGGTCTGCTCCACCAGCTTCACCGGGTCCTGGGTGGCCGCCGCCGCCGGCACCAGGCTGAGGACCAGTACCAGACAGGCCGTGAAAGTCAGATGGACAAGGGGCTTCATCACAAGGGGACTCCACATCAGTTTCCGGTAAGGTTGACCAGCACCCGGCCGATCAGTTCCTCCAGCACCAGGGCCGACTGGGTGAACAGGATCACGTCGCCGTCCCGCAGCACCTCATCCTCGCCGCCGGGCTCCAGGGCGATATACTGCTCTCCCAGCAGTCCGGCGGTATAGATGCTGGCCTGGGTATCCGTGGGCAACTGGTCATAGCGGGCGGAGATGGTGAAGCTGACCCGGGCCTGAAAGCGCTCGGCGTCATAGGTGATGGCGCTCACCCGACCGACCCGTACCCCGGCCATGGTCACCGGGGCCCGCACCTTCAGGCCGCCGATGTTGTTGAAATAGGCATGCACCTCATAGCCGTCGCCGCCCCGGTACTCGCCCAGGTTGCTCACCTGCACGGCGAGCATGAACAGGGCCGCCAGGCCCAGGGCCACGAAGATGCCCACGGTGATCTCGATCCTGCGCGTCGTCATCTTGCCGTCCCGTTATCAGATATCACCGAACATGAGTCCGGTCAGAATGAAGTCCAGGGCCAGAATGGCCAGTGCCGTGTGCACCACGGTGCGCGTGGTGGCCCGGCTCACCCCTTCCGAGGTGGGCGTGGCATCGTAACCTTCAAATACGGCGATCCAGGCAGCCACCACGCCAAAGACCATGCTCTTGATCACGCCGTTCATGACGTCTTCGTGGAAATCCACGCTGGCCTGCATCTGCGACCAGTAGGCGCCGGCATCCACCCCGAGCACCCCCACACCGATGAAATAGCCGCCGGCCACGCCGACGGCACTGAAGATCGCCGCCAGCAACGGCAGGGAGATCACGCCGGCCAGAAAACGCGGCGCAATCACCCGCTTGTACGGGTCCACCGCCATCATTTCCATGCTGGAGAGCTGTTCCGTCGCCTTCATCAGGCCGATCTCCGCCGTCAGCGCGGAACCGGCCCGACCGGCAAACAGCAGCGCGGTCACCACCGGCCCCAGTTCACGGACCAGGGACAGGGCGACGACGGTACCCAGGGCCTCGGCGGCACCGAAGTCCACCAGGGTGATGTAACCCTGATACCCCAGCACCATGCCCACGAACAGGCCGGACACGGCAATGATCAGCAGGGACAACACCCCCACCGAATAGATTTCCCGCAGCAGCAACCCCGGACGACGCACCAGCGTCCCCATGGCCAGCAGGGTGCGCAGCAGGAACAGGTGGCCCCGCCCCAGGCGTTCCAGCACGCCCAGTGCCGAGCGCCCCAGCCGTTGGAAAGGTCCCATCACCGTGTATCGCCTCCCATGAGGTCATCCAGATAATCCGGCGCCGGATAATGGAAGGGAACCGGACCATCCGGCAAGCCTTCCAGAAACTGACGGGACCAGTCCGAGGCCTCCCGGCGCAACTGCTCCGGCGGACCGGCATCCACCACCCTGCCCTCGGAAATGAGGTAGACCCAGTCGGCGATGGAGCCGGCCTCGGCCACATCGTGAGACACGACGATACTGGTCATGCCCAGGGCATCGTTGAGGCGACGGATGAGGGACACGATGACGCCCATGGTGATGGGGTCCAGGCCGGTAAAGGGTTCGTCATACATCATCAGCAGCGGGTCCAGGGCGATGGCGCGGGCCAGGGCCACCCGCCGGGCCATGCCGCCGGAGAGCTCACTGGGCATGAGGGACACCGCGCCGCGCAGGCCCACCGCCTCCAGCTTCATGAGCACCAGGTTGCGCACCAGCGGCTCCGGCAGGCGGGTGTTCTCGCGAATGGGAAAGGCCACGTTGTCAAAGACGTTCAGATCCGTGAGCAGTGCCCCGCTCTGAAACAGCATGCCCATGCGACGGCGCAGGCGATACAGCTCCCGGCGAGAAAGACGATGTACGTCCCGCCCCTCCACCAGCACCTGGCCGTGATCGGGGCGCAGCTGCCCCCCGATCAGCCGCAGCAACGTGGTCTTGCCGGTGCCGCTGGGGCCCATGATGGCCGTCACCTGCCCCTGGGGAATGGTGATGTTCAGGCCGTCGAAGATCTTGCGATCACCGCGGGCAAAATGCAGATCACGGATCTCGATCCAGGGCGTCTTGTCGGGAGAGGCGTCGATGGTCCGGGTCCTGGGTTTGAATGGGGGGCGGGTGGTCAGGCACCGTGAATGTTCCCGGGCCGTCCGGGTCCTGTCAAGCCACTCCCAGCAGCGCGGCAATGGTCATGGCCTGATCCACCGTACCGGGTCCGGCATCCATGAACAGCAGCCCCGCCCCGGCCGGGCTGCCGTGGATGAAACACTCCAACTGCCCACGCAAGGCCCGCAGGTCCGGCGGGCCATCCAGTGTCAGCAGGCCCACGCCACCACAGGCGCCCGGGGCATCCATGCCGGTCCAGAGTCGCGCCGAACCGGACTCGGCACGGGATGCAAACCAGGGCCGGCCCGTGCCGGGCGGAGGAAGGGCCGCCCCGGCCGCCATCACATAGCCGGCCAGATGATCACCCAGGACCGCCTCGGCTCTGGCGGGCACGACCGCATCGTCCTCCGGTGACAGCTCCAGATAGAACCGGAACCCCCGGGACACCTCGTCCCGCCAGACACGCATGCCGGCCTCACCGGCGGCCAGGCGCCGCTCCCTGGGCACCAGCACGGCACGAAATTCATTGGCGTAATACGACAAACGCCAGGACGCCGGCAGATCATCCGGGTAGAATTGCGCCAGCCAAGCCGGGTGTTCCCAGTCACGAACCCCGAAGTCCAGGGTAAAATCCGCCCGATCAGCCATGGCGCCCCGTCCCCCACAGCCCTATCGCAAACACCTGTATGCTCACTTCCATCACCGCCGTCCTGCTGGGTCTGGTCATTCTGGTCTGGAGTGCCGACCGGTTCATCTTCGGTGCCGCCGCCCTGGCGCGCAACCTGGGCATCCCCACCATGATCATCGGCCTGACCATCGTCGGCTTCGGCACCTCGGCGCCGGAGCTGCTGGTTTCCGGCATTGCCGCCTGGCAGGGCAACTCCGGGCTGGCCATCGGCAACGCGGTGGGTTCCAACATCGCCAATATCGGCCTGATCCTGGGCATGACGGCCCTGCTCGCCCCTCTGGCCATCACCTCCGCCACCCTGCGCAAGGAAATGCCCTTGGTCCTTGGGGTCAGCGTGCTGGCCTACCTGCTGGTACTCAACGGCACCCTGGGCAGGATGGACGGCCTGATCCTGCTGGGCGGCCTGATCCTGGTCATGGCCTGGATGGTGCGGGACGGCCTCAAGGGACGCAACAACGGCCCCGACCCGATCCAGGGCGAGTTCGAGGCGGAGATTCCGCGGGCGGTCTCCACCGGCAGGGCCGTTCTCTGGCTGCTGATCGGCCTGGTGCTGCTGCTGATCAGCGCCCGGGCCCTGGTCTGGGGAGCGGTGAACATCGCCACCGCCCTGGGCGTGAGCGACCTGGTGATCGGGCTGACCATCGTCGCCATCGGCACCAGCCTGCCGGAACTGGCGGCGGCCCTGATGAGTGCCCGCCGCAACGAACCCGATCTGGTGCTGGGCAACATCCTGGGCTCCAACCTGTTCAATCTGCTGGGCGTGCTGGCCATCCCGGGTCTGCTCCGCCCCGCCGGCGTACCGGCCGATGCCCTGTGGCGGGATTTTCCGGTCATGGTGGGCCTGACCCTGCTGATCATCGTCATGGCCTTCAGTTTCCGGGGGCGTCCAAGGCGCATCAACCGGATGGAGGGCGGAGTGCTGCTGGCGCTCTTCATCGGCTACATGACCTGGGTGTATCTGAGCCTGAGTCCGGCCGGGGGAGCGGCGTAAGCGATGAAGACAGAAAATAATCTTGCTCAACCCACCTGAAGCATTGGTAGCATGACGGCATCATGAAACTCAATCCGGAAAAGACCCGCGAACTTGCCCTGGCGGTACTGGACACGGAGGCCGAGGGCATCCGCGGCCTGATGGCCCGCATCGACGCCCGGTTCATCCGCGCCTGCGAACACCTGCTCGCCTGCACCGGTCGAGTGGTGGTCACGGGCATGGGCAAGTCCGGCCATGTCGGCAACAAGATCGCCGCCACCCTGGCCAGCACCGGCACCCCCTCCTTCTTCGTCCACCCGGGTGAAGCCAGCCATGGAGACCTGGGCATGATCACGCCGGGTGACACGGTCATCGCCCTGTCCAACTCCGGCGAGACCGATGAACTGCTCACCATCCTGCCCCTGATCCGTCGCCTGGGCGTGCCGATGATCGCCCTCACCGGCAATCCCCGCTCGACCCTGGCGCGGGAGGCCACCGTGAACCTGGACGTGAGCGTGGCCCGGGAGGCCTGCCCCCTGGGCCTGGCCCCCACGGCCAGCACCACGGCCGCCCTGGCCATGGGCGATGCCCTGGCCGTGGCCCTGCTGGAAGCCCGCGGCTTCACCGCCGACGACTTCGCCCGCTCCCACCCGGGCGGGCGCCTGGGCCGCCGGCTGCTCCTGCACGTGGCGGACATCATGCATACCGGCGAACGCATCCCCGTGGTGCGGGCCGATGCGCCCCTGGGTGATGCCCTGCTGGAAATCAGCCGCCAGGGCCTGGGCATGACGGCGGTAGTGGATGAACAGCGACGACTCATCGGTGTCTTCACCGACGGCGACCTGCGCCGCACACTCGACCGGGGCGTGGACGTGCATGCCACCACCATCGGTGAAGTGATGACCCGTCAGTTCAAGACCGCCGCCCCCACCATGCTGGCCGCCGAGGCCCTGAAGATCATGGAGGATCACAAGATCAGCGCCCTGCCGGTGCTCGACGAGGGTCAACGCCTGGTGGGCGCCCTCAACATGCACGACCTGCTGCGCGCCGGCGTGGTCTGACCGTTCCTGCCCGACGCGTGGTATCGTTGCCCCATGAACGAAACGCTCACTGAACGCGCACGACGGGTGCGCTTCGTCATCTTTGATGTGGATGGCGTACTCACCGACGGCAGCCTGTTCCTGGACGATGACGGACGCCAGTACAAGGCCTTCAACAGCAAGGATGGTCAGGGCATGCGCATGCTCGCGGACAGCGGTGTCCAGGTGGGCATCCTGACCGGCCGCCGCTCGGGCGTGGTGGAACACCGGATGCGGGATCTGGGCATCCGGCTCGTGGTCCAGGGCCGACGCGACAAACTCGAAGCACTCGGCGGCCTGCTCGCGGATGCCGGTGTCGGCGCCGATGAAACCGCCTACGTGGGTGATGACGTGGTGGATCTCCCGGTCATGCGCCGGGTCGCCCTGGCCGTTGCGGTGGCTGACGCCCATGCCCTGGTAAGGGAACATGCCCACTACGTCACCCGACAACCAGGAGGGCGCGGTGCCGCCCGGGAGGTCTGTGAATTCATCATGGAGGCCCAGGGCACCCTGCAGGCCGCCATGGCAGCCTATCTGAGATGAAACTGCCCTCACTGTTCCTGATCCTGCTGCTGACTCTGGTCGCGGCCGTCGGCTTCTGGCTGGCCCGGGACGCCGATGAACGCCGCCGGGTACTGGAAGAAGCGGCGACCGAAGGGACCGATTTCTTTCTGGAACAGTATGCGGCCATCCATATGGACTCCCTGGGTGAACCCCGTTACCAGCTCCGCGGCCAGCGCATGGAGCAGCGCCAGGCAGACGGGTCCCGCTGGCTTGAGACCCCGGTACTGATCTTGCGGTACAGCCCCGGTGCCACCTGGACCCTGCGCGCCGAACAGGGCTGGATCTCTCCCGCCGGCGATGAAGTCAAATTGCTGGGCGAGGTGCACATCCACCGCGCTGCCGAGGGCGAGCGGGGCCCGATCACCATCACCACCCGGGACACCACCCTCTGGCCGGGTCCCCGTCAGGCCGTCACCGACGCCCCGGCACGTCTGCAGACAACCTATCAGGAGGCCGAGGGTCTGGGGCTGTTCCTGGACCTGCGGCATGAAGTTCTGGAACTCAAACGTGAAGCACGGGGTGTCTATGTTCCCCATTAGGGCTGTTCCCAGTCAGTCATTTCCGCACCAGCGGGAATCCAGGTCCAACGGAATGCGGCCGGCCTCCCCCGGGTCGTCATTCCCGCGCCAGCGGGAATCCAGTCACGGAGTGAAAAGCATGGGCTCCCGCCTGCGCGGGAGAGACGGCGAGGGAGCGATTCAATGCTCACCCTGGCGGCGGCTTGGAACGTGGTTCATGATCCCTGCCCTGGCCATCCTGCTGCCGGCCGGACCACTCCAGGCGCAGGTGGACCGGACATTGCCCATCCGCATCGAGGCGGACTCGGCCACCCTGGACGACAACCGGGGCATCAGCACCTACCGGGGCAGCGTACGCATCACCCAGGGCGCCACGGAAATCAGCGGCGATACGGTCACCGTCCATACCCCGGGCCGGGTGCTGGAACGCATGACCGCAGAAGGTCAACCGGCCACCCTGCGCACTCAGGACCCGCAGGGGCGGGAAGTCCGGGCCGAAGCCGCGCGGATGGAGTTCCTCCCCAACGAGCAACGCATGGAACTGAGCGGCAATGCCCGCGTGCGACAGGGCACGGACGAGTTCCGGGGCAGCCGCATCACCTATGACCTGCGCACGGCCACGCTGGAGGCCCGCACCGGGGACACCGGCCGCGTCGAGGCCATCTTCACGCCCAGGGAACAGCCCCCCGCCCCTGTCGAGGGGACGCCATGAGTCGTCTGCAGACCCACGACCTGGTCAAGCAGTACCGCGCCCGCAAGCCGGTGGACGGTGTATCACTGCAGGTGAACAGCGGTGAGGTCGTGGGCCTGCTGGGTCCCAACGGCGCCGGCAAGACCACCTGTTTTTACATGATCGTCGGCCTCATCCCCTGCGACGGTGGGCGCATCGAACTGGACGGCAGGGACATCACCCCCCTGCCCATGCATGCCCGCGCCCAGTTGGGCATCGGCTATCTGCCCCAGGAGGCCTCGGTCTTTCGCAAGTTGTCGGTGGAAGACAACCTGCTTGCCGTGCTGGAAACACGCCGCGACCTCAGCCGCGGCCAGCGCCATGAGCACATGGAATCCCTGCTGGAAGAGTTTCAGATCATGCATATCCGCGAGAGCCTGGGCATCAGCCTCTCGGGGGGTGAGCGGCGGCGGGTGGAAATCGCCCGCGCCCTGGCCACCGAACCGGCCTTCATCCTGCTTGATGAGCCCTTTGCCGGGGTAGACCCCATCTCCGTGATCGAAATTCAGCGCATCATCACCCATCTGGTCTCCCGGAATATCGGGGTACTGATCACCGATCACAACGTCCGTGAAACCCTGGGCATCTGCAATCGCGCCTATATCCTGAGCGACGGACACCTGATCAGCGAGGGGCCGCCGGAAGTGGTGCTGGCAGACCCCCAGGTCAGGCGAGTCTACCTGGGCGATAATTTCCGACTATGAAAGTAAAGTTTTTGAGCCAACGCATGGTTTCCCCACACTGGGTCACATTTTTCGTGCCAGGACGTATAATCCGGATGACAGACCCGGCACGTGGCGGCAAGGCACCGTCGATACTGCCCGGACCCTTCAACTCCTGCCTGACGATTCCGGTGGCACGCCACATCCTATGCTGAAACCTTCTGTCCAGCTCCGTCTCGGCCAGAGCCTTACCATGACACCGCAGCTGCAGCAGGCCATCCGGCTGCTGCAGCTGTCCACATTGGAGCTTCAGGCCCAGATCCAGGAAACGCTGGAGACCAACCCGATGCTGGAAGCCCTGGAAGGCGCGGATGCCGACCTGGATACCGGCATGGATGAAAACACCCAACATGAAGGCATGACCTCCGGCGCCGACAACGCCGACAAGGATGCGGGGAGCCGAGAATTCGACGAGCCCGCCGAACGGGACAACACCAGCGAACCCTCGGAAACCATTCCCGAGGAGCTGCCCGTGGACAGCAACTGGGAAGACCTCTACGACATGCCGACCGCCGGCGGCGGCCAGATGGACAACGACGGTCGCGACCTGTTCGAGAACCAGAGTGCACCCGGCGAAGACCTGCGTGACCACCTTCTCTGGCAGATTCACCTGTCGCCCCTGAGCGAGCGGGACCAGGTCATCGCCATGACCATCATCGATGCCATCAACGATGACGGCTATCTGGCCGAACCCATCGAGCAGATCCACGCCGGCCTGGCCCAGGACCAGGAGATGGAACTGGAGCTGGACGAGGTGGAAGCCGTGCTGCGCATGGTCCAGCACCTGGATCCCGTGGGCGTGGGTGCACGGGATCTTGCCGAGTGCCTGCTGCTGCAACTGGAGCAGTTCGCGCCGGAGACGCCCTGGCTGGCCGAGGCCAGGACCCTGGTGCGTGATCACCTGGAAGCCCTGGGCACCCGCGACTTCAAGGGTGTCCAGCGCCGACTGGGTCTGGCCGACGGCGAATTGCAGGTGGTGATCACCCTGATCCAGAGCCTGAACCCACGCCCGGGCACCCTGATCAGCTCCAGCGCACCGGAATACATCATTCCCGACGTCTTCGTGCGCAAGCGCGAGGGATGCTGGCAGGTGGAACTGAATCCGGAAGTCGCGCCCCGGTTGCGGGTCAACCCACTTTATGCCAGCTTTGTGCGTCGGGCCGATTCCAGCCAGGACAATGTCTATCTGCGCAACAGCCTGCAGGAGGCCCGCTGGTTCATCAAAAGCCTGCAAAGCCGCAACGAGACCCTGCTGCGTGTAGGCACCGCCATCGTGGAACATCAACGCGCCTTTCTGGAACACGGCGACGAGGCCATGAAACCCCTGGTGCTGCGGGATATCGCCGAGCAACTGGAGATGCACGAATCCACCATCTCCCGCGTCACCACCCAGAAGTACATGCACACCCCAAGAGGGATTTACGAATTCAAGTATTTCTTCTCCAGCCATGTGGGGACGTCCGACGGCGGTGAGTGCTCCGCCACGGCCATCCGTGCCATGATTCGCAAACTGATTGCCGAAGAACCCCAGGGCAAGCCCCTGAGTGACAGCAAGATTGCCCAGATCCTGGTGGATCGGGGCATCCAGGTAGCGAGGCGCACCGTTGCCAAGTATCGCGAGGCCATGGCGATCCCGCCATCCAACGAACGCAAGCGCCTCGTCTGAATCCATAACCAGGCCTCAGCTTCACTTTCACATTCCAAACCAAGGAGTCATCTCATGCAGATCAACCTCACCGGTCACCACGTGGACCTGACCGACGCCCTGCGCGACTATGTCAATGACAAGTTCCAGCGCCTGGAGCGCCATTTCGACAACGTCATCGACGTGCACGTGGTCCTGACCGTGGAGAAACTGCAGCAGAAGGCGGAAGCCAACATGCTGGTCAGCGGCAACACCATTTTTGCCGACGCCACCCATGCCGACATGTATGCAGCCATTGATGCCCTGGTCGACAAGCTGGACCGTCAGGTGGTCAAGCACAAGGAGAAGCTCAAGGACCATCACCGCGCCGAAGGCTCCCACCGCAACCACGTCGGGTGAGATATCCATGAACATCGGTGATCTTCTCGCTCCGGAGCGCGTCTGCTGTCTGCCGGACGTCAGCAGCAAGAAACGCGCTCTGGAGATGCTGGGTGAAATGCTTTCGAGCCACCTGCCCAGGCTGACCCAGGGAGAGATCTTCGACAGCCTGCTGGCCCGGGAACGCCTGGGCAGCACCGGCCTGGGGCATGGCGTCGCCATCCCCCACGGCCGGCTGGCCGGAGCCGACGAGGCCTGTGCCGCCCTGCTCAAGCTGGGCAAGGGCGTGGACTACGACGCCCCGGACAGCGAACCGGTGGACATCCTGTTTGCCCTGGTGGTGCCGACCGAATGTACCGACGAACACCTGCAGATCCTCGCATTGCTCGCGCGCATGTTCTCCGATCCGGAGACCCTGGCCCGACTGCGTAGCGCCAAAGGACCGGAAGATCTGCTGGACCTGGTACACCACTGGGATACCGAAAGCCCAGACTCACCGTGACCACGCCCCCCCTTACCGTCCATCACGTCGTCGAGGCCATGGGAGAACGCCTGGCCCTGCGCTGGGTGGCCGGTCATCAGGGCAGGGAACGCCGGATCGCTCACCAGGCCACGCCTCACGGCAGTACCTCACTGGTCGGACACCTGAACATCATCCATCCCAACCAGATCCAGGTGCTGGGTCCGGACGAGATGCGCTATCTGTGGAACCTGCGCAAGAACTCCCAGCGGGACATCCTGGAACAGCTGGTGAACGGCACGGCGGCCCTCCTGATCGTCACCGACGGTCTGGCGGTTCAGCCGGAACTGTGCGCCTTGGCGGACAGGCAGTCCGTCCCCCTGCTCTCCACCACCCTGCACAGCCACGAAATCATCAATATCCTGCGCTATTTCTTCAGCGACAAGCTGGCGGAGACCATCACCCTGCACGGTGTCTTCATGGAAGTGCTGGGCATCGGGGTGCTGCTGACGGGGGAAAGCGCCATCGGCAAGAGCGAGCTGGCCCTGGAACTCATCAGTCGCGGACACCGTCTGATTGCTGACGATGCACCCGAATTTGCCCGCATTGCCCCGGACATCCTGCGGGGCACCTGCCCGCCGGTGCTGGAAAACTTCCTGGAGGTCAGAGGACTGGGTGTCCTGAACATTCGTGCCATGTACGGTGACAGCGCCATCAAGAGCAGCAAGTATCTGCGCCTGATCATCGACCTGAAAGACCAGGTCGACGTGACGTCCGCCGACATCGACCGCCTTCATGGGGGACGCTGCAACCGGGTGGTACTGGGGCTTCAGGTCCCCGTCATCACCCTGCCCGTGGCCTCCGGTCGCAACCTGGCGGTCATGGTAGAGGCGGCGGTGCGCAACCACCTGCTGCGTCTACGCGGCTATGTTGCCGCCGATGACCTGGCCGCCCGCCAGCGGCGTCAGATGCAGAGCGACTCATGAAACTCGTCATCGTCAGCGGACTCTCCGGGTCGGGCAAGACCGTGGCCCTGCATGCCCTGGAGGATGCCGGCTACTACTGCATCGACAATCTTCATCTGGAACTGCTGCCGGCGGTGGTCGGCCAGCTTCGACAAGCCCCCCAGGCCGGTTACAGCGAGGCAGCCGTGGGCATCGATGCCCGCAGCGGCATCGAATCACTCGATCAGTTCGGTCGCATCGTCAACGAGATCCGTGCCATGGGTGTCGAACTGCAGATCATTTTCCTCTACGCGGAATTGGAAACCCTGCTGCGCCGTTTCAGCGAAACCCGCCGCCGTCACCCTCTGGCCCGTCGGGGCATCCCCCTGATGGAGGCCATCAACCTGGAACGGGACCTGCTGGGCGTCATTGCCGACCATGCCGATCTGGCCATCGACACCACCCGCACCAATGTCCACCAGCTCAGCCAGTCCATTCGGGAGCGGGTCCGTCAGGCCAGCCTGCGAGGGCTGTCGCTGCTGATCCAGTCCTTCGGCTTCAAGTACGGTTCACCGGTAGACTCGGATTTCGTGTTCGATGTACGCTGTCTGCCTAATCCCCACTGGCAACCGGGTTTAGCCGCCTTGACCGGCAAGGATCCGGCGGTGATCCGTTTTCTGGAGAACGAATCCATGGTGGAAGCGATGTTCAACTCGTTGCGTGACTTCCTCACCACCTGGATACCCCGGTTTGAAAGCGACAATCGCAGTTATCTGACCGTTTCCATCGGCTGTACCGGGGGGCGTCATCGCTCGGTCTATCTGACCGAACGACTCTCCCGCCATTTTCGTGAGCTCAGAGGCGACGGTGTAAGCACCCGTCACCGCGAACTTTCCTGAACCAGTATCGGTATGCATCCATGTCCGTCGGACTTCTCATCATCACTCACAATCACATTGGCGAGGACCTGCTGAGCACAGCCCGATCCATGATGGGCTCCATCCCCCTGGAGACTCGCTGCCTGGCGGTATCCCAGTCCGGTGATCCGGACATCTTGCTGGACCGCGCAATTGACCTTTACCAACGTCTGAATCAGGGGGACGGCGTGCTGGTCCTGACCGACATGTACGGCTCCACCCCCAGCAACATCGCCAACCGACTGCTGCAACAACCCAAGGTACAGGTCATCGCCGGCATCAACCTGCCCATGCTGGTCCGGGTGCTCAACTACCCGAATCTGCGCCTGCATGAATTGGTCAACAAGGCCATCAGCGGAGGCCATGACGGTATCCTGCTCTGCGAGACCCACAGTTAAATGCCCAGCCGAGAACTCACCATCATCAACCGTCTGGGCATGCATGCCCGCGCCGCGGCCAAATTCGTCAACCTGGCCAGCAGTTTCGATGCCAGCCTGGAAGTGGAAAAGGGACACAGGCGCGTCAACGGCAAGAGCATCATGGGCATCATGATGCTGGCGGCCGGCAAGGGCAGCACCGTTCGCCTGGTTGCGGAAGGCGACGACGCCGAAGCTGCCCTGAAGGCCCTGGAAGGCCTGATCAATGACAAGTTCGGTGAGCCGGAGTAGTCGGAGAGGGAACCTAAAGCCCCAGGGGCAGCAACTCCAGTGACACCGCATCCGCGGGCGGCATGCCCGCCATCACCACCCGGTTGCGGCCGTCGCTCTTGGCCCGCAACAAGGCCTCATCCGCTTCCCGCAACAGGGCCTGTGCCGCGACGGACGGATCCTGGCCGGCCAGACGCTGCGGTGTCCAGTGCGCGACACCGATGGAGACCGTCACCGACAAGCGGTGATCATCCACCTGCACAGCCCCGCCGGAGACCACCTGCCTGACCCGTTCCGCGACCGCGCGCACCTCCTGGCGATCCAGCCCCGGCAGAAGCATCACGAACTCCTCGCCGCCGTAGCGCGCCAGCAGATCGGAACCACGCAGATGCCGCCCCAACCGCTGCGCCACCGACGAGATGACCTGATCCCCGACGCCGTGACCATAGCGGTCATTGACAGCCTTGAAATGGTCGATATCCACGAACAGACAGGCCAGGCTCTGTCGCTCCCGCACCACCCGGATCATTTCCTCCTGCAGGCGCAGGTCGAAGAAACGGCGATTGCGCACCCCGGTCAGGGCATCGGTAACCCCCAGTTCCCGTAGCCGCCAGGCGGCCAAGGCATTCTCGATGCAGATGGCGATCACCGCCGCCAGACGTCTGAGCAGATAGGTATCCATTCCCTCGCCATAGCGACCGCTGCAGCGACTGCCCAGGGACAGCGCCCCCAGACGGCGTCCCGCACGCTCCACCGGCACCAGTGCCACGCTGCACAGCTCACCACGGTCGGCGAAGCGCAAGGACTCGGGACAGGCGGCATAATCCCCCAGATAAAGACCCGCCAGGGTTTGCAATGGATCGGCGGAGGACAACAGTCTCAAGGACCATTGTTCGCGGGAGCAGGGAGCCGCTTCCAGTATTCCACTGATGAGGCCATCCGGATCGTGGAGCACCAGACCCACGTGATCCAGCGCGTAATCACGGGGAAAGTCCTCCAGCAACAGGGACAGGATACCCACCAGATCATCGGTGGCCAGCAGGCGCATTTCCAGATCGGTCATCCGGTCCAGCTTGCGCTCGTTGTCACGGGCCGCCTCGATGAGCGTGGCAAGGCGCTCCTTCAGCCAAAGGTTCTCCTGCTCCAGTTTTGTCTGTTCCGCCATGCGTTGCCGTTCCCCTGTCGAGCCTGACTCCAGCCTATCCCATCCATCCTTTACGGATCATGACCTGCATGCACCGAGGGAACAACCTGATTTTGATCAGTCCGAACATACCGCCTGCCGTTTCCCCGGTCCCGGAGACTGGCAAGGTGGCGACCATTGGACTACACACAAGAAAGACATACCCGCCAGGCGACTGGATACCGGCGGCAAGTGATTCATCCAGGATGGTTTTCCGTGGCGATCCCACACCCACCACCGGGAGCACTTCACAGATGCAGATCGACCGGGCTGACCATGACGACCCGACCCTGCAGACCCAGACCTCGCTGGCCGCGGATCTGCTGGACGGGCTCATTGCCTATCGCCAGGAACTGGGCAGGTTGGGAGCAGACCTTGAAGAGATGCTGAGGGCGGCCGGCATCAGGCCGTCGTCGCCCTGGCGCAAGGCCAGGGCCTATCGATACCAGCCGCCCCCGCGCTAGACGGACACCGGAAACTCAGACCTCCCGATAGACCCGGGCACCGCTCTTGACGAACTCCCGGGCCTTCTCCCGCATTCCCTGGTCCAGTCCTTCTTCCGCCGACACCCCCTGCCGGGCGGCGTATTCACGCACATCCTGGGTGATCTTCATGGAACAGAAGTGGGGGCCGCACATGGAACAGAAATGGGCCACCTTGTGGGCCTCCTTGGGCAGGGTCTCGTCGTGGAAATCCCGCGCCCGCTCCGGGTCCAGGGACAGGTTGAACTGATCCTCCCAACGGAACTCGAACCGGGCCTTGGACAGGGCATTGTCGCGCACCTGGGCACCGGGGAAGCCCTTGGCCAGGTCCGCCGCGTGGGCGGCGATACGATAGGTGATGATGCCGTCGCGCACATCCGCCTTGTTGGGCAGCCCCAGATGCTCCTTGGGGGTCACGTAGCAGAGCATGGCGGTGCCGTACCAACCGATGTTGGCCGCCCCGATGCCGGAGGTGATGTGGTCATAGGCGGGCGCGATGTCCGTCACCAACGGCCCCAGGGTATAGAAGGGGGCCTCGAAACAGTCCACCAGTTCCTTGTCCACGTTCTCCTTCACCTTGTGCAGGGGCACATGGCCGGGGCCTTCGATCATCACCTGTACGTCGTGCTCCCAGGCCACCTTGGTCAGCTCGCCCAGGGTCTCCAGTTCGGCGAACTGGGCGGCGTCGTTGGCATCCGCCAGACTGCCGGGACGCAGACCGTCACCCAGGGAGAAGGCCACGTCATAGGCCTGCATGATCTCGCAGATCTCGCGGAAATGGGTGTAGAGGAAGTTTTCCTGGTGATGGGCCAGACACCACTTGGCCATGATGGAACCGCCCCGGGAGACGATGCCGGTGAGGCGGTCGGCGGTCAGGGGCACATAGCGCAGCAGCACCCCGGCGTGGATGGTGAAGTAGTCCACCCCCTGCTCCGCCTGCTCGATCAGGGTATCCCGGAACAGTTCCCAGGTCAGTGCCTCCGCCTTGCCGTCCACCTTCTCCAGGGCCTGGTAGATGGGTACGGTGCCGATGGGCACCGGGCTGTTGCGCAGCACCCATTCGCGGGTCTCGTGGATGTGCTTGCCGGTGGACAGATCCATCAGGGTATCGCCGCCCCAGCGGCAGGACCACACCAGCTTCTCCACCTCTTCCTCGATGCTGGAGGTCAGGGAGGAATTGCCGATGTTGGTGTTGATCTTCACCCGGAAATTGCGCCCGATGATCATGGGCTCCAGCTCCGGATGGTTGATGTTGGCGGGAATCACCGCCCGGCCGGCGGCCACTTCGTCACGGACGAACTCCGGTGTGATGAGATCCGGGATGTTCGCCCCCAGGGGCTGACCGGGATGCTGGCGCAGCAGGGCGGCGTAACGGGGATCCTCGCGCATCTCCTGCAGGCGGCAGTTTTCCCGAATGGCCACGAACTCCATCTCCGGGGTGATGATGCCCCGGCGGGCGTAGTGCATCTGGGTAATGTTGCGGCCGGGCCGGGCACGCCGGGGGGCGCGGATATGCGCAAAGCGCAAATGGGCCAGCTCGGGGTCCTCGGCACGGGCCTGGCCGTAACGGGAACTGGGGCCGGACAACGCCTCGGTATCCCCCCGCTCCTCGATCCAGGCCCCGCGCACGCTGGGCAGACCCTGCAGCAGATCGATCTTCACCTCCGGATCACTGTAGGGACCGGACGTGTCATAGACGGTGATGGCGGGATTGTCCTCGGAACCCGTCCCCATCCGGGTGGGGGCCAGGGTGATCTCCCGCATGGGCACCCGGATATCGGGGCGGGAGCCGGTCACATGGATCTTGCGGGAACCCGGAAATGGCCGGGTGATCGCTTCGGAGACCTGGGCGGTCTTGCGGACGAAGTCCTGGGGGATGGCACTCATGCTGCTGTCTACCTCGCGTGAAGGCGGGGAAGACGGAAGGCGCGGACGCCCATCCGAAGCTTCCCTCCGCCGGTATGATCCGGTTCAGGTTCCAAGGGTGTTTCTCAGCCCAAGCCCCATCGGCGGGCACCCCTAGCCTCGTGGCCGTCCAAGCTATAGCAGGCAGCCAAGGTTTGCAACCGAAAAGCAGCCCACCGGCAGCTACTCGGACGACGGCTGCCGCAACACGGCCTCCAGCCGTCGGCACACGGTTTCCAGTACCGTCACCCGCCCGAAACGCTTGTCATTGGCGGCCACCAGGGTCCAGGGCGCGAACTCCGTACTGGTGCGGATCACCATTTCGTTCACCGCCGCCTTGTAGGCCTCCCACTGCTGGCGATTGCGCCAGTCTTCATCGGTGATCTTGTGCTGCTTGTAGGCCACTTCCTCCCGTTCCTTGAAACGGGCCAGCTGCTCCTCCTCGCTGACATGCAGCCAGAACTTCACCAACACGATGCCGTGCTCGGTCAACTGCTCCTCGAAGTCATTGATTTCATGATAGGCACGACGCCAGCAATCCTCGGCGGCAAACCCCTCCACCCGTTCCACCAGTACCCGCCCGTACCAGGAACGGTCGAACACCATCATGCGCCCACGGGGCGGCACATGCCGCCAGAAACGCCAGAGATAGTGATGGGCCCTTTCCTCGTCCGTGGGGGCGGCCACCGCCACCACCCGGTACAGCCGGGCGTCGATGCCGGCGGTCAGCCGCCGAATCGCCCCGCCCTTGCCAGCGGCGTCCCAGCCCTCGAACACCAGTACCGTGGCCACGCCCTGATCCTTGGCCCGCCAGGCCAGATCCCGCAAGCGGGCCTGGGCACGGGACAATCGCTCCTTGTAGACCGATTTATCCAGCGTCTGGGTCAGATCGAGATGGTCCAGCACGGTGATGCGGGCACTGTCTTCCGGCGGCAGGCTGGGGGCATGGGAGGCGGTGACGGGCGGGCTCGGCGCGGCCGCCAGTTCCAGCCGCTCGCGGATGGCATCGAGCAGGGTGCGTCCCACCGTCAGATCCCGATAGCGCCGATCCGTGGCCTCGATGAGATACCAGGGGGCCAGACCGCTGTCCGTTTCCCGGATCACCCGCTCACCGGTCTCCACCAGGCGACGATACTGGGTTGCCTGCTCCTTGCCCTTGGGCAGACGATACCAGCGGCTGGCAGGGTCCTTGAGACGCTGTTTCAGGCGGATTTTCTGCTCATCCCGGGTCAGATGGAACCAGAACTTGACGATCAGTGCCCCATCGGCCACCAGCATGTTCTCGAAATCGCGGATGCGGCTCAGGGATTCATGCAACCGTGCCTCGTCCCATTCATCCCGGATATGCCGACGAATGGGTTCCGAATACCAGGCACCGAAGAAGATGCCGATGCTCCCCCGCGCCGGCATCGCCTGCCAGTAGCGCCACAGCCGGGGCCGCGCCTGTTGATCACTGGTGGCCTCCCAGAAGGCGTGGGTCTCCACCCCGCGGGTGTCCAGCCAGGCATTGAGTCGGTTGACCACTTCCCCCCGGCCTACCCCATCCACCCCTTCCACAATCACGATCACGGCGGTATCGGTATCCCTGAGCCGACGCTGGGCCTCCAGCAGTTCCGCGCGCAGCTCGGGCACCGCGGCGCCATAGGCCTCCTTGGACAGACTGCGACCGAGTTCGGCAGCTTCAAACATGATGTCCTCCTGGGGTATCGCCACGGATCATGACCCTGCAGCATGCCACAAACCCGATGCTGCATTGGACCGGCCGTGGCCGGTATCATTGCGCATTGCACAAGAGCATCAAGGACTTGCCGGAACATTAGTGAAGGCTTAATCTTTCAGTCTGCCGATCCAACGGCAGCTCGCCGCCAGCTTTGCGGATACTCAACGAGTCAGATAAAGCACGAGACCGGACCACTCTGGGACTCCCATAACAATCACAAGACGGCAGATAACCACCATGAACCTGGATCAAGCTCGCTTCAATATGGTTGAACAGCAGGTCCGTCCCTGGGACGTGCTGGACCCCAAGGTACTGGATGTGATGGAGAACGTCCCCCGGGAGCTGTTCGTGCCCCGGGCCCACGCAAAACTGGCCTACGCGGACCTGGAAATCCCCCTGGGACAGGGTGAGTCCATGATGCGTCCCACCGTGGAAGGGCGCCTTCTGCAGGCCCTGGATATCCAGCCGCGGGATGTCATCCTGGAGATCGGCACCGGCTCCGGCTACCTGACCGCCTGCCTGGCCCGCCTGGGTGGCCAGGTGGACAGCATCGATATCCATAAGACCTTCACCCGCGCCGCCAAAAAACATCTGGACAAGGCCGGCATCACCCATGTCCACCTGGAGACCGGCAATGCCGCCGAGGGCTGGACCGGGCAACGGGGGCATTACGATGTCATCGCCGTCACTGCCTCCATGGCCCGGTACCGGGACTGCTTCGAACGCCAGCTCAGTCCGGGCGGCCGACTCTTCGTCGTGGTGGGGGAAGCGCCGGTGATGGAGGCCATGCTGGTGACGCGCCAGGGCGAGAACGAATTCACCCGCCACACCCTGTTCGAGACCAGCCTCAAGCCCCTGACGGGCTTCGAGCCCAGACCGCAATTCATCTTCTGACCAGGACCAGGTCGATCGGGCGGGCACGGCATCGCCCGATCGACCCATGTAATGTCCCTTTCTCGACGGGCCAGACATGCAACACCTCTCAGCCCCGCAACTCAAGGCGTACCTGGATCAGGCCGGGGACCCTGCCCCGCTGCTGATCGACGTGCGCGAATCCTGGGAATACGACATTGCCCACATCCCGGGCTCACGGCATGTTCCCCTCGGCCGGCTCGGGACCCTGGTCGAAGACATCCCGCCGGACACGGAACTGGTGATGATCTGTCATCACGGCATCCGCAGCCGACAGGCGGGCATGCTGCTGGAGCGACAGGGTTTCACCCGCATCATCAACCTCACCGGCGGAATCGATGCCTGGTCACGGCAGGTGGACCCCAGCCTGCCCTGCTACTGATGTCCCGACAGATCCCCTATGCATTTTTTCCCGGTTCCCGGTAGGATAATCAGGATTCACTGATGGAATATTTCCTTCTTGCCCGCCCGGGCCGGAGACACCGATGATCCGTTTTCCCAAAACCCTGCTGGCTGCCGCCCTCGTCGGATTCACCCTGGCAACCGCACCCGTCCAGGCCACCGATCTCATGGAGATCTATCGTACGGCCCTGGAACGTGACGCACAGCTGCGCGCCGCCGAGGCCCAGTTCCGGGCGGCCCTGGAACAGCGACCCCAGGCAAGATCGGTCCTGCTGCCCCAGATCGAAGGCTCCCTGGGATATGCCTACACGGACACCGAACGAGGGGGCGACTCCTTTGATTACCGCACCAGCAGCTTCGAGCTGTCCCTCAACCAGACCCTCTACGATCACCGCAACTATGTGGCCCTGCGCCAGGCGGACCTGGGTATCGCCCAGGCCACGGCGGTGCGTGACGCCACCCGACAGGGCCTGATCCTGCGAGTGGCGGAAGCCTATTTCGGCGTGCTGGCGGCCCAGGACAACCTCTCCTTCGCCCGCGCGGAAAAAGAGGCCATCGGACGCCAGCTGGAACAGGCGGAGCGCCGCTTCGAGGTGGGCTTGATCGCCATCACCGACGTCAAGGAGGCCCAGGCCCAGTTCGACCTGGCCGTGGCCGAGGAAATCGCCGCCCTCAACCGCCTGGATCTGGCCGGCGAGGAACTGATGGTGATCACCGGCCAGTTCCATGAGGCACTGGCCCTGCTGTCGGAACGCATGCCCCTGGTCTCGCCGGAGCCGGGCAACATGGATCAATGGGTACAGACCGCCCTGGAAGCCAACCTGGCCCTGATCGCCCGCCGCTTCGGCACCGAGGCGGCCGCCGAGGAAATCAAGCGCCAGCGGGCCGGTCATTATCCCACCTTGGGCCTCTCGGCCAGCTATACCGACCGGGATTTTCACAATGCCCCCGGCGGACCGATAGCCAACAACTTCCTCGACAGCCGCGACACTCAGGTGGGCATCCAGCTGCGCGTCCCCGTCTACACCGGCGGCCGCACCACCTCCCTCACCCGGGAGGCCCGGGAAAGCTTTGACGCCGCCCGGGAGGAACTGGAACTGACCGAGCGCCA
Source organism: Ectothiorhodospira shaposhnikovii (assembly GCF_022227765.1). Lineage (GTDB taxonomy): Bacteria > Pseudomonadota > Gammaproteobacteria > Ectothiorhodospirales > Ectothiorhodospiraceae > Ectothiorhodospira. The sequence continues at coordinate 129,092 of NZ_JAJMLZ010000006.1, read as the reverse complement.
GACCGTGCGTCAGACCCGTAGCGCCTTCCTGTCGGTGAATGCCGGCATCTCGCGGGTCAACGCCCTGGAACAAGCCCTGGAGTCCACCCGCGCCTCCTTCGAGGCCGCCGAAGCCGGATTCGAGGTGGGCACCCGCACCGCCGTGGACGTGCTGCTGGAACTGCGCCAGGTGTTCCGGGCCGAGCGTGACTACGCCGAGGCCCGTTACGCCTATTTGCTGGATACCCTGCGCCTGAAGCAGGCCGCGGGCACCCTCAGCGAGGATGACCTGCTCGCCATCAACACCTGGCTGGACTGACCTGGACTGATGATGAATCACACCCCACCCTCCCCCCTGTGCAGTGCCGGACACAGCCAGCTCCTGGTGGTGGACATCCAGGCAAAGCTGGCCGTGGCCATGGACGCCGACACACGCCGTGAGGTCTATCGACGGGCCGGCAGCCTGGCCCAGGGGGCCGGCGTGCTGGGCATCCCGGTGACGGTAACCGAACAGTACCCACAGGGTATCGGGCACACCGCCGGTGAAATCCAGGGCATGCTGCCGGAGGCGGTTCGGGTGCTGGAAAAGACCACCTTCTCCTGTTGCCGCGACGAGGGCATCATGGGCGCCGTGAAACGTGCCGAGCGGCCCCAGGTGGTGGTCTGCGGCATGGAGTCCCATGTCTGCGTGCTGCAGACCGCCCTGCTGCTCGTGGAGGCCGGATTCCAGGTCTTCGTGGTGGAAGACGCCGTCTGCTCCAGAGACCCGCGCAACAAGGCCAATGCCCTGGCCCGCATGGCCAGGGCCGGGGTGATCATCACCAATTTCGAGTCGGTGCTGTTTGAATGGCTGGCAGACTCACGCCACCCGAAGTTCAAGGAAATCCTGAATCTGATCCGTTAAGCCGAACCGGCCTTCAAGAGGCCTGTTCCACCCAGTCCAGCACCCGCTCCACCGCACCCCGGTTTTCATCCAGCACCCGTCGGGCCGCCGTTGTCATGGCACGGCGGGCCGACGGGTCCGCCCACAGGGCCGACACCGCATCCGCCAGCCCATCGGCGTCCGCCACCCGGCACACACCCCCGGCCCGCTCCAGGGCCTGGTAAACCTCGGTGAAATTGAATACCTGCGGACCGGTCACCACCACCACCCCATGGGCGGCCGGCTCCAACGGGTTATGCCCGCCGGTGGGCACCAGACTGCCCCCCACGAAGGCCACCGAGGCCACTCCGTAGAGCAGCAGCAACTCCCCCATGGTATCCCCCAGCCACACGACATCCCCGACCTTGGGCGGCAGACCGGCACTGCGGCGCGCCACGGCAAACCCTTGCGTCCGGCACAGGGCCGCCACGGCCTCGAAACGCTCCGGATGGCGGGGCACCAGGATCAGCAGGGCATGGGGCCACCTGGACAAAAGGAACCGGTGCGCCGCCAGCACCTGCTCTTCCTCCCCCGGATGGGTGCTGGCGGCGATCCACACCGGCCGCTCGCCCACCTGCGCGCGCAACGTCGCCGCGGCCTGGATCAGGTCATCGGACAGGGTCAGGTCATACTTGATGTTGCCGCTCACCCGCACCTGATCGGGCCGGGCACCCAGGGCCAGAAAACGGCGGGCATCCTCCTCCCCTCGGGCCGCGATCCCGGACACCTGAGCCAGGGTCTGCCGGACCAGGGGCCGGATGCGGGCATAGCCCCGGGCAGAACGGGCCGACAGGCGGGCATTGACCACCATCACCGGGATGCCCCGGCGGGCACAGGCCCGATACAGGTTGGGCCACAGTTCGGTCTCCATGACCAGCAGCCGCTCGGGACGCGCCCGCGCCAGAAAGCGGGTCACCCCATCGGGCAGGTCATAGGGCAGATAACAGTGTTCCACCGAGTTCCCGAAACGCCGGATCACCTCGGCGGAACCGGTGGGGGTGGTGGTGGTCATCAGGATGGCATGCCCGGGGAACCGCCGCCGCAGCCCCGCCACCAGCGCCGCGGCGGCCGCCACCTCCCCCACCGAGACCGCATGCACCCAGAGCCGGGGCCGCGCCGGCAGGCGGGGCGACCAGCCCAGGCGCTCCCCCCAGCGGTGACGATAATCCGGATTGGCGCGGCTGCGCAGGAGCAACCGCGCCAGCACCAGCGGCGTGATGACATAGAGGATCAGGGAATACAGTACGCGCATGCCGGTCAGAGGGTCGTCAGGTGCCCCGGATCCGGTCGATGACCCGGGTGGTGGACACCCCATCCAGGAACGGCAGCACTTCCACCCGGCCGCCCAGGGCACGGACATGGTCACCGCCCACGATCTCCTCGGGCCGGTAGTCCCCGCCCTTCACCAGCACGTCCGGCGACACGGCCCGGATCAGACGCTCCGGCGTATCCTCCCGGAACGGCACCACCCAGTCCACCGAGGCCAGTCCCGCCAGCACCGCCATGCGTCGCTCCATACCGTTCACCGGCCGCCCATGGCCCTTGAGACGGCGCACAGAGGCGTCATCATTCACCGCCACGATGAGGCGATCCCCCAGACGCCGGGCCTGTTCCAGATAGGCCACATGCCCCGCATGGAGGATGTCGAAGCACCCGTTAGTCATCACCACCCGCTCCCCCTGGGCCCGGGCCTCCTGCACCGCCAGCAGCAGGTCCGCCTCCGACAGCAGGCTACTCCAACCGCCCTGATGCCCCCTGACCGCCGCCCGCAGCTCCGCCGGGGTCACGCAGCCGGTGCCCAGCTTGCCCACCACGATGCCCGCCGCCAGATTGGCCAGGGCCGCCGCCTGGGCCAGATCCTGTCCGGCCCCCAGGGCCGCCGCGATCACCGCGATCACCGTATCCCCCGCCCCGGTCACGTCATAGACCTCCCGGGCGCGGGTGGGCAGGTGCAAAGGGTCCCGGCCCGCCCGCAGCAGCAGCATGCCCCGCTCGCTCAGGGTGATGAGCAGGGCCTCCAGATCCAGGTCCGTCCGCAACCGTTCACCCCGACTGACCAGCAGATCGTCACGGGGACAAGGCCCCACTACGGCCTCGAACTCGGCCAGGTTGGGGGTGAGCAGGGTGGCGCCCCGGTAGCGCTCGAAATCACGCCCCTTGGGATCCACCAGCACCGGCACCCGGGCCTCCCGGGCCGCGCGGATCATGCGCGCCACCTCGGTCAGGGTCCCCTTGCCGTAATCGGACAGCACCACCACCGCCTGCCCGTCCAGATGCCCCGCCAGACGATCCGGCAGGGACGCGGTATCCGCAGCCTCCAGGGGCTGTTCGAAATCCAGGCGCAACAACTGCTGATGGCGGCTCAGGACCCGCAGCTTGGTGATGGTGGTCGCCCGGGACGAGCGGGCGAAATCACAGCTCACCCGGGCCTGGGCCAGGAGCCCTTCCAGGGCATGGCCAGCCTCGTCCTCGCCCACAATACCCAGCAGCCGGGTCTGCACCCCCAGTCGGGCCAGGTTGACGGCCACGTTGGCCGCCCCGCCGGGACGTTCCTCGACCTCGTTCACGTGAACCACGGGCACCGGGGCCTCGGGGGAGATGCGGGCGGTGGCCCCGGACCAGTAGCGATCCAGCATGAGATCACCCACCACCATGATCCGGGCCTGTTCAAAGGCGGGCATGTGCAGATTCACGGCTTGACTACCTTGCAGAGGAAACCGGGGAGGATCTTACCATGGGGCGCTCCATCGCCCTGCGGACACGGACCCATTTGCTACAATCCGCGGCCAGTCCTCCGCAAACATCCCCATGGCCCGAAAACAGTCCCCCTCCCGCCTGTACCACCCTGTCCACTGGCCCATGTGGCTGGGCGTGGCCCTGTTCCGCACCCTGGTCCGGGTGCTGCCCTGGCACTGGCAGATCCGGACCGGCGAGACCCTGGGCGCCCTGCTCTACCCGCTGGCCCGGCGGCGGCGGCGGATCGCCGAGGTCAATGTCGGGCTGTGTTTTCCCGACCTGGACCCGGCGACGCAAAAGGCCCTGGTCAAGGCCCATTTTCGCGCCATGGGCGCGGGCATCTTCGAGACGCCCCTGAGCTGGTGGGGCAGCGACCGGGCGCTTGAGGGACTGGCCCGTATCGAAGGCCTGGAACACCTGCAACGGACACTGGCAAAAGGCAAGGGGGCACTGCTGCTATCGGCTCACTTCACCACCCTGGAACTGGCGGGACGCCTGCTCTGCGCCCATCAGGACTTTGCCGTCATGTACCGCCCCCACGAAAATCCGGTGATGGAACACTGCTTCCGGCAGAACCGGCAGACCCATTATCTGCGGGCCATCCGCCGCGACCAGGCCCGGGACGCCATCCGCGTCCTGAAGCAGGGCCAGGCCCTGTGGTACGCCCCGGACCAGGCCTTCAAGAACGGCAACGCGGTGATCGTCCCCTTCTTCGGTGTCCCCGCCGCCACCAATCCGGCCACCGCCCGCCTGGCGAAGATCAGCGGCGCCCCGGTCATCCCCTTCTTCGGCTACCGCCTGCCCGGCCGACAGGGCTACCGACTGGTGATCGGCGAGCCCCTTGAAGACTTCCCCGGAGAGGATCCGGCCCAGGACGCCCGACGCATCAACGCCGTCATCGAGGCGGCCATCCGGGTGGCGCCGGAACAGTATTTCTGGACCCACCGGCGCTTCAAGTACAAGCGCGGCTGGGGATTACCGAAATACTATTGAGCACTCACCCGGCAATCCCCCTCCAGCACCCCCGGCAACACCACCACGCCCATCACCGGGCCTGCCCCAGCACCGGATGCCAGCCACCGGGGCATCAGGTCCCCGGTGGACAGGCCCAGTTCCGCCGTGAGCCAGTCCCCAAGCCGAGCGGGGATCTGTCGCTGTCGGTCCGCGTCCCAGGCCACCAGCAGATCATCACCGGGTCTGCACCGCAGCCCGCCGGGATTCACCCCCGGGATCACGGCCTGACTCCGGGGCAGGCGAAAACGCAGATTGCCCGCCACAAAGGCCCGATCTCCCACGATCAGACCCTGGCTGAAGCCCAGATCCCGGATCTCGCTCACCCGCTCGTCAAAGGGGTAGACATGCCGATGCTGGGACTCCAGCACCGGCCAGGTCTGCACCCGCCAGGCCATCACCACCAGCACCAGCACGGGCACCAGCAGACAGACCGACAGATACGTCCGCACCCGGGCACGGGTCAGGGCCGCCGTGCCCATCATGGCGAACACGAACAGAGGAAAGACCAGCAGCAGGGGCAGCATCCAGCGGTCCTTGAAGTGGGACACCCCCAGCAGGGCCATCAGCACCAGCAGACCCAACAGGATCCAGAGGTAGCGGTGGATGGGAAAAGCCGCCGGACCGCCCCGGCGCTTGAGCAGGGCACGGAAAAAATCCCGCCGGAACACCGCCCCCATGACCAGCAGCAGCAATGCCAGGAAGCCCAGTACCGCCAGCACCAGGGAACCCAGCCCGGACCAGGGCCAGAATCCACCCCCGAAATCCAGCTTGTCCAGGGACTGGGTGCCCAGATCCCGGCTGTGCCAGACCCACAGGGCGTGGGGCAGGATCACCAGCAACGCCACCAGGGCACTCCACAGGATGCGCGGATGCAGCAGCAGGGACCGTCCCCGAGCACAGCTCAGCAGGGCCAGCCCGGCGGCGGCGGCGAACACCAGAAAGTTGTACTTGGACAACACCCCCAGCCCGAACAGCAGGCCGATCAGCAGGTAATGCCCCACATGGGGCCGGTCCAGCCAACGCAGCATCGCGTAAAAGGATGCGGCCGCCACCGTGGTCACCATCACCGAATGGGTCAGATCCCGCTGGGACTCCCAGGCCACCTGGGGGATCAGGAACAGGGACAGGGTGGCCAGCACCGCCAGTCGGACATCCCCCAACAGACGCCGGGCGGAGAGGAACACGAACAACCAGGTAAGAAACAGCAAGGTGTTCTTGACCAGGCTCAGGGCCCACAGGTCCATGCCCAGCACCCGAAACGCCACGGCCTGCAGCCAGGCATAGAGGGGGGGCTGCCCGGAATACCCGGCCAGCCACCACTGGGTCACAATGACCTGCTCGGCCTCGTCCAGCTCCAGCACCGCGGACCCGGTGGCGCGGATGATCACGTGGAGGGTGAAATAGACCGCCAGTCCCAGTAGCAGCCAGAAGCCCCAGTGTCGGCGTGGTTCTCCCATTGCGCCTTTATCCATGCACCAGTTCCTGATAGACCGCCAGATTCCCGGCCACCATGGCCTCCACGGAGAACCGCGCCGCCACCCGACGGCGACCGGCCTCCCCCAGGCGCCGCAAGGCAGAGCGATCCCCGAGCAGATCAATCACCGCCCGCGCCAGGGCCGGGGCATCCCCCGGCGGCACCAGCACACCGGCCTCGTCATCGCCGATGATCTCGGGCACGCCGCCCGCCCGGGTCCCCACCAGGGGCACCCCCGCGGCGGCGGCCTGCAGCAGGGAGACCCCCAGCCCCTCCATGTCCGCCGGATGCACCACCAGATCCAGACAGGGCAGGATGCGTTCCAGGTCATCCCGGAACCCCATCAGACGCACCTGCCCCGCCAGCCCCATATCCTCGATCCGCGCCCTGAGCTGGGCTTCCAGCGGCCCCTGACCGAATAGCAGCAGCCGCACCTCGGGATGGGCCGCCAGGATCGCCGGCGCCGCCGTCAACAGATGACGATGCCCCTTGCGGGTAATCAACTGGGCAATCACCCCCACCGCCCGCTCGCCGGGCGCAAGGCCGCAGGCGGCCTGGAACCCTTCCCGGTCACACGTCCCCTGCCAGGCATTCATATCCACCGCGCTGGGCACGCAGACCACCCGTTCAGGGGGCACGCCTTCCGCCAGCAGCACTTGCCGGATCGCTTCCGAGATGGTGATGACCCGGTCGAACAGACGGTACTTCAACCGCGCCCACGGGACCGGCTCCGGATTATCCACCCGCCGGGACAGCACCACCGGCACCCCGACCCGCCGGGCCGCGATCCCCCCCAGCACGTCCGCGCCACGACGACTGTGCAGATGCACCAGATCCGGCCGGGTCTCCCGGATCACGCGCTTCAAGCGACCCACGAAACCCAGATCCAGATCCCCCCCCATGGGTACCTCATGGACCGCCTCGCAAAACACCGCCGAGGCCTCGGCAATGGCCGCCCCCGAAGGGCACACCAGCACGTTGGCGACACCCCGGGCCGACAGCCCTTCCAGCAGGTAACGGACCTGCAGCGCGCCGCCATACAGATGGCGGCCGGTCTCCACATGCAGGATACGCATCAGGACGACTCCTTGATCGGCGTTGTCGGCAACAACCGCTCCACCTCTACCATGACTTCATCCACCGAGATGCCCGTCAGGCAATCAAAACGCCCGTCGCAAGTGGGATTGCGTCGGCAGGGGGCACAGGGCAGGTCGTGGTAGATCACCACGGTGTTGTCCCGCCCGGTGTCCAGGTAGGGACAGGTGGACCCGAACAGGGCCACCGTGGGGACGTCGAAGGCCGGTCCCATGTGGGTCAGCCCCGTGTCCACCCCCACCAGCAGCCCGGCCCGGCGGATCACGGCCGCTGCCTGGGTCAGGGAGGTCTGCCCCACCCGGTTGTCCACCGCCGCGCCGGCCAGGGCCTGAATCCTGTCGGCGGCCTCCCGGTCATCGGGCCCCCCCAACAACACCATGGGCTGTCCCAGTGCCTGATGAATGCGCCGGGCCAGTTCCGCCCAGGCGGCCTCCACCCAGTGTTTCTGTGGCCGGGTGGTGAACGGACAGCCCACCACATAGCCCCGGACACCCTGGGCCTCGGCCACCTGGCACCCCACGGCCTCATCCTCCGGGCGCAGCCCCACCTGCATGAAGAAGGCACCCGGCTCAAGCCCCAGCGCCTGGGTCAGATACCGGTATTCCGAACCGATGCGACGGGGGTCGCCGCCCCGGGGCACCACCCGGGTCATGAACACCCTGCTGCCCTCCCGGGACCCCAATCCCACCCGCTCCTGCGCCCCCGACAGGCGGGTGAGCAGACCGCTTTTCAAAAGCCCTTGCAGATCCACCGCCATATCGTAAGGCTCGGCCCGCAGTTCCCGGACAAATCGGACCACCTCCCGCCCCAGACGGATCCAACGCAAGCGGCGGAACAGGGAGCGCCACTGAGCCTTGGGCCAGACCACCACCCGGTCCACCTGGGGATGCCGGGACACCAGTCCCGCCACCTGGGGCTCCACCAACCAGGTGATGCGCACATCGGGCCAGGCGGCGCGGAACACGGCCGGCAACGGCGAGGCCATCACCACGTCGCCGATGGCGGAGAGACGAATGATCAGCAGGGACTGCATCGAAGATTCCAAAATGGGAGCGACGGCATTTTACCCCAGCCGCGGGGATGGTGTTTTCCCGGGGTGGCGTGCCGACAAGGGGGGGCGAGGATTGTGCTACGATCCTCACAGGCGCCCTGAGCACACTATTCCGGTGGATTACGTCGCGTTATTTGAACTACGCCACCTCATCCCCGTGAATCACATCGCGTCATTGCGCCGTTCCCGTGAAATACGTCTCGTCATTCCCGCGAAAGCGGGAATCCAGCGACCACCCTGGAACCCCATCTGCGCACCCTGTATGCCGCCCTGCCCCATGACTGGTATCGCAACAACCCCATCGCCCGCTACGAGGGCCATGACGCCAGCATGTTCTACAGCCATCTGGCGACCCTGGGACTGGACATCGTGGTGGAGCCGGTGCCCGAGGCCCTGTAACAACTCAGTGACCGGGGCTATGCGGACATGGTATCGAGGCCGGGGCAAGCCCATTCACTTGGTGGGGGTGGAGTTTTCCAGAGAGCGAAGGCAGGTGGTGGGGTTTGCGCATGAGACAGCCCGAGACATTTGATCAGACACCGCACTGACAGAAAATGATTGCCATCCGAGGGCGGAGATGATCAGCCGCTCTGCTTTCAGCAGCAGAAAAAATTATACAGAAAAATATACGACAAGCATCATATCCTTAGGACATGTAAAACCCCACACATGAACCTCACAAACACCATAAAAAACCCACCCCAAAAACAATACATCGCTATCTTCCTTATTACTTACTTTATCATCATGCTATTACAATTGATGATATTCACTCCGGGAGGGAGAAGCGATGATAGTGAAGCATTGCTTATGGGGCAGCACCTTGCTCTTGGATATGACGGGCATAACCCGCCTCTGTTCTACTGGTTGACATGGATAGGAGCAAGAATTTTCGGGGATGGCAACCCCAGTATAGTATTTGGGCTAAGGATGACTTTTCTATTTCTTATGGTATTAGGGACATATCAGCTATCCTTAATGATAAAAGGAAATAGCTGGCTTGCGCTTGCTGCTGGCCTAGCCCCACTTTCGTTCCTTCATTTACACTGGTATGCGATCTCTGACCTGACCCATACGCTAATGGCTGGCGCCATATATCCATGGGTCATGATCTGCATAATCCAAATCAGTAGAAAAAAAGATATCAGCAGCTATATCTACCTAGGCATACTAATCACAGCCGGACTACATAGCAAGTATACTTTTGCAGTATTTACGACATCCCTGCTCATTGCTGCCCTGATAAACAAAACCTACAGATCACTACTTTTCAAACCACACATACTACTGACAATACTCATCCCATTAATCTTAAGCATCCCTCACTTTACATGGATCCTAGATAACACCCATATAATTTCAGAAAAACTGGATGAAAGGATTGGGTTTGGGGGCGATACCGCATCAACTCACCCAATATTAGATGGGCTAAAAAACCTCTCTCAGTCAACCATTAGCGTTATTATTTTCCCATTTGGCCTACTCGCACTCCTAACATTCGGCCCAACGCTGATAAAACCACAGAAAAAATACTCAGATAACAGCCATTGCAACGACCACCTGACATTAATACGAAACACTATCGGCATTGCACTGACCTTAATCATAATATACATATTAGCAACACAAGCTACCCGTATAGCACCACACCACTTATTTTTCTTGTGTCTATTACCCGTATGGCTTATCTGCAGACTACCCAAATCCAAAAATACAACAGCTGCCGCAAAAAAATTCATCATTGCCACGACAATAATCACAGCAATATCAGCGGCCAGCTTTGGACCAAGGGCGATTTACAAATCAAACAACACAGATTGCAGTGAAAGAAGATGCAGCGAATTCCTCCCATACGCAGAATATGCAGAATCAATGCTGGAAGCGGGTTACTCAGGAGGAGGCAGCCTAATTGTACTCTCCCATCACAGATATCTGCCACCCGCACAGATCACCAGATATCTACCAGACACAATTGCTGCAACCCCTCATTACCCAACATCATTAAAGCAACTAGAAAACTCAGGAAGACACAGCAGCCCCTGCATTATTGCATGGCATGAAAAAGATCATGACGCGATAGAAAAAGACTTTCCACTAAATACAAAAAAAACAAAACCCCAGACCACAATGACCATAGAAAAAAGAATAAAACTAACATACTTGATCAAAGAAAACTGTATTCAGGCACCCCCCAAAACAACCGAAGCAATTACACCATAAATTACCACTACCACTCAACCCTTAAATTTCAACAATAACAACACAAACAGCAAGAGACCAAAAAAACAGCAAGAGACCAAAACCCATCATGCACATCAAAAGACCAATCAACAGCATAATTCATAACTGCCTCTGGCATTTTCACAAGGATCGCTTAAGAATACCGCCACAACAACTAAAAAATTACAAATCAATTTTCAAAAAAACATGGGATACACTGGGTTGCCCTCCTAATATTTTCGAGGGAGAAGACTTCAACAACAAAATAAAATGGCTGATGATTTTTGATCAACAACCAAAAATCATTACATGTTCAGACAAACTCGCGGTGCGGGAATTTATTGCTAAAAAAATTGGCGAATCATACCTCACGCCTATTTATGCAACTTGGAACAACTCCAGGGACATTGACTTTTCAATCCTACCAGATCAATTTGTCATTAAAACCAACCATGACTCTGGATCAGTGTGGATTATTCACGATCGCAACTCTTTTGATCTAGAAAAAACACGAATAGAGATTTCAAAAAGCCTCAATAGAAAGTATGGAATCAACAAGGGTGAGTGGTGTTACCAGCACATACAGCCACAGGCATTTGCCGAAAAACTATTAGGTGACCCCACAAGCAGCGTTGACGATTACAAGTTTCACTGCAGCGATGGAAATGTTATTTTTTTGCAATATATATACAACAGAAAGCATCGTACAGCCTATGAACAAATAATAGACCCTAATGGATGCGCAACAAAAATACAGTTAAGCAATCACTTTCAACCCGGAGACAGATTTTCAAAGCCCAAGCATTGGGAAGAAATGCTATACATTGCCAAAACATTATCAACCGGATTTAAATATGTAAGAGTAGACCTTTATTCAATTGACAATAAGATAAAATTTGGAGAACTAACATTTTACCCAAGAAACGGAAACTACAAAGGGGAGGGACAAGCAACTCTTGGGCGCCTCATACCTCTAGACAGAAAAAGCCACCAAGAGACGGCAAATAAAATAAAATAAAATAATTAAAAACTCCAGCACAAAATATAAACATATATTTCAACAAATCAAAACAATTCAGATCAAATAAATATGCAAAAAAAAACAGCAGCCATACTGATAAATAACCTAGCACCAGGGGGGGCGGAGAGAGTCACTACTAACCTAACCAAACACCTAATAAAACTAAATTATAATATACTATTAATTACAGTAGACCAACCCCAAAAAGACCTGTACACCGTAGACCCATGCATCAAAAGAATCTGGATTGAAGAATCATTAAAAAGAATAAAAACATTTAAAGAAATAAGAAGGATTATATTCTTACGAAAGCAGCTAAAAAAAGAGAAACCTGACTTCATTATTGGAATGATGTCAAAACCATCAATCATGGCAATAATTAGTGCAGCAGGCCTTCCAGTTGCCACAATAGTATCTGAAAGAAATTTCCCAGGGAGAAAGAAATTATCAATCCGATGGGGGATACTTAGAAAATTACTATATAGATTCGCTGATGCGCATATAGCTCAAACATACAAAGGCAAGATATGGATAGAAAAAAACACGGGCGCCAAAAATATTCACGTCATACCAAATGCCGTACATTGGCCTCCAGATACGTTTGAACCAATCATACATCCTGACAGGATAATCCCAAAATCTCGAAAACTACTTCTAGCTGTAGGGTCAAAAACACATCAAAAAGGACTCGATATATTACTTGAAGCATTCCAAAAAATATCGCAAAGACACCCTGAGTGGGATTTAGTAATCCTAGGATACAAGCCTAAAGAAAAAAAAAACAAGCACAGGATTAAAATTGAAGAAATCATACTCAACCTACAATCTGAGAATAGAATACACCTACCTGGTCCAGTGGGAAATATCGGCGAATGGTATCTCCGAGCTGAAATATTCATATTAAGCTCACGCTATGAAGGGTTTCCTAACGCCTTACTAGAAGCAATGACTGCGGGCTGTGCATGCATTGCAACTGATTGCGAAACCGGCCCTAGAGACATTATTGACCACAAAATCAACGGACTATTAATAAAACAGGAAAGCTATTCAGATCTAGCCAAAAACATTGAAAAACTAATAAAAAGCGAGGAGTTACGCAAACAGCTTTCTCACAATGCAAAACAAAAAACTAAAAAAAAATTCAACCCAAAAATAATATACAGCATGTGGGAAAATGCAATAAACTCAGCATTAAAAAATAAACATCAGAAAACCTAAAGATATAATAATTTTTCGAGAAAAATCTTGCATAACATAAATAATAAAGTCGCAATATTCGCACCTTACTTCGACAATGGCGGAGTAGAACGAATGCTGGTTAACCTTGCGTGCGGACTAAGTAAGCGAGGGATACCCGTTGATTTTATCGTCAATCACAGCCATTCAGAATTCCTTAAAGACTTAACTGAACCCATTAAGCTTATAAAACTTCAAGAGAAAAACAAAATTAAAATCATAAAATCCTTCACAAAATATATAATTAATACACAACCAAAAGCCATACTTAGCGCAAAAGAAGATTGCGACATAATAGCTACGCACGCATGGAAAAGATCGGGCAAACAGTCAAAGCTTTACATTCGTGCCGTAGTGAACACAACCCAACAAATGATGTATCGCAATATTATACGGCGCTACTGGTCTGCCTGGATATCACGAACAATATATCGGAATGCTGACGGAATAATTGCTGTATCCAGGGGAGTGGCAGATGATATTTATAAAATTTCAAAACCAAATATTGAACGCATTCACGTTGCACCGAACCCAGTCATTACCTCGGATTTATTCAAAAAAGCCCAGGAAGAATTAGATCACCCTTGGTTAACAAACCATGATAAACCGGTAATTCTTGGCGCAGGCCGATTAGGTCGCCAGAAAAACTTCTCCATGCTTATTTCCGCTTTTGCAAATGCACGCGCAAAACGCCCAATGCGTTTAATCATATTAGGAGACGGCAGAAGGCGTGAACGCCTACTTAAGCAAGCAGAAGAACTAGGTATTGCTAATGACGTTTTTTTACCCGGCTTTGTAAAAAACCCTTATGCATGGATATCCCGTGCCGACTTATTTGTGCTTTCCTCTCTATGGGAAGGGTCGCCTAATGTACTTACCGAAGCAATGGCATTAGGCATACCAGTCATTTCAACAGACTGCCCATCAGGCCCCAGTGAATTATTGGGCAATGGAAAATATGGAATGCTCATACCTATAAATGACATAGATTATATGAGCCATGCCATAATCAATACCTTAGACAAACCGATCAAAGCCGAAGACCTACAAAAAGCTGTAGAGAATTACACCTTGGAGAATAGCGTCAACAACTACATGAGAATCATGAAACTGAACCCATCAAAAATACATAGTGACACATGATACTTACGCGATAAATTTCAAGCTAGAAGGAAAATTTGATGTGCGGCATTGCAGGCTTTATTTCAAGATCAAGAAATATCAGCAAATCTAAAACCAATCAAATTCTTGACCGACTGAATCACAGAGGACCTGATGACAGAGGAACATGGTCCTCCGATAATATCACATTGGGTCATACCAGACTTGCGATTATTGACCTTGAATCAGGACATCAGCCCATTGCCACACCGGACAATCGCGCCGCCGTAGTCGCAAATGGCGAGATATACAACTATATTGAAATCAAAGAAAACCTATCCAGAGAAGGCATACAATTCACCACAAACTCCGATTCAGAAACCATCCTGCAGACATATTTGAGACATGGAACAAACGGAATAAATCAGCTGCACGGGATGTTCTCTTTCGCCATATATGATCACAAAGAATCTCGACTGATCCTTGCTCGAGATCGACTCGGAATGAAACCTTTATATTATGCTGAACTACCTGAAGGGATCGCCTTCGCATCTGAATTAAAAGCCCTCAGGCCACTACTCGGAAATAACGTAAAAATAAACGAGAATTCACTCATCCAGTATTTGCAAAACCAATTCAATACAGGAAGAGATACAATCTTCTCCGGAATCAAAAGAGCGCTCCCAGGAGAGATCATCACCATAGACAAAAAATTGAATATACATCCAATAAAATACTGGAGCCCATCTTCGATAAAAACAAGAAAAATTACGCAGAATGAGGCTTGCGAAATATTCACCCCACTTATGGATTTAGTCATCAATGAGCACATCAGATCTGATGTACCATATGGCTTATTTCTTTCCGGTGGCGTGGATTCCGCTGTTCTTTTGTCTCTGATTCAGGAAAAACAAAGCCGCCCACTCCGAACCTTCTCAATAGGCTATAAAAACTCAAGCCTAAAGAGCGAACTAGCCGGGGCGCAAAGAATGGCAAAACTATTTAACTCCGATCACTCAGAAATAGAAATTGATTGTGGCCAGGTTTTTTCACGCCTACCTTTTGCAACATGGGCAACAGATGATCTAATGAGGGACTACGCAACCCTTCCAACATCAATACTTGCAGAAAATGCGGGGCAAGAATTAAAAGTCATTTTCAGCGGCGAAGGAGGAGACGAGGTTTTTGGAGGTTACGGGAGATACCGTGAAAACCCTCTGCTATCTTCACTCAAAAACCTTATCAATCCAGGTAGCGGTGGTTTTCGAACACGCGGCCAATGGCGAAACCCCGCCCCAAATAAAATATTCTCAAAAACCTTGATGCAAGCATCGAATGCTGCTAGAGAACCATTTCAAAGGGCTTGGAGTTCTGCGCCTTCACATTGGTCAGCACTTTCAAAAAAGCAGTACGTCGACATTACAACCGCACTCCCTGACAACCTTCTTGTCAAGGCGGACCGTATACTCATGGCTTCATCAATAGAAGGCCGAACACCCTTTCTCGATCATCGCATAGTTGAATTTGGATTATCACTCCCCGATAATTTAAAATGCAGCAAAGCAACAGGTAAGGTCCTCCTTAAAAAGTGGGCTGAAAGATACATACCAAATGATCACCTTTACGAAAAAAAACGTGGCTTTCATGTACCTGTTTCGGAATGGCTCAACAATACTTTGCTGGATCGACTGGAAATCTTACTACCTAAAAATCCAGGCATTCAGGAATGGTTTTCACCTGAAGAAGTCAAGCGGCTAATACACTCACAAAAAAAACGTAAAAACGCAACCAGAGAAGTATTTTCTTTGCTTCAATTTGCAATTTGGCATCACATATTTATTGAAAACGATGGAGCTAACCCAGCCATGGATTCGGACCCCATGGATTGGATATGAAGCCTAACTCTCATGTCATGAAAATTTCACTCAAGACCCAGCCGGTAAAATTTCAATGCCCAAAACAGCCCATCTAGCCATCTTGATTTCACTTTCGGGAGAAGGTGGCGTAGAACGAATGGTGTTGAACTTAATACGCGCAATAAGTGACAAAAAATTCGCCATCGATCTTTTGCTGATAAGAGAAGAAAGTCGCCACCTAGCTGAACTTCCATCCAACGTCAACATCATCCGCCTGGGCACCCGCCACAGCGCCCTGAGCATCGCCCCCCTGGCCCGCTACCTGCGGGAACACCGCCCGGCCCTGCTGTTGGCCGCCAAGGATCGGGCCGGTCGGGCGGCGCTCAAGGCCCGACGGCTGGCCGGCGTGGACACTCGCATCTTCATTCGCCTGGGTACCACCCTGTCGGAGGCACTGGAGGGGCGTTCGGGATTGAGAAAATGGATGCGTTACCGCCCCATGCGTCGGCTCTATCCCCTGGCGGACGGCATCATTGCGGTGTCCCGGGGTGTGGCCGATGATGTGCGCGGGATTACCGGCCTGCCCGAAGAGAAGGTGCATGTGGTGCGCAATCCGGTGATCACCCCCGACCTGGAAACCCTGGCCGCCGAGCCCGCCCCTCATCCCTGGCTGGAGGATGGGGGTGATCCGGTGATCATCGGCATGGGGCGACTCACCCGGCAAAAAGACTTTCCCACCCTGCTGCGGGCCTTTGCCGGGATGCAGGCGCGTCGGACGGCGCGCCTGATCATCCTGGGGGAAGGCGGGGATCGGGAAGCCCTGACGGCCCTGAGCCGTTCACTGGGTGTGGCGGATCGGGTAATGATGCCCGGTTTTGCCGCCAACCCCTATGCCTGGCTGAGTCGAGCGCGCCTGTTCGTACTGTCGTCGGCCTGGGAAGGTTCTCCCAACGCCCTCACCGAGGCCATGGCACTGGGGCTGCCGGTGGTGTCCACGGATTGTCGCAGCGGACCGCGGGAGATCCTGCGGGACGGGCGATACGGGCCGTTGGTGCCGGTGGCGGATGTGACCGCCCTGGAGGACGCCATGGTCAGGACGCTGGAAGCGCCGTTGCCGGCCGATGAGATGCGGGCGGCAGTGGCGGAATATCGGGCACAGGTGAGTGCCGAGCGCTATCTGGCGGTCATGGGGCTGGAGGCGCCTTGACCGAATGGCAACAGACTTTTTCATAATTTCAGACACAAACCCGGACTTTCATTCCCCATGCTTCTGTCCCTGAAACACAACTTCCTGTTCATCCACATCGCCAAGACGGGCGGCACCAGCGTGCGGGCGACCCTGTCGAAATACCGCTATCAGGGTCCCTGGGGCGTGCCCATGTTCCTCGCCAACAAGCTGGACCAGATCTCCGGGCATCGCATCGGCGCCAAGTTTCCCCGTCATGCCAAGGCCATTGCCGCCCGGGAAATGCTGCCGGCAGAGCTCTATGACGGGCTGTTCAAGTTCGTGTTCGTGCGCAACCCCTGGGACCTGCAGGTGAGCTCATTCTTTCATATCCGCAAGGAACGGCCCCATGTGCTGGAAGGGGTGGAGACCTTCGAGCAATTTGTCAGGCTGAAATTCGATCCGGAGCGCCCCTGGAACTACATGCTGGACACGTCACGGGAACTGCAGCGGGATTATGTGGTGGATCTGCGGGGGAACCGGATCGTGGACTTCATCGGCCATTACGAGTCCCTGCAGGAGGATTTCGACACCATCTGCGACCGCATCGGCATCCCCCGGGTCGCCCTGCCCCATCGGCGCAAGGCGGAGGGGCGGGACGACTTCCGTCGCTACTACACCGACGAGACGGCCCGGATGGTGGGGGAACACTACCGGGAGGATATCGAGATGTTCGGCTACCGGTTCGATGGCTGAATACGGGCAGTTTTCCCTCAGGCCACATTGCGCCGGCGCTCCGCCAGCATGATCAGGCGCCGGTAGAACAGGGCAACGTCCTCGCTGATGCGGTCCACGTCGTACTGGCGGGCAAACCGGCGGGCCTGGGCCGACAGCCGGGCCCGCAGCACCGAGTCCTCCAGTAGCGCCTGCAACCGCCCACCCCATTCAGCGGGATGCTCGCCGGTCTTGTAGCCGTTGATGTCGTTCTGCACCACGTCGTCGATCCCGCTGGAGCGCAACGCCACCACCGGCAGACCGGCGGCCATGGCCTCCAGGATCACCATGCCCTGGGTCTCCGCCTGGGAGGCAAAGACGAAGACATCGGCCAGATGGTAGTAATCGGCCACCGCGCCGGGGGGCACGGCGCCCACCAGGGTCACGGTGTCCGACAGGCCCAGTTCCCGGCAGCGCTGCTCCAGATGGCCCCGCTCGGGTCCTTCTCCGATGATCAGGAGGCGGAAGGGGATCGTCGAATGGCGGCGCACCCAGGCCACGCCCTGAAGCAGGAAATCAATGTTCTTCTCCTTGCTCAGGCGGGACACGGTCACCAGCAGCAATTCATCCGCCGGGGCATGGCGGCGGCGCAGCCGGTCCACCCGGTCTTTGTCCACCGTCTGCAGGGCCTTCACATCCACGCCGGTGGGCTTCACCAGGATCTGTGAACGCACTCCGATCACGTGCAGATATTCTTCCGCGGACAGGGTGGGCACGATCACGCCGTCGCACTTACTGCCGAACCGTTCCACCAGATAGTGGGAAATGAGGTTCCTGAACAGCATCCCCGGCACCGGCACATAGTGGGCGAAATGCTCCAGGCGGGTATGGTAGGTGTAGACCACGGGCACCTTCAGCCTCCGCCCCAGCCACAACCCCAGGGACCCCAGCCAGAAGGGATGGTGGACATGGATGATGTCCGGTCTGAAGGCCCTCGCTTCACGGAACAGCCGGGGCGACAGGAGATTCGCCAGCCGGAAAGATCCGCCCTCGCCCCAGGCCAGCAACGTCGATACCCGCAGCACCCGGGGGTCCGTCTCCACCCCCTCCCCGTACCGGGGGGCCACCACCCTCACCTGGGCACCGCCCCGGGTCAGACCGTCCACCAGGCGCTGAATGGAGATGGGCACCCCACCGATGAAGGGCAGATAATTATTGGTGAACATCATCACCCGCGGAGGCCGGGTGGCAGGCGGCACATCCTCCAGCTCGAAATCCCGGTAGTAATTTTTCTCCACGAAGATGGCCCGGTAGAGCCGGATCGCCACCAGGATCACCACGCACACCAGCAGCAGGAAATTGACATAGCCCACATAGAACAGGGAATGGATGATGAACCAGAGGTTTTCCAGCAGGCGCAGGGCCTGGTTCTGCACCGGGTCCACGGGGACCGCCCTGATGTCCACCCCTTCGGGCCCCACATCCACCCGCACGAAATGGTGGTAGCTGGCTTCGCCGCCGGACAACAGGCCGCCGCCGCCCCCGGTCACCACGAACTGGGTGCCATCACGGAACCGGCGGTCATAGACGGGCAGCGAAGCCGAAAACACCGCATCCACCCCATAGCGCTCGAACAGGCGCAACAGGTCCGACCTGAACGCTGGGTGTTCGGAGAGATTGAAGGCATCGGGGTCGTGCATGATCTGCTCGGGCAGGACGGGCTCGCCCAGGAAGACGAACAGGTGCCGCACCGTCCGCGACAAACTCTCCAGTTCCCCTTCCAGCCAGCGCCGCTGCCAGGAATGGGGGGTCTTGCCGGTCACGTCCAGGAAGATGAAACCGGCCTCGCCCACGGAAAAGGAGAAAAAGTAGGGGCCGAAGTAGTCATAGAAACGGAAACTGCCGAACTCACTGTGTTCGGCCTCGCCGAAGGTCAGCAGATAGGGGATCTGTAACCGCCCCAGGGTGCCGTACAGGGCCTGGTAGTTGTCTTCTCCGCCGCCGCCGACCGCATTGCCCGCCGAAATCATGAACTGTAGATCGGAACGGTTGAGCACGGGGATCATGCGCCGCTCGAACAACCCGATGGAGTTGTTGATGTTTCCCACCACGGCGAAGCTGAAGGCCTCCCGTCCGGCCAGGGTGGCCTCGATTCGCTCCAGTTGCTCCACATGAAGGGCCTCGAAACCGGCCTTGAAAAAACTCAGATAGAGCTTGTAGCCCACCAGCAGGATGAGCAGGCACAGAACGATGAAAAAGGCGATGCCGAGGGTGCGCTTACGTGGGTTCACGGCGGGAAAGATCCTTGCGGAACAGGTGCAGCAGATCCCGGTGAAGGATGATCAGACCGACGATCATGCCCAGATAGATGGTGAGAAAGCGCCAGGCCAGAACCACCAGCAGCAGGTGCCCACCCGCCACCAGTCCGGAGAAAAAGTGCCCGAAACTGCCTTCGGCGATCCCCGACGCCCCCGGCGTGGGGGCGAAGTAGCTGATGAATGTGGTCACCACCTGAATGGCCAGCACCTGAAGGTAGTCCACTTCGTAACCCAGGGCATGGAGCAGGATGACGGGAAACGAAAACAGCACCACCAGAAAGACCAGGGTGCTGAACACCGCCATCAGGGGAAAACGGCGGCCTCGCGCCAGAAAGCCCCGGAAACCATGGCGCAGACGGATCAGTTCGCGGCGCATCCGATAGTGCCAGCGCCGCTGCCTGCCCGGCTGGATGAGACCACCGGTCGCCAGTAGCCCCAGCAGGGCATCCAGGGGGCGGGCCAGCAGCCGGGTGTGAAAAATGCAGATCCACAGGAAGCCCAGGTAGAGGAAGATGAACACCCCCAGGGCGAGGGCCAGCGCAGTACTCCAGGCCACCTTGTCGGCCACCGAGGGGACCGCCATCAGGACCAGGGGAACCGCCGCAAAGATCATCACCATGGCCAGGGTGGTGCGGATGGTGGTGGCGGCGGTGGCGGTACCCAGAGGCATGCCCGCCTGCCGCAGATACAGTACCTGCACAAAGCCCCCGCCGGTGGCCAGGGGCGTGATATTGGAGACAAAGAGGTTCACGAACACCAGGCGGGTCATGCACCCGAACCCCGGCCGGTAACCCAGGGCGCGAACGGTGAAATAGAGCCGCAGGCCGTCGGTCAAAAAGTATAAAAACAGCAAAAGCGTGCAAAAGGCCAGGATCTGCGGGGAAAGCAGCCGGGGATCCAGCTGTACGGGGGTATCGTCGAAAAGGAGGTAGACCAGCCCGGCCCCGGCCAGGGTGAAGAGGATGAACAGGGAGGCAAAGGCCCGCAGACGCCGCTTTTCAAAGAGGCGGGACAGGCGATCAAGAGGGGGTGCGGACATGGCGGCATCCAGATGGCTACGCGGTCTCCTTCCTCCCGGCGGGAGAAGGGTGACAGGCACCGTTTCTCCACGGGGAGGAAGGAGAGTAACCGGATCTTACGGCGCCAGATAGCCCCCGTTGCGAATATGCTCCACGATCAGGTCCGCCGCCGCCTCCGGGGTCATGCGGGTGGTGTCCACATGGATCTCCGGTGACTCGGGGCGTTCATAGGGCGAGTCGATGCCGGTGAAGTTCTTCAGCTCTCCCCGCCGGGCCTTGCGATAAAGCCCCTTGGGGTCCCGGGCCTCCGCTGCTTCCAGGGGGGTGTCCACGAAGATTTCCAGGAACTCGCCGTCCTTGAGCAGTTCCCGGGCCATCTGCCGTTCCGAGCGGAAGGGGGAGATGAAGGCGGTGAGCACGATCAGGCCCGCGTCCACCATCAGACGGGCCACCTCCCCCACCCGGCGGATGTTCTCCACCCGGTCCGCATCGGTGAAACCCAGATCCTTGTTCAGGCCGTGACGGATATTGTCTCCGTCCAGCAGGTAGGTATGGCGCCCTTCCGCGTGCAGCTTCTTCTCCACCAGGTTGGCGATGGTGGACTTGCCCGCCCCCGACAGGCCGGTGAACCAGAGCACGCAGGGCCGCTGCCCCTTGAGTCGGGCATGGGCCTCCTGATTGATGTCCACCGGCTGCAGATGGATGTTCTGGGAACGGCGCAGGGCAAAGTGGATCAGCCCCGCCGCCACGGTGTTGTTGCTCAGGCGATCGATGAGGATGAAACCGCCGGTGTCCCGATTGTCCGTGTAGGGGTCAAAGGCCACCGGCCGGTCCAGGCTGATGTTGCAGACCCCGATGGCGTTGAGTTCCAGCTTCTTCGCCGCCGTGTGTTCCAGGGTGTTCACGTTGACCTGATACTTGATGGTGGTAACCGAGGCGGTGACGGTGCGGGTACCCAGCTTGAGCAGATACTGGCGACCCGGCAACAGGGGTTCGTCGTGCATCCAGATCAGGGTGGTCTCGAACTGGTCCGCCGTCCCCGCCGGTTCCCGGGCGGCGGAAATCATGTCGCCCCGGGAGATGTCGATCTCGTCGGTGAGGGTAAGGGTCACGGACTGACCGGCCACCGCCTGTTCCAGGTCACCGTCCCGGGTGACGATGCGGGCCACGGTGCTCTCCTTGCCCGAGGGCTGGACCCGGATGCGGTCGCCGGGACGCACCACGCCGCCGGCCAGGGTGCCGGCATAGCCGCGAAAATCCAGGTTGGGACGGTTGACCCATTGCACCGGCAGGCGCAAGGGTGCCGCTTGCATGCGGTCCTCGTCGATCTCCACCGTTTCCAGATAGCCCATGAGGGTGGGGCCGCGATACCAGTCCATGTTCGGGCTGGGGCTGACGATGTTGTCGCCCTTGAAGGCGGAGACCGGGATGAAGGTC
Source organism: Ectothiorhodospira shaposhnikovii (assembly GCF_022227765.1). Lineage (GTDB taxonomy): Bacteria > Pseudomonadota > Gammaproteobacteria > Ectothiorhodospirales > Ectothiorhodospiraceae > Ectothiorhodospira. The sequence continues at coordinate 106,734 of NZ_JAJMLZ010000006.1, read as the reverse complement.
ACCGCCTCCACGCCGATCTGTCGGGCGAAGGCCTCGTAGTCCTCGCGGATGCGGCGATAGACCGGCTCGGAATAGTCCACCAGATCCATCTTGTTGATGGCCACCACGATGGCGCGGATGCCCAGCAGGGACACCAGATAGCTGTGGCGCCGGGTCTGGGTGAGGATGCCCTTGCGGGCGTCCACCATCAGGATGGCGACATCGGCGGTGGAGGCGCCGGTGACCATGTTGCGGGTGTACTGCTCGTGCCCCGGGGTGTCGGCGACGATGAACTTGCGCCGGTCGGTGGAGAAGAAGCGGTAGGCCACGTCGATGGTGATGCCCTGCTCCCGTTCCGCCGCCAGGCCGTCCACCAAGAGGGCGAAGTCGATCTCCTCCCCCTGGGTGCCCCAGCGGCGGGAGTCGGCCTGCAGGGCGGCCAGGTGATCCTCGAACAGCATCTGGGATTCATACAGCAGGCGCCCGATGAGGGTGCTCTTGCCGTCGTCCACGCTGCCGCAGGTGATGAAGCGCAGCAGCCCCTTGTGCTGGTGCAGGTGCAGGTATTGCTCGATGTCGTCGGCAATCAGATCGGAAACGTGAGCCATCAGAAGTAACCCTCCTGTTTCTTCTTTTCCATGGAGGCGGCGCTGTCGTGGTCGATGACCCGGCCCTGGCGTTCGGAGGTGCGGGTGAGCAACATCTCCTGGATGATGGCCGGCAGGGTATCGGCGGTGGACTCCACGGCCCCGGTGAGGGGGTAGCAACCCAGGGTGCGGAAGCGCACGCTGCGCAGCATGGGGGTCTCGCCCGGGTTCAGGGGCATGCGGTCGTCATCCACCATGATGAGGGTGCCGTTGCGCTCCACCACCGGACGCATGGCGGAAAAATACAGCGGGACGATGGGGATGTTCTCCAGGTGGATGTACTGCCAGATGTCCAGCTCGGTCCAGTTGGACAGGGGGAAGACGCGGATGGACTCCCCCGGGTGCTTGCGGGCGTTGTAGAGCTTCCACAGTTCCGGGCGCTGGTTCTTGGGGTCCCAGCGATGCTGGGCGGTGCGGAAGGAGAACACCCGCTCCTTGGCCCGGGACTTTTCCTCGTCACGCCGGGCACCACCGAAGGCCACGTCGAAGCCGTAGTGGGTCAGGGCCTGCTTGAGGGCCTCGGTCTTCATGATGTCGGTGTGGATGGCGGAACCGTGGGTGAAGGGGTTGATGTCCTTCTCCACGCCGTCCGGGTTGATGTGCACCAGCAGGTCCAGCCCCAGTTCCCTCGCCATGCGGTCGCGGAAGGCGTACATCTCGCGGAATTTCCAGCGGGTGTCCACGTGCAGCAGGGGGAACGGCGGCACGGAGGGATGAAAGGCCTTCATGGCCAGGTGCAGCATCACGGCGCTGTCCTTGCCGACGGAGTAGAGCATCACCGGGTTGTCGGCCTCGGCGGCCACTTCCCGCATGATGTGAATGCTTTCCGCTTCCAGGCGTTGCAGGTGGGTCAGGGTCATGGGCTGGTGTGGTTCTCTGGCCTTGGTTGAATGGGCTGTAAACAGGATGCTGCTTTCCCTTCGGGAGATGAATGCTTCATCAAACAGGAGTTTCAGTCACCTGCCGGATTCCCGCGCAAGCGGGAATGACGGGGTCAGGACATGCCGGAGGGAGACCAGAGCCGAAGATCAGTCTTCCAGGGTATAGACCGTGCTGCAGTAAGGGCACACGATGCGCCCGTCCCGGGCGTCCTGGATCGGCAGGTAAACCCGGGGATGAGAGGCCCACAGGGCCGTGCCCGGCGCGGGACAGTGCAGGGGCAGATCACGGCGACTGACGCTGACGGCGGCCTGGGTGTTGGCCGTCGGGTAGGCATCCTGGTTCAGTGCGGTCTGAGGGTTCGGCATGACGGGCTCCTTTGGGTGATGAGGATGAAGGCTGACAGAACCGGAGGGAAGGAACCTTTTGTTATCGTTTTATAGGCTTTCCGAAGCTGTCACTCCCTTATGGGCTTTGCGAAACTGTCACTCCCTTATGGGCTTTGCGAAGCCGTCATTCCCGCGCAGGCGGGAATCCATTCACGGGCTGCGACCATGGACTCCCGCTTTCGCGGGAGTGACGGTGGTGCTCACTGAAAGACAGCAAAACTCACTGCAGGACAGCAAAACTCACTGCGGTGAGGACGACATTCACGGCGTGGCGCCAGGGCTCCCGGCGTGACGGCAGGGGCCGCCCGGCGCTTCCCCTAGACGTAGGTCAGCCAGCCTTCGTGCTTGGGATGACGGCCCTTGACCACGTCGAAATACAGGGCCTGCAGCTTCTCGGTGATGGGTCCACGACCGCCATGGCCGATGCTGCGGCCATCCAGCTGGCGGATGGGCGTGACTTCCGCCGCCGTGCCGGTGAAGAACGCCTCGTCGGCGGCATAGACCTCGTCGCGGGTGATGCGCTTTTCCCGCACCGGAATGCCGCATTCCTCGGCCAGGGTCATGATGGTGCGACGGGTGATGCCGTCCAGGGCGGAAGTGAGCTCGGGGGTGTAGATCACGCCGCCGCTGACCAGGAAGAAGTTCTCGCCGCTACCCTCGGCCACATAGCCTTCGGTGTCCAGCAACAGGGCTTCGTCACAGCCGCAGGCCAGGGCCTCCTGCAGGGCCATCATGGAGTTCATGTAATTGCCGTTGGCCTTGGCCTTGCACATGGTCACGTTGACGTGATGACGGTTGTAGGAGGAAGTCTTGACCCGGATCCCCCGCTCCATGTTTTCCGCGCCCAGGTAGGCGCCCCACTCCCAGGCAGCCACGATGACGTGCACCTGGAGGTTGTCGGCGCGCAGCCCCATGCCCTCGGCGCCAAAGAAGCACATGGGCCGCAGGTAAGCACTCTTGAGCCCGTTATCGCGCACCGCGGCCACCTGGGCGGCGTTGAGTTCGGCGGGGGTATAGGGGATGGTCATGCCCAGGATGTGGGCGGAACGGAACAGCCGGCGGGTATGCTCTTCCAGCCGGAAGATGGCCGGGCCACGCTCCGTCTGGTAGGCGCGTACCCCTTCGAAGACCCCCATGCCGTAGTGAAGGGTGTGGGTGAGTACATGGGTCTTGGCCTCGCGCCAGGGCACCATCTCGCCGTCGTACCAGATCAGACCATCGCGTTCGGCCATGGTGGACATGAAACGTTTCCTCTCGAATTTCGATATGGGGTTCCCGGGTCAGGCATGGGGCGGCACGGAACCCGGCGCGCGCACCCTTCATGATCACTGCTATGTCATCAGGCGTTGCCAGAAGGCGCGCACCTGTTCGCGTTCCCGTGCCCAGTCCGAGGCCGGCACCCTGGCGGGCAATTCCTGCAGGGTCAGCTCGTGAATCCGGTCCCTGAAACTCCGGTAGGTGTCCATCAGGAACAGGGCGTCATCCCTGGGCATCAAGCCGGTCTCGATCAGAGACTCCAGGATGCGGATGTTGTCGGGCCAGGTCGTGAGCTGGGGATGCCGGGCGGCATGGGCCAGAACCAGATATTGCACCATAAATTCAATATCCGCGATACCGCCGGGGTCTCTCTTGAGGTCGAACCACGCGGGATCGCGGGTGGCGTGCTCCTTCCACATCTTTCCCCGCATCTCCCGCACCTCCCCCCGCAGGGCGACCTCGTCCCGGGGCTGTTGCAACACGCGGGCACGCATGGCCTGGAAGGCCTCGGCGATGCGGGCATCCCCGGCCACCGGACGGGCACGCACCAGGGCCTGATGTTCCCAGGTCCAGGCGGAACCAAGCTGATAGTCCTCGAAGGCGGTCACGCTGGTCACCAACAGGCCGGAGGCGCCACTGGGGCGCAGCCGGGTATCCACCTCGTAAAGCCGCCCCGCTCCGGTGAAGACCCCCAGGAAGTGCAGCACCCGCTGGCCGACCCGGGCAAAGAATTCACTGTTGTCCAGCGGGCGTTCGCCGTCGGTCATGGCCTGTTCGCCCCGGCTGTCGTGCAGGAACACGATGTCCAGGTCCGAACCGTAGCCCAGCTCCAGTCCGCCCAACTTGCCGTAGCCCACCACGGCAAAGCCCGGCTCATAGGGTTCACCGTCGACGAGGCAGCGGGGACGACCGTGTTTGGCGATCAGCTGCTCCAGCACCAGGCTCAGTACCCGCTCCAGGACCACTTCGGCGATCCAGGTCAGGTGGTCGCTGACCTTCATCACCGGCAGCACGTCCATGATGTCGGCGGCGGCCACCTTGAGGACCTGAACCTGCTTGAACATGCGCAGCCGGTCCATGACCTGTTCCAGGTCATCCTGTGGGACCTGCACCAGCTCGTCGTTGAGGGCATCCATCAATCCCTGGCGACCGGGGGGCGCATAGAGGCTGCGGGGGTCCAGCAGCTCGTCCAACAGCAGGGGATAGCGGGTCAGGTGGTCGGCGATCCAGGGACTGGCCTCGCACAACCGGGCCAACTGGGACAGGGCCAGGGGGTTCTCCACCAGCAGGGAGAGATAGACGGATCGCCGGGCGATGGTCTGCACCAGCCGCAGCAGGCGTTCCAGGGTGGCGTCGGGGGCCTTCAGGCCGCTGAGAACACCCAGCATCAGGGGCATGAGCCGGTCCAGGCGCTCGCGCCCGGTGGCGGTGAGATTACGACAGGCGCTGCTGTCGCGCAGGTGTTCCAGGCCCGCCAGGGCAGTGTCCGGGTCGGTCAGGCCCAATTCCCCCAGCACAACCAGACCGCGATCCCGGTCCAGGGAACCCAACCACAGGGCCGCCAGATCCCGCTGGGCCTCGGGCTGAGCGGCCTGTTCGCCGTCGTCGTCGGCCCGCTGGGGGGCGGCGAAGACCTGTTCGAACTGACCATGCACCCGACGCATGTGTCGATCCAGGGCCGCCTCGAAGCTGTCCCAATCCTCGAAGCCCATGGACAGGGCCAGACGCAGGCGGTCCTGGTCCTCCCGGGGCAGCCGGTGGGTCTGCTGATCCGCCACCATCTGCAGGCGGTTCTCGGTACGGCGCAGGAAGTCATAGGCCTCCAGCAGATGGCGCACCGCATAGGCGGGCATCAGATCCTGCGCCGCCAGTCGCTCCAGCACGGGCCGGATGCCCCGTAACTGCAGGGAAGGATCACGGCCGGCACGAATGAGCTGGAAGGCCTGGCCGACGAACTCCACCTCCCGGATGCCGCCCTCCCCCAGCTTGATGTCCTGATCCTTGCCTTTGCGCGCCGCCTCGCGGTTGATCAGGGCCTTCATGTCCCGCAGGGAGCCGAAGGCACCGAAGTCCAGATAGCGGCGGTAGATGAAGGGGCGCAGCAGTGCATGGAGCTGCTCGGCGCTGTCTCGATCACCGGCCACGGCGCGAGCCTTGATCAGGGCGTAGCGTTCCCATTCCCGACCATGGCTCTCGTAGTAATCCTCCAGGGCATCGAAGCTCATCACCAGGGGGCCGGTGTCGCCGAAGGGTCGCAGGCGCATGTCCACCCGGAAGACGAAGCCGTCGGAGGTCTTTTCGTTGAGCACCTTGATCAGGCGCTGGCCCAGGCGGATGAAGAACTGCTGGTTGTCCAGGCAGCGTTCCCCGTCGGTTTGACCGGGCCGGGGATAAGCGAAGATGAGGTCGATATCGGAGGAGAAGTTGAGTTCATGCCCCCCCAGCTTGCCCATGCCCAATACCACCAGGCGCTGGGGCCGGCCGCCGGCATCCCGTGGCTCGCCGTGACGGCGCGCCATGTCCCGGTGAAGCCAGTCGAGGGCGCCGTCGATGAGGTGATCCGCCAGGGTGGAGAGGTCATCCAGGGTTTCGTTCAGGGTGGCCGTCCCGGTCAGGTCACGCCAGGCGATGCGCACCATCTCCCGGTTGCGCGCCTGGCGCAAGAGACGCATCAGGTCGGCGTCGTCCTCGGCCGTCGCCAGGGTGTCCCCGACCCGACGGCACATGTCCCCGTCACCATAAGTCCGCTCCAGATCCCCGGACGCCAGCAGGGCCAGGAACCGATCCGGGCGGCGGATGGCCGTGCGTGCGACGAAGTCGCTGTAGTACCAGACCCGGGCCAGGGCCTCGGGCCAGGGACCGGGACTCAAGCCCTGGCCACGGCAGGCGGACAGGTAGTCTTCGGCCAGATTGAGCATGCCCGGCCGGGCCGCCTGGGGGATACCGTCCAGGCACAGGTCTTGAGGGGTGGGCGTGGTCATCCGGCCAGCTTACGAGATGGGAGTCGAGGGTTCAATTTTGTTGCCTCGGAACGGTATCAATCCTGTTCCCGGACGGCTTCGAACTCGGCCTTGCCGATGGACTGCAGATAGGCCTCCCGGCCACTGATCCGACCGGCGTCCAGCAGGCGTCGCAGGGCGCCATCCATGGTCTGCATGCCCACCAGGGCACCGGACTGCATGGTGCCGACCAGTTGTTCGGTCTTGCCCTCCCGCAGCAGATTGGCCACCGCCGGGGTATTGACCAGGATCTCCACCGCCGCCAGGCGACCCCGGCCATCCTGTCGCCGCACCAGTTGCTGGGACACCACACCGCGCAGGGAGGTGGACAGCATGGTCCGGATCTGGGCCTGCTTCATGGCGGGAAAGGCATTGATGATGCGGTCCACGGTGGCGGCGGCACCATTGGTGTGCAGGGTCCCCAGCACCAGGATGCCGGTTTCCGCCGCCGTGACGGCCAGCGAGATGGTTTCCAGATCCCGCATTTCACCCACCAGGATGACGTCCGGGTCCTCGCGCAGGGCGGAACGCAGGGCGGCGGCAAACCCCTTGGTGTGCAGCCCCACCTGACGCTGACTGATCAGACAGCGCTTGCGTTCATGGACGAATTCGATGGGATCCTCGATGGTGATGATGTGTCCGCGCCGCCGTTCGTTGATGTCATTGACGATGGCGGCCAGGGTGGTGGATTTCCCCGAACCGGTCTTGCCGGTGACCAGGATCAGTCCATGGCGATGCATGCCCAGGCTGTTGATCACCGGCGGCATGCCCAACTGGGACAGGGTCAGGGACTTGGAGGGAATGGCGCGAAAGACGGCGGCCAGTCCGCCCACATGCCGGAACAGGTTGACACGAAAACGGGCCAGACCCTCCACGGCATAGGCAAAATCCACCCCGTCATCCCGCTCGAAGATCTCGCGGGCGCCGGGAGGCAGGATCTCGGCCATGAAGTCGTTCAGCGCCTGCCGGGTCAATGGGGTGGACTCGATGACCTGCAGATCGCCGTTCACCCGCATCCGCGGCGGGTCACCGGACACCAGATGCAGGTCGGACCCCTCCGCCGCGATGAGTTTGCCGAGATAATCATCCACATGATGCATGGGCCTCAGCCTCCCGCCAGATCGATCTTGGGCAGCAGGCTCGCATCGGTCACGAAACGCTGCAGACTCTTCTTGTCCAGCGCGAACTGGTAGGCATCATCCGGATCGATCTCATTGCGCTGCACGGCCTCCAGCAATGCCTGATCCAGCAACTGCATGCCCTGGGTGCGCCCGGTCTGCATCTGTGTCGGGATCTGGTGCACCTTGTCGGTCATGATCATCTTGGCGATGGCCCGGTTGATCACCAAGGTCTCCACCACCGCCCGGCGGCCACGCCCGTCGGCGGACTTGACCAGGGTCTGGGTGATCACCCCGTGCAGGTTCTGGGACAGGAAGGTTTTGCCCTGTTCCCGCTGCTCCAGGGGCAGGCTGTCCAGGATCCGGTCGATGGTCTTCACGGCCGATGTGGTATGCATGGTGCCCAACACCAGGTGCCCGGTTTCCGCCGCGATCATGGCCATGATCATGGAGTCCACGTCCCGCAGTTCCCCCACCAGGATCACGTCCGGGTCCTCGCGCAGGGCATTGCGCAGCCCGTGGGCGTAGCTGGGGACATGATTCCCCACCTCGCGCTGGATCACCTGGGCGCGCTTGCTCCGGTGCACGAACTCCACCGGGTCCTCCAGGCTGATGATGTTGACTGCCCGATGGGTATTGATGTAGTCGATGATGGCCGCCAGGGTGGTGGACTTGCCGGTACCGGTGGAGCCGGTGACCAGCACCATGCCCTGATGATGTTCGATCAGCTGCTTGACCACCGAAGGCAACCCCAGGCTGTCCAGATCCGGGGCCTGCGCGGGGATATGGCGAAAGGTGGCGCCGATGCCGGTTGCCTTGCGGAAGAGATTGGCACGGAAACGCCCCACCTCCTCCGTCACGTAGGAGAAGTCCAGATCATCGCCCTCGCTGAAACGCTGTTTCTGGGCCGGCGTGAGGATCTCCATGATGTAGGTTTCCAGCTCCCGGGCCGCCAGGTCGCGAAAACGGATGGGCATGATGTCCCCGTTCATGCGCAGCAACGGCGGCAATCCCACCGCCAGATGAAGGTCCGAGCACCCCTGCTCGCGGGCCAGCTTGAGAAAGGCATCAATTCTGGGCATGCAGTACCTCGCGCACCTGAACCATGGTCTGGTAACGTGCCTCCGGGTCCACCGCCATCATCCGCGCCACCACCTCGGCCAACCCGGGGTCTATCGCGGAGTTCAGCTCTGACAGGGACGTCGCCTTTCCCTGGACATGCTGATACATGATCGATACCTGGTCCTCCCCCAGGTAGGGCGGGCGTCCCGCCAGCATCTCGTAGAGCATCACCCCCAGGGCATAGATATCCGAGCGCGTCGACACCGGCTGCCCCAGGACCTGTTCCGGGGCCATGTACTTGGGTGTCCCGATGAGGATGCCGGTTCGAGTCAGGCGGGTATCGCCCGCCCCGGTGACCGCGGCCACCCCAAAGTCCACGATCTTGAGGATGTCCCGACCGTTGATAAGCACGTTGCCCGGCTTGAGGTCCCGATGTATGACACCCACCTCGTGGGCCGCGGACATGCCGGCCGCGATATCTTCCGCATAGCGCAGGGCGCGGGACACCGGCAGCGGACTGGTTTTCTGCAGAATGGCCCCCAGGGTGGAAGAGGGAAAATACTCCATGGAAATGGCCAGGGCACCCTGTACCACCAGGAAATCATGGATGCGGATGACGTTCTCGTGGGTAATCTTGCGCGACAGACGCAACTCCTGAATGAAGCGTTTGATCATCTCCTCGTCGGCGGCCAGTTGGGGATTCATCACCTTGAGAATGATGGTTTCCGAGATCATGGTGTCTTCCATGAGCAGGACGGTTCCGAACGCCCCCTTGCCGACCCGGCGGACGAAGCGATAGCGATCCCCCAGCAGGTCTCCGGGTTCCAGGGCATTCAGATCCAGGGCGGACTGCCCCGCGGCCCTTGCCGGGCGGGCCATCTGGCGCACCGTCCCGGTGACACGGCTCCCTGTATCGTCTCCCAGCATGGAGGTGACCTCATCCGTGAGCAGGGTCCGCTCCATCACGGCGCCCCCATTGCCGTTGAGGGCAAACCGGTTGCTCAGACGGGTCGAGACATCCCGGCCGGTGATTTCCAGTTCGCCCTCGGTCCCCGAGGCATGCCGTGTTATCGCCTGCAGAATGCGCTGCACATTGGAAGAATCCGCCAGCGCCTCCAGGGCCTGGACCGCGTCCAGGCGGATGGCATCACTGGCCACGGCCAGCTGTTTGAGCAACGGCTCCACGGCACGGTCATCCTTGAGCTTGGCCAGGGCACGGATGACGGCGGGCGCCGCCCTGGTATCCCGTTCCATCAGATCGATCAGCGCCGGTACCGCCGTCTGGTGCCCCATATCCCCCAGGGCATCCACCGCCCGCTCCCTCACCCACCAGTCCGAATCATCCAGGGCCGACATGAGATGCCCCAGCGCCCCCTCGTCACGGGTGGCATTGAGGATCTCCACGGCGGAGCGGCGAATGAACTCATCATCATCCCGCAACAGTTCCACCACCGCCCTGACCACCCGCGGGCCGCCGATCCTGGCCAGGGCATCGGCGGCCCGCGCCCTCACCCACCAGTCCTCATCCTTCACCGAGTTCAGCAACAGCTTCACGTCACGGGTGCTACCGATGCTGTTGAGGACTTCCACCCCGGCCCGACGGGCATATTCGGACTCATCCCGAAGAACCGGCAGCAAGTGGGTGATGGTATCGGGATCATGACGGCGAATCACCGCGTCCACGGCCTGCTCCTGAATACCCAGGTCCGGGTCCCGCAAAAGACCGCACAGGAGCGCCAGGTCCACGCTGACGCCCCGTTCCACCAGGGCTGCCAGCGCGGCCTGACGCACGCCCTTGTCGGCGTCGTGCAGGGCGTGCTCCAGGGCCTTGCGGGCCTGTGGCACATCAAAGCGGCCCAACACCTTCACCACCAGCCGTCGCATCGCCGGATCCTTGCCCGAGGCACGGTTGACCAACTCGGGGATCATGGCCGGCTCGGCCACCGCCTCGATGACCTGGAACAGGGCATTGCGTGCCGCCGGCTGCAGCTGGTGGGCAATGCGCAGCAGGACGCCGCCGTCCAGGCGGTCCTGCTGGGCGGTGAGGGCCTGGATCAGCGGCGCCTTGGGCAATGCGGGGTCGTTGAAGGCCTCGGCCAGAAGATGAGGGTCGTAACCTCGACCATGGCTGAGCAGGTGCGTGATCCGCGCCGTTCCGCGGGGACCCGCATCCGTCAGACGGGACAGGAGCACGGGCAGGGTTGACGGGTCCAGCAAGCCGTCGAGCATCCATTCAATGGCTCTGACTCCGGCGTCATCCGCACTCAGCAGCATGGGTACCAGACGCTCCACGGCGGGCACGCCCAGAGCCTTGAGCTTGTTCCGCAGGTGCAACGCGTCCGTGCTGTCCAGATCCCTTGCCTGCAGCAGCCGCGCAATCAGCCGCTCCGCACGAAAATCAGCCAGAAAACTCATGGGACGCATCATCCGCCGTCAGCTCTTCCACCCGCACGATATAGGCCTTGCTGACGAGTGCCACGGTCTCATCGGGCAGGAAAAGCCGCACGAAGCGCTGATCGAAGATGTTGATGTAATCGTACAGACGGGCATTACCCGGGGGCAGAACCTCCTGGATGGTACCTTCCAGGCAGGAACCGTCCATGAGATGAAGGCGAGCCTGCAGACAGGAGGCACAACCGGCTTCAAGCCGGGCAACTTGTGCCGAATATTCCAGACGGACCACGGCATGCTTGTTGTAGAAACGCAGTTCACCGGATCGGCTACGCATCACGAAGAAGGCATCACTGCCGTTCAGCATTTCCGCCGGTTCTTCCTCGCCGTCGTGCCGGCTGCTTTGCAAGTGAACGAAGATCTCTCCCAGAACCAAACCATCCGGGTGTACCCAGACCTTCACCGGAATGCGTTTTTTAGGGATTTTCAGAGCATCGCTAGCCATCATGTCTCCAGAATATCAGGGGCGCTCCGAAAAGGCCGCGCCGCCGCCGACCATCCCCACGGGATAATGGGTCAGTATGCAGCAATCACCCGCTTTTTTTTCACCGCCGGCCGCCTGGAATCCCACGTCTGTTAACAAGATCGCAATAACTCGGCCATGGGAGCATCTTGACAGCACTCGTGAAACAAATGACACTCGTTCTTGTTTGCAGTCCGCTTACCGGACTTCCTTCCAGTCTCGGCCCAGCATCCCTTGCCCATCACTACCCAAGGAGTGATTCACCCCATGGTCAAAGCAACCTTCCAAAAGCCGGCTGCCCTGTTCGTGGCCTGTGCGCTGGCATTCACCCTGCCCGCGCCGGCCCTGGCCCAGGGTGAGGTCAACGTCTACTCCGCCCGTCAGGAAGCACTCATCAAACCCCTGATGGACGAGTTCACCGAACAGACCGGCATTCGCGTCAACATCGTCAGCGCCCAGGCCGACGCCCTGCTGCAGCGCCTGCGCAGCGAGGGCCGCAATACCCCGGCCGACGTGCTCATCACCGTGGATGCGGGCAACCTGAACAGCGCCAAGGCCGCCGGCGTCCTGCGCCCCATCGAGTCGGCGGTGCTCAACGAGGCCATTCCCGAAAGCTACCGTGACGCGGAGGGCTACTGGTACGGCCTGTCCATGCGCGCCCGCCCCATCATGTACGTCAAGGGCAAGGTGGATCCGGCCGACCTGTCCACCTACGAGGCCCTGGCGGACGAAAAGTGGCGCCGCAGCATCTGCATCCGTTCCTCCAGTAACGTGTACAACCAGTCCATGACCGCTTCCATGATCATCGCCAACGGCGAAGCCGAGACGGAAAGCTGGGCACGGGGCCTGGTGGCCAACATGGCCCGTCCGCCCATGGGCGGCGACCGGGATCAGATCCGGGCAGCGGCGGCGGGACAGTGCGACCTGGCCATCGCCAATACCTACTATCTTGGTCAGATGCTCAATTCCGATGATAACGCAGAGCGCACTGCCGCGCAGTCCATCGGCGTGTTCTGGCCAAACCAGGATGACCGGGGCGTACACGTGAACGTGAGCGGTGCCGGCGTGGTGACCCATTCCCGCAATACCGACAACGCCGTCAGACTGATCGAGTTCATGGCCAGCGACAGTGCCCAGCGCTGGTATGCGGAAGCCAACCAGGAATACCCGGTCAAGCCCGGCGTGGAATGGAGCGGCACCCTGACGGAACTGGGTGAATTCCAGGCCGACGCGGTCAACCTGGGCATGCTGGGTGACTTCAACGCCGCCGCCGTGCGGCTGATGGACCGGGCCGGCTGGCGCTGAGTCGTACCCTTCTCCCCTCACGGGGAGAAGGGTATTCAAGGAATGCCCGACACCTCCCATTCCGTCACTCCCGCGAAAGCGGGAGCCCAGGGCTTTAACAGTTTTGAGGCAATGACCGCCCCGGAATACCCCCTAAGTGGGAATCAGTCCGAGGATCATTTGTCATTCGGCCAATACCCAGTAGACTATGCCCCTTCCGAAGCGCCGACCCATCGTTGCCACGCCATGACCAGCCACCCGACGACCCCATGAGGACTGACCCGGTATCCCGACAAGGGTGGTTCTCGTCAAGCCGTCTCAAGCGTCCCGATGCCTGGAGCCTGGGCGTCCCCCTGATCGCCGCCATCCTGGCCCTGCCGGTGCTGGTGATCTTTGCCCATGTCTTCATCCCGGCCTCCGACGTCTGGCTGCATCTGCGCCAGACCGTGCTGCAGGACTACGTCACCAATTCCCTGATCCTGATGGCGGGGGTGGGGGTGGGGGTCCTTCTGATCGGCATCCCCACCGCCTGGCTGGTGAGCATGTGCGATTTCCCCGGTCGACGTCTGTTCGAGTGGGCACTGCTGCTGCCCCTGGCCATGCCGGCCTACATCATCGCCTACACCTACACCGGCATGCTCGATTTCGCCGGCCCGGTACAGACCCAGCTGCGGGAGTGGACCGGCTGGGGCTGGGGCGACTACTGGTTCCCCCAGATCCGTTCCCTGCCGGGGGCCATCATCATGTTGTCCCTGGTGCTCTACCCCTACGTCTACCTGCTCAGCCGCGCCGCCTTCCTGGAACAGTCCGTCTGCGTGCTGGAGGTCTCCCGCACCCTGGGCGCCGGCCCCTGGGCGGGCTTTCGTCGCGTGGCCCTGCCCCTGGCCCGACCGGCCATCATCACCGGCCTGTCCCTGGCCCTGATGGAGACCCTGGCAGACTACGGCACGGTGCAGTATTTCGGCATTCCCACCTTCACCACCGGCATCTTCCGCACCTGGTTCGGCCTGGGTGACCCGGGCGCCGCCGCCCAGCTGGCCGGCATCATGATGACCTTCGTGCTGGTGTTGATCGTGCTGGAGCGCTATTCCCGACGCCGCGCCCGTTTCCACCACACCAGTGCCCGCTATTCCCGTCTGCCTCGCTACCGGCTGCGGGGCGTGCACCTGGCCGGCGCCCTGGTGGTCTGCGCCCTGCCCATCATCCTGGGCTTCGTGATTCCGTCCGGACAGTTGCTGCAGTGGGCCTTGCGCACCCCGCACATGTGGATGCGGCCGGAGTTCCTGGGCCTGGTGTGGAACAGCGTCTCCCTGGCCGCCATCGCCGCCGTGCTGGCGGTGGCCCTGGCCCTGGTGCTGGCCTACGGCAAGCGGCTGCGCCCCTCCCTGCCGGTGAACGGCGCGGTGCGGGTGGCCGGAATGGGCTACGCCATCCCCGGCACGGTCATTGCCGTGGGGGTGATGCTGCCCTTTGCCTGGATCGACAACACCATCGACGGCTGGATGCGGGATGCCTTCGGCATCTCCACCGGCCTGATCCTCTCCGGCACCCTGGTGGCCCTGGTGTTCTCCTACTGCGTGCGTTTTCTGGCCGTCTCCCTGCAGACGGTGGAGGCGGGCCTGGCCAAGATCAAGCCGTCCATGGATGATGCCGCCCGCTCCCTGGGCACCCCACCCCGGCAGGTCCTGAGCAAGATCCACATGCCCATCATGCGGGGCAGCCTGCTCACCGCGCTCCTGCTGGTGTTCGTGGACGTCTTGAAAGAACTGCCGGCCACCCTGATACTGCGCCCCTTCAACTTCAACACCCTGGCGGTGCGCGCCTTCGAGCTGGCCTCGGACGAGAGGCTGGCGGATTCCGCCAGCGCGGCCCTGGCCATCGTCCTGGCGGGGATCATCCCGGTGATCCTCATCAGCCGCACCATCAGCCGTTCCAGACCCGGACATGACACGCCTGCTTGAAATCGACCACGTCAGCGTGGGCTATGACGGTACCACCGTTGTCCACGACGTCAGCCTCGCCCTGAACAAGGGGGTCATCGGCTGCCTGCTGGGCCCCAGCGGCTGCGGCAAGACCACGTTGCTGCGCACCATCGCCGGTTTCGAGCCGGCGAGTGCGGGGCAGGTGCTGCTGGACGGCCGGGTGGTGAGCCAGGCTGGCTGGACTCTGCCCCCGGAGCGGCGTCAGGTGGGCATGGTGTTCCAGGATTTCGCCCTGTTTCCCCATCTGACGGTGGCGGAAAACATCGCTTTCGGCATCCGCGGCCAGTCCAGCCGGGCCCGGCGGGAGCGGGTCACGGAGCTGCTGCGGCTCATCGGCCTGCCGGACTACGGCCCGGCCTACCCCCACGCCCTGTCCGGCGGGCAGCAGCAGCGCATCGCCGTGGCCCGCGCCATGGCGCCCAGACCCAGGCTGCTGTTGCTGGACGAGCCCTTTTCCAACATGGACGTGGAACTGCGCGAGGGCCTGGCCCGGGAGGTCCGCGCCATCCTCAAGCAGGAAGACATCACCGCCATGCTGGTCACCCATGACCAGAACGAGGCCTTTGCCTTTGCCGACCGCATCGCCGTCATCAACGCCGGCCGGGTGCTGCAATGGGACACCGCCTACAACCTCTACCACAAGCCCGCGGCCCGGTTCGTGGCGGATTTCATCGGTCAGGGCAAGATGCTGACGGGGACCGTACTCAACGAGCACGAGGTGGAGACCGAGCTGGGGGCCATCACCGGCATGATCCCGGAGGCCTGCCGACCCGGCGATCCGGTGGACGTGCTGGTCCGCCCCGACGACATCCTGCCCGATGACGGCAGCAGGATCTTCGGCGAGGTCACCGACAAGGCCTTCCGCGGCGCCAATTTCCTCTACACCCTGCGTCTGGGCAGCGGCGACACCGTACTGTGCCTGGCCCCCTCCCACGAGAACTACGCCCTGGGAGAACGCATTCCCCTCAAGCTGGGTTTCAATCACCTGGTGATCTTTCCCCGCTGAACCGGGTCATGCCCCTGACACCCGGGTATCCACGGTGCCCCACAGATCCAGCTTGCGCCCGCTCAGGCGAACGCCCCGACCGTGGATCAGCACCTGCCCCGCGCCCGGCAGGAGGGTGATGCCGCCGCCACCGGTCCGAATCCGGATCGGTGCCGTGCCCAGGGGCTCGATCCTGAGTCCCCGGCCAGCCATGACCCGCAGATCCCCCGCCACTCGCCATTGCAGCCCGCCATGGGCCACATGCAGCACCAGATCCCCTCCGGCC
This sequence comes from Ectothiorhodospira shaposhnikovii, assembly GCF_022227765.1. Taxonomy (GTDB): domain Bacteria; phylum Pseudomonadota; class Gammaproteobacteria; order Ectothiorhodospirales; family Ectothiorhodospiraceae; genus Ectothiorhodospira. Next base: position 90,953 of record NZ_JAJMLZ010000006.1, on the reverse strand, counting down.
AGCAGGCGCACCTCCCTGCCCGCCCGAACGCGAAGATCCTTCCGGGCCGTCATCGAGAGATTTCCCCCGGCCGAGGCCCGCAACCCCTTCGCGGACCGGACCTGCATGTGCCCATCGCCTTGCCGCAGCACGGAACCACGGACCTGCTCCACTTGCCCGCCACCGATGCGGGTGTTCATGTCGCCACCACCGCGCACATGCAGACAGCGCCCGGCGCGGATGATCAGAGCGCCCTCCCGACAGACCAGGGACAGCAAGTGCCCTTCCGTCCCCGCCTCCAGTGACAGCCAGTGCCGTTCACCCGCCGTATGCAGGCGCAGCACCGGCGCATCCCGGTGATCATCCATCAACAGAGTCAGCCCGCCCGGGGTTTGATAACGATGGGCGGCCGGGTATTCCCCATTGACGGGCGAGGGATGGCGGGCATCCGGGAAGGCCCCGTCCAGGACCGCAAAGCCATCGGGATCCCCTCCCAGACAGACCAGCATCAACCGCTGCCCGGGATGCCAGGGGGCATGCCAGCCGCCGGCGGATCCCGTGGTCCCGGGTGGGGCCGCGTAAGGGATCATGCGATCCAGCCACGGCGTCACGGACACCGGATCGGTTTCCGCCTCCAGCCGTACCCTGTAGCGCCCGACGCCATCCAGCCGCGGCCCGGCGACCGGCCCCGGGCCGCCCGCCACCTCCACCGGCAACAGATCCGGCACCGTCCAGGAACGCCTGGGCTCCGGTGGCCGCCAGGGCAGATCCCGGGGTGCCAGTGCCATCCGGCCCAGATAGTTGAGCCGACCGTCGTCCCCGGCGATGGCATGATGCTGCACGGCCGTCACCAGCCAGGCCCCCTCGAGGGCGGAACGGCCGGGGATATCCCCGAGCCTGCCCCATTCGCCCGCCCCGGGCCCCAGAACCGTGGTCTCCAGCGCCAGGGTGCGATGCCGGCAACACGCCCGCTCCGCCAGTAACCGGGCGCGGTGGTCCAGCGCCTCCACCGTATGCAGCCCATACCCGATCCGGTCCTGCACCCCCTCTCCGCGGCCGGTCAGTGCCGAGGCACGGTAGGCACGGCCGTCCGCCAGTCGTCCGGTGACGGTGAAACAGCCCGGCACCGGACGGATCCGTTCATGGACGGACAGCACGCCGGGCGGCTGCCGGCTCCAACCGCCGGACTGACCCCGCCAGGTCCACTCCGTGGGTGCAGCCGGCGTCAGCCCGGCCGGATCATCCACCAGCACCAGCGTTTCCAGGCCATGTCCCGAAGTGACATGCCAATGGATGCCCGCTCTGGCCAGCACCCGATTCAACAGGCTCAGATCCGACTCGTCGGCCTGCAGGATGCCGGCGCGACGGGGGTAGGCATGCATCAGCCGTTCACTCTGCAGGCGAACTCCCGCCGCCGCCAACAGGCGTTCCGCCAGATCGGGCGGACTCAGATCGCTGAACAGGCGGGTGCGCCGAGTCAGGGCAAGCCGGTAAAGGCGGGAGCGCAGCAGCACGCGAAAACGATGGGGGGCAGCCCAGGTGACATCCAACCCTGGGACGGGACCACACGCACACAGGATGCCGTCGAACACCTTGCGGGCGCCGTGTGCATCGGACACTTCCAGGCGGGCAGGGGCACCCAGCCTGCCCGGATACTCGACACCGGGCCCGATGACCTCCAGCAACACCCGCCAGACCCCGCTGAGGGATTCCGAACCCCGCAGCGACATCACCGGCAGGGATCGACCGGCAATGACGAGACGGGCCTGGACAGGCAGACAGGGTAAGGCTCTGGACATGGTCAGCCTCCTTGCCGACGATGGGACGGGCATTGCGTTGTATGATCCTCCTGAACGCATCACCGGATCAACCGACTTCGCGCAAAATGATGAACACCCCGAGTCCTCCCACCGATGCACAACCCCGCCTGGGCTGGCGGGAACGCATCGCCCTCCCCGATCTGGGGCTGGCCGGCATCACCTGCAAGGTGGATACCGGCGCCCGCACCTGCGCCCTGCACGCCTTTTACGTGGAACCCTTTACGCGGGACGGACAGCCCTGGGTGCGTTTCGGCGTGCATCCCCTGCGACGACGGCGGGACGTGGTGGTGGACTGCCAGGCCCCGGTGGCGGACCGGCGGGTGGTCACCGACTCCGGCGGTCACCGCCAGCAACGCTATGTGATCCGCACCCCGATCATCATCGGCGAACGGACCCATGCGGTGGAAATCACCCTCACCAACCGGGATACCATGAGCTTTCGCATGCTGCTGGGCCGCAACGCCCTGCAATGCGCCGCCTATCTGGTGGATTCCACCGCCTCCTGGCTGGCCGGCGAGCCCCGTGCCGGGGCCGATCGGCCCCCATGAAATAAAACTGTAAAAATGCGCCCCGAAGGGCTTTAAAAATCGCTGCCGAAGGGGTATCTTTGCGCCCGTTCCCGGCCGTGTCCGGGGGCACATGTCAGGCCACAGAGGACTTCGTGTTCGTATGGACAGTTGCTGTACAACTTGCACACGCGTGACGACCATTTCGGGTCCGGCATGGGTGTGGTGCAGCGTCCGTCGAGACGAGTTCCCCGCCACGGTCATCTGACCGTCCGGGGCTCCCGGTCCCGACGCGCCGAACCCCATCCAGGGCACGTACGGGAGCCCCCCAACTTACGCATGAATCACAGCCGCCACCAGGGCGGTGTTTTTCGTTAGGGGTTCATGCGGCTTTTCTTCCCGTCGTGTCATGACTTCCACCCGAAACCGGTTCACGAACCCAACCGGATACCCTTGCAGCATGCCCCCGGGGGCAGGAAGGAAAAGTAGACATGAACAATCTGATGAACAACGCAGCCACCCCCTTCGAAGCGGCCAACGACGCCATCCACGCCCTGCCGTGGACCGATGCGGCCTTGGAGACGGTGGGTACGGCGGTGCGGATGGGAGAATACGGCGCGGCGCGCCTGCGGTTTCTGAAGCTGGCTGAACAGTCCCAGATCCGGGTGCTGCTGGATATCTCGCAAAAGGATGCGATTCGTCTGGCCGGGGGGCTGCCCACCTATACGGTGGCCCGCCTGTTCGAACAGCTCCCCCGCCCCCTGGGCCGGGCCATCGTGCAGTCCCTGCCGGAAGTGAAGCGGCAGGGCGTGGTGGTCATCCTGAACCACCGCCGCAGCCGCTCCCCCCGGCAGCAGGCCATGGGCTGATGTTGTCCCGCCCTTCTTCCCCGTCGGGGAAGAAGGGCCTTTCCCCCCTTGCCCAAGCCCGTGCAAAGCCTCAAGCTTGGCCCGCCTTTTCCAAGCCTGAAGCCCTGCATGAAAATTGCCATTCTCTCGCGAAACTCCCGCCTGTATTCCACCCGCCGGCTGGTCGAGGCCGCCAAGGCCCAGGGACATCAGGTCCAGGTTCTGGACCCCCTGCGCTGCTACATGAATATCACCTCCGACAAGCCCAGCATCCACTACAAGGGGTGCGAGCTGACCGGTTTTGATGCCGTGATCCCCCGCATCGGCGCCTCCATCACCTTCTACGGCACCGCCGTGCTGCGCCAGTTCGAGATGATGGGGGTGTTTCCGGTGAACGAATCCGTGGCCATCAGCCGCGCCCGGGACAAACTGCGCTGCCTGCAACTGCTGTCCCGGGAAGGGATCGGCCTGCCGGTCACCGGCTTTGCCCATTCCCCGGACGACATCGACGACCTGCTGCGGGAGGTGGAAGGCGCACCGCTGGTGATCAAGCTGCTGGAAGGCACCCAGGGGGTGGGGGTGGTGCTGGCGGAAACCCGCAAGGCCGCCGAGAGCGTCATCCAGGCCTTCATGGGCCTGCGCCAGAACATCCTGGTGCAGGAGTTCATCAAGGAGGCCGGCGGCACCGACCTGCGCTGTTTCGTGGTGGGCGGCAAGGTGGTCGCGTCCATGATGCGCCGGGCCAAGGAGGGGGAATTCCGTTCCAACCTGCACCGGGGCGGTACCCCGGAACCGGTGAAACTCACCCCCCAGGAACGGGCCACGGCGGTACGGGCGGCGAAGATCGTCGGCCTCAATGTCTGCGGTGTGGACATCCTGCGCTCCGACCGCGGCCCGGTGGTGATCGAGATCAACGCCAGTCCGGGCCTGGAGGGGATCGAAACCGCCTCGGGCATCGATGTGGCCGGCCGCATCATCCAGTTCATTGAGCAGAACGGCAAGCCCCACAGGACCCGCACCCGAGGCAAAGGCTGAACCCAGCCCCTTCCCGAACGGCGACCTTTGCGGCTAACCTGATAGGGAAACAAGACTCAGGACGCCGTCATTGATGACTGCCCATCACCCGCCTGCCCGATGCCATGCCCCGATCAGGCGCCCGCTGTCCGCCCTCATCCTCCTGCTGGGCCTGCTCCCCGGCCTGGTCCTGGGGGCTGAGCCCCGCATCCGCATCTCCGATGTGGGTGACGAGATCACGGACAACATTCGCGCCCATCTGGGCCTGGCCCGGGAGGGATGCGATCTTCCCGAATGGCGGGAACGCCCCCTGCTGCGCGCCGCCGACCGGGAAATCCGCGGCGCCCTGCGAGCCCTGGGCTATTACGAGCCCCGCTTCAGCCTGGACTTCCGTCGCGACGAGGCCTGCTGGTCTCTGGACGTGGAGCTGGAACCCGGTCCCCCGGTACGGGTCCGCAACCTGGACATCCGCATCATCGGCGAGGCGGAACAGGATCCCACCTTCGCCGACCTGGTCCAATCTCCTCCCATCCGTCCCGGCGACCGTCTGCGCCACGACCGCTACGAGCAGATCAAGGGCAATCTCAACCGCCACGCGGCGGCACGGGGCTATCTGGATGCCCGCATCACCACCAGTCAGATGCGGGTGGACATCCGGGAACAGGCAGCGGATCTGGTGATCCATCTGGAGAGCGGCCCCCGCTATTTCCTGGGCCCGGTCACGCTGGAGCAGGACACCTTTCATGACCGGCTGGTGCGCAGGTTCATCCCGTTCGAACAGGGGGATGTCTATGACAGTCGCCGCCTGATCAGTATGCAGCAGGCCTTCATGAACAGCGGCTATTTCAGCGACGTGCGCGTGGACCCCCGCACCGATGAGGCAGAGGACCTGGAGGTCCCCATTCACGTCACCCTGACCCCACGCAACAAGTGGTCTTACCTGGCAGGGGTCGGGGCCAGCACCGACAAGGGACCGCGCGTGCGCCTGGGGGTGGAAAACCATCGCGCCAACCGCGCCGGCCACCGCTATCACGCCGAACTGGAAGTCTCATCGGTGAATACCCAGGTAGGGATCGGCTATGAGATCCCCTTGGGTGACCCGGCCCGGGAACGCATCAACCTGACCGCCGGCTATCAGAGCGAAAACACCGACACCTCCGAGAGCGACATCTATAGTCTGGGCATCGCCCATCTGCGACAACTCCCCTCCGGCTGGATCCAGACCCGGTCCCTGACATTCGAGCGCGAAGACTATGAAGTAGCAGACGTTCGCGACAGCACCACCCTGCTGATGCCCGGATTCCAGATGTCCCGTGTCCAGGCGGATCATCCCATCTTCCCTCGCCAGGGCTGGCGCCTGAATTTCAGTCTCAGAGGTGCTTCCGAGGATCTACTGTCCTCGATCAGCTTCGCCCAGGCTACCGGCCGCGCCAGGTATATCATGCCCCTGGGAGAAGGACGCCTGCTGCTACGGGCCGATGCCGGCACCACCGCCGTACAGGACTTCGCCAAATTGCCCGCTTCCCTTCGTTTCTTCGCCGGCGGCGACAACAGTGTGCGCGGCTACGGCTACCAGAAACTGGGTCCCACCAACGACGACGGCGACATCATCGGCGGCCGCCACATGGCCAGCGGCAGCATCGAGATGGACTACCCGTTCGCGGAACAATGGAGCGTGGCCGTGTTTGCCGACGGCGGCAACGCATTCAATGATCTCAATGAATGGAATGCCCGCTACGGGATCGGTGCCGGGGTACGCTGGCGCTCCCCCATCGGCCCCATCCGGGTGGACATCGCCCATCCCATCGACGGCGATGACAACTTCCGTCTACACCTGACCATGGGAATGGATCTGTGATCCGGCGTCTTCTTGCGGCACTGTTGCTGATCGTTCTGCTGCTGTTCACCCTGTTCACCTTTCTGGTGGGCACCGGTTCCGGCGCCCGGCTACTGGCGCAGGTGGGTGGCGGCTTCATCCCCGGAGAACTGGAAATCGGGCACCTGGAAGGCAATCTGCTCAAGGGTCTGACCGCCCGGGATGTCCGGTATCGTCACGACGCCCTCACCGCCGAGCTGGCCCACCTGGAGGCCCGGGTGGCCCTGTTGCCGCTGACCGGACTGCGAGTCGAGGTTCTCACGCTGCAGGCGGCGGAGCTGGACCTGACCCTCACCCCGGACCCGGATGCCCCGCCCGCCGACGCGCCTTTCAGCCTGCCCGACTCGATCCCCATGCCGGTGGTGGTGAACCTGTCCGATGGCCACATCCGGCAGATCCGGTTTCGCACCGACCCCGAGGCCGAACCGCTGATCGTGGACAGCCTGCGCCTGTCCCTGCATCTGGATCAGGCGCGGGTACTGATCCGCCGCCTGGCCGTGGACAGCCCCCTCGCCAACATCCTGGCCGCGGGTCACATCGGACTGGCCCTGCCCTACCCGATGGAACTGGGGGTGGACTGGCATCTGCCCCTGCCCGAGGCTGCCGGTGAGTTCCTGCCCGACGCCGATCAGGCCCGGGGGCAACTCGTCACCCAGGGAGACCTGGCCCGACTGACACTCCGCCACCAGGTCTTTGCCCCCTTGAGCCTGGTCACCGAGGGTGATATCCACGATCCCGTCACCGACCTGGTCCTGGACCTGACCCACCACTGGCAGGCCCTCACGGTCACCCTGGCGCAAGACCAGATCCTGTCCGTGGCGGAAGGCCGACTGGTGACCCGGGGCCGACCCGATGCCTATGTCCTGGACCTGGACACCGCCGTCACCCTGGACCCATGGCCCTCCCTGGCCCTGACCCTGAACGCCGAAGGGGATACCCGAACCCTGCGCCCGGCGCCGCTCTCAATTCGCAGCGAAGCCGGTGACCTGGACCTGAGCGGCCGGATCGACTGGCACGAGGGCCTGTCCTGGGTCCTGGATCTTCGGGGCCGGAACCTGGAGCCCGGCCGGTTTGTCGCCGATCTGCCAGGCCGGCTGCAGCTGGCACTGGGCAGCGAAGGCCGCCTGGACGACACCCTGGGCGTCGTGACCCGGGTGGACCTGCGGGAGCTGTCCGGCACCCTGCGGGAGTTCCCCGTGCGCGGTCAGGGCCGGATCGACGTCGCCGGCAACCGTCTGACATCCCCGGGCCTGCAACTGGCTGTGGGAGATAACCGTCTCGATGCCAGGGGCGAGGTCGCCGAGCGTCTGGACCTGGCCTTTGATCTGCAGGCACCGGACCTGCCGGGCCTGTGGCCCGGACTCACCGGCCGCTTGCAGGCCCGCGGCCAGGTCCAGGGTCCGCTGGACAGTCCGCGGATCACCGCCACGGCCCAGGGCCAGGGCATGGGTTACCACGATCTGGCCCTGGGCCGGATGGACCTGGACCTGCGGGCCGGCCTTTCACCGCAAAGCCCCCTGGCACTGAACCTGAGCGTCGAGGCCCTGCGCCTGGGTGAGGCCCTGAACCTGACACGCCTGACCCTGGCGGGTGAGGGTCGGGGTGATGACCACCGGATCCGTCTGGATCTGGATGCGGATCAGGGCAGACTGGGCCTGAGCCTGGCAGGCAGTCTGACGGCCACTGACCCGTTGGACTGGCGTGGCCGCCTCACCCGTCTCAACCTGGATCAGCCTCTGGCGGGCGCCTGGCAGCTGGAAGCCCCCGTCCCCTTGCAGGCTTCGGCAAGCAACGCCGCCCTGGGACAGCTCTGCCTGCTGCAGGACGAGGCCCGCCTCTGTCTGGACGGCACCTGGTCCGACCGCGACGGTGGCCGGGGCCAACTGACCCTGTCGGATCTGGCCCTGGATGGTCTGGCGCCGCTACTGCCGCCGAATCTGCGGCTGGACGGCTACCTGGATGCCCGGGCCGACCTGCGCCTGGATCAACAGCTGCAACTGGAGGCCCGGATCCTGCCCGGCGACGGCAATCTTCGTGTACTGGGCCTGGAGGGGGATGAGCAGATCATCCCCTACCAGCAGGCCCGGGTGGATCTGCGGATCGAAGACCGGGACGTCGAGGCCGCCCTGCAGTTCGGCTTTCTGGAGGGGGGCACCGTCAGCGCCCAAGTCGCTGCCCGGCCCCGGGCGGACGGAGAACTGACCCTGGCGGGCAATGCCCGGGCAGACCTGACGGAACTGCGCTGGCTGGAGATGCTGGCACCCCAGATCCGGGAACCGGCGGGCCGGATCGGCGCGGACGTGGACCTGGCCGGCACCCTGTCCAATCCCTTGATCGATGGCCGGATCACCCTGAGCGATGGCCGCATGGACGTTCCGGACCTGGGCATCACCCTGGATGAACTGACCCTCACCGCCCGCAACGACGGAACGGAACGCCTGGTACTGGATGGCAGCGTGCGCTCCGGCCCCGGGCGCCTGACCCTGGACGGCCATGTCCAACTGGACCCTGACAACCGTTACCCGGTCAACCTGAACATCCGGGGTGATCGCTTCCAGGCGGCGCGCCGTCCCGACGTGGACCTGCTGATCAGCCCGGACCTCCGCGTCACCGTGCTGGGTGAACGGGTCATCGTCCGGGGCGACCTGACCATTCCCGAGGCCACCCTCACCCTGCTGGAGCTGCCTCAGCAGGCGGTCTCGGTGTCCCGGGACGAGATCATCCTCGATACCGATGCCGAGGAAACTCTGCCCCTTCAGGTGATCGCCCGGGTACGCCTGATCCTGGGTGACCAGGTTCGCATCAGCGGCTTCGGCCTGGAGGCGCGACTCAGCGGCAACATGATGGTTCAGGAGACGCCGGGGATGTCCACACGACTGATCGGTGAAGTGCGGGTGGATGAAGGGCGCTACAGGGCCTATGGCCAGGATCTGACCGTGGAGCGCGGGGTGCTCCTGTTCCAGGGACCACCGGAAAACCCCGGCCTTAATCTAAGGGCCTCCCGTCGCATACCGGTTCATGACGTGTTGGTGGGCATCGAAATCATCGGCACCCTGGAGGAACCCCGTTCACGGGTCTTCTCCGATCCGACGATGGAAGACAGCGAAGCCCTCGCCTTTCTGGTCACCGGTCGCCCCCTGTCCGGTGGCAGCGAGACGGACGCCGGCGCCATTGCCTCGGCCATTGCCATGTTCGGTATCGAACGGGGCGCCTTCATCACCGACCGTATCGGCCGGCAACTGGGCCTGGACGAATTCGCGGTGGACACCGGCACGGACCTGGATGATGCCGCCCTGATGATGGGACGCTATCTCTCCCCCAGGCTGTATCTGCGCTATGCGATGGGGTTGTTCCAACAGAGCTCCACAGTGATGCTCAATTATCAGCTCTCCCGGACCCTGAGCCTGGAAACCAGATCCAGCACCGACTCCCAGAGCATGGACCTGATCTTTCGCCGGGAGCGGTGAGCCGGCCGGCGCAGCCTCGATCCACCAACACCACGGGAATCCGAAAATATGTCCAAGCTGACCTTCCTGGGCGCCACCGGCGAAGTCACCGGTTCGCGCTATCTGCTGGAAGTCGGGCAAAACCGCCTGCTGCTGGAGTGCGGCATTCAGCAGGGCGGTGCCGAGGCCGACAAGGCCAACCGCCGCTCCCTCGCTCACCTGGCCGGGACCCTGGATGCCGTGATTCTCTCCCACGGACACCTGGACCACGCCGGCCTGCTGCCCAAGCTGGTACGGGACGGCTTTCAGGGCTCCATCCACTGCACCGATTCGACCCTGGAACTGCTGGAAATCATGCTCAGGGACGCCGCTCACGTCATGTCCAAGGACATCGAATGGGAGAACAAGTGGCGGGAACGGGCAGGCAAGCCCCTGCTTGAACCCGTTTACACCCAGGATGACGTGGACGCCACCCTGGCACTCTGCCGGCCCCAGCCCTACGGTCGCGCGGAGTCCGTGACCCCGAACGTGCAGCTGACCTTCCGCGACGCGGGTCACATACTCGGCTCGGCCATTGTGGAATTGATCCTGGATGACGGTGGACGCAAGCGGCACCTGGTATTTTCCGGAGATCTGGGCAACCCGGACTCGGCACTGATGCACACACCGGCCCAACCGGAACATGCCGACGTGGTGCTCATGGAGAGTACCTACGGTGATCGGGATCACCGTCCGCTGGCGGATACCCTGGAGGAACTGGCACAGATCCTGGCCCAGGCGGACCGGGATGGCGGCAACGTACTGATCCCCGCCTTTGCCGTGGGACGCACCCAGGAAATCCTCTACCACCTGGGCATGCTCTACCACCAGGGCCGCCTGCCCCAGCAGAAGGTCTTTCTGGACAGCCCCATGGGCATTCAGGTCACGGAGCTCTATGCCAGGCGCCGCAACGCCCTCAACGGCAAGGATCTCAAGAAACTCCGTCAGGCTTCCGGGGAACCCCTGGAAGCGTCACTGCCGATCCTTCAGTTCACCCGTCGGGTGGAAGAGTCCATGGCCATCAACCGGATCAAGTCCGGGGCCATCATCATCGCCGGTGCCGGCATGTGCACCGGCGGGCGTATCCGCCACCATCTCAAGTACAACCTGTGGCGCAAGCAGAACCACGTGGTGATCGTGGGCTTCCAGGCCCGGGGCAGCCTGGGACGCATGTTGGTGGACGGCGTGGAGCGGGTCAAGCTGCTGGGCAGCGACGTGGCGGTCAAGGCCCGGATACACACCCTGGGCGGTTTTTCCGCCCATGCCGGGCAGAGTCAGCTGGTGGGCTGGGCCAAGGGCTTCAAGGGCAAACCGGTGTTCTACATGGTTCACGGAGAACCCCAGGCCCGGGATGCCCTGGCCGAGTTGCTGCGCAAGGCGCATGGCATCGATGCCCGGGTACCGGAGTACGAGGAAACGATCACCCTTTAGCCGGGGGAGGGGCTGGGTCCGCCCCCCATCCCCGACCCTTCTCTCCCAAACCTACCGCTTCACCTGCAACTGGGAAATGTCCCGCACCGCCCCCCGGGCCGCGGAAGTGGCCATCAGGGCATAGGCCTTGAGTGCCTGGCTCACCACCCGCTGCCGATCCGCCGGCTGCCAGGCCTTTCCGCCCCGCTGCTCCATGGCGACCCGCCGACGCTCAAGCTCCGCATCCTCCACGGCAATGCGGATCACCCGCGCCGGGATATCGATCTCGATGATATCCCCCTCCTCCACCAGACCGATGTTGCCGCCCTCGGCGGCTTCCGGCGACACGTGCCCGATGGACAGACCCGAGGTGCCACCGGAAAAACGGCCGTCCGTCACCAGGGCACAGGCCTTGCCCAGCCCCTTGGATTTCAGGTAACTGGTGGGGTAAAGCATCTCCTGCATCCCCGGCCCGCCGCGGGGGCCTTCATAACGGATGATCACCACATCCCCCGCCTTCACCTGATCCCCCAGGATCGCCGCTACGGCATCGTCCTGACTTTCGAACACCCGGGCAGGACCGGAGAACTTCAGAATGCTCTCGTCCACGCCGGCGGTCTTGACGATACAGCCCTCCGGGGCCAGATTGCCGTAGAGCACCGCCAGCCCGCCATCCTGGGAATAGGCATGGGCCACTGAACGAATGCACCCACCCGTCCGGTCCAGATCCAGGGCGTCCCAACGCCGGGACTGGGAAAAGGCCTCCTGGGTGGGCACACCGCCGGGGGCGGCCAGGAAACGCTCATGGGCCTCGGCGGCATCGCTGCGGGCCACATCCCAGCGTGCCAGGGCATCGGCCAGGGTGGGACTATGGACGGTGGCCACGTCCCGATGCAGCAGCCCCACTTGATCCAGTTCCCCCAGGATGGCCAGCACGCCGCCGGCCCGGTGCACGTCCTCCATGTGATACTGCTGGGTGGCCGGGGCCACCTTGCAGATGTTGGGCACCTTGCGGGAGAGGCGGTCGATGTCCGCCATGGTGAAATCCACCTCCCCTTCCTGTGCCGCCGCCAGCAGGTGCAGCACGGTGTTGGTGGAGCCCCCCATGGCGATGTCCAGGCTCATGGCATTCTCGAAGGCCTCACGGGTGGCGATGGCGCGGGGCAACACGGAGGTATCATCCTGCTCGTAGTAACGCCGGGCCAGATCCACCACCAGGCGCCCCGCCTCCAGGAACAACTCCCGGCGCCCGGCATGGGTCGCCAGCAAGGAGCCGTTGCCGGGCAGGGACAGACCCAGGGCCTCGGTGAGACAGTTCATGGAATTGGCGGTGAACATGCCGGAACAGGAACCGCAGGTGGGGCAGGCGGAGCGCTCGTACTCCATCACGGTTTCGTCGCTCTCCTGGGGGTTGGCGGCGGCCACCATGGCGTCCACCAGGTCCAGACTGATGACCTGTTCGCCCCGGGTCACCTTGCCCGCCTCCATGGGGCCGCCGGAGACGAATACCACCGGGATGTTCAGCCGCATGGCGGCATTGAGCATGCCGGGGGTGATCTTGTCGCAATTGGAGATGCACACCAGGGCATCGGCGCAATGGGCATTGACCATGTACTCCACCGCGTCGGCAATCAACTCCCGGGACGGCAGGGAATAGAGCATGCCGCCGTGGCCCATGGCGATGCCGTCGTCCACGGCGATGGTGTTGAATTCCTTGGCCACGCCGCCGGCCTTCTCGATCTCGCGGGCCACCAGTTGCCCAAGGTCCTTGAGATGCACATGACCGGGGACGAACTGGGTGAACGAGTTGGCGATGGCGATGATGGGCTTGCCGAAGTCGCCGTCCTTCATGCCGGTGGCGCGCCACAGGGCGCGGGCGCCGGCCATGTTGCGACCATGGGTGGAGGTACGGGATCTGTACTGGGGCATGGTGAACTCCGAAGTGCTGCCAAGACCGTACAGTTTACACCTTCCACTGACCTATCCGTCACTCCCGCTTACCCGTCACTCCCGCTTACCCGTCACTCCCGTTTACCCGTCACTCCCGCGAAAGCGGGAGTCCAGAGGGTGTCCTTAGCACTGCTGGATTCCCGCTTTCGCGGGAATGACCCATAGAGAGGAATGACCCATAGAGGGGGAATGACCCACGGGGGGAACCTTTTCAAACCAGGCGATATCCTGTTAAACAAGGCAATGACCTGTTCAGACACATCCCCCAAATCCCGCACCATCCAATTAGGGAGATCCACCCCATGAGCATCACCCTCACTCTCGGCAACATCCAGTGCGGCGCCTGCGCCAACAGCATCAAAAAGGGCCTGGGACAACTGCCCGGCGTCGGACAGGTGGACGTGGACGTGGCCACGGGCGCCGTCACCGTGGACGCCGACCCGGCCTTGCGGGACACCCTGGTCGAGCGACTGACCGAACTGGGGTTCCCGGAAAAAAACGGATGAACATGTCCCAGCGACTCCTGGCGCTGCTGTCGACACTGCTACTGATCACCGCCTGCCTGCCCGCCCAGGAGCAGGACGGGCACGGGGCGGCGGCATCGGCCAACCCGGCCGTCATTTCCCTGCGCATCGGCGACCATCCCTTGACCGCCGAAGTGGCCGACACCGCCCCCCTGCGCGCCCGCGGACTCATGTTCCGGGAGTCCCTGCCCCCGGACCACGGCATGCTCTTCGTCTGGGAACAGCCCGAGCCGGTGGCCATGTGGATGCTCAACACGCCCCTGCCGCTGTCGGTCGCCTTCATCGACGAGCAAGGGCGGATATTGAACATCGCCCGAATGCAGCCCCACAGTCGAACCCTGCACCATTCCGCCGGCCCGGTCCGCTATGCCCTGGAGATGCGGCAGGGATGGTTCGAGGATCGCGGGATTCACCCCGGGCAGGCCGTGGCCGAATTGCCCCGTTGATCGGCCAAAACCGTCGTAAAACTTTACAAAAAAAGAACCACCTCCCAAGGCGGCACTATAAGTCGTTGTAATGAATAAAATTTAATAAATGGCTCAACTATTGCATAGTTAACAGGGCTGTATCTGTCATCATACGCCACGGAAAGGGACATAGCGGGGGAGTACCATTATGGACTCAGGCCGAGAATCCCATCACCGGCTGCTCTGGATCGATTGTTCCCATGCCCCAAGCCCACCGCCGCTGGGCAGTCACTGGTGCGTGCTGGCAGCCACCACCGTGGCAGAGGCAGAGGCGTTTCTGACTCAGGAGCATGTCCCGGTCGGCGCATTCCTTCTGCAGGCATCCACCCAGGCGCTCCTGCCGGACCTGGAGGCATTTCTGCGCCGCCACAGCGACACCGAATGGGTCGCCTTGGTGGAACCCACCCTGCTGTGGGAAACCCGAGTGAGGGAACTGCTGCGTCATTGCTGCCATGATTTTCACTCTCTACCCATCGACCCTTATCGCCTGCAAGTCGTCCTGGGTCATGCCGCCGGGATGGCCCAGCTGCTCCACACCCCCCCTCCCATCTCCGTCAAGCTCAAAGACAGCCCCTTGATCGGCGAAAGCCCGGCCATGCTTCAGGTGATGCGCACCATTGCCAAAGTGGCAAGGGTCAGCGCCCCGGTACTCATCACCGGGGAGAGCGGGACCGGTAAGGAGCTGGCGGCCCGAGCGGTCCATGACCAATCCCCTCGGGCTGACGGCCCCTTTGAGGCCATCAACTGCGCCGCCGTTCCCGCTTCCCTGATCCAGTCGGAACTTTTCGGTCACGAACGCGGCGCCTTCACCGGAGCGCACAAGGCCCGCGCGGGCCGGGTGCAGGCAGCCAATGGCGGCACGCTGTTTCTTGACGAAATCGGTGATCTGCCGTTGGAAGTCCAGGCAGCCCTGCTGCGATTCCTGCAAAACCAGACGGTTCAGAAAGTGGGCAGCGACCATGAGGAAAAGGTGGATGTCCGGGTGGTTGCCGCCACCCACGTGGACCTGGAGGCCGCGGTTCACTCCGGGCGTTTTCGGGAAGACCTCTACTACCGGCTGGACGTACTCCGTTTCGAAATGCCCCCGCTGCGGGAGCGGGGCTGCGACGCCGTACTGATGGCCAGGCATTTCTTCCGCAAGTTTTCCACCGACCGGGCCAGACCGGTGAAGGGGTTCAGCGCTGCCTCCCTGGAGGCCATCCGCGACCATCGCTGGCCGGGCAATGTTCGCGAGCTGATCAACCGCGTCCGACGGGCCCTGGTGCTCTGTGAACATCGCTTCATCCAGCCCTCGGACCTGGGACTGGAGGATGTCCTGGTCACCGCCTCCAGGCATGTCAGTCTTGAAGCCATTCGTGCAGACGCGGAACGCCAGGCCATTCAGGACGCCCTGCAGCTCTGCGAAGGCAACGTCTCCGCCGCCGCCCGCCGGCTCGGCGTCTCGCGCATCACGCTCTACCGACTGGCCCGCCGTCACGACATCCCGCTATCGGGACAGGAACCCACGCGGGAATCCATGTCAAGCCACCCCTGAATCACCCAGCCATGCAAGCGCCACTCGCCGCCACAGGAATGTCTGCATGTCAAAGTCCGTAAAATGCGTCTTGTCAGTCGCCGCTCCGCTCCTTTCCGTTTACCTCGCCTCCTCCGCGGCCTGGGCCCAGACCCCGGAAGCCGTCGGTGAACGCCCTCCCGAAGATCAGCGACAGGCGGACGTGGCGGCGGTCTTTGAAGAACGGGGCCTGCTCACGCCCAAAGGCCAATGGGTCATGGAACCCTCGCTGCAGTACGTGCACAGTTCATCCACCACCGTGGCCATCGACGGCTTCACCATCCTGCCGGCCATCGCCATCGGGCTCATCGACGTCAGCGAAGTGCAAAGGGATACCCTCACGGCGGCCATCGCCCTGCGGTATGGCCTGACCGACCGGATCGAAGTGGGCTTGCGGATCCCCTATGTCTGGCGGGATGAGTCCCTGCGGCGTCGGGAGATTTTGGTGGGTACTTCCGGCGATCAGATAGCCGGCTCCGACGGCAGCGGCCTGGGCGACGTGGAACTGGGCCTGCACTATCAATTCAACCGCGCCGTCACCGGCAAACCCTTCTTCATCGGCAATCTGCGGGTCAAGAGCACCACCGGGACATCACCGTTTGACGTGGAACGCAGGGAGATCACCAATGAAGAAGGTGAACGGATCACCGAAGTCTTCGTGGAGCAGCCCACCGGCTCTGGTTTCTGGGCCGTGCAGCCGAGCCTGACCATGATCTACCCCACGGACCCGGCCGTGATCTATGGCAATATCAGCTATCTCTGGAACGTGGAGAGGGACGTCGGTGGTGGTCAGGGCAAGATCGATCCCGGTGACGCTCTGGGATTGAGCATGGGTGTCGGCATCGCGCTCAACAACCGGACTTCCGTCAGTTTCGGCTATGACCACAGCATGGTCTTCAAGACCAAGCGGGAAATCGGGGAACCTCTGGATCCGGCTTTCGACCGTATTCAGGTCGGGACCTTCCTCTGGGGGCTGTCACACCGCCTGTCGGACCGGACCAGCATGAATGTCTCGGTGGGGATCGGAGCCACCTCGGCGGCACCGGACACTCAGGTATCCCTGCGTTTTCCAATGCGATTCTGACGATCACCGGAAAAGATCCCGGACAGGCAGATCCTCAATAGCCTCGCAACCCCTGAATCAAGCCGGCATCCATGACACGCTGCAATTCCATCCGGGACAGGTCCATGCCTGTCAGACCGATATTCATGATGGTGTGATTGGCGATCATCTGCTCATTGAGGGTATTCTGGATCACGGTGGCCCATCCGGCCCCTGAAAGCTGCTCGATCCGCATGCCGTCCAGCCCGGTCATGACATGGAGACCACCCAAGGCCTCAAGGCCCACTCGTGTGCCGGCCGAATCGAGCAGTACCGTATGCGCCACCACCTCTCCATTGATGGCGGTGATGCGCTCCAGACCCAGTGTCAGCTCAAAACCACCTCGCCGTACAAGCCCCCCGCGCTGCTCTGCCAGTTCAACATCAGGTACCCGTGCCCATTCAAGAGTATCCAGGAAGGAAGAAGGATCCGCCTTGAGGGGGGCGAATGGCGTTGCCGCCACCCACAGTAAGACGGCCATTCTTCCAACCATGCCATGCAGCACGTCACCCATATGCCCTCCTCAACTACCAGTCGGAAGCCCTGGGCAGGGACAGTAGGAAATTGGACAGCCCATCGCGTGCCAGTGCTGTCCCGTAGGGCGGTTTCGTGAGTGCTTCCCAGGACACCGGTGCATTGAACTGCTCACGACCGCGACTCACCTCGTCACGAATCAGGAATAGAATGTCGTTGCTCCAGATCTCCTTGAATCCGGCCTTGGAGTAATCCCGAATACCCAAGGCGGGGTCACCCAACAGCACTCGTTCATCACGAATCCCCTTGATCACGACGAAATGCCGATACCCATCGATATTCACCAGGGCAATGGCGGGAACCCCCAACTCCTCCAGTTTTTCCAGTGGTAGACGAAACCCATCCGAACCCAGGCCTTGACGCGTCTGTAGATAACGCTTCATGTCAAGCATGGAAAATCCCTGCTGTCTGATGCGCTCCTGATCTCCCATTTCAAACATGGCGTTGAACGTATCCTGTTCTGAAACAGGCCGACCATAGTGATAGGTCAGCAAGGTTGCCAGTGCCGCCGATCCGCAACTGAAATCATAGCGCTGGCGAACGACCGTCTTGAAACGCATGCCCTGCAGGCTGGTCACGCTCACTGGGTGACTTCCCACAAGGCCCGGCACATGCACCACCCCGGATGCCTGCAGACCCATGGGCCATGTCAGCACACCCCCACCGACCAGCATGACAAAAAAAAGAAGCCTCGCCGTCATGAGATCAGGGTGACACGTTGACATTCAGGATCAACGACTCCTGAATGATGACATTGTGCCCTGTATTCTGAATGATCGAATTGATACCGTGGGCATGTTCCAGCACACCCATGTTGAGAATATTATCGCCACTGGAAAAGACACCCTCCATGGTGGTGTTGGACAGACCGGCATTGGACGTCATATTGCTCAGTTGCAGGGTCGCAATATCCTGTTTGGCCCTTTGCATTTCCAGCGTGCCCACATCCACCGCGGCAGGCAAGGAAAAATCATCCGCGTGGGCAGGCAGGAGCATGGCTGCACCCGCCATCAGCAGCAAGGCGGTCCCCGCATGGACTGTTCTTGACCTTCCGTACCCGAACATCCCGTCTACCTCCACACTCTGGGATCTGTTTTCAGCCGCGAACGGCGGACATGAAGCCCGCCGTTCACGCAGCACCTGAGTCATTGAGGGCTCAGGTCAGTCTCTCAGTTGCTGCCGCCACCATTACCCGGCAGACCCAGATGCGCCTGAACAGACACCTGCTGCTGCACCAAGCTGTTGGTACCGGCGTTCTGCGCCACTTGGGTGATACCCGCGGAGTTGCTGAAGCCACTGTCGCCGATCATGTTGGAAGCGGTGTAGTTGGCTTCCCCTTCGATATACAGATAGGTATCGGTCACCGCACCGCTCAGATCGTTCTCCGACACCACCATTGAGGCAATGTTGACATTGAAGGAATCGGCAACACTGTTATCAATGGTCGTCGTGGTCACGACACTGTTGTCGGAGTTATTGGAATTATCCGATGAGTTATTGCCGGAATCGGCAATATTGGTATTGAAGGAGTCATTGACACTGTTGTCGGAGTTATTGGAGTTATCCGACTGATTGTTTCCGGAGTCGGAAATATTGAACGAGTCGTTCACGCTGTTATCCGACTGATCGTTACCGGAGTCAGCCACGCTGGTGTTGACGGTGGTATTGATGCTGTTGTCGGACTGGTTGTTGCCGGAATCGGCAATATTGGTGTTGGTGCTGTTGTCGGAGTTGTTGGAATTGTCCGACTGGTTGTTGCCGGAGTCGGCAATATTGGTATTGACACTATTGTCGGAGTTATTGTTGCCGGAGTCGGCAATATTGGTGTTGGTGCTGTTGTCGGACTGATTGTTGCCGGAGTCGGCAATGCTGGTATTGGTGTTGGTGCTGTTGTCGGAGTTGTTGTCCGCCTGGCTGTTGCCCGAGTCGGCGATGCTGGTGTTGATGCTGTTATCCGACTGATTGTTGCCGGAGTCGGCAATGCTGGTATTGACGCTGTTATCCGACTGGTTATTGCCGGAATCGGCAATATTGGTGTTGGTGCTGTTGTCGGAATTGTTATCCGCTTGGCTGTTGCCGGAGTCGGTAATACTGGTATTGATGCTGTTGTCCGACTGATTATTGCCGGAGTCGGCAATATTGGTGTTGGTGCTGTTGTCGGACTGGTTATTACCGGAATCGGCAATATTCGTATTCAGACTGTTGTCCGAATTATTGGAATTATCGGAATTGTTCGAGTTGTCCGACATGTTATTACCGGAGTCGGCAATGTTGGTGTTGGTGCTGTTGTCGGACTGATTGTTGCCGGAATCGGCAATATTCGTATTCAGGCTATTGTCGGAATTGTTCGAGTTGTCCGACTGATTATTGCCGGAGTCGGCAATGTTGGTATTGATGCTGTTATCGGAACTGTCGTTGGCGGAATCCGTCCAGCTGTTGTTGCCGGAATCCGATGCCGTATTGTTGAAGGAATCCGTGGCAGTGGCGTTGAAGGAATCGTAAGCACCCTGTGCGTTTCTGTCGCCATCACCGTCACCGGGATTACCAACATCCGCCCATGCAGCGCCGGAAAGGCCGAATGCCAGGGCAACAGCGGCTGAAATCGCAGTCTTTTTGAAAGTCATCATGAAATCGTTCCTCCTCACATGGGCTTGGATGGATAGGCAGATCCATACGACCTGCCATACCCGGAGACACATAGAGCAAGGACCGAGCCAGAAAAGCAAAACACCAGGATTAATAGCGACTTAAGAAACCACCCCATACGGTTTTGAGGGACAGTACCGATTTTCTCTACAAGAACCGTCTCTATACTGTTACACCCTGACATCCCGTCAGCACGGTGATGCAGCGGTAAAGCCTCTGTTCATGCCGCTTTCCGCGTCTTCGGGCCGGGTGTAACAGCCACGATACATCACCGTCGACGCATCAGGTCCAGACGTCGCACGAAGTCCTTCATGATGGCCTGATACAACCCCTCCTTGAGTACCTCATCTTCCACGCCCGCATCCAGACTGGGGTTATCGTTCACCTCGATCACCATGACGCCGCGGTCGGTCTGCTTGATATCCACCCCGTACAGGCCGTCACCGATCAGATTGGCGGCCTTGAGGGCCGTCTTCACCACCAAGGGGGGAGCCTGATCCACCGGCAGGGTACGAAAGCCCCCCTGACGCAGGTTGCCCTTGGCCTGGTGGTTGACGATCTGCCAGTGTTTCTTGGACATCAGGTACTGGCACACATACAGGGGCTGCTTGTTCAGTATCCCCACCCGCCAGTCAAATTCCGTGTAGACGAATTCCTGGGCCAGGATCAGGTCCGACTCCTTGAACAGGCGCTTGCTGATATCTTCCAGCTCCGCCCGGTCCTCCGCCTTGAACACCCCACGGGAAAAGGACCCGTCGGGAATCTTCAGCACCACCGGATAACCGATCACCTCCTCGGCCGCCAGGATATTTTCCTTGCGCAGGATCAGGGTCTTGGGCGTCGGCACCTTCTGTCCCGCCAGCAGTTCCGCCAGGTAGACCTTGTTGGTGCACTTGAGGATGGAATCCGGATCATCGATCACCACCATCCCCTCGCTGTCCGCCTTGCGGGCGAAGCGGTAGGTGTAATGGTCGATCCGGGTGGTCTCGCGGATGAACAGGGCGTCGTACTCGGCCAGCCGACCGAAATCCTTGCGGTCGATCAGATCCACCTCCAGACCCAGGGCCTTGCCCTGGCGAACGAACTGGTTCAGGGCCGCCCGGTTCGACGGCGGCAGGTCCTCGTCCGGGTTCTGCAGGATGGCCAGATCGTACTTGAAGTTGCGCGGCCCCCTGGGCTTGCGCCAGGGGCGCTTGAGGTAGTTGTCCAGGGCCTCGAAAAAGGCCGTTTCCTGCTCCGGGGTCAGACTGTTCAGGGCCAGGGGCTTGATGGCATCGATGCGCCACTGGCCGACCAGCCTGAATTCCACCTTGAACAGGGGCGCCCGAAAAATGGAGAACAACTGCTGGCCGATCTCGTGCATTTCCTTGGGCGCACACTGGCCGAAGAAGACCGTCATTTCGAAGGCGGTGGGCTGCAGGCCGACGCGCTTGCGACCCAGCACCCGGGCCACCTTGCGATCGATGTCCTCGGTATCCAGGCTGTAGATGGATTTCCTGGACAGATCCTGCAGGGTGCGCACCGTGGGCACCACCTTGTGCTGACGGGCCTCCGCCAGCAGAGAGCAGTAATACCCCTCGCTCAGGTAGCGGTGGCTACGGCACAGGTTGATGACTCGCAAACGGGTATGACTGGAATACCTGGGATTGGTGAGGTAGTCCTCGGCCACCACCACGGGGTATTCGGGGAAATGGGGCTTCCAGTCCCCCGGCTGCTCGATGAGCAGGACGTGATCCGACATGAATAATGTTCTCCTTATGAGTGAGGGGGAGGCTCAGGAACGAGGATAGACCACCAGCACGGCCTTGAGCCCGGCCTTGCCGTAGCGGGCCATGCGCTCGAAATCCCGCTGCAGGATGGGCATGTTGATGGAATCCGTGGGGGTTTCACCGTTGTCGTAATCCACGAAGGGATCGTGCACATAGATGAAGTGATCATCAAACCCGGTCACCACCACCCAGTGGGGAAACTTCTCGCCGTAGATCTGGTAGGAACTGATCAGCACCACCGGAATGCCGCCGGCCTCGAAACGGGCCCGCAGGTCCGCCGCGCTCAGGGTGCCGTAGCGGAGCGGCACGCATCGCTCCCTCAGCTCGTCCAGCATGTCCTCCTGCACCAGTCGCATGACCTCCTTCTTTTCCTCGCTGCGCACGGAGTCCAGCAGGGGCATGCGCTCATCGCTCAGGGTCAGTTCCACGCCGAAGCCGCGATGGGCGGCGGAAAGCGCCAGCCCGAACGGGCCACAGCCGCCGTGTCCCGCGGTCATGAAAATGGTGGTGGCCTCCCGCCACAGGCGCAATTCCAGACGCCGGTCCATGGCCATGGACGCATCCAGCGCCTTCATGGCCATCATCAGCGAGGATGGCCCGCAGGTGAAATCCAGGGTCTGTTCGTAGAAAGGCACCCGCACCATGTCCGGACGCAGGTGAGGTGCCAGGGATTTTTCGTAGCGCCAGGCATCCATGTGGTCTTCGTAATAATCCCCGTACTCGCCGAAACGGCGATACTCCAGGGACTCGAACAGACGGATGGAGGCCTGATTGTCCTTGCGGATCTCCAGGCGCAGATAGGCACAGTCCCGCTCCCGGGCTTCCGCCTCGGCGGCCTCCACCAGTTGCCGGCCGACGCGCCGTCCGCGGGCCTCATCATCCACGGCAATGGAATACAGGCGGGCCATGGACGTGCCGCGACTGAACAGCAGCAGCACATATCCCAGAATCCCTTCGCCTTCGTCAAACACCAGGGTATGGGCCTTGCCCTTGGTCAGCAGGTAGCGAAACTGGCGGCGGGAGAGCCGGTCACTGGCAAAGCAGCGTTGCTCGATCGCCAGCAGGGCGGGGATGTCGGAAAGCCGGGCGGGGCGGATCACGGGAGGAGGACCAGGGCAGAGGGGCCGAAAAAGGCGGGAAGGGACAGCGTGAATTCTACACCCCTTGACCGCAAAACACAGGATCGACCCGGTTTCGCCGCCGCCGGGGGATGTCGGGCCAAAGGGGCTTCCATTAGGATATGGCCCTTTCCAATGCGCTTTTTAGGACGTCAAGGTATTGAAACACACCCCCATCGCCCCCCATGTCGCCTGGTTCCGCGACGCCGCCCCCTATATCAACGCCCATCGGGATCGCACCTTCGTGATCGCCTTCGGCGGCGAGGCGGCGCTGCAGCCGGGATTCGCCGCCCTGCTCCATGACATCGCCATCCTGCAGACCCTGGGGGTCCGGCTGGTCCTGGTCCATGGCGCCCGCCCTCAGATCGAGGAACGCCTGCGGGCCCGGGGGGCGGAAATCCGCTACGTCAACGGCCTGCGGATCACCGATGAACAGGCCCTGCGGGCGGTGAAGGATGCCGCCGGTTCCCTGCGGGTGGAGATCGAGGCCCTGCTGTCCATGGGGTTGGCCAATACCCCCATGTCCGGGGTCCGGGTACGGGTCTCCTCCGGCAATTTCGTCACCGCCCGCCCCCTGGGGGTACGTGATGGGGTGGACTACCAACACACCGGCGAGGTACGCCGGGTGGATACGGAGGGCCTGCGACGCCATCTGCAGTCCGGCGAAATGGTCCTGCTGCCGCCCATGGGCTACTCCCCCACCGGCGAGATCTTCAACCTCAGCGCCGAGGACGTGGCCATCGCCGCCGCGGTTGCACTCAAGGCGGACAAACTGATCTTTTTCAGCGACACCCAGGACCTGCGGGACGAGGATCAGACACCCATCACCCACCTCACGGCGGATCAGGCGGAAACCCTGCTCCAGGGACCCCGCGCCATTCCCGATGAGCTGGCCGCCCACCTGCGCAGCGCCATCACGGCCTGCCGTCAGACGGTGGAACGGGTGCACATCGTCGACCGGCGCCAGGACGGCGCCCTGTTGATGGAACTGTATACCCGGGAAGGCGCCGGCACCCTGGTCACCGGCGAGCGCTACGAACGGCTACGCCCGGCCCAGATCGAAGATGTGGGCGGCATCCTGGAACTCATCCACCCGCTGGAGGCGGAGGGCATCCTGGTGCGTCGCTCCCGGGAACAGCTGGAACTGGAGATCGAACGGTTTGCCGTGATCGAGCAGGACGGCATGATCCTGGCTTGCGCGGCCCTGTACCCGTTTCCGGAGGAGCAGGTGGGTGAACTGGCCTGCGTGGCGGTCCACGCGGACTATCGGGGGGGCGGTCGTGCCGAGATGCTGGCGGAGTATCTGGAGACCCGGGCCCGGGCCCTGGGCATTACCCGGCTGTTCGTCCTCACCACGCGCACCGCGCACTGGTTCCGTGAGCGGGGATTCGAGCCGGGTGAACTCAAGGCCCTGCCCATCAGCCGGCAGCAGATGTACAACTATCAGCGCAATTCCAAGATCTTCATCAAGCCGCTGCCGGCGGCCCGACGCAAACCGGGCTGATCAGGAGAAGCGCTCGTCCCGTTCATGCCGCTCCTGAGCCTCGATGCACAGGGTGGCAATGGGACGGGCCTCCAGACGACGCAGGCCGATGGGCTCGCCGGTTTCATCGCAATACCCGTAGCTGCCGTCATCGATGCGCCGCAGGGCGGCATCGATCTTGCCGAGCAGCTTGCGATAACGGTCCCGGGTGCGCAGTTCCAGACTGGCATCGCTTTCGCGGCTGGCCCGGTCGTTGGGATCCGGCTCCCGCCACTGCTCCTCCTGCAGGTTACGGATGGTCTGTTCCGACTCCTCCAGCAACGCATCGCGCCACTGCAGCAACTGACGACGAAAATAGGCCAGATGTCGGGGACACATGTAGGGCTCGTCCTCACCGGGGCGATACCCCTCGGGCAGATCGACGTTCATCACGGATCCTCGCTGCCGACAAGACCGGAAATGGTCAAGGGATCAAGTATATCCCCCATTTCCCGACGGGGGAAAAGACTTCAGCGTTTCCTGACCAGCGTGAGCCCGTCCCCGATGGGCACCAGGCTCAGGGTCACGGCCGGGTCCTCATGGACCAGCGCGTTGAAGGCCCTGATCGCCTCGGTTTCCGGGGCATGATCATCCGGGTCCGCCACCCGGCCGGACCACAGGGTATTGTCCAGACAGATCAGCCCGCCCTGGCGCACCAGCCGCAGACAGCGCCGATAGTAGTGAACGTAATTGGCCTTATCCGCATCGATGAAGGCCAGATCGAAGGTGCCGCACGCCCCGTCCGCCAGCAGGCCATCCAGGGTATCCATGGCCGGCGCCAGGCGCAGCTCGATGCGATCCCCCAGTCCCGCCTCGTTCCAGTAACGGCGGGCGATTCCAGTCCAGGCCGAATTGACGTCGCAACAGAGCATGCGGCCGTCCTCCGGCATCGCCCCCGCCATCCACAGGGCGCTGTAACCGGTAAAACTACCGATCTCCAGAATCCGCCGGGCCCCCATCAGCTCCACCAGCAGGGCCAGGAACTGCCCCTGTTCCGGCGCGATCTGAAAGTTGTGTTCGGGCAGACGGGCCGTTTCCTCCCGCAGACGCTGATACAACGAGGGTTCACGCAGGGAAACCGAGCGGAGATAGGCCTGCAGGCGATGATCCAGCTCCGTGGTGAGATTGGACATGCTCATTCTTCTCCAAAAAGCCAAGTTCCATGCAGCCTGTCAAGGCAGCGTCAAACTGTTCCGTTATACTCGGAAACCAACCTGCCGTATATGCATCAAATTGCCTGAGTATTGATGGAACCCGTTTGGGTCAAGGAGAAGTCGCTTATGAGCCTGAATGGACCCTTTGCCAGACCGCAGCGCGTGATTCAGATCACCGACCTGCATCTGTGCGAACACCCCGGAGACGTCATGAACTCCGGCGTCAACACGGATCATAGCCTGCGGCAGGTACTGGAACAGATCCGGCGTCTGGAAAAGGCACCGGACCTCATGCTGGCCACGGGAGACCTGGCGCATGACCCGGTTCCCGCCGCCTATCGCCGGCTGCGCACCCTGCTCAACCCCCTGCCCTGGCCCATCCAGTGTCTGGCCGGCAACCATGATGACCCCCAGCTCATGGAAGACGTGCTGTGCAAGGACAATCTCAGCTGCCGCAAGGCCGTGTCCCGGGGCGAATGGCTGTTCGTCAGCCTTTGCAGTGTCGTGGAAGGTGCGCCCCATGGTCTGCTGGATGAAGGCGAACTGGCCTTCCTGGACGAAGTCCTGACCCGACACCCCGCCCGTAATGCCCTGATCTCGCTCCATCATCCGGTGGTGTTCGTGGGCAGCCCGTGGATGGATGCCATCAACCTGCGCAACACCGAGGCCTTCTTTCAGGTCCTTGACCGCCACCTGCAGGTGCGCGGCGTGCTGTTCGGGCACGTGCACCAGCAGGTGGATCAAGTCCGCAACGGGGTCCGCCTCATGGGCACCCCCTCCACCTGCGTGCAGTTCGCTCCCCGCACCCGCAATGTCCAGCTCGACATCCTGCCGCCGGCCTACCGGCGCCTGCAGCTGCACGCGGACGGACGCATCGACACGGAAGTGGTCTACGCCTTCACCGAGGACGACGCCGACAGCGAGGCCCGCCCGACACCATCCCGGGAAAAGTCACCGGACCGGATCAGCATGGCCTGATCCGGCGGCGCGCTTCAGTCGCTGCCGTTCTGCCGTCTTACCGGCCGACTGGCATTGAGCATCAGCACCACCGAACGCGCCTGCAGGGGATAGACCTCGTGGCTGTGGAACATCCGGTGATCCGGCCGCGGCCCACGGGGATAGACCGTATCCAGCATCACTTCCCAGCGGGTACGGGCGGGTTCCGGCGGCAGCCGGAACGAGATCGGCTCATGCCCGGCGTTGAACAGCAGGATCATGTCCGTATCCCGCACCCGGCGCCCGCGTTCGTCATACTCCTCGAACAGGTCACCGGCGATGAACATGCCCAGGCTGCGGGCAAAGCCCTGCTGCCAATCCTCTTCCTTCATCTCCTCGCCGTCGGGGCGCAGCCAGGCCAGATCCTTCACCCCGGCCCCCATGATGGGGCGCCCCTGGAAGAAATGTCGCCGACGCAGGGCGGGATGATCCTTGCGCAGCCTGATCAGATACTGCACAAACGGGATCAGGTCCCGGGCATGCTCGTCCAGTTCCCAGTCCACCCAGGACAGGGGCGCATCCTGGCAGTAGGCGTTGTTGTTGCCACGCTGGGTACGCCCGCGCTCATCCCCCGCCAGCAACATGGGGATGCCCTGGGACAGGAACAGGGTGGCCAGCATGTTGCGCTTCTGCCGCGCCCGCAGATCCAGCACCTCCTTGTCATCCGTGGGCCCTTCCGCGCCGCAATTCCAGGACAAATTGTGATTTTCACCGTCCCGGTTGTCTTCCCCATTGGCCTCGTTGTGCTTGTGGTTGTAACTCACCAGGTCTTCCAGGGTGAAGCCGTCATGGCAAGTGACGAAATTGACACTGGCATAGGGGCGACGACCATTGGATTCGTAAAGGTCCGATGAACCCGTGAGGCGATAGGCCATGTCCCCGATCAGTCCGTGTTCGCCCTTCCAGAACGCCCGCACGGTATCCCGATAGCGGCCGTTCCATTCGGTCCAGCCCACCGGAAAGTTACCCACCTGATAGCCGCCCTCGCCCAGATCCCAGGGCTCCGCGATCAGCTTCACCTGGGACAGGACAGGGTCCTGGTGGATGATGTCGAAGAAGGCCCCCAGCCGGTCCACCTCGTGCAGTTCGCGGGCCAGCGCGGAGGCCAGATCGAAGCGGAAGCCGTCCACATGCATCTCCTGCACCCAGTAGCGCAGAGAATCCATGATGAGCTGCAGCACCCGGGGATGGCGCATGTTGAGGGTATTGCCGCACCCGGTGTAATCCATGTAATAGCGGCGATCTTCCGGCACCAGGCGGTAATAGGCGCTGTTGTCGATGCCGCGGAAGGACAGGGTCGGCCCCAGATGACTGCCCTCGGCGGTGTGGTTGTAGACCACGTCCAGGATCACCTCGATACCCGCCGTATGGAGGGTCTTCACCATGGTCTTGAATTCGTTCACATGACCGGAGGCGCAGTAACGCATGTCCGGGGCAAAGAACCCCATGGAGTTGTAACCCCAGTAGTTGCGAAGGCCCTTTTCCACCAGATGCCGATCATCCAGAAAGGCATGTACCGGCATGATCTCCACCGCCGTCACCCCCAGACGCTGCAGATAGGAAATGACCGGTGCCGTGGCCAGGCCGGCATAGGTCCCCCGCAGGGCGGTGTGGACATGGGGGTGCAACGCGGTGAAGCCCTTCACATGCAGTTCATAGATCACCGTCTCGTGCCAGGGGGTACGGGGCGGCTTGTCGTCGCCCCAGGTAAAGGCGGTATCGATGACCTGGCACTTGGGCATGCCGGTGGCCGAGTCGCGGCGATCCATAAGCAGATCCTCCCGGCTCGAACCGATGCGGTAACCGAACAGGGCATCGCTCCAGCGCACCTGACCGTGAAACGCCTTGGCATAGGGGTCCAGCAGCAGCTTGTTGGGATTGAAGCGATGTCCCGCCTCCGGCTCATAGGGGCCATGGACCCGATATCCGTAGAGCAGCCCGGGGCGGGCTTCGGGGAGGTAGCAATGAAAGACCAGATCCGTCTGCCAGCGCATCTCGATGCGCTCCAGCTCCCGCCGACCGTTGGGGTCGAACAGACACAGCTCCACCTTTTCAGCGTGTTCCGAAAACAGGGCGAAATTCACCCCTTCACCGTCCCAGGTGGCCCCGAGCGGATAAGGACTCCCGGGCCAGATCGCCCAGTTGGAATGGGGCATGCAGCATACCTTCCGCACCCAGCCGGGTGCGCGCTTGAAACGTACGGATATTGCCCTGCAGTATAGGGTCCGGCGGAAACCCTCCGCAATCGCGAACCCTGACTTGGCGAAGCCGACAGGCATGCAATAATGGATGGCTCCTCCGGAAACCGTGCCGCCGAACCATGAAAACCAGTGCCGCTCCCAATACCCGACGCGCCGACCTGCACGCCTGGCTGCGGGGGATGATCGGGGAAGACACGCCCATGCCCCGGCTGCTGTCCGCCGACGCCAGCTTCCGCCGCTATTACCGGAGCTGGGAATACAACCGGAGCTGGGTGATCATGGACGCCCCACCGGATCGGGAGTCCGCCGGCGACTTCGCGCGCATCGCCGGGATCCTGCTTGAACTGGGACTGAGCGCCCCGCGCATCCATGGCCTGGATACCGGGCAGGGCTTTCTGCTGCTGGAGGATTTCGGCGATCACACCTTCAGCCGTGCCCTGGCCGACGGTGCCGACGAACACGGACTCTACCGGCTGGCCACCGATACCCTGATCGCCCTGCACCGCGGCTGGAGTCATCACCATGCCCACCAGATCGAGACCTACAGCGAATCCGTGCTACTCAACGAGGCCCTGCTGCTGGTGGACTGGTACTGGCCGGAAGCCATGGGCGACCGCTGCCCCGATCCGGTCCGCCACGATTTCATCACCGCCTGGCGGGGCATCCTGCCCCAGACCGGTGCCCTGCCCCATACCCTGGTGCTGCGGGACTACCATGTAGACAACCTGATGGTCCTTCCCGGTCGCCAGGGGGTCGCCGCCTGCGGTCTGCTGGACTTCCAGGATGCCCTCATCGGCTCGCCCGCCTATGACCTGGTGTCGCTGCTGCGGGATGCCCGGCGGGACGTGGACCCCGGTGTGGCCGAAGCCATGATGGCGCGCTACCGGGACGCCTTCCCCGGCCTGGATGCCACGGCCCTGGACGACAGTTTCTGGATTCTGGGCGCCCAGCGCACCACCAAGATCATCGGCATCTTCACCCGGCTGTGGCGGCGCGATGCCAAACCCGCCTATCTGCGTCACCTGCCGCGACTGTGGCGCCTGCTGGAACAGGAACTGGCCCATCCGGCCCTGGCACCGGTACGGGCCTGGTATGACACCCACCTGCCCCACGCCCATCGCCTGGCCCTGTCCCGCAACGGCATGCACCAGCCCTGGGAACCCTCGCGCATGAGGGGGCCGGCATCACTCCTGCTGCCTCAACCGCCGGATCCGTCGACGGGGGAACCGCGCTGATGCGCGCCATGATCCTCGCCGCGGGGCGCGGCGAACGCATGCGCCCCCTCACCGACCACACGCCCAAGCCTCTGCTGGCAGTCGGCGGCCGCCCCCTGATCGAACACCATCTGCTGCGACTCCAGGCGGCCGGCTACCGGGATATCGTCATCAACCTGGCTCACCTGGGAGAACAGATCCGCACCCGTCTGGGGGACGGCAGCGGCTGGGGCCTGCGGATTCGTTATTCCCTGGAGCAGACGGCCCTGGAAACCGGTGGCGGGATATTCCAGGCCCTGCCCCTGCTGGGCGAGGACCCATTCCTGGTCATCAACGGCGACGTCTGGAGCGATCACCCGCTCACCCCGCCCGTCCTGGCCGCTGATGATCTGGCCCACCTGATCCTGGTGGACAACCCGCCGCATCACCCCGAAGGGGACTTCCCGCTTCGCAACGGGCGCATCCCGGCCACGGGTGAACCCCGCTTCACCTTTGCCGGCATCGGCTGGTATCGGCCGGCACTGTTTGCGGACTGTCGGCCGGGACGCTTCCCGCTGGCTCCCCTGCTGCGCGCGGCGATGGTCCGTGGGCGGGTCGGCGGCGAGCGTCATGCCGGACTCTGGCATGACGTGGGGACGGTGGAACGACTGCGGGCGCTGGATGACAGGCTCGGTCACCCACCGCAAGACTGGCCGCCCCCCCTCGATACGGGCTAGAATTTCGGGCTACCAAGGACACACCCGTCATACCGCGACAGTCACAGGTATTGCCATGCATCTTCCCAAGCCTCCCATTCTGCTGCCCCTGGGCGTCGGCCTTCGCCTGCTGCCGGACGCCGTCCATACCCGGGTCTTCTCCGCCCTCATGAATCACATGCTCAAGGGTCAGCCCGCCGCCGACGAACTGGGTCCCCTGGAAGGCAAGCGCATCTGCCTGGCGGTGACCGACCATTCCGGCAGCATCTGTTTCCGGGTCAAGGACGGCGGCGTCACCCACTGGGACTGCAAGAATCCCACTGACTGGGACGTGCGCATCCGTGGCCGTCTGGAAGACTTCTGGCGTCTGGCCACCCGCAGCGAGGACCCGGACACCCTGTTCTTCAGTCGTCGACTGGATCTGGAGGGGGAAACCGAGGCGGGTCTGTACCTGAAGAATCTGCTGGATACCGCCGAGCCGGACTGGGAAAGCCACATCCATGCGGTGCTGGGGCAGCGGGCCGGCACCAAGGCGGTGAAGATGCTCAACCATCTGGGCCTGGGCCGTTACCTGCCCGGCGGCCTCCACCCCACCAGCCACTGACGGAAAGCCGCCCGGCCGTCCAAACCGTGGGAGCGGGCCCTCCGCTCCCACGAAAAGTCAGTCCAGGATCTGCAGATCGGCGGGATGACGGATCCGGATGCGCGGCTGTCCCCGATGACTGTAGACCAGCCCCCGCCCCATTACCTCGCGCCCTCGCAACGTCGCCGGATCCAGGCCCGGGAAATGGACCATGTCCTCGTGGTCGATCCGGAAGGCCACATTCCCTTCCAGATTGATCCAGTGGGAACGCCCGCTCTCCCCCAGACGGACCACACGGCCCTCCACCCGCCGGAACCCCTCGGTGTCCGGCGGCAGTTCCTCCGCCCTGAACACCCGCAGATGGTCCTGCTCCCAGATTTTCAGCCCCGCCTCACGGGCCTGGGCCTCCGCGTCCCGGTAACATTGCAGATTCCAGTCATTGGGAGGGATGGTCAGCGCCACCGCCAGGCCGCGGGCCAGCAGTTCGGCATGGATGGGCCTGCCGTCCGGCGTGAACAGATGGGCCAGACGCCGCTGATAATGATCACGGCGCTCCTGGTCATGCACCAGCAATACCCGGTAGTCGTGGGACTCCAGGATCTCGACCAGGGCATCCCTGGCCTCGTGACCGAAGGGTTCGGCGCTGTTCTCCCGCCAGAAGATCTCCGGGGTATCCAGGCCGATCATGCGCACCCGGGTGCCGTCGGAAAGACGCACGGTATCCCCGTCATAGACATGGTTGACCCGCGCCTGTTCCACCCGCCCCGTGGGGCCGCCGCAGGACTCCGGCAGGGTCACGGCCTGGACTGCCCCGGCCGCAAACGCAACAAGGGCGCCGACCAGCAGCGCCCTTGTCTTCAAACCGTTCAATCGAGCCATGAATCCGGCCCGATCTTACATTCCGTAGCGACGACGGAACTTGTCCACCTGGCCGGCCGTATCGACGATCTTCTGCTTGCCGGTATAGAACGGATGGCAGGCGGAGCATACTTCCACCTGCAGGCTGTCACCGGCCTGGGTGGAACGGGTGGTGAACGTGTTACCGCAGCTGCAGCTCACGGTGACATCGTGATAATCGGGATGGATATCCGCCTTCATGAAAGCACCCTCGAAAGCCTGTATAGCGCCAAGAAAAGAGCGGCAATATACTGGATGCTCCCATCAGATACAAGGCGCGCGTGGATGGGCAGCCCCTTTAACCACCCCGCCGCCCCTTTTGCGAGTCATCCGTGAACCAGCTTTCCACTGCCATCCCTCCCCGCGTCGGTTTCATCAGCCTGGGTTGCCCCAAGGCCCTGTCCGACTCCGAACGCATTCTCACCCAGCTCCGCGCCGAAGGTTACGGCGTCTCTCCCAGCTATGCCGACGCCGATCTGGTGGTGGTCAACACCTGTGGCTTCATCGACGCCGCCGTCACCGAATCCCTGGACGCCATCGGCGAGGCCCTGGCGGAAAACGGTCGGGTCATCGTCACCGGCTGTCTGGGCGCGGACGCCGACCGGATCCGCGAGCGCTTTCCCCAGGTCCTGGCCGTCTCCGGCCCCCATGCCTACGAACAGGTCATGACGGCGGTGCACGCCCATCTGCCCGCCCCCCATGCCCCCTTCGAGAGCCTGGTGCCGCCCCAGGGCGTGCGTCTCACGCCCCGGCACTTTGCCTATCTGAAGATTTCCGAGGGCTGCAATCACCACTGCAGCTTCTGCATCATCCCCCGCTTTCGCGGCGACCTGGTCAGCCGCCCCGTGGGCGAGGTGATGCAGGAAGCCGAGAATCTGGTGGCCGCCGGCGTCAAGGAGCTACTGGTCATCTCCCAGGACTCCGGCGCCTACGGGGTGGACCTGAAATACCGCACCGGGTTCTGGGGCGGCAAGCCCCTGCGCACCCACATCCAGAGCCTGGCCGAGGCCCTGGGCAGCCTGGGGGTCTGGGTGCGAATGCACTATGTCTACCCCTACCCTCACGTGGATGACCTGATCCCGCTGATGGCGGATGGACGCATCCTGCCCTACCTGGACATCCCCCTGCAGCACGGCAGTCCCCGCATCCTCAAGGCCATGCGCCGACCGGCGGCCGCGGAACGGGTGCTGGAGCGAATCCGGCAATGGCGGGAGGTCTGCCCGGACATCACCCTGCGCAGCACCTTCATCGTCGGTTTTCCCGGCGAGACGGACGACGACTTCGAAACCCTGCTGGACTTTATCCGCGAGGCCCGGCTGGACCGGGTGGGTTGCTTCACCTATTCGCCGGTGGACGGCGCCCCCGCCAACGACCTGCCCGGCGCGGTACCCGAGGCGGTCAAGGAGGCGCGCATGGCCCGATTCATGGAGGTTCAGGCCGGGATCAGCGAGGCCCGGCTGGCGGAGAAGGTGGGGCGGCGGATGCGGGTACTGGTGGACGATCTGGACGAGGACGGCACCGCCATTGCCCGCTCCAGCGCGGACGCCCCGGAGATCGACGGTCTTGTCTTCGTGGAAGATGGAGAAGCATTGCGCCCCGGAGACTGGGCCGACGTGGAGATCATCGACGCCTCGGAACATGACCTGTTTGCCCGGCGAACAGAGGGAGAGGCCGGTCCGGCAAATTAAAGCTCCGTCATCCCCGTTAAAGATCCGTCATTCCCGCGAACGCGGGAATCCAGTCACGGACATTGAAAACATCCCGAACGCCCCCCTTCTCCCCCAAAGGAGACAAGGGGGGCGACACACCGTCAGGGCAGCAGATGCGCCACGCCGTCGCGCTCTTCCCGCAGTTCCTGTTCGGTCACGGTCATGCGCTCGCGGCTGAATGCATCAATCTCCAGCCCCTGCACGATGCTGTAATCACCATTCTTGCAGGTGACGGGGAAGGAGTAGATCAGACCTTCCTCGATGCCGTAACTGCCGTCGGAAGGCACGGCCATGCTCACCCAGTCGCCATCCGGCGTACCCAGGGCCCAGTCACGGATGTGATCAATGGCGGAGCTGGCGGCGGAAGCGGCGGAAGAAGCACCACGGGCCTTGATGATCGCGGCACCGCGCTGCTGCACGGTGGGAATGAAGTCGGTTTCATACCAGTCACGGGGCACCAGACCGGCAGCGGCGTCACCCTTCACGGTGGCCTGGCTGATGTCCGGATACTGGGTGGCGGAGTGGTTGCCCCAAATGATCATCTGACGGATGTCCGTGGTGGCGGCACCGGTCTTGCCGGCCAGCTGGGCCAGGGCACGGTTGTGATCCAGACGGGTCATGGCGGTGAAGTTGCGCGGATCCAGATCCGGCGCATTGCGCTGGGCGATCAGGGCATTGGTATTGGCGGGATTGCCCACCACCAGCACCTTCACCTGACGGCTGGCCACCGCGTTCAGGGCCTTGCCCTGCACGGAGAAAATGGCCGCATTGGCTTCCAGCAGGTCCTTGCGCTCCATGCCCGGACCACGGGGACGGGCACCCACCAGCAGGGCGTAATCCGCATCGGCAAAGGCCTCTTCCGGCTTGTCGGAGATCACCACGCCGGCCAGCAGCGGGAAGGCGCAGTCTTCCAGCTCCATCACCACGCCGCGCAGGGCGTCCATGGCCGGGGTGATTTCCAGCAGCTGCAGAATGACGGGCTGATCCTTGCCGAGCATGTCGCCGGAGGCGATGCGGAACAAGAGGCTGTAGGAGATCTGACCAGCCGCGCCGGTGACGGCAACGCGCACGGGGTTCTTCATGAAACTACCTCCAGAGTACTCGATGGGATGAACAAGGGCGGGATTCTAGCAGAAAGCACCCCCGCGCACCGGTAGGTCATTTCTTCTTGTCGGCATCACCGGCGCCCTGGGTAAACGCCTGCCAGAACATCTTCTGCATCGCGTCCATGTTGGCGATGCCGCTTTGCAGCATGGGCTGCATCAGGGCCAGGGCCTCGTAACCCTGCTGACCCTCGCGAATGCGCCGGGCCAGATCGTCCATCATCTCCTTCTGCAGCGGCGCCACGTCGGGCAGTCCGAGAAAGGCACGCAGTTCCTCCGGGGTGGCATCCAGCTCCACGGTCACCTTCATGACAACTCCTTCGCCGGACAGACGGCGGTTTTGGGATCAGAACTGCAAGTTAACAGATATCGCGCCCACGGGAAGCCTTCTCCCCGTGCCCGTCCTGATACAATCGAGCCGTGAACACGCCCACCTACCTTGTCGACACCAGCATCTTCATCTTCCGCGCCTGGTTCGCCCTGCCCGACACCCTCACCTGCCCCCGGGGTCAGCCGGTGAACGCGGTGGTGGGATTCATGAATTTCGTCCGCACCCTGATGCGGGAAGAACGCCCCGAACGGATTGCCTTCGCCTTCGACGAAGGACTGGGCAGGCACTACCGCCAGTCTATCTACCCCCCCTACAAGGCCCACCGGCCGCCGGCGCCGGAGGCCCTGAAACGCCAGTTCCGACTCTGCCGTGAACTGCTGGATGCCTGCGGCCTGACCACCCTGTCCAGCCGGGAGTTCGAGGCGGACGACCTCATCGGCACCCTGGCCGACCGTGAGCGCCGTGCGGGACGCACGGTGATCCTGGCCACCGGCGACAAGGATCTGACCCAACTGGTGCATGACGGCGACCTGTGGTGGGAACCGCGCCAAAACCGGCGCCTGGACCCCGGCGGCATCCGCAAGCTGCTCGGCGTCCGTCCGGACCAGGTGGCGGACCAGCTGGCCCTGGCCGGCGACAAGGTGGACAACATCCCCGGCATCCCCGGCGTGGGCATGAGTACCGCGGCCCGCCTGCTCCGGCGCACCGACACCCTGGACGCCCTGCTGGCGGACATCCCGGCCGTGGGCCACATGCCCATCCGCGGCGCCAGGCGGCTGATGGCGCTGATCGAAACCCACCAGGACACGGTGCGCCTGGCCCGGCGGCTGACGGGCATCCATTGCGGGATACCGCTGCCCGACGGACTGGACCTGCGACCCGGCCCCGGCGACGAGGACCGATGGCACTCCCTGCACGGGGAACTCGGCCTGGCGGGAACCCCGACCGCCCGGCCGCTGTCCCTATAACCCGACGCATTTCAGGCAAGTTTGCAACCATGTCATACCCAGGCCTCACACGACCCCTGCACTGCCTCTGCTGCCTGCTGCTCCTGGCCGGGCTGGCCTTGCCCGCCGGCCCGGCCGGTGCCCATCCCCATGCCTGGATCGACCTGGAGGTCACCGCCGTGTTCGATGGGTCCGGGCACGTCACCCGGCTGCACCAGACCTGGCTGATGGACCCCTTCTACAGCGTCTTCCTGCTGGACGAGATGGCCCACAACGCCGCCGGCGACACCCGGGAAGAAAAACTGGCCGACATCGCCCGTCAGGTGATCGAGAACCTCACCGACTACCATTTCTTCACTGAAATCCATCACGGTGAACAGGTCATCCGCGACGTGCGCGCCGAGAACCCGACCTTGAAGGAGATCAACGGGCGCCTGGCACTGAGCTTCAGCCTGCATTTCCGCCAGCCCGTGGACCCGGTCCGGGCACCCTTGCGCTACGCCGTCTTCGATCCCACCTATTTCATTGAAATCCTGCACGCCGAAAACACCGTGCCCCATCTGGAGGGTGGCTCGGAGCGCTGCGAGATCCGCATCCGTCAGCCCCGACCCGACCCGGTCATGGTGGCCAGGGCCATGGCCCTGGATTACGACCAGACCGGCGACCCGGATCTGGGCAAGCACTTTGCCGAACGGGCTGAAATCCGATGCACCGACTGATCATCCTCTGTCTGGCGGCCCTGCTGCTGCCCCTGCACGTCCATGCCTCGGCGCTGACCGGCGGCGGTCCGCCGCCCAGCGCGCCCGCTCAGCCGTTGATGCTGTTCGAGGACGAAGCCCCGTCGCAAGCCGGCTTGCGGGATCGCATGGTGGCCTGGGTCATCACCCAGCAGCGCCAGTTGCACCGCCGGCTGGCCGATGGCATGCAGCAGGTACGGGAAAACCCCGGCGCCGCCAGTGCGGGGGCGCTGATCCTGGTGAGCTTTCTCTACGGCATCTTCCATGCCGCCGGCCCCGGCCACGGCAAGGCCGTGATCACCACTTACCTGCTCACCCACCGCCAGCACTTGCGGCGCGCCCTGAGCCTGTCCTTTGCCTCGGCCATGCTGCAGGGCATCACCGCCATCGTGCTGGTATCCGGCGTCCTGCTCATCGCCGGCATGGCCGCCCGTGAAGCCATGGGCCGGGCCTACCTGCTGGAACAGATCAGCTTTGCCCTGGTGGCCTTGCTGGGGGCCTGGCTCAGTTTTCGGGCGGTACGGGGTTATCTGCGCCTGTATCGGGCGCCGGCACCGGCGCCAATCCAGCTGCAACCGCTCACCGTCGCCCCCCTGGCCGGCCATGGCCTGCGTCCCGTCCTGCCCCGGGACGTGACCCACCCCCACGGCCCCGGCTGCGGCTGTGGTCACGCCCACCACGTCACCCCCCGGCAGGCCGCCGAGGCGGGCAGCCTGTCCGCCATGATCGCCACCATCGTGGCGGTGGGCATCCGGCCCTGCACCGGCGCCATCCTGGTGCTGGTGGCCGCCCATCTGCTGGGTTTATGGCTGGCGGGCATCTTCGCTGTCCTGGCCATGTCCCTGGGCACGGCCATCACCGTGTCCGTCCTGGCCATCCTGGCCGTCAAGGCCCGCCATCTGGCAGTCCGACTGGCGGGCGGCGGCGAATACCGGGCCATGGCCTGGGCGGGCCAGACCATCACCCTCATGGGCGGACTGCTGATCCTGGGCCTGGGCCTGATGCTGCTCGCCGGCAGCCTGGGCAGCGCGGGGAGCCATCCCCTTGGCCTCTAGACCCGGACCAGCACCCCGACGGCCCGCCCGGCCGCCACGCAACCCTCCGACCCGCGTCATTCTGCTGAACAAGCCCTACGATGTCCTCACCCAGTTCACCGACGGTCAGGGGCGTCGCACCCTGGCCGACTTCGTTCCCGTCCCCGGCGTCTACGCCGCCGGCCGACTGGACCGGGACAGCGAGGGTCTGGTGGTACTGACCAACAATGGTCGCCTGCAGGCCCGCATCACCGATCCGGCCCATCACATGAGCAAGACCTACTGGGTGCAGGTGGAAGGGGTGCCGGACCCGAAGGCCCTCCACACCCTGGCAACGGGGGTGCGGCTCAAGGACGGCCCGACCCGACCGGCCGAGGTACGGATCATGGATGAACCGGCGGGACTCTGGCCGCGGAGCCCGCCCATCCGTGAGCGCCGCCACATCCCCGTCACCTGGCTGGAACTGACCCTCCATGAAGGCCGCAACCGACAGGTCAGGCGCATGACCGCCGCGGTGGGCCACCCCACCCTGCGTCTGATCCGCCACCGGATCGGCACCTGGACCCTGGACGGACTGGCGCCGGGACAGTGGCGGGAGGCCTGAAGATCCGGCAACGGCAGCCCCCCCCTTGCACGACCCGGGATTGCCACTTTAAAGTCGCATCTTAAGAAGGGTTCGGAACACACCAGGAAGATTCAAAGCATTCGTCATTCCCGCGAAAGCGGGAATCCGGTAACACACCGAACATTCTGGACTCCCGCCTTCGCGGGAGTGACGGAAAAGGGCTTATCCGATGTTCCTCCAAGGTCGCCATCTCCCCAAGCCTACGCCGGTCCACCCGGAAGGGGTTACATCCATGTCATCGCGTCGTCTGACGGGCTACCTGCTCCCGCTGCTGATCCTCCTCTCCGGCCCGGCCACGGCCACGGCCACGGCCCTCACCACCGGCACCGACGCCCAGCGCGAACGTTTCGTGCAAACGGAACGTGCCCTGCAGCAGGGCAATCGCGCCGCCTTCCAGCAAGGCGTGCGGGAGCTGCAGGACTACGCCCTGCTGCCCTACCTGATCCATGCCGACCTCAACGCCCGCTTCCCGCGGATCGAGCCGGCCGAACTGGACCGGTTCCTGGAGCGCTGGGGCGACAGTCTCCTGGGCCAGCGCCTGCGCACCCGCTGGCTCGGCCATCTGGCCGGGCAGGGTCGCTGGGAAGACTACCTGCGTTATTACCAGGACGGCCTCGGTGCCACCTACGCCTGCCAGTACCACAACGCCCTGCTCAGGACCGGTCGCCGTGACCAGGCCCTGGACGGCGTGGAAACCCTCTGGCTGGTGGGGCGCTCCCAGGTCAGCGAGTGCGATCCAGTGTTCAATGCCTGGCGCGAGGCGGGCCGCCTGACACCCCAGCTCGCCTGGGAGCGCTTCCGGCTGGCGATGGAGGCCGGTCAGCCCGGCCTGGCCCGCTACCTGCGCCGCTACATGCCCGAAAGTGACCGGGTGTGGGCCGACCGCTGGCTCAGTCTTTACGAAGACCCCGCCGGCCTTGCCCGCATCCAGTGGCGGGCCGATGCCCACCCGGGGGCCCGCGATGCCATTGCCCAGAGTTTCAACCGGCTGGCCCGACGCGACCCCCGCGAGGCCCTGACCCTGTGGGAGTCCGACCGGCGGGACTGGGGCATGGCACGGGAAGATGCCTACGAGACCCTGCGCTTCATCGCCCTGCGCCTGACCCTGCGGGAAAGGCAGGATGCCCTGCCCTATCTGGCCTCCCTGCCCGATGCGGTGTTCGATGACCTGCTGCGGCAATGGCAGCTCCGGGCCGCCTTGGCCAAGGGCGACTGGGAGACCGTCGCCAAGGCCGTCACCCGCATGAGCGGTGAGGCCCGGCAGGAGGCCGCCTGGCGTTACTGGCACGCCCGCGCCCTGGAACAGATGGGAGACCACCGGGGTGCCCGGGCCCTCTACGACGGCGTCAGCGAGGAACGCAACTTCTACGGTTTCCTGGCCGCCGACCGTCTGGAACGCCCCTACCGCATCGGTCACCGTCCGCTGGACGTCACTCCCGACCGCATGGCGCGGGTCAGCGAGGACCCGGGGCTGGCCCGCTCCCTGGAAATGCTCGCCCTGGGCCGTCTCATCGACGCCCGGCGGGAATGGATACATCTGCAGAATCGCCTGCAGCAACGGGACCGGGGCGACCTGGAGGCACTGGCCCTGATCGCCGGACAGATCGGCTGGCATGACCGGGCCATCTTCGCCGCCGCCCGCGCCCAGCATTTCGACGACATCGACCTGCGCTTCCCCCTCGCCCATGCCCCCCTGATCATGGAAAGGGCCACGGCACAAGGCATCAATCCGGCCTGGGCCATGGCGGTGGCCCGGCAGGAAAGCGCCTTCATGCAGGACGCCCGTTCCCATGCCGGCGCCATGGGTCTGATGCAGATCATGCCGGATACCGGTCGCGCCATGGCCCCCCATGTGGGCGCCACGGTCAGCAATCCCATGCAGTTGCTGGACCCGGACCT
The DNA here is from genome assembly GCF_022227765.1 of Ectothiorhodospira shaposhnikovii. GTDB lineage: Bacteria > Pseudomonadota > Gammaproteobacteria > Ectothiorhodospirales > Ectothiorhodospiraceae > Ectothiorhodospira. Next base: position 50,706 of record NZ_JAJMLZ010000006.1, on the reverse strand, counting down.
GAACGTGAGCATCGGCACCTACTATCTGCGCCGCAACCTGGACAACTTCGGCGGCCATCCCATGCTCTCCACGGCGGCCTACAACGCCGGGGCCGGTCGCGTGCGCTCATGGCTGCCCCGGGACGAGGAAATCCCCGCCGATGTCTGGGCCGAACTGATCCCCTTCTCCGAGACCCGGGATTACGTCAAGCGGGTGCTGGCTTACAAGATCCTGTACGAGGTGCGCATGGGCATGAGTCCCACCACCCTGAGCAGCATCCTGCCCCCGGTGACGCCTGCCGCCCGCCTGAGCCAGTCCCAGGTGCAGCACCAGGCCCGCTGGAGCGGCGCCAACGGCGGCCGTCCGGCGGTGAATGCCTACTGCGATGCCCCGGGCTATACGGACACGCCCTGCCTGTGAGGCATTTCCGTTGCCCTGAAAACCACCGTCACCTCACCTCCGCCAGCAACCGCCGGGCCACCCGCTCCGACTGCCCGGCATACCCCCCGCCGAACAGATTGAAGTGATTGAGCAGGTGATAAAGGTTGTACAGATCCCGCCGCACCCGGTAACCCGGGTCCAGGGGCCAGGCAGACTCATAGGCGGCATAGAACTCGGGGCCGCAACCGCCGAACAGCTCGGTCATGGCCACGTCTGCCTCCCGGTCACCGTAATACACCGCCGGATCGAAGATCACCGGCCGACCCTCCCGGTCGGTGTCGTGGTTGCCGCTCCACAGATCCCCGTGCAGCACTGAAGCCACAGGACGGTAGCCCGGAAACAAGGCCGGCAATCCCTCCATCAACCGCTCCACGGCATCGATCAGGCCCGCCCCGCCCCCGACCTTTGCAGCCCGACGGATCTGGAAGCCCAGCCGATGCTCCCGATAGAACACCACCCAGTCGTCACACCAGGGGTTGATCTGGGGGGTGCTGCCGATGGTGTTGTCCCGGTGCCAGCCGAAACGGGGGGCCACATGCCGGTGCAGCGCCGCCAACTGTTCCCCGAACAGGGCCGGGCGCGACGGTCCCCCCAGGGGCACATGCTCCATCACCAGGAAGCTGCGCCCCTCGACCACCCCGTGGCACAGGGGCTCGGGCACCCGGATCGCCCCCGGCGTCCGCAGGGCCAGCAGGCCTTCCGCCTCGGCGGCGAACATGTGGGCCAGGTCGGGGCGATTGAGCTTGACGAAGAAGCCACGACCGTCCTGCCCCTGCAGCACGGCGGTTTCATTGATGCATCCCCCGGCCGCGCCGCGCCGGTCCCGAAGCACAAAGGGACTGCCGGAGGCCCGGGAGATCTCGTCGCACAGGGCGGACAACAGGGTCACGGGGCCACCAGCCTGCCAAACACATCTCCGGCACGGGTCTCCCGCAACACCGTCCACCCCGCCGGCAGTTCCGTCTCCGGCTCCGACAGGGCCTGTTCCAGATACAGGCGCGCCCCGGGCCGCAGCAGACCGGGACGGCTCAGATGCGCCAGACAATCGGGCAACAGCCCCTTGCCATAGGGCGGGTCCAGAAACACCAGGTCAAAGGATTCGTCACAGGCGGCCAGATAGGCCAGCCCATCCCGCGCCATGACCTGGACCCGGTCCGTCTCCAGGACTTCCACCTGGGCTCCGAGATGGGCGGCCACCCGGGCATCCCGCTCCACCATCACCACCCGCGATGCCCCCCGGGAGGCGGCCTCGAACCCCAGCGCCCCGCTGCCGGCAAACAGGTCCAGACAGCGGGCGCCCTGGATCACCGGCTGCAGCCAGTTGAACAGGGTTTCCCGTACCCGGTCCGGGGTGGGACGCAGGCCGGGGCCATCGGGCACCGACAGCCGCCGACTGCGCCACTCGCCGCCGATGATGCGCAACCGCCCCGGCGCGCCGCGCCGGGGCGGCTTCGATACACGGGCCCGCATCAACCCTCCCCACCGACGATGACCGTCACCAGACGGTCCGGATCCACACGGCGCCCGAAGGCCTCGTTCACCGTGGCCGGATCCAGGGCCTCCACCTGGTCGGTGAAGGTGTCCAGATAGTCCAGCGGCAGGCCGTAAAAGCCCATCATCGCCACGTGATCCAGGATCCCCGAGTTGCTGGCGGTGCGCAGGGGGAAACCGCCGACGATATTGGACTGGGCGGCCTTGAGTTCGTCCTCGTCCAGCCCCGAGGCCACAAAGTCCTCCAGGGTCCGGCGCATCACCGCCACCGCCTCGTCCGCCTGGGCGGCCTGGGTCTGCACCCCCATCAGAAAGGGTCCCGCCGCCGCCATGGGCGAGAAATAGCTGTAGACGCTGTAGGCCAGGCCCCGCTGGGTGCGGACCTCCTCCATCAGCCGGGAGGTGAAACCGCCGCCACCCAGGCGATGATTGCCCACATACAGGGGGAAATGGTCCGCATCCCCCCGGGCCATCCCGGGATGGCCCATGAAGACATGGACCTGCTCGGAAGGAAAGCTCACCCGGATGGTTTGCCCTGCCTCGGGCATGGCCACCTCGGGCAGGGCCGGGGCCGCCTCCCCCGCCGGCAGGGCGGCGGCGATGCGCTCGGCCAGGGCCTCGGCCTGGGACCGGTCCAGCCCGCCCACCAGGGCCAGGATGCCGTTACGGGCCACATAGTAGGTCTGATGGAAGGACTTCAGCTGTGCCGGGGTGATGCCGGCCAACCCGTCCTCGGTACCCAGGGGAGAATGGGCGTAGGGATGCCCGGCATAGACCGTCTCAAAGAAGGTGCGACCGGCAATGGCGCCCGGGTTCTGCTGCTGGGCCTGGAGGGCAACCAGAGCCTGGCGCCGGGTACGGTCCAGTCCCCGCTGGGAAAACGCGGGTTGACCCACCACGGTCACGAAGGTCTCCACCGCCGTCTCCAGCCAGTCGGGCTCGGTCAGGCTGCGCAAGTTGAGGATGGCCATGTCCCGCTCCGAAGTGGCACCGAACTGGGCGCCCACCCCTTCAAAACGTTCGGCAATGGTGTCGGCATCCCAGTCGCCGGCACCGTCCCGCAGCAGGGTGTTGGTCAGACGGGCCAGGCCGGGGTGATCACCATCCCGGGCGCTGCCGGCATTGAACACCAGTCGGGCATCCACCATGGGCAGGGCCGGAGAAGGCACGAAGTAGACCTTGAGGCCGTTTTCCGTCTCCCAGTGCTGGACCGCGGAGGCGGCGGAGGCCGTCATGGGCACGAGCAGCACCAGCAGGAGCAGGCCTGTCCATCCGGATCGTTTCAGGGCTGACGGGAAGAAAAATGTCGTCATGGCATGTTCCTTGAGAATGGCGAATCAGACGATCAGCGCAGATGGCCGTCGAAATATCCCGGCGGGTTTTCCGGATCAATGGGCAGCGGGTCCAGCCAGGCCACCGTGCGCCGATCCACATCGAAATAGCGCCGGGCCACCGCCTGCACCTGCTCCGGCGTCACCGCCCGGATGCGTTCGGCAAACTCGTCCCCCAGCTGCCACGGCAACCCCACGCTCTCCAGCATTCCCAGCCCCATGGCCTGCCCCTGGATGGAATCCCGGCGATAGACCTCCCTGGCCACCACCTGGGCCTTCACCCGTTCCAGTTCAGCGGTGCTGACCAGTTCATCCTTCATGCGTTCCAGAGCCTCGGTGAGGGCGGCTTCCACCTCGGCCCGGTCCACGCCGGCGGATGGCGTGGCACTGAGCATGAACAGGGTATCCAACCGGGACAGGGGGCTGTAACCGGCCCCGGCAGAGGCCACCAGTTCCCGCTCGCGCACCAGCTCCCGGGAGAAACGGGCGCTCTCGCCGCCGTCCAGCACCCCGGCGGCCACCTGCAGGGCATAGGGCACCCAGTCTTCCTCGGCGGTCATGATCACCGGCACCTTGTAGCCCATCAAAAGATAGGGAACCCGCGCCGGCGCCCGCACCGTGATCCGTCGTTCGCCCAGCTGCGGGGTCTCGGTGCGGGATTTCACCGCCGGCAGATCCCGCGCCGGGATGGGGCCGAAATGGGTCCTGGCCAGGTCGTGCACGGCCTCCGGTTCCACGTCGCCCACCACCACCAGGATGGCGTTGTTGGGGGCATACCAGCGGTCATACCAGTCCCGCAGATCGGCCACCGTGTATTCGTCGATGTCCACCATCCAGCCGATGACCGGAATCCCGTAGGGGCTGTTCAGCCAGGCAACGGCATTGAAGTGCTCGAAGGTCAGGGCATTGGGATTGTCCTCGGTGCGCAGGCGCCGCTCCTCCCGCACCACCCGCATCTCCTGGATGAACTCATCCTCCGGCAGAGCCAGATGCTGCATCCGGTCGGCTTCCAGCTTCAGGGCCGTCTCCAGATGTTCGGCGGCCAGTTGCTGGAAATAGGCCGTGTAGTCCCGGCTGGTGAAGGCATTCTCCCGCCCGCCCAGGGCGGCGATGATGCGGGAGAATTCCCCGGCGGGATGGGTGTCGGTACCCTTGAACATCATGTGTTCCAGGGCGTGGGAGATCCCGGTGATACCCCCGTGCTCATGACTGGAACCCACCCGGTACCAGACCATGGACGACACCACCGGCGCCCGCTGATCCGGCAACACCAGCACCTTCATGCCGTTATCCAGCATGAATTCATGGACAGGGCTTCCCTGATCGGCCTGGAGCCAGAGCGGCACCAGCAGGAGCAGCAGCAGACCTATGCGCGGCATCTTATGTTTCATTTCGGCAGACGTCCCTCAGTGGTAGGATGTGCATTCTTGAACACCGTAGACCTCATCAGCGCATGTTCGGTTTCCGCAAGAAGAAAAAGCCCGTAGACCAGCCCAAGCAGGCTGCCGAGCCCGTGGAGTCCCTGGAAATCATCGAGGGGCTTGAGATCATCACGCCCCTCGAGGGTATCAGGTCTCCCCGGGACCGAGGCAAGGCCACGCCGGTGCCGCCGCCCGTGAGCCCCGCTGCCGCCAAACCGGAACCGGCATCCAGCCCGGCCGCGAAAGCACCCGCCGCCGAAGCGCCCACACCGGTGATCGAGCCGACCGCCCCCCGGCAGGAAACCGCCAAGCCGACGGCGCCGGCCACGGCAGCGCCCCCGGCGGCCTTGAAACCCCCGCCCGAGATCAAGCCCGAACCCAGCCCCCCGGTGATGCCGACCGGTCTGCCGAAAACGCCCGACCCGGCATCCCCCGGCCTGGAGGCCGACAAGCAGGCGGAGGCTGAAAAGGCCGGGAAGATCGAGAAGACCGAGAAGATCGAAACGGCCGATACAGGCGAGGAAACCTCGAAATCGGGCCTGTTCTCCCGCCTGCGCAAGGGGCTGTCCAAGACCTCATCCACCCTCACCGAGGGCATGGCGGGCCTGGTCCTGGGCAAGAAGACCATCGACGACGAACTGCTCGAAGAGCTGGAGACCCGATTGCTCATGGCCGACGTGGGTATCGAGGCCACGGAAACCATCCTGGAAGGCCTCACCCGGCGCGTCGCCCGCAAGGAACTCAAGGATGCCGAGGCCCTGGTCAAGGCCCTGGAAGCGGCCATGGTGGACGTGCTCAAGCCGGTGCAGAAGCCCCTGGCGATCGATGCCGGGAAAAAGCCTTATGTGATCCTGGTACTGGGCATCAACGGTGCCGGCAAGACCACCACCATCGGCAAGCTCACCCACCATCTGCGTCGGCAGGGCAAGTCGGTCATGCTGGCGGCCGGCGACACCTTCCGGGCCGCCGCGGTGGAGCAGCTGCAGACCTGGGGTGAGCGCAACCAGGCCACGGTGATCGCCCAGGGCCAGGGTGCGGATTCGGCGTCGGTGATCTTCGATGCCTGGCAGGCCGCCAAGGCCCGAGGCATGGATGTGCTCATCGCCGATACCGCCGGTCGTCTGCACACCCAATCCAACCTGATGGATGAATTGAAGAAGGTGAAGCGGGTGATCCAGCGCCAGGCCCCCGACGCCCCCCACGAGGTGCTGCTGGTGGTGGACGCGGGTACCGGCCAGAACGCCCTCAACCAGGCTCGGGAATTCCATCAGGCCATGGATCTCACCGGTATCGCCGTCACCAAGCTGGACGGCACCGCCAAGGGCGGCATCCTGTTCGCCATCGCCGAACGGGTGGGTGTGCCGGTGCGTTTCATCGGCGTGGGGGAAAAGATCGAGGATCTGCGGGAGTTCAACGCCGAAGACTTTGCCAGGGCCTTGCTGTCGGATCGGGACTAGGTCCGCGCTTCCATGATCCTGCTGCGCAACGTCACCAAGCGCTACCCCAACGGCCATGAAGCCCTGTCCCGGATCAACCTGAGCCTGGACCGGGGCGCCATGGCCTTCCTCACCGGCCACTCCGGGGCCGGCAAGAGCACCCTGCTCAAACTCATCTCGCTGATCGAGCGCCCCAGCCGGGGCCAGATCGTCGTCAACGGCCAGAACCTGGAATCCCTCTCCGCCCGTCAGGTGCCCTACTTCCGGCGCCAGATCGGCATCATCTTCCAGGATCACCACCTGCTCCACGACCGCAGCGTCTTCGACAACGTGGCCCTGCCCCTGGTGATCCAGGGCTACCGGCAACAGGAAATCGCCCGCCGCGTCCGCGCCGCCCTGGACAAGGTGGGGCTGCTGCACAAGGAAAATGCCGAACCCGTCACCCTGTCCACCGGCGAACAGCAGCGGGTGGGCATCGCCCGCGCGGTGGTCCACAAGCCCGCCATCCTGCTGGCGGACGAACCCACCGGCAACCTGGACCCCCACCTGTCCCGGGAGATCATGCAGCTGTTCTTGCGCTTCAACCAGGTGGGAACCACGGTCATGATCGCCAGCCACGACCTGAACCTGATCTCGTCCCTGGGCAAACCCATGGTGCATCTCCATGAAGGACGGCTGCACCGCCGGGAGGCCGAGGCATGAGACGTCGCCGCGCCCTGACCCTGCCGCCGGTCCATGCCCGGTTCCAGGCCTATGGCATCAATCACCTGCGGGCACTGGTGTTCAGTCTGGGCAAGCTCTACCGTGCCCCCTTCTCCAGCGCCCTGACCCTGCTGGTGATCGCCGTCGCCCTGACCCTGCCGACCCTGCTTCATGTGTTCCTGAACAACCTGCAACAGGCCACGCCCCAGTGGTCGCAGACGGCCCAGATTTCGGTGTTTCTCGAAGATTCGGTGGCGGATGCCCAACTGCCGGCCCTGGCCGCCCGTCTGGCCCAGCGGGCCGACGTGGCCGAGGCCCTGCCCGTTACCCGCGCCCAGGCCCTGGAGGAGTTCCGTGCCCACTCCGGTTTTGCCGAAGCCCTGGATACCCTGGGTGAAAATCCCCTGCCGCCGCTGATCCTGGTGACACCGGCCCTGGAGCACCGCTCCACGGCCGCCCTGGAAGGACTGGTCAATGCCCTGAACCACATGCCGGAGGTTTCCCGGGCGCTCCTGGACCTGCAATGGGTCCAGCGTCTGTTTTCCATCATGGAAGTGTTGCAACGGTCCATGGTGGTGCTGTCCCTGCTGCTGGGATTGGGCGTGCTGCTGGTGGTGGGCAACACCATCCGGCTGGACGTGCAGAATCGACGGGAAGAGATCGAAGTGGCCAAGCTGGTGGGGGCCACGGATGCCTTCATCCGACGGCCGTTTCTCTATGGTGGGTTATGGCTGGGGCTGGGTGGTGCCATGATGGCGGTGGTGATCGTGGCGATCACCATCCTGCTGCTGTCCGGTCCGGTGCAAACCCTGTCGCAGCTCTACGGTGGGGAATGGCGCCTCGACGGCCTGGGTTTTCGGGGCACCCTGACCCTGCTCGGCCTGGGCGCCCTGCTGGGACTGGCGGGATCATGGATCACGGTGAACCAGCACCTGCGCCACATCGAACCCCGTTAAGGATGCCCTGAACCCAAGCGGGAGCTAAGCCACCATCGCCTGCCGCAGCTTGCGAATGGAATTGTTCTCCAACTGCCGGATCCGCTCCGCCGAGACGCCGTACTCCGCCGCCAACTCATGGAGGGTCGCCTTCTCCTCCGCCAGCCAGCGGCGCGCCAGGATGGCCCGGCTGCGCTCGTCCAGGGCCGCCAAGGCCGCCTGCAGACGCGTCTGGTGATAGCTGTCCCAGTCGGAACGCTCCATCAGCATGGCCGGGTCGCCCTCGTGGTCCATCAGCACATCGGCCGGGGCGGCGGTGTAGGTGCCTTCGTCTTCCGGCTCCGGATCAAAACTCACGTCATGACCGGCCAGGCGGGACTCCATCTCCACCACCTCCCGGGCGGAGACACCCAGATCATTGGCCACGGTTTCCACCTCGTCCTGACTGAACCAGCCCAGACGCTGCTTGGCGCCGCGCAGGTTGAAGAACAGCTTGCGCTGGGCCTTGGTGGTGGCCACCTTGACGATGCGCCAGTTGCGCAGCACGAATTCATGAATCTCGGCCCGGATCCAGTGCACGGCAAAGGAAATCAGGCGCACGTTCATGTCCGGGTCAAAGCGCTTGACCGCCTTCATCAGGCCGATGTTGCCCTCCTGGATCAGATCCCCCAGGTTCAGGCCGTAACCGGAATAGCCGCGGGCGATATGCACCACGAAACGCAGGTTATGCATCACCAACTTGCGGGCGGCTTCAAGGTCCTGTTCGTCCCGCAGACGGCGGGCCAGCGCCTGCTCTTCCTCGGCCTCCAGCACCGGCAGCCGGTTGACGGCCGAGATGTAGCTGTCCAGATCCCCGACCGGGACAGCAAGGTGATTGGCAGCCGGAGTCAGTGCGGTTGTCATGGATTGCGGTCCTCCCCAATTCCAAGCGGAATGCTGCGAGTTTAGCACTCGCGAAGTTGGAGTGCTAACCGTGTTGGAGAGTTCCCGCCCCCCTCACCCCAACCCCGGCTCAACGCCCAAACAGAATTACGGACAGAAAACTCAGCCAGGACACCACCACCAGCGCCACAATGAACGTCATGGCCGCATTGTCAAAACTGAACATGGGGTGATTCAGCACCGGCAGACGCCGCAGCGCCCGCCCCCAATCAGCCAACTTGTGCATCGTCAACTTGTTCATCACTCGCCCTCCCCGGAACCGGGTCTGTCATCCCGACGACGGCGCGGAATCCGCGGATCATCGTCATCCATGAGGATCCGGTGTGCCGGACCCTCCATGTCGTCGTATTGCCCGGACCGCACCGTCCACAGGAACGCCACCAGGGCCAGGCCGAGAAAAATCATCCCCAAGGGGATCAGAATGTAGAGCATCTCCATCAGCGCGAATCCCGTAACCGTAGTGCATTCACCACCACCAGCAGCGAACTCAGGGACATCCCCAGGGCCGCCAGCCAGGGAGTGAGCAGGCCCGCCGCCGCCACCGGCAGCGCCAGGGCGTTGTAGCCGATGGCCCAGCGGATGTTCTGCCGGATCACGGCCACCGTCTCCCGGGCCTTGTCCAGACCGGCCGGCAGTACCCCGGGCTGATCCCGATACAGGATCATGTCCGCCCCCGACTGGGCCAACTGGGTCCCGCCCGCCATGGCCACCGATACATGGGCCTTGGACAGCACCGGGGCATCATTGACGCCGTCCCCCACCATGGCCACCGTCCGGCCCGCCGACTGCAACGCCTCCAGGGCCGTCAGCTTGTCCGCCGGGGACAGCCCGCCCCGGGCATCCTCGATCCCCAGTTGCCGGGCAAGAAAGGACACCGCCGCCGGGGCATCCCCGGAGAACAGGTGCACGGTGATGCCCCGTGCCTTGAGTCCCGCCACGGCTTCCAGGGCGTCCGGGCGGGTGCGGTCCTCCAGCACGAAGGCCGCCAGCAGGCCCTGGTCGTCGCCCAGCACCACATGCCCCCCATGGGGCCATTGTTCGGCCAGACGCGGGTCATCCTGAGTATCGGGGCCGAGTTCACGGACAAAATCCGGCGCGCCGATGCGCAGCCGACGGCCCCGGATCACCCCTTCCATGCCCCGGCCGGGATGGGCACGGACCTCCCCGGCGGCCTCCACCGAAGACGGACCGCCGCTCGACCCGACCCGCTGGAACACCCGCCCCACCGGATGCTCGGAACCGGCCTCCAGGATGCGGGCATATTCCAGGCAACCGGCTTCATCCACATCCCCCAGCACCGCCACCTTCCGCAGGCTCAGGCGCCCCTCGGTCAGGGTCCCGGTCTTGTCGAACACCACATCCGTGATCCCGGCCAGGTGTTCCAGGGCCTGACCCCGGGCCGTCAGCAGGCCGCGGCCGGTCAACGCCCCGGTGGCCGCCGTGATCGCCGCCGGGGTGGCCAGGGCCAGGGCGCACGGACAGCTCACCACCAGCATGGTCACCATCACCCAGAAGGCGCGAGCCGGATCCACCCACAACCACCACACCAGGCCCGTCACCAGGGTCAGCAACAGGACCGCCGCCACGAACCCACCCGTACCCCGTTCCGCCAGCAGGGCCATGGGGGGCTTTTCCGTCTGCGCCCGCTCCAGCAGGCGCTGGATGGACGAGAGCACCGTATCCTGACCCACCTTGGCCACCCGCATCACCAGGGGGCTTTCCACATTCACCGTGCCGCCCACCAGGGCATCCCCCGTCGCCCGGCGTCGGGGCAGGCTCTCGCCGGTGAGCAGGGATTCGTCCACGCTGGAGGTTCCCGAAAGCACCACGCCGTCCGCCGGCACCGGTGCCCCGGGCCGGATCCGCACCCGGTCTCCGGGCAGCAGCTCGGTCACCGGCACCTCCTCGTCCCCGTCGTCCCCGACGCGCGTGGCCACCGCCGGCAACAGCCGCCCCAGGGATTCGGTGGCCTGACCCGCCCGCTGGCGGGCCGCCATCTCCAGATAGCGGCCGGTGAGCAGGAAGAACACGAACATGGTCACCGACTCGAAATACACATGCTCCGGATGACCGGTCACCGTGGCCCAGACACTGGCGAAAAAGGTAGAGCCGATGGCCAGGGCCACCGGCACGTCCATTCCCAGGCGTCGCCGGCGCAGGTCCCGCCAGGCGGACACAAAGAAACCGGCACCAGCATAGAACACCACCGGTGCCGCCACCAGCATGGCCACCCAGCGCAGGAACTGCATCATGTCTTCCTGGCCGGGCACCCCATGGCCCAGCCACAGGGCCACGGCGATCATCATCACCTGCATCATCCCCAGGCCCGCCACCGCCAGACGCCGCAAGGCCCGGTCCCGCTCCTTGCGAAAGACCGCCTCCTGGCGTCCGGGATCAAACGGATGGGCCCGGTAACCGATCTCCGTGATGGCCCGAAGGATGGCACTGAGGCTGATCCGGCTCTGATCCCATCGCACCCGGGCGCGATGGGTGGAATAGTTCACGGCAAAGGACACCACCCCCGGCAAAGCCTGCACATGGCGTTCGCTCAGCCAGACGCAGGCGGCACAGACAATACCCTCCAGCATCAGCGAGGCCTCCCGCAGGTTCCCCGGCGTCACATGCACAAAACTGCGCTGTACCTGCTCGCTGTCGTAGAGGGCCAGGGCATCCAGGGCCGCGGCGGGATCCGGCGGGGCGCCGGCCTTTTCCGTGCGGTGGCGGTAATAATCCCCCAGACCGGCATCGATGATGGCCGCCGCCACCGCACGGCAGCCCGGGCAGCAGAAGCCCCGGATCTCGCCGTCCACGGTCAGGCTGAAATCGCTGCCGGCGGGCACCGGCAGGCCGCAATGAAAGCAGTCCCGGGCCTCCCCCGGGGCGTCGGCTTCCAGGGTGGATTGCAGGACTGCGTTCACCCTTCACGCACCGAGGTCACGCCGCGCTGTTCGTGCAGGTTTTCCCCTTGGCGGACCTGCAAAAGCAGATCCCAGCGGCCGGGGGCGGGAAAGCGCAACTGGGCCTGATACAGACCGGGACCGATCTCGGTCATCTGAAACGGCTGATCCAGGCGTTCATCGGAGGGGCGCATGAACTCCCCCATCACCTGGGCTCGGCTGATCGGGGCGCCGGTACGGTCCGTGACCTTCACCTGAAAGATGCTGTCCTTGTCCAGACGCGGGGCCTCCAGCCAGCCCTGACGCACCTGCCAGCCCCGCTCGGCCTGGATCCGGGCCTGTTCCATGTATTTCTGGGCCAGGGCCTGGTTCTTGTGGGAGATGTGGGCGGCGGTGCCGGGAAAGAACGACGTCACCTGCTCGGCGCCGCTGCGAGGTTCGGGCAGGAGCCGTCCCACCATGCCGCTGGGCATGCCCTGGTGGGCCAGGGTCACGAGGATGCCGTTGACGGTGGCGATGACGATGAAGAAGCCGACGATGGTGGCGGGTGCCCAGTGGATGCGCAGCCGACCAGCCTGCCGGCTGTCGCGGGCCTTCTGGTTTTCCAGCTGGGACATGATGATGCCCAGGCCATAGGGGGTGATCACGTAGAGGGCCAGATGGATGGCGAAGACATCGGCGCCGGGCCAGAACACAATGGAGACGGGGATGAACACCAACAGCACCGCCGCCAGCACCGTGAGGGACACCTGATAGGCCCGCAGCCGGGTGAAGCGGTAGAGGATGAAGAACAGCACCATGGCGGCGCCGACGCCAAGACCCAGGCTGAGGACGAGTGAATCCATGATCGTGTCTCCGGTTAAAACCTATCTCAGTATGAACTGCGACCCCACCAGCACCGGGTCCAGACCCTCCGGCATCACCGGCACCAGCTCGAACACCAGCGCCTGCTGACGCGCCGCCCCCGGCGGGGCCTGATAACGCACCCGGGCCAGCAACGTGGTCCGATGCTCCGGCATCAGCGTCACCTGTTCGATCCGGCCCATGTCCAGCACCGCCCCGTCCAACCCCGACACCCGTACCTCCAGGGTCATGGGATATTGGGTCTTGTTGTTCACCTTGATCTCGTAACTGTTCTGGATCGAACCGTCCGACAGACGCACGAACAGCGGCTGACGGACCTGACTCACCGAGGCATCCAGCGGCGCCTGATGGGCCACCCCCCACGCCAGCAGCAGGGTGATCAGCAACAGCGGCACCCCGTAACCCAGGGTCTTGGGCTTGAGCAGACGGGTCCGCTGGCCCGCCAGGGCATGCTCGGAGGTGTACCGCACCAACCCCCGGGGCCATTTGAGACGATCCATCACCGCATCACAGGCATCCACGCACAGGGCGCAGTGGATGCACTGATACTGCAGGCCATCCCGAATATCGATCCCCACCGGACACACCTGCACACAGTAATCACAGTCGATGCAGTCACCCACCCCGCCCTCCCTGCGCGCGGCAAGGTCACGGCCACCGCCCCGCAACGTGGCCCGACCCGCGGTGCCCTCCCCCCGATCCCGGTCATAGGAAATGATGAGGGTGTCCCGGTCGAACATCACGCTCTGGAACCGGGCATAGGGACACATGTAAGTGCACACCTGCTCCCGGAGCACCCCGGCCAGCAGCCAGGTGGTCAGGGTGAGCAACCCGGTGGTCGCATAGGCGGCAAAGGGGGCCTGCCCGGTGAAAAAGGCCGCCGCCAGGGCGGGTGCGTCGGCCCAATACAGGGTGAAGGTCAGCCCGGTGAGAAAGGCCACCCCCAGCCAGACCGCGTGGGTTGCCCCCTTTTTCAGGAGTCGCCCCGCCGTCCAGCCCGACCGGTCCAGACGCATCCGCGCCCCCCGGTCACCCTGGATGGCCCGCTCGATGGCCATGAACACGTCGGTCCACAGGGTCTGGAAACAGAAATAGCCGCAGAACACCCGTCCCGCCAGCCCGGTGACCATGAACAGCAACAGGGCCAGGATGATGAGCACCGCCGCCAGCCAGAAGATGTCCTGGGGATGCACCAGCAGATCGAAGAGGTAGAAACGTCTGCCGGGGATGTCGAACAGCACCGCCTGGTCAGGCCCGAATGCCCGTTCCCAGCGGAGCCAGGGCAACAGGAAGAACACCCCGTAGGCCAGGGCCAGAACGGCCCATTTCAGGTTGCGAAAACGACCCTTGACACTGCGTGGATAGATGGGAATACGGGCCTGGTATTGCTCGGACATTGCATCTCCATACCGCGTTTAAAGCCCCCCGCCCAACTGATGCACATAGGTGGCCAGCACCCGGATCTCCGCCGGGGACAGGCGATCACCGAAGGCGGGCATCTCCCGTTGTACCCCGCGCAGGATCAGATCCCGGACCAGGGCCTGACGCTCGGCATGACTTTGCGCGCCCGTCACATCGATGTTCTGCCAGATGTCGTTGGTCAGATTCGGCGCCCCCTGAGACTTGAGGCCCAACCCCTCGCGGCCATGACAGGCATAACAACCGCCCTCGTAACCCTGGAAGATGGCCCCGCCCAGGGATACCTGCTCCGGGTCCCCGCCCTCGTGCCCGGCCAGACTCAGCACATAGGCGGCCACCGCGTCGGCCTGCTGGTCATCGAAGGTTTCACGATAAGGAGGCATGTAGCCCATCCGCCCCCGGGTAATGGTCTGTTCGATGGCCTGGATGGTCCCGCCCCAGTGCCAATTATCGTCCGCCAGATTCGGATACAGACCGATGATGCCCGCCCCGCCGGTCTGATGGCAGGCGGCACAGAAGTCACCGAAGATCCCCCGGGCATAGGAATTCACGAACGCCAGCATGTCCGTATCGGACAACACCGTGTCATGGTCGGCCTCGGCGATCACCTGCAGGAACTCCCGCTGGCGCACCGCCGCGTCACCGGTCTGCATATCCCGCAACAGCAGGGCCCGACTGTTCCAATGACTGCGCTGGGGCTCGCCCTCCACCTCGTAGTTGATCCAGGCAACCCCCTTGGTATACGTGCCGGCGATGGGCCAGGCGGGATACAGCAGCCAGTAAATCAGGGAAAACACCACCGTGGCATAGAAGCTCCACAGCCACCAGCGGGGCAAGGGATTGTTGTACTCGCGCAGGTCACCATCCCAGACATGGCCGGTGGTCTCCACTTCCCCCGGCTTGCCGGGGGCCGACTGCTGCTCGTGTCCGGGCTCGTTCATGAGTGTTTCCCGTCTTGGCGCTTTTGATCCGGTTCATCGTCGTCAAAGGGAATGAACCGGTAGGACTCCAGCCGCTCCGACCGCTTGCGGCTGGAAAACAGATAAATCAAGATGCCGACGAAGGTGCTGAAGAACAGCAGCAGGGCCACCATCTTGCTGTTATTGAGATCCGTGATCCAATACCAGAGATCCATAAGAACTCCCGAAAACTACCTGAATTCCACGAAGTACCCTTCGTCATACCGGGTGAAGTCCACCAGGGTCCCCAACATCTGCAGATAGGCCACCATGGCATCCATCTCCGTGATCCGGGAAGGGTCCCCGTCATAGTTGCCGCGACGGGCCTGGGCCTCCAGATTCTCCCGGGCGCGGGTAATGTCCAGCTGCCGGGCCGTTTCCTCGCCGAAGCGCTCCACGTTGGCGGCGAACTCCTCCTCGGTCAGGGAATACGGCACCCCGGCGATGCGCAGGGCGCGCATGCGCCGTTCGATGTCGTCATAGCGCAGATCCCGGCGCGCCAGCCACGGATACCCGGGCATGATGGATTCGGGCACCACGGCACGGGGGTCGATCAGATGGCGCACATGCCAGTCGTTGGAATACTTGCCCCCCACCCGGGCCAGGTCCGGGCCGGTGCGCTTGGAACCCCACTGGAAGGGATGGTCATACATGGACTCCGCCGCCAGGGAGTAATGCCCGTAACGCAGCATCTCGTCCCGGAACGGACGGATCATCTGGGAGTGACAGGTGTAACAGCCTTCACGCACATAGAGATCCCGGCCCCGCAGTTCCAGCGGCGTGTAGGGACGCACCCCTTCCACCTCCTCCACGGTATCGTCGATGTAGAACAGGGGCACGATCTCCACCAGCCCCCCGATGCTGATCACCACCAGGGTCAACGCGATCAGCAGGCCGGCATTGGTTTCTATGGTTTCATGTTTCATGACTGTGCAGCTCCCCCGTCAGGCCCGCGAGGCGGATGCCGTCGTTTCGGTACGACCGGACGCGACCTGCCGGGCCGCCTCCCGCCTGACCGGCTCGATGGTCTTGTAGATGTTGTATGCCATCAGCAGCATCCCGGCCAGGAAGAGCCCGCCACCCAGGGCACGGACCACATAGGGCTGATGGAGAAACACCACCGTCTCGATGAAGGTGTAGGAGAGATTGCCGTACTCATCGAAGGCCCGCAGCATCAGGCCCTGCCCGATCCCCGCCACCCACATGGCGGTGATGTAGAGCACGATACCGATGGTGGCCAGGAAGAAGTGCACGTAGACCAGACGGATGCTGTAGAGCTGGGTATCCCACAGCCGCGGGATCAGGTGATACATGGAGCCGAAGGTGATCATGGCCACCCAACCCAGGGCACCGGAATGCACGTGGCCCACGGTCCAGTCGGTGTAATGGGACAGGGCATTCACGCTCTTGAGGGACATCATCGGCCCCTCGAAGGTGGCCATGCCGTAGAACGACAGGGAGGTGATGAGGAACAGCATGATGGGATCGGTGCGCAGTTTGTGCCAGGCCCCGGAGAGGGTCATGATGCCGTTGATCATCCCGCCCCAGGAGGGCAGCAGCAGCAGGATGGAGAAGGTGGCCGCCAGGGTGGAAACCCAGTCCGGCAGGGCCGTCCAGTGCAGGTGGTGCGCCCCCACCCACATGTACAGGAACACCAGGGCCCAGAAGTGGACGATGGACAGCCGATAGGAATAGATGGGCCTGCCCGCCTGCTTGGGCACGAAGTAGTACATCATCCCCAGGAAGGCGGCGGTGAGGAAGAAGCCCACCGCGTTATGGCCGTACCACCACTGGGTCATGGCATCCTGCACCCCGGAGAACAGGGAATAGGACTCCAGGCTGAACAGGCTCACCGGGATCGCCAGGTTGTTGAAGATATGCAGGATGGCGGTGGCCAGGATGAAGGCCATGAAGAACCAGTTGGCCACATAGATATGGGGTTGGGACCGGCGCAGCAGGGTCATCAGGTAGACCAGGAAATAGGCCACCCAGACCACGGTGATGAGCAGGTCGATCTGCCAGGTGAACTCGGCGTACTCCCGTCCCTGGGTGTAGCCCAGCATGTAGGTGATCACCCCCAGCGCCACCGCCAGGTTCCAGCCCCAGAAGGTGAATTCCGCCAGTTTCGGCCCGTAGAGCCGGGCCTGGCAGGTTCGCTGCACGATGTAGTAGGACGTGGCGAAAAGGGCGTTGCCGCCGAAGCCGAAGATCACCAGGGTGGTATGCACCGGCCGGAAGCGGCCGAAGGTGATCTGCGGGATGTCGAAGTTCAGGAAAGGAAAGGCGAGCTGCGAGGCGATCCAGACCCCCACCCCCATGCCAAGCACGCCCCAGACGATGGACATGATGGCGAATTTCTTGACGATGTCGTAGTTGTACTGCTCGGAGGGCGCGACCTGAGTACGACTGCGGTCGACGTCGGCGGAGGGGGTCTGTGCCATGGCGAGATCTCTGAGTCTTCCCTTTTTTACTTAAGGGTATAGACCGTTCCCTGGAATTTTGCGAACCCGGCAATCGGCGGTCGCGCGCGCTTCATACCTGACTATAACCCAAGGAATTGAAGGGTTCGACTCAATGGAATTGATGGGGGCAACAGAAAGACTGATCAGCTCCGGGCAATCGGGATCACCCCCCGCTCCGGCATCGGACTGGGCGCCGGTGTCGCCGTCACCCAGGCATGCCCGTAAATCACCTCATAGGTCGCCGGCAACACACCCTCGGCATTCCGGAACGACTCATAGGCCGCCTCCGCCGCCCGCAACCGTGACGGCGTGGTCAACCCCCGCCCCCGCCCCAGCAGGGCATTGGTGGCCCCGATCGCCTGCAGATCCCGCATCAGACGCCCCATCCGGGGATACGTCACCGTGATCCGCTCCACGTCCATCACCGGGTCCGCAAATCCGGCCCGCACCAGGGCATCCCCCACGTCATGCATGTCCAGAAAGGCATTCACATGGGCATGACCATCCACCGCCTCCCAGGCCGAACGCAATTCATGCAGGGTATCCGGCCCCAGGGTCGTGAACATCAGCAGCCCGCCGGGAGCCAGCACCCGTCGGAATCCGGCAAACGTCCGGTCCAGGTCATTGCACCACTGGATCGTCAGACTGGAAAAAATCAGATCAAAACCGGCATCGGCAAACGGCAGCGCCTCCACATCCGCACACACCAGCCCCGGCTTGCGCCACCAGCCGCCCCCCTTGCCCGCCTGCCGCAACATGGACGGCGACAGATCCAGCCCCACCGCCCGCGCGCCGCGATACCGTCGACGCAGCCCGCGCAGCCCCTGCCCCGTGCCCGTGCCCGCATCCAGCACCCGCGCCGGCTGCAGCCGGATCCACGCCAACCGCTCCAGCAACCGGCTGCAGACCTCCTTCTGCAACACCGCCGCCTCGTCATAGGACGAGGCGGCCCGGTCGAAGGTGGCGCGTACCCGCTGCTTGTCCACGCGGTATCGGGAGAGATCAGTCATGCAGGAAACTCCGGAGAACGGCCTCGAATTCGGCCGGTCGGGACAGGAACGGGGCATGGCCGGCGCCCTCGATCACGGCAGTGCCCATGGCCGGCCGCAGCGCCTTGAACGACGTCTCGGCGGCGGCGGGCACCAGGGTATCGTACTCGCCGAACACGGCATGCACCGGACATGGCAGGGCGGCCAGGGTCGGGCGCAGATCCATGTCCCGCAACAGTCCCAGCCCCTCGGTCAGGGCCTCGGGCGTGGGCGGGCTGTCCAACAGACGGCCACGCAGGGTCTTCAATGCCGCCTGGGCATCGGGCAGACCGTGGAACTGCAGGGACAGGAAGCGGTTCAGTGTCACCCGGTACTGAGCGGCCAGGCCCTGGGCAAAGGCATCCAGCACCGGCAGGCGCATGGCATGGGGCCAGTCCGGAGCCTGCACGAAGCGCGGCGTGCCGGCCACCAGGATGACCCGGTGAACCCGTTGCGGATGGCGCGCCGCGGCCTGCAAGGCCACCAGGGCACCCAGGGACCAGCCCACCAGGGTGGACCCAGAAATCGGCAGGGTGGCGGCCAGGCGATCCGCCAGGGTATCCAGATCCCCCAGTCGGGTCTCACCGGCGGCGGCGCCATGGCCGGGCAGATCCACGCGGTGGACCTGGAAATCATCGGCCAGGGCGCGGGCCAGATCCTCCCAGACCCCGGCATTGAGACCCCAGCCGTGGATCAGGGTCAGGCTCGGGCCGTGACCCTGGGAATGGGTTGTCAAGGCAACAGTCACTCACACCCCTCCTCCGGGCCGGCATATTTCCGCATTCCCAGTATATTTCTGCATTCAGAGGATCTTCCCCTCACCCCAACCCCTCTCCCACAAAGGAGAGGGGCTTTAAGGCATGTTCTCGGTTATCATGCGCGGCAAACCCAACCGCCCGACCGACCCAACAGGCCGGCGAGGATACGCCACCCCATGCTGCTGCCCATCATACTGACCATCGCCGCCTACCTGATCGGCTCCATCTCCACCGCCATCATCACCTGCAAGCTGCTGGGCCTGCCCGACCCCCGCACCCAGGGCTCGGGCAACCCCGGCGCCACCAACGTCCTGCGCTCCGGCGGCAAAAAGGCGGCCATCATCACCCTCGTGGGGGATCTTCTCAAGGGCCTGATCCCGGTATTGATCGCCCAGGCCCTGGGGCTGGAAGGTCTTGCCCTGGCACTGGTGGCCCTGGCCGCCTTCCTCGGCCACCTGTTCCCGGTGTTCCACCAATTCAAGGGCGGCAAGGGCGTGGCCACCGGCCTGGGTGTCCTGCTGGGCCTGCACTGGGCCGTGGGCCTCTGCACCCTGGTCACCTGGCTGCTGGCCGCCGCCATCACCCGCACCTCCTCCATCGGTGCCCTGGCCGCGGCCACCTCGGCCCCCATCTGGGTGGCACTGATCATGGGAGATGCCTGGGTCACCGTCGCGGCCTGCTTCATGATGGCCTTCATCTATGTAAGGCACGCCAGCAACATCCGCCGCATCATGAACAAGACGGAACCCAGAATCGGGCAGAAAAAGCAGCCCTAGGTCCGACGAAACATCCCCGGCCCAAGGGGGCCGGGGGCCGCTCCCACGACGCGACCGAAGGTGCTACACCGGCGCCAGCTCGTCAATGCTCCACCGGGCCCGGGCCGGAATCTCCAGCCCGCACTGGGCCCCGGCGGCCAGGCGCAAGGCCCCGGCCAGGGCGATCATCGCCCCGTTGTCGGTACAGAACTCGATGCGCGGATAGAACACCTGCCCGCCCTCCTCGGCCGCCATCGCCGCCAGCGCCGCCCGCAGACGACGATTGGCCCCCACCCCACCGGCCACCACCAGGCGCCGAGCCCCCACCGCCTGCATCGCCCGCCGACACTTGATCACCAGGGTATCCACCACCGCATCCTCGAATGCCCGCGCCACATCCGCATCCAACCGGGCATCCCGGGAACCGTCCTGCAGCGTGGTCAGCGCCCGCGTCTTCAGACCGGAAAAACTGAACGCCAACCCCGGCCGATCCGTCATCGGCCGCGGGAAACGAAACCGCCCCGGGTCTCCCTGCTCCGCCAGCCGCGCCAGCGCGGGACCACCCGGGTACCCCAGCCCCAGCAACTTGGCCGTCTTATCGAAGGCCTCGCCCGCCGCATCATCCAGACTTTCCCCCAGAATCCGGTATCGGCCCAGCCCCCGTACATCCACCAGCATCGTGTGCCCACCGGACACCAGCAGGGCCACGAACGGAAACGCCGGCGCCGGTTCCTCCAGCAGGGGCGCCAGCAGATGTCCCTCCATGTGATGCACGGCCACCGCCGGCACGCCCCAGCCCCAGGCCATGCTGCGGGCCACCGACGCCCCCACCAGCAGCGCCCCCAAAAGCCCCGGCCCGGCGGTGAACGCCACCCCGTCCAGGTCATCGCCACTCACCCCGGCCTCCCCCATCACCTGACGCACCAACGGCAACACCCGGCGCACATGGTCACGGGAGGCCAGCTCCGGCACCACCCCGCCATACTCCGCATGCAGGGCCACCTGACTGTGCAGGGCATGGGCCAGCAGCCCCCGGCGGGTGTCATACACCGCCACCCCGGTCTCATCGCAGGAGGTCTCGATCCCCAGGACACACAGGGCGTTTTCGGCATCAACAGACTTTTTCAGGCTCATTTCACTCACGGGGCTTTGGTTTTTGGTCCGCACCATCCTATAATGCGTGATTCTCCGCCGGAGGTGGAGTAGCTGTGCCCCTGAACCTGTGAACTGAATTGACGGACGGTGACGATTTTATGCCCCACGTGCGAGAAAAAGAGAACGAACCCTTCGAGGTCGCCCTGCGCCGCTTCAAGCGCACCTGCGAAAAGGCCGGTGTACTGACCGAAGTGCGCCGCCGCGAGTTCTATGAAAAGCCCACGGAAGTGCGCAAGCGCAAGGCTGCTGCTGCCGTGAAGCGTCAGATGAAGCGCCTCTCGAAGGAAATCAGCCGCCGCGAGCGTCTGTACTAAGTCCTCTACGCGCCATGACGACCTCCTCGCTCAAGTCCCGGATCACCGAGGACATGAAGGCCGCCATGCGCGGCGGCGACAAGTCCCGTCTGGGTACGGTGCGTCTGATCCTGGCTGCCATCAAGCAGATGGAAGTGGACAGCCGCACCGAACTCGACGACGCCCAGATTCTGGCGGTGCTGGACAAGATGGTGAAGCAACGCCGCGAATCCATCAGCCAGTACCAGCAGGCCGGCCGTGACGACCTGGCCCAGGTGGAGCAGGCGGAACTGGAGGTGATCCAGGCCTACCTGCCCCAGGCCCTGACGGACGATGAAATCCGGCAGATGATTGATGCTGCACTGGCCGAATCCGGTGCCGAATCGGTCCGGGACATGGGCAAGGTCATGAACCTGCTCAAGCCCCGCATGCAGGGCCGCGCCGACATGGCGGCGGTCAGCGGAATGGTCAAAACCCGCCTGTCCTGACCCGTCAAGGACCGGCACATCGGCCGTTTTCATGACCTGGCCCCGGGTAAACGCCCCTCCATCCATATACGTACACGGACAACCCTTCGTATAATCGGGGGTTTAACCCCATGTGCATCGAGAACTCATGAGCCAACTGAAAAACGACCGACTCCTGCGGGCCCTGCTGCGCGAGCCCGTGGACACGACCCCCATCTGGATCATGCGCCAGGCCGGCCGCTACCTGCCGGAATACCGCGCCACCCGGGCCCATGCCGGCAGCTTCATGGGCCTGTGCGAAAACCCGGAACTGGCCTGCGAAGTCACCATGCAGCCGCTGGATCGCTTCCCCCTGGATGCCGCCATCCTGTTCTCCGACATCCTCACCATTCCGGACGCCATGGGCCTGGGCCTGTACTTCTCCGAGGGTGAAGGCCCCCGCTTCGAGCGCCCGGTACAGGACGCCGCCGCCATCCGCGCCCTGGGCGTGCCCGACCCGGAAGACAAACTGCGCTACGTGATGGACGCCGTGCGCCTGATCCGCAAGGAACTGGACGGCCGGGTGCCCCTGATCGGCTTCTCCGGCAGCCCCTGGACCCTGGCCACCTACATGGTGGAAGGCGGCTCCTCCAAGGAATTCGCCCGCATCAAGGGCATGATGTATGACGACCCGGCCACCCTGCACCACCTGCTGAGCGTGCTGGCCGACACCGTCGTGGCCTACCTGAACGCCCAGATCGCCGCCGGCGCCCAGGCCGTGATGATCTTCGACACCTGGGGCGGCTCCCTGAGCCCGGAGAACTACCGTCTGTTCTCCCTGCAGTACATGCAGCGCATCGTCGAAGGCGTGACCCGCGAGGCCGAAGGCCGCAAGGTGCCGGTGGTGCTGTTCACCAAGGGCGGCGGTCAGTGGCTGGAAATCATGGCCGACACCGGCTGCGATGCCCTGGGTCTGGACTGGACCGTGAACATCAGCGATGCCCGCAAGCGGGTGGGTGACCGCGTGGCCCTGCAGGGCAACCTGGACCCGGCCGTGCTGTATGCGTCCCCCGACAAGGTCCGCGAAGAGGCCAAGAAGGTCCTGGCCGGCTTCGGCCACGGCAGCGGCCACGTCTTCAACCTGGGCCACGGCATCCATCCGAAGATCGATCCGGAAAACGTTGCCGCCCTGGTGGAAACCGTGCACGAGGAAGGCAAGCAGTACCACGCCGGCTGATAGGACGGGGTGAGGGACCTACCCTCACCCCTCCAGCATCTGCTCCACCACCTTCAACCCCGCCCGCTTCATCGGTCGCCCGTCCACCGGGCTCGGCGGCGGCTGACGGATCCCGTCCACCGGGAACACCACCACATCCACGTCCACCCCTTCCGCGCCGAACTCGATGCAGGGATAAAACACATGCCCCTGCCCGCTGCGCAAACGACGCTCGTCCGCCCGCCAGGTCACACCCCGGTCCTGCAGAAAGAAGATGACCTCCTCCGGACTGTCCGCAAACACATGCAGGGTCAGCTCATCCCGGCCATTGACGATCCCCGCCAGCACCGGCCCCACCAGACGGGGATTGAAGGGCTCCAGCATGCGCATCGCCTTCACCGCCACCTGTCGCAGATGCCGAAGCTGAAGCCGTGACGCGTCATCCTCGAACAGACGCTGACGCTCCATCACCGCCTCCTCGATCTCCGCGTTCCTGGGCAGATTCCGGGTCTGACCCGCGCCCAGCCGGTCCGCCGCCTTGCGCTTGGCCAGGCGGTAATCCACCACCCCCTCGTCCAGGATGATGCGGGCCGCCTCCTCGGCGATCATCTGACGCACGCGAAGATCATTGGTGGACATGACGCGCCTCCCGACCGCTTCAGAAAATGCTTTCCGGCGTGTGCTCGTCCGCCCTCGGACCCGGCGCCTCCCGGGGCAACTCCGGCGGTAACTGCTCCGGCGTGAACACCTCGAAGATGGCCCGCTGGGTGCGACTGGTCACCCGGCCGCCGGTTTCCGCGTCGATCCGCAGGCTCACCATGCCGGACGGCTGGGACCAGCGCCGCTGGGGCTGACCCTTGAGCGCCTCGCCCATGAAATCCACCCAGATGGGCAACGCCGTGGAACCGCCGGTCTCGCGGCGCCCCAGGGACGTGTACTGGTCAAAACCCACCCAGGCGGTGCTGACGATATTGCCACCGAAACCCGCAAACCAGCCATCCCGCAGCTCGTTGGTGGTCCCGGTCTTGCCCGCCACATCCTCCCGACCCAGGGCCCGGGCACGACCGCCGGTGCCGCTTTGCACCACATCCCGCATCATGCTGTACATCTGATAGGCGTTGGAGGCCGGAATGGTCCGCTCCGCCGGTGCCTCGCAGGGGGAGGACTCGCAGACCCGCCGGGGCACGTTGAGGAACACCACCTCGCCGGCGTCATTCTCAATCCGCTCGATGAACCAGGGCTCCACCCGATAGCCGCCGTTGGCAAACACCCCATAGGCGCGGGTCAGCTCCAGCGGCGTCACCGAACCACTGCCCAGGGCCATGGACAGCGACCGGGGATGACGGGCCGGCTCCAGCCCGAAACGGTCCAGATACCCATGCACCCGGTTCACCCCCACCTCATCCAGCAGCCGGATGGACACCAGGTTGCGGGAATGGGCCAGGGCCTCCCGCAATCGGGTCGGTCCGTAGAAACGGCCGCTGTAATTGCGCGGCCGCCACTCCCCCTGCAGGGAGACATCCTCGATCACGATGGGCGCATCATTGATCACGCTGGCCGGTGAATAGCCATGATCCAGGGCCGCCGAATAGATAAAGGGCTTGAAGGCCGAGCCGGGCTGACGCTCCGCCCGCACCGCCCGGTTGAAATTGCTGCGATAGAAATCATAGCCGCCCACCAGGGCCAGCACGGCGCCGTCCCGGGCGTCCAGGGCCACCAGCGCCCCTTCCACCGCGGGCACCTGACGCAGCACCCAACGGTCTTCGGTCTCCCGCAGCAGACGCACCACATGCCCGGGACGCACCACATCCGACACCCCCCGAGGCGCCGGACCGCGCGTGGACTCATCCACATAGGGCCTGGCCCATTCCACCGCGGCGCGATTGAGCGTCACCCGCTGGCCCCGGCCCACATAGACCGTTGCCCGGTCCGCGTTCGCTTCAAGCACCACCCCCGGCCACAACTGCCCGGCCACCCGGGGATACTGCGCCAGCACCCGGTCCAGGGCCTCGTCGGTATCATGCCGCCGCAGGTCGATCTCCGCCTCCGGACCGCGATAGCCATGGCGCAGGTCATAGGCCATCAAACCCGCCCGCAGCGCCCGGCTGGCCGCCCCCTGCATGGCCGGGTCCAGCGAGGTGTACACCCGATACCCATCCGTATGGGCCGCTTCGCCGAAACGGGCCACCATTTCCAGGCGGGCCATCTCGGCCACATGGGCCGCATCCACCTGCACCACCGGGTTATGCAGCCGGGCCGTCTCCGGTGCCTGCCGGGCCGCCTCGAACGTGGGCGTATCGATGTACCCCAGTTCGTGCATGCGCCCCAGCACATAATTGCGACGGGCCACGGCACGGGTGGGGTTGGTGATGGGATTGGCCCGCGAGGGCGCCTGGGGCAGACCGGCGATGGTGGCGATCTGAGGCAGGGTCAGGTCATGCACATCCACCCCGTAATACACCTGCGCCGCCGCCCGCACCCCATAGGCCCGGTGCCCGAGGAAGATCTTGTTCAGATACAACTCCAGGATCTCGTCCTTGGTCAGCTCCCGCTCGATGCGAATGGCCAGAAAGATTTCCGTCAGCTTGCGGGTATAGGTCTTCTCCCGGTCCAGGAAGAAGTTACGGGCCACCTGCATGGTGATGGTGCTGCCCCCCTGGGTCTTCTCGCCGGTGGCCACCAGATTGAGCGCGGCCCGGATCAGACCCACATGATCCACCCCGGGGTGGCTCTCGAAACGGTCATCCTCCGCCGCCAGGAAGGCCAGGCGCATCAGCTCGGGCACATCCTCGATGGCAATCGGCTCGCGGCGCTGCTCACCATATTCCGCCATCAACAGCCCGTCCCGGCTGTATACTCTCAGGGGTACCTGAAACCGGACGTCCCGCAGGGTTTCCACCGCCGGCATCTGGGGCGCCAGATAGGCATAGGCGGCCGCGGTGAAGAGCACCCCCAGGGTGAACACGCCGAACACGGCCATCAGGCCAAACACAAGGGATTTGATCAGGAATCGCATGAAAATGCCTGCAGGCTCGACAAAACGGCCCGATATCGGGAGAAGGCAACCACTCTTCGGAAATACCGCACACCCCGGGGATGAACGGCGGGCGTTAAGGTAGTAATTCCGAAAACTTGGGTCTAGTATCGTGAAAAAACTATAAGCCAGTCCGCCCAAGTGCCGCAATGAATTGAAGGGGTCACCGTGATAGGATTCGCCCGCAAACGCCCCACGCTGATCGGAATCGACATCAGCTCCACCTCCGTGAAGATGGTGGAACTCTCCCGTTCAGGCGCCAGTTACCGGGTGGAAGGCTACAGCGTGGAGCCCTTGCCCGGCAGCGCGGTCATGGAAAAGGTCATCCAGGACGTGGATGCCGTCGGCCAGGCGATCAAGACCGCCTACCGGCGCCTGGGCAGCGCCAACAAGCACTGCGCCCTGGCCGTCCCCTCCTCGGCGGTGATCACCAAGGTCATCACCATGCCCGCCAACCTCAAGGAAGACGAGCTGGAAGGACAGATCCAGGTCGAGGCCGACCAGTACATCCCCTTCGCCCTGGAAGAAGTCAACCTGGACTTCGAGATCATCGGCCCCGCGCCCAAGAATCCCGATCTGGTGGAGGTGCTGCTCTCCGCCTCCCGCAGCGAAAACGTGGAGATGCGGGTGGCCGCCGCCGAACTGGCGGGCCTGACCCCCAAGGTGGTGGATGTGGAGGCCTACGCCATCGAGCACGCCTACCCCCTGCTGGCCGCCCAGGCCCCGGAACTGGACCCGGACGGCCTGGCCGCCGTGATCGACGTGGGCGCCACCATGACGGCCATCACCATCCTGCACAAGCAGAAGATCATCTACACCCGGGAACAGAGTTTCGGCGGCAAGCAACTCACCGAGGAAATCATGCGCCGTTTCGGCATGTCCTACGAAGAAGCCGGCCGCAGCAAGAAGGACGGCGGCCTGCCCGACAGCTATGTCCCCGAGGTACTGGAACCCTTCAAGGACACCATGGCCCAGCAGGTTGCCCGGTTCCTGCAGTTCTTCTACGCCGCCAGCAGCCATGCCCACGTGGACCAGATCATCCTGGCCGGCGGCTGCGCCGTCATCCCCGGCGTGGACGAACAGATCGAATCCCGGCTGGCCACCCTCGCCCGGGTGGGCAACCCCTTCAGCCAGATGAGCCTTCACCCCCGCGTCAACCCGCAGCGCCTGGGCGGTGACGCCCCGTCACTGATGATCGCCTGCGGCCTTGCGATGAGGAGTTTCGACTGATGTCCCGCATCAACCTGCTCCCCTGGCGGGAACAACGGCGCAAGGAACAGCAAAAGGAATTCACCGTCATCGCCGTGCTGGTGGCCCTGGCCTGCCTGGTGACGATCTTCCTGGCCCATGTCCAGGTCAA
This sequence comes from Ectothiorhodospira shaposhnikovii, assembly GCF_022227765.1. Classification (GTDB taxonomy): domain Bacteria; phylum Pseudomonadota; class Gammaproteobacteria; order Ectothiorhodospirales; family Ectothiorhodospiraceae; genus Ectothiorhodospira. Next base: position 23,381 of record NZ_JAJMLZ010000006.1, on the reverse strand, counting down.
CAACCTCATCCAGCAGCAGCAACAGCGCAACAACTTCCTGCAGAACGAGATCCGCATCCTGGACCGGCAGATCGCCGAGATCCAGGACCTGGAAGCCACCCGCCGCGCCCTGGTGGACCGCATGACCATCATCCAGGAACTCCAGACCAGCCGGCCGGTGGTGGTCCGGCTGTTCGACGAACTGGTCAACACCCTGCCCGGCGGCACCTACCTCACCGCCGTCACCCAGCGCGGCAACAATCTGGAAATCACCGGCCGTGCCGAATCCAATGCCCGGGTCTCCGCCTACATGCGCAACCTGGAAGACTCCCCCTGGTTCACCGATCCGGTCCTGCTGGTGATCGAAACCCGTGAGGAACGGGGCGTGCGCCTGAGCGACTTCCGCCTCACCGTCCGCCAGGCCACCCCGGGCGCCGAGAATACGGAGGCCTCCCGATGAAAAAGGGCAGCTTCAATCTCAACGATCTCAACAACATCGACCTCAAGACCATCGGCTCGGCCCCCCTGCCGGCGCGCCTCCTGGTACTCGTGATCATGGCCGCCGCCCTGATCGGGGCCGGCTACTGGTTCGACACCAAGGGCCAGATCGAGCGCCTGCGCCAGGCCGAGGCCCGGGAAACCCAGCTGCGCCAGCAGTTCGAGACCAAACAGCGCCGCGCCGCCAACCTGGACGCCTACAAGGACCAACTGGAAGAAATGCGCCGCAGCTTCGGCACCATGCTGCGCCAGCTGCCCAGCCAGACCGAAATCCCCAACCTGCTGGTGGACGTCTCCCAGACCGGCCTCGCCTCCGGCCTGGAGATCGACCTGTTCCGCCCGGAAAACGAGATCCGCCGCGGATTCTATGCGGAAAAGCCCATCCGCCTGCGCATGAAGGGCAACTACGAACAGGTGGCCACCTTCACCAGCGGCGTCGCCGCCCTGCCTCGCATCGTCACCCTGCACGACATCAACCTGCGGCCCGAACAGGGCTCCAACCGGCTGACCATCGAGGCCACCGCCAAGACCTATCGCTACCTGGAAGGCTCCGATGGCTGATCCCAGACACCCTCAAGGCCTCGCCGGCCTGCTCGTGGCCGGCCTCCTGGCCGTCACCATCCCGGGCCTGACCGGCTGCGGCAGCGACCTGTCGGACCTGCAGCGCTATGTGGAGCAGACCAAGCAGCGCCCCGGCGGCCGCATCGAACCCATCCCCGAGATCGTGCCCCATGAGGTCTTCACCTACCCGGGCCACGAACGCGACCCCTTCGACAGTGCCGTCATCATCACCCGCGTGGCCGAAGCCGCAACCCGCACCCCCAGCGGCGTCACCATCGACGTGGATCGCACCCCCGAATACCTGGAACGCTTCCCCCTGGACACCCTGCGCATGGTCGGCACCCTGGAACAGGGCGGCATGCAGTGGGCGCTGATCCGCACCCCGGAACGCACCATCCAGCGGGTGACCGAAGGCAACTACCTGGGCCAGAACCACGGCCGCATCCAGCAGATCAGCCCCAGCGGCATCGACATCACAGAAATCGTGCCGGACGGATTCGGCGGCTATATGGAGCGCAGCGGCTCCATTGCGCTCACAGAATAGGCAACGAGGAACAGACGCATGACACCGGCAACCTTGCGACGCACCCTGCCCCGGACGGCACCCGCCCCCCGGACCCACCGGCACGCCTTCGCCCTGCTGGTCCTGTGCCTGCTGGCCCTGTGCTGGCAAGGCGCCGCCGCCCAGACCCGCGCCCTGGAGCAGATCATCTACAACACCCTGCCCGGCGATCGGCTCCAGGTCATCATGCGTTTCTCGGCGCCGCCGCCGGAACCCATGAGCTTCACCATCGACAACCCGGCCCGCATCGCCCTGGACTTTCAGGACACCCGCAACGCCCTGCCCCAGCGCAGCCAGACCATCAACATGGGCCTGACCCAGTCCGTCAACAGCGTGGAGGCCTCCGGCCGCACCCGGGTGGTATTCAACCTGGTGCGCATGATGAGCTACGACACCCGTCTCGACGGCAACGACCTGGTGCTCACCCTGGCTCCCGGCAGCGCCCCGGTCACGGCAACCGCCCCGCCGACGGTCTCCGGCCTGCCCGGACGGCCCCGGGAAGCCCCATCACCGGCCCAGCAGGCCCGCGGCATCTCCAATGTGGATTTTCGCCGCGGTCCGGAGGGTGAAGGCCGGGTCATCATCGCCCTCACCGACCCCCGCACCCCGGTGGACGTACGCGAACAGGACGGTCGCATTGAACTCTCCTTCCATCGCACCCACCTGCCGGAACAACTGGAACGGCGCCTGGACGTGACCGACTTCGCCACCCCGGTGCAGACCATCGACGCCGTGCTGGAATCCGAACGGGTGCGCATCAGCGTGGCCACCACCGGCGAGTACGATGTCCTCTCCTATCAGGCCGAAGGCAGCTACACCCTGGAGGTCAAGCCCCTCACCCGGGAAGAGCGCGAAGCCCTGGAGCGGGAACGCTTCGTCTATACCGGCGAGCGCCTGTCCCTGAACTTCCAGGACATCGAAGTGCGGTCCGTGCTGCAGCTCATCGCCGACTTCACCGACCTCAACGTGGTGGTCAGCGACACCGTGACCGGCAACATCACCCTGCGCCTGCGCAACGTACCCTGGGACCAGGCCCTGGACATCATCCTCAAGACCAAGGGGCTGGCCCTGCGCCAGAACGGCAATGTCCTCTTCGTGGCCCCCACGGAAGAAATCGCCGCCCGCGAACGGCTGGAACTGGAATCCCAGCGTCAGGCGGCCGAACTGGCCCCGGTACGGGCCGAATTCATCCAGGTGAACTACGCCCGGGCCGCCGACGTGGCCGGCATCATCAGCGGCGAGCAGACCCGGTTCCTGTCGGAACGGGGCAGCATCACCGTGGACTCCCGCACCAACACCCTGCTGGTACAGGACACCGCCGACAAGCTGCAGGAAATCCGTCGCCTGATCAGCACCCTGGACATCCCGGTACAGCAGGTGCTGATCGAAACCCGCATCGTGGTGGCCACCGACGACTTCGCCCGCGACCTGGGCATGCGCTTTGGCGTCACCGGCGTGCGGCAGGACGGCAACACCCTCTACAGCACCGGCGGCGGGCTGGCCGCCACGGACGGCATCATCCGGGATGCCGTCAATAACCTCAACAGCACCGGCTCCCCCTTCCCGGTGGGCGTCCCCAGCCTGAACGACCGGCTGAACGTGAACATGCCCGTCACCTCCCCCGCCGGCAGCATCGGCCTGTCCATCCTGCGTCCGGACGTGCTGCTGGATCTGGAGCTGACGGCCCTGCAGGTGGAAGGCCGGGGCGAGATCGTCTCCACCCCCCGGGTCATCACCGCCAACGGCCAGACCGCCGTGATCAAGCAGGGTGAGCGCATCCCCTATGAGGAAGCCACCTCCTCCGGCGCCACCGCCATCCAGTTCATCGACGCGGTGCTGTCCACCGAGGTGACCCCCCAGATCACCCCCAACGGCAACATCATCCTCAACATCCGGGTGAACAAGGACAATGCCGGCACCCGGGAAGTCCGGGGCACCCCCTCCATCGAGACCCGCGAAGTGAACACCCAGGTCTTCGTCCGCAACGGCGAAACCGTGGTGCTCGGCGGCATCTACGAGATCACCAGCCTGGACCAACTGCGCAAGACCCCCTTCCTGGGTGATCTGCCGATCATCGGCCAGCTCTTCAGGCAGCGCAGCCGAAGCGAGAACAAGGCGGAACTGCTGGTATTCGTGACGCCGAAGGTGGTGGAGGAGTCGACGTTGAATCGTTAAGCGTCACTCCGTTACCACGCAAGAACAAAGAAACACCCGAATCAAGTGCATTGGAGCCATGCCGATGACCATCGGACGAAAATATCTTATATGTCTGCTGCTACTGATCCCACTGTTCATCGCGGGCTGTGGCGGTGGTGATAATGGGGGATTTACCAGGGATGATGACAGCACCATTGTTGATCCCACGGATCCAACCGATCCGTCAGTGCCTGTTGAACCACTGCAAATTACTACCACGGCGCTGCCTGAAGGTGTTGTCAACCAAAGTTATGCTGCCGTACTCAGAGCGACAGGGGGAAGACCCGGTTACACTTGGTCGATTGCTGAAGGTACTAGCCTGCCTGATGGCATATCCCTCAATACTGTTGGAAGCAATGGTGCATTGACGGGGTCGCCAACCAGCACCGGCATTTTCAATCTCATCATCAAGGTGACCGATGGGCGTGGCGCCAGCGAGCTCCAGGAAGTCACCATAGTGGTCAATTCCTCAGATACCCAAGCCCCCGCGATCAGCACCACAAGCTTGCCAAACGGCACATTGGGTATTAATTATGCCGGTCGTTTGGAAGCGACAGGCGGACAATCCCCTTATCGTTGGGCACTTGAAGACGATACGGTATTGCCGCCGGGTCTTGCCCTGAATACGGAAAATGGAAATATCACAGGCGCCCCCAACACCACTGGCGTCTATAATTTCATCGTCAGTGTTACGGACAACAACCAGATCATCGCTTATCGCACCCTGACCATTCTAGTCAACAGCCCTGATTCTCCAGCTATCAGTACAGCTGCTCTGCCAAACGGTGTCTTGGGTATCAATTACTCTGCCCTGCTCCAAGCCAGCGGGGGACAAGCCCCCTATGCATGGTCTGTTCATGCTGGTGCACTGCCTGACGGACTTACCCTGAGCAGCGAGGGTGTCATCAATGGAACACCCGCCACCACGGGCACCTTCAACTTTGTCGTAAGTGCCACAGGTCAAGGAAACAATGCAACCGCATTCCAGGTACTTTCTATCCTGGTCAACACAGCAGACGCCCCGCAAATCACCACTTCTGAACTACCCAGCGGTGTCGTCGACAAGCAGTACGCAGGCCAAATCAATGTAACAGGTGGGCTGGCCCCTTATAGCTGGACCCTCGAATCAGGATCCTTACCCACAGGATTGACTCTGAATTCCACCAATGGAACCATCAGTGGCATACCCACCAGTCCGGGTATTTACCACTTCATTGTCCGCATTCAAGATCAGAGCAACGGCGTGGCCTATCTGCCAATGCTGATCACGGTCAGCACACCGGAAGCACCGGTTTTTGACACCGATCCAGAGGACTTACCAACAGGTCGGGAAGGTGAATTCTACGCTGCGGCTCTGGAAGGCAGCGAAGGTGTGCGACCCTACACATGGTCCATACAGGAAGGTGGATTACCGCTGGGCCTGAATCTCGACTCTGCTAATGGCACTATCAGCGGCACCCCAACCACTTCAGGAACATTCAACTTCATTGTCCGGCTCAGCGATGCAGAGGGCGGCCTTGCCTTCAAGGCCTACACCATTTTCATCAGCAACGCAGAGGGTGAGTTCAATGGTACCGGACCGGCCATCATTCCTTTCCAGCTGAGCGGTGAGAACGAATTCGACCTGCGTCATATCGGCGGCGGCAGGTTTACCGTGGAACTGCTGGACGCCAATGGCGTACTCATAGATACCTTATATGATGAAACGGGTGACGGTTTTGCCTGGGAATACCTGACCCTGGACCCGGGCTGGTACCTCCTGCGTATTGTTGAGGGTGGTAACTGGACGGTACGCATCCGCCCCTCCATAGGCGGCGGTGATCCCTCAGATCCGGTCGTCAGCAGCATCGTCCTGCTCAGCAACACACCCCAGCTGGCCTCGGCGGGAGATCAACCGGTCACCCTGACGGCCTTCGTCCGCGACGCCAACAACGTACTCATGGAAGACGTGCGGGTCACCTTCTCGGCGGATAGCGATACCGCAGTCCAGGTCATCCGGGGCATCACCGATGAATCCGGTACGGCACAGGCTCAATTGCGCACGCTTCAGGACAAATCCAACCGGACCGTCACGGCCACCGCCAGTGTGGGCTCCGTGACCTCCAGCACGCAGATTCGGGTTACGGGTACAACCATCACCATCACAGGACCGACGTCATCCGTCATCGTGGGTGAAACCGTCAACCTGACCCTGGCCCTGAGAGATTCGGCCGGGAGAGCCATTCCCAATGCCGCACTGACCGTGGCATCCAGCACAGGGAACACGGTTCTGACCCCCAACCCGGTTACCGGCACTAATGGTCAGGCCACCGTCCAGATCGTTGCGGATCAGGGCGGCAATGACAGCATTACCGTCACGGGTGAAGGTGCCACCTCGCAGTTCACGCTGGATGTTTCCACCGACACCCTCACCTTCCTGAGTCCGGATGCCAATGCAGAAATCCCCATCGGCACCAATCAGGCACTGACCGTTCGCTGGGAAACGGGCAGCCCCCCCACTCCCGTGGCGGGGCAGGTGGTCAGATTCACCGCCACGCGAGGTACCTTCCTGGTGAGTCCGGCGGAAGTCACCACCAACGGCAATGGTGAAGCCACCATTGAGATCAGATCCACCAGTTCAGGCCCGTCGATCATCACGGCCACGACCGTGGGTGGACCCGAAGCGCGCAGGGAGCTGCTTTTCGTGGCCACCCAGGCAGACACCATGACGCTGCAGGCCGAACCGGCGGTACTCTCAACCAATCTGGAGGGTCAGGATACCGAACAGAGTGAGATCATCGCTGTCATCAGAGACCCCGACGGCAACTTGGTGAAAAACAAGCTGGTCAGATTCAATCTGACGGACATCACCGGCGGCAGCATCTCCCCGGCCGCCGCCGTGACCGATGCCTTTGGTCGTGCCTCCACCACCTATACGGCCGGCACCACCTCCAGCACCACGGACGGGATTGAAATCAGGGCCTGGGTGGATGACACCCCATCCGTTGAACAGATCGTGAGACTGACCACGGCCCAGAAATCCCTGTTCATCACCCTTGGCACGGGTAATGTGATCGCAAAACCCGACAGTGTCAGATACGCCAAGCCCTATGGGGTACTCATCACCGACGTTTCAGGCGCCCCTGTCGCCAACGCCGATGTGACCATAGAGATCTGGCCGGTACGGTACTACAAAGGCTATTGGGAAAAGCCGGCCCCGGCATTGCCCTGGAATCAAGTCATCACCACAATTCCCGGGTGTGAAAATGAAGACCAAAACCGCAACGGCATCCTCGATCCGGGTGAGGATTTCAACAACAACAGCAGACTTGATCCGGGCAATGTCGTTACGTTTTCCCAGTTGAACCTGAGAACCGATGCCACGGGGTTTGCAGACTTTGACGTGGTCTACTTCCAGCAATTTGCCCGTTGGGTGGATGTGGAGATGCGAGCCAGGGCCGTTGTTACCGGCACGGAATCCATCGAAATCGTCAAATTCAGGCTGCCCATCCTGGCTGAAGATGCGGATCCACTTTCACCCGGCCCGCCGGGGAACCCAAGCCCGTTTGGTCAGTCCGCCACCTGCGCGGATGATGTTTGAATTAAGGAGTAGCCCTCACTCCTTTCGCCAGACCAGGTAAACCAAAGATCGGGCCCCTGAAACAGGGGCCCTTTTCATGCATCCTGGCTGTTCATCCTTCCAAAAGAATGCGTCGCTTCCCTTTACAATCAAAGCATTGCCCAAAACCGCAGTCCCGATTATTCCCCCAAAGATTCCGTTCATCGACCCGGCAGCGACTGCGGCCCGATACCCGTCTAGACTCTATGCCATGAACAGAGCCAACGGATTCACACTTGTCGAGTTGATGGTCACCCTGGCCGTGGCCGCCATCCTGGCAACGGTGGCAGTGCCTGGTTTCACCCAGATGATCCAGAGCAACCGGGTCACCACGCAGACCAATGAACTGGTGTCCGCCTTCGCCCTGGCGCGCAGCGAAGCCATCAAGCGTGGGGGCCAGGTTTCCGTGACCGCCACCGGCAATAATTTTGCCACTGGCTGGTGCGTGCATTTGGGAGCAAACTGCACCGGTACGGACATATTGCGGCAGTTCCCGGCAATGAAAAACATGACGGTCACCCCCAACAACCAGGCAGCCATCCGCTTTGATGGCCGTGGCGCCAAGACAGAACCGGCCGGGGTGATCAGCCTGGAAATCAAACCCCAGGGATGCCCATCCGGAAAGGCCGGCATGCGCCGGACCCTGGAAATTCACAATACGGGACGCTCCAGCGTTACCTCTGGACCTTGTTGATCATCGAAGGGGAGTCGCAAATGGAATGCCGTCGCACCACGTGTTTCCCTCCCCCACCGCAACAAGGCTACACCCTGATCGAAGCCATGGTCGCGGTTCTGGTCCTCGCCATCGGCTTGCTGGGACTTGCCGGTCTGCAAGCCACCGCCATGCGTTTCAACCACGATGCCCAGCTTCGCTCCCAGGCAACCTTCCTGGCCTACGACATTACCGACCGCATGCGCGCCAACCTGACCGGCGCCTACGAATCCGGTTTTTCCGGCAACCCGAACTGCGATACGGACTTCACCCCTTCCGGTGCCGATCCGGCCTCCGACGACCTGGAAGAATGGCGAAACCTGCTGGCCTGCCTCCTTCCCCGCGGGGACGGCGCCATCACCCGGGCCGGAGACACGGTCACCGTCCGCATCCGATGGAATGAACGGGAAGACCAGAACGCCGACTTCCTTCAGCAGTTCGAGTTCAGCACGAGGCTGTTTTAGCCATGGACAGACCCGACATCGCCAGCCTGCCTCCTTGCGCACGCCGTGAAACCGGGCTTTCCCTGGTCGAACTGATGGTGGCCATGGTCATCGCCCTCATCATCACCGCCGGAATCATCCAGCTATTCCTGGGCACCCAGCAGACCTACCGCCTCCAGCAACAGCTGTCCGTGATTCAGGAAAACGCCCGTTTTGCCACCGACGAGATCAGCCACGCCGTACGCATGGCCGGCTTCGTCGGCTGCGTAAGAGCCAACGAAAACCTCAATGTCAACATCATCGCCAGCCCGGCCGGCTCCGTGGTCTTTGACGTCGATCAGGTGCTGGACGGGCTCGACAACGTTCCCGCCGGCACCACCATCGGCGGCCGTGCCGTGACCGAGGGGACGGACCTGCTGATCATGACCGGTGGCCGCCCCCCCGTGGGTCGTCTCATCGAGGAAAAGGTAGCCAATGCCAACGCCAAGCTTGAAAGCAACGTGGGGCAATGGAAGGCCGGAGACATCCTGATCATCTCGGACTGCGAATCCATGGATATTTTCAGGGCCACCAACGTCTCCCAGAACACCTCGCCCATCACCATCGCCCACGCCTCGTCAAGCAATACCACCAACTTCCTGTCCAAGGTCTACGAAGAAGGCGCCGATGTCATGTCCTTCCTTCAGACCACGTTTTTCATCAGCCAAAGCGATGTCGTCCCGGCCCTGAATGCACTCTGGCGACGGACATTCCCCGGGCAAGTGGAAGAATTGGTCACCGGGGTCGAAAACATGCAGATTCAATACGGTGTGGACACCAACCGAAACGGCGTGATCAACCTTTACCGGACCGCGGACCAGGTCACCGCCACGGATGATTGGCCCAACGTCCTGAGCATACGCATCAGCCTCCTGCTGGCATCCTCGGCCGACAATACCCTCGACGCGGCTCAAACCGTCTATTTTAATGGTGCGGCCTTCACCGCCGAGGACCGACGAGTCAGACAGGTGGCCACCACCACCATCGCCATTCGCAACCGACTGCGCTGAGGTCGCCCCATGACCGGCCATCCCCTGAAGACCGCGCCCTGCCAACAAGGCTCGGCCCTCATCATCGCTCTGGTCTTTCTGCTGCTCATGACCATGGTGGGCGTCTCCGCACTCCAGCAGACGACACTCCAGGAACGCATGGCCGGCAATTTGAGGGACCGCAGCCTGGCCTTTCAGGCCAGCGAGGCCGCCTTGCGGGCCGGTGAACGCTGGCTGGACGAGGGTGCCAACATGCTGATCGCCGAAGGCACGGCGACACCGAACAATCCCAGGAACTGGGATGGCGTCACGCATTCCGGTATCTACGCGATGAATGACCCCCAGCTTGTGCAAAACCCTAGATACCTGGTGTCCACCCCGAGGCTGGTGCGCGGATACACGGTCGATATCGCCGGCGAGGGCGCCGCCGGGGCCGGCAGTGTCCTGAGCTATTATCCCGTCTTGTCCCGTGGCATGGGCGGAACGGATTCGGCCATCGCCATCGTGCAGAGCTACTGCCTCTGGCCCTGCAGACCTTAGTGACCCCCGGACGCACGTAATCAGGAGTTGCCAATGATGACATCCAGTCCCCTCCAACGGCGGCCCCAGGCCCGCCCACTGTCCGCCGGACTCCTGGGATTTGGCATGGCACTGTTCACGGCGCTCCCCGCCGCCGCCCAGGTCAACATCGCCAACGCTCCCCTGTTTCTGACCGCCAGCGTCGACCCCAACGTGGTCTTCATCATCGACGACTCGGGATCGATGCAATGGGAAACCATGCCGGATGAACTGACCAAGACATTTGGTAACGATCTGAACAGCCAATACGTCATGTGGACCTTCCCCCGGGTGCAGAACCTGCACGGTGGCAGTTCGCAGTACAGCAACCAAAGGACGGTCCGTTTCAGTCACAGCAACAACACCGCCTATTTCCGCTCATCCCACAACAACACCGTCTACTACAACCCGGCCATCACCTATAAGCCCTGGTTCAACGCAAATGGCACCACCATGCCCAACGCCGATCCGAAGGCAGCCCCTAACCGCCCCCTGTTTCCGGAATTCGGGACGCGCAACCTGACGGTGGACAATACCCAGACCACCAACTGGCTCAACAGCAGCGGTGGTCACACGAATACGAGCCAGACCTTTTACCCGGCACTCTACTACCACTACAACAGCGGCCCGGTGATGAGCGCCGATAGCTACACCCGGGTGGAAATCCGTTCCACCACGGAAAGTTACACCGGTCATGGGCGGCAGCACCGCACCGACTGCGCCAATGCCGCCGGCGCCACCTGCACGTATGCCGAAGAAATCCAGAACTTTGCCAACTGGTACAGTTACCATCGAAGCCGCATCTTCGCCGCCCGCGGCGGCATCGGCGCCGCCTTTGCCATCCAGCCGGAAAACCTGCGGGTAGGCTACGGGGCGATCAACAAGGGCTACAGCAACATCGATGGGATCAGCACACGCACCGTGGTGAGCGGCGTACGCCCCTTTTCCGGCAGCAACCGGGAAGCCTTTTTCAATGAGCTCTACACCCGGCCGGTCCCCGCGGCCGGCACCCCCCTGCGCATGGCCCTCAGAGGCGTGGGCGAATACTATGAGCGCACCGATGATCGCGGCCCCTGGAGCAGTACCCCGGGCCAGAGCGGTGGCCAGGACTTGAGCTGCCGCCATAGCTCCGCCTTTCTCATGTCCGACGGTTACTGGAACGGCCCCGACCCGGGCGTGGGCAATCAGGATGGCAGCGGCAATACCACTCTGACCGGCCCCGGCGGTGTCACCGGCGGCTATACCGTCTCGGCGCCCTTTTCCGACAGCCACAGCAACACCCTGGCCGATGTGGCCATGAAGTTCTGGAAAAACGACCTTCGCCCCGACCTTCCCAATCGGGTCCCCGTCAGTGAACGCAACCCGGCCTTCTGGCAACACATGGTCACCTATACCGTGGGACTGGGGGTATCAGGCAGCATCGACAAGGACGCAGCCTTCCAGGCGGCCACGCCGCCCTACTCGGCCCTGTCCACGCCCTGGCCCAACCCCCACCCCAGTGACGCCGACTCCGCCAAGATCGATGACATGCTCCACGCGGCCATCAATGGCCGAGGCGGTTTTTTCAGTGCCTCGGACCCCAAAACCTTTGCGGACGAACTGGCCGCGGTGCTGGAGGAATTTATCGGACGGGTGGAAAGTTCCGCCACCTCCGCCGCGGCCAGCTCGGCAGTCCTGCAGGAAGATACCCTGCTCTACACCACCGGCTTTCGGTCCGGTGACTGGTCCGGCAGCCTGACGTCCAAACAGATCGGCGAAGGCGGCAACCTGGACGGCAACTGCCCGGCCTGCTGGGACGCCGAACAGAAGCTGCGTGCCAAAGGGCATGCGGCTCGAAACATCGTCACCACCAATGGCACCGGACAGGGCATCTCTTTCCAGCCCGGCGCCCTGACATCCGCCCAGATCAATGCCCTCAACCACACCCCTAACGGCACTCAGGACAACCTTGCCGCCGAACGGATAGCCTGGCTGCGCGGCGATGAAGCGGCCCACCAGAGCTTCCGTAGCCGCTCCGAGTCCGGACCGGCCCGATTGCTGGGAGACATCATCAACTCGGATCCCCAGTTCATCGGACAACACTACAATGGCTTCAGCCGTCTGCTGGGAGCGCCCGCATTCAGACAACGGGCGCGGGTGATCTATGCCGGTGCCAACGACGGCATGTTGCATGCCTTCGATGCCGATACCGGAGAGGAGTTGTTTGCCTTTATCCCCGGCGAGTTGCTGAAACCCGAACCGAACACCTCGTTTTCACCCCTGGCCCGCCTCATGGACCCGGAATACAGTCACCGCTTCTACGTGGATGGAACCGCCTATGTCGACGAGGCCCAGATCGGTGGCCAATGGAAGACCATATTACTGGGCACCATGGGGGCTGGCGGGCGCAGCATCTTCGCGCTTGATGTCACCGACCCGTCAAGCTTCGGCCCCGCCAAGGTGCTATGGGAATTCACCGACAATGACCTGGGTTACAACGTGGGGCAGCCCACCATCGCCCGCGTCGGTAGCAACGGTGAATGGGCCGCCATCTTCGGCAACGGCTACAACAGCAACAGTCACCAGGCGATGCTTTTTGTCGTTCGCCTCAGCGACGGCCAGCTGATCCGCAAGATCAGCACCGGCACGGGTAGCGGCGGCTCGCCCAACGGGCTGGGGGCGCCACGCTGGACCGACTGGCCGGACCGCAGCCTGAAGGCTACCAGAGCCTATGCCGGTGATTTGCAGGGTAACCTGTGGCGATTCAACCTCAGCCACAACAACGCCGGTCAGTGGTCCGCCACCAAGCTGTTCACGGCCCAGGACCCTGGCGGCAATCCTCAGCCCATCACCTCGGCCCCCGTGCTGGCCCTTGACGAAGACGGCGACAACATCATGGTGGCCTTCGGCACCGGCAGCTATTTCCGGGTGGAAGACGGCGGCAGCCCCGGCAATCAGGTACAAACGATCTACGGCCTGGTGGATACCAACAGCCTGATCAGCGGCCGTAACCAGCTCCTCAAGCAGGAAATCGTCGCGCAGGGCTCCCACACCACGGGGGGCAGGAGCTACACACTTCGCCGGATCTCCGACTACGATCTCCAATCCAACCACCGGGGCTGGTACATCGACCTAAGCTGGATCACGGGGGAACGGGTGATCAGTGGTCCGACGCTGCCACGCGGCTTCAACGAGCAACGGGTGCGCTTCACTACCATGATCCCGGATGAAGACCCCTGCGGCACCGGCCGCAGGGGGTTCCTGATGGAACTGAACCTGTTTTCGGGATCACGGCCGGACCGTGTGATCTTTGACTTGAACGAAGACGGCGAGTTTGACGCGGACGACCACTGGAATAACGCGCCCCCCACCGGCCTTGAATTCGGCACGGGAGAGCGCCCCATCAGTGTGTCCGGCTATGTCTTTGACGGTCAGGGTAGACGGATCACGGTCGAAGACCCCCGGATGCACGGACGTCAGTCCTGGCAACAACTGAGGTAACGGATATGGATTGGCACAACACCACCAACGCCCGCCTCGTCGGCGGGCCATGGATCGGCAAGGGCCTGCGGGTCATGCTGCTCGCGGCGCTTGGTGCCTTGCCGGTCACCACCCTGGCAGACCCGGTCAGCATCGTGGGGAACATAAACGCCGTGGATATCGCCCGAGGCAGCATCATCATCGATGAAACCGTCTACAGGCTGAGCAGCAATCTGAAGATCACCGCCCTGGATGACGGTCGATCGCACTTTGAGCAACTCCGGCCGGGGACGTACATCAGCTATCTCACCACGGGGTCGGGTGACGCCGTCAGTGTCACCCATATTCAGATATTGGATTACTTGCCTGAATAAGGAATGCCGCAGATGCAACATGTGTCGTTACAGAAGGGGTTCACCCTCATAGAAGTCATGATCGTGGTGGTGATCATCGGTATCATTGCCTCGATTGCCTACCCGTCTTATACCGAATACGTCAACAAGTCGCGCCGCACCGACGCCACCACCTCGCTATTGATCGCCGCACAGCAACTGGAACGGTGTTACACCCGGCAAAACACTTATGTTGGCTGCCCCGTGCCGGAAACATCGCAGGACGGTCATTACAGCATCAGCGCCACCACGCAAACCCCAAGCACCTTCACCCTGGAGGCCACGCCGGCCACTGGCAGCCCACAGACCAAGGACGGCAAATGTACCAAGTTCACGCTTACCCATACGGGCGAGCGGGGGGCGACAGGTTCTCTAGGGGCCGACTGCTGGTAATGTGATTGATCACGGACTCACTGCACCGACGCGGTATATGTCGGCATAGCCTGAAAAGGCGTCAGGACCCGCCTGACGCCTTCAAAGCTTACAAGATCAGCTGACTTTTTCCTGCCAGGACAACACCTGAATCGGACCGCCACTGCCCCCCCAGAGTCCGTGCTGGCGAAGATTCTCCAAAGCCTCGGAACTGTACTTAAGGGTAAAGTTTCCCCCCAGGTCCGCATCCACCGCGTTTTCGTTGCCGGTCAGGGAAATCACGGAACCGAAGATATTGGCGGTGCCTGAACCGGATGACAGTCGAGCTCCGTCACGCAGGATGATCAGCCCCTCGAAAGTAATGGTGCCGTTGGCGGGGAAGATTTCGATATCACCCGAGATGATGAGCACGCCGGCACCATGCTCGTTGCCTCCCAGACGGATACTCCCGGAACCGGTGATATGGTGAACCTTGGGGGCATCACGTCCACCCAGGAAGCTGGATATGTCCACCGTGTTGCCGCCCACGGTCACGGTCTCCGTGCTTGGGCGGCCGATCAGGGCATCCGCATAGGCATTCCATTGATCGACGCCCACGCCACTGTCAGTAGTTGCGGCATCAGTCTGCTTTCTCGGTGGGTTACCCTGAATCTGGTCCGCGCGATTGTCCCCATTCTGGTTGCCCGTGCTGATGGCGTTGGGATCGTTGTTACCCACCAAGTAAATCCCCGCAACATCACCATCCCGCTCACTGTTCAGAGTGCCGTTACAGCCCGCTCCGGTGCAGTTACTGGAAGTAGGGGTGCGCCAGTCTCGACCATCATAGTAAATGGCATTATTGCTGTTGGAGCCGGTTCGGGTACGGCAGTCCGCGCCATAACATGTGTAGGCTGATTCGGGGTTGGGTCCACCCACCCCCGGCAGACCAAGTTCCACTTGCAGGATACGACGAGCCCCCGTGTCGGCCACGATACCCAGGACTTCCAGAGTGACCGTGTTCGTCACCGTCACCGATTCCAGCGACCAGGCGGCGCCACCATTACCGGGAACCGCATGCACCCCATCACCGACGGCATCCATGATCGCCGCCCCATTCCATTGGGTGTAACCAGGGTCCAGTAACACCGCAAGCACCTCGCTCACACCGCTTTCGGCGGCCATGAAGGCATTGGCGGCCTGCCGTTCGTTACCGGCCAACCGCTCCTGTAGAAAACTACCGTTCAGGGTCGCCACCCCAACCAGAGTAGCAACCGCCAGCAGGACCAGGCTGACAACCAGCGCAACCCCCCGCTGTCTTGGGTAATCATTGGACATGGCAACTTACCTCTGTGGCCAGTGAGTGTATTCAGTTATATATGAGTCTCAGGATCTCATTACGCAGGGCAACGTGGAAACCAAGGCGATGCTCCAGCGGTGCCTCCCCTTGGGTGGCCCGACTCAGAAAAGTCATTTCCACCCAAAGACCGATGATGGGAGAAGAGGCATCCAAGGGATCTGCCGGCAATAGAGTCACGTCCAGGGAAGCATCCTCCACCGCGGGCACCAGGGCCACGGCGTTTGCAGTGGAAGCGCCACAGAACAGGGCATTACCCTGGACGAAATACACCAGCGCCTGATCACCGGCACCGACATTGCACCACTGAGTATCTCGACTACGGGTAACCGCAAGCACGCCGGCATTCTCGTCCCAGACCACGCCCGAAGCCCCGCGCACATCCCTGGCAATAAAATCCACGGCGTACCCTATGGATTCCTGCAACTGGGAGAGACGCTGGGATTCCCGATAGGACACCTGATTTCCCAGGAAAACGTTCACCACCCCGACCAGTAGGATCAGCCCAATCAACAAGGCGACCATCAATTCCACGAGTGACAGCCCGTGTGACCGATGCGCGGGAAAACCCATCGTGGGAGCGCGACTCATGGGGTAATCTCCTGAGGCAACCGAACCACGTATTCAAAACTGGAGATACCACCGGGCTCATTCAATCGCTCCTCGGACCAGCGGACCAGAATGGTATATACCCTACCCCCTGATGCTTCACTGATCTGACTGTCCGACAAACCCGGCAGCGAAACACGCCCGTCAACTGAATTCTTGTTGGTCCAGAAATCCTGCCATTCCTTCTCCACATCGGACAACGCATTGGCATCCAGCGTCCCGTCCTGTCCCAGTCTGATCCACAGTCGTTCACCGGCATCCATGGCGATCACGGTAGCCACGGTCCTTTGATAGGCTGAGTGGGAACTCTGCATGCCCAGCAATTGCAAACCGGCGAGGCCCAGTAAACCGACACTGAGCAAAAGAAGCGCCACCAAGGCCTCGATCAGGGAGAAGCCAGCCTGACGGCCATGGCCGCCGGGCCGACTGCTACGGAGGGGCTTCATGATGTAAACCTCGCTGATGAATCGTGCTTTACGAGGTATTTGACCCTAGTTTTGCCTTGAAATGATCAGGAGTTCGACGAATGGCAGCGTTGGGAAGATGAGGCGGGCCAGACGAAGTACCGGTCATTTCAGCCCCAAGGCTTCCATCTGCCGACACGAGATCAGATGACCACGCTCGGCGGCGCGCCGGATCCAGGAGAGCCCCAACGCCTCGTCCCTGGGCACCCCCTCCCCCGTGATGTGACAGCGACCCAGCCAGTGCATGGCGTCCGGGTATTGCTGGTTCGCGGCGGCTGTCAGCCAGTGGATGGCCAGCGCTTGGCAGCCGGCCTCCATCAGCATCAGGGCCACGTCGTGGCGGGCGGCGGGGTCACCGGCGTCCGCCTGCTGGATGACCTGAAGATCCTCGTCTTCCAGATCCGGCAGGGGGATATCCCCGCGGATCAGTTCCAGCTCGATCCTGGCATGTCCCGGCCCTCGCCCTCCTGTCCTGCCCAGGCGTCTTACCGTGCCGGTGGCGATACGCCGCCAGAGGGTCCTTCTGCTTAGACCGGTCAGCTGGATGGCCGATTCCAGGGTGATTGATGGCATGCGCGGGTCCTCCATTGAATGGAGTTTAGCGGGTGGAGGAATCCCGCTGGAAGGGTATGGCATTGAAAAATAATGCCGACAATTTTAGTCGGCATTACAGGGTTGTGCCAAGGGTCGCGAGGGGCGGGGGCCGGAATACCGGGCAAGAGGGGATTGGTACCGTTCATCCCCAATCTGGAGTTGGCATCATGCTTGCTCTGCTGGTCATGTCATCCAAATGAACGGAGAGCTGTGATGCAGAATCAGAAGGGTTTTACTTTGATTGAACTGATGATCGTGGTGGCGATTATTGGTATTTTGGCGGCGATTGCTTTGCCGGCGTATCAGAACTATACGGTTCGCGCGCAGGTAACTGAAGGTATTGGCATGGCAGCAGCCGCAAGATCCACCGTCTCTGAAAACCTTATCGTCGGAAATGCTTTAAATTGCACCGGAGTTGAGGCTGGTACGATTGGAAATACAACTATTGCCTGCACTGAGGATGAAGACAATCCGGCAATCGTGGCAACGGTGGATACCTCTCAAGGTGACGTAGCTGTTACCTACACAGCAACCATGGTTGGTGGCGGCGTTGAGTGGGAGTGCACATCGATCGCGACTGACCATAAGTTCGTACCGGCTAGCTGCCGCAACGTTGCCGCCCCCTAATATATAAACTTTATTAACCCGACAACCAAACGTCTGCAAAATCCACAAAGGACACCCACTTTCCGACGCGGATTTATCGCAGCCCCCTCCAGACCCCGACCTTGCGTCGGGGTCTTTTTTGCCCGGACTCTCCTATCTTAAAAAATCCAACATCGAAATCTAACGAGTTATGGGGACCTCGAAAAATACGTTCTGCTCGGTCATGATACGGATAGGCCCCAACAATCTAAAGCAAAATCTAAAGGACACCCACTTTTCGCCGACCTCCTCGACACCTATCTAAAGGACACCCACTTTCTGCCGACCTCCCCCACCCTCCCTGAGACCCTCACCCCATGACCCGACCCCGCTCAGAACTGGTATCCGTCACCGACACGCCCTGGTATCACGTGGTGTCGCGCTGTGTCCGCCGCGCTTTCCTCTGTGGGCAGGACCACCACACCGGCCAGAACTTCGAACACCGGCGCGGCTGGATCGAGGCCAGAATTCGGCAACTGGCCGCCGTCTTCGCCATCGACGTGGCGGCCTATGCGGTGATGAGCAACCACTATCACATCGTGCTCCGGATCGATCAGGGCCGCGCTCAGGGCTGGTCGGATGAGGCGGTATTGCGCCGCTGGACCAGCGTGTTCTCCGGGCCGCCGGTGGTGCAGCGGTATCTGGACCCACAGGCCCGGGACACCCTCCACGATGCCGAACTGGCCCAGGTTCGGGAGTGGGTGGGTATCTATCGTTCCCGTCTGGTGGATCTGTCCTGGTTCATGCGGGTGCTCAACGAGACCATCGCCCGCAAGGCCAATGCCGAGGACGGGGTTCGGGGGCGGTTTTGGGAAGGTCGTTTCAAGAGCCAGGCCTTGCTGGATGAGCAGGCCATTCTCAGTGCCATGGCTTATGTGGATCTCAACCCCATCCGGGCCGGAATCGCCGACACGCCGGAAACCAGCGAGCACACCAGTCTTGAGGCCCGCCTGTGCCCGGACAAGGCCGAGGCACGGATGCGGGCGGCATTGGCCAAGCACTCGGTCCAGGGGGACGAGGCACGGGTGTCCGGGGAGGCCGGGACCGACATCCCGCACTGGCGTGATGCACTGCGTTGCGAGCACAGGTTGGCGCCCCTTGCCGTCGCCCCGCTGATGCCCTTTGATGCCACCGGCCGGGAGCCCTGGGCGGTGCCCTTTGCCTGGGCGGATTATCTGGCGCTGGTGGAGGTGCTGGGTCGGTGCGTGCATCCCGCCAAGCGGGGATTCATGCCGGCGCAGACACCGAAGTTGCTGGATCGTCTGGGCATGGACGCGGAGGCCTTCATTGCCCACGGCACGAGCCTGTTGCAGGCATTCGGCCACGCCGTGGGCAAGCCGGCGAAGCTGGTGGAACATGCGGCCTGCCGTCAGGCAAAATTCCTGCGCGGGATGGGCGCGGCCCGGCGGGTGTTTGAGCGGCGGGCGGTGATGTAGGCTATTCGCTTCCAACAGGAGTGGGGCCATGACCGATCAAGACACCGCCCGGCCCACGGATCATGACAGCCCGTGGAAGGAGGCTCTGGAATACTACTTCCAGGAATTCACGCAGTTGCTGTTCCCGGCGATCCACGATGAGGTGGACTGGTCGCGGGGATATACCCCCATGGACAAGGAGCTGCAGCAGATCACGGCGGATGCCGAGAGTGGCCGGCGCCATGCGGACAAGTTGATCAAGGTCCAGGCCCGTGACGGGGCGGAGACCTGGGTGCTGATCCATGTTGAGGTTCAGGGTGAGCCGGAAGACGCCTTTGCCGAGCGGATGTACACTTATCAGTATCGTCTGCGGGACCGCTACGGCATCGACGTGGTGAGCCTGGCGGTGCTGGCGGATACCCGCTCAAGCTTTCGGCCGATGTGCTATCGGTATGCCCGCTGGGGTTGCGAGCTGAGTTTCACCTTCCCCACCGCCAAGCTGATCGACTGGGAGGAACGATGGCCGGGGCTGGAGGCGAGCGAGAATGTCTTTGCCCTGGTGGTGATGGCACAGATCAAGGCCAAGCGACTCAAGCAGGGTGCCTCGCGCAAGGACACGAAGGTGGCCTTGATCCGGTTGCTCTATGAACGAGGATACCACCGACGGGAAATCATGCGGCTGTTCCACATCATCGACTGGATGATCCAGCTGCCAAGAGAACTGGAACCCGAATTTGTTCAGGCGGTCCATGCCATTCAGGAGGAGAGACACATGCCTTACGTGAACACCATTGAGCGCTTGGCGATTGAGCAGGGAATCAAGCAGGGCCTTGAGCGGGGCCTGGAACGGGGCCGTCACGAAGGAGTCGAAGGCACTTTACGCAAGTTGATTACCCTGAAGTTTGGCGATCTGCCCGCATGGGCTGATAAACGCTTGGCCTCAGCCACGGATACCCAGCTGGACGAGTGGGTCCTGCAGATTCTGTCGGCCGACAGCCTGGACACCTTACTCGGTAAACACTGATCCTGCGTCATTCCTGCGCGGGATGGGCGCGGCCCGGCGGGCGGTGTTGTAGACATACACGGCTATGTAGTTGTCCCATGAGGCCGTGCCGTCAGATCAACACCAAGCGCTCGCATTACGGTCAGCAACGTTTTGAGTGTTGGGTTGCCTTGCTCACCATGATGCGCGAGAAGCCCCCGGCTTTAGCCGTGGGGAGGGATAGCGCTCGCCGAAGGCGGTGATTGCTTGTGTTATCCTGAGGCCTTCCCGCATCTTCGGCGCAAGTTGCCGACGCTATGGAGCAATAGCTATTTTGTGACCACGGTGGGCGGTGCGCCCCTGACGGTGGTGAAGCAATACATCGAAAGCCAGCAAACATCCGAGCGCCCGAAAGAGCGCGAGAAGTGGGCACGCTATCTGGAGACCTTGAGTTGACTGATGCCGCCAAAACCATCATCAAGACCCTGAGCGTGCGGGTGAAAGACCGGCACGCCAAGGTGCTTGATCGCATGGGGTTCGAGGTCAATCAGGTTTGGAATCTGGCCAATGAAATGGCCTATGAGGCTTGGCATGTTCCCGTGCCCGAGGTGGGCTGGATTCAGGGGGTCTGGTTGCATCCCTTTGACATCCAGAAAGCATTGGCCGGAATCAACAAGGCTCGTGGATGGCTGATTGGTTCGGCCACGATCCAGGAAGTGATCGCGGTCCATGGCAAGTCTCGAAAACAGTTCAACAAGAGCAAACTGCGCTGGCGGGTATCCGGTGGCCCTCGTCGCAGTCTGGGCTGGATTCCGTTCAAGTCCCGCGCCGCGCGGTTTGAAGGCGGCAAGGTGCGTTTTGCCGGGGAAAGTTTTGGGGTATGGGACAGCTACGGGCTTGAAAACTTTAAATTCCGTGCGGGGAGTTTTTCCCAGGATGCCCGAGGCCGTTGGTACTTTCATGTGCAGGTAGAGGTTGCTGCTCAGGAAAAATCAGAAGGTTCCAGTGCGGTAGGCATTGATCTTGGACTCAAGGACGTGGCCACCTGCTCGGATGGCGAGCGCTTATCGGCCTCGCAGCCCTATCGAACTTTGGAAGAAAAACTGGGCATTGCGCAACGGGCCGGAAAGAAAAAACGGATCAAGGCCATCCACGCAAAAATCAAACACCGGCGCAAGGACGCCATCCATAAATTCAGCACCATGCTGGTGGAACGGCATGGTGCCATCTTCGTCGGTGACGTGAGCAGTGTCAGTCTGGCTAAAACCCGCATGGCAAAGTCCGTGCTGGATGCCGGCTGGGGAATGCTCAAGACCCAACTCCAATACAAGGCGATAGCGCGGGGAGTTTGGTTTGAAGAAATCGACGAGGCGTATACCACCCAAGCCTGTTCGTGCTGTGGTCATATCGGCGACAGCAGTCCGAAAGGTAGGACAGGACTTGGAATCAGAGAATGGACCTGTCAGGCGTGCGGTACGCGCCATGACCGCGACATCAATGCCGCAAGGAACATTCTCGCGCTTGGGCACAAGCGTCTCGCAGGAGGAATCACCCGGCTTTAGCCGTGGGGAGGGTGTCAAGGGAAAGTTCCGTCATGCCTTTGGCGCGGGCTACCACGCCCACGGCTTTCGCAATGTAGGCGGCATCGCCTGTTTCCAACACATCTGCAAGGAATACGGCAATCGCCTCTTCACTTTCAAGGGCTGCCGCCGGATCGTAGTCGTAAATCTTTTCTCTCATGTGGCCTCCCACTCGAATTTAAAGGACACCCACCATTTTGCACCGTGATCTAGTATATCGTTGCCTGGTTTGCCGAGACTAGGCCATTGAACTACACTTGATGCATGAATTTCGAATGGAATCAATCCAAGAGCGATGCATGTTTTGCCGAGCGAGGCTTCGACTTCGGCTACGCCGCCAGAGCCTTCTTCGACCCAGACCGCGTGATTCATGAAGATCTTCGCCATAGCTATGGCGAAGATCGTTATCAACTGATGGGCAAGATCGAACAGCGGGTATTCGTGGTGGTCTACACGCCAAGAAACAACGCCATCCGTATCATCTCAGCTCGCAAAGCCAACCAACGTGAGGTCAGGCAGTATGAAAACAGTCAGAATGACGATTGATCCCGCGAGTCCGGAATCGCTGGTTTCCGGGCGCATTGACCCGGCGCGGGTGGACGCCACGACCGAGGCCGATATTGCCAGGCAAGCGGCGGCTGATGAGGAGGCAAGCATGCAGGATACGGCCCGCTTCGTGCGCCGTGTTCGCAAACGTCTGGGATTAAGCCAAGCCGAATTCTCCAGACGGATTGATGTCCCCCTGGAGAGCATCCGCAACTGGGAGCAGGGCAAGCGGTGTCCCACGGGCGCGGCCAGATCGCTGCTCAAGGTGCTGGACAAGGCCCCGGAAGCCGCGCTGGCTGCGCTACACTAACTGCCGTTCGAGGACTTTAAAGACACCCACTTTTTGCCCACGGCGCTTCACAACGAAGGTACCCTCCCGCCGTCATTCCCGCGCAGGCGGGAATCCAGGGAAAGACTGCCGAATCCCCCGGACTCCCGCTTTCGCGGGAGTGACGCTCTCAAACCAATCGCGAAAGGACACCTGCCTTTTGCTCTCGTACAGCACTGCCGCAGAACCCGGCCACGAGAATCCAAGTGAGAACAACACTGGAACGCTTGACGGAAATGGCATCGGCCGACAGGGAAATAGCCGTGCTATGGCTTTATGGCTCTCGTGCGAAAAATACCGCTACCGAGACGAGCGACTACGACTTGGCGGTTGCCTTCCGAACACCTGACGGTGGAAATCGAGTACGTGAGCGCCATGCGGGAGCATCTGGCCACTCTGACTGAAGAGCTTGAGCAGCTTCACGCATTGAGTCAGGCGCCGCAGGGCCTGTCGCCCCTGATATATCGTGCGGCAGAGCGCAACCTGCAACTATTGACGGAGGCCTGCATAGGGATTGCCAAACAGAG
>NZ_JAJMLZ010000005.1 GCF_022227765.1 Ectothiorhodospira shaposhnikovii | reverse complement strand
GGAGTCAGGGGGAGCCTGAAAGGCCCGGTCCAGGTAAGGAAAGCGGACCCCGAGAAAGGGAACGTGACCTGACGGCCACAGGGGAGTCGGATCACCTCATAATACTCCGAGACGGTAGAGCCGATCACATGGGGAAGGGGGTGACAGTCATACATAGTCCGCAAAGGCCACTCGCGCCGGACACTGTCGGGCCGGAGAACGACGAGCCAACCTTCCTGCGGGCGATATCCATCAAGGCGGGCACTGCGAAAGCCCACCGATTCCAAAACCTTTATGGCCTTCTGAATGAATCACTACTGCACCATGCATGGCGCACCCTGAATCAAAGGGGAGCCCCGGGCGTGGACAAGGTGACCATGGCCGAATATGGCAGGAACCTGAGTGAAAACATCAGACAACTGGTAGAACGCCTGAAACGTAACGAGTATCGAAGCCGGTTGATCCGGCGCCGGTACATTCCGAAGGGGAACGGCAAGGAACGACCGCTGGGAATTCCGGTGGTGGAAGACCGACTGCTTCAGGCGGCAGCACGCCTGCTGCTGGAGGCTATCTACGAAATGGATTTTCTCCCCACCAGCTATGGCTACCGGCCGAAGCGGGCTGCACAGCAGGCGGCCAAGGATCTCACCTATGAGCTGCAGTTTGGACGCCACGGTTATGTTGTCGAAGCCGACATCAAAGGCTTCTTCGACAACATTGACCATGACTGGCTGCTACGGATGCTGGCGGAACGGATTGACGATAAACCATTCGTTGGTCTCATCACCAGCTGGCTGAAGGCCGGAATCCTGGAGCGAGATGGATCGGTACTCCATCCGCACACAGGAACCCCACAGGGCGGTGTGATCTCGCCGATACTGGCGAACATCTATCTGCACTATGTGCTGGATGTGTGGTTTGAGAAGCGGATCAAGCGGAGCTGTGCCGGACAGGCGTACATCATCCGCTTTGCGGATGATTTCGTGTGTGCTTTCCAGTATCGGGCGGACGCACAGCGGTTCTATCGAGCCTTGCCGAGGCGACTGGAGGCCTTTGGTCTCCAGGCTGCCTCGGAGAAGACGTGCATTCACCGCTTCAGCCGTTTTCACCCAACACGGACCCGGCGATTCACCTTCCTTGGTTTTGAATTTTACTGGGAAGCGGATAGCAAGGGGACACCGCGGGTATGGCGGCGGACCAGCCGCAAGAAGCTGCGCAGTAGCATCCGGGCCTGCAAGGACTGGCTGAAGACACACCGGTATCTTCGTCTGCCGATACTGTTGGCGACGATGAAACGCAAAGTACGGGGGCACTACAATTACTTCCGTGCCATCGGTAACCTCAGCTCACTGTGGTGTTTTCACACCGCGGCAATCCGGTTGCTCTACAAGTGGCTGAACCGTCGCAGTGAAAGGCGAAGCTTGACCTGGGAAGGTCTCAGGCGGGTGCTGGAGGCCTACGCGTTTCCGACACCGGTTGAGGCGATGCAGGGGATACGGAATCGGGGGCTTGCGTGAGGGAACGTCCTTCTGCGCGAGTGAGTAAGACTGAAGAGCCCGGTGCGGGAAAACCGCACGCCGGGATCTGTGCAGGGGGCGTCGGGTAACCGGCGTTCCTACTGCGACGGTTTCAACATAGATAGGGGATTCTAAAGAATGTCAGAAAAATCGTTGAGCATGGAAATGAGCAATCTCATATGCCGATTTGGGCGCGATAAAGTACTGCTCGATATGGCAGATGAAATTGTTTTGCCATGCTTCTTTGACGAAAATCTAGCAAGGAATTATAGCAAGACAAGCTATTTTTTTCACGAAGTCAGCCCGGTGCTTCTAAATAATGAAGCCTCTGAGAGCGTGGTTGGCATAGCAGGGCGATTCATTAAGGATACAACTTTGGAGCGTGAGCAGATATTTGAGGAAGGGAAGGGTCTAGTTAAAGATGCCGGTTCAATACGGTCTTCCCCTTCTGCAATATTCCTACTTATTCTGAATAATCATCGCCTCATATATGTAAAAGAAACAAGAGATGCACCATCAAAAGAGTCGTTTCGTTCTACCCTCCTGAGATTTCTTCGCGACAAGCATAAGGAATATATTGAAGAAGAGTATAAACGTTTGAATGCTGCGCGAGAAGAAGACGCCAATGCTGAACGAATCACTAAGAAGGATTTGCATGAATCAACTCCAAAACCAACGCTTGAGTTGATTCCTCTCACCTCTGAAGACGGCATTGAAGAATTTGTACGAAAATACAGCATTTTGAAAACGATTGAAATATCGTTATCCGACAGAAATGATGAAAACGATAACGATCCATTTTTTGAGGCGATGCAGAAAAAGAAAGACGCTATAGGGAGCACGAAGACTTTAGTTAAACATAACAACCCTAAAGGCCTTGATAAGGATGAGGCAATTAGTGAAATAGCAGAAGCAACTGAACAGGGTAATCAGACTGTTAAGTTGTCTGGGATCGACAATGAGGGAGATATTTTAAGAGGAAATAATGACAATTTTCAGCTAAGAAAACCTCTTGATGACTTAAGCTCAAAGCCAGCTAATGCTGCGAGCGATCTGTATGAGTCTTTCGTAGGGCTGGTGAAAAGTGGATTAGTGAAAGTTCCTGAAACATCGCAAAAAGCAAAGGTTATAGTAGAATCTCTCGCCCAAAGGCTTTTTAAATGAGCACCTCGAGCTTTGATCCCAAAGACCTAACGAAAGAGAAGAGGCTTTGGGATATCTATATTGCATCGAAAAGAATCCCTTTTAGCCGGTTCAATGCGATTACTACGGCAATCGTATTTTTGCTGCTACTGACCAATTCTTGGCTTTCTACCCAGCCAGCAGATGAAACAATAGAGCTGGTTCGAGAGCTATCCAAAACAGGCTTAGCGGTCTCGCTTAGTACACTGGGGTTTTTGCTAGCAGGATTTACTATATTTGCAACAGTTACTCAGCCTGGCCTCTCCCTAAGAATGGCGGAAATCGCTCATCCTGACAGCGGGCTCTCATACTTAAAGCATAATTATTTCGTATTTATTCGGGTATTTATATATTATCTCGCCTTTTCAATCTTTTGCCTTTTAATTGTTATGTTTGGTCATGAGGGAGGGCTTGTTCCTTTGTTGGCGGCATATTCTCCATACCCAGAGTACGTAAAGTTCGCTGTTGTAAAAGCGTCTTATGTGCTTTTGTTTACTGGGTATTATTTTCTTGTCATGCAGCTGAAGTCGTTTATCTTCAATATTCATCATTCTGTTATGACCTCTCTCAGGTGGAAAGCTGAAGGTTATGAATAAACCTAATCGGATAGCCGGGGGTTTTTCTCCCCCGGCCTCCACAACACCCCGCATGCGGGTCCGCACGGGGCGTTTCCTCCGGAGCTCAAAGGACCATGCAAACATGGTGACCTTCAACGCTGGTTACCCAACGAATCGCCAAGGTCGTTTCACCCGGTCGGGCGCATTACGGCCGTTGAGACACGCGGGTCTCTCTCGTTCCCGGAGGTTCGGGCCTTCACCAGGGCCAGCAAGTGGCGGATGCGGACATATTCAGTCAGCCTCTTGAGCCGGTAGTCCATGGACACGCCCCAACTCCGGCCGGTGAGCTTTCGCAGCCGGTGACGAAAGTCCTGATAGGCGCACTCCCGATTATGAGGATCATCACTAATGACTATGCATAATCCGCCGCATCCTGGTGAGTTCATTCGCCAGGTGTATCTGGAGCCTTTCGGTATTAGCTCTCGTCAGCTTGCTTCGAGTCTGGGTGTTTCGCCCTCCACGTTGTCCAGGCTGCTCAAAGGAGACAGTGGTATCAGTCCCGAAATGTCTCTGCGGTTATCCAAGGTTCTTGGGCGTACTCCTGAAAGTTGGCTCGCGATGCAGAATATGTACGATCTTTGGGTGGCCCGCAAAACGGTCAACCTGGATGACATTCACCCTCTGGACTTTGAAGCAGCTTAACCGGATAGCCGGGGGGTTTTTCTCCCCAGACCTCCACAACACCCCACATGCGGGTCTTTCTCGTTGCCGGAGGTTCGGGCCTTCACCGTGTCTCAGCCATTACTGAGCATTGGTCATTCCAGCTCTTTCAGTAAGACCTCAGTTCGACTACCATTCAACTCGATTCTCGCAGGGACACCAATCCAGGTTGCAGCACTCCTTCGGTACCCCCTTCCCGCTGGCGTTAATCCATGCCGGCATTCATTCATGTTCGTTAAAGAGGCTTTCCACATTGGATATCCCACGTATCTTTAACATTACCGAAAGTGCTCACCGCATTCATAATCCTTTCACGCCAGAAAAGTTCGCCACCCTCGGCGCTGTGTTGCGCCTTGAACCCGGAACTCGCCTGCTCGATCTCGGCAGCGGTTCGGGCGAAATGCTCTGCACCTGGGCACGGGATTTCGGGATTACCGGCATCGGTGTCGATATGAGTCAGTTGTTCAGCCAGCAAGCGAAACTCCGCGCTGAAGAACTCGGTGTCACCGATAAAGTGGAATTCATTCATGGCGATGCTGCCGGCTATGTCGCCGACATCAAGTGCGATGTGGCTGCATGTGTCGGTGCCACATGGATTGGTGGCGGAGTTGCCGGCACCATTGAGCTTTTGGAAAAGAGTCTCAACAGCAACGGAATCATCCTCATCGGTGAACCCTATTGGCGTCAGTTACCGCCGTCGGAAGAGGTTGCCAAGAAGTGCTTTGCCAATTCTATCTCGGACCTTCATGGGCTCCCTGAGCTGGTTGCGTCTTTTGACGAGCTCGGCTACGACGTAGTGGAAATGGTTCTGGCGGATCAGGAAGGTTGGGACCGATACGAGGCGGCCAAATGGCTCACCATGCGCCGGTGGCTTGAAGCGAATCCCGATGACGACTTTGCACAAGAGATTCGATCCCAGCTGAATGACGCCCCCAGGCGCCACGTCGCATACACACGTGAGTACCTTGGATGGGGGGTATTCGCTCTGATGGCGCGGTGATGAGGGTCCGGTAATCCGGATAGTTTGAGGAACCTCGGGAGCACATGGCGATCATGGCCATGTGCTTTCGGCAACTGGAGAGTGGGTTGCCGATATCCCGAAAGCATGTTTGTCGGTAATCTCTTTTCCGAGCCTCATCCCACGCCTCCGATCCGGTGCCTCATGCTCTTCACCTGCCCTGCCTGCAAGAGGAAAACCATCTTTTTCCCCACCGTGCTATTGCATGTCTGGGGCAGGTGGCCCCACTCCGCGGCCAACCGGTTCGAGTGTACCCATTGCCACGCGGAACTGGCCTGCTACTACTCGCCGGTACCCTTCCTTTTGCTCGGTGCCATCCTGCAGATCCTGATTCTGCAAAGCGGCGCAATCAGGGATCTCTGGATGGGGGCGCTGATCGCGGCCGGGCTGGCGTTGTTCTTCTTCCCCATCCGGGAGGCGTCGAACATGTCGCTTCTTTTCCATCGTTTTCCGGTGCGCCGGTTCAAAAATCCCTTCGATCAGGGCTTTTACTACATTGAGAGCAGGTTGCTGTCGCAGTGGGTGTTCGTGCTGGTGGCCGGGCTCACGCTGAAGTCGCTGGTTCAAGCCAACCCCGGGGCCCAGGCCCATGCGGGCTCGATGGTGTTTCTGCTGTTGGCGGGGGTGGTGGGCCTGGCTGCCGCCATTGCCTATGGCTTTGCCATCTATCGGATCGGTCGGCATAGCACGCTGCCGCGGGTCGGTGTGAATGTGGCGCTGATGATCGGGGGGGTGGTGATGGTGTATTTCTGGCGTTAGGGTGGCGGCCCCTTTCACATCGTGGCCACTGGATGGGTTCCCGCTTTCGCGGGAATGACGCGTGTGCCTGTGATGCTTCAGCGTATGCCTGTGATTCTCCAGGGTGAATGACCCGGGAGAAGCCGGCTGAAAGATGCCCTTGATCAGAGCCAAAGGAAAATTCATGCGCCGGCAACCTGGTTTCCGGATCAGAGTGATTATACTTCCGATATAACCCACAGCTTGGATGTATCGTCATGCCCTTGCTCCGCTCCCTTCGTGCACAGCTGGTCGGCCTCCTGGGTGGCGGTCTGTTGCTGGTGCTGATCGTGGCCGCCGCCTGCTTCGTGGCCTTGGGGCAAGGGTTGGGCCAGTACCGGTCCCTGGTGGAAGAAACCATTCGGGTTGCCACCCAGGTGGACGCCGCCAATGTGGAATTCAAGGTTCAGGTGCAGGAATGGAAAAATGTCCTGATCCGAGGGGCCAATCCCGCCGACCATGACCGTTACTGGCGCAGCTTCCAGAGCCACGAGGCTCAGGTGCAGCAGCGCCTGGAAGCGGCGGCGGCCACCGCCCGGCAGATGGGCGACACGGAACTTCTGCGCCAGATCGAGACGCTGCGAACCGAGCACCAGCGCATGGGGCAGGCGTATCGCCAGGGCAATGAGCGTTTCCTGGCCGCGGGTGCGAATCCCGCCGTCGGCGACGCCGCCGTGCGGGGTATCGACCGGGCGGCCTCCGAGCAGATGACCGCGCTGGTGGAGACCCTGCATCGGCGGGCCACCCAGGAGTCCGGGAGGATCAGCGATGCCGCCGGCCGGACCCTGATGCTGGGCTGGATCATCCTGATCGCGGGCATTGCCGGGGTGGCCGCCTTCAGTCTGTGGATGGTGAACCGGGCCATCGTCCTGCCCATCAATCACCTCGTCGATCATATCGACGAACTCAGTCATGGGCGGGTGGCCCGACGGGTGGAGGTCAGGCGCAAGGACGAACTCGGGCGTCTGGCCACGGCCGCCAATCTGCTGCGGGATTTCCTGGCCGAAACCTTCCAGAGTCTCAAGGACAGCACCAACGCCCTGGACAACGCCAGCTCCGAACTCAATACCATTGCCGGCCGCATGGCCCAGGGCACCCGGGAGCAGTTTGACCGCACCGATCAGGTGGCCACCGCCATGCACGAGATGTCCGCCACCGCCCAGGAGGTGGCTCGCCACGCGGCCGAGGCCGCCGACGCCGCCGATGAGGCCGACCGTGCCGCCGGCGAGGGGCACCGGGTGATGCAGACCACCATTGAACGAATCACCACCATGAGCGGGGAGATCGGCAACACCGCCGAGGTGATCCGCCGCCTGCAGGAGGACAGCGCCCGCATCGGCAAGGTGCTGGAGGTGATCCGGGGTATCGCTGAACAGACCAACCTGTTGGCCTTGAACGCCGCCATTGAGGCGGCACGGGCCGGGGAACAGGGCCGGGGCTTTGCGGTGGTGGCCGACGAGGTCCGCACCCTGGCCCGGCGCACGGCGGAATCCACCGCCGAGATCCATCAGATCATCGATACGGTGCAGAACGGCGCTCTGGATGCCGTGAGCGCCATCGAGACAGGCCAACGCAGCAGCGCCGCGGGACTGGAGCAGGTGCATGCGGCCGGGGTGATGCTGGAGCGGATCACCGCCGCCGTGGAAGCCATCCGGGACATGAACCGACAGATCGCCACGGCGGCCGAGGAGCAGACCTCGGTGGCGGAGGATATCTCTCGCAATCTGGTGGAGATCACCGACATCGCCACCACCAACCAGGACAGCGTGCAGCGTACCGAGCAGGCCAGCCAGCATCTGCATACCCTCTCCGGGCGCCTTGGACAGGTGTCGTCAAAACTGTCGGCCTGAGGCGCCTTGCCGAAGCGGGTATTTCAGGAGGGCGCCGCCCTGGTCATGCGGGGGCGGGCGGGGGCATGCCCCCCAACACACTTTTGCCCTCCGCCCGCGGCAATGCGGAGTTGATTCATCCCGGACACCAGGGACCTGACGCGCGATGACACAGGATCAATGGCTCATTCTGACCATCCTGACCGCAACGGTTGCCATGTTCCTGTGGGGACGCTGGCGCCACGACATGGTGGCGGCCGGTGCCCTGCTGGCCTGCGTGGTGGTGGGCCTGGTGCCCGCCCGCGAGGCCTTCGCCGGGTTCGGCCACCCGGCGGTGGTCACGGTTGCCTGCGTGCTGGTGCTCAGTCGCGGCCTGCAGACTTCGGGGGCCGTGGACGTGCTGGCGCGCACCGTGTTGCCGGCCCAGTCCGGACGCATGCTCAGTCTCATGGCGCTGATGGGCCTGGGGGCCTTCCTGTCGGGGTTCATGAATAATGTGGGGGCCATGGCCTTGCTCATGCCGGTGGCGATCCACCTGTCCCAGCGGCTCGAACTCACCCCCGGACAGGTGCTCATGCCGCTGGCCTTCGGCACCATTCTCGGCGGCATGACCACGCTGATCGGCACCCCGCCCAATCTCATCGTCTCCGGTTTTCGCGCCGAAACCGGGCCGGGCAGTTTTGCCATGTTCGACTTCACGCCGATCGGGCTGGCCGTCGCACTGGCGGGTGTGCTGTTCGTCGCCCTGATCGGCTGGCGACTGGTGCCGGCACGCAAGCAGTCGGGCATCGAGGGCTTCGAATCCGGCGCCTATATCACCGAGGTGCGCGTCCTGGAAGACAGCAAGGCCGCGGGCATGCGGCTACGGGAGATCGAGAATGCGCTGGCCGATATCGACGCCCAGATCATCGGCCTGGTACAGAGGGAAGTGCGCATCATCGCCGCCAATTCAGGGCGCAAGGTGCATGCCGGCGACATCCTGATGATCGAGGCCGAGGCCGACGCGCTGACCGATGTGCTGTCCATCCTCGGCCTGAAGCTGGAAGAGGAGGTCAAGCCCGAGAAGGACGAGATCCCCGAAGCGGATGCAAAGGCCGATGCCGCCGCGGCCAAGGACAAAAAAGGCAAGGATGCGGACACGGCCGGGAAACGGGAAGACGGCGACGGCGATGACACCGAGGCCGCCGAAACCCCGCTGAAATCCGGTGACATCGTGCTGATGGAACTGGCGGTACTGCCCAACTCGCCCTTGTCCGGACGCTCGGCCAGCGACATCCTCCTGCGCACGCGCTACGGAGTGAACCTGCTGGCCTTGTCCCGGGAGGGCAAGCGTTCGATGAAGCGGCTGCGTTCAATGGCGATCCAGTCGGGCGACCTGCTGCTGATGCAGGGTCCGCCCGAGTCCATCTCGGAATTTGCCTCCGACAATGCCTGCGTGCCCCTGGCCCAGCGGGAGCTGCGCATCCCCAACAAGCGCAAGATCTGGGAGGCCAGCCTGATCATGCTGTTCGCGGTCGGCGGTGCCGCCTTCGGGCTGCTGCCGGCGGCAGTGTCCTTCGCCATCGGGGTGCTGGCTTCCATGGCCCTGCGCACCGTGCCGCCGCGAGCGGTGTACGATGCCATCGACTGGCCGGTGATCGTGTTGCTGGGTGCCCTGATCCCGGTGGCGGGGGCGATGGAGGCCACCGGCACGGCGGACCTGATTGCCCGCCTTCTGATCGAGAACGTGGCGCAGGGTCATGCCGTTGTCGGGCTGGCGCTGATCCTGGTGGTCACCATGTTCCTGTCCGACCTGATGAACAATGCCGCCACCGCCGCCGTGATGTGTCCCATTGCCATCGGCACCGCCGCCGCGCTGGGCGTGAGCCCCGACGCCTTCCTGATGGCGGTGGCCATCGGTGCCTCCTGCGCCTTCCTCACCCCGATCGGCCATCAGAACAACACCCTGATCCTCGGTCCGGGCGGTTTTCGCTTCAGCGACTACTGGAAGCTGGGCCTGCCCCTGGAGATCATCGTGGTGGCGGTCTCGATACCCCTGCTGCTGGTGGTGTGGCCGCTGTGAGGGATCGCCTTCCCTACGCCAGCCGCAGCGCTTGGCGGAACAGTCCCTTCAACGGAGGCTCCAGAAAGGATCTGGCCTCGCCGGGCGCAATCTTCCTGTCGCGGCAGAAACAGGCCAGGGCATAGGCGATCTCCGGGCGCCCCAGCGAGGCGGACCGGTCAATGGCCGGACCGGCGCATTTGCCACATCCACCCACCCGGCTGATGAAGGCGGTGTTGGCCAGGAAGATCCCGAATCCCATCCAGACCGCGACCAGCTCCGCCACGTGGGCCTCGTTGCCCTCCTGGGCCGGTGCCGGTCGGGAGCGCGTGTACATCCACCATCCGGCCAGATCCCGGGCCAACTGGGCCACCAGGGCCTGACGGTTCGTCCACAGCAACGGGTCGTACTCAAGCACCAGCGGCTCCGCCTCGCTGGGTATCGCCGGAAACCGTGTACCGTCACCGGCCGGCACCAGCCGCATCGGCACCGCTTCAAGCCCGGCATGGCGGCGAATGGCGGCAAAGGTGGCCACGGCGGCCTCCTGGGGTGACTGTACCTGGGCCGGAAAATGTTCGCGGATGGGCATGACCAGGTGGGCCTGGTCCAGGGGACGCAGGTCATCCTGCTGCGCCATGGCCCACGCGTGAACGTCCCGGATCCAGGCACGGGTGGTGTCGTCGACGACGGGGGCGCGGCGAAACAGGTTCAGCCAGGCGGGAACGGCGGGATTCAGGATTGAACTCATGGGAGGAACCGGGTGCGGGCATGATCTTCAGATCGTACACTGACTGCTGTGTCTGCGGCGCCATTTGGCCCACTGGTTGTAGGCAAAGTCACCGCAATGGAAAAGCCCCGGCAGACTCAACAGGGCGGCGGTCCTGCCCATGCCCGCCGCGCGCCAGTAACCCAGGGTGGCGGCAAAGCCCACCCGCATCCGTTCACCGTCGAAATAATGGATGCGGGTCAGCAGGGCTTCCAGTGAATAGCCCTCGGGCGGCCGGAAATCGGCGGCACTGATGTCGATCAGCCGGACCCGTGGCTCCAGGCGGGAACGCAGCTTGTTGATTTCCTTCCGGCACAGCCCACAGGAGGCGTCATAGTAAAGGCGAGGTTGCGATTCGGACGACACGGTCACCTCCGGGATTCATTCATTTGCGGAAATCGTGTAGAACCATTCTAACCCTCATGCATCCTGATGGCGATGTACCCTTAATTAAGAAGACAACAGGGCCACACCAGGCCCCTCGGGGAGAGGGGCGTATCTGCGATGAAATCCGGGTTCTTTCGCGTTGATAGTTGGCGGAACGGGAGATTGAGATGATGGCAGCAAGGGTTGGCTATCACCTAGGCGTCACGTCCCAGGGCCGGGAGGTGGATCAGGACGCCCTGCCCCTGCGCGGACACCTGCCCGACTGGCTGGAGGGGGTGCTGCTGCGCAACGGTCCAGGCCTGTTCGAGACCGGCGACTACCACTGCCGTCACTGGTTCGACGGGCTGGCCATGCTGCAGTCCTTCACCCTGCGGGGCGGGCGCGTGGGGTTTCGCAACCGGCATCTGGCCACTCGCACCCTGGAACAGGCCCGGCACAACGGACGTATCCAGGGCTCGGGATTCGCCACCGACACCCATCGTTCCCTGCTCAAACGCCTGCGAGGGCTGGCGCATCCCGTCCTCACGGACAATACCAATGTGAACATTGCCCTCATGGCCGGTCAGGCCGTATGCCTGACCGAAACCCCCGTCCCGACGGCCTTCGATCCGGACACTCTGGAGACACGGGGCCCCCTGCCCTTTACCGACACCACCGAGTTGCACCTGAGCACGGCCCACCCCATGGCAGACAGCCACAGCGGGGATCTCTACGGCTTCGGGATACGGTTCGCCCTCAACAGCGAATACCTGCTGTTCCGTATCCCCGCCGGCACGCGTCGGCGCCGGATCATCGCCCGGTTACCGGTGAAGACCCCCGCCTACATGCACAGCTTCGCCCTCACCCGTCACCACCTGGTCTTGAGCGAATTTCCGCTGGTGGTCACGCCCCTGGACATGCTGGTCACGGGCCGGCCGTTCATCGAAAACTTCCGCTGGCTACCGGAGCTTGGCACCCGCTTCCAGGTCTTCGACCGGCAGCGCGGCACCCACCTGGCCACCTGCGTGGGTGAGCCCTGCTTTGCCTTTCATCACATCAACGCCTTCGAGGACCAGGCCGGTCGGCTGCAGGTGGATCTGGCCGCCTATCCGGATGCCGACGTCATCCGCCGCCTGTACCTGGAACCCCTGCGCCGGGGCTGGACGGAGCCGGCCTGCGGCGAGGCCTGGCGCTTCACGCTGGATGTCCACCGGGGCAACGCGACCCGCACCGTGCTCGGTGAACGCGGTCTGGAGTTACCCCGCATCCATGCCACCCGATGCGGTGGACGGGACTATCGTTACGTCTACGGAACCGGCAACCATGTCCCCGGGGCGCTGATGGATGAACTGGTGAAGCTGGATGTCGGACGCGGCACGCACCTGACCTGGAGCGAAGCCGACGGCTACCCCGGCGAACCGGTGTTCGTGCCCAGACCCGGCGCCACCGAGGAGGACGATGGCGTGCTGCTGAGCGTGATCCTGGACGCCGCCGCCGGCACCAGTCACCTGCTGATCCTGGATGCCCGCACCCTGGAGGAACGGGCGCGGGCCACCCTGCCCATCCCCCTGCCCTTCGGCTTTCACGGAGCGTTCCTGCCCGATCACGCCGGGTAGGTGGCTGGTTTTGCCAACCATCAATGACAGCATCGTCGGATCCGGTACAATCACCACGAACGGGAATGCTTATCAATCGCCATCCGGATGGCGCGACACATCCGCCAAGCCAGCCATCCGATCATTCGGCAAAGCCAGCCAGGCCATCCACTACCCGAACCCGACCCCGGTTCCAGGCCTGGAGAATCCTGCATGCAAGACAGCACGCCCCGCCACGGCAAGCGTACCGCCGACACCCAGGCGGATCACTTCCGTCAAGCCTCCCGTCGGCTGCCCCTGATCGGTGCCTCTGTCACCCTCTCGCTGCTGGCCGGCGGCGGGGCGCAGGCCCAGGATACCGGCGAGATCGTGACCCTGGAGACCGTCACGGTCACCGCCGGCACCCGCACCGAACGCAGCCTGGAACGGAGTCCCGGCACCGTGGAGGTGATCACCCGGGAAGACATCCAGCGCAGCGGTTCGGTCCTGCTGGCCGACATCCTGCGCAATCATTCCGCCCTGTTCGTCAGCGCCGACGGCCTGAGCCTTTCCATCCGCGGCGCGGCGCGGGAGGACACGGTGTTCCTGATCAACGGCCGCCGTGTACTGGGGGAACCCAGCCGTCGCTACGAGCTCAACCGCCTCACCGCCGGCCAGATCGAGCGCATCGAGATCGTCAAGGGGCCGGGCAGCGTGTTGTACGGTTCCGATGCCATGGGGGGCGTGATCAACATCATCACCCATCAGCCGGGCGAGGGCTTCGGCGGCAGCGTGGACGTGCAGGCGGGTGTCCGGGACGGGGGCGGCGCGGAACGCTACACCGCCGCCGCGAATCTGTACGGGGGCGATGCGCTGACCCAATTCAGCCTTTTTGCCAACGCCACGACCCGCAATGCCTACGAGGTGGGAACCACCGCCGATGTACGGGTCACCGGCAACCGGGGGCCCCCCTCCACCCACGGCAATGCCAATTCCCCGCTGCGCAACATCCAGGACCAATACCGGTTCGATGAACAGCGTCTGGACGAGGCGGACGTCTACAACCTGGGCGTCATCCTCAACCGCCGCCTGACGGACACCCTGGAGGCGGAACTGGAACTGGGCCGGATGGAGGAAAACCGTACCCGGGACTACGTGAACACAGGGCGAACCAATACCAACTACACCAACAACGCCAACGGTCAGATCTTCCCCGCCTTCAACGTGCCCACCCGCTGGACCGACGACAACCAGCGCACCGATCTGGCCGCCGCCCTGAACTGGCAGCCGGACAGGCATTTCAACGTCAATTACCGGATTCACCACAGCCGCTACGAAAAATCCCGCTCGGTGACCGCCCTGCCCTGGGAAGACCTGGGGTTTGCGGGCCGGGGGGACTCCAACACGGCAGAACGCAATACCACCACCAGGGTCCTGACCAACGAACTGCTGGGGACCTGGCGCCCGGACGACCGGCACACCCTGCTGGCCGGCGCCGAATATCGGGACCTGGATGGACGCTGGGACGGCGGCCTGTTCGCCCAGCACGAATGGCAGGCCACCGAACGCCTGGATCTGGTCTATGGCCTTCGCTACGACGAGGCCTCCGTGGGCGAGGACAACACCTCCGCCAAGGTGGGCGGCGTACTGGCCCTGACCGGTGATACCCGGCTGCGCTTCAACTATGCCCAGGGCTTCAAGGTGGCCGAATCCCGCAGTTATGACGTCATACAGGTCAACCCCAACGGCACCCTGATGCTGGGCGCCCATGTGGAGAACGCGGACGTGGGCAAGACCCGGCACGACCTGAAACCCGAGCGCAGCGAAACCTTCGAGATCGGCCTGCTGGGTCGCCTGGGTCCGGGGCGTTATACCCTCACGGCGTTCCACACCGATTTCCGGGATCGGGTGGAGCGGGTGACGGAACAGCCCGCCGATGTGCAATACATCACCTTCCGCAACGTGGGCGAGGCGCGGATCAAGGGTATTGAAGCCAGCCTGAGCATGCCCCTGGGCCAGCAGCTGGATCTGGCCCTGTCGGCCACCTGGCTGGATGCGGAAAACCGGGATACGGGCCTGACCCTGAGCGGCACCCCGGAAAACGTGGCCGTCGCCGGGCTGAACTGGACCCCGAATGATGCCCAGATGTGGCAGCTGCGGGTACGGCACGTGGGTGAGCGCTATCTGGATGCCGCCAATACCGACAAGGACGAGGCCTACACCGTGGCCGACCTGAACGCCAGCTTCCATCCCGCCAGCTGGCGCAAGCTGGAGCTTTACGGCGGCATCGACAACCTGTTTGACCGACGCAACGACACCAGCCTGTTCTCCGATCCGGGTCGCTATTACCGGATCGGCCTGCGGTATTTCCTCTGAGGACACACACAACATGCCGGATACACGCCATCCCCGCATCCCGCGCCCTCGCCTGAAGGGCGCGGCGACCACCGTCTTGCTGGCGCTGCTGCTCCAGGCCGGGACGGCCTGGTCGGACACCCGCCAGGAAATCATCCTGCCGCCGGCGGATCGGGATCATCTGCTGGAACACATGCGGGAGTTTCTGCAGGCCTCCAACGGCGTGCTGCGGGGCGTGCTGGACGAGGACATGGACAAGGTGGTGGAGATGGCCCGCCTGACCCTGCCCATGAGGATGAGGGACCCGGAGGCCCACGATGTGGAACTCACCCGGGACCATACGGGCCGAACCCGGCCCGAGAGGATGCAGGCGGTGATGCCGCCCCACTGGGGGAGCATGATGCGCCAGATGCGTCAGGAGTTCATGCAGATCGCGGAAGATGCCCGTCAGGGCGCGGACGGCACCCGCATCCTGCAGCGCCTGCACGGCGCCCAGGAAGTCTGTATCGCCTGCCACGAAGCCTTCCGGCTGACACCGTCGGAAGGCTGAACAGGCAAGGGACGCGGCATGGGATTGACGTCAGGGGGCTGTTACCGAAGACGCCGCCCCCTACTCCACCGTGACTGACTTGGCCAGGTTACGGGGCTGGTCCACGTCGGTGCCCTTGAGCACGGCGGTGTGATAGGCCAGCAGTTGCAGGGGGATGGTGTGGATGATGGGGGAAAGCCAGTCGTCCACCGGCGGCACCGCCAGGCTCTGGATGGCGCCGTCGTGACCCAGGGCTTCCACGTCGTCGGTGAAGACCAGCAGATGCCCACCCCTGGCCCGGACTTCTTCCAGGTTGGACTTGAGCTTTTCCAGCAGGGGGTTGTTGGGGGCGACCACCACCACGGGCATGTCCGCGTCCACCAGGGCCAGGGGGCCATGCTTGAGTTCGCCGGCGGGATAGGCCTCGGCGTGGATGTAGGAGATTTCCTTGAGCTTGAGGGCCCCTTCCAGGGCAATGGGGTAGTGGCAGCCCCGCCCCAGGAACAGGGCGTGCTGCTTTTCCACCAGACTCATGGCCAGGCGTTCGATGGGCGCGTCCAGATGAAGCACCTTTTCCATCACCGCCGGCAGGGCGCGGAGCTGTTCCACGAAATGCCGGATGCGAGCGGCATCGAGGCCGTGATGACGGCCCAGGGCCAGGACCAGCAGGAACAAGGCCACCAGCTGGGTGGTGAAGGCCTTGGTGGAGGCCACGCCGATCTCCGGCCCGGCATGGGTCATGAGGACCATGTCGGACTCTCGCACCAGGGAGCTTTCCGGCACGTTGCAGATGGCCAGAGAGCCCAGGTAGTCATCTTCCCGTGCCTGCCGCAGGGCGGCCAGGGAGTCGGCGGTCTCGCCGGACTGGGAGATGGTCAGCAACAGGCAGTCGGGCAGTACGGCATGGCGGCGATAGCGGAATTCACTGGCCACTTCCACCCGGCAGGGCAGACCCAGCAGACCCTCGATCCAGTAGGCGGCCACCATGCCCGCGTGGTAGCTGGTGCCGCAGGCCAGGATCTGGACCGACTTCACCCGCTTGAGCAGGGCCTCGGAGTCAGGGCCCAGGATGCCTTCCAGCACCCCGTCACCGGACAGGCGACCCTCCAGGGTTTCGGCCACGGCCCGGGGCTGTTCGTGGATCTCCTTGAGCATGAAGTGCCGATAGCGGCCCCGGTCGGCGGCCCCGGCGGTAAGGCTGCTTTCGGTGACCGGACGTTCCACGGGACGCAGTTCGGCATCAAAAAGTCGCACCTGATCCCGGCGCAGCTCCGCCAGATCACCGTTTTCCAGATAGATGAAACGCTGGGTCACCGGCAGCATGGCCTGGATGTCTGAGGCGATGAAGTGCTCGCCGATGCCCACGCCGATGATGAGCGGACTGCCCTGGCGCACGGCGATGAGGCGGTCGGGCTGGTCGCGGGCGATCACGCCCAGGGCGTAGGCGCCGGTGAAGTGGGTCACCGCCCGTTGCACCGATTCCAGCAGATCCAGCCCCTGGAGGCAGTAGTCCATGATCTGGTGGGCGATCACTTCGGTGTCGGTGTCCGAGGTGAAGGTGTAGCCCTTGGCCTTGAGTTCGCCGCGGATCTCGGCGTAGTTCTCGATGATGCCGTTGTGGACCACGGCAATGTGGTCACGGCTCATGTGAGGGTGGGCGTTGTATTCGGTGGGGCTGCCGTGGGTGGCCCAGCGGGTGTGGGCGATGCCCAGGGTGCCGCGCAGGCCGTCACCGGCCAGGCGCTGGGCGAGGGCTTCCACCTTGCCTACGGCCCGTTCCCGCTGCAGGCCGACATCCGGGTTCAGGACCACCAGACCGGCGGAATCGTAGCCGCGGTACTCCAGGCGGCGCAGGCCTTCGATCAGGATGGGTTCTACGTCACGCTGGGCGATGGCGCCGATGATTCCGCACATGGTGGGTCTATCCCTCTGCTGGTCTTCGGGTCCCTCTCCGAGCCGGAGGGGTCGGAGCGAGGGGTGGTTTGACGGGGTGGCCGAATTTTTGTGTACGGCTACCGTCCACTCGGGGAAGAAGGGCGTTTTCTACTCAGCGCTTCTTCACCGGCCGCTGCCAATCCGGGCGGGTTTCCTGGGGGGCACGGGTCAGGGTGAGCTGGCCCGGCGGGGCCGGCTGGTTGATGGTGGAGCCGGCGCCGATGGTGGCACCCTCACCGATGGTGACCGGGGCCACCAGGGCGGTGTTGGAACCGATGAAGGCGTGGTCGCCGATCACCGTCTGGTGCTTGTTCACCCCGTCGTAGTTGCAGGTGATGGTGCCGGCACCGATGTTGACCTGGCGGCCCACCCGGGTATCTCCCACGTAGCTCAGGTGGTTGATCTTGCTGCCCTGCCCCACCCGGCTCTTCTTGATCTCAACAAAATTGCCCACATGCACCCCGTCGTCCAGTTCGGTGCCGGGCCGCAGACGGGCGAAGGGACCGATGGTGCAACCGGGGCCGATGCGGGCGTCCTCGATCACGCTGTGGGCGCGGATCACCGCACCAGGACCCACGTGGGCATGGGTCAACACGCAGTGAGGACCAATATGCGCCCCCTCGCCCAGCACCACATGACCTTCCAGAATCACGTTGACGTCCAGGGTGACATCCCGGGCGGCGGTGACGGTGCCGCGGATGTCCAGCCGGGCGGGATCCATGACGGTGACGCCGGCGCGCATCAGGGCCTCGGCCTGGCGCCGCTGATACAGGCGTTCCATGGCCGCCAGTTGCACCCGGTCGTTGATGCCCATGAACTCATCGGCATCCGTGGCCGGGATCACGGTCACCGGAGCGCCTTCGGCCACCGCCAGACCGATGCAGTCGGTGAGATACAGCTCACCCTGGGCGTTGTCCGGCGAGAGCTGGTCCAGCCATCCCGTCAGGGCGGCGCGACGGGCCGCCATGAAACCGGTGTTGACCTCGTTCACGGCCTGCTCGCCGGTGTCGGCATCCTTCTGCTCGACGATGCGCAGGGGCCTGCCCCGGTCATCGCGGATGATGCGACCATAGCCGGTGGGATCCGGCAGGATCATGGACTGCACCGCCAGG
Source organism: Ectothiorhodospira shaposhnikovii (assembly GCF_022227765.1). GTDB lineage: Bacteria > Pseudomonadota > Gammaproteobacteria > Ectothiorhodospirales > Ectothiorhodospiraceae > Ectothiorhodospira. The sequence continues at coordinate 262,190 of NZ_JAJMLZ010000005.1, read as the reverse complement.
GCGTGGTCGTCCAGGCCGTCCAGCAAGGCCTGCAGACTGGCGGCACCCACCAGGGGGACATCGCCGTAGAGGATCAGCACCCGGTCATCGGGACCGGCCACCGGCAGGGCCTGGGCCACGGCGTGGCCGGTACCCCGCTGCTCCCGCTGTTCCACCCAGGTGACGGGGGCGTCGGCCAGTCGCTCACGGACCTGATCGCCGCCATGGCCATAGACCACCGCAAGCCGCTCGGGCCTGAGTGAGAGCGCGGTTTCGATCACGTGGGAAAGGAGTGGGCGTCCGCCCAGGGGATGCAGCACCTTGGGCAGTGCCGATCGCATGCGTGTCCCTTGCCCGGCGGCAAGGATGATGATGGTGGTTTCCATAGTCACCCGCAGGTCCTGCCTTGGGTTGTGCGCGGAAACGGAAACACGGCCATGCCGACGGCATGACCGTGTGTTCCCGGGTACTGCTTACTGGTTGGTGCTCTTGCGCAGCTTCTGGATCATGCGCAGGCGCGCCGCGGCCTCGATCAGTTCCGACTGTGCCTTGGCATAGTCGAAGTCGGCCTTGCGGTTGGCCAGGGCATCTTCCGCCCGCTGCTTGGCTTCCAGGGCCTCGGCCTCGTCCAGGTCCTTGGCACGGATGGCCGTGTCCGCCAGCACAGTCACCACATGGGGCTGCACTTCCAGCAGACCACCGGAGATGAAGATGTGATGCTCTTCTCCGGACTCGGACACCTTCACCCGGATCTCGCCGGGCTTGAGCAATGCCACGAACTGGGAGTGACGAGGCAGGATGCCCACCTCGCCCTGTTCTGCCGGCGCCACCAGCATGTGAGCCGTACCGGAGTAGATGGACTCCTCCGCGCTCACAATGTCGACGTGAAACGTCATAGCCATGGGTGCCCCCGATTACTTGTTGAGCTTCTCCGCCTTCTCGACGGCCTCTTCGATGCTGCCCACCATGTAGAAGGCCTGCTCGGGGAGATGATCGTACTCACCGTTGACGATGGCCTGGAAGCCGTGAATGGTGTCCTTGAGGGACACGTATTTGCCCGGTGCGCCGGTGAACACTTCCGCGACGAAGAAGGGCTGGGACAGGAAGCGCTGAATCTTGCGAGCGCGAGCCACCACCAGCTTGTCTTCTTCGGACAGTTCGTCCATGCCCAGGATGGCGATGATGTCCTTGAGCTCCTTGTAGCGCTGCAGGGTGTTCTGCACGGCACGGGCGGTGTCGTAGTGCTCCTGGCCGATGACCAGCGGGTCCAGCTGACGGCTGGTGGAGTCCAGCGGATCCACGGCCGGGTAGATGCCCAGCTCGGCGATCTGACGGGACAGCACCACGGTGGCGTCCAGGTGAGCAAAGGTGGTGGCCGGAGAGGGGTCGGTCAAGTCGTCCGCAGGCACGTACACGGCCTGGATGGAGGTGATGGAACCCTTCTTGGTGGAGGTGATGCGCTCCTGCAGCACACCCATTTCCTCGGCCAGCGTCGGCTGGTAACCCACGGCGGAAGGCATGCGGCCCAGCAGTGCGGACACCTCGGTACCGGCCAGGGTGTAACGGTAGATGTTGTCGATGAACATCAGCACGTCACGGCCTTCGTCACGGAAGAATTCGGCCATGGTCAGACCGGTCAGGGCCACCCGCAGACGGTTGCCCGGCGGCTCGTTCATCTGGCCGTACACCAGGGCCACCTTGTCGAGCACGTTGGAGTCTTTCATTTCGTGGTAGAAGTCGTTTCCTTCACGGGTACGCTCACCCACGCCGGCGAACACGGAGTAGCCGGAGTGCTCGATGGCGATGTTGCGGATCAGCTCCATCATGTTCACGGTCTTGCCCACGCCGGCGCCGCCGAACAGGCCCACCTTGCCGCCCTTGGCGAAGGGGCACAGCAGGTCGATCACCTTGATGCCGGTTTCCAGCAGTTCGGTGGAGCCTGCCTGCTCTTCGTAGCTGGGGGCTGCGCGGTGGATGGACCAGTGCTCATCGGCCTTGACGTCACCGGCGTTGTCCACCGGCTGGCCCAGCACGTCCATGATGCGGCCCAGGGTGGCCTTGCCCACGGGCACGGAGATGGGCTTGCCGCTGTTGGTCACCTTGATGCCGCGGCGCAGGCCGTCGGAAGAACCCATGGCGATGGTACGCACGATACCGTCACCCAGCTGCTGCTGCACTTCCAGGGTCAGGCCGACCTCCTCCACCATGAGGGCATCGTAGACCTTGGGCACGGCGTCACGGGGGAACTCAACGTCCACCACCGCGCCGATAATTTCAACGATGTTTCCAGCACTCATGTTGATAATCCTCTAGTCTCTCAAATCTTGAACCGGGGTCGGCCTCAGACCGCTGCGGCGCCGCCGACGATCTCGGAGATCTCTTGGGTGATGGCTGCCTGGCGGGCCTTGTTGTAGACCAGCTGCAGCTCATGGATGAGATCCCCTGCGTTGTCGGTGGCGGACTTCATGGCCACCATGCGGGCAGCCATCTCACAGGCAACGTTCTCGACCACCGCCTGGTAGATCACCGACTCGATGTACCGGGTCAGCAGCGTATCCAGCACCGGCACGGTGTCCGGTTCGTAGATGTAATCCCAGTGATGCTTGAGCTCCTGCTCGCCGGTCGGCACGATGGGCAGCAGGGTGGTGGCCTTGGGCTGCTGGCTCATGGTGTTGACGAACTCGTTTTCCATCAGGATCAGCCGATCGATACGACCTTCGTCGTAGTGATTCAGCATGACCTTGACGGTGCCGATGAGGTCATTCAACCGAGGCCGATCGCCCAGGTTGCCCACATTGGCCACGACTTCGCCGCCAAGGCGCCGGAAGAATCCGAGCGCCTTGTTGCCGATCAGGCACAACTCGATCTCCGCGCCCTTGTTGCGCCATTCGGTCATGGTCTGCACGGTCTTCTTGAACAGGTTGATGTTCAAGCCGCCGCACAGGCCGCGATCGGTGGAGACGACGATGATGCCCACCCGCTTGACCTCGCGTTCCTCCAGGTAGGGGTGCCGGTATTCGGCATGGGCCATCGCCACGTGCCCCATCACCTGACGGATCTTGTCGGCATAGGGGCGGGTCGCCAGCATGCGGTCCTGCGCCTTGCGCATCTTGCTGGCGGCCACCATCTCCATGGCCTTGGTGATCTTCTGAGTATTCTTGATACTCTTGATCTGGCCGCGGATCTCTTTTGCGCCTGCCATAAGTCAGCTCCCGGTTACCAGCTGTGGTTTGCCTTGAAGTCTTCCAGGGCAGCCTTCATGCCGGCCTGGATCTCATCGCTGTAGTCGCCCTTCTCGTTGATCTTGGCGAGCAGTTCCGCCTGGCTGGAGCGCAGGTAGTCGTGCAGGGCGTGTTCGAAGTCCACGACCTTCTTCACTTCCACATCGTCCAGGTAGCCTTGTTCGGCGGCATACAGGGAGAACGCCATCTCGGCAATGGAGAGCGGGGCATACTGCTTCTGCTTCATGAGTTCCATGACGCGCTGGCCACGCTCCAGCTGTCTGCGGGTGGCCTCGTCCAGGTCGGAGGCGAACTGCGAGAACGCAGCCAGCTCGCGATACTGGGCCAGGGCCAGACGCACACCACCACCCAGCTTCTTGATGATCTTGGTCTGGGCCGCACCACCCACACGGGACACGGACAGACCGGCGTTGATGGCCGGACGGATACCCGAGTTGAAGAGGTCGGTTTCCAGGAAGATCTGGCCGTCGGTGATGGAGATCACGTTGGTGGGCACGAAGGCCGACACGTCACCCGCCTGGGTTTCGATGATGGGCAGGGCGGTCAGGGAGCCGGTCTTGCCCTTCACTTCGCCATTGGTGAAGGCTTCCACGTACTCGGCGTTGACACGGGAGGCACGCTCCAGCAGACGGGAGTGCAGGTAGAAGACGTCACCCGGATAGGCTTCACGGCCCGGCGGACGGCGCAGCAGCAGGGAGACCTGACGGTAGGCCCAGGCCTGCTTGGTGAGGTCGTCGTAAATGATCAGGGCGTCTTCACCGCGGTCACGGAAGTACTCGCCCATGGCGCAACCGGCGTAGGGGGCGATGTACTGCATGGCGGCGGAGTCGGAGGCGGTGGCGGCGACGATGATGGTGTGATCCATCGCGCCATGCTCTTCCAGCTTGCGCACCACGTTGGCAATGGAGGAGGCCTTCTGGCCCACTGCCACGTAGATACACTTGATGCCGGTACCCTTCTGGTTGATGATCGCGTCGACGGCCACGGCGGTCTTGCCGGTCTGGCGGTCGCCGATGATCAGCTCACGCTGACCGCGGCCGATCGGCACCATCGCGTCGATGGCCTTCAGACCGGTCTGCACCGGCTGGTCCACGGACTTGCGGTCGATCACGCCCGGGGCGATCTTTTCGATGGGGGAGCTGTGCTTGGTCTCGATGGCGCCCTTGCCGTCGATGGCCAGGCCCAGGGAGTTCACCACGCGACCCAGCAGGGCCTCGCCCACCGGGACTTCCAGGATGCGACCGGTGCAGCGGGCGGTGTCGCCTTCCTTGATGTGCTTGTAGTCACCCAGCACCACGGCGCCCACGGAGTCGCGCTCCAGGTTCAGGGCCATGCCGAAGGTGTTGCCGGGGAACTCGATCATTTCACCCTGCATGACATCGGCCAGACCGTGCAGGCGGACGATACCATCGGACAGGCTGACCACGGTGCCCTCGGTGCGTGCTTCCGCCGCGGACTCGTAGCTCTTGATGCGCTGGCTGATCAGTTCACTGATTTCAGACGGGTTGAGTTGCATATTTCGAATCCTCTTAGCGGCTCAGATTGGAGGCCAGGCGCGCCAGGCGCCCACGGACTGAGCCATCGATGACCAGATCTCCCGCGCGGATGATGGCGCCGCCGATGAGGCTGTCGTCCACTTCGCAGACCAGCTCCACTTCCCTGCCGAGCCGCTTCTTCAGGGCTGCGGCGATGGACTTCTGCTGTTCCGCATCCACCGCCTGGGCGGAGATCACGGTGGCTTCCACCTTGTTCTCGGCGTCGGCACGCATCACCTCGAACAGGGCGGTGATCTCCGGCAGCAGCGCAAGCCGGCCATTCTCCGCCAGCAGACGGATGAAGTTGCGTCCGCCGTCATCCACCTTGCCCTCGCACACTTCGATGAAGGCCTTGGCGATCGTCTCGCGGGTGAGTTTGGGGCTGTCGAGTAAGGCACGCATGTTCGGATCGTGCGCAACTGCCGACATGAAGGCCAGCTGGTCAGACCAGCCGGCCAGATTGCTGGCATCACGAGCGACTTCGAACACCGCCTTGGCGTAAGGCCTTGCGGCCGTCGTGTTTTCAGACATGGCGGCTCACCTAGATCTGGCTCACCAGGTCTTTGATCACCTGATTGTGGGCCTTGGCGTCGATTTCCTTCTTCAGGATGCGTTCAGCACCGGAGATGGCCAGGGTACCCACCTGCTTGCGCAGTTCTTCGCGCGCACGGATGACTTCCTGCTCGATCTCGGACTGGGCAGCCGCCTTGATGCGATCGCCTTCCTGACGCGCGGTGTCCTTGGAGGACTCCACGATCTCGTTGGCCCGCTTCTGGGCCATGGCGACGATGTCTGCGGCCTGCTGCTTGGCCTCCTGAAGAACCTTTTTGGCTCTTTCCTCGGCAAGCTGCTGCTCATGCTTGCCACGCTCGGCAGCGGCGAGGCCATCGGCAATCTGCTTCTGACGCTCCTGCATCGCCTTGATGATGGGGGGCCACACATACTTCATGGTGACCCACACCAGCATGGCGAAGGTGATCATCTGGCCGAGCAGCGTGAGATTGATATTCACGTTGCTACCTCCCCTTGAGACGGTTTAACGGATGGCATGCGCGGAAAAAGATCCGTGCCTTAACCGGTCACCGCACCCAGGAAGGGGTTTGCAAAGGTGAAGAACAGGGCCAGACCCACACCGATCATGGTCACGGCGTCGAGCAGACCGGCCACGATGAACATCTTGACCTGCAGCATCGGCACCATTTCCGGCTGACGGGCTGCGCCTTCCAGGAAACGACCACCCAGCAGACCGAAGCCGATGGCGGTACCCAGAGCACCCATACCCAGGATCAGGCCAACAGCGATGGCGGTCATACCCTGAACGTTAGCGACAGCAAGTGCGAGTTCCATAACTTCCTCCAAATGTGAAAGGTCAAAACAATGCAAGAACAACTTGGTTTGAATGAACCCCGGCCGGTGATGCACCGGCCGGGAAGACGTCATTCATCAGTGGTCTTCGTGGGCCATGCTCAGATAGACGATGGTCAGCACCATGAAGATGAAGGCCTGCAGGGTGATGATCAGCAGTTTGAACAGGGACCAGGACAGCCCCAGGGTCCACTGGATGTACCAGGGCAACAGGGCGATCAGGCTGAAGATCAGGCCGCCGGCGTACATGTTCCCGAACAGTCGCAGGGACAGGGAGACGGGCTTGGCAACCTCTTCGACCACCTTGAGGACCAGGTTGAAGGGCAGCAGCCACTTGCCGAAGGGATGGAACATCATCTCCTTGGCGAAGCCGACACCGCCCTTGATCTTGATGCTGTAGAAAATGATCAGGAAGAACACCGCGATGGACATGCCGAAAGTGGCGTTGATGTCCGACGTGGGGTTGATGCGCAGGTATTCAATGCCGATGGCATGCGCAATGTAGGGGAACAGGTCGTAGGGCAGCAGCTTGACGATGCTCATGAGGAATATCCACACGAACAGGGTCAGCGCCAACGGGGCGATCAGGTCGGAACGACCGTGGAAGGTGTCCTTCACCTGCTGGTCCACGAAGCCGACGATGATTTCGACAAAGTTCTGCAGGCCGCCGGGGACGCCGGTGGTGACGCTCTTGGCCACCTGCATGAAGAGGTAGAGGAACACCCCGCCTGCAAGCAGGGAGAAAAGCATGGTATCCACATGGATCGACCAGAACGACTCGGGATTACCCAGCGTCAGGTGACCCAGATGGTGCTTGATGTAATCCCCAGCAGATTCGTATTCCATTGACATGGTGTTCGCTCGCTTTTACTCGTTTGCACCGGACAGCATCGGCAGCAGCGCCAGCCAGAAAGCCATGAAACCGGCCATGTAAGTCAGGAACATGGGCAGGAAATCCACTTTCAGCCACACGATTGCAACCACAAACAGGATGACGGTCAGGAGGATCTTCTGCGCCTCGCCGACATAAAAACTTCTCACGATGACCTTTGCCGGCTTCCCTCTCCGGCCGGAAAAGACGCGCAGGGCAAAATAGGCCGTCGAGATAACACTGATCATGCCCCCCGTCAACGCAGACCAGGCGGCCTGTGGTCCGGCCAGCCCGAAGGCGATCAGCCATCCGGCAATCGCCACGGTCATCTGCAACCCGAGGACCCATGCGGCAGTCCGATTAATCATGACCGCCCCGGGCGAACGGCTTGTCTGACTCGTTAATGATAATGAGGTTCACCCATTCTTCCCGGCGCCGGACAGGCGCCCACGGTCGACGGCAGCCGCGGATTATAAGAGGCCATGGTCGGGGGGTCAACGCATCAGTGACTGTTAATGCTCCCATGTGGCGGCGTATGTCAGCGGATGTGTCCCAGAATCCCGTCCAGCTCGTCCAGGCTGTTGTACTGGATCACCAGGCGCCCCTTGCCCTTGGTGTTGTACTGAATGTTCACCCGCGCCCCCAGCCGGTCGGACAATTCGCTCTCCAGCCTCGCCACATCCGGGTTGCGTGGCGGCGGTGGCGCGGCCTCCTGTTTTGCGTTCTTCAGCAACGCCTGCACCAGCCGCTCCGTCTCCCGTACCGACAAGCCCTTTTCCACCACCTGACGAGCCGCCGTCACCTGCTCGCCCTCGACCAGGGCCAGTAGCGCACGAGCATGCCCCATCTCCAGGCGCCCCTCGTCCAGCAGGGCCTTCACCGGCCCCTCCAGCTCCAGCAGGCGCAGCAGGTTGGTGACGCCGGCCCGGGAACGCCCCACCGCCTCGGCGGCCTGCTGGTGGGTCATGCCGAATTCGTGAATCAGCCGCTGCAGGGCATTGGCCTCCTCCAGGGGATTGAGATCCTCCCGCTGGATGTTTTCGATCAGGGCCATGGCCGCCGCCGCCTGATCCGGCACCTCCCGCACCACCGCCGGGATCTCCCGCAGACCGGCCATCTGCGCCGCCCGCCAGCGGCGCTCACCCGCCACCAGCTCATAGCCGCCGGCCACCGGGCGCACCACCACCGGCTGCACCACGCCCTGGGCGCGGATGGACTCGGCCAACGCCTCCAGGGCCTCGGGACGCATGCTCACCCGGGGCTGATAGCGCCCGCGGCTGACCTGCTCCACCGGGATCTGGCGCAGACCGGCACCGCCCGCTTCGTGGGCCTCCGGCTCGGACCGGGCGCCGGTAGCACCGGCGCTGGACAGCAGGACGTCCAGACCACGCCCCAGCCCTGTCTTTCTCTTTGCCATGACTTACTGCTCTCCAGAAACGGACACTGCCTCGGCCGCCCCTTCGGGCGCGGCTGCGCGACCTTCGCGGCGCAGGATCTCTCCCGCCAGCGCCAGGTAGGCCAGGGCGCCACGGGAGGACTTGTCATACAAAATCACCGGCAGACCGTGACTGGGCGCCTCGGCCAGGCGGATGTTGCGGGGAATGACGGTGCGATAGACCTTGTCACCGAAGTGACGGGTGAGCTGCTCGGACACCTCGGTGGTCAGGTTGTTGCGCGGATCGAACATGGTGCGCAGCAGACCGTGGATGTGCAACTCGTGGTTGACCGACTCGCGAATGCTGTCGATGGTCTGCACCAGGGCCGACAACCCCTCCAGGGCGTAATACTCGCACTGCATGGGGATAATCACCCCATGGGCCGCCACCAGGGCATTCACCGTGAGCATGTTCAGGGAGGGGGGGCAGTCGATGAAGATGAAATCGTACTGATCCCGGATCGTTGCCAGCGCTTCCTGCAGCCGATATTCCCGGCGCAGGGCCGTCATCAGGCTCACCTCCGCCACCGTCAGATCCCCGTTGGCGGGCATCAGGCTGTAGCCCACCGGCTCCAGACGCATGATGGCCTGTTCGGCGCTGACGCGCTTCATCAGCACGTCGCAGGCACTGTGGGCGAGATCGTGCTTGTCGGCGCCGCTGCCCATGGTGGCATTGCCCTGGGGGTCCAGGTCGATCAGGAGTACGCGGCGCCGGGTGGCGGCCAGGGAAGCGGCCAGATTGATGCTGGTGGTGGTCTTGCCCACCCCCCCCTTCTGGTTGGCCACGGCGATGATTCTGCCCATGTGTGCTAGTCCTTGGTGATCTCGACGAGATGCCGCACGGCCTCAAGGCCCGGCACCCGGAGCGAATGGGTGGCCACCACCCGCCAGCCATCGGGCAACGCCTCGGAATCATCATCCGCGTCCCGGCCCTTCATGGCCAGCAACCGGCCCGTGGGAGCGCACAGATGCCCGGCCAGACGGGTGAAGGTGGTGGTGGCGGCGAAGGCACGGCTGATGACTGTATCAAAGCCCCCGTCGGGGCGATAGTTTTCCACCCGGTCCTGCACCACGACGACATTGGCAATCCCCAGCTCCATCACTGCCTGGCGCAGGAAGCGGGCCTTCTTGCCGCCGGAGTCCAGCAACACCAGCTGCCAGTCGGGACAGGCCAGGGCCAGGGGAATCCCCGGCAGGCCGGGGCCGGTGCCGATATCGGCGATGCGCGGCCCCCGCACCCAGGGCAGGACCGCCAGACTGTCCAGCAGATGCAGTCGGACCATGTCCTCGAAATCCCGCACCGCGGTGAGGTTGTAGGCCCGGTTCCAGCGCTCCATCAGGCGCAGATAGCGCGCCAGGGGATCGACCAGGGTCGGGGACAGGGACAGCTCGCTCAGGCCGCGACGAAGCAACTCGTCCGCGGCGGGCGTCAGGGCATGGGACATGGCGTCGGATATCCGGGAATCAGGCACTGCGCTTCAGGCCCTGGGCCTGCTTCTTCAGGTGCACCAGCAGCAGGGAGACGGCGGCGGGGGTCACGCCGGGAATGCGGGAGGCCTGACCCACGGTATGGGGGCGATGATCCGCCAGCTTCTGGCGTACCTCGTGGGACAGGCCGCTGACGGCGCCGTAGTCCAGATCATCGGGCAGCGCCGTGTCTTCCAGGCGCCGGGTCCGGTCCACCTCGTCCTTCTGGCGCTGGATATAGCCGGCGTACTTGGCCTGAATTTCCACCTGTTCCGCCACCCGGACATCCGTCACGGCCGGCCCGGCACCGGGCAGGGACATCAGGTCCTCATAGGCCACCCCGGGGCGCCGCAGCAGGTCCATCAGGGAATACTCCCGACTCAGGGGGCCGCCGAACAGGCGCTCGCCGTCCTCCGGCAACACATCCCCCGGGCGCATGACCGTGACCCCCAATCGCCGAGACTCCTGCTCGATGGCCTCCCGCTTGCGCTCGAAGGCCGCCCAGCGTGCATCATCCACCACGCCCAGTTCGCGGCCCACGGGGGTGAGGCGCAGATCGGCATTGTCTTCCCGCAGGGTGAGACGGTACTCGGCCCGGCTGGTGAACATGCGGTAGGGCTCCCGGGTGCCCCGGGTGATGAGATCATCGATCATCACACCCATGTAGGAGGTTTCCCGGCGCGGATGCCAGGGCTCCCGCTCCCGCACCCGCAGGGCGGCATTGATGCCTGCCACCAGCCCCTGGGCCGCGGCCTCCTCATAGCCGGTGGTACCGTTGATCTGACCGGCGAAGAACAGACCCTGCAGCGGTCGGGTCTCCAGGCTGGGGCGCAGGTCCCGGGGGTCGAAGAAGTCGTATTCGATGGCGTAGCCGGGACGGGTGATGTGGGCCTGCTCGAAGCCCTCGATGGAACGCACCACATCCACCTGCACGTCGAAGGGCAGGCTGGTGGAGATACCGTTGGGGTACACCTCATGGGTGTCGAGCCCTTCCGGCTCGATGAAGATCTGGTGGCGTTCCTTGTCGGCAAAGCGCACCACCTTGTCCTCGATGGAGGGGCAGTAGCGCGGCCCCACCCCTTCGATCACGCCGCTGTACATGGGAGACCGGTGCAGGTTGGCGCGGATCACCTCCAGGGTGCGGGGGGTGGTCCAGGTGATGTGACAGCTCACCTGGGGCGGATGATCGGAAGGCTGCCCCAGGAAGGAGAACACCGGCACGGGGGTATCCCCGGGCTGCTCGGTCAGGCGGGAATAATGGATGCTGCGGGCATCGATGCGGGGCGGCGTGCCGGTCTTCAGACGTCCGACCCGCAAGGGCAGCTCCCGCAACCGCTGGGCCAGGCGGATGGCCGGCGGATCACCGGCGCGACCACCGGCGTAGTTGGCCTCGCCCACATGGATGAGACCACCCAGGAAGGTGCCCACGGTCAGCACCACGCAAGGGGCATCAAAGCGCAGACCGGCCTGGGTGACGACCCCGGTGACCCGGTCCCCCGCCACGATCAGATCGTCCACCGCCTGCTGGAACAGCGACAGGCCCGGCTGGTTTTCCACCGCCCGGCGCACGGCGGCCTTATAGAGGGCACGGTCCGCCTGGGCGCGGGTGGCGCGCACGGCAGGCCCCTTGCGGCTGTTGAGGGTGCGGAACTGGATGCCGCCCAGATCGGCGGCGCGGGCCATGAGGCCGCCCAGGGCGTCGATCTCCTTGACCAGATGGCCCTTGCCGATGCCGCCGATGGCGGGATTGCAGCTCATCTGGCCGATGGTGTCGATGTTATGGGTCAGGAGCAGGGTCCTGCTGCCCATGCGGGCCGCCGCCAGGGCGGCCTCGGTGCCGGCGTGGCCGCCGCCCACGACGATGACGTCGTATTGTGCCTGGTATTGCATAGTCAAGAGCCGGGCCGGAAGTGGGGAAAATCCTGATAGTGTAGCGCGGATCAGTCCTCCTCGGGCACCACCAGCGCGGCATCCAGCCCGTCCAGTCCCTGCCGTCCCACCTTGTAACCCGCCAGACGGGTGGCCGTGGCCAGGGCATCGGGCACGGAACTGCCCGTGGCCAGGGCATGGATCAGGCCGGCATTGAACACGTCCCCGGCCCCCAGGGTGTCCACCACCCGGGGTGGGCGCCAGGCCGGGGCATGGAACAGGCCATCCCGACTGGCCCAGGCCCAGGAGCCCTCCTCGCCCCAGGTGCAGATCAGCACGGCGCCGGGCACGCGCTTGTGCACGCTGCGCAGGAACGGTTCCGGCTCCTCGTAGCCCCGCCCGAGCACGAAGGGGCGGGAAAAGATGATCACATCCGGTTGCCCGAACAGCATGTCCACCCCGTCCCGGTCCTTTTCCACCTCCAGGGAGATGGGCTGATGGGATTTCTGCTGGCTGCGCAGGGCCTGGAGCATGCGGCTGGTGGTGTGGGTATCCCGGGCCTGCACGTGCACCCATTGATACTTGTCCAGGTTCAGCTTGGCCACATGAGGGGCGTCCAGTTCCGGCAGGTTGCGGTAGTGGACGATGGTGCGGGAACCGTTGGCGGCATTGAGGGTGATGTAGGAACAGGGGGTGCGCCCGGTGCGCCGGCGACAGGTTTCCACGTTGATCCCCCGCTCCGCCAGCAGGGACAGCAGATGTTCGCCGTCCGGATCATCGGCCACCACGGCGGCCAGGTCGCACTGGTGCCCCAGTTGCTGCAGCACATACAGGCTGTTGGCGGTATTGCCGCCGGGAGAGGCGCGCTGTTCCCGGGCGCGGATCTCCTCGTCCTCCACCGGATAGTGGTCAACGATGTTGATGATGTCCAGGGTGGCGACGCCGATGCCGAGAATATGGGCCATGGTGGATGGTGCCCCGAGGGCCTGTGGTGGTGTTGCGCACAGGATAGTGAAAGGGAGGCAGCGGGGTAAAGGTATTGCAGCGCAAAAGCACGGCCGGGAAGCGGCGGGCCACCCCCTTGGGAGCCGGCCCGCCGACGAAAGGGTCAATCAGAAGTCGAAACGCATGCCAGCGGCGAAGACCTGGCCGCCACGAACATCGCCCAGGGTATCCTGGCTGCTGTCATAAGGCTGCTGCAGTCCACCCCGCTTCTCGGTGATCGCGGCGGTTTCCTGCTCGAAATAGTACTCGGCGAAGAACTTCAGGCTGGGAGTGAATTGATGGTCGATCCCCACATGAACGATGCTATCGCCGTACCCTTCCACCTCGGCCACCATCAGCTTGAAGGTGTTCTTGCCCAGGGTATAGCCGGCATAGACATTGACGGCATTGTTCCCGTCAGTCGCATCATCATCGCTGCTGATACGCTCGAACTTGCCTGCCAGATACAGATTACCGATGGCATGAGCGGCAGAAACACCCATGATTCGAGTATTGTCATTTCCATTGAGCTCATCCATGCCGATGGACAGGGTGGTGTCGCCGAAGCTGTAGCTACCGGTCAGCTGAACCCGGTTATCCCCGTCGGCACCGTTGTCCTCACTCCAGGCGAAGGCGAAGGACAGGCCATTCATGTCCGGGCTGTAGTAGCTGATGGTGTCGCCGCGACGAAATGCCGTATAGGTGGCAAACCCGCTGTAGTAGGTGCTGAACATGTCCACCGGGGCGGCGATGGCATTGTAGTAGGGCAACCACATCTGGCCGTACAGGAAGGTCCCCATCTCGCCCTGGACACCGATCTGGGCCACGCGCACATCCTGCTCCTGGTCCCACGGGTCCTGAACGGCCTTGTTGGCCAGATCCAGGGGCAGTTCCAGCTGACCGATCAGGGTCAGGCCTTCCATCAGGGGATAGTCCGCGTTGAAACCGATGTTGGAATAGGCATCCCGCACGCCGGTATAGGAGTCCAGATGCTCCCGGTTATCGGGACGCACGGACTCCACCTGCACTCGGGCGGAGCCGTAGAAATCAAAGTTGAGTTCACCGGCCTGAGCCATGGCGGGCACGGCCAGGGCAGCGGCGACGGAAGAGGCAATCAGGGTCTTTCTGTTCATAAGTCGGTTTTTCCAGTCAGATACATCGGTGATATCGATTGATGAGCCGGCGGCGGGGAGCCGGAAACACCCCGGCAACCCGCCACCCGGAACACTCAGGGCAACCAGGTGTCCACCAGGTCCCGGTTCTGTTCGACCCAGCGCCTGGCGTTCTCGTAGGGATCTCCCCCTTCCTCGTTCATCATCATCAACTCGGCCATGTGGGCGGGCGTCCAGTTGAAGTTGTCGAGGATGGCGTAGGCCTCGGGCATGTCGTCCTTCAGGCCGGCACGCACGATGGTGTGAATGGCTTCCTCGCCGCCATAGATACCCTTGGGGTCGTCCAGATATTTCAGCTCCCAGCGGCTTTCCTTCCAGTGAGGCGTCCAACCGGTGACCACCACCCAGTCATTGTTGCGGACGGCATTGGCCAGCACGCCGGTCATGGTGGCATCGGAACCTTCGATCAGGCGCAGTCTCAGGCCGTATTCGTCGATCACCCGCTCGGTGCTGCTCATCAGGCCCGCACCGGGGTCGATGCCGATGATGCGACGGTCAAAACGGCGGGCGTGGTCATTAAGCTCCTCAATGGAGTCAATTTCCACATAGGTGGGGACCATCAGACCGATACGGGTACCCACCAGGTTGGGCCCCAGGTCTTCCACCCGGTCCCTGACCCGCTCCAGATAATGCTCATGGGTGGTGGGCAGCCAGGCGGCCACGAAGGCATCCTGGTCACCGGTGCCGACGGACTGCCACATGGCCGCGGCGCTGACGGACGTCAGCCGCACGTCGTAGCCGGCCTCTTCCAGCACCACCCGGATCACGTTGGTACTGGCCACTTCACTGGCCCACTCCACATAGGGGATGTTGATCCGTCCCTTGTCGCCCGCCAGGGCCGACAGAGGGGCAAATACCAGAGTTGCCGCCAGGATCAGACTGGCGATCACCGGGATTCCCGGCCTTGTCATTGAAGTCATCATTTTCCTCCGAAGAATTGCATGGATACTCAGAAAGTTCTCAAAAAGCCTCCTGCCGTCACTTCCAACCACCCCCAACCGTCACTCCCGATACCCGGGGTGGTCATTCCCAATACTTCCAAGCCGTTACGGCTGATGCCCCCGATTGTCACTCCCGACACCCTTTGGTCGTCACTCCCGATACCCTCAAGTCGTCACTCCCGCGAAAGCGGGAGCCCAGGCGCCGAGCCCCCACCGGATTCCCGCTTTCGCGGGAATGACCTACCCGGTTACGATCCGCGTTTCCGGCCAATGCGCTGGGTCACCCGGTCCAGGATCATCGCCAGGATCACGATGGCAATGCCGGCCTCGAAACCGTTGCCCGGCTGTAGACGCTGGATCGCCCGCCAGACCTCGCCCCCCAGGCCTCCGGCGCCGATCATGGCGGCGATCACCACCATGGACAGGGCCAACATGATGGTCTGGTTGATGCCCGCCATGATGGTGGGCACCGCCAGCGGCAGCTGGACCTTGAACAGTTTCTGCCGCCGGCTGGCGCCAAAGGCATCCGCGGCCTCCACCAGCTCCCGGGGCACCTGACGGATGCCCAGGATGGTGAGACGGATGGCCGGCGGCATGGAAAAGATCACGGTGGCAAACATGGCCGACACCTGACCCAGACCGAAGAAGGGAATCGCCGGGATCAGATAGACGAAGGCGGGCATGGTCTGCATGAAGTCGAGCACCGGCATGGTGGCCCGGTGGAAGCGCTCCGACAGCCCGCCCAGGATGCCGATGGGCAACGCAATGGCCACCGCCACCGCCGTGGCGAACAACACCAGGGTGAGGGTCTCAATGGTGGCCTGCCAGAGTTGCAAGTTCCACAAAAACAGCAGACCGGCCGCGGTGCCGATGGCCACCCGACGCCCCGCCGCCAGCCAGGCAATGCCGGCAAAGACCAGGATCACCAGCCAGGGGGGTGGAAAGCTCAGCAACATCACCACGCCGTCCACGCCGTCGCCCAGCACGTTACTGATGGCACGGGTCAGACCGGAAAAGGTATCGGTCAGCCAGTCCAGGCCGTCGTCGATGTAATCCGACAGGGGAAATTTGCCGAAGAAAGGAAAATCATGATTCATGAGCATGCTTCACTGGTTTTGTCCGCGGCGGTTGCGGCGTCTGCCGCCGTCACTGCCTGATCCGACTGACCGGCCGCCAGGGCCGCCAGCACGTTGCTCTTGACGATGGTGCCCAGCAGGCGCCCGGCCTCGTCCACCACCGCCACCGGAATGCGGCTGTCCGCGAGCATGGCGATCAGGGTGCTGACCGGCTCGTCCGGCGCCACCGTCTGATGGTCCCGCTGGATGTGGGGGCCAATCTGCCTGTCTCCCTGCTCGATCGCCCGGCCCATGTCATCCGCCCACACATACCCCTCCAGGGTGCCGTCCCGCCGCACCACGAACAGGCTGTAGAAACTCTCCTTTTCCATCTTGTGCAGGGCGGTGCGAGGGCCGTCCGAGGGAAGGGCCAGCACCCTTGCATCGCGCATGATCCCGCCGGCGGTGAGGATCTGGGTCTTGTCCACATCCTCCACGAAGCGCTCCACATAACGACTGGCGGGGGAACTCAGGATCTCTTCCGGCGTGCCGATCTGGACCACCCGCCCATCCTTCATCAGCACGATGCGATCACCGAGCCTGAGGGCCTCGTCCAGGTCATGGGTGATGAACACGATGGTCTTCTTCACCCGCGCCTGCAGATTGATCAGTTCCTGTTGCATGTCCCGACGTATCAACGGGTCCAGCGCGCTGAAGGCCTCGTCCATGAGCAGGATATCCGGGTCCACGGCCAGCGCCCGGGCCAGACCCACCCGCTGCTGCATGCCCCCGGAGAGTTGGGACGGAAAGGCCTGCTCCCAGCCTTCCAGGCCCACCAATTGCAGAGCCTGGGCCGCCCGCTGCTCCCGCTCGTCCTGGCCCATCCCGCAGATCTCCAGCCCGAAGGCCGTGTTCTGCAGGATGGTGCGGTGGGGGAACAGGGCGAAATTCTGGAACACCATGCCGAACTTGCGGCGCCGCAGGGCGAGCAGGTCCTTGTTGCTCAATCCGGTGATGTCTTCCCCATCGATCAGCACCTGCCCGGCCGTCGGCTCGATCAGACGGTTGAGACAGCGGATCAAAGTGGATTTGCCGCATCCGCTCAGACCCATGACCACCAGGATCTCCCCTTGCGCCACATCAAAACTGACGTCGGCAATACCCAGGGTAAGTCCGGTACGTTGCTGGATCTCCTTGCGGTCATGTCCCTCCTCCATGAGTTTCAAGGCCGGTGCCGGCGGGTCGCCGAAGACCTTGGTGAGGTTTTTGACTGCGATTTTCGGTTGTTGCAAGGCTACTGTCCTGTCTTCACCCCGGAAGGGGCGGGTCGGTGTCAGTGTCTGACGACGGGTAAAAAGGAAAGGGGCCGGGGATCGCTTGATCCACGGCCCCCGGTCCATCGAGGGATCAGCGTACGGCACTCAGGAAGTGCATGTGACGCTCGTAGTGCTCCAGCACATCATTGATGATGGCGTCCTTGCTCCAGCCCATGACGTCGTAGTCCTGGCCGCCCTCGCTCAGATGCACTTCCGCATGGAAGTACTTGAGCGCCTCGGCACGCTGGCTGCGGGTGTCGCGCATGACGAAGGTGGGCGGTTCATAGGCGCGGGGCCGCACGGAATAGAAGAAATCGATCTCCTCGCCGTGACGGACTTCCACCCAGCAGCGGCCGTCCTCGCCCACGCCGGTGTGGGCATCCAGGTTCTGCTTGCGCAGCTCCTCGGCCACCGCTTCCAGTGCCGGCTTCACGGCCTCCTGGATATAGCGCAGGACCTCGTTACGCCGGGGCTGATGGACAATGGTCCGCAGGCGATGCTGCCAGCTCACCGGGGCATGGGGGCCGATGGGGGCCACCCGCGCCTCGCGCAGGCTGATCCGTTTCATGGTGTCGATGCGCAGGGCCCTGAGCAGCCCCCAACACATGAAGCACATGATGATGGCGAACGGCAGGGCACTGGCGATGGTGGCGGTCTGCAGGGCCGCAAGGCCGCCGGCGATGAGCAAGGCCGCCGCCACGATGCCCTCGATCACGGCCCAGAAGATGCGCTGCCAGGTGGGGGATTCCTCCTTGCCGCCGGAGGTGAGGATGTCCACCACCAGGGAACCGGAGTCCGATGAAGTGACAAAGAAGGTCACCACCAGCAGGGTCGCCACCAGGGCCATGATGGAGGACAGGGGCAGATGCTCGAAGAACTGGAACAGGGCCACCGAGGTATCCGCCGCCACCGCGTCCGACAGCTCGGTGATGCCCTGCACCATGATCATGTGCAGGGCGGTATTGCCGAAGAAGGTCATCCACATGATGGTGAAGCCCACCGGCACCAGCAACACACCGAAGGTGAATTCACGGATGGTGCGGCCCCGGGAAACCCGGGCGATGAACATGCCCACGAAGGGCGCCCAGGCAATCCACCAACCCCAGTAGAACAGGGTCCAGCCGCCGATCCACGAGGTGGGCTCGTAGGCATACAGATTGAAAGTCATGTAGAACAGGTTGGAGACGTAATTCCCCGTGTTCTGCACCAGGGTCTGCAGCAGATAGACGGTGGGGCCGGCCACCAGCACGAAGGCCAGCAGGCCCGCGGCCAGGATCATGTTCAGCACCGAGATCCGGCGGATGCCGCCATCCAGCCCCAGGGCCACGGACAGGGTGGCGATGGCGGTGATGACCACGATCAGGATGATCTGCACCGAGAGGGCATTGGGAATATCGAACAGGTAGTTCAGGCCGGAGTTGATCTGCATGACGCCGAACCCCAGGGAGGTGGCGACGCCGAAGATGGTGCCCAGCACGGCAAAGGTATCCACCGTGTGGCCGATGCCGCCGTGGATGCGGTCACCGATCAACGGATACAGGGAGGAGCGGATGGTCAGCGGCAGGTCGTGTCGGAAGGCGAAGTAGGCCAGGGACAGGGCCACCACGGCATAGATGGCCCAGGCATGAACCCCCCAGTGGAAGAAGGTGATGCGCATGGACTGGCGGGCGGCCTCGACGGTCTCCGGATCGCCCACCGGCGGACTGACGTAATGCATGACCGGCTCGGCCACGCCGAAGAACATGAGGCCGATGCCCATGCCGGCGGAGAACAGCATGGCGAACCAGGAGGCATAGCTGTAGTCGGGCTGACTGTGATCCGGACCCAGCTTGATGTTGCCATAACTGGACACCGCTACTCCGACCATGAAGACCACGAATCCAGCCACCGCCAGCACATAGAACCAGCCGGCGGAATCGGAGATCCAGCCTTGCACGGCACTGAAGACGGTGCCCGCCGTCTCGGTGAAGATGGCGGCAAACAGCACGAAGACCAGGGTGAGTACCGCGGAGGTGATGAACACCGGCGGGTTCATCAGGATGCGTGGAGCACGGGCTGGAGACGCACTCTGTTCGGTCATGTAACCTCCCTTCGTGGGCTGGATCGCCGGAATTCAGCGGAAAGCAGACCTTCCGCAGCCTTTTTTTACGCTAACACGAACCTTTGACATAATGCGAACTGGTTAAAAAATAGCCAGCAAGACCGGCCTTGGCACCGCGTTCACCTGGGATGCGGAAGCCCAGAATGCCGGCCCTTGCCTGGATTCCCGTCTGCGCGGGAATGACCTGCCCGGGATATCCCTATGGGAACGGCCAGTCGTAGTCGGTGATGACCGGGGCATGATCCGAGAACCGTTCATCCTTGTAGATGCTCACCCCACGAGCCGTCGCCGCCACGCCCGGCGTGGCAATCTGGTAATCCAGACGCCACCCCACGTTCTTCGCCCAGGCCTGCCCCCGGTTGGCCCACCAGGTGTACTGTTCCGGCGCCTGATTCAACCGTCGGAAGGTATCCACCCAGCCCACTTCATTAAATAGCACATCCAGCCAGGCCCGCTCCTCGGGCAGGAAACCGGAGTGCTTCTGGTTGCTCCTCCAGTTGCGCAGGTCGATGGGCTTGTGGGCGATGTTCCAGTCCCCGCACAGGATGTATTCGCGATCATTGGCCTGTTTCTGCCGCAACTGCGCCATGAAGGTGTCCATGAAACGGTACTTGGCCGCCTGGCGAAGTTCGCCGGAAGACCCGGAGGGCACATACACGGACGCAACACACAAATCACCGAAACGCGCCTCGATATAGCGGCCTTCGGGGTCGAACTCCTCGGAATTCATCCCCATGACGACTTCATCGGGCTTGCGCCGGGCATACAGGGCCACCCCGCTGTAACCCTTTTTCCGGGCATCCAGGTAACAGGTGAAATAGCCGGCGGGATGAAAGGCCTCGTCGGTCAGTTGATGGATCTGGGCCTTGGTCTCCTGAAGGCAGACCACGTCCGCGTCCTGGGCCTTGAGCCATGCATAAAAGCCCTTACGGGCGGCGGCACGAATGCCGTTGGCGTTGAGCGTGATGATTCGCATCGGATCGACAGGGCAGTGTTCACGGGGTCCGGGTACAATCCGACAACTTAACACAGCCCACCGACAGGGGGCGTCCAGCCCGGCTTGTGCCCTCCCACAGGACATTGTAATTTCTCAATCATGAATACCTATCGCACCCAATTCCTTCAGTTTTGTCTGGAACGCGGCGTCCTGCGCTTTGGTTCCTTCACCCTCAAATCCGGCCGTACCAGCCCCTATTTCTTCAATGCCGGCCTGTTCAACACCGGCCGGGACCTGGCCCGCCTGGGTGCCTTCTATGCCCGTACCCTGGTGGAATCGAACGCCCGGGTGGACATGCTCTTCGGCCCCGCCTACAAGGGCATCCCCCTGGTGGCCGCCACCGCGGTGGCCCTGGCCCAGGAGCACGACCGCGACTACCCCTTCTGCTTCAATCGCAAGGAAGCCAAGGACCACGGCGAAGGCGGCACCCTGGTGGGCGCCCCCCTGTCCGGGCGGGTCATGATCGTGGACGATGTGATCACCGCGGGCACCGCCATCCGTGAATCCGTGGAGATCATCAAGGCCGCCGGCGCGGAACCGGCCGGCGTGCTGATCGCACTGGATCGACAGGAACGGGGGCGCGGCGAGCTGTCCGCCATTCAAGAAGTGGAACGGGATTACGGTCTGCAGGTCCATGCCATTGCGTCCCTATCGGACCTGATCGTCTTTCTGGAGGACCTGCCGGACATGGCGCAGCATCGTGCCGCCGTGCAGGCCTATCGGGAAGAATTCGGCATCTAGCCTGCCCCGCGAATACGCGGGCGACGGCACCCCTGAACCCGTGGCGGGAATGAGGCATGCCCAGGATTTTTCCAACAGCAGGAACCACACCGATACTGGCGGCCATGCTGGCCGCCGGGCTCATCGGCACGGCCTCCGCACAGGTCTACCGCTGGGTGGACGAGTCCGGTCAGACTCACATGAGCGACACCCCGCCCCCGGACACGACCCGGTATGACCGCGAGGTCCTTGATCACAGGGGACTGGTGATCCAGCGCCTGGACCGGGCGAGAACGCCACAGGAGCTGGCCGCCGAACAGGCGGAACGGGAACGTCGGGAGGCCCTGGAACAGCAACGGGCGGAACAGGAGCGGGTCGACCGGGTTCTGCTGCAATCCTTCGGCTCCGAGCGCGAACTGCTGCACGCACGGGATGACCGCGTGGCCCTGATCGAGGCCAACATGAACCTCACCCGGGACAAACTGGGCAATCTGCGTGATCAGCTGACACAGGCCAATACACGCATCGCCGGCCTTGAGGCCGGCGGCAGGCCGGTACCGGAAGGCCTGCGGGAACAGGCCGACTCCCTGCAACGCCAGATCCGGGTACAGGAAGCGTACCTGGAAGAACGCCGACAGGAACGGGATGCCGTGCTGGCCCGGTTTGCCCGGGATCTGGAGCGGTTCCGGGAGCTGCGTCGGCAACAGGCCGACACCCAGCCCCGGCGCTGAAAGGCCCGTCAGCCCCGGATCAGGGTTCCCACCCCCTTGTCGGTCAGCAGCTCCAGCATCACCGCATGGGGCACCCGTCCGTCAATGATATGGGCCGTCTTGACGCCGGACTTCACCGCGTCCAGGGCGCACTGGATCTTGGGAATCATGCCGCCGTGGATCACCCCGGTGGCAATCAGCTCGTCCACCTGACGGGCCGTCAGACCGGTGAGCAGGTTGCCTTCTCCGTCCAGGACCCCGGTGGTGTTGGTGAGCAGGATCAGCTTCTCCGCCCCCAGCACCGTGGCCATCTTGCCGGCCACCAGGTCGGCATTGATGTTGTAGGCCGCGCCATCCTCGCCCACGCCTACCGGCGCGATCACGGGAATGAAGGCCCCCGAATCCAGCATGTGCACCACGGCGGGATCGATGGAAGCCACCTCACCCACGTGCCCCAGGTCGATGATCTCCGAGGCCTCGGGGTCTTCGCCGGCACGGCGATGACTCAGGCGCCGGGCCCGGATCAGCCCGCCGTCCTTGCCGGTCAGGCCCACCGCGCGGCCACCGAACTGGTTGATGAGATTGACGATCTCCTTGTTGACCAGACCACCCAGCACCATCTGCACCACGTCCATGGTCTCCCGGTCCGTCACCCGCAAACCATCCACGAAACGGGATTCCTTGCCCAGCTGGCTGAGCATCCTGCCGATCTGGGGGCCACCACCGTGGACCACCACCGGATTCAGGCCCACCTGCTTGAGCAGCACGATATCCCGCGCAAAGCCGCGCTTGAGTTCCTCGTCCACCATGGCGTTGCCGCCGTACTTGATGACCAGTGTCTTGCCGGAAAAGCGCTGGATATAGGGCAACGCCTCGGTCAGGACCCGGGCGATGGTCTGGGGACTGGTGTGGTCCATGGCGGTGTGTTCGGACATTCGGGAAGTCTCCGGTTTCAGACCGGGCAGGTGTTGAAGAAATTCTGAAACAACCCCTTGCCGTCATTCCCGCGCAGGCGGGAGTCCAGGGTTTTCAATATGCTACTGGATTCCCGCCTGCGCGGGAATGACGGCGACGGGAGAGCGCTAGAACGGCAGTTCCAGCTCCGGATCCACCGCCAGCAGACGCTCACGGAACAGCGTCTGGATCCGTGCCAGGGCCTCGGGGCAGCTCCCCTCGAAGCGCAGGGTCAGACAAGGCGTGGTGTTGGAAGCCCGCACCAGCCCCCAGCCATCATCGAAATCCACCCTCAGGCCGTCGATGCGATTCACCCGGCCACCTTCGGGATCCGGCTCGGACAGGAAGCGCGCCATGAAGGCACCGTGCCCCTCTTCCCCGCCCGGCGTCACCAGCAGCTCCGGGGTATGACAACCCTGGGGCAACTCGTCGAATATCCGCGCCGGCGACCGGGAGTCCCGGGCAAGAGACTCCAACAACCTCGCCCCGGCGTAGATCGCATCATCCACCCCGAGCCAGCGATCCCGGAAAAAGACATGACCACTCATCTCTCCCGCCAACAGGGCCCCGGTCTCTTCCATGCGCGCCTTGAGCAGGGAGTGGCCGGTACGCCACATGTCCGGCACGCCCCCCAGCGCCCGCACCCGCTCGGCCAGGTGATGAGAACATTTCACATCGAATACCACCGTGCTGCCGGGATGATGGGCCAGCACATCGGCGGCAAAACACATCATCAGGCGGTCCGGCCACTGGATACGCCCCCGGCCGTCGACGACGCCGAGGCGATCCCCGTCGCCGTCGAAGGCCAGCCCCAGGTCCAGACCGCCGGACTCCACGGCGCGCCGCAGATCTTCCAGGTTCTCGGGACGCGACGGATCGGGATGATGGTGGGGAAAATGTCCATCCACCTCGCAGTAGAGAGGGACCACCTCGCAGCCCAGACGCCGGAAAATCTCCGGTGCCACCACCGCGGCGGCGCCGTTGCCGCAATCCACCGCCACCCGCAGGGGGCGATCCAGGTGAATGTCGGCACAGAGTTCGTTCAGGTAACGACTGCAGACTTCCGCAGTCTCCAGGGTACCCCCGGGCGCAACGGGCAGGCGCCCCTCGTCAATCCGGCGCCGCAGACGCTGCACCGTCTCCTGATGCAGGGTGCGCCCCGCCAGCATGAGCTTGAAGCCGTTGTAGGCCGGGGGATTGTGACTGCCGGTGACCATGATGCCGTTGCCGTCGGCTTCCCTGAGCGCGGCGTAATAGGTCACCGGCGTGGGCAGGCAGCCCAGCCGGATCACCCGCAATCCCGACGCCAGCAGCCCCTCGATGAGGGCGGACTCCAGCTCGGGGCTCGACAGGCGGCCGTCACGCCCGACCACTACCCGGGTCACCTCCAGCTCGCGGGCCTCGGCACCGTAGGCCCGGCCGATGGCCCGGGCGGTATCCGGATTGAGGCGTTCGCCCACCACGCCGCGGATGTCATAGGCCCGGAAGATGCCGGGGTCCACACTCATGCTCATGATCTGCTCCCCTGCATGTGACGGTGCTCCCGGTATCTGCCCATGTCTGCCCCGGGCTAACCCCTACCCGAGGACCCGAACCCGCCGGTGCCCCGGTGGGTCGCCTCGAAATCATCCACCACCTGGAAACGGGCCTGCACCACCGGCACCACCACCAACTGGGCAATGCGCTCGCCGGGCTGGACGACGAACGGCTCCGCCCCCCGATTCCAGCAGGAGACCATGAGCGGCCCCTGGTAGTCGGAATCGATGAGGCCGACGAGATTCCCCAGGACGATGCCGTGTTTATGGCCCAGCCCGGATCGGGGAAGGATCATGGCCGCCAGGCCGGGGTCCGCCAGATGCATGGCGATGCCGGTGGGGATGAGATGGGTCTCCCCGGGCTGCAGGGTCAGGGGCGCGTCCAGGCAGGCCCGCAGATCCATGCCGGCGGAACCCGGTGTGGCCGGCTCCGGCAAGGGGAAGTCCGTGCCGACACGGGGGTCAAGAATCTTGATCTGGATGGCATGCATGATGTTGATGATCGATCGTCGGATGGGAACAGGAATGGGAGGGGAAACAGCCCCCATGATGCCGGGCAATCAGCGCCACCAGCTCACGGGCCAGTTGCGACTTGGACTGCCGCGGCAGGGACAAGGAACCGCCCCGCCAGAACACCGTCAGGGCATTGTCCGACACATCGAACCCGCGCCCGCCGGAAACATCATTGGCGGCAATCATGTCCAGCCCCTTGGCTTCGAGCTTGCCCTGGGCATAGGTTTCCAGATCATCGGTTTCCGCCGCGAATCCCACCGTGAACGGCCCATCCGGCAGGGCCGCCACCGCCGCCAGGATGTCCGGGTTCTTCACCAGGGTCAGTGGCAACTCGTCCGCCTGCTTCTTGATCTTGCGTTCCGCCGGCTGGGCCATGCGGTAATCCGCCACCGCCGCCGTGGCAATGAACAGATCCGTCCCGGCGGCCCTGGCCATGACGGCCTCGTACATCTGCAAGGCCGTTTCCACATCCACCCGGGTCACACCGCGAGGGGTATCCAGGTGTACCGGGCCACTCACCAGACAAACCTGCGCCCCGGCCTCGGCCGCCGCCGCCGCCACCGCAAACCCCATGCGCCCGGAGCTTCGGTTAGTGAGATAACGCACCGGATCCAGAGGCTCCCGGGTCGGACCGGCGGTCACCATCACCCGTACCCCCGCCAATGGACCACCGGCAAACAGGCCTTCCACCGCCGTGACGATCTGCCCCGGCTCCAGCATGCGCCCCTCCCCCACCTCGCCGCAGGCCTGATAACCAGCACCGGGACCGAACAGACGGACGCCCCGCGCCGTCAGGGTGCGCACGTTGGCCTGAGTCGCGGCGTTGGCCCACATGACCCGGTTCATGGCCGGGGCCAGGCAGACGGGCGCCTCCGCGGCCAGGCAGAGGGTGGTCAACAGGTCGTCGGCCATGCCCTGGGCCAGTCGGGCCATCACATTGGCGGTGGCCGGGGCAATGAGCACGGCATCGGCCCAGCGGGCCAGGCTGATGTGATCCATGCCCGCCTCGGCCTCGGCGTCGAACAGGGCCGTGCGCACGGGATGGCCGGACAGGGCCTGGAAGGTGAGCGGAGCCACGAACTCGGTGGCGTGAGGGGTCATCACCACCCGGACCTCGGCACCGGCATCCATCAGCCGCCGGGTGAGCTCGCAGGCCTTGTAGGCGGCAATGCCGCCGGAAACGCCCAGAAGGATATGTTTGCCTGTCAGTGACATGGGAAGAGTCTACGGAAAAACCGGAGAATCCAGAAGCATTTTGCCGTTTTGCCGGCGCACGAGAGTACCCGGCCTCATATCCACCGAACAGCCCATCCTGATCCGTGCTATACGGATAGGAAATGCCTCGTCACTTCCGTGAGCCGGGAAGATGCACCATCCGTCCGTTCCGCCCCGACTTTTTGAGCGTCTACGCCGTCATGCCGGGCTGCTCGGCTGCCTGATGGCCTTGCCCCTGCTGTCCTGTGGTTCTTCCAGGGATCAGACCGGTGAGTTCTATACCGACTGGGATCGTGCCGGTGGCTGTGCCGCTGTTCAATTGGTAGCCGACGAGCGTGTGGATGGAACGGGGCGCCGGGTAGATGTGTGCGACAAGGTGGAGGAGGGCTGGATCTGGGTGACCTATGCGGCAGCCTGGTGCGGGGCTAGCCAGACCCAGGCTGCCGCCATTCGTGAACTGCTCCGGTCGGCCGGGCCTTCACTGCAGGTCTACACCGTGCTCACCAGTGCCGATGAACCGTTTCAGCCGGCGGGGGTCGCTGAGGCCCACCGTTGGGCCGGCCGCTTTGGCCTTCCCCCCGAACGGGTACTGGCGGAAGGGCACAGCATCCGCACCCTGCCACAACACCTGCTGATCGGTCCCGATGGGCGGACCTGGTACCGTTACATCGGTTATCTGCAAGCCACGGAGATGCAGACCATCATCCATGACTTCGCCACCAGCGAGCGGTTTCCGTTCATACCGCCAAGATGAGCGCGACCCGATGCCCCCCGACACCCGCCTGGATTCAGCTTCCTACCACGAAAACATCACGCCCATTCTGGCGGTACTGCGGGATGCCTTCCAGGATCTGGAAGGCCACGCCCTGGAAGTCGGTAGCGGGACCGGTCAGCATGTGGTTGACTTTGCGCGCGAATTCCCCGGGATCACCTGGTGGCCCACCGATATTGACCCGCATCACCTGAAAAGCATCGAGGCCTGGCGGCAGTATGTCTCCCTGCCCAACCTGAACGCACCGGTGCGGCTGGATGCGAGTCAGACTGACTGGGAACTGGGACAATCCAATCGGCCACCCGGCGATGGCTTTGTAGTCATGGTGTGTATCAACGTGGCGCACATCTCCCCATGGGCCACCACGGCGGGCCTGCTCAGGAATGCCGGCAAGTATTTGTTGCCGGGCGGCCTGCTCTATCTCTATGGCCCCTACTCCCGCGATGGGAGGCATACCGCGCCCAGCAACCAGCGGTTTGACCAGTATCTGCGGGCCCAAAACCCGGCCTGGGGGGTGCGGGACATCGCCAGCATCGAAACTGCGGGACGGGAACAGGGGCTTTCCCTGCAATCCGTGATCGACATGCCGGTGAACAATGTCTCCATCATCCTGAAGCGCGTACCTGACGGAGCAGGACCGTAAAATCCCTCTCTCGGCTCCCTCAACACGGCCATGGATTCCCGCTTGCGCGGGAATGACTATAAGCAGCTCACCGGCATCGTCGACCTCCTGGAGACACTCATTGCGGGGGCCGGCCTGATCAACGTGCCATAGGGTCGCCGCCCTGCACACTACCCGGCGTGGTTGAACATCCGGTGGCAATCGTGCATACCTTAGCTCTCGCTTACTTTGCCCAAGTGCACAGGAACAGTCAGCATGCCCCCCCATTACGATCCGGCCCGTTTCGAACGGATCCGCTGGACCATCTACAGCGTCCTCATCGCCGCCTACATGCTGGTGTTCTTCCACCGCTTCGCACCGGCGATGGTCTCCAGCGAACTGAGTGCCGCGTTCGGCGTGACGGCGGCGGCCCTGGGCTCGCTGTCGGCCATGTATTTCTACATCTATACCGCCATGCAGATCCCCGCCGGGGTGCTGGCGGACACCCTGGGATCCCGCTATGCCGTCACCCTGGGCAACCTGGTGGCCGGCAGCGGTTCCATCGTCTTCGGGCTGGCGGATACCCTGGCCACCGCCAGCGTGGGCCGTTTCCTGGTGGGCCTGGGGGTCTCGGTGGTCTTCGTCGGTCTCATGAAAAGCAACACCGTCTGGTTCAGCGAGCGCAAGTACGGCAGCATCAGCGGACTCACCCTGCTGCTGGGCAATCTGGGCGCCATTGCCGCCACCGGCCCCCTGGCCCTGATGCTGCTCTACGTGGAATGGCGCAGCCTGTTCGTGGCCCTGGGGATCGTCGCCATTGTCCTCGCCCTGCTCTCCTGGTGGCTGGTCAGGGACCGTCCCGAACAACTGGGCTTTCCCTCGGTGCGGGAGATGGAAGGCTTGCCGCCCCATGCCCCCAGAAAACAGCACTGGATCAAGGATCTGCGGGCCGTGCTGGCCAACCGCCGGCTGTGGCCGGGGTTTGTCTATGACTTCGGCATCACCGGCAGCCTGTTCGGCATGCTGGGACTCTGGGCCATCCCCCTGTTGCGGGACGTGCACGGCCTGAGCCGGGGAGATGCCTCGGTTTACACCACCGTGGCCACGGTGGCCTTTGCCGTCGGCTGCCTGCTGGCGGGCAGCTTTTCCGACCGTCTGGGGCGGCGCCGTCCCGTGCTGCAGGCCGGTGCCCTGGTCTACCTGAGCGTCTGCCTGGGGCTGCTGTTCCTGCCCTGGGGTCCGGGAGCCTCCGGACTGACCCTGTTCACCCTCATGGGCCTGAGTGCCGGCTGTTTCGTGGTGGCCTACGCCCATGCCAAGGAAGTGGCGGACCCGGCCCTCTCGGGCATGGCCATCGCCCTGGTCAATACCGGCCTGTTCCTGGGAGCCGCCCTGTTCCAGCCCCTGTTCGGCTGGGCCATGGACCTGGGCTGGGAAGGTCTCATGAGCGGCGGTGTCCCCGTGTACACGGCGGCCGATTACCAACGCGGACTGTGGCTGCTCACCGGCTTTGCGGCCCTGGCCGCCATCGCCTCCTGGCGGCTGGTGGAAACCGGCTGCCGGAACGTGACCGTGGCCGCGCCACGTGCCTGATCCGGAGGTCGACGTTCCGGTGTCCATGGAAATACCGCACGGGCCACCTTCCGTCAGTGCCGAAGCCCCTGCCCCAGGGCCTGTATGGCCCCACCCACCAATTCCACCGCGCCCAGCGTATCCATGCCGGTCATCTGTCGTACCTCCTTGTCGGCGGCGATGGGATCCATCACCGCCCGGTTCATCGCCCGAGACAAACCCCGGTAAAAATCCAGCGACTCCTGGGCGGCCCGCCGTTGCCCCGCATCGGGCGCTTGCCGCGCCCGTGACTGCAGCAACGGGATCACCTTGGAATCGATATCCTTGGCGGTGCCGCGGTAGATCTCGAAGTTCTGGTTGTCCGTCCCCATGCCGGTGAAACGGCGCATCTCGTGTGCCTTGTGGACGGTCACACCACCTGCCTGGGTCGCATGCCGTGGGTTGATGACCGAATTCGGGTCCACCCCGGAACGCACGATGTCACGCACATGCAGCCATGCCGTGTCCTGGTAGGCCTCGGCATGGGCACTGCTGGTGACCATCTGCCAGGAACCCTGCGCGGTTCTCCCTCCGGCATTGCGGGCATAGACCCGATTGAAGCGTCCCTGTACGAAGGCGTTGGCCTCGGCCAGGCTCAGTTGCTGCGCCTGCCCGGTGGCGGGATCGACCCGCCACAGATGGCCGGCATCGCCCGTGAAACGCATCGCCAGGTCCAGGTCCATGCCCGGCGAGTGGTTGCCCGCGTTGCGGATGGGCCGAAACTGCAGGGCATCGGGGGCAATCCCCTGGGCCTGCAGATCGGCACGCAGATCCCTGACCACCTGGCGGGTGTGCAACCGGTCGGTGAAGTTGTAGTCCCTTTGGGCCAGCGGATCGGCGCCCCGCTTCATCCAGAGCTTGGCATGGGGGGAGTGCTTGATGGCGGCGGTGGTGTCCATTAGCGCCCGGTTGGCGTCGGTCCAGGTGCGGGTTCTCCACATCAGGTCACCGCTGTAGCGCACGCCATCCACTTCGATATAACCCTGCTGCCGCATGCTCCGTTCAAGGCGACGGACTTGCGCGAACTGGGCCTGGTGCTGCTCCGCCAGGGCGCGGCCCGCGGCCCGCTCCTCGCGGAAATTCACCTTGCGCTGGGCCTCGCGCCAGGCCTCCCGGCGGGCCTGCCGATGGGAAGCCTGGATCTGCCCCTGTACGTTCAGGGCGGCCTGGGTGGCGGTCTGGACCACCTTGCGTTGCACATAGGTGGAGGCCACGCGCCGGGCGGCGCCCTCGACGCCACCGGCCTGGTAGCCTTCATAGGCGGTCAGGGCATAGTCCGCCTTGGGCGACCAGTAACGCAGGGAGGTGAGCGCCGCGCCCCGGATGGCGCCGTGAATATCACCCTGCTCCGCATAACCGGCGATGCCGCCGCTGGTGATGCCGTAGGCCACCGACAGCACGCCGCCCCCGCTGACGAAGGGGGTGGCATACATGGCGTAGGTGGCCGCCTGCTGATAATTCTCCAGGATGTCCACCGCCAGTTGAGCCCAGGCCTCATCCTCCTGGGCGGCGGCACGCTGCTGTTCCGCCCGCGCTTGCAGGTTCCTGGCCACCACATGCCCCACCTGCACCTGCCGTTCCAGATCCATCCCGGCATCCCGCAACTGGCGATCCACCCAGTCCCTCAGGTCGCGGCGCTCTTCCGGCGGCAGGGTATCCATCATGTGTTCGATGCGGTCCAGGTTGCGCCGTGACCGCTCCACCCGGGCTGCCATCTCCCGCCCCTGCGCCAGCATCTGCTCCTTGACCAGTTGGTCCCAGGCGGTGGGGGTGCGGACGAAATTGCCCGTCCGCAGGGTGGTGATGGCATCCCGCTCTCCCTGCAGATCGGCCCGCTTGATGGTGAGTTGATGGGCCAGAAACCGGCGTTCATCCTCGTTGCCGCTGCCGCGCATGGCCTGTTCCAGGCGCTGGATGTCGCCTTGCAGCCAGCCGATGTTGTTCTCGTGGAAGCGCACCCGGGCCTGCAGCGGATCATCCTCCGCCGGGGCCGATGATCCCTCCGACGCCGCCGGAATGTGGATGCGCGCCACATCCAGATCACCCACGCCGAAGAGATTGCCCACCGGCAGGCTGTGATCCGTTGGTAACAAGCGCAGGCGGCCCGCCGCCACCAGTTCACGCACCGTGAGATATTCGTTCTCGTTGTTCAGGGGAAAACCCGGTATCACTTCCGGCATGAGCACGCGGCAGTCGACACAGGGCGCCAACTCCCCCACTTCCTCGATGGGCTGGGGCAGCAGATCCAGAGGCGCGCCGGGCTCCAGCACGACCCTTGCCGTGGGCAGCCAGGATGCCGGGGCCTGCTCCAGACGGGCATCTCGCAGAGCGTACTCACCGTGACTGCCGTAGCCATGCCCGGCCCAGCGCTCGTACAGGGGGGCGGGCGTCCAGCGATATCGCCCGTCCCGCAGGATCTCCATCAGGTCTTGCAACTCGTGCAGGAGACTCTGCGTGATTCGCCTCGCATCATGGCCGCGCGCGCCTTCCACCAGTCCTCGCTGCGCCTCCACCCGCTCCGCGAGCCATTCCAGGGTCTGCCGCCGATATTCAGTATATTCCAAAGCGATATCCGGAAAGCCCGGCTCGGCGTCCTCCCGGTCCCCGGCGGGACCCAGGCGCAGATGCCCCACCATCGCCTCCAGTTCAAACCCCTGATGGCGCTGGATATGATCCCGCAATCCCCCTGCATTGCCGATCACGGCCCAGTTCGGCACCTGAATCACGAGGATGCGTGGACCTTCATCCCCCCCCGGCTGGATCAGATAGTTCACCAGCTCAATGCCGTACAGCCACGGGTAGGGCCAGCGCAGGGCGGGACGGCCATCCACCGTGGTCTGCGTCAGCCCGGTCATGGCATCGTCATACCTTCCCTGCATCCGGTGGGTCCGGACCCAGTCACCGGCGTCCGGACTCATGAAATGGGGAATCATCCATTCATCGATCCACTGCCATCCGGCCCAGCGTCCCTGCACAAT
This sequence comes from Ectothiorhodospira shaposhnikovii, assembly GCF_022227765.1. GTDB lineage: Bacteria > Pseudomonadota > Gammaproteobacteria > Ectothiorhodospirales > Ectothiorhodospiraceae > Ectothiorhodospira. The sequence continues at coordinate 230,252 of NZ_JAJMLZ010000005.1, read as the reverse complement.
GGCCTCCGCCGGCACGGGATCGTGGATCACGAAGGCCAGCATCAGCGGCGCGGTGATCTGATCCCGGGAAATGGAACCATCCGGCCGCAAATAGCGATGTTCAAAGGCGTAGTGGAACACCTTGCTCAATTCACCGAAATCCTCGTGACGGGGGCAGCCGCCGGCAAACTCACAGGCCGTCTCCGCCGACCAGCCGGGACGGGGGACGTGATGGATCCCGGCGGGCGGGGCCAGTGATTTCACCAACTCGACGGCCTGGCGGGTTCTGGCCCGGGCGCGCGCCTGTTCCAGACGCACGTCGGGTGGATCGCCCAGGACATCAATGGCCGCCACCAGCTGTTCCATGTGCCGCTTCATGTCACCGATACGGGCATTGAGCAGTCCCACCCGATGCATGGCTGCGGCGATGTCTTCGTCCTCGCCGTAGGCGATGGCCAGTTCCACGGCAAAATCCGCCTCGTCCAGGCCCTCCAGCAGCGCCGCCATTTCCTGCTGGGCGGCCAGAAACTCCATCAACAAGGGGTTGAGGGCCTGCAGCCAGGCCAGCACGGCCTCACTGGGATGCTCGAACAAGGGCGCCCAGAGACGGCTGAAGGCCGCCTCGTCGGCTTCCGACAGGACGCCATACAGCATGCGCATGCCCTGCATGGCAAAGATCACCTGCCCTGCCCAGTAGGTATCCCCCAGGATATTGACGCCCTGGGCCAATTCGGCGCGGATCAACCCCGCAGTCAAGGCGGGCGGGGTGGGGGGTGGCGAGGCAGCGGCATCGGGTATGTCCTTCTCCGGTGGGAACAGCAACTCGCGGGTGGCCCGGGCATCCAGACGCAGCGGAGGATCAAAACCCTCCGGACGTTCCAGACGCGCCATCATTGCCGCCTCCGCGGGGTCCTGGGCGAACAGAACGGCGCCGAACGCCCCGCCTGACATCAAGGCCGGGGCCTTTTCGAGAGACTCCCAGTCTTCCAGGGTCCAGGTCTGCTCGATATCCAGCGCACCCGCCAGCGCGGAGTCGGCGCCGGATGCTTCCATGCTCAGGGCCGTGATACGACCCATCAGAGCCTGCAGATCCCGGAGATGGCCCAGTTGATCCGCCGACAAGGACAGGCGCCCTCTATCGGCATCCTCAACCCAGCGATCAATCTGCGCCTGATCCGCCGCGAGCAGGTCCAGCGAACGGCCATGCAGCGCCATCACCAAACCCTGATGGGCGTCCGATAGCAGCCCCCAGGCCCGCAGGGCGCGCACGGTCAGCTTGCCCTGGGCCGCCAGCGTCTGCAGTTCCGGGGCCAGAGCCGGTGTGTCGGCCCTTGCGGGCGCAGTGCAGTCCAGGAGCAGGGACAGGGTGCAGACACCCATCATGCCGACAACAAGCCGTGATATTCCGCGGCGCCGGGACAGCAACAGGGTGTTCATACCCATCCTCATTTCCCCTTGCCGGCTCGCAGCCGGGCAATGACCCCTTCCGCCTCCGCTTCCTTTCCGGGGGGGACCGGTACCACCACGTTCTGCTGGTCACGATAGACATACACCCCTCGACCACTGCTCACCCCGCGCAATCCGGAATACGTCAGCTCGATCCGGGCAGGACGGCCCTGCTTGCCCCTCTGCAATCGCGCCGACTCAAGCCGTGATCCCAGCCCCGACCAATGGTGGGCCTGATGGCCGATGCAGACACCCTCCAGCCCCAGCCAGACCTGCGGTAACGCCTGTAACAGGCGTCGACGGGTCCACAGGGGCATGAGCAACACGATCAGTGCAAGCAGCAGCACCATGCCCGTCAGCACCCCCGCCACCACCAGACCCGCTCCCCGGTCCGGCGCAAACAGCACAAACCCCAGGCCCACCACCACGGCCATCACCGCCACCATCACCAACCTGGCCAGCTTCTCCCCCCGGCTGCGCCGCATGTCCCGCTGCACGAAATCCCGCCAGTGCTCGGGTGCCAGTCGCCAATGGGCCAGCAAACCCTCACCGGCCATGAGTCGCCTGAGCCAGGCGTACTGCCGACCGAAGATCAGGGCCGTGACAAGACCGGTCAATGCCAGCATGCCCCCGATCACGATCAGGGCGTAGACCGCGTCCGGCGCCGAACGCTGCGATAGCCACAGGCTTACCAGGGTCGGCGGCAGGAAAAAAAACAGCAGGCCCAGTCCCGCCCGCATGCCCCTGGCCAAATTGCTGGCCTGGGCAGGCGATTCACGAACCGGCAGCGCGAGCATCACCACCAGGACGATGCCCATGCACGCCCAGAGCAGCGGAAAACCCCGGAAAGGATGGGCCTGCGCCGGGGGTATGTCACCCAGATGCTGCAGCGGATCCACCCATTGCAGGCGGTAGAAATCCAGCGCCTCCCCGTCCCGCAGGGCCAGATGCACCCAGCCGCGCGGAGGATCGGTGACGGGCACCCGGTCCGGTGCCAGCCAGGCCCGGTCGCCATCGGAACCCGGCAGGTCCCGACTCCACTCACCGGCCTCGACCTCCAGCATCGCCCCGCCGACCTGGTTCTGGATGAACTCCGCCATCGGCATGAAGGGACGCGACTGCCGGGACTGCTCGATCACGGCGGAAGACAGAAATGGCGACGCCCGCTGCCGGGGAGCATATTGCTGCTCGTGCAATTGTCCCCAGGCAACCGGTTCCACCATCACCAGGGTGGCGGCGGGATACCACCAGAGCGTGACGCCCATAGCCAGAAGCACGGCAACGGTCAGACTGCGAAACACGGGCAACATGTCGATGGCCGGCCTCAGTGTGTAGGGGTGATGTCCCGCCAGGTGCCATGCACCGGGTCCAGTTCATGAAGGCCGTCCACGGTGCCCAGATAGACTCTGTCCCCCGTGGCGGTCAGTGCGTAAGGCGGCGGCCCCGGCGGTTGGTAGGCATTGCGTTCCACCCAGGTGCCATCCTCCCGACGCCGCAGGCGTACCAGACGGTTGTCTTCGGTCAGCGCCAGTTCCGTGCCGTCGATCAGGGCCACGGCCTCCACATACAGCGGATGTCGGATGGCGTTGTCACGCCAGCGGTTCTCACCGGGTGCCAGCGAAAACACCGTGACCTGTCGACGCGTCCACAACACCCCGTCGGCGTCCAGTCCGGGCGCCCCGCGCTCAAGCTGGGCAAACCGGCTGTGCCCCCAGGGTTCGCCGGGCCGCTGCCACACCAGATCATTGGGACCCCAGGCCACCCCATGGTCTCCCGGCAGCCGCCGCAGATCCCAAAGCGGGTGGCCCGGACGGGCCTCACCGACCTCGACCGGCGTCCAGCGATCCTGCTCCGGATCCAGGCGGTGGAGCTGACCCGTGTCGGCATGTATCCCGTACACGACACCCTCCGGGCCGGTGCGCAGGGCACGTACCCCTCCCGGCTCCGGCCATCCCGATGCCGACATCCGCCATTCCCCGGTCCGGCTGTCCAGACGCCGGGGCGGCTGCCGTGTACTGCCCAGATAAAGGCGACCCGCCGCGTCCATGGCAAGGGCCGCCGACCCATCAGTCATGGGAAACGGCGTCTCGATCCGCTGCCACTCCGCGCCGGGGTACGGGCGCCGGTACAACCGATCCCCCATGAGAACGAATAGCCCGCCCTGCCCCACCGACGCCACTTGGTGGACGATCAGATCAGCCCCGAAACGGACCCGCATCCAGTCCGAGTCCTGTTGACGGTACAGCCGCCCCTCCCGGGTCCCGGCCCAGGCCCGTCCTGCCCCGTCGAAGGCCAGACTGAGCACGGGGATACCCGCCAACGCAGGCACCTCCCGCCAGTTGTCGCCGCCATCCCGCGATTCCCGCACCCCATCGCCGACACTGGCCAGCACCCGGCGACCATCGGCGGACACAGCCAGGGCCGTCACCTTCACGGCCGGCAGACCCGACAGGCGCTGCCAGCGAGTCTCACCGGGGCGCAGTCGGTAAAGGCCGCCACCATAGGTTCCGGCGTGGAGGGTGCCATCATCCGCCCGCGCCAGGGTCAGCACGTTGCCATTGCCCAGACCGGACCCGACGGGCTGCCAAGTATCACTGCCGGGCTTGAGCCACAGGACACCCGCGCCCATACCGGCGCCATACAGGGCACCGTCTCCGGCGATGACGAACTGTTGCAGGGGCTGATCCGGAAGGCCCCGGACCTGCGGCGGGGAGAGCCGGCCATCCGATAACCGCCGAGGCCCCTGGCCGAAGAATCGGACCACGCAGTGGGCGCCGTGACAGGCCAGCGCGCCGGTGGGCTGATCGCTGAGTCGTTGCCACCCGGTCTGGTCGGATGGACGCTGGTAGAGGCCGGTGCGTGTGCCGAGGATCAGCGAACGGTGGCTCTCGGTCAGGGCAACCGGCAGTGCCTCGGGCGCACCGGCGACGCGCCGGAACCGCCAGTGCGGTCCGCAACCCCGATACAAGCCGCCGGCCTGGCTGGTCAGCACTGCCATGCAGCCCGTGGACTCCGGCAGGATGCTCAGTACCGGCTGCGCCTGAACGGTACCGGCACAGAAGAGAAGCATGGACAGCATCGCCAGGCGCGGGATGGCGACCGGATACCGGAAGAGCACCGAAGCGGTTGGAAAGACCATGTGCAAACGGGACGCTCCCAGGGTCGGAAAATCGTCATGATAAGGTTCGAGACCATACTGCCCCGCCCGGGCAACGTGCGAAAGTCGACTCTCTGTCGTCTTTTGGTCCGCGCGGAATGACGGCCCCCTTATCCCGCCAGGGGAGAGCACCTGAGCGACTATACTGAAACCGACGCAACGGGCTCACGACTGGAAGAGGAAAACCCAATGCATTTTCGGCAGCTATTCGAACCGGATTCTTCCACTTTCACCTACCTGCTGGCCTGTCCCGACACCGGTGTCACGGCCCTCATCGACCCGGTGCTGGAAACGGTGGACCGGGACCTGGAGGTCCTGCAGTCCATGGGGCTGACCCTGGATTACGCGGTGGAAACCCACATCCACGCCGATCACATCACCGGGGCGCGGCGACTCAAGCAACTCACCGGCTGCCGGATCGCGGGCCCGGCCCTGGACGCGCTGCCCTGCCGGGATCTGGGACTGCGGGAAGGGGAACCCTTCCAGGTGGGCGGCATCACCCTCAACCCCCTGTTCACCCCCGGACATACCGACACCCATCACGCCTATCTGCTGGATCATCACGGCCTCAAGCTCCTGTTCTCGGGAGATGCCCTGCTGATCGAGAGCTGCGGACGCACCGATTTCCAGTCCGGTGATGCTCATGTGCTGTATCGCAGCATCCACGACAAGTTCTTCAGCCTGCCCGACGAGACCCTGGTCTATCCCGCCCACGACTACGAAGACCGGCGCATCACCACCATCGCCCAGGAAAAGCTGCGCAACCCGCGGCTGGGCAAGGGCCGCACGGAGGCGGAGTTCGTGAAGATCATGCACGAAATGGACCTGCCCTACCCCCGCAAGATCGATTTCGCGCTGCCCGGCAACGAACAGTGCGGCGCCTGCCCGGACAATGTGCCGGAACAGATGCGCGCCCTGTGCGAGGCAAGCCGGCAGGGGTAACAGAGTAGAGGGCGGGGCTGCCAGATGGTTTCAGGCAGGCAAGGCGGCGACGGATGACACGCGGACGACAGCCGGCGAGGCGGGATTTGCCTACACTGGCCGCTGACCGCTCCGTCCTTGCCGCCACGTCGCGCGCCGCCCGGGAGACATGATCCGATGCCCGTCCTGCCCCTGATCCTTGCCCGAAACCTCGTCGGGACCCTGGCACTGCTGGTGCTCCTGCTCCTGCCAACCATGGCAACAGCCTCCAACGACATCGAAAAACGGATCTACGAGCAGTCCTACCAGGACGTCAAGGCGACTTTTGATGAGGTCAAATCCCGGGTGGATTACGTGGCCACCCAGATGGAGCGGTTCCAGCAGGCCATCGACGGTTGGCGGCGGGCCACCACGCGGGAAGCCCAGGACAAGAACATCCAGGGCGTGGAAGACCTGCTTCAGGAGCTCAACCAGGATGCCATGAACAAGCTTCTGGCACTGGGACTTGGGGAGGAAGGTTTCAAGGCCCTGAGCCAGTTTCAGGACACCCTCGGGTTCAGGATTTCCGACCAGGTGGACCTGCTCTCCTGGTTTCGCGGCAACCGCTCCGAGGCCTTCGGTCACATGTACCGGCTGAGCGAACTGGAACGCACCTACCGGAACAGCGACGCGGTCAGACACCTGCGCACAGCCAAGGCCCACCTGGACCGGGGCGAAGCCCACCTGAAGACGGCCGGCGGCATGGTGGAATTCGTCAAGCTGTTCGACCCCACCAGCTCCAACCCGGAAGTCCCCACCGAAAGCCTGCGCCGGATCCGGAACGTGCTGACTTCCATGGAAAAATTCACCGACAAGGTCCCGGCCCTCAACGCCATGATTAATTTTTACGTGGAGGCAACCGATGCCTTCATCGACGCACTTACCCGGCTCGATGCACAGATCGCCCAGGCCCGCCAGGGTGCGCTGTGCGGTCAGATGGGCAGGGACAAGGCCGTACAGCGTGCCTTCGAGGCAAGCTGCGGCGGCAGTTGCAATTGCGCCGCCTTTCTGGCCGAGGACGATCAGTACCCGGGGCTGAGTCCGATCCGGGTCTGGCAGGGGGTGGAAGACAACAGCCACTTCATCTATCTGGACGAGCGCATGCACGCCCTGGTGGATGGCGGCAGCTTCGCCATCCTTTATTCCTATTACCGGGCCCTGCAAGGCAGCACCGAAGAGCGACACCGCAACATGGTCACGCCCGAACGCCTGGTGAGCATCGCCATGGCGATGACCCGGCCCATCACCCAGCAGCACCAGACCTTCAGCCGGTATTTCGAGATCGTTGACGGACCCGGCAGCGATGAATTCCAGAAAGTCCTGGAAAGGACCGGCAAGACCGACGGCCAGCGGTTGACCGCCCAGGACGGCACCAGCTATCTGCTGCGCAGCGGTCGGCGGGACGAATTTGCGGCCCTGAACTTCTTCAGTCAGTCCTTCCGGTCCCTGATCAGCCAATGGGTGGAAGCCCATCAGCACCAGATCGTGATACCGGGACAGGTGACTTCAACCGCACATGATGTGCCGCTTGCCGATGTGGTGGTGCGCATCGATGGCCAGACCCAGCCCCTGGAATGCACGCGATCCGGCTGTCGCTTCTCTGCCGTCGTGACCCGGCGCACGCCTTTTACCCTTCACGCAACCGCCAAGGATCACAAGCCCTTCGAACGCAATCACGTGGAGGCCTATGGCACGCTGAGCGCACTGCCAATCCGTCTGGAACCCGACCGTCCCCCCGAGGACCAGCCACCGTCGGCATCTCAACCGGACTCCCGGCCCGCAAGCCCGCAACCGGCCGCCGCCACAACCCCGGACGATACCGTGGCGGCACCGACCGCGCCCTCACCCGGGTTGCCGTCCGCCTCCGACCGGGGCGGCGCAAGTGCGGGTGCAGGCACCTCGGCCCAGCGTACCGCGATCCTGACCGCCTCCCTGCAGGGCCTGCAGGGACGGGTGCTTTACGGCAGCCAGGCCACCCTGACCGTCAGCGTCCCCGAACCCCCGCCGCCCGAGCCGGTGGAATGCGTGGAACCCGGACCAGAGTCACCCTTTGCGGTTGCCGACGAATCGGGCAACCCGTTCCGCTACTGCGCCGATATCCGGATCGGGGGAATCGATGCAGGAACACAGTCATCCCGGCCTACCGGCCGCCAGCCGGCATCCTATCGTTACGTGTGGCACGGCAGCCCCGACCTTCATTTCGACCAGCCCACCACGGAAAGCCCCCGCACCACCGTGACCTACAATCGCATGGGTCGCGTCCTGGTCTGGGTGCAGGTACTCGCTCGCGAAGGCAATACCTGGCGCCTGCACGCCGAGTCCCAGCCCGTGGCGGTGGATGTGGCCGCACCCGAGTTTGCCCTGCAGTTTTCGCGACCGGACGGCCAGGCCAGGATCGGCGACACCGTGCATGCACGGGTCATCAGCCGCCCCGCCGTCGCGGACGCACTGGTGGATCATCGCTGGATGGAACCCCGTGCCGACCATCGCCGGGAATACGGCAGCCACGCCGCCGAGATCGCCTTCGTGATTCAGGATGAAAAGCCCGTGGCGCTGGAAGTCCATGTCCAGGTCCCACACCACGGGGACGCCTTGGCAACGGTTCGCAGTAATTACACCGGCAGTGGTTATCGGGTGTCCATCTCCGATCCACGCCGGCCCGGCCCACCGGCCCAGGTCTGGGACGCGGCCAGAGGTGGCCTGACCCCGGTCCCCGAGGGTGCCATTGTCACCCATGAGGAGGTTTACCTTAGCGCCCACATAGTGCCCGGAACAGCGGATCAGGTCCGCTACCGCTGGCAGGTCAGCCCCTCGGGCGCCCGACTGTTCAGCCCCGGCGGGCGGGATACGCGGTTTTCAGCCCATGCCCCGGGGACCTATGCCATCGAACTCTCCGTGCACGATGCGGAAGGAAGAATGCTGGGCAGTACCCGGCGCACCCTCAACGTCCTGTCAAATACCCCGCCGGATGATGACGACGAACGAGCCCGGCAGATCCAGGCCCACCTGGACAGCATGCGGGACCACGCCCGCGCGGGACGACTGGATTCCGCCCTGAGGTCCGTCCAGAACGCACTGGCCATTGATCCGGCCCACACCGAGGCCGGTCGCCACCTGCAACGACTCAGCTATCTGCGGGACACCGTTGACCGCGACCTGGCCGAAGCCTCACGTCTGCTGACAAGCCGGCGGGAGGATGAAGCCCGGGCCATCGTCCAGCGGCTGCGCCGGGCCTATCCGGAATACCCGCCGATCCTGGAGCTGAACCACCAGCTCGAACACCTTCCTCCCCGCACGGAAACCGATGGTGAAGCGCGGTATTTCACCGCGGGTGAACCGATCACCCTTGACTACGACACGCTGCCCGGTCATCCGCAGGACTGGCTCACCCTGGTTGAAAGCAGCCTGCCGGATAACCGTTATGGACAGTGGTTTTATACCCAGGGCCAAACCGCCGGAACAGCCGTCTTCAATCCATTGCCGCCGGGTCAGTATGAACTGAGGATCTACCATGACTGGCCCGCGGGAGGCTATGAGGTCCGGCAGCGACACCCCATCGTGGTGCAATGACCTCGGCGGCGGTCGCCGTGGGCGGTGAGGCTGCGGCGGGACCGCTGCTATCATGTCGGCAGAATCCTCCCGGCGAGGCCTGTGCACACATGATCAAACACTGGACATGGCTCCTCCTGCCACTACTCCTGGTAGCGACCACATCCCAGGCCTCCAGCCTGCGTTTCGACGGCGTGCTCATCCGCGAAGGCAGCCCCGCCTGGCTGCTGCTGGAACACATGGGCGAGCCCCGCTACCGCAGCAGCCAGGAAACCTGTGTGCGGCGGGATCGGCGCGGCTGCCTGGAATGGCGGGTCTCGGAGACCTGGTTCTATCGCCACAATGACCTCAACTACACCATCACCGTCAGCGGCGGACAGATCCTCAAGATCGAGTGGAGCCGGTTCTGATACCGTGACGCCAAGGCCCCCCGCCGTCACTCCCGCGAAAGCGGGAGTCCGGGATCCAGGCTGTGAATGGATTCCCGCTGGTACGGGAATGACGTGTTCAGGGCGTCCGAAACCGATCCATTGAAACCAAGGTGTACCGCATAAAATGATGAAACGATCACTGACACTCCTTTTCACCCTGCTCATCGTCCTGATGACGGGACTCACCGGATGCTTCTCGGCGTCGGACTCCGACCCGGGCAGCCGGGCCGGGGCGGACACTTCCCTGATCGTGAAGGATGTCCGGGTCCATGACCTGGATGGCCGCCTGGCGTTTCAGGGGGATGTGGATCTGGCGCCGGAGCTGGCCCGCATCGAGCGCGGCGAGCGCGACCCCCATCGCAATGACGGCAGCGTGTTCCAGAACCGGGAAGGCAGGCTGCCGGCCAGGGAAAGGGGCTATTACCGGGAATATGTGGTGAGAACCCCCGGTATCCGGCATGCGGGACCCCAGCGCCTGGTGATCGGCCAGGAAGGGGAGGTCTACTATACGGCGGACCATTACCGGACGTTTACAAGGATACGCTGATGCTGCCCGAAGCCATCGTGGAGGCCGTCCTGCACGGCACAAAACCCATCATCGAAGCCCCCCTGGAGGGAGAGCTGGAGGCCCTGATGGAGACCCTTCAGGCCCGCGGCCTCCGGGTGGTGCGGGTGGACCGGGCGCCGGTGTTCGACAAGGACACCCTGCTGCACGCCCTCTATCAGAGCTGCGGCCTGCCCGCCTGGTTCGGTTTCAACTGGGATGCCCTGGCCGATACCCTCGGCGATGACGAGATCCATGAGGCAAAGTCGGTGGTCCTGGTATTCGGGCACTTCTCCCTTCTCCGGCAGAGAAGCCCCGACACCTGCGACACCTTCCTGGACATTCTGACGGAAGCCACCGACCTGCCCCACGGCTGGGTCAGGCAGGCATTGCTGCTGAACTGACCGGCAAGCTCACCCCTCCAGCCGGGCCGCCAGGGGCCGGTACTGGAGGGCGTGGAACATCTCCAGGTAGCGCCGGGTCTCCGCCCGCTCCAGGTTGGTGACGTATTTCCAGAAGCCGTAGATCCGCGACAGGGTCATCATGCGCTCGGCGTAGCGTTGCCAGGTATAGCGGGCCTCCACCCGGCGCATGCCGGACTCGGAGATCCGCGCCCAGTGGTTGGGGTCTTCGGCGCAGCGCTGGAAGAACGCCATCAGGGTCCGGGCCGCCTCGTCGCCGTGGTTGGGATCGATGTGGTAGCCGGAACGGCCGTGCTCGATGATCTCCAGGGGACCGCCGTAGAGGGTGGCGAAGGTGGGCAGACCGGACACCATGGCCTCGATCACCGTCAGGCCGAAGGCCTCGAACAGGGCCGGTTGCACGAACACCCCCTTGCGGTCGGCAATGAAGCGGTACAACTCACCGGACAGCACCTTGTCCAGACGCACCCCCAGCCAGCGCACCTGCCCATCCAGGCCGTGTTCGTCGAACAGGTGATGCATGTGACCGATCTGTTCCTGCTCTTCCCGGTCCGATGAGCGGGAGCCGTCCACATAGCCGGCGATCACCACCAGGTTGGCCTGCTCCCGCAGCTCGGGGCTGTTGGCGTACCAGGACACCAGCCCGGTGATGTTCTTGATGCGATCCAGTCGGGCCATGGTGAAAATCACCGGCTTGTCCGGGTCCGCCAACACCCCGCGCCCTTCCGGATGAGGACCGCCGAAGAGCATCTCCTCCAGCTCCTCATGCAGGCCCCGGATGCGTCGCTCGGTGTCCTGATAGGAGAAGTAGACCTCCGCGTCCGCCCCCGGCGAGACGATATTGAACCGAGGGTCGAAGACATCCACCCCCTTCACCACCCGGTACAGGTCCGGCAGGGTGAAGGCGTCGTAACTCTCGTACTGGCCGATGGCGTGGTCGGTACCAGCGATCTCCTGATAAGTGCTGGTGATGATGAAGTCCGCCGCGTTCATGGCGATCAGGTCTGCGGTGAACTGGCAGGAGAAGTGATACTGGTCCTCGTTGTCCTTCCAGTACAGGTCCGAGTAGAGGTACTTGGTCTTTTCCAGGGCGTGGGCGATGTTGCACTGGGTGACCTGCATGCGCGCGGACAGCAGGGTGGCCACCAGGTTGCCGTCGGAGTAGTTGCCCACGATCAGGTCGGGACGCCCCCCCAGTTCCGCCTTGACCCGGGTCTCCACATCATCGGCATAGCGCTCCAGATAGGGCCAGATCTCAAAGCGGGAGATCCACTGGGACACCACCTCGCCGTCCCGGTTGCGAAAGGGCACCCGCAGGATTTTGGCATTCTGGGTGCCGGAGATGGCCTCCTCCGGCTGATCGCAAGTGGTGCCCCGGGCCTCCGGAATCAGCCGGGTCATCACCAGGATGCGGGGCTGGATGTCCAGCCCCTGTTCCTCCAGGCGGCGGTGCATCTCCCGCTCCAGGGCACGCACCTGGTCGAGGATGTAAACCACCTGCCCCCCGGTGTCCGGCAATCCCAGCACGTTGGCCTGGCCGAAGAAACCGTGGGGCGACAGGATCAGCATGCTGAAGATCATGGGGATGCGGGCCAGGAACCGCTCCAGGGTCTCCGGCGAAGGCGCTTCCAGCAGATCCGACAGCAGCCGAAGGCTCTCCAACACCCGCCCCACGTCCTTGCCCCAGCCGGGCTCCAGGCCCAGATCCTGCAGGGCGTGGGCCACGTCCGCCCAGGGGGTGTCGTGGCTATGCGTCCGCAGCCGTTTTTCGGCGGCGCGAATGGCGGAGCGCAGGGTGTCCACGTCCCTCAGGCGGTCGTTGATCATCAGTTGCCGGCCGTTGCTGCGGTGCTCGCGCAGGAACAGGAACAGCTTGTGCAGCCCCACCCCATCCCGGTCGAAGAGCTGGCTGGAGAGCTTGCGATTGAGGAATTCCAGACCGCGGCCGATGGAGCGGGATTCGCGCATGCTGGGGAAGTTGCGCTGGAAGGCGCCGATATCGAACTCCAGGGGCTTGTCATGGAGCCGACGGGGACTGACCAGATGCTCCTTGAAGGCGAGGAACTCGCCCACGGTCAGCGGCTCCACGGCCAGTTCGTCGGCATGAATGCGCAGGTACCACCAGCGACCCACCCGCGGGCGCACGGACAGACACACCCAGGGCGCGGCGATGACGGCCTCCTGGACATCCTCCACCAGTTGCACCAGTGGACTGTGTTCCGGCGGCGGCTCGGGATGCTCCGCGGCCAGTGCCTGGTATTCATCCTGCAGGTCGGAACGCAGCACGAAGGCGCGTCCCATGCCCTGAAACCGCCGCAACAGCAGATAGGAAAATTCCCGGTGAGTGGTGATGTCGTTGCACAGGGATTCCAGCATGTGTGCCCCCTTTTGATTTGTGTCATTCACCGGACTGATGTTATTGTACAAAAACACTTTGTGCAAAAAGATCGCCCCTATCCATGGTGCAAACCGACTCCCCCACCGCCATTTCTCCGGCCGGCAACGATGACCGGGTGCAGCTGGTGATTCAGCACTTACGAGTGCTGTTTCGTTCCCTGCAGGCCCATTCCCGGCGGATCAGCACCGACTGCGGAGTGAGTGCCGCCCAGCTCTGGGCCCTGTGGGAAATGCACCTGGAACCGGGCCTGAACGTGAGTGACCTGTCCCAGCGCCTGTCCATCCATGCCTCCACCGCGTCCAACATGCTGGACAAGCTGGAATCCAGGGGGTTGATGGAGCGGCGCCGGGCGGACAGGGATCAGCGGGTGGTCAGTCTTTATCTGACCGCCGCCGGTCAGGCGCTGCTGGACAATGCGCCTGCCCCGGCCCAGGGCGCCCTGAACCGGGCCCTGCGCGCCATGCCGCCGATGGAACTGGCCCGACTGGAAACCGGCCTGGGCCTGCTGCTGGACACCATGGAGGCCCGCGACGAGCAGGCCGCCCTGCGGCCCATCGCCGACGACTGATTCCCTCGACCCCCTTCCGGGAGCGCCCATGACCCACGCCCGCATTGATTTCCAGCGTCTGCAGCAGGATATCCAGGATCTTTCCGCCATCGGCCGGGATGCCGACCGGGGCATCCATCGCATGGCCTTCAGCGAGGGGGATCTGGCCGGGCGACGCTGGTTCAAGGAACGTATCCTGGCCGCCGATCTGGATTTTTATGAGGACGGCGCCGCCAATCTGCACGGTCGCCTGGACTGGGACGGCAGCCGCCCCAGCGTGATGATGGGCTCCCATCTGGACACGGTGCCCGGGGGCGGCCCCCTGGACGGCGCCCTCGGGGTGCTGGTGGGGCTGGAGGTGTTGCGCACGGTCAAGGAATCCGGCATCACCCTGCGTCACCCCCTGGAAGTGGTGAACTTCACCGACGAGGAGGGGCGATTCGGCGGTCTGTTCGGCTCCCAGGCCATGGCGGGGCAGCTCAGTCCGGCCCAGGTCCACAACGCCCGGGATCTGGACGGCATCAGCCTCACCGAGGCCATGGCGGCCTGGGGCCTGGATGCCAATGCCGCCCTGTTCGCCCGCCGTTCCAAGGAATCCATTCACGCCTATCTGGAAATGCACATCGAGCAGGGACCGGTGCTGGATCGGGGCGATATCAGCGTCGGCGTGGTGGAGGCCATCACCGGCCTGTTCAAGTGGGAGGTCCAGCTCAAGGGCCAGACCAACCACGCGGGCACCACCCCCATGGACATGCGCAACGACACCTTCCAGGGCCTGGCCGAGTTTGCCGGCGAGATCGACCGCATTCTGGAGGAGCACGGCAGCCCCCACAGCCGGGCCACCATCGGCCGGGTGGAATTGCGTCCCGGCGCCGCCAACACGGTACCCGGCCATACCACCTTTTCCCTGGATGTGCGGGACACGGACCCGGACACCCTCAAGGGGCTGTCCGACGCCTTCCGCCGCACCCTGTCCACCATGGCCCGTCGCCGGGGGCTGATGTTTGAATTCGAGGTGCTCTCGGAGCTGCCGCCCCAGCGCTGCGATCCGGGTCTGGTGCAGTTGCTGTCGGACAAGGCGGACGCCCTCGGCTTTGCCCATCTGCGCATGCCCAGCGGCGCCGCTCACGATGCCCAGATCATGTCCTGCATCGCCCGCACCGGCATGGTGTTCGTGCCCAGCCTGGAAGGACGCAGCCATTCCCCCGCCGAGTGGACCAACTGGGAAGATATTGAACGGGGCGCCAACCTCATGCTGCAGGCGGTGCTGTCGCTGGCGGCCCGGGACACGGAGACACTGCGATGAACGACAAGACCTCCGGCCGTGATCCGGCCTACGACAACATCGACCCACTGCGGGAGCAGTACCGGGAAACCCTGATCACCAACCGGGCCCTGAACCGGGCCCTGGTCTCCCATCACGCGGCACTGCTGTGCGTTGACCTGCAGTACCTGGACGCGGCCCGGGGCTGGGGGGTGTTTGCCGACGCCGAGCGCTCCGGCCTGCCGCCGGAAGCCCAGGATTACTACTTCGACCGCCTGGACCGGCTGGTACTGCCCAATGTGCGCCGGCTGCAGGATGGTTTCCGATCCCTGGGCCTGGAGGTGATCCATACCCGCATCCAGTCTCTGACCCGGGACGGACGTGACCGCGGGCCGGGACACAAGCGCCTGGGTCTGCACGCGGCGCCCGGCTCCAAGGAAGCGGAGTTTCTGGAGGTGGTGGCACCCCAGGGGGACGAGATCATCATCAACAAGACCGCCAGCGGGGTGTTCACCTCCACCAACCTGGAGTACGTGCTGCGCAATCTGGAAGTGACGGCACTGTTCATCGTCGGGGTCTACAGCAACGAGTGCGTCTCCACCGCCATCCGCGATGCCTGCGACCTGGGCTTCTACGTCACCCTCATCGAGGATGCCGTGGCCACCGTGACCCCGGAACTGGAGCGAGCCACGATCCTCACCATGAAGGACCGCTATGCCCGGGTGATGAGCACGCAGCAGGCCCTGGCGGAGATTTCCAAGGTGGAAGGGGCCGCCTGAGATGGATATTCCCTCCCCCCTCACCCCGTGGGAGAGGGGCTTTCAAGACGCATCAGGAGACACGCAACGATGGTAGTCGACGCCCAGCTGCAAAAGCCGCTCAGGCCCAAGGACGGCACCGCCGGCATCGAGCGCCCCAAGGCACTCATGGAAAGCATCGCCGAAGACCCCCGGCACCTGGTGGCCCTGTCCAGCCGCCACGTGGTGTCGTCGCGCCAGTTCGACCGGGACACCCTCACCCAGCTGTTCCGCCTGGCGGCCCAGTACGAGAGCACCCCGGCACTGATGCACCTGCCCCTGCAGGGCAAGATCCTGATCAGTGCCTTCTACGAGCCCAGCACCCGTACCCGCCTCTCCTTCGAGAGCGCCTGGCACCGGCTGGGCGGCGACATCATGTCCATCACCGACCCCAAGAGCACGGGCATGGCCAAGGGAGAATCCCTGGCGGACATCGCCGAGATGTTCAACAACTATGGTGACGTGATCGTCCTGCGCAGCAATCAGGACCGGGCCATCTACGAGATGCTCGACACCCTGCGCATCCCCATCGTCAATGCCGGCAACGGCATCGACGAGCATCCCACCCAGGCCATGGCGGACCTGTACACCATCTTCAAATGGCGACCGGAACTGCTGGACCCGGAGCTGCCGGCGAACCGGCGGGTTCGGGTGGGCATCATCGGCGTCCCCAACCGCATGCGGACCGTGCGCAGCCTGCTGCTGCTGCTGGCCCGTTTCTCCAGCGCCTTCAGCGAGGTCGTGATCCTCACCGACGAAACCGAGCCCTTCGACCCGGGTCAGCAGGAAGAACTGGCCGAACAGGGCCTGTCGGTGCGCGTGGCCCAGGACCTGAACACCGAACTGCCCGGGCTGGACGTGGTGTATATCAACGCCATTGCCTGGGTGGGTGACGGCTACGAGGAAATGGGTGCAGACCTCAAGCTGTCCACCGCCTCTCCCCTCAAGCAGGGGGCCATCATCCTGCATCCCCTGGCGCGGGGGGAGGAGCTGTCCACGGATCTGGACGGCACCCCCCACAACTGGTACTTCGCCCAGGCCCGGGGGGCGGTCTTCATCCGCATGGCCCTGCTCACCTGCATCGTCCGTCGCATCAGCGAAGTGATGGACACCCCCTGATCCCTCGCCTTGCGGGAGCCGGCCTTGCCGGCGAACTGCCGTGCCCATTGGATCCACGGGCCGGCTCCCGCGCAGATATCGAATTCACAGCCTCAAGGAGTGCCCTATGTGTGGTATCGCCGGCGTCATTCATGCCGACCCGCAAAAACCCGTTGACCCCATAAACCTGGTGGCCATGGCCGCCATCCAGCACCATCGCGGCCCCGACGGCTTCGGTTACAAGGTACAGGACGACCGCGGGGTGGGCTTTTCCCATGCCCGCCTGACCATCATCGACCTGGACGAGAACCGGGGCCGCCAGCCCTTCCTGTCCGAGGACGGCAGCCTGATGCTGGCGGTCAACGGTGAACTCTACGACTACAAGCGCATCCGCACCGACCTCACCTCCCGGGGCGCAAGATTCCGCACTAAAAGCGATTCCGAGATGGTGCTGCACCTGTACCGGCGCCAGGGCCTGGAGGACATGCTGCCCCACCTGCGGGGTGAGTTCGCCATCGCCCTCTATGATCGCCAGCGGGATCGCCTGATGCTGATCCGCGACCGGTTCGGCGTCAAACCCCTGTACTGGACCGAGGTCAACGGCAGCGTGGTGTTCGGTTCCGAACTGAAAGTGCTGTTCGCCCATCCGGACGTGCCGCGCCGGTTCGAGTCCCGGGGCCTGTATCACCAGCTGATGCAGACCATGGTCCCCGGCAGCACCGCCTTCGAGGGCATCCATCAGGTCAAGCCAGGACACGTGGTCACCATCGAGCGTCGTCACGGCAAGTTCCAGATCCGCGACGACCGCTACTGGGACATGGACTTTCCCCTGCTGTCGGAGCGGGGCGAGGAAAAGGACGAGGCGTTCTACATCGAAGGCATCCGGGAAAAGCTCATGGAGGCGGTGCAGTTACGCCTGGAGGCCGACGTGCCGGTGGCCTGCTATCTCTCCGGCGGCATCGACTCCTGCATCACCCTGGGCCTGTCGGCCGCTCACCAGCAGTCGGCGGTCAAAGCCTTCACCATCGGCTTCGACAACGCCGACTACGACGAGACCGCCATTGCCCAGGAGATGGCCCGCAGTGTGGGGGCGGACCAGGACATCATGCGCCTGGATGCCAGCCATCTTTACGACAACCTGGTGGAAACCCTCTGGCACGCGGAACGCACCATCTACAACACCCTGGGGGTGGCCAAGCTCCTGATGAGCCGCCATGTGAACCGGGCCGGCTACCGGGTGGTGGTCACCGGGGAGGGTTCCGACGAGCTGTTTGCCGGCTACCCCTCCTTCCGTCGGGACATGTTCCTGCATGGCCTGGACACCCTGTCTCCGGCGGAGCGGGCCAGCTGGGAACAGCTGCTGGCGGAGAGCAACCAGCTCTTCAAGGGAGCCATGTTGGCGGAAAACGAACTGCATGACCCGGCCCTGGATGCCCTGGTGGGCTTCACCCCTTCCTGCCTGCAGCCCTGGCTGGCCAGCGCCGCCCATGCCCCGGGCCTGATGGCCGTCCATCATCGGGATGCGGTCCGGGGCTACGAGCCGGGCCGCGCCATTGCCGAGGCCCTGGACGGCGACATGATCGAAGGCCGCCATCCCCTGGACAAGGCCCAGTACGTCTGGATCAAGACCATGCTGGAAGGTCAGATCCTCACCTGGGGCGGTGACCGGGTGGACATGGCCAATTCCATGGAAGCCAGACCGCCGTTCCTGGACCACCATCTGGCGGATCTGGCGGTACACCTGCCGCCGTCCATGCGCATCAAGGGCCGGACCGAGAAGTACGTGCTGCGGGAGGCCATGAAGGGACTGCTGCCCAAGGTGCTGTATGAGCGCGAAAAGTTCGCCTTCATGGCCCCGCCGGCCCACACGGACCCGAAGAAGTGGGCGGCGATGAAGGCCCTGGCGGACCAGTACCTGTCGGATCAGGCCATCCAGGACGCGGGCCTGCTGGACCCCGCCGGGGTGAAGGCCCTGTTCGCGCTGCACGAGGCGCCGGAGACCTCCGCCTCCACCCAGGTGCAGCTGGATGCGGTGATCAATCACATGATCGGGGTTCAGGTGCTGCACAGCCACTTCGTGGCCCAGGACATCCCCGCCCTGGCCCGACGCCGGGCCGAGGCGCTGGGCTGGAGGGTCTGATCCGGGCTTCTCTCCCCGGAGAGAGCGCGGGGATGAGGGAAAGCCACTGCCGTCACTCCCGCGAAAGCGGGAGTCCGGAAGTTTCGAGCCGTAACTGGATTCCCGCCTGCGCGGGAATGACCAGATAAGAGGGCATCGACCCGATAAGGAAACACCCATACGACAAGGAAAACCCATACGACAAGGAGACACCCATGGAACATGTCCTTGACTACTTCACCCAGGTGGAATGGCAACACCTGATCTTCGCTTCACTGCGCATCCTGCTCATCCTCACCATGGCCTGGGTGGTGATGTCCCTCATCCGGGCCGGGCTGGGACGCATGGAAAAACGCCTGGTGGAACGGGGCAAGAAACAGGGCGACGTCCCCTCCGAGGCCCACAAGCGGGCCGAGACCCTGGTCCGACTGCTGCGCCAAGCCATCGTCATCCTCATCTGGATCATGTCCCTGCTGGTGATCCTCAACGAGATGGGCATTTCCATCGCCCCCATCCTGGCCTCCGCCGGCGTGGTCGGCCTGGCGGTGGGCTTCGGGGCCCAGAACCTGGTCCGTGACGTGATCAGCGGGTTCTTCATCATCCTGGAAAACCAGGTCCGGGTGGGGGACGTGGCGGTGATCAACGGTACCGGCGGACTGGTGGAGGCCATCAACTTCCGTACCCTGCAGCTGCGGGACCTGGAGGGCAAGCTGCACATCATCCCCAATGGCACCATCACCTTCATGACCAACGTGACCCACGGCTGGTCGGCCTATGTGTTCGACATCCCGGTGGCCTACAAGGAGGATACCGATCGGGTGGTGACACTGATCCAGCGGGTGGGCGCCGAAATGCGGGCCGATCCCAGACTCCGGCGCAGCATGCTGGAAGACGTGGACGTATTCGGGGTGGACAAGTTCGATGACTCCGGGGTGATCATCAAGGGACGCATCAAGACCCTGCCCATCAAGCAGTGGGAGGTGGGACGGGAGTTCCTGCGACGGGTGAAGCAGACCTTTGATGCCGAGGGCGTGGAGATCCCCTTCCCCCATCGGACCTTGTACTTCGGTGCCGCCAGCCCGCCGGTGCTGGCGCAGATGCTCAACCGCGCCGAGGCGGCCCCCGTTCCCCCGGCACCCCCCCTCCAGCGGGAAAACTCACACGCCGGGGAAAGATGAACCAGACCTGCCCCGCTCCCTGCCTGGATTCCCGCCTGCGCGGGAATGACGATCTCAACCTTGCCGTCACTCCCGCGAAAGCGGGAGTCCAGAGGTTCTGGTTCGGGAATCTGAACCGGGATTCGATCACCAGTCCTGCCGGGACGACTGATAGAACCCCCGATCCTCCGTGGTGGCCCCGTGCAGGGTGCAGACCTTGGCGGCAAAATCCGCCGCGCGGGTCAGGATGGTTTCCCAGTCCCAGCCCCGCAGAATGCCGGTCAGGGTGACGGCACTGAAGGCGTCTCCGGCCCCCACGGTATCCACCAACCCCGTCACCGGCGGCGCCGATCTTTGGTGAAGCTCACCCTCGCGGGTGAGCACCATCGCGCCCTCCGACGCCCGGGTGACGATCACCGCCGACAACCCGTACCGTTCCAGGGTAAGACGGGCCTGAACCACCAGATCCGGCTCATCGGGCGCCGGGGACAGCGCCGTCAGTTCATCCTGGTTGAGCTTGACCCAGTGGGCATGGGCCATCCACCCCTGCACGGTGTCACGATCCCACCAGGGAGCGCGCAGGTTCACGTCCATGAACACCGGGACCGACAGCTGCTCGCGCAGCGCTTCCAGGGCCTGTCGGGAGACGGGATCGCGCAGAGCCAGACTGCCGTGGTAGAGCACCCCGGCCCGGGCGGGAGCTGCCGCCAGGGCCAAAGCGGTGTCGATGTGGTCGTAGGCCTGGTCGGGGAGGATGTCATAGCGAGGCTCGCCACCCTTGAGGGTCACCCTGACCTGGCCGGTGGGATGACCGGGGTCCATTTGCAATCCCTCCGGACGCATGTCCCAGTGATTCAGGGCCTGCATGACACGACGGCCCAGTTCATCATCCCCCACGGCGCCGACAAAGAGCGGATCCGCCCCCAGTCCCCTGAGATTCCAGGCGACGTTGAAGGGCGCGCCGCCCAGGATGGAGCGATCCTCGAAGCAGTCGAACAGGACTTCGCCGAAGATCACGGGCTGGTTCCGAGGTGTCCGGGTCACAGGAGGCCTCCCGCCGTCGGTGAGTGGCCTTTCAGCTTAGGCGGGGGGATGCCAGTGTGCAACCCGATGCAGGTTTCGGGCGAGATACTGATGGGCCACGCTGTTCGCGGCCAGGGCCGCTCCCACAGCGGCCTTGGGAGGCATTACTGGCAGAACTGTTCGATGCGGGTATGGGCCATCCGCACGGTTTCGGGAATCACCAGCTCCACGCCCACCGGCAGGTGATCGGAATAGTTCAGGTTATAGACATGGACCTGCTCCAGCCCCAGCCCCGGGGTCACCAGGATGTGGTCGAAGGCATGCATGGGCCGCCAGCTGGGATAGGTCTTGGCACTGGCCAGGGGCTCCTGCAGCCGGGTATGACTGACCAGACGCTGCACTTCCTGGGAATGGGCCGGGGTGTTCATGTCGCCCATCACCACCACGTGCTCATGGTCGCGCAGCACCTCGGCGATGTACTGCATCTGCAACATGCGGGCCTTGCGGCCCAGGGACAGGTGCACCAGCATGATGACCAGGGAGTCCTCCCCATGATGGGCACCGAAATGGGCCTCCAGGGCACCCCGCCCGGGGATGCGACCGGGCAGGCGATGCTCCACCACCGAGTGGGGCCGGAAGCGGGATAGCAGCCCCAGGCTATGCTTGGCCAGCTTGCCCAGGTTGCGGTTGGTCTGGCTGTACCAGTAGGGGAATTCCCCCCGATGGGCCAGGTATTCGGCCAGGTTGATGAAGTTGCTGCGCAGACTGCCGGCGTCCAGTTCCTGCAACCCCACCAGATCGAACCCGGAAATGAAGCGAGCGATGCTGTTCAGGTTACCCATGCGCCCCTCGTAGGGCAGCACATGCTTCCAGCTGTTGGTCAGGTAATGGTGGAAGCGCCCCGAGGCGATGCCCACCTGGACGTTGTAGCTGAGAATCCGCAGCCGCTGCCCCCCCGCCACCGGCGGGGTGCTGGGTCCGATGGACAGGGTGTCCGCCAGGGCAGCATGATCATATCCGTTGTTGCCTTGCATGTATCCGGACTCAGAGACTGCCATAGGAATGCAACCCGCCCAGGAACATGTTCACTCCGACAAAGGCAAACGTGGTGATGAGCAGGCCCAGGATGGCCCACCAGGCCATGGGGACACCGCGCCAGCCCTTGGTGAAGCGCAGGTGCAGCCAGGCGGCATAGTTCAGCCACACGATCAGGGCCCAGGTCTCCTTCGGATCCCATGACCAGTAGGCACCCCAGGCCTCCGCCGCCCACATGGCGCCCAGCACCGTGGCAATGGTGAAGAAGGCAAAGCCGATGGCGATGGACTTGTACATCACATCATCCAGCACCTCGCGGCTGGGCAGCCGCCGGGCCAGCAGGCCGTCGGGACGGCGGCGCTCGCCACGGACCCGCATCAGATAGGCCACGCCCAGCATGGCGGCAATGGCAAAGCCGCCGTAGCCCACGAAGTTGGTGGGGACATGGACCTTCATCCACCAACTCTGCAGGGCCGGTACCAGCGGCTGTACCACATGGGCCTCCCGGTCCAGGGTGTACCAGAGCAGGAAGGCGACGGCGGCGCTGACCACCATCATGACGAAGCCGCCCATGCCCAGGTTGCGGGTACGACCCTGGTAATAGAGGTACATCAGCACCGTGATGACACAGAAAAGGACGAAGACCTCCCACAGGTTGCTCACCGGGATGTAACCCCAGGTGGGGTCGTGCAGGTAGGTTTCACGCCAGCGCACCAGCAATCCGGCCAGGCCGAAGGCGGCGGCGCACCAGGCCAGTGCACTGCCCACTCGGGCGGCGAAATCGGTGCTGGCAATGGGACCCAGCAGGGCACCCACCGCCACCAGCAGGACCAGGGGGCTGGCCCATTCCAATCCCGGGACCAGACCACTGCGCCCCATCCACAGCCCCAGCAGGCCCACGGCACCGGTCACCGCGGCGGTAACCAGGGCCGGCATCACGCCGCGGCCGGCCTCGCGCCGGAACAACGATGCCAGATAGGCGGTGGTGGACATGTACAGCAAGGCACACATCCACATGACCGCGGCCTCGCCCGAGACCAGGTACTTGAGGAAGAAATTGGTCTGGGCACTGGCCAGGGTGTCGCCGTAGCTGAACACCCCCAGCAGGCTCATGCCGGTCACCGCCAGGGCATAGCCCTTGAACGATTTCCAGAACCAGCCCAGCCACAGACCGGAGGCAGCGGTGACCACCAGGGTTCCGGACTGGTAGATATCCATCCGGTGGCCGTAAACGGCCAGGATGAAGATCGTGGCCACGACCACGCCGGCGGCCCAAAGCCAGTCAGCCGGAGACAGGCGACGGAAATAACCGGGATATTCGGCGCTTACGGTGTCTTGGGTGACGGACATGTGCTTACCTCGCATTCGAAATCATGGTCGGGCGCGGGCATCCTGATCCGCCGGCATGGGCCGTGACTCACCCAGAACGGCCCGGGATATTTCATCGAATTCCCTGTTGAAATCCGTTGTGTTGCGGTTGCTGGTCCCCGCCAGCACCAGCCCCGAACCCTCGGGACGGGGCTGTACCCAGAGCCAGCAACGGCGATGGCTCACATACAGGAGCAGGAAGATGCCCAGGATCAGCATCACGCTGCCGGCATAGACCACCGCCTGCCCGGGGGCCCGGGTGATCATCAGGCCGGAGGCCTGGATATGCTCGAAATCGTTCAGGCGCAGGAAGAACGGCGAGCCGTAGAACGGCAGGGCATTGATGGCCCGCAGGGCATCTTCCAGAAACCGTTCATCCTCGTCGCTGACCACCTCGATCCCTTCTTCCGCCAGCACCCGCAGATAGATGGCATCCAGCCCGGAGTTGAGGATCCGGAGGAAAATATCCGCCATCCGGTCCCATTGTCCCTCGGGTGCCTGTTCCTGTACCTGAGCGATCACCTCTTCATAGCCGCCGACGGTAAAGGTTTCCAGCAGACCGCGCATGGTCTCGGCCACCTGGGCACGGATTCCTTCATCCACCCCCTCGAATTGTCCGGCGGCGGTCCGGGTGGCCTCGTCCACCACATCGGCCACCACGGCGGGATCGGTCAGCCGAGCCAGAAAGCGCATGAAGCGATCCACGCCATCCCCCTGGGGGTCCAGGGGGATATAGAGGAAGCTGAAGGGTTCCGCCGGATTCTGCCGCACACCACTGAGCAGATACCGGCGGCCATCCCGTTCAATGGGTTGCTGGAAGTTGCGATGAAACCAGCCGGCACCGCTGCTGTCCCGGACCACGTACTCGAAGCTCGGCCCCATGTCCATGCGCTCGCGCACGCCGTCTTCCTCGATCAGAGTCGGATTGGTGTCGTTGAAATCGGTGAACTCCACCCGCAGGCGGGTGCCATCTTCACCGGTCTGGGAGTAGGTGCCGAAAACGCGGGCATTAAGCGGCATGGGACGGTCGGCGCCCCGCCCCAGGGGATGCATGTCCAGGTTCAGGCGGGACCCTCCGTCCCTGAAACTGGCCTGATAGATGGTATAGCCCCGGTGCACCAGCGGATGGTTCACGCTGATGGTATGCGCCAGGGGTTCATCCAGCAATTCATCATGGATAACCAGATCGGTTTCAAAGGAACGCTCCTGGCCGGTGGCGTGGCGCTCCACCCGAAATGCCTTCACCTCGATGTGAAACGGCAGTTCCTGAACCACATAGCCGTCCCGCATGGTCACGAAGGCCACGTCCACCCGCTGCCCTTCCGGGATCTCCACCGAGCCACGGAATGAGGGGTTGGAAACGGAGACACGGCTCTGCTCGGGAATCTCCGAGACGGGAACCTGACGGGTTTCGATCTCCAGTCGGCCGGTGAGTTCGGCCAGCATCAAGGGCAGACGCCCGTCCACCAGACCACCGATACAGATGACCACGATGGCCACATGGGTGAAGAAATAGCCCAGACGGCCGGCACTGCCGCGCATGGCCGACAGCACCCGGTGATCACCCTGATCCGCCTGCCGCACACGATAACCCCGGGCCCGGAACACGGCCTCGGCCCGGGACATGAGCACCGCCGGCGCCTCGGGATGGGCATCCCGCTGCACGTTGTGCTGAAAGCTGCGCAGGGACTTGTCCTTCACCCCGAGCCGGAACCGGCTCATGTCACGGATCATGGCCGGCGTGCTGCGATAGACACACACGCTGGTGGAGATCACCAGAAAGACGAGAATGAGCAGATACCAGCCGGCGGAGTAGACGTGATAGATGCCCAAAGTACGGAACAGTTCGTGCCAGAAGGGGCCGTAGTCCAGCAGGTAGGTTTCGTAGGACTGGTTCTGCTGCAGGACGGTACCCACCACCGAGGCCACGGCCAGCGCAACCAGCAACGTGATGGCCAGGCCCATGGACCCGAGGAAGGCCATCAGAACGGCAAAGGTGGAACGCCGGCCTGGCGGCGTCGGGTCGGTGGGCGTGCTGCTCATGATTCTCGGGTCGGAAAGTGGTTGCCTGTTTGACCCTCAAGGGCAGACAAGTTCTGCCACCGGGCACAAAAACCACGTGATCAGCAGGTCTTGTTGTCCTGGATCAAATACCCCCGGGACTCGGGACCTGCCGGATGGAATCAAAAAAGGGTGGCCGCCGGGCCACCCTTTCAAAGGTCTTGCCGATCCGGTCTTACTTGGCCGGCAGAGTGGCGATGTACTCTGCCACGGCGGACATTTCCTCGTCGGTCATGCGGCCGGCCACGTTACGCATCATGCGGCCGGGATCATTGGCACGCAGACCATCACGGAACTGCTTGAGCTGGTCCAGGGTGTACACGCCGTGCTGGGCGGACACGCTGGGGAACACGGCGGCGGGGTTGCCCTTGCCGTTGGGGCCATGGCAGGCCACGCAGGCGGCCACACCCGTGGCGGTATTGCCGCCGAAGTAGATCTGCTTGCCCAGAGCCAGCTTTTCCGCACTGGCGGCGGTACGGCCCGGTGCGGGGGTCTGGCTGGCGAAGTAGGCGGCCAGGTGAGGCAGGTCTTCCTCATCCAGCACGGCGACCTGGGGGTTCATCAGGGCGTGGCTACGACGACCGGCCTTGTAGTCGCGCAGCTGCTTGAGCAGGTAGGCCTCGTCCTTGCCGGCGATCTTCGGCCACGCCGGGACCACGCTGTTGCCGTCGGCCTGGTGGCAGGCCACGCAGGGGCTGGAGAGTTCCTTGCCGCGCACCGGGTCACCGGGCTCGGCCAGCAGCGACGCCGACATGCTCATACCCAGTGTGGCGACGGCGATAAGGACAAGTTTTTTCATCGTGGGTTGACTCCTGAACCTGAAACAATAAGCGCTTCGTTGGTAACCTGACACTGACTCGCGCGCCGGGCGCAGCCTCAAAAATAGTCGCAATGTATATCATACTAACTCCACCGTCGCAAAAGTCGACGACGGTCAACCCGACATGACAACACAGCGAGTCAGATCATCCATGAACCCGGCCTATCACCAGGCGGAATTCCTCACCAGCGCCGCCAGCCTCAAGGGCCTGCCACCGGAGCAGGGCCGTGAAGTGGCCTTTGCCGGTCGGTCCAATTCGGGCAAGTCCAGCGCCATCAACACATTGTGCCAGCAACGCGCCCTGGCGCGCACCAGTAAGACACCCGGTAGAACCCAGTTGATCAATTTTTTTGCCCTGGATGGTGAACGTCGACTGGTGGACCTGCCCGGCTACGGCTATGCCAAGGTGCCGGAAGCGATGCGGCGTCGCTGGGGGAAATTGATGGAGGATTATCTGACCCGTCGCACCTGTCTGCAAGGGCTGGTGCTGGTCATGGATATCCGTCATCCCCTGACGGACCATGACTGGCAGATGATCGGCTGGGCCCATGCCCGCCGACTTCCCCTGCACGTGCTGCTGACCAAGTCCGACAAGCTCAAGCGGGGGCCGGTGATGGATACGGTGCGTCAAGTGGCCCGGACCCTCGGCGGCGAGGGAGTGGAGGCAACGGTGCAGCCGTTTTCTTCTCTGAAGAAACAGGGGGTGGATGATGCCCATTCCGTACTGGACGGGTGGCTGTTCCCTGAAGAAAACCCTGCATGCCCCATGGAAGAGGCATAAAAAAGCCCCGGCTGCCATTGGGGGTTGGCGTGGACCGGGGCAGAATCCGGCTCGACTTGGGGGAGTTCGAGCCATCCCGCTCAGGGAGGTAAGCGGGAAGCGCCGGGCTGCAGCGCTTGTGTGATATGACTCCCCGTTTCGCACATGGTTCACCAAATAGGTCGGGTAAAGAAGAAATTTTCCGCGTACCGAAAAAAAACCCCGGAGCACTTACGTGGTCCGGGGTCAGGTTGGGCTCGACTTGGGGGAGTCAGAGCTTCCCGCCTAGGGGGTTAAGCGGGGAGCACCCATGGAAATGGTGCTCACTGATTAAAGACTATCTGCCCGCCGGGAAGTTCTTGATGCCGGCGGGACTTTTCGGATCTGTGAAAGATCTCTCAAAAAAGGGGCCTATCAGGGCGGATTCAGCGCCGTTTTCAGCGGATTCCGACAGGAACATCAGGACCGGGACAGGCACCTCCGCCACCGGGAACGCCCTGGCCGGGACACCTCCGCCATCGCCGCCCCTCCACCCAGGGGCAGGGCCGCCCTGAATGCGTCATTCCTGCGAAAGCGGGAATCCAGCGACGGCATGCCGGAAGCGATGACCGAGGGATCGTGCGGCGCTTCCCTAGGCATGGGCGGCGTCCCAGTTGTCCCCCACCCCCACTTCCACCAGTAGCGGGACATCCAATTCGGCCGCGCCGCACATCAGCGCGGTGATCCGCTCCCGGGCCGAGGCCACCTCGGCCGCATCCACCTCGAACACCAGCTCGTCATGCACCTGCATGATCATGGTGACACCGGGGGATTCCGCCTGAATCCATCCGTCCACCGCCAGCATCGCCCGCTTGATGATGTCCGCGGCGGTGCCCTGCATGGGCGCATTGATGGCCACCCGCTCCGCCTGGGCGCGCACCTGGGCATTGCGGGCACGGATATCCGGCAGATGGAGACGACGCCCGAACAGGGTTTCCACGTACCCCTGCTCCCGGGCCTGCTCACGGGTGCCGTCCATGTAGGCCTTCACCCCCGGATAGCGGGCAAAATAACGGTCCACATAGTCCTGGGCCGAACCCCGGTCGATCCCCAGCTGCCGGGCCAGCCCGAAGGCGGACATGCCGTAGATCAGACCGAAATTGATGGCCTTGGCCGCCCGCCGCTGCTCCGTGGTCACAGCCTCCACCCCCACGCCGAAGACCTCGCCGGCGGTGGCCCGGTGGATATCCTGCCCGTCGGCAAAGGCCTGCAATAGCCCCCGGTCACCGGACAGATGGGCCATGATGCGCAGTTCGATCTGGGAATAGTCCGCCGCCAGGATCCGGCGCCCCTCGGGCGCAACGAAGGCCTGCCGGATGCGGCGGCCCTCCGGGGTGCGGATGGGAATGTTCTGCAGATTGGGCTCCGAGGAAGACAGCCGCCCGGTGGAGGCCACCGCCTGATGATAGGAGGTGTGGACCCGCCCCGTATCCCGGTCAATGCGCTCCGGCAGCCTGTCGGTGTAGGTGGACTTGAGCTTGGACAGCCCACGATGCGCCAGGATCAGGCGCGGCAGAGGGTAGTCCAGGGCCAGCTGTTCCAGGACATCCTCGGCGGTGGAGGGCTGGCCCTTGGGGGTCTTGCGGATCACAGGCAACTGCTGGCGCTCGAACAGGATCTCCTGAATCTGCTTGGGTGAGCTCAGGTTGAAGGCGGCGCCGGCCAGATCGTAGGCCTCCCGCTCGATCTGGCCCATGCGGTCGGCCAGTTCATGACTCTGGGTGAACAGCAGTTCCGGGTCCACCAGCACCCCGGTTCGCTCCATCCGGGAGAGTACCGGGACCAGGGGGATTTCGAGGGTTTCGTAGATCCGCCGCTGCCCCTCCAGGTCCTTGAGCCGGGGCCAGAAATGCCGGTGCAGCCGCAAGGTGATGTCCGCATCCTCGGCCGCATAGGGGGCGGCCTCGTCCAGCCGCACCTGGGAGAACGGGATCTGCTTCGCCCCCTTGCCGGCCACGTCTTCGTAGTGGATGGTCTTCAGCCCCAGGCAGCGCTGGGCCAGACTGTCCATGTCATGGCGCCCGGCGGTACTGTTGAGCACGTAGGAGGCCAGCATGGTGTCATGGGTGATGCCCCGCAGCTCGATGCCGTGGTTGAGCAGGACATTGCGATCGTATTTCAGATGATGCCCCAGCTTGGGTCGGTCCGGATCTTCCAGCAGGGGGCGCAGCTTCTCCAGGGTCTCGTCCAGGGGCAGTTGGTCCGGTACATCCCCATAGTCGTGGGCCAGGGGCAGATAGGCCGCCTCATGGGGGGTCACGCTGAAGGACAGTCCCACCACCCGGGCCTGCATGTAGTCCAGGCTGGTGGTTTCGGTGTCGAAGGCGAACAGCGGCGCCTCGGCCAGTCGCGTCATCCAGCGCTCCAGCTGCTCCGCTTCCAGGATGGTTTCATAACGGACCTCGGGCGCCGCGTCAGGGTCCGGCTCGGGGACCGGTTCGCCCCCTTCCAGCTCGGCCTGCCATTGGCGGAACTCCAGACGAGCCAACAACTCCCGCAATTGCGACGTGTCGGCCCCCTGCAACTGAAGGTCCAAAGGCTCCCGGTCCAGTGCCACGTCACAGCGCACCGTGACCAGCTCCCGGGACAGGGGCAACCAGGCCAGGGCGGTGCGCAGGTTTTCCCCCACCTTGCCCTTGATCTCGTCGGCCCGGGCCATGATCTCGTCCAGACTGCCATGGGCCTTGAGCCATTTCACCGCCGTCTTCGGACCCACCTTGTCCACACCGGGGACATTGTCCACGGCATCTCCCACCAGGGTCAGGTAATCCACGATGCGCGCCGGGGGGACACCGAACTTCTCCTCCACCCCGGCCTCGTCCATCACGGTGCCGTTCATGGTGTTGACCAAGGTCACCCCCGGCTCCACCAGCTGGGCCAGGTCCTTGTCGCCGGTGGAAATGATCACCTCCATGCCCGCCCGGCGGGCCTGCCGGGTCAGAGTGCCGATGACGTCGTCGGCCTCCACGCCGGCCACCACCAGCATGGGAATGCCCATGGCCTGTACCAGCGCGTGCAGGGGCGCCACCTGGGCCGACAGCTCCTCCGGCATGGGTGGGCGATGGGCCTTGTACTCGGCATAGAGATCATCGCGGAAGGTCCGGCCCTTGGCATCGAAGATCACGGCCATGTGGCTGGGCTGATACTCACCGATCAGCTTACGCAACATGCCGGCCACACCATAGATCGCCCCGGTGGGCTCGCCGCGGGAATTGGTCAGGGGAGGCAGGGCATGGAAGGCGCGGTAGAGGTAGGAAGATCCGTCCACCAGGATCAGGGGAGATGAAGTGTTCACCAGGCGGGTTCTCAGCAGTGTTCAAGGACCGGGACCACAGGGTACCCGGGCGCAAGGGATCAGGCCAGCCACTAGCCACTGGCCGCCCGGAGGGCTAACCTTGCCGGAGTACACAACAATGAAAAAGGGGCCGACATGAAGAGCCACGAACGCGCCAGCCATCCGGGACTGCAACCCATGGACGACACCATGCTCACCCGCGAGAGCTGGAAGATATTCCAGATCATGGGGGAGTTCGTGGAAGGATTCGAGCGCCTTGCCCGCATCAAGCCGTCGGTGAGCATCTTCGGCTCCGCCCGCATCCCCCCCGGACACCCCACCTATGCACTGGCGGAGGACATCGCCCGTCAGCTCTCCGACGCGGGTTTTGCCGTGGTCAGCGGTGGCGGTCCCGGCATCATGGAGGCGGCCAACAAGGGCGCCTTTGCCGGCAAGTCCCCCAGCATCGGCCTGAACATCCAGCTTCCCCACGAGCAGACGGCCAACCCCTATCAGGATGTCTCGCTGGATTTCCGGCATTTCTTCTCCCGCAAGGTGATGTTCGTGAAATATGCCTCCGCCTATGTGGTGCTGCCCGGAGGCTTCGGCACCCTGGACGAACTGGCGGAGATCCTCACCCTGGTGCAGACCAACAAGACCCGGCGCATCCCCATCATCCTGGTGGGCAGCAGCTTCTGGCGGGGGCTGCTGGAATGGTTTGAAACCACCCTGGTGACGGAAGGCACCATCAGCGAGGAAGACCTGGACCTCTATACTCTCGTGGATGACGCCAAGTCCGTGGTGGACGCGATCTTCAATTTCTACGAATTCGGCGGCCTGGAACCGACCTCCGAAGAGAGAGAGAGGCTGATGGACCTGTGAACAGCTATCGCACCCTGCCCGTTGTTCTTGCCGCCCTCCTGTTCTGGCCGGCCGCCCTCCCCCTGTCGGCCCAGGAGCAGGCGGCGCCTCCCCCGCCGCCGCTGCTGGACGACAGCGACATGGCCACCCGGGAGCTATTGGAGCCCACAGTGACCATCATCGAGCGGGAGGGGGAACGGATCGAGGAATACCGGCTCCATGGGGAGCTTTACATGATCCGGGTCACACCGGCCAACGCGCCCCCCTATTACCTGGTGGACACGGACGGAGACGGCCAGCTGGAGACCCGCATGACGGAGCTGGATGCCAAGATCCTGGTGCCGGCCTGGGTGATCTTCCGGTTCTAGTCGGTATGTCTCGCAGATGGGGAAAGCATGGCTTGACCTGAATGCTGAAGGTCGCGATCCGACTGCCCTCCCGGTGCGCTTCCCAGCGCGATGGGGCGGCGGCGACCTCGCACCGACACGGGCTCGCCGCGTTCGATCATCCCGTTCATCTTATTCATCCGCTTCGGGCGGTACGGCTGCCGGGATGACCAACAACAGCTCGGAATCACCAATCAACCGGTACACCGGGCGCCTGCCGGACAATCGTTCGCTCTGATCCAGGATGATCTGAACACCCTCGCCACGCTTATCCATCATGGCGCCGCGACCTGTTATGGCTTTGTCAGCCGCGGGCACTTGGCACTTGGCCAGCAGGCTGGTGATGGCTTCGTTGCGGGCGGCCTGACGGTAGGGAAGGCTGTCCACCGTCATGGTATTGGGGATGGCGCCGGGAGAATACAGCTCAAGCCGATCCGCAAACATCCGCAGACGGATTTTGGCGCCGTGGATGGAGTAATCCCGGTGGGCAACGGCATTGACCAACGCCTCGAAGACGGCCGTCATGTCGTATTGCGGCAAATCACGCCGGCCCTCATCCTTAATGGCGTAGACCTGCATGTTCTTGCGGACGAAGTGACAGGCCGCCAGCACCTGGACGTTGAGCGGCCCTGTGATGTCCTGGGCATCGAGCTGATAGGCCGTGTCACCCTGCGGCAGCACCTCGGTGCCACGATACGCCACGGCCTGAATGAAGGCATTCGGCAACCAGCGGCGGGGGTCTGTACTCGCCATCAGCACGCCGGTAATCGTAGGGCGAAGTGCTCCGTCGGCATCGGAACGCGCCATGGCGAGCTTGTCCAGCAGCACCTCGCGCGAGTCCTGCACGCGGGGGCTGGCAAAACGCTGCCACAGGTCGTCGGCAAGATCGTCGAGTGTGGCGCCGGGCACCGGCTGCTCGTCGAAGCGGATAATGCGGACTTGGCTGCGTTGCTGGAACAATCGTGCCAGATAATCCGGTGCCATCTCGCGCTTGGCGCTGCCAACGCGGTGCAAATAACCACCAGGGCTTTTATGCACGAACAGGCTGCCCGTGACATCGACTTTCAAAACCGGCAGTTGTTCGCCAGAGGTACTGGGCAGGGTCAGGCGCTCGATCACTGGCGTCAGCGGTGGGGTGATGCTGTCCAGGCAAATTTGCCGGACGAAATCCTCCACCAAGTCCAGACGCTCAAGGGGAATGCCAAGCACCTCCCGGGTATCATCAACGCCCAGCACGCATACACCGCCACGGCTGTTGGCAAAGGCCGCCAGTTCATCGGCCAGGGAATCTTTATGGGGTGCCGATACCTTTGGACCGGTAAAGCGCACTTCCTTCAGTTCCAGATAGGAGTCCTCCCCCAGGCGAATCTTGTCAATCAAGTCGGCAATGTTATCGAACACGTCAAACCTCCCTTCCCAGGCGCTGATAACGCCGTTCGAACGCCTCTTCGCCACCCTCCATCACTTGGCAGACTTCCCGGCGCATGGTCTTGTCCTGCAAGGAGCCGGTTTGCTTCACATGGCACTGGTGGTTGAAGTCCAGCACATGAATCAGCTCCGCGTCACCATTGACAACGATGTTGGGGTTGTGGGTCACGATGATGAGCTGACGGCGCAGTTTGTTGCTGCGAATTTGCTGGACCACCAGGCCGTAGATCAGGTGATTGTCCAGATCATCCTCGGGCTGGTCGAGCACCAGCGGCTCGTTGCCGTGCGCCAGCAGGAAGGCCAGCATGGCGGCTGCGCGCTGTCCGGCGGAAGCTTGGCCGATGGATTGAAAGTCCCGACCATCGCCTTTGCGGCTGTACTCTACTTGCAAACCGTCTTCGGGGAACCAGCAGAGGATGTGATCGACGAACTCAGGGCGCTTGTCGGCCTCAGCTTTCAGGAATCTATTGAACCACCCGCCAAACTCCGCGCTACCACCACATGCCTGCAACAGGCGCTTCTTTTGCGCCAGCAACGCCTGCTCAAAGGCCGTTGTGTCCCATGCTCCCGGCTGCTCGATAAGATCAACCGTGCCCAGCAGGTCCGCTACAAGCCCCTTGGGGGACTCACCATCTTGCGCCTGATACAGGTCGTCCACGTATTTGCCGTCAGCAGCGCCGAGCACCTCCCGCAATGAGTGCTCGATGCCTTGCGCATCCCGGCTGTAAGGGATCAGTTCAATCCGCACAAAGGGATTGCCGTGCAGCGTTGCCTGTAGAAACGCGCTGCGCTGCGCGCTGATGGCGCGGCGGGCGGACTGCACCTGCTCCAGTAACGCTTTGGCTTTTTCGCGCAGATTCGCGTGCTGCTTCTGCAAGGCCTCCAACCGCCTCAACTCAGTTTCCAGCCGCTGTTTTTCCTGCACCAGACGGCCGTACTCGCTGGGGTCGCTGACCCCCTGTTGCTGCAAATCGGCCTTGAGCTGAGCGTAAGCCGCCTCGGCCACACCGATCCGCGCAAACCAGAGCGATGCGTCCAGTTCTCCGCGCAGGACTTGCCCGCGCTCCCGCAGCGCGGCAGCCGCGCTTTCGACCTCCTGCCTCGCTTTGTCGATGGCCGCGTGTAGCGCCTGGACGAGACTCAGTGCTGGACCGTCTTCGGCGGCATCGAACAACCTCTCCGGCAAGTCTTCCGCCAGCAAGTCTGCAGCAACGTCCTTCAAGCGGGCAGCCAGTTCGGCGGAAGCTTCAAACTGACGTTCCAGCTCGCGGCTTTGTCGGCTGGTGCGCTGGTAGTTCTTCAATACCGCCGCATGGTCAGCACCCTCGAAGCGGGCAAGCTTGCACTGAATGTCTTGCAGGGAAAGCGTCAACGACTCGCGCCCTTGCAGCTTGCCTTCCAGCTCGCGCATCTGTGCCCGAGCGGCCAGGAAAGCACGCTTGGCCTCTTCGAAGGCAGCCTGCTGCGACTGCGTGCCAGCCGCATCGTCGATCACCTTCAGCAATGCCTGCTGGCTGTCGCCGGCCAAGGCCGCAATCTGCCCCTGACTGAACAAGCGCAGCGGGAAGCGTTGTTCGGTGATGGTTTGGCTGACCGAGGGTTTGAAACCAGCTGTGACGACGTCCCATTCTTCCACCGCATGCCCGTGGCCATCCTGCCGCCAGATCAGGCGATAGGACGTGCCATCACGATGCACTTGCACGTGAATGGCGGTTTCCGCGCGCAAACCGCCTTCGTCGTTGCGGGTCTTTGCGATTTTGTTGAAGCGGTTGAAGGTCTGCCCCGCTTCCGAGGCGGGTGACAGCTCCCGCTCCCGCCGATAGGCCAAACGCAGGGCATGCACAATGGTTGATTTGCCAGTACCGCGTCCGCCGATCAGGGCATTGAAGTAGGGGTTGAGGGGCAAGCTGGCGGGCAAGCTGCCGCGCCCCATATAGCGCGCCTCGCGGATTTCAATCGACTCGATGAAATGCTCGGGCGTGTTGAACGGCGTAAAACCGCTGCTTTCATCACTGCGCCGAACGGAAATCTCTTGCCCATCCAGCAGCGCAAGGCGCAAGCCTTCCAGGCTGGGCTTGGCCATCTTGATCCAGGTGTAGCGCGACCCTGGAACAGCCGCACCCTGGAAGCTGTGGCAATCGCTGCCGACCACGCTGGCAAAGCGCAGCTTCAGTTCGTCCAGCACCATCGGCGTAGGACTGGAAGATGCTGCCCACTCCAGGGCCAGGATGCCGGGTTCCTGCAAAACCTGCTTGACCGTGATGGTATCCAGCAGGCATTTGCGCGTGCCGGGCTCGACCTGCAGCAGTCCCTTGTCACCCTCTACATGTGCCGGAATGGCAAGACCGCCCTCCGCCAGAATGCGCTCCACCACCTGGGCGGCACCGATTCGAGTGACGCCATCGCTGTCGCCGCGCGTGCCTTGGTAGTCCACCCTCGCCAGCAGGTCGCTGACGGTCTGGCTGGTAGCCGACGGGTCGAAGATCGCCAATATATGAAAGCCGCCCTGCACCGAGATTTCCACGCCAGGGAACAGGTGCAATTCACGGAAACCGACAGGCGGAGTTCCAGCGTCGGCCTGGCGCTTCATGTCTGCATAATCAGTCTTGAGCTTGTCGATCCACTCACCCGTGTTATGGTCGGTGACCGCCACGCAGTCAATCTCGGCGGCCATGTACTTGAGCAGCCAGGTTTGCGGCGTCAGTTCATCGGACGTGCCGATGGCGGCTTGCCAGGCATTCGTATCTTTGGAAGCCGGGGTGTGAGTATGGAAATCGAACTTCCACCAGCGTGCGCCGGGATAGGACCAGGGTTGGCTCATGCTCTTCTCCTGATTGCGGCCATCATTCCTCCGCCTTGGTTCTCGGCACCGGCATGAACGCCTGCACCTCATCCCTGAACGGGCTGTCGTCGAACTCGTCCAGATCGCAGGTGAGACACGCCTCAATGTCCTTGCAGTTGACGCGCAGGTGATCTACGGCTGAGTGGTCCTACCCGATGGATCTGGCTATGACAGGGGCGTAACCGTTTTATCGATTACTCGAATAGCCGCTTTTGCTTGACGATGTAACCCGCAGGCCTCTTCTGCTTTTCCAGTACGCCTTCGTCGACCAGGCGCTGCAGCCACGCCTTGGCCTGAGTTTTTGACACGTCCAGCGCTACAGCCACTTCTGCGTCTTTCATCGGCGTACTCAATAGCTGCTCAATTGCTTCACGAACGGCAGCGAAGAGCATTTCTGCTGGGGTAGATTCCGGCTGCCGAGGTTTCTCGGCACCGTCTAGTAGCGCTACTGTCTCTGGCGTGGCCGACGGCGCTTTTTCCAATGGTGGAGCGGGTGGCTGCGTATCGGAAACAACATCGACCATCGCAAATGGCTTAATCTCGTTCTGGGGCACCGGAGCCGTATTGCGTGGCACTGGAGCCGTTGGCTTGGCGTCAGCCAACGATGACTCTTCGTTCGAGAACAGCGCAAAACCAACCTGTGGGGATGCCGGCGGCGTTGGCATCTCCACGTTGAAAACATCCTCGAACGAATCCACGTCTTGCGGATTCGGCCAGGGAAGAGCACCCTTCTTTCGCAAACCATTCAATCCTGCGGAAGACTCGCCCGTCGATCGAATGAAGACCGGGATGAACTTGAGTTTGTCAAGCTGCTCGACAGCACCCGACCAAGTGCCACCTTTGTTGAGATCGGAACTGACCACCAGTGAGGTGTCTGCCAATGCATAAATCAGCTTGTTCCGCTGCATGGCGTTGCCGACGTTGAACCCGGCACTCGGGTCGTAGGGCGAAATCAGCACCAGCTCCCCATTGAGCAGCAGGTTACGGTGCTCGCGGTTCATGGTGGTTTTTTCCAGACTGTTCGCCAGCACACCACAAACTTTCCCTCCCCCCTCGAGCGCACCACACATGGCGGCCTGATCGATGCCCTTGGCGCCACCGGAGACAAGTGTTCTGCCTGCCCGAGCAGCGAGCCGGCCAACTGCCATGGTGTAATCGATGAGGGCGTCGTCCACATGGCGCGATCCCACGACGGCAAGCCCGCCGGTTTCGAGCAAAGCCATGTCGCCACAGCCGTAGAGCACTGCCGGGGCGTCTTCGCGCAGGCGGGCCTTCAGGCGGCGGGGGTACTCTGCATCGGCGCGACTGACTACCCAGATGGCGCGTGCTTGCCAGCGCTCAATCACTTGGCTCAGAAGGAATCCGCGTCCCAGCAATTTCTGCAGGCGGTTCTCGTCAATCACCGATTGGCACGCACGCAGGATCTCAGGCGCATCCGGCGAGAGGAGATCCGCAGGCTGACGCTGGATCTCGCGCAAATGACGTGCGAGACGTTTGTATTCACCAGGCGTGAGCAAATCCGATGACACAGCGCCTCGTCCGGCAATGAGTGGCGCAGTCAGCAGCAGGATCGCCTGGGTATTGGGTGAAAGGACTGGCGTCATTCGTCGTGCCCCGTCTGAGCAAGGACCATAGGCCAAACGGCGCCACTACCGCCTTTGCGCAGCAGCCATGCAGACACCGTCAGCGTCCAGCGCGAGTCGACCATGTCATCCACCAGGAGGACCGGGCCGGGAGTAATGGGCTGGCCATTGAGTGCGAGTGAACCGTCAATGTTGCGCGCCTGTTGTGTACTGTTTGCCATCGTTTTCTGTTCGGGCCTTGCGTCTGTTTTCGCGATGACCATACGAAACGGCAGACACAGCGCAGCAGCCAAGCGTTGCGCAAAATTCGGTACCAATTCGGGATGCCGAAGTGAAGGAACACATGTCACCCAAGTCGGGCTCGGCTGCGGATTCCACTCATGGATCATCTTCACGCACGCAGCAACGAGGTCATCAGAAAAGTGGCCATCGTGGTATTTGCCCTGTCGAACCAAACCACCCCAGCCGGCATCGCCCCAGACGCAGAGGGCCTTGCCGGACTCAGCCTGATGGG
This sequence comes from Ectothiorhodospira shaposhnikovii, assembly GCF_022227765.1. GTDB lineage: Bacteria > Pseudomonadota > Gammaproteobacteria > Ectothiorhodospirales > Ectothiorhodospiraceae > Ectothiorhodospira. The sequence goes on along the minus strand of NZ_JAJMLZ010000005.1, from coordinate 192,390 downwards.
CAGGAGCGATGAATCCCTTGACGCCGTACTGGGGCATTCCACCATCAGGCCATTTTTTGCGCGGATCGATGGGCAAGCTGGTTCGACGGAGAAATTCGACGGCAGCTTTGACCAGCTCGGTATCCACGGTTGTAGACAATGGCGGTAAGGCAGGTTCTGTGACAACACTTGGATCGCCGTCGAGCGCGCCAATCAAGAAGCCCATGTGCTCACCAAACGGCAGGCTGACGTAGTCCTGCATCTGCTGGTGCTCGTCTCGCCGTAGCGCAGTGAGGCGTTCCGCTCGCTCCCAGAACACTTCACTTAGCCTTGCCGCCGTGAGCTGCCACTTGCTGCCTTGCTTGGCGATGGGTGCCGGCGCTTCGAGGGATAGAAGTGCAATCGTCTTGTCGATACGTCCTTTGCTCAGATTGACTCGGCTCAGCAGTTCGGGGACTGATAACCCGTTGGGCTCGTCTTCAAGCGCTCCCAGGACATCGGCAACTTCCTGTCGGGTCGGGAAGGCAGTCCGGATAAACCAGTCAGTGATGTCAGACTCTTCCTGACCGCTGAGGAGTACTCCATAGGCGGAGTCCAGTGCGCGTCCCGCGCGACCAACCTGCTGGTAGTAGGCGACGACCGATCCCGGCATTTGGTAGTGGATGACAAATGCCAGATCCGGCTTGTCGTAACCCATGCCAAGTGCCGTTGTGGCAACCAGCGCTTTGACTTGGTTGTTGAGCAGCGCCTGCTCAAGCTGTTCTCGGCGATTTCCAGTCTCACCAGTGTAGGCTTCCACATTGAAGCCTTGGGTCTTCAACCATTGCGCCACTTGATTGGCATCACGAACCGTCAGCGTGTAGATGATGCCGTGGCCCTGCAGCGTGGTCAGTTGCTCTGCCAGCCAGGCAAGGCGCTCAGCCTGACTGGGTAAGCGGATCGTTTGCAGGGAAAGCGAGGTCCGGTTCAAGTCGCCACGTGAGACGTCCAGCTTCGGGCCAAGCACGGCTGTAAGGTCGTCCATCACGCGGTTATTCGCTGTTGCCGTGGTGGCAAGCAGTCGCAGGTTTGGCGGTAGTATCTTGACGATCCTCTCCAACAGGCGATAGTGAGGTCGGAAGTCGTGCCCCCAGTCGGAAATGCAATGGGCCTCGTCGATGACCAGCAACGAAATCTGTTCAGCGATGCTGGCCAGAACCTGCGTCCGAAAGCGCTCGTTCGCCAGGCGCTCCGGCGAGATCAGGAGAATGTCGATCTCCCCCTTGACCAGCTTGCCCTCGACTCCCGTCCAGTCGTCCATGTTGTTGGAGTTGATGGTGGCGGCGCGAACCCCCATCCGCTCTGCGGCAGCAATCTGATTTCGCATCAGCGCCAGTAGCGGCGAGATCAATAACGCAGGACCAGCCCCAGCTTCCCGCAGCAACTTGGTCGCTATGAAGTAGACAAAGCTCTTACCCCATCCGGTCTTCTGCACGACCAGCAAGCGGCCTTTGCCTTCGACGATGTGACGAATAGCGTCCTCTTGGCCTTCGCGGAAAGTGGCATCGGCGTGTCGGGAGCCGATCCGTAGCAGTTCCATCGCGCGTCTTGGATCGTAGATCACGTTATTGCTCTCCATTGTTTTGGTCGGGCGAGCGGTAACCCGGTGCCAACACAGCCTTCTTGACGCCATAAAGCGCCAGGTGATCTTTCAGCCAGAGCCTGAATTCATAAGCGCGCCGGTTGCGGTGTCGGGTTTTGGGAATCAGATGATGCCGGGTAAGCACTTCGGCCCGACCGCAGAGCTGGCAACGGTCGGGCGAATCTCCCAGTGTGGAAGGATCCAGCACGGTCAAATCGAGTGAATTTCCTTCCAGCGGACCATCTCCGACTCGAACCCCATGTAGGAGGCATGAACCCGGCGGATGAAGGGGTCGTCCGCCGTCATCTCCAGCAGCATGTCCCGGCTCAGCCGGCGCAGATCATCCAGCACGGCATCCGGGAAACGCCGCAGCTGAACCCCTTGCTCACTCACCAGTCGATCCAGGGTCTGCTGATTGCGGGCCAGGAATTCATGGATCATCTGCTCGCCGGCCAGGCGGCAGGCCTGGGCCACGGCAATCTGAAGATGCTGGGGCAGGGCCTCGTAGGCGTCCCGATTGATCAGGGCCTCCACCTGGGAACCGGGGGCCTGCCAGCCCGGGTGGTAGTAATAGGGCGCCTGGCGATGCAGGCCCAGCGCCATGTCCTCGTAAGGCCCCATCCACTCGGCCGCCTCCAGCAGCCCCGACTGCATGGCCTCCGGCAGATCGTCACCGGGCAGCCGGATCACCTCGGCACCGGCGCGCCGCAGGACCTCGCCCCCCAGCCCCACGGCACGGATGCGCAGCCCCCGGAAGTCTTCGATGGTCCGGATCTCGCGCCGGAACCAGCCCCCCATCTGGGCTCCGGTGTTGCCGCAGGGAAAGGGGATCACGTCAAAGGGACGGTACAGGTCCCGCCAGAGCTCCAGACCGCCACCCGCATGCAGCCAGGCCTGGGTCTCCAGGGCGCCCATGCCGAACGGCACCGCGGTGAAGAACTGCGCGGCACCGCTCAGGCCCTGCCAGTAATGGGCGGCACCGTGACCGATCTCGGCGGCACCGCGGGAGACCGCCCCGAAGATATCGAAGGGCGACACCAGATCATCCGCCGCGAAGATCCGGACCTGAATGCGACCGTCGGACAGCTCGTGAAGGGTTCGCGCCAGTAGCTGCGCACCGCCCCCCAGGCCGGGAGACTCATGGGGCCAGGCCGTGATCATGCGCCAGTGGAAGCGACGGCCGGTGTCCGGCGCCGAAGTTTCACTCCCCTGGGGAATACCGCAACCGGTCAGGGCGCCGCCGGCCGCGAGGGCGGTAAGGGCGGCCTTGCCCAGGAAATCCCGTCGATGCATGGATGACCTCGGTTCTGTGTGCTCTCAGTCAGATGGGCTCAAGCTTGGCAAAGCCCACCACCAGCCACTTGCTGCCCTGGCCGGCAAATCTTACCTGGACCCGGGCCGACTTGCCCTGCCCTTCCAGGTCGGTGATCACGCCCTCCCCGAACTTGGGATGACGCACCCGGGCGCCCATGGACAGCCCACCCTCCTGCGGCGGTGCCCGGAACGGAGACGGTCGCGCCGGGGGCCGGGCCGGACTCTCGGGCATCGGGCGCCGGATCATGGCCCGGGGCCGGACATCCTCCAACAGTTCGGCAGGCAGCTCCCCAACAAAGCGGGAGGGGGCGTTATAGGTCTCCCGGCCATGCAGCCGACGGGTCTCCGCATAGCTCATCACCAACCGGCGACAGGCGCGGGTGATGCCCACGTAGGCCAGTCGCCGCTCCTCTTCCAGGCGCCCGGGTTCGTCCAGGGACATGCGATGGGGAAACAGCCCCTCCTCCATGCCCACCAGGAACACGAGCGGAAACTCCAGCCCCTTGGCGGAATGCAGGGTCATGAGCTGGATGCAGTCCTCCCAGGGGTCCGCCTCCCCTTCCCCCGCCTCCAGGGCGGCATGGGAGAGAAAGGCGGTCAGGGGCGACATGTCTCCCTGGGCCTCGCCATCGGGCACGAAGCCCCTGGCGGCACTGACCAGTTCGTCCAGGTTGTCCAGCCGGGTCTGGGCCTTTTCACCCTTCTCCTGGGCATAGTGTTCCCTCAGACCGGAATGGGCCACCACATGTTCCACCTGTTCGTGGAGTTCAATGCCCTGACAGGCCTGCTGCATGGCATCGATCCGTTGCATGAAGCCGCGCAGGGCATTGCCGGCGCGGGCGGTCAGGGTCCCCTGCGACAACAGACGGTCGGCGGCCGCCCACAGGCTGCTGCCCTGTTCACGGGCCTGCTCCCGGATCAGGGCCAGGGTCCGCTCTCCCAACCCCCGGGCCGGCTGGTTGATGACCCGCTCCAGGGCGGTGTCATCCGCCCGGTTTTCCACCAGGCGCAGATACCCCAGGGCGTCCTTGATTTCCGCCCGTTCGAAAAAGCGCAGCCCGCCATAGACGCGGTAGGGCACGGCGGCCTGGATCAGCACCTCCTCGAACACCCGGGACTGGGCATTGGACCGGTAGAGAATGGCCACGTCGCGGCAGGCGCCACCCGCCGCCCGCCAGGCACGGATCTGGTCCAGCACGAAGCGGGCCTCGTCATGCTCGTTGTAGGCCGCATAGAGGGTGACCGGAGCACCGGCGGTATCCTCGGTCCACAGCTCCTTGCCCAGACGCTCACCGTTGTTGCGGATCAGGGCATTGGCGGCCTGGAGGATGGTCCCGGTGGAGCGGTAATTCTGCTCCAGGCGCACGGTGCGGGCACCCGGAAAGTCACGGCAGAATTTCTGGATGTGCTCGATGCGGGCACCGCGCCAGCCGTAGATGGACTGATCGTCGTCGCCGACGGCAAACACCGGCGTGCGCTCACCCGCCAGCAGTCGCAACCAGGCATACTGGATCGCATTGGTATCCTGGAACTCGTCCACCAGGATATGGCGGAAGCGATGGCGATAGTGTTCCAGCAGGTCGGGGTTGTCCCGCAACAGCTCCAAGCTGCGCAGCAGCAATTCGGCGAAATCCACCACCCCGGCGCGACGGCAGGCGGCCTCGTAGGCGCTGTAGATGCGAATCATCTGCCGGTTCACCGGATCGCCGGTGTCCTGCATGTGTTCGGGCCGTACCCCTTCATCCTTGCGGCTGTTGATGTACCACTGCATCTGCCGGGGCACCCAGCGGGCCTCGTCCAGCTCCAGGGATTTGAGTACCCGCTTCACCAGGCGGAACTGATCCTCCGAATCGAGGATCTGAAAGGCTTGCGGCAGGCCGGCCTCGCGCCAGTGGGTACGCAGCAGGCGATGGGCCAGACCGTGGAAGGTCCCCACCCACAGTCCCCGGGGCGGGATGCCCAGCAGGCTCTCCAGCCGCCCGCGCATCTCACCGGCGGCCTTGTTGGTGAAGGTCACGGCGAGGATACTGTGGGGCGAGAGTCCCTCCACCTGGATCAGCCAGGCCACCCGATGGACCAGGACGCGGGTCTTGCCGCTGCCGGCACCGGCCAGCACCAGCAGAGGACCGCAGGGACTGCCCACCGCTTCGCGCTGGGCTTCGTTGAGTGATTCAAGCAGGGGAGCAGCATCCATCCGGGGGAGTCTATCAAAACCCGTGGCCGGGTGAATCCGGGGGTGATTCCTCTTGGATAGAACGCCGGAAAGGTCTACATATATAGGGACCCCCGAAACCATAAACTCACGCTATTCACGCCACCAGCGGACGCGCCGATGACCAAAGCGACCCAAACCCGCGACATGCAGGCCCAATGGAACACCTCCCATCTGGATGCCGGGAATGCCGCCTACCTGGACCAGCTCTACGAGACCTACCTGGAAGACCCCCAGCAGGTGTCACAAGCCTGGCGAACCTATTTCGAGGATATGACCCGAGCCGGCCGGGAGCCCCAGGTCATCCACAGCCGGATCCGCGATGAATTCCGCCAGATGGCCGAGGCCGGCACCCAGCGCGGCCTGCCCATGGGCAGCCTGGAACATGAACGCAAGCAGGTCCGGGTACTTCAGTACATCAATGCCCATCGCTTCCTGGGCCACCTGCAGGCGGACCTGGACCCGCTGGGCCTGTATGAACCCGCCAGCGCCCTGCCGGAACTGACCCTGGAACACCACGAGCTCTCGGAAGGCGACCTGGACACCGTCTTCAACACCGGTTCCCTGTTCGGCCCGAAAGAGGCCTCCCTGCGGGAGATCGGCCGCATTCTCAAGAGCACCTATTGCAAGACCCTGGGTGCCGAATACATGCACATCACCGAGACCACCGAAAAACGCTGGCTGCAGGAACGCCTGGAGCCGGTGCGCGGCGAACCCGGCTTCACCGCCGATCGCAAGCGCTACATCCTCGACCGCCTCACCGCCGCCGAAGGCCTGGAGCGCTACCTCCACAACCGCTATGTGGGCCAGAAACGCTTCTCCCTGGAAGGGGGCGAGAGCCTGATTCCCATGCTGGACGAGTTGATCCGGCGCGGTGGTGAGCAGGGGGTTCGGGAGATGGTCATGGGCATGGCCCACCGGGGCCGCCTGAACGTGCTGGTGAACATCCTGGGCAAATCCCCGGCGGAGCTGTTCCAGGAATTCGAGGGCACCGGCCGCCGGCACCCCGGCACCGGCGACGTGAAATACCACATGGGCTTCTCCTCCGACATCCAGACCCCCGGCGGCCCCATGCACCTGGCCCTGGCCTTCAACCCCTCCCACCTGGAAATCGTGGGACCGGTGGTGGAAGGCTCGGTGCGTGCCCGGCAGACCCGCCGTGACGACCGGGACGGAGACGAGGTGCTGCCGGTGGTGATCCACGGCGATGCCGCCTTTGCCGGTCAGGGCGTGGTGATGGAAACCCTGAACATGTCCCAGACCCGGGGCTTCTCCACCAAGGGCACGGTGCACATCGTCATCAACAACCAGATCGGTTTCACCACCAGCACCCTCAAGGATGCCCGCTCCACCCCCTACTGCACCGACGTGGCCAAGATGGTGAACGCCCCCATCCTGCACGTGAACGGCGACGACCCGGAGATGGTGCTGTTTGCCACCCGGATCGCCCTCGACTACCGGATGACCTTCAAGAAGGACGTGGTCATCGACCTGATCTGCTATCGACGGCATGGCCACAACGAGGCCGATGAGCCCTCCGCCACCCAGCCCGTGATGTACCAGCGCATCAAGTCCATGCCCACCACCCGTGCCCGCTACGCGGAGCGACTGGAACAGCAAGGCATCCTCGACGGGGAAGAGGCCCGGGCCATGGAAGCCTCCTGTCGCACCCGTCTGGACGCCGGCACCAGTCTGATGCCCTTTGTCATCGACAAGTCCGAATCCCCCTACGACAAGGCCGTGGACTGGAAGCCCTTCCTCGACCGGGACTGGCGGGAGCCCGCCGAGACCCGGGTCGGCCTGGATACCCTGCGCGGGCTGTGGCGACGCATGGTGGACCTGCCCGAGGGCTTCGAGCTGCACCCCCGGGTGGCCAAGATCATGGACGACCGTCGCAAGATGGCCGCCGGCTCATTGCCTCTGGACTGGGGTTTTGCCGAAATTTCCGCCTACGCCAGTCTGGTCACCGAAGGCTACCCGGTGCGTCTGACGGGGCAGGACAGCGGCCGCGGCACCTTCTTCCATCGTCACGCCGTGCTGTTCAACCAGCGCGACGGCAACCGCTGGATACCGCTGCGCAATCTGGCCGAGAACCAGGAGGAGTTCCTGGTCATCGACTCCCTGCTGTCGGAAGAGGCGGTACTGGCCTTCGAGTTCGGCTATGCCACCGCGGCCCCCAACACCCTGACCCTGTGGGAAGCCCAGTTCGGCGACTTTGCCAACGGTGCCCAGGTGGTGATCGACCAGTTCATCAGCTCCGGCGAACAGAAATGGGCACGTCTGTGCGGCCTGGTGATGCTGCTGCCCCACGGCTATGAAGGCCAGGGCCCGGAACATTCATCCGCCCGCCTGGAACGCTATCTGCAACTGTGCGCCCAGCACAACATGCAGGTCTGTGTCCCCTCCACCCCGGCACAGATCTTCCACCTGCTGCGACGCCAGATGATCCGCCCTTACCGCAAGCCGCTGATCGTGATGACACCCAAGAGCCTGCTACGCCACAAGCTGGCGGTGAGCACCCTGGAATCCCTCACCGAAGGCCGCTTCGAGAACGTCATCGACGAGATCGATCCGCTGGATCCCCAGGGCGTCACCCGGATCGTGCTCTGTGCCGGCAAGGTCTACTACGACCTGCTGGAGCGTCGCCGCGCCGAGGAGAAACACGGCATCGCCATCCTGCGCCTGGAGCAACTCTATCCCTTCCCGGAAGAGGAACTGAGCCGGATCCTGGCACAATACCCCAACGCCACCGAGTTCTACTGGGTCCAGGAAGAGCCCCTCAACCAGGGTGCCTGGTACTCCAGCCAGCATCATATCCGCGCCCTGCTGGGCGAAGACCGCTACCTGCAGCATGTCACACGGCCCGCCTCCGCCTCACCCTCGGTGGGCCACCTGGACGTTCACGTGAAACAGCAGGAAGCCCTGATCGAACGGGCCCTGCGCCAGAACTGACCTGGCCACCACCAGGGCGAGAGACACACAGGGGGCCAACGGATGTGCATCGCATCCGCGTCCCAAGGCCGGAACCATAAGGACACACACGCCATGAGTACAGAGGTCAAAATCCCGCAACTCCCCGAGTCCGTCTCGGATGCCACCATCGTCAGCTGGCACAAGCAACCCGGAGACGAGGTCAAGCGGGACGAGATACTGGTCGACATCGAAACCGACAAGGTGGTGCTGGAAGTTCCCGCCCCCGAGGACGGGGTGATGGGGGAGATCATTGAGCAGGAGGGTGCCATCGTCACCGCGGGGCAAGTGATCGCCCGCCTGGAAAAAGCCGGCAAGGGCGGCAAGAGCGGCGGCAAGAAAAAGGCTGCCAGTAATGACGGCGGCAAGGACGCGGGGAAAACCGCGAAGCAACCGGATACCGCCACCGCCGGGCGGGATGCCGCCGATGATGGGGATGACCCGGCCCTGAGTCCGGCGGTACGCCGCCTGGTCAACGAACACGGCCTGGACCCGGCCGAGATCGAAGGCACCGGCAAGGGCGGCCGCCTGCTCAAGGAAGACGTGCTCAAGTACCTGGAAACCCTGGAGGCAGAGGCCGCCCAGGCACCGGCAGCGCCTGCCACCGCCCCGGAAGCCAAGGCGGCCCCGGCACCCAGCGCCCCGCCGCCGGCCCCGTCCACCGGCCCCAGCGGTGCCCGCCCGGAAAAGCGTGTCCCCATGACCCGCCTGCGGGCACGCATCGCCGAGCGCCTGGTGGAGGCCCAGCAGAACGCCGCCATGCTCACCACCTTCAACGAGGTGAACATGAAGCCGGTGATGGACCTGCGGGCCCAGTACAAGGACCGCTTCGAGAAACGCCACGGCGTACGCCTGGGCTTCATGTCCTTCTTCGTCAAGGCCGCCACCGAGGCCCTCAAGCGCTTCCCCGAAGTGAACGCCTCCATCGACGGCAAGGACATCGTCTACCACGGCTATTTCGACATCGGCATCGCCGTCTCCGCGCCCCGGGGGCTGGTGGTGCCCATCCTGCGGGACACGGACACCCTCACCATGTCGGAGGTCGAGCGCACCATCAACGACTTCGGCAAGAAGGCCGAGGCGGGCAGTCTGGGCATGGAGGACCTCACCGGCGGCACCTTCACCATCTCCAACGGCGGTGTCTTCGGCTCCCTGCTGTCCACCCCCATCATCAACCCGCCCCAGAGCGCCATCCTGGGCATGCACCGCATCCAGGAGCGCCCCATGGCCGAGAACGGCCAGGTGGTGATCCGGCCCATGATGTACTTGGCCCTGTCCTACGATCACCGCATCATCGACGGTCGCGAGGCCGTGCAGTTCCTGGTGACCATCAAGGACATGCTGGAAGACCCGGCCCGACTGCTGCTGGAAGTGTAGGGATCATCCTGAACCATGCCCGTGTGGCGGTTGAGGCCGCGACACGGGCCACATGAACACAAGACAATAAGATCGGGAGCCAGACCATGGCACAGCAGGACTATGACGTAGTAGTGATCGGCGCCGGCCCGGCAGGCTATGTGGCCGCCATCCGTTGCGCCCAGCTAGGACTCAAGACCGCCTGTATCGACCGCTGGCGGGATGACGCGGGCAAGGAGCGCCTGGGGGGCACCTGCCTGAACGTGGGCTGCATCCCCTCCAAGGCCCTGCTGGAATCCTCGGAGCTGTACGAACACACCCGCAAGCACCTGAACACCCACGGCGTGCATGTGGGCGACGTGGAACTGGATCTGGCCGGCATGATGGCCCGCAAGGACCGTCTCATCGGCAACCTCACCCAGGGTATCCAGGGCCTGTTCAAGGCCAACAAGGTCACCTGGCTCAAGGGCCAGGGCCAGCTTCAGGGGGAGCGCAAGGTCTGCTTCACTTCCCACGACGGCAAGGAAGAGATCCTGGAGCCGGAACACATCATCCTGGCGCCGGGCTCCCACTCGGTGGAACTCAAGTGCGCCCCCTATGACGGCAAGTACATCGTCGATTCCACCGGCGCCCTCGCCTTCGACGAGGTACCCAAGCGCCTGGGCGTGATCGGCGGCGGCGTCATCGGCCTGGAGCTGGGCAGCGTCTGGCGCCGCCTGGGGTCCGAAGTGGTGGTGCTGGAGGCCCAGGACCGCTTCCTCTCCTTCTGCGACGACCAGGTCTCCCAGGAGGCCCTGAAGATCTTCGGCAAGCAGGGACTGGACATCCGCCTCTCGGCCCGCGTCACCGACACCCAGGTGGACGAGGACAAGGGCACCGTCACCGTCATGTACGAGGACGAACAGGGCCGTCACGAGGAGCGCTTCGACCGCTTGGTGGTCTGCGTCGGTCGCCGCCCCTCCACCGACGGCCTGGTAAGCGGCCCGGTGGAACTGCTCATCGACGAGCGGGGGGCCATCCATGTGGACGACCACTGCAAGACCACTCTGCCCAACGTCTATGCGGTGGGCGACGCGGTGCGCGGCCCCATGCTGGCCCACAAGGGTTCCGAGGAAGGGGTCATGGTGGCCGAGCGCATCGCCGGCATGGGCACCACCCTCAACTACGAAACCATCCCCAGCGTGATCTACACCCTCCCGGAGATCGCCTGGGTGGGCAAAACCGAGCAGGAACTCAAGAACAAGGGCATCCCCTACTCCGTGGGCGTGTTCCCGTTTGCCGCCTCCGGTCGGGCCCGGGCCATGGAGGACACCACCGGTTTCGTCAAACTGCTGGCCCACGCCGACACCGACCGTCTGCTGGGCGCCCATGTGATCAGCTCCCGCGCCTCCGAGCTGATCGCCGAGTGTGTCATCGCCCTGGAATTCGGGGCCTCCAGCGAGGATTTGGGCCGCACCGTCTTTGCCCACCCCACCCTCTCCGAGGCCGTGCACGAAGCCGCCCTGGCCACCCTGGGCCATCCGCTGCACATCCCGCCCGGCAAGAAGGGCTAAATCCGAACCTTCCCTCCCGACGGCCCCGCTCCCCCTCCGGGGGGCGGGGCCTTATCCTGCCCGCATGACCGCCACCTTCTCCCTGCTCACCCAACTGCTCCCCCTGTACATCACCATCGTGCTGGGCTGGCTGGCCGGGCGCTATCTCAACGCCAGCGGCGGCCATATCGCCGGGATCATGCTCTACATCATCACCCCGTCGGTGATCTTTGCCGGAGTGATGCACGCCCCCCTGAGCCCCAGCGTCCTGCTGCTGCCGGTGATGATCTTCGGCTTCTGCACCCTGATCGCCCTGACTCACCTGTATCTGGCCCGGCGCTGGCTGGGGGACAACACCGCCGCCCTCATTCCCCTGTCGGTGGGCACCGGCAACAGCGGCTATTTCGGCATTCCCGTGGCCCTCCTGCTGTTCGGCGCGGAAGGCGTGAGCCTGTACATCCTGTGCATGCTGGGCACCACCCTGTTCGAGCATTCCGTGGGTTTCTATCTGGCGGCGCGGGGGCGCTTCAGCATCCGTGACTGCCTGGTCAAGGTATCCCGCCTGCCCTCCCTCTATGCCTTCCTGCTGGGCGCGGCCCTGAACCTGAACGGCGTCGGTATCGCGGAGGTGCTGCAACCCCTGTTCGACAACCTGCGGGGGGCCTACAGCATCCTGGGCATGATGATCATCGGCATGAGCATCCTCAGTTTCCGGGGCCTGGCGGGCAACCCCCGCTTCACCCTCCTGGCCTTTGCCGGCAAGTTCATCAGCTGGCCCCTGCTGGCCCTGGCCTTTGCCTGGGTGGACACCCACTGGCTGGGCATCCATGACCTGGCCGTTCATCAGGCCATATTCCTGCTCTCCATCACCCCCATCGCCGCCAACACCGTGGTCATCGCCACCCTCCTGGACACCCACCCCAGACAGGCCGCCGGCACCACCCTGCTCAGCACGATCTTTGCATTGGGATTCATCCCGGTGATGGTGACGTGGCTGATGCCGGGGGGATAGAGGCCGTTCTGTCGCCCCCACCGCCCTCGTTTTCTGCTTAACTCATAAGAGTCCAGACGTGGAGATGGGGCCATGGCCAGCATGATGAAAGCCGCGGTGTTCGTGGAACCCGGCCGTATTGAAATCACGGACAAACCGATCCCCGCCGTGGGACCCAACGATGCCCTGATACGCATCACCACGACCACCATTTGCGGTACCGACGTGCACATCCTCAAGGGTGAGTACCCGGTTGCCGCCGGCCTGACCATAGGCCATGAACCGGTGGGGATCATCGAGAAGCTGGGGGCAAACGTGCAGGGATATACCGAGGGACAGCGTGTCATTGCCGGCGCCATCTGCCCCAGTTTCACCTCCTACGCCTGCCAGGACCATTGCTGTGCCCAGGATGGTGGACACCATGCCCATGGCTACAAACCCATGGGTGGCTGGCGCTTCGGCAACACCATTGATGGCGCCCAGGCGGAGTACCTGCTGGTGCCCGATGCCCAGGCCAACCTGAGTCCGGTGCCGGATGGACTGACCGACGAGCAGGTGCTCATGTGTCCGGACATCATGTCCACCGGATTTGCGGGGGCCGAATCGGCGGATATCCGCATCGGTGATATCGTCGCCGTCTTTGCCCAGGGTCCCATCGGGCTGTGTGCCACCGCCGGTGCCCGCCTGCGGGGTGCGGGCATGATCATTGCCGTGGATGGCGTCGATGAGCGCCTGCGGATGTCACGGCAGATGGGAGCCGACGTGACACTGGACTTTCGCAAGGTGGATGTGGTGTCGGAAATCCTGAAACTGACCGGTGGACGCGGCGTGGATGCTTCCATCGAGGCGCTGGGCCTGCAGTCCACCTTCGAAGCGGCCTTGCGGGTGCTCAAGCCGGGCGGCACCCTGTCCAGCCTGGGGGTCTATTCCAGCGATCTGACCATTCCCATGGATGCCTTTTGTGCCGGCCTGGGTGACCACAAGATCGTGACTTCCCTCTGCCCGGGCGGCAAGGAGCGCATGCGCCGGCTGATGCAGATCATCGCCAATGGCCGCCTGGATCTTGGACCGATGGTCACCCACCGCTATCACCTGGACCGGATCGTGGAAGCCTACGACCTGTTTTCCCATCAGCGTGACGGCGTGCTCAAGGTGGCGATCAGTACCCATTGACCCAGTGCACGGCAAGGAACGGCGATTACTTCGTCAGCACCTCGCTGCGGAACTTGAGCAACGCCACGCGCCACCAGTCCAGGGTGTCGTCCAGGTTGCGCGCGGTGACGCCGAAATCCAGATTAACGTTCATCTCCAGCACGGGATCTCCCTCGTCATCCAGATAGGCCTTGCCGAAACGGGCAACCCTGTTCCACTGGTTCATGTCTTCCAGCGTGTACTGGCCATTGGTCTGCCAGGCACTGGTGAACTGAATGTTCTTGCAATTGAGATTCTGCGAACACCCATAGAACATGATGGTGTAGCCCGTGCCGTCGATGCGCCCGCGGATCATGGGGTCACCCACACTGTCGGTGGTCAGGGTCGCTGAACCATATCCCTGGGCAAGCTGCCGGATCTTTTCCGGATCCTTCGCATCCACGATCTCGGCTGCCGACAGGGTACCGGTCGCGGCCAGCAAGACCGCACTCATCAACACTGGTTTGAGCATGGTGGATTTCCTTCAAAGGGCTATCAGGGACTTACCGGGAGTGGCATCCCACGGACAAAAGGTTCCAATCAGATGATATACACTCCCGTGTCAGAATCATTCAACCACTCACCGGCTTATCCATCCCGGTCATCACCCGGGGCCCCGGGTTTGAGAACCCGAACCGAACCAACCCAAGCAACCACTCCAACGCCACGCCTGATCAACGCCGTACGGGGGACGCGTCATGTCCGCTCCAATTTGCAACGCACTTGTGGCATTAACGCTCGTCCTGGCCTTTTCCGTCGACATCAGACCGGTGATGGCACAATCCGACCCACCATTGGACGCCGAGCACTCGGACCCGGTAAGACTGGGGTGGATGACGGGTTTTCCGCCGCCCCCTGAAAAACTGATCACACACCCCGAGTCCGATTACTTCAGCTTCCCCAAGCTGCGCTGGACGGTGTGCCACATACGCGAGCTACTGCCGACCAAGCAGGTCGGCCGCGGCATCGGCGCGCCGGTGCCACTGACGTACGCCCTCGATGACGGCATTGATGCCGTGCGTTTCACGCCACTGGATGGCGATGAACCCATGACATGGAAGGCGTCGCTCTCGGCCAATTACACCGACGGCATACTCATCATCCATAAGGACCGGGTGGTTTACGAACGGTACTTCGGCTGTCTCGACGAAATGAGCCAGCACGCGGCGATGTCCATGACAAAGTCTCTGACGGGGCTGCTGGCCGAGATCCTGGTGGCGGAGGGAACGCTTGATGATACCGCCAAAGTGGCCACCCTTGTCCCGGAACTCTCCCACAGTGGGTTTGGCGAGGCCACCGTGCGCCAGGTCATGGATATGACAACGGCACTCGATTACAGCGAAGACTATGCCGACCCCGAGGCCGACATATGGGCCTATTCCGCCGCGGCGAGTCCGTTGCCGAAACCCGAGGGGTATGAAGGTCCAAACGGGTATTTTGAATACCTTCAAACCGTCGGACAGGATGGGGTTCATGGGCAGAGTTTCGGCTACCGGACCATCAACACGGATACCCTCGGCTGGATCATATCGCGGGTGACGGGCAGGAATATCGCGGAGCTGCTGTCAGAACGTATCTGGAGCAGAATGGGCGCAGAGCAGGATGCCTACATGACCATCGACGGCAAGGGCATACCATTTGCGGGTGGAGGGTTGAGCGCCGGCCTGCGTGATCTGGGGCGAATCGGCCTGCTGATGCTGAACGGCGGCGAGATCAACGGACAACGGCTGTTTCCCGAAGAGGTCGTGGCAAACATCCGCGCCGGTGGCGACAGGGAAGCCTTTGCAAGGGCGGGGTATGCCACCCTTGACGGCGGTAGCTACCGTGGCATGTGGTGGATTTTTCACAATCCCCATGGTGCCTTCGCGGCACGCGGCGTCCATGGGCAGACCATCTATGTGGACCCGACCGCCGGGATGGTGATCGTGCGTTTTTCATCTTTCCCCACGGCAAGCAATACCAAGATCGACCCTAACTCACTGCCCGCCTATCAGGCCGTGGCCGAGTATCTGATGAGACATTGATCATCAGGCGGACTCGCATCGGCGCAGATACTCCCGTACCTGCGCCAGCAGCCAGTCGGTGACCTGGCCTTCCCGGTAATACCGGGACTTGAGGGCCACGTATTCATCCATCCGGACGGCGGCAACATGCCTCAGGATCACCAACCGCCCCGTTTCCAGGTCGTCGGCGGCCAGGGGCTGGGGCAGCCAGGTCCAGCCGATGCCTTCCGCCGCCATGTCGCGCATGAGCTCGAAGTGGCTCACACCCACCTGCCTGGCAGACGCCGCCTCCGTTACCCGAAGCCCCTGGGGCGTGAAATGCGCCTGGCCGATGCATGGATAGTCCCTGAGATCCTGTTCCGAAACCTGTTGCAGCAGGGACAACGGATGTCCGGCGGCAACCACCATCATCACCCGCACCGGACTGAGTACCACGGTCTCCGACGCCGACGGCTTGGAGGATACCCGCCGCAGGCCGATTCCCAGGTCCACCTCGCCGCTGGCGATCATGGCGTCCAGCTCCGCCATGGTGGACAGCCCGAAGCACAGATCCAGGTTGGGGAAGCGTCGCGACAGACGAATGACGATTTCCCGCCAGAAGGCCTCGGGCAAAGCGTCATCCCGGGCGATGCGGAGCATCCGCTCCTCCCCCTGAAGATGGTGCCTGCAGCGCTGCTCCAGGGACTGGGACAGGGAGACGATGCGCTGACAATCGTCCAGCAGGTCTGCGCCGACAGGGGTCGGCTTTACCTGATTGCCGCTGCGTTCGAACAGCGTCACCCCAAGGTGGTCTTCCAGTGCAGAAATCCCCATGCTCACCGCCCCCCGGCTTTTGCCCAGGGCACGGGCAGCGGCGGCAATGGAACCGTGGCGGCAAACGAGAACGAACTCATGGATCTGGGCCAGGGTCATGGGCGGTCCACGGGCAGAAGAACGGACACTTATGCGTCAGATTTTACGACGCTCAGCGATTATGCCAGATCCCCAGTCACCGAATAGCATCTCCGGTCACACACCCTTTTGGAGATCGACCATGAGATTGGCATGGATGTTCCTGATGCTGGCCATCGTGACCGAGGTATCCGGTGTCAGCACCATGAACTTTCTGAGTTCGGGAGTCGGCATCACCGGCTACCTGATCATGTATGTATGCATCATTTTTTCCTACATTTTCCTGGGCTTTGCGGTGAAAAAGATCCCTGTGGGAGTGGCCTTCGCGATGTGGGAGGGGTTGGGCATCACCCTCATCACGGCCCTGTCCCTGCTGGTGTTCGGCAGCACCCTGTCCACTCAGGAGCTGATCGGACTGGGCCTGGCCGTGGTGGGGATCATCATGATCAATGCCGGTGAAAAGCATCCTGAAGCGTCAGCCTGACTGACCAAAAACCGACTGACACAAACCAAGAGAGAGGCATCCTTCCATGTCGGCCACACACCTGCTGCCCTTCACCCTGGTGGCCCTTGCCGCGGCCCTGGACGTGGCGGCCAACCTGCTGCTGACCCTGTCCAACGGCTTCCGCAAAAAACTCTGGGGCATACTGGCCATCCTGCTGGTGCTGGGAGCGTTCACGCTTCTGGCCCAGGCAATCCGCTACATGGACCTGGCCAGCGGCTCAATGCCGTCGGCTGGGCGGGCATCCTGCTGGTAGTGGTAGCCATCGTGGTCATCAAGACGGGCTGATTGCGGCCCCGGCACTGGCATCCAGCGGCCGTTGGCTTCAGAATTCCGCCCCAGACCAAGCAACCTGACGACGCCCATGCCCGATATTGTGGTGATGTTCTTCCTGCTCGGCCTGGTGGCCGGTCTGGTGAAGTCCGACCTGACCATTCCCAAGGCCGCCTACGACACCCTCAGCCTGCTGCTGATGCTCACCATCGGTCTGAAGGGGGGTATGGCACTCCATGGCAATGTCAGTGTGTCGGTGATTCAGGATCTGCTGGCGGTGGCGGTGCTGGGGGCGTTGATTCCGCTGATACTCATGCCGCTGCTGATGCGGGTGATCCGGCTGTCAGTGGCCGACAGCGCCAGCATGGCCGCCCATTACGGCTCGGTGAGCGCGGGGACCTTTGCGGTGGCCCTGGCCTTCGCGGAAGGGTTGCAACTGACCATCAGCCCCGAAGTGACCCTGTATCTGGTGATGATGGAGCTGCCGGCCATCGTGGTGGCCATCATCCTCTACCGCCGCTACCGCGGCGCCCAGGCGGCCGCCAGCATGCGGGGACTGTGGCATGAAACCCTGACCAACCGGGGGGTGATCCTGCTGGTGGGCGGGGTGATCATCGGGCTGCTCTACGGCCCTCAGGAAGGCGCTGCGGTGACGGATCTGCTCACCAACGCCTTCAAGGTCGTACTGGCCCTGTTCCTGCTGGAGATGGGGCTGACGGCCGCCGAAACCCTGCGCCCCATCCCCTGGCAGCACTGGCGTCTGCTGTGCTTTGCCGTGATCGTCCCGTTCCTGCTGGGCGCCATCGGAATGGTCACGGGCCTGCTGCTGGATCTGCCCGCCGGTTCCGTGCTGATTCTCACCGCACTGACCGCCAGCGCCTCCTACATCGCGGCGCCGGCAGCCATTCGCGCCGCTATTCCCGATGCCAACATCGGTCTGGCCATGCTCGCCGCCCTGGGCCTCACCTTCCCGGTGAACGTGATCGTGGGGATTCCCCTGTACCACCAGATCCTGCAGTGGCTGGGGGCGTGATGCGCCTCCCCGAAGGGACGTGTCAAGACCTTCAGCCGGTCGTGACACCACCATCGGAGTGCAGCGGCCTGACCCGGAGCTGGATGCCGTCGCGGGAAAAGGCCAGCACCCGGTCCCCGGCCTTCACGTCATCAGGCCCCTGGGCGGCATAGGTGGTATCCCCCACCCTTACCCGGCCCCGACCCGCCACGAAGTCCGTGGCGGCGATGTATTCCCGGTTGAGCAGGGCATCCATTTCCCGATTCATCACCGGGGCGTCACCCTGGGCCGCCCTGCCCCGCCGCTGCAACCAGAACCCCAGGCCGCAGGCACCGAGCATGGTTACGGAAAAACCCATGAGATGCCAGGCAAAAGCCAGATCCGGCAACAGGGCCACGAACATGGCGGAGATCAGGGCGCCCAGCCCGATCCAGAGCAGGAACACCCCGGGGATCAGGATCTCCAGCCCCATCAGGATCATCCCCGCGATCAGCCAGAACCAGGGATTGGTCAGCAGCGTCTGCAACATCGCCTGCCCTGCCCTATTTAACGGATGAGCCGGAGGTCAGGGCCTTGTTGTCCGCCCCCATCTGCTGCACCAGTTCGGTCACGCCGGCCACGGCACCGGTGATCCCCGAGGCCTCCAGGGGCATCAGGACCAGCTTGGAATTATCGGCCTTGCCGATCTGCTGCAGGGCCTCCACGTACTTGATGCCCAGGAAGTACTGCACCGCCTGAATGTTCCCGGAGGCGATGGCCTCGGACACCACGCGGGTTGCCTCGGCCTCGGCCTTGGCCTCACGCTCGCGGGCCTCGGCCTCCAGGAAGGCCGCCTGACGCTCCCCTTCGGCGCGCAGGATGGCGGCCTGCTTTTCGCCTTCCGCCTGCAGGATCTCCGCCTCCCGCTTGCCGGTGGCCTCCAGGACCTGGGCCCGGCGCTTGCGCTCGGCGGTCATCTGCATGTTCATCGCCTTCTGCAACTCCGGCTCCATTTTCAGGTCGCGGATCTCGATGCGGACGATCTTGACGCCCCAGGGATTGGTGGCATCGTCGACGATGCCCATGAGAACATCGTTGATCTTGCTGCGATTGGACAGGGTATCGTCCAGATCCATGGAGCCGATCACCGAGCGCAGGTTGGTGGTGGTGAGATTGACGATGGCCTCTTCCAGGTTGCGCACCTGGTAGGCGGCGGAGGCGGCATCATCGATGCGGAAAAAGACCACGCCGTCGGCCACCACGGCGGCATTGTCCTTGGTGATCACCGTCTGCGCCGGCACGTCCAGCACCTGTTCCATCACCGTCAGCTTGCGACCGATGCTGTCGATGAACGGCACGATGATATTGAGGCCCGATTCCAGGGTGCGGGTGTAGCGCCCGAACCGCTCCACGGTCCATTTTTCACCCTGCGGCACCGCCTTGACCGCCTTGGCAATGAAGATGATGGTGACCACCACGATGGTGGTGGCAAAGATTCCAAAGGCTTCCATGGTCATCCCCCAGGTTGTATATGCCGGATACGGGTCAGTATCGCGGATCAAGGCTCAAAACACACCCATGCTCACGGGGAGGCCATCGGCTCGGCATGACCCTTCATCGTCCCCTCCGGCCCGGACAGGACCAGGGCACCGGTGGCGTCGATATCAAACCCGGTGACCGCGGCCAGGATGCGGAAGAAGGTCTGCTCCTGATGCATCAGTGCCTCGGGGCAGGCCATCAGGGTGGAAGCGGGGTGCTGGAAGGTCAGATTCTCGCCGGTGAGCGTGAAACCTCCGTGGTAACGGTTGCAGGAGGCAGTACCGGCCACCCGGCCGTCCTGGGCAAAAAACTGCAGGGTGATGCGGGATTGATCCACGATGCCCTGACCGTCCAGGTCTTCAATGACCCACTCCCGGTCCGTGAGCAGGGACAGCGGCTCCCCTCCGCAGCCGTTCAGGGTCTCGTCGTCCCACTGCAGGATCACGGTGTAGGGGTGAGGCATGCCGCTCATGCTGTCGCGACAGATATCGGGGGCGACAGCGACCACCAGACGATGCCCGGCATCGGCGGCCCGGAAACGGGTCCGGGGTCCGTCCTGTCCCGTGTGCAGCAGGGGCAGGGTCAGGGTTTGCGCACCATAGCCGGTGACCAGGGTGATCCGATCCTGCTCGATATCCACGTGCCAGCCCGGCTCCTGACCATAAGCGCGGAAGGGCAGGGAAGGGGGCGGTGTGATCCGGCAGGGCGGCAGTTCCCGCCCCGCCACACTGATCAGGGCCTCGCCGCCCTTTTCATGAATCCAGGTGTCGGGGTCCTCCACGCCTTCAAGGCGAACGCCGGATGCCGCCGGCACCGGCACCAGATCGTGGGCGGTGCCCGACACGATGAGGCGTGGCGATGCGTCCAGCACGACCTGTTCGGGACCGCAGGTGAAATGGGTGCCAAAGCGCGCCGCGGTGAACGGAATCAGACGCAGCGGTCCGGTATCCAGCGTGTTCCCGGTCAGGGACAGCATCAGCGGTTCCGTCACTCGCAACCACTGCCCCTCCAGTTCCACGGCGCCCCGCAGTTCGTGGATGGCCGTCCCGCCCAAGGCGGCGGAAGGCAGTTCAAGACGGAAGGGAATGGGGACCTGCCGGCCCTCCAGGTCAAGGCGCTGCTCGATCAGGATCTGCTCGCCGGTTGCGTCAAAGGCACGCACCTCGATGACAGCCACGGCCTGAGGCGGCAGGGCAATGCGCTCCGGATAGGTCAGTTCACCTTGAATGGTAACGGTGCCGTCACCATCCGGGGCGACCGTCCGGGCATCACGACAGCCGGGCAGGCTCACGAGCACGGCCAACAGCAAGATCACCAGGGACACGGGAAGACGCATGGCATGGACTCCTGAGCAGGTGCGATTGAACCAGCGTAACCGTTACCCACTCAGGAGTACACAGCCCGAGAGTCATCCACCAGGCCTTGCCTGGCCGGCAGGTCAGGGGGATATTCTGAACACGGCATTCCCGCGCTCTGTGTCTCGTCATTCCCGCGTGCGCGGGAGTGACGGCCGGAAGTCCAAAGTAGAGTGACAGGAAGATGCTTGCTCAGTACCTTCCTGCCCCTTCTTCACTCAGTCCTTCTTCGTTACCGGCCCTCGCCGGGTGGTGCCACGGGCCCTTGCCGCGGCGGACTGGGTGGCGGTGGTGCGCTTGGCCTTGGCGGCAGCCACACCGGTCTTGGCGGCCGTGGCACGGGACCTGCGGGGCGGGACCGCCTTTCTTGCAGGGGCACTCACCACATCGACCGTCGCACCGCTGGTGCCGCGCGAAGCCGACGCACTGGGCGGCGGCGGCTCATCCTTGCCCTTGGTTTCCGCCTCGGCCGGCTGTTGGGGCGAAGGGGCCGGCGTCGCTGCCGGGGCCTGGCTCCCGGGCGCGGATTTCACTTCAGGCATGGGCTCGGACTTGGCGGCCGGTTCAGGCTGGGCGGCCGGCTTGGGTGCGGGAGCGGTCTTGACCTCGGGTTTGGCGGCGACGGAAGCGGAGACAGCCGGGGTCGGCTCCGGAGCGGGCGGCTTGGGTTTCTGTGCTGCTGCCTTCTGTGCCGCCGCCTTCTGCGCTGCCCTGGCCTCGGCTTCCGCCCTGGCTTTGGCTTCCGCCTTCGCCTTGGCTTCCATCTTGGCCTTGGCTTTGGCTTCCGCCCTGGCCTTGGCCTCCGCCTTGGCTTTGGCCTTGGCCTTGATCTGGGCCTTGGTGGCGGCGATGGCCTCGTCAACCTGCGCCCTGACACGATCGGCCTGGTACTCGGATTCGGTGGGAATCACCGCGTAAGGCAACTCCACGTGGCGGCAGACCGAGCCCAGAAACACATTGGAATCATGCAACGCCGTCAGACCCTTGCCGGCGGCTTCCATGCGCAGGGCGCAGGTCATCGCCTGATCGGACTTCCGGCAGATCACGAAATCGAAGTACTCATGGGCGATACGCTGGCGGGAAGCCTGCTTCAGGGGCTGATCGGGATTGGGCTTCAGCTCCAGCACACTGGCCGCCATGACCTTGGGGAAGACGTAGTGATCGACACCCAAACCGTCTTCCAGGGCCTTGAACAGGGCCTTTTCCTCAGGCTTGAGCACGGACTCGGACTTGCCGTAACAGTCCGGCCGAGGGGCGGGCAGGGAAACACGCGCGTTGTATTGCTGATAGAACAGCAACGCGGCAATCAGAAACAAGACAATCAGGGAAAACTCCACCATCGCTGATACCCCTCCATCGGATTGGACGATCTGTTCCGGGATACGGACGGCAGGTTACTCAATGACGCAGTGATACCGCCTTCCCGGTACAACTGTTCGACTGGATGTCAATGCCTGATGGCCTGATTGTGGAGCGGTGTGCCGCCCTATTACAAGGGCATGAATGGGGTTTTTGGTCATGAAACCCGCAACATTTGACCTGGTTTCGGGATTGCATGACCCGACCCGGCCGGAACGGCGGGCCGGATCGGGCCTGCGGACGGGCAACGGGCCGTCAGAGCGTGGGGTAGTCGATGTAGCCTTCGGGGCCGGGGGTGTAGAAGGTGTCCCGGTTCGCCTCGGCCAGGGGTGCGTTGCGGCGGAAACGCTCCACCAGATCCGGGTTGGCGATGAAGGGGGTGCCGTAAACGGCGGCATCCGCCTTGCCCGACCTGACCAACGCCTCGCCCGTCTCCCGGGTCAGGCCACCGCCGGCCAGGTAGGCATCACCCTTGAACTTGGGCCGCAACAGGCCGTGGTAGTCCACTTCGGTACCGAACAGGGCCACGTGCAGATAGGCCAGGCGGTAGTAGCCCAGCTGTTCCACCAGATAACCGTAGGTTTCCTGGGGATTGTCGTCGCGGATGTCGTTGAAACCCATCTCCGGCGCCAGCTTGATGCCGATGTAATCACCGCTGCGCACGGAGGTCATGGCCTCCAGGATCTCCAGAATGAAGCGGGCACGGTTTTCCACGCTGCCGCCGTACTGGTCGGTACGCTGATTGGTGCCGGAGCAGAGGAACTGCTCGGGCAGGTAGCCGGAGGCGGCGTGCAGTTCGACACCATCGAAGCCGGCCTCGAAGGCCAGTGAGGTGGCAACGCGAAAGTCCTCGATGACATCCTGGATCTCGCTGACTTCCAGGGCGCGGGGGGTGACGTGGGGCTTCATGCCGTCCTGGGTGAAGGACTGACCCTCCGGGCGCACCGCGGAAGCGGAGACGGGGGTGGCACCGCCGGGAAGGAAAGAAGGATCGGAGATGCGGCCCGCATGCATGACCTGCAGCACCATGCTGCCGCCGGCGGCATGGACCGCGTCCGTCACCCGCGCCCAGGCATCCACGTGTTCCTCGGTGAACATGCCCGGGGTGCGCAGATAGCCTTTGCCCATGGGGCAGGGATAGGTGCCCTCGCTGATGATCATGCCGGCGGAGGCCCGCTGGGCGTAGTAGGTCGCCGCATGCTCACCGGGTACCCCCTGATCGTCTGCCCGGGACCGGGTCATGGGCGCCATGACGATGCGGTTTTTCAGGTGCAGGGCACCGGCATAGAGGGTGGAGAACAGGTCGATCTCTTTGTTGGGCATGGGACGTCTTCTCTCCTGGGTTCTGGACGCAATGACGGACTGTTTTGATGGGGTGAAGTGTACCAAGGGCGACGGGAGAAGGGAGCGATCAGCCCATCCCTGACGCCGGCGATACGCAAAGCGCCCGCAGGCCTTCCAGCAACCGGTCCACATGGGCAGGGGTATGGGCCGCGCTCAGGGTCACCCGCAGACGGGCCGTGCCTGCCGGCACCGTGGGTGGGCGGATGGCGGGCACCAGCAGGCCCCGGGCCAGCAGGCCTTCGCTCAGGGCCATGGCGGCGGCCGCGTCGCCCACCAGCAAGGGCTGGATGGGGGTGTCGCTGTCCATCAGCGTCAGTCCCAGTTCCGTTGCGCCGGCCCGGAATTGTCGCACCAGCATCCGCAGATGCTCGCGGCGCTCCGGCTCCGTGCGTACCACTTGCAGGGCAGCCAGCGTGGCCGTCGCCACGGCGGCGGGCATGGCAGTGGTGTAAACATAGGTCCGGGCGGCCTGGATCAGGGTCTCGATCAGGTCTTCACCACCGGCCACGAAGGCCCCGGCGGTGCCCAGCCCCTTGCCCAGGGTGCCCATGAGGATGGGGACCCTGGCCTGATCCAGTCCCTGGTGTTCCAGTGTGCCGGCCCCGGTGGCACCCAGCACGCCCAGGCCGTGGGCATCATCCACCATGAACCAGGCCCCGGCCCGGGCGCACAGGTCGGCCAGGGCGGGCAGGGGAGCGACATCGCCATCCATGGAAAACACGCCGTCGGTGCTCACCAGGGTTTCCCGCTCCGGGTCCCGGTCCAGCAGACGGGCCAGGTCGTCCGGGTCGGCGTGGCGATAGCGCTGCAACCGGGCCTCGCTGATGCGGGCGGCATCGATCAGGGAGGCGTGATTGAGACGGTCCTGCAACACCCGGTCACCCCGATGGAGCAGGGCCTGGGCCACCCCCAGGTTGGCCATGTAGCCGGTGGAGAAGAGCAGGGCGCGATCACGGCCGGTGAAGGCGGCCAGCGCCTCTTCCAGCTGGTGGTGGGCACGGGTATGGCCATTGACCAGATGGGCGGCCCCGGCCCCCACGCCGTAGCGGTCGGCACCGGCCTTGAAGGCGGCAATCACCGCCGGGTGGCTGGCCAGGCCCAGATAGTCGTTGCTGCAGAAGGCCAGTACCGGCCGACCGTCGATGATCTGCTCCGGCTGCTGGGGGCCGTCCAGCAGCCGCCGCTGCCGGTAACGATGCTCGGCCCGGCGTTGCTGGAGCAGGGGGGCAAGATCTTTCATGGGGGCGCTCCCGGTCACCGCAGGGTGACCAGCTCCTCCGCACTGGTGGGATGCAGGGCCACCGTATCATCCAGGTCCTGCTTGGTGGCGCCCATGCGCACCGCCACCGCAAATCCCTGCAGCATCTCGTCCGCTCCCGGCCCGATGATATGCACGCCCACCACCTTTTCCCGGGCTCCCACCGTCACCAGCTTCATGGCCGTGGGCACCTTGTGATCGGTCATGGCGTGGTACATGGAGGTGAAGCGGGTGGCATACACCTTCACCGCACTGCCGTGGGTGGCGCGGGCCTCGTCCTCCGTCAGGCCCACGGTGCCGATGGGAGGATGGCTGAACACCACCGAGGGGATGTTCTCATAGGACAGATGCCGATCAGACAGGCCGCCGAACAGACGGTCCGCCAGACGCCGGCCGGCCGCGATGGCCACCGGTGTCAGGGCGGCACGACCGGTGACGTCACCGATGGCGTAGACCCCCGCCACGTTGGTGTTCTGAAAGGCATCGGTGGGAATGAAGCCCTGTTCATCCTGACTCACCCCGGCCACCGCCAGATCCAGCCCGGCGGTGACCGGGGTCCGGCCGATGGCCCAGATCACCTGATCGAACACCCCCCGGCATTCCCCCTGGTCACAGCGCAGCTCCACGCTATCCGGATGGGCGATGAGCCGGGATACCCGGGTGCGGGGGAACAGGTTCACGCCCGCCGCCAGCATCTGCTCCATCAGCGTATCCCGCAGCATGGCATCGAAGGAACGCAACAGGGTCTCGCCACGCAGGTACATGGAGACTTCCGATCCCAGGGCCTGCAACATCCCCGCCAGTTCGACGGCGATATAGCCCGCGCCCACCACGGCGACCCGCCGGGGCTGAGCCTGGAGGGCAAAAAAGCCGTCCGAGGTGATACCCAGCTCCGCGCCGGGCAGATCCGGTACCGTGGGCCGCCCCCCCACCGCGATCACCACGTGATCCGCCGTCACCCGCCGCCCGTCCACTTCCAGGGTGCGCTCGGCCACGAATCGGGCGGTGCCCTGGATCAGGTCGACACCGGAATCCCCCAGATAGGTCCGATACCAGGCGTTGATATCGGCGATGTAGGCATCCCTTTTGGTCACCAGCGCGGTCCAGTCAAACCCCTCCCGGGCCAGTCTGAAGCCGTAACCGGGGGCATCCTCCAGCCGATGGGCGGTCTCGGCGGCATACCACATCACCTTCTTCGGCACGCAGCCCACGTTGACACAGGTGCCCCCCAGGGGACCTTTCTCCACCACGGCGCAGCGGGCACCGTGACGGGCCGCCCGTTCCACCACGGACAGGCCGCCACTGCCGGCACCGATGGCGATGAGGTCGTAATGATCTTGCATGCGTGCTCTCCTGCTCCGTTCTGCTTTGCTACACTTTAGCCCCTGGCAGATACCGGACCAAGCCCGCTTTGAAACCCGTGACCCCAGACACCGCCCCGCTGAGTCTGCGTGACAGGCTCGTCCAGTACGCCCTGCTGACCCGGCTGCACCGGCCCATCGGCATCCTCCTGCTCCTCTGGCCGACCCTCTGGGCGCTGTGGATCGCGGCCGAGGGCATGCCCGACCTGCTGGTCCTGTTCGTGTTCGTGGCCGGCGTGGCCCTGATGCGGTCCGCCGGCTGCGCCATCAATGACTTTGCCGACCGGGACATCGATGGCCATGTCAGCCGGACCCGGGACCGCCCCCTGGCCAACCGGCGCATCAGCGCCCGGGAGGCGGTGGGCGTGACCGTGGCCCTCGCCCTGACGGCCTTTGCCCTGGTGCTGCTGATGAACCCCCTGACCATCGCCCTGTCCGTGGTGGCCCTGGTACTGGCGGTCAGCTACCCCTTCATGAAGCGATTCCATCATCTTCCCCAGGTGCACCTGGGCGCTGCCTTCGGCTGGGCCGTGCCCATGGCCTTTGCCGCCCAGACCGGGGAGTTCCCGCCGCCGCTGGCCTGGCTGCTGTTCGTGGCCACCATCCTATGGACCACGGCCTACGACACCATGTATGCCATGGTGGACCGACCGGATGACCTGAAGATCGGGGTCAAATCCAGCGCCATCCTGTTCGGTGAGGCCGACCGTCTGATCATCGGCATCCTGCAGGGCCTAACCCTGGTGGCCCTGGCACTGGTGGGCATGCAGGCCGGCCTGGGCGGGTTCTTCTACCTGGGACTCGGGATCGCGGCCCTGCTGGCCCTCTATCAGCAGTACCTGATCCATGACCGGAATCCCAAGGGCTGCTTCCAGGCCTTCTTGAACAACAACTGGTTCGGCCTGGCCGTCTTCGCGGGGATCATTGCCTCCTATCTCTTCAGCGCCGGCTGATCAGGCCGCCCGCGCCAGCACCCACACATCCACCCGGCCGACGCCGTGGGCCTTGAGGGCGGCGGCGATCTCCCGCAAGGTGGAACCGGTGGTCATCACATCGTCCACCAGGGCCACATGCCCGGCCTCCAAACCCGGCGCCACCCGGAAGGCACCCCGCAGATTGCCATGCCGCGCGGTGGCCGCCAGACTCTGCTGGGGCGGCGTGGCCCGTATCCGCGTCACCGCCCCATGGGTGATGGGACACGCCAGTGTCCGTGCCAGGGGCCGGACCAGCTCCAGGGCCTGATTGAAGCCCCGCTCCCTCAGCCGGCATGGGTGCAGCGGGACCGGGATCACGCAGTCGGGCGGGGGCACCCGGGATGCCAGGGCATCGGCCATCAACCGCGCCAACAGACGCCCCTGGGGCAGGCGGGCGCGAAACTTGAAATCAGCGATCAGGTCGTCCACCGGCGGGGCATAGAGCAGGGCGGACCAGGCGGCATCAAAGGGGGGAGGTCGGCGCAGACAGTGCCCGCAGAAGGGGGCAGGGTACTCCAGGGGAAGGCCACAGCGGGTGCAGGCATGATCGGACACCGGCAATTCCGCCCGACAGGCGGCACACAGGTCCAGCCCGGCATGGCCCGGGGCCGCGCACAGCAGGCAGGTGGACGGATAGGCGGTTTCCAGCAGGGCGCCGCGCAGCCCCCCGAGCCAGGATGCAATCATGGTCACGATCCCTGTCACCTTGTGGATTGATACGGTATATTGGCCCGATATCCTACCAGATCAGGGTATGCACGATACCCGCCGGACACAGCGCAAAAGCCCCTTCAGGCACGGACCCTTCCCATGCCCCATACCGCCGCCCCCCGCATCGTCTCAGCCCGCGCCTGCGCCGGATCGGCCAAGCTGTTCAATTACGGCAACATCATTGCCGTGACCGTCGCCGGCGTGCCCCTGTTCCTGGTCACCGGCGACGTGGGCATGGCCACCATCATCGCTGCCATCATGGGCATCGTCCCCCTGGTACTGTGGTTCGGCGGCTCCATGCTGGTCTACGCCCTCAACCGTCATCATCCGGAACCCCGGGTGGGACACTACACCCAGCAGGCGGCCTATCGCTATTACGCCCTGATGGGCTCACTCATCGTCATCGGCACCTTCTTCCCGCCGGAGATACTCTATTACCGGCTCTACTGGCTGGTGGCCGCCGCGATACTCATCCCCTGGTCGATCCGGGACATCATCCGGATCAACCGCGAACAATGGCACGACGTTGCAATCCCCGAGGAACCTGACCATGGCTGATACACGCCACGACTGGGAGGTGGACGAGATCCTCGCCCTCCTGGAACGCCCTTTCAATGACCTCCTGTTCGAGGCCCACACCGTTCATCGTGCCCGCTTCAATCCCAACCAGATCCAGGTGAGCCGCCTGCTGTCCATCAAGACCGGCTCCTGTTCCGAGAACTGCGGCTACTGCTCCCAGAGCGCCCACCACGACACCGCGGTGGAAAAGGAGCAACTCATGCCCGTGGCCGAGGTACTGGCCGAGGCGCGCAAGGCCAAGGATGAAGGCGCCACGCGGTTCTGCATGGGCGCCGCCTGGCGCAATCTCAACGACCGCAACCTGGAACAGATCATCGAGATGGTCAAGGGCGTGCGGGCGCTGGAGCTGGAAACCTGCATGACCCTGGGCATGCTCACCGAGATGCAGGCCCGGCGCCTGAAGGAATCGGGCCTGGACTACTACAATCACAACCTGGACACCTCCCCGGAGTACTACGGCGAGGTGATCACAACCCGGACCTATCAGGACCGCCTGGACACCCTGGCCCATGTGCGCGAGGCCGGCATCAATGTCTGCTCCGGTGGCATTCTGGGCATGGGCGAATCCCGCCGCGACCGGGCCAGCCTGCTGCAGCAACTGGCCAACCTGCCCCGGCATCCGGAGTCGGTGCCCATCAACAACCTGGTACAGGTGGAAGGCACGCCGCTGCATGGTGTGGAACCCCTCGACCCCTTCGAGTTCGTGCGTACCGTGGCCGTGGCCCGGATCATCATGCCCCATTCCCATGTGCGCCTGTCCGCGGGCCGCAGCGAGATGAGCGACGAGATGCAGGCCCTGTGCTTCTTTGCCGGCGCCAACTCCATCTTCCACGGCGACAAGCTGCTCACCACCCCCAATGCCTCTGAAAGCCACGACGAGGCCCTGTTCCGGCGCCTGGGACTGACCTCTCGGGTGGTGGAGGAAAAGCACGCCCACAGCAGTGTCCACGCGGCCTGACGACCATGATCCGGGCCTTTGAAAATCATCGGCCCCGGATCGCCGCCGGTGCCTGGGTGGATGAGACGGCGGTGGTGATCGGGGATGTGACCCTGGGCGAGGACAGCTCCATCTGGCCCCTGTGCGTGCTGCGGGGGGATGTGAACCGTATCCGCATCGGGGCCTGCACCAACATCCAGGACGGCAGCGTGCTGCATATGACCCATGACGGTCCCTATACCCCCGGCGGCCGGGACCTAGTGGTGGGTGACGCGGTGACGGTGGGACACAAGGTGATCCTGCACGCCTGCACCATCCATGACCGGGTCATGGTAGGCATGGGGAGCATCGTCATGGACGGCGCGGTGATCGAGTCGGACGTGCTGCTGGCGGCCGGCAGCGTGGTGCCCCCGGGAAAACTGCTGGAAAGCGGTCATCTGTGGCGGGGTAGCCCGGCCCGGCGGGTGCGACCGCTCACTGAGGAGGAAAAGGCCCACCTGCGCTATTCGGCGGAACATTACGTGCGGGTGAAGAACCGGCACGCCGGGGGCGGGTAGCCTCACCGGCGCCCCTTATGCCCTTCTCCCCCTGGGGGAGAAGGGAGGGACGCGCTGGATTCAACCTGCCGGAAAGATCCGGAAGGCACGCGCGGTTACAGGGTCAGGGGGATCAGGGTCAGTTCCACGCGACGGTTCAGGGAACGACCATGGGTGGTGCTGTTGTCCGCCACCGGGCGATGGGGACCGAAGCCGATGGTGTCCAGCCGGACCCGGGAAACGCCCTGGCCCGCCAGATAACGGGCCACGCTGTCGGCCCGACGCTGGGACAGATCCATGTTGTACTCCACGCTGCCGGTACTGTCCGTATGGCCGGCCACCTCGATGGCGGTCTGATCATACTTTTTGGCCACCAGGGCCACGGAGTTGAGCACCTCATAGAAATCCGGCTTCACTTCCGCACGATTGACGTCGAAGGTGATGTTGCCCGGCATGTTGAGGACCAGGTTGTCCCCCACCCGGGTGACGCTCACCCCGCTCCCTTCCAGACGCTGACGCAGTTCCAGTTCCTGACGGTCCATGTAATTACCCACGGCGGCCCCGGCCAGGGCGCCGATTCCGGCGCCGACCATGGCGCGCTTGGTGCGGTCGCGTCGGGTGGTGACGTTGCCGATCAGGGCACCCGCGGCGGCGCCGATGGCGGCCCCCTTGGTGGCGGAACTGACCTTCTGTTCGCCGGTATAGGGATCCAGGGTGGTGCAGCCCGCCAGCGCCATGGCGGCGGCCAGGGTCAGGATCAGCAATGTTTTATGCATGTCGAGCCTCTTTTTGAATGACTGTCACTGTGTCGCTTGCGCAGATGCGGGACATCCATCGGTCCATGAACCGGTTTTAGCAGCCGATGGATGAACGGTTCATGAATCCGGGCGCAGGGCCGTCATCACCGGCCCGGTATCGGGGCGGCAGTCACGCCACAGGGCGAAGGCCTCCGCCGCCTGTTCCACCAGCATGCCCAGGCCATCCCGGGTCCAGCCGGCCCCCTGGGACTGTCCCCAACGCAGGAAGGCGGTGGGGGTGTCGCCATACATCATGTCGCAGCAACCGCCCCCGGGGGTGAGCAGGCCGTCGGGCAGATCGGGCACCTGATCGTTCAGGCCCGCTGCCGTGCCGTTGATCACCAGATCGAAATGACGTCCCGCCAGCCCCTCCAGGCCACCACCGGACACCGGACCCAGGTCGGCGAAATCCCGCGCCAGGGCCGCCGCCTTTTCCGCGGTGCGGTTGGCGATGTGCAGGCTCTCGGGATGCTCCGCCAGCAGCGGGGCCAGCACGCCGCGCACGGCGCCGCCGGCCCCCAGCAGCAGGATCCTGGCGCCCGCCAGGGTCGCGCCGGGGACGGCCCTCAGGGCATTCACCAAGCCCACGCCGTCGGTGTTGTCGCCGTACAGTCCCTCCGGCTCCACCTTCAGCGTGTTGACGGCCCCGGCCCGGCGGGCACGCTCACTGAGCCGGTCCGCCAGGTCGAAGGCCTCGTGCTTGAACGGCACGGTGATGCTGAAGCCCCGGTAGCCCTGGGCCACCAGACGTCGCACGGTGCCGGCAAAATCGTCCGGCGGCGCCAGGATGGCCTCGTAGACGAGATCCTGGCCCGTCTGCCGGGCGAACAGGCTGTGGATCTGGGGCGACTTGCTGTGCCCGATGGGGTTGCCGATGACGGCATAATGATCCATGACAGGGGCTCTCTCCGGAACGATCAGTCCATCCACTCCACCGCCTGGCGGGCGTAGTAGGTGAGGATGCCGTCGGCGCCGGCCCGCTTCATGCAGACCAGGGCCTCCAGTACGCAGGCCTTCTCGTTGATCCAGCCGTTCTGACCCGCCGCCTTGAGCATGGCGTATTCACCGCTCACGTGATAGGCGAAGGTGGGCACGCCAAAGGTTTCCTTCACCCGGCGCACGATGTCCAGATAGGGCATGCCGGGCTTGATCATCACCATGTCGGCCCCTTCCTCCAGATCCATGGCCACTTCATGCAGGGCCTCGTCGGAGTTGTGGGGGTCCATCTGGTAGGTGTACTTGTTGCCGGCACCCAGGTTGGCGGCCGAGCCCACGGCATCACGGAAGGGACCGTAGAAGCTGGAGGCGTACTTGGCGGAATAGGCCAGGATGCGGGTATGAATGTGACCGCCTTCCTCCAGCACTTCGCGGATGGCGCCGATTCGGCCGTCCATCATGTCGGAAGGGGCCACCACGTCGGCGCCGGCCTCGGCATGGGACAGGGCCTGCTGGGTCAGCACGTCCACGGTTTCGTCATTGAGCACGTAGCCGGTTTCGTCGATGAGTCCATCCTGGCCGTGGGTGGTGAAGGGATCCAGGGCCACGTCGGTGATCACGCCCATTTCCGGCACGGCATCCTTGATGGCGCGCACGGCATTCTGGGCCAGGCCATTGGGATTGTAGGCCTCGGCCGCGTCCTCGCTCTTCTTCTCCATGGGGACCACGGGGAACAGGGCCATGGCGGGAATGCCCATCCGGGCACAGACACGGGCCTCCTCCACCAGCAGGTCGATGGACAGACGCTCCACCCCGGGCATGGAGGGTACCGCCTCCCGCTCACCCTTGCCTTCGAGCACGAAGACCGGATAGATGAAGTCATCCGGGGTCAGCCGGTTCTCGCGCATGAGGCGGCGGGAGAAGTCGTCGCGCCGCATGCGACGGGGACGAACCAGGGGATAGTAACCTTTGAACTGGGACATTGAGATCGCTCCACGCTGTGATCGGAGGCTGGATGAATTAACCGCACACAGGATAGCGGATTCATCCCCGCCGGGCACGGCCCCGCGGGCACCTGCCGGGCCCGTAGTGCGGGCAAGACAAAGTGGCTATGCTATGGGTCATGAAAAACACATCCCTTGATACCGTCGTCATCGATACCGGTGCCTCGCCCCGTTCCTGCGTCATCTGGCTGCATGGCCTGGGGGCCGACGGCCACGACTTCGAACCCATCGTGCCGGAGCTTGCCCTGCCGCCGGATGCGCCGGTGCGCTTCCTCTTCCCCCATGCCCCGGTGCGGCGGGTGACCATCAACAATCACATGCCCATGCGGGCCTGGTATGACTTTCTCAGCCTGGATCCGGGCCGGGGCGAGGATCATGCCCAGGTGGCCGAAGCGGTCTCCCTGATCCAGGCCATGGTGGAGTCGGCCCGCAAGGACCACGACCGGGTACTGCTGGGTGGCTTTTCCCAGGGCGGCGCCGTGGCCCTGCTGGCGGGACTGTCGGAAGGCCCGGCGGTGGACGGCATCTTTGCCCTGTCCACCTACATGCCCGATGCGGATCAGGCCGGGGTGGGTCTGTCCCGGCGCGCCCGGGGGATGCCCGTGTTCATGGGCCATGGCAGCCTTGACCCGGTGATCCCGGTGGATTTCGGTCGCCATACCTCCAAACTGCTCGGCAGCCTCGGAGCCGTGGTGCAATGGCATGAATACCCCATGCCCCACAGTGTCTGCGCCGACGAGATCCGGGATCTGAGCGGCTGGTTCGGCACGCTGCTGGCATAAGCCGCCTCAGTCATCGTTCGCCTCGGGGGACCGGGGCACCGGCAGGGTAAAAATGAAACGGCTGCCCTGATCGGGCTCGGTCTCCACCCAGATCCGCCCCCCCAGTCGCTGCACGATGTTCTTGCAGATGGCCAGACCCAGGCCGGTGCCCTCCGGCTTGTCGGTGAGGGCATCGCCCACCTGACGGAACTTCTCGAACAGGGTGGGCAGGGCCTCCGCCGGGATCCCCGGGCCATTGTCCTCCACCTCCACCCGCACCCCCCCGTCCCGGGCCGGGCGCAGGCGCAGCACCACCCGTCCGGTTTGCGGTGGCGTGAATTTCACCGCATTGGAGAGCAGGTTGATGACCACCTGCATCAGCCGGTCCCGATCCGTGGGCAGCCAGACCGGCTGTTCCGGCAGTTCCAGGGCCAGGTCCACCCCCTTGTCCCGGAACAGCTGGCCCGTGGTGGTGGCGGCTTCGGTCAGGATCTCCACCAGATCCAGCCGGCGGATGTACCAGCGCATGGCTCCGGACTCCAGCTTGGCCAGGTCCAGCACCTGGTTGATCAGCCGGGTCAGACGCTCGCTTTCGCTGATGATGATGCCCAGAAACTCCTGGCGCTTTGCCGTCTCCAGATCCGGATGATCATGCAGGATCTCGGTGAAGGAGCGGATGGAGGTCAGCGGGGTACGCAGTTCGTGGGTGACGGTGGAGATGAAGTCATCCTTCATGCGGTCCAGCTGCTGCAACTGGGCATTGGCGGCCCGCAGTTCGGCGGTGGCCGCCTCCAGCTCCCGGGACTTGGCCTCCAGTTGCTGGCTGTAGGTGATCACCTGGCTGGCCTCGTCGAGGATTTCCATCACTTCCTCCAGGCTGACCACGTCCCCCTTGGCCACATTGGAAACCATGACCCGGGCCGAGGCGGTGCCGATGGAACCGGCCAACAGGCGCTCGCACATGAGGATCAGCTCGCCGTCCGCCTCGCGCATGCGGCGAAAGTCCAGTCCACGGGCACGGGCATACTGATGAAAAGCCCGTACTGCCCGCTCCTCCCCGACGAACCGCTTGAGCAGGTCCAGCAGATCGCGCACGGTGGCGGTACCGCGCCAGAATCGGGAGCTGCCGTAGCGATCGGCGGAGAGCCGGAACACATCCACGAACAGGTTGGCCTGGATACGTTCCATGGTGCTCTGACGGGTGAGCAGGGAGACGGTCACATAAGCCCCCACGTTCACCAGCATGGACCAGATCAGGGAATGGGTG
Source organism: Ectothiorhodospira shaposhnikovii (assembly GCF_022227765.1). Classification (GTDB taxonomy): domain Bacteria; phylum Pseudomonadota; class Gammaproteobacteria; order Ectothiorhodospirales; family Ectothiorhodospiraceae; genus Ectothiorhodospira. The sequence goes on along the minus strand of NZ_JAJMLZ010000005.1, from coordinate 157,846 downwards.
ATCGGGTCCAGCCCCTCCAGCCCGAACAGGGCATAGGGCTTGAACAGGGCGATCCCCATCAGCCCCTGTTCGACAAAACCCATGGACAGCCAGCCCGACTGGGCAAAGGCCGGCAGCAACAGGGTATAGAGCCAGACGGCAAATCCCGCCGCCAGACCTGCCAACGCCCCCTTCTGGGTGGCACCCTTCCAGAAGATTCCGCCGATGAGGGCCGGTGCGAACTGGGCCACGGCGCAGAAGGACACCAGCCCCATCCCCACCAGGGCCACCATGTCTCCGGTGATCCTGACATAGCCGTAGCCCAGCAGGATGCCCCAGCGCCGCAGGTGCAGCAGCAGGCGGGTGAGGTCCTTGCGCTGCTGCAACCGCAGCCAGCGGATGCGCAGCAATACCGGCATCACCAGATCGTTGCAGAGCATGGTGGCCAAGGCCACGGTTTCGACGATGATCATGGCCGTGGCGGCGGACAGCCCGCCCAGAAAGACCATCAGCGCCAGCCACTGCAGGTCCTGGGACAGGGGCAGGGCCAGAACGAAACTGTCCGGGTGGATCTCCCCATGGCCGAACATCAGCACCCCGGCAAAGGCGATGGGCAGCACGAACAGGTTGATCAGGAACAGATACAGGGGGAACAGCCAGGCGGCCTTGCTCACGTGACGCTCGTCCACGTTCTCCACCACCGCCACCTGGAACTGCCGCGGCAGGACCAGGATCACTACCATGGACAGGAGGATCAGGGCCACCCAATTACCGTAGTCCGCCAGTTCCCCGACCCGGAACAGCTCGGCCAGATCCGGGTGCCGGGCCGCCTGGTCGAACAGGTCCGCCGGCCCCCCGAAGATCACGAAGGTGATCATGAGGCCGGCGGCCAGGAAGGCCACCAGCTTGACGATGGACTCGAACGCGATGGCCGCCACCATGCCCTGGTGATGTTCGGCGGTATCGATGTGACGGGTACCGAAGAGGATGGCGAACAGGGCCAGGATCAGCGCCACATAGAAGGCGGTATCCATGTAGAACGGCACACTGTGCATCAGATCCTGGGCCGTCACCTCGGGATACATGACCATCACGGTGAAGGTGTCGGAAACCGCCTTGAGTTGCAAGGCGATGTAGGGAATCAGCCCCACCAGGGCGATGACGGTGACCAGCCCACCCAACAGGGGGCTCTTGCCGTAGCGGGAGGCCACGAAATCCGCGATGGACGTGATGCGATTGACCTTGGAGATACGCACCATCTTGCGCAGCACGATCCACCAGACCGCCGCCATGAGGGTGGGCCCCAGATAGATGGGCAGATAGTGGATGCCCCCCTGGGCCGCCAGGCCCACGCTGCCGTAGAAGGTCCATGAGGTGCAGTACACCGCGATGGACAGGGCGTAGACATAGGGGTTGTTGATGACGCTGCGGCCCTGGTCCGCCCGGCGGTCCCCCCAGTAGGCAATGCCGAACAGGATCAGCAGATAGCCCAGGGAGACGCCGATGACCAGGCCCATGTTCACCGGTGCTCCTCCTCCCGTCCCGTGACCGGGTCATCCGGCCCGTCCCCGCCGGGGTTGCGGACCACGATCAGCAACACCACCAGGATCACGGTCAGCCAGGCCAGGTAGAGATACAGGAACAGTAACGGGATACCCAGCAAGGTGGCGGGCACATCGAACACCGCCAGCAAGGGGGGAAAGAACAGGGCCAGCCCCAGCAGGAAAGCTGCCACGTATCGCTCCCGGGCGCCGCTGGGCGGGGCCATCCGCAGGCCCCGGTCACCCTGGGTATCCTCCGGTGGGAGCGACGGCTTCATGGCGTCACGCCCCCACGGCCGACCCGTTCCCGCCCTGATGGGTCAGGGTATGTTCACGCTGACGCAACTGGGCCGCCATGTTGGAAGAGCGCATGACCTCGCCGAAGGTCTTGAATCCCTGTGCCTGCAGACGCTCGATCAGACGCACCAGCAGCTCCGCGGTGGCGACGGCATCCCCCAGGGCGGTATGACGCCCCGAGATCTGGATGCCGTAGCGCTCCAGCAGGGCATCCAGGGAGTGATCTTCCTCCTCGTCCTCCACCATCACCGACAGCAGCAGGGTATCCAGCACTGGATTGGGGAAGCTGATCCCGCACTGGGTTTCCTTCATGCTGATGAACTTCATGTCGAAGGCCGCATTGTGGGCCACCATCACCGCATCGCCCACGAAGGCCTTGAACAGGGGCAGTACTTCGGTGACGGGCGGCTTGTCCCGCACCTGGTCATCGGTGATGCCGTGGAAGCGGATGGATGCGGCCGGAATGGAAAAGCCTGGGTTGATCAGGCGCTCGAAGGTCTCGCCGGTGAGCACCCGACCCTTGACCACGCGCACGCCGGCGATGGAAATGATCTCATCGCCTCCCACCGGGTCCAGACCGGTCATCTCGCAGTCGAAGACCACGAAGGTCAGATCCTCCAGCAGGACATCGGCCAGCTCCGGGGTGCCTTCGTGCTCGCGCATGATGCCGAAATCGTAGAATTCGGGCCGTGGCGGCAGGCGCTCGCCCTCGGGCAGGAACTGAGGCCGCTTGGGCACGATCAGGGGCAGTCGCAGCAGGGCCTCGCCGGGCAGCCCCGCCTGCTGGCTCCACAATTCGATGCCGTGACGGTCCAGTACGTCGCGCACGGTACGGTGGCCCAGCTCCTCGCCGCAGGAGATGTCCAGCCACTGGTCCAGCTGCTTGGCCGGCACCACCTGTCCTTTCCAGGAAAGATCCAGATAGATGCGTCGATCCCCGAGCAGGGTTTCCACATGGAAGGTATCGGCACCGGAAAAGGCGTGCAATTCCCGCAGCAGGCACTCCAGCACCCGCACCAGGGAAAGACTGTCACCCTGCACCCACAGGGGCTGGCCCACGGGCACCAGGCGCAGATTCGGCAGATCCTCCAGACGTCGGGCCACGCAGCTGATCAGGTCGGAACTGAAGATGTCGGACATGGGCCAGCGGCCCAGGGCATGGCCCCGGAAGATGGCGGCCAGCTCTTCCAGGCGCCGGCTGAGTTGCTCGCTTTCGGTGCGCATCACATGCTCGAACCGGCGCCGGACCTCGGTGGCCATCTCCGGATGGGCATCGACGGTCTCGGCCGCCGCCCGCAGGTTGCCCACGGCACCACGCAGCTCCATGGTCAGGGCACGGCGGATGGCATCCACGTGGGTCAGGGTCTCCACGTCGGCGGAGATGTCCACCAGGGTGATCAGATAGGCGCTGGTCTCCCCCCGCGGATCCAGGATCAGGGCCATGCGCCCCTGCAGGATGCGGGTGGACTCGGCATTGGTGCAGACGAAGGATTCGGACAGCTCCGCCTGGGACTCGCCCCGGGTGCAGCGACGCCATTCCAGGCGGTCCAGGGTATGCATCACCGGTGCCTTCGAAATCACATCGAACAGGGGCCGTCCCAGGCCGACTCGCTCAGGTTCGTTGAGAATGGTGACGGCGGACTGGTTGTAGAGCAGCATCTGGTGATTGCGGTTGCACACCAGTACCCCTTCCGTGAGGCCCTGAAGAATGACCTCCAGCCAGGTCTTCTGCTCATTGATCTGTGCCGTGGCGGAGGCCATGGCGCTGCGGATCTCGCGGCGGGAGGCACGCAGGGCCACCGCCATGGCGCCCACGCTGTCCGGCAGGCTGCCCATGGCATGACGGGCAGGCAGGCTGATCTCGGCATCGGCGGAACGGGATTCCAGCAGGGCGCGGACATCCCGGCTCAGCACCCGCGCCGGACGGAACACCAGACGTCGCAGGGCAAACCAGGTCAGGTAGACAGGGAAGGCAAAGGCCAGCGCCGCCAGCAGCGGCACACCGAACAGTTGGGTCGGCAACTCACCCCGACTCAGGGCATCGAAATTGGCCACCACCACCATGCCCAGGTAGGCAAAGAAGACCTGGGACCAGAGGAGCAAAGCAACCAGTGTGCGCTTGTCCACGGAAAGGCGGCCTAGCTTTCGGCGTCCGGCATGTAGGCACGCACCCGCTCCACCACCTCACGGGTGGAAAAGGGCTTGGTGATGTAGTCGTCCGCCCCCATGGCCAGGCCCTTTTCCTTCTCGATCTGCCGCCCCTTGGCGGTGAGCATCAGGATACGGACATCCTTCCACGCCGGATTGGCGCGGATGGTCTGGCAGACATCATAACCGTCCCGCTTGGGCAGCATGACGTCCAGCAGGATCACATGGGGGGGGGCCTGGCGCACGGCTTCCAGCGCGCTTTCGCCGTCACGGGCGACGCGCACGTCGAAACCGGCTTCCTTCATCAGGAATTCCAATGAGAGGACGATATTGGGTTCATCGTCCACCACCAGTACGGATTGGGGCGCCATCTCATCCTCCTAATTATCCTTCTTGAAACCGGCACGGACGGCCTGCTTCAATACCTTTTTAACCTATGGCTATAAGCTCAAAATAGCACAGGCAACCGATAGCGTCATGACGCAAGCGCGTCATGCCCCCTTGACGGGGGCATGACGAAAACCGGACAGGGAATATCGCCGGGGAGATCAGGCCTCGGTCAGACGCTCCCGGGCCGCGGCGATACGCAGCCGGACCTGACGGGGGGCGGTACCACCATGCAGATCCCGGGCCGCCAGGGAACCCTCCAGAGTCAGCACATCGTGCACATCGGCCTCGATGATATCGGAAAAGCCCTTGAGCTCATCCACGGACATGTCGGCCAGATCGCGGCCGGTCTCAACACCCAGGCGCACGGCCCGGCCCACCACCTCATGGGCGTCACGGAACGGCATGCCCTTGCGGACCAGATAATCGGCAAGATCGGTGGCGGTGGCAAACCCGCGGCGAGTGGCGGCGCGCATGACATCGGCCCGCACCTGGATATGAGGCACCATGTCGGCAAAGGCCCGCAGGCTGCCGGCCAGGGTGTCGATGGTGTCGAACAGGGGTTCCTTGTCCTCCTGATTGTCCTTGTTGTAGGCCAGCGGCTGGGCCTTCATCAGGGTCAGCAGGGCGATGAGGTTGCCGTTCACCCTGCCGCTCTTGCCCCGCACCAATTCAGGTACGTCGGGATTCTTCTTCTGCGGCATGATGGAAGAGCCGGTGCAGAACCGGTCCGGCAGATCGACGAAGCCGAACTGGGCGCTGGCCCAGAGGATCAGCTCCTCGGAGAAGCGGGACAGGTGGGTCATGATCAGGGCGCCGGCGGCACAGAACTCGATGGCGAAATCCCGATCGCTGACCGCATCCAGGGAGTTGTCCGTCACCCGGTCGAAACCCAGCAGTTCGGCGGTGTAGTGGCGATCCAGGGGGTAGGGGGTGCCGGCCAGGGCGGCGGAACCCAGGGGCAGGACATTGACCCGGCGGCGGCAATCCACCAGGCGGTCATGATCCCGCTCCAGCATCTCGAACCAGGCCATCATGTGATGGCCGAAGGTCACCGGCTGGGCGGTCTGCAAATGGGTGAAGCCGGGCATGACCGTCTCGGCCTCGCGCTCCGCCAGATCCAGCAACCCACGCTGCAGACGCCGGATTTCCGTCAGCAGATGATCAATGGCCTCGCGCAGGTAGAGGCGGATGTCCGTGGCCACCTGGTCATTGCGGGAACGGCCCGTGTGCAGCTTCTTGCCCACGTCACCGATACGCTCGATGAGCCGGGCCTCCACATTCATGTGGACGTCCTCCAGGCTCACGGACCATTCGAACTCCCCACGCTCCACCTGAGCCAGGATGTCCTCCAGGCCGGCGACGATGCGCCCGCATTCATCCTCCGTCAGCACCCCGACCCTGGCCAGCATGCGGGCATGGGCGCAGGATCCCTGGATGTCATGCCGGTAGAGGCGGCGATCGAACTCCACCGAGGCCGTGAACGCCTCCACGAAGCTGTCGGTGGGCTCCGAGAAACGGCCGCCCCAAAGTTTGTCTTGTGATGCCTTGGCGTTCATAGAAGGTGCAGATCTCCGGATAACTGGCAAGGAGTATACCATTGAGATACTGTAGGGGATGCAATGGCCCTCGCGCGGTGGACCCGGGGCCAGGGAACCCTTTTTCATCCAATCCCCCATGCACGGCAGCAGACCGCGATCATCATGAGGCCCAGGCATTCATCAACCCCTGCAGGGGAGGAGTCGGGAACCGCATCCGGATTCCTGCCCAATTTCTGCGAAAGCCGGACCGTGTTCGTGGTCGTGCTCATGGGACAGCTGCTGGCCTTTCTGCTGACCCTCTCATCCGGTAGTAGCCGACATGGATTCTGGGTCAATCTGGCACTGATTTCCCTGTTCGTGCAGTGGGTCGCCCTGGGAACGGTACTGGTCCTGTGCGCAACCCGTACCCTGCTGGAACGCCTCAGTGCGTTGCAAGCCGCGGCAGCGGCCTGGCTGACCACCCTGAGCATCACCCTGGTGCTGTCCCTGCTGTCCCTATGGATCGGTCGCCACCTGGACTGGAACCTGCTCAACTCGGGCCTTGCCGCCAGTGAATTCCTGACCCGTACCCTGGCCATCAGCGCCATCGTCAGCGCCGTGGCGCTGCGCTACCTCTACGTACAGAAGCAGTGGAAAACCAACGTCGAAGCCGAGGCCCGCTCCCGGGTACAGGCTCTGCAGGCACGGATTCGCCCTCATTTCCTGTTCAACAGCATGAACACCATCGCCAGCCTCACCCGGACACGCCCCGAAGTGGCCGAAGCCACTGTGATGGACCTGGCCGACCTGTTCCGGGCCACCTTGTCCAGCAAGGACATGGTCAGCCTCCAGGATGAAGTGAAGCTCTCTCAGAACTACCTGCGCATCGAGGCCCTGCGCCTGGGAGACCGCCTCCAGGTGGACTGGCATGTGGCACCCTCGGTGGCCATGGACTATCCCGTTCCCAGTCTGAGTCTGCAACCCCTGCTGGAAAATGCCATTTACCACGGCATCGAGCCGCTGACCGAAGGCGGCTGCGTGCGCGTGGACATCCGGCAACAGGGAGAACGGCTGGACATCACCATCGAAAATCCCATGCCTTCGGAACAGGAGCGGCGCCGGCGACCCGGGAACCGGTTTGCCCAGGAAAGCATTCGCCAACGCCTGGACCTGGCCTACCAGGGCAAGGCGCGCATGGAGACTCTCCAGGCCCGGGACCATTATCGAGTGGATCTCTCGTTGCCAAGGAGATTGCCGTGAAGATCATGATCGTGGATGACGAGCTGCCGGCACGGGAACGGCTGCATTCACTGCTGGAAGACATGGATGAATATCAGGTGGTTGCCGCCGCATCCAACGGCGTGCAGGCGGTGCGACTGGCCCAGGAACTGGAACCGGACATCATCCTCATGGACATCCGCATGCCGGGCATGGATGGCCTGGAGGCCGCGCGGCATATCGCCGGCATGGACACCCCCCCGGCGGTGATCTTCGTCACCGCCTATGAGGAACATGCCTTTGAGGCCTTTGAAACCCACGCCGTGGGCTATCTGCTCAAGCCGGTACGCCGGGAGCGCCTGCAGGAGGCCCTGGAGCAGGCCGGCCGGCCCAACCGGGCCCAGCTCGGCGCGCTCCACGAACCCGCCACCCAGTCCGGCGCGGCCCGCAGTCATATCTGCGCCCGCGTGCGGGGCAACCTGGAATTGATTCCCGTGGACTCGGTGCACTATTTTCAGGCGGACCAGAAATACGTCACCGTCCGCCATGACGGCGGCGAGGTGCTGATCGAAGAACCCCTCAAGGCCCTGGAAGAGGAGTTTGCCGGCAGCTTTCTGCGCATCCACCGTAATGCCCTGGTTGCCAAGGCCCGCTTCTGCGGCATGGAGAAGAACAGTCAGGGCGGCTTCGAGGTGGTTCTCAAGGGGTCACGGGAACGACTGGAGGTCAGTCGTCGTCACGTGGCCGAAGTACGCCGTTTTCTGAAGTCGCTGTAACGGTGCGGGGTCCGCCGGGACCTGGTTTCGACGTGCACGACTGCAAAGAATAGCGGCTCGGGTCAATGAAAGTTGACACAGGCACCTCTGCCGTGTGTGTTGAAAGGCAGACATAATGTATGGTTGCGTTGTACGATACCGCGAACCATTTGAACGGCCACATTTTCACGAGCTTTAAACCCGAAGATGCCAAAAACCGAACTCAAGATCGCCACCCGGAAAAGCCCTCTCGCCCTCTGGCAGGCCGAGGAAGTGGCTGCCCGGGTCACGAAACTGTTTCCCGAGGTCAAGGTGACCCTTGTGAAGCTGTCCACCCAGGGCGACCGCATCCTGGATACCCCGCTGGCGAAGGTGGGCGGCAAGGGGCTCTTCGTCAAGGAACTCGAGACCGCCATGCTGCAGGGCGAGGCGGACATCGCCGTGCATTCCATGAAGGATGTTCCCATGGAACTGCCCGAGGGCCTGGAGCTGCCCGTGATCATGGACCGGGAAGACCCCTGCGACGCCTTCGTCTCCAACAAGTACAAGTCGCTGGAAGAACTGCCCGAAGGTGCCCGCGTCGGCACCTCCAGTCTCCGGCGCCAATGCCAGATCCGCGCCCGCTTCCCCAGTTTCAAGGTGCTGGACCTGCGCGGCAACGTGAACTCCCGCCTGGCCAAGCTGGATGCCGGTGACTATGACGCGATCATCCTCGCCGCCGCCGGCCTCAAGCGTCTGGGCTTCGAGGACCGCATTACCGCCATCCTCACCCCGGAAGAGAGCCTGCCGGCCATCGGCCAGGGCGCCATCGGCATCGAATGCCGCAGCAATGATCCCGAGGTCATGGAACTGATCGCCCCACTGAACGACCCGGACACCCACCTGCGGGTGATCACGGAACGGGCCTTCAACCGCCGCCTCAACGGCGGCTGTCAGGTACCCATCGGCGGCTATGCCGTGCTGGGGGATGACGGCCTGATCCACATGCGGGGTCTGGTGGGTGAGCCGGACGGTTCCATGGTCTATAGTGGCGCCCTCAATGGCCCCCATGATCAGGCCGAGGCCCTGGGCATTGCGTTGGCGGAACAGTTGCTGCGCGAGGGCGCCGACAGGATCCTGAACGACCTGGGGCTGGCACCCGAGGCACCGCCGCCGACCCAAGACGACCGGTCATGACATTCACGGCGTCCGCGGACATGGCCCCTGCGGCACCGGACATGCCCCTGCGGGGCGTCACCGTCATGGTGACCCGGCCCGCCCACCAGGCGGAACCGTTCTGTCGCATGGTGGAAGCCGCCGGAGGGCGGGCACTGCGCTTTCCGGTGCTCGCCATTCTGGACCCCGGTGACGCGGGCGCACTGAATGCCCTGATCGATCGACTGGACGAATTCCATGTGGCGGTGTTTGTCAGCCCGAACGCCGTCGCCCGGACCATGAACCTGATCCATGCGCGGCGAACCCTGCCCGAAGGCTTGAAGCTGGCCACGGTAGGGATCAAGTCGGCCAAGGCGCTGGAACGCTTTGGGCACCGGGTGCATATCTGCCCGCCCAGTCGGTTTGACAGCGAAGCCCTGCTGGAAGAACCGGAACTGCAGGATGTCCAGGGCAAGAATGTCGTGATCTTTCGCGGCGACGGGGGCCGTGAATTGCTAGGTGCTACACTCACTGCTCGGGGCGCGAGGGTGACCTTTGCCGAGACCTACCGACGGGGCATGCCGGATGCGGATACCGGTCAGCTCCTGCGTCAGTGGTCCCGGGGAGACATCCACGTGATTACGATTACCAGCGCCGAGGGGCTGCGCAACCTGTACGAGATGGTCGGTCAGGCAGGGCGGCTCTGGCTTCGCAACACCCCCCTGGTGGTGGGCTGCGAACGCATGCTGGACACGGCCCGGGAGATGGGCTTCACGGAATCCCCAGTGGTGGCCGACGATCCCAGCGATGAATCCATGCTGGTGGCCGTGCAGAAATGGGCTGAAAAGAGGAAGCAAACTCATGAGTAGATCTAGATCCAAAGACAGGGCCAGAGGCAAGAACAAGCCACAGGCAACCGGTGCCGGTGCACCGGACGAGTTGAAGGAAACATCTTCCAGCAGGGGGCGGCCACTGACCGGTACCGTTGTGAGCGCTGCCTCCGGCAACGACAATGCTGCATTCAACGCCGACGCCAAGGATCGCGATCCGATCGAAGGCAGCGTCCGCAGCGTATCCACTTCTGAGCAACCGGCGGGAGCGGCCGGCGCCTCCGGGTCTAACCAGCCCGATTCAGGCAAGCCCGAATCTCCCGCACCCGAGACAGCCGCGGCCGGGGGCAGTACGTCCGATGCACCCAAGGCCGGGGCCGACCAATCCCAAACCCCAAAGCCCGAGGCATCAAAACCCGTGGACAACAAACCAGAAACTCCGAAGACCGACTCGCCAAAAGCCGGGTCTGAAAAATCCGAGCCGGTAAAGACCACCGGTGCCGCCAAGACCGAACCGCCGAAGACCGGTGCTTCCGCGCCCGCCGCCGCCAAGCCGGCGACCGGCCCTGGTTCCACTGGTGGTGGCCGCGTCCCGCCCACCCCGCCGGCTTCCGGTGGCAACGGCGGCGGCCGCAGCAGCAAGATGCCGCTGATCGTCGGTGGCGTGGCCCTGGTGCTGGCCCTGGGTATCGGCATGAACGCCGCGTCCAACGCCAACAAGGCCCAGGACATGGTCAATGCCACCAATGACCGCCTGAGCACCGCCCTGCGCGAACTCAATCAGCTGCAGGAACGCACCCAGGCCCTGCCCGACACCATCAGCCGCCTGGAACGGGAAGTGCGTGATGAGCTGGCCCAGGCCCTGGAAAAGGCCCGCAACGATGTGGCCGGTATCGAGCAGCGCCAGGCCCGCCGCCTGGAAACCCTGGAGGAAGGTCTGACCGCCCTGCAGGACGACTCCGCGCGTCCCCATCGTGAATGGCAGGTGGCCGAAGTGCGTTACCTGATGCGCATCGCCGATCACCGCCTGAGCCTGATGGATGATGCACAGGGTGCCCTGGCCGCGCTGAATGCCGCTGACGAAATGCTCAAGGCCATCGGCGATCCGCGTTTCGGTGAAGTGCGCGACGCCATCGCCCTCGAGAAGCAGGCCCTGGAAAACTATGACGGTACCCAGGTGAGCCAGCTGGTCGCCGAGCTGGAGCAGATCACCGCCGAGCTCAAGCCCATGCCGTTGAAGATGCCCGAGGCCGAAAACGGCGCCGCCCGCCTGCTGATGGTCAACGGCGAGCCCGCCGAAGACGCCGCCTGGTGGGAGCGTGCCTACTTCCAGGTCATGAACGAACTGAACCAGCACGTCACCGTGCGCCGTCACGCTCAGCCCGTTCGCTCCATGCCGGATGCCGACGCTGAACTGTTCATGCGTCAGGTACTGGCCCTGCGCATCGAGTCCGCCCGTCTGGCCGCCCTGCGTCTGGATGCCGAGGACTACCGCGCCAACCTGAAGGGTGCCCAGGAACTGCTGGTGGAGTACTTCGCCTCCGAGCCGGTCGCACCCTTGCTGAAGCGTCTGCAGGACCTGGAACAGCGGGAACTGCGCGCCGAACGGCCCGATATCAGTGGCTCTCTTGAGAAGCTCAGCGGGCTGGAGGGGTAATCAATGAAATCTCTGATCGTCATTTTTCTGGTTCTGATCGTATCCGCCGTGGCCACCCTCATGTTCATGGAGGAGCCGGGTTATGTCCTGTTCGCCTACGCTGACATGAGCGTGCAGACCACCATGGCCTTCTTCATCATCGCCCTGGTGGTCATCCTGGCCGTGGTTTATGGCCTGATCCGCTTCCTGGTGGGCGTGTTCGGCCTGCCCGGTCGCATGAGCGAAAAGCGGCAGCAGAAGAAGGCCGTGGCCTGTCAGCGCGGTCTGGCCCTGGGCCTGGCCGAGATGACCGAAGGTCGCTACGCCAAGGCTGAAAAGCTGCTGGTACAGTCCGCCAAACGCGGTGACTCCCCCATGCTGAACTATCTGTCCGCCGCCCGCGCGGCCCAGATGCAAGGGGCTTACGACCGTCGTGACGAGTACCTGCGTCAGGCTTCCCAGTCCGGCAGCAACACCGAAGTGGCCGTGGGTCTGACCCAGGCCGAACTGCAGATCGCCCACGGCGAGCACGCTCAGGCCATCAGCACCCTGCGTCACCTGAACGATGTGGCCCCCGGCAATCCGCAGCTGCTGCGCCTGAAGGCCCGTCTGTATCAGGAAGTGAACGACAGCGAGTCCCTGATGGCGCTGATGCCCGATCTGCGCAAGGCTCGCGCCTTCGACAACCCGACCCTGGACAAGCTGGAAGCCGATGCCTTCGGCGCTCAGACCCAGGAAATCGCCGCCGCCAACGAGCTGGGCAAGCTGGAAGGCATCTGGGTGAACCTGCCCAAGGTCTCCCGCAACAACCCCGGCATGGTCGCCGCCTATGCCCAGGCCCTGTCGGATATGAATGAAGCCGACCGCGCCGAGGCCGTCCTGCGTGCCGCCATCAAGCAGCACTGGGACGAGAACCTGGTTCGCCTGTACGGCAAGCTGGCAGTGAACGACGTCAGCCGCGCCATCGGTTATGCCGAAGGCTGGCTGCGTGACCACCGTCGTGATGCCGTGCTGCTGCTCACCCTGGGTCGTCTGTGCAAGCAGGCCAAGGTGTGGGGCAAGGCCCGGGGCTACCTGGAGTCCAGCATCAGCGCCAAGGCCAGCCCGGAAGCCTATCGGGAACTGGGCGAACTGCTGGATCAGGTGGGTGAAGAAAAGCTGGCTCAGGACGCCTATCGCAAAGGCCTGCAGCTGGCCGTGGACGGCGCCGAAGCGGATGCCGCTCCGGTGGCGGTCGCCCAGCCCGCCAAGAAGGGCAAGAAGGCCGCCAAGGGTGGTACCGCCGCCCTGCCGAGCCTGAGCTCCGGCACCGCCTGAGACATCAGGCATCCCCGGTAACCCGCCCCTGAAGAAGAGGCGGGCTCCGGTTCAGGCAGTCTCAAAGGGCCGCCGGGATCTTCCCGGCGGCCCTTTTCTTTTGCCGGCATGTCCGTCGACAGGCCTACAAACATGGATTTCCGGGATCGATTGCTATTTACTAGTCAATAGCCCCATCTGCCGACAGGAACGAACTGATGAAACCAGTACTGATCATGGGCTGCGGGTACGTGGGCGAGCGGGTTGCCCACCGGCTCAACCACTCAGGTCGCCGGGTCACCGCGGTGGTGAGAAACCCGGATCGCGCGGAGTATCTCCGATCACAGGGGATCGAGGCTCTGCTGGCGGATCTGGATACCGGCGAGGGTCTTGAGGCGCTGCCACTGGCGGGCGCACTGGTTCTACACAGCGTCCCACCGCCCAATGAAGGCACCGAGGACCCCCGCACGGGCACTTTCGTGGAGCTGTGCCGACGCCTGCCGCCGGACAACATCGTCTACATCAGCACCACCGGTGTCTACGGCGACCAGGCGGGCGGGCAGGTGGACGAACTGACCGAGCCCACCCCTCAGACGGATCGGGGCCAACGGCGTCTGGATGCAGAGCGGCGGCTAACGGCACTGATGCAGGAAACCGGGATTTCGGTGGTGATCCTGCGCGCGCCCGGCATCTACGGCCCCGGTCGCCTGCCGATCGACCGCATCCTCAAAGGTGAACCGGTCATCTGTCCGGAAGAGGCCAGCCCGGGCAACCGCATCCATGCGGATGATCTGGCCACCCTGTGCGTGGCCGCGCTGGATCATGGCGCAGCCGGCAAGGTCTATAACGTGGGTGACGGCGACCACCGCTCCATGACGGATTTCGTCCATGCCACTGCCGATGCCGCCGGCCTGGAACGCCCACCCTGTGTGACTTTCGCCGAAGCCGAGCAACTGATCCCTCCGGGCATGATGTCCTACCTGCGGGAATCCCGGGTCGTCCTGTGCGGCCGCGCGCCGGTGGAATTGGGCGTGGATCTGCTGTATCCACGCATGGAAGCGGGCATCAAGGCATCCCTGGAAGCCGAACAGACGGCGGAGGCCGCCGGCACGGCGGTACATCCGTATCGCATGAGCCGCAAGTCGCTGGGACACTAACCACGCATTGCCTCGACTTCCGGATGATGGCAGCATCCGGGACCTTCGAATCCAGACAACAAGAGAAATTGCCGTGATCAGGAAAAACCCCAGCGGACATCTCCCCAGGGTGGCCGAATCCGCCTTTGTCGATCCCACCGCCATCATCTGCGGCAAGGTGGTCATCGGCGAAAATGTCTTCATCGGACCCTATGCGGTGATCCGTGCCGATGAACTCAATGCCGAAGGCGACATGGAGCCCATCATCATCGGTGACAACTCCAACATCCAGGACGGGGTGGTGATCCATTCAAAATCCGGTGCCGCCGTCACCATCGGCGAAAACTCCTCCATTGCCCATCGTTCCATCATCCACGGCCCCTGTCACATTGCCAACCGGGTCTTCATCGGCTTCAACACCGTGCTGTTCAACTGCAAGGTGGGGGAGGGCTCAGTGATCCGGCACAACTCGGTGGTGGAAGACTGCGAAGTCCCACCGTCCTTCTACATCCCTTCCACCAGTAACATCCACTCCGAGACCGATCTGGCCCAGATCCAACCGGTGACGCCGGACGCCTCCAGCTTCTCCGAAGATGTGGCCCAGACCAATGTCCGACTGGTTCAGGGCTACAAGCAGATTCAGAACGAGTTGTGAGCCACCCAATGCCCGTGTCCCCGCCTGCAAGTGTCGTACTGCTGATTTCCAGGGGAGGGACCGGGGTCGAGGCCTCTCTCGGAGGGATCGAGTCGGCCATCCTGCAACAGGCGGGCGACCATCCCCCGCAGCTGCTCCGTTTCTCTCTCCCGGCGGGGCAGGGGGTTGATGCTCGGGAGGCCCTGGCCCGGGTCCTGTCGGACCTGGCCATGGAGGGTCACGCATCCATCGGGGTGACGGGGCTTTTCGTTGTCCCCGGCCATGAATATCACGTCATGCGACGCACCCTCCGGGCCGCCTGCGAGGCGGTCCCCGGGATCCAGGTTCGGGTCAGTCCTGCACTGCTGTCCACTTGTGCCTCGCTGGAAGTGGTGGTCAAGGCCCTGCTGGAAGGATTGCCTACCGAAAGGATGCCCGGGGAAGCCGTCATTTTCGTGGGGCATGGACACCGCGCGGGACGTTGCGACCTGCATTACCAGGCGCTGGCCCACGGACTGAACCAGGTGGACCCCGATGTGCATCTGGCCTGCCTGGGCGGTGGTCTGTCCTTTACCGGTCTGAAGTCCCGGCTACTCTCACAAGGGTATCGACGGGCCTTTCTGCTGCCACTCATGATGTCCACCGCCAGCCACGCACGCCGCGACATGGCGGGTCCGGACCCGAACAGCTGGCAATCCCGGCTGGAGGCCGTGGGCATGACCTGCACCCCCGTCTTCAAGGGATTGGGGGAATACTCCGGAATCGCTGCCTGGATCGCCGGACAGGCCCTGAAAAACTGAAAACCCCTCTTCCCGAGGGAAGAGGGGGCCAAGGAAAGGATAGGGACCCAGGAAGGCTTACATCCGTTCAGCCGCCATCTCCTGGACCTGCTGCAACATGGCCGGATCGCTCTGCAGGCTCATGGCCACCTGGTTGTACTCTTCCACGCTCATGCCTTCATCCTGCACGGCGGTGATCATTTCTTCCTGGGCTTCCTGCTGCAGGGCCTGGGCCTCGGCTTCGTCACTCACGTCTTCGAGCTTGCGGGCAAAATCATCCCGGATATGCTGCACTGCCACAAAGGCATCCACGAAACGGTCCAGGGTATGCGGATCCACCGTGGCACCCTGCTGTTCCATGCCCGCCGGCGGCTGGGCGCCGAAATTGCCTTCCTGCTGCTGGGCCATGGCATGGGAACCGGCGCCGATAAGCAGGGCGGTGGTCAGTGCGATGGGCAGGCTGTGAAGGAAAGTGCGCTTCATGGGGCGTCTCCTTTTGGTTCGTTGAATGTCACGGTGACTTTTGCAGACATCGTGCCAACCATGGAGACATGCACCATGAAGATCATAACCATTTGATTTAATTTGATTAAAAATCGGATAGCCGGTGAGGCCCATGGCTTGTCCAGGTGAGTCATGATGACACATGGGCCAGTCTGCTACGTGCGCCAGGGACACAACGCCATTCGACTGTTCGCCGGCCGGTGACCATGAGACGTTGGCATCAGTGATCCTGGTCGTCGGATATCTCCTTGCCCATGGGTGCCTCTTCCGTTTCGCCCAGACGTCGATACAGGGTCCGGCGACCGATGCCGAGCACCCGGGCCGCCTGGCGCTTGTTGCCGTCCAGTCGCCGCAGCACCCAATGGATATACCGGGATTCCACCTCCGCCAGGGTCGGCATGGGTTCATCATCGGACCACACCGCCGACAACACGCCGGCCTTGCCGGCATCCTCCCGGGCCGGATCCAGGCGCTCCGGCAGATCACGCACCTCGATGGTGTCACCGCGGCAGAAGGTCACCGCCCGCTCCATCAGGTTGGTCAGCTCCCGCACATTGCCGGGGAAACCATGAAGCCGCAGACGACGCATGGCCTCGGGCGAGATACCCCGGATATCACGG
This sequence comes from Ectothiorhodospira shaposhnikovii, assembly GCF_022227765.1. Lineage (GTDB taxonomy): Bacteria > Pseudomonadota > Gammaproteobacteria > Ectothiorhodospirales > Ectothiorhodospiraceae > Ectothiorhodospira. The sequence continues at coordinate 141,432 of NZ_JAJMLZ010000005.1, read as the reverse complement.
TCCATGGCGGTGCTGAAGCGGGCCAGCAGACGCGCCGCCAGACGGTCGATATCCTCCCCCCGCTCCCGCAGGGGAGGGACCTGCAGGCGAAAGGTTTCCAGGCGGTAAAACAGGTCCTCACGAAATTGCCGCGCCCGGATCATGGGTTCCAGATCCCGGTGAGTAGCGGCCACCACCCGCACATCGGCATCGATTTCCTGATTGCCGCCCACGGGACGTACCCGACCATCCTGCAGCACTCGCAGCAACTTGGCCTGCATGGCCAGGGGCATCTCGCCGATCTCGTCCAGCAGCAGGGTGCCGCCATGGGCCTCGGCAAACAACCCCCGTCGGGCTTCCCTGGCACCACTGAAGGCACCCGCCGCATGACCGAACAGCTCGCTCTCCATCAGTTCGCCGGGAATGCCGGCGCAGTTGATGGCCACAAAGGCGCCCCCGGACCGGTCGCTTTCCGCGTGGATGGCCCGGGCCACCAGCTCCTTGCCGGTCCCGGATTCCCCCGTGACCAGCACCGGCCCGGAGGCCCGGGCAATCCGGCGCACCTGCTCATAGAGGGCCTGCATGGGCGGACTGCTGCCGATCAGGCCGTGAAAATCATCGGCCCGCAGCAAGGCCTGATAGCGCTGCACTTCCGCCTGCAGGTGGCGGTTGCGCAAGGCCCGGCGCACCCGGATGACCAGATGATCCAGGTCCACCGGCTTGGTGAGAAAATCATCGGCGCCCAGCTTGAGGGCTTCCACGGCCTGGGGGATCGTGCCGAAGGCGGTCAGCATGATGAAGGCCGGAGGCAAGGGCAGGCGCCGGCAGTAGGCAAGCAGGGCGAGGCCATCCTCACCGGGCAGGCGCAGGTCACTGAGCACCAGATCCACGGGACGGGTTGACAGGATCCCTTGCGCCGAGGTCACATCCTCCACCCCTCGGGTCGCCAGCCCGGCATCTTCCAGTTCATCCAGCACCAGTTCCCGATGGGCCGGATCATCTTCCACCACCAGCACCAGACCGGGCGGGGACTTGGGGACATCATGCCGCATCGATACGCTCCAGCGGCAGACGGATCACCAGCCTGGCGCCCCCCAGGGGGCTGTCCTCCACCTGAATCTCTCCCTGGTGTTCCGTCACCGCGCCATGGGCAACGGACAGTCCAAGGCCGGTACCACTACCTACCGACTTGGTGGTGAAAAAGGGTTCAAACAGTCGACTGCGATGGGCCGGATCGATGCCCTGACCGTCATCATCCACTCGCAATTCCAACCAGCCACCGACGATGCCCCAGGACACCTGAACCTGTCCCATTGCGGCATGCAGGGCGTTTCTCAGCAGATTGGTGAGGGCCTGCTCCAGACGGGGGCGGTCCATGGGCAGGGTAGGGCCGACACCCGGAGTGACCACTCGAAGGCTCACATCCGTGCCCCGGGCTTCCTCGGCCACCTGAATCAGGGCAGACTTGACCAGACGCCCTACCGGCTCCGGACGGGTGCAACTGGGATTGCGGCGTCCGAAATCCAGCAACTGTCGCACGATCCGGTCCATCCGCTGCACCTCGCGACGAATCTTCATCAGCGCCTTGCCGGTGCCGCCGTCCGCCGGAGCATGACGCAGGGCACGCTGGGCCTGGCCATTGATCACCCCCAGCGGGGTCCCCAGTTCATGGGCCACGCCGGCCGCCAACCGACCGATGGCCGCCAGCTTTTCCGATTGCCGCAAACGTTCCTCCAGGGCAGCCTGTCGCCGGCGCTGACGCTCCAGTTCCGTCTCCGAGCGCTGGATACCTTCCAGCATCCGGTTCATGGCCTGCGCCAGCATTCGCAGCTCATGGGGACCGGCGGGCCTTACCCGGGCAAGGCGGTCGCCCTGACCGACCCGGGCCATGACCGTCACCAGACGATCCACATGCCTGCCCACGGCCCGCTGATGACCCCAGAACACGACGGCCGGCAGCAGCAGGCTCAGGGCCGCCAGGGCGAGCAGGGCACGGGAGCGGACCTGGGCCAGGTCATCGCGAAAGTCACTGCCGTGGCGCGTCACCTGCAACAAACCGTTGATGCGTCCGCCGGCATCGGTCAGGGGCATGAAAAAGGAATACACCTCGTCTCCGCCGCGGTCGTCATAGGCCCCGTGGGTACCCGTCACCGTCGCCAGACGCGCATCCCGTCGCCGTTCCATGGAAGGACTGCGGGGGCCGCTAGCGGCAATCAGTTCACCGGAATCATCATAGACATAGGCGCCGTACACCTGGTCGATGCGAAAGGCCGAATCCAGGGCCTGCTGGATTTGGCCCCGGCGGTCACGGGCCAGGGCGTCGCTCAGGGGAAGCTGGATCGCCCGCGCCACCAGTTCGATATCCTGCTGCATGCGCATTTCCACCTGGGATTCCAGGCTGCGCAGGCCGGACCAGCCGGCCAGCATGACCACCAGCAACAGGGGGAACAGGACAAAACCGAGCAGGGCGGTGCGCAGACTGTAGGGGGAGGCGGGAAACACCATGGGGCCACCCTAAAAACCAGGACTCAGGGTGAGTCACTCTAACACACCCGTGCCCCATGTCCGGCTCAGCGCTTGCCGGTCCGGCCGTTTCCTTCACTGCGATACCCGATACGGAATCCTCCCCAGTGCCGTCCCTTCACATAGATCGGCACCGACAGGTCGTGCATCACCTCTCCCGTATCACGCTTGTAGGTCTGCAACAGATAAGGTTTCTGGTGGCTGCCGCAACGGGAACCGGTCCGGTCCTTGAAGATGCGCTTGGTGCGGTTGTTGATCAGATCGCGCTGATAGTCCCCGGTCAGGGGCTGAGTGTAGCGACGGTTGTGGGTGGGGAAATACCCCCGATCATCCACCGCGCCGGCATAGGATACATGGTCGTCGCGCTCCAGGATCGGTTCCTGAATGGCGGGCAGCACCTGGTCGGTGAAATCATCGAAGCGCGTCTTGTACTTCACCGGATCCGTGCCGGGAATCGGTTTGTAGTTGCGGTCAAACAGATCATCCAGGCGGATGCGGCCCTTGTCGCAGGCCTCGGCAAAGGCACGTCCCACGGCGGTGGCGGCCTGCTCCGCTTCCCGGCGCATCCGGTCATGGATGCCGCCCAGCCCCATGTCCCCCAGCAGTTCGTAGATCAACTCCGCCCGTTCCGAGAGCCTGTCCGCTTCGGTGGAGAGGGTGGTCACATCCTGCTCCGTCTCGCTCAGGTGGGCGCTGACCGTCTGGATGGAACCCGTGACCTGATCCAGATGGGTATGGTTTTCCTCGCTGCCACTGACCACCGTCTGGATGCTGCGGTCCGCCGAAGCGGAGTGTTCCAGAATGGCCGTCAGCTTCTCATCCACCGTGGCCGTGCGTCGCGCGCTCTCCTCGACGGCCTCCACCAATTGATGAATCGTGGCGACGGCATGGGAGGTCTCGGTATGGATCTCATGGACCATCTGCGCAATCTCACTGGTGGCGGACGAGGTGCGCGTGGCCAGGCCTCGCACCTCGTCCGCCACCACGGCAAACCCGCGGCCCTGCTCTCCGGCCCGGGCCGCCTCGATGGCCGCGTTCAAGGCCAGCAGATTGGTTTGCTCGGCAATCCCCGTGATGACTTCGGTGATGCGCTGGATCTCCCCAGCCCGGCTCTCAAGACTGGTCATGAGCGCGGAGGCCTGCTGCATGCGCTCCTTCATCTGTTCCATGTGTCGCAAGGCATCGGCGACACACTCATGCCCCTCATGACTGGCCTGATTGGTACGCCTGGAACTTGCCACGGCCTCGCCGGAGCTTTGCGCGGCGGCCTGGACCGTGGCCGAGATCCGGGTGGAGGAATCGGCAATGCCGTTGACGCTGGTGACCTGTGCGTGGACCCGTTGCTTGAGGGCATTGCAGGAAAAGGCCACTTCGGCCGCCGACACGGCGATGAGCGATCCGGTTTCCGCCAGCTTGTCGGTCAGATTCCGGTAACGGTTCAGCTGCCTGGACACGGCCTCGATCCTGGGATCGACCCCGTCGGGCATGGGGCCACCCTGAAGCTGCCCGTACAGGGCCTGAAGGTCACGCTCACGGGGGGCAAACCAGCGGCGCTCCAGCAGCAGGAAGGTGATTGCCACGGCCGCAACGGCACCGACCATGACCGCCGGCAGGCCGGGGCCCATCAACCAGTGCATCAGCAGGGCGAACACAACCGCCCCCCCGCAGACAGCCGCCGCCCATGTCAGGCGAATCAATATGGATCGGTCCATCCTTTTGCAGTCCCCTCAAGCCTCGTGCCGGAAAAAATAGCATATTGCCATATCACAATGGCGGCACCGACCGCGAGGACTTGATGCCGGATGCCCGTCAGTCTCCGTCCAGGCCCAGATCCTTCCAGATCTCGTCCACCCGCCGTTTCACCGCCTCGCTCATGACGATGGGGGTCCCCCATTCCCGGGTGGTTTCACCAGGCCATTTGTTGGTGGCGTCAAAACCCATCTTGGACCCCAGCCCCGATACCGGGGAGGCAAAATCCAGATAATCAATAGGGGTATTGTCGATGGTGACCGTATCCCGACCCGGGTCCATGCGGGTGGTCATGGCCCAGATCACATCCTTCCAGTCACGGGCATTGATGTCATCGTCCACCACGATGACAAACTTGGTGTACATGAACTGGCGCAGGAAGGACCACACCCCCAGCATCACCCGCTTGGCGTGCCCGGCATACTGCTTGCGGATACTGACCACCGCCAGGCGATAGGAACAGCCCTCCGGCGGCAGATAGAAATCCGTGATCTCGGGAAACTGCTTCTGCAGGATGGGCACGAACACCTCGTTCAGGGCCACCCCCAGGATGGCGGGTTCATCCGGTGGCCGTCCGGTATAGGTGCTGTGATAGATGGGGTTCTTGCGGTGGGTGATGCGCTCCACGGTGAACACCGGGAAGTTGTCCACCTCGTTGTAATACCCGGTGTGGTCTCCGAACGGCCCTTCCGGCGCCATGTCATCGGGATGAATCACCCCTTCCAGGATGATCTCGGCGGTGGCCGGCACCAACAGCTCGTTACCGATGCAACAGGTCAATTCGGTGCGATCCCCGCGCAGCAGTCCGGCAAAGGCATGTTCCGACAGGGTATCGGGCACCGGGGTCACCGCGCCCAGGATGGTGGCCGGATCGCAGCCCAGCACCACGGAGACGGGGAAGGGCTCGCCGGGGTGATCGATCTGCCAGTCACGAAAATCCAGGGCACCGCCACGGTGGGAGAGCCAGCGCATGATCACCCGGTTGCGTCCGATCACCTGCTGGCGGTAGATACCCATGTTCTGCCGTTCCCGCCGCGGTCCCTTGGTCACCACCAACCCCCAGGTGATCAGGGGGCCGGCGTCGCCGGGCCAGCAGGTCTGCACCGGCAGGTTGCCCAGGTCCACGTCGTCGCCTTCCAGCACCACCGCCTGACATTCGCCGCCCCGCACCTTCTTGGGCGCCATGTCCAGCACCTTCTTAAAGATGGGGAGCGTCTTCCAGGCTTCCTTGAGGCCCTTGGGCGGGTCCGGCTCCTTGAGGAAGGCCAGTAGCTTGCCCACTTCCCGCAGGGCCTCCACCGAGTCCTCCCCCATGCCCATGGCCACCCGCCTGGGGGTGCCGAAGAGATTGCCCAACACCGGCATGTCATACCCGGTGGGACGCTCGAACAGCAGGGCAGGGCCGCCGGCCCGCAGGGTACGGTCGCAGATCTCGGTCATTTCCAGATTCGGATCCACGGGAATCTGGATACGCTTGAGTTCTCCCTGGGCCTCCAGGCCGGAGATGAAGTCACGCAGGTCGCGGTATTTCATGGGTTTTCCATATATTCACGGATAACGATGGCAGGGCACGCCCCCGGCCATTAGATCACAGATCAAAACAGGCCAGTACCGGTGCATGATCCGACGGCCGCTCCAGACGGCGGGGTGCGGGATCGATCTCCGATCCCAGACACCGCTCCGCCAGGGCCTGGCTGGCCAGGATCAGATCGATCCGCAGGCCCCGGTTGCGCCGAAATGCCGCCGCCCGATAATCCCACCAGCTGAATGCACCCTCCGGCTGCTCGAACCGGCGGAAAACGTCTTCCAGGCCCAGCTCCAGCATGGCACGCAAGGCCGCCCGCTCCGGGGTGGAACAGAGAATCCGTTCATGCCAGGCCGCCGGGTCATGGACATCCCGATCTTCCGGGGCGATATTGAAATCCCCCAGCACCACCACTTGGCCATGACGGTCCAGCTCCGCTTTCACGAACGCCGTCACCCGGACCAGCCAGTCCAGTTTGCGGGCGTACTTGTCCGAACCCACCTCCGAGCCGTTCACCACATACAGGTTGATTACCCGGACCCCGTTCACCGTCGCGGCCAGGATACGTCGCTCGGGGTCATCGACACCGGGCGGATCGGTCACCGGATCCTCTGCCGGCACGCGGGTCAGCAGGGCCACCCCGTTATAGGTCTTCTGCCCTGCATACAGGCAGTGATACCCCGCCGCCCGCAATGCCTCCAGCGGGAAGGCCTCATCCACCGTCTTGGTTTCCTGCAGCGCCAGCACATCCGGCTGCTGCCCTGCCAACCAGTCCAGCACATGGGGCAGGCGCACCTTCAGGGAATTGACGTTCCAGGTGGCGATCTTCATGCCGCCGCGTCCACCAACCCCGAATGTCGCAGCAGGGCCTCGATCTGCGGATCACGACCGCGGAAGGCCCGGAACAGCTCCAGGGCAGGGCGGGCGCCACCCTGTTCCAGGATTTCCCGCAGAAAAGCGGTACCCACCTCCGGATTGAACAGACCTTCCTCCTCGAACCGGGCGAAGGCATCGGCCGACAGGACCTCAGCCCACTTGTAGCTGTAATAACCGGCCGCATAGCCACCGGCGAAGATGTGGGAAAAGCTGTGCTGAAAGCGGTTGAAGGCGGGGGGAATCAGCACCGCCACCTGGCGGCGCACCGCGTCCAGGGTATCCTGAATGCGCCCCCCCCGGGTCGGGTCGTATTCCGCGTGCAGACGCATGTCGAAGAGGGAAAACTCCAGCTGGCGCACCATCTGCATGGCGGCCTGGAAATGACGGGTGGCCTGCAGCTTGTCGAACAGGACACCGGGCAGCGGCTCGCCGGTTTCATGATGACCGGCGATGAGATCCAGGGCTTCCCGCTCCCAGCACCAGTTCTCCATGAACTGGCTGGGCAGTTCCACCGCATCCCATTCCACACCGTTGATGCCCGCCACGTCCGGATAGTCCACCCGGGTGAGCATGTGGTGCAGCCCGTGGCCGAACTCATGGAACAGGGTCAGCACCTCGTCATGGGTGAAGAGGGCGGGCTTGCCGCCCACCGGTGGAGTGGAATTGCAGGTCATGTAGGCCACCGGCAACTGCAGGTGCTCGCCGTCGCGCAGACGGTTCAAACATTCGTCCATCCAGGCACCGCCGCGCTTGCGGGCACGGGCATAGAGATCCAGATAGAACCGGGCTCGGGGCGTGCCGTCCGGGTCCTGAATCTCGTAAAAGCGGACGTCATCGTGCCAGACCGGAGCATCCGCCACCCGAGTGATCCGCACCTGATACAGGCGCTCCACCAACTGGAACAGCCCCTGCAACACCCGATCCACCGGGAAGTAGGGCTTGAGATCCTCCTGAGAGAGATCATAGGCATGCTTGCGCAGCTTTTCCGAGGCATAGGCCAGATCCCAGGCCTGTAGGTCTTCAAGCCCCAGGTGGTCCGTGGCGAAGGCCTGCAGGGTCTCCAGTTCCTTGCGGGCGGCAGGACAGGCCCGCTGGGCCATTTCGGACAGAAATCCGACCACCTGTTCCGGCGATTCGGCCATTTTGGTGGCCAGGGACAGATGGGCATAGCTGGGATACCCCAGTAACCGGGCCTGTTCATGACGCAGGGCCAGGATCTGTTCCATCACCTGAGAGTTGTCGAAGCGGCGGTCATGGGGGCCCTGGTCGGAGGCCCGGGTGACATAGGCCGTATAGACCTCGCGGCGCAGGTCACGATCGTCGGCATAGGTCATGACGGCGTAGTAGGACGGGAATTCCAGGTTGATCAGATAACCGTCTTCCTTGTGCTGGCGGGCATTCTGCAACAGCATCTCCAGGGCGGATTCAGGCAACCCCCTGAGATCTTTCCCATCGGCAACGATCCGTTTCCAGGCCTGGGTGACATCCAGGACGTTTTCCTCGAAACGGGAGGTGAGCTGGGACAGTTCCTGGGCAATGGCCTTGTAGCGGGCCTTCCTGTCTTCGGGCAGATCGACGCCGGAGAGGTGAAAGTCTCGCAGGGCATTGTTGATCACCCGTTGCTGGGCTGGGGCCAGTTCGGCGAATCCGGGACCATCGGCAATGCTGCGAAAGGCCTGGAACAAGGCCAGATTCTGACCCATTTCCGTGGCATAGTCGGACAACTTGGGCAGGCAGGCATTGTAGGCCTGGCGCAGTTCATCGCTGTTGACCACGGAGTTCATGTGCCGCACCGGTGACCAGATCCGGTTGAGGCGGTCTTCCAGCAGGGACAGGGGATGGACCAGGGTCTCCCAGGTGAAGGGACCGGGTTGGTTCAACAGGGCCTGGATGGCGGTCCGGTTGTCGGCCAGCACCTGATCCACGGCGGGTTCCACGTGTTCCGGACGAATCTCGGCAAAGGGGGGAAGGCCCTGCATCTGGAGTAATGGGTTGTTCATTGCAGTTCCGGCATCAGATTGAGTTTCCAACATCCGGGGCAGGGTAGGGTGTAGCAGACCGATGCCTCGATGTCTGACTGTTATATACAGGTAATGTATCACAAGCCTGACGGGGCAATGCGGGTCAGCACCACCCATGCCAGGGCGCCGGCGGTCAGCAGAAACGAGAGACCGCTGAACCGGGCAAGCCATCGATAGCGTCGCACCAGGCGATCCTCGGAAATGGCGGAGAGGATATAAGGGCGGCGGCGGTCGGGGCCCCGGCTCATGATATGGACCGCCGGGGCATCGGCGCGTTCAGCGCGACGGAGCAGGGCCTTCTGAATGGCTGCCTGCCGGGCACGTTCCCATTCCTCCATGTCGATCTCGCCATCCTGATTGGTGTCGAAGCGCTTCATGATGGACGCGTCCTTCTTCCAGCGACCGAGAATCTCTGCCACCTCCAGGTTCAGCGGACTGTCATCGCTGGTCCCCTGGGTACGGAAGTAGCCGATGGCATAGAGATCCTCATCCAGGTGCAGACGGCGTTCCGTGTAACGATACTGGCCCATTCCCAGCAGGCTGCCCCCTCCCGCGGGGCCGATCAGGGGTCTGGGCGCGCTGCCATGCCAGATATCCCGGTGCACACAGACCACCTGTGCGCCTTCCGGGTCGATCAGGCATTCTCCCGTGTCATCCTGCAACAGGAACAGGTTGTCACTGCGGCCCTGTTCAACACGACGCCAGGTCTGATTGCGACCAGCGCTATCACGCCGCTCGATTTGATAGGTATACCAGGCACAATGAGTGCCCGTCAGGGGTGCGATGATGGGAGGTCCCGGCATCAGCCGGGCCTGACCCACCAGTTCCAGGTACCCCTGGGCCGCAGACCGGATGCGGGAGGTCGGGGTATCCGCGATGAGGCGCTTGCGGTAACTGCCGCGCATGAATCCCCAGAGCGATCCCAGCAGGAGCAGGACCAGAACCGCAACAAGGAAGGCATACTCCCCGGCATCCATGAGCCGGACCGAGGTGGCCATGCCCTCCAGCATCGTGCTTCAGCGCCTAGCTGAACAGGGCACGGACATCCACGTCCTGCAGTTCCCGCCGGGAAAACTCCAGTAGTTCGAAGGGGCCGAAACGGAACAGGTGGGCAATCACCACGTCCGGAAACTGTTCGATGCGGACATTGTTGCGATTGACGCATTCGTTGTAATACTCGCGCCGATCGGCAATGGCGTTTTCCAGACCGGTGATCCTTGACTGCAGATGGCGAAAGGTCTGGTCTGCCTTCAGTTCCGGGTAGGCTTCGGCCACGGCAAAGAGATTGCCAAGGCCCACTCTCAGCATATCTTCCGCCTGCCCCAGGGATTTCATGTCCTGGTTCTGCTGCGCGGCGGCCACCTGACTGCGGGCACGCATGACCTTTTCCAGGGTGTCCTGCTCATAGGACATGTACTGGCGGCAGACCTCCACCAGCTTGGGCAGCTCGTCGAAGCGCTGCTTGAGCAGAATATCGATGTTGGACCAGGCCTTGGACACCCCATGCTTGAGGCTGACCAGATTGTTGTAGATGATCACCGCATAGAGGGCGATCAGGATGAAGATGCCAAGCATGACATAGCCGCCGATATCCATGGTCCTCGCCTCGTGGTCTTTGAAGACTTCGATGGGAGCTATTCTGCCCCATTCCCCCCGTAAAGTATGCCCTTCCCGGACCGGCAAACCATGCCACCGGTCCGATCCCGCGTTTTCATCAGATGTCCAGATTGGATACCGTCAGCGCATTGGCCTCGATGAATTCCCGGCGCGGTTCCACGTGATCGCCCATCAGGGTGGTGAAGACCTCGTCGGCCCGCACCGCATCCTCCACCTGCACCTGCAGCAGGCGCCGGGTTTCCGCATTCAGGGTGGTTTCCCAGAGCTGTTCGGGATTCATCTCGCCCAGACCCTTGTAGCGCTGGATGGACAGACCACGCCGGGCCTCCGCCAGCAACCAGTTCATCACCTCGCGGAAATTGCCGACCGGTTGGCGCCGCTCACCCCTCTGGATGTAGGCCCCCGTATCCAGCAACCCGTCCAGGCGTTCGGCCAGCTCGCGCATGACCCTGAATTCGGCGGACTCGAAGAAATCCGCGCCATAGGTCTCCTCGGTGCGCGCCCCATGCATCAATCGGGTCACCCGGGCCTGATATCCCCCCCGCTCATCGGCAAGAATGCGCATCTCGTAACGGGTGGCACCGGCGGCATCACTCTGCAACCCTTCCAGCAACCGCTTGAACCAGGTTTCAAGCCGGCCCTGGTCCTCCCGGTCGCCGTCATTGAGCGGCGAGGCGAACACCATCCGTTCCAGTAACTGCCGGTCATAGCGCCGTCCCAGACGCTCGACGGCGGCCATGACGCTGTTGTAACGACGGGCCAGGTCTTCCAGGGCCTGGCCGCTCACCGGCGGTGCCTCCGGATTGACCACCAGCTTGGCATCATCCAGGGCCAGACTGAGCAGGAGATTGCTCATCTCCAGCTCATCCTTGACGTAGCTTTCCTGCTTACCGCGCTTCACCTTGTAAAGGGGAGGCTGGGCAATGTAGATGTGCCCCCGGGCCACCAGTTCGGGCATCTGACGGTAGAAGAAGGTCAGCAGCAGGGTGCGAATGTGAGAGCCGTCCACATCCGCGTCGGTCATGATGATGATGCGGTGATAGCGCAGCTTGTCGGGATTGAACTCATCCTTGCCGATACCGCAACCCAGGGCGGTGATCAGGGTGCCCACTTCGGCGGAGGAGAGCATCTTGTCGAACCGGGCCTTCTCCACGTTCAGGATCTTGCCCTTGAGGGGGAGCACCGCCTGGGTACGCCGATCCCGTCCCTGCTTGGCGGAACCGCCCGCCGAGTCACCCTCCACGATGAACAGTTCCGACAGAGCCGGGTCCTTCTCCTGGCAGTCCGCCAGTTTACCGGGCAGGCCGGCCACGTCCAGGGCGCCCTTGCGACGGGTCATCTCGCGGGCCTTGCGGGCCGCCTCGCGGGCGCGGGCAGCATCGATGATCTTGCCGGTGATGCTTCTGGACTCGCCGGGGTTTTCCAGCAGGAAGGCCTGCAGGGTATCGCTCATCACCGATTCCACCACCGGCTTTACCTCGGAGGACACCAGCTTATCCTTGGTCTGGGAGGAGAACTTGGGATCGGGGACTTTCACCGACAGAACGGCGGTCAGGCCTTCGCGGGCATCGTCACCGCTGGTACTGACCTTCTGCCGCTTGAGGACACCCTCCGCCTCCATGTACTGATTCAGTGTCCGGGTGAGGGCGGAGCGGAAACCGGCCAGATGGGTACCACCATCCCGCTGGGGGATGTTGTTGGTGAAGCAGAAGATGTTTTCCTGGTAGGAGTCGTTCCATTGCAGGGCGACCTCCACCACAACCCCTTCCTTTTCCGCGTTCAGGTAGATCACGGTGGGGTGCAACGGTGTCTTGTTGCGATTGAGATGTTCCACGAAGGCGCGGATACCACCCTGATACTCGAACACGTCCCGCTTGCCGCCGTCCCGTTCGTCCTGGAGCTGGATGCGGACACCGGAATTCAGGAACGACAGTTCCCGCAAACGCCGCGACAGGATGTCGTAATGGTATTCGATATCGGTGAAGATCTCGGGGCTGGGCTTGAAATGGATCGTCGTCCCGGTGCGCTGGGTCTCGCTGACGGCCTTCAGGGGGGCATCGGGCACTCCCAGACGATAGGTCTGGCGATGGGTTCTGCCGTCTCGGTAGATGGTCATTTCCAGCCATTCGGACAGGGCGTTGACCACGGAAACACCCACCCCGTGCAATCCGCCGGACACCTTGTAGGAGTTGTCGTCGAATTTCCCCCCCGCATGGAGCACCGTCATGATGACTTCCGCGGCGGAGCGGCCTTCCTCGGGGTGAATGTCCACCGGAATGCCTCGGCCATCGTCACTCACACTGACCGAACCATCGCTATGGATGGTGACATTGATTTCCTTGCAGTAGCCCGCCAGGGCTTCGTCGATGGCGTTATCCACCACCTCGAAAACCATGTGGTGCAGCCCCGTACCGTCATCGGTATCACCGATATACATGCCGGGTCGCTTGCGAACGGCGTCGAGGCCTTTGAGGACCTTGATATTGGATGAATCGTAGGTCGGGGGCGTCTGATCGGTCATGCGGTGCCTGCCTAACATCGAAAGAGAGGCATTATATCACTTGCCGGCAGGGTCCCGCCGTCTCGCTCTTTTACGGCATTCCCGCCAACGCTCTACCGGTCGCCCAACCTCACCCCTTTGTCTTGCTTGTCAATCCGGCCACGCTCTCATCATTTTGACTGTCACCCTCACGAATTCTCTTTTGTCACTCCCGCCAATTTTTTATCAATGCCCCAACGGATGTTCCACGTGGAACATATACCAGGATTCAGCGAACCTCCTTCAACCGACCATGTTCCACGTGGAACATTCTGAAACGCAACCAGCCGCGGGCATCAATCTGGCGAGGATCGATGGCAGTGACAAAGATCTGGCAATCCAGCCCCTGGAGCAGGGCAAGCACGGCATCCCGGTGAACTTCGTCCAGCTCTGACGGCAAATCATCCACCATCACTACCGCTGACCGTCCACTCACACTCCTGAAGGCAGCCACTTGAGCCAGACGCAAAAGCAGCACGGCCGACTTTTGCTGCCCCCTGGATGCCCCATCAGCCAGGAGTACATCACCGCGACGAAACACCACGTCAGCCCGATGAGGACCGGAAAGGGTATAGCCCATCTCTCGCTCCCGGGGTCGGGCCGTCTGCAAAAGGGTCTTGAGATCCACGCCTTCGCGCCAACCACGACGATAGGCAATATCCACCCCCTCATTGCCTGGAAGCAGCGTTTCCAACTCGCGGACATGACGCAACAGTGTATCCAGATAGGACAACCGCGCACGATCCATGGCTTCACCGGATTGGGCAAGCAGTACTTCCCAGACATCCAGGGCCTTGTCATTCAGGCCGCGACGCAGGGCCTCGTTGCGCTGAATCAGCGCCCGTCGATAGTTCTGCCAATGCGCCATGGATTCGGGCGACTGGTAGAAGATCCCCCAGTCGAGAAAACCGCGTCGTTCAGCGGGGCTTCCTGACAGCAACTCATGACTGTCCGGATGAATGACCTGAAGGGGCAAGGCCTGGGCCAGTTCGGACTGACTGCGCACGGTTTTACCGTTGATCCTCGCCACCGTCCTGCCGCCGCCCTTGCGAATGCCCAGCGACACCTGTCGATCATCGAGCCGCAGACGCCCGGTCACCATCAGATCCCGGGCCCCATGGCGAATGACGGATTCCATCCGCTGTGTCCTGAAGGAGCGACCGGTGGCCAGCACATGAACCGCCTCCAGCAGGCTGGTCTTGCCCGAAGCATTTTCGCCCATCACCAGATTCAATCCGGAACAGGGCTCCAGCCGGGTTTTTTCAAACAGGCGGAGATTGAAGATATCGAGTCGTGTCAGACTCATGAGAGGGGAGACGGGACTGATGGGGAAAAGATGGGAAAGGGGCCTGGGCATCCAGGCCCCCGAAGATGGCAGCAGGAATTACAGACGCATGGGCATGACCACATAGAGGGCATCCTGAAAACCCAGGTCCCGAATCAGGACGGAAGAGCCGGGATCCTTGAACGTGGCTTCGAGGACTTCTCCCTGCAGATTGGCGACCACGTCCATCAAGTAGGTGACGTTAAAGCCGATCTCCAGCGACTCGCCACTGTAATCCACTTCCAGTTCTTCCTCCGCTTCTTCCTGCTCCGGGTTATGGGACTGGATCTTCAGAGTACCAGGAGACAGCTCAAACCGGACCCCCCGGTACTTTTCATTGGAGAGGATCGCCGTGCGTCCCAGCGCTTGTCGCAGGAGTTCACGATCCACCTTCAGCACCTGCTCACCATCCCGCGGAATGACCCGCTTGTAGTCCGGAAAACGCCCATCGATCAGCTTGGTGGTGAAACAAAGACCCGCCACACGCACCCTGAGATGATTCGCCGCGATCTGGATCCGGACGGGGTCATCACTGTGCTCCAGCAGGCGGGATAATTCCAGCACGCCCTTGCGTGGAATGATGACCTGCTGGGTCTCTTCCGTTTCCACAATGGACTTGAGCGTACACAGGGACAGGCGGTGACCATCGGTGGCCACCGTCCGGATCGTGCCCTTTTCCACTTCCAGCATCAATCCATTGAGGTAATACCGGGCATCCTGATTGGCCATGGCGAAGGATGTGCGACCGATGAGGGTGAGCAGTTCCCTCTCGGTGAGGGAAAACTCGATCCGGCTCTCGATTTCATCCAGGTTGGGGAAATCCCCCGCCGGCAGGGTCGTGAGTACAAAGCGGGATCGCCCGGACGACAACACGGCCCGCTCCCCACTGACCTGAATCCGGATTTCGGCCTCGTCCGGCAGGGCACGGCAGATGTCCAGAAGCTTGCGCGCAGGCAACGTGACTTCACCGGTTTCTTCAGAGGCGTATTCCAGCTCTGCAACCAACTCCACTTCCAGGTCAGTGGCGGTCATTCTTAGGTGCGTACCGTCACACCGAAGCAGCACATTGCCCAGGATCTGCATGGTATGGCGTTTTTCCACAGCCCCGATCACCTGCTGCAGCGGTTTCAGCAGCACTTCCCGTTGAATACTCAGTTTCATCTGGAACCGTCCGTCTTTAACTATTATTTAAAGAATATCTTTTTAATGATTGTAATAAGTCACCCGCCAAGCTCTGGATAACTTCTTAAATATTCAATCAATTCAATAATTTAACCAGAAAAAACCCTGTGAAATGATCGCCGTATAAGCGAACCTGGCACGTGTTGACGAGTTGTGGATAAATCCGGGCTCGGGCTTTCCTCAGTGTGGGTGCACACCTTTTCCACAGGGTTGGCTGTTTTCAGGTGGTCAATGTCCGCAGCAGGTTGATGAAATCCTCATTGATCCGCGCATCGGACTCGCGCAGCTCCACTACCTTGCGGCAGGCATGCAGCACGGTGGTGTGGTCCCGTCCCCCAAAGGCCTTGCCGATCTCCGGCAGGCTGTGATTGGTCAGCTCCTTGGCCAGGGCCATGGCCACCTGGCGGGGTCGGGTGATGGACCGGCTGCGCCGGGTGGACAGCAAGTCGGACACCCGGATCTTGTAATACTCCGCCACGGTCTTCTGGATGTTGTCGATGGTGACCAGCTTGTCCTGCAGGGCCAAAAGGTCATGGAGTGCTTCCTTGGCGAACTCCAGGGTGATGGGACGGCCGGTGAAATGGGCATTGGCGATGACCCGACGCAGGGCCCCTTCCAGCTCGCGGATATTGGAGCGGATGCGCTTGGCGACGAAAAAGGCCACCTCGCTGGGCAGATTGACGCCGGCTTCTTCCGCCTTGCGCTTGAGGATCGCGACCCGGGTTTCCAGCTCCGCCGGCTCGATGGCCACGGTGAGTCCCCAACCGAATCGGGACTTGAGCCGGTCTTCTAGGCCGTCCACTTCCTTGGGGTAGCGGTCACAGGTCAGGATCACCTGCTGCTGACTCTCCAGCAGGGCATTGAAGGTATGGAAAAACTCCTCCTGGGAACGCTCCTTGCCCGCAAAGAACTGAATGTCGTCAATCAACAGGGCATCCACCGACCGGTAGTAGCGCTTGAACTCGTCGATGGAGTTGTGCTGCAGCGCCTTGATCATGTCGGCCACGAATCGCTCTGAATGCAGGTACACCACCTTGGCATCCGGTCGCTCTTTGAGGATGGTGTTGCCGATGGCATGCATCAGGTGGGTCTTCCCCAGGCCGGTGCTGCCGTAGAGGAACAGAGGGTTATAGGCCTTGCCCACATTGGCGGCCACCTGCAAGCTGGCGGCGCGGGCAAGTTGGTTCGACTTGCCCTCGACGAAGTTGTCGAAGGTGAAGTTGGGATTCAGGTTGTTGGTGAACTGGGGTGAACTGGCCGCCGGAGCCGGAGCCGGACCGCGGGCCTGGGCCGCATCCGCGGCCGTGGTCACCGGTGTCACCGGCGTCGGCGGGGCAGGGCGCGCCACCGGTGTCGGCGGGCGGCTGCTGCCCACTTCCAGCAGCACACGCATGGAGTCATTGCCCAGGACCTCGGTGACGACCTGGGCGATACGCTGGAAGAAATGGTCCTTGACCCAGTCCAGCACGAATCGATTGGGAGCGAGCAGCCGTAATACGCCCTGTTCCTCCACTGCATGCAGGGGACGAATCCAGGTATTGAGTTGCTGTTCGGAGAGTTCACTCTCCAGACGCGACACGCATTGCTGCCACAAGGAGTTGCCAACCAAGGGTATCTCCAGTGGTAGGGGGTTGAGGGATGCGTAAGTCTACCCGCAGGCCCGCAAACTTATCCACACCTTTTTCCACATCCTTGTCCCCAGACCTTGGTTGACGCGGATTGACACCCATGTCAATCGCAGGTACTTTTACGCGCCTTAGATTGGGCGCTCTCTATCGCCCGTAAATAGAACTCAGCCACGGTCTGCCGTCATGAAAAGAACATTCCAGCCCAGTAACCTGCACCGCAAGCGCACCCATGGCTTCCGTGCCCGCATGGCTACCCGTGGTGGCCGCAAGGTGCTGGCCGCTCGCCGCGCCCGGGGCCGTGCCCGTCTTTGCCCCTGATCCTCTGATCGGGCTGAATGACCAGGGGTTTCCTCGCCACGTCCGACTGGTACAGGCGAGCGATTACCAACGGGTCTTCAAGGATGCACATCGGGTATCCCAGCCGCCCTTCACCGGGCTCTGGGTGCCGAGCCCGACCGAAGGACCGCGCCTGGGCATGGCCGTGGCAAAGAAGAATGTCCGCCAGGCCACCCAGCGCAATCGAATCAAGCGCCTGATTCGGGAGTCATTTCGCCGGCATCGGTCCGGCATGGCCCCCATGGACATGGTCATCATGTGCAAGCCGGGCGCCCAGCGCTTCAATAACGCCGATCTGCATCAGGCCCTGGAAAGACTCTGGAAACGGATGAGTAGCCAATGCGAAAAGTCCTTATCTTCCTGATCCAGGTCTACCGCTATACCCTGAGCCCCTTCATCGGGCAGCATTGCCGGTTCACCCCCTCCTGTTCCTGTTATGGAATGGAGGCCATCGAGAGACACGGCGCCCTGCGCGGCCTGTGGCTCACCGTCCGGCGACTGGCGCGTTGTCACCCCTTCTGCGAAGGCGGGTACGATCCTGTACCAGACCCCGCTCCAGGCCATCACAAACAGCCGCGAAATCATGGATAATCTCCGACCGATCCTGTACCTGTCACTGGTTTTCCTGCTGTTCCTGATCTGGCAGGCCTGGCGTGTGGACTATGGTCCCCAGCCCCAGTTCGATCCCCAACGCGCGGAAGCCACCCTCAATGGCCAGGAATTCCGCGACGACGTCCCCGATGCCCCTGCTTCCGAGGCCATGGATGCCCCCGTGGGCATGGACCCGGTGATGGCCGCTGATCGCCAGCGCATCCGCGTGGTCACCGATACCCTGGACCTGCTCATCGACACCCGTGGCGGGGATCTGGTACGCGCCGACCTGCCCACCTATCCGGTGAGCCTGAAGGAGCCGGACAATCCGGTACGCATCCTGGACGAGCGCTTGCGCGATTATGTGGCCCAGTCCGGCCTGATCCATGACCGTGTACCCGGCGTCGAGCACGCCGACCGTGCTCCATCCCACCACGCCGTGTTCCGTGCCGAGCGCACCGAATACCGCATGGAGGACTGGCAGGATGAACTCGTGGTCCCCCTGACCTGGGAAAGCGAGGATGGCATCCGCGTGACCAAGACCTACACCTTCCGCCGTGGCGACTTCCTGGTGGATGTCAGTCATCGGGTGGAGAACAACAGTGACGTCACCTGGACCGGTCGCCAGTACCGGCAGCTGCGTCATGGCCCCACCCCGGCCCGTGATTCCTGGTTCCTGTACACCTTCACCGGTGCCGCCCTCTATGACGGCAAGTACATCAAGGAATCCCTGGAAGACCTGGGCAGGAACGTCCAGGACCGCAATATTTCCGCCGGCTGGATCTCCATCATCCAGCATTACTTCCTCACCGCCTGGGTTCCGTATGCCGATGAGGTGAACCTGCTCTACAGCCGTGCCATCGGCACACCGGATCGGCCCCAGTACATCATCGGCCTGCGCTCCGAGCCGGTGAGCATCGCCCCCGGCGCCTATGACGTCCTGCAATCCCGCATCTGGATCGGCCCCAAGAAACAGCAACCCCTGTCCAAGATTGCCGATGGCCTGGAACTGACGGTGGACTACGGCATCTTCACGGTGCTGGCCAAGCCCTTGTTCTGGCTGCTGCGAGTGATCCATGACGTCGTGGGCAACTGGGGTTGGGCCATCATCATCCTGACCCTGATGATCAAGCTGGTGTTCTACAAGCTGTCCGAGACCAGCTACCGCTCCATGGCCAAGATGCGCGCCGTGCAGCCGAAGATGATGGCTCTCAAGGAACGTTTCGGCGACGACAAGCAGCGCATGAACCAGGCTCTGATGGAGCTTTACAAGAAGGAGAAGATCAATCCGCTGGGCGGCTGTCTGCCCATCCTGATTCAGATCCCCGTCTTCATCGCCCTCTACTGGGTGCTGCTGGAGAGTGTGGAACTGCGCCAGGCGCCGTGGATCTTCTGGATTCAGGATCTGTCCATCCGTGATCCCTTCTTCGTGCTGCCGCTGCTCATGGGTGCCAGCATGATCGCCCAGTACAAGCTGAACCCGGCCCCCATGGACCCGGTACAGCAGAAGATCATGATGGCCCTGCCCATCGTCTTCACCGTGTTCTTCGCCTTCTTCCCGGCGGGCCTGGTGCTGTACTGGCTGGTCAACAACCTGCTGTCCATTGCCCAGCAGTACTACATCACGCGCCAGATCGAAAAGACGGCCAACGGCAAGGGCGGCGGCAAGAAGTAACTCCACTTCCTGCTGGCCATCCATGGCCCGGCTGGGGACGGCCGGCGGTCTTCGAAAAAACCACCACGGTGGGGATTTCGGAAACCGCCGGTTTTCTCCATCCGGGCTATTTTTCGTGGGACTCACCGCCATGCACCGCAGCTTCGATACCATCGCCGCCATTGCCACCGCGCCAGGACGGGGAGGCGTGGGTATCGTGCGGGTTTCCGGCCCTCATGCCGCCGAGGTGGCGCGGCGCTGCCTGGGCAGACTGCCCAGCCCCAGACAGGCGCTCTACGGCCCCTTCCTAGATGCCCGGGGAGAGGTCATCGACGATGGCATCGCCCTGTATTTTCCCGGCCCCCATTCCTATACCGGCGAGGATGTCCTGGAACTGCAGGGCCATGGCGGCCCGGTAGTCATGGACCTGTTGCTGGGGGCCTGTCTGGAGATGGGTTGCCGCATGGCCCGGGCCGGGGAATTCACCGAGCGCGCCTTCCTGAACGACCGTATGGACCTGGCCCAGGCCGAGGCCGTGGCCGATCTGATCGATGCCGGTTCCGCCGCCGCCGTGCGCAGTGCCCGCCGATCACTGGAAGGCGGATTTTCCCGCCAGGTGGACCTGATCCTGTCGGCCCTGACCGAACTGAGAGTGTTCGTGGAAGCGGATCTGGATTTCTCCGAAGAGGAACTGGATCTGCTGGCGGAAGGGGATATCCAGTACCGGATCGAGTCCCTGCTGGATCAACTGGCCACCCTGACCGAACAGGCCCGGCAGGGCAATCTGCTGCGGGAAGGCGCCCACCTGGTGATCGCCGGGCGCCCCAATGCGGGCAAATCCAGCCTGCTCAATCGCCTGGTGGACCGGGAAGCCGCTATCGTCACCGCCATTCCCGGCACCACCCGGGACGTGCTGCGGGAACACCTGAGCCTGGACGGTCTGCCCCTGCACCTGGTGGATACCGCCGGCCTGCGGGAATCCGATGATCCGGTGGAGCAGGAAGGCATCCGCCGGGCCTGGGCCGAGATCGAGCGGGCCGACCTGGTATTGCTGGTGGTGGACGCCACCCAGGGGGAGGGCGAAGAAGAAGGGGAGATCCGTCGCCGCCTGCCGCCCCGGCTACCGGTCATCACCGTCTATAACAAACTGGACCGGCTCACCGAACTGCCGGCGGATGCCAGTGACGTGCTGTTCATTTCGGCCCGCACCGGCGAAGGCATCAGCACCCTGCGCGAGGCCCTCAAGGCCCAGCTCCACTACAGCGGTCACCCGGAGGGCCTGTTCACCGCCCGTCGCCGCCACCTGGACGCCCTGGCTCGCACCCGCGACCATGTTCAGGCCGCCAACGATCAGCTCATCATCACCCGCGCCACGGAACTGGTGGCCGAGGAACTGCGCCTGGCCCAGGAAGCACTGGGAGAGATCACCGGACGGGTGAGCGCGGATGATCTGCTGGGGGAGATTTTTTCTTCCTTCTGCATCGGAAAGTGACACACTGCCCAAACCAACCATGACCCAGGAACACCTCAAAACCCTGATCTTCATCCTGCTCCCGCCCGTAATGCTGGCCCTGGGCATGGGCGCGGCCATTCAAGGGGCCTGGCTACCGGAGTTGCCCCAGGGTTTGGTGGAAGTGATCCCCTGGCTGACGGGAGTGCTGGCGGGGGTACTGGCCTTTCTCTACGGCCGCACCCGCACGCTGATCTGTGTGATCCTGGTGCTGATGGTCTATCTGGGCAGCATGTTTCAGATCCGGCCCATGGCCATGACGACGGAAGCGGATCTACTGCCCGCCCTGGGCTACGCCCTCATGACCCTGATGGTCCCCCTGGTGTTCCTGGTCAACGCCTTCTGGTCCGAACGTTACCACCTGATGATGGATCTATTGCTCAGGCTGTCGGTATTTGGAAGCCTGGCGGGATTCGCCGTTCTCTTCGCCACGCAGTTTCCGGAAGGCATGGCCGACCTGTTGCTGACGACTCACTTGCCCGCCCTGCACTGGGACGGCTACGGCATGCCCCAGCTTTCCTTCTGGAGCCTGATCCTGTGCCTTGCCGTGATGGGATTTTTCGTGGTGCGCCGTCCGACGCCCCAGTGGGCCGGACAGTGGATCACCCTGGCCGGCATCGGCTGGATGCTGCCGCAACTCTTCCACGCCTATGCGGTGCCCCTGTTCACCGCCACCCTGCTGCTGATTCTCGCCATCGCCGTGGTGCATGAGTCCTTTCAGATGGCCTTTCGCGACGATCTTACTGGTCTACCCGGCCGTCGCGCCCTCAATGAACGGCTGCAACGCCTGGGGCGTTGCTACGCCATCGCCATGACCGACGTGGACCATTTCAAGAAATTCAACGACACCCATGGCCACGACCTGGGAGACCAGGTACTGCGAGTCGTGGCGGCCCAACTGCGCAAGGTCAGGGGCGGCGGCAAGGCCTATCGCTATGGCGGGGAGGAATTCACCATCGTCTTTCCCGGCAAGACGGCGGAACAATGCGTCCCCCATCTGGAAGCCGTCAGGGAAGCCATCGAGGCTTATGAGATCGCCATTCGCAACGAAGCATCGCGGCCCAGTAACAAGCGGGAGGGTAGAGCCAGACGCGGGCCGGGCAAGGAAAGAACCGTATCCGTCACCATCAGCATGGGGGTGGCCGAACGCAGCGTGGATCATCCTGACCCTCAGAGCGTCATCAAGGCAGCGGACCAGGCGCTGTATGCCGCCAAGCAGGCCGGACGCAATCAGGTCTGCTTGGCGGAGTAGGGGGCCAAGTCGGGCTTTCTCAACATCACCACATCATTACCCACCACCTCCAGGGTCATGCCCCTCCGCGCGGCGATCCAGCGGAAGGTCTGCTCGCTGAAAAAGCAGACATGGGTGGGGTCCAGGGTATAGTGCCAGCGGGCAAAACGCTGCCGGTCCAGGGCCCGCTTGGTCATGATGCCCAGCCAGCCGCCGGGCTTGAGCAGGGTCAGCAAGTGTTCGAGCACCCCGGCGGGGTCGGCCAGGTGCTCGAAGACCTCCGTACTGACGATGAAGTCATACTGCTGCGCCAGCGGTGCGGGGTCCGGGTGATAATGGAGATCATAGCCCACGCAGGACAGCCCGGCCCGGCGACACATCCCCACCAGGACCTGGCCGGCGCCGCAACCAAAGTCCAGCCCCGCGGCACCGGGGTTCACCCGCGCCAGCAGGGGTGTGAGCATGCGCCCCAGAAACCGCTGGTAACCTTCATCCGTGCCCTGATTCTGATGCAGATCGTAATAGGCCCTCTCCTGCGTGGCGCAGAGATGATAGGGGGGAGGCACGAAGGTCAGATCGCATTGCAGGCAGCGATGATAGTCGCGGAAGTGCACCCGGGGTCGGTCTTCACGATGAAAAAGCGGTGTCTCCAGGCCCCGGCACAGGGGGCAGCGATACAAGGGCATGGCAGGCATTCGTGGGAGCAAACGGTAATGTTCGCATGACACCGCGCGGAACAGTAGAATGCCGATGCTCGGATGACCGCTTCACACCGTCATCATGACCTGAATTCAACGGCTCCCAATGGTTTTCAGCATGTCCGACACACAGCCCGATTCCCGGACGGCATCCCATGAAACGATGGATCAGCAAGGGATCTTTTCCCGTCGTTTCACGGTGCCCGAGTCAGCCATCGACATCAATGGCCATGTCAACAATCTGGAATACCTGAAATGGATGCAGGAGATTGCCCTGGCCCACTCCGCAGCCCGCGGCTGGCACTGGGATCGCTATCAACAGGAAGGCAGTAGCTGGGTGGTGCGCTCCCACCTCATCGAATACCTGCGTCCCGCCCATGCGGGGGATGACTTGCGGCTACTGACCTGGATCGGAGGATTTTCTCACCGCGGCTCGCCACGCCATTACCTGTTTCTGCGCGCCGATGATCATCGTCCCGTGGTCCGGGCCAAAACCGAGTGGGTTTATGTGGATGCCGGGACAGGCCGACCCAGACCGGTGCCGGAGGCCTTCCGCAACGCCTTCACGGTGATCGATGACGAGCGCCGGGTGCTGGATATCTTCCGCTCATGATCCTCTGCCTGTCACCTTGCCCACCCATGCGAGCGGTCGATGCACCCTGAATACCATTTCAGGCTGTTCATCGCCGGCCAGACACATACCGCGCGAAGGGCCATGGATCATCTGCACGACTATGTCCGGTTGCTGGAAGCGCGGGGCATCCCCGTGAGCATGGAGGTGGTGGACATTCTCGAAGATCTGCAGGTGGCCGAGACCGAGCGCATCCTGGTCACGCCGGTTCTCATCAGGAAGCGCCCGGAGCCGGAATTGCGCGTGGTGGGGGATCTTTCGGTGAAAGCCCGGGTATTCTGTGCAATGGAACTGCCCGGCGAGGCGCCAGGAGACTGAATTCGGTTCCGGCGGGAAGACCTCAAGGTTCCGGCCAAGACCAGACGCCCCAAGGCAACAATCAGCGGTTGGGGCCATCATCTGTGTGCTGTTTTTCACCGTGACCGCAGGCGGCCACGTTCACCCCGACAACCGGCTCGGCCAGAAGCGGTTCGTCTGCTGACTTCTTGCTCCGGTTCAGCACCGTCGCCTTTTCAGGCATAAGGCGAGATCTCCCCAGGTAAGAACGCACTCCTTCGCTGCACAACCGCCGGATTTACGCCACTTCGCCTTGATCACGAGAGCTTTGCGGCCTCTTGCCTGCTCGCCCTGCCCGGCAGCGCCTTCTATCCGATTCTTGTCCATCGGTTCGCAGCTTACGCTCCACGCTTCCTCCCCACGATCGGTCACCCTCATGCGGTTGCGCTTCACTTCGTTCGCTATGATCAACTTACGGCGGGACTTACACCCACAGGTGTGCGCTCATGCTGGGCGCACAACGAGAAGGGGCGCCCGGAGGCGCCCCTTGGGGTGCTGACTAATGCAGCTTCGACTTAGATTCGGCAGTTTGCAGGAACGTAAGGATTATTATCTGCATCGTCCACCGCACAAGTCCAAGAACGACCGGCGGCGTCAGGTGTAAAGGTGATTTCGAAATCACTTACTCCGCCACCCAGATTTGACATCTCCACGGTAATAACGCCAGCATCGCAAGTGAGCGCGGCGTTGGGTGTACTGGCATCAGTTTCGTCAATACCCTCACAAAGATCAGTGCGACCGGTCATGATGTTTTCAGCCACGGTAGCCCTGGCAGAAGCGGCGATATTGATACCCTCAGTTACCTGAGCCCGAACCGTATAGTTCTGATACGCCGGCAACGCAATCGCCGCCAAGATACCAATGATCGCCACCACGATCATCAGTTCGATCAGGGTAAAACCTGCTTGCTTCTTCATCGTCAAATCCCTCGTCAGTGTGTGGCCTGTGCTGGCCTGGGCAGTCTGGATAATGCACGGGCCGTGCCAACATCCAACAGCGGCCCGCCGTAGCGTAAATGGTATCCTGCGCCGGATAGGCGGTCTGTGAGCCGTCGCCAGAAATGGCCGACAAAAATGGTCGGCCGTGAAATGAATGGCCGACAAAAACAGTCGGCCGTAGAAACGGAGGGATGGATGGAAATTTCCCTGGATACCGCCGAAAGACTCACCGGCCTGAGCCGCCGATCCCTGCGTCGCAGGCTGGCCACTGAAATGCCCCGCCAGGAGCGCAGTGACGCCGTGGATCGGGGCTGCATCCCCCTGGCGGCCGTGCGGGCCGACATCCCCGCCGCTCTTCAGCCGGAGGATGACGAGGTGATCATCCGTGCCGACCAGGGCGAGGCCGAGGCCCAGAACGACGTGGCCCTGATCCTGATGGACGCCGACCGCTACGACCTGGCCATCCACTGGCTGCGCTTGGCGGCCCGGCAGGAGTACCCCGACGCCATGCACTGGCTGGGTCGGTGCTACGTCTCCGGGCAAGGCGTGGACAAGGACGAGCAGGAAGGCATGGCCTGGATACGCCGCGCCGCTGAACACGGGCACGTCATCAGCCAGGCGCAGGTGAGGGCGATGGATGGAGATCCAGATCCGTGAAGGAGCGCGTCACTTGCTTCGAGCAGGGCCTGAGAAGCCCGTGCTGGTGATTCAGGACCATTCCCGTAAGGGCGGGTGGCGACGGGGCGAGAACGCTTCGCTACGAGCCTCTCAGAGGCGGAGTCCGTGACCTACACGGCTTCTCCACCGACTCAACGACTCACTTTCCGCTCATTTCGCGAGAGACCCCATAACTTCAGGGCGGGGAGGGATAGCGCATCGTGCACAGCACGATCACGCGGCCCTGGTCGCGTCCTCCTGTATCGGTTTGGGTTGAAAGGTATAGCCATAGCCATCGGCTCTTTGAAGCAGGCGGCAATGGCGGTGTGAAATGCCCTGAACCACACCCTCTCGGGTCTGGATATTGAAACTACCGGTGGCGCGAATGGCCACCCGGCCCTGATAGGTGCCGGCCTTTTTACCGGTCGGTACGTTGGCCTGAACCAGATCCCCGGTCTGAAAGCCTTTCACCTGCTTTTGGCGCATCAGGTAGCCACGGGGGAAGCCGAAACGGTTGAGCCGGGTGCGCTGATAACTGCCCCGGCCCGTGGCCCGCACCGTCAATGTGGGCACATTCCAGTGGGTGATGGCGGTGACTGGCCCGACACAGGCCGCGTCCAGGGCGTGGGTCTTGGGGACACCCAACCGCTGTCGGTTGTATTTGGTGCGGCCACCACTACTGGTGATCACGGGCAGGCCCGTGGCCTGAAGCTGTCGGAACAGTGCCCAGCGGGTACTGTTGACGGCGGCGGCATCCTTGAGGGGTGCCTTGGCCTGGGCCTCGATCCGTTGCAGGCGCTTGGGATCATCGGCCAGAAAAATTTCCACGGGCTGATTCCCCTTGGCCTGATTGCAATCACGACAGGCCAGGGTCAGATTGCTGACCCGATCCGAACCGCCCCGGCTTTTGGGGTGAATGTGATCAATTTCCAGGGGCACCTGTGTCGCACCACAGTAGGCGCAGCAGCGTTGCCACTTCTCCAACAGGTATTCCCGCACTTCATAGCCCTGTAAGGTGCCCTGCTGGTATTCAACGCCGCTGATTTCTGGATTTTCCATAATCTGCATATCGAACCGAACCCGCTCCATGGTGATCCCCGTCACCGGGGCCAGCCGGCACAATCGGTTCACCCAGGCCATCGTGGTGTCCACTCGATGTTGCAGACTGGGGGCCAGCTGGCCTTGGGGTGGGGTCCGGTTGTCGAACCGGGGCGCCCGGTGGCGTAACTGATTCCGGCGCCGCCGACGAAAGGCCCGGCGCTGGGTCAAATTTTCACGGATCTGTTGGCCGCGATGCTCGATCTCCATCAGCATCAGTACCTGCTGCTGCTCCGGATTGGCGACGTCCTCGCGGATCACCGTGACTCCGGTGGTCTTGCTGCCGGGGTCAATCTTGATCTGGATCGGTTGCAGCACGGATTCTTCCACCGCACGATCCTTGAGCCGGATGGTGAACGGGCGCATCCGGTGGACCACGGCCCGGCCCCGCTCCAATAGCAACCGTGCCCGTTTCTCCGGGCAGGGCATCAGGGGCTTTTTCCTCTTGTCCAGTACCAAAACCGCCATTTCAAACCTCCCAAAACAGAACCCTTACGGGTCCGGTGACGTAGGGCTTGCGCCCCATCTCCCCTCGGGAATGTCTGCAACCGGCTCCCGCTTTCGCGGCGGCTGGAACCTTCGGCGCTTTACCTTTCACCAGCATGATCCCAACCTTCCAGAGCGGCGGACTGAGGAAGCATCCGCCGGTGGGTCTTGACGACCTGTTGCAAACGTAGCGGGTTTTCACCGCTTTCCCTGGTCAACCCAGCCTGCTTTCACAAGCTCCGGCCTTCAGGCGGGGGTAGTTGACGTCGCGGGGGACATGTTGTGGAAAACCACGGCCGGGGGGATACGTATCGGTGACGACAGGGCCTGCATTTTGATCGATGCCAACGGTGATCTGGTGATCCAGGGGCGCGAGGTCCGGATTGAAGCGGAAACCATCCGCCTGCAGGCGAATCGCATTACCCAAAACGGCACCTGAGCTGTGGATGACGCGGTTTCTGTATGATGACTATCTTTTTAAAATCTTTTTAATGACTGTAATAAGGGGACGCCTCGCCTGGGGAAAAGAATTTTAAAAATTTTTAATTTCAACACGTTATTCACATTTCAACATGTGAGGAAATCTGCGGGTAACCTAACGGGAAATTGTGCGAGGATTGTGGATAAATCTGTGGGAAAATCTTACCCACGGTTTCGAAACAGTTTATCCACAGGGTTGTCACGGGCTGATGATAGCCTGTATTTCCTTGAAAATGGGGGCCCGTGCGCAGGCGAGTCCTGTCCATTGGACTAAGCTCTACCACTGGAGGATCAATCCCGTATTCCCCTGTAACCAGAGAAGGAGATCGCAGCCATGCCGCAAGAGAAAAATCCGTTCGACATGTCCGAACTGATGAAACTGATGGATCCTCAGCGCTACATGGATCAGATGAACGAGTTCATGAAGCAGTTCAAGATCCCGCACATGGATATGTCCGCATTGATGGAAGTACAAAAGAAGAACGTGGAGGCCATGATGGCCGCCAACCGGGCGATGATGGAAAGCAGCGAGGCCCTGATGAAGCGTCAGACGGAGGTGCTGAGCCAGGCAATGAATGAGGCCACGGAGATGACCCGTGCCATGGGGGAGGCAAAACAGGACGAGTTGCCGGCCAGACAGGTGGAAATGGTGGGCAAGGTCTACGATCGCATGAGCAGCCATACCCGGGAGACCTTTGAATCCATGCGACTGGCCCAGGAAGCGGCCATGGAGCGACTGGATCAGCGTTTCCGGGAATTGCTGCAGGAACTCAAGGATATGTCCGCCAAAAAGGATCAGGAAAAGGCCTGATCCGCGTCACGATGGTCCCGGAGCGGGTTGCCTGTCGCTTCCGGGACCGTCCCGCCGTCATCCCAGTTCACGGAAGAACTGCACCACCAGCAGGATGCACAGGATCCACAGCAGACCCTTGAGCCAGCCCCGATAGGTGTCCGCGGCCACCCGCTCCCGGATCCACATACCCCCGCGCAGTCCGATCAGGGCGGCGATGCCCAGGGGCAGGGAAATCAGCAGCAGGTCCAGTCCCAGCATGCCGAGGAAGGCAAAGGTGATGGCCTGGGTCCCCTTGCCCAGCAGGAAGCACAGGTTGATGGCCTGGACGAGGACCACGGGGGCCAGTCGCAGTTCCAGGAAATAGATCATCATCACCGGGCCGCCCACGTTCACGGTCCCCCCCAGCAGGCCTCCCAGCAGACC
Organism: Ectothiorhodospira shaposhnikovii; assembly: GCF_022227765.1. Taxonomy (GTDB): domain Bacteria; phylum Pseudomonadota; class Gammaproteobacteria; order Ectothiorhodospirales; family Ectothiorhodospiraceae; genus Ectothiorhodospira. The sequence goes on along the minus strand of NZ_JAJMLZ010000005.1, from coordinate 112,607 downwards.
GGCCCCGGCACCGCTGGGACGGGGATGGCGGCCGATCCAACTCCAGTCGATGCGTTTGATGCGGTCGGACATCAGGTAGAGCACCACCGTGGCGGCCAGCAGCAGACGGAAGGGATTAGGGTCCATGGCCACCAGCACCAGGGTGCCCAGGGCCGATCCCACCAGCATCCATACCGCCACCGGCCAGAAACGGGCCACACTGCCGAGCCAGTTGCCGCCCCGGATCAGGCTCCAGACGTTGACTGCGATATTGGGGGCCAGGGTGAGCAGAATGGCCGTCTTGACGTCGGTGATCAGCGCCAGGATGGGGGTGGCGATCATCGGGAAACCCAGCCCGAAGGCGCCGTGGACCAGGCCGGCGATCAGAGTGACCAGCAGGCCGATGAGGATCTCTTCAGTACCGAACGTCATGCCGTGTATTGCCCGGAATGTGGTGAGGGGGGAGAACTGGGTCAGGGGAGGATTCAGGATGTGCCGGATTGCGGCTGGAGCAGCCGCTGGATCAACGCCGGATCATCGGGCAAAAATCGGCTTTTTGCCACCCTCTTCAGGAGCAGGGACCAGTGGGGAGCGCGCTGGAACAGCGCCCCGAGCAGTGCCCGGGCTTCGGCTTCATGGCCCGCATTGACCAGGGCCACGGATCGCCAGAAGATGAGTTCATCCTCTTCCGGGGCCAGTGTTTCGGCACGGGTGAAGGCCTGAATGGCCTTGTCGTATTCACCATGCCGCAGATGATGCCCGCCCAGGGTATTGAATTCGTAGGCCTCCTTGAGGATGACAAGGCGCTTCAGCTCCCGGACCGGGGTCGGGTGGTCCTCCACCCGCAGATCCAGAAGGGTGTCCTGGGCCGGGTCTCCGGTGGCCCTGCCGCTGACCACCATCATGGCGGCGGAGCGTCGTCCCCGCAGATCGCCGCCTTGGGCCTGGGCGGCTTCCAGGGCACTGATCAGGCGATGGGGAAAATCACCTTCGGCGGCCTCGTAGGCCCGTCCCATGGCTTCCCAGGTGCCGTCATTGAGCAGCATGTTGCCAAGGCATGCGTACTCATCCCCCAGGCAGTGACCGGCCTCGTCGATGCACAGGCGGCCGGTATGGGCCACCACGTCTCCCTGGGTGTCGATCATGGCGGCCTGGCGGTAATCCATGTGGTGATCCCGGGCCAGCAGGCGGCGCAGTGCCTCGCCGGCACTGGCGCCGTCCCGCATCAGGCGCAGGCCTTCGGCGGCATAGATGAGCTTGGCGAAGGACTGGATGGTGCCGGCCCCCACGCCCGCCCGGGCAAACGGAGCGACACTGCCCACGGCAAAGTGATGGGACTGGACTGCCACGCCCAGGTGACCGCTGGCAGGGTCACGGGCCACGATGGAATAGGTGGCGACGGGGAGTTGGGCGGGGGGCTGGGTTGGCATCCGGTCTGCCTTGCAATCAGCGCAACAGGCTGAGGTTGAAGTGACCGCTGATGAAGCTCTGGAACTTGGTCACATCTTCGAAGGCGATCTTGAGTTTCACCTGTTCCATCTGGCTCAGTTGCTCCAGGGCTGCGCAATTGTCCGGTTTTTTCCCCTGCTCCACGGAGCGGACCTGGGCTCGCAGACGCATCAGCACCAGAAAATCAAAGCTTTCCTGTAGATCGCCGGCCTGATCCTGCTTCAGCACCCCCTGTTTCACCAGGGCCTGGAGACGTTGGTGGGTGCCCCCGTCCAGGGCGTTCAGTTCCAGGGCCAGGGCCTTGATGCCGTCGGTGAGGGCGAAAATACCGCCTTTCTTCAGGTCCACTTCCCCCCGGGGGGCGCCCTGGGTACCGGTCTTGATCTTGCCCAGCCAGCCCAGGGGCGGGGTGAAGCGCAGCATGTTTTCCGCCATGCGCATGATGAACAGCCGGTTTTCCGCCAGGCGGTGGTAGATATGGGCCTTGAGCTTGCGTTCCAGGGAGGCATCGCCGTAAAGGGTGCGGATGTCGGCGAACATGCTCACATTGGGGATGTTTTTCGGGCTGGGTGTGGTGAGCCACTGATCCAGCTCCTTGTACCAGCCGGAAAGACTGCGTCGCCAGGCGGGATTGCTGGCCATGATGCCACCGGGGCAGGGAGGGACGCCGATCTCGATGAGATGCTCGATGAGCTCCTTGGAAAAGGCCTCGATCTTCCTGATGTCATCCTCGGACAGATCATCGGCGTAGACGATGGCATTATCCTGGTCGGTGGAGAGGGTCTGCTCGCTGCGTCCCTCGCTGCCCATCACCACAAAGGCAAAACCCCGGGGCAGGTCGGGGAAGCGGGTCTCCCGGACCAGATGGATCAGGCGCAGCAGGATCTGGTCATTGAGATGGGCAATGAGCTTGACCAGATCCTGGATCCCGGTGGTGGTGCCGCTGAGTCGTACCACCAGATCCTGAATGCGGGCATGCAGGACCTTGAGATCCTCGGGGGTGCCGGCCTTCTCGATGTCCCGCACCAATTGATGGGGCGAATGATTCTGCATGCGCAGGATGTCCGTGTCGGTGATGATCCCGTTGAGGGCGCCGTCCTCGGACACCACCACCAGACGGTGGATGTGTTGCCGCGACATCCGGTACAGCGCCTCGTAGAGCACGTCTTCTTCACGGATGGTGGTCAGGGGACTGTTCATCACGTCCGCCACCTTGAAGGAACCCGGGTCCCGTCCCGACGGCACCACCTTGTTCCTCAGGTCCCGGTCGGTGATGATGCCGATGGGGGCACCGGCGTCATCGCAGACCACCACGCTGGAGATGTTCTTCTCCTTCATTACTTTTACCACATCAACGAGCCCTTCGCCGGGCCGGCAGGTCACGACCTGGCGCTGGCAGATCTCGCCCACGGGGCGAAAGAATTGGTTCTCGTCGTTCATGCTTGACTGTCCTTTGCCGGAATCCTGACCGGCATTCTGGGTCGATAAACACCGTGGGAGGGGTTGCCCGCGGTTGATTGGAAGTGATGCCCGGCCCGCCCGGTCCGCGTGCCGCGCGCGGATGACATGGCCGGGAGGATGGTGTTGTTCATGCCAGGCTGAGTAACATGGAAGGACATCCGGAGTCAGACTAAGGTGCCCCATGCATCATGATGTGAATGATCTCATCCAGCGATACATCCGGTCGCAGACCTATGGCAAGGATACTTCGGGTCGGGAGGCTTCCAGGCCCATGCCCCTGGTCACCATGGCCCGTGACTACGGCGCCGGAGGGGAGGAAATTGCCGCGATACTGGCCCGTGAGCTCAAGGTATCCTATTTCGACGAGGTGTTGCTGGAGCGGCTGGCCAAGCATACCGAGCAGGACCGGGAACTGCTACGGGAACTGGATGAAAAGGTGTCGGCCTGGAAGAGCACATGGGTTTACTCGGTCCTGTCCGGGGATGCCTATTTCATGACGACCTATCGCAAGGCCCTGGTGAACGTCCTGCTGGCCATCAGCGCGGAGGGCGGGGTGATCATGGGGCGGGGCGGACATGTGTTCCTGCGCGACCGGGGGGCTTTCCGGATACGGATCTGCGGCTCTCCGCTGCATTGCGCCCGGCGGGTGGCCGCCAAGGAAGGTTTGTCCGAGGACGAGGCAAGGGAGAAGGTGGAGACCATCAACCAGCAGCGCCAGCAGTTTCTCTGGAGCCTGATCCAGAGACGTACCAACGATCCGACCCAGTTCGACCTGACCATCAACACCGACAAGCTTCATGACTGGGACAAGGTCGCCGCCATGATCCTGTCGGCGATGAAGGAGGCAGGCCTTGCCCGATCCGAACACCTGTCCAGAGGGAGCAGCAGACCGTGACCGTGTCGAGAATGCCGCGTACCGGCGCCACCATGGTGCTGGATATCGTCAGTGCCGAGGAGCGGCTCTATTCCGGAGAGGTCCACCAGGTCTGCATCACCGGAGCCAATGGTGAGCTGGGCATCTTTCCCCGCCACTCCGCCCTGTTGACCTCCATCCGTCCCGGTGTCGTGCGCTTCATCCCGGCCGGCTCCGACGAGGAAGACTACCTGTATGTCTCCGGAGGCATGCTGGAAGTCCAGCCCGCCGGGGTGATCGTGCTGGCGGACACGGCCATGCGCTGTGAGGACATCGATGAGGAGGCCGCCCGGGAGGCCAAGCGCCGGGCGGAAGACGTGATGCGCGACAGCGTGCTCTACACCGACCGTGACGAGGCCCACGCCGTCCTGTTGCAGGCCATGGCCCAGCTGGCGGTGGTGGAGAAGGCGCGCAAGAAGCGGGGCAAGCGTAACGGCGGTTAGACCGTGTTCATCCGTTCACTGGCTTCGGCCAGGTAGAACCACTCGTTGCCCGGCAGGGCATTGGGGTTGGGGAAGACGATGAAGCCATCCGCGGGTGCGAGCACCGGAGTTCCGTCGTGGCGCCGGCCGATCTCGTCTCCCTTGCGGATGGGGTCGAAGCTGGTCCACTGGCGGCTGAAGTGGTCTTCCGGATGGTCCCGGTCGATCACGTCCACCAACCTGAGCACCTCCGGATCCTGCCTCGGGGCGGGTGCCGGCAGACTGTCCACCAGCCGCAGATGGGCCAGGGTATTGAGGATGGCCTGGTAGGCCACCGCGGGCGCCTCCGGGGCCTCGTGCTGGCCGCATTCCAGGGTGAGGGCATAACCGCCCCGGGCGCGCATGAACTCCGTGGTGCCGATACCGTAGCTGGGGTCGGTGCTGAGCATCTGTGCGCGTAGGTCCGCATTGGGATTGCGCAGGCGCCGGGCCACGCCCCGGGCATAGGTATCCAGCCAGCCTTCGACGATGCGACGTGCCCCCAGGCGTCGGGCCAGGGCCTCCTCGGCGGCGGCGTGGGTGAAGGGCTCCAGCTCGCCGTCGTTGTCCCGGGGGCCGAGCATGACGAAGGGCTCCCCCGGGGTATGGAATGAATGCAGGTCCAGCAGCACCTCATGTTGGGCCAGCAATGGCCCCAGGCGGTTGGCGATGCGATCCTCGAAATCCAACGGCGTGTCGCTGATGCGGAAGTTGCGGTTGAGGTTGCGTTCCCCCATGCGCTGCCCCAGCCTGAAGGCCAGGGGATTGGTGACGGGCACGAAAGTCACCAGGCCACGGTTCAGGGTCAGCTGTCCACAGTCCAGTTCCGCCATCACCCGCTCGATGCCCCGGGTGCCGCAGGTCTCGTTGCCATGCACGGCGCCCAGCACGATGAGCCGCGCACCCGGCTCCAGGCCATGATAGGTGACGGAGCGGATCAGGGTCGGGTGGTTGGTCATGGAGGGTACCTGAAAAGGGGGGTGTGAAAGGGGTTACTCGACGATGCCGGGCATGGCACTCATGTTCAGCGGGGCCATGGACACGCCAAGCTGGGACAGCAGGACGGTCATCCGCCCCCGCTGCAGGGACTGGTGGTGGAGCATGCCGAGCAGACAATCCCCCAGCAGCAGGGTGCATTCCCGCTGGCTGCGCTCGTGGCGGAAGCTGATTTGCCGGTCCAGGTTGGGATAGGCCAGGTTCTGCACGAAATTCATGATCTCGCTGTCGGTGCGCAGGCGTTCGGTGCGCAGCAGGGCATATTCGGTATAGAGCACCTGGTCGAGGGAGCGGTACACATAGGGCTTGTTCAGCATGCGCCCCAGCCAGATCCGGTCCTGCAGCAGCATCTGGTTGAGCAGGCCGTGGATCGACCAGGCCTGCGGTCCCGGGATCTCCTGCTTGCGCTCCGTGTCCCGCAGGTCGTCACAGCATTCCAGGATCCGGCTGTTGGACCAGCGGTTGAAGCGTGCCTGCAGGCGCATGCTGTAGAGGATGTCCATGTTCAGACGGGGTCTTATTCGTCGTCCTCGCAGGAATGGCCCAGCATGGCCAGCCCCTCTGCCAGGTAGTCGGCCCCCATGGGGGTGGCCAGCAGATAGTCGGCGGTACGGGGGGTCCAGTTGTCCTTGGCCTCTTCCAGGGCGGCGTCCCATTCGTCCTCGGTATAGTCCCCGCGGCCCAGCCACATGAGGGCCACCAGATTGGCCTGCAGTTCCGGCTCCAACTCGTCGATGGTGTTCTTGATCTCCAGGTACACCGGATTGTCCGCGTGTTCCGCCAGGGCCTCGTCGATCCAGCCGTCGTTCTGGTTGTCCGGTTCCTCGGGCAGCATCACGTCTTCCTGGGCATGGAATTCCCGGGCATGGCTGATGATCCCGCAGACGAAGCGGGGGCTGAGTTGCATCATGGTTGCCTCCTCCTTCAAAGAGGTTACAAACCCTGATGATAACGGATCACGGGGGGGACCGCAGGGGGGCCGAGCCGTCAGTGGGCGGATTCCTTGACCAGCACCCAGGGCGCCACCACCACGGCCTGGAACCGGGGGCGACGGGTCTCCCAGTCGCGGGCATGCTCGATGCCGGGCTGCCGCAGGGTACCGGACCTGAGCCAGTCCTCGACGGTATCCCGGTCATCCCGGACCAGGGCCATGGCGACATCCAGTAGATCCAGGGAATCGGTGACCGCCAGCAGGGCGCCACGGGCGAAGTGGGTCTGCAGTTCGGGCCAGGTAATGACGCCCATTTCGCCTTGCAGATGGGCGCGCAGGGCCGCGGGATCTTGTTGCATGAGGAGGATTCCTGCGCCGGGGCGCGCTCAGCCGATGAAGGCGCGCACGACGTCTTCGTTACGGGTACCCATGAGCACCTTCTCGATCCGGCCGTCCCGTACCCGCATGAGGGTGGGGGTGCCCATGACCTTGAACCGCCGGGCCATGTCCGGGCGACGGCTCACGTCGATGCCGATGATGTCGGTGCGCTCGGACATGAGGGGGTCCAGAACAGCGGACACCTCCCTGCACATGCCGCAGCGGGGGCTGTGGAAGTAGAAATACAGGGTCTCGTGGGCCTTTTGCTCCTCGCTGATCAGATCGCTCAGGTCCGGGGCCGGTCGCCCCTGCATGCCTCGGGTGCGATAGACGAGGGCGAACTGTCCCAGCAGGAACAGGGTGATGAGACTGATGATGATCCAGCCGATGCTATCCATGCCCCTTTGTATACCTGATTCACGGCCTCATGACGAGGGGTTCAGGCGCCATTCAGGGGCGGGGGAGTATCAATGACATCATCGCCGGATGGCGGCGGTGGCCGATCCCCATGCACGGGACCGGTCCGTAACCCTCCAGTCAAGGAGATCACGATCATGAAACCCTTCATTCGCGGAATGTGGTTCCTGGGCGCCGTCGGCAGCCTGCTGCTGGTGCCCATGATCGCGCAGGCAGGCCCGGGGTGGGGGCAACCCTGGCACCCCGGTCATCAGGTGCCGTCGCCCCACGTGCAACCCGTGTCCAGAGGCGGTCCTCCCCCTTGGGCCCCCGCCCATGGCTACCGGCAGGGGTATGGCGCCGGTTATCAGGACGGCTATCGCCAAGGTTACCGGGATGCCCGTGCCCAGCAGCGGGGGCCGTCCCATTACCGGAGCCATTACCGGCAACCACCCCCGCCGCCACCACCGCGCCCGACCTATCATCGTGACGCCGGGGGGCGGGTGGACGTGAATGTCAATTATCGATATCGGTTCTGATCCTTCACTCGGTATCGGTCAGGTCCCGGGTCAGGACTGACCCGGGACCTGACCCTGCCGACGGCTACTGGTACACTCGGATCCATGCAGCACAGCCACCGCCATCGCCATGCCCTGATCCCGGCCAAAGGTTCGGGATGGTGGCTGTGCCTGGTGTTGTCGCTGGCTTTCCCGGCGGGTGCCGCCACCCTCGTGGAGCCGTCCCGCCCGGTCTTGCTGCTTCCGGTGCAGGAGCCGTCGGGCGAAGTGTCCCTCGATGAAGCCGTGGCCCTGGTTCAGGCTGGCATCGGGGGGCGGGTCCTGTCGGCGGAGACCCAGATCCAGAACGGTCGCCGGGTGCATCGCATCCGCATCCTCACCGACGATCAGCGGGTGCGGAACATCCTGGTGGATGCCGTCACCGGTGAGTGGCGGTAAGCCCCATGCGCGTGGTGATCATCGAGGATGAAACCGCGTTGCAGATCCGGCTCAGGGAAAGGCTGGAGCAGGAAGGCTGGATGGTGGATACCAGCGGTGACGGGCGCGACGGTCTTTATCGGTTGCTGGAGTATCCGGCCGATGCGGCGGTGGTGGACCTGGGTCTGCCCGGTCTGCCCGGCCTGGAGGTGATCCGCCAGGTGCGCGCCGAGGGACGGCGACTGCCCATCCTGATCCTGACCGCCCGCGGACAGTGGCAGGAAAAGGTGGAAGGTCTGGAGGCCGGCGCGGATGACTATCTGGTGAAGCCGTTTCACATGGAAGAGCTGATCGCCCGTCTCCGGGCACTGGCGCGGCGGGCCGCGGGGCGACCGGATGGTCGGCTTGCCTTCGGGCCGCTGGTGCTTGATACCCAGGCCCAGACCGTGACCATGGCCGGACAGCCGATCGGGCTGACCACCTTCGAATACCGTCTGCTGGAACATCTGGCCCGTCATCCCGGACAGGTGATCTCCAAGCAGAGCCTCACCGACTATCTCTACCCCCATGACGAGGACCGGGACAGCAACGTGCTGGAGGTGCTCATCGGCCGCCTGCGCCGCAAGTTGGACCCGGACGGCCGGCTCGGCCCCATCGAGACCCTGCGGGGACGGGGATATCGTCTGGCCCTGCCCCCCGATCAGGCATGAACTCCCTGACCCTGCGGGTAGGCCTGATCGCCGCCCTGGTGGTGGCGGTCTTTGCCGTCATGACCGCCCTGGCCCTGGAGCGCGCGTTCCGGGACAGTGCCGTCTATGCGGTGGAACAACGCCTGCAGGCCCAGCTGTTCCTGCTGATGGGCGTGGCCGAGGTGGACCCGGCCGGTCGGGTCAGCCTGCCGGAACGCTTGCCCGAATCCCGTCTCATGCTGCCGGACTCGGGACTCCATGCCCGCATCAGTGATGAAGCCGGCAATACGCTGTGGCGGTCCCCCTCGGCCCTGGGAACCCATTATGGACTGCAACCGGACGAGCGCGCCTTCATGGCCCGCATGACCGTGGATTGGGAAACCCCCGGTGGGGTGGTGCCTCTGACCTTCACCCTGAGCGAGGACCGTTCCGGTCTGGAGGCTCAACTGCGTACCTACCGGCGCAGCCTGTGGGGCTGGCTGGCGGTGCTGGCGGTGTTGCTGCTGGCGGCCCAGTCCCTGGCCCTGTATCTGGGCCTGATTCCGCTGCGGCGGGTGGCACGTGAGCTACGCGCCATGGAGCAGGGACAGCAATCCGCCCTGACCGGTCGCTATCCGGTGGAACTCAAGGCCCTGACCGATAACCTCAATGCCCTGTTGCGACAGGAGCGTGCCCAGCTGGCCCGGTATCGCGACGGCCTGGCGGATCTGGCCCATAGCCTCAAGACACCGCTGGCGGTCCTGCGGGGCAGTCTGGAATCCCGTCGTGATGAAGACCGCCGGCAGGATCTTGAACAACTGGAGCGCATGGACCGGATCGTCGCCTATCAGCTACAGCGGGCGGCCACCGCCGGTCACCGGGCCCTGGCCGCGCCCATGGCGGTGGCACCGTTGGTGCAACGTCTGGGCCGGACCCTGGACAAGGTCTACCCGGACAAGGGGGTGGTCCTGTTCGATGAGGTCTCCGCCGACAGTCGTTTCCGCGGCAACGAGGGGGATCTGATGGAACTGCTGGGCAACCTCATGGACAACGCCTGGAAATACGGCCGCGGTCGGGTCGGGGTGGCGTCGGCGATGGAAGGGCGCTGGCTGGTGCTGAGGGTGGAGGATGATGGCCCGGGCATCCCGGCGGATCGGGTCCCGGTCATCCTGGCCCGGGGCGGCCGGCTGGACGAGGCGGTGCCGGGGCAGGGGATCGGTCTGGCGGTGGTGAACGAGATCGTCAGTGCCTACGAGGGGCGTCTGACCATCGGGACGTCGGAGGCCCTGGGGGGCGCCCAGGTGGAGATCCGGCTACCGGGATGATCATGCCCCTCTCCTCGGAGAGGGGCATGCGGCATCTTCAGGCCCTGCCCACGTTCACATCCGTGGGGGAGTGGAAGTAATCACTGTCCCGGGCGTACTGTTCCAGGTCCTTGAGCAGGACCGCAAGGCGCTCCTCGGCCGTGCTGATGGTGGCGCACTGCTCGCAGCGGGGGTCGCCGCAGGGCTGGCGGGTATAGAGCCAGTAATGGACCGCGCCCGCCAGCAGGCCGTCGGCAATCTCCCACAGGTCGGCCTGGGGATCGGCGTCGCTCAGACGATTGGCCAGTTCCACGGTCTGGCTGGCGGCGCTGTCGAACAGGGTGTGGGCTTCTGACATGGCGGTGTCCTGTTCCAGTGGGTGACCGGCAATGATAGCACGGACCCCCGGTTCAGCAGACCGTCACCACCAGCGGGATTTCCAGTTCCTCGGGCGCCAGGCCCCCGTGCACTCCCTTCATGTCGAAGGGTTTTTCCGTCAGCAACCGGTCCGAGACGATCCAGCCCGGTTGCATCAGCAGGGCATAGTCCCCGATCCGCGCGGACAGCTCGGGGTGGGGCGTGCCCGGGCCGAACCAGCCTTCTTCCAGCAGTTCCGTGCTGGGGCGCAGGGTGCAGGCATGCCCCAGCCGTTCCCGGACCAGGTGTTCGAACCGCTCATGCCGGCCGTGCCGCACATAGGCCCAGGCCACCCGCGGCTCACCGCACAGGGGCAGGGTCAGGCAGTCGGCGATCTCGGGATGGTCCGCCAGTATCAGTCGGTGTTCCACCGCCGTCATGCCATGGTCGGCGGTGATGATCAGCAGGGTGTCGGTCCCCGCCAGGCGGGCGGCCAGATTTGCCAGGGCCCGGTCGACCTCTTCCAGGTGCTTGCGGGTCTGGGGGGAGTCGGGGCCGTGGTAATGGCCCAGGCTGTCCAGTTCCGACCAGTAGGCATAGACATACTGGTTGCCGTGCCGGCCCTTTACCGCCTGTTCCACCCGGTTCACCATGTCTTGCAGACCGCTGAAGGGCAGTAGCCGGGCCCGGCCTTTGTGGGCCTTGTTGAAAGGGGTATTGGCGATCTTGTTGGGGGCCACCATGGTGCTGGAAACCGGGATGCGATTGAAGGTGACGTCATGGCCCAGCCATCGCAGGACATCCAGGCCTTCCGCCCGGTCATACCCGCTACCGCCGTAGCGGGGTTTGCCGGGCAGTACCGCCAGTACCGCCCCCAGTTCGCGAAAGTGCACATGCCAGCCGGTGAGGCCATGCTGGGCCGGGGCATCGCCGGTGATGAAGGTGGTGATCCCGGTGGCCGTGGTGGTGGGAAAGACGGCATGGATGCCGGCGCGACGATGTCCGTTGAGGAACGGGGCGGGGCGGGTCCGCAGGAACCCGTCGCCCAATCCATCCACCACCACCAGGACCACGTGGCGATGGCGGCTCACTTCCTCGGGAGGCAGGGCACGCAGGGGACCGTGACAGGAGGGCGTGCCGCCCAGGCCGCCGATCAGGGAGGTCATCAGATTGGCCAGGCAATGACCCTGGTAGTCGGGTGTCTGCATGGATTTGTCCCGGATGGATATCGACTGATGATAGACCGGGTCAGCCGTCTGAACACACCCAGCAGGCCACCTGATTGCGGCCGGTCTGTTTGGCTCGATACAAGGCCTGATCGGCTTGTTCGATGAGTTCACCCAGGGTTGCCGGGCGGTCCTTGTGCAATACGGCTACCCCAAGGCTGAGGGTGACGGACAGTACCGCGCGCGGGGTTTCTATCCGTTGCCGCGCGACGGTTTGGCGCAGGCGCTCGGCCAGGACCACGGCCATCTCCTCATGGGTATCCGGCAGCAACATCACGAACTCCTCTCCGCCATAGCGTCCCAGCAGATCGGTTTGCCGCAGGTTTTCCTGTAGCCTGTTGGCCACGGCGCGCAGTACCTGATCGCCGATGCCATGGCCGTAGCGGTCGTTGATCGGTTTGAAGTGGTCGATGTCGATCATCAGCAATGAGAGGGGGCGCTGATGGCGCCGAAAAACCTGATATTCCCGCTCGGCCAGTGTGAAGAAGTGGCCGCGATTGAGCAGCCCGGTGAGGGCATCAATGCTGGAAATGCGTCGCAGCTCGGCTTCCATGCGCTTGCGTTCGGTAATATCCAGCTGGATCACCAGCATCCGCTGCTGTCCATGGATCATGGCGACGTTCAGGTAGATCATGATCCAGGCCGGTTGGCCGTCACGGTCGGTGTAGCACCACTCGAAGACTTGAAGTCCTTCGGCAACGGCCTTGTGATGCCAGCGCACGGCGTCGGCGCGTGAATAAGGCGGTGCCGAATACCAGGCCTGGCCTTTTTGCAACGATTCCAGATTGTCGCAGTGATAGGCCGCCATTGCGGCATGGTTGGCGTCGATGATGTCGGCGGTTTCGGTCTCGCAAATCAGGATGGGTACCGGAAGGTCGGTAAACAGTGCGCGGAAATGCTGTTCGCTGCGTTGCAGGGCCTGTTCGGAACGCTTGCGTTGCGTGGTATCGGCAAACACCACCACGAATTCGCCCGGGGCCGGCCGATAGGCGCGTACCTCAAAAAATTTGCCCAGCTCCCGGGAATAGTTTTCGATGCACGCCGGCTCGCCGGTGAGGGCCACCTTGCCATAGGTGTCAATCCAGTAGTCCTCCGTCCCCGGCAGGACTTCCCGCACCCGACGGCCGATCAGGTTGTCCGCCTTGAGGCCGGTCATCCGCTCAAAGGCGGGGTTGACCTCGATATAGCGGTAGTCAATGGGCTTGCCCCGGGGGTCGCAGAGGATTTCATGCAAGGCATAGCCATCCAGCATTTCATCGAATAGCTGACGAAAGCGTGCCTCGCTGCGCTCCAGATGCTGCCCGATCTGCTTGCGCTCGGTGATATCGTGGGCAATCTGCAGGTGCACGTTACGCCCATCACTCCATTGCATGACCTTGCGCTGGCAGTCATACCAGCGGCCGTTGCGCCTACTGTGCATTTCCCAACGCGGTATCCACGGATCACTTGCCCCATCGGAGCCGTGATGGTGTATGCCGCAAAGTGCGCAGCGCCACTCCCCTGGAGCGATCGCCTCCTGTTCACAGGCTCCATGCTCCCTGATGCCCAGGGCTTGTCGACCGTGGGCATTCACGAAAAGAATGTGCCGGTTTTCAGGGTCACAGACAAATACGACGGTGTCGAGCCCGTCGAAGATGCCGGTGAGGCGCTCCTCGCGCTGCAAGGGCTGAATGAAGGTGCGCGAACCGCTCAGCAGCAAGAGCAGGGTGACGGAAAACAGGGCCAGGCCTATGCCGATGGATTGCCGGCGCATGGCCGCCAGTTTTTCCCGCAGATAGCTCAGCTCCAGATCGACACCGATGACATAGTAGCGATCGTCATTGATCCGGATGGGGAGAAAAATGGAACGGAACTCCCCATAGGCGTCGCTGTATTCCAGATAGCGGGTCCTGCCGTCATCAAAGCTGGCATGGAGTTCCGGCGGGGCGGTGTCATAATGTTGAAAGAAGCGGTCATGGGTCAGGTGCCGGCGTTCGTCGACGGTGGCCGAGCTTGCGGTAGTCACGATGCGGTCACCGAATTTCATGTACGTATAGACGTAGGCAAAGCCGGCATGATCGGCATAGTCCGACAGCACCGCCATGTCGGCCAAAAAGCGCTCACTGGTGACGGAATCCGGGCCGCTGATCCGTTGGTGATAATCGGGTGGCAGCAAGGCGAGCACGGCATAGGCCCCCGCTCTCAGGCGCTGATCGGATTCTTCCAGAAGGGTTTGGCGCAGGCTGTTATAGCTGGCCATGACGAACAGGCCGGTAATCACCGCCGCCGTGCCCACGAAGGTCAACGCCAATTTGCGCCAGAACTTCAAAACTCCCACCTCCAATGACAGTCTCACACCGTCGTGCCCGTACCTGATGTGTACGAGCGATGTCTTCCTGACAGCATGATGGCAAATGGCGAAATGCAAGTGGATTCGTCCATTGTGGTGGGCAATGGTGGGTTTGCCAAGGTTTACGGTATCGCGCCCATCCGCCCGTGCGAGTCATGGCCGTGGGTGGCCCGTGGCCGGATGATTGCCTTGCTGTATGCTATGCCCTGTGTTCATAGACGTGTCATCCCATGAGCCGCTGGCGCCCACCCGCACCCCGATCCTCGCCCCATATCACGCCCCAGGGCTATGCCGCCCTGGATACGGAGCTGTCCGGCCTGTGGATTCGCCGGGCCGATGTCACCCGCCATCTGGCCGCCGCCGCCGCGGAAGGCGACCGCTCGGAAAACGCGGAATACATCTATCGGAAGAAGGAACTGCGGGAGATCGATCGACGGATCCGTTATCTGCAGAAGCGCCTGCCCGGCCTCAAGGTGGTGCGCGAGCCGCCGGCCGACCGGGGCAAGGTCTATTTCGGTGCCTGGGTGACGTTGCTGGACGAGTCGGACCGGGAGGTGGAATACCGTATCGTGGGTGCCGACGAGTTTGATCCGGACCGGCGCTGGATCAGTCTGGATTCTCCCGTGGCCCGTGCCCTGCTCGGCAAGGCCCTGGATGACGAGGTCAAGGTGCAGACCCCGGCGGGGGAGCAGTATTACGAGATCGTGAAGATCCGCTATGAAGCCGGGTGATCCCGCCCGATGCTATCATGCGGGTTGCCTGTGAAAAGATGAGGAACCCCCCCATGCGCTTTTGCTGGTCCAACCTGATGCTGATCGGCGTGGTCGTGGTACTGGGCACCGCCAGCATGCTGGCCAGTTGCGGCCAGAAAGGCGACCTCTACCTGCCCCAGGAAGAGCGTCGCGCGGCGGACTGAGACCGCGTTTCCGACCTTGTTCCATTCCATGTCGCGTCGCGACGGACATACACCTCCATGGATCATTTCAACTATCACAACGGGGTCCTGCATGCCGAGGACCTGAGCCTGGAAGACCTGGCGCAGCGTCACGGAACGCCGCTTTACGTCTATTCCCGGGCCACCCTGGAGCGTCACTGGCACGCGTTTGATCGCGCCCTGGGGGATCATCCCCATCTGGTGTGCTATGCGGTGAAGGCCAATTCCAGTCTGGCGGTACTCAACCTGCTGGCCCGGCTCGGGTCCGGGTTCGACATCGTCTCCGTCGGCGAACTGGAGCGGGTGGTGCGGGCCGGCGGTGATCCGGGCAAGGTGGTCTTCTCCGGCGTGGGCAAGCGGACCGACGAGATGCGCCGTGCCCTGGAACTGGGCATCCGCTGCTTCAACGTGGAATCGGCGGCGGAACTGGAGCGCCTCAATGCCGAGGCCGGTGCCCTGGGGGTGACGGCGCCGGTGTCCCTGCGGGTCAATCCGGACGTGGATGCCCAGACCCATCCCTACATCTCCACCGGGCTGAAGGAAAACAAGTTCGGCGTGGACGTGGCCGATGCCCTGGATCTCTATCGGCGGGCCGCGGCACTGCCGCACCTGAATATCATCGGCATCGACTGCCACATCGGTTCCCAGCTCACCCGCCTGGAACCCTTTGTGGACGCCTTGCACCGGGTCCTGCACCTGGCCCGGACCCTGGAGGACGAGGGCATCCGGCTCCATCATCTGGATCTGGGGGGCGGGCTGGGAATCCGTTACCGGGACGAGCATCCGCCCCTGCCCGAAGCGTATGCCCGGGCCATGCTGGAGGCGCTGCGGGATACCCATTACGAGATCCTGGTGGAACCCGGACGGGCCATCGCCGGCAATGCCGGGGTGCTGCTCACCCGAGTGGAATACCTCAAGCCCACCCGCCACAAGCACTTTGCCATCGTGGACGCGGCCATGAACGATCTCATCCGGCCCTCCCTCTACAGCGCGTGGATGGACATCGTGCCGGTGCGTCCCCGGGGCGGTGAGGGCATCCCCTACGACGTGGTGGGTCCGGTCTGCGAAACCGGGGATTTCCTGGGCAAGGAGCGAACCCTCGACCTGGCCGCCGGAGACCTGCTGGCGGTGCGATCCGCCGGGGCCTACGGCTTCACCATGAGCTCCAACTACAACACCCGTCCCCGGCCCGCGGAGGTGATGGTGGACGGGGACCGGGACTGGCTGATCCATCGCCGCCAGACCCTGGACGAACTCCTGGCCGGGGAAACGCTGCTGCCCGGTTGATCCTCCACATCGACGACCAGAAGGAATCTCCCATGTCCCGTGAAATTATCGCCACCGACAAGGCTCCGCAGGCCATCGGTACCTATTCCCAGGCCGTGAAGGTGGGGTCCACCGTCTACCTGTCCGGCCAGATCCCCCTGGTGCCCGAGACCATGGATATGGTGGAAGGCCCCATCGAGGCCCAGATCCGCCGGGTGTTCGACAATCTGCAGGCCGTGGCCGAAGCCGCCGGCGGCACCCTGGACGACGTGGTCAAGCTCAATGTCTTCCTCACCGACCTGACCCATTTCCCCACCGTGAACCAGGTCATGGCCGAATACTTCCACGAGCCCTATCCGGCCCGTGCCGCCATCGGCGTTGCCAGCCTGCCCAAGGACGCCCAGGTGGAGATGGACGGGATCATGGATCTGTCCTGACGGAATCCGGCGGCCCCTCCTCCTGGGGGGGAGGGGCCATCATGGCCAGGGACATGGCATCATCGGGAAAGGAATCAAGCGAATAGCGTCATGACCGAACCCGTCACCACTCTCAAGGGCGTCGGCCCGAAACAGGCGGCCCGGCTGGAAAAGCTGGGCATCCATACCCTGACCGACCTGCTGTTCCATCTGCCCCTGCGTTACCAGGACCGTACCCGGGTCCTGCCCGTTGCCGGTCTGCGCCCCGGAGACGAGGCGGTGGTGGAAGGGGAGATCGCCCTCGCCGAGGTTCAGTCCCGCGGTCGGCGCATGCTGATCCTGCGCCTGGCCGACGGCACCGGCGCCCTCAATCTGCGGTTTTTCCATTTCTCCGCCGCCCAGCAGCACAACCTGGTGCGCGGGGTGCGGCTGCGCTGTTTTGGTGAAGTGCGCGGCGGCCGGCAGGGGCTGGAGATGGTGCACCCGGAGTACCGGGTGATCCAGGATGACTCGGCTCCGGTGGAGGATTGCCTCACTCCCGTCTATCCCACCACGGAAGGGCTGCATCAGATCAGTCTGCGCCGTCTCACCGACGAGGCCCTGGCCCGCCTGGAACACCTGCCGGACTGGCTGCCGCCGGGGGTACTGGATCCCGCCGGCCTGCCGGATCTGGAATCGGCCCTGCGCACCGTGCATCGGCCGCCGCCGGACGTCTCCGTGGCGGCACTGCTGGCGGGCCGTCACCCCGCCCAGCGACGTCTGGCCTTCGAGGAACTGGTGGCCCATCACCTGAGCCTGTACCGCCTGCGCACCCGCACCACCGCCCGGCCCGCCCCGGTGATACGGGTGGACGGCAATCTGCTCGGTCGTCTGCGCCGGTCCCTGCCGTTTGCACTCACCGGCGCCCAGGACCGGGTGATCCGGGAACTGGAACGGGACATGGCGCGGCCCAGTCCCATGCTGCGTCTGGTACAGGGGGACGTGGGTTCGGGCAAGACCCTGGTGGCGGTGGCCGCCTGCCTGCACGCGGTGGAGGCCGGTCATCAGGCTGCGGTGATGGCCCCCACGGAGATCCTGGCGGAACAGCATCACCACAACTTTCGCGCCCTGCTGGGGCCATTGGACATTCCGGTGGCCTGGTTTTCCGGCAGACAGGGGGTGCGCGCCCGTCGGGAGTCCCTGGCGGCGCTGGCCGAGGGTACCGCCCGGGTGGCGGTGGGCACCCACGCCCTGTTCCAGGACGAGGTGAGCTTCGAGGACCTGGCCCTGGTGATCGTGGACGAACAGCACCGATTCGGTGTGCATCAGCGCATGGCCCTGCGGGAGAAGGGTGCCCGGGACGGCCGTCTGCCCCATCAGCTGATCATGACCGCCACCCCCATTCCCCGCACCCTGGCCATGACCGCCTACGCCGACCTGGACTATTCGGTCATTGACGAGTTGCCCCCGGGGCGTACCCCGGTGAAGACGGTGGCGGTGAGTGATGCCCGTCGGGCGGAGGTGGTGGAACGCATCCACCATGCCATCGGCCAGGGGCGGCAGGCCTACTGGGTCTGCACCTTGATCGAGGAGTCCGAGGCCCTGCAGGCCCAGGCGGCGGAGGACACCCATGCCCTATTGCGGGAGGCCCTGACCGGTATCCGGGTGGGGCTGGTGCACGGGCGCATGAAGCCCCGGGAGAAGGAGACGGTGATGGCCGCTTTCAAGGCCGGCGAGCTGCAATTGCTGGTGGCCACCACGGTGATCGAGGTGGGGGTGGACGTGCCCAATGCCTCCCTCATGATTATCGAGAACGCGGAGCGCCTGGGTCTGGCTCAGCTGCATCAGCTGCGGGGCCGGGTGGGGCGGGGAACGGCGGAAAGCGTCTGCGTGCTGCTCTATCATCCCCCTCTGTCCGACACTGCCCAGCGCCGCCTGGAGGCTCTGAGGGCCACCACCGACGGGTTCGAGATTGCCCGCATCGACCTGGAGTTGCGGGGGCCGGGGGAGGTGCTGGGCACCCGGCAGACGGGGATGATGCAGTTTCGCATTGCCGAGATTGTGCGTGATCAGGATCTGCTGGATACGGTGAAGGCGGCGGCGACCCGGCTGATGCGGGATTACCCCGACCATGTGGAGCCGCTGATCCGGCGCTGGCTGAGCGGGGCGGAGGAATATGGTCGCGTGGGTTGAGACGGATGTGGGGGGTGTCAGTCACCACTGGGACCTGACCCCGGCCCAGGCCCGCGACCTGCAGGCCTCCCTGGCACCTCGGGTGATTCGGGAAGACCGTCTGGGTCCGCTGCGTCATGTGGCGGGGGTGGATGTGGGCTTTGAGGACGAAGGGCGCTTGACCCGGGCGGTGGTGTCGGTGCTGACCTGGCCGGACATGGTGCCGCTGGAGGATGCGCTGGCACGGGTGCCCACCGTGTTTCCCTATGTGCCCGGGCTGTTGTCCTTCCGGGAGATTCCGGCGGTGCTGGAGGCCCTGGCGAGATTGTCGGTGACGCCGGATCTGCTGTTCTGCGACGGCCAGGGGATTGCCCATCCCCGGCGTATGGGCGTCGCGGCCCATCTGGGTGTGCTGACGGGGTTGCCGGCGTTGGGGGTGGGGAAGTCCCGGTTGACGGGACGGTTTGAGATGCCGGGGGAACAGCGGGGTGATGGATCGCCCTTGATGGCGGATGACGAGGTGATCGGCCGGGTGCTGCGCACTCGGACCGGGGTGAAGCCGGTATTCGTCTCCATCGGTCATCGTGTGTGTCTGGAGACGGCCTGCCGGCTGGTGCTGGAGGCGGCTCCCCGCTACCGGTTGCCGGAGCCGATCCGCCGGGCGGATCGGCTGGCTTCGCGTCGGGACCGGTGATCCGGTGGAGAAGGGCTGTCGTTGGCTTAGAACCGGTAGGACACGCCCAGGCTCAGGACGGGCCAGTATTTCACGTCCTTGAGTTCTTCCTTGAGGCTGTCTTCTTCACGCTTGAGGTCGTCGTTGAAGGCGTCTTCCAAGGCTGGATCACTGACCTGCCCCCTCAACCGTACATCCGGCGATCCTGTGAACATCACCCCGGCATCCATGGCGAAGGACCAGCGGCTGCCGCGGATGGCGTTGCCGTAGCCGATCCCCACATAGGGGGCAAAGGAACGCCAGTCGATGGTGGCGTCGAGGCTGGCGTCATAAGTGTTATCACCGATGTCCAGGCTGCCGTCCGCCTTCCCCTTGAGTTCGTTGCCGTTGTGATAGGCCCCGGCGCTCACCCGGAAATTGCCGCCGAAGGGATGCCAGTCCGCCAGCAGGGCCGCGCTGCGCAGTTTCAGGTCACCGTCGTAGTCGATGCCTTCCTCTTCGAAGTCCTTGCTGTAGTCAAAGCCGTACAGGCCGGCTCGCAGGTTCACCCGCTCGCTCAGCCCGACCGTGCCTTCCAGGCCCAGGCCGGTAGTCCCCACCTTGGCCGCCATCCCGAAGCGGGAGTCGGCCGCGGCCGTCGTGCCGGCGGCGAGCAGTGCCATGGCCAGGGTGCTGGCCAGGATGGGACGGGACATTCCTTGGTTGTGCATGTGTTTCCCCCAAATCTCTTTTTGACTGTGTGGATGCATGGAACGAATCGGTGCAAAAGGACACCAAATCCCTTCAGGAACGGATCCTGATGTTCAGTGGATCTTTCCTGTCCTGCAGTGTAGTGCCCACGGACCCGGTGGGGGCGGCATTCGTCGGTGATATGCGTCCGTCGGTTCCGTTGGCCCGCCGTTTCGTGGTCAATGCCTTCACAAGATCCAATAAGGAGACTCAGATTCATGCAGTTCAACAGCCAGACCCTGCTTTTCGGCGGTACCACCCCCGCTTCCGCCCTCGCCGATGCGGGCATGACGGTGCTGCGGGTGGCGGCCGGCCTGATGATGGCCTTCGGGCATGGCCTGGACAAATTGCCCCCGTCCGCGGGCTTTGTGGGGTTCGTGGAGAGCCTGGGGTTTTCATCCCCCCTGTTCTTTGCCTGGCTGGCGGGACTGGCGGAGGCGGTGGGTGGCCTGCTGCTGGCGGCGGGGCTGCTGACCCGGGCTTCGGCGGCGGCGATCCTGGGTGCCATGATGGTGGCGGCCTTCATCGCCCATGGCGGTGATCCGATCTTTGCCGCAGGTGGCTCCAGCAAGGAGCTTTCCTTGCTCTACGGCGCGGTGATGGTGGCATTCCTGTTTGCCGGTGCCGGCCGTTACAGTGTGGACAGCGTGTTTCGGCGGTAACCAATAGTGAGGCCTGCCCGTTCGCGGGCAGGCCCCTTCCAGGCCAACCCATGTCTCAGGAGTCCGTGCCTTGTGAGGGGTTGCCGCCGGGTTCATTGAAATGTCATCTATATGGGCGTTAATGGCGGCGCTTGTTGACCATTGGATGAACGGTGATTCATGAAAGAAAGCCTGGCGACCCAGCCCGCGGCCCGCGTGGTGCGTGATCTGGCTCGAAACTATCTCGATCAGGCGGCCCAGGCCGCCCATCGGCTGTCAGACCCGCAGGATACGGAAGCCCTGCATGATTTTCGGGTCGCCCTGCGGCGCTTGCGCAGCCTGCTGGCCGCCCACAAGACCTTCGTCAAGACCTGGCTGCCGAAAAAACTGCGCCGCCGGGTGAAGGAACTGGCCGCCGGTACGGGCCTGGCCCGGGACACGGAAGTACAGATTGCCTGGATGAAACAGCAGCATGGCCAGGTGAAATCCCACCAGCGGCCCGGCTATCAGTGGATGATGGCCCGCCTGGAACTGCGGCTGCGGGAAGAGTATCAGGATCTGCACGACGCCCTGCCCGATGCCTTCCGGCGCCTGAACAAGCGCATACAGGGGCGACTGGATCTGATTCGGGATGATGACAGCCCGCCCTTCGGTACCGTCACCGCCGCCCGGCTGCTGGAGTCCGCGGAGGACTTCCGCCACCAACTGCAGCGTGTGGTCGGGGATGACGGTGAAGCGGACGAGGCCGTGCATCAGGCCCGTATTGCGGGCAAGCGCCTGCGCTACCTGCTGGAGCCGGTGGCGGCGGAACTGGAAGGAGGCAAGGAGCTGGTCCGCGAACTCAAGGACATGCAGAACCTGATGGGGGAAATCCATGACATCCAGGTCTTTGCCCAGGAGTTGGGCGAAGCCTCCGAGGAGGCCGGGGCCGAGCGGCTGCGGCGGCTGATCGACCTTTCTCTCACCTTGAATCCGGACCATCCGGACGTAGAAACCGCCCGCCGTCAGGACGAACGGGCCGGACTCATGAGCCTGGCCCGGGAGCTGCACGATCGGCATGAGCACCTGATGTCCCGGCTGAAGGCAAAGCTTTTGGAAGGCGAGGGGGCCAGTTTTCTGGAACATCTGGCCGCCGGCGTGGCCCGGTTGCAGCAGGTCGGTACCGACCCTGCCGTGGATTAACCAGGCATCAGGTGCCTCGAAATGTTCATGATGGGTCATTCCCGCGTAAGCGGGAATCCGGTAACAGACTGAAAATCCTGGACTCCCGCATGTTCGAGAGTGACGGCGGGGGACATCTCCGGAACTACCACGGGATGGCTTCCCATGTACTTCCGTCATCCCGGGCACGGCGCCGATACCGATCCGTGTCAATGGAATCTTACACCCGCATGAAAATCCTCCCGCAGTCTATGCTATCTTCGGCAACGGGCTTGGCCGTCTGGGACATGGCAGTCTCTCGGGGTTGCCCAGAAGATCCGAAACCATCAAGACATCCCAGGCAACCCTCGATGGTTGCCCGTACTCCCAGGAGGAGTGTTGCCATGTTGAGAAGTTGTTTCCGCTGGGCGGGTGTTGCCGCCCTGAGCTGCATGCTGATGACCGCGGGGGCGGCGTCGGCACAGGATCGTGCCGGGTGGCCGAATTCGGTCAACATCGGTACGGCATCCCAGGGTGGGACTTACTTCATCTACGGCGCCGGTTGGGGCGGCCTGATCCAGGAAATGGTGGGCGTCAATGCCTCCGCCGAGGTCACCGGCGGTCCGACCCAGAACATGGTGCTGGTGCATCAGGGTCGTCTGGAATTCGGCATGACCACCATGGGTCCCGCCCGCGAAGGCTGGGATGGTGAACTGGAAGTGGCCCGCGGTCTGCAGACCCGCGACGTGCGTGCCCTCTTCCCCATGTACCAGACCCCCCTGCAGGTGGTGGCACTGAAGCGCTCCGGTATCAGCAGCATCTCCGACCTGGACGGCAAGCGCGTCGGCGTGGGTCCCCGCGGCGGTACCGCCAGCGTGTTCTGGCCCCGCTTCTTCAGTGATCTGGGCCTGAACGTGCGTGTCCGCTACGGCGGTGCCGCCGACCAGGTGGGTCAGGTGCAGGACGGCATGCTGGATGCCTTCGCCTTTGCCGCCGGCGTACCCATCTCCGCCTTCAGCCAGATCGAGGCCCAGCAGCCGGTGAACATCTTCTCCCTCAATGAGGAAGAGATCGCCAAGATCACCGAGAATCACCCGGTGAGCCGCTTCGTCATCCCCGCCAACACCTACCGCACCGTGGCTGAAGAGCAGCCGACCGTGGCCCTGTGGAACTTCGCCATTGCCAACAAGAACATGCCGGAGTCCTTCGTCTACGAGATCATGAAGGCGGTGCTGGACAACAACGATCGCATGGTGACCATCCACCGCTCCGCCGAGGAAACCCTGGCCGAGAACATGGTCCACAACACCTTCATGTGGTTCCATCCGGGTGCGGTGCGTTACTACAAGGAGCGGGGCATCGAGGTGCCCGAGCACCTGATTCCGCCCGAGTACAAGGACTGATCGAGGACTGATCGAGAACCCGGAAAGGTTCGCTGCTTTGGGCCGCGCTGAGCGCGGCCCAAAGTGTTTTATCCGGAAAACCGGCTGACTCAACCTGTACGTTCAGAAGATCCTCCCATGACGAGCTCCGAAAAATCGGGCCCCATTGATGCCGCGTCCCTTGCCGATGCCGAAGAGGGCATGTCATCACAGCGGAATCTCACCCGCTGGCAAAAGGTGCTGCTGTTCTTCCTCGGCCTGACCTATACCAGTTTCCACCTCCTGGTCCTCAACGTCATTCCCATGGAAACCTGGGCTTTCCGCATCGTCCACGTGGCGGGTGCCCTGGTGATCGGTTTTGCCATCGTGGCCGCCTGTGTGCCACCGGCGGATCCGCGAAAACGACGATGGTTCCTGGAGTTGCTGCCCATGGTATTGACCGTGGGTCTGACCCTCTACGCCCTGGCGGCCATGGCCGTCGCGCTGTACATGAAGTTGCGCCTGGGCTACGACACCTACAGTCTGCCCGGGTGGATATTCCAGACTTTCAGCTGGGCGCTGCTGGCCAGCGTCGTGCTGGGCATCGTCTTTGCCTGGATGTTCAAGCCCCGTTCCGATCGCATCGGCTGGTATGACTGGTCCCTGATGGCGGCCAGCATCTCGGTCTGTGCCTACCTGCTGTCCAACCTGGACGTGCTGCAGTTCCGCATGGGCGTGATCCCCGAACAGACCGATTTCTGGGTCGCCACGGCCGGTATCCTGCTGATCCTGGAGTTGACCCGGCGGGTGGCGGGCATGGCCCTGGTGGTGATCGCCGGCATCTTCATTCTTTACGGTTTCGTCGGACCCTGGTTGCCGGGCGTCCTGGAGCACAGCGGCTATGATGCCGACCGCTTCATCACCTACATCTACACGGACAACGGCATCCTCGGTCCCACCACGGCGGTATCCTCCACCTACATCGTGCTGTTCATCGCCTTTGCCGCCTTCCTGCAGGCCTCCAAGGTGGGTGACTACTTCGTCAACTTCGCCTTTGCCGCCGCCGGTCGCGCCCGCGGCGGTCCGGCCAAGGTGGCGGTGTTTGCCAGCGGCCTGATGGGCATGATCAACGGCACCTCCGCGGGTAACGTGGTGGCCACCGGTTCTCTGACCATCCCCCTCATGAAGCGGGTGGGGTACAAGCCCCGCAGCGCCGGCGCCATCGAGGCGGCGGCTTCCACCGGCGGGCAGATCATGCCCCCGGTGATGGGGGCGGGTGCCTTCATCATGGCGGAGGTGACGGGGATTCCCTATACCGACCTGATCATTGCCGCCTTGATCCCGGCCCTGCTGTACTTTGCCTCCGTCTACTTCATGGTGGACATGGAGGCGGCCAAGACCGGCATGAAGGGGCTGCCCTCCAAGGAGCTGCCCCAGATCGGCAAGCTGCTGCGTCAGGTCTATCTGTTCGCCCCCATCATCATCCTCATCGGCGCCCTGTTCATGGGTTACTCGGTCATTCGCGCCGGTACGGTGGCCCTGATGAGTGCCGTGGTGGTGAGCTGGCTGACGCCGTTCCGTCTCGGGCTGTTCGGGTCTGCCCGCGCCCTGGAACTGGCGGCACGCATGTCCATCCAGCTGATCGCCGTCTGTGCCTGTGCCGGGATCATCGTGGGTGTGATCGGCCTGACCGGGGTGGGTCTGCGCTTCTCCTCCCTGCTCCTGGGCGTGGCGGAGAACAGCCAGCTGTTGGCCCTGCTGTTTGCCATGTGCATCTCCGTGCTGCTGGGCATGGGCATGCCCACCACGGCGGCCTATGCGGTGGCGGCCTCGGTGGTGGCGCCGGGCCTGATCCAGATGGGCGTGGCCCCGCTGGTGGCACACTTCTTCGTGTTCTACTTTGCGGTGATCTCCGCCATCACCCCGCCGGTGGCCCTGGCGGCTTACGCGGGCGCGGCGATTGCGGGTTCCGAACCCATGCGCACCTCGGTGACCGCCTTCAAGGTGGGCCTGGCGGCGTTCATCGTGCCGTTCATCTTCTTCTATCATCCGGCCCTGCTGATGGAAGGTGAATGGACCGAGATCGCCCAGAGCTTTGCCACCGCCATGATCGGCGTCTTCATGCTCGCGGGTGCGGCCCAGGGCTGGTTCTTCGGGGCGGCGGGATGGCCCATCCGCGTACTGCTGTTCGTCGGTGCGCTGATGGCCATTTCCGGGGATCTGCTCACCGACCTGCTGGGTCTGGGGCTGGCGGTGATCCTGTTCCTGTGGCAGCGCAAGATGGCCGGGAGCAAGCCGGCGCCGGCCACTGGTTCCTGAGCCATGTCGCCGACGGTCCGGCCCCGTTGCGGGGCCGGACCGGGCACTGAAGGTGTCGCTCCGAATCGAATCCGAATCGAAAAGGAGGCATGAGATGACGGACAAGGCCTATCTGGTGGCCGTGACCGGTACACCCTTGGACGGTGTGGATGTGGCCACTGCCAGAGCCCGACTGGCGACCCTGTTCCGGGTGCCGGAAACCCGCGTGGAAGGGATGCTGGCCGGTAAGCCGGTGGTGGTCAAAAAGGGAGTGGACGAGGCGACCGCACGCCGTTACCTTCAGCTGCTGCGAGAGGCCGGGGTGGTGGCACGGATCATGGCCTGCGCCGCCGAACCGACCACCGAAGGGCAGGATGCCGCCCCTGCCGCGATAGCCGAGTCCGATGGTGGTGTCGGCGCGGCACCGGATCTGACCCTGGCACCGCCGGGGGCTGATCTGAGTGACCGGGTGCCGCCTCCCGATCTGGAAGTGGATCTGTCCGGCCTGACCCTGGCGGAACCGGGGGTCACCCTGGGTGAGCACCGGGAAGTGCCGGAACCGAGGATCGATATCCGTCATCTGAGCCTGACCCCCGGGCCCGACCCGAAACCGGAATCCGACCCGATGGCGTCATTTCAGGATCATCATCACGGATGGAACCGGTAGCCACCGTTTTCCCGAGTAAAGAAATCAACTATGATGCGTCATACCCCATCCCAGAGGTATGACGTGATGTTTTCCTTCCTGCGCAAGACCGCCATGCCTACGCCGGAACAGGCCCTGCCCGGGCGGCAGGACGCCATGCCGGTTCCCGAACACCATTATGTCCTGGGTACCCCCCTCAAGCCTCCCTTTGCCGAGGGCATGGAGACGGCCCTGTTCGGGATGGGCTGTTTCTGGGGCGCGGAGCGGCGGTTCTGGGGGCTGGCCGGTGTTTACAGCACGGCGGTGGGCTATGCCGGTGGCTTCACACCCAATCCCACTTACCGGGAGGTCTGTAGCGGCATGACGGGTCACAACGAAGTGGTCCAGGTGGTGTTCGATCCCGCCCGGATCCGTTATGCCGATCTGCTCAGGACCTTCTGGGAGTCCCACGATCCCACCCAGGGCATGCGCCAGGGCAATGATGTGGGTACCCAGTATCGCTCGGGTATCTATACCCATGGCGCCCAACAGGCGGCGCAGGCGGAACAGTCCCGATCCGCGTTCCAGGCGGCGCTCAAGACCCGCGCCCTGGGCGATATCACCACCGAGATCCTGCCGGCCCCGGTCTTTTACTATGCCGAGGCCTACCATCAGCAGTATCTGGCCAAGAATCCCGACGGGTATTGCGGTCTGGGTGGTACCGGCGTGGTCTGTCCCCGTTGGGAATCCCCCGATCTGGAGCGGGCGCTCTAGGACTCGGGCCGTCCGTGGAGCGGATCCGGTTCCGCCATTTCCAGGATTGCGGCACCCCGTTCCGCCGCCAGGGGACGATCCAGGATCGCCACCGTTCGCGGTCCTCTGCCGCACCCCCGGGCAGCCAGTCGCCGACCCCCCTCCATCCAGCCCATGCCCAGCGCCAGTTGCAGCAGATACCCGGCCGCGCCCGCATCTCCCAGCACGCCCCTCAGGTCCATGGCGGGAGGGTGCGTGTCGGCCAGGGTGGGGGTGTCGCCATCCCGTAGCGGCCAGATCCTGGCGTGGCATCCGTACCATTCCATGGCGGCATCCCACCCCGGATTGCCCGGCAGCACCACGCCGTCCAGATCGAAGGCATCCAGGCCCGCCTGATCCAGGCTGCCCCGCAGGGCCATGGCCCAGGCCAGGTACTCGCCACCCGATGGATCGGCATGACGGGGTTCCGGGCATGCATCCCAGGCACGGATGCGCGGACCGGTGCCGGACAGGGAGACGGACATGAAGATGGCCGCTTCTCCGGGCACCAGGCCGTCATCTTCATCCCAGGCCGGCCCCGGCCCCTCCGCCGCCAGCGTGGACAAGACCTCCGGTATCAGCAGACTGTCCACGCAACCCAGCATCCAGTGCTGTGCGGGCTGTTCCTGCAGGGCCTCTAGCGCCCTGTCCATGAGTGCCACGGCGGACCCGTCCTGTACCTCGATCCGCAGCCGGGCTCGATGATGCCGGAGTCCCGTTCTCCCCATCCAGTCCCAGATCTGTTCGGGTGCCAGCCAGGGGTGTTCCAGGGTGTCGGGCCGGCAGGGCCAGAGTACCGTGCAGTCTGCCGGCAGCGGGGTTTGCAATGCCTGTTCCAGCACCCGCCGGACACGGTCACGGCCGTCCGGGATATCCTCAAGGGCCGGGGATACCCGCATCCGCCCCTGGCTGTGGTTTGCGCCGGCGATGAGCGCCGCCAGGTGATCGGAAAACTGCTGTGTCCCCATTCCGGTCTGGGCCGCCGCCCACAGGGCCGACGGATCTCCGCCAACGGCCGTCCACAGCCGTGGGCCATGCAGATGCAGGGGCATGGTCATGTCGCAAGTGGTTCCGTAACGGGTATCCGGGCCATGGCCTGGCGCCGGTCTTCCACGATGACCCAGCCTTGTCCCCGGGTATCGGCCGTGGCGGGTATCCCGGCCCGATGAATGTGGTGCAGCAGGCCGGTATCCCCTTCCAGCCAGAGGGTATCGCAGACCGGGGTCAGGGGTTTCATCTGCTGACCCCGGATCCGGCACCATGCCGTGATGGGTTCGGCCGGCAGCCTGAGTCGAAGGGGCTCCGCCCCGGGGCGGCCGGACATGGGTTGCAGGCTCAGGATTTCATGGCCCTCCAGCGGCTCCGCCAGTCGCTGATCAGGGGGCGCCTGGTTGAAGGCGTCGGCGGGCAGGGACTCCTGGAAGGGCAGGGTCATGAGTCGCGTGGGCAGCGGTGCCAGGCCGAGCAGCCTTCGGGTCTGGGGGGCGGCATGGCCGGGCACGGGTCCCGATCCCATGCGCCGGGACATGGGGCCGGCCCAGGGCCGCGGCCAGCCCCGTCGCCGGGATGTGACGCCTTGCCGGTGCAGGATCTTGTCCAGCAGTATCCGGCCTTCACGGCACAGGGTCAGTTTCAGTGTGCGTGCATCCAGGCCGTCCATGAGTCCGTCCAGGCCGGTGATCAGGACATCGGCCCCCTGCTTGAAAGGGACGGTTTCCGTGGCCCGCAGCAGGGGGCTGTCGCCCGGTTCGTCCTGATAGATGTCCGCGGTGATCAGGGGGGCGCAGGGATGCAGGGGTTCCGGGTCTTCCCGTGAAGGTACAAACCGGTGTGTGCGCTTGACGACCAGGGTGTACCGGGGCGTTCCATCCCGTGCCCGGCCGGAAAACAGGCCCACGGACCAGGGGCTGCGATTGTACAGTTCAAGTGTCATGGCGCAGCTGTCTCAGGGCTGGGTGGCGCCGATTCTGCCAGGCGCCGGGCGGGATGCCCAAGGGGCGCCCCAGGCCCAGGGAAAGCAGCAGTTGCGGGCCGTCGGTGTTCTGTCCGGCATGGGCTTCGAGCCAGTTCAGCAGGGTCCCGTGGCCGCGGGGCCGCCCCTGCCACAAGGGGATTGTACCCAGGCCGTCGCGCTGGACCCGTCGCCACCAGACCATGGCCTGTTCCTGGGGGGACGGTACCGACAGGGGGCGCGGCCCCTGGATTCCGGGTAGCGTCAGGCCGCTCACTGCCTCGAAGGCCGGCAGTGCATGGGGCAGGGCGCGAGGATCGGCAAGGGCGCCGATGAGGATGTCGGTGGCGGCGCGGGTGCCGTGCAATGCCAGCCCCCAGGCGGCGGCCGGGTGTTCGGGCAGGGCATCCAGCAGCCTGGGCAGGACCTGCGGCAGACCGGTGGCGCCCAGCAGGCGCAGTCCCTGGGCGGATCCGGCCAGGGACGCTTCATGGCGCTGAATCCGCGATGGTGGGAGCAGGCCGCGCACCAGGCCGCCCCGCAGTTGCCAGCCCAGGGCCTCGGGGGGCAAGGTCGGGTCCGGGTGCCTGAACCAGTCGGCCGGTGCCCATGGGACATCGGCACCCCAGCGCAGGGCCGCCAGGGCCTCATCCGGTGCCGCCGGGACATGGGCCGGGCAGATTTCCGGGGCCGGCACGGCCAGGTGTGCAAGCATCCGCCACCGCCATGGGGCCAGGGTCGGGCATGGGGTCAGGGCCTCAAGCCAGGGTTGGGGGTGTTCGGGCGGCAGATGTTCCAGCAACCAGCCCCAGGGATGCCCGGGATGCTCCCGCAGGCAATCACGGACTTCCTCGGGCGCGGGCGGCCGGGTCGAGAGCCACCGAGCCGCGCAGCGGGTGACGTGAATCAGGTCGCCGCCGTCATCCGGGCAGACCGACGCGGGGTCCTGCGCCAGGATCAGCCAGTGCGCCAGCAGCCGCCGTTCCAGGCGGGCCAGGGGCGTGGCCGGGCCGAGGGCAAGGGCACGGTGATGGCGCAGCATCCGATAACATTGGACGGCCAGCCGTTCATGATCACGCCACAGGGGGAGGATCATGGTGCCAACTCAGTTGAAATGGATGCGGGCCGCCAGGAAATGCATCACCCGCGCCATGATGCCGTGCAGTTCCCGGCCGCGCATCTCCATGCGACCTTCCGGGTCAAGGCTGATGGAGGAGGCACCGCAGCGCAGGTAGAGCCCCTGTTCCGCGCGCAGATGGACCCGGCCGTCCCGTTCCGTGAGGGCGGTGCAGGGTGGGGCTTCCCCGTGGTGTCGCAGGCGGTCCAGGACGATGGGGCCGGTGGCGGCCTGAGTCAGGAGCAGGACCCGGTCCCCCGGACGCAGGGCCGGTACGCCCTGGGCATGGGCCATGGGGGCCAGGGTGGCGCCGTCGGGACACTCCACCCAGCGGGCCTCGCCGGCCTGAGCCTCCAGGACCCGGGCCAGGGTGAAGGGGCCGGTCTGTATCATCGGGTCCGGCGACACGGGCCGGACGGGTTTCACCTGAGCTGCCTCCATGGCATCTTCTCCCTGTGATGGCGGTCACGCCGCCGAAAGCATCCATGGGTTCAATCTTGGACCCGGTATCGGCCAAGATCAAGAGCTGCTCGCCCTGGCTGCCGCCACCAAGCCCCGAAACAGGGCCTGATGCCGTGCCTTGTGGGGCAGGAACTCCGGATGCCACTGCACCCCGATGGCCATCGCGCCGTCCCGGACCTCGATGGCCTGGACCACGCCGCTGGGCTCCCGACCGGCGATGACGACCCCTTCTCCCAGGCGATCCACCGCCTGGTTGTGCAGGGCATTCACTGCCAGGGGTTCCGGCCCCACCAGTTGGGCCAGGCGGCAGTCCGGTTCCAGCGTCACCTGCTTGCGAGGCAGAATGCTGCGTACCTGAGGACATTCCCGGTAGAAACCGCTCAGTTCCTGATGCAGCGTGCCGCCATGCACCACGTTCAGCAGCTGCATGCCCCGGCAGATGCCCAGCACCGGCAGATTGTGTTCCCGGGCGGTGCGGATCAAGGCTTCTTCCAGTCGGTCCCGGCCCTGATCCTCGCCTTCCAGGCGGGTGAAAAGGGTCCGTCGCAGCAGCCATAGCAGGGGGTAGAACACGAACCCTAGCAGTCGTTGCCGGCCGCCGCGCTCGGTGGCCTCGATCTCCCGGATCAGGCTCAGCGGGTCCTGGCCGTAGAGGGCAGGGTCCACATCGGCGCCGCCGCCGATCACCAGGCCATCCAGGCCGGTGCCGTCATGGGGACGGGCGGGGGTGATCCGCAGTGGTATACCCCCGGCCCGCAGGATGCACCAAGCGGTCATCAGCCAGGCCGCCATGCCCCCCTGGTCGGGGCCGGTGACGCCGATACGAGGTCTGTGTGTCATGTTCCGCTCCGTAGCCAGTCACTCACCTGGGCAGCCCATCGGCGTCCCTTGTCCAGCAGGGTTTCCTCGGGCCGGTTCAGGTAGGCATGGGCCATGGCCGCCAGCCGTGGAGGATCCTCCGCCAGACGCTCCACCGCCACCCAGCCGTTCCAGGGCACGCTCAGGTCCCAGTCCGGCTCGTCGATCCGGCAGTCCGGCAGGCGATAGTGGAAGGTGGGCCGGGGGCGGATCAGGTGATGTTCCACCGGTGCCGCCTCGATCTGCCCGGGGGACAGATGGGCGAACAGGGGCAGCATGTCGAGGGGGCGATTGCGGGTGGGGTTGTCGGTCAGGTAGTCGTCGATGAGCCGTTCCAGATCCGGGGCATAGTCCGGTTGCAGGATGCGTTGCTCCCAGCTGGGAGGGAAGGGCTCCACGAAGGGTGTCAGTCGCCGTGACAGGTCCGTCTGTGCCTCTTCCAGCAGCCAGTCATGGAGCAGCAGGAAGGCTTGCAGGTGCCGCAGGATGGAATCGACATCCTGCCGGGCCAGCTCCAGATTGAGCTGCAGGCCGAAGGCATAGACCAGGGAGGCGTGAGTGCCCCTGGCGCCGGCTGCCCGCAGGCGTGCCCGCAGCTGGTCCAGTTCCGGCAGGGCGTCATGGGGAATGGGCGGGGCCACCACTTCGTGGGGGACGATCAGCCCCGCCACTTCCGCCAGGGCGCGTTCCAGGGTGCCCGGTTCCGCCTCCCGGTCCACCGTGACGCCCATGCTTTCCAGATAATCCAGATACTCACGGCGCTTGAGCAGGCTGCTGTCCAGTTCCAGCTGAAAATCACCGAAACGGGTACCGGTGATTGTCTGCTCGAATGGGGATAGACGTTGCTGCTCGCCGCCGAAACCGTCGATGATGATCCCGGCGATGGCGTCCAGGGAGATGTCGGCCATCTCCATTTCCACGCCGACCCGGCGCAGGCTGCCGTCGGTGGTGCGGGGTTGGGGCAGGGGGGCGAATGCAGTCATGGGATGCTCCCTTGGTCGGGGCCTGTTCACAGGGTGACAAAATTGGGCGCGGTCGTCATCTTTTTGCCCTGCTCAAGTGCTTCCCAGCAGCCCGCCAAGCCTTTAATCTCCCTGCCATGATGATCCGATTCACGAAAATGCACGGCCTGGGCAACGACTTCGTCGTCATCGACGGCGTGCGTCGCCAGGTCCGTCTCACCCCGGACCACGTCCGGTTCCTGGCCCATCGGCGCCTGGGGGTCGGCTGCGATCAGGTGCTCATGGTGGAGCCGCCCACCGATCCGTCCCGGGCGGCCTTTCGCTATCGCATCTTCAATGCCGACGGCAACGAGGTGGAGCAGTGCGGCAACGGCGCCCGCTGCTTTGCCGTGTTCGTCCGGGATCAGGGGTTGACCGGAGAGACCCGGATCCCCGTGGAAACCGCCGCCGGACTCATCACCCTGCAGGTGGAGGCGGACGGGCAGGTGACCGTCGACATGGGTCCGCCCCGGCTGACCCCCTGGGAGATCCCTTTCGAGGCCGACAAGGCGGCACCCTGGTACACCCTGATGGTGAATGATCAGGCCCTGGAAATCGGTGCCGTCTCCATGGGCAACCCCCATGCGGTGCTGCGGGTGGATAACGTGCAGACTGCCGAGGTGGCCCGGCTGGGGCCGGCCATCGAGGGGCATCCCCGTTTTCCCCGGCGGGTGAACGCCGGTTTCATGGAGGTGGTGTCTCCCACTCATATCCGTCTGCGGGTCTATGAGCGCGGTGCCGGCGAGACCCTGGCTTGTGGCACGGGGGCCTGCGCCGCCGTCGTCGCCGGCCGGATTCAGGGGCTGCTGGAAGACCGGGTGAACGTGGATCTGCCGGGTGGCCGGCTTGTGATACAGTGGGCGGGTCGCGAAGACGACCCGGTCTTCATGACCGGTCCCGCCACCTCGGTCTTTACGGGGACCATCGAACTATGAGCATATCCGACAAGGGGGCTCTCGCGGACGAGACCCTCTCCGAAACGGCCGTGGAATCCTACCTGCGAGCCCATCCCGATTTCTTCGAACGTCATCTTCCCCTGCTGGAGGTGATGCGGGTGCCCCATCCCTGCGGTGACGCGGTGTCCCTGATCGAGCGTCAGATCGGGCTCCTGCGGGAACGCAACCGGGGTCTGGAGCGCAAGCTGATGGATCTGGTGCAGGTGGCGCGGGAGAACGAGCGCCTGAGCCAGCGCCTGCATCAGCTGGCCCTGGGGCTGATGGAGGCGGACAGCCTGGATGCGGTGCTGGCCACCACTCAGGAACAGTTGCGCAACGAATTCCGGGCCGACGCGGTGGTGGTGCGCCTGTGCGGAGATCCGCAAAGGGGCCTTCACTTCACCGCCCCCGATGACCCGGCCATGCGCAGTTTCGACAAGCTCTTCGAAACCCGTCGTCCCCTGTGCGGACGGCTGTCCGCCGTCCAGTTCAAGGCACTGTTCCCCGAGGACGAGGGCAAGTCGCTGCATTCCGCCGTTGCCGTACCCCTGCTGGAAGGGACCCGTCCCCTGGGGGTGCTGGGGCTGGGCAGCCGGGATGGCGCCCGTTTCCATCCCGGCATGGGTACCCTGTTCCTGGATTATCTGGGCGAGATCCTCTCCCACGCGGTGGGTCATCGTCTGGCCGCGGGATGAACACGCCCGATACCGCTCCCATGGATGGCCGCATCCAGGCCTATCTGAACCATCTGGCCCGTGAGCGGGCCTGCTCTCCCCATACGGTGAGCAATTACCGGCGGGACCTGATTGCCCTGCGCGGTCATGTCCTGCTCCCCGGTGCCGAGCCGGACTGGTCCCGCGTGACCGTCCATGACATTCGCGCCCTGGTGGCGGCCCGTCACCGGGCCGGTGCCTCCGGGCGCAGTCTGCAACGTCTGCTGTCCGCCGTGCGGGGATTTTTCAATTTCCTCATCCGCGAGGGCGTGGTGGGGGCCAATCCGGCCCAGGGGGTGAGGGCGCCCAAGACCCCCCGCAAGTTGCCCGAAGTGCTGGATGTGGAGGAGGTGGGGCGATTGCTGGAGATTCCCGGCGACAGCCTGCCGGCGGTGCGTGACCGGGCGGTGCTTGAGCTGTTCTATTCCTCGGGGCTGCGCCTGTCGGAATTGACCGCCCTGGACTGTACCCAACTGGACCTGGAGGATGGCATGGTGCGGGTG
Organism: Ectothiorhodospira shaposhnikovii; assembly: GCF_022227765.1. Lineage (GTDB taxonomy): Bacteria > Pseudomonadota > Gammaproteobacteria > Ectothiorhodospirales > Ectothiorhodospiraceae > Ectothiorhodospira. The sequence continues at coordinate 78,258 of NZ_JAJMLZ010000005.1, read as the reverse complement.
CTGGGCAAGGGCCGCAAGGTGCGCCAGGTTCCGGTGGGCCGCAAGGCGCGGGAGGCGTTGGCGGCCTGGTTGCGGGTGCGCTCCCAGTGGGCCGCGGTGGACGAACCGGCCCTGTTCGTGGCCCGTCATGGACGGCGCCTGACGCCCCGTACCATCCAGCAGCGGATGGCACGCCGCGCCCTGAGCCAGGGACTGGAGCGGCATGTGCACCCCCACCTGCTGCGCCATTCCTTTGCCAGCCACATCCTGGAATCGTCCCAGGATCTGCGCGCGGTGCAGGAACTGCTGGGGCATGCGGACATCGGTACCACGCAGATCTATACCCATCTGGATTACCAGCACCTGGCCCGGGTCTATGATGCCGCCCATCCCCGAGCGCGGCGGCAAAAGCAAAACTCCTGACCGCCCTTCTCCCCTCGTGCCCCAGTTCCGTTACAATGCCCCCTCAGTCGTCGGCATCAAGACGTGAGGAGTCTCCCCTTGGAACAGTTCCGTGGTACCACCATCGTCTCCGTGCGCCGCAACGGGCAGGTCGCCCTCGGTGGGGACGGGCAGGTTTCTCTGGGCAATACCATCATGAAGGGCAATGCCCGCAAGGTCCGGCGTCTGCACCATGATCGGGTGGTGGCCGGTTTTGCCGGGGGCACCGCCGATGCCTTCACCCTGTTCGAGCGCTTCGAGGGCAAGCTGGAAAAATACAGCGGCAACCTGCTGCGTGCCGCCGTGGAACTGGCCAAGGACTGGCGCACCGAACGTTCCCTGCGCCGCCTGGAGGCCCTGCTGGCGGTGGCCGACAAGGACAACTCCCTGATCATTTCCGGCAACGGTGACGTGATCGAGCCGGAAGACGGCATCATCGCCATCGGCTCCGGCGGTCCATTCGCCCAGTCCGCCGCCCGTGCCCTGTACGAGAACACCGAGTTGTCGGCTCGGGAGATCACCGAAAAATCCCTCAACATCGCCGCCGACATCTGCATCTACACCAATCATCACCTGACCATCGAGGAACTGTGATCCCGGTGGATCGCAGCCCCCCGTGTCAGCGTAAAGAGATGTGCCATGACTGAAATGACTCCCCGCGAAATCGTTCAGGAGCTGGACCGTTTCATCGTCGGTCAGGATGCCGCCAAGAAGGCGGTGGCCATTGCCCTGCGCAACCGCTGGCGCCGCCAGCAGTTGCCCGCGGCCCTGGCCCGCGAGGTCACGCCCAAGAACATCCTCATGATCGGCCCCACCGGCGTGGGCAAGACCGAGATCGCCCGCCGCCTGGCTCGCCTGGCCAATGCCCCCTTTATCAAGGTGGAGGCCACCAAGTTCACCGAGGTGGGCTATGTGGGCCGGGACGTGGAATCCATCATCCGGGATCTGGTGGATGCCGCCGTCAAGATGCTGCGGGAGCAGGAGATGGACAAGATGCGCCACCGGGCCGAGGAGGCCGCCGAGGAACGCATCCTGGATGCCCTGCTGCCGCCGCCGCGCGGCAGCGGCGGCTTCATGGCCGACGATACCCCGTCCCGGGGCGCCGATTCCGAGACCCGGCAGAAATTCCGCAAGCGCCTGCGGGAAGGCAAGCTGGATGACAAGGAGATCGAGATCCAGGTTCAGGCCCTGCCGCCGGGCGTGGAGATCATGACCCCGCCGGGGATGGAGGACATGGCCAGTCAGCTGCAGGGTCTGTTCCAGAACCTGGGCGGGCAGCGTACCCGCACCCGCAAGTTGAAGATCGCCGAGGCCTTCAAGCTGATCACCGACGAGGAGGCCGCCCGCCTGGTGAACGAGGACGACATCAAGCTGCGGGCCGTCTCCCATGTGGAGCAGAACGGCATCGTCTTCCTCGATGAGATCGACAAGGTGGTTCGTCGCGGTGAATACAGCGGCGCCGACGTCTCCCGGGAAGGGGTGCAGCGGGATCTGTTGCCCTTGGTGGAAGGTTGCACCGTCTCCACCAAGTTCGGCTCCGTGCATACCGACCACATCCTGTTCATCGCTTCCGGTGCCTTCCACCTGGCCAAGCCCTCGGATCTGATCCCGGAACTGCAGGGTCGTTTGCCCATCCGGGTGGAACTGGAGGCCCTCACCGCCGAGGATTTCGTGCGCATCCTCACCGAACCCCGTGCCTCCCTCACCGAACAGTATGCGGCCCTGCTGGCCACCGAGGGCGTTACCGTGGAATTCACCGAGGACGGTGTGCGCCGTCTGGGCGAGATCGCCTTCCAGGTGAACGAGCGTACCGAGAACATCGGTGCCCGGCGCCTGCATACGGTCATGGAGCGGGTGCTGGAGAAGATCTCCTACGAGGCCCCCGACTGCAGCAGCCCCCTGGTCATCGATGCCGCCTATGTGAGCGAGCGTCTGGGCGAACTGGTGCAGGACGAGGATCTGAGCCGCTACATCCTGTGAACCCCGCGGGAGGAACGTGCCGTGAAACATCGCCCCACCGACATCCGCCTGCACCGTCAGGCGCGGATGCTGGAAATGGTCTACGCCGACGGTGAGAGCCACCGGCTCAGCTGCGAATTCCTGCGGGTTTACTCCCCTTCCGCCGAGGTGACCGGCCATGGTCCCGGCCAGGAAGTGCTGCAGGTGGGCAAGGAAGCCGTGACCATCACCGGCATCGAGCCGGTGGGCAACTACGGCATCAAGCTGGTGTTCTCCGATGGGCACGATACCGGCATCTACGATTGGGAATATCTTTACCGGTTGGGCGTCGATCAGGCCCGGCTGTGGCAAACCTATCTGGAGCGACTGGAGGCCGCCGGCCACCAGCGCCAGGGCTGATAACTGGAGCATGCATGTCCGACGACAAAACCACTGATTTCGGCTACGAACAGGTGCCGGTGCAGGACAAGGTCAAACGGGTGGGGCAGGTGTTCCATTCCGTGGCCAGCCGGTACGACGTCATGAACGACCTCATGTCCATGGGGATTCACCGGATCTGGAAGCGGTTCACCATCGAGGTGGCCGCGGCGCGTCCCGGTCAGAAGATCCTGGACCTGGCCGGCGGCACCGGCGACCTGACCTCCCGTTTTTCCCGCATCGTCGGTCCCACCGGTCAGGTGGTGCTGTGCGACATCAACGCCTCCATGCTCGCCTGCGGCCGCGCCCGGCTGATCGACGAGGGGTTGGTGGGCAACATCAACTACGTCCAGGGCAACGCGGAATGCCTGCCCTATCCGGACGACTATTTTGATCTCATCACCATTGCCTTCGGCCTGCGCAACGTCACCGACAAGAACGCCGCCCTGCGTTCCATGCTGCGGGTGCTGCGTCCCGGCGGCAAGCTGCTGGTGCTGGAGTTCTCCCAGCCCACCAGCAAGCCCCTGCAGTCGGTCTACGATGTCTACAGCTTCAAGGCCCTGCCGCTGATGGGCAAGGTGGTGGCGGGAGACGCGGACAGCTACCGCTATCTGGCGGAGAGCATCCGCATGCACCCGGACCAGGAAACCCTCAAGCAGATGATGCAGACGGCCGGTTTCGAGCGCTGCGACTACCACAATCTGACCGGCGGCATCGTGGCGCTGCACAAGGGCTACAAGCTCTAGCGCCGCGGGCCTGCCCCACGGGAGAGATGCCCATGCCTACACCGCCCACCCTGGTCACGGCCCTGCTGGAGCAGGCCATCCGTCGTTACCTGGCGCTGGACCCCGACAGCGGGGAGCGCCTGGCGGCCCTGCGGGGCGGCGTGGTGGCGCTGCAGGTCACCGGCGTGGATCTGTGTCTGTATTTCGTGCCGGCGCAGGACTACCTGCAGGTGCTGGGGCAGTATGACGGCGAGCCGGGAGTGACCATCAGCGGTGCCCCCGCCACCCTGGCGAGCCTGATGGCGGGGGAGCCCGGCGCCCGGTTGCCGGAAGGGGTCGGCGTGATCGGCGACCCTCAGCTGGCCCGCCTTTTCAGCGACCTGCTGCGGCAGGTGGATCTGGACTGGGAAGAACTGCTGGCCGGCCTCACCGGTGATCTGGTGGCCCATCGTGCCGGTGAGGCCTGGCGAGGCCTGTCGGCCTGGCTGCAACGCAGCCGTGAATCCCTGCGCCTGGATGTGAAGGAATACCTGCAGGAAGAGACCCGCAGCCTGCCCACCCGGGGCGAGGTGGAGGTCTTCATGGACGAGGTGGACCGTCTGCGCAGCGACGCAGACCGCCTCCAGGCCCGTATCCAGCGCCTGGAACAAGCCCGGGAACGGGCCCAGCGATAAGAACATTCAGGACTCTCGATGCGTCATCTGCACCCTTCCCAGTTGCTTCGACTGATCACCATCAATCGTGTCCTCATCCGCCACGGGCTGGATGACGTGGTGCTGACGATCCGTTTGCTGCGCTCCGTGCGCTTCTTGCGCTACCTGGGTCCGTGGAACTGGTTCCGCACCGTACCCTATGGACGGGGCGAACGGATTCGCCGGGCCCTGGAAGATCTCGGCCCCATCTTCATCAAGTTCGGCCAGATGATTTCCACCCGGCGGGACCTGCTGCCCGAGGATATCGCGGTGGAACTGGCCAAGCTCCAGGACCGGGTGCCGCCGTTCCCCAACGAGCAGGCCCGGGCCATCATCGAGAAGTCCCTGGGGCGTCCCATCGAGAGCCTGTTTGCCTCCTTTGAGGAGACCCCGATGGCTTCCGCCTCCATCGCCCAGGTCCATGGGGCGGTCATGCATGACGGTCGCCGGGTGGTGGTCAAGGTGGTGCGGCCCAACATCGAGAAGGCCATCCGCCGGGACGTGGAACTCATGTACGTCATCGCCGAGCTGACCGAGCGCTACTGGCCCGAGGGCAAGCGGCTGCGACCGGTGGAGGTGGTGGCCGAGTACGAACAGACCATCCTGGACGAGCTGGACCTGCTGCGGGAGGCCGCCAACGCCTCCCAGATCCGCCGCAACTTCGAGAATTCCAATATCCTCTACATGCCCGAGGTGTTCTGGGACTACTGCCGCAAGGACGTGATGGTGATGGAGCGCATCCAGGGGGTGCCGGTGTCCGACGTGGCCACCCTCAAGGCCCTTGGGGTGGACCTGAAGCTGCTGGCTGAGCGGGGGGTGGAGATCTTCTTCACCCAGGTATTCCGCCACAATTTCTTCCATGCGGACATGCACCCGGGCAACATCTTCATCGATGTCTCCGATCCGGCGGACCCCAGCTATCTGGCGGTGGATTTCGGCATCGTCGGCACCCTCTCGCCGGCGGATCAGCGCTATCTGGCAGAGAATTTCTATGCCTTCTTCAATCGGGACTACGCCCGGGTGGCGGAGCTGCACGTGGAGTCCGGCTGGGTGCCGCCGGATGTGCGGATCACGGAGCTGGAGGCGGCCATCCGCACCGTGTGCGAACCCATTTTCGAAAAGCCCCTCAAGGACATCTCCTTCGGTTACGTGCTGGTGCGCCTGTTCCAGACCGCCCGGCGATTCAACATGGAGGTCCAGCCCCAGCTGGTGTTGCTGGAAAAGACCCTGCTGAACATCGAAGGCATGGGTCGGGATCTCTACCCGGAACTGGACCTGTGGCAGACCGCCCGTCCCTTCATCCAGCGCTGGATGGACGAGCAGGTGGGGGTGCGGGCCCTGGTCAAGGGTCTGCGGCGCAATCTGCCCCTGATCCTGGAAAAGGCCCCGGACATGCCGGGTCTGATCCACGAGGCCCTGCGGCTTCAGGCCCGCGGCGTGGGGGTGCGGGGCATGGACAAGGCCCAGTTCCAGGCCCTGCGGACGGAAGTCCGGGAGGGCAACCGGGCCACCATCCTGGCGGTGGCCGGGGGCAGCCTGCTGATCAGCGGAGTGCTGATGCTGACCCTGGCGCCGGAGTTGCCGGCGGTGATGGGCGCGCCCTGGCCGGCCTGGCTGGCCGGCATCGCCGGTCTGGGGATGCTGCTGCTGGCCTGGCTGCGCCGGGCCTGAGACACGGGCGAAGCGGTTGTTCCGCCCCTGACCGGTGAGGGGCGGGGCAGGTAGGGCGCAGGATGTGCCTTACCATGTCGGCAAATCTGCTAAGGTGGATTCGTGGTTCCCTCTTAAGGTGGATCTCTCTTGGCAACCCCGGTGAACGGCTCGTTCGACGCCGAAGACAGCAAACCGACGGATTCTTCCGGCCTCCCAGCGATGCTGGACGAGATACTCCGGCTGTCTCCGGCCGTGGTTTATTACACCGAAGCCGTCCCTCCTTACCGCATCGAATACATTTCACCCAATCTACGCCTGTTCCTGCGCATTGATGACGAGAAACTCACCGCCCCCGGGGGGTGGTTCCATCTCGTACATCCCGATGACGTGGCGCCCACCCTGGCTCAATTCGAGACCTGGCTGCAGGGGGATTCAACCCGGGATCTTAACCGTCGTTACAGGATCATGACCCACGAAGGCAGTTACATCTGGGTCGAGGATACCTGCCGCAAGGTCTTCAAGGAGGGACGGCTGATGCACATTGCCGGTGCCGCGCTGGATATCACCCGCCAGCAGAAGGTGGAAGAAACATTGCGCAAGATCGCCGAGGCGGCTCCAGGCATGATCTATCAGTTTGAACGCCGTGCCGACGGGCGTTATTGCATACCCTATGCCAGCCATCAGATGCGGGATCTCTTTGGTGTCGATCCCGGGGATGTGGAGAATGATCTGGACCGGCTGCTGAACGTCTTTCATCCCGATGACGTCGAACGGGTGATGCAGAGTGTCGAAGCGTCGGAACGCACCCAGACGTTCTGGAGCGTTGATTATCGGGTCTGCGTGGATGGTGAAGTGCGTTGGCTGCACGGGCAGTCCACTCCGGAACGGACCCCTGAAGGGGGAACCCTCTGGCATGGTCTGGTCATGGACATCACCCGCCAGAAGCAGCTGGAACAGGAACTGCGGGAAATGAGCATCCGCGATGCCCTGACCGGTCTGTTCAACCGGCGCTATTTTTTCGACGTGGTATCCCGGGAGTTGGACCGGTTCGGCAGGACGGCCTCCCCGTTCTGCGTGATCATGGTGGATCTGGATAAGTTCAAGGCCATCAACGACCAGCACGGTCATGCCAAGGGCGATGAGGTCCTGATCGCCTTCGCAGGCATCCTTAAAGCGCGTTTGCGCCGCACGGATGTCTCGGCCCGTCTGGGGGGCGAGGAGTTCGTGATCTTCCTGCCGGATACCTTGCTGGACCAGGCTTTCTGGTTGGGGGAGGAGATCCGGGTGGATGTGGCGGCCATCCGGCTGAGCGGTGCGAGGGATGCCACCTTCGGTGTCACGGCGAGCTTTGGCCTGACACAGTGTCAGGCTTCTGATCAGTATCCCGATGACCTGCTGCGGCGTGCGGATTCGGCGCTGTATCAGGCCAAGCGCCAGGGCCGAAACCGGGTCATCAGCATTCCCGCCATCATCTGAGATTCGTCCGCGCCTGTTATTTTCAGGGCCGGTTATGCACAGGCTTGCCATGGTTGGCCTTGGCCCGGAATCGCCTTTCCCGCAGTCGGAAGTCTTTGAGTGTTGGGTGGTTTAGTCTTTTTAAATCAATGCTATATTTTTTTGCTCTGTTTCCTGCCGTGGTGTCGGCGCCTGAAGGTGATCAGGGTATCGACATGACATCCACAGTCTTGTCCACAGTTTTGGGGCGGCTCAAGCGCTTGTCCTTTGCCGTCGCTCCCATGTCTTTTGCCGTCAAGTGCTTGTCCTTTGCCGTCACTCCCGCGAAAGCGGGAGTCAAGGATTCAGCGGGTCAGTGTCTGGATTCCCGTGTGCGCGGGAATGACGCATGAACCTGGGTTCGGCCACGGATGCTCCCTTCTCCCTCTGGGGGAGAAGGGTCGGGGATGAGGGGAGGGGGGATGGAATGGCCCGAGCGGGCATTTCAAGCCAGGCTGGCTAGCCCCCCTGCCGGAGCAGTGCCTCCAGTCGGGCCACTTCGGTCTGGGCATTCACCAGGTCGGTGACGTCGTACTGCACACCGAGGAAATAGATCAGTTTGCCGGAGGCATCGAACAGGGGCCGGATGCTCAGGCGGTTATGGAACAGGGTGCCGTCCTTGCGGTAATTGCGCAGGGTGACTTCCACCTCCCGTCTTTCCGCCAGCGCTTTGCGGATCTCCTCGATGGCCGGCTGTTCCCGGTCCTCTCCCTGCAGGAAACGACAATTGTGACCGATGATTTCCGCGCGGGAGTAGCCGGTCATGTGCTCGAATACCGCGTTGGCGTAGACAATCGGGTTGTCCGGCAGATCGGGGTCCGAGAGTGTCACGCCGTTGACGCAGGTATCCAGGATCTGGGCGAGTACGGAAGGGATCAGGCCGGAGGCATCTTTTTCGGGAATGAAGTCCATGGAGGCGATGACTCTGAAGGTTGAACGGGGCGGGTTTCAGGCCGCGGAGGGGGATGGCGGCTCGATCTCCGCCTCGACCAGTCCCTTGAGGTTGCGCACCGTGCGCTCGGTACCCTCCTGTACCGCCAGACGGATGAGTTTCTCGAACGGACGCAGGGGCAGACTGAGCTTCCCCATCTCAAAGCTGAAGTGCAGTTCGGTATGTTGCTCCCGGGGTTCGAACCGGTAGTCGATGCGGTAGGGGTCCCTCACGCCGCGAAAGGTGACCTGCCGCCCCGGCTCCAGTGCGATCACCCTGAAGTCGGATTCCGTGCGCCGCCCCTGGTCCACCCGCACCTGATGCCCGGTCCAGCCTACCTGCAAGGGGCCGTGGGTGAGCACCCGCAGGCTCTTCACCTCGGGGGACCAGCGCGGGTAGTTGGTGACGAAGTCTTCCACCACGAAACGAAAGACCTGTTCCAGCGGGCGTCTTATCAGCGTGCGTGTCTGGGCCTTGACCATGGCCGGGGGTCTCCGGAAACCCGTATCGAGTGTGAGTATAGCTGCTGTCATTTCGGTTGCTCATGGCGGCATCCTTTCAGGCGGCCAGATCGAAGACCAGCACCTCGGCCCCGTCTCCGTCACTCAGCGCCAGTCGCGTCTCTCCGGTCAGGAGCAGGGCATCGCCGTCCGCCAGGCGATGGTCGTTGGCGGTGAGCGTCCCCTTGATCAGATGTACGTAGTATCTGCGTTGCGGATCCAGATCCAGCGCGGCCTGTTCGGCGCCATCGAACAGGCCGGCCAGCAGGCGGGCATCCGCGTGGAGGGTCACGGCACCCTGGGCACCGTCCGGCGAGGCCAGCAGGCGCAGTCGTCCACGCTTTTCTTCGTCGCCAAAGTGTTTCTGCTCGTAGCTGGGCGGGATGCCCTTCCGATCGGGAAGGATCCAGATCTGGAGCAGGTGGGTGATGCGGTCCGGGGCGTGATTGAACTCGCTGTGACGGATGCCGCTGCCGGCGCTCATGCGCTGCACGTCCCCCGGGGGAATGGCGGTGCCGTTGCCCAGGCTGTCCCGATGGGCCAGTTCACCGCTGATCACGTAGGTGATGATCTCCATGTCCCGGTGCCCATGGGTGTCGAAGCCGCCCCCCGGCGCGATGTGGTCCTCGTTGATGACGCGCAGATTGCCCCAGCCCATCCACGCCGGGTCGTGGTAATCGGCAAAGGAGAAGGAGTGACGGGACTGCAGCCAGCCGTGATCGGCATGGCCGCGTTCATGGGAACGTCTGATCCTGATCATCGCGGATACTCCGTGAAGGTCTTTCAAGTTTTTGGCAGGCCTGTCTTTCTTTGGTTCACGGAGGTTTGCAATCATGCCCGGTGGCGGTATCGTGACGGCATTTGGAAATGGGATTTCGTCCCGCGGGAGAGGGTATGGGGCATGCCGAACAGGGCGATGACACCGGGCAGCGGGAAAGGCCTGCCAAGCCCCATGCCGGAGTGCGTCGCCTGTGGCGCAGCCTGGGGCTGCGCCACAGGCTGCTGATGGCGTTTCTGCTGGTGGCACTGGTTCCCCAGGGGGTGTTGTTCCTGGCTCAATACCATCACACCCGTGTCCTCACCTTGTCCCTTGCGGAGGCCGGCCTGGAGCGGATTGCCCAGGTTCAGCAGCGGCGCCTGAATCTGGAGTTCCGGCGCATGATCGATCACCTGGACCTGGTGGCCAGCCGGACCCAGATGCGCATCAGCCTGGAGGCTTATCTGCGGACCGGAGATCCCGTCCATCACCGGCTGATTGATCGCATCCTGCGGGATGCACTGGAACCCGTGGAAGCGCTCGGCGGGATCTGGATTCGCGACGGGGAGGGTCGCTCCGTGACGGGTGTATACCATGACGGGCGCCTGGGTGAGACCGGCATGCGACCGCCCGTGTTGCGGCAGCCGGAGATCAGTCTCGAGGTTCACTGGCCGGAAAACGGCGACCGGCCCACGCTCTGGGTCAGCGGCCCTCTGGTGCTTGATGATCGTCATATCGGCAGTCTGCACCTGTTGGTACTGATGGATGATCTGCTGGCCGTGGTGGAAGACTTCCCCTATGAGGATCTGGGCGGGAAAACCTTGCTGCTACTGCGTGAGGGGCAGCAAGGTCTTCGTATCCTCGGTGTCGATGCCGGTCTGGATCACGGTATCTGTGTCGCCTTCGGCGAGGTTCCATTCGTCCCCGATGCCGGACCGGTCCGTGTCTGTGACCATTTGCTGCTGGCGATGCCCCTGGACCATGGCCTGGGCGACGTGGTGGTTTATGTATCGCTCCAGGTGCTGAAGGCGGCGCTCAGGGAACAGACGCAGTTTCTCCTGGTGACGGTATTGTTCGTCCTGCTGCTTTGTCTGGTCATGGCACTCGTATTGACCCGCATGATCTCCAGGCCGGTGAGCCTGCTGACCCAGGCCACCCGAGCCTTGCGCAGGCATCAGAGCGATGTCTTCGTCAAGGAGCCGTTCTGGGGGGAATTCACCGAATTGACCCGATCCTTCAACCAGTCCGCCGGCATCATCACCCGCCGCACCCGGGACCTGAGCCGGGAGGTGGAGGCACGGCGTCGTTCACAGCAGAAGCTGGCCGATCTTGCCAATACGGATGCACTCACCGGGCTGGTGAATCGGCGCCGGTTCATGGAAACACTCGGACAACGGATGGAGAAGCACCGGCATGATGGGGGGCGTCTGACATTGCTTTATCTGGATCTGGACGGGTTCAAGCCCATCAATGACCGTCTGGGGCACGAGGCGGGAGACATCGTGCTGCAGGTGGTGGCGGAGCGCCTGCGCAACCTGGTGCGTGGTGATGATATCGCGGCCCGTCTGGGAGGGGACGAATTTGCCCTGCTGCTTTCGGAGAACGGCGGCAGGAACGCCGATCCCGGCAAACTGGCACTGCGTGCCGAAGAACAGATTTCCCTGCCCATCGAGGCCAAGGGCCACATGGTGAATGTGGGTTGCAGCGTCGGCGTGGCGTTATTCAGGCACACGGACAAGCCCCAGGACTTTCTCAACCGAGCCGACGAGGCCATGTATCGCATCAAGCAGACGCGTCGCGAGCGGCCCCGGGATCAGAGGTGATCTGCCGGATGGGTTGTGTCCCGGCGCCGCCCGGTGGGCGTTTCAATGTCGGCAGGCCCCCTCCAATGGTTGCGGCAGGGGTTCTTTGGTCAACAGGCTGCGAACGGCGGCGATCGGGTCCGTGGCGCTGGTCACATGGACCCGGATCCCTTGGGCCGCCAGACGGCGAATGAAGCCGGGACCCGCCCCCTGGGTGATCAGGTCGGTGAGTCCCAGCTCGAATAGAGGGTGGGATTGGCCCCGATGTTCGTGCAGGGCCATCTCCATGGGAAGATCCAGGCGTTGCAGTTCTTCCGGGGCATCCGCCGCGCCCGGCCCGAAGACCAGAAAGCGCCGGCACTTGCCCGCATGGCCGGTGATGGTGCGAAAATTCTGACTTGTCACGGCAATGCGCATGTTGGTTTCTCCGTCAAGATTCGTGGCCAATTATGCGCATATGACCATAATAGATACAAGCATCCATCACGGAGCAGCCCATGCCAAGGCCACGCGGTCCACGCCGGATCACCTGTCGTCCCGACTGTACCTACTTCAAGCCGGCCGGCATCCCGCTGCGGGATCTGGAGGAGGTCGTGCTGGCACTGGAGGAGGTGGAAGCCCTGCGTCTGGCGGACCTGGAAGGCCGCTATCAGGCGGATGCGGCGGACAGCATGGGCGTGTCGCGCAGCACGTTTTCCCGCATGCTGGACTCTGCCCGCAAAAAGGTCTCTGAGGCCCTGCTGCAGGGCAAGGCCATCAGGATCGAGATGGCCGATACTCCGCGGACAGGGCCGCCGGAATGAGGCGCCGGATCATTCCTCGACGCAGATCTCCCGCCTTCTGATCGCGATGCCCGTGCGGATCAGCAGGGCGCCGATGATGAAGGTGAGCACGCCGATCATGACCACGCCGATCACGTAATGGAGGGGATCACCGGTCAGGCCGTGCATCTTGATGGCCGCCAGGGTCATGGCCGCCATGGGGAATGAATAGGCCCACCAGGAGATGAAGAACTTCAGTCGTCCGAAGCGACCCACCAGGGAGAACAGCAGCAGGGTCAGGAACAGGCCGGTGTAGAACAGCACCCGGGCAAAGGGATCCAGGCTGTCGGTCAGGCTGAGATAGGAAATGAAGCCCACGGCCGGCGGCGCCACCAGGATGAACAGGGTGGGCACCAGCCTTTCCGGCAGTGGATCATGGAAAATGATCCGGTAGAACACGATGGTCAGCAGTACGATCCAGAATACCAGGCCGATGCTGAAGAACAGCCAGGAGATTTCCGGGCTGGCATGGTGTACTCCGGCGATGGGCACCAGGATGTTACCCACCACGGGGATGAACCAGGCTGGATTCATGTGCTGGATCTGGAAGCTGGTGTGATTGATCCACACCGACATCACGTACAGGGTGAACAGCAGGTGAAGCGCCGCGCCCACGGACCAGAGCACCAGCGACAGGCCGGGGGCGTCCTCCAGGAAGGCAATGGACAGCAGGACCAGGCTGATGGAGATGGTGGCGAAGAAATTGCGCTTGATGGGGTGGTTGAGTTCCTTGACCACGGCTTCCCGGTAGCGGACCAGCTTGGTCAGATAGAGTGCCGCCACTCCCAATAGGGCCACCACGGCGAAGCCCCTCAGGACATCACCGATGACCGGGGGGGCGGCCAGCAGGGCATCGGCCCGGTCCCAGACGATGGCGAAGCCCAGCAGGCCCATGATCATGGCGAACCAGGCGACAGGGAAGTGCGGCAGTCTCGGTTGTGATTCCATCGGATGCCCCCGTGAGCAGTTGATCCGGCGACGCCCGAAGCCGGACTCCGGCGCCCTTTGAATGCCGCACACTTTAAGGGAAACGGGCAATATTAGCCATCGCTTAATTTCATCGTGGCAACCCCGTTCCGCTCTCCTTTTCAGGGGTATGCGCGTAAGTCCCTGAAAATGAATCCTGATTCGTGTATACTGCAGCGGTCCTGGGCATGACGACCGGCATCGGGACCCTGTCAAGCGGCATCAAGACCGCCTTGCCCCACCTTATCTGCGCTGCATCGGCAGACGCACGACCCCATGGCACAGGCCCACAGGGCCAGGCCGACACTCACTCAGGCCGGACAGAAACGCGGTTCCCTCATGTGTCCCGCCTGACGGAAAGAGAGGTACCCCATGTCCAATAAGGAAGATCTCATCGAGATGGAAGGCACCGTCACCGACGTGATGCCCGATCAGCGTTTTCGCGTGGAACTGGAGAACGGCGTGCAGGTGCAGGCCTACGCCTCCGGCAAGATGCGCCGCTACCGTATCCGTGTGGTCAGCGGCGACAAGGTCAAGCTGGAGATGTCTCCCTACGACCTGACCAAGGGCCGTATCAGCTACCGCTACAAGCATTGATCCGGTTCGTGGGGGCATCCCTGCCCCCTGCCCGCCCCCTGCGCCCGGTGCCTACCGGGTCGCCATCAGGGTCCGATCCAGGGCCTGACGCAGTTCCTCCGCGCCGGCCGGTGCCGGCAATTGTTCCACCAGTGTCCCCTGAGCTGAAAACAGCAGCACGGCCCCGTCCCGAACCCCGTGCCGGTTCGCCAGGCTGCGTCCGTCGGGGGTGCCCACATTGGCCACCAGGAAGTGGACCTGCGGCATGTAGTCATCACGGATCTCGTCCATGTAGCCCATCACCCGCATGCCCGCCAGGAAGGAGGCGTCGTAAGTGAGTACCAGGGCAGGGCGCCCGTCTCCGATGCGGCTCAAATCCGTGGAGTAGGCGCCCTTGGGCAGTTGGCTCCAGATCAGGGCGGCGGCCGCCAGCAGGATCAGGGGCGTCATCAGCAGTCTGGCCCAGCGGGGCAGTCCCTTGCGGGACGGCTTGGCAGTGTCTTGGCTCATCTATCCTCCTCGTGCCTCCAGGGTGTTTCGGTTTTCCGGCCGGGTCTCAAAGGCCGCTGCGTCGCAAGGTCCAGAGCAGCCACCCGCCGAAGCTGAGGGTCACGGCCAGCGCGCCCAGATACGCGTGCCAGCCCAGGCCGTGATACAGAAATCCCGGCAGGAACGACCCGGTGGTACCGCCCGCATAGTAAAAGGCAATATACAGTCCGTTGACCACCCCCCGCTGCTCGCCGCCGGCCTGATTGAGCACCCCCGGTGCCAGGGAATGGATCAGGAACATGCCGGCGCAGAGCACGAACATGCCCACGAACATCACCCACACCTGGGAACCGGTGAAGAACAGCAGGGCGGCCAGGAACACCGCGCTGCCCAGCAGCATGGTGTTCACCGCGCCGCCGATATGGTCGGCGATGCGCAGGGAGAGCAGGGAAGTGACCACGCCCATCAGGTAACCCGCATACATGAAGGCGATGCCGGTCTCGCTCAGTCCGGTGCCCAGTTCCACCAGGCGGAAGGGCAGGAAGTTGAGTAGCGAGGCAAAGGCACCGAAGGCGCAGAACACCACCAGGTACAGACGCAGGAAGCTGGGTTGCCGCAGCACCTGCAGGATGGTCCGCGGGTCCAGGCGCTGGAAGCTCACCGGCGGGTCGGCCTTCAGGCGCTGCAACAGCAAAGCGCACAGGGCGATGGCCACGGCCAGGAACAGGAATGACCAGCGCCAGCCGAACTGGGTGGAGATCAGCCCGGAGATCATGCGCCCCAGAAAGCCTCCCAGCACGCTGGCGGCAATGTAGATGGCCATCACCCGGGCGATCTGTCCCGGCGGGGCGCTGGCGGCCAGGTAGGTCATCAGGGAAGTGAGCATGGCGGGAATGATCAGCCCCTGGGCCAGGCGAAGGGCCAGCAGCAGTTCAAAGCTGGTGACCAGATACACCGCCACCTGGGTGACGGCCAGCAGCCAGGTGGCGCCGATCAGCAGGCGCCTGGCCGACAGTCTCTGCAGCAGGAAACCATAGGCCACCGGCGCGATGGCCAGGGGCAGCAGGGCCACGGTGATCAGCAGCGAGGCCCTGGCCTCGCTGACGGCAAATGCCTCCGCCAGCACAGGCAGCAGGGGCTGGGGGGCATAGAGGGATGAAAAGACCAGAATCGCGCAATACTGCACGATAAGAAGATGACTGATATGCAAGGGAGTGCTCCTGACGCAGGCGCAATGCTGCTGGACGGGGCGATGACCGTGGGTTGCATTTTACAGCCGGTCACGTGACAGCGGCAGTAACTGTGCGACAATCAGTGCGACCGGTGCCATGTCAGGGTGGACTGGCGCGCCGAGACAGCAAAGAGCCATGTCCTGCACGAGAGAGATATACCATGAAGCTGAGCAAGATCCTGTTTGCCACCGACCTTTCCGCCGGCGCCGACAACGCCGGTCGACGCGCCCTGCAGCTGGCCGCTTCGGAAGGCGCCCGACTGCGGGTGGTCAACGTGATTCCTGCCCCGACCCTGGACGAGACCGTCCTCAAGCGATGGCGGGGTGATGCGGACACCCTCATGGCGGATCTGGTGGAGGCCACCGAGCAGGCCATGGCGGAGCGGATGACGGCGCTGGGCGCCGCCGACGACCTGGACATGGACATCCGCTGCGTGCGGGGTCAGGGTCACAAGCAGATCCTGGCGGAGGCCCGCGAGTTCGGAGCGGACTTGATCGTGGTGGGCTCCCACGGCCAGCGCAGCTTCAAGGAGATCCTGCTGGGCACCACCACCCAGAACCTGGTCCACCATGCTGATCGCCCCATCCTGGTGGTGAAGAAGCCGGTGCAGGGGGCTTACCGCCATATCGTGGTGCCGGTGGATTATTCCGAACGGACCCGCAGCGCCCTCCGCCTGGCCGCGGCGCTTTCCCCCGAGGAAACCCTGCGCGCAGTGCATGCCTACAACATGGATTCCCTGGACGAGGTGCTGCGCAACCGGGTGGTGGCCAGCGAGGTGGCGAGGATCAAGCAGGAAGTGCGCGCCGAACAGGAGCAGGAGCTGAATGATTTTCTGGCCGGTTGCGGTCTGCCGACGGAGCGGCTCTCCGCCGAGCTGCGTCTGGGCTATGCGCCCGATGTGCTGGAGCGGGCCGTGCAGGAGTTCAGGGCCGAGCTGGTGGTGATGGGCACCCACGGCCGCAACCGTCTCCAGGATGCCCTTCTGGGCGGCGTGGCCCGCCGGGTGGTGCACCAGGTGCAGGACGCGGACGTGTTGCTGATCCGGGGCTGAGAGGGAACCGCCACCGGCCCCGGGTTCAGCCCCCGGTGCCGGTGCGCCGGCCTGGTTCCGTCAGTCCTTCCTGTCCCTCCCTGAACTGCAGGGCTGCCAGTCGGGCATAGAGTCCTCCCTGGGCCACCAGCTCATCGTGGGTCCCCACGGCGGCGATCCTGCCCTGGTCCATGACCACGATCCGGTCCGCCTTGCGGACCGTGGCCAGGCGGTGGGCGATGATCAGGGTGGTGCGTCCTTCCATCAGGTGTTCCAGAGCTTCCTGGACCAGGCGTTCACTTTCCGCGTCCAGGGCGCTGGTGGCCTCGTCCAGCAGCAGCAGGGCCGGGTCCCTGAGGATGGCGCGGGCGATGGCGATGCGCTGACGCTGGCCGCCGGACAGGCGTACGCCCCGTTCTCCCAGATGACTGGAAAACCCCTCCGGCAGGCGGTCCAGGAATTCGCTGGCATGGGCCGCATCCGCCGCCTGTCGGATCTGTTCCCAACTCACTCCGTCCATGCCGAAGGCGATGTTTTCCCAGGCATCGGCGCCGAAGATGACCGCATCCTGGGGCACCAGAGCCATGCCTCTTCGTAGCTGGCCCGGATCCGTTTCCCGAATGTCCACCCCGTCAAAACGGATGCGTCCGGACTCGGGGTCATAGAAGCGCAGCAGCAACTGCAGGACGGTGGACTTGCCGGCCCCCGAGGGCCCCACCAGGGCGACCTTCTCGCCGGGTTCGAGGGTCAGGGTGATCCCGTCCAGGGCCGGAGGCTCGGGGCGGGAGGGATAGCGGAACACCACCTGCTCCAACTGCACCCGGCCCTCGGGTGGGGCCGGCAGGGCCCGCGGCCGGGTGGGCGGGGTGATGGCGGGTTCCGTATCCAGCAGTTCGATCAGGCGTTCCGCCGCACCGGTGGCCCGGAACAGCTCGCCGATGACTTCGCTGATGGCGCCCACGGCGCCGGCCACCAGCACGGCATAGAACACGAATGCCGCCAGCTGTCCATTGCTCATGCGTCCGGCCAGCACGTCGTGCCCGCCGACCCACAACACCAGGCTGATGCTGGAAAATACCAGCAGC
Organism: Ectothiorhodospira shaposhnikovii; assembly: GCF_022227765.1. GTDB lineage: Bacteria > Pseudomonadota > Gammaproteobacteria > Ectothiorhodospirales > Ectothiorhodospiraceae > Ectothiorhodospira. Next base: position 60,709 of record NZ_JAJMLZ010000005.1, on the reverse strand, counting down.
ATCACCATGCCGCTGAGCAGGGCGCTGAAGCGGGTGCGCCGGATGGCGGTGTCGAAGGCCTGTTCCACTTGGCGGCCATAGCGCAGCATGTCCACCGCTTCATGGCAGAAGGCCTGGACGGTGCGGATACCATAGAGGGTTTCGTCAATATAGGCACCAATGTCGGCCACCCGGTCCTGGGACTGGCGGGAAAGACGGCGGACATGGCGTCCCAGGATCCACACCGGCACGGTGATCAGTGGCACCCCCAGCAACACGCCCAGGGTCAGCTTGGGGCTGGTGATGAACAGCATGGCCATGCCGCCGCAGAACAGCAGCAGGTTGCGTACCGCGATGGCCAGGGTGGAGCCCACCACCACCTGTACCAGGGAGGTATCCGTGGTCAGACGGGAGATCACTTCCCCGGTGCGGGTCATCTCGAAGAAGGCTGGGTCCAGGCGCAGTACTTTCTCAAATACCGCCCGGCGCAGGTCCGCCACCACCCGCTCACCGATCCAGGTCACCAGATACATGCGTACCGAGACCGCGGTGGCCATGAGCAGCACTACGCCCAGCAGGAGCATCAGGGCCTGGTTCAAAGCGGCGGCATCGCCGGCGGTCAGTCCCTGATCGATCACCAGGCGCAGCACGGCCCCGAAAGCCAGCACGGCCCCGGACCCCGCCACCAGGGCCACGGCGGCGGCAATGATGCGGCCCGTGTGAGGTCTGGCAAAGCCCAGCAGACGTCCCAGCACCCGCAGGTTGCGGCTGGTGGGGCGGTTGCTCAGTTCGGTTTCATGTTCCGACACGATCCTGTTTCCTTGACGACCTGAAGGCGGGCCTATCTTAAACCTTTCCGGCCCCGTCAAGACCCTGAAAAGCATGCGGGAAAGCGGTCTCAGATCACGCCGCGTTCCGCCAATGACACCAGTTCGTCGCCAACGATGATGTGATCCAGTACCCGCACGTCGATCAGTCCCAGGGCCTCTTTCAGGCGTCGGGTGATGGCCTCGTCCGCCCGTGAGGGTTCGGCGATTCCCGATGGGTGGTTGTGACTCAGGATGACGGCCGCCGCGTTGTGGATCAGGGCGCGGCGCACCACTTCCCGGGGATGGACGCTGGCGCCGTCGATGGTGCCCCGGAACAATTCTTCAAAGGCAATGACCCGGTGGCGATTGTCCAGGAACAGACAGGCGAAGACCTCGAAGGGATAGTCCCGCAGGCGGGCACTCAGGTAGCGCCGGGTATGTTCCGGGCTGGTGATGGCATCACCACGCTTGAGTGTCTCGGACAGGTGCCGCCTTCCCATCTCCAGCACGGCCTGGAGCTGGGCGTACTTGGCCTTTCCCAGGCCATGGGCGGTGCAGAAGTCCTGAAGGTCCGCCTGCAGCAGGGGGCGCAGGCCGCCAAAACGGGTGAGCAGGTCACGGGCCAGATCCACGGCGGTGCGGCCTGCCACCCCGGTGCGCAGGAAGATGGCCAGCAGTTCGGCATCGGACAGGGCCGCGGCGCCGCGGGCAATGAGTTTTTCCCGGGGGCGTTCGGCGGCGGGCCAGTCGGTGATGGGCATGGTTGACCTCCTTGTGCTGAGCGGACAGTCCGGTGTCCTGGGGCTTGCGGGCATCATGACGTGTCCTGGCGGGTGTGTCCATCCGGCTGAAACCCCGGCTTTTGCCGCCATGACCCATCCACTCGTTGACCCGGGTCAAGCTTTTGTGAGTCTTGGGTCTTTCCGGGGCTTCCGTCTGTATCGAAACCTTGACATCGCGCGGCGTCAGCCTAGACTTACACCCTGACTACGGTCCCTGTCAGACAGGTCGGCCAGGCCGGACTGAAGGGGCTGCATCAGAAGTTGATGTTTGCAAGAACGTCCGGATCTCGAAAGGGGTCTGTACTTAAACCAAGAGGGTAATATCAATGAGCGAATACAGAGCGAGCAAGCCCAGCAACCCCAGAGACGACTGGAAGCTGTGGCTGGTGGTCAATCCTGGCACCTGGCTGATGCCCATTCTGATGGCTGTCCTGGTCGTTGCCCTGGCCGTTCACGCCTTCGTGTACGCCAACGACAACTACAACCCGCTGACCTTCGACGCCAGCGCCGTTGAAGCTTCCGAGTAAGAGAGGACTAGACCATGAATGACAACAGCATCTCCGGCCTGACCGAAGAACAAGCCAAGGAATTCCACGAGCAGTTCAAGACCACCTTCACGGTGTTCATGGTTCTGGCTGCCGCCGCTCACTTCCTGGTGTTCATGTGGAGACCCTTCTACTAAGAGGGTCTTTGCAGTAGCGGTACTGCACTAGCAGTGCAGGTGGAGGAGTACCTGTCGGTTCGATCGACGCACGATTGTGACTTTTGCAGAGGCCAATCGTTCGGAGAACCGCCAGGCTCCTCCACCTTCCGTTTGAGGGCATGGGTCTAATATTGATCAAAACCCTCGGGTATTGCAACCCCCCCCCTCCTGAAATTTTTATCGCCCGCGGTCCGTGCGGTCGATCATGTCAGTCCTTCCTAGGTGCATTCTCTTCCCGTCCGGTCGCGTGTTCCGACTCCGGCCCTGCGATGACGACCCGGTTACGGCCCTGATTCTTGGCTTGATAAAGCGCGGTGTCGGCACGTCTTATCAGCGCTTCCGCATCCTCTTCGGGCTCAAGCACGGCGATACCGATACTGACACTGAGTCGATGATCCAGCCCGTTGGGGCGAAGCTCCCAGGTACTTGCCCGGATGCGTTCCGCCACCGCCGCGGCCACGTGGCGATGGGTGTCAAACATGTAAAGTCCGAATTCCTCTCCCCCCAGTCGCCCCGGCAGGTCTGACATTCTGACCAGCGCGCGCAGCAGTTCCGCAAAGGCGGTCAGCGCTGTGTCACCGGCGGCATGACCGAAGCTGTCATTGATCTGCTTGAAGTGATCCAGGTCCATCATCAGGATGGAGAGGGCATGCCGGCGACTCTGGGCCTGGACCACCCCTTGTTGGAGGCGCTCCATGAAATACCGGCGGTTGGCCAGGTGCGTCAACGCGTCGGTGCGGGCCAGCTGCTGATTCAGCTCGTTGGCCACGGCCAGATCGTGATTGGCCTTGCGAAGATCCCTGACCAGGCGGGACATTTCCAGTGCCAGATTGCCCATGCGGCCGATCACGTCGCTGTCGTCCGTCTTGGCGGGCTCCCCGATCAGCAGTGTGTGGGCATTGAGCGGATAGGCATGGAACAGGTAGTTTTCTCCTCCCATGACGGTGTTGAATATCCGGGCGATGGCGGTACGGTGGGCAAGTCCCGGCTCGATGTCGGGCATCTCGTCATCGCTGGCCAGGAACCGGGACAGGGATTCACCGCGTACATCCGCAAATCCGGCAAAGCGGGAACGGAACGTGACGTTGGCACCCATGATCCGGCCGTCACTGTCCACTTCCACTACCACCAGGCGGCCGGACTCCATGACATAGCTGTGGAGTGCCCGAGCCAGTTCGGGCTGCAGGGTGGGATCAAGAGCTGATGGGTTCATCAGTTTCCGCCTCCAGGGTTCGCGCCCATCGGACCGCCGCATCACAACTTTCCAGGCAAGCATCGGCCCCCACGGATGCGGCCAGGCGGGGGGCCATGAGAAACGCCTGCCCACCGACCAGGATGCGGGTGGTGCTGTCACGTCCAAGGGCCTGCCGCAGGTATTCGATGGTACAGCGGGCTTCATGGATGTTGCTGATCAGGGTCACCGATAGGGCCACGAACCTGGGGCGTTGCCGCACCGCCGTCGTGATCAGATATTCCCGGGGGGTATCGCCGCCCAGCAGGGTGATGTCCCACCCATCCAGTTCCAGGCTGGTTGCCAGCATCCAGGCGCCCATTTCGTGAAACTCGTTTGAAACGGGGCTGACCAGGGCGTGTCCGCGGTGGATGTCGGGGAAGGGTAGATCATGGTAAAGGGAAGACAGGATGCCGTAGGCCATGGCGGTGGCCTGGTGTTCCATGGACACTGAAATCTCGCCGTCCTCCCAGCGTGCCCCGACATCCACCATGGCGGGATAGAACAGTTCCTGCAGGATGTCGCCGTAGGACATGCCGCGGCTCAGCAATGCTCTGCAGCGACGGATGATGTCCGGATAATTTCCCTGCAGCAGGCTGGCAGTGATGTAGGTGTATTCCTCCCGGTACCGGTCGGGGACGTGGAGCCTGCGAGCCTGATGAGACAGGGCGGTCTTGATGATCGCGGGATGACTGTCGGCCATCCAGCGGTACACGGGCAGGAGATGTTCCGCGTCGGCTTCGCTGAGCGTGAGACGGATGGCCTGTGTCCAGGCTTCGAACTGGGCGGGGAAATAGTCAAAATGCACGCCCTGATGATGATAGGCGGCATACACCCAGGGCAGGGTCTCCGCCAGCAGCTGAAAGTCATTGGCCGCAAGCACCTCGGCCATGAAGGCCGCGTGATTGCGGTGATTGCATTCCAGCAAGCGCATGCCGTGCCCGCCGCTGAATTCATCGCATCGGGGATGCCTGGCCATCGTACGTGAAACCAGGCTGGCCATCCGGTTTCTGTGCTGCCGATAACGGTCCGAGGTGCCTTTGGGAACCTGCGAGCATGGTAGCGGCGGCATGATTGGAGGGATCGGCATGGTGACGGTTTTTCAGGCCTGAAAATCTTGCCTCGGCGAGGGTTGACGGGATTGGCGGCGACAGGATTGCATGCCTGATTATAGTGCGCTTGCATGCCCGGGCCTCAAAAAGCCGGTAACGCCGGTGGCCGATGGCCGGTGTCGGGCAAGTCGGGCATTGCCCCGTGGACCCCGACCCGCTAAGCTTACCCACCCGCTCCGGCCGCCCCGGCATTGCCCTTCACGCAGTTCACTCGATCCATGCCCCAGACCTACGACTACATCAAGGATGGCGCGGCCATCTATCGTAAATCCTTCGCCACCATCCGCGGCGAAGCCCGACTGGACGGTTTCAGTACCGAGGAGGCCCGGGTGGTGGTGCGCATGATCCATGCCTGCGGCATGGTGGAACTGGCGCCCCAGGTGGTCTTCACGCCCGATGCCGCCAAGGCGGGAAGGGCGGCCCTGCTGGCGGGGAAGCCCATCCTCTGTGACGCCAAGATGGTGGCCCACGGCATTACCCGCGCCCGGCTGCCGGCGGACAACGAGATCATCTGCACCCTGGACGACCCCCGCGTCCCCGAACTGGCGCGGCGGATCGGCAACACCCGCTCCGCTGCCGCCCTGGATCTGTGGGGGGAACGGCTCGATGGTGCCGTGGTGGCCATCGGCAATGCCCCGACCGCCCTGTTCCACCTGCTGGAGTTGATCGATGCGGGGGCGCCCCGTCCGGCTCTGGTGATCGGCATGGCGGTGGGTTTCGTCGGCGCCGCGGAATCCAAGGAGGCCCTGGCCGCCTATCCGGGTCTTGAGTCCGTGATCGTCCACGGCCGTCTGGGCGGAAGCGCCATGACCGTGGCGGCCATCAACGCCTTGGCGAGTGAACAGGAATGAGCGGCTCCGGCACCCTGTTCGGCATCGGTCTGGGGCCCGGTGATCCGGAACTCATCACCCTCAAGGCCTTGCGCCTGCTGCGGGCGGCACCGGTGGTGGCCGCCTTTGCCAAGCAGGGTCGCACCGGGCAGGCCCTGGGGATCGCCGGCCCCCACCTGCTTCCCGAGCAGCGGATCCTGCGCCTGGAGTACCCCTTCACCACCGAGGTCTCCATCCATGATCCCCGTTATGCGCGCGACATGAGCGACTTCTACGACCAGGCGGCGGCGGCGGTGGCGCGCCATCTGGACGCAGGAGAGGATGTGGCGGTGATCTGCGAGGGTGATCCCTTCCTGTATGGTTCCTACATGTATCTGCACGATCGCCTGTCTCACCGCTTCCCGGCCCGGGTGGTCCCCGGCATCAGCGGCATGAGTGGATGCTGGACCCAGGCCGATACCCCGATCACCCATGGTGACGATGTGCTCACGGTGATTCCCGGCACCCTGCCGGAGGACGCCATGGTGTCCCATCTGAGCCGTACCGATGCCGCTGTTTTCATGAAGGTGGGCCGTAATCTTCCCCGTATCCGCACGGCCCTGATCCGGGCCGGTCTGCTGGAACGGGCCATTCTGGTGGAGCGGGGCACCATGGAGGGCGCCCATGTGGCGCGCCTGGCCGACTGGCCGGAAGACCGGACGGCGCCCTATTTCACCATCGTGCTGGTACCCGGCAGGCAGGGGGTTCGATGAGCGGTCGCGTGGATGTCATCGGTCTGGGTCCCGGCGCCGAGGATTTGCGTTGTCCCCGGGCCACCCTGGCCCTGGCCCAGGCCACGGATCTGGTGGGGTATGTCCCCTATGTGGAGCGGGTGGTCGCCGAGGGGGGGCAGCGGATCCATGCCTCCGACAACCGCGAGGAGATCATGCGGGCGCGCCTGGCCCTGCAACTGGCCGCGGAAGGCGCTCGGGTGGCCGTGGTCTCGTCCGGCGACGGCGGTGTGTTCGGCATGGCGGCCGCGGTCTTCGAGGCCATGGACCATGGCGAGCCCGGCTGGCGGGATCTGGAGGTGACCGTGCATCCCGGGGTGTCCGCGGTGCTGGCCGCCGGTGCCCGTCTGGGGGCGCCGTTCGGCAATGACTTCTGCGTCATGTCCCTGTCGGACAACCTCAAACCCTGGACCGTCATCCTGAATCGCCTTGAGTGCGCCGCCCGCGGCGGTTTTGCCATGGCGTTCTACAATCCCATTTCCAAGGCGCGTCCCTGGCAACTGGGCGAAGCCCTGACCCTGTTGCGTCGTCATCTACCGGGCCATGTGCCGGTGATCTTTGCCCGTGCCGTAAGCCGCCCGGAAGAGGCGGTGGCGGTGACCACCCTGGCCCGGGCCCGGCCGGAGCAGGCGGACATGCGCACCCTGGTGATCGTCGGCAACGCCGAGACCCGGCTGATCCCCCGTACCGGGCAGGATCCCTGGATCTACACGCCCCGCAGCGTGGGTCGGGAACGGACGTAGTGGGCGCCCAGCCAGTCCAGGGCGGCCTTCGGGTCCGGCACTTCGGCGGGCGCCGGCGGCACCCACGGGCGATCCACCATGATCACCTCCACGTTGCACATCCGTGCCGCTTCCAGCTTGGCGCGGGTGGCCTCGCCGCCGGAGTTCTTGGTCACCAGGGCGTCGATGCGGTGCTGCAGCAGCAGTCGTTGTTCATCCTCCAGCCGGAAGGGGCCGCGTTCGGTGATGCACAGGCAGTCCGGCGGACGTACCGCGGGCAGATCCACGCTGCGAATGATGTAACGATGCCAGGGTGCCTCGCAAAAGGGAGCCAGTTCCAGTTGCCCGATGGTGAGAAAGACCCGCCGGGGGCGGGTGCCCAGGGCCTGTACCGCGGCGGCCATGTCCGGCACCCCGTGCCAGTGATCCTCCGGGCCGGGTATCCAGGCCGGGCGCCGCAGGGCCAGCAGGGCAACGCCCGTCTGCTTCGCGGCCATGACCGCATGGGTGGACATGCGGGCGGCAAAGGGGTGGGTGGCATCCACCAGTACCTCGACGGCCTCCCGGCCCAGGTAGCCGGCCAGGCCGTCGGGGCCCCCGAAGCCGCCGCCGCGGCAGGGCAGGTCCGGCAGGCGGGGATTTTGCGTGCGCCCGGCCACCGAGTAGGTGGGGGCAAAGCGTGCGTCACCTTCCAGGGCCCGGGCCAGTTGCAAGGCTTCTCCGGTGCCGCCGAGGATCAGGATGCGCAGGGGTGTGTGGGTCATGGCTCGCTTCAGGCAGAACGGATGGGCAGACCCGGCCCCTTGGCCGGTGGGGCGGGGCGCGGGATGTCGCCGGGGCAGAGATTGCAATGACCGCTGAACACGTCCGTCAGCCGGCCGGTGCCCCCCCGGGTCCCTGGCTGAGCATCATAGGCCTGGGAGAGGAGGGCGTCGAGGCCCTGAGTCCCGCTGCCCGCGCCCTGATCGGTGCCGCCGTCCTGGTGGTCGGCGGAGCACGTCATCTGACCCTGGCCGCGCCCCTGATCCGGGGAGAAGCACTGCCCTGGGCCTCGCCCCTGTCCGACACCCTGCCCCGGATTCTCGCCCGGCGGGGGCAGCCGGTGGTGGTGCTGGCTTCCGGTGATCCCTTTTTCTTCGGCGTGGGCACCACCCTGCTGCGGCATCTGCCGGCGCGGGAGATGTGCTGCCTGCCTCATCCCTCCAGCGTGTCGCTGGCCGCCGCCCGCCTGGGCTGGGCCCAGCAGGAATGCGCGGTGGTGTCCCTCACCGGCCGGCCCCTGGAGACCCTGCGGCCGGCCCTGCAGCCGGGTGCGCGCCTGTTCGTCCTGACCGCCGACCAGGACTCGCCGGGGCAGATCTGCGAGGCCCTGACCCGCTGGGGATTCGGTGAGACCGCCGTGACCCTGATGGAGGCCCTGGGTGGTCCACGGGAACGCCAGCGTCATGTCAGGGCACGGGATTTCGACCTCCAGGACGTCCAGCCCCTGAACCTGCTGGCACTGGAGGTACTGGCGGAGGCGGATGCCCCCATCATTCCCCTGGCCCCGGGGCTGCCGGATGACTGGTTCGAACACGACGGCCAGATCACCAAGCGGGAGATCCGCGCCGTCACCCTGTCCAGTCTGCGTCCCCGGGCCGGCGCGCTGCTCTGGGACGTGGGGGCGGGTTCCGGTTCCATCGGCATCGAATGGCTGCTGGCCCACCCCGGCACCCGGGCCATTGCCGTGGACAGCCACCCGGAGCGGGCCGCCCGCGCGGCCCGCAATGCCGCCGCCCTGGGCGTCCCCCGGCTGGAGGTGCGGGTCGGTCGTGCCCCCGCCGTACTGGAGGGATTGCCCCGGCCGGATGCGATCTTCATCGGCGGCGGCGCCCGCGACGAGGCCGTCATCGACCAGTGCTGGGCCGCCCTGCTCCCCGGTGGTCGCCTGGTGGCGAACGTGGTGGTGTTGGAGACGGAGCAAGTCATCCAGCGGGCCTGGCAGCGCTACGGCGGCACCCTGACCCGTCTGTCGGTGGAACGTCTGGAACCCGTTGGCAGTCTGCACGGTTTCCGTCCCGCCATGCCCGTGGTGCAATGGGCGGTGGAAAAGAGGAACTGATTGATGACCGTACACTTCATCGGCGCCGGCCCCGGCGCGGCGGATCTGATCACCCTGCGGGGCGCGCGCCTGCTGGCCCGTTGCCCCGTGTGTCTCTACGCCGGCTCCATCGTGCCGGCGGAGTTGCTGGAGCATTGCCCACCCGGGGCGCGGTTGGTGGACACGGCGCCGATGGATCTGGATGCCATCGAGGCGGAATACGTCCGTGCCCACGAGGCCGGGGAGGATGTGGCCCGCCTGCACTCCGGCGATCTGTCCGTCTACAGCGCCGTGGCCGAGCAGATGCGCCGTCTGGATCGACGGGGCATTCCCTACACCCTCACCCCCGGCGTGCCTGCCTTTGCCGCCGCCGCCGCCGTGCTGGGGCGGGAACTGACGGTGCCGGAAGTGGCCCAAAGTCTGGTGATCACGCGCATGTCCGGACGCGCCTCCGCCATGCCGCCGGGCGAAACCCTGGAAAACTTTGCCCGCACCGGCGCCACCCTGGCCATTCATCTGGCCATCCACCGTCTGGAGGACGTGGTGGCGGCCCTGGTACCCCACTATGGCGAGGACTGCCCGGTGGCGATCGTCGCCCGCGCCAGTTGGCCGGATCAGACGGTGCTGCGGGGCACCCTGTCCGGCATCGTGGCCATGCACCGGGTCGATCCCATTGAGCGTACCGCCCTGATCCTGGTGGGGCCGGCCCTGGGCAGTGAGGATTTTCGCGAAAGCGCCCTGTACAACACGGACTATGTCCGCCGTTATCGTCCCGGTTACGGGACATGAGCGGACAGCCCCGGAGCATTGCGATGAACGAAGTCTCACCCACTCGCCCCCTGTCCCCGGAGACCGCTCTGGACACCTTGGGGACCCTGTTGCCCGGCATGCCCCGACTGCGACAGGGGGAGGTGTGGATCGTCGGAGCCGGTCCCGGTGATCCCGGGCTGCTGACCCTGCATGCCCTGTCGGCCCTGTTGCAGGCGGATGTCCTGGTACATGACGCCCTCATCGATCCCCGCGCCCTTGCCCTGGCCCGTCCGGAGGCGGTGCGCATCTTTGCCGGCAAGCGCGGCGGCAGGCCCTCCACCCATCAGGATGACATCACCGCCACCCTGGTGGATCAGGCCCGGCGGGGCTTCCGGGTGGTGAGGCTCAAGGGCGGTGACCCCTTCATCTTCGGTCGCGGCGGCGAGGAAGTGGCCGAGCTGGTGGCCCAGGGCATCCCCCATCGGGTCATCCCGGGGCTGACCTCGGGGCTGGCGGGGCTGAGCGCAGTGGGTATCCCGGCCACCTGCCGGGGGGTGAATCAGGCCCTGTTCCTGGCCACAGGCCATGGTGCCGGCACCCGGCCCACGCCGGACGGCATCGACTGGACCCTGGTGGGGCGCCTGAATCAGCCGGTGATCCTGTACATGTCCCTGCGCAACCTGCCCTTCATCCTGGATGGCCTGGGGCAGGGCGGGATGGTCGACGCACTCCCGGCAGCGGTGGTCGCCTCCGCCACCACCCTGGAGGAGCGGGTGGTGATCACCACCAAGGGCGAGTTGCTGGAAACCATCCGTCGGGAGGGGCTGGAGGCGCCGGCCATTGTGGTCCTGGGCGAGATCGTCCGTTGTCATCACACCCTGCGGCAGGTGGTGACCCAGGCGGTGGAGTCGGCTTCCGGTCAGGCGTGAGCCTCGACGGGAAAGGCTTGCCCACGGCATGCCGCCGTTCAACAATCAGTGCCAGCCAACGCATCCAGGAGATCTCATGAGCGATATCCGCAACCGCCTCTCCGCCCTGCAGCGTCGTCTGGATGAACTGCAGGCCGCCGTCGGTGACGGCAATCCCCGGGCCACGGAACTCATCGTCGCCCTCGGGGACGACCTGAACCGCCTGTCGGCGGACATGGCCGGTGATGTCGTCACCGAAGACAAGGCCGACGCAAACCCCGAGACCCTGGAGCAGGAAGGCGATGCCCTGAAATGCCCCCGCTGCACCCTGCGGGGACTGTATGCGGTCAAGGGGCGGGTGCGGGAGCGTGCTGAAGGGGCCGGGCGCGAAGCCCTGCACCATTGCTGGAGCTGCGGCTATGAGGTGTGGCGGCCGTCATAGGTATCGAACGGCACCTGAATGCTCATTCCTTGGCCGTGATTCCGGTTCCAGGGCCATGGTGTTGCTCCATGGCTCGACGCAGCAGTGCCGCCCCCCGGTAGGCCCCGTGCACGAACTTGCTGTAGGGCACCAGCAGGAAGAAGCCCAGCACCGTGCCCAGGTGCAGGGCCAGCAACAGCCCCATGGCCGCGGTCTCCCGCAGGGCCAGCAGTACCAGGCCGGTGGCGGCCACCGCGAACAGCAGACCCAGCAGGGCGTAATCCGCCGGCAGGGTTTCCGCCGCGGTGGGTGCCGGGTCCCCCCGCCGTTTCACCCACACCAGCCCGGCCGTTCCCGCCATCATGCCGACACCCCCCGCCGTGCCCAGCAGCACCGGCAGGCTGAAGAAGGGGTAGGGTGCTTCCAGGGCCAGGAAGTGATGATAGCCGGCCGCCACCGTGGTGGAGGCCAGGCACAGCAGGAAACCATAGAACAGGGCATGGTGAAAGCCTCGTCGCCATTGGGTAAAACGCCCGTCCACGTCATTGCAGCCGCCGCCCCCGCCGTCCAGGTTGCGCAGGGTGAGCAGGTCCGCCGCCGCCCGGGGCAGGGCCCGCCACCAGGATGAGGCCGGCGGTGCGCCCCGACCGATGTCCCGCCAGAAACGGGCCACCCCGATGCCCAGGGCCAGCACCGATGTGCCCAGGGTGATCAGGGCCACCGTGGTCATTACCCCCCAGGGGATCACCGCGTAGAAGGCCCCTGCCTCCCGGTGCACGGCAAACAGGGTGTCCCAGGGCACCAGTATCAACGTGAGCAGGGGGATCAGCAGGGTGGCGACCAGGCTCACCATGAGGGTGGCCGGACCGCTGCGGGCCAGCAGGGCGGCGAAGGCACGGGGCCAGGCGTAACGGCGGTAGCTGTCGTGGCGAACCCGGGCCAGGGTGGCGGGCACGTTGATGGCGAATTCGTGGGGCGGGGCGTACTGGCAGGCATACCAGCAGGCCCGGCAGTTGTGGCACAGGTTGGCCAGGTAATGGAGGTCGTCCCGGGTGAGGTCCGGGCGCCGTTCCGAGGCGTGGAACACGGCGCAGTAGCCGGTGCAGTAGCTGCAGACGTTGCACAGGTTCATCACCCGCCGGGCCTCGGCGAGCGTTGTGGAGGAATCCGGGGGGCTCAGTTCAGGCATTTTTCTCCCTCGGGGCGCAGTGTCAGGACCCGGCGGGCGGCTTCCTCCCCGGCGATGCGGCCAAACACGGCGCCCACGGTCAGGGCGGCGCCGGCCACGTAGCCGGTGCCCAGGACGGTGGGGGCCATGATCATCCCCGCCGCATGAAGACCGTCGCAGGGCCGGCCATCGACCGTCATGATCCGGGCCCGTGCGTCCACCTTGAGGCCGTGGCAGGTGAAGGTGATGCCGGGGGCCATGGTCCAGGCATGGAAGGGCGGGGTGGTCAGGGGCAGGGCGCGGCGGGTCTTGGGCGGTTCCAGGCCCTCGGTGTGGCCGTCCTCCGGGCCATCGGGCCGCAGGGCCGCGTGGTAGCGATCCACCGTGTCCCGCAGGATGGCCGGGTTCAGTGCCAGGGTCCGGGCCAGTGCCTCCAGGGTATCCGCCCGGTGGGTGGGATAGATGGAGGGTGGCGCCCGGCGCAGTCCCGTCGCGTCCAGGATCAGGTGGGCCCTGGCACCGGGCAGGCGGGCCACCCGGCGGCCCCAGAAGGAATAGCGGCGCGGGGTGATCTCCGCCCCTTCATCCTGAAAGCGGCGTCCGTCCCGATCCACCACCAGGCCCCAGGGCATGCCGTCCACCCGGGTGACGATACCGCCGTCGGCGGCGGGGGCCATGGCATTCACCGCCACCAGATGGCAGGCCCCGGGAACCCCCGCCGGCGCCGCACCCTGGGCCAGCAGGGACAGCAGGATCTCGCCCCGGACATGGGGGCTGCCCCGGACCAGGAAGGCCGCGGCATCGATGCCCCAGGTCCGGGACAGGGCCTCGGGGTTGGCCTGATAGCCGCCGCTGCAGATCACCACGGTGCGGGCCGAGAGGGTCAGTGATGACCCTTCCCGGCATGCCGGAAGGTGGTGGTGGTCCCCGGCCCGCAGCCGGACATCCAGAACTTTCGTGTCGTGCAGGATCTCCACCCCCAGGTCTTCGGCGGTTCGGGCCAGGGCGTTGATCATGGCCCTGCCGCCGCCCAGGAAGAAGGCGGTCTTGCAGGACCAGGGAAGCATGCCGTCGCCGGTGGGCTGGAACCTCACGCCCTGGGCCTGCAGCCAGTCAGGTAATTCCCGGGAACGCTCCGCCATCAGACGGGCCAGATCTTCATCCATGTGGCCGCCGCTGACCCGCCGCAGGTCGGTGAGAAACTCCTCCACGGTATAACGACCCGGGAACAGGGGGGAGGGGGCGTCGTGGACCAGACGCAGGTTGCGGGAGTGACGGGCGTTGCCTCCCAGCAGATGGCGGGGGGCACTGTCCACCAGCTGCACCGAGGCACCGGCCCGGCGGGCGGCGAGGGCGGCACAGAAGGCGGCGATGCCGCCGCCGATGACCAGGACATCGTTCATGACGGGGGCAGGGCGCCCATGGGGCGGCTGATGTCCCAGAGCCGGTCCAGGTCCAGATCCTCTTCCAGTTGCACTGCCAGGGCGTCCAGGGTGGCCTGGGTCTGCCTGGCATGGTGCAGCTCGCCGGCCTCGCCCCCCATGTGCCGGAGCCAGTGGCCGCGGAAGCCGTCCCCGGCGAAGAGGCCATGCACATAGGCCCCCATGACCCGGCCATCGGCGGACTCCGCCCCTTCCGGCCCCTCATCCAGCATGAGCCAGGGTCGGGCCAGTCCCGGCCCCGTGGTGCGTCCCATGTGCATTTCGTAGCCCTGCACCTGCTGTCCGCTGCGACGGTCCAGCTGATCCAGATCCAGCAGGCGCTTGTCCCGGGTGATGGTGGTCTCCAGATCCAGCAGCCCCAGGCCCGGTGTGTCGCCGGGCGGGCCTTCCAGACCCTGGGGGTCCCGCACCACCCTGCCCAGCATCTGGTAGCCGGCACACAGCCCCACCACGCCGCCCCCCTGGCGTACGTGGGCCAGGATGTCGATGTCCCAGCCCTCCCGCCGCAGCATCTCCAGGTCGGTGCGGGTGGCCTTGGACCCGGGCAGCAGGACCACGTCCGCCGCCCGTGGGATGGGTTCGCCGGGATTGACCCAGCGCAGGTTCACACCCGGCTCCGCCGCCAGCGGGTCCAGGTCGTCGAAATTGGCGATGCGGGACAGCCGGGGCACGGCGATCAGCAGACCCGATCCCGTGCGGGATCTGCGTTGTTCCAGGGCCAGGGAGTCCTCCTGGGCCAGCCGGGCGGCGCCGTCGAACCAGCGTACCAGGCCCAGGCAGGGCCAGCCGGTGGCCCCTGTCATGTCCTCGCGGGCGGGATCGAAAATCCGCGGGTCGCCGCGGAAGCGGTTGACGATATAGCCGCGCACCCGGTCCCGCTCCGAGGCCGTCCATAGCTGGTGCGCTCCCAGTACCGAGGCGGTCATGCCTCCGCGGGCATCCTCCCCCAGCAGGGCCACGGGGATGTCCGCCGCCTCCGCCAGACCCATGTTGGTGATGTCCCGGGCCCGCAGATAGCGTTCGGCGCCGCTACCGGCCCCTTCCACCAGCACCAGATCCGCCTCGGCGGCCAGACGCCGCAGGCTGTCCAGGACGGCGGGCATGAGGCCGGGCTTGAGATCCTGGTAATCTGCGGCGGCCCAGCTCCCGAGCACATGGCCGCGCAGCACCACCTGACTTGTCAGGTCGCTCTGGGGCTTGAGCAGGACCGGATTCATGTGCACCGAGCAGGGGGCACCGCAGGCCAGGGCCTGCAGGGCCTGGGCCCGGCCGATCTCCCCCCGGGCAGGGCTGCCGTCGGGACCCGGCGGGGCATCCGCGTCGATGGTGACGGCGGCGTTGTTGCTCATGTTCTGGGCCTTGAACGGCCGCACGGTCAGACCCCTGCGGGTATAGGCCCGGCACAGACCCGCCACCAGCAGGCTCTTGCCCACGTCGGCACTGGTGCCCTGGATCATGAGGATGCGGGCGCGGGCCGGTGTGGCGTTCGGGAGTGGGGTGAAGGGTAGTGAGGGCATGGTCTCTACCGGGCCAGGGCCAGCAGGGCATCCAGGTCCAGGTTCTCCTCGCAGTGATCCGCCAGGGCCTCCAGGGCCGCTTCCACCCGCGCCTCGTAATCCAGGGCGGAGGCCTGGGCGCCCACCCGTGACAGCCAGGCGGCACGGAAGCCGTCATCCCCGAAGATGCCGTGGACATAGCCGCCGGTGACCCGGCCGTCGGCGGATACCGCGCCTTCCGGTCGCGGGCTGCCGTTGCCGTCGTCCAGCATCAGCCAGGGCCGTTCCAGGCCGGGGCCGTGGGTACGCCCCATGTGCATCTCGTAACCGGTGACCCGGCAGCCGCTCAGGGTGTCCCGGGCATCCAGTTCAATGAGCTTTTTCTCGGCGCCGATCTCCGTTTCCACATCCAGCAGGCCCAGCCCGGGGGTTTCTCCCGGTTCACCTTCGATACCCCGGGGGTCCCGCACCACCCTGCCCAGCATCTGGAAGCCGGCGCACAGGCCCACCACCCGGCCGCCCTGGCGCGCGTGGGAGAGGATGTCGATGTCCCAGCCTTCCCGTCGCAGCACCTCCAGGTCGGCGCGGGTGGCCTTGGAGCCGGGCAGGATGATCACGTCGGTATCCCGGGGGATGGGATTGCCCGGCTTCACCCAGCGCACGCTCACACCGGGCTCCGCCGCCAGCGGGTCCAGGTCATCGAAGTTGGCCACCCGGGAGAGCTGGGGCACGGCGATGTTGAGACCCCGGCCCTCTCCGTCGGCGGGGCGTTCCAGGGCCAGGGAGTCTTCCGCCGGCAGGCGGGTGGCCCCCTCGAACCAGCGCAGCACTCCCAGCGAGGGCCAGCCGGTGCGCTGGGTCATCAGTTCGCAGGCGGGCTCGAACAGGGACAGTTCACCCCGGAACTTGTTGATGATGTAGCCCACCACCCGGGCCTGCTCGGATTCGTTGAACAGGGCATGGGTGCCGACGATGGCGGCCAGGGCGCCGCCCCGGTCGATGTCCCCCAGGATCACCACTGGCAGATCGGCCAGTTGCGCCAGTTTCATGTTGGTGATGTCGGACTTGCGCAGGTATACCTCGGCGCCGCTGCCGGCCCCTTCCACCAACACCAGGTCCGCCTGGGCGGCGGTGCGGTGGAAACTGTCCATCACCGCCGGCAGTAATTGGGGCTTCATCTTGTGGTAGACCTTGGCCCGGCAGTTGCCCAGCACCCGCCCCCGCAGTACCACCTGGGAGCCGATCAGGGTCTGGGGCTTGAGCAGCACAGGATTCATGTGGATGGAGGGCTCCACCTTGCAGGCCCGGGCCTGCAGGGCCTGGGCGCGGCCGATCTCTCCGCGGGGGATCTGTCCGTCAGGCCCCGGTGGCAGGTCGCTGTCCCGGGTGACGGCGGCGTTATTGCTCATGTTCTGGGCCTTGAAGGGCCGCACAGTCAGGCCCCGGCGGGTATAGGCCCGGCACAGACCGGCCACCAACAGGCTTTTGCCCACGTCGGAGCTGGTGCCCTGGATCATCAGTGCCCGGGCTTTGCGGGGACTGGGATCGGGCATGGCGGGGAAGTCGATGGGGGCGGTGGGATCTTCGATCACGGGGTATACCTGGGCAGTGACGGTAAAGGCGATGGGTCAAGATACAGGCAGGCATTTGGCCTGGGCAAGGCGATGCCCTGAAACGACGAAGGGCACCCCGGAAGGTGCCCTTGCGTCAATGACGGCCCTGGCTGTCGTTCAGACGGCGCCTCAGGCGTTTTCCTTGATCTTCTCCTTGATCTTGGCGTCATCCATGCTCTCGGGCAGCTGCTGGTCCCCGCCGCCGCAGATCTTCACCTGCTGGGCAGTGCTGGAGGTGTTCTCCGGCAGCTGCTCGTCGCCGCCACCGCAGGCCTTGAGGGCGGCGCCCTTGGCACCGGCCCGCTTGCGGGGCGGTGCGCTCTTCCACTTGATGACCTGCTCCTCAAGCTGCGGCTCGGGCTTGACCAGGGTGCGGGAGGTGTCGAAGTTCCAGTTCACGGTCTTTCTGGACTGGGGACCCCAGTAGCCGGCCTTGCCCAGGTCGTAGAAGCGACGCTCGAAGGCACTCTTGAGGAACGCCTTGAGGCAGCCCAGCAGGTACTTGCGGCGCAGCGGGTTTCTTTCCCACGGATAGCCCAGGAAGGCCTTCTTCATGTAGAAGCGGCGGTAGTTGTGCATCACCCGGTCCAGCAGTTCGCCGCGGGTCATGGCCTTGGGCTTCATGATGGGGGTCACGAAGTTGTACTTTTCGAAGTCGAAGATCTCCACCTTGTCCTTCATCTCCGTGTACAGGTCGGAGAAGGGCCAGGGGGTGAACATGGCCCAGTTGGCCATGTCCGGGTTCCAGTCCATGCACAGCTGGAAGGTTTCTTCCAGGGTCTCGGCGGTCTCGTTTTCCAGGCCGACGATGAACTGGGCCTCGGTGACGATGCCGGCATTGCGCAGCAGTTCGATGGCCCGCTTGTTCTGGGCCACGGTGGTTTCCTTGACGAACATGTCCAGGTTGAGCTGTGCCGCCGCTTCGGTGCCCAGGGAGATATGGACCAGGCCCGCCTTGCGGTAGAAGGGCAGCAGGTCTTCGTCGCGCATGACGTCGGTCACGCGGGTGTTGATGCCCCAGAGCACGCCCAGGTCGCGGTCGATGAGTTCCTGACAGAACTCCACGAACTTGGCCTTGTTGATGGTGGGCTCCTCGTCGGCGAGGATGAAGAAGCCGACGCCGTGTTCCTTCACCAGGATCTCGATCTCGTCCACCACCTTCTTGGGATCGCGCACCCGGTAGTCACGCCAGAACTTCCACTGGGAGCAGAAGCTGCAGGTGAAGGGGCAGCCGCGGGCCATGTTGGGGGTGGCCACCGGCACGCCCATGGGGATGTAGATGTATTTCTTCCAGTCCAGCACGCCCCAGTCGGGGATGATGGAGTCCACGTCGCGGATGGTGGGCGCGGCGGGGGTGGCGACCACCTTGTCGTCCTCAATGTAGGCGATGCCCTTGATGTCCTGACGGCCCGATTCCCAGCGGCCCTCGTCCACGGCACGGACCACTTCCAGCACCACGGCCTCGCCTTCGCCGCGCACGATGGCGTCGATCCAGGGGGCTTCGGTGAGCACCTGCTGGAACATGAAGGTGGCGTGGATGCCGCCGAGCAGGGTCACGGCGTTGGGGCAGGCCTCCTTGGCGATCTTGAGGGTCTGTTCGGCCTTGTAGATGGCGGGGGTGACGGCGGTACAGGCAATGATGTCGGGCTGGGCTTCGGCGAAGATCCTGCGCAGATCCTCGTCCGAGGTGTCGTCGGTCATGGCATCGACGAAGACGTACTCGGTGTAACCGTGGGTCTTGAGGTAGCCGGCCAGATAGGCCACCCAGGCGGGGGACCACTTACCGGCGATTTCGGCGCCCCCGGAGTGGTAATTGGGATGGACGAAGAGGATTCGCATACGTTGCTCCCGCGAAAGGATTCATCACCCTCGGGTTCTCCCGCGGGTGAACAAGACAGGCGGGGCGTTCCTAAGTTCCCCGGAATGCCCGATCGTACCCGTGCATTTTTGGCACTGTCAACCTTGATGGACAGCTGGACATGCGCTGCGTCAAGGGCTTGTATCATCCAGGTTCCCGAGGGCGCCTGGTATTGCAGACGGTACGGTTGCGTCCCTGGCTCTTGGCCTGGTAGAGGGCCTCATCGGCCAGGGCCAGCATTTCATCCAGGCTGCTGTCCCTGGCGGCGGCGCAGACGCCGATGCTGAGGGTGACGGGCAGGGCGCCGGCCCGGGTCACGATCGGGGTCCTGCACAGCTGCTGGCGCAGTTTGTCGAACAGTTGCCAGGGATCGGCACCGACCGGCATGGCGGCGACGATCAGGAACTCCTCACCCCCCAGGCGCCCGACGGCATCGTAGGATCGCACACTCTCGCGCAGCAGGTGGGCAATCCCGCACAGGACCTCATCGCCGGTCTGATGGCCGTGGGTGTCGTTGATGGTCTTGAACCGGTCCACGTCGCACATGCCGATGGCCAGCATTTCACCATTGCGAATGCAGCGTTCCCGCTCCCGTTCCAGATGTTCCAGGATGGCCCGGCGATTGGGCAGGCCGGTCAGGGGGTCATGGGTGGCCTGGTAGGCCATGTCTTCACGGCTCTGCAACAGGGCCTCCTGGAGTTGGATGATCCGGATGCCCACGCCCATCCTGGCCCGCAGTTCGCCGGCATCGAAGGGCTTGACCAGATAGTCGTCGGCGCCGCTGTCCAGGGCGTGGATCAGGTCGGCCTTGGTATCCCGACAGGTCAGCATGATGATGAACGTGGGCAACTCGGTCCGCAGGCCGCGCACCCTGCGCACCACGTCGATGCCGTCCATCTCCGGCATCATCCAGTCGAGGATCGCCAGTCGGGGGGCGTCGGGCATCCGCAGCATCCGCCAGGCCTCCATGCCGTCCCGGGTCTCGATCACCTCATGTCCCGCTTTCTCCAGCAGCGATACCAGCAGGGTGCGGGAGGTCAGGTCGTCCTCGGCAATCAGGATGCGCACCGGCGTGTCACCTCGGATGGTCATGCCGTTCCGGCATCGGGTCGTGGATCATGATCGGACATCTCCCGCAACACAAGCCGCAAAGCCTCCAGCAATTCGTTACATTGCTGTTCAAGATCCGGCAGCAGGGCGGCCGCGGCCTGGATATCGTCGTTCGCGGCCGTTTCCAGGCGTTGGGCGGCCAGGCGCAGGCACTCGCCTCCCGTGCTGGCGGCGGCACCCTTGAGGGCATGGGCCTGCCGGCAGACCTGTTCCGGCGTGCTGCCGGGCGTGTTCAGCAGCCGTTCCAGTGTCTCGATCTGGCGGGGCAGGTCTGTCCGCGCCGTTTCCAGTACCTTGCGAAGCAGATCCAGATCCCCCTGCAGGCGCCGTTCCATGCCCGGCCTGTCGAAGATCGGAGTGCCGGGTGATGGCCGTGCCGACACACCGGGTGAGGGTGACTTATTCCCCGGATCCCGGCCGAGCCATGGCAGCAGTGTTCGTGCCACGACCTCGGGTGTCAGCGGTTTGCCCAGGTGCCCATCCATGCCCGCTTCGCGACAAAGGGCCTGCTCTTCGGGGCTGCTCTGGGCGGTCATGGCGATGATCGGCATGTTCCGCGCGGCCGGGCCGGCTTCACCGCGTCGGATGCGTCGGGTCACCTCCAGGCCGTCCATGTCCGGCATCTGGATATCCAGCAGCAAGAGATCGTAGTCGCGGTCCCGCAGGGTCGCCAGCGTGTCCCGGCCGCAAGGCACGGAATCCGCCGTCAGCCCCAGCTTGCGCAGGATACCCATGGCCACCTCGCGATTCACCGGGTTGTCATCGGTGACCAGGATGCGGACGTCGGGATTGCCGACGCCGTCGAGTTTCCGTTCCGGTGCGGTCTCAAACCTTGCCGAGGTGGCGGCCTGGAGCGGCACAGTGAACTGGAATGTGGAGCCCTGTCCCTCCCGGCTTTCGACCTGGATATCCCCGCCCATGAGCGCCACCAGTTGCCGGCAGATGGCCAGCCCCAGTCCGCTGCCGCCGTAGCGGCGGGTGGTGGAGGCATCCACCTGGGTGAATTTCTGGAACAGCAGGTCCAGCTTGTCCGCCGCGATGCCGATCCCGGTATCCACGACCGCGAATTGCAGCAGCCCGCGCCCCTGTTCCCGTGCCTGTCGGCTGACCGTGATCCGTACGCCGCCTGCGTGGGTGAACTTGACGGCATTGCCGGTGAGGTTGAACAGGACCTGGCGCAGCCGGGTCGGATCCCCTACCAGCCATGCCGGTACATCCGATTCAATCTGATAGCCCAGCGTGAGACCCCGGGCATGGGCGGTGGGTATCAGGGTTCCGGTCACGCTGTCCAGCAGCTCCGGCAGGGAGAAGGGGATCGCCTCCAGCTCCAGTTTGCCGCTCTCGATGCGGGAGACGTCCAGGATGTCGTTGATGAGATCCATCAGCGTTCTTGCGCTGGACAGCAGGGCGCGGGTGTAACCGGCCTGCCGGGGTGCCATCGGGGTATCCTTGAGCAGTTCCGCCATGCCGATGATGCCGTTCATCGGGGTGCGTATCTCATGGCTGATGTTGGCCAGGAAATCGCTCTTGGCCTGGCTGGCCATGAGGGCGGCCTCCTTGGCCCGCACCAGCGCCTGCTGGGCCTGATGACGGGACGTGGCGTCATGGACGATGGAAAACAGCAGGGTCTGCCCGTCCAGGTCCAGCGGCGTGGAATGGACCTCCACATGGCGGATGTCGCCGTCATGCAGACGATGTTGAAATTCAAACTGGTTGCAGATTTGTTGCAGGGCCTGCTGCATCGCCAACCTGATTTCCGCCTCCTGCCGGTTGTTGATCTGGAATATGCTCATGGTGCGCAGCGTTGCCGGCTCATGACCGTAGAACCGGGCGGCGGCGGGGTTGGCATCCACGATGCTTCCGTCACGGGGGTTGATGAGCAGCATGACGGCACTGTTTTTCTCGAAGAAGCCGCGGAAACGCCGTTCACTTTCCCGCAGTTCCCGTTGTTGCTCGCGGATGCCGGCATCGGTCCGCCGCAGCAGCACGATCAGGAACCCGAGCAGACCTCCCAGCAACACCAGGGTCCATGCGCCGGACAGGCCCAGAACCCTGCCGTGGGCCGCCTGGAGTTCGGAAATCTCGTGCAACAGCAAAAGGTTGCCGATCCGATACCCGCTGGCGTCCTGAAATGGGAGGGCCGTCAGGCGCCAGTGCCCGTCCCTGAAGGGGAGGTCCCGCAAGGCATGCATGGGCGGCGCGACGACGAAGGGCGCGAGGATTTCCCGCAGCAGCGGGTCGGAGGCATAGAGAAGCGAGCCGGACCGGGGTCGATGTCCGCTCGACCCATCGCCGCCCGGTTCGGATACCGGTGCGATGAAGGCCAGTTCCATGTCCGGTCGCAGATGGCTGCCGGCAAGCACCTGATCGAAGGACAGTGCAAGTTCCAGGGTGCCGAGCCGCTGTTCCCGTGAGTCCAGGATCGGGCGGGTAGCCTGCATGAGCAGGCTTCCTGTCTCGTCCAGCACCAGTCGTGATGGTGCCTGGTCTCCGCTCGGCGGGTATCCCCAAAGGGGTTGGAGTTCGGCGGGCATCCGGGCCGTGCAGGCCCGGCACTCGCCTTGCGGGGTCAGCAGGGCCGCGTAATGAAATGGGTGGAGTGAGGCGAACTGATGCAGCAGATCGCGGGCGTCCCCCATTGTCGCGGTGTCATCGGGATGGCGCAGTGCCCGCTCCAGGCTCGGGTGCTGGATCAGCAGTTCGGCGCTCGTATTCAGGATGCGTGCCTGCTCGCCCTGGAGATGGCGGATATCCCTCAGCACCCCGGTGTAGGCCTCCCGGCTGGATTCCTGGAGATGTTCGGACTGGAACCAGAGGACGATGAGATTGAAGCCGCTCACCAGCAGGACGAGCATCAGCACCAGCGGAATCAGCAGCCGGCCAAGGATGGGGCGAGGGGATTCATGGAGCCGGTAGGTGGAGACGAGGGCGGCGGCAAACCCGATGAACAGGCTCCAGAAGAAGCCCAGGGGGAGGGCTGCCCGACCGGCAATGTCCTGTTTCCACGTGCCTGCATCCACGTCGATGCCCAGGATGGCCGGTATGTTGCCGGTGTCGGGATCATGGATGGGCAGGATGGCGCTGACCCAGGTGCCCCACTCGTCGGTCAGCGGGCCTTCCACGAAGGGTCTGCCGTGTTCGAATGCGGCGGCAAGCTCTGCCGAGTGCTCTTCAAATATCGAGCCGGGTGGCAATTCAGTCCATTCTTCCCAGGGGGCGAATGGCTGATCCACCAGGAAAACCACCCTGCCGGTCGAATCCAGCCCCAGGAGATAGAGATAGGCATAGCGCTCGTTGTCCAGGCGCGCCCGCATCAGCGCGGACTGCAGCGAGCGGAAGGCTTCCAGTTCGGTGTCGTCGGGGTGACCGCTCAGGGCGCGGATCTGCTCGATGTCCAGGCCAAGCTGGATCCTGCCCGCCTTCTCCAGCAATTCCTGGCGAAGTTTCAGGTCGATATGCTGGATGGCGATGCTGCTCAGCAGCAGGCCGATGCCCATGGTGATCGCCATCACCACCAAGGCGTGGCGGAGAGTCCAGCGATTCATCCTTACCCCGATTGTTGAACCGATAGCTTAACCAATATTTCCGGGGTGGTGCAGGCGCACCGGATGATTGAGGACATTGCGCGGAAGAATGGCGCCCAGCCCGTCCATGCGCGGGGTCACGGTTCCGGCTGTGCGTCCTCGGGCCGGGCCACCCGGTAGCGGGTCTGTTCATGACCGTCCCACAGGACCGGACGTTCCAGCCATTTCTGGATGAAGTGCCAGGACTGGCGGTAGCCGTCATGGGGCAGGGTGCAGTCGCTGCAGTCCTTGCGTCGCATGCCCCGTGGGTCGGTGAAGACTGTGTAAGGCCCGGGACATTCATAGGCAATCAGCGGGCAGTAGCAGAACAGGCAGTTGAACTCCCGGGTGATACCCCGGTGGCAGGGCATGAACGGGCAGGCGCTATTGGTAAAGCCCTTGTAGGCCTCGTTTTCGGTGCTGTCTTTGGGCTCCATGATCTCCTCCGGGGGCCTGCGCGGGAGGGCAGGTTTGGGGATTGCCGGCCGGTTGTCAAGCCGGCGCGGGTTCGGGGAAAGTCCGACGACTGTACTATGCTTCATGCAGGGCGGATGCCCGTTTCCGTGGCAAAAAGCCGGCCGCGCACAGGAACTGTGCACGGCGGGTGACGTCCAACCGGAAAGACAGGCCACGGGTCAGGCTTGAAAAAGTACCCGGGCAGCTCATCCACCTTCCCGTTCAGGTTGCCGGCAAACCGGGCCCCTGCCCAGGGGCGGTCTGGCGGGTTGAGTGCGACGGATATTCGGCTGTGGTCCCTATCTTGCATAGGTCAACGCAGTGTCATCTGACTCCATAACGAGGGGGTGATTGCGATGGATTCGGCTGAAGCCTTGATTGCGCAGTACGCACGCGCCTATCAGAAACGCCAGGAGACGGAGATGTCCCTGGGTGAATACCTGGAAGGATGCCCCGATGATCCGATGCGCTATGCCAGTGCCGCCGAGCGACTGGTGGCCGCCATCGGCGAACCCAGGGTGCTGGACACCGCCAAGGATGAACGGCTGGGGCGCATCTTTCTCAACCGCACCATCAAGATCTATCCCGCCTTCGAGGATTTCTACGGGATGGAGGAGACCATCGAGCGCATCGTGGGCTTTTTCCGCTATGCGGCCCAGGGTCTGGAGGAGCGCAAGCAGATCCTCTACCTGCTCGGTCCGGTGGGGGGTGGCAAGTCGTCCCTGTCCGAGCGTCTCAAGGCCCTGATGGAGACGCATCCCATCTATGTGCTCAAGGCCGGTGACGAAATCTCGCCGGTGTTCGAGAGTCCGCTGGGGTTGTTCGATCCCGCCGTCATGGGAGAGACCCTGGAACAGCGCTTCAACATCCCCCGGCGCCGCCTCACCGGCCTCATCTCCCCCTGGGCGGTGAAGCGACTGGACGAGTTCGGCGGTGACATCGCCCGCTTCTCCGTGGTGCGCCTCTACCCCTCCCGCCTGCGCCAGATCGCCGTCTCCAAGACCGAGCCGGGGGACGAGAACAATCAGGACATCTCCTCCCTGGTGGGCAAGGTGGACATCCGCAAGCTGGAGCTCTACAGCCAGAACGATACCGACGCCTACAGCTACTCCGGCGGCCTCAACCGGGCCAACCAGGGGATGTTGGAGTTCGTGGAGATGTTCAAGGCGCCCATCAAGATGCTCCATCCGTTGCTCACCGCCACCCAGGAAGGCAACTACGTGGGCACGGAGAACATCGGCGCCATCCCCTATCAGGGGATCATCATGGCCCATTCCAACGAATCGGAATGGCAGAGCTTCAAGAACAACAAGAACAACGAGGCCTTCATCGACCGCATTTCCGTGGTCAAGGTGCCCTACTGCCTGCGGGTCGCGGAGGAGGAGAAGATCTACGAGAAACTGATCCAGTCCAGCGAACTGGCCGACGCCCCCTGCGCCCCGGCCACCCTGGACATCCTGGCCAAGTTCTCCGTGCTCACCCGCCTGCGGGAGCATGAGAATTCCAACCTGTTCTCCAAGATGCGGGTCTACAACGGTGAGAGCCTCAAGGACACCGACCCCAAGGCCAAGTCCATGCAGGAATACCGGGACGTGGCCGGGGTGGACGAGGGCATGGACGGGGTCTCCACCCGCTTTGCCTTCAAGGTGCTGTCCGAGACCTTCAACTACGATACCCGGGAAGTGGCCGCCGACCCGGTGCACCTGCTCTACATGCTGGAGCAGTCCATCCGTCGCCAGCAGTTCCCGGAGGACACGGAGCGGCGCTACCTGGAGTACATCAAGGCGGAACTGGCGCCCCGTTATGCCGACTTCATCGGCCACGAGATCCAGAAGGCCTATCTGGAGTCCTACAGCGACTTCGGCCAGAACCTGTTCGAACGCTATGTGTCCTACGCCGACGCCTGGATCGAGGACCACGACTTCAAGGACCCGGACACCGGCCAGTTGCTGGACCGTCAGGCCCTGAACCAGGAGCTGAGCAAGATCGAGAAGGCGGCGGGCATCGCCAATCCCAAGGATTTCCGCAACGAGGTGGTCAAGTTCGCCCTCCGGGCCCAGGCCAGTCAGGGGGGGCGGATGCCTTCCTGGACCTCCTACGAGAAGATCCGGGAGGTGATCGAGAAGCGCATGTTCAGCCAGGTGGAGGACCTGCTGCCCGTGATCAGCTTCGGCGCCAAGACGGACTCGGACATGGAGCGCAAGCACACCGAGTTCGTCCAGCGCATGGTGGAGCGTGGGTACACCGAGCGGCAGGTGCGCCGTCTGGTGGAATGGTACATGCGGGTCAAGCAGGCGGGCTGACGGCCCTGCCTCGGGAGTACCACAGTGGTCAATATCGTCGACCGGCGTCTCAATCCGAAGGACAAGAGCCTGGCCAACCGCCAGCGTTTCATCGGCCGTGCCCGGCGCCAGATCCTGGACGCGGTGCGGGACGTCTCGGCCCGGCGCAAGGTGGCGGACATCGGTCAGGGGGGTGAGGAGATCAGCATTCCGACCGATGGCCTGCAGGAGCCCGGTTTTCGCAAGGACGGCGGCAAGGGCCTGCGCCGCCACGTGGTGCCCGGCAACAAGCAGTACGTGGCCGGAGACGCCATTGCCCGGCCCGAGGGTGGACCGGGGCAGGGCGGTCGCGGCGGCAGTCCCCAGGGGGAGGGGGAGGATGCCTTCCAGTTCACCGTCAGCCGGGACGAGTTTCTGGACCTGTTCTTCGAGAACCTGGAACTGCCCGACCTGGTGCGTACCCAGCTCACCAAGGTGGAACAGCAGGGTCTGCAGCGGGCGGGCTATTCCGTCTCCGGTTCCCCCTCCAATCTCAACCTGGCCCGCACCATGCGCAACTCCCTGTCCCGGCGCCTGGCCCTCAAGCGTCCCCGGCGGGAGGAGACCCGGGCCCTGGACGAGGAGATCGACCGCCTGGAGCGTTCCGGCAAGGATCCGGAGCGCCTGCGGGCGCTGATCCGGCTGCGGGAGGAGCAGGTCGTCCGTGCCAAGCGCATCCCCTATATCGACCCCATCGATCTGCGCTACAACCGCTTCGACCCGGTGCCCAAGCCCATTTCCCAGGCCGTGATGTTCTGTCTCATGGACGTCTCCGGCTCCATGACCGAGGACATGAAGGACCTGGCCAAGCGCTTCTTCATGCTGCTGTACCTGTTCCTGCAGCGCCGCTACCAGCATGTGGACATCGTCTTCATCCGGCACACCCATATTGCCCAGGAGGTGGACGAGGACACCTTTTTCTACTCCCGGGAAACCGGCGGCACCCTGGTCTCCCCGGCCCTGGAGGAAATGGAGCGGGTGTTGCGGGAGCGCTATGACCCGGCGGACTGGAACATCTACGCCGCCCAGGCCTCCGACGGCGACAACACCCCGGCGGACAACCCGGCGGTGGTGGATCTGATGGAATCGGTGATCCTGCCGGTGTGCCGGTACTTTGCCTACATCGAGGTGGCCGAGGAGCGGGGCTGGGAGATGACCACGGACCTGTGGCAGGTCTACGAGCGCCTGGTGAAGGCCGGCCGGCCCCTGGCCATGCGCAAGGTGAAGTCCCGGGCGGACATCTTTCCCGTGTTCCGGGATCTGTTCACCCCGGTGGAACTGCGGCGGTAGGAGGCGGCACCCGATGACCACGAACACCCCCCTCTACACCGGTGCCGACTGGGACTATCCGCTCATCAAGAAGGCCTTTGACGCCATCGAGCGCGTGGCCATCGACGAGATGGGGCTGGATCCCTACCCCAGTCAGGTGGAGATCATCAGCTCGGAACAGATGCTGGATGCCTATTCCTCCATGGGCATGCCCCTGTTCTATCGTCACTGGTCCTTCGGCAAGCACTTCGCCCGGGACGAGATGTACTACCGCAAGGGCATGACCGGCCTGGCTTACGAGATCGTCATCAACTCCAATCCCTGCCTGTGCTACATCATGGAAGAGAACACCATGACCATGCAGACCCTGGTCATGGCCCACGCCGCCTTCGGTCACAGCCATTTCTTCAAGAACAACCACCTGTTCCGCTCCTGGACCGACGCCGAAGGCATCCTGGACTATCTGGATTTTGCCAAGGCCTACGTGGCCGAGTGCGAGGAACGTTACGGCCTGCGGGAGGTGGAGCGGGTGCTGGATGCCGCCCATGCCCTGATGAGTCACGGGGTGCATCGCTATCCCCGCCGCCAGCCGCTGAACCTGCATCAGGAAATGCAGCGGAAAAAGGAGCGGCGCCGTTACGAGGAGCAGACCTTCAGCGACCTATGGCGCACCCTGCCCCAGCGTACGGGCGGGCCGGCCCCCCGGGAGCGGGCCCTGGACGAGCGCCGGGAAGCCCTTGGCCTACCGGAGGAAAACCTGCTCTATTTCCTGGAAAAGCGCGCCCCCCGGCTGCAGCACTGGCAGCGGGAGATCCTGCGCATCGTGCGGGTGGTGTCCCAGTATTTCTATCCCCAAAAGCAGACCAAGGTGATGAACGAGGGCTGCGCCACGGCGGTGCACTATCACCTCATGACCCGCCTGCACGAAACCGGTCGGCTCACCGACGGGGCCTTCATGGAGTTCCTGCACCACCACACCAACGTGGTGTTCCAGCCGGAGTACGATGACCCTCGGTTTTCGGGCATCAATCCCTATGCCCTGGGCTTCAACATCCTGCAGGATCTGAAACGGATGTGTCTGAACCCCACCGAGGAAGATCGGCGCTGGTTCCCGGACATTGCCGGCAACGGGGACTTCCTGGGCACCTGGAAGCAGGCCTGGACCGAGTATCGGGACGAGAGCTTCATCCTCCAGTTCCTGGGGCCGAAGGTGATGCGGGACATGCGTCTGTTTTCGGTGCGGGATGATGCGGACGAGGCGAACCTGGTGGTGGAGGCCATCCATGACGACGGGGGTTACCGGGATGTGCGCCGGGCCTTGTCGGCCCAGTATGATCTGGCCCGCCATGAGCCGGACATTCAGGTGGTGGACGTGGACCTGTCCGGGGACCGGCGGCTGATCCTGGAGCATCGCGTGGTGGACGGTCGCCTGTTGGAGGCGTCCGATGCCCGTCAGGTGTTGCGGCATCTGGCCACCCTGTGGGGGTACGGGGTGAAGCTCCACGAGGTGGATGCGCGCACCGACCAGGTGCTCAACGAGTTTCCCGAGGTGGCCCCGGCCGCGGACTGAGGCAGAACCCCCGCTCCCGCCTCAGACCCATTCCCTGGGGGTGAGATACCGCTCCAGCAATTGCGCCTCCGGGCTTCCCGGCGGCGCCTGATAGTTGTACTCCCACCGCACCAGCGGCGGCAGGGACATGAGGATGGACTCGGTCCGTCCCCCCGACTGCAGCCCGAACAGGGTGCCCCGGTCATGGAGCAGGTTGAACTCCACATAGCGCCCCCGCCGGTAGAGTTGGAAATCCCGCTGGGCCTGGGTGTAAGGCGTCCCGTGACGCCGGTCCACGATGGGCAGATAGCCGGGCAGATAGCCGTCCCCCACGCCGCGCACGAACTCAAAACAGCGCTCAAAGCCCCATTCGTTCAGGTCATCGAAGAACAATCCGCCGATCCCCCGGTGTTCCCGGCGGTGTTTGAGATAGAAATACTCGTCACACCACTGCTTGAAGCGGGCATGGACCCCCTCGCCGAAGGGCGTGCACAGGGTACGGGCATGAGCGTGCCAGTGAATGCAGTCCTCGTCGTGGCCGTAATAGGGGGTGAGATCGAAGCCGCCGCCGAACCACCACACCGGCGCCTCGCCCTCCTTTTCCGCCAGAAAGAAGCGCACGTTGGCATGGGAACTGGGGACATGGGGATTGAGGGGGTGGATGACCAGGGAGACCCCGGCGGCCTGGAAGCGCCGTCCGGCCAGGACAGGGCGGTGGGCCGTGGCGGTGGGGGGCAGGTTGCGGCCCGAGACATGGGAGAAGTTGATGCCGGCCTGTTCGAAGATCGCCCCTCGGCGCATCACCCGGCTGCGGCCGCCGCCGCCTTCCTCCCGGGTCCAGGCATCATCCACCCAGGCGGCGCTCGGGTCCCGGTCGGCCAGGACTTGGCAGATCCGGTCCTGCAGGCCACGGAAGTAGTCCAGAACCGGTTCAATCCGGGGGGAGGCCGTGCCGGTCATGGGCTCAGCTGCCCCGGATCTGCCGGCCGGTCTGCAGATCCCGGATCTCGCTGGGGTTTTCCCGGCCACCGGTAGGGCCTTCCAGGATGCCGTCCAGCAGCGAGCCCAGGGCTGCGTCCACTTCGTCGGCGGATCGCCCCGGGGGATGGCCGGACAGGTTGGCGCTGGTGGAGACCAGGGCCATGCCGGCCGCCCGGCACAGTGCCGCCGCCAGGGGATGATCGGTGACACGGACCGCCAGGGTGTCATGGACCCCGGTGAGCCAGCGCGGCGTGTCCGGTCGGGCCGGCCACAGCCAGGTGTGGGGGCCGGGCCAGGTGGCCATGGCCTGTTCCTGCAGCCGGGCATCCACCGGCCGCAGGAAGGGGGAGAACTGGGCGAAGTCCGCGCCGATGAGGATCAGTCCCTGGTCGGGGAGCCGTTGTTTGATCTGCAGCAGCCGGTGGACCGCCACTTCGTTGCGGGGATCGCAACCCAGACCGAATACGGCCTCGGTGGGGTAGGCAATGACGCCGCCCCCACGGATGAGGGCGGCGGCATCGGTGGCGTCCGTCAGTCGTCTGGTCATGGCGAGGGCTGTCAGCGGGAGTTGCCGGCACTGCGCTCGGCCGGGGAGGTGTCCCGGTCACCGGTCTTGGCAGTGGTAGTGGCCTTGCGGGAACGGGTACCCGTCCTGGTGGCTCCGGATGTGGTGGTCCCGGCCTTGCTCTTGCTTGCGGCGGCCTTTTTCCCGGGTTTGGCCTTGTCCTCGGATGCCTCCTTGGCGGTGGTGGCCTTCTTCTTCGGCGCGGCCTTCCGGGTGCCCCGGCCCTTCTTCTCCGGCGCGGCCGCCAGCAGGGTGCGGCACTGCTCCAGGGTCAGGGCCTTGGGGTCCTCGTCCTTGGGAATGCGGGCATTCTTGTTGCCGTCGGTGATGTAGGGACCGTAGCGGCCGTTGAGCACCTGGATGCCGGCCTCCTCGAACACCTGGATGAATCGATTGGCGTCCGCTTCCTTCTTCTCCGCCACCAGTTCCAGGGCCCGGGACAGCTCAATGGTGTAGGGGTCGTCCTCCTTCTTCAGGGAGGCATAGCGGCTGCCGAACTTCACGTAGGGTCCGAAGCGGCCGATGTTCACGCTCACCGGCTCCCCTTCCGGGGTCTCCCCCAGTTCCCGGGGCAGCTGGAACAGGGCCAGGGCCTCGTCCAGGGTGATGCTGTCCATCTTCTGGCCGGGGCGCAGGCCGGCAAAGCGGGGTTTTTCCTCGTCTTCCTTGGTGCCGATCTGGACGAAGGGTCCGTAGCGCCCCATGCGCACGGAGACCGGCCGACCCGACTTGGGATCGGTGCCGATCTCCCGGGCCTGCACCGCCTCCTCGCGGGTGACCGAGGCATCCTTTTCCTTCACCTGCTCATGGAAGCGGCTCCAGAAGCCCTCCATCACCGGAATCCAGTCCTTCTCGCCCCGGGAGATCTCGTCCAGCTCGTCTTCCAGGCGGGCGGTGAAGTCGTAGTCCACGTACTGGGTGAAGTGCTGGGTCAGGAAGGTGTTGACGATGCGGCCGATGTCCGTGGGCACGAAGCGCCGGTTCACCAGCTCTGCATATTCCCGTTGCATCAGGGTGCTGATAATGGAGGCATAGGTGGAGGGACGGCCGATGCCGTGCTCTTCCAGGGCCTTCACCAGGCTGGCTTCCGAATACCGGGGCGGCGGCTCGGTGAAGTGCTGATCCGCCTGCACGTCGTTCAGGGTGACCTGTTCACCTTCCTGAAGCTCCGGCAGCAGGCGTTCATCGTTTTCCACCGGGGCGTCGTCCTGATCCTCCCGGTAGACGGCCATGAAGCCGGGGTCGCGCACGGAGGAGCCGGTGGCGCGGAAGATATGCTCGGCGCTGCCCGCTTCCAGGTCGGCGGCCACCGTGTCCAGGGTGGCGTGGATCATCTGGCAGGCCACGGTGCGTTTCCAGATCAGGTCATAGAGCTTGAACTGATCGGTGGTCAGATGGCCCTTCACCTCCTCGGGCAGGCGCAGCACCGAGGTGGGGCGGATGGCCTCGTGGGCCTCCTGGGCGTTCTTGGACTTGGTCTTGTACTGGCGGGGGCTGCCGGGGACCTTGTCGCGGCCGTAGCGCTGGGCGATCAGGCCGCGGATCTCTTCCACGGCCTCATTGGCCAGGGTGAAGGAGTCGGTACGCATGTAGGTGATCAGACCGATGGGGCCGGAGCCCAGATCGATCCCTTCGTAGAGCTGCTGCGCCACGCGCATGGCCCGACTGGCGGAGAAGCCCAGCTTGCGCACGGCTTCCTGCTGCAGGGTGGAGGTGGTGAACGGCGGTGCCGGATTGCGGCGCCGCTGTTTCTTTTCCACCCTGGCCACCCGCAGCCGGCCCTGGGCGGCGGCCAGCAGGGTTTGGCGCGCCTGGTCGGCGTCGGCCTCGTTGTTGATGTCGAACTGTTCCAGCTTGCGTCCGCCGTAAATCTGCAGACGGGCGGTGAACGGGCTTTCATCCTTGGCCGCCAGGGCGTCCAGGGTCCAGTATTCCCGGGTGATGAAGCGCTCGATTTCCTCTTCGCGCTCCACGATCATGCGCAGGGCGGGACTCTGTACCCGACCGGCGGACAGACCGCGCTTGATCTTCTTCCACAGCAGGGGGGACAGGTTGAAGCCCACCAGATAGTCCAGCGCACGCCGCGCCTGCTGGGCGTTGATCAGATCGTTGGACAGCTCGCGGGGATGCTCAATGGCGTCGCGCACGGCCCGCTGGGTGATCTCGTGGAAGACCACCCGCTCGGTGGTCTTGTTGTCCAGCAGGCCCCGTTCCCGCAGCAGTTCATGGAGATGCCAGGAGATGGCCTCGCCTTCCCGGTCCGGGTCGGTGGCCAGGATCAGGCGATCGGCCTTCTTCAGGGCGCGGGCGATACTCTCCACATGCTTCTCGTTGCGGTCGATCACCTGATAGTGCATGCGGAAGTCGTGGTCGGGGTCCACGGCGCCCTCCTTGGGCACCAGGTCGCGCACGTGGCCATAGGAGGCCAGCACCTCGAAATCGCTGCCGAGGTACTTTTTGATGGTCTTGGCCTTGGCGGGGGACTCGACGATGACCAGGTTCTTGCTCATGTCCTGGCTACCTGTGGTTCTTTGTGGGGTTTCAGTGCAGATACTCCGGCGGGCTGTCGAACATCATGTTCTCCAGCCAGGTGTAGGCGGCTTCCTGCCCGGGCTGGTTGAACAGCACCATGAGCGTGATCCATTTGATTTCTTCCAGGCTGATGTCTTCGGCATCCAGATCCATGATCCGGTTGATGACCACCTCGCGGGTGGCGGGGCTAAGGACACCGTTTTGTTCCAGAAACAGCAGGAATCCGCGGCTCTCGGCATCCATGCGGTTCATCTCGGCCTTGGTGTAGACGCGCAGCGCCGAACCGGCATGGACCGTCTGCGGCGAGTCCTGGGCGGCCAGGTTTTCCAGCCAGTCGAAGGCCTTGTGGATCTCGGCCACCGGAAACCCGGCATCCAGCAGGAGGTCCTGAAGCTGTTCCCGATCCGGCTCCAGCTCGGTATCGTCATCAATATAGTTTTCAAACAAATACATCAGGACATCAAGTACGTTTTCTTTCATTTTCCGCTTTCCGACCGCAGGCGGACATAACGACCACCGGACAAGGAGGCCACCTGGCCGCGCAACTCCATGAGCAGCAGCATGGAGGAAACCGCACCCACGGTCAATGTGGTGCGGGCCACCAGCTGGTCCACCGAGACCGGGTCATGGCCCATGGCCTCCAGCAGACGGACATGGTCTGCATCCGGCACCGGCGCCGGGTCGGGGGTCGCCGCCGGCACCATGGCCGGTGTCCGCGGGTCCGGGGGCTGGGGAGGCAGCAGATCACCGAGTTCCTCAAGGATATCATCCGCCGTTTCCACCAGTTTCGCGCCCTCGCGGATCAGGCGGTGACAGCCCCGGGCCAGGGGATTGTGGATGGAGCCGGGGATGGCAAACACCTCCCGCCCCTGTTCCACCGCCAGCCGGGCGGTGATCAGCGAGCCGCTGCGGGTGGCCGCTTCCACCACCAGGGTCCCCACGGCCAGGCCCGCCAGAATGCGGTTGCGGCGGGGGAAGTTCTGGGGTGTGACCGGGGTGCCGGTGGGCAGTTCCGTCACCATGGCCCCTTCGGCCACGATGCGATGGCCCAGGTCGCGGTGGGCGGCGGGATAGATCCGGTCAGGGCCGGTACCCGTCACCGCAACGGTCAGGCCCTGGGCCGCCAGGGCGCCTTCATGGGCGGCGGCATCGATGCCCTTGGCCAGGCCGCTGGCAATCACCAGTCCCCGGCGGGCCAGATGGGCGCTGAAGGCCGCGGCGGTTTCACGGCCGCCGGGCGTGGGATGGCGACTGCCCACCACCGCCAGCATGGGCCAGGACAGCACCTGGGGGTCCCCCACCACATACAGCACCGGGGGCGGCCCCGCGATATCCTTCAGACGGACCGGATAGCGGGGATCGTCCAGGGTCAGGATGTGGTGTCCCTCCCGGCGGGACCAGTCCAGGTCCGCCTGTACCCCCGGTGGCGTCTCTGCCTGGAGAAAGTCAATGGCCGCCACCGACAGGCCCGCCCGGCGCCAGGCGGACGGGCCGGCCGCCATCACGTCCCGAGGCGTGGCATGTTGCCGCAGCAGACGCATAAAGGTGGCGGGCCCCACCCCCGGTGCATGCAGGAGGTGGAGCCAGGCGGTCAGCGCTGACGAGTCCATGTGTCGTGCCCGTGTCCCCATGCCCCGCTCAGGGGCGTCTGACGGCGAATCCCCTCTCGATGGGATGGGTGGACTCCATCACCAGGGCATAGCTCACCTTCTCGAAGGTGCGGAACACCATGACCAGACCCACCCGCTCGTCGGGCAGGGTGACCTGCTCGCCCAGGCGCCCCGCCATGCGGTCACGGACCACCCGGCCGGACTGATAGGTGGCGAAGACATGGCCCCGCTCGATGCCTTCCCGCTCCCCCAGGTTGATGACCGCCACCTGGAAGCGCGCGATCTGGCTGATGGCGTCGAACAGGGAGATGATCTGGCCCTCGGCTTCCCGGGGTGGTGCGGCGGGAGTGAAGAGGAAGTTCTGCTCCTCGGCTTCCTGGTGCAGCAGGCGATCCCCGATCAGGGCCTCGCGATCACTGCGTACCAGCAGTATCGTGGCCGGATCCCCTCCACGGACCAGTTCGGCCTCGCCGACGGGGATGGCCTCGTAGCCCAGCAGTTCCCGGGTCTTGGGATCCCTGAGTTCGCCGCCGGGGCGGAAGACGTCGAAGCGCTGGCCCAGGGGCTCTCCTTCCAGGCGGCGGGCGTAGAGGCGATCATGGGCGCCGAATACCAGTCGCTCATCCCGGGCGGCCATCAGGTAGGCGGAATCTTCCAGCTGCTCCTTTGTCACAACCCTTGGACGGATCAGGAACTGCTGCAGGGCCTGGATGGGCACATCCATCGAGGGCGGCAGGGGTTCCGCCCTGACCTGGGGCGAAAGGCGCAGGGTGGGCCGGACCCGCGGTCCGCCATCCACGGTGAGGTAGGGACGACCATCCACGTAGTACAGGGTGATGATGTCGCCGGGATAGATCAGGTGAGGGTTGGCGATCTGCGGATTGCTGACCCAGATCTCCGGCCAGAACCAGGGGTCGCGCAGGAACCGGCTGGAGATGTCCCACAGGGTGTCGCCCCGCTGGACCACGTAGCGTTCCGGCGCGGTGGGGCGGATGCGGACTTCCGCCGGTGGCGCGGGGGCGGGTTCCGGTGCGGCCGCCGCCGGTACCGGCGGCAATGGTTCCGGCTCCGGTGGCGTGGTGGCGCATCCTGAGGCCAGGAACGCTAGAATAAGCGTTACGGCGGACAGGCGGCGCCCGATACGCCGCGGATTGGGAGCGGACATGGTTTCCCCTCGTCACTAAGGCATCATTGTTCCGGACCCTTCCGTGGCACTGCCCCGAAGACAGCCCATGGAAGCCCCATGGCTGGAGTAAAGAACCCGACCTGTACGGCAATGATCTAATATGATCCCAACTGTAGCAGAAATGATTTTGAGCCTGCACACATACACCCACTTTAGCGGATGAGCGGTCATGGCCCTGCTAGAAATCTTGCATTTTCCCGATCCCCGGCTGCGTCGTCAGGCCGAAACCGTCAAGGTGGTGGATGACGCCATCCGCAAGCTGGTGGACGACATGTTCCAGACCATGTACCACGCCTCGGGGATCGGCCTGGCCGCGACCCAGGTGGGGGTGCTGCACCGGGTGGTGGTGATGGACGTGGCCGAGGAGGGCTCGGACGAGCGCTCCGGCCAGGGACTGCATCCCATCTGCCTGATCAACCCCGAGATCATTGCCCGCGAGGGGGATGTGGAGACCGAGGAAGGCTGTCTGTCCGTCCCCGGCTTCTATGAGCCGGTGCGGCGTGCCCAGCGGGTGCGGGTACGGGCCCTGAACCGCGACGGCAAGCCCTTCGAACTGGAGGCGGGCGGGCTGCTGGCGGTCTGCATCCAGCATGAGATCGACCACCTGGACGGCAAGCTGTTCGTGGATCACATCTCGACCCTGAAGCGGGGCCGCATCAAGAAGAAGCTGGAGAAGCAGGCCCGGCTGACCGGTACCGCCGGTGCCGCCCGTCACCGGGAGGCGGTCTGAGCCTCCCGTTCACCCTTGCCCTTGATCCAACGCTCATTCACAAGGTTTTCCATTGCCCAGTCCCCTGCGCATCATCTACGCCGGCACCCCCGATTTCGCGGTGCCGGCCCTTGAGGCACTGATTGCCTCCCCCCATGACGTCGTCGCGGTCTATACCCAGCCGGATCGCCCGGCGGGGCGCGGCCGCAAGCTGACCCCCAGCCCGGTAAAACAGGTGGCCCTGGCCCACGGGATCCCGGTGGAACAGCCCGAGCGCCTGCGCCCCGAACCGGTGCAGGTGCGACTGCGGGAGTATCGGCCGGACCTGATGGTGGTGGCGGCCTACGGCCTCATCCTGCCCCAGTCGGTCCTGGACATTCCCCGGCTGGGTTGCGTCAACATCCATGCCTCCCTGCTTCCCCGCTGGCGGGGCGCGGCGCCCATCCAGCGGGCCCTGGCGGAAGGGGATGAAAGCACCGGCGTCACCCTGATGCAGATGGCGGCCGGCCTGGATACCGGTGACATGCTGCTCAAGGGGGTGTGCCCCATCACCCCCGCCGACACCGCCCGGACCCTGCATGACCGCCTGGCGGCGATGGGGGCGGCATTGCTGCTGCCCTGCCTGGATGACCTGGCCGACGGTCGGCTCCATCCCGAACCCCAGGACGAGACGCTGGCCACCTATGCCCGCAAGCTGGACAAGGCCGAAGCCTTGCTGGAGTGGTCGCTGCCGGCGGCGGTGCTGGACCGTCGCATCCGCGCCTTCAACCCCTGGCCGGTGGCCCAGACCCTGTATCAGGGACAGCCGCTGAGGCTATGGATGTCCCGCTCCCTGCCGGCCGCCGGCACCGGCGCGACGCCGGGCACCGTGGTGGCGGAGGGGCCGGAGGGGATCGACGTCGCCACCGGCGAGGGGATCCTGCGCATCACCTGCCTGCAGTTGCCCGGCGGCAAGCCACTGGAGGCCAAGGCCTTCCTGAATGCACGATCGCTCCTGGGGACCTGTCTGGGAGACGATGGGGGCAAGGCCTGCTGATCGACCCATGCCCCTCGCGGGCGTCCTGCCGCAATACCACCGGAGTCATGCATGTCCCTGTCTGCCCGTGAAGCCGCCCTCGGCGTCATCCTGCGTGTCCTGCGGGACGGCGTCTCCCTGTCCGAGGCCCTGCCGCCCCGGCTCGATCAGGTCGGCGCCCGTGACCGGGGACTGGTGCAGGCCCTGAGCTACGGCACCCTGCGCTGGCATCGCCGCCTGGAAGCCATGCTGGCGCAGTGGATGGACAAGCCCCTGCGAGGGCGGGATCAGGACGTGGCCTGCGCCCTGGCCATGGGCCTGTTCGAGCTGCTGCACATGAACACCCCGGACTATGCGGCCATCCAACAGACGGCGGACCTGGGGCGGCGGCTGCGCAAGAAATGGGCGGTGGGACTCATCAACGGGGTATTGCGGCGCGCCCAGCGGGAGATGGACGAGACGGCCCGGCTCGTGGACCAGGATCCCGCCGTGCGCCATGCATTGCCGGACTGGCTTTACCGTCGTCTGGCTTCCGCCCATGGCGAAGACACCGAAGCCCTCTGCCAGGCGCTCAATGCCCACCCCCCCATGACCCTGAGAGTGAATACAGCCCGCGTCAGCCGGGATGATTACCAGGGCGCCCTGGCGGATCAGGGTCTGGCGTCCCAGCCCCATCCCCGGGTGGAGACGGCGCTCACCCTGGCGCAGCCGGTGGCGGTGGAACGGCTGCCGGGGTTCGAGCAGGGGATGGTGTCGGTTCAGGATGTCGCGGCCCAGCTCGCCGCGCCGTTGCTGGCCTGCGCCCCGGGCATGCGGGTACTGGATGCCTGCGCCGCGCCGGGCGGCAAAACCCTGCACCTGCTGGAGCAGGCCGGGGGGGATCTGGATCTCACCGCCGTGGATGCGGACCCCGCCCGCCTGGAGCGGGTGCGGGAGAATCTGCGGCGGGGCGGGTACGAGGCCCGCCTGATCGCCGCCGACGCGGGCGCCCCCGAGGCGTGGCACCAGGGTCCCGGCTATGACCGCATCCTGCTGGATGCACCCTGTTCCGCCACCGGGGTGATCCGTCGCCACCCGGACATCAAGCACCTGCGCCGGGAGGAGGACATCCGGGCATTGCAGGCTCAACAGGCCCGTCTGTTGAGGGCGCTCTGGCCCCTGCTGGCCCCCGGGGGTATGCTTCTTTATGTGACCTGCTCCCTGATGCCGGAGGAAAATGTCATGACGGTTGCCCGTTTTCTGGCCGAAGAGCCCACGGCCCGTGAGCGGCCCATCGAGGCCGCCTGGGGGGTGAGCGTCGAGGCCGGCCGTCAGTTGCGTGCCGGTGAGCAGGGGGGGGACGGATTCTACTATGCCCTGCTGAGCCGATCTTGAATGCCCTGACCCGCCAGCCCCGAACCGCCGCTCCGGCCCTGTTGCTGGCTTTCCTGCTGGCATGGCCGGGCGTGCTGGCGGCCTCGTCGGATGACAATCCCCTCAAGGTGCGCTGGGCCGGGACCGAACTGGTCAGCGGCATCTACCTGCTCAATGCGGATATCGACTACCGGCTTACCCGCAATCTCAATCAGGCACTGCACAACGGCGTCAAGCTGACCTTCGAGGTCCAGATCGAGATCACCCGCAGCCGGGACTGGCTGTGGAACGCCACGGTGGCCGAGCTGGTGCAGCGGTATCGGGTGGAGTATCACGCCTTGAGCCGTCTCTACATCGTCACCCACCTCAATACCGGCGTCCAGCGGGCCTTCTATCGCCTGGAGTCCGCCCTGTTCACCCTGGGGGACCTACGGGAACTGCCGCTGCTGGATGCCGCCCTGCTGGATGATGACCAGGACTACACCGTTCGTCTGCGCGCCCGCCTGAAGGCGGAAGACCTGCCCCTGCCGCTGCGGGTGCGGGGGTATCTGTCCCGCGAATGGAGTCCGGTGAGTGAGTGGTTCGCATGGTCGCTGCGCTGAAAAGAGCCCCCGTGGGGCTGATCTTCATGGCCGTGGTGTTCGTGCTGCTGCTGGGTTCCCTGGTGGTGATGGGGGATGCGGCGCAGAATTCCGAGCGCTTCGAGCGGCTCTATGTCTGGGTGCTGCTGTTCAACTCCCTGGCCCTGGTCATCATGGCGCTGGCCATCTGCGTGCGTCTGCTGCGGGTGAGCCGGCAGGTGATCCGCCGGGAGCCGGGATCGCGGCTTACCGCCAAGCTGCTGGTCCTGTTCGTGGGGCTGTCCCTGCTGCCGGTCACCATCGTCTATTACTTCTCCCTCAAGTTCCTCGACGAGGGCATCGACAGCTGGTTCGACGTGCGGGTGGAAAAGGCCCTGGAAGATGCCCTGGAGCTGTCCCGTTCCTCCCTGGACCTGCGGGTGCGCCAGCATGCCCGCCAGACCGAGCTGCTGGCGCGGGAGCTGGTGGACGTGCCCGAGACCCTGGCCGCCCTGAGGCTGCGGGACATGCGGGAGAGCAGCCAGGCCCAGGAGCTGTCCCTGTTCGGGGCCAACAACCGCATCATCGCCTATGCCAGCGGTGAGCGGGTGCAGCGCCTGCCGGTCCTGCCGGCGGGCGAGGTGTTGCTGATCCTGTCCCAGGGCAATACCTACACCGCGCTGGAGCCCGTTTACGAAAGTGGCCTGCACATCCGGGTGGTGACCCAGATCCCGTCCCGGGACCCCACCGGGGACGGCCGCATCCTGCAGGCGGTCTATCCGGTGGCGGCCCGCATGGGCGTGCTGGCGGACAGCGTCCAGGACGCCTTCTCCGACTACAAGGCGTTTGCCTATCTGCGGGTCCCCCTGAAACAGAGCTTCAACACCACCCTCTCCCTGGCCCTGCTGATATCGGTCATGACCGCCATCTGGGCGGCCCTGTATTTTTCCGGGCGCCTGGTGGCCCCCATCCAGGAACTGGCGGAGGGGACACGCTCGGTGGCGGCGGGCGAATATCACAAGAAGCTGTTGGTCACCCGCAACGACGAACTGGGTTTCCTGGTGGGCTCCTTCAACAGCATGACCGCCACCCTGGCCGCCACCCGGGACGAGGTGGAGCGCAGCCGGCGCCTGGCGGAAAGTCAGCGCATGTATCTGGAGACGGTACTGCAGAACCTGTCTTCCGGGGTCATCACCCTGGACCGGCGCTTGACCTTGCGCACCGCCAACGCCGCCGCCGCGCAGATCCTGGAAGTGGATCTGGAGCGCCATCTGGGACGCTCCCTGGAGGAGATCGGACAGTACTCCCGGGTGGTGGAAA
Source organism: Ectothiorhodospira shaposhnikovii (assembly GCF_022227765.1). Lineage (GTDB taxonomy): Bacteria > Pseudomonadota > Gammaproteobacteria > Ectothiorhodospirales > Ectothiorhodospiraceae > Ectothiorhodospira. The sequence continues at coordinate 19,936 of NZ_JAJMLZ010000005.1, read as the reverse complement.
CCTTCATCCAGGCCCTGCAAGGCCGCTTCAACCAGCGGGAGCCGGAGTGGACCGAGCAGCTCACGGTTTTCGGGGCCAGTGGTCGCAAGGTGCTCATGTGTCGTGGTGTCTGGCTCTCCTACGGGGGCGGGCTGCGGGGCGGGCCGGTGGTGGTGTTCGACGACATCACCACCCTGTTGCAGGCCCAGCGGGATGCCGCCTGGGCCGAGGTGGCCCGGCGCCTGGCCCACGAGATCAAGAACCCCCTGACCCCGATCCAGCTCTCCGCCGAGCGTCTGCAGAAGAAGCTGCAGCCCCATCTGGGGCCGGAGGAGGAACAGGTACTCCGGCGGGCCACCCATACCATCGTGCAGCAGGTGGAGGCCATGAAGGCCATGGTCAACGCCTTCAGCGACTATGCCCGTCCCCCGGCCATGACCCCCTCGCCCCTGGATCTGAACCGGCTGGTGCGGGAGGTGGTGGAGCTGTATCGGCACGGGGACAGCCCGGTACGATTCACCCTGGCACTGCATGAGTCCCTGCCGACCCTGACGGCGGACGCCGGGCGTATCCGCCAGTTGCTGCATAACCTGATCAAGAACGGCCTGGAGGCCCTGGAAGGCGTCTCCGGGGGCGAGCTGGAACTGGCCACCTGCTGTATCCAGGACGCGCAGCGCAACATGGTGGAGATCCGGGTGCGCGACAACGGGCGCGGCCTGTCCGAGGACATGATGCCGCGTCTGTTCGAGCCCTATGTCACCAGCAAGCACCGGGGCACGGGGCTTGGCCTGGCCATCGTCAAGAAGATCGTCGAAGAACACAGCGGCATGGTCTGGGCGGAGAATCCCGCCGGGGGCGGGGCGCAGATCGTGATCCATCTGCCCCTGTCCGGCCCCGGCAGTCTCCATGTCGAGGACAGTGATGTACGGGAGGTTGTGTGAAAGAGGCCTGTATCCTGGTAGTGGATGACGAACCGGATATCCGGACCCTGGTTCAGGAGATCCTGGAGGACGAGGGTTACGTCGTGGCCGTGGCCGGCACCGTGGAGGAAGCCCGGGAGCAGCGGCGCCAACGCCGTTTCGACCTCATCCTGCTGGATATCTGGATGCCGGACGGTGACGGCATCAGCCTGCTCAAGGAATGGAGCGAGGCCGGCGGCCAGCCCAGTCCGGTCATCATGATGTCCGGCCATGGCTCGGTGGAGACGGCGGTGGAGGCCACCCGCCTGGGGGCCTACGACTTTCTGGAAAAGCCCCTGTCCATGGCCAAGCTCACCCTGACGGTGGAGCGGACCCTGGAAGCGGACCGCCTGACCCGGGAGAACATCGGCCTGCGCCGCCGGTTCGGGCATGGGGTCCACCCGGAGGGGAGCAGCGCGGTGATGCAGGCCCTGCGGGAGCAGGTGCTGCGCATTGCCCAGCATGACACCTGGGTGCTTATCAGCGGCGAGGCGGGGGTGGGCAAGCAGACCTTTGCCCGCTATCTGCACAGTCACAGTGCCCGGGCATCCCGTCCCTTCGTGGAGGTGCCGGTGGGGGCGATGAACGCCGACGAGGCGGCGGTGGAGATCTTCGGCCAGGAACAGGGCAACCGCATCCGCTACGGCCTGCTGGAGCAGGCCGCGGGGGGCGTGCTCTATCTGGACGAGGTGGCGCAGATGGACCTGCATACCCAGGGCCGCCTGCTGTCCGCCCTGGAGAGCCGGCGCATGACCCGGGTCGGCGGCAGTGATCCCATCGCCGTCAATGTGCGGGTGGTGGCCGCCACCCGCGAGGACCTGCGCGCCCTGGTGCGTGCCGGTGGCTTCCGGGAGGATCTGTACTATCGCCTGAGCGTGGTGCCCCTGCACGTCCCGCCGCTGCGCGAGCATCCGGAGGACATTCCCGAGCTGCTGCGCCATCAGGCCGAGTCCCTGCACCAGGAGGAAGGTTTGCCCCGACGCCGCTTCAGTGATGCCGCCTGCGCCCGTCTGGCCCGGTATCCCTGGCCCGGCAACATCCGTGAGTTGCGCAATCTGGTGCAGCGCCTGCTGATCCTCGGCAATACCGAGGAAGTGGACGCGGACGAGGCACAGGCCGCCCTGGCCGGGCGCGGTCCTCTGGCCCAGGACTGCCGGGACGCCCCGCCGGTGGATGTGGACCTGCCCCTGCGGGAAGCCCGGGAGCAGTTCGAGCGGGACTACCTGCTGCGCCAGATGGAGCAGGTGGACGGCCATATGACCCGGCTGGCGGAGCGGGTAGGGCTTGAACGCACGCATCTGTACCGTAAACTGCGCGCCCTCGGCATCGAGCCCAAGAAGGCGAAAGAATGAAGATCCTGATCCTGGGGGCAGGGCAGGTGGGCAGTTCCGTGGCCCATAACCTGTCCGGCGAGGCCAACGACATCACCATCATCGATACCCGGTCGGACATCCTGCGTGCCCTGCAGGATCGCCTGGACCTGCGCACGGTGACCGGTTTTGCCTCCCATCCGGAGGTGCTGGAAGCGGCCGGTGCCCGTGACGCGGACATGATCATCGCGGTCACCAATTCCGACGAGACCAACATGATCGCCTGCCAGGTGGCCTACACCCTGTTCCACACCCCCACCAAGATCGCCCGGGTCCGCGGTGTGGAATACCTGGGCTATCCGGCCCTGTTCGCCCCCGAAGCCCTGCCCATCGACGTGCTCATCAGCCCCGAGGAAGAGGTCACCAACTACATCCAGCGCCTGATCGAGCACCCCGGCGCCCTGCAGGTGCTGGACTTTGCCGATGGCCGGGTCTCCCTGGTGGCGGTGAGGGCCTATCACGGCGGGCCGCTGGTGGGCAAGGAACTGCGCCACCTGGCCAGCCACATGCCGGGGGTGCAGACCCGGGTGGCCGCCATCTTCCGCAAGGACACCGCCATCTACCCGGACGGCCAGACCGTCATCGAGGTGGACGACGAGGTCTTCTTCATCGCCGCCCGGCGCAACATTCGCGCCGTCACCAGCGAGTTGCGCAAGCTGGACAAGCCCTATCGGCGGCTCATCATCGCCGGCGGCGGCAACATCGGCAAGCGCCTGGCCCAGGCCCTGGGTCCGCGTTTTTCCGTCAAGCTCATCGAGCACAACCCGGTGCGGGCCCGGGAGCTGGCCGAGGTGCTGGACAACGTGGTGGTGCTCGGCGGCGATGCCGCCGACGAGGAGCTTCTGATCGAGGAAAACATCGAAAACACCGATGTCTACGTGGCGGTGACCAACGATGACGAGGCCAACATCCTTTCCGCCATGCTGGCCAAGCGCCTGGGGGCGCGCACGGTGATGTCCCTGATCAACCGCCCCAGTTACGTGGAACTGGTGCAGAGCGGCATCATCGACATCGCCATCTCCCCCCAGCAGGTGACCATCGGCGCCCTGCTCACCCATGTGCGCCGGGGTGACGTGGTGGCGGTGCACAGCCTGCGCCGCGGCGCCGCCGAGGCCATCGAGGCGGTCGCCCACGGCGACAGCAAGACCTCCAGGGTGGTGGGACGCATGGTGGAGGAGATCAACCTGCCCCGGGGCTGTACCATTGGTGCCCTGGTGCGGGGGGACGAAGTCATCATCGCCCACCGCGACACGGTCATCCAGGCGGAAGACCATGTGATTCTTTTCCTCACCGACAAGCGCCGCGTCAACGAGGTCGAGCGCCTGTTCCAGGTGAGCGTGACCTTCCTTTAGGGGGTTCATTCATGAGCAACATTCAGCGTTTTGAAGCCATGCTGGCCGCCGGCCAGGACAATGCCATGCTGCGTTTCACCCTGGGCAATGCCCATCTGGCGGAAGGGCAGCCGGGAGAGGCCGCCATCCATCTGCGGGCCGCCGTGGGCCACGACCCCGGCTATTCCGCCGCCTGGAAACTGCTGGGCCGGGCCCTGGCCGAGGGGGGTGCCCTGCACGAGGCCATCGAGGCCTTCGACGAAGGCATCCGGGTGGCCGGGCAGAAGGGCGACCTGCAGGCGGTCAAGGAGATGCAGGTGTTCCGCAAGCGGGCGGAGAAACAGCTGGCCGGGCAGGATCAATGACGGAAGTGACCGACACCAGCGGGCGGGAACACGCCCCCGAGGGCTACCTGCCCCCCTTTCGCGCCTTCATGCTCCATCCCCGCTACTGGCCCACCTGGCTGGGCATCGGCCTGCTGTGGGCGGTCATGGGGCTGCCGCGTCCCGTGGCCCTGGGGCTGGGCCGGCTGGTGGGCTGGATGGCCTGGCGCAGCGGCGGCAAGCGTCGGCACTTTGCCGACGTGAACCTGCGCTTGTGCTTCCCCGACTGGGACGCCGCCCGCCGGGAACAGGTGCTGCGGGACCATTTCCGCATCGCCGGTCAATGCTTCGTCGACTACCCCCTGCTGTGGTTCGGCAGCCGCCGCCGCCACCGGGAGCGCATCCGGCTGGTGGACGAGGCCGGGGTACTGGCCATGCAGCAGGCCGGTCGGCCGGTGATCCTCTGTGCCGCCCATGCCCCGGCGCTGGATTTCGGCGGTCTGCGGCTGAGCCTGGAGGTGGGCGGCGTATCCTTTGCCAAGCCCATGTCCAACCCGGTGGTGGAGTGGATCAACACCCGCAGCCGATCCCAGTACGGCGCCGCCATGTTCTCCCGGGACCAGGGTCTGCGCCCGGCCATTCGCCATATCCGCCTGGGCAAGGTGTTCTACTACCTGGGCGACGAGGACCTGGGCCGGGAGCACGCCGTGTTCGCCCCCTTCTTCGGCATCCCCAAGGCCACGGTACCGGCCCTGGGGCGTCTGGTGAAACTCACCGGGGCACCGGTGGTACCCGCCATCGGCTTCTACCGCACCGATGAGGACTGCTACGAGCTGGTGATGGCGCCGCCACTGGCAGACTTTCCCACCGGGGATGACGCGACCGACGCGGCCCGCATGAATGCCGCGCTGGAAGCGCTCATCCGCCGGGATCCGGCCCAGTACCTGTGGACACTGCGCTTCTTCAAGACCCGGCCGCAAGGGGAGCCGCGCGTCTACTAGTGGCGGACGACGCGGGATGGGTAGTGGGTGGGAGTTGCGTTTTATCAAATTCTCCTTGACCTGCCCGTTCCGTGCGTTATAAATAAACGTACGTTTACCATTCCGAAAGGCACCATGGCTGAAGCGAGCGATACCAAGGACCGTATTCTGGACACAGCGGAACACCTGTTTGCCGAACGCGGTCTTGGACAGACTTCCCTGCGTCAGATCACCTCCCATGCCGAGGTCAATCTGGCGGCGGTGAATTATCACTTCGGCTCCAAGGAAGGGCTCATCAAGGCGGTGCTGGCGCGGCGACTGGAGCCCCTCAACCGGGAGCGCATCCGGCGTCTGGATCGTCTGGAGCGTCAGGGTCACGTGACCCTGGAGGGCTTGATCGAGGCCTTCATCGGTCCGCCCCTGGAGTTGAGCCGGGATGGGGGCGGCGGCAGTCGCTTCGTGCGTCTGATGGGTCGCACCTATACGGAACATGCCAGCTTTCTGCACGAGCACATGCGTCATGCCAACGAGGCGCTGGTGAACCGGTTCAAGCCGGCCTTCCGGGCGGTGCTGCCCGAATTGCCCAAGACGGAACTGTACTGGCGGCTGCATTTCCTGGTGGGCGTGATGTCCTACGTGATGGCCGGCAACGACATGATGCAGTTGTTGGCGGCGAGCCGGAATTCGGAACAGGAAGAGCCGCGGGAGATCATCCGTCGCGTGGTGCCTTTTCTCGCCGCGGGTCTGCGGGCACCGTTGCCGGAAGAATTGGCGCAGGCTCGGGATGTGCTGGAAGCGTCACCCCGCGACCCGGCCTGAGGCACCGGGGACGGGGATGGGCATTTTTTCAAGACTGTAAAACGAACGTTTCATTGACACAATGCAGCACTGTTTCCGCGACCCGACAGTTTGCGTTTCGAAGTGAGCGAGTTTTTTTAAACCGATATCAAACAAACGTTTAATCTTTTGCGGTGCGTCATCAGTGCGGCAGCGGGTCATGGGTCGCAAGAAAGGATCGGTCATTCAGCATTCAGGCTGCACAGACAGCCCCGACAGGATCGGAGGAAACACCATGGGAACGAGGACGGATTACATACCACCCGGGGAAGTCGGCACCTTGCCCCGTTTGTTTCAGGCGCGGGTGCGGCGCACCCCCGAGGCCATCGCCTATCGTCAATTCGATGCCGGCCAGGGTCTCTGGCGGGAATGCAGTTGGGCCGACGCCTCGGCGGCTGTGGAGCGTTGGCGGACGGCTTTGGCCCGGGAGGGCCTCAAACTGGGCGACGTGGTGGCCATCATGCTGCCCAACAGCGGTGAATGGCTCACCTTTGATCAGGCGGCCCTGAGCCTGGGGCTGGTGGTCGTTCCCCTCTATACCAGCGATCGGGCCGACAACCTGGCCTACATCCTGGAAGACAGCGGCGCCAGCGTGCTGATCCTTCAGCACATGGAGATCTGGCGCGGCATCGAACAGGGTGGGCAGACCCTCAAGCGGCTGCAGCGGGTGATCGTGACCCAGGCGGCGGGTCCCATGGACAGCCGGGGGCGGGTCATGAGCCTGGACCAGTGGCTGGAGCGGGGTGGCGACGGCAGGGCTGAAGCGATGGCCGCAAACGGCCATGATCTGGCCTCCATCGTCTATACCTCCGGCTCCACGGGGCGCCCCAAGGGCGTGAGGTTGTCCCATCTGAACATGCTGGAAAATGCCTGGGCCGGTCTGCAGCGCATCCCCATTCATCCGGACGATCTGTTCCTGTCCTTCCTTCCCCTCTCCCATACCCTGGAGCGCACCATCGGCTATTACGTGCCGGTCATGGCCGGCGCCACGGTGGCCTATGCCCGGTCGGTCGGCGATCTGCCCGAGGACCTGGCCCATCACCGTCCCACCGCCCTCGTTTCGGTGCCGCGCATCTATGAACGGGTCTACGGGCGCATCCTGCAGGGACTCAAGGAAAAATCCCCGACCGCCCGCGAACTGTTCCACCAGGCGGTGGCGGTGGGCTGGCATCGCTATCAGCGGGAGCAAGGCCAGGTCTCCTGGCATCCGCGGGAACTGTCATGGCCGCTGCTTCGCGCCCTGGTGGCCGGCAAGGTCACCCGTCGGCTGGGCGGCCGTCTGCGGGTGGCCATCAGCGGCGGCGCTCCCCTCAGCCCCGAAATCTCCCGCCTGTTTCTGGCCCTGGGCGTACCGGTGCTGGAAGGCTACGGACTCACCGAGTCCAGCCCCGTCATTGCGGTCAACACCCTAAGCGACAACCGCCCGGGGACCGTCGGCAAACCCCTGCCCGGCGTGGACGTGCGCATCGGTGAACAGGACGAACTGCAGGTGCGCGGCCCCAACATCATGGCCGGTTACTGGAACAACCCCGCCGCCGACCGTCAGGCCCTGACCCGGGATGGCTGGCTGCGCACCGGCGACAAGGCCCGCCTGGACCCGGAGGGGCGCATCACCATCACCGGCCGGATCAAGGAAATCATCGTGCTGGCCAACGGCGAGAAGGTGCCGCCCATCGAGGTGGAGATGGCCATCGCCAACGACCCGATGTTCGAGCAGGTGATGGTGGTGGGGGAGGGGAGGCCCTATCTGGTGGCGCTGGTGGTACTCAACGAGGCGATCTGGCGGGAGGTGGCCGCCGAGCAGGGCCTGCCCACCCGCATGGATATCGCCAGCACCTCGCCGGAGGTGGAAGCCTGGCTGCTGGAACGGATCGGCGACCTGTTGCACCGCTTCCCGGGTTACGTGCAGGTGCGGCGTCTGCGGGTCCTGCCGGAACCCTGGACGGTAGACAACGCCATGCTCACGCCCACCCTCAAGCTCAAGCGCAACAGCATCCTGAAATGCTTCCAGGACGAACTGGAGGCTCTGTACGAAGGGCATCACAGCCCCCGCCAGGCCCCGCGTCTGGCCCACTCAAGATGATAATGGAGGAGTCCATGAGTTCAGTGATGATGCATCAGGCGGCGCTCGGCGCCCCCTTTCGTCCGGCGCCCACCTTCATCCGGCGTGCCGCCGTGCTGGGCGCCGGGGTGATGGGGGCGCAGATTGCCGCCCATCTGGTCAATGCCGGCATCCCGGTGGTCCTGTTCGAACTGCCCGCCGACGGCGGCGATCCCAATGCCCATGCCCGTCGCGCCATCCAGGGGTTGGGCAGGATGCAGCCCGCCCCCCTGGCGGACCCGGCCGATGCCGCCCATATCCGTCCCGCCAACTATGACACCGGCCTGTCGGCCCTGTCCGAGTGCGATTTCGTCATCGAGGCCATCGCCGAGCGCATGGACCTCAAGCGGGAACTCTACGGTCGCATCATCCCCTTCCTGTCCGAGGATGCCCTGCTGGCCAGCAACACCTCGGGACTGTCCATCAATGCCCTGGCCGATGTCCTGCCCAAATCCCTGCGCCGCCGCTTCTGCGGCGTTCATTTCTTCAATCCTCCCCGCTACATGCACCTGGTGGAGCTGATCCCCGGGCGGGAAACCGATCCCGAGGTGTTGGATGCCCTGGAGACCTTCCTGGTGGGCGGTCTGGGCAAGGGGGTAATCCGCGCCCGGGACACCCCCAACTTCATCGCCAACCGCGTCGGCGTCTTCTCCCTGGTGGCCACCATCCACCATGCCGAGGCGATGGGCCTGGGGGCGGACGTGGTGGACGCACTCACCGGTCCCGCCATCGGCCGGCCCAAGTCCGCCACCTTCAGGACCGCGGACGTGGTGGGGCTGGATACCCTGGCTCACGTGGTGGACGGATCGGCCCGTCTGCTGCGGACGGACCCCTGGCAACCCTTCTTCAGGCTGCCGGACTGGATCGGCGGGTTGATCCAGCAGCGGGCCCTGGGCCAGAAGACCGGGGCGGGGGTCTATCGTCGCCAGGACAGGCTGCTGCAGGTCTTTGACCCCTCCCAGGGAGGATACCGGGAGGCCCGCCAGGTGATGGACGAGGCGGTGCGGGAGACCCTGAGCCTGAAGGACCCGGGGGAGCGGCTGGACGCCCTGCGGTCCAGTGAACATCCCCAGGCCCGTTTCCTGTGGGCCATTCAGCGGGATGTCTTCCATTACGCCGCCTGCTGGCTGGCGGAGATCGCCGACAGTGCCCGGGACGTGGATCTGGCCATGCGCTGGGGCTTTGGCTGGGCAAGCGGGCCGTTCGAGACCTGGCAGGCGGCGGGCTGGGAGCGGGTGGCCGGTTGGATCCGGGAAGACATCCAGGCCGGGCACAGCCTGGCCAATACCCCCTTGCCCGCTTGGGTGGATGAAGTCTCCGAGGTCCACCGCTCGGAAACCTCCTGGGATGCGCATGGGAAGGAGTATGTCGCCCGCTCGCCGTTGCCGGTGTACCGGCGTCAGCTGTTTCCGGACCGGGTGCTGGGAGAGATCCCGTCCCGGGCCCGTTATGTGACTCTGGATACGGGGGCCGTGCGTCTGTGGCATCTCCAGGAAGACGTGGGCATCCTCAGTTTCCTGACGCCGCGCCAGGCGGTGAACTCCGCCGTGCTGGAGGGCGTGCTGCAGGCGGTGACCGAGGCGGAGCAGCGCTATCAGTCCCTGGTGCTGTGGCATCCCGGCGAACTCTTCTGCGTGGGGGCGGACCTCAAGCAGGTGCTGGCCGCCCTGGAGCGCCAGGACTACGCCGGCCTGGAGGACACGGTGGTCCGCTTCCAGGAGGCCACCCAGCGTCTGCGCCGTTCAAGCATCCCGGTGGTGGGCGCGGTGCGTGGTCTGGCCCTGGGGGGCGGCTGCGAATTCCTCATGCACTGCGACCACGTGGTGGCCGCCATGGAGAGTTATATCGGCCTGGTGGAGGCCGGGGTGGGCCTGATCCCGGGCGGCGGCGGCTGCAAGGAGCTGGCCCGGCGGGCGGCCCAGTCCAGCCCCGACGGGGACCTGTTCCCCTTCATCCGCGGCGCCTTTGAAACCGTGGCCCTGGCCAAGGTGTCCCGCAGTGCCAGGGAGGCCCGGCAGATGGGGCTGCTGCGCCCTTCGGACACGGTGGTGCTCAATCCCCACGAGCTCCTGCACGTGGCCCATGTGCAGGCCCGTGCCCTGGCGGAAAGCGGCTACCGGCCCCCCCTGCCGGCGCCCGTCCCGGTGACCGGCAAGGCCGGGCTGGCCAATCTGCAGGCCCAGTTGGTGAACATGCACGAGGGCGGCTTCATCTCCTCCCACGACCTGGCCATCGCCCGTCATGCCGCCGCTGCCCTGTGCGGCGGAGAAGTGGAAGGCGGCAGCAGCGTCAGCGAGGAATGGCTGTTGCAGCTGGAGCGCACCTCGTTCATGGCGCTGCTGCGCACCGATCAGACGCGGCAGCGGATCGCCCACATGCTCAAGACCGGCAAGCCCCTGCGCAACTGAGCCGAACCGATGACGGCAAGGAGTCATGCATCATGAGTGAAAACGCTGTGTACATTGTTTCCGCCCTGCGCACCCCGGTGGGCAAGGCGCCCCGGGGGAGCCTGCGTCACACCCGCCCGGACGACCTGCTGGCCCACGTCATCCGCGGCGTGCTGGATGCCTGTCCCACCCTGGATCCAGCCTTGGTCGACGACGTGGTGGTGGGCTGTGCCATGCCGGAAGGCTCCCAGGGGCTCAACGTGGCCCGGGTCGGCGCCCTTCTGGCCGGGCTGCCGGACCGGGTGCCCGGCTATACCGTCAACCGTTTCTGTGCCTCCGGCCTGCAGGCGGTGGCCCTGGCGGCGGACCGCATCCGCCTGGGGGAGAGCGAGGTGATGATCGCCGCCGGCACCGAGTCCATGAGCCAGGTGCCCATGATGGGGCATCGTCCCCAGTTCAATCCTTCCCTGTTCCATGACGAGGGCCAGGTGGGCATTGCCTACGGCATGGGCCTGACCGCCGAAAAGGTGGCGGTCCGCTGGGGCGTGAGCCGGGAGGATCAGGATGCCTTCGCCCTGCAGAGCCATGCCCGCGCCGTCGCCGCAATGGATGCCGGGCATTTCCGGCGGGAGATCCTGCCGGTCACGGTGCGCCATGCGGCGCCGGGCCCCCAGGGGAACTGCATCGCCGTGCGGGAGTGCCGGGTGGACACCGACGAGGGGCCGCGTCCCGACACCAGTGCCGAGGCCCTGGCCCGCCTCAAGCCGGTGTTTTCCGCCACCGGCAGCGTCACCCCCGGCAACAGCTCCCAGATGAGTGACGGCGCCGGTGCCGTGCTGCTGATGAGCGAGCGACAGGTGAAGGCCCTGGGACTGGAACCGCTGGCCCGCTTCGTCGGTTACGCGGTGGCCGGGGTGCCGGCGGAGATCATGGGCATCGGTCCCGTGGAGGCGGTGCCCATGGCCCTGCGCCGCGCCGGCCTGGGCATTCAGGACCTGGACTGGATCGAACTCAACGAGGCCTTCGCCGCCCAGAGCCTGGCGGTGATGCGGGAACTGGATCTGGATCCGGCCCGGGTCAATCCCCTGGGCGGCGCCATCGCCCTGGGGCATCCCCTGGGAGCCACCGGCGCCATTCGCACCGCCACCCTGACCCATGGCCTGCGCCGCACCGGCGGCCGCTACGGCATGGTGACCATGTGCGTGGGCACCGGCATGGGGGCCGCCGGCATCTTCGAGCGCATGTAGGCGCGCCGGACCTGGAAAACACGGGTTGATGCGACCTGGTGTAAAACGATCGTTTGTATATGGGGCGGGATGCCCTTGCCACCAAGAGGTGAACAAAAATGATGCTGGCAATTGCTATGGCCGTGGCCGTTCTGGGCGGGGTGTACCTGGCCTATCAGGGGGCGCCGCTGGTGATCTGGACCCTGGCGGTCTTTCTCTACGTGCTGGGACTGTGGGGCGGCGGCTTGCTGCCGGATGGGGGGATGCTCCTGACCCTGGCGGTGCTGACGCCCCTGGCCCTGGTGCTGAACCTGCCGATGCTGCGCCGTCGCCTGCTGAGCCGTCGGCTGTTCACGGTGTTTAAGCGCAGCCTGCCGCCCATGAGCGCCACCGAACGGGAGGCCCTGGAGGCCGGTGATACCTGGTGGGAAGGGGAGCTGTTCAAGGGCAACCCGGACTGGCAGCGTCTGCGGTCCATCCCGGTGACCCGACTCACCGAGGAGGAGCAGGCCTTTCTGGATCATCAGGTGGCCCACCTGTGCCGGATGCTGGACAACGACCGCATCGAACGGGAACAGGGTGACCTGCCCGCCGAGGTGTGGGAATACATCCGCAAGGAGCGCTTCTTCAGCCTGATCATTCCCAAGGCCTACGGTGGCCGGGAGTTTTCCAGCTACGCCCAGAGCTGCGTCGTGACCCGCATCGCCACCCGCAACATCTCCACGGCGGTGACGGTGATGGTCCCCAACTCCCTGGGGCCGGGGGAACTGATCCTGCACTACGGCACCCAGGCCCAGAAGGATTACTGGTTGCCCCGGCTGGCGGATGGCCGGGAAATCCCCTGCTTTGCCCTCACCGGTCCCGACGTGGGTTCGGATGCCGCCTCCATGCCGGATTTCGGCGTGGTCTGCCGGGGCATGCACGAAGGTCGTGAGGTCCTGGGGGCGCGGGTCAGTTTCTCCAAGCGCTACATCACCCTGGCCCCGGTGGCCACGGTGGTGGGCCTGGCCTTCCGTCTTCATGACCCGGAGGGTCTGCTGGGCGCGCCCCGGGAATACGGCATCACCTGTGCCCTGGTGCCCGCCGCCCATCCGGGCATCCGCATCGGCGACCGCCATCTGCCCATGGGACTGGCCTTCATGAACGGTCCGGTGGAAGGGCGGGACGTGTTCATCCCCCTGGAGTGGATCATCGGCGGCCCGGAAATGGCCGGCAAGGGCTGGCGCATGCTGATGGAATGCCTGTCGGTGGGCCGTGCCATCTCCCTGCCGGCCCTGGGCACCGCGGCCGGGCACATGAGTTTCCGCATGACCGGCGCCTATGCCCGCATCCGGCGCCAGTTCCGGCTGCCCATTGGACGCTTCGAAGGGGTGCAGGAGGCCATGGCCCGCATCGGGGGCTATGCCTACCGCATGGAGGCGGCCCGGCGGCTCACCGCCACCGCCGGCGATCTGGGCATCAAGCCCTCGGTCATCTCCGCCATTGCCAAGTACCACATGACGGAAATGATGCGCCGATCCATCAATGACGCCATGGACGTGCACGGCGGCCGGGGCATCATCTTCGGACCCCGCAACTACCTGGGTTACAGCTATCAGGCCATCCCCGTGGGGATCACGGTGGAGGGGGCCAACATCCTCACCCGCAACCTGATGATCTTCGGCCAGGGGGCGGTGCGGTGCCATCCCTTCGTGTTCCAGGAGATGGAAGCGGTGCGCAATGATGATCTGGCCGCCTTCGACCGCCTGTTGCTCGGCCATATGGGGTATTCCATCAACCGGGGGACACGGGCCCTGGTGCTGGGCCTGACCGGTTCCCGATGGGCGCAGACACCGGTCCGGTCCGGCCCCACCGCCGATTACTACCGGCAGCTGACCCGGATGAGCGCGGCCCTGGCCTTCGTTTCCGACGTGGCCATGGGGGTGCTGGGCGGGGAGCTCAAGCGCAAGGAGCGTCTGTCCGCCCGTCTGGGGGATGTGCTCAGTCACCTCTATCTGGGGTCCGCCGTGCTCAAGTTCCACGAGGATGCCGGTCGCCCGGAGGCAGAGTTGCCGTTCGTGCGCTGGGCCCTGGATGACTCCCTCAACCAGATCGGTCTGGCCTTCGACGAGTTCTTCCGCAACTTCCCCAGCCCCCTGCTGGGTGCCGCGCTGCGGGCCCTGGTCTTCCCCCTGGGCCGTCCCTACCACCCGCCCCGGGACAAGGATGGCCAGTCCATCGCCCAGGCCATGATGCAGACCGGCGGGGTGCGCGACCGCCTCACCGGCATCGGCTTCTGGGCCGAGGATGATGGGGAGGATGCCGTCGGCCGCATGGAGGTGGCCCTGCGCATGCTGGAGCAGGTGGAGCCGCTGTATGACCGCTTCCAGAAGCTGGTGGCCCGGGGAGAGGTGGAAGGCCTGACCTTCGGTGAGCGTCTGGCCCAGGCCCGGGAGCGGGGGCTACTCGACGAAGAGGAAGCCGAACGGCTGCAGGTCTATGAAGACCTGCGCTACGAGTGCGTCCTGACCGATGCCCTGCCGCCGGAGGCCCTTGCCCCGATCGGCGCCAGGGCCTCATCCGGCCGGCGCCGGGAAAGGGCGGATTCCGCCGCCGTATAGGCCCGTGGCGGGTCATGGGGGTTGCCGGGTCTTGGCCCGGCAACCCTGTTCATGCATATCCGGCACGCAGCGTCTTTGCGGCGGCCACCATCCGGGTCAGGGCCGGGATCACCTCGCCCCACTGGCGGGTCTTGAGGCCGCAATCCGGATTCACCCACAGGCGTTCGGCGGGAATCCGCTCCGCGGCCTTGGTCATCAGGTCGACCATGTGGGCTTCGGTCGGGATGTTGGGCGAGTGGATGTCATAGACGCCGGGTCCGATCTCGTTGGGGTACTTGAATCGGTCGAAGGCATCCAGCAGTTCCATGTCGGAGCGCGAGGTCTCGATGGTGATCACGTCGGCATCCATGGCGGCGATCGACTCGATGATGTCGTTGAACTCCGAGTAGCACATGTGGGTGTGGATCTGGGTCTCGTCGCCCACCCCGTTGGCGGTGATGCGGAAGGATTCCACCGCCCAGTCCAGATAGTCCTGCCACTGGGAACGGCGCAGGGGAAGGCCCTCGCGCAGTGCCGCCTCGTCGATCTGAATGATGCCCACGCCGGCCTTTTCCAGGTCCAGCACCTCCTCGCGGATGGCCAGCGCCAGCTGCCGGCAGGACACCGCGCGCGGCTGGTCGTCGCGCACAAAGGACCAGTTGAGGAGGGTCACCGGGCCGGTGAGCATGCCCTTCATGGGTTTGTCGGTGAGCGACTGGGCATGGCTGATCCAGTCCACGGTCATCGGCCGCGGGCGGCTGATGTCGCCGAACAGGATGGGTGGCTTGACGCAGCGGGAGCCGTAGGACTGCACCCAGCCGAACTGGCTGAAGACGTAGCCGTCGAGCTGTTCACCGAAATACTCCACCATATCGTTGCGCTCGGCTTCGCCGTGCACCAGCACGTCCAGCCCAAGCGCCTCCTGCTCGCGCACACAGCGCGCGATCTCCCCGTGCATGATCTCCTGATAGGCTGCCGCGTCGATCTCACCCGCCTTGAAACGCCGCCGCGCCACCCGGATTTCGCTGGTCTGCGGGAACGAGCCGATGGTGGTGGTGGGGAACTTCGGCAGCTGGAGCCGCGCCGCCTGCCGGATAGCACGCTCGGCATAGGGGCTACGGCGCCGGCCCATGCCGGCATCGATCCCGGCGATGGCCGCCTTCACGGTCGGATTGTTCACCCGGGGAGAGTGTCGGCGCGCCTCGATGGCGGCGCGGTTGGCGTCCAGTTCGGCCCTGACCGCCTCGCGCCCCTGATTCAGCGCGGTCGCCAGGATGCGCAGCTCCTCCAGCTTCTGCCTGGCGAAGGCCAGCCAGGACTGGATCTCGCCATCCAGCTTGCGCTCGCTGTCCAGGTCCACCGGCACATGCAGCAGGGAGCAGGACGGCGCGATCCACAGGCGCTCGCCGAGCTGCGCGTGGATCGGCTCCAGCCAGTCCAGCACCCCGTTCAGATCGGTCTTCCAGATATTGCGCCCGTTGATGACACCCAGCGACAGCACCTTGCCGGAAGGCAACAGGTTCAGCAGCGGCATGATGTCATCGCGGCCGTTGATGGCGTCGATGTGCAGGCCGGCCACGGGCAGGTTGGCGACCAGATAGCGCTGGTCCTGGAGTTCGCCGAAATAGGTCGCCAGCAGCAGCTTCACGGGCACGCTCTTGAGGGTGTGATAGGCGTCCTCGAAGGCATGGCGCCACGGCGCGTCCAGTTCAGTGACCAGGATGGGTTCGTCGATCTGCACCCACTCGACCCCATGGGCCGCCAGGGTGTTCAGCAGTTCTCCGTACACCGGCAGCAGGCGATCGAGCAGGGCGAGGCGGTCGGCCCCATCCTTCGACTTGCCCAGCGCCAGATAGGTCACCGGACCGATGATGACCGGCTTGGCGCCCACGCCTTGTGCCCTGGCTTCCTCCAGCTGCGCCAGCAGACGGGAGGCATCAAGCCTGAAAGCCGTGTCGGCGGTGAATTCCGGCACGATGTAGTGATAATTGGTGTCGAGCCACTTGGTCATCTCGCCGGCGGCGACGCCTCCGCAACGGGCCTGGGCATCCGCTTCGGGCGCCGAGCGCCCGCGGGCGACACGGAAATAGTTGTCCAGCGCATCCCCTTCGAAGCCTTGCACGCGCTCGGGCAGGTTGCCCAGCGTAAAGCTCATGTCGAGCATCTGGTCATAGAAGGCGAAATCCCCCACCGGTACAAGGTCCAGACCGGCCTGGTCCTCCCAGTGGCGCGCGCGCAGCTG
This sequence comes from Ectothiorhodospira shaposhnikovii, assembly GCF_022227765.1. GTDB lineage: Bacteria > Pseudomonadota > Gammaproteobacteria > Ectothiorhodospirales > Ectothiorhodospiraceae > Ectothiorhodospira. The sequence goes on along the minus strand of NZ_JAJMLZ010000005.1, from coordinate 3,622 downwards.
GGCGCCCACCGCCTTGAGGGCATCCAGGGATGACTCACCCTTCCAGTAAGATTCCAGAGCGAACTTCAATTCCCGCCTGGCACCGATGCGGGGAAAGCCGAGGTTGTGCGTGATGGCCATGCCGATTGTCCTGAGTGGTGAATGGATGACACCATTCTGATCGGCCATTACCATGAATAAAAATGGTTTTATTTCATCAAAGCATGTATGAAATTCATGTGAGGCGGATGCCATGACACACCTGGACCGTTCCCATCTGGCGATCATCCGTGCCGTGGATCAGCACGGCTCCCTGACCGCCGCCGCCGAGCACCTGCATCTCACCCAGTCGGCCCTGAGCCATGCGGTGCGCAAGCTGGAAGCGCAGCTCGGCGTGGCCATCTGGTACCGGGAGGGCCGAAGTCTGCGCCCGACCCAGGCGGGTGAATATCTGCTGGCGGTGGCCCATCGCCTGCTGCCCCAATTTACCCACGCGGAAGCCCGTCTGCGGCAATTCGCCCAGGGGGAGCGCGGCGCCCTGCGCATCGGCATCGAATGCCATCCCTGCTATCAGTGGCTGCTGAAGGTGGTCGCCCCCTACCTTGACGCCTGGCCGGACGTGGACGTGGACGTGAAGCAGGAATTCCAGTTCGGCGGCATCGGCGCGCTGTTCGGCCACGAGATCGACCTGCTGGTCACGCCCGATCCCCTCTACACCCGCGGCCTGCGGTTCGAGCCGGTGTTCGACTATGAGCAGGTGCTTGTGGTCGGCAAGGGGCATCGCCTCTGCCATGTCCCCTTCGTGGAGCCGGCGCAACTCGCGGAAGAGATGTTGATTACCTATCCGGTGGCCATCGACCGGCTCGACATCTACACCCGATTCCTCCTGCCGGCGGGCATCCGGCCCAAGCGTCACAAGCCCATCGAGACCACCGACATCATGCTGCAGATGGTGGCCGGCGGACGCGGCGTGGCGGCCCTGCCGCGCTGGCTGGTGGAGGAACATGCCCAGCGGCTTGACCTGACCTCGGTGCCGCTGGGGGCGCAGGGCATCGCCAAGCAGATCTTTCTTGGTATCCGGCAAGCCGATGCCGACATTGACTATCTGCGCGCCTTCATCGCGCTGGCGCGCACCCTTCGGGACCGCGCGGAACCGCCGACGGCATGATGCCCGTGGCGGCCCGCATCCGTCCCCTCCGGATCAGAAACGATGATTGAACGAGGCGGTGAGTATCTGCACCGAGCTTTCATAGCCACCGGAGATCTCGGGCAGGGCCGATTCCCCGTTGAGCACGATGTCCGCGTCCTTGAGGCGGATGTAGGCATACCCCAGATCCAGGCGGGTCCGGTCGGACGGCTGGAAGGTGGCCCCCACGGTCACCCAGGTGCGGTCATCGTCGGGGATGCGCGGGGTCCGGCAGCAGGTGCTCACCGGGCTCTCGTCATGGGCCAGCCCGCCTCTCAGGGTCCAGCGTTCATTGACCCGATAGCTGGCGCCCACGGCCAGGAACCAGGTGTCCTGCCAGTTGTATTCATCCACGCTCTCGGAAATGGCGCTGATGGGCAGGCCGGTGACCGGGTCCGTGGCCAGGGCGATGTCATCCGCAAACCGGATGCGCAGTTCGTCGAAGCGGCTCCAGCGGGTCCAGGTGGCGTCCGCCATCACCGACCAGCGAGGCCCGATGTCCTGATGCAGACCAAGGCCGACGGTCTCCGGCAGTTCCAGCTTGGCCGTGCCCCCCACCTTCTGGGGGTCGGCGGTGACCGGTCCCAGACCGGCCGGGGTATAGCGGGCGTGGCCCGACAGCTCATGGCTGATGCGGGAACGGTAGGCCAGCCCCAGGCGCGTGCCCGCCACGGGTTCATACAGCAGGCCCAGATTGAAGCCGTAGGTCCAGTCGTCCCCCTCCACCTGGATCTTGCCGTCGGTGTCCGGGGTGATGCCCGCCCCCGGCACGGCGCTGCTCAGACTGGCGTCCGCATACTGGGCCGATAGACCGATCCCCAGCGCCAGCCGGGGGGACACCCGCCAGGCCAGGGCGGGATTGATGTCCACGGTGAGCAGGTCGGTATTGATGGCATCGTAACGGCCCACCCAGCGGCGGACATAATCGGTCTCCAGGCCATAGGGCACCGTCACGCTCAGCCCCAGGCGCAGCCCTTCACCCAGATCCCGGGCCACGAAGGCCGCCGGCACGAAGGCCCCCTGATCGCTCTTGCTGTGATGGGCGCCGGGGTAGGGCAGACCGGCCGTCGGGTTGTCCGAGGCATATTCGAACTGCGGCAGGATCAGGCTGCCCACCAGAGAGATCTCGGTTCCGGTGCCGTAGGCCAGGGCGGCGGGATTGAAAAAGCTGTAACTGATGTCCTCCGCCCCCGCCGTGGCCCCCGCAAAGGCATTGCCCAGGGCGGCGGCGCTCTGCTCCTTGAGGGCGAAGGCGGCCCCCTGGGCGCCGCCGGACAGGGCACTCATCAGCAGGGCGCCGGGCAAGGCCGCCTGCCAGGCACGGCGGCGGGTGAAACGTCCATCACTGCTGTCATTGCGCATGATTGCGCCTCCTCAACCTTGGATCCATGGTGGTTTATTCGTTCTAATTTGATCGTTTGTTCGATCGCTTATGAGCTTATGCAGGCCTTGATTTTCTTTCAAGCGTTTGAAACACTCGGGGCATTGCCCACCCCCAGGAGTCCGAACGGATGAACCTGTACTTCCGGCTGCTTCTGCTGATGATCACCATGCGTTTCCGGCCCCGTCTGGGTCCCCTGGACGAGTCGGTGTTGCGGATGCGGGTATTGCCCAACGACCTGGATCTGAACCGCCACATGAACAACGCCCGGTTTCTGCTGCTGATGGACCTGGGGCGGGTGGACCTGATGTTCCGCAGCGGCATGGGCAGGCTGGTGGTGCAGGAAAAATGGATGCCGGTCATTGCCTCGTCCATGATGCGCTGGCGCCGCTCCCTCATGCCCTTCGAGCGCTTCGAACTGCGCACCCGGGTGCTCTACTGGGACGACAAGTGGTTCTACATGGAACAACGCTTCGTGCGGCAGGGGCGCACCGTGGCCATCGGTCTGGTGAAGGGACTGATCCGCTGCAAGGGCGGCCATGTGGCCCCGGAACGGGTCTTTGCCAAATCCCTGGGCTTCACCCCGGAAACACCGCCCCGGCCCACCGCCATCGAAGACTGGCTGGCCATGGAGAGCCACCTGTCCGGCGTGGATTGAGTGGCGCTGATTGCAGAATAAACCTGACCTGAAACAGGAATTGCGTCACAAAATCGGCTAATCTCGACTTCAGGACCATGCATTGGAAAAGGTCATGGAGTACAGGGAACCCGTGCGGCCCGAATGGGGTAGGGCCGCGGCATCTCACCTTGATCAATCCCCGATCACATCTCTTATCGCGTCTTATCGCGGACGCGAAGCCGCCGGCCTGTCGCCATCAGGGCGACGTTTTATTGTTTGCCGGGCGGGTGCCGTGTTTCATCTCCAGGGCTGAACGGAATGCGTCGGTATCGCCCGGCGAACGTTGTATTTCATAGAATCTCCGCAAGGAAACCCGCGATTTCAATCGCGGGAGGAATTGCGGGTGCGCGAAGCGCACCATGTGGCGTAAACTTTGACCCATGGTCGATGTTGTCAA
>NZ_JAJMLZ010000040.1 GCF_022227765.1 Ectothiorhodospira shaposhnikovii | reverse complement strand
AGTGGACTTGAGCTTGGGTCTGTAGCTCAGTTGGTTAGAGCGCACCCCTGATAAGGGTGAGGTCGGTGGTTCAAATCCACCCAGACCCACCATATTTGATTTGGGGGCCATAGCTCAGCTGGGAGAGCACCTGCTTTGCAAGCAGGGGGTCGTCGGTTCGATCCCGACTGGCTCCACCAAGTTCTAGGGCAGTCAAAAGAGAAGGGTTGTAAGGCGAAGGCCTGATGCCTTGCGACGTTTGTCTTTTGGCTGTCTTTTTTATTCATCGGCACTGTACT
>NZ_JAJMLZ010000004.1 GCF_022227765.1 Ectothiorhodospira shaposhnikovii | reverse complement strand
AAGTCCCAGATGCAGGCGCTCATGGCCTTGCGCAATCATGACCTGCCGTCCCTGGAAACCCACTTCAAGGCCCTGTTTGCCGGTCTGCCCCACGATTGGTACCGCAACAACCCCATTGCCCAGTATGAAGGCCATTACGCCAGCGTGTTCTACAGCCACCTGGCCGCCCTGGGGCTGGCCATCACTGTGGAAGATGCCGGCAACACCGGCCGGGTGGACATGACGGTGGATTTCAATGGCCACATCTACCTGTTCGAGTTCAAGGTGGTGGAGCAGGTGCCGGAGGGCAGGGCGCTGCGGCAGCTCCAGGACAAGGGCTACGCCGACAAGTACCGGGGGCAGGGCAAGCCCATCCACCTCATCGGGGTGGAGTTCTCCAGGGAGCAGCGGCAGATCATCGCTTTTGATGTGCTGAGCCTTTGATCCGACTGGGCCTGTGACTCGTTGGCGTGGGAGCGGGCATGCCTGAGAAAACGCCGCGATAAACCCAACACGCCTGTTTCGTCACTCACGCGCTTTTTTCCCCACTTCCGCGCGCTCTCCCCAGTCCCTTGCTTTTTCGTCAATCCCGCGAAAGCGGGAGTCCAGAGCTGTCGGCCCGTGTCTGAATTCCCGCTTTCGCGGGAATGACGGGTTCAGCGTAGTCATCTCTTCTCCCCTCGGAGGAGAGAGGCGGGGCCAGCCCTGGATTCCCGCTTTTTCAGGAATGACGCCTCAGCGTGCCGGAATGAACCAGTCAGTGCGCGAAAATGCCCCGATTCAGAGCCGCTTGCATGGCAACGGTATCGGCATTCTTTCGTGGCCAGGGGCAGCTCCCAAAGGTATGTCCAATCTGCATCGATGGGGCGGGCGGCAAACTCATGCCATATCAGGAAAGATAAAGCCGTTTCATGATGGGGAGTTGTCCGTGATCAAGGGGGCAAACACCATACTTTCGCTCAAGCCGGGACCATTGGCTCGAATAAAAAAACTATTCTAAACATTAGCTTGAGGATATTTTTCTGTTTCTGCTTGATCCGTCTTCAAAAAATGGCACGCTGATTGCAAAAGGTAGGGCATGCGCAGGTTGATAACCGCTCCGGCAAGGTCGAATGCCGCGACATGACAACCAGAAGCGCATCGTATACCGCCGCTTGATTTGAGAGGGAGTAACCGACATGTCCCAGGTCATCAACACGAATATCGCTTCACTGAATGCCCAGCGTAATCTCAGCAACACCCAGAAGCAGCTCAGTGTTGCGCTGGAGCGCCTGTCTTCGGGCCTGCGTATCAATGGCGCCAAGGATGATGCAGCAGGGCTGGCAATTTCAGAGCGGATGACGGCCCAGATTCGAGGCCTGAATCAGGCGGCCAGAAATGCCAATGATGGCATTTCTCTGGTACAGACCATTGAAGGCGCCATGAATGAAATCACCAACAATCTCCAGAGAATGAGAGAACTTGCGGTCCAGGCTGCCAACGATACCTATGGTGATACTGATAGAGAAATTATCAAGATTGAAATCGATGCGCTTATCAAGGAAATCACGCGAGTTGCGGAGCAGACAACATTTAATGATATTGCGTATCTTGATGAAGACTCAGTTCCTGCACGCCCCACAGATTTCAGGTTGCAAGTGGGTGCTAACGAAGATAATATAATTGAGATAGATTTTGATGCTGATATCGGCAGTTTTAAAGCGGATGATCTTGGTGTTGATGAAGCTGCTATTTTGGTTGACGATGCAACTAATGCAGGAGCTTCGATTACCCTGATAGATGCCGCTATAGAAGCGGTTGCAAAATCTCGTGCCGAACTCGGTGCGATCCAGAATCGCCTGGAATCTGCCATCAAGAGCGTAATGAATACGGCTGAAAATCTGGCGGCCTCCCGCTCTCGTATCCAAGATGCGGATTTCGCCGCCGAGACTGCGGCACTCACCCGTGGGCAGATACTTCAGCAGGCCGGTACCACGGTCTTGGCGCAGGCGAATCAGGCGCCTCAGAGTGTTCTGCAGTTGCTGCAGTAAAGGTAAGTTCAGGTCAAGAGTGGCGGCGGGGTTCGGTCGGCAGTTCAGATTGAACCCCATTCCCCCCCCCCCCGCAGTTTTTCGATAGTTGTCATTTCCGCACGAGCGAGAATCCAGTCGCTGTCTTGCTGAGCCCTCCTTGAGTCCACACCCTTTCGGGAGTGTTAGTCGCTCCAGGATTTGCCTCGCGCTCGCCGCTTTCGGCATCTGCCCGAAGAAGGTGCGTCCCCACTTCCGGGTGTTATCTTCGCCCCATCGCCACCCCCGCCAGCCCGTTCCGGCCCCCGCAGCTGTTGTGATGCCAGAAAAGTGGGTGGGATCATTTCCGATTTCGCCATTGCTCCCACGCATGTCTGTTCCATCACTGCCTTGAAGCGGTATTTCCTTCTTTTTCCTGATCAACAAAATGCACAGATCGGCTGCCAAGACTGTCAAGAGGCAGCAGGTGTCAGCCAGGGGTACCTGTCCGGTAGCCCCCGTATTCCATAGTCCCCACTGATCCTCCATCGTCACCGGTACGATCTCAAGCAATAGAGGGGATGTGGCGGATGAGCAGAGGTATCCGACAACGCAAGCGCACTTTCTGGAAGGATCTGGTCCAGCAGTGGGCGGCCTCAGGCCAGAGCAAGGCGGCCTTCGCCCGTCAGCATGGGGTCACGCCCCGCCAGTTATCGCAATGGGCGGCGCGGTACCCGGAGTGGGTGCTGGGCGAGGCTGAGCCAGGGCGCGCGCCTTCGAAGCCGACAGCCGTGCCGCAGCGGTTTTTGGCGGTCCGCACGGTGGAGGACAAGCCCGATCCCGTGGCCCTGTCGCTGCAGCCCGGGGCTGGACCGGTGGTCGTGGCATTGGGCAATGGCCGACGGTTGGAACTGTATCCGGGGTTCTGCGCGCAGACCTTGAAACGGGCCATGCAGGTGCTGGAGGCATGATCGGCTGGCCCACGGGGATGGCCATTCATCTGGCAGTGGCGCCGGTGGATTTCCGCAAGGCCTTCGATGGCTTGTGTATCGAGATTGTTGAGGTGCTGGAGCGGGATCCACTCAGCGGCGAGCTGTTCGTCTTCCGCAACCGGGCCGGAGACAAGCTCAAGGCCCTGTACTGGGATGGTCAGGGCTTCGTGATGATCTACAAGCGCCTGGAGAAGGGGCGCTTCAAGTGGCCCCATCACGCCGAGGGTGATGCAGAGGAGGTTCGGCTCTCCCGCAGCCAGTTGCAGGCTTTGTTCGAGGGCATCGACTGGCGGCGCCTGGAAATGCCCCCACGATGCCTTGCCACCGCCACCGGTTAATAGATAATTATTATCTATAAGTCAGCCGCTTAGCGCGCCATGAATGGTAAAATGCGGGCATGTCGAACACCGCTGCACAAGGCCTGCCGACGCCCCCTCCCAACCTGCGCGAGTCTCAACTTCGCGCCGCCGTGGCAGAGCGCGATGAGGTCATCACGCAGCAGTCCCAGCAGCTCGTTCAACTGCAGTCCACGGTCAATGAACTGAGCGAACAACTGCAGCGCCTCAAGGACCAGGTCCTTGAAGCACAGCGCAAACGCTTCGGGCAAAGCTCCGAACGCGGCCGTTACCTCCAGGAGGATCTATTCCATCCGCTGGAGGCGCCAATCCCCGAGCAGGACGAAGAAGAGGCCGCCGCCCAGGCGCCGACGAAACGGCGCAAGACCCAACCGCCCCGGGGCCGCCGTGCCCTGCCACCGGAACTGCCCCGGGAGACGATGCGCTACGACTACGACGATGAAACCCGGGCCCAGCTGGAGGCACAGAACGGTGGCCCGCTGGAAGAGATCGGCGTCGAGGTGACCGAGACCCTCGAGTACGCCCCCGGGCATCTGTACGTCAAGCGCCATGAAGTGCCCAAGTATGCAATCCGGGGTGATCAGGGTGAGCGCACCATCGTCTCCCCACCTCGGCCCTCGCCGCCGATCCCCGGCGCTCAGGTGGGTGCCAGCCTGCTGGCCCATACCGTGATCAGCAAGTTCGCGGATCACCTGCCGCTCAACCGCATCAGTCAACAGCTGGCCCGGGATGGTTATGACGTTCCCCGCCAGCGGCTGTGCGACTATGTGCTGCTGTCCGCCTCGGTCCTGGCCCCGCTGGCCGACCTCATCCGCCAGGATGCCCTGGCCAGTCCGGTGTTGCACAGTGACGACACCACGGTGCCGCAACTGGAGAAGGGTCGACGACAAACCTGAACCTGTCGCCTGTGGCTCTACCTGGGTCGCGGGCGGGAGGACGGCATCATCCCGGTGTTCTACGACTACACCACCAACCGATCCCAGGAAGGTCCACTGGAACACCTGCGTGACTACCAGGGATATCTGCAAGCCGATGCCTATGCGGGCTACCTCAATGCCGAACGGACCCAGGCGGCGCTGATCTGGTGTGCCTGCTGGTCCCATGCCCGGCGCCCGTTCGAAAAGATCGCCCGCAAACACAAGCAGCGCGGCCGCGTGCATCTCATCATGAAGCTGATCACCGCGATCTACCAGGTGGAATCGCGCCTGCGAAGGCAAGGGATCGATGATCCCGAGGTGATCCGGCAGGAACGCCAGCGGCGCACGGTGCCGATCCTTAAGCGCCTGCGTCGGCTGCTGGACCGCATCCTGCCCAGCCTGCCTCCCCGGGGGGACTTCGCCAGGGCGATCCGCTACACCCTCAACCACTGGCAGGCCCTGCTGCGCTTCACCGAGGATGGCCGCCTGGAGCCCGACAACAACCGTGGCGAACGTGCCCTGCGCGGCGTATGCGTGAGTCGCAAGAACTGGAACTTCACCGGCTCGGAGAATGGTGGTCACGCCCTGGCGATCCTGCTCACCCTCCTGGAGACCTGCAAGCAGAACGGTTTTTTCCCGCACGACTGCCGTCACCCGGCAATCCTGCTCACCCTCCTGGAGACCTGCAAGCAGAACGGGGTGAACCCCCGTCACTATCTGATCGATGTGCTTGAGCGCATCCAGGATCATCCCGCCAATCGCCTCCAAGAACTGCTGCCCTATCACTGGGCACCGCTGGCCCAGAGTTGCGGGGAGCATGCCAGCCCCGAGTGACGGCTGGCTATACGGGGGCTACCGGATGGATACACCATTTGGCGGCAATTTCTGACCGCCTGTTTTCTCAAGTATCAACCACAAATAATCGGTGAAATTCTTATATTATTGAATTTTATTGTTTTTTTCTGGTTTCATCAGCGCATTTACGGTTCTGAAGTGCCAGGGTGGCAGTATGGCGGAAAAATTTTGCCGCAAGAGGCTAAAGCTTGCCGCTGGTAGGCCGATAACGGGTTTGAAGGGAGAGTACAGCGGTAACGAATGGCCTCCCTCGGAACTTTCAAACTCTTGGTTCGATATCGGACCTGATACTGCCTAAGGAGAACGGTCATGGCACAGGTAATCAACACCAACGTTTCCTCGCTGAACGCTCAGCGGAATCTGAATAATACTCAGGCTCAGCTGCAGACTTCCCTGCAAAGGCTGTCTTCCGGCATGCGCATCAATAGCGCCAAGGATGATGCGGCGGGTCTGGCCATCTCTGAGCGCTTCACCGCACAGATTCGTGGCCTGAATCAGGCTGCCCGCAATGCAAATGATGGTATCTCCCTGGTTCAGACTGCCGAGGGTGGGTTGTCCGAAATCAGCAATAATCTTCAGAGAATGCGTGAGCTTGCTGTTCAGGCGGCATCCGGTACCTACACTGATGCCGAAGACAGAGCTGCCATGGATGCCGAATATCAGGCACTGGCGGATGAAATCGGGAGAATTGCAACGGATGTGACGTTTAACGATGTCGATTTGTTCGATGGCTCTCTTGATGTCGATATCCAGGTTGGTGCCAATTCCGGGCAGGTGATCAATATCGCGCTGGCAGATGACTTTACGGGTTTGGCATTTGGTGATCTGACTGATGTTGCTAACGCAAACACTGAGCTTGATGCTCTGGACGGTTTTATTGATCAAGTGGCCAGCGCCCGTGCTGACCTGGGTGCTATCCAGAATCGTCTGGAATCCGCGGTTGCGACACTGAACAACACTTCCGAAAACCTGTCCGCCGCCCGCTCCCGCATCATGGATGCCGACTTCGCAGCGGAAACCGCTGAGTTGACACGGACCCAGATCCTGCAGCAGGCTGGTGTCTCGGTGCTGGCCCAGGCCAACACGGCGCCCCAGAGTGTCCTGGCACTGTTGCAGTAACGCCCGGGGGTTGATGTGAACACGACGGCCCGGGTGGCGATGGTCACCCGGGCTTTCGTTCTCCCCGCCATCGGGGGAGGAGATGGCAGATGGAAACACGATTCAACGTCATACCCTTGAATACAGGCGCCCCCAGGCCCTCGGCTTCCCCCGAGGCGGCAGGCAATCGCCTGCCTTCCGAGTCCGTGTCCGGCGGCAAGGATGTGCCGGCAGTTACCGAAAAGTCGGAAGAAATGGGTCCCCTCAAGGTTTCCCCTGCCGGATCTTCGGATGATGCTCGACTGGCGGATCAGGTTGACGACGCGGTCAACCGCATCAATGACTTTGTGCAGGTGGTGCAGCGCAATCTGCAGTTCACGATCGATGATTCCACCGGAAAGACAGTGGTCAAGGTCTTTGATTCGGAAAGTGAAGAACTGATCCGGCAGTTGCCTCCCGACGAGATCCTGGCGGTCGCCGCCTATCTGGACGAGGTGAGAGGTTTGCTCGTCAAGGAAAAGGCTTAGGAGATGGCCCGTTATTTGCCTGTATCTATGGTGTTCGCAGAGCAAATGATGTGGCATTTGACGGATGGCAGAGCTGGCCGTAGGCACGCCTGCCGTCCGTCACCGTTTTTTTGAGTTCTCGGGAGGTCGTCATGGCTACGATCAGTGCAATGGGAGTGGGTTCCGGCATCGATGTCCGGGGTCTGGTGAATCAGCTGGTTGCCGCGGAGCGACAGCCTCAGGAACAGCGCATTGCGCGCCAGGAAAAGCAGGCCAAGGACCAGATTTCCGCGCTGGGTCGTCTGAAAAACGCCCTGGCTGATCTTGGCAAGGCCATGGACAAGATGAAGGATCCGGCCTCGTTCCGGGCCTTTGACGTTCGGGTGCTCAACGAGAGCATCGTCTCGGCCTCCGTGCGCGGCAATGCACCGCCCGGCTCCTATGAGGTGGAAGTCCAGCAACTTGCCCAGTCCCAGCGGCTTGCAACCAATGCCGGTCTGTTCGGTGCTGGTTTTACAGCCACTGATCAGCTCGGCGCCGGTGATGTCACCATTACCCTGAAGGATGGTTCCACCGAGACCTTCACCCTGGCGGACGGGGCGTCATCCCTGCAGGATCTGCAGAACCAGATCAATGCCAGTTCCACTAACGTGCGTGCTTCGGTCGTCAATGACGGGGAGGGGCCGCGACTGACCTTCACGTCGCTCAAGACCGGTGAGGCGAATGGGATTGCGGCGGTGTCGGGATCCGGTAGCTCGCAGCTGAATAAGCTTACGTTCAACGTAACCGATGAGACCGACGGCTTCACCCAATTGCGTGCGGCCAAGGATGCGATCCTGGTGGTTGATGGTCTGACCATCACGCGAACCAGTAACCAGGTGAACGATGTCATCGATGGGGTTGACCTGACCCTGACCGAGGAAGGCACTACCCGTGTGGGCGTCACCGAAAAGGAGGAAACCGCTCGGGAAGCCGTGCAGGCCTTCGTGGATGCCTACAACGCCCTGCGTCGACAGACCAACCAGTTGGGCAGCTTCAATGCGGATGCCGGCACCAGCGCCGCCCTCAATGGCGACTCCACCCTGAGGGGTGTACAGTTTCAGATGGGCCGTTTGTTGGGCAACCCGGTTGCTGGCATGGATGGTTCCGTGAGAATCCTGGCGGATCTGGGGATTTCCACCCAGCGTGACGGCACCCTGAGCGTGGATCAGGCACGGCTGGATGCCCGGCTTGCGGAAGATCCGGACGAGGTGATCCGCCTGTTCACGGACAAGGATGATGGCCTGGTGGCGCGGATGCAGGGCATGGTGGAGCAGTACACGGGTCGGGACAACATCCTGGATACCCGCACCAAGAGCCTGGAGCGCAGCCTCCGTGGACTGGAGGATCAGCGGGATCGGCTGGATTACCGGATGGAGCGGGTGGAGGCTCGTCTGATTGCCCAGTTCTCGGCCATGGATGCCATGGTGGCCCAGATGAATCAGACCAGCCAGTTTCTGGATAACCAGCTCCAGATGATTTCCAACATGAACAGGAAGAAGTGAGGGCGCATGACGGTCCTCTCAAGTTTTTCCCCGCATGACCGCTAAAGTATTCAGAACACGGTTTCATTTTGCAGCGTCGGGGGCATCCTATGAGCTATGCAGCCATGCATAAGGGTATCAACCAGTATCAGCAGATCGGTGCCGCCGATGCGCCCTTTGCCGATCGTCATCGTCTGATCGAGATGCTGATGGATGGCGGCATGGATCGTCTGGCCCAAGCCCGTGGCGCGGTGATCCGGGGAGATCGGCCGGCCAAGATCAAGTTCATCGGCAAGGCATTCGACATTATTGGTGGTCTGCGTGGTGGTCTGGATCTGGAGAAGGGTGGAGACATTGCCCGTAACCTGGATGAACTCTATGACTACATGCAGCGCCGCCTGGTCAGTGCCAACGCCCGGGACGACGTGACGGTGCTGGATGAGGTGAGTACCCTGCTGGGCGAGATTCGCGAGGCCTGGAAGGAGATCCCAAAGGAGGCCAGGTTGAACCCGGAAGCTGCGGCCAGATCGGTGAATTCGGAGACGTGATGCCGGTACATTCGATGGAGTCGGTGCTTGCAGCGGCGGCGGCGCTGGAAACGCTTTCCCGCCGCCGTCTTGCGTTGGCCCGGGACGGCCAGTGGAAGGCATTGATGGAGACGGAAGACGAACGTACCCGGCTGGCGGCTGGAATCCAGGTGGACAATCTGCCCGCCGACGTGGCGGAAAAGTCGGATCTGGCTGAACGGCTGACTCGCATCCGGGATCTGGATCAGGCCTTGTTGCCATTGCTGGAGCAGGCCCGGGATGCCTTGGGTGAAGAGCTTCGCCAGGTGCAGAAGGGTGTGGCGGGGGCGCGGGCGTATGAGAAGGTGGGGGATTTTTAGGGTTATTTTTCACCGCGCCAGCCGTGCCAGATGCCGCTGATAGCGGCGCATGACCAGCAGGTGGGCCACGGCCTGGCTCCACAGGTACAGATACCAGGGCAGTGACGGCGCAAAGTCGTGAATGGCCGCCATGGTGTAGCGTCCGCCCAGGACGCTCTGAAACTCGAATCTCCCCCGTTGTGCTTCCTTTCTTGCCAGCAGGCCGCCGGTGATGCGGTGGATCTGTCGATCCTTGGTGCCGGCCTGGCTGTCCCGTTCCAGTTGCAGCAGCAGGTGTCCGCCGGGGCGCAGGTGGACCTGGTAGCCGGTATCTTCGCCGGTGTGGGGGTCGGTGAGGACCGTGGTTTTCACGAAGGGCCGGCAGCAGTCTCCCAGCCAGCGGAAGTAGTTGCCGGCCACCCAGGCGGCGTCCTGGCCGGGGGGCTGGATGATGCGCTGGATGGAGCGTACCCGGCTGGCCTGTCTGAGCGCGGCCCGGGTCTTTTGGTGGATGGGTTGCCTGGGATTGGGCAGCAGGCGTTTGCGGCGGTGGTCCAGGGCGTCGTTCAGGGCCTGTTCGAAGGGGATGGCGCCCGGGTCGATGAACCGCTGGACTGGATTGTCCCTGAGCCGGGTGTCCCGGGGCAGGCTTTCCATGACGGGGGCCACCAGGTCGGTGGGGGTGCCGGTGATCCAGCGGGCGCCCTGGGCAACGATGGCGCTGGGCAGCCAGGGCAGGGTGAGGAAGCGGCGTTTGAGGCCCAGCAGTCGTGCCGTGGTCCGGAGCATGTCCTCGTAGCTGATGCAGTCGGGGCCGCCGAGGTCGTAGTGGCCCCGGAACTGTTCCGGTTTGCCCAGGGTGTGACGGATGGCGCGGATGAGGTCCGCCAGGGCGATGGGCCGGGTGCGGGTGCGGGCGTTGGGGGGCAGGGTGATGATGCCGATCCGGCGCACCAGCTCCACCATGAGCCGGCAGGCGGAGCCGCCGGGGCCGACCACCAGTCCGGCGCGCAGGATGGTGACGGGGACGCCGTGGGCGGTGAGGGCCATTTCCACTTCCCGGCGGCTCCAGAGCAGGGTGGAGATGCGGAAGGTGTCGGGCATGAGGCCGCTGACGAAGAGGATCTGTCTGATGCCGTTGGCGGCGGCGGCGCGGGCGAAGTTGTCGGCCAGGATGAGGTCCATGTCCCTGGGGGCGGCCTGGGTGAGGCGTGACGAGGGGGCCAGGGAGTGGACCAGGTAGATGGCGTAGTCGCAGTCCTTGAGGGCGTGGGTGAGTTCGGCCAGGTCGTAGAGATCGCAGTGCCGCCAGGTGATCCGGGTGTCGGGATCGGGGGGTTGGGCGCGGGCCTGGGATCGGGTGAGGGCGGTGACCGGGTAGTCCCGGGCCAGTTCACGGCACAGGGCGGTACCGATGAAGCCGCTGGCACCGGCGATGGTGATGCGGGGGGCGTGTTCCGTGTCCGGCAACATGATCCCTTCGCGGCGGGCAATGTCGTGAATGGGAAGCCGGATGGCGGTTTGTTGGTCCGGGGTCAGACGCATGCGCCAAGATTACTACATTTGCGACACCTCCAGGTCCCGCAGACGCTGGGCGTCGCCGAGGGGGATGCCGGGGGTCTGAAGGTGGGGGCGCAGGGGGTTCCTGGGGCGGTAATCATCCTTTTCCTTGAGGCGCTTGAGAACCATTTCCTGCAGGGCTTCGTGGCCGTGCAGGGTGGTCCCCAGCGGCCGGTAGTAACGGGACGAGACGCGCTGGTACATGCCTTTCATGAACAGGGCGAAGGAGTCGTGGGCGGGGGCCAGCAGGTTGTCGTCGGTGACGGGGGCGAGTTGGTTCTTGTCGATGCCCAGGCCGCATTCCATCATGCGCTCGGCCATCCAGTGCAGGGCCACGTCGGCAAGACGGGCATCCTGGTAGCCGCCGCCGATGTCGGCGTGGGCGCCGCTGAACCAGGCCTGTTCGATGCGCTGACTGGGTTTGTGTTTGGGGTCCCAGAGGGTGGCCTCGTAGTTGCTCCGGTGCTCGTCCACGGCGATGGCGTGGAAGGCGTTGCGGACGATGCCGCTCAGTTCGGTGTCATGAAACTGGTAGCGGCGGGCGTTGAACCAGTCGAATGAACGCAGGGGGACGCCCAGGGCGCCGACGGTGTCCCAGACGCCCAGGGCGTGGATGTCCGGTTCCCATGAAAATCGTTCGCGAAAGGCGATGGCGCCGGGGGTGTCCGGGCCTTCGTCGCGGGTGCGGTAGAGCTCATAGGCGGCATTGATTTCCCGGCGGCGATTGCGGTGGACAAGGCCGGCGTTGCGGATCATACCAACCAGGCTGCGGGCGGAGTAGGCGCCCCGGCTGAAGCCGATGACGAAGATCTGATCGCCGTCTTCGTAGTGGTCCACCAGCGCTCGATAGCCTTGCTTGATGAGTCGGTCCAAACCCACGCCGAAGGCGCCGCCGCTGATGCGGTTGTACCAGCGGGTGCCGACGCCGGGGACGTAGTGTTTGCGCTGAGGGATGCCCTGGTGGGTGGCGGGGATGGCTTCGTAAAGCTTGTAGACGTTGGTGTTGGCGCCCTGTTCGATGTCGCCGCTGTCGTTGGGGGTGTTCCAGGTGCCGTCGAAGCAGATGATGATGTTTTTCATGTCGCCTCCCGGGTGGCGGCTGCAGGCCCTTTGGGGAGGATAGGTGATGGTGGGGGAGTTTGCTCAACGGGGGTGAGGGGAAAGGCCCGGCAGGGGATCAGCCCTGGGCGGGAACCTTGGCCGCCGCCTGCCGGATGATGTCCGGGCCGGCATCGGGGCGGTGGGCGTTTTCGCTCAGGTGACGGCGCCAGGCGCGGGCACCGGGGCGGGCCTGGAACAGGCCGAGAATGTGACGGGTCATGGCCTGCAGGGGGACACCTTCCGACAGACGGGCCTCCACATAGGGCAAAAACTGTTCGATGACTTCATGGGGGGATTGCGCCGGGGCCGGTTCACCGTACAGTTCCGGGTCCACGCCGGCCAGGAGCCAGGGGTTGTGGTAGGCCTCGCGGCCCAGCATGACCCCGTCCACATGCGCCAGTTGCGTCCGGCAGTCTTCCAGACGGGCGAGGCCGCCGTTGATGATGATCTCCAGATGGGGAAAGGCCTGTTTGAGGCGGTGAACCCGGTCGTAACACAGGGGCGGGATTTCCCGGTTCTGTTTGGGGCTCAGACCCTGCAGCCAGGCCTTGCGGGCGTGGACGATGAAGCGGGTACAGCCGGCACCCGCAACGGTTTCCACAAACCGGTGAAGATGGGCTTCGCTGTCCAGGTGGTCGATACCGATGCGGTGCTTGACGGTGACGGGGATGTCCACCGCGGCCTGCATGGCGGCCACGCAGTCGGCCACGAGCGCCGGTTCGGCCATGAGGCAGGCACCGAATCGCCCGGAACTCACCCGGTCCGAGGGGCAGCCCACGTTGAGGTTGATCTCGTCATAGCCCGCCTCGGCCCCCATGCGGGCGCAGGAGGCCAGGGCCTGGGGGTCCGAGCCCCCCAGTTGCAGGGCGATCGGGTGCTCCGCCGGATCAAAGCCCAGCAGGTAGTCCCGATCGCCGTGGAGCAGGGCGCCGGTGGTGACCATCTCTGTGTAGAGGAAGGCACGGCGGGAGATAAGACGCAGGAAGTAGCGGCAATGCCGGTCAGTCCAGTCCATCATCGGCGCCACGCAGAAGCGGTGAAGCCCGTTTTTCCTTTCTGGTCGATGGCTTACCGCTGATTCCGCTGACTTTTCTACGATCCTTTCCTGCTGCATGTTGGCCTCACGAAAATCCTTTAGATCCTTCGCGCCTGCTGGGCGGCGTTGCCGGTGTAGCCGCCCGGGGTGAGGGCCTTGAGCTGGTCCCTGGCCACCTGGGGAATCTCCAGGGTGTCGATGAAGGCGCGCAGGCGGGGGCCATCCACCCGTTGACCGCGGGTGAGTTCCTTGAGCTTCTCGTAGGGCTTTTCCACCCCGTAGCGGCGCATGACGGTCTGGATGGGCTCGGCCAGGACTTCCCAGTTGGCCTCCAGGTCGGCATCCAGGCGGGCGGTGTCCACTTCCAGCTTGCCGATGCCCTTGCCGACGGCCTGATAGGCAATCACGGACCAGGCGAAGCCCATGCCGATGTTGCGCAGCACGGTGGAATCGGTCAGGTCCCGCTGCCAGCGGGAGACGGGCAGCTTGCCGGCCAGGTGTTCAAAGACCGCATTGGCCAGACCCAGGTTGCCCTCGGCGTTTTCAAAATCAATGGGATTGACCTTGTGGGGCATGGTGGAGGAGCCCACTTCGCCGGCGATCACCTTCTGCCGGAAGTAGCCCAGGGAGATGTAGCCCCAGACGTCGCGGGAGAAGTCGGTGAGGATGGTGTTGAAGCGGCACAGGCCGTGGAACAGTTCGGCCATGTAGTCATGGGGTTCGATCTGGATGGTGTAGGGGTTCATCTCCAGGCCCAGGCTGTCGATGAATTCCCGCGCCAGGGTTTCCCAGTCCACGTCCGGGTAGGCGCTCAGGTGGGCGTTGTAGTTGCCCACGGCACCATTGATCTTGCCCAGCATGATCACGTTGGCCACCTGGTTGCGGGTGGTCTTGAGGCGATGCACCACGTTGGCCATTTCCTTGCCCAGGGTGGTGGGGGAGGCGGGCTGGCCGTGGGTGCGGGAGAGCATGGGCTGATCGGCGTGCTTGTGGGCCAGATCACGAATGGCGTGAATGACCTCGTCCATCAGCGGCAGCATGGCCTGGCCCCGGGCCTCCTTGAGCATGAGGGCATAGGCCAGGTTGTTGATGTCCTCGGAGGTGCAGGCGAAGTGGAAAAACTCACTGATGGCGGCCAGTTCCGCGTTGCCGATGACCTTTTCCTTGAGGAAGTACTCCACCGCCTTGACGTCGTGGTTGGTGGTCCGTTCGATGTTCTTGACCCGGCGGGCGTCTTCCTCGGAGAAGTTTTCCACGATGCCGTCCAGGATGTAACGGGCGTGCTCACCCAGGGGCGGCACTTCCGGGATGCCCGGATGGGCGGCCAGCGCCTTGAGCCATTCCACTTCGACCTGTACCCGGTGACGAATCAGGCCGAATTCGCTGAAGATCGGGCGCAGCATCTCGGTCTTGCTGCCGTAGCGGCCGTCCACGGGGGAGATGGCGGTGAGGGAGGATAGCTCCATGGGGCGGGGTCTCCGGGCTGACTGAAAAAAGCGGGATTATACTACAGGATAGAGGATTCGCCCCGTTGGGGCGCCGTCGCGCCGCTCACGCAGAGGAGACAGAGACATGGACCCTGCCAGGACACGCATCGAGCATGACAGCATGGGCCCGGTGGAGGTCCCTGACACCGCTTTGTACGGTGCCCAGACCCAGCGTGCCGTGAATCATTTCCGGATCAGCGGCAAGCCCATGCCGGTGGCCTTCATCCGCGCCCTGGGCCATGTGAAGGCGGCCTGTGCCCAGGCCAACCGGGATCTGGGCCTGCTGCCCGAAAAAATGGCCGAGGCCATCATCGCGGCGGCGGATGCCGTCTCACGGGGAGAGCACGTGGAGCACTTTCCGGTGGATGTGTTCCAGACCGGCAGCGGCACCAGCTCGAACATGAATGCCAATGAGGTGATCGCCACGCTGGCATCCCGGCACCTGGGGGCGACCGTGCACCCCAATGATCACGTCAATCTCGGGCAGAGTTCCAACGATGTGATCCCGACCACGTTGCATGTGGCTGCCGCCGTGGCGTTGCGCCGGCAGCTGATCCCGGCGGTGCTGGAGCTGGCGGACTGCATCGACGAGCGCGCCCTGTCCCTTGCCGGTCTGGTGAAGACCGGGCGTACCCATCTGATGGACGCCATGCCCGTGCGACTGGACCAGGAACTGGGGGCCTGGGCCCAGCAGCTGCGTTACGGGGCGGAGCGCCTGGAAGACGGATTTCCCCGTTTGGTGGAGTTGGCCGTCGGCGGAACCGCCGTGGGGACGGGGGTGAACGCCCATCCCGAGCTGGGAGATCGCGTCGCCCGGATACTCTCCCGTCGCACCGGGGTGATGTTCGTCATCAAGCCGAGCCGGTTCGAAGGGATGGCGGCTCAGGATGCGGCGGTGGAGATGAGCGGGCAGCTCAAGACCCTGGCCGTGAGCCTGATGAAGATCTGCAACGATCTGCGCTGGATGAACTCGGGGCCGCTGGCCGGGCTGGGCGAGATCCGGCTGCCGGCCCTGCAGCCCGGAAGCAGCATCATGCCCGGCAAGGTGAATCCGGTGCTTCCGGAGGCGGTGGCGATGATCTGTGCCCGGGTGATGGGAAACGATGTCACGATCGGCATCGCCGGTCAGTCCGGAAACTTTCAGCTTAACGTAATGTTACCGCTGATGGCTCACGATCTGCTTGAAAGTATCGAACTGTTGGCCCGAGGTATTGTGCTGCTGCGGGAAAAGGCCGTGGCAGGCCTGACGGTGGATGAGTCACGGCTCAAGGCCATGCTGGAACGCAATCCCATCCTGGTGACGGCGCTCAATCCGGTAATCGGGTATGAGCAAGGGGCGGCAATTGCCAAGCGGGCCTATGCGGAGGGCAGGCCCGTGCTGGAGGTGGCGCTGGAGATGACGGATCTGGATGAGGCCGAGCTGCGTCGCTTGCTGGATCCGATGGCACTGACCGGGCCTTCAGCCGGCAGTGGGGGGCGCGAGGGTGAGGCATGAATCAGGAGTAGGAAAAATCTTTAAGATATTTGCATAAATTATTGAATGTAAGCGGTTTACTGAAGTAATAACCCTGAATGAATTCACAATCGAGCTGTTTGAGGAAGGCCAGTTGTTCCTCGTTTTCCACGCCTTCCGCCACCACTTCCAGGCCCAGCCCCTTGGCCATGGCGACGATGGCCGTGACGATGGCCGTATCGTCGCGGTCATGGGGGGTGTCACTCACAAAGGAGCGATCGATCTTGAGAGTATGGATGGGAAAATGCTTCAAGTTGTTGAGGGACGAGTAACCGGTGCCGAAATCATCCACTGCCAGCCGGAAACCCAGCTGATGCAATTGCCGGAACATGTCCACGGCCACGTGGATGTCCTGCATGATGGTGCTTTCCGTCAGCTCCAGTTCGATACGGTGGGGCGAGATATCGTGCTCCTTGAGGATGGCGGCATATCTTTCCACCAGCTTGGCCTGCCGGAACTGGCGTGCCGACAGGTTGATGGCCATGCGGGGAGGCTCGATGTCCGCTTCCCGCAGCCGGTGCATGTCCTCGCATACCCGCTTGAGCACCCATAGCCCCAGGCCTTCGATGATGCCGGTGTCTTCGGCAATGGGAATGAAATGGGCCGGGCTCAGTAGCCCCTTCTCCGGGTGATGCCAGCGCACCAGCGCCTCCAGGGCTTCCACCTTGCCGGTTCGCAGGGAGACCTGGGGCTGGTAGTGGATGTCGAACTCGTCCCGGGCCAGGGCCTTGACCAGCTGGTTTTCCAGCACCAGGTGGCGGTAGGTCTGGGAATTGAGGTCTTTGGTATAGAACTGGTAGAGGTTGCGGCCGCGCTGCTTGGCTTCGTACATGGCCGCGTCGGCGTTCTTGATCAGGGTGTCCGCGTCATTGCCGTCGAAGGGGTGGATGCTGATGCCGGCACTGCAGGTGATGAACACCTGATGATCCATGACCTCATGTTCACGGCTGATGCTTTCGATCAGTTGCTGGACGAAACGAGCCACCAGATCCAGCGAGGCCACGTTGTCCAGGATGATGCCGAATTCATCGCCGCCCAGTCGGGAGAGGGTCACGTTGGCGACGTCCAGATGGTAGCGTCGGGTCACCTCGGCCGAGAGAAAGGTGTTGCGCATCTCGCCGGCGAGACGGCGGATCAGGATATCTCCCGCGCGATGCCCCAGGGAATCATTCACTCGCTTGAAGTGGTCCAGATCCATCAGGATCACGGCGATATGCCCGTCGGGTACGCCCCGGCGCTGCATCAGCTGGCTGAGGCGATCACTGAACAGAACCCGGTTGGGCAGGCCGGTGAGGGTGTCGTGACTGTGCTGGTGAAGCAGCTCCTTCGACTGGCGCTGGGTGATCTTGCGCAGGGTCTGATGCTGTTGCTCCCTGAGGGCGTAGAGGGCGGCACTCTCGAGTGCATAGGCCGTATTGAAAAGGATGATGGACAGCACCTTGAGGCCTGACTCGGCGGCGCGCAGGGCGGTGCCGCGGATACGGCCGACGAACATACCGCGGATGCGTGTACGGGTGGAGACGACGTGCATCACCAGATGGGTGTCGGCCGGATACCGGCCTCCCGCGTGGATGCATACCGGGTGATTCTGGTTGATGGCCCAGGCGAACTTGCCTTCGTCGATCAGGCATTCGACGGCGGCCTCCAGCTCCTCATCCGTGCAGCCGGGCTGACGGTATGCGAGATTGAAGTTGGAGTCGTCATCAACAATGTAATAACCCGCATCCTCAAGGGTCAGAACGCGGATCACGCAGTCGTGCGCGCATTTGAGGATGGTTTGGGTATCTCGGTTGTGACGGTGGTCACCGAAAATCGAGGTCATGGAAGCCAGTACATCCATGGCATAGTGATGCCAGTGATTGGCTGCCTCGAGATAAGCCACACGCTCACGCAGATAGTCGATTTCTGCCCGGTGAGGTGAGTCTTTTTTAGTCATTTTCATGCCGTGAATACATCGACGACCTGCTGGTAGTGCATGTCGGTATGGGTGATCACCTGTTCCAGCATGGTTTCGGACAGGGCAATGCGAATCCAGGCCTCATCATCAATCGGGGGGACATAGCGCTCTCCGCTGGTACCCAGTCTCAGGGCATTGGCAATGCTGTCCGCCACATGGACGACGGCCGTTTCGATGGGGTACTGGGCGGCCAGGCCCGGCGTGTGATGATAACGGACCGGCTCCTCGAAGGCTTGTGGCAGGTTCCAGGCCTGCAGCAGATCCCCGCCCAACTCGGCATGGTCCATTCCCAGAATCGCCTGTTCCGCCTGGAACAACAGGCATTGGTGTGCATCCCGGTGCGCCAGGACCCGGGCCGATGTCTCGGTCATGTGCATGAACATGAGCAGGCGGCCGATGTCGTGAAGCAGGCCGGCCACATAGAAGCGTTCCACGTTGGCTTCGCGCCGGGCACCGGCCAGACTGCGGGCCAGGAGCGCGGTGACGATGCTGTGTCGCCAGAAGCTTTCCATGTCGACCCCCGCCACGGGAAGCCGGTTGAAATAGCGGATGATGGTGGCGGCAAGAACCAGGTCGCGCAGTTGCTGGGTGCCGATGATGCTGATGGCGCGGTCGATACTGCTGATCTGGCCGGGAAAGTTGTAGAGGCTGCTGTTGGCGATGCGGAGCAATTTGGCTGTCAGGGCGCTGTCGGTCTCGATGGCCCGGCTCATGGCCTCGAAGGAACTGGTGGGGTCGTTGACCGCGGCCTCGACGCGATGAAAGACGCTCGGCAGGGTGCCTAGTTCCGGGTTGTCGGCGAGGATGTCCTGAATGATCGATGTCGTCATGGATTGCCTTTGGCGTCAAGTTTCCTTGCAAGGCGCGCCGTCGATACCTTGAACAAGACATCCATGACGGGATTGGCAAGATCCACGTGCATGAAGGCTGTGGCCATGATGCTTCTGGCCTGGGTCAGTGATGCTTCGCTGACTTCGCGGGGGGCTCCCTGGGCGTCGCCGTTGGCCGATGAATCCGGGTGCATGACCGGAACCTCCTTGTCTGTCCAGACGGTAATCTCATTGACACCCCAGGTCTTGAGGACGCGAATATGCTTGTCTCTCAGGGGCAGACCGGCGGACAGCAGGAGCCTGCCGCTGCGATCCCGCACATCTTCCGCCAGTACCGCGCCTGGCGTGGCCCTGTCCGCCGGGATGTTGATCTTGCCGTCCATCCGTCAGCCCCCTGGTTTTTCCAGCGTCTTGCCGTCACTCCCACACGGGCGGGAGTCCGTTATTGTCAGCATGCTACTGGATTCCCGCGTTCGCGGGAATGACGGAATGGCGAGCTCATCAACGCATGTGATATAGCCGATTGGATTCCCGCTTGCGCGGGAATGGCATTGATGGATGATCGGCGGATCACTTGCCGCAACGGGATTTCCGCTTTGGAATCTTCGTCGGACGTTTCCCTCAGGATGCCAGTTGCCGGATGACGTAATGCAGGATCCCACCATGTCGATAGTACTCCCATTCCTTCGGGGTATCGATGCGTACCCGAGCCTTGAACTCTCTCCGGACACCGTCATCCGCCTCTACGGTCACGGTGACCTCGTTCGGGTCGTCGTCCAGCGAGCCGATGCTGTAGCGCTCATGCCCCGACAGCGACAGGGTCTCGGCGTTCTCGCCGGGAAGGAACTGCAGGGGCAGCACCCCGAATCCGACCAGGTTGGAACGGTGGATGCGCTCGAAACTTTCGGCGATCACTGCGCGAATGCCCAGTAGCCGTGTCCCCTTGGCCGCCCAGTCCCGGGAGGAGCCGGTACCGTATTCCTTGCCGGCCAGGACCACCAGCGGTGTGCCTTTCTCACGGTAGGCCATGGCGGCGTCGTAGATGCTCATTGACTCGCCATCGGGCAGGTGGCGGGTCCAGCCCCCCTCGGTACCCGGCGCCAGACGGTTGCGCAGGCGCACGTTGGCGAAGGTGCCTCGCATCATCACTTCATGATTGCCGCGCCGGGAGCCATAGGAGTTGAATTCCCTGGGTTCGATACCCAGGGCCTGCAGGTATTGCCCAGCCGGGCTCTCCGGGTGAATGCCGCCGGCGGGAGAGATGTGATCGGTGGTGATGGAATCGCCCACCATGACCAGGCAGCGGGCATCCCGGATGGCTTCGGGCGGCTCGGGGTCCAGTGTCATGCCCTCGAAGTAGGGCGGGTTCTTTACGTAGGTGGACTCGGCCCAGTCGTAGCGTTCCGACTCGGTGACAAGGATCTGCCGCCAGTTGGCATCGCCTTCGAAGACGTCGGCGTACTTCTCCCGGAACATGGTCGAGTGGATGCTGGTCCCCATGAGTCGGTGGATCTCGGCCTGACTGGGCCAGATGTCCTTGAGATGGATCGGTTGGCCCTGGTTGTCCGTCCCCAGCGGGTCCTGGTACAGATCCACGGCCATGGTCCCCGCCAGGGCGTAGGCCACCACCAGGGGCGGAGAGGCCAGGTAGTTGGTGCGCACATCGGCATGGATGCGGCCTTCAAAGTTGCGGTTGCCTGAGAGCACCGCCGCCACCATCAGGTCACCCTCGCGGATGGCATTGCCGATGGGTTCGGGCAGCGGGCCGGCGTTGCCGATACAGGTGGTGCAGCCAAAGCCCACCACCGAGAAGCCCAGGGCTTCCAGAGGTTGCAGGAGTCCGGCCTGTTGCAGATAGGCCGGGACCACCTGGGAACCGGGTGCCAGGGAGGTCTTGACCCAGGGTTTGGGCTTGAGGCCCTTTTCCAGGGCCTTCTTCGCCAGCAGGCCGGCGGCCAGCAGCACTGCCGGGTTGGAGGTGTTGGTACAGGAGGTGATGGCGGCGATCACCACGGCGCCGTGCTTGAGCAGGTGTCGCTCGCCGTCCATCTCGTATTCCACCGCGCCCTTTTCATGGCTGTCGTCCACCCCGGGGGCGGCATGGCCGCCTTCATCGGCAAAGCGGGCCTCTTCCCGGTCCGTCGGGGTGGCGTGATGTTCCTTGAGGAATCGGTCGAGGGTGTCGCTGAAGTTGCGGCGGGCCTGATCCAGGGGAATCCGGTCCTGGGGCCGACGCGGTCCCGCCAGGCTGGGCACCACACCGGCCAGATCCAGTGTCAGGATGTCGGAATAGTCGGCCTGCCGGGCGCCGGTGTCGCGCCACAGACCCTGATGACGGGCATAGGCCTCCACCAGGGCGATGCGAGATTCATCCCGGCCCGAGAGGCGCAGGTATTCCAGGGTTTCCCGGTCGATGGGGAAGATGCCGCAGGTGGCGCCGTATTCCGGGGCCATGTTGGCGATGGTGGCCCGATCCGCCAGGGGCAGGTGGTCCAGGCCGTCGCCGAAAAATTCCACGAACTTGCCCACCACGCCGTGCTGTCTGAGCATCTGGGTGACGGTGAGTACCAGGTCGGTGGCGGTAGCGCCTTCCGGTAGCCGGCCGCTGAGTCTGAAGCCGACCACCTGGGGAATGAGCATGGAGATGGGTTGGCCGAGCATGGCGGCCTCGGCCTCGATGCCGCCCACGCCCCAGCCCAGCACGCCCAGGCCATTGACCATGGTGGTGTGGGAGTCAGTGCCCACCAGGGTATCGGGATAGGCGTGGAGGCTGCCGTTGTCGTCACGCACGAAGACGGTCTGGGCCAGGTATTCCAGGTTCACCTGATGGACGATGCCGGTGCCCGGGGGCACCACGCGGAAGTTTTCAAAGGCCTGCTGGCCCCAGCGCAGGAACTGGTAGCGTTCCTTGTTGCGGTGGTATTCCAGTTTGATGTTCAGGTCCAGGGCGTTTTTTTGGCCGAAGTGATCCACCATCACCGAGTGGTCGATCACCAGGTCCACCGGGGCCAGGGGATTGATCCGTTTCGGATCCTTGCCCAGGGCGTGCATGGCATCACGCATGGCGGCCAGGTCGACCACGGCGGGGACGCCGGTGAAGTCCTGCAGTACCACCCTGGCCGGGGTGAAACCGATTTCCGCGCTGGGTTCGGCCTTGGGGTCCCAGTCCAGCAGGGCCTGGATGTGTGCCCGGGTGATGTTGTGCCCGTCCTCGCAGCGCAGGAGGTTTTCCAGCAGGATCTTGAGGGAGAAGGGCAGGCGGTCCAGATCGTGGGTTTTCCGGAGCGGGGCGAGGCTGTGGATGTGATAGGTCCGGCCCTGAACGTCCAGGGTGTCCTCGGTGTTGAAACTGTTGCTCATCAGTGTCTCCGCGAAAGACCCCGGATTCAGCACCGGGGAAAGATGGCGGTAAAGCCGTCACTCCCGAAAAATCGGGAGTCCAGGGTTTCCGAGTTCTCCCGAATGGATTCCCGCTTGCGCGGGAATGACGGAGTTTG
Organism: Ectothiorhodospira shaposhnikovii; assembly: GCF_022227765.1. GTDB lineage: Bacteria > Pseudomonadota > Gammaproteobacteria > Ectothiorhodospirales > Ectothiorhodospiraceae > Ectothiorhodospira. The sequence continues at coordinate 273,272 of NZ_JAJMLZ010000004.1, read as the reverse complement.
GCATGTCTGCGGGAATGACGGGGCTTGGCATTGTTGAGAGTCGTCAGTTCTGCGAAAGTCACCAGGTGAGTATGGCACACCCTCGCATCAGGCATTTCTGGTCTGTCACCCTTCAGGTGGTTTAGAATGCTGCCGCGCAATAACCCTGTCTGTCAAAATAACAGATTGATCATAAGGGATATTTCATCCCTCCCCGGGCAACCGGGGCGTTAAAGAGGATCACACACGTGCTTGAAGCCTATCGCCAACATGTCCAGGAACGTGCCGCGGAAGGGGTGGTGCCCAAACCCCTGGATGCGGAGATGACCGCCCAGCTGGTGGAACTGCTGAAGAACCCGCCCGCCGGCGAGGAAGCCTTCCTGCTGGACCTCATCACCCATCGCGTGCCCCCGGGCGTGGACGAGGCGGCCTATGTGAAGGCCGGCTTCCTGTCCGCCGTGGCCAAGGGCGAGGCCAGCTCCCCCCTGATCGATCGCACCCGCGCCGTGGAACTGCTGGGCACCATGCAGGGCGGTTACAACATCTCCACCCTGGTGGAACTGCTGGATGACGCCGAACTGGCCCCTGTCGCCGCCAAGGAACTCAAGCACACCCTGCTCATGTTCGATGCCTTCCACGACGTGGAAGAGCGTGCCAAGGCCGGTAACAGCCACGCTCAGGCCGTGATGCAGTCCTGGGCCGATGCCGAGTGGTTCCTGAGCCGCCCCGCTGTGCCCCAGAAGATGACCGTGACCCTCTTTAAGGTCCCGGGCGAGACCAACACCGACGACCTGTCCCCGGCCCCGGATGCCTGGAGCCGTCCGGACATCCCCCTTCACGCCAAGGCCATGTACAAGATGCCCCGTGAAGGCATCACCAACGCCCAGGCCCAGATCGAGGCACTCAAGCAGAAGGGTCACCCGGTCGCCCTGGTGGGTGACGTGATGGGCACCGGCTCTTCTCGCAAGTCCGCCACCAATTCGGTGCTGTGGTACATCGGCGATGACATCCCCTACGTACCCAACAAGCGCTTCGGTGGCGTCTGTCTGGGCGGCAAGATCGCCCCCATCTTCTTCAACACCATGGAAGATGCCGGCGCCCTGCCTATCGAACTGGATGTGACCCATCTGAACATGGGGGACGTGGTGGACATCTATCCCCACGACGGCAAGGTCTGCCGCCACGGCAGCGACGAGGTGATCACCACCTTCGAACTGCGCTCCCCGGTGATGCTGGACGAGGTCCGCGCCGGTGGCCGCATTCCCCTGATCATCGGTCGCGGCCTGACCGACCGTGCTCGCCAGGCCTTGAACCTGCCGGCCTCCGATGTGTTCAAGCGGCCCCAAGCCCCGGTGGACAGCGGCAAGGGGTTCACCCTGGCCCAGAAGATGGTGGGCAAGGCCTGCGGCGTGGCCGGCATTCGCCCCGGCACCTACTGCGAGCCCCGCATGACCACCGTGGGTTCCCAGGACACCACCGGCCCCATGACCCGGGACGAGCTCAAGGATTTGGCCTGCCTGGGCTTCCAGGCCGATCTGGTGATGCAGTCCTTCTGCCACACCGCCGCCTATCCCAAGCCGGTGGACGTGCAGACCCATCACACCCTGCCGGACTTCATCATGAACCGGGGCGGTGTCTCCCTGCGTCCGGGCGACGGCATCATCCACTCCTGGCTGAACCGCATGCTGCTGCCCGATACCGTGGGTACCGGCGGTGACTCCCACACCCGTTTCCCCATCGGCATCTCCTTCCCGGCCGGCTCCGGTCTGGTGGCCTTTGCCGCCGCCACCGGTGTGATGCCCCTGGATATGCCCGAGTCGGTCCTGGTGCGTTTCAAGGGTGAGCGTCAGCCCGGTATCACCCTGCGCGACCTGGTCCACGCCATTCCCCATGCGGCCATCCAGCAGGGTCTGCTGACGGTGGAGAAGAAGGGCAAGAAGAACATCTTCTCCGGCCGCATTCTGGAGATCGAGGGGCTGGACGACCTGACGGTGGAGCAGGCGTTCGAACTGTCCGACGCCTCCGCCGAGCGTTCCGCCGGCGGCTGCACCATCGCCCTGTCCGAAGCGCGGGTGGCCGAATACCTGCGCTCCAACATCACCATGCTGCGCTGGATGATCGCCAACGGTTACGGCGATGCCCGGACCCTGGAGCGTCGCGCCAAGGCCATGGAAGAGTGGCTGGCCAACCCCAGCCTGATGCGGGCCGACGCGGACGCCGAGTATGCGGCGGTGATCGAGATCGATCTGAACCAGATCAAGGAGCCCATCCTCTGTGCCCCGAATGATCCTGACGACGCCCGTCTGCTGTCGGAAGTGGCCGGTGGCAAGATCGACGAGGTGTTCATCGGTTCCTGCATGACCAACATCGGTCACTTCCGCGCCGCCGGCAAGCTGCTGGAGAAATTCCAGGGCCAGATGCCCACCCGTCTGTGGCTGTCTCCGCCCACCCGCATGGATCAGCGTCAGCTGACGGAAGAGGGCTACTACGGCATCTATGGTCGGGCCGGCGCCCGTACCGAGATGCCCGGTTGCTCCCTGTGCATGGGCAATCAGGCCCGGGTGGCCCCCGGTGCCAAGGTGGTGTCCACCTCCACCCGCAACTTCCCCAACCGTCTGGGGGATGGGGCCGATGTCTACCTGGCCTCCGCGGAACTGGCGGCGGTGGCCGCCGTGCTGGGACGCCTGCCCACGGTGGAGGAGTACATGGAGCAGGCCGCCGGCCTGAACACCATGGCCGCCGAGGTCTACCGTTACCTCAACTTCGATCAGTTGCCGGAGTATGAGGAAGCGGCCCGGAAGGTGATTCCGGTGGTGGCGGCGTAACCCTCAACCCCTCACCCCAACCCCTCTCCCGCAAGGGGAGAGGGGCTTTTTAGGAACGATCAGATCAGGAGGCCTCCGCGGTCTCCTCAAGCATGAAACGCGCTTCCGCCAGCATGGCGTTGCGCCCGAAAATCAACTTCCATCTCGATCCCCCCGCCTGACGCCACAGGACCGCCCCGCGGATGCCCGCCAGGAGCAGGGCGCGGATGCGCGCCGCATTGTGCGGATTGCCCAGGTGGTTCTGTTCTCCCTGCACGATGATGCGTGGGCCCAGTTCGCTGATGGTGTTCTGATAGGTCTGGCCCAGACGGGACATGATGTTCTCGTGCAGGATGCCGAAGGACTCGCTCTGGTGAGCCGCCACCTCGATCCCGTCCCGCAGGGTCCGGATCATGTCCGGCTGCTTCATCAGCTTGCGCTCCAGATAGAGCATGTTGATCACATAGCGGGAGATCTCGCCGTCCACCTGGGGGGAATTGGCCTGAACCTGTTCCACCAACGTGCGCAGCCCCCGGCGCAGATTGACCGCGCCACCGTAGACCTCATCAAGGGTCCCTGCCTCGAAGGCAAACAGGCTGCGGATCATGGTTTCCAGTTGCGCGGCATCGCACTGGCCACGCCAGGCCACGTCCTTGACCAGTCCGGCGGATTGGAACATGGCGGCCAGGGCCAGGGCTCGGTTGCGGTGTGAAGCTTCCACGGGTCGTTTTCCGTCTATAGGGCTTGGGTGGTGGAGTCGGGGGCTAACTATAACCCGATTGGCGGTATCCGGGCGTCCGTGTCCTTGCGGGCGATGATGCCGCCTCCCAGGCACTCCGCCCCGTGGTAGAACACCACCGACTGCCCCGGTGCCACCGCCCGCTGCCGGTGTTGGAAGCGCACGTGAAGGGCGCCGGGTTCATCCGGCATCGGTTCCACCCGGCAATCCTGATGGGCCTGCCGGTAGCGGATCTTGGCCTGGCAGTGCAGGGGCATTTCCGGGGCCTTGCCCGCGATCCAGTTCACCTCGGTGGCCACCAGGCCGCCGGCATGCAGGGCAGGGTGGTCATGGCCCTGGGCCACGATCAGGCGGTTGCGGGCCATGTCCTTGTCCACCACATACCAGGGGTTTTCCGCCGCGCCATGGACTCCGCCGATGCCCAGGCCCTGGCGTTGGCCGGGGGTGTAGTACATCAGTCCCTGATGTTCGCCCAGTGCCTGTCCGTCGGTGCTGACGATGGGGCCGGGTTGGGCCGGGAGGTAGCGCATGAGAAAGTCCCGGAAACGCCGTTCTCCGATGAAACAGATGCCGGTGCTGTCCTTCTTGGCGTGGTTCTCGAATCCTGCCCGGGCGGCAATCTCCCGGACCCTGGTCTTTTCCAGTTCGCCCAGGGGGAAGAGGGTGCGGGACAGGGCCGGCTGACCCAGGGCATGGAGGAAGTAGGACTGGTCCTTGCCGGCATCCAGCCCCTGCAGCAGCCGGAAGCGCCCGTCCAGTGCATCCACCCGGGCGTAATGACCCGTGGCGATGAGGTCGGCTCCCTTGTCCATGGCATAGTCCAGGAAGGCGCGGAACTTGATTTCCCGGTTGCACAGGATGTCCGGGTTGGGGGTGCGGCCCAGGCGGTATTCCTGCAGGAAGTGGGCGAACACCCGGTCCCAGTATTCCTTGGCGAAGTTGACCTTGTGCAGGGGGATTTCCAGTTCGGCGCACACGGATTTGGCATCCGCCAGGTCGGTGGCGGCGGAACAGTAGCCGGGTTCGTCGTCGTCTTCCCAGTTCTTCATGAACAGGCCTTCCACCCGGTAGCCCTGTTCCATCAGCAGGAGGGCGGAAACGGAGGAGTCCACACCGCCGGACATGCCGACGATGACGCGTTTGGCGCGGGGGAGATTCATGACGGCATGTCCACCAGCAGGTCGAGGGGATAACGTCGACCGGCCAGATAATCATCGATGCAGCGCAGCACCAGCGGGGTGCGCAGGCTGTCTGGATGGGCCGCCAGGTGTTCGCGGTCGATCCAGTGGGTGTCCAGGATGTCCGGATCCCGAACCTGGCCGGGCACCGGTTCCGAGACGTCACCGGTGACGGCCACGCGGATGAACGTCAGCCCCGTGGGTGCATGTTTCCAGCGGTAGACGCCCACCAGGGCCTGGGGGGTAAGGCGGCAGCCGGTTTCCTCCAGGGTCTCCCGGACAGCGGCGGCGATCAGGTCCTCGTCTTCCTCCAGGTGTCCGGCGGGCTGGTTGTAGACGCTGCGGCCCTGTTCCCGTTCTTCCACCAGCAGGAATCGGCCGTCCCGTTCGACGACGGCGGCGACGGTGACGCGTGGGGTCCATACCATGTTCAAAGGGTTCCTCGGTGATGATAATGCCAAACTCCGTCATTCCCGCGAATGCGGGAATCCAGGCAGGGGGACTCTGACCGCAACAGTGTACATGATGGAGCAGGGTGGACGGGGCAGCCATCCGCCGGTCCGACTCCCGCTCTGTGGCACATCCCGAGGCCGTGTATAATCCCACCAAAATCCTTTACAACAACTTCAATACCACAAGGGAGTGCCCATGGCATACCAACATATCAAAGTCCCCGCAGAAGGCGTCAAGATCACCGCCAATGAAGACTTCTCCCTGAATGTCCCCAACCATCCGATCATCCCCTTCATCGAGGGCGACGGCATCGGCGTGGACATCACCCCGGTCATGCAACGGGTGGTGGACGCGGCGGTGGAAAAGGCCTACGGCGGTGAACGCAAGATTGCCTGGATGGAGGTCTTTGCGGGCGAGAAGGCCACCCGGGTCTACGGCGGCGACAACTGGCTGCCCCGGGAGACCATGGAGGCCGTGCGCGACTTCGTGGTGTCCATCAAGGGTCCCCTCACCACTCCCGTCGGCGGTGGCATCCGTTCCCTGAACGTGGCCCTGCGTCAGGAGATGGACCTGTACGTCTGTCAGCGTCCGGTACGCTACTACAACGGCACCCCCAGCCCCCTGAAGAACCCGGAGAAGACCGACATGGTGATCTTCCGGGAAAACTCCGAAGACATCTATGCCGGTATCGAATGGGCCGCGGGCAGCCCCGAGGCGAAAAAGATGGTGGATTTTCTGGTCAACACCATGGGTGTCACCAAGATCCGCTTCCCGGAAACCAGCGGTATCGGCGTCAAGCCCGTGTCCGAGGACGGCACCAAGCGTCTGGTCCGCAAGGCCATCCAGTATGCCATCGAGAACGACCGTAGCTCCGTGACCCTGGTGCACAAGGGCAACATCATGAAGTTCACCGAAGGGGCCTTCAAGAACTGGGGCTATGAGCTGGCGATGCAGGAATTCGGTGCCACCGAGATCGACGGCGGCCCCTGGTGCCGTCTGACCAATCCCAGGAACGGCAAGGAAATCATCATCAAGGACGTCATCGCCGACAACTTCCTGCAGCAGATCCTGCTGCGACCGGAAGACTACAGCGTGATCGCCACCATGAACCTCAACGGCGACTACATCTCCGACGCCCTGGCGGCCCAGGTGGGCGGCATCGGCATTGCCCCGGGGGCCAATCTGTCCGACACCGTGGCCATGTTCGAGGCCACCCACGGAACCGCGCCCAAGTATGCGGGTCTGGATAAGGTGAACCCCGGCTCCCTGGTCCTGTCCGCCGAGATGATGCTGCGTCATCTGGGCTGGGTGGAAGCCGCGGACCTCATCGTCAAGGGCCTCTCCGGCGCCATCAGCTCCGGCCGTGTGACCTACGACTTCGCCCGTGCCATCGACAGCGCCACCGAGCTTTCCTGCTCGGAGTTTGGCGAGAACATCGTGGCGCACATGTAATTCGCCGGGAACTGAATCGACCATTGATTGATCCGACATTATGGGAGACGAACACAAGCATCAATCCGACCACGGGCTGGTCGTCGAGCCGGCGAAACCCCGGCTCAAGCAGCCGCCTCAGTACAAGGTGGTACTGCTCAACGACGACTACACTCCAATGGAGTTCGTGGTGCAGGTCCTGGAGGTCTTCTTCGCGATGGATCGCGAGAAGGCCACCCGGGTCATGCTCCACGTGCACACTCGCGGCAAAGGAGTGTGCGGCATCTATACTCGGGATATCGCCGAAACCAAGGTGGCTCAGGTCAACGACTATTCACGGGAACACCAGCATCCATTGCTCTGCGCGATGGAAGAGGCCTAGCGGGTACGCGACCATGCTGAACAAAGAACTCGAGTTTTCACTGAATATGGCCTTCAAGGCCGCGCGCGAGAAACGTCACGAGTTCATGACGGTGGAGCATCTGTTGCTCGCCCTCACGGACAACCCGACGGCCGCCACGGTGCTGAGGGCCTGTGGGGTCAACATCGAATCCCTGCGCAAGGAGCTCGAGGAATTCGTGGATGCCAATACCCCCAGGCTGCCCATGAAGGATCCGCGGGATACCCAGCCCACATTGGGCTTTCAGCGGGTGCTGCAGCGGGCGGTGTTCCATGTGCAATCATCCGGCCGCAAGGAGGTCACCGGCGCCAATGTGCTGGTGGCTATTTTCGGCGAGCAGGAGTCCCACGCGGTCTACCTGCTCGGCCAGCATGATCTGGCCCGGCTGGACGTGGTGAACTATATCTCCCACGGGATTTCCAAGGTCTCGGACGAGCAGCAGGAGGACGAAAGTGCCTCCGGTGTCGCCGGCGAGGCCCAGGACGCGGACGAGGCCGCCCGCAAGAATCCCCTGGAGAGTTTCGCCACCAATCTCAACGAACAGGCGCGCAAGGGCAAGATCGATCCCTTGATCGGGCGCGCCCATGAACTGGAGCGCACGGTGCAGATCCTGTGCCGTCGCCGCAAGAACAATCCCCTGTACGTGGGGGAGGCGGGGGTGGGCAAGACCGCCATCGCCGAGGGCCTGGCCAAGAAGATCGTGGATGGCGAGGTCCCCGAGGTGCTGCAGGATGCGGTGATCTATTCCCTGGATCTTGGGGCCCTGGTGGCCGGCACCAAGTATCGGGGGGACTTCGAAAAGCGTCTCAAGGGGGTGTTGTCCCAGTTGCGACGGCAGAAGGGGGCGGTGCTCTTCATCGACGAGATCCATACCATCATCGGCGCCGGCGCCGCTTCCGGCGGGGTCATGGATGCTTCCAACCTGATCAAGCCCATGCTGGCCTCCGGGGAGCTCAAGTGCATCGGCTCCACCACCTATCAGGAATACCGGGGCATTTTCGAGAAGGACCGGGCCCTGGCCCGTCGATTCCAGAAGATCGATGTCAACGAACCCACGGTGGACGAGACCTACGAAATTCTCAAGGGGCTCAAGTCCCGCTTCGAGTCTCACCACGACGTGCGCTATACCACCAAGGCCCTGCGGGCGGCGGCGGAACTCTCCAGCCGCTACATCACCGACCGTCATCTGCCGGACAAGGCCATCGACGTGATTGACGAGGCGGGCGCCAACCGGCGCCTGCTGCCGGCCAGTCAGCGCAAGAAGACCATCTCGGTGCAGGATGTGGAGAACATCGTCGCCAAGATCGCCCGCATCCCGCCCAAGAGCGTGTCCGCTTCCGACATGGAGACCCTCAAGAACCTGGAACGTAACCTCAAGATGGTGGTGTTCGGCCAGGACGAGCCCATCGAGACCCTGGCGGCCGCCATCAAGATGGCCCGCTCGGGCCTGGGGGATCGGGACAAGCCCATCGGTTCCTTCCTGTTCGCCGGCCCCACCGGGGTGGGCAAGACGGAAGTCACCCGCCAGTTGTCCCAGATCCTGGGGATCGAGCTGGTCCGCTTTGACATGTCCGAGTATATGGAGCGGCATACGGTGTCCCGTCTGATCGGAGCGCCGCCCGGCTATGTGGGCTACGACGAAGGCGGCCTACTGACCGGGGCTATCCTCAAGCAACCCCATGCGGTGCTGCTGCTGGATGAGGTGGAGAAGGCCCATCCGGACGTGTTCAACCTGCTGCTGCAGGTGATGGACCATGGCACCCTGACGGATACCAACGGCCGCAAGGTGGATTTCCGCAACGTGATCCTGGTGATGACCAGCAACGTGGGTGCCGAGGTGTCCAGTCGGCCGTCCATGGGCTTCACCCAGCAGGACCATTCCAGCGATGCCATGGAGGTGCTCAAGCGTACCTTCACGCCGGAGTTCCGCAACCGTCTGGATGCCATCATCCAGTTCAAGCCGCTTGACCCGGTGACCATTGCCAGCGTGGTGGACAAGTTCCTGACCCAGCTTCAGGCCCAGCTGGACGAGAAGAAGGTGGCCCTGGCGGTGGACGACGAGGCCCGTGCCTGGCTGGCCGAACACGGTTACGATCCGAAGATGGGTGCCCGGCCCATGGGTCGGGTGATCCAGGACCGGATCAAGAAACCCCTGGCGGAGGAGATCCTGTTCGGCCGTCTGGCCGGTGGCGGCGAGGTCCATGTGTGCGTCAGGGACGCAGAACTGCACCTGGATTTTGTCGAGGAAGCCGTGCACTGACTCGCACCGATGATCCCGTTGTGTCCCGCGCGAGGGCGGCAACGGGAAAAAGGCCGCATTCCCCAAGGGAGTGCGGCCTTTCCTGCTTTTGAGGTCGGGAACCGGTCCGGTCTTACTTGTTGCGGTAGACGATCCGGCCCTTGGTCAGATCGTAGGGGGTCATCTGTACCGTGACCCGGTCGCCGCGCAGGATGCGGATGTAGTGCTTGCGCATCCGACCGGATATGTGAGCGGTGACCACGTGGCCATTGTCCAGTTCGACGCGAAACATGGTGTTGGGCAGGTTGTCCAGCACCGTGCCTTCCATCTCAATGTGATCTTCTTTCGGCATACGCCTGTATCGGGGTTTGAGCAGCGAAGGCGTAATTATCAACAACCGGGCGCATAAAACAAGCACCGGAAGGGGGATTCTTTGCCGAAATTTGCAGATGATTGCCCCAAGGTATCGGCTTTGCCTAAACTAGCCGCCCTAACCCTGACGCTTTCAAGGAATTTGCGCCAATGAAACTCGCATGTGTGTTTCCAGGCCAAGGCTCCCAGTCGCTGGGCATGCTCGCCGCCCTGGCGGAGGCCTTCCCCCAGGTCCGCGAGACCTTTCAGGAGGCTTCGGACGTCCTCGGACTGGACCTGTGGGCCCTGACCCAGGAAGGCCCGGCCGACGATCTGAACCGGACCGAGAATACCCAGCCGGCCATGCTGGCGGCCGGTGTGGCCGTGTGGCGGGCATGGACGGCCCAGGGCGGCAGCGAGCCGGTGGTCATGGCGGGGCACAGTCTGGGTGAATACACCGCCCTGGTCTGTGCCGATGCCCTGGACTTCGACGCCGCCGTGCGTCTGGTGGCCGAGCGCGGGCGTCTGATGCAAAACGCGGTACCGGCGGGCGAGGGCGCCATGGCGGCGATCCTCGGGCTGGACGACGAACAGGTCAGGACCGTCTGTCGCGAGGCGGCCGCCGCCGGGGTGGTGGAGGCCGTCAACTACAACGCCCCGGGGCAGGTGGTCATCGCCGGTGAGACGGCGGCCGTGGAGCGGGCCATCGCCCTGGCCGGAGAAGCCGGCGCCAAGCGCAGCGTGAAACTGCCGGTGAGCGTGCCTTCCCACTGCTCCCTGCTCAAGAGCGCGGCCAGCAACATGCATGTGCGTCTGGAATCCGTGCGCGTGGGCACCCCCGCCATCCGTGTGATCCATAATGTGGATGTGACCTCCCATGCCGAGCCGGACGTGATCCGGGCGGCCCTGGCGGCCCAGATCCATCGACCGGTGCGCTGGGTGGAGACCGTGCAGGCCATGGCCGCGGACGGTGTCACCACCGTGCTGGAGTTGGGCCCCGGCAAGGTGCTCACCGGCCTGAACAAGCGTATTGACAAGTCACTGACCGTGGCCTGCGTGCAGGACCCGGACAGCCTGGCTCAGGCACTGGCCCTGGGTACATCCTGATCCGCCGCCAGTCCCCCCATCATAACGAGGACCCCGCATGACTCTTGAAGGTGAAATCGCGCTCGTCACCGGTGCCAGCCGCGGTATCGGCAAGGCCATCGCCCTGACCCTGGCCCGCCAGGGCGCCACCGTGGTGGGTACCGCCACCAGCGAGGGCGGTGCCCAGGCCATCTCCACCTACCTGGCCGAGGCCGGCGCCCGGGGACGGGGCATGATGCTGGACGTGACCCGGCCCGACGACGTGGATGCGGTGATCAAGGCCGTCGGTGACGAGTTCGGCGGGGTCACCATTCTGGTGAACAATGCCGGCATTACCCGTGACAATCTCCTCATGCGCATGAAGGACGAGGAGTGGGATGCCATCATCCAGACCAATCTCACGGCGGTGTACCGGGTGAGCAAGGCCGTGCTGCGCGGCATGATGAAGGCCCGCAAGGGGCGCATCATCAACGTCGGCTCGGTGGTGGGTTCTTCCGGTAACGCCGGCCAGACCAATTACGCCGCGGCCAAGGCCGGGCTGCTGGGTTTCACCCGCTCCCTGGCCCGCGAGGTCGGTTCCCGCGGTATCACGGTCAATACCGTGGCTCCGGGGTTCATCGACACCGACATGACCAAGGACCTGCCCGAGGCCCAGCGCGAGGCCCTGTTGACCCAGATCCCGCTGGGTCGCCTGGGGGCGCCGGAAGAAATCGCCCAGGCGGTTGCCTTCCTGGCCTCTCCTGGTGCAGCCTACGTCACCGGGGAGACGTTGCACGTGAACGGCGGGATGTTCATGGGCTGAAGACACGGCTTCCTTCTCCCGAATGGCGGGGAGGGGAGCCTTGTTCTGTAAGGTGGATGGAAGAGAAGGGTCGATGCCGGGCGGGTTTTTCCGTCCCGTGTGCATCAGCACAGTGGATCGACCGAAGGGATTTCACTACAATAGCGGCCCAGCTTCGGCTGCTTTTCAAATCAAGGGGATAGGCTAACCATGAGCAACATTGAAGAACGCGTCAAGAAAATCGTCGTCGAACAACTCGGAGTGAAGGAAGAAGAGGTGACCAATGCCGCTTCCTTCGTCGACGACCTCGGCGCGGATTCTCTGGACACCGTCGAGCTGGTGATGGCCCTCGAAGAGGAATTCGAAACCGAAATTCCCGACGAGGAAGCCGAGAAGATCACCACCGTTCAGCAGGCCATCGACTACATCAACGAGCACCTGCCGAACGCCTGATCCCTCGTTCAAGAGGATCATGCTCAACACCCGCGACCGCGACCAGTCCCCTGATCACGGTCGCGGGTGCCTCACACAGGTTAGAGTCGAACTTTAAGGTTTCACGCCCGAGCGTGGAAAAGGGGCAGTAGCATTGTCTAAACGGCGCGTAGTCATCACCGGTCTTGGCATCGTCTCGCCGGTCGGGTCCACCATCAAAACCGCATGGGACAATGTCACTGCGGGTCGTAGCGGCATCACTCCCATTGATGTCTTTGACGCTTCCCAGATGCCCGTGCGCATCTCCGGTGCCGTCCGGGACTTCAACGCGGACGATTACATCTCGCCCAAGGAACAGCGCAAGATGGACACCTTCGTCCACTACGGCATGGCCGCCGGCATTCAGGCCATCCGTGACGCCGGCCTGGAAGTCACCGAGGACAATGCCGAGCGCATCGGCGTGGCCATCGGTTCCGGCATCGGCGGTCTGCCCTACATCGAGAAGAGCTACGATGCCTTCCTCAAGGGCGGTGCCCGCAAGATCTCTCCCTTTTTCGTGCCCAGCGCCATCATCAACATGGTGGCCGGCAATCTCTCCATCATGTACGGCCTCAAGGGCCCCAACATCTCCATCGTGTCCGCCTGTGCCACCGGTACCCACAACATCGGTGACGCGGCACGCATGATCAAGTACGGCGAAGTGGACGTCATGGTCGCCGGTGGCGCCGAAATGGCCACCACCCCCCTGGGCATCGGCGGCTTTGCGGCAGCCCGCGCCCTGTCCACCCGCAATGATGATCCGGAACGGGCCAGCCGCCCCTGGGACAAGGATCGCGACGGCTTCGTCCTGGGCGACGGTGCCGGCGTCCTGGTACTGGAAGAGTACGAGCACGCCAAGGCGCGCGGCGCCCGTATCTATTGCGAGCTGTCCGGCTTCGGCTGGAACTCCGATGCCTTCCACATGACACAGCCTTCCACCGGCGGTGAAGGCGCGGCCGCCTGCATGCTGCAGGCGCTCAAGGACGCGGGCCTCAATCCGGATCAGGTGGACTATATCAATGCCCACGGCACCTCCACTCCGGCCGGCGACAAGGCCGAGACCATGGCCGTCAAGCGCGCCCTGGGGGATCATGCCTACAAGGTGGCGGTGAGTTCCACCAAGTCCATGACCGGTCATCTGCTGGGTGCCGCCGGTGGCATTGAAGCGGTGTTTTCCGCCCTGGCCCTGGCCGAAGGGGTGCTGCCGCCCACCATCAACCTGGACAACCCGGAACCCGAGTGCGACCTGGACTACGTGCCGAATACGGCCCGCGAGTTCAAGGGCAGCGTGGCCCTCTCCAACTCCTTCGGGTTTGGTGGGACCAACGGGACCCTGGTGTTCAGCAAGATCTGAGCCCTTCAGTCCCAGGACTGCCGGAAGGCCGCCGGGTGCGTGATTGCCCGGCGGCCTTCTGCGTTTCCGGCGCCAGTGGCGCCGTCGGAATCGGGGATCCGAGATGATGCTTGTCAATGGCCGACCGGCCTCCGTGTTGCCGCTCAATGACCGGGGCCTGCAGTACGGTGACGGTCTGTTCGAGACCCTGCGCATCCGGCAGGGCCATCCGTCCCACTGGCAGCGCCATCTTGAGCGCCTGCGGGAGGGGTGCCGTCGGCTGGGGTTTGCCGCTCCGGATGCCGCCGTGCTGGAAACGGAGGCGGGGCGTATCGCGGCCGCCCACCCCGATGGAGTGCTCAAGCTGATGATCACCCGCGGTCCCGGTCCTCGGGGATACCGTCCCCCCGCGTCTCCTTCCCCGACCCGCATCCTGGTGGGAAGTCCGCTCCCGGACAGCCTTTCCGTCTGGCGGCGGGACGGCGTGCGGGCCAGGATCTGCCGGATGCGCCTGTCCTCCAATCCTGCCCTGGCCGGGATCAAGCATCTCAATCGTCTGGAACAGGTGCTGGCCCGCTCGGAATGGGAAGATGAGTATCAGGAAGGCCTGATGCTGGACGGGGAAGGGCGGGTGGTCGAGGGCACCATGAGCAATCTGTTCCTGGTCCGCGACGGCATGTTGCTGACGCCGTCGCTGGATCAGTGCGGTGTGGCCGGCATCACCCGGGCACGGATCATGGACATCGCCGCCGGGATGGGCATTGTCTGCGGCCAGACCGGGCTCCGCCTGGATGACCTGTTCCGGGCGGAGGGCCTGTTCCTATGCAACACCCTGATCGGAATCTGGCCGGTGCGCTGCCTGGAAGGGCAAACGCTGCCGGTGCCGGATCTGGTGAGACGACTCCAGCAGCAGTTGGATACACAGGATCCATGACGCGGGCAGACAATCAGGGCTTGCCCATGCGATGCCGGGGAACGACAATCCTGTTCTGACCCTGGAACACACATGAGCCACTGCCGATTCCCGTGATGCGACGTCTTTTGCTTGTTGTCCTTCTGCTCCCGCTGATCATCGCCGGCTGGCTGGCATGGGACTATCATCGTTTCCTGCACACGCCGGTCAATCTTGCCGAGGCCACCGAGTTTCAGGTGCCCGCCGGGGCATCCCTGCGCCGGGTGGGGCAGGAACTGGCGTCGGCCGGGATCATCAGCAAGCCCCATTACTGGGAGATCCATGGGCGATTGTCGGAACAGGATCAGGGCATCCGGGCCGGGGAATACCTGATTCACCCCGGACTGACACCGGAGGACCTGCTGGCCCTGTTTATCCGTGGCCGCACCATCCAGTACAGCCTCACCATCCCGGAAGGCTGGACCTTCCTGCAGATGATGCGGGCCATCTCCGCCCACGAGAAAATCAGGAACACCCTGGCAGAGGATGAGTACATGAATGTGATGGCTCATCTGGGCCGTCCGGGTGAGCATCCGGAGGGCTGGTTCTTTCCGGATACCTATCTCTTTCCTCGGTACACCACGGACATGGACATCCTGCGCATTGCCCATCAGCGCATGCGCCAGGAACTGGCCCGGGCCTGGGAAAACCGCGCCGAAGATCTGCCCCTGAAGGACGAGTACGAGGCACTGATCATGGCCTCGATCGTGGAGAAGGAGACCGGGCGGGCCGATGAGCGTACCCTGGTCTCCGCCGTGTTCAACGAGCGCCTGCGCCGCGGCATGCGTCTGCAGACCGACCCCACCGTGATCTACGGCATCGAAAACTTCGATGGCCGCATCCGGCGACGGGATCTGCGGGCCGACAACCCTTACAATACGTACACCCGCGACGGCCTGCCACCCACACCCATCGCACTGCCTGGCGCCGCCGCCCTGCATGCGGCGGTGAATCCGGCGGAATCCCGGGCCCTGTTCTTCGTGTCCCGGGGGGATGGCAGTCATCATTTCTCCACGACCTACCAGGAGCACCGGCGGGCCGTGATCCAGTACCAGCTCGGCGGCGATGCCAGCCGTTACGGGCGCTGACGAACAGGAATACCCACGTTTTGACCAGTCCATCTGCCGCTGCCGAAAGGCGAGGGCGCTTCATCTGCCTTGAAGGGATCGAGGGGGTGGGCAAATCCACCCACCTGAGTGCCGTGGTGGCCCATCTGCAGGCGCGGGGGATTACCGCCGTGAGCACTCGAGAACCCGGCGGCACCCCACTGGGAGAGGCCATCCGCGGCCTGCTGCTTTCCCGCGACTTTCCGCCCATGCACGGGGATACGGAACTGCTGCTCATGTTTGCCGCCCGAGCCGAGCATCTGCGTCACTTTATTCTGCCGGCGCTGGATGCGGGCACCTGGGTGGTCAGTGACCGTTTCACCGACGCCACCTATGCTTATCAGGGTGGTGGGCGGGGGATCCCGGTGGAGCGCATTGCCGCCCTGGAGGATTGGGTACAGGGGGCCGTCCGGCCGGATCTGACCATCCTGCTGGATGCGGATGTCGCCACCGGCCTGGCGCGGGCCGGCAAGCGGGGGGAAGCGGACCGGTTCGAACAGGAAGCCGTCGATTTTTTCGAGCGGGTGAGAGCGGTCTATCACGAGCGCGTCAATCGGTCACCGACGCGCTATGCCGTGGTGGATGCCGGGGGAGATCTGGACCGGGTACGGGCCGATCTGCTGGCCCGGATCGATGACCTGCTGGCCCACCCGGTATCCGGGACCCCATGAGCGGCGCCCCGTTTCCCTGGTTGGAGGAGGCGTGGTGTGCGCTGCTGGAACGGCGGCGTTCGGGACGCCTGCCCCACGGTTGGCTGTTCACGGGGCCCGCGGGGACCGGCAAGCTGGCCCTGGCCCGGGCCTTCTGCCAGGCCATCCAGTGTGAGTCGCCCCTGGCCCGTGGGGCGGCCTGCGGCCATTGTCATGGCTGCCGCATGTGGCAGGCCGGTGCGCATCCCGATCTGACGGAAGTGACCATCCCGGAGGACAAGACCCGCATCCTGGTGGACCAGATCCGGGCACTGGGAGATTTCATGTCCCTGAGCCGCAGTCATGGCCCCTGTCGCATGGCCATCCTGTGGCCCGCCGACGCCATGACCGAGAACGCCGCCAACAGCCTGCTCAAGACCCTGGAAGAGCCGCCGGGTGACGCCATCCTGATCCTGGTCAGTGCCCATCCGTTCCATCTTCCGGCCACGGTGCGCAGCCGCTGTCAGCAGATCAAGCTGGCCCTGCCTTCACGCCCCGAGGCTCGACGCTGGCTGGCCGGGGCCGTGCCCGACATACCCGAGGGGGATCTGGATGCCCTGCTGGCACTGGGGCACGGATCGCCGCTGCGCGCCCGAGCATTGGCGGAGCAGGAGGCACTGCCCCAGTGGCGTGCCCAACTGGATGCCCTGCTGGGCCTGCTGCAGGGGCGCAAGGGGGTGGTGGAACTGTCCGAGCAATGGCACAAGGCGCCCCTGGACGTGCTGGTGGATCGATTGCAGATCCTCATGGCCGACGGGATTTGCCGGCACATGACCGGCGCTGACGGTGGCCGTTCATCCGGCGTGGCGACCCCGAAAGCCCTGGAGATCCTGACGGAACGACTGGATCCGGCGGCCTGTTTCCATTTCCAGGGGCGATTGTGCGAATGGCGCCGTCTCGCCGACACACCCATCAACCCGCAGGTGTTGCTGGAGGATATACTGGTGACCCTGCGTGATCTGGCACAGACCTGAAGGAGGGGACCATGGCACCGGGACAGGGCATACTTTCCCTGGCGATCAAGGACAAGCATTCCCTTTACGCCGCCTATATGCCGTATGTGAAGAATGGCGGCCTGTTCATTCCCACCCAGAAACTCTACAAGCTGGGCGACGAAGTCTTCATGCTCCTGACCCTGATGGAAGAGCGGGAGCGTATTCCGGTGGCGGGGCGGGTCATCTGGGTGACTCCCCCCAGGGCCCAGGGCAACCGCACACCGGGAATCGGCGTGCAGTTCAACGCCCAGGACAAGGGTGCCGCCCGCAACAAGATCGAAGGTCTGCTGGGTGGGGCCCTGCAGTCCGACCGACTGACCAACACCATGTAAGCCTTTTTAGGCAAGTCCTTTTTCTTTCCGATTTGCAACCATCGACTCTTTATGCTGATTGACTCCCATTGCCACCTGGATCGCATCGACCTGAGCCGGTTCGACGGCGACATGGACCGACTCATGGTCGCGGCCACGGAAGCCGGTGTCGAACACATGCTGTGCGTGTGCATCGACATGAACAATTTTCAGGCCGTCAGGGATCTGGCCGGACGCTATGCTCAGGTCTCCTGTTCCGTGGGGGTGCATCCCAGTGCACGGGAAGGCCTCGAACCCGACGAGGAGGCACTGGCGGCCATGGCCGCCGATCCGGAGGTGGTGGCCATCGGTGAAACCGGGCTGGATTACCACTACAACGAAGGCGACCTGACCTGGCAGCGGGAGCGGTTCCGGGTCCATGTGCGGGCCGCCAGGGCGGTGGGCAAGCCGCTGATCATTCATACCCGGGACGCCCGTGCGGATACCCTGGCAATCCTGAGAGAGGAGGGCGCCCGGGATGTGGGCGGGGTCCTACACTGTTTCACCGAGGACTGGGACACGGCCAGAGCCGGTCTCGATCTGGGGTTTCACGTCTCCTTTTCCGGGATCGTCACCTTCCGCAATGCGGATGCCCTCAGAGAGGTGGCACGGCGGGTGCCGGCGGACCGGCTGTTGATAGAGACGGATGCCCCCTATCTGGCTCCGGCCCCGTTCCGGGGCAAGATGAACCATCCGGCACTGGTTCGGCATGTGGCCGAATGCGTGGCCGGGGTCCGGGGCGAGAGTCTGGAAACCCTGGCCGCCGTGACCGCGCAGAACTATCGGCGCCTGTTCAATCCCTGCACGTAGCCGTCACCGCGGGCCGTCATCCCGCCTCGGCGAAGGCCGCGGCCATCTCCACCGCCCGTTCCAGGTCACCGGTCCGGGTATGGAAATGGGGCGAGAACCGGATACCGCCGCCCCGCGGGGCACACAGAACCCCGGCATCCATCAACCGACGATGACTGAGCGCCACGTCCATGTCCCGGCGCCCGAAGGTGACGATGCCCGAACGCCGCTCCGGCGCCTGGGGTGAATGGATTTCGAACTTGGCGGATCTGAGCAGATCCACCAGGTATTCGACGTTTCTGGACAAGGCATCGGCAATGAAGGCCATGCCCAGTTCCTCGAACAGGGAGAGACTGGCGTCCAGGGCATGGATCCCCAGCATGTTGGGGCTGCCGCATTCGAAACGGCGGGCCGAATCGGCGGGATGCCAGTCCATCCGGTCATAATCACCGCAGTGCTCCACCATGTGCCAGCCGTACTGGTTCAGGCTCAAGGCATCGCGGGCCTCGGGGCCGGCATAGAACACCGCAATCCCCTCGGGTCCGAGCAGCCATTTGTGGGCATCGGCGGCAAGAAAGTCCACCTGGGCGGCCTGCACGTCCAGGGGCAGGGCGCCCAGTTGCTGGATGGCGTCCACGCAGAACCAGATCCCCCGATGCCGACAGGCCGCGCCCAGGCGCTCCAGATCCAGTCTCAGGCCCCGGGCATATTGCACGGCGCTCACGCTCAGCAGACGGGTGCGCCGGTTCGTGGCGCCCAGCAGCGCCGCCTCCGGATCCGCCACCGACACATCCACCAGACGAACCTCCACGCCGAAGCGGGACTCCAAAGCCTGCCAGACGATCCGGTTGGACGGAAACTCCTGCAAGGGACAGACCACGTTATCCCCGCGACGCCAGGGCAGCCCGAAAGCCACCACGGAGAGCCCTTCCGAGGTGTTCTTGAGCAGGGCGATGTCTTCTGTCTCCGAGGCGTTGATCAGCCGCTGTAGCCGTTCGCGCAGCCGTTTTTCCACCGCCAGCCAGCGTGGGTAGTGCAGGGACCCATGCAGGGTGTTTTCCTGGGCGAAGGCGGCCACCGCCTGGGCCGTGCGGACCGGCCACGGGCCGACGGCGGCGTGATTGAGGTGAATCAGGTCGGGAGAGAGGGGGAATTCAGGATGCATGATTCTCCTTGCCGGGTCAGGGATGGGTTTGCAATGAGCGTGCCTGATTTGTTAGGGTTGTTCTTCTTTGTCCCTTGGCCATCTTGGCCACAACCATCTTGTGACCGCCGAATAATAGTGCGCGGTCGTTTTCGGAGATCAGGGCTGGCACGCCTGCGGCGCCCGTTCTTCCCACTGGATCCAGATTAATTTTCCGTCTGATCTGATCACAGAGTATCGGAGGCGTCATGAGTTCTGTCCTTAATTTTTACCGACACGAAGCACTGCAAGAGATCAAGGCCCGTCCGTTCAAGGTCTATACCGAGCGGACCCTGGAGCAGATCCCCGCGGTAGCCCGGCTATCCGAAGCCCAGCGTTTCGAGATGAAGGTGGTGGCCAGCGTGCTGCCGTTCCGGGTCAATGAATACATCATAGATGAATTGATCGACTGGGATCAGGTCCCCGATGACCCGATCTATCAGCTGACCTTCCCTCAGCGCGAGATGTTGGAGCCGGCGGTCTATGAACGCATGGCCGAATTGCACCGTCGCGGCGCAGAGCGGGCGGAGATTGCTGCCTTGGCGCAGACGTTGCGTCAGGACCTCAATCCCCACCCGGCAGGGCAGATGGAGATGAACCGCCCCATGCTGGATGGCCGTCCCCTGGAAGGGTTGCAGCACAAGTACAAGGAAACGGTGCTGTTCTTCCCCACCCAGGGTCAGACCTGCCATGCGTACTGTACCTTCTGCTTCCGCTGGGCGCAGTTCGTGGGTGATAAGGAACTGCGTATCGCCTCCAGTCAGAGTGATGACCTGCTGGGCTACCTGCGTGCCCATCCGGAAGTGACGGACCTGCTGGTCACCGGCGGTGATCCCATGGTCATGAAGACCAAGTATCTGGCCCAGTATCTTGAGCCCCTGATGGCGCCGGAATTCGATCATGTCCAGACCATCCGCATCGGTACCAAGGCACTGACCTTCTGGCCCCATCGTTTCGTGAGCGATGCCGATGCCGATGAATTGTTGATGTTGCTGGAACGATTGGTGAAGGCGGGCAAGCACGTGGCCCTGATGGCCCATTACAACCACTGGCGGGAGATGGAAACCCCCGTGGCCCGGGAGGCCATCCGCCGACTGCGTGCCACCGGTGCCGAGATCCGCAGTCAAGGGCCGCTGCTGGCCCATATCAATGATGATGCCGAAGTCTGGGCTCGCATGTGGCGCAACCAGGTACGCCTGGGAATCGTGCCTTACTACATGTTCGGTGAACGGGATACCGGCGCCCGCTGTTATTTCGAGGTCCCGCTGGCCCGGGCCTGGGAGATCTACCGCGATGCCATGTCCCAGGTATCCGGCCTGGCCCGCACCGCCCGCGGTCCTTCCATGAGTGCCGGTCCCGGCAAGGTGGAGATCCAGGGCGTGACCGAGATCCAGGGGGAGAAGGTGTTCGTGCTGCGCTTCATCCAGGGTCGTAATCCGGACTGGGTGCAGCGTCCGTTCTTTGCCCGGTATGATGAAAAGGCCACCTGGCTGAACCACCTGAAGCCGGCCTTCGGGGAGGAGAAGTTCTTCTTCGAGGATGAGTACAATGCCATGAAGGCGAGGGCGGTGACCCGGTAGTTCGGAATTTCAGGTTGTCGAGTCACGAGAATCGGCGGGCCGGTTCCCATGTCTTTCAGGCTGGTTCGGGTATTTCCCGGATCAGCCTTTTTTTTGCAAGGTTCCTTGTATCTTGAAGGGAGAGCAAAATGATGAACAATCACGACCTGACCCGCAGGGACCTGGCCGTTGTCTGGCATCCCTGTACCCAGATGAAGGATCACGAACATCTGCCCATGACGCCAATCCGGCGAGGGGAGGGGGTGTGGCTGGAGGATTTCGACGGCAACCGCTATCTGGATGCCATCAGCTCCTGGTGGGTGAACCTGTTCGGTCACGCCAACCCCTATATTAATGCCGCCATCCGCCGGCAGCTGGATGACCTGGAACACGTGATCCTGGCCGGTTTCACCCATGAACCGGTGGTCCGCTTGTCCGAGCGTCTGGTGGCGATCACGCCGCCGGGCCTGAGCCGGTGCTTCTACGCCGACAACGGGTCCGCCGCCGTCGAAGTCGCCCTGAAGATGAGCTTTCATTACTGGCTCAACCGGGGCCAAAAGGACAAGACCCGGTTCATCTGTCTTTCCAACAGCTATCACGGAGAAACCCTGGGGGCGCTGGCGGTGGGTGACGTGCCTCTGTACAAGTCCACCTATGGGCCGTTGCTGATGGAGGTCATGACCGTGCCCGGTCCGGACTGTTTCGAGCGTGAACCGGGCGAAGATTGTGAACAGGTGGCCGAGCGCATGTTCGAGGCCATGGAGGCGACGCTGGCAAGGCACGCCCACGAAACCTGCGCGGTGATCGTCGAGCCCCTGGTGCAATGCGCCGGCGGCATGCGCATGTATCACCCCCGGTATCTGCAATGGTTGCGCGAGGCCTGTGACCGTTACGGTGTGCATCTGATCGCCGACGAGATCGCGGTGGGGTTCGGCCGGACCGGGACCCTGTTTGCCTGTGAACAGGCGGGTATCTCGCCGGATTTCATGTGTCTGTCCAAGGGGCTGACTGGGGGCTATCTGCCGCTGTCCGTGGTGCTGACCCATGATCAGGTCTATGACGCCTTTTATGATGAGTACACGCGCCTGACCGCATTTCTGCATTCCCATTCCTATACCGCCAATCCGCTGGCCTGCACGGCGGCTTTGGCCACCCTGGACCTGTTCGAACGGGATGACGTCATCGGGCGAAATCGACGGCTGGCCGCGGTGATGGCCGAATCCCTGGCGCCGTTGAAGGATCATCCCCACGTGGCGGATGTGCGTCAGCACGGGATGATCGCGGCGGTGGAGATGGTGAGAAACAAGACCACCCGCGAACCGTATCCCTGGCAGGAGCGCCGTGGTCTGGCGATCTACCGGCACGGCCTCAAGCGCGGCGCGCTGCTCAGACCGCTGGGCAACGTGAGTTACCTGATGCCGCCGTACGTGATCACCGAGGAGCAGATCCGGTTCCTGGCGCAGGTGATGATGGAAGGCATCGACCTGGCGTGCCGGGATTGATTCGCATAATGTATATTATGTTAAATAATGTTCTCAACCAAGGAGTACATCGGCTCCCAAACAAGAACGGGTTCTAGCCTGGATGGCTGGCTGACCACATCGATCAGTTGCAAAGCTGCTGTATCGGCTCCCACAGACACTTTAAAAGTCGGATAATAGTCCGCTTCCCGATTTCAAGACCCGTACCGGAGATCCATCGCCCCCATGGATAAAAGCTCGCTGGACCAGGCCGCACTGGACTACCACTATTTCCCCACCCCCGGAAAGATCTCGGTCGTGCCCACCAAGGGTCTGACCAACCAGCGCGATCTCGCTCTGGCCTATTCTCCCGGTGTGGCGGCCGCCTCACGGCTGATCGCCAAAGATCCGGGTCAGGTGGGACGCCTGACCGCACGGGCCAATCTGGTGGGCGTGGTGACCAACGGCACGGCCGTGCTGGGGCTGGGCGCCGTCGGTCCCCTGGCAGCCAAGCCGGTAATGGAAGGTAAAGGTGTGTTGTTCAAAAAATTCGCCAATATCGACGTCTTCGACATCGAATTGGACGAACTTGACCCGGACAAGCTGGTGGACATCATCGCCGCCATGGAGCCCACCTTCGGCGGCATCAATCTGGAAGACATCAAGGCTCCGGAATGCTTCTACATCGAGCGCAAACTACGGGAGCGGATGAAGATCCCCGTCTTTCACGATGACCAGCATGGTACTGCCATCGTGGTGGCTGCCACTGTGCTTAATGCCATGCAGCTCACCCGCAAGGAACTGAGCAGCATCAAGCTGGTCACCTCTGGTGCAGGTGCCGCCGCCCTCGCCTGCCTGGATCTGCTGGTCACTATGGGTATGCCGGAGGACAACATCTGGGTGACGGACATTCACGGCGTCGTCTACAAGGGACGCCCCGAAGAGATGGACAGTTTCAAGGAACGCTATGCCAAGGACACCGAGGCCAGGACTCTGGGCGAGATCATCGACGGTGCCGACGTCTTTCTGGGGCTTTCCGCCGGTGGCGTGCTCAAACAGGACATGGTGGCCCGCATGGCCCCCAATCCGCTGATCCTGGCGCTGGCGAATCCGGACCCGGAGATCCTGCCCGAGGAAGTCATGGAGGTACGGGATGACGCCATGATGGCCACCGGACGATCCGACTATCCGAACCAGGTCAATAACGTCTTGTGCTTCCCCTTCATCTTCCGGGGTGCCCTGGATGTGGGCGCGACCACCATCACCAAGGAAATGCAGATTGCCGCGGTCAGGGCCCTGGCGGAACTGGCCCGGGCGGAGCCTT
This sequence comes from Ectothiorhodospira shaposhnikovii, assembly GCF_022227765.1. Lineage (GTDB taxonomy): Bacteria > Pseudomonadota > Gammaproteobacteria > Ectothiorhodospirales > Ectothiorhodospiraceae > Ectothiorhodospira. Next base: position 249,620 of record NZ_JAJMLZ010000004.1, on the reverse strand, counting down.
CCGACGTGGTGGCCAAGGCCTATGGGGATGAAGGGCTGCGGTTTGGGCCTTCCTATCTGATCCCCAAACCCTTTGATCCACGACTGATCGTCAAGATCGCCCCCATGGTGGCCAAGGCCGCGATGGATTCTGGGGTGGCCACTGCCCCCATCGAGGAGCTGTGGACCTATCGGGATCATCTGAACAACTTTGTCTACCAGTCCGGGTTTGTGATGAAACCGGTATTTGCCGCCGCCAAGGCGGCCCCACGGCGGGTCATCTATGCCGAAGGCGAAGACGAGCGGGTGCTGCGTGCCGTGCAGACGGTGCTGGAAGAAGGGCTGGCCCAGCCCATCGTGGTGGGTCGGCCCGAAGTGATAGAGTCCCGCATCGAGCGCATCGGCCTGAACCTGCGCCCAGGCGAGGATTTTGAGCTGGTGAATCCGGCTTCCGACGCCCGCTTCCGTACCCTGTGGAGTGAATATCACCAGATCATGGGCCGCAAGGGCATCACGCCGGACATCGCCAAGTACCGCATCCGCAGCAACAACACCCTGATCAGCGCCATGCTGCTGCGCACGGGAGATGCGGACGCCATGGTCTGCGGCATGGTGGGCCAGCACGCCTATCACCTGAAATTCATCGAAGACGTGATCGGCCTGGCCCCCGGGGTTCGGACCTTCGCCACCATGAACCTGCTGATGCTGCCCCATCGCACCCTCTTCCTGTGCGACACCTATGTCAATGAAAATCCGGACGCGGAAACCATTGCCGAGATCACTTTGATGGCGGCGGAGGAAGTGCGCAACTTCGGTCTGGCTCCCAAGGTAGCCCTGGTTTCCCATTCCAATTTCGGCAGTGTGCCCTCCGAAGGGGCGCGCAAGATGAGTCGCGCCCGGGCCCTGCTGGAACAAATGGACCCGAATCTGGAAGTGGACGGGGAAATGCACGCCGATGCCGCCCTCAAGGAAGAGATCCGTGATCAGCTCATCCAGGGGTGCCGCCTCAAGGGCGAGGCCAATCTGCTGGTGATGCCCAACATCGATGCCGCCAACATCTCGTTCAACCTGCTCAAGGCGGCCAGCGGTGAAGGCATCAGCGTGGGGCCGATCCTGCTGGGCTCCGCCAGGCCCGTGCACATCCTCAATGAAACCGCGTCCGTGCGGCGCTTGGTCAACATGACGGCGCTGGCGGTGGTGGATGCCAATCAGGCGGATAGCCGCCAGGCACAGCAGCGGGATCCCATGCAGCGCTGACCCCGCCCTACCCTGCTCTTTCCGTTCCAGCACCCTGATTTTACGGGCGCTGGAACGGGAAATGCCGCCGTTACCGGAATCTAGTTGACGCGTCGTTCGCCGTTGGAAGCGTGCTGGGTGGGCGGTTTCAGGCCTTCGAGCACTCTCCTACGGCTGTTTTCCGGAAATGGATACTCCATGTAGCGGGCGGCGGCGCGAGCCACGTCCTGGCCGTGATAACGCAGGACCAGTTGCAGGGCCATGTCGATGCCGGCGGAGATCCCTGCCGAGGTAATGACGGAGCCGGCATCCACAACAAATTCGTCTTCCACCACCATCACCTCCGGAAATGAATCCCGCATCCAGTCGAGGGAGCGCCAGTGGGTGGTGGCCCGCAGACCGTCCAGCAGGCCGGCCTTGCCCAGCAGCATGGCACCGGTACAGACACCCGCCAGCAGGGATAAGCCATCAGAGCGCTCCCTGATCCAGTTCATCAGGACGGAATTGTTGATCTCGCGACGGGCCCCCTTCCCTCCCGGTACCACCAGAATGTCCAGTTCCGGGCAATCGGTGAAGTCATGGTGCGGCAGTACCATCATGCCGCCCGTGGTGGTGATGGGACGCTTGTGTTCGGCAATCAGCCGTATGTCGAAGGGGGATTCCGTTTCGGCGCGTCTGGACTCATCCAGCCGGGTGGTGGCAAACACCTCGAACGGACCTGCAAAGTCGAGGACTTCCACCTGATCGAAGATCAGAATACCCACCAGGGTGCGTCGGACTGTGATGCTGTTATTCATCATCGGTTTTCCTGATAACCGGTCGGCCGCCGGTTTGCGGGTGGCCGATCCGCCGGACATTGACTGATCACAAAAATACTTCGACTCTGCCTATTATGCATCCAATTCTTACGGTATTTATGTTTCCGCGTGGCGCTGGTGTTTGATTGAAAATGTTGCACCGCACAAAAAAGTGCGCTATGCTGCGACGCAACAAGGGTGGGAATCCGCCCATCCTTGGCAAACCCATCTCAAGGAGATTTGCCATGTACAACGAATTCTTCAATATGAATCAGGAACAGTTCGAAAAGATGGCCGGTCCTGTGCGCAAGTTCAACAATGCGACCCTGGATCACGTGGCCAAGCTGGTTGAATACCAGATCAGCATGTTCCGCAGCTATTCCGAGATCACCATCGAGCAGATGCGTGCCCTGCAGACCGTGACCGACCCCAAGAGCCTGCAGGCCTACGTGAGTGCCCAGGCCGAAGCCACCAAGTCTCTGAGCGAGAAGGTGGCCAAGGACACCAATGAACTGGTGGAACTGCAGCGCGGTTATGCCGAAGAAGTGCAGAAGCTCAGCGAAGAAGGTCTGGCCACCGTCACCAGCATCGAGCCCGCCAAGGCCCGCAAGAGCGCCTGATTCGCTTCAGACCAGGATTGTGTCATGGGCAGGGCCGCCCGTTGAAGTTGTCTTCTCCTATCCGCTTGATCCCTGCGCCCATCCGATTTTCATCGGATGGGCGTTTTTTTATCCTGCACCCCAGCCCGCATCAGCGGGCCGACAGGGGGGCTCCTGTCTTGCGGTGAGTCTCGAAGAAGACGCCGTTCCATGCGATGACCAGCGCCTCCTCGCTTCTGGGCAGGAGGCTCAGGGGCTCTTCCAGCGGCGTATCAAAACAGGTGATTTCCACCGTGGTCACGTCCCCATCGGGAAAGTCCAACGCCTCCGGCGTGATGCCGAAGCGTTCGATAAAGGCGTCCGGACCCAGGGCGTGAACCACATACCCGGGCTTGAGACACTGACTCTCCTCGAAGTGGGCAATGTGCTTCGAGTAGACGCCCTTGCGACCTACCAGAGCCTGTGCCTGCTCGTCGGTCAGCGTGGCCTCATCCGTGGCGGTGAATCCGGTCACTGTCCAGACCCCGAAAAACCCTTCCTCCGAGACCTTCTGGCCGCAACCGGCCATGAGCAATGCCGCCATCACCATGGCAGCCCCGCCCCCTGCTCGGACGATGATGTCACTGCGTTCATTCTGCTGCACGCCCTGCGCCTCCACGTTGTCTTGTCAAGCCTGAAATGAGGTTAAAAACCTGAGCCTGCAAAGGGTATCAGATTGTGGCCTTCAGGTTATTGATGACAGTCGGCACCCTGGCACATCAGGTACTTTGCCATTGTGCATGCATGTCGGGGGGCATCCCATGTGAAAACGGCCAGGCAAAGCCCGGCCGTGGAAAGATTTGATACATCCCACCTGCCCTGCTTATTCGGGCACCACAGCCTCCATGGAGATGCTGATGGTGATTTCATCTCCCACATAGGGCACGAACTTGTCTGCATTGAAATCGCTGCGTTTTACCACGGTATGGGCATGGGCACCGATGGCCGGTCTTTCCAGCATGGGATGGACCATGGCGGCGAAATGACTCACCTCCAGGGTCACCGGCTGTGTGATCCCCTTCATGGTCAGATGACCGTCTATGGATACCGGGCGACCGTCCTGGAAATTGATCTGGCTGGACTGAAATCTGGCTTCGGGATGGCTGGCGGTATCGAAGAAATCTTCTCCCTGGATATGCTCGTTGAAAGTGGTGTACCCGGTTTCCACCGAGGTCATGTCGATCACGATATCCACCTGCCCTGTACCGCCCTCCTTATCCAGGGTCACCGTGCCATGAGTCTGATTGAACTGACTGGTCTGGGTGGACAGCCCGAAGTGGCTGTAGGAGAAACGAGGGAAGGTATGGGTGGGGTCGATTTCGTAGGTCACCGGCTCCGCCAGGGCAGATGTCGCCATGCCTGACACCAATACCACGGTAGCCGAAAGGGCGAACAAAGGTTTCATGCGGCGATCCTCCTGTTGTTTAAGAAACTGACCAATCATGTCTGGTTTAAAAAATTACCCTTATTCTTTTGCTGAAGAAACGCATTTTTTATGGACAGTTTGATGTGTAGATGTCATTAGTCTTTTTAAAAGGACACCCACTTTATTTGCATGTTACTAAAAAAGGGTCTATTCTTAAGTCATGACTCAACCTCGCGCATCCCTCATCAGCCTCGACGAGACCCCTTGGTACCACTTGGTCAGTCGCTGCGTACGCCGTGCGTTCCTGTGCGGCAAGGATCCGCTGACCGGCACCAGCTACGAGCATCGCAGAGCCTGGATTGAAGGCCGAATTCTTGCCTTATCTTCGGTCTTCGCCATCGATATTGCTGCTTATGCCGTAATGTCCAACCACTATCACGTGGTTCTGAGAGTCGATGCCTCCCGTACCTATGGATGGACCATGGAGCAGATTCTGACCCGCTGGACGCAGCTATTTACCGGCCCTGCCCCGGTCCAGCGCTATCTGTCCGATGACAGAGTTCGGATGAGTGCCGCTGAAATGGCCCAGGTGGAGGAACTTGCCGAAATTTATCGGGCACGTCTCCATGACATTTCCTGGTTCATGCGGGTACTGAACGAGTCCATTGCCCGACAGGCCAATCAGGAGGACGGTGTCAAAGGGCGATTCTGGGAAGGACGTTTCAAGAGCCAGGCATTGCTGGATGAACAAGCCTTGCTGGCCGCCATGGCCTATGTGGATCTCAACCCGATCCGGGCGGGGATTGCGGACACTCTGGAGCGTAGTGAATACACATCCATTGCCAGAAGAATCAGAAATGCCACCATCACCCCGGATAAGGACCGCAATGTCGGAACCGGAGGCGCTGACAACACCTCCAAGCTTGGTCCAGCCTCATCAAAGCCTGAGATGCCCCCCTCCCCTACCCCATTCAGGATCGGTTCACGCCGGGACCACGCGAGTGAAAGCGGTCCCTTACAGCCAGAAAAATCATTGCAGAACATCACCCAGGCATCACTGATGCCCTTTGAGGCATCGGAGGCTGGATTGCAACACGGCATTCCTTTTTCACTGGAGGATTATTTCGAGTTGACTGAAACTCTGGGACGATGCGTACATCCGATGAAACGGGGCTTCATCGCGGACAAGACGCCCGGATTGCTGGTCAAACTCGGCATGGAACCGCAGCAGTTCCTCCGCCATGCCGACCATCTGTTGAAAACCTTCGGCCCTGTCATCGGTACCGCGGATACCTTGTCGGCACTGGCTCAGCGCCGGAGACGGCGGCGGATGCGGGGAATTGCCATGGCAAGGCAGGTGTTTCAGGCAAAGGCAGCCTGAACAGAAGTCTGATTTCTGTCAGGTGACCGGATGAGAGGATAATACCCGGCAAGCGGTGCTCGCCGGGTCCGAGGCGCAGACGGACCAAGAGCGGTCCGCGCTGCCATGTGATGGGAAAAACAGGCAATCCGCGGGGCGGTACTTATTCTTCGTACTTGAAGGAGACGTTCAAGCGGGCTCGATAGCACACGATATTGCCGGCTTCATCCAGTCTCATGTCCAATTTGTTGACTTCCACGATGCGCAGTTCACGCAAGCTGGATCGGGCCTTGGCCACGGCCTGGGCGGCGGCATCTTCCCAGGACTTTTCACTGGTTCCAATCAGTTCAATGACCTTGTAAACGCTCATGACTAGACTCCTCGCCCCCCGACCACGAGGTCGGCGGCTGATTTATTGGTTCTGATATCCAATGTGACCGGCCGCCACGGTCCACACCGTTCAAGCCGGTCACCCAAGTCTAGTCAAGACTGCGCTGTTTTTCCTTGAACATCAGAGACAACAGCGGGCGGCATGCCAGGCAATCATGCGCTCCTCATCGGTGGGAATGACCCATACCCCGACAGGGCTGTCATCCATGCTGATGCGTATCTCGCCACACTCGTTGCGTGCCTCATCAATGCGAACCCCCAGCCACTCACATCCCTGACACACCATAGCCCGAACCGGCGCGGCATGTTCACCGATACCCGCCGTGAAGACCAGATGGTCCAGCCCCTCCAACGCGGCCGCGAGACTGCCGATTTCCCGGATGATGCGATAGGAGAACAGTTCCACCGCTTCCCTGGCCGCGGGTACCGGACTTTGAATCAGGTCACGCATGTCGGCACTGACACCCGATACCCCCAGCAATCCTGATTGTCTGTACAACAGATCACTCACTTGCGCGGGTGACATGTTCTCGTGGGTCAGCAGATGGAGTACCACACCGGGATCGATGGTTCCGCAGCGGGTTCCCATCGGCAGCCCGTCCAGCGCGGTAAATCCCATGGTGGAAGCCACGCTGGCACCGTCCCGGATGGCACACAGGCTCGCGCCATTGCCCAGATGAGCGGCTACGACCCGGCCCGTCTCCAACGTGCCCAGATGATCGGGCAGACGCCGGCTGATGTAATCATAGGAAAGACCGTGAAAACCATACCGGATCAATCCCGCTTCGGTCAGATGCCGGGGCAAGGCAAAAGCCTGGGCAACCGGTGCCTGAGTGGTGTGAAAACTGGTGTCGAAGCAGGCTACCTGGGGCACGTCCGGTCGTAGCGTGAACAGGCTACGCACCGGTGCCAGACCATGAGGCTGATGCAATGGCGCCAGCGGAATCAACGTTTCCAGATCCTTCAGCACCCCTTCGTCCAGGCGGACCGGCTCGCGATAATGCCGTCCTCCATGGACGATGCGGTGGCCAATGGCACTGATCCGGCCGGCATCGGGCAACGCATCCATCCAGTTCAGCAGTTCTGAAAGCGCAGCGGCATGGTCATACTGATCGACATCCGCGATCAGGTGATCATCACGGATGACCGCTCCCTGGCCATCCCGAATCGACAGCCGTGCCTGCCGCCCGCCCAATCCGGAGAAGTGCCCCTGGTAATGGACGGAAAAACCGTCCAGTGACAGATCCCCTCCCCACCCCAGCAGCGCAAACTTGAGACTGGAAGAGCCGCTGTTGATGACCAGGATATCTCGCATGCCGTTACCGAACCTTTTTCTTCAGATAATCCGCCAGTAGCAACGCCAGGGCACAGGAGGCCATACGGGTGATGGCATCATCGGCCCGGCTGGTGAGCACGATGGGTACACGGGCACCCACCACCAGACCGGCTCCGGTTGCATCCGCCAGGTAGGTCAACTGCTTCATGAGCATGTTGGCCGCTTCCAGATCCGGAGCCACCAGGATATCCGCCCGACCCGCCACGGGTGACGTGATGTTCTTGGTCGCTGCCGCGGCCTCGGACACGGCGTTGTCGAAGGCCAGGGGACCGTCGATCAGGGCGCCGGTGATCTGCCCCCGGTCAGCCATCTTGCACAGGGCTGCCGCCTCCAGGGTGGACTGGATCTTGGGATTCACCGTCTCCACCGCCGACAGAATGGCCACCTTGGGCATCTCATTACCTACCGCGTGTGCCAGATCAATGGCGTTCTGGACGATATCCACCTTATCGGCCAGGGAGGGGTAGATGTTGATGGCCGCATCGGTGATGAACAGCGGACGAGGATAGGTCGGGACATCGAAGGCCATCACATGACTGATACGCCGCTCGGTGCGCAGGCCTGCATCCTTGCGCACCACTTCCCGCAGCAACTCATCGGTATGCAGCGATCCCTTCATGATCGCTCCCACACTGCCCGCACGGGTCATGGCCACCGCCTGCTCAGCCGCGGCATGGCTGTGAGGGACATGGACAATGCGAAAATCGCTGATGTCGATCTCCGCCTCATCCGCTGCCGCGCGGATGCGATCCTCGGGACCGATGAGGATGGGATGGATCAGGCCCGCCCTGGCAGACTCATAGGCTCCCAGGATGGAAGGCGCATCCACTGGATGCACGATGGCCATGTCCACCGCCTCCGGATGGGTGGCGGCATGCAGAAGTTCATGCAGACGGGCACGCTCGGACATGCGCACCCGAGGCATCACGGTACGGGGGCGACGGATCTTTTCCGTGGGTGCCAGCACGTCGGCCACCCCTTCGATGACATCCCGACCTTCCTGGTTGGTACACCGGCAATCGAACTTGATGCGGTTCTTGTCCGGATCCTTTTCCAGGACCTTGACCTTCACCTGCAGGATGTCTCCCAGGCCCACCGGAGCCCGGAACCGCAGGGTCTGTCCCAGATAGATGGTCCCGGGTCCGGGCAGTTCGGTGCCCAGCACGGTGGAAATGAGCGCCCCGCCCCACATGCCGTGGGCGATGATCTCCTGAAAACGGGAACTCTTGGCAAAATCCTCGTCCACATGCGCCGGATTCACGTCCCCGGACATGATGGCGAAGAGCTTGATGTCATCCATGGTGAGCCGGCGCTCGATGGCAGCCTCGTCGCCCACCCGAATCTCATCGAAGGTACGGTTCTCGATGTAACCCAGATCGGTTTTCTTGTCCATGACTCAGGCCCTTATGTTGTGGCCGGCATCCACGTAAAGGGTGCTGCCGGTCAGTGACTGTCCAGCCCCGGAGGCCAGGAAAACGGCGCACTGTCCTACGTCATTGACGGTAGCCAGACGACGCAGAGGAGATCGGGTTTCGGCATCCCGGGCCAGGGTTTCGAAATCCTGGATACCCGAGGCCGCCCGGGTACGGATGGGGCCCGGCGAGATGGCATGCACCCGGATGCCCCGCGGACCCAATTCCGCCGCCATGTAGCGCACGCTGGATTCCAGCGCGGCCTTGACCGGCCCCATGAGGTTGTAGTTGTCCACCACCTTTTCGGCCCCGTAATAGGACAGGGTGATCAAGGTGCCCCCCTCCTTCATCAGCGGCTCGGCCTGACGGGCCAGACGAATGAAGGAGTGGCAGGATATGTTCATGGCCTGGGCAAAGCCGTCCCAGGAGCAGTCCACCACCCGACCATGGAGATCATCCCGGGGGGCAAAGGCCATGGAATGGATCAGAAAATCCAGCTTTCCCCAACGTTCGTCGGCGCGCTGGAACAGGGCGTCCACCTGGGACTGATCAAGCACATCGCACAGCATCAGTTCCGGATCTCCCATTTCACCGACCAGAGGGCGGACGTGGGATTCGGCCTTGGGATGGCCATAAGTCACGATCATTTCGGCACCAGCCTGGTGCAGTGCACGGGCACAGCCGTAGGCAATGCTGTCGGCATTGGCGAGACCGGTGACGATGCCGGTTTTCCCTTGCATGGAGAAGGGTTGAGTCGTCATGGGCAACCTCCAATCGTCGCTGGGTTCACTGGTTCAGACAGATGAACCTGATTTATGTTGCATTGCAGCGAAGATTAGCAGAAGCGCATGATGCCTGCATGTCAATTTGCGATTTTTGCAAGGTTCTTCGGTCTTTTTTACTTGTTTTCAAGATGCCTTTCCCGACCTAAATCCACGCCGCACTCATGGTTGACATATGGATAGTTCGCCGGCTCATATAAAACCCTTCACCATTGCCCCGGATTCAATCAGGAGCCGATCCCATGCCGTTGCCGACGAAGATGCTGATTGCCTGTCTGTTGATGGCGACGGGCCTACCGGCCTTCGCCGCAGAGCGATTCCAGGACTGGTGGATCAGTTACAGCCAGCCGTCCGGAGAACAGGCGCTGACCCTGCTGGCCTATACACGCACTGACGAGGGCCACGCACTTGCGGTGGGCCAGACGCAGAATGGGCCGGTCAAGATTGCCCTGCTGGTCAATGGCGGGCCTCCCATTCACATCAGGGATGGCTTGCTGGAAGCGGAAATCGATGTGGACACGACCTGTCGGAAGCATGCCCTCCAGCAGGATCCCGATGCCCCCATCGATCCCGATCCATCCTCGGGTTCATGGACTCAAAGCCTGGAATGGCCGGTCTGGGAACCTTCCCGCGGACACTCGCTGCCACCCCTTCTGGAATCCTTGATGGAGGGACGTGAAATCCGCCTCAAGGTGGAAGATGATCAGGGAGATGTCCGCACCCTGAAGTTTTCCCTGGACGGAGCCCGCCAAGCCATGCAGTGGATACTGGCCCAGGGACCGCTGACCGTGACCCACCATACCGTGGATACTCTCTCCGACAGGGCGGCCTTCGAATGCCATCAGCGGGCCCGGGGAGAAAGAAGCCGGCTGGAAACCTGCTTTGACGCCATCGTATCCTGCTGGGATCACCATGCCGGCGGCTCGGTGCTGGCCTTTCAGGGCTGTCTTCGCAACAGTCGGATGGGGCTGGGCGGCAACTGGTAACCCTCAGGGCAGCAGGATGCTGCTGCCGGTGGTGCGCCTGGCCTCCATGTCCTCATGAGCCCGGGCAGTTTCTCGCAAAGGGTATCGTTGATGAATGGGCACTGCCACCACACCGGTCCTGACCATCTCGAACAGTTCCGAGGCGGCCCATTCCAGGTCTTCCCGGGCGGCAATGTAATGAAACAGGCTGGGTCGAGTGAAAAAGAGCGAACCTTTCCCTGCCAGCACGGCCGGATCCACAGGGGGCACGGGGCCGGAGGCATTGCCGAAGCTGACCATCATGCCCAACGGTCGCAGGCAATCCAGCGAACCCATGAACGTATCCCGCCCGACCGAATCGTAGACCACGTCCACGCCGCGCCCGTCGGTGATTTCCCTCACCCTGTCGGCAAATCCCTCCCCGGCGCCCACTATGACGTGATTCGCGCCATGTTCCATAGCAAGATCGGCCTTTTCGGGACTGCCCACGATGCCGATCACCTCGGCCCCCAGATGCCTTGCCCATTGACAGAGCATGATACCGACACCGCCGGCGGCGGCATGGACCAGGACATGCTGACCCGCCGCCACCGGCCAGGTGCGCCGCAACAGATAATGGACAGTCATGCCCCTGAGCATCATGGCGGCGGCGGTGTCGTCCGGGATATCCTCGGGCAGACGCACCAGCCTGTCGGCAGGCATGACCCGCCTCTGAGCGTAGGCACCCGGAGGAGGCGCGGCATAGGCCACGCGATCGCCGACCTGCAACCCGGTCACGTTCTCACCCAGGGCTTCCACCACGCCGGCCGCCTCCATGCCAAGACCGCACGGCAGCTTCGGCAACGGATACAGCCCACGACGAAAATAGATGTCAATGAAATTGAGACCAATCGCCGTCTGACGCAGACGAACCTCCCCCGGCCCCGGCTCCCCCGGGGGTGACCTGACCCATTCCAGCACCTCGGGACCACCGATTTTCTGAATCTGCATGACAAAGGACATGGGTCTGTCTCCGGATCATCATGTGAATCGTCGCAGCAAAACCTGAGCGAAGCATATTCAGTCAATCTTTGCCACCACCGCACCCACTCGCCACGGGCATGCCTGATACCAGAATCGAGTCATCAATGACCGCTGCCATCTCTAACATCCTCATCGTCGATGATGACCCCACCATTCGGCTCGTAATCCGGGTCGGTCTCTCTCGTCAGGGTTATGGGGTCATTGAGGCAGACAACGGCAAGCGCGGTGTCGAGGCCTTTGTACGGCACCGCCCAGATCTGATCCTGCTGGACGTGACCATGCCGGAGATGAACGGCTTCGACGTGGTGCGTGCCATCCGCGCCCATAATGAAGGGACTTGGGTTCCCATCCTCATGTTGACCAGCGCCGAGGATGTCCAGTCGATCGATGAGGCCTTCGATGCCGGAGCCACGGACTTCATGACCAAACCCATCAACCCGACCCTGCTATCCCGACGTGTCCGCTATGTACTCGGCGGTGCGGAGCGGGAAGCGGTGCTAAGGCAGGCCCGAGCCGAACAGGAAAGTGCCTGCCGATTGGCCAGGCTTGGATTCTGGCAACTGCATCGGCAATCCGGGGCAATGCGCTGGTCGGAAGACGCTCCTGCCGTGCTGGGGTGGCGCGAGCCGCTCCCTGACCGTGTCGATCACTTCATCGCACTGGTGGATGCCGGGCAGCAGAGCGAGGTGAAAAATCAGCTTGAACTGAGCATGAATCATCACGAAGGGCTTGACCTGGAAGTCCGGCTGGGAGATGGGGCCAGACATCGCATCCTGCGGATGCAGGGCAAGCCATCCGCGGACCAGGACACCATGGTCGGCGCGTTTCAGGATGTGACCGGGCTGCGTGCACTGGAAAATCAGGTGCTCTATCTGGTGGAGCATGATGAACTGACGAACCTACCCAAGGAACGGCTGTTCCTGCGCCTGTTGCAGGAACAGCTGGACATGGGGTCGGGAGAAGATCCATGGATGGTCATGGTTCTGGACATCGATCGGCTGCACCGCATCAACGATGCCTTCGGCCATGCCGCCGGCGACAATGTCCTGCGGGTGTTCGCCCAGCGTCTGCGGCAACATGCCGCCCCAGGCACCCTGCTCTGCCGACTGGAAGCCGACACCTTCGGCGTGGCCATGGCCATGGAGGATTCCCACGAGGCTTACCTCTCCCACCTGGACAAGGCGCATTTCATCAATGGCAAGGCCGTCTTCGTGGAGTGCTCCGCCGGTGCCGGCATCTACCCACGGGATGGATCCAATGCCGAGGACCTGCTGCTCCTGGCCCGGCAAGCCCAGCGCAAGGCCCGTCTGGGAAGCGGCACCAAGCTGGTGTTTCATCAGCAAGGCCAGGTGGAAAACAAGGCCATGGGCATCCTGTTGGAAACCGACCTGCGCCTTGCCCAGGACAAGGACGAGTTTTTCATGGTCTTCCAGCCCCAACAGGAATTGTCCAGCGGCAGGATCGTCGGCGTCGAGGCTCTCATCCGCTGGCAGCACAGCCAGAGAGGCGTCATCTCCCCCGTCGAGTTCATCCCCCTGCTGGAAGAGACCGGCAGAATACGGCATGTGGGGGACTGGATCATTGAGCAGGCCTGCCGTCAGGCGGCTGCCTGGCGACGCCAGGGCGTCAATCTGCGCATGGGGATCAACCTGTCCGCCCGCCAGTTCGAACAGGAGGATCTGGCCGACCGAATCCTGGCCTGCACGGAGCGGCACGGCATCCCGGCCCGTTGCCTGGAACTGGAAATCACCGAAAACATCGCCATGCACAGCCCTGAAGACACCATCGTAACCCTCAAGCGTCTCAGGGAAATGGGATTCAATATTGCCATCGACGACTTCGGTACCGGTTACTCATCATTCGGATACCTGCTGAAATTCCCGCTTAACACCCTCAAGATCGACAAGAGCTTCATCGAGAACATCACCGAATACAGAAACAGCCGGGCCATCATCCGTTCCCTGACGGCCCTGAGCCAGGGCCTTGGCCTCAGGACCATTGCCGAAGGCGTGGAAAACCAGCGTCAGCGGGACTATCTGGATGCACTGGGTATCAATGAGATACAGGGTTACCTGATTTCCAAGCCCGTCAGGGCCGATGAACTGCAGCACTGTCTGACCATGAAAAGCGTCGCCGACGCCGACATTCCGTGAATACCACTCCATGAAAACCAATCCCATGATCACGAACACCATCCACTTTCACATGGAACCGACCGGGCATCTCGATGCGCTTGTCCCTTGCCTGCAACGCATGGCGCGGGAACCCGGGGTCGAGAGCATCATGGTACTGGGCTGCGATCAGGACAACTGGCCGCATGAGGGTGCCACCCGGTTGTTCCGGGAGTGTCCGTTACCGGTATTCGGTGGCGTTTTCCCGCAGATCATCCATGAGCGCAAACCCTACTCCAACGGCACCCTGCTGGTCGGGCTGCCCGTCACGGCACAAATCGCCGTGGTGCATGGACTCAGCGATGCCCATGCCGATCTTGACCGGGACCTTGCACAGGCCCATGCCGCATGGCCAGAAGCACTGGAGAACAATACCGTTATCGTGTTTTTGGATGGTTTCTCCAGCCGCATCAGCGCCCTCATCGAGTCGCTGTTCCTGCATTTCGGACTGGATGTCAATTTCGTCGGCGGCGGTGCCGGGTCACTGAGCTTTGAAAAGAAACCCTGCATCATCACACCGAACGGAATTTGCCGGGATACCGCAGTCCTGGCCCGCATCCCTCTGGTCAGCCGCATCGGCGTCACCCATGGCTGGGAGCCCATCAGCGACACCCTCAAAGTCACCTCGTCGGAAAGGAACATCATCCATACCCTTGACTGGCAGCCGGCCTTCGAGGTGTATCGCCGGATGATCCGGGAGCATGGCGGCCAGGACATCACCAGAGAGAATTTTTTCGACATCGCCAAGGCCTATCCCTTCGGCATCTCCAAACTGGACAGCGAAATGGTGGTACGCGACCCGCTGATGGTAGTGGGCGATCAATCCCTGATGTGTGTGGGAGAAGTCCGGGAAGGTTGTTTCGTCAGACTGCTCAACGGCACCCCGGACTCCCTGATCCAGGCCGCCACCCAGGCCCGGGCCATCGCCGAATCACAGTGCACCGACGGCACCGCCGCCCCGGCCCTGTTCATCGACTGTATTTCACGGGTGTTATTTCTCGGTGAAGGGATCCACCGGGAACTGGAGGGCGCCGGCGCCGGCATGCCCTTGTTCGGTGCCTTCACACTGGGCGAAATCGCCAATACCGGAAACGATTACATGGAGTTCATGAACAAGTCTTCCGTGCTTTGCCTGCTTGACATGGCACAGGGAGGGGTCCCTTGAGACGACTTGAAGCGACACAGATCCTCTACGAAATCGCATTCTCGGTCGGCCAGAGCCTGGATCTGAATCCAATGCTCAGGCACAGCCTGGGGACAATGATGCGACTGTGCAATTTCAACCTTGCCGTCGTCATACGTCTCATTGACGAAGCCTCGCCGGAGGTTTCAAGAACAGTCGTGGCGGCCATCCCCCGGAATGTGGTCCAAAGACCTTATTATCAGGCATTCATGGAACGGTCCGGGATACCGGACCATCCGGACACACTCCGCGCTTGGCTGATGCGTCTCCCCTTGCACCGGGAAGACGGCGACGCGCATCACTGGTACGTGTTCCATCTGACCGGTTTCGGCATCCTGGTCATGCGTAAGACCGGCACACCGATCAGTGAGGATCTCTTCAACTCCCTGCCCAAACTGATGGAGAAACTGGCACAGGCCATTCGCGCCTGCATCTACGAGCAGGAGCTCAAGCAACAGATGGAAGCCGCCCGCAGCGCCGAGCGGGCCAAGAGTCTGTTCATGGCCAACATCAGCCATGAAATCAGAACACCGATGAATGGTGTGCTCGGATTGCTGGACGTGGTACTGGATACCCCGTTGCCGGAGGAAGTGAGGGAACAGTTGAATCTGGCCAGACTGTCGGCGGAACACCTGCTGAGCATCATCAATATCGTCCTGGACCTGTCCAGGATCGATGCCGGCAAGATGATCCTGGAAACCCGGGATCTGGACCTGAAGGAACTGCTGTTGCAAACCCTGGGAAGCCAAATGCCCACGGCGGCGGCGAAGCAACTCAGGGTCACCCATCACCTGGACCCGGATCTGCCCGACTACGTCCGCGTGGATGCCACCCGCCTGCGCCAGATCCTGATCAACCTGCTCGGCAACGCCATCAAGTTCACCGAACAGGGAGAGGTCACTCTCCAGGGGCGGCTGCTTGCCCGGGACGAGGCGGCTTCCGAGGTGCAACTGTCGGTCAGGGACACCGGCATCGGCATTCCCACCCATGTGATCAGCAGGATCTTCGAAGCCTTCGAGCAGGGAGACAACACCTACAGCAGGCGCTACGAAGGCACGGGCCTGGGCCTGACCATCACCCGCAAACTGGTGGAATTGCTGGGCGGCGAGATCACCGTCATCAGCGAGGTAGGCAAGGGTTCTGAATTCACGGTCAGGCTTCGATTGCCCCACGGCACGCGACCAGAGCCCAGCGATACCCGGACGCCTCATGTCCTGCTTGCCGATCAGCTCAAGCAAATGCGTCTGAAAGTATTGATTGCCGAGGACAACTCCATCAATCAACTGGTGATCAGAAAGCTGCTCGGGCGCATTGATGCAGTCTGTACCGTGGCGGAAAACGGCATCGAAACGGTGGAGCTGGCTGCCCATCGACGCTTTGACCTCATCCTTATGGACATGATGATGCCGCTCATGGACGGCATGGAGGCCACCCAACACATTCGCCAGCAGGAGGCCGAAAATCACTGGTCACCCTGCCCCATCATTGCCCTGACGGCCCATGCCATGGCCGGTGATCGTGAACGCTTTCTCGCCGGCGGGATTCAGGGGTATGTGGCAAAACCCATCCAGTACGCCCTGCTGATTCAAGAGGTCCTTAATGTCATCGGCCATGATCATCATCCCGACACCGATTCAGTGTCGCCGAGCACCCTGGAAATCAGCAATATCCATGCTGAAAACGAACCGACCTGGTTCATGGAGGCCATGACCCTCGGCGCCCCCATCCCCGACCCGGCGCCCACCGATCAATCTCCCATTTTCAACTGGCAGAACGCACTCAGGCAGATCGGTGATGACGAACCTCTGCTGCTGCAAGTGCTGGCGCTTTTCCTGGAAAGCATCGATAACCAACTTCATGACATGCGGCACAATCTGGCGTCGTCCCATCTCGGCGATCTGGGCATCCAGGCGCATACCCTGAAGGGACAATGCGGAACCCTGTGCGCCCTGCCCGCCAGGGATGCCGCCCAACAACTGGAGGATCTCTGCCGCCAACAGGCCGAATTCCCGCGGATCCGGCAGGCGCTTCATAGCCTGCTGGAGCAGATGGACAGGTTGCTGCCGGCATTGCGGCAAAGACTGGATGCCGGCCCTGGGAACAATCCGGTCACGCCGCCCCGGTGACCCCGGCACGATCCCGTGCCAGATAGGTATACACCGCCGGCACCACGAACAGGGTGAACAGGGTGCCGATGGTCATGCCGGCGGCGATCACCAAGCCCATGGCAAACCGGGAACCGGCGCCCGGGCCGCTGGCAATCAGGAGCGGGATCATGGCCAGCACCGTGGCCGCCGTGGTCATGAGGATGGGCCTGAGCCGGATTCCGGCCGCCTTTTCCACTGCCTCCCGGCGGGATAACCCCTGTTCCTGCAGCTTGTTGGCGAACTCCACGATCAGGATACCGTGCTTGGCGATCAGTCCGATCAGGGTCAGCAGCCCCACCTGGGTATAGATATTCAGGGTGGTCAGGCCCAGGCTGACGAACAGCAGCGCGCCGGCAATGGACATGGGCACGGTCACCAGCATGATCAGCGAATCCCTGAATGACTCGAACTGGGCCGCCAGCACCAGATAGATCACTAGCAGGGCAAAGAAGAAGGTCACCACCAGCTGGCGGCCCTCGGTCATGAACTGACGTGACTGCCCCGCATAATCCACGCTGTAACCCGGCGGCAGGACATCGGCGGCGATTTCCTGCAGCACCTCCAGGGCCTCGCCCAGGGTCACGCCCGGCCGGGGAACCCCGGACAGGGTGACCGCGTTGAGCTGCTGGAAGCGCTTGAGCTGCTGGGGATGCACCGAGTCCTTCAGGGTGATCAAGGTATCCAGGGGCACCAGCTCGCCGTCCCGGTTGCGGGTATAGAGATCCTCGATCTGATCCGGCGTCAGCCGATCCACCCGCTGCAGCTGGGGAATGACCCGGTAAGACCGGTCATCCAGGGCAAAGCGTCCCACGAACGCGCCGGAGAACAGGGAGGAAAGATCCGCCGACAGGGTCTGCATATCCACCCCCATCAGGGCGGCCTTTTCCCGGTCGATATGGATCTCGGTTCGGGGACGGTCGATCCTGAGATCACCGTCGATGTAGATGAAGCGGCCACTGGCCATGGCCCGGCCGATCACTTCCCGGGAAACTTCCAGCAGGTTCTCCGAAGGATCGGTGGAGCGGATGACGAACTCCACCGGAGCCCCACCTCCGGCACTGGGCAGGGATGGCGGCGCCAACGCGAAGATGCTCAGACCCGGGATCTCTTCCAGCCGGGGTTGCAGGTCGTTATCCAGTACCGCCTGGGTGCTGCGGTCACGCTCGTCCCAGGGCGCCAGCACGAACCCCGCCACCGCAGAATGGGTACCGCCGCCGAAACCGTTGATGATGAAGATGTTGGAGAGTTCCGGAATCTCGTCCAGATACCGGTTCATCACCGCCGTGTTGCGCTCCAGCTGATCCAGGGTCATGGGGGCATCCCCCTGGGCAATGGAGAAGACGAAGCCCTGGTCCTCCGGGGGCTCAAGCTCGCTGCTGCTGGTGATGAACAGGAAATAGCAGGACACCAGCACGATGAAGCCGAACACCAGCACCACATGGCGATCATCCAGGGCACCATGGAGACGACGTTCGTAACGCCGATGAAGCCCCTCGAAGCGGGCATCGAGCCAGGCCTCGAAACGCCCCTTGCCGCCCTCGCCATGGGGCTTGAGCAGGCGGGAGCAGAGCATGGGAGAGAGGGTCAGGGCGATCACGCCGGAGAGGATCACCGAGGCCGCCAGGGTGAAGGCGAATTCCACGAACAGGGTGCCGGTGATGCCGCCGACGAAGCCGATGGGAATGAAGACCGCCACCAGACTGGTGGACATGGCAACGATGGGCCAGGCCAGTTCCCTGGCACCCTGCAAGGCCGCCTCCACCGGCTTCATGCCCTCCTCGATATGACGATGGACATTCTCCACCATGATGATGGCGTCATCCACCACGATGCCGATGGCCAGCACCATGGCCAGCAGGGTGAGCAAGTTGATGGAAAACCCCATCAGCAACATCAGGAACAGGGTGCCGATCAAGGACAGGGGCACCGCCAGGGCCGGGATGATCACGCTGCGCATGGAACCGAGGAAGGCATAGATCACCCCCACCACGATTACCAGCGCCAGCACGATGGTGATCAGCACCTCCTGGATGGCGCTCTCGATATAGAGGGTGGAGTCATAGACGATATCCCCCTTGAGGCCTTCGGGGAACTGGGGCTCGATCTCCCGCTCCCAGACCCGTCGAACATCGGCGATCACATCCAGAGCATTGGCATCCGGGGAGATCTCGATGCCGATGAAAGTGGCGGACTGGCCATTGAAGCTCACGGAACTGTCATAGCTCTCGGAACCCAACTCCACCTCGGCAATGTCCTGCAACCGGACGATGGCGCCCTGCTCCGATCGAACCACCAGTTGCTCGAAACCCTCGGCGCTGGACAGGTCAGTTTCCGCCGTCAGCTCCACCGAGATGAGGCGGCCCTTGGTGCTCCCCACCGCCGAGAGCACGTTATTGGCCTGCAGGGCACGGCGCACATCGGCACCGGTCACGTCAAGGGCCGCCATCCGCTCCGGATCGAGCCAGATGCGCATGGCGAAGGTCCGTGCCCCCAGGATCTCGGCCCGCTGCACCCCCGGCAGGGTGGCCAGTTGAGGTTCCACCACCCGGACCAGATAGTCGGTGATCTGGTTGTCGCTGAGCACCTCGGAATAGAAGCTCATGTACATGGCGGCGATGGTCTCGCCCACCGACAATTGGATCACCGGCTCTTCCGCCTCCTGGGGCAGATCCGAACGGACCTTGTTGACCTGGGCGGCGATCTGGGTCAGGGCCTCGTTGGGATCATAGTCCATGCGCAGATAGGCCTGCACCGTGCTGACGCCGGAGAGACTGGTGGAGACCAGGTAATCGATCCCCTCGGCGGCGGCAATCTCCCGTTCCAGGGGGGTGGTGATGAAGCCCTGGATCAGGTTGGCATCGGCACCGATGTAAGTCGTGGTGACGGTAACCACCGCATTCTGGATCTCCGGAAACTGGCGCACGTTCAGGTCGAAGCCGGCCCGGATACCCAGCAGCAGGATGAACAGGCTGACCACCGTGGCCAGCACCGGCTTGCGGATGAAGACATCAGTGAATCGCATCGAGGCTCTCCGGCCGCATCAGGCGTTGGGCGGTGTGGGTGCCGACTCTTCGCCGGGTTGCAGATCGGGATCATCATTGATCTTCACCACGGCGTTGTTGCGCAGCTTGAGCAGACCACTGGTGGCCACCTGCTCACCTGGCGCCAGCCCTTCCAGAATCACCACCAGATCCCCACGCCGGGTGCCGGTACGCACGAAACGCTGGCGCACCCGCAACTCATCCTCGTCGCCCGACTGGATCACATAGACCGAGTCGCCGTAGGGATTGAAACTCACCGCCGACTGGGGCACCACCACCACCGTCGCCTCCTCCCCCACATCCAGGGTCACGCGACCGAACATGCCGGGGCGCAACCGCTGTTCCGGATTGGGGATGATGGCCTGTACCTCGAAGGTACGGGTGGAGGCCCGCACGGCCGGCTCGATGGCGCGGACGCGACCTTCGAAGGTATCCTCAAAGGCATCCACCCTCACCCGCAACGGCTGTCCCGGCGTCACCTCGCCCAGGCGTCGCTCCGCCAGGGAGAAATTGAGATAAATCGGATTCAGGGCCTGCAGGGACACCACGGGATCGCCGGCGGAGAGAAACTGGCCCACATTCACCCGGCGGATGCCAAGCTGCCCGGAAAAGGGTGCCGTCAGGGTCTTCTGCTGGATGCGGGCCGCCTGTTCCTGCACCGCCGCCGCGGCCTGTTCGGCCTCGCTCTCCCGGCGCTGCAACTCCGCTTCAGAGATATTGTTCTGACGCACCAACCGACGGGCCCGCTCCAGTTCCAGATCCGCCAGCCGGGCCGCCGCCTCCAGGCGGCGGAGCTGAGCCACATCGGTGCGGCTGTCAAGGCGCAGCAGCACATCCCCCGCCCGGACCCGGGCGCCGTTATCGAACAGGATCTCCTGCACGATGCCGCTCACCTCGGTGGTCAGGTCGGCCCCCTGCACGGCGGCAAAGCTGCCCACCGCCTCCAGTTGCGGTCGCCAGATCTGTTCCCTGGCCTCGGTGGCGGTGATGGTGGCCACCGGTTCGGGCATGTTGTCGAAGATGTCGGTGATCAGGGCATTGATGAAGGCCTTGTAACCGAATACACCGCCCAGCAGCAGGGATACGACCAGCAGCATGAGGATCATGCGCCGATTGATGAGTCTTCTGTTCATGTCCGGGACACAGCCTTTGGCAGACCAGCAGAAAAGTTGATGGGAACGACCGTCGCCCAAGCCACGGCGCGGGAACTGAAAAAAGGCAGATTACACTCTCCCACCACGGAATCGGATACCCCGCGCGTCAATGGGGCACTGAACTGGAAAAAACATTCAGGATAATGACCCCCAGAATGATGAAGCTGATACCGATCCAGGCCGCCAGATCCAGAGACTGCCGAAAGACCAGATAACCCACCAGAGAAATGAGCAGGATACCCAGGCCACTCCAGAGGGCGTACGCCACGCCCACCGGGATGCTCTTCAGGACATGGGAGAGAAAATAAAACGCCCCAAGATAGCAAAGCCCCATGACCAGGGTTGGCACGGGGCGTGTGAACTGATCCGATTTTTGCAGGAACAGGGTGCCGATCACTTCCAGCAGGATAGCCATTCCCAGCACGCCATAAACGGCCAGAGATGGATTCATGGATTAAGGGGTCCTCGTCATGTCGATCAAGTGTGCCAGCAACTCACCTCTTTGCCTGTCTGACTCCAGATTGGAATGCCCCTGCACCGCGGCCAGCCAGATTCCATCGGCGGCATACCGGGCCAGCACCAGCCGGCCATCCTCATCGGTTTCCCTGTATCGTGCCTGCTGCGCTTCCATCCAGCACTTCCAGCCCTGCCTGATGCCCGGATCGGTCAGCATGGTCATCATGAGGCTCTGCCACTTGATGAACTCGTCCATGCCGATCAGTTCCATCGTCGCAGTCACATAGGCCCGGGTGAAACGCCCGTGGGGCTCGACATCCCGGGCCATCAGACGATCGATACTGTGTTCGAAACGCTGCAACAGGTCGTCGAAGATGGCCTCCACCAGCGCCTGCTTCGAGGGGAAATGGTGCAACAGCCCCCCCTTGGTCACGCCGGCGGCATCCGCGACCGCCTGCAGGGTCAGTCCAGGCACACCCTGCTCGGAGCACAGGCGCGCCCCCTGATCCAGCAGTGCCCGCCGAACCCGGGCCGGTTGTTTCTTGCGCAAGCCGTCTTGGGGATTCATGGCAGGAACATACCATCCGGTCGGTATCCTTTCAATACCCGGCACACCGGGTATCGAGCCGACAAAGATTGACCAAAATCATGGGAAATAGCGAACACACTGGACAGAATGCAAACCTTCGAACCCGGGCCCGAGGACCGACCCATGATGGAGCTTGACCCCCTACTTCTATCCCGAATCCAGTTTGCCTTCGTGGTCTCGTTCCACGCCATCTTTCCTGTCTTCACCATCGGCCTGGCCTCCTACATCGCCCTGCTGGAGGGCCTGCTCTACCGGACCGGCAACCCCGCCTACGAGCAACTGTCCCGCTTCTGGACCAAGGTCTTTGCCGTGGTGTTCGGCATGGGGGTGGTGTCAGGGATCGTCATGTCGTTCCAGTTCGGCACCAACTGGAGCGTATTCTCCTATGCCAGCGCCAACTTCCTCGGCCCGATCCTGGCCTATGAAGTGGTCACCGCCTTCTTCCTGGAGGCGGTGTTCCTGGGGGTGCTGCTGTTCGGTCGTGACAAGGTCCCCAGGGGTACCCACCTGTTCGCCGCCTGCATGGTGGCCCTGGGCACCTTCATATCCTCGTTCTGGATCCTCTCCGCCAACAGCTGGATGCAGACCCCCGCGGGCGCCGAACTGCGGGACGGCATCGTCCACCTGACTTCCTGGAGCGAGGCCATCTTCAATCCTTCCTTCGTCCCCCGTTTCTTCCATGTGGCTCTGGCCTCATTTCTCACCGGCGGCTTCGTGGTTGCCGGCGTGTCGGCCTGGTATCTGCTCAAGGGCAAGGCACCGGAGGCGTCCAAGAAGGCCCTGCAGATGTGCCTGATCATGCTCGCCTTCGCTGCCCCGGCCCAGCTGCTGGTGGGGGACGTGCACGGTCTCAACACGTTCAAACACCAGCCCGCCAAGGTGGCGGCCATGGAAGGGGTCTGGGAGACCACCGACGGCGCCCCCCTGCTCCTGTTCGCCATTCCCAGTCAATCCCAGGAACGCAATTTCCTGGAGATCGGCATCCCCAACATGGCCAGCCTGATCCTGACCCATGAGTGGAACGGCACGGTCCCCGGCCTGAAGGAATGGGCGCCCGAAGACCGCCCCCACATGCCCATCGTGTTCTGGTCCTTCCGGGTCATGGTGGGCATCGGCCTGCTCATGATCATCATCGCCCTGTGGGGCGCCTGGCTCACCTGGCGGGATCGTCTGGTGGAATCAAAACGCTTCCTGAGGTTGACCAGCCTGATGATTCCGCTACCCTTTGTGGCCGTTCTGGCCGGATGGTTCGTCACTGAGGTGGGGCGTCAGCCCTGGCTGGCCTACGGCTTGATCCGTACCGCGGAAGGGCTCACCCCCTCCCTGACCGGCGCCATGGCCCTGTTCACCCTGGTGGGCTACGTCACCGTCTACGCGGTGGTATTCATCGCCGGCATCCGTTTCCTGGTCCGCATCATCCGCCAGGGACCGGATCAGACGGACCTGTCGGAAGACCATCCGGGTGCCCACGCCAAGCGGCCGTTTTCCGCCGCCGACGACAAGACCATGGCCTGACGGCCGGGAGCGCGCAGACATGGAACTGATCGACCTGACCCTGATCTGGATCGTCATCATCGGCTTTGGTGTGTTCATGTACGTGTTCATGGACGGTTTCGACCTGGGAGTGGGTATACTCTTCCCCTTTGCCGGCAGTGACGAACACCGCGATGTCATGATGAACTCCGTAGCCCCGGTATGGGATGGCAACGAAACCTGGCTGATCCTGGGCGGCGCCGGCCTGCTGGCGGCGTTTCCGCTCATCTATGCCGTGTTCCTGCCCGCCCTTTACATCGGTGTGTTCCTGATGCTGGCGGGACTCATCTTTCGCGGCGTGGCCTTCGAGTTCCGCTTCAAGGCCGAACCCCACAAGCGACGGCGCTGGGACATTGCCTTCTTCGGCGGGTCCCTGGTGGCCGCGTTTGCCCAGGGGGCCGTGGTGGGCGCCTACATCCAGGGCTTCGAGGTGGAGGGCTTCTCCTATGTGGGCGGCGCCTTCGACTGGCTCACCCCGTTCACGGTCATGACCGGGCTGGGCCTGGTGGCCGGCTACACCCTGCTGGGTGCCACCTGGCTGATCATGAAGACAGAAGGCGACCTGCAGACCCTGGCCTACCGCATCGCCGGGCGCATGGTGGTGGCGGTGCTGTTCGTCTTCCTGCTGGTCAGCCTGTGGACCGCCGTGGCCCACCCGCATATCCTCGAACGCTGGCTGGAGCACGCCGCCGTGCTGTGGATCTTCCCCACCCTGTCCCTGCTGGCCGGTGTGTGGCTCTGGCGCGGCCTGGGTCGGCGAGCCGAGGGCACGCCCTTCATCGCCACCCTGGCCCTGTTCCTGCTGGCCTACCTGGGCCTTCTGATCAGCATGTGGCCCTATGCGGTCCCGCCCCACCACACCTTCTGGGATGCGGCCTCATCGCCCGACTCGCAGCTGTTCACCCTGATCGGGCTTCTGTTCGTCATCCCCATCATCCTTGCCTACACCGCCTGGACCTACTGGGTGTTCCGCGGCAAGGTCCGGATCGGAGAGGGTTACCACTGAACGACGCAAGCACCCCCACCCACGACACCCCCGCCATCCCCAATGCCGAGGCGAAACGCTGGCTCAACGCCCGTGTCGCCCCGGCCCGGGGTCTGCTCAGCCTGGCCAGCGGTGCCGGCGTCCTGTCCGGACTGCTGGTGATCGCCCAGGCGGGCCTGCTGGCCTTCATCCTGGATCGCGCCATCACCCATGGCGACGGCCTGTCGGCACTGACGGGGGCCTTTGCCTGGCTGGCCCTGGTCATGGGGCTGCGGGCGGCCCTGAACTGGTCCCGGGAAACCCTGGGCCAGGCGGCGGCCCTGAGCATCCAGAGCCGGCTGCGGGACGAACTCTTTGCCCACATGGCCGCCCTGGGCCCGGTCCGCCTGGCAAATCGCCACAGCGGCAGTCTTTCCTCGGCCATCGTCGAGCAGGTGGAGGGCATGAACGGCTATTACGCCCGCTACCTGCCGCAGATGGCGGTGAGCCTGCTGGCGCCCCTGGGGATCTTCATCGCCGCCCTCACCCAGGACTGGCTCGCCGCCCTGATCCTGCTGTTCACCGCCCCGCTGATTCCCTTCTTCATGGCCCTGTTGGGCATGGGCGCCGAACAGGTCAGTCGGCGTCAGCAGGAAACCGTGTCCCGCCTGGGCGGGCACTTTCTCGACCGGCTCCAGGGCCTGACCACGCTACGCCTGTTCAACGCTCAGGAACGGGCGGCACGGGAAGTGGCCGAGGCCGCCGACGGCTATCGGGTCACCACCATGAAGGTCCTGCGGGTGGCCTTTCTCTCCTCCGCCGTGCTCGAATTCTTCAGTGCCGTCGCCATCGCCCTGGTAGCCATGTACGTGGGTTTCGCCCTGATCGGCTATCTGCAATGGGGGCCGGCCACCCAGCTCACCCTGTTCTCGGGGCTGTTCATCCTGCTGATGGCACCGGATTTCTTCCAGCCCCTGCGGCAGCTGGCCCTGCACTACCATGACCGGGCGGCGGCCCTGGGCGCGGCCCAGACCCTCCTGCCCCTGTTGCGGCAACAAGCCCCACCGACATCCACCCCGCCGACGCCCACGCCGTCTCGTCCCGGCGGGGTGTCGATCCGATTCAGGGACGTGCATGTCGGCTTCGATGAAGGTCGGCGCACCGCCCTTAGCGGGATCAACCTGGATATCCGCCCCGGTGAACGGGTGGCCCTGGCCGGACCCAGCGGCGCGGGCAAGTCCACGCTTCTACACCTGCTGGCCGGTTTCATCGAGCCCGACCAGGGGCAGGTAAGCGTGGACGGCGCCGCCCCCGATCCCCTGCGCCAAGCTGCCTGGGTGGGACAGCGCCCCCATCTCTTCACCGGCACCCTGGCCGACAACATCCGTCTGAGCCGCCCCGACGCGGATCAGGCCACGGTGATCCGGGCCGCCACCGACGCCGGGGTGATGGCCTTTGCCGACCGGCTGCCCCAGGGACTGGAGACCGTGCTGGGAGAACGGGGCCGCGGTCTCTCCGGTGGGCAGGCCCAGCGGGTTGCCCTGGCCCGGGCCGCCCTCAAACAGGCACCCCTGTGGTTGCTGGACGAACCCACCGCCGGGCTGGACCCGGAGGCCGAAGCCCTGGTGCTCGAAGCCCTGGAACGCTCCGCCACCGCCGGCGCCACCGTGCTCATCGCCAGCCACCACCCTCGGGTACTGGCCTGGGCGGATCGAGTCATCACCATCCAGGACGGTCGCGTGGTCCATGATGCCGGCGATATCGGCGAATCTGCATGAAAGATCTGATCCCCTTCCTTCGCCTCTCCCTGCCGCGCCTGCCCTGGTTCCTGGGCGGACTGCTGCTGGCGGTCCTCACCGTAGTGGCCGCCACCGGCCTGCTGGCCCTGTCCGGCTGGTTCATCACCGCCTCGGCCCTGGCGGGTGCCGGGTTGATCATCGCCCTGGATGTCTACCGACCCGCCGGCGGCATCCGCGCCCTGGCCGTGGGACGTACCGTGGCCCGCTATGCCGAGCGCATCGTCAACCATGAAGCGGTGCTGCGCCATCTGGCGGATCTGCGCAGCTGGCTGTTCCGTGCCCTGTCGCCCCTGGATCCTGGCACCCTGGCCCGCTTTCGCGCCGCCGACCTGCTGCAGCGGCTGGTGGGTGACATCGACACCCTGGACGGTCTGTTCCTGCGGGTCATCACGCCCACCCTTACCGCCGTCCTCACCCTGCTCGGGGGCGCCCTGTTCTTCGGCCTGCTGGCGCCCCTCGCAGTGCTGTGGGTGGTGGCGGTGCTGGCCCTGGCCGGCTTGATCCTGCCCGCCATCGCCGTGGCCCTGGGCGGGCGCAGCGGCGAGGCGCGCATCCAGGCCGCCGCCCAAGTGCGGGAACGGACGGTGGAAGGCGTGCAGGGACTGGCGGAGCTGCGGGTATTCGGCGCCCTGCCCCGGCAACGGGCCGCCCTGGCCGCCGCCGAACGGGACCGGGCCGAGGCCGAGATCCGGCTGGTGCGCTGGGGCGCCCTGGGGGACACGGCCGCCATGCTGGCGGGTCTGGGGGCGATCTGGCTGGCCCTGTGGCTGGGCGTGGGCTGGCTGTCGCAAGACTTGGTGACGGCCCCCATCGTGGTACTGCTGGTTCTGGCCACCCTGGGCCTGTCCGAGGCCGTGGCCATGCTGCCGGGGGCCTATCAGCGTCTGGGGCAGATCCGTGCCGCCGCCGCCCGATTGCTGGAGGTGGCCCATACCCGTCCCAGCCTGCCGGAACCGGCCCACCCCCAACGGCCCGACGGTGATGGCAGCCTCACCCTGGAGGGCATCCGGTTGCGCTACGGCAACGATGCCCCCTGGATTCTGGACGGGGTGGATCTGAATCTCCAACCGGGTCGGAGCGTGCTCGTTACCGGCGCCAGCGGCGCGGGCAAGACCAGTCTCACCGCCGTGGCCCTGCGTCTGGTGGCGCCCCAGGCGGGCGAGGCCCGGGTGTGCGGCATCCCGGTCCAGTCCATGGGCTACACCGACCTGTACGACACCGTGGGGGTACTCGGGCAGGAGACAGTGCTGTTTGCCGACACCGTCGCCGCCAACCTGCGCCTGGCACGACCGGAGGCCGACGAAGAGGCCCTGCGCGAGGCCCTGTTCCTGGCCGGTCTGGACGACTTCATCGCCGCCCTGCCCCAGGGTCTGGACACCGCGGTGGGCGAAGGCGGTGCCCTGGTCTCCGGTGGTCAGGCCCGACGTCTGGCCCTGGCCAGACTGATCCTCAAAGATGCCCCCGTGGTAATCCTGGATGAGCCTTTCCGGGGGCTGGATCCGGCCACCATCGAGCGGCTCAGGCAGCGTCTGACGCCCTGGCTGTCCCGACGGGCAACCCTGGTGATCGCCCATGAGCCGGCCATGGCTCCGCCCTGCACCGCCCACTACAGGCTGCAGGAGGGTCGCTTGCAGGAAATGGCGTCATCGTAGATTTTGCAGGAATCGCGTCATTCCCGCGCAGGCGGGAATCCAATCACTGACCGGAGTCCTGGACTCCCGCTTTCGCGGGAGTGGCGGAAGACAGCGGGAGTGATGACGGGGAAGATGCCGAAAACGACAAAAGACAGGAGACCATGATGGGAGGTTGGGGTTGTCCCCATGAAAGCAAGGGGCTCTGCCACAAGGTGGAAAACCGCCCCTGTGAGCCGGGCATGAAGGGCTGCGTGCTGGCCGGCCGCTTCGTCTTCAGCGACGCCGACAAGAACACCCGGCGGGTACTGAGGGACAAACTCGGCCGACGACAGCAAAAACCCGCCACCTGACCCGGATCAGCGATCCCCGGCCCGGGATTGGCATCTCCCGCGGGATCGGGTGTAGGCTGAACTCAGACAGCCCATACGCCAGGAGTCAGCCATGCCGGACGATACACAGTCCCCGCCGCCCGTGAGTTTCCAGCAGAGCGTGGCCCGGATGGTGGATCGCGCCCTGGCCTTCGTCAAACTGGAACCGGGCGCCGACCGGGCCATCAAGACCTGCAGCGCCATCCTGCAGGTCACCTTTCCCCTCAAGATTCGCGGTGAGGTGCGTACCTTCACCGGCTGGCGGGCGGTACACAGCACCCACCGCCTGCCCGCCAAGGGCGGCCTGCGCTTCTCCCCCAGCATCGACCAGGACACCACCGAGGCCCTGGCGGCCCTGATGACCTACAAATGCGCCATCGTCGACATTCCCTTCGGCGGCTCCAAGGGCGGCCTGTGCATCGATCCGGAACAGTATTCCCGCGACGAGATGGAACTCATCACCCGACGCTTTGCCCGGGAACTGGCCCGCCGGGGATTTCTCAGCCCGGCCACCAACGTCCCCGCCCCGGACGTGGGCACGGGCCAGCGGGAGATGGCCTGGATCCTGGACACCTACAAGAACCTGTACCCGGAAGACATCAACTACGTGGGCTGCGTTACCGGCAAGCCGGTGGAATTGGGCGGCATGCCGGGCCGGCTGGATGCCACCGGCCGGGGCATCCACTATGCCCTGCGGGAGTTCTTCCGCCACCCGGAAGCCATAGCCGAAGCCGGACTAGAAGGCGGTCTCAAGGACAAGCGCATCATCATCCAGGGCCTGGGCAACGTGGGCTACCATGCCGCCAAGCTGCTCCAGGAAGAGGACGGCGCCCACATCATCGCCATCATCGAACGGGACGGCGCCCTGGTCCACGAAGCGGGCCTGAACGTGGAGGAAGTCCGCCAGTACATGAACCGGACCGGCGGCGTACAGGGGTTTCCCGGGGTGGAATGGGTGGAACCGGGTGCTGCGGCGCTGGAACGGGACTGCGACATCCTGATTCCCGCCGCCCTGGAAGGGGTCATCCACGCCGGCAACGCCGAGCGCATCCGTGCCCCCCTGGTCATTGAGGCGGCCAACGGCCCGATCACCTTCGAGGCGGACGAGATCCTTCGCGCAAGGGGTACGGTGATCCTGCCGGATATCTACGCCAACGCCGGCGGCGTGGTGGTGTCCTACTTCGAATGGATCCGCAACCTTTCCCACATGCGCTTCGGCCGCCTGGAACGCCGCCTGGACGAAGTGCGGGGACAGCACATCGTCTCCGCCCTGGAACTCATGAGCGGCGAGCAGTCCCCGGACTGGCTGCGAGAATCCCTGCTGCGCGGTGCCGACGAACTGGACCTGGTGCGCTCCGGACTGGATGACGCCATGCGGGTGGCTTTCCAGGAGATCGACCGCATGCGCCGGGCCCATGACCGGGTCATGGACTACCGGACGGCGGCCTATGCGGTGGCCATCAGCCGCATCAGCGGGGCCAGCCTGGACCTGGGGGCCTACTGAGAGGCAATACACCCAAGGCCAAGGTCAGCGTTTGCCGTAGCGATCCTCCAGCCAGGCAAAGGCGGCACGTACCCCCAGTGCCTCGCCGCCCTTGGGGCGGCCGGGACGGTTACGGTTGTTCCAGGCCATGATGTCGAAATGTCCCCAGACCTGCCCGTCGGGCACGAAGGCCTGCAGGAACAGGGCGGCGGTGATGGCACCGGCGTAGGGTCCGCTGCCGGTATTGGTCAGGTCCGCGATCCGGCTGTCCAGTTGGGAACGATAGGGGGCATGCAGCGGCAGGCGCCAACAGGGATCCTCCTCCGCCTCCCCATACCGGCCGATGCCCTCGGCCAGGGTCTCGTCATTGGTGAAGAAGGCACCGATCTCGGTGCCCACCGCCACCCGGGCCGCCCCCGTCAGGGTGGCGAAATCCAGCAGCACCTCGGGGGATTCCTCGGCGGCGTCGGCCAGCATGTCGCAGAGCACCAGCCGGCCTTCCGCGTCCGTATTGTCGATCTCGATGGTCAGTCCCTTGCGGGAACGCAGCACGTCGCCGGGGCGAAAGGCGTCGCCGGAGATGGCATTCTCCACCGCGCCCACCATCACCCGCAGGCACACGGGCAACCCGGCCCCCATGATGAGGTCGGCCAGCCCCAGCACATGGGCGGCACCGCCCATGTCCTTCTTCATCAGGCGCATGCCGCTGGCGGGCTTGATGTCCAGGCCGCCGCTGTCGAAGCAGACCCCCTTGCCCACCAGGGTGACCCGGGGATGGGCCGGATCTCCCCAGCGCAGTTCGATCAGGCGCGGCGGGTGGGTGCTGGCACGGCCCACGGCATGGATGCAGGGGTAGTTCTGCGTCAGCAGGTCCTCGCCGACGATCTCGCTGAAGACGGCCCCATGCCGATGGGCCAGTTCCCGGGCCGCCTCGGCCAGGTGCTGGGGCATCATGTCCTGGGCGGGGGTATTGATCAGATCCCGGACCCGTCCGATGGCGGTCACCATCCGCATCACCGCATCGGCATCGGCGGCCGGCAATTGCGCCAGGCTCAGCCTCGGCCGTGGCCGCTCGGAGGTCTTGTAACGCTCGAAGCGATACGACCCCAGACCCCAGCCGATGGCCGCCCGGGTCAGCCGTTCCAGCGGCCAGTCGCACGCCAGGTGATAGGTCCCCTCTCCCAGGCGACTGGAGACATTGCCGATGGCCCAGGTGGAGGATTGGCTGTCCACGCCCACCAGCACCCGCCGCACCTTGCCGTCCTCGTCCGGCAGGGGCAGGACACTGCCGGTACGCCCCTCGAAACGGGAGGCCCGCACCCAGTTGCCGATACGTGCCGGCTGATCCGCCAGCCACGGCTCAAGGGTATCCCCTTCCACCGGGACGAGGGCGATGAGATCGGCGTCGGAACGGGTATCGAAGCAGTCGAGCATGGGTGTGTCCTGAGAAGGCGTGAGTGACCATTTTACGCGGTTTTACGGTGCGCAGAAGCCCGGCTTCGAAGTTATGTTAGAATTTGCTGTTTTACTCGCCCTCTCCTGCGGGAATGCCACAGACAGACCATGCCCAAAGCCCTCTGCATCCGTCAGCTCACCAAGACCTACAAGAACGGCCTTGAGGCCCTCAAAGGCATCGACCTGGACGTGGAGCCCGGGGACTTCTTTGCCCTGCTCGGCCCCAACGGGGCCGGCAAGTCCACCACCATCAGCATCATCGCCTCCCTGGTGAACAAGAGCGGCGGCAGCGTGTCCATCTTCGGTCATGACCTTGACCGGGATCTGTATGCCGCCAAGCGCTGCCTGGGGCTGGTGCCCCAGGAATTCAACTTCAACACCTTCGAACCGGTACAGGAAATCCTGGTCAACCAGGCAGGCTACTACGGCATCCCCCGCAAGGAGGCCTGGAAACGGGCGGAAAAATACCTGGTGGAACTGGGTCTCTGGGAGAAGCGCAAGGACATGGCCCGCATGCTTTCCGGCGGCATGAAACGGCGTCTGATGATTGCCCGTGCCCTGGTCCACGAGCCCCGACTGCTGATCCTGGACGAACCCACCGCCGGAGTGGACATCGAGATACGGCGCTCCATGTGGCAGTTCCTCAAGGACATCAACCAACAGGGGTGCACCATCATCCTCACCACCCACTATCTGGAAGAGGCCGAGACCCTCTGCCGCAACATCGCCATCATCGATCACGGCCGGATCATCGAAAACACCACCATGAAGGGCCTGCTGAGTCAGCTCAACACGGAGACCTTCGTCCTGGATCTGACCCGCCCCCTGGTGCATCTGCCCGATCTGACCGGCCATCGCCTGCGCTGGGTGGATGAACTCACCCTGGAGGCGGACGTGGATCGGGACGTGAGCCTCAACCGCCTGTTCGTGGACCTGAACCGGGAAGGTATCCAGGTGCGCAGCATGCGCAACAAGACCAATCGACTGGAACAACTCTTCATGCACATGGTGGACAGGGGGCGCGCAAAATGACGAATGCCCACAGCAACTGGATCGCCTTCAAGACCATCATCATCAAGGAAGTCCTGCGCTTCTCGCGCATCTGGATCCAGACCATCCTGCCCCCGGTGATCACCATGGGGCTGTACTTCGTCATCTTCGGTGGCCTGATCGGCGCCCGGATCGGGGAGATGGACGGCATCCGTTACATGGACTTCATCATCCCGGGTCTGATCATGATGGCGGTGATCACCAACGCCTATGCCAACGTGGTGTCCTCGTTCTACAGCTCCAAGTTCCAGCGCCATCTGGAGGAGATGCTGGTCTCCCCCGTCCCCAATTATCTGATCATCCTGGGCTTCATGGGCGGCGGCATCTGCCGGGGCCTGGCGGTGGGAGTGGCGGTCACCCTGGTGTCCCTGTTCTTCAGCCCCCTGAGCATCCACAACCCGGCAGTGGCCCTGTCCGTGGTGGTCCTCACCGCGGCCCTGTTCTCCCTGGCCGGGCTGATCAACGGGGTGTTTGCCCGCAGCTTCGATGACATCTCCATCATCCCCACCTTCATTCTCACCCCCCTCACCTACCTGGGCGGGGTGTTCTATTCCATCAGCCTGCTGCCGGAGTTCTGGCAGGGCGTCTCCATGTTCAACCCGATCCTGTACATGGTGAATGCCTTCCGCTACGGCTTTCTGGGGGTAACGGATTTCAGCCTGTGGCTGTCCTACGGCATCATCATCGGCTTCATCCTGGCGCTCTACGGTATCGCCCTCTACCTGCTCAACAAGGGCATCGGGATCAGGCAGTGAAAACCTGATAGCGGTTCTTGCCCCGCGCCTTGGCCTGATACAGAGCCTGGTCCGCATGGCGCATCAAGGCGTCATGATCCTCCCCATGGAGGGGGAAGATGCTGATGCCGATGCTGCCGCTGATGGTGCACTCGCTGTCCTGCACCGGGATGGGCGCGTTCAGCACCGCAAGCAGTTTCTCGGCCACCACGCAGGGCAACTCGACCCCGGGAAAATCCTCCAACAGAATCACGAACTCATCCCCCCCGAGCCGGGCCACCATGTCCATGGCCCGCACCGAACCTTCCAGGCGTCTGGCCACCTCGCACAACAGCCTGTCGCCCGCCTCGTGACCAAAACGGTCATTGACCGGCTTGAACTCATCCAGATCCAGAAGCAGTACCGCGCTATAGGTGCCATGGCGCCGTGACTGCTCCAGGGCGTGCAGGACGCGATCCTGCAGCAGAGCGCGGTTGGCCAGGCCGGTCAGCGGGTCATGCAAGGCCATGTATCGGATACGATCCTGGGCCTGCTTGCGCTGGGTGATGTTCACCGCTATGCAGATCACCGCCGGGCACTCCATGACATGGGCCCCCAGGGGCATGATCCTGGCCTCGAACCACAGATGTTCCCCCGGCCCCGACCCTGGATCCAGACCGTCGACCTCGGACGCCTTCAAGTCATATTCCATGAACTGCAAATGCCCGCTGTCCAGCGCCGCCCGGATCATCCGTAGGAAGGCATCCGCCTTGTCCGCGGGCAATACCTCGTGCAGGCGCCTGCCCAGCAAGGCCTGATGGCCGCGGTGGTAATAACGCGCATCCTGACCGCCGAAGATATCCAGATAACGCCCCTCGTGATCCAGCACGAAGCAGATATCGGGCATGGCGGTAATGATGGCCTCCAGGCGCTCGCTCAGGGCGCGATATCGCAACTCGGAAGTCCTGACCCGAAGGGCCTGATCGGAGAGCTTCCTGACCGTCAAGGCACAGACAAGCACCAGCAAAACACCCGCAAGGTACCAGGCCGGAGGCCTTCCCGCCGCCGCCCGCCAGCCTTCCCGGGGCACGGCCGCCAATTCCCAGCTACCGCCCCGCATCGTCACTTCCTGCTGCACGGCACTGTCATCGAACAGCGCGGGATTGCCGAAAAAGACTTCCCCCCGCGCCCCCATGCCGTCACGACCGCGGATGGCAATGTCCAGTGCTTGCTGAAACTCACGCAGCCCCGTCAGCGCGTAGATCGCCTCCATGTCGACGGGCACGCTGGTCAGTCCCCAGTAACGTTCGGGCGCACCCGCCTCCTGCACATGAATCGGCACACGGATGATCAGGGCCTCGCCGCCCTGCACCAACGGCCAGGGACCGGCCAGTACCGGTTCACCCGACGCGATCATGCGTCGGACCGACTCTCCCTGCAGGGGGTGATGGAGCAGATCGAGCCCCAGTACCGCTTGATTACTCTCCAGGGGATGAACAAAACGGACGACATTATCCGGTGCCAACGTGATATTGCGAATGACCTGCCGGGCTTCATCCATCAATTGGCCGGCCACGCGGCTGAAATCACCCTCGCTCAGGGACGGATTCAGGGCAGTGTAGGTCGCCAGTGTCCGGGTGAGAAAGATGGTGGTATTGAGCTCTCCTTCCAGCCGCGCCCTAAGGGTCGACAGCTGGCTGGTGACCTCGGCCCGAGCCCGATCCGTCAGCTGACGCTCCCAGGCCGTGTCGGCCGCCAGGAACAGCAACAGGGCCAATCCTCCCGCCATCATCCCGTGCAGCAAGGGCCATCTCTCATCGGGCCGCCCCATCAAAGCGTTCCTTGATCCGGCAGGATGGATGAGATCATGACAGTCAGGTCCGGGACGTTGCATGCCAGGCTGAGGGGGCTTCAGCATTGCAGACCCTCCGTCGCCGCGCAAGCCGTTTTCCGATCAGCGAACCATGCCGGGGCATCAGCGGCAAGGCCTTATGTCACTGGAAAGTCCACGACCGATTCCACATAATAAGGGGTTACGTTTCACTCACAGGTTGAATCCATGGCCCAGTACATCTACACCATGAATGGTGTGGGCAAGGTTGTCCCGCCCAAGAAGGAAATCCTCAAGGACATCTATCTGAACTTCTTCCCCGGCGCCAAGATCGGCGTGCTGGGGTACAACGGGGCCGGCAAATCCACCCTGCTTCGCATCATGGCCGGCGTGGACAAGGATATTGTCGGCGAGGCCCGTCCCCAGCCGGGCATCAAGATCGGCTACCTGCCCCAGGAACCCCAGTTGGACCCAGCCAAGGACGTGCGCGGCAACGTGGAGGACGGTGTCGGCGAGATCAAGGGCCTGGTGGACAGGTTCAACGCCATTGCAGAAGCATTTGCCGATCCGGACGCCGACTTCGACACATTGCTGGCGGAACAGGCGGAACTGCAGGACAAGATCGACGCCGCCGGCGCCTGGGATCTGGATCGCAAGCTGGAAGTGGCCGCCGACGCCCTGCGCCTGCCCCCCTGGGACGCCGATGTCACCAAGCTCTCCGGCGGCGAGCGCCGCCGCGTGGCCCTGTGCCGTCTGCTGCTCTCCTCCCCGGACATGCTCATCCTGGACGAACCCACCAACCACCTGGATGCCGAATCCGTGGCCTGGCTGGAGCGCTTCCTGCAGGAATTTCCCGGCACCGTGGTGGCCGTCACCCATGACCGCTACTTCCTGGACAACGTGGCGGGCTGGATCCTGGAACTGGACCGGGGCCACGGTATCCCCTGGGAAGGCAACTACTCCTCCTGGCTGGAACAGAAGGAAAAGCGCCTGGCCATCGAGGAAAAGCAGGAAAGCGCCCGCCGCAAGAACATGGAAGCGGAGCTGGAATGGGTGCGCAGCAACCCCAAGGGCCGTACTTCCAAGAGCAAGGCCCGCCTCAAGCGCTTCGAGGAACTCTCCTCCCAGGAATTCCAGAAACGCAGCGAGACCCAGGAAATCTACATCCCGCCGGGCCCCCGCCTGGGTGACGTGGTGGTGGAACTGGACGGGGTCGGCAAGGCCTATGGCGACCGGATCCTGTACGAGAACCTGAGCTTCAGCCTGCCGCGCGGGGGTATTGTCGGCGTCATCGGACCCAACGGCGTGGGCAAGTCCACCCTGTTCCGCATGATCGTGGGCCAGGAACAGCCCGACAGCGGCACCATCCGCATCGGCGAGACGGTCCAGGTGGCCTATGTGGATCAGAGCCGTGACGCCCTGGCGGATGAAAAGACCGTCTGGGAAGAGATCTCCAACGGCCAGGACATCATCCAGGTGGGGCAGTACCAGATGCCCTCGCGGGCCTACGTGGGCCGCTTCAACTTCAAGGGCGGCGATCAGCAAAAGCAGATGAAGCAGCTCTCCGGGGGGGAACGCAACCGGGTGCATCTGGCCAAGCTGCTCAAGAGCGGCGGCAACCTGCTGCTGCTGGACGAACCCACCAACGACCTGGACGTGGAAACCCTGCGGGCGCTGGAAGAAGGCCTGCTGGCCTTCCCCGGCAGCGCAGTGGTGATCTCCCACGACCGCTGGTTCCTGGACCGCATCGCCACCCACATCCTGGCATTCGAGGAGGACGGCAACGTGGTGTTCTTCGAGGGGAACTACCAGGAGTACGAGGAAGACCGCAAGAAGCGCCTGGGTGCCCAGGCGGACCAGCCCCACCGGGTGAAGTACCGGCGCCTGGAGGGCTGACCCGAGGATGGACCGTAGAGGTACGGCATGCCGTGCCTCTACGGTTCGCCGCCCTCCTTTCGAGCCACGAACCGGGCGGTGGCCTTGTCCATGGTGGCGCAATGCCGCCGATACCAAGGCACGAAATCCTCCACCAGCAACGGCTTCAGGTCCGCCGGCTCCATGACACCGGCATCCAGATCATCCACATAGGCCACCAGCGCCTCCAGGCGGGCATCATGCTCCTGCTTGTGGAGCTGGAACGGCGGGAATTCCACTGCCTTCATCAGCGCCTCCTCACGCCGGAAGTGAGCGCGACTGTGCTCGATGAAATCGCGCAGATCATCACGCAGCCGACCGCTCTCCGCCTTTGATGTCGGCATCTCCTCAAGACACCGGACCACCCGCGCCAGCAAAGCCAAGGCCTCGTCATGGTCCTTGTCCATAAAATTTGCCGCCACCTGGGGTATATCTGCAGACTCGGTGTGCTCGGTCATCATGCGGCACCTCTGGATCAGTCTGTTCATCTCGCCTATGACCATAGCACAGCGGAGCCGGATAAATTGCGAAGGCAGCCCTGAAAAAAGCCCCATGCCGCCACTCCTCGGGGCTTTTCGTCACTGCCTCGGCTCTTTTCGTCACTCTGTTTTTTCGTCACTCCCGCGAAGGCGGGAGTCCAGTCACCTCGGTCCGCCACTGGATTCCCGCTTCCGCGGGAATGACGGTAGTCACCTGTGACGGACGATCCCTACTTCCACTGGACACTCGTTTATGAGGGAATGAAGCGGGTCCGCGCGGGCCATTACAACACCACGGGAAACCCCATCGGGAAAAACCATGTCGTCGACACAGACCCTTTACGATATCTCCACCGTGATCCAGCTTTCGGTTGCCCCCGTGTTCCTGCTGGTGGGCATCGCGGGCTTCATCAACGCCTTCGTCTCCAGACTGTCCCGGGTGGTGGATCGGCGGCGTTACCTGCAGGCACGCATCCGTCACGAAGACCACGAGTTCCACAAGACCGCCATCCGGGAACTGGAGCTACTGGAGGCCAGGGTGCGAATGGTGCACCTGGGCATCACCCTGGGCATCACCACCGCCCTGCTGATCTGCCTGACCATCGTCTCCGCCTTCATCGAATACTTTCTCGGCATCGATAATCCCCTGCTCATCGGCGCCCTGTTCGTACTGGCCATGTTCTCCCTCATCGGTGCCCTGCTGGCCTTCCTGAGGGAGGTCTTCCTGGCCATCCGCAGCCTCAACCTCAGCCAGATCGGCAAATCATGAGCGAAAAACGGTCACTTCACTTCCCGGCAAGGGCCGGGGACTTTCGGCCCGGACTCACTGATCCAGGCTGCGCGGCCTGCGGTAAGATACACAATCAGGCAAGCCTTCCCCTCAAACCCGTTGACGTCGCATGCAAGACACCCATCCGCTGAATCACCTGCTGGACCAGGCCGAATCCCTGCTGAACCGCCTGGACGCCCTGCTGCCCGGGGCCGCCCCGGCGCCCGACTGGAAGGCCCCCGCCTTTCGCTGGCGAGATCACCATCTGCAGGGGATTCCCAGTGTACCGCCCCTGGATCTGGATGACCTGCTGCACATCGACCGTCCCAAGTCGCTCCTGGATCGCAATACCCGCCAGTTCGTGCAGGGACTGCCCGCCAACAACGCCCTGCTCTGGGGCGCCCGGGGCACGGGCAAGTCATCCCTGATGCGCGCCCTGTTGACCCGTTACGCGGATCGGGGGCTGCGCATGGTGCAGGTGGACGCCCAGGCCCTGGTCAATCTACCGGAGATCGTCGCCCCCCTGCGGGAGCGCCCCGAGCGGTTCATCCTGTTTGCCGATGACCTTTCCTTCGAGGCGGACGAACCTGCCTACAAGGCACTCAAGGCGGCCCTGGACGGCGCCCTGGAAGGCACGCCGGAGAATGTGCTGATCTATGCCACATCCAACCGGCGCCACCTGATGCCCGAGCGACTGACGGACAACCTGGAAGTCCGACGGGAGGGGGACGAGATCCACCCGGGAGAAGCGGTGGAGGAGAAGGTGTCCCTGTCCGAGCGGTTCGGACTCTGGGTATCGTTTCATCCCTTCAACCAGGGACAGTATCTGGCGGTGGTGGAACATTGGCTGGGACGACTGGGCGGCGTGACCATGGATGATCACTGCCGGACCCAGGCACTGCGGTTCGCCCTGCTGCGGGGATCGCGCAGCGGCCGGGTGGCGTGGCAGTTTGCCCGTGACTGGGTGGGGGGGTTGCATGTGAAGTGAGGGGGACGCCGGGGAAAGGAAAGGAAATGCTGCCTACCCCCTGTTCCTGGCCTGGACTCCCGCTTTCGCGGGAGTGACGAAAAGCCCCGTCGGAGTGACGATAAAACCTACGCCTTTGCAGCTTGTCATCGTCATTCCCGCGTAAGCGGGAATCCAGTGGTGGACTGAAAATACCGGACTCCCGCCTTCGCGGGAGTGACGGATGCGGGGAGAGAGGGCCGGGGTAAGGGGACAGGAGACCTTACATGTTCTCCAGGATCGCCCGCTTCACCGAGTCAAGGGTGGCATCCACCGTCAGAGGCGCCCGGGTGGACTGGCGGATGGCGGTATCGGGGTCCTTCAGGCCATGCCCGGTCAGGGTACAGACGATGCTGGAGCCCTCGGGGATCTTGCCCTGCTGCACGTCCCGCAACGCCCCCGCCAGGGAGGTGGCCGAAGCCGGCTCACAGAACACGCCTTCCTTCTCCGCCAAAAGCTTCTGCGCCGCCAGGATCTCCTCGTCGCTGCACTCGTCAAACCAGCCGCCGGACTCTTCCTTGACCTTCCAGGCATAGTCCCAGGACTGAGGATGGCCGATGCGGATGGCGGTGGCCACGGTTTCCGGGTTATCCACCATGTGACCGCGCATGAAGGGTGCGCTGCCCGCGGCCTGATAACCCACCATCCTGGGCCGGTTGCCCACCACCGCGCCACCGGCATACATGCAGCGCCCCTTGCAGAAGCCGCAGGATTCGGTGACATGATCGCCGGAAGCGGAGGAATACTCGCAGTAACCGATCCAGTGGGCGGTGATGTTGCCCGCATTGCCCACCGGCAGGCAGTGGTAATCCGGCGCCCGACCCAGTTCCTCCACGATCTCGAAGGCCGCCGTCTTCTGACCCTGCAGACGATAGGGATTGACGGAATTGACGATGGTCACGGGCGCACTGTCGGCCACCTCCTTCACCAGGCGCATGCCGTCATCGAAATTGCCCTTGATCTGGATCACCACCGAGCCGTGCATCATGGCCTGGGCCAGCTTGCCCTGGGCGATCTTGCCGTCGGGGATCAGCACGAAAGCGGTGATGCCGGCCCGGGCCGCATAGGCCGCCGCAGCCGCGGAGGTGTTGCCGGTGGAGGCGCAGATGATGGCCCTGGAGCCATCCTCCACCGCCTTGGTCACAGCCATGGTCATGCCCCGGTCCTTGAAGGAGCCGGTGGGATTCAGACCTTCGTACTTGACGTAGATGTCCACTTCCTTGCCGATCAGGCGGGGAATGTTGTTCAGGCGGATGAGGGGCGTGTTGCCCTCCCCCAGACCGATGATGCGGGTGTCATCGTGGATCGGCAGACGGTCGCGATAACGCTCGATGATACCGGTGTAGCGGGGTCGAAAAGGCATGATGGTCTCTCGGGTACGGATGGCTTACTTCAGATTCTCAAGGCGAATGCGGATCACCGGCGTCTTCACGGTTTCCAGGGCCTCGATCTCCCGAATGGCCTGGATCATGTTGCCTTCGCGCACCTCGTGGGTGAGCAGGATCACGTCCGCTTCCGTGGTGTCGTCATCCTGTTCCTTCTGCAGGATGGCTTCAATGCTGATGTCCAGGCTGGCCAGGATGCGGGTGATGTCGGCCATTACGCCGGGACGATCCAGCACCCGCAACCGCAGGTAGAAGGAGGTCTTCACGTCTTCCATGGGGAGGATGGTGGTATCCGACAAGGTATCCGCCTGGAAGGCCAGATGGGGCACGCGATTCTCCGGGTCCGTGGTCATGGCCCGCACCACGTCCACGATATCCGCCACCACGGCGGAACCGGTGGGCTCGGAACCGGCACCGGCACCGTAATAGAGGGTCGGACCCACGGCGTCGGCGGATACCAGGACCGCATTCATGACCCCGTCCACGTTGGCGATCAGGCGTCGCTCCGGAATGAGAGTGGGATGCACCCGCAGTTCGATGCCCTGCTCGGTGCGGCGGGCAATCCCCAGGTGCTTGATGCGATAACCCAGCTCATTGGCATAGGCCACATCTTCCCGGGTGATGCCGGTGATCCCTTCGGTATAGACCCGATCGAACTGCAGCGGGATGCCGAAGGCAATGGAGGCCAGGATGGTCAGCTTGTGGGCGGCGTCGATACCTTCCACGTCGAAGGTGGGGTCGGCCTCCGCATAACCCAGTCGCTGCGCCTCGGCCAGCACATCCTGAAAATCGCGGCCCTTGTCGCGCATCTCGGTGAGGATGAAGTTGCCGGTGCCGTTGATGATGCCGGCCACCCAGTTGATGCGGTTTCCCGCCAGCCCCTCGCGGATCGCCTTGATGATGGGAATGCCGCCGGCCACCGCCGCCTCGAAGGCGACAATGACGCCCTTTTCCTGGGCGCGGGCGAAGATTTCGTTACCGTGCAGGGCGATCAGGGCCTTGTTGGCGGTGACCACGTGCTTACCCTGGTCGACGGCGCAAAGCACCAGCTCGCGGGCCAGGGTGGTGCCGCCGATCAGCTCCACCACCACCTCTACCTCGGGATCGTTGACCACCGAGAAGGCGTCTTCGGTCAGACGCATGCCGGTGACGTCACGGCAATTGTGACTCTCCAGGTTCTTGCCGGCGGCGGCCACGATCTCGATGCCCCGACCGGCCCGGCGGGTGATCTCATCACTGTTGCGTTTGAGCACGTTGGCGGTACCGCTGCCCACGGTACCCAGGCCCAGCAGGCCAAGCTTGACGGGTTTCAACAGGAACACTCCTTCGGCGCGGGAAATCGCGAGATTATAGCGGAATCAGGTAAGCCAATGGGCATGATGCCGGGGACACGGCCACGGTCAACCGTCGCCGTCGGCGCCCCCCTGGGAAAGGTGCCGGTCGGCATCCATGCCCGGGGGCTCGGCAAAACGGTCCCGAATAGCCAGGATCTCGGGAACCAGACTGAAAAACAGCTCGGTCAACCGAGGGTCGAAATGGGAGCCGCTCAACTCCCGAATGAGTTCCAGGGCGTCCTGAACCGACCAGGCCTTCTTATAGGTCCGCTCCGAGGTCAGGGCATCGAACACATCCGCCAGGGCGGCGATGCGTCCGCTGATGGGAATCTCTTCCCCGCTCAGCCCCAGCGGATAACCGCTGCCATCCCATTTTTCGTGATGAGACAGGGCGATTTCCCGGGCCAGGTCCAGCAGATCGGGATCATCTCCACTGAGGATATCCCCGCCGATGGTGGTATGGGTCTGCATGATGCGCCACTCTTCCGGCGTGAGCTTGCCGGGTTTGAGCAGGATATGGTCGGGGATACCGATCTTGCCCACATCATGCATGGGACTGGCATGAAGCATGCGATCGCAGTCCGCCTGACTCCAACCCACATGCCGGGCCAGCAATTCACAGGTATGGCTCATGCGCAGGATATGAAAGCCGGTCTCGTTGTCCCGGTACTCGGCGGCCCGGCCCAGCCGCTGAACCACCTGCAGGCGGGTGTTGCGGATCTCCTGGGTCCGCTCGCGGACCATCTGTTCCAGCACGTCCTTCTGGTCATGAGTCATGCGGTGCGCCAGCTGCACATCCAGCATATTGCGGACCCGTGCCAGCACCTCGGCCCGATCAAACGGCTTGCCGATGAAATCCCTCGCCCCCACGTTCAGGGCACGCAGCATGTATTCACGGCTTGCCTGCGCGGTCAGCACCAGGATCGGCGGTACCAGCGGGTCTTCGAGCGCGGCAAACTGTTCGATGACCTGAAAACCATCCATATGGGGCATCTGGATATCCAGCAGGATCAGATCCGTTCGTGCTTCCCGATAGGCACTCATGACCTGTCGAGGATCCTGGACCAGCACCAGATTGGCATAGCCGTCGGTGCGCAGCAGCCGCTCCATGAGCACCAGGTTGGCGCGCTCGTCATCCACCACCATGATGCGGGCACCATTACGGCTCAGAGGGTATTCCTGCTCCTGATGATGAGGACTACTGGACATGGGAGACTGACCCTTTAAATTCAGACATACCGATCATTCAGACACACCGATAGACTGCCTCCACTTGGGTGCCTTGATTGTAGTAGTTCACGGATTCGCACAGTTCCCGCACCAGGGCGATACCGCGCCCCCAGGGCTTGACCGAGGCGCCCAGCGGCTCACACGGTTTGTCATGATCAAACCCCAGGCCACTGTCGGTAATGCTGATCCTGATCGTGCCGGGCGGTCCGGGCTCATGACAGATGTCCACCCGTATGCTGCCGACGGGGCCTGCCGCCAGCCTGCACTCGCGCTCCATATAATAAGCCGAAAAACCGTCTGCTGTCGCCTTCATCCAGGACGGCAGGCGAAGGATACCGTGGTCCAGCGCATTGGTGTAGAGCTCGTGGAAAATGGTCTCCAGGATATTCAGGTGGTCGGCCAGGGCCTGCGCCAGTCCCAGCATGTCCAGTAGCTGCGCCATCGAAGGGGGTTGTGCCAGACGCCCATCCCGCAACAATACCGAACAGGCACCGCCGGTAGGGGTGGATCGATTGAAGCCAAGATCGGCCCCCCCGAAGATCTCCCCGGTC
This sequence comes from Ectothiorhodospira shaposhnikovii, assembly GCF_022227765.1. Taxonomy (GTDB): domain Bacteria; phylum Pseudomonadota; class Gammaproteobacteria; order Ectothiorhodospirales; family Ectothiorhodospiraceae; genus Ectothiorhodospira. The sequence continues at coordinate 206,098 of NZ_JAJMLZ010000004.1, read as the reverse complement.
AGAGGAATCTCCACCGCGCCGATATCATCCTGCTGATCCGTATCCGCGCAATGGGCGTCCAGGGACGCAAGCAAGGGACCCAGCAGGCTGTGCTCACGGCGCCAGCCTGCGATCAGCGCCGGCCATCCGGCCTGTCCGAAAATACGACCGGCGACATCCTGTGCATCCATCAGCCCGTCGGTGACGAGCAAGACCCGATCACCCTTCCGCAGGACGCGCCGGCGCGGCGCATCGCCATGGGACAGCTCGGGCAGGATACCCAGCGGCAGGGCATGGGACGTCATGGGGTGGACACCGTCGGCCTGACACAGCCAGCCATCCGGCATCCCGCCGTTCCACCAGCGCAATTCATCGCCGGTCACCGAAAACGTCGCCATGAAGGCGCACATGAAGCGATCCGCGGGCAACAACCGATACAGCTTGCGATTGATCTCCTCCAGCACCACTTCATCGATCACGCCCTTGCGGGTCATGGTATGAAAGGCATCGGCCACCGGCAGGGCGCCGATGGCCGCCGACAGGCCGTGGCCGGTGAAATCGCCCAGTAGGACACGCAGGCTGCCGTCGGGCAGGTGCTGACTGAGCAACACATCCCCATTGAAGGTGGATGCGGGGCGCATCAGGATCCCCAGATGGTCGGCAGCCACATTGCGATCGTTGACCGCATGACTGAAGATCCGCTCGGCCAGCATCTGCTCCTGACGATCGATCTCCAGCAACCCCGCCAGCATGCGGCTCTTGGCCGCAATGTGGCGATGCAGGTCACGGACCCGCTCCATGGCCACGATGCGGGACTTGAGGACATTGAAACTGAAGGGCTTGGAGAGAAAATCGTCGCCACCGGACTCGATGCAACGGACCAGGGACTGGTCGTCGTGCAGGGCGGTCAGAAAGATGATCGGAACAAAGTCCGTATCGGACAGGATCTTGAGCTGTCGTGTCGCTTCCAGACCGCCCATGCCGGGCATCATCACATCCATGAAGATGATGTCCGGCCGTGTTTCTCCGAAACGCTCCAGGGCCTGCTCGCCGTTCGCGGCTTCCATCACCTGGAAGCCTTCGCGCCTGAGCATGGTGGCCAGCACCAGGCGGTTGGCGGACTCGTCATCCACCACCAGCGCCAGGCCACGGTTGCCGGGGGCAGCGGTCAGGCCGTCATTCATCGGCGCCCTCCTATTCGAGCGTGAACAGACGATCGAAGTTGGCGATTCGAAGGATTCTCCTGACATCCTCGGTACATCCCCGGATGGTGACGCGGCCGGCATCCGTGCCCGCATGCTCGCGCAGCAGCAGCAACATCCCCAGGGCCGAGCTGTCCAGATAGTCGGCTCGGGACAGATCCACCATGAAACGCATGGAACCCGGGGCTATGTCCCGGTAGGTATCACGGAACGGGCGGTGTTCGGAAAAGTCGAAACGCCCCTCGATACTGATGATGACAACACCTTTATCGCTGTCGACCTTGCGACTGATACTCATGGCACATACTCCGCTCTAAATCTGATAAGGCAGCCCACACACCCCAAGCCCGACATCACGAAGAGGCCCTGAGCAAGGCGGCGGCGATCTCCTGCAATGGCAGTACCTTCGCGGCGGCGCCCCGCTTCACGGCCTCTCCCGGCATGCCCCAGACCACGCTGGTGGCCTCATCCTGTGCAATGGTGAACACGCCCGCGTCATGGAGTTCCTTGAGTCCCTGCGCCCCATCCGCGCCCATCCCGGTCAACAGCGCGGCACAGGCATTGGTGCCGGCGGCCTGAACCACGGAACGGAACAGCACATCCACGCTGGGGCGGTGACGGTTCACCGGCTCCCCCCGGCTGAGTCGGCAGACGTAACGCGCCCCATCCCTGGCCACCAGCAGATGATGATCGCCGGGCGCGATATAGACGTGACCGCTCACCAGGCGATCCCCTTCCTCCGCCTCCCTCACCACCAGCGAGGTCTGCCGATTCATGCGCTCCGCCCAGGCCCGGCTGAAACCGGGCGGAATATGCTGGGCGACCACCACCGCCGGACAGTCGGTGGGCAGCCCCATGAGCACATCCTTGACCGCCTCGGTCCCGCCCGTCGATGCACCGATGGCCAGCAGCCGATCCGTGGTATGGAGCCGTACCGGCGCCGGACGGGCCGGGATCACCTGATCCACCGAATGCTTGGGCGGCGGCGCGGCCAATTGTACCTGACTACGCACCCGGGCACCCGCCGCCATGCGCACCTTGTCGATCAGTTGATCCGCGTATTCAGTCAGGGCACGGGATACATCCAGGGTCGGCTTGGTGACGAAGTCCACCGCCCCCAGTTCAAGGGCCTGCAGGGTGACATCGGCCCCCCGGGCCGTCAGGGAGGAGACCATGACCACCGGCATGGGTCGCAACCGCATCAAATTACGCAGGAAGGTCAGGCCGTCCATGCGGGGCATTTCCACGTCCAGCGTCAGCACATCCGGATTCAGACCCTTGATCCGCTCCCGTGCCACATAGGGATCCTGGGCAGTACCGACCACCTCGATATCCGGCGCGGTGTTGAGGATCTCGGTCAGGACCTTTCTGATCAGCGCCGAATCATCGACGATCAATACGCGAATCTTCCGGTTCAAGTCATGCACACCCTGCGGTTCCTCCAAATCTTGGGACGGGCGGCGATACCGCCGCGAGGGGACATCAGAAAAGCTCGATCTCGCCTTCTTCCATGGACTTCTGATGCACGGGCCGATGGGCGGCATCCCTCAACTGGGAGCGCAGCGCCTCCAGTCGAGTCCGTGAATCCTGCAACTGGCTCCTTGAGTGCCCCGGTTCGGCCAAGGGCAACTGACGCAATTCGGCAACGAACCGCTCCATGAAGTCGATGCGGCGAACGGCCCGCTCCAGCACCTGCGCGGTGATGTCCTCGAACTGGAGCAGACGCACCGCGTCGCCCACATTCTGATGTACCGACGTCACCCCTGACGAAACCCGCTGCAGCCCCTCCTCCATCACCCGGTTCATCTTCCGTACCTGTGCCATCATCTCGTCCACCGACCCCTTGGCATCGATCGAGGCGTTCATGTCCTGGGAGGCCATGCGACCGACGATCTCGCGGGTGTAGGCGAATACACGGCTGGCCTGCTCCACCAGACTGCGGATCTCTTCGTTGAACTTGTCCGAATCCCGCGACAGCTTGCGCACCTCCTGGGCCACCACGGCAAAGCCTCGGCCGGCCTCCCCCGCCCGGGCCGCTTCAATGGCCGCATTGAGCGCCAACAGATTGGTCTGCCCGGCGATATGCTTGGCACTGTCCAGCAGGGAAAAGATCTGTTCCATCTGCGAGGAAAGATCATCCACCTGATGGGCCACTTCCACGCTGTGCTTGCTCACGTCGATCAACATCTGCACATGGTCGTTCATGACCCTCGAGTTCTCGTGCATGAAGTTGTTGAGATCGATCATGTCCCCGTCGGCATCGACCTTGCCCGAAAAACCGCCCACCAGACGCAGGATCAATGCCTGCTGCTCCTGGGAGGTCACGGAAAGATTCTCAAAACTCTGCCGCAGATCACCGGCCGCGTGCGACACCAGGTTGCCCGCCTGCCGCACCAACTCCCGGAGCTCATCGATTTCACTGACCATCAACTGGTCGATTTCCAGCACCAGGCTCCACAGCGCCTGATCATGGTCGGCAGAGGCCTCGCCCCTGTCCCCTGCGTGGGATTCATCCACCGCTGGGGAAGCCCCCGGTCGCCCGGTCATGATCATGGAGACAGGCCAGGTCAGCGCCACCAGCAGCACGGCAAGCCAGGCCGGCAACCAGGCCGGCAACAACACCAGCACCAGCAATATCACCACACTGACCAGTGCCGCGGGCCAGTGTCGCCTCAGATCATCCATCACGTCCTTCACACTCAAGCCCTGCATGTCTTGTTTCCTCATCATCCACACAGTCACCGGGCCGAGGCATGTCCCATGAGCGGCAAGGCCACCGCTCAGGAAAACAACTCCACGTCCCCGGCCACGGGGGCCTGTCGCAGTCGCTGACTGTATTTAATTTCCCGCTCCAGGAGCGTGTCGTTTCGCAACGTCTTCAACTTGCGTACCAGCACCCGTCCATCCGCCGGAAAAAAATACACCTTGCGTGGAAGATTCCCCATCAGATCCCTGGCCACCACGGGAATCCCCTCGGTCTTGAGATAATTCACGGCAAAACGTGCATTGCGCTCTCCGACCACGTTCTGCGTGAAGCCGGCAATCACATTCCCGCCCCCAAACAGCTTGGCCTCCAGATTGGCGCGCCGAGCGCCTTTCTTGAGCAACTCGTTGATGAGGATTTCCATGGCGTAATCACCATAGCGCATGGCACTCCCCACCCTGGAATCTTCTTCGCGACGGTCATCGGGCAGCATGAAATGATTCATCCCGCCGATCCCGCTGACACGATCCCGAATGCAGGCGCCCACACAGGATCCCAGCACCGTCACCATGAGCAGGCCGGGCTCTGACACATAGTATTCCCCGGGCAGCACCTTGACTGCATTCGTCTCGAAATGTCTGTCAAAGTAATGGGTGGTGGCCAGGACTTCTTCAAAGCTCTTGGTCATGCAGTCAGGTCTCAAGCCCGAATGACAGGCTCGTAAATGGTCTTTCCCTTGAGCCGGAACAGATCCGCGGCATGGGCCAGGCTCTCCGAGTGCCCCACGAACAGCAATGAACCTGGGGGCATGAGAGGATGAAAGCGGCTCATCAGCCGGTATTGTGTCGGCTTGTCAAAATAGATCAACACGTTACGGCAGAATATGGCATCAAAAGGGCCTTTCAACGGCCAGGCGCCGCCCAGCAGGTTCAGGGTACGAAAGGTGACCAGTGACCTGACCTGGGGACGCAATCGGGCCATCCCCTCCTGACGACCGCGGCCACGCAGGAAAAAACGCCGCATCTCCTCCGCCGGCACCTTGCTCACCCGTTCCATGGCATAGATGCCCTCCGAAGCATGCTCCACCACCTGGGTGTCCAGATCGGTGGCCAGAATCTTCACCGGGGGCGTCCAGGAGCCGAAGGCATTGATGGCCGTCATCGCGATCGTATAGGGTTCCTCACCGGTCGAGCAGCCGGCGGACCAGATCCGCAACGGGCGCCGGTGCACCGCATGGGCATTGACCAGGTGCGCGGCCAGAACCGGAAAGTGATGGGACTCCCTGAAGAAGGCGGTCAGATTGGTGGTCAGGGCATTGACAAACTGCTCCCATTCCGGGGTGTCCACTTCCAGTCCATTCAGATACTGCTCAAAGGACTGCAGCCGGCAGGCCCGCAACCGCCGGGCAAGGCGACTATAGACCATGTCGCGCTTGCCCGGGTTGAGAGAGATACCGGCGTGGGCATGGATCAGGCCGCGGACGCGCTCGAAATCCTGATCGGTAAAGTGAAATTCCCGACTCAGAACTCCTCCCACTCGTCATCCGAGGGCTTGCTCGGCGGCGGTGTCTTTTTCACGCTGCCGGCGGCAGGTCTGGGCATCGCCTTGGTGGTCGACTGCGTCTTGGGTCTGGTGGCACCCGCCGCCGGCAGGGCCTTGCGCTGGGGCGGGGTCAGTACGGCCCCGGTCCCGATGCTCAGGTCATCCACCCGAAAGACACTGACCGCACGGGCCAGACCCTGGGCCTGTTCTTCCAGGGATTCGGCAGCGGCCGCCGCCTCTTCCACCAACGAGGCATTCTGCTGAGTCACGTCATCCATCTGGGTCACGGCGGTGTTCACCTGCTCGATCCCCGAGCTCTGCTCGTCGGCGGCGGCGGAGATCTCGGAAATCAGGTCAGCCACGCGCTTGACCTGATTCACCATCTCTTCCATGGCCTCGCCGGCTTCGAGCACCAGTTTACTGCCTTGGCTGATGGTGGCGGCATCCTCGGCGATCAGGGCCTTGATCTCCTTGGCGGCGGAGGCCGAACGTTGGGCCAGATTGCGCACCTCCCCCGCCACCACGGCAAAGCCCCGCCCCTGCTCACCGGCACGGGCCGCCTCCACCGCGGCGTTCAGGGCCAGGATATTGGTCTGGAAGGCAATACCATCGATGACCGTGATGATCTCGCTGATCTTTTCGGAGCTTTCGGTGATGGCCTTCATCGAGGTCACGGCTTCCCTGACCTTGTCGCCCCCCTGGGTCGCGGTTTCACGGGCGGTATTGGACAACTGATTGGCCTGACGGGCATTGTCGGCGGTCTGTTTCACCGTGGAGGTGAGCTGTTCCATGCTGGAGGCGGTTTCCTCCAGGCTGGAGGCCTGTTCCTCGGTCCGCTGGGACAGATCGGCGTTGCCCACCGAAATCTCCCGGGCCGCGGTATTGATGGCGTCCACGGATTCCTTGATCTGGCCGATGAGTTCCTTGAGGCGATTCACCGTGCTGTTGGTATCGTTCTTGAGCTGGCCGAAAGTGCCTTCGTAGTCGCCGTTCACCTGTTGGGTCAGATCCCCGTGGGAGACCGCGTCCAGCACCCGGGCCACTTCCGCCAGTCCCGTGGCGGTCTTTTCCATCAGGGTATTGACGCCCTCGCCCAGACGCTTGAAGAAACCGCTCAGGTCTTCCGTGGGGATGCGCTTGGTGAAGTCCCCTTTCACGGCACCTTCCACCAGGGCGCTGACCTGCTCCTCCACGCGCAGCTCCTCGGTACGGTCCGTCCACTCGATCACCACGCCCACCCGTTCACCGCCGGTGTTCATAATGGGATTGGCCACCAGGCGGAAGGTGCGCCCGCCAATCTTGATCTGGGTGTCATGGGTGGAACGCATGGTGTCCATCATCTGACGCTGATGGGCCGGATTCTTGTGGAAGATATCCACGCTGGCACCCAGCACCTGATCCGGATTGAAGCTGGGCAGATCCTTGCGGATTTCGTTGGCGGCCCGGCGGAACATGCCCACCACTGCTTCGTTGACGTAGATGATCTGACCGCCGGGTTCGGACACCATCACACTGGAAGAGACACTGTCCAGGGCATACCGAATACGCAGATTTTCCGCCGCCACGCGCCGGGTCTCGGCAATGTCCGCCTTGAGCTTGGCCTGCATTTCCGAGAGGCCCTTGAGGGCCAGGCCGATCTCGTCCTTGCGGTCGGACTGGATCTTCTGATCGTAGTCACCCTCGCCGATGGCATGGAAATGGGTCACCAGCGCCTTGAGGGGCCGTACCATGCTGATAACGGTGAGGATGGCCAGGGCAACGGCCAGCAACAGGGCGATGGCGGCCAGCCAGACCAACTGACGAATCTCGGACTCGGAAGCCTCGACCGCCTCGGTGGCCTGGGCGCTTGCGCGGGCCATGTTGCCGGCCACCAGTTCATCGAAGGTGGCTCCCATGGTGTTGGACATGGGCACCATCCGGTTCATGGTGGCCCGGTATTCTTCCATCAACTGGTCGTAGCGCACCGGGTCCGTGGTGTTGATCATGGCCTCAATCAAACGATCGAGTTCGACATAAATGGTTCTCCAGGCCAGGTATTCCCCACTGAGCCGGGTGAAGACCCGCTGCCCTTCCTCCGTCATTCGGGGAATACTGCTGATCTCGTTCCAGTTGCGATCGATGATCTCCCAGGAGCGCGCCCGCTGGCTGGCGATGCTGCGCAGGGCCGTCTTGTCCGTATAGGCTTCATCCTGGACCAGGACCTCCACCGTCTGGGCCCGGATCACCATGCGCTCGGTATTGAGATTGCCCAGGGCCCGGATGGAGGGCAATCGATTGTCGCGGATCTGCTGTGAATAATTGGCCCAGCTGCTGAAGCCCAGGTAGGCCTCGTAGGCGGCGTAGCCCAGGGCAAGGATCAGCACCCCACCGAGAAAACCGATCTTGATCCCTGCTGAAAGATTGTCGAACCAGCGCATGTGCGTATCCTCTACCGGTTTCTGAGCAAAATGACTAGATCGAGCCGGACTGAACCTGATCCACCAACCCCATCTCGCCACTGCTCATGAGTTTTTCGATATCCACCACGATGACCATGCGGTCATCCAGCGTGGCCAGCCCGTCGATATAGGCGGTGTCCAGAATGGCGCCGAATTCAGGCGCGGGACGGATCTGCTCGGACTTGAGGGCGATGACATCGGAAACACCGTCCACCACCATGCCCACCACCCGGCCGCTGATGTTGAGGATGATCACCACCGTGAACTGGTTGTACTCGGCCACCCCCAGATGGAACTTCAGGCGCATGTCGATGATCGGCACGATCACCCCGCGCATGTTGATCACGCCCTTGATGAAGTCGGGGGAATTGGCGATCTTCGTGACGGCATCGTAGCCGCGAATCTCCTGGACATTGAGGATATCGATGCCGTACTCCTCATCCCCCAGAGTGAAGGTCAAATATTCTCGACGGTCATCGCCGCTGATGCCCGCCCTGTCCTTCGGTGTCTCAGTCATGTGCCTGCTCCCGTGCCTCGGGGATTGCCGTTGAAAACCCGAACTTGCGATTGAGCCGCATCAGTTCGTCCACATCCAGGATCAGGGCGACCCTTCCATCGCCCATGATGGTGGCCCCGGACACCCCTTCCACCTTGCGATAATTGGTTTCCAGACTCTTGATCACAACCTGATGCTGGGCCATCAGCTCATCCACCAGCAGCGCTGCCCGACCCTCGTTGGTGTCCACGATCACCACGATGCCCTCTTCCAGGGCGGTCCTGCGCCTGCCACGGGAAAAGAGTCGGTCCAGCTCCACCAGGGGCAGGTAATCCCCGCCCACCTGGAAGACGCGGCCCTTGCCCGATATGGTCTTCGCCTGCTCGCGCCGGGGCTGGACCGACTCGCGGATGGCGGTCAGCGGCAGGATGAAGATCTCGTCTCCCATTCGCACCGACATGCCGTCCAGAATCGCCAGGGTCAGGGGCAGCCGGATCACGATGCGAGTGCCCTTGCCGGGTTCGGAGTCGATCTCCACCCGACCATTCATCTGTTCGATGTTCCGACGCACCACATCCATGCCCACGCCACGGCCGGAGATGTCGGTCACCTTCTCCGCGGTGGAGAAGCCCGGGGCAAAGATGAGCTGCCAGACCTCCTTGGGGGACGGGTGATCGGGCAGGGGAATGCCCTTCTCCGCGGCCTTGGCCAGCAACTTGTCCCGGTTGAGTCCGGCACCGTCGTCGCTCACCTCCACCACGATGTTGCCGCCTTGGTGGCTGGCACGCAGTACAATCTGTCCGGTGTCGGACTTGCCGGCGGCCAGACGCTGGGCCGGGGGTTCGATACCGTGGTCGATGCTGTTTCGCACCAGATGATTCAATGGATCGGCCAGACGCTCGATCAGGCCCTTGTCCAGCTCGGTATCCTCTCCCACCAGCTTGAGGTTGACCTTCTTTTGCAGGGAAGCGGCCGTATCGCGCACCACCCGGGGAAACCGATTGAACACGAAGCTGATGGGCATCATGCGGATGGACATGACAGCCTGCTGCAGATCCCGCGAATTGCGCTCAAGGTTGGACAGGCCGTTGAAGATGGACTGATGGCTGACCGGGTCCAGGCCCGACACCGACTCCGCCAGCATGGCATGGGAGATCACCAGCTCTCCCACCAGATTAATGAGCTGGTCCACCTTTTCCACGCTGACCCGGATGGAGGCATCACCGGCGGGCATCCGCCGCGCTGGAGGCTGACGTCCCTCTTCCGGTGGAGAACCGGTGCCGCTGGGAGGCGGGGTGGAGGCCGCCAGTTCCGCAATCTGGACCATCCCCGGACTACCGCCGAACAGACCATACCCGGGATGCTCCTGATCCAGCGCCTGCACCGCTCCCGGCGCATCTTCGAACAGGCCGAATCCCGGCTCCTCATCCGCGACCGACGCCGCGTCGGCGGAAATGTCGGGCAATGGTTCAAAAAAACCGTAACCGGGATCTTCATCCGCCGCCGGGGAATGATCCAGGACTTCCACCTGTACGCCGGCGGCATCACACACAAAGTCCAGCAATTCCACGATCTGGTCATGGGAGACCGGGGCGGTCAGTTGCCAGCACAGGGTATTCGCATCCGCCGCCTGGGATTCAAGGCGTCCCAACTCGCCCAGAGCCGACACCAGTCCATCCAGTGACGTGTCCGGCGTGAGTCCCGCCTGCGCTCGATGAATCCGGATCAACCAGACCGGACAGGACGGTTCAGCGTCGGCCGGAGCGAGGTCGGCCCCGTCCCGAGGCGTCCCGTCACGGGTGACCTGCCGGGACGGGGCGGCGGCTGTCGCGGGGATTGCCTGATCCGCCCCGACCACGGAGAGTCTTTCCAGTCTGCCACAGACCTCGGCGATGCGGGGATCTTCATAAATCCCCCCTTCCTGATGGGCTACCAGCTGAGCCTTGAGCACGTCACCGGCATCCAGAAAGGCATCCACCATGGCGGTGGTCGGCTGCAGCTCCTGCTTGCGCAGGCGGTCCAGCAGCGTCTCCAGCACATGGGTCACCTGAGCCATGTCGGTAAAACCAAAAGTACCGGCCCCGCCCTTGATGGAGTGGGCGGCACGAAAGATGGCGTTGAGCATCTCCTTGTCGGCCGACGTCACGTCCAGCTCCAGGAGCAGGCTTTCCATTTCGCTCAGGTGCTCGGCGGCCTCGTCGAAAAACACCTGATAAAACTGGCTCATGTCGATGGTCATGCCGCTTGTCCCCGCACGGGTTGTGGAGCCTCCTGATTCAGCCGATGACCTTGCGAACGACCTCCAGCAACTTCTGGGGATCAAAAGGCTTGACCAGCCACCCCGTCGCGCCGGCGGCACGTCCCTGGGCCTTCATGGCGTCCCCTGACTCGGTGGTCAGCATGAGGATGGGAGTCGTCTTGTACTGAGGCAGTCCTCGCAGGGCCTTGATCAGGCTGATGCCGTCCATGCGCGGCATGTTCTGATCGGTGAAGACCAGATCGAACCGACCCGCACGGGCCTTGTCGAGTCCGTCCTGACCATCCACGGCCTCGGTGACGGCATAACCCGCCCCCTTGAGCGTGAAGGTCACCATCTGACGAATCGAGGCGGAATCATCCACCGTGAGGATCGTTTTGGGCATTGGCATACTTCTCCTTATCTCTTACCCGTCATCATCGGCCCGGATTGAACATTCTTGAGCCTTGAAGGCCCCATTCCGGACACATCCTAAATTCAATCCAAAAGGATCGGTAGTCGGAACGTGACGAACTGCGCAAAAAAAAAGGGCGACCCGAAGGTCACCCCGTGTCGAAGTACAGGCTGACGGGCCGTCTTTCAGTCGTCGCGCCGGGCCTCGGCCCTGGCATCGGCCCGGAACATGGCCTTGATCCCACGCAAGGCCTGGCGAGTCCGGTGCTCGTTTTCGATCAGGCCGAAGCGAACATGGGTATCGCCGTAGGTGCCGAAACCGATCCCCGGGGAGACCGCCACCTTGGCATCCCGCAACAGCTTCTTGCAGAACTCCAGAGATCCCATGTGCCGATACTGTTCGGGGATGGGCGCCCACACGAACATGGTGGCCTTGGGCTTTTCCACCGGCCAACCCAGGGCATTGAGGCCGTCGCAAAGCACATCCCGGCGCACCCGATAGAGCTGCCGGATTTCCTCGACGCACTCCTGGGGACCTTCCAGGGCGGTGATGGCCGCCACCTGGATCGGGGTGAAGGTACCGTAGTCCAGGTAGGACTTGATCCGTCCCAGGGCGGACACCAGGGTGGGATTGCCGCACATGAAACCCACCCGCCAGCCGGGCATGTTGTAGGTCTTGGACAGGGTGTAGAACTCCACCGCCAGGTCCTTGGCGCCGGGCACCTGCAGGATGGAGGGCGCCTTGTAGCCGTCGAACACGATCTCGGCGTAGGCCAGGTCGTGAACCACCCAGATCTTGTGTTCCCGGGCAATGGCCACCACCTTCTCGAAGAACTCCAGTTCCACACACTGGGTGGTCGGGTTGGCGGGAAAATTCAGGATCAGCATCTTCGGACGCGGCCAGGAATCCTGGATGGCCCGCTCCAGTTCCGCAAAGAAGTCCACATCCGGAGTCAGCGGGACATGGCGGATATCGGCGCCGGCAATGACGCAGCCGTAGGGGTGAATGGGATAGGCCGGATTGGGCACCAGCACCGCGTCACCCGGTCCCAGGGTCGCCAGCGCCAGGTGGGCCAGACCTTCCTTGGAACCGATGGTGACGATGGACTCGGTTTCCGGGTCCAGATCCACATCATAAGTCTCCTTGTACCAGCGGCAGATGGCCCGACGCAGGCGTGGGATGCCCTTGGACATGGAGTAGCGATGGGTATCACCGCGCCGGGATGCCTCGACCAGCTTGTCGACGATGTGATCCGGGGTGGGCTGATCCGGATTCCCCATGCCGAAATCAATCACATCCTCGCCTCTGGCACGGGCCTTGGCCTTCAGGTCGTTGACGATGCTGAAGACGTAGGGGGGAAGGCGCTTGATTCTCGGAAACTCTTCGATCACAGGGGTAATCCGCGTTGCAGAAGGGAATGAAAGAGAAGACTGCAGATGAACCGGAAACGATACTGGGCACCCGAAAGGCTGTCAATCAGGGGCGGGCCGCACTTGCCTTGACGGCATCGCGGCGTTAGCTTCGACCCCATGAAGATGACACGCGAATACGGTGACGGCCGGCACGTGATCACGGCCCATGACGCCACCTGGGTGCAGGTCAACCAGACCCGCTATGAGGGCAGCCTGGTGGTCCTGCCCCATGCCCTCATCCCGGACTGGGGGATCGAACAACCGGATACACTGACGGCGGCCGCCCTGGAACCCATTCTGACACACACACCGGAGATCATCCTGCTGGGAACCGGTCCGGTGCTGAAGTTCCCGCCCCGGGATATCCTGCGTCTGTTCCGGGATCGGGGCATCGGCCTGGAAGTCATGGACACCCCCGCCGCCTGCCGTACCTACAACGTCATCATGAACGAAGGGCGGCGGGTGGCCGCCGCCCTGATGCTGCCGGGGCATGGATGACGCCCGCCGCGGGGCGCTTCAGTTCTGCAGCAGCGTCTCTTCGGAAAACCCCCGGCTTTCCAGGATCTTGCGCAGACGCTTCAAGGCATCCATCTGGATCTGCCGGACCCGTTCCCGGGTGACGCCCAGTTCAAGCCCCACCTGCTCCAGGGTGCTGCGCTCGAAGCCATGCAGCCCGAAGCGGCGCACGATCACTTCCCGCTGTTTTTCATCCAGCTCCATCAGCCACTCGTCCACATAGTGGATCACGTCCTCGTCCTGGATCAGTTCCGAGGGCTCCGGGGTCTGCTCGTCGGGAATCACATCCAGCAGGGGACGGTCGCTCTCCTTGCCGATGGGCAGGTCCACTGACGTCACCCGCTCCGACAGTGCCAGCATCTTCTTCACATCCTGCACCGGTTTGTCCAGGTGTCTGGCCACCTCTTCCGCCGTCGGCTCGTGATCCAGTTCCTGAGCCAGTTGGCGGGAGGCCCGCAGGTAGACGTTCAGTTCCTTGATGACGTGGATGGGCAGGCGAATGGTGCGAGTCTGATTCATGATCGCACGCTCGATGGTCTGGCGGATCCACCAGGTGGCATAGGTGGAAAAGCGGAACCCCCGTTCCGGGTCAAACTTTTCCACGGCGCGGATCAGACCCAGGTTGCCCTCTTCGATGAGATCCAGCAGGGCCAGGCCGCGATTCATGTAACGGCGGGCAATCTTGACCACCAGGCGCAGATTGCACTCGATCATCTTGCGACGGCCGTACTCGTCCCCCTGCTGGGCCAGGCGCGAGTAATGGACCTCCTCCTCCGGTGTCAGGAGGGGCGAGAACTCGATCTCGCTCAGATAGATCCGAGTGGCATCCATGTCGCTCTTGGGAACTTCGCCCGCGGCGAAGACCATGGGCTCCCCGTCGTCTTCCGACTCATCGACCGCCTCTGCCTCATCCGGCAGGGATGCCGCCGATTCCTGTGCCTCCGGGTCCAGCGGCCCATCCCTGACATCGTCCTCCAGTCTCTCCTCCACATCCTCGTACACGGGGTTCTCGTCTCGCCTTTTGGGCATGTGACCTCCTGTGCGGGGCTGCCACGCCCCTTGATTATCGGCCCGGCATGTAGCGCAGGGGATCCACCGGCTTGCCGTCCTCGCGGATTTCGAAATGCAGCATGGGACGATCCGTACCGGTATCCCCCAGCAAGGCGATCTGCTGCCCTGCGGATACCATGGCACCTTCATTTACAAGGATTTTTTCATTATGGCCGTAAGCACTTAAGTAACTGTCGTTATGCTTGATGATGATAAGCTTTCCATATCCGACAAGTCCACTGCCGCTGTAGACCACCCGACCCGGGGCCGCGGCACGCACCGGCTGGCCCCGCTGACCGGCGATGGCAATACCTTTCTTCCCGGTTCCCTGGGCATCGAATCGACGAATGACCTGCCCTTCGGTGGGCCACTGCCACACCAGGGGACCGGTGGCCGCCTGGGCGGGGGTGGCGGTGGGGGTGGTCGGCTCACGCACCGGCTGGGCCACGGGGGCCGGCCGGGGCGGCGTGGAACTGGCCGGTGAAGACGGCCGCGGCGTCGGGGCCGGAGAGGATGAAGTCGGGGGCGGGGCCGATGCGGTGGGAGCGGGACGCGTGGCGGGAGGCGCGGAAGCGGAAGCCGTCGGCGTCGGCGTGGCCGCCCGCGGCGGCGGCTCGGTCCGGGTTTCCCGGGGCGTCGCCGCCGTGGTCCGCGGCGCCGGCGTGGTGGCCGGTGTCGGTGCCGATGCCGATGCCGTCCTGGACTGCCCCGGCGGCGGATTCATCCGCAGGCGCTGACCGGGATAGATGGTGTAGGGCTCCCTGATCCCGTTCCAGCGGGCCAGTTCCTGCCATTCCAGGCCATAGCGCCAGGCGATGGAATAGAGGGTTTCATGCTGGCGCACGGTATAGGTGCCGGAACGGAACGCCGGCTCTTCGGGCTTGATGGCGGCACAGCCCGATACCAGCAGTAACAGCAGCAGAATAAGTGCCAGTCCCTTCACCGTGTCTTGTTCATCCCAGCCATTGATAGAGGGCAACCGCCAGCAGCAGGCAGACCACCGTCAGCCATCCCAGCCATTCGATATAGGGCCGCAATTTTGGTTCCACCCGAGGTCCCAGCCAGCTGATCAGCAAGGCCACGGCAAAGAACCGCGCCCCCCGCCCCAGGAACGAAGCAATGATGAAGGGCAGCAGGGCCATGGACAGGGCACCGGCGGTGATGGTGAACAGCTTGTAGGGAATGGGCGAGAACCCGGCCACCAGCACCACCCACACCCCCCAGACGGTAAACCATTCCTGGGCCAGCGACAGCTCTTCCCCATACCCGGCATTGACGATCACCGGCTCGAGCATGCCGAAGGCCAGATAGCCGAGCACATAGCCCAGCACCCCGCCCAATACCGAGAACAGGGTGGTGATGAAGGCCAGATACAGGCCCTGATGGGGTCTGGCCGCCGCCATCGGGGCCAGCATCACATCCGGCGGCACCGGGAAAAAGGATGACTCGGCAAAGGACAGGGCCGCCAGATAGCGGGGGGCATGGCGGTGGCGAGACCAGCCCATGACCCGATCATAGAGTGGACCGAACAGCCTCATGGCACCTCTCCCGGCAGCAGGGGCACGAAACTCACCGGCCCCAGTTCATCCTTCACGAACGCCTTGCTGGTACGGGTGATGCGCACCAGAGACTGGGTCTCGTTCTCTCCCCCCACCGGGGCCAGCAGTCTCCCGCCCACCTTGAGCTGCAACAACAGAGCCTCGGGCAATTGCCGGGGCGCCGCGGTGAGCAGGATGCCGTCATAGGGCGCATGCTCCGGCCAGCCTTGGGTGCCGTCGGTGTGGCGCAGGCTGACATTGTGCAGACGCATGCTGCTGAGCACCTCCCGGGCACGACGCTGCAGGGGCCGGACCCGTTCCAGGCTGACCACGCGCCCCACCAGCTGGGCCAGGACGGCCGCCTGATACCCGGACCCGGTGCCCACCTCCAGCACCAGCTCCGGCACCCCGTCTTCCAGCAGGGCCTCGGTCATCCGGGCCACGATATAGGGCTGGGAAATGGTCTGGCCGAAACCAATGGGCAAGGCCGTGTTCTCGTAGGCACGATGGGCCAGTGCTTCATCCACGAACAGGTGTCGCGGGGTGGAGCGCATCACTTCCAGCACCCGTGGGTCGCGGATGCCCAGCTCCTGCAGCCGGCGGGCCAGCCGATCCCGGGCACGCTGGGAGGTCATGCCGATTCCCGCAAGATCGTGGTTCAAGCCCGCTCTCCCGTCAGCCAGCGACTCACCACATCCATGGCATCGTAACGAGTCAGGTCCACCTGGATCGGCGTGACGGAGACATACCCGGAACGGATGGCATGAAAATCCGTGCCGGGTCCGGCATCCTGTTCCGGCCCTGCGGGACCCACCCAGTAAATGGGACGGCCCCGGGGATCGGTGGAACGGGTCACCGGCTCCGCCTTGTGACGGTGGCCCAGACGAGTGGCCTGAAAACCGCGGATCTCATCCCAGGGCAGGTTCGGAACATTCACATTGAGGATGGTGTCGGACGGCAGGGGCATGTTGCGCAACCGTTCCAGCAGTTCCAGCACGGCCCGGGCGGCGGAATCGAAGTGTTGACAGGGATACCCGGCCAGGGAGACGGCGATGGCCGGCAAACCGAGAAAACGACCTTCCATGGCGGCGGCCACGGTGCCTGAATAGAGCACGTCATCCCCCAGGTTGGCGCCCGCGTTGATGCCCGAGATCACCATGTCCGGCTCTTCCGCCAACAGGCCGGTGATGGCCAGATGGACACAATCCGTCGGCGTGCCGTCCACCCGCACGTCGCCGTTGTCGAGGATTTCAGGCCGCAACGGACGGGACAGGGTGAGGGAATTACTGGCACCACTGCGATCACGGTCCGGTGCCACCACATGGACGTCGGCACAGGTTCTGAGGGCCTTGGCCAGCAGTTGCAGGCCCGGCGCGTGGACACCATCATCGTTACTGAGCAGTATGCGCATATCGAGTCACTTTGAAGTCAAGCGGTTAATATACTGGAAAGCCTGTCCCCGGCGCATGTCCGGCGCATCTTTCCGACCGACAAACCCAGGCAGCCGACACCCGTCCAGACTCAAGCCACCGGCAACGGATTCCTGACATGCCGCCTTCCGATTCGCAGGATGATGACTTTGACCTCTTCCGCCAGGCCGTCGGCCCGGTGGCGCCCGTGCACACCGACCGGGCCATGCTGCAGCCACGGCGGCCGCCGCCTCGCCCCCGTCAGACCGAGGCCGAACATCGCCGTGCCCTGGAGGACATGATCGATGATCCCTTTCAGGTCACCGACATCCAGCCCGGCGACGAACTCATCTACATGCGCGAAGGTCTGCAGCGCCAGGTATTCAAGAAGCTGCGGCGGGGCCATTACCGGATCGGAGCGGAACTGGACCTGCACGGCATGACGGCCCGCGAAGCCCATGAAGAGATGGTGCTGTTCCTGGCCGCCGCCAGGGAGCGACGCCTGCGCTGTGTCCGCATCATCCACGGCAAGGGCCTGCGCTCCAGCAACCGGGGTCCGGTACTCAAGAGCCGGGTGGCCCACTGGCTGCAACAGCGCGCGGAGGTTCTGGCCTTCTGCTCCGCCCGACCCGCGGACGGTGGCACCGGTGCCGTGCTGGTGCTGCTCCGACTCAGTGACTGAGGAACGCAAAAGCCCCCCGGAAAAGGCATCTTTCGATAGCCAGGTAAGTTCCATACCATGCTAGTATGAAAAGCATGAGAAAGACCCATGGTTAGGCCGTATCCGCCGTGTTGCCCGGAGGGCATGACATGAAACGATATCCATTGACCACGCTGGCGATCCTGCTGCTCGCTACCGGCAGCCTGGGCCTGTCTGCCCAGGAACTGCCCCCGGAGACCCAATCCCGGGTCGATGCCAGCCGCGCCGCCGTGCAGCATTTCGGCGGCAGTCTGCAAGGGGAACTCAAACAGGCACTCGAGAGCGGCGGCCCCCTGCACGCAATCGAGGTCTGCAGTCAGCGGGCCGGAGAGATTTCGCGGGATGTATCCACCGACCGGCGGCTGGAGATCGGCCGTACCAGTCTCAGGATCCGCAATCCCGAGAATGCCCCGGACGCCTGGGAGCGGCTGGTCCTGGAATCCTTCGAGGCCAGGCTGGCGGCCGGGGAATCCCCTCAGACCATGGAATTCTACGAAATCTATCAGCGCGGGGAAGTGCGTGAGTTCCGGTACATGCGTGCCATCCCCGTCGGCGAAGCCTGCCTGACCTGCCACGGTCAGGAAATCCGCTATGACGTGGAACATGCCCTGCTGCGCATGTATCCCGACGACCAGGCCCGCGGCTATGAAGAAGGTCAGATAAGGGGAGCGTTCACCGTTGTCCAACCCATGTGATCCGATGCTGGGCGCTGAAGACCCGGCGATTCCCCATCGGCGGCGCAAGCATGCCCTGCCGGGTCGTCCCGTGGCGCCCCAAATGGACAACGACTGCCGTCGCTGTCCGGTCAGGGGTGTCAGCCTGTTCGGCGACCTGCCGGACGAGGTGGTGTTCAGCCTCAACAACCCGGCGGAACATCTGGACCTGCCCGCGGGTCATGTTCTTTACCGGGAAGGTGCCGCGGCCAACGCCGCGTTCACCCTCAAGGACGGCGTGATCAAGCTGACCCGCACCGCCGTGAATGGTCGTGACCAGATCCTGCGCCTGCTGACCCGGGGAGACGTGATGGGGGCGGAAGGCTTGATGGGCCTTGCCTACAACCACACGGCCACCACCCTGACCCCGGTCCAGATCTGCCGCCTGCCGCTGCCGGTGCTCAAGCAGTTGCAGGCGGAACATCCCACCCTGAATCATGCCCTGCTGGCCCGCTGGGCAGTGGCCCTGCAGCAGGTGGAAAACCTGGCCCTGGAACTGGGCACCAAAAAGGCCAGCGAACGACTCGCCACCTTCCTGCTTTACTGGCGGGCCAAGAACGGCCACTACCCCAGCATGCCCCTGCCGCTGTCCCGCACCGAGACCGGTGAACTGCTGGGCCTCACGGTGGAGACTGTCAGCCGGTTCTTCGCCGACTGGAAACGACGGGGTTATCTGTCCGAAAAGGCGGGCATCATCCATCTCCACAACCTGGAAGCCCTGGAGACCCTGAGCGGCTCGGAATCCCTCTCCCGGATCTGACATGGCACGCGAACGTCTGATTGATCCCGCCCTGCTCGCCCTGGCGGTGGACGCCTGCAATGACGGCGTGACCATTGCCGAGCGGGAGGGCGAGGACACCATCCTGATCTACGTGAACGAAGGCTTTGAACGGCTGACCGGTTATCGCGCCGATGAGATTCTGTACCAGGACTGTCGTTTCCTGCAGAACGATGATCGGGATCAGGCCGCCCTGGCGCAAATCCGCGACGCCATGGAACGCGGCATCCCCTGCCGGGTGCGGTTGCGCAACTACCGCAAGGACGGCAGCCTGTTCTGGAACGAACTGAGCATCACGCCGGTATTCAATGACGAGGACCGGCTGACCTACTACATCGGCATCCAGAAGGACATCACCGACCAGGTGGAGGCCGAGCAGGCCCTGGAAGCCGCCCGCCGGGAACTGAGCCGACTCGGTGCCCTGCCCCGGACCCACAACCACCCCGGTGAAGACCCCGAATGAAACTGCTGGCCATTGAAACCGCCACCGAGGCCTGTTCCGCCGCCCTGCTCCTGGACCGGGATGTCTGGGTCCGTTTCGAGGTGGAACCCCGCGCTCATGCCCGCCTGATCCTGCCCATGATGGAGGGGCTGCTGGCGGAGGCGGGCCTGTCCCTGGGGCAGCTGGATGCCCTGGCCTTCGGCCGGGGGCCGGGGGCCTTTACCGGGGTCCGGATCGCCGTCGGGGTGATCCAGGGTGCCGCCTTTGCCGCCGATCTGCCGGTAGTGCCCGTCTCCACCCTGGCGGCACTGGCCCAGCAGGGTCTGGATGAAGGGGCGGACCAGGTACTGGCCGCCCTGGATGCGCGCATGGGAGAAGTCTACTGGGGCGCCTTCCGGGGAGACGAGGACGGCCTGGCCGTCGCAGCAGGCGAGGAACGGGTCTGCCCCCCCGAGGATGCCCCCCTGCCGGAATGGCGGGGCTGGCTGGGGGTGGGCCATGGCTGGTCAGCCCACGGGACGGTGCTGACCAGCCGCTTCGGGGACTGCCTGAGCGGAAGGCCGATGCCGGACGCCCTGCCCAGTGCCGCCGAGGTGGCCCGGCTTGCCGCCCGGGATTTCACCCGGGGCCGGGCGGTCCCGGCGGAATCGGCCCTGCCGGTGTACCTGCGCAACCGGGTGGCGGAAAAACCCCGGCATCAAGCCCTCTGACGGGAGGGTTCTTTTACGTCAACCCTCCCCGCCGTCGGCCCCGGTGTCGGCGAAGACCTCGACCAGGGTGGTGGCAAAGGCGCCGGCGGGCAGCGTGAAACCCAGCCGCAGGGTCTGTTCCTCCTCCCACTCCCAGGTCAGCGCCTGTGGGCGGATGCGCAGGGCACGCCGTTCCTGGGTCAGACCCGCCGCCTCCAGCCCTCGGGCCAGAACCGGCACGGTCGCCGCGACACCGGCCTCCAGCGCCGCCACCGCCCCCATCGTCGCCGGATCGCCCCGGCCCCACAAGGGACCGGTCACATGCAGGGCCTGGGCCGCCAGCCGCTCGGGTACCGTGGGATCGTCCTCCTGATAAATAAAGAAGCTGCCCCGTCCATCCAGCTGCAGGGCATCACCGGGCAGGGCCTGATCCCAGGTCCCATCCTCAAGCCGGGCCGCCAGGACGCGGTTGAAGATCTCCGAACGGGCCGCGGACAGGTAGATCCCCCGCAGCTTCTGGTCGCGTACCTGCAGGGTACCCTGGAACAGGGCCTCGGCCCTGGCGATATTGCCGCCGTCACGACCAAAGCGTTGGGCACCGAAAAAGTTGGGCACTCCACGCTGTCGCATCATCGCCAGTCTGGCCTGTGCCGCGTCCCGATCCCCCTCGCACCGACGTAGCACCAGCACGAACCGGTTGCCCTGCAGATGACCGGTCTGGAGCTTTCGGCGGTGTCGCCGTGCCTCCAGGACTTCCACTTCCGGCGGCAGGTGTTCGGACCAGACCGGCGCCTCCCGACCCGGCAGGTGGACGCTGAACCACTGGGTGGTCACCGCATGGCGGTCCTTGCGGCCCGCATACCCGACGGCACGGCGCGGCACACCGGCGATGCGTCCCAACAGGGCGGCGACGGTATCGGTATTCATGCCCCGCTTGCGGATGCTCAGCCAGACATGCTCACCCTCCCCCTCGGGCAGGGTCGCGGGGATCTCCTCCACCAGGAAGTCTTCGGGCCGGTGACGCAGGATGGCCGTCAGGGGACGGGCAAGGGGGGCGTGAAAGGGGGTCATCAGGCACTCGATCGGGTTTAAGGTTCAGGCTTGCGGGCAGGACGGCTCGCCCAGACCCTGCAAGAAGGTCCGGGCCTGGTCAAGATCCCGGACCCGGCCCACCGGTGGCAGACTTTTCATGAAGATGCGGCCATAGGATTTGGTCTGCAGACGGGGATCACACAGCACCAGCAACCCCTTGTCATCCGGGTCACGGATCAGGCGGCCCACCCCCTGCTTGAGGGCGATCACCGCTTGGGGAATCTGCAACGACGTGAAGGGGCTGCCGCCCTCGCGACGGATGGCCTCCATGCGGGCTTCCAGCACCGGATCACCGGGCGAGGCAAAGGGCAGACGGTCGATGATCACGCAACTGAGCGCCCGCCCCCGCACATCCACCCCTTCCCAGAAACTCTGCGCCCCCAGCAGGACACCGTTGCCCGCCTCGCGAAAGCGCGCCACCAGCTCCTGCCGGGGCGCGGTACCCTGTACCAGAACCGGTCGATCCAGGCGTCGGGACAGCCAGGCGGCGGCGGCCTGCAGAGCCTTGTGGCTGGTGAACAGCATGAAGGTGCCACCCGGGTTGGCCTCGATCACCGGCAGAACCGCCTGCGCCATTGCTGTCGTATAACCGGGGTCATTGGGTTCGGGCAGTCCCGAGGGAATGTAGAGCCGGGCATTGGCGGCATAATCAAACGGGCTGTCCAACTGCAGGCCACGGGGCACCCCGAGGCCCAGGCGCCGGTTGAAGTGATCAAAACAGCCATCCACCGACAGGGTGGCCGATGTGAACACCCAGGCGCTGTCACAGGCCCCGCGATGCTGGCGGAACAATCCCGCCACATCCAGCGGGGTCAGATGCAGGCTGAAGGTCCGGGTCCAGGTTTCGTACCACTGCACCGCGTCTTCCTGGGGGCCGTCGAACAGGGCCAGACGCTGCATCTGATCCAGCGCTCGCCGGGCGCACCCCTCCAGGCCCTTGCCCCGCTCCGCCGCCACCGCCAGGGCCTCGGCCAGGGACTCCAGGGCCGCGCGCAGGCCCTGCAGGGCCTCGTCCATGCCGGGGGTGGCCGCCAGCACCGGCCAGGGAGCACGGCGCATGCCCTCCCCCATGGCCAGCCGGAAATCCTTCACCGCCTTGCCCAGCCCATTCGCACGCTCCCGTAACTGGGGCATGTCCGGGGCCTCGTTCACCTGCTCGGAAACCGTATCCCGGGCCAGTTCCAGCAACTGCCTGGCGCTGAGACTGACACCGAAGAAACTGCCGGCCACTTCCGGCAACTGATGGGCCTCGTCCAGGATGAAGGCCTCGGCCGCCGGCAGCAGCTCGCCAAACCCCTCGTCCTTGAGTGCCAGGTCCGCGAACAGCAGGTGGTGATTGATCACCACCAGATCCGCCTCCTGGGCGCGACGCCGGGCTCGCAACACGTAACACCCCGCATACTCGGGACACTCCGTCCCCAGGCAGTTGTCCGCCGTGGAGGTCACCCGGGGCCAGATCTCCGCATCCTCCGCCAGTTGGGACAGTTCGGCGGTATCTCCGGTCCGGGTTCCCGCCGCCCAGCGTTCCACCAGGCGCAGGGGGGCGTGCAGGCGGGCCTCCAGCTGCGGACCTTCTGCCGCGGTCAGGCGGAGGCGATGGGGGCACAAATAGTTCGAACGCCCCTTGAGCAGGGCACAGCGCACCGACAGCCCCAGCGTCCGGCAGATCAGCGGCAGGTCCTTGTGAAACAGCTGATCCTGCAGATTGCGGGTGCCGGTGGAGACGATGACCTTGCGACCACTGAGCAGGGCCGGCACCAGATAGGCAAAGGTCTTGCCCACGCCGGTCCCCGCTTCCACCACGAGGGTATCCTGGTCCTCCAGGGCCTGGGCCACGGCGGCGGCCATCTGCTGCTGGGGCAGACGGGCACGAAAGCCCTCGATGGCATTCGCCAGGGGGCCGTCATCCCCGAGCCATTCGGCCGCCTCGCCCGGACCGGTCATCCGGTGCGTCCCGGTTGCAGCGCCCGGGCACGCTCAAGGGCCTCCATGGCCCCCCGTTCATCCCCCCGCAGACGCCGGGCCTGGGCAATGATGCGCCAGTTGTCCGACTGCAGGGCACGATCACTTCTGGCCAGACCGTTGGACTTGGCGGCCAGGCTCTCCGCCTCATCCGCCTGCCCCTGGTGCAGCCGCACCATGGCCAGCTGGTGCCAAAGCCGGGCATCGTCCGGGGCAATGCGCAGAGCCCGCTCCAGGGCGGCGGCGGCACGTTCGGGCTGGCCGGCGGCCATGTGACGGTCCGCATCCCCGGCCAGGGCCACCACGGCGGGAGGCTGCTGGGGCCGGGCGGTGACCGGCGGCACCGGGCGCGCGGGTTCGGCGGCGGACGGACGCTGGGTCCGGGTGTCGCCGGCAATCACCGGGGCCTGGGGAGCACGCACCTCCGGCTGGGGGGCCGGGGCCGGGATCGGAGCCGGGGCCTGCGGTACAGGCGCGGGCGCCGGGACGGGCGTGCGGGGCGGCGGCCGCATGTCGGGGACGGCGGCACAGCCCGACAGCAACACCAGCAACGCCAGGGCGGCCGGATATCGGCAGGATCGGTCAAGGGATCTCACAAACGGCTCCTCCAGATGCATCGGCTAGCCGGTGGCCACCCGTCTCACCGCAAAGATGTTCGGCAGGGCGCCGATCTTGTCCATCACCGTGCTGAGTTGCCCCGTATCGGTGATCTCCAGGGTCAGATCCATGGTCACGGTGCGCTCCGCCGGGTCGGTACGGGTGGAGGCGGCCAGGACATTGACCCGATCATTGGCCAGCACCTGGGTGATGTCCCGCAACAGCCCCTGACGATCAAAGGCCTCCACATGCACCACCACCGGGTAGGCCTGGCGTTCCTCGCCCCAGCTCACCTCCACCAGGCGATAGCGCTTTTCGGTGGGCATGCGCAGGATATTGACACAGTCCCGCCGATGAATGGTGACACCCTTGCCCCGGGTGATGAAACCGACAATGGGATCTCCCGGCACCGGGCGGCAGCAGCGGGCCACCTGGGTGAGCAGATTGCCCACGCCCCGGATCTGGATCCCTTTTTCGCCGCTGCCGCCCTTGTCCGCGGGACGGCGGCTGCGCCGCCCCATGAGGGTTTCCTCGGCGGTCAGGGTGATGGGCACCTGAAGGGCACTGGAAAGCTGGGCCGGCGTGATCTCGCCGGCGCCGATGGCCACCAGCAGCTCTTCCCGGCTGGGCTGGTGGAAGCGCCGGATCAGTTCCTCCATGTCGGGTTCGGCAACGCCCTGGCGATGGGCCTCCCGTTCCAGGATCTGGCGTCCTTCCTGGAGGTTCTTGTCATGATCCTGGAGCTTGAACCAGCTGCGTGCCTTCGACCGCGCCCGGGAGGTGCGCAGATACCCCATGTTGGGATTCATCCAGTCCCGGCTGGGGCCGCCCTGACGGGTGGTGAGAACCTCGACCCGTTCGCCGGAGCGCAGCTCGTGGGTCAGTGGCACGATGCGTCCGTTGACCTTGGCGCCCCGGCAGCGATGGCCCACCTCGGTGTGGATGGCATAGGCAAAATCCAGCGGGGTGGAGCCCTTGGGCAGATCCACCACATCCCCCCTGGGGGTCAGCACGAAGACCCGGTCCTGGAACAGCTCGGAGCGGAAGTCCTCCAGCAGTTCCCGGTCATCCTCCTGGTGCTCCAGCAGGCGTCGGAGGGAGGCGATGGCGCGCATCAGGGCCTGGTCCTCCCGTCCGCCTTCCTTGTAGCGCCAATGGGCGGCCACCCCCAACTCGGCGAAGGCATCCATGTCGCGGGTGCGGATCTGTACCTCCACCACCTTGCCATTGGGACCGATCACCGCCGTGTGCAGGGATTGATAGCCGTTGTCCTTGGGATTGGCGATGTAGTCGTCAAACTCCTTGGGTATATGGGGCCAGCGGCTATGCACCACCCCCAGCACCGCGTAGCAGGTGGCGACCTTGTCGACGATCACCCGCACCGCCCGCAGGTCGTACAGATCCTGGAACTCCAGCTGCTTGCGGTCCATCTTCTTCCAGATGCTGTAGATGTGCTTGGGCCGCCCCCGCACCTCCCCTTCCACCTGCTCCTCCGCCAGCGCCCGACGCAGACGCTCGGTGAAGTCCTGAATGTACTGTTCCCGCTCCAGCCGGCTTTCTTCCAGCAGCTTGGCCACCATGCGGTAGTGATCCGGGTCCTGGATGCGGAAGGCCAGGTCCTCCATCTCCCACTTGACCTGGGCCACGCCCAGGCGGTTGGCCAGGGGAGTGAAGATTTCCTGGGTCTCCCGGGCGTAGGCCCGGGCCAGGGCATCCGGCTCCTGGGACATCAGTCGCAGATGCTGCAGGCGATAGGCCAGCTTGATGAGCACCGCCCGCACATCATCCACCATCGCCAGCAACATGCGGCGCAATCGCTCGGCCTGCTCAGGGGCGCCGTCCAGTTGACCCGGAGCACTGCGGAAGGTGGTGAGCAGATGCACGTTCTTCACCAGCCGGGCCACCGGCTCGCCGAAGTGGCGGGACAGATCCTCGTCGGAAAGGCTGCCATCGAAATGGGCATCCAGCAACAGGGCCGCGATCAGGGTGTCCTTGTCCACCCCCAGTACCCGCAGGTTCTCGGCCACATCCAGGCAATGGGGCTGCCGGGGCTGACGCTCATGCTCGGCCAGGGCATGGGTCAGGGCCATGGAAAGACGCACGTCGGTCCCCCCGCCGGGAGGCGTGAAACGCGCCACCAGGGCTTCGCGGGACTCGTGAACCAGGGATGACTTGTCGTATCGGGTATGACGCATGGGCGCAAAGTATATCCATCTGTGGCTGCCGGGGCGATCTCCGCCCACCGGCAGCAGGTTCCATGGGTATCGGTATCAGGTGAGCTGACGCAGGGTGAGCAGCGGCGGCTGACGCAGCACGGAACGGGCGCCCAGCCAGCCGGCCAGTCCCACTCCCAGGGCACCGCCACCGATGCCCAGCACCCAAAGCCAGGGGTTGAAGGCATAGGAGAGGTCGAACACCTGGCGGGCCAGCACCCAGCCGATGCCGCTGGCGCCCGCGCTGGCCAAAAGGCCTGCCAGGGCGCCCATCACGGTGAATTCCGCCAGCAGGCCCACCAGCACCTGACGCCGACCGGCGCCCAGGGTGCGCAGGATGGCACTTTCGCGCCGGCGCAGATCGCGGGTGGCGTGAATGGCCGCGTAGAGCACGGTCACTCCCGCCGCCAGGGTGAACAGGAACACGTATTCCACCGCCAGGCTGGCCCGGTCGATGATGTCGCGCACCTGCTGCATCAAGGCCCGCACGTCCAGGATGGTGATGCTGGGGAACTGCCTCACCATCGCCGTCAGCAGGTCCGCACGCCCCTCCGCCAGGTGGAAGCTGGTCACATAGGTCATGGGCTGATCGTCCAGCAGGACCGGCGGCGACAGCACGAAAAAGTTCACGTTGAAGGAATCCCAGTCCACGCTGCGCAGACTGGTGACCCGGCCGGTCACGATCTCGCCGGACACATTGAATTCCAGCACGTCGCCCAGCGTAAGGCCCAGGGTTTGTGCCAGACCCTCCTCGATGGAAAACTCCCGGCCGTCGGTGTCGTCGGACCACCACTGCCCCGCCACCACCCGGTTGTCCGGCCGCGGATCACGGGCAAAGGAGAGGTTGAACTCCCGGGAGGCCAGCCTCTCCGCCCGAGGGTTGGCGAACGTCTCCGGACGCACCGGCTCGTCGTTCACCGCCGTCAGACGCCCGCGGATCATGGGGTAATAGGTCGGCGCCGGCAGACCCTCGCGCTCGAACAGCGCCCGCAGGGGCTCCACTTGGTCCGGCTGGACATTGATCATGAAGTGATTGGGGGCCTCCGGCGGCAGGCTGCCCTCCCAGCTGGAAAGCAGATCCACCCGCACCAGCGCCAGCAACAGCAGGGCCATGATCCCCAGACCAAAGGCCGCCAGCTGGACCGCGCTCAAGGCCCCGCGCCGGGACAGGTTGGCCAGACCGAATCGCAGCGCCACCCCGCCCCGGGTGCGCAGGGGCTTGAGTCCCAGCACCAGCGCCCAGGCCGCGCCCCACAGCATCACCACCGTCAGACCGGCACCGCCCAGGACCCAGGCCGCCAGCCGTACATCCCCCGCCTGCCACAGCAACAGTCCGCCCAGGGCGGTCAGGGCCAGCACCAGGGCCAGCCACATGGCGGGGGGCGGCGCCCCCAGATCACGCCGCAGCACCCGCAGCGGCGGCACCTGGCCGATCCGCAGCAGAGCCGGCAGGCCAAAACCCAGGGCGGTGACCACCCCCACCCCAAGACCCGTGAATGCCGGCCACAGGGATGGCAACGGCAACGTGCCCGGGAACCACTGGGCCAGCAGGGCCGCCAGGAACCCCTGGGCCAGGAAGCCGAGCGTCAGCCCCACGGCACTGGCCAGCAGGGCCAGCCAGAGGATGCGCAGGATGAAGACCTGTAGCACGAAGGCCCGGGACGCCCCCAGGCAGCGCATGACGGCGCTCACATCGGACTGACGATCGCTGTAGTGCCGGGCCGCCACCGCCACCGCGCCTCCCGCCAGCAGCACCGCCACCAGAGCCGCCAGCCCCAGAAACTGCTCGCCCCGGGCGATGGCACCCTGCAGTTCGGGTCGGGCATCACCGACCCCTTCCAGACGCTCCCGCTCCGTCAGGTTCGCACCGGCCCAGTCACGAAACGCCGCCACCTGGGATTCGGTGCCGGCCACCAGCAGGCGGTGACTCACCCGGCTGCCCGGCACCACCAGCCCGGTGGCTTCCAGGTCTTCCAGGGGGATCAGCACCCGGGGTCCCAGCTGAAACAGGTCACCGCCCCGGTCCGGCTCATAGGTCAGAACCCGGGTCAGGGTCATCTCCAGGTCCCCCACCTGCAGTCGATCACCCACCGCCAGGCCCAGCAACTGGAAAAGGCGGGGTTCGGCCCAGGCCTCGCCCCGCCCGGGCACCTCGCGGCTTTCCCGCTCGTCCCCGAAGAGGACATCACTGACCCGCACCGAACCCCGCAGCGGCCAGCCGTCGCTGACGGCCTTGACCTCGGTAAGCTGGGAGTCATCGCCGGCCATGACCACGCTGGGGAAGCTCACATGACGGGCCGTCTCCAGTCCCAGGCGCGAGGCCTCCCGGGGCACGGCCGGTGCCAGGGGGGCGGACGAGGTGATGCTCAGATCCCCTCCCAACAACTGGGTGGCCTGCTGGGACATGCCCCGCTGCACCCGGTCGGTGAAGAAGCTGACCGAGGTGACGGCCGCCACCGCGATGACCAGGGCCATGGCCAGGATGCGCAGCTCACCGGCGCGCCATTCCCGTCCCAGGGACAGCCAGGAATACCGCAACACCTGGTTCATGCCGCCTCCAGCACGCCGTCATTGAGCCGGTAGCGACGCTCGCAGCGGGCCGCCAGCGCCATGTCATGGGTCACCAGCACCAGGGCCGTGCCGTAGACCGCCTTGAGATTGAACAGCAGGCGGATGATCTGTTCTCCGGTCTGCTGGTCCAGATTGCCGGTGGGTTCATCGGCAAACAGTACCCGGGGATGGGCGGCAAAGGCCCGGGCGATGGCCACCCGCTGCTGCTCGCCGCCGGAAAGCTGGCCGGGATAATGGGCCATTCGCCGGGCCAGGCCCACCTGCTCCAGGGCCTCCATGGCTCCGGCTCGGGCATCCCCGGCCCGCCCGGACAGTTCCAGGGTCAGCATCACGTTCTCCAGCGCGGTCAGGGCCGGCAGCAGCTGGAAGGACTGAAACACGAATCCCACCTGACCGGCCCGCAGCATGGCCCGCTGATCCTCGGTAAGACCGCCCAGGGAACGACCCAGCAACTGAACCTCGCCGTCCGTGGGCAGGTCCAACCCCGCCAGCAGGCCCAGCAGGGTGGACTTGCCCGAACCGGAAGCACCGACGATGGCCACCACCTCGGCATTTGCCACCGTCAGGTCCACACCCTTTAGAATGCCAAGTTCACCACCCGGGCCATGAACGGATTTGACCAGACCGCTTGCCGACACCACGGCGGCAGAGGATTGAGACACCATGGGATCACGACTCCTTTTTTTTCTGTGCTTGTTGTGCCTGCCCGCCGCGGCGGCGGCCGAACGTCCTGCCCTGCTGATCATGGGTGACAGCCTGAGTGCTGCCTGGGGCATCCCCGTGGAACAGGGCTGGGTGGCCCTGCTGGAACGGCGCCTGGAGGAAAGCGGTCAGGCCTGGACCGTGGTCAACGCCAGCATCAGCGGGGAGACCAGCCGCGGCGGCCTGACCCGCCTGCCCCGCGCCCTGGAACGGCACCAGCCCGAGCTGGTGATCATCAGCCTTGGCGGCAATGACGGATTGCGGGGCATCGCCCTGGGCGAAATCCGGGAGAACCTGTCCCGCATGATCCGACTGAGCCGGGACAGCGGCGCGGAGGTACTGCTGGTGGGGATGCAGGTGCCGCCCAACTTGGGCAGACATTTTACCGAGAGGTTCCACCGGATCTACCATGAACTGGCCGAGGAATATCAGGTTCCGCTGGTGCCGTTCCTGCTGGAGGGGGTGGCCCTGGAGCCGGACCTGATGCAGGCGGACGGCATCCACCCCACCGCCGAGGCCCAGCCGATCATGCTGGACACGGTATGGACGGTGCTGGAGGCGGTGCTGGAATAGCCGGACGCCTCAGCGAGGCAACAGCCGGGCCGGCAGTTCCGACACCGACCGCAGGGTCAGATCCGGTGGCGAGCCGCCGCTCTCCCAGGCCAGGGAATGGGGATTGACCCAGGCGGTGCGCATCCCCACCCGGGCCGCGCCACGCACATCCCGCTCCGCGTCATCCCCCACGTGCAGGGTCTCGGATGCAGCCACGCCGGCCTCGTCCAGGGCGGCGGTGAAAATCCGTGCCGATGGCTTGGCGGCCCCGGCGGCGGCGGAGGTGATCACGAAATCGAACC
This sequence comes from Ectothiorhodospira shaposhnikovii, assembly GCF_022227765.1. Taxonomy (GTDB): domain Bacteria; phylum Pseudomonadota; class Gammaproteobacteria; order Ectothiorhodospirales; family Ectothiorhodospiraceae; genus Ectothiorhodospira. Next base: position 175,848 of record NZ_JAJMLZ010000004.1, on the reverse strand, counting down.
GATCACCGATGCCGATGTGATGCACGCAGGCATTGCCGTTGGTGATGGCGCCGATGCGGAAATGCCCCCGCAGACGATCCAGGGTCTCCAGCACGTCATCGTAGAGGGAAACCTGGTTGCGGGCCTCCCAGAACACCCGGAACGCCGGTTCCACCAGTTCGTCCCCATAGCCCGACTGGGCCGCCAGGATGCGCAACCAGTGCTTGCGCAGCCGGGTCATGTCGTAGTGCAAGTGCCGGCGCTCGGCAAACCAGGCCTGACGGTGACGGATCATGTCCTCCAGGCCATGACGCTCGGCAATGCGTGGATAGTGGACCCCGAGCCAGTCATGAAAGACCCGTTCCGCGTTCTGGATCACCGGGGCACAGTCCCACAGGGTGTCATCCAGGTCGAAGGTGATGCAGCGTATGTTCATCCCGCAAGCATACCCAGTTGCGCGGTCGGAATACAGCCACGGCTAAATCCTGAATCGCTCCACCGAACTCCTGAGTTCGGCCGCCAGACGGGCCAGATCATGGGCAGCCTGGGCGGTTTCCTGGGCCCCGGAGGAGACGTCATGACCGCTCTCGCTGATGCGCACCACATTCTGGTTGATGTCCTCGGCCACGGCGCTCTGCTCCTCCGCCGCGCTGGCGATCTGGCTGCTCATGTCGGTGATGGTGCCCACCGCGGCGACGATGGTGCGCAGGGACTTGTCCGCCTCGCCGGCTCCGGCCGAGGTGTCCTCCGCCCGCTTGCGGCCCGACTGCATCACCTGCACGGCGGCCCTGGCGCCATCCTGCAGCGTCTTGATCATGGATTCGATCTCCCGGGTGGAGGTCTGGGTCCGGCTGGCCAGGGTGCGCACCTCGTCCGCCACCACCGCAAACCCGCGTCCCTGCTCCCCGGCCCGGGCGGCCTCGATGGCCGCGTTCAGGGCCAGCAGGTTGGTCTGCTCGGCAATGCCCTGGATGACGTCCAGCACCGCCCCGATCTTCTCGCTGTCCGCCTCCAGCTTCTGGATCACGTCGGCGGCCCGGCTGATCTCATCCGCCAGTTCCTGGATGGCCCGGATGGCCTGGGTCGAGATGGCCTGGGATTCGCGGGATTCGTCGTTGGCCTTCGCCGCGGCCGCCGATGCCTCCGAGGCACTACGGGCGACCTCGACCACGGTGGCCGTCATCTCGTTCATGGCCGTGGCCACCAGTTCCGTCTGGGACTGCTGCTCACCCACGCGACGCAAGGTCTGCTCGGTCACCGTGGAGAGCTGTTCCGATGCCGCCGCCAGCTGGGCGGCGGCACCACTCACCTGTCCCAGAATGTTACGGAAACTGTCCCCCATGTCGTTGAAGGCACGAGCGACCCGAGCCAGTTCGTCATTTCCTTCGACCGGCACCCTGACCTGGAGATCCCCCTGGGCCATGCGACCGCTGGCAGTGACCAGCTGGTCCATGGAGGCAGTGATCCGCTTCATGAGGAACCATCCGGTTGCCCCCGTGACGGACACACCAAGCAACAGGATCAGTATCATCCCGTTCTGAATGCGCTGGTGAAACACCAGGGATTCATCGTAAACCTGCCGACCCACCTCCAGCTGAAGATTCATCATTTCCCGCAGAATGTCCGTGGTCTGCTGATAGGTGCCGGCCAGATCACCCATCACGATTCGCTCACCTTCCTGCCAGTTCCAGGATTGCAAGGCACTCACCAGCGGATCGAATCCCCGGCGCTGAAGCTCGCTGCGCCGGGCGTCGAAACTGCTCGCCAGCTGGGCTTCACGGGGAGTGAGATAAGTCTGCATGTACTCCGCCCAGATCCCGTCCATGGCCCGCTGATTCTCCCGGACCCGGGTGATGGCCGCGTCGATCACTTCCTGCCTGGGGTCACTCAGTGCCATCCGCAGGCTCATGCGGGAACTCATCAGCATTTCGCTGATGGATCCCAACTGTCCCATGGGCACCAGCCTGTCGTCGTAAACGGTCTTGAGCTGTCGTTCCACCTGAGTCATGCCCATCAGCCCCACGAACGCGACACCCGCCATCAGGAGAATCCCTGTCAGGATCATGAAGATGAGGCGCTGGCGGACGGTCAGATGGATTCCCATGACATGCTCCTTGAGTGTGGCTGCCTTTGATCTGGAAGAGATCGCCCCTCCACGACACAAAGACGATCATAGACAATGTCGGCCAACGCGGGCATTACTTGAACGTGGTTCGGTCATGGATCTGAATCGGGCGTTACATACTTAGAAGGAATTGATAGACTTGCCGCTCGCTGATTCAGTAACAATGGAGAGACGACACCATGAAGACCACAGCAAGGGCACTGATTGCCGGACTGGTCCTGACTTTGGCCGCGGGCACCGCATGGGCCGTGGAAGCGGATGATGCCATCGAGTATCGCAAGGCCGTGTTCCAGGTCTTCAAGTGGAACATGGGTCCCATGGGCGCCATGGCCCAGGGCGACAGACCCTTTGACCGCGAGGTCCTGGCCAAGCATGCCGAACAGATGGCCCGCACCGCCGATCTGCCCTGGCAGGGTTATGTGGACGGTTCCGATCTGGGTGACACCGCCTCCAAGCCGGAAGTCTGGACCAACCGCGCCCGCTTCGATGAGCTGGCCCGCAATTTCGAGGCTCAGGCCGCCCGTCTGCTGGAGGTGGTGAACAGTGATGCCGGCGAGCGCGAGATCCGCATGGAGATCGGTCGCCTGGGTCAGGCCTGCCGGACCTGTCACGACGATTTCCGGATTTCCCGCCGCTGATCGGGAGGCAGGGGGGCCGCCCCCCTGCCCATGCCTGAGGGGAAACCCTCCGGCATCAGGGGATGTAGGTGATCCCCGCCCACACCAGAGCGGAACAGACCGCCAGCAGCAGCACCGCCCACCATACGTTGGCAAACTTCACATCCTCGGCCCCGTACCAGGTCACCCGCTTGCGCCCGGTGATCATGGGCAGGATCAGGTTATCCCGCTTCAGCAGCCAGTACAGCAGCACGGCCGTGACATGGATGCCCACCATGATCAGGATCAGGTCGAAGTTGAGCTTGTGCAGACCGGTCAGCCAGTCACTGGTGGACGAAGACACCATGCGGGCGAAGGGTCCCCGGTTGAAGATCTGATCATTGGCAAACAGACCGGTGAAGGACTGGAACATCAAAAGGCCCAGCATGATCATCACCGCCCAGCCCCCCATGGGATTGTGACCGGGATGCCGATGGCCATCGCCGGTGAACAGGCCCTTGAAATACTGGAACACCGTCACCGGACCGGCGAGAAAATCCGAGAAGCGGGCCGACCGGGTCCCCATCACCCCCCAGAGGATCCGGAACAGCAGCAGGGCGATCAGCGCATACCCTAGCCACATGTGCCAATGCAGGGTCATCACGTCCCGGCTGGTGTACCACAGCCCGAACAGCAGGATCACCAGGGACCAGTGAAAGAGCCGAGTGGGCAGATCCCAGATCCGGATGATCTTGCCGTAATGTCTTGCATACCCCTTATCCATGAAACCTCCCGATGGCAGTCGACACAGCCGACCATACCAAAAACAGCGGCTGAAAATACCTCAATACCCCGTCATCTCCACATAGCCCCGTCCGGTCACCTCGCCTGCCTCCAGCACATCCACCGCCCCTTCCCAGTAACGCACCGAAAGATCCATCTCCTGATCCGGACGCACCGCCCGGATCTCCATTACCCGCCCCTGCACCGGCAGATGCAGGCGCCAGGCCACCGGGTAGCGATGCCCCGTCGGTCCGGTCCAGCGTTCCAGCACTTCCAGACGGGCCTGATCGACTCCGATCACCGCGGATTCTCCCTCCGGCGTCACCCACAATCCCTTGCTGAAGGGATCCTCGCTACCGTCTTCCCGCCGGAACCGGTAGTACATCACGTCATGCCCGTCCGCCAGCTGCAGGGAAAACCAGTCCCACCCCACCTGCCCCTCCTCCAGCGCGCTGGTGCTCCACTCCCGGTCCATCCAGGACAGGCCGGACACCCCATGTTCGCGTCCCTGGATACGAATCACCCCCTCGGTCCGCAGACGGGTGAAGGAATAGTAGTAAGAGGCATTGCCCGGTGCCGCGGACTTGCGGCTCAGGCCCCGGTCCCCCTGCAGGACATGGGGCTTTTGCGGCATCAGCCGAAGCTCAAGCTCGATGTCGCCGGATGAGGCCGTCAGCCGCCAGGGAAAGTCATTGCCCCCATCGGATGCCAGCACCCAATCATCCAGCCAGACCCGGAATGGGTCCAACCGTGCCCCGGCCAGCCCCATGGCGCCCCGGGAAAACCGCTCGAAGGCGCGATGCCCGATACCCGCCACGTCCGTGACCGCTAGATGGGCCATCCAGACCTGGTTGGTGGCCCAGGCCGAGGCGGATTCCGGGACCGTCGGTGTCAGGCTTACCCGGAAGAAGGTGATCTGATAGCCGAACCGACGCCCCGCCTCGTCGTCCAGGTTGCCGGTGATATACCACCACTCGTTGCGAAACCCGGGATGGGGGCCGTGATCCTCGGGAAAGAGGAAGGTCCGGGGCTTGATGGCGCGTTCAAAGCCCTCATCCAGGTCGCCGCCCAGCAGGGTCATGGCATCCAGGGGCTGCGCCTCGGGCACACCGGGTCCGGGACTGCAGGCCGTCAGCCACACGACCGACAAGACCAGGGTCAGTACGCCAGGGAATGGTTTCCGGATCCACATGGGCTACGCCTCCCGCAGATGTTCGGCTGGACGCACCCGGGCCATGCGATAGCCGGGATATGCACCGGCCAGCAGGGATGCCGTCAGGGCCAGCAGCAGCCCCTCGACCAGTACCGCCGGCGGCAGGGTCCGGGTCATGCTCCAGCCGAAGGAACGCTGATTGATCACCTCGATCAGGACATCGGACATGAGCATTCCCAGGGGGATCGCCGCCAGACCGGCGGCCAGGCCCAGCAGCAGGCTCTGCAAGGTCACCATGCCCGCCAACTGCAAGGGGGTCATGCCGGTGGCCCGCAATACCGCGTGCTCACGGGACCGCTCCAGTTGCAGGGCCATGAGGGCACTGAGGATGCCGATGAAGGCCACCCCCACGGTAAGCAGCCGCAGAACATGGGTGACGGCGAAGGTGCGGTCGAAAATGGCCATGGACTGGGCGTGAATCTCGCCGGCGGCGGTGATCAGCACCGGCTCATCCAGCGTGGCGGCCAGCGTTCGGAGTTCGGACAACCCGCGCTCCAGGCTCACCCCCGAGGCCAGGTTCAGCCCCAGCGATGCCACGCCGGGATCATCCCAGTATCGGTCATAGAGTGTCCGATGCAGCGTGACCATACCCTGGGCCGCGCTATAGTCCCGCACGACCCCTACCACCTGGAAGGCGCGCTCGCCCCGATCCGTGGGCAGAGTCAGGGCGTCGCCGACACCAATGCCCTTGCGCCAGGCCAGCGGTTCCGAGATCAGGATCACCTCGTCGGTGACCAAGCGCTGCCAGATCCGGGCCGATGAGCCCCCTTCAAGATAGACATAACCGTCGGGCGTCCGCGGGGAAGGGTCGATGGCCATCATTTCCAGAGGCCCCGAAGGCGTATGGAGATGGACCCGACGGGCGGTGCTCAGGTCGGTCACCGAGGGCAGCGCCGCCACTCGGGCCGGCAGGCCGTCGGGCAACACCGGATTCACCCCCAGACTGGAGCGGCCCGGGGCACTCACGTAGAGATCACTCTGCAAGGTCTGGCCCAGCCACAGGTCCACGCTGCCGCGGAAGCTGTCGACCATGATCCCCACGCCCACGGTGGCGGACACCGCAATGGCCAGAGCCGTGGCCGCCAGACCGGCGCGACTGATGCCGGCGCCGATGCCCCGGGCCGCCAGTCGCCCGGGGGCGCCGCACATGCGTCCCAATGGGCCGGAGAGCAGGCGAGCCATGAGCCACACCAGGGGCGGGATCAGGCAGGCATAGCCCAGGATCAGCAGGAACAGGGCAAAAAACCCCGACAGCAGGCTCTGACCGGGCCAGCCCGCCAGCAGAAAACCGGATAGCATGAGCATCCCGCCCGCCGGTAACAACCAGGGCAGAACCCGTCGCACCCGGTGCTCCAGCCCGGAACGACGCAAGGCCTCCCGGGGACTCACGCCCGACGCCTCCCAGGCAGGTCCCAGGGCCGCGATCAGGGTCACCCCCAAGCCCAGCAGCAGCCCCTTCAGGATCACCGCCGGCCCCAGGGCCAACTGGGTCACGGTGACCACGAAATACAGGTCCGTGACCGTCCGCGTGACCATGTGAACCAGCCCCTGGCCGATCAGGATGCCGGCCACCAGGCCCAGCAGGCTGCCCACCAGCCCCAACAAGGCCGCCTCGACGATGATCCGTCCGGACACCCCCGCCCGGGTCATGCCCTGCATGCGCAGATTGCCCAGCAGGTGACGGCGCCTGAGAACCGCAAAGGTCAGGGTGTTGTAGATCAGGAAGGCGCCCACCAGCAGGGCCAGCAGACTCATGGCCAGCAGATTGACGTGAAAGGCCCGGCTCAGCTCGGCGGTGGCACGGGTACGGGACTCGGCCGTCTCCACCCTGACCCCCGGCGGCAGGATCTCCCGCAGCCGGTCCACGTGCCCCTCATCGGTCAGAATCAGGTCGATGCGATCCAGGCGGCCGTGACGCCGGAGCAGGTCCTGGGCGGTGGCGATGTCCGTCAGCACGTAGCCCTCCAGCCCCGGCTCATCGCTCTCCACGAGCCCCACGATGGTCACCGCATGGACGGTGGCACCCACCACGAGGGAAAAGGTCTCATCCTCCGCCAGACCCAATCGCGTCGCCGTGTTCGCCGCCAGCATCACCGTGCCCGGCTCGGTGATCAGTCGGTTGATGCGCCCGTCCCGGCCGCCGGCGGCATGGTCCCGGAACGGCCGTTCGGCAAAGGGTTCCAGCCCCAGCAGGATGAAGGTCTCGCCGTGGATCCGCGCATGGCCCTCCACCACCGGGGCACTGTCCCGGAATCCCTGCAGGCGCAGCTGCGTGTAGAGCCCCTCCTCCAGTCCGCCGGGGCCGCCAACGAGCTGGTGGGTGGTCCGCCCCGTGACCGTCTCCATGGACAGCCCAAAGGCGCGGGAGGCACTGCTGTTGGCAATGTCCACCGCCACCACGATGGCCACCCCCAGGGCCACGCCCAGGACGGCAAAGATCAGGTTCCAGGGATGGCGGCGGTGATCCCGGATCAGGGCCCGGGCCGTCAGCCGCCTCATGACGTCCCCCGAGACTGCAGATGACCATCCACCAGTTCCCAGACATGGTCGGCCAGGGCCGCTACCTCCGGACTGTGGGTCACCAGCACCAGCGTGCGTCCCTGCTCCCTTGCCAGCCCATGCAGCAGTGCCATCACCCGGGCCCCGGTTTCCGCATCCAGATTGCCGGTGGGTTCATCCGCCAGCAGCAGGGGCGGCTCGTGGACCAGGGCCCGGGCAATGGCCACCCGCTGCTGTTCACCACCGGAGAGGCGATCGGGGAAGGTATCGCGCCGGTCCGCCAGGTCCACCGTTTGCAGCAAGGCCATGACCCGTCGCATCCGCTCCCCGGTGGGCACACCGTTGAGTTCCAGGGGCAGAGCCACGTTTTCCGCCACCGTCAGAGTGGGGATCAGATTGAAAAACTGGTAGATGAAGCCCACCCGGGCGCGACGGTGGAGGGTCCGGTCACGCTCGGCCAGGCTGTCCAGGCGCCGACCTTCCACCAGGATCCTGCCATGATCCGGGGCCTCGATGCCGCAGATCAGGTTCAGCAGCGTGGACTTGCCCGAGCCGGAGCGTCCCACCAGGGCCACGATCTCGCCGGCATGGATCCGAGCCGTCACCCGGTCCAGCACTACCCGTGCCTTCCCGCCCTCCCGAAAGGACTTGCTCACCGCCTCCAGCACCACCAGGGCCTCCCGGGCGGCGACGGTCGTCGGCTCTGTGGTCTGCGTCTGCCGATACTCCATGACTACGAATCCTCCGTTCACAGAATCGTCATGTGAAAACCTTAACATCAGCGGCCGAAACGGCCCCGGCGGGCCGATCCTGATACCCAAGGGGAGTGCACCGGCCCGTGAAGATCCTGATGATCAGTGATGTGTTCTTCCCTCGCATCAACGGTGTCTCCACTTCCATCGCCACCTTCCGGCGTCAGCTGCGCCGGGAAGGGCATGACGTCACCCTGATCGCGCCGGCCTACCCCGCGGGACATGAGGGAGAATCCCATATCCTGCGCATCCCCTCCCGCTACGTGGTCCTGGACCCGGAGGACCGGATGATGAAGGCCCGGCGGATCATGGCCCATGCCGATGAACTGGCCCGGGAAGGGTTCGACCTCATCCATGTGCACACCCCCTTCGTGGCCCATCACGCAGGTCTGGCCCTGGGACGGCGACTGGGCATCCCGGTGGTAGAGTCCTACCATACCTATTTCGAGGAATACCTGTTCCATTACCTCTCCTTTCTGCCCCGGACCTGGATGCGATCCGTGGCGCGTCACCTGTCACGGCGTCAGTGCAATCAGGTGGATGCGGTCGTCGTCCCCTCCCGGGCCATGGCCGAGATCCTGACGGGCTACGGGGTGAAAACCCCCATGTCCATCATCCCCACGGGGATTCATCAGGAGGCCTTCGCCGGCGGGGACGGCGCCGCGTTCCGCCACCGCATGGGCATCGACCACGACACCCCCCTGCTGGTTCATGTGGGACGGATTGCCTTCGAGAAGAACATCGATGCCCTGCTGCACATGATGGTCGACGTCCGCCGGACCATCCCCGACGCCATGCTGGTGATCGCCGGCGACGGACCCGCCATGGGCCATATCCGCCGCCTTACCGGGCAACTGGGGCTGGAACCGGCGATACGGTTTGCCGGTTACCTGGATCGGCGCACCACCCTGCTGGATTGCTACCGGGCCGGCAACGGCTTCGTCTTCGCCTCCCGCACCGAAACCCAGGGACTGGTTCTGCTGGAGGCCATGGCCCTGGGCGTGCCGGTGGTCTCCACCGCCGTCATGGGTACCCGGGACATCCTCTCCACCGGCGAGGGCGCCCTGGTGGCGGCGGATGACCGGGACCTGGCGCGACAGGCCATCCGACTGCTGTCCGATCCGGAGCTGCAACAGACCCTGTCGCACCAGGCCCGGCAATGCGCCCTGGCCTGGAGTGCGCCGGAGATGGCCGCGCGCATGCTGGCGCTTTACGGCGAAGTCAGTCACGGCGCCCGGGTTGACGGGCTGTCACGAGACATTCCGTAGCGCCGGACGGATTGCTATAATCGACCGCCCTGCACCCAGAGGCGGCCGATGCCCATGGCGCCGTCCCCGGTTCCCGTAACACGCATCGCTTGAGCGACCCTCCCCCGTGCCATCCGTTGCCGCGGATGGAGTGTGTCCTTGGCGGAGGCTGCCGATGGAGTTGGAATTCGAACAATACCTGCCCGAGATCCGCGAACTCCTGGCGCGGGACGAGCACGAGGCCCTGCGCCGTACCCTGGACTCCATGCGCATCCAGGACATCGCCCATGTGCTGATGGCCCTGGAAGATGATGCCGTGGAACGGGTTTTCAACGCCCTTGCCCGCGGCCGCAAGGTGGACGTCTTTTCCTACCTGGATCCCCATCACCAGCACGCCCTGCTGGACCGCATCGCCCAGGCCGATGCCCGCCATATCCTGTCGGAGATGCTGCCCGACGACCTCACCGCCCTGCTGGAGGATCTGCCCCGGGACGAGGTGCGCCGGCTGCTGCGGCTGTTGCCCTTTCGCGCCATCCGCCGTGCCCTCACCCTGCTGGACTACCCGGATAACAGCGTCGGGCGCCTGATGACCCCCGAGTTCGTCGCCGTGGCGGCGGACTGGTCCATCCAGGACAGTCTGGACTTCATCCGGGTGCAGAAGGCACGGGGCGAGATGGCCAACGTGATCTTCGTCATCGATGACGAGCGTCGCCTGCTGACCAGCATCCCCCTGGGGCGTTTCGTCATGGGCCGGGCCGACGAGCCGGTCTCCAGCCTGGGCACCGAGCCCATGATCACCCTTTCCGTCAACGCGGATCGAGCCGAGGCGGTCCGGTTGATCCAGCACTATGACCTGGAAGTGCTGCCGGTCACCGACGATGACGGGGTGCTGCTGGGCATCGTCACCGTGGATGACGTGATGGACGTGGTGAAGGAAGAAACCACCGAGGACTTCCACAAGCTGGGCTCGGTGGGCGCCCTCAACCTGAGCCTGCGGGATGCCCGGCCTTCGCTGCTCTACCGCAAGCGCATCGGCTGGCTGCTGGTGCTGGTGTTCCTGAACATGTTCGGCGGCATCGCCATCGCCAGTTTCGAGGACACCATCTCGGCGGTGGTGGTGCTGGTGTTCTTCCTGCCCCTGATCATCGCCTCCGGCGGCAACGCGGGGGCCCAGGCCTCCACCCTGATGGTCCGGGCCATGGCCACGGGAGACGTGAAATCCTCCGACTGGTTCCGGCTCTGGGGCAAGGAGCTGTTGGTGGCCACCTCCCTGGGCCTGACCATGGGCATTGCCGTCTCGGCAGTGGGCCTGTGGCGGGGCGGCCCCGAGATCGCCCTGCTGGTGGCCATGGCCATGGCCATGGTGGTGGTGGTGGGCAGCATGGTGGGAATGATACTGCCCTTCATCCTCAGCCTGGCGCGCCTGGACCCGGCCACCGCCAGCGCCCCCCTGGTGACCTCGGTGGCGGACGTGGCCGGCATCCTGATCTATTTCAGCCTGGCCGTGGCGATTCTGAACCTGCCCGCCGCCGGTGGAGGCCTGTGACATGACCGAGACTGCCACCCTGGAACGCCCCGGCCTGGCCGATCTACCCGCCCTGCTGGTGGAACAGGACTGGGAGTGCATCCAGGCCCTGCTGGCGGATCTGGCGGAGCCGGACATCGCCCACGCCCTGCCCGGACTGGCGCGGGCCGAACGGGTGCGGCTGATGCAGCTGCTGCCGCCGGAGCGGGCCTCCTCGGTCTATGCCTACCTGGATACCGGCCTGCAGACCGAGCTACTGGAGGATCTCACCGACGAGGAAAAGACGCGCCTCATCGGTGAACTGTCCTACGACGATGCCGCCGCCATCCTGGACGAACTGCCGGATGAACACACCGATTCCCTGATGGAGATGCTGCCGGAGGCGGACCAGCAGGTGCTCAAGGCCCTGCTGGCCTTCCCGGAGCACAGCGCCGGCCGTCTCATGACCCCGGAGTTCGTGGCCCTCTCCCCTGCCTGGACCGTGCGCGAGGCCCTGGATCATGTGCGTGAACAGGCCCATGTGGGGGAGACCCTCAACACCCTGTTCATCACCGATGACGCGGGTCGCCTGCTGGGCTGGATCAGCCTCCAGGACCTGCTGCTCTCCCGTCCCCGGACCCGAGTGGAACAGCACTACCACCGGGATGTGATCCGCATCCACACCCAGGAAGACCGGGAAGAGGCAGCCCGCCTGATCGGCCACTATGACCTGCAGGCCTTGCCGGTGGTCGACGAGGACAACATCCTGGCGGGCATCATCACCGTGGACGACGTCATGGACGTGGTGGAGAAGGAAGACACCGAGGACTTTCACAAGATGGGCTCGGTGGGCGTGCTCAACCTGAGCGTGAAGGATGCCACCGCCGGCATGCTTTACCGTAAGCGCATCGGCTGGCTGGTGATCCTGGTGGTGGTGAACATCATGAGCGGGGCCGCCATCGCCTTCTTCGAGGCGGCCATCGAGAAGGTGGTGGCCCTGGTGTTCTTCCTGCCCATGGTCATCGCCTCCGGCGGCAACGCGGGGGCCCAGGCCTCCACCCTGATGGTGCGCGCCCTGGCCACCGGCGATGTCCAGGCCCGGGACTGGTTCCGGCTCTGGGGCAAGGAGTTGGTGGTGGCCCTGGGCCTGGGCACCACCCTGGGACTGGCGGTCTGGCTCATCGGTCTGTGGCTGGGGGGCACGGAAGTGGCCATCGCCATCGCCATCTCCATGGTGCTGGTGGTCATCACCGGCAGCATGTTCGGCATGGTACTGCCCTTCATCCTGGCCCGGTTCAGGCTGGACCCGGCCACCGCCAGCGCCCCCCTGGTGACCTCGGTGGTGGACGTGGCCGGCATCGTGATGTACTTCGCCGTGGCCACCCTGGTGCTGCGGATGGCGGGGATGTAGCGCTCAGAAGACGTGCTCCACCATCATCTGGACCGAGCACAGGCCCCGGTACTCGTTGCTGTCCAGACGATAGGCCAGGTGCATCCGGTCCCGGTCCTCCGGCCAGTCATCCGGATCGGCGTTGAAGGCAATGCCGGTGATCGCTTCCCTCCCTTCGGGATGGCGCAGGCGCAGGCGCAGATGCCTGCCCTTGAGCCAGCGTCGCTCCAGCACCAGGAACTCCCCGTCGAACAAGGGTTCCGGGAAACCCTGCCCCCAGGGTCCCCCGGCGCGCAGGGCCTCGGCGGCCTCCAGGGTCAGCTCATGGGGGGCCAGCGGGCCGTCGCTGAGGACCACCCCTTCCAGCGCCGCCGGATCGACGCGCCGGCGCACGGTCTCGTCAAACACCCGCCGGAAGGTCTCGAAATGCGCCACCGGCAGGCTCAGACCCGCCGCCATGGCATGGCCGCCGAACTTGCTCACCAGGCCCGGATGGGCCGTGGCAATGGCATCCAGGGCATCCCGGACATGCAGCCCGGGGATGGAGCGGGCCGACCCCTTGAGCAGACCGTCACCGGCATCGGCGAAGGCAATCACCGGCCGGTGCACCCGGTCCTTGATGCGGGAGGCCACGATGCCGATCACCCCCTGATGCCAGGTCGGTTCATACAGGCACAGGCCGTGACCCGCCGTCTCCGTCAGCCCGCCTTCCAGCAGCCGACTCAGGCCGTCCAGGGCCTGATCCTGCATCTGCGCCTCCACCTCACGGCGATCCCGGTTCAGGTCGTCCAGGGCCTGCGCCAGGGTCAGGGCGCGCACCGGATCATCGGTGAGCAAACATTCGATACCGATACCCATATCGTCCATGCGCCCGGCCGCATTCAGGCGCGGCCCGGCGGCAAACCCCAGGTCCGTGGCCACCGCCCGGGCCGGATTGCGGCCCGCCACCTGCAGCAAGGCCAGGATCCCCGGCGCCGCCTGCCCGGCCCGCATGCGCCGTAACCCCTGCTCCACCAGGATGCGATTGTTGCGATCCAGGGGCACCACGTCCGCCACGGTGCCCAGGGCCACCAGATCCAGCAGATTGCCCAGGTTGGGCTCGGGGATGCCCCGGTGCTGGAACCAGCCCTGCTCGCGCAGGTGGGCGCGCAGGGCCGCCATCACGTAGAAGATCACCCCGACCCCGGCCAGGGCCTTGCTGGGAAAGGGGTCATCGGCCAGATTGGGATTGACGATGGCCTCGGCCTCGGGCAGCCGCGCCCCGGGCAGGTGATGATCCGTCACCAGCACCCGCATGCCCAGGTCCCGGGCCGCCATCACCCCGTCCAGACTGGAGATGCCGTTGTCCACGGTCATGATCAGGTCCGGCCCCCGGCCCGCGGCCACCGCCACGATCTCCGGCGTCAGTCCGTAGCCGTACTCGAACCGGTTCGGCACCAGATAATCCACTGCCGCCGCCCCCATGGCCCGCAGGGCGCGCAGGGCCAGGGCGGTGCTGGTGGCGCCGTCGGCATCGAAATCCCCCACCACCAGGATCCGCTGCCCCTCGGCCAGGGCCTGGGCCAGCAGGGCCGTGGCCCGATCGATCCCGCCCAGGGCACGGAACGGGGCCAGACGGGACAGGGAGTGATCCAGCTCCGCCGGGTCCATGACACCCCGGTTGGCATAAAGCCGGGTCAGAAGGTCGGCGCCGTCGACCGCGGCCCGCGCCCGTTCCAGCCTGCGGGCGGCCTTCATGGGGCGTGCTCCGAGTCGGCGACCCCATGGTATTCGCCGAACGGACGGGGTCGCCGCCACCAGCGCCAGCGCGCCCGGCCATCCAGCCATACTCCCCGGCCATCCTCACCCTGGATCACCAGGTGCCGGAACCGGCCCCGCCCCAGGCCCTGACACAAGGGTTCGAACCAGGCCTGCTCCAGAGCGGCCAGGGCGTGCATCCAGGCCTCCAGGTCATCCGCGACGGCGGCCGCAAAAAGGTCTTCCAGCACCACCAGCACCGGCCCGGAGGTCCGCCATGCCGCGGCGGTGTCCGGTGGGGGATGCAGGGGCGTCCCGGTCCAGCGGCACAGCCCTTCCAGCAGCGGGCCGCGTCCGTGGGCCGCCACCCATCTCCCCGGCGGCGGCGGGTTGGGCCAGCGGCCGCCGCCCCAGAGCCACAGGCTGTTCACCGGGGCCTCGCCCCGGGCCTCCCGGGCCTCGTTCGCCGGCGCGCCGAACAGCAGCATCTGCAATTCCGTCAGATCCCGTTGCCAGTCCCGGGCGGCGGCACCCTCCCGGGGCAACAGCCCCCCCACCCGCTGTCCCATGGCACGGGAAAGGGGCACCGTGGTCAACCCTGGGTCCGCCTCCAGGTACAGATGCCATTGCCCGGGGGCGGTAGCGTGCAACGTCCAGGGGCGCGCCTGAAAATGATCATTGATCCGGGCGACCAGGGAATCGCTCTCCGCGTCGGTCAGCGACGGGCCGACGGCCCGGGAAAGGATCAGATCATCCATGCCCACCGTCAAATGCACCGGGTCGGCACAGAGCCAGTACCCTTCGGGCACGCCGTCGGTGACGGCCAGCCGGGTCAGGGCGCCCATGGGGGCATCGGCACCGGCGCCGAAATGCCGGCACAGCAGGGTTTCCAGGGCATCCGCGCAGGACTCGACCGGCCGGCCCCGCGACCACAACCATTCCAGCGCGGGATAGCGTCCCAGGCCGCCATAGTCGGCCTGCCACCGGGCAACGCGCATCAGCAGGCCCGGCAGGATCAGGTAAAGGGCCTGATCCGCCACCGGTGAAACGGGGTGCGGCATCATGTGAGTTCCCTGGTCGGCATAGCCCTGCCCACCGCCGGCGGCTGCCCCGACGCCAGTTGCCGATCCAGCAGGGCCATGAAGACCGGAATGTCCAGAGGCTTGGTCAGATATTCATCAAAACCAGCGGCTTTCCCGCGGGCCACATCCCGCTGGGTGGCATTGGCGGTCAGGGCAAAGACCGGCGTCGCCGCTGTCTGCACATCTTCCCGCAGGCACTGCAATACCCGATATCCGTCCATGCCCGGCATGTTGATGTCCAGAATGATCAGATCCGGCCGATGGCTGCGGGCCAGGGCCAGCCCCAGATCGGCGCTGGGCGCCTGCAACAGACGAATGCCCGGATACCTGGCCAGGATCTGTGCCACCAGGCGCAGGTTGGCCGGATTGTCGTCCACATGCAGGACACAGTGATGCAAGCCGTCGTCCCAGGAGGAATGCGGGGCGCCGTCGGTGCCTGTCGGTGCCGCCATCGAAGGTGCCTCCACCGCCACCGGCAACTCGAACCAGAACAGGCTCCCACCGCCCGGCCGGGGTTCCACTTCAATGCGGCCCCCCATCAGTTCCGTCAGACGCAAAGCGATACTCAGGCCGATGCCCGTCCCCTCGGTGATCGCCCCATCATCCTGCCCCAGGCGGTTAAAGGGTTCGAACAACTCGTCCAGACGCGAGGGATCGATGCCCGGGCCGGTATCGGCCACGCTCACCCGGATCGTCTCCCCCGCGGTGTCCAGCCGGGTCTCCAGCCACACTTCGCCTTCCGGGCGATTGTACTTGATGGCATTGGACATGAGATTGATCAGCACCTGCTTGAACCGGGTGCGATCAGCCAGCACCACGTGCGTCTCGGGGCAGCTCGGATGCAGGCGTATCCGCCGCTCTTCCGCCAAGGGACGCAGCAACATGACACACTCGGTCAGCACCGAGGCCATGGCCACCGGTTCCAGGGACAGCTCGATCTTGCCGGCCTCCAGCCGTGACAGATCCAGAATCTCGTTGATCAGTTCCAGCAGGTGCCGACCGCCACGCAGGATCTCGCGCACATTGTCCTGCTGCTCCTCACCCAACGCCGGGTCCGCTTCCAGCAACTGGGAAAACCCCAGTACCGCGTTCATGGGCGTTCTGAGTTCGTGACTCATGCGGGACAGGAATTCGGACTTGGCCCGGTTGGCCTGCTCCGCCCGCTCCTTGGCCTCATGCCACTGCTGCGAAGGTGACGTTCCTCCTCGGCACCGAGTGCGGCCGCCAGCAGGGTCAGCAGGCGCTGTTCCTCCTCGGTCGGGCGCCAGTGACGCACAAATACGACACACAGGGAACCCACCGCCTCACCCTGGCAATATACCTTGTGGCCGAAATAGGCCTTGAGGCCATAGCGCCGTATCGCCGGATCCGTCTCAAAATAGGGGGAGCGCTCCAGATCCTCGATGATGAGGCATTCCAGACCGGCGTCCTGGATCAGGCCATAGCAGACATGGCCTTCGGGGTCATCCTCCAGGGGCATATCCGGCGGACTGTTCCAATGGCCCAGGCTGCAGAGTCTGCCGTCGATCATTCGGTTGTACAAGGCCGCATCGCTGCCGAACAGTTCACCGCACAGACGGGTGATCTTCTGGACGTTGTCGTCAAAATTCGGTCCCATGCTGGACAGGCTTTCGGTCAGATTCATCAGTCGCCGCTCGGCCTGCTTGCGGTCGCTGATGTCGCGAAGGATGCCCAGTGCGTGCCAGCCCGTATCCAGATGCAGTGAGGACAGGGACAACTCAACCGTGATCTCCCGGCCGTCCTTGCAGCGGGTCTGCAGTTCCAGGGTGCGGCCGATGGCGTTGCCGCACCCGTTGCGTTCAAAATTCGCCAGCCTGCGCCGGGTGATACCCGGCATTCCCCCGGGCACGATCATGTCATGCAGGTTCCGACCGATCGCCTCTTCCCGGGAGAATCCAAGCAAGGCTTCCGCCGCCGGATTCCAGAAAGCCACCCGGCCGCCGGGCGCCATCAGGATGATGGCATCCCGGGCCGACTCGGTGATGGAACGCATCAGTGCGCGGCTCTTTTCCAGCGCCTGGGTGCGTTCCGCCACCAGTTGCTCCACGGTGAGCTGGCGAGCGCGCAGCAGGACCACCAGGCTGGTGGTCACCAGCGTCAACAATAACCCGGTGAGCGCGGCCATCCAGACCATGCCTCCCGGATGAGCCTGGAAAAATGCCGGCGTGGCCTGGGTTACCACCACGTAGCTGCGATCGAATTCCAGCAACGGCGACAGCCAGGTAAACGGCGCATGCCGGTCAGGCACCCACCCCTCATCCAGTTCCTCAAGGCCTTCGGGTGGCCTGGGATATTTGCCCAGCACCTCGGGTGGCCGTCCCTCCTTCAGCTCCAGCAGGGTAATGCGCAACAAGGTGGTTTCCGGGTCAAAAGCTCCCAGCGCCTTTTCCAGACCTGCCTGCAACGGCAGCTCGGCAATCACCACGCCTTCGATCTCGGGTGTGGAAGCAGGACCGAGCGCCGCCAGCCCGCCCACCGATCTGAAGGGGGCGGGCTGAAAAATCGCCACCCCCTTGCAGCACCGGTCCCAGACCATCAGGGAGATATTGTCGGTACTGCGCATGCGGCCCGTGGCCAGGGCCTCGCGCAGGGCCTGCCGACGCGGCGGACTGGAAGCCAGGTCAAATCCCATCATGGCCATGGTTTCATAAGGCGGCTCAACGAACAGGGCTGGGTAATAGAGTCTGTCTTCGGTCACGGTAACCCGTCTTGGCTCGCCATCTGGATCCTGTTCCCAGATCACGAACCCTTCCCAGTCCTCCCGATGTTGATGGATCTCGAAGGCCTCGTAGCCTTCCGCGGTCAACCTGGGCGCCCAGGCATAGACATTCACTGCCGAACCGGCGGCCATGGGTCTGACGTAGTCGGCAAACGTGCGCCAGTCCAGTGACTCATGACCCTGGGTGAAACGGGCAAGGCTTTTCAGGTCATGGGCCGTGCGCCGGAACATCTCCGCGATGTTGTCCACCTGGGAAGAAGCCAGACGCTCGAATATCTGCTGTTGCTCGCGCTGCTCCGCATCCCGGGCCATGCCCATATAGACCGTTGTCAGCACCAGGCCGGCCAGGGCCACGAACGCGGCCTCCACATAGACCGCACGGCGGCTACCCGGGCTCAGGGAGGGAGAGACATGTCGCGCATACCATCCCCCGAGCAGCAGGATCATGACCAGCACCCCCCCTGCCGCCAACGGCCAGATGCGGGCTTGGTGGATCAGGCGCCACCATCCCATCGCCGGCAGATCCACACCCACCACCACCAGCACCTCGCCGGTCCGAGGGTGCAATATCGGCGCCAGGGCACTGACAAAATGACCGAACTCATCCTGGTAACCCGCGGTGGTGGTGGCACGACCGCTGGCCATCACCCAGTCCAGTTCGGGAGGCGGACGCAGATAGAGAGTACCCGGCGGGCTGGCCAGATCATCATTGACCCGATAACTTTCAGGACCGAAGCGATAGCGGCCATCCCGCCGGCTGACCGTCCAGATACCGCGATATCCGGCGGCCTCGGCGTAATCGGCCAGTTGTCGGCTCAGGGCCTGAAACACGGGATGCTGTTCGTCGGTCGGAGAAAAACTCAGCGAGGCCACGTCCTGCCATTGAATCGCAGCCGCGATCTGGCGGGTTTCAATCAGCAAACGCTCCCGATGATCCATTGCCGTGACATCGGCACGCCATCCGGACAGCACGATGGCCACCATGAACAGGCCGGTCACCATCAGTCCGTAGAGCAGTCTGGGATCTATTCTCTGTCCGGCATTACCCACGCCGATGCCTCATCTGCTGTTGTCATCGGGGCGGCCGGGTCTGACCATCCGATCGGGATTGGCCAGGCGGGCAATCAGTACCGCCAGCACGATGGCCGGCAGGCCGACGAGGGCCGATGACACGAAGAACCAGACCCAGCCCACCTGCTCGGCCAGAAGCCCGGTAAAGCCCGCCAGAAACTGACCCGGCAGCGTCATGATGGAGCTGAACAGGGCGTACTGGGTCGCCGTATAGGCGCTATTGGTGAGGCTCGACAGATAGGCAATGAACACGGAAATGGCCAACCCCCCGCTGATATTGTCCGCCATGATGGCAAAGACCAGACCATACAACTCCGGACCCAATCCGGCCAACCAGGAAAAGGTCAGATTGGTCAGGGGAGCCAGACAAGCGGTGGCGATGAGCATCCGGGTGATGCCGAAACGCATCACCAAAAGCCCTCCCAGGGCGGCCCCGGTCAGGGTCATGGCCAGGCCGAAGGCCGCGGCCACGTTGGCGATCTCCGTCTTGGTAAAGCCCAGGTCCAGATAGAAGGGATTGGCCATCACCCCCATGAAGATGTCGCTGATGCGAAACAGGGCCACGAACAGCAGCACCAGCAGGGCCGTCCTGCCGTACCGGTGCCAGAAATCGGCAAAGGGACAGACCACCGCGCTAATGAACCAGGCGGTGAAGCGGCGGCGCCAACCGCGATGGGGGGTACGATCCAGATAGTCCACCACCCGCTGCTCCAGTTGCCGGGTGCCGCCATCGATGATCACTTCCGGCTCGCGGATGATCAGGGTGGTGATCACGCCCACGGCCATCAGCGCGGCCATCACCCCGTAGGAGAGGCTCCAGTCCCCCACCGCGGCCAGATGCAGGGCGCCTGCCCCGGCGGCCAGCAGGGCCACCCGGTAACCAAAGATATAGGAGGCCGCCATGGCCCCCTGCCGGTCCCGGCTCACCGCCTCGATGCGATAGGCGTCGATGGCGATATCCTGAGTCGCCGACCCGAAGGCGGTGAGCACCGCCCAGACGGCCACCAACCACAACTGCTCGCGGGGATCGGTCAGGGCAATGCCCAAAAGCCCCAGGGCGATCACCCCCTGGGCCAGGATCATCCAGGCCCGCCGCCGGCCCAACAGACGGGTCAGGAACGGCAGGGGCATGCGGTCCACCACCGGTGCCCAGAAGATTTTGATGCTGTGGGCCATGCCCACCCAGCTCAGGAAACCGATGGCGGCCAGTTCCACCCCCAGATCCCGCAACCAGGCGGTGAACGTGCCTCCCACCAGCAGCAGCGGCAAGCCGGCGGCAAAACCCAGGAACAGCATGCCGATGACCCGGGGATGCCGATAGACGGACAGGGCGCCGCGCCAGTCCCGGCGGTGTTCTGGAACGACCTCGGTACTCATGATGCGCGGCACCCCCGGCAAGGTTCGCGGGAACAGGACGAATGACGGGCACAAAAAACCCGGCCCTAGGCCGGGTTTTTCGGGATTTGGTCGGGGCGAGAGGATTTGAACCTCCGACCACCTGCACCCCATGCAGGTGCGCTACCAGGCTGCGCTACGCCCCGAGAAAGTGCAGCATTATAGGGGGTATATTTTCATTTGTGAAGGTTTTTTCAGTCAAAATTCCGAATATTTTTTCACGAGGACTTCTGCCGCAGGATATGCAGGATCTCCTCCAATTCCAACCGCATCTGTCGGATGATCTGCTGGCTCTGGGAGGTATCCTCACGGGCCTCCTGCCCCGACAGTTTCTGTCTTGCGCCGCCGATGGTATAGCCCTGCTCATAGAGCAGGCTGCGGATCTGCCGGATCAGGATGACATCCTGTCGCTGGTAATAGCGGCGGTTGCCTCGCCGCTTGACGGGCTTAAGGGAGGGGAATTCCTGTTCCCAATAGCGCAGCACATGGGGTTTGACCCCGCACAGCTCGCTGACCTCCCCGATGGTGAAATAACGCTTCCCCGGAATGGCCGGGAGTTCGCTATTGTTGCCCGCTTCCAGCATAGGACTCGACCCTCGCCTTCAGTTTCTGACCGGGACGAAACGTCACCACGCGACGGGCGGAAATGGGGATTTCCTCACCGGTCTTGGGATTGCGACCGGGTCGCTGGTTTTTGTCCCTGAGGGTGAAGTTGCCGAATCCGGACAACTTCACCTGCTCCCCCGATTCCAGGGCGCTACGGACTTCCTCGAAGAAGAGCTCCACGAGCTCCTTGGCCTCACGCTTGTTGAGCCCGAGTTCTTCATGCAGCCGCTCCGCCATCTCCGCCTTTGTCAATGCCATCGATCAAGCTCTGAGGGTCGCCCCAACCTCTTCTTGTAATTTGGTCACGATGCCGTGGATCATCTCGTCCACTTTTTCGTCGGTAAGAGTGCTGGATAAATCCTGTAAAATCAAGCCTAAAGCGAGACTTTTTCTACCTTCCGGCACACCCTGCCCAGTATACACGTCAAACAGGTTCACACCCTTGAGGGCCTCGTGACCGGCGCCCTCGATGATTTCCACCACCCGGGCGGCCGGCAGGGCGGCATCCACCAACAAGGCCAGGTCACGACGGATGGCCGGGAACCGGCTCTGCTCCCGGAATCGGGGCAGACGGCCCCGGCAGACCTTGTCCAGGGACAGCTCGAACAGGAACACCGGCATTTCCAGGTCCAGCTCGGCTTCCAGCGCCGGGTTCAGGGCGCCCACCCAGCCCAGGGACTCTCCGTCCAGCACCAGTTCCGCGCTCTGGCCCGGATGCAGTGCAGGATGGCGGGCGGCCCGCCAGCTCACCCGCCGGTCCAGCCCTGCCAGGGCCAGCAGGGATTCCACATCCCCCTTGAGATCGAAGAAGTCCACCGGGCGCTCGGCCTGACCCCACTGGGCCGGCAGCAGGGCACCACAGATCAGGCCGGAGACGACCTTTTCCTGTTTCAATGCATCGCCTTCGGGCACGAACCTCAATCCCGTCTCGAACAGTCGCACCCGAGTCTGCTGACGATTGAGGTTGTGCCGGGCCACCTTCACCAGCCCCGGCCAGAGGGTGGTGCGCATCACCGCCAACTCCGAAGAGAGGGGATTGGCCAGCTTGAGCGGTCGGGTATCCGGGGAGAACCGGGCTTCCAGGGCCTCGTCCACGAAACTGAAGGTGATGGCCTCCAGATATCCCAGGTCGCACAGACGGGACCGCAGGCGCCGAGGATCCACCCGCGCCTCGTCCAGCCAGGTGATGCCGGGGCGGACCAGGGGCAGCTCGGAAGGCAGATCGTCATAGCCATGAACCCGGGCGATCTCCTCCACCAGGTCTTCCTCGATGGCCAGATCGAAGCGGAACGAGGGCACCGTCACCTGCCAGGCCTCCCCTGCCCCGCTCACCTCGCAGCCCAGGGCCACGAGGATCTCCCGCATCCGCTCGGGCGGCAGCGCCAGGCCCAGCAGACGACTCACCCGGGCAGGCCGCAGGGTAATGGGCGCGCGCACCGGCACCTGGGATGCCTCCTCGGCGACAGTGGCCGGTCCCGGGGTACCGCCGGCGATCTCGCATAGCAACTGCGTGGCCCGCTCCAGGGCACGCAGGGGCAGCGCCGGGTCCACGCCCCGCTCGAAACGATGGGAGGATTCGGTATGCAGCCCGTGATGACGGGCACGCCCCGCCACGGCCGTGGGCACGAAGTGGGCCGACTCCAGGAACACATCCCGAGTGTCATCGGTCACGCCGCTGGCCTCGCCGCCCATGATGCCCGCCAGGGCCAGCAGCTTGCCTTCGTCGGCGATCACCAGATCATCGCCGCCGAGGGTGAGCGGCTGGCCATCCAGCAGTACCAGGCTTTCCCCGGCCCTGGCCCGACGCACCACGATGGCACCATCGAGCACGGCCAGATCGAAGGCATGCATGGGCTGACCCAGTTCCAGCATGACGTAGTTGGTCACATCCACCAAGGGACCCAGGCTGCGGACCCCGGCCCGGCGCAGACGTTCCTGCATCCACAGCGGCGTGGGCGCGGCGGGATTCACGCCCCGGATCACCCGGCCGGCATAGCGCGGACAGTCCGCGGCCGCCTCCAGGCGCACCGGAAAGACGTCCTCGCAGGCCGCCGGCACCGCCGGCACCTCAAGCACCTTCAGGGGCCGACCGGTCAGGGTCGCCACTTCCCGAGCCACCCCGGCCATGCTCAGGCAATCGGCCCGGTTCGGTGTCAGGTCCACTTCAAGAACCTGATCATCCAGCCCCAGCAGCACACGAATGTCCGTGCCCGCCGCCGGTTCGTCCGGCAGGGACATGAGACCTTCATGGGCCTCGGACAGACCCAGCTCGCGAGCGGAACAGAGCATGCCGAAGGACGGCACCCCCCGTAACTTGGCCTTCTTGATCTTGAAATCACCGGGCAGGACCGCGCCGACCCGGGCAAAGGGAGCGCGCATGCCCACGTGCACGTTGGGGGCGCCGCAGACCACCTGCACCGGCTCGCCGCTGCCGTCATCCACCTGACAGACCCGCAGCTTGTCTGCGTCCGGATGAGGGTCCACGGCAATCACATGGGCCACCACCACGCCGGTAAAGTCCTGCGCCACCGCCGTGACGGCGTCCAGCTCCAAGCCCGCCATGGTCAGGCGATGGCCCAGGGCGTCCACCGCCAGGCCGTGATCCACCCACTGACCCAGCCACTGATTACTGATTTTCATAGATACTCAACCTTGGATTCGGAATGGGTTAGACGAACTGACGCAGGAAACGGATGTCGTTGTCGAAGAACAGCCGCAGGTCGTTGACCCCGTAGCGCAGCATGGCCATGCGCTCCACTCCCAGCCCGAAGGCAAAGCCGGAATAACGTTCGCTGTCGATGCCCACATGCCCCAGCACATTGGGATGCACCATGCCGCAACCCATCACCTCCAACCAGCCGGTCTGCTTGCAGACCCGGCAGCCGTGGCCGCCGCACTGCACACACTGGATGTCCACCTCGGCAGAGGGTTCGGTGAAGGGGAAATAGGACGGCCGAAACCGGGTCTTCAGATCGTTCTGCTCGAAGAAGGCCCGCAGAAAGGCGTCCAGCACGCCGCGCAGATGGGCAAAGGTCACCTGCTCATCCACCACCAGCCCTTCCACCTGATGGAACATGGGGCTATGGGTGAGATCCGAGTCGCAGCGATAGACGCGACCGGGGGCGATGATGCGCAACGGCGGCGCCTGGTTTTCCATCACCCGCACCTGCACCGGCGAGGTATGGGTGCGCAACAGCGTGGTGGCATCGAAATAGAAGGTGTCGTGCATCGCCCGGGCCGGGTGATGGGACGGGATGTTGAGGGCCTCGAAATTGTGGTAATCATCCTCCACCTCGGGACCTTCCGCCACCGCAAAGCCCAGCTGCTCCAGCAGGGCCTGGATGCGCTCGATGGTCAGGGTGACGGGATGCAGGCCGCCGGGCTCCTGACGCCGCCCCGGCAGGGTGACATCCAGGGTCTCCGCCGCCAGACGGGCCTCCCGAGCCGCCAGTTCCAGGGCCTCGCGGCGCGCCTCCAGGGCTTCGGCCACCACCTGCTTGGCCTGATTGATGGCCTGCCCGGCCTCCCGGCGCTGCTCCGGTGGCAATGCCCCCAGAGACTTCAACTGTTCGGTGATGACGCCCTTCTTGCCCAGGTAGTGCACCCGCAGCTCATCCAGATGGCGCAGATCGGCAGACGCCCGGATCGCTGTGAGCGCCGCGTCGGTGAGATTGGAAAGGGATTCCACGTGGAGCTTCCGTCGTTGCGTTGAAAACAAAAAGGGGAAAGGCCAGGCCTTTCCCCTTTTGACGTTCCCGCCCCGCCGTGCGGGGCAGGCCTGCGTCCGCAGTGCTTACGCCAGGGCAGCCTTGGCCTTCTCGGCGATACGGCCAAAGGCGGGCAGGTCATGCACTGCCAGATCAGCCAGCACCTTGCGATCAATCTCGACGCCGGCCTTGTTCAGACCGTCGATCAGACGGCTGTAGGACAGGTCGAACTCACGGGCCGCGGCATTGATGCGCACGATCCACAGGGCGCGGAACTGACGCTTGCGCTGACGGCGGTCACGATAGGCGTACTGACCGGCCTTGGTGACGGCCTGCACGGCAACGCGATAGACGTTCTTGCGGGCACCATAGTAACCTTTCGCCTTGTTCAGCACCTTTTTGTGCTTGGCGTGGGCGGTTACACCTCTTTTGACTCGGGCCATGCTCTAAACTCCTGGGTGACTCGGCTCAGCCGTTGGGCAGCATCTGACGCACGGCGGCCACATCCGAAGCATGGATGTGGGCGGCGGAACGCAGGTGGCGCTTACGCTTGGTGCTCTTCTTCGTCAGGATGTGACGACGATGGGACTGGGCACGCTTGAAGGCGCCCGAGCCGGTCTTGGTGAAGCGCTTGGCGGCGCCCCGATTGGTCTTCATCTTCGGCATCTTTGAACTCCGGATGATGTCGCCTGGTTGACGACATGTTGGTCGAGACGCACAGGTGTACCGTGACCCGTGCATCCGTTTTATTGTGGCTACCGGCTACTGCCGACTGCTCACTTCTTCTTGGGACTGATCACCATGATCATCTGGCGACCTTCCATCTTGGGGCGCTGCTCCACCGTGGCCAGTTCGCCCAGATCGGCTTCGATCCGGTCGAGCAACCTTGCACCCAGCTCCTGGTGCGCCATCTCGCGACCGCGGAACCGGATGGTGACCTTGCATTTGTCACCATGCTCCAGAAAGCGGTTGAGATTGCGAAGCTTGACCTGGTAGTCGCCTTCGTCCGTTCCCGGACGGAACTTGACTTCCTTGATCTGAACCTGTTTCTGATTTTTCTTGGCAGCCTGCGCCTTCTTGCTGTGCTCGAACTTGAATTTACCGTAGTCCATGACCCGGCAGACCGGTGGTTCGGCCGTCGGCACGATTTCCACCAGATCCAGATCCGCCTCTTCGGCAATTCTCAGAGCTTCGCGAGTCGGCATGACCCCCATGTTCTCGCCGTCTTCACCAATCAGGCGCACCTGGGGAACATTGATCTGCTCGTTTAATCGGTTCTCTTTACCAGCGCTGATATGTCAATCCTCCAAAATGGAATGGCCGCGGCTCGCGGTTTCGAGGGAGAGACGCTGAATCAGGGAATCGATCTCCATCGACCCCAGGTCTCGCCCATCGCGCGTGCGCACGGCGACTGTACCCGTATCCTTTTCCCGGTCCCCCAGGACCAGCAGATACGGCACTCGTTGAAGCGTATGCTCGCGGATTTTAAAGCCGATCTTCTCGTTTCTCAAGTCCGCCTCGGCGCGGAACCCCTGCTCGCGCAGCAGATCGGCCACCTGACGGGCATAATCGCCCTGTCGATCGGTGATGGTGAGCACCTGCACCTGCACCGGCGCCAGCCACAGGGGGAAGTGACCGGCATAGTGTTCGATGAGCACGCCGAAGAAGCGTTCCACGGACCCCAGCAAGGCGCGATGGATCATGATGGGCCGTTTGCGGGTGTTGTCGTCCGCCACGTATTCCATGTCGAAGCGCTCCGGCAGGTTGAAGTCCAACTGCACGGTGGAGCACTGCCATTGACGGCCGATGGCATCGCGGATCTTGATGTCGATCTTGGGGCCGTAGAAGGCGCCGCCCCCCTCGTCCACGTCATAGGCCAGCCCCTTCTTCTCCAGGGCCGCCCGCAGTGCGGCGGTGGCGTGCGCCCAGATGTGATCGGAACCCACGGCCTTGTCCGGGCGGGTGGACAGGTTGATGTCAAAGTCCTCGAACCCGAAGGCCTGCAGCACCGCCAGGGTGAGGTCCAGAATGCGCAGGATCTCCGCCTCAATCTGGTCCTCTCGACAGAAGATGTGGGCATCGTCCTGGGTAAAGCCACGCACCCGCATCAGGCCGTGCAGGGCACCGGACATCTCGCGGCGATACACGGTACCCATCTCCGCCCAGCGCAGGGGCAGGTCCCGGTAGGAACGCAGCCGGTCCTTGTACACCAACACATGGAAGGGACAGTTCATGGGCTTGAGCTGGAAGGCCTGATGCTCATCCTCCATGGGCTCGTACATGGACTCGGCATAGAAGTCCGCGTGCCCGGAGGTCTTCCACAGTTCCAGATTGGCGATGTGGGGAGTGTAGAGGAACTCGTACCCTGCCCGCTCGTGCATCTCGAACCAGAACTGCTCGATGGCGCGACGAATGCGGGCGCCGTTGGGGTGCCAGAACACCAGACCGCCGCCGGCATCCTCCTGGATGGAAAACAGGTTCAGCTCCTGACCGATGCGACGATGATCGCGGCGCTCCGCTTCCGCCAGGCGGTGGAGATAATCCTCCAACTGCTGCTTGTTGGGCCAGGCGGTGCCGTAGATGCGCTGGAGCATCTCGTTTCTGGAGTCCCCGCGCCAGTAGGCGCCGGCCACCTTGGTGAGCTTGAAGGCCTTGAGCTTGCCGGTGCTGGGCACGTGCGGCCCTCGGCACAGGTCGGTGAAATCGCCCTGGCTGTACAGGGAGATGTCCTCATTGGTGGGGATGTCGGCGATGATCCGGGCCTTGTATTCCTCCCCCTGTTCGCGGAAGAATGCCACCGCCTCGTCACGGGGCATGACCCGACGCTCCACCTTCAGGTCGGCCTTGGCCAGTTCCTTCATCTTCGCCTCGATCTTTTCCAGATCTTCCGGATGGAAGGGGCGCTCGTAGGCGAAATCATAGTAGAACCCGTCCTCGATCACGGGACCGATGGTCACCTGGGCGCCGGGATAGAGGGTCTTCACCGCCTGGGCCATGAGATGGGCGGTGGAATGGCGGATCATGTCCAGCCCTTCCGGATCCCGGTCGGTGATGATGGCCAGACGGACATCGTCCTCGATCAGATGGGACGCATCCACCAGGCGATCGTCGATCCTGCCGGCCAGGGTGGCCTTGGCCAGACCGGGACCGATGTCGGCGGCCACCTGGGCCACGGTGACGGGCGCATCAAAGCTGCGCCGGCTGTTGTCGGGGAGGGTGATGACGGGCATGCGGAATATCTCCTGCGCCGGCCTGTACGAGGGGTCGTGCGCTGTTCGTGATGAAGGGAAAACCCCGTGGGAATGGGCGTCGGCCTGCTCATCCCGGGGTAAGGATGACCGGCGGCCCGGCCGTTGTCGGCGTCTGAACCCGACAACGGCACTCAGGCTAGCGAAATTGATGAAAAATCACAAGTCATCCGCGAGAACCGGGCGTCAGTCGCGGCCAAGGGCCTCTCCCACGGGGGCTGCTACCCAAGCCGTTCCCGGAACGCGTCCATCACCAGGACCAGCGTTCGGGATGAGTCACCGCCTGACCCTCGCCCAGGGCCTTCAATCCCTTCACGCACCGAATGATCAGCCAGACAAACCAGAACAACAGCACCAGATACCCGATCAGGACAAACGCCAGCAACACGCCCACGACCATGTACACCAGCCCCATCCAGAAAGTGCGGATCTGGAAATCATAATGGCTTCTCAACCAGCCACTGCTGTCCCCCCGATAGACATAGGCCACGATCACACCGATCAGCCCCGTCAGACCGACGATGGGCGAGATCAGATACAGCACATAGATGATCTTCGGCATCAGGGTCTGATCCTTGCCCGGCTGTCCAGCCGCCGTGTTTCCAGAAATCTCCGACATGTCCGGTTCTCCCATGAGGTTGAGACGACACTACCGGCCCGCCCCCGCGGTCGGCAGAAAGGCACAGGATAGCATTGGGCCGAGAAAGCACCACTCAGTCGATCAGATCCATCCGCAGCTTGCCGGCGGCCTCCCATTCCCCGAGGCGCCGGGCCGCCTGATCCAACGTCAGCCCCTCACGCGCCGCCAGGATCTGCGCCAGGGCCGTGCGCACCCCCTCTCCCAGGGTCCGGGCATTGCCGCAGACATAGATCACCGCGTCACGGTCCAGCACCCAGTCCATCAGCGTGTCGGCGGTGCCATGCAACCGGTCCTGCACATAGCCGCCCCCATCCGGATCCCGGGAAAACACCGCATCCAGCCGGTGCAGATACCCGTCCCGATGCCAGGCTTCCAGCTGCTCGCCATGGAAGAAATCCCCGGCACGCTTGCGATTGCCGAAAATCAGCCAGGCCGGACGGCGGGATTTCCGGCAGGCCTGCTCGGCGATGAAGCCGATGAACGGGGCAATCCCGCAACCAGCGGCCAGCATGATCATCGGCCGTTCCGGGTCCTCGGGAGGATTGAAATCCGGATGGGCACGCCATTGCCCCTCCAGCACGTCGCCCTCCTTGAGTTGCCGGCACAGCAGACCCGAAGCCTTGCCCAGCCGCTGCGACCCATCCGCCTCCCGATGGGTCACCAGGGCCACGGTCAGCAGGATCGAACGTGGATCATCCTCCGGCGTGCTGCCGATGGAATAGGGTCGCGCCGGCTCACCGGCACCAGGCCGCACCAGCAGCAGATCCCCCGGCCGGAACGCCAGCGGCGCGGCGCTTTCAAACCGCAGGCTCCAGACCTCATGGGTATCCGGGTCGGTTGGGTCATTGAGTTGGCGACGCTCCCGCAGGGTCAGCCGGACCGGCAGGTCCCCCCGGGGCACGGCCACGTCCCCAAGACCGATACCCAGCAGGGCGGCCACCCGGTCCAGCCATCGGCGCCAGTCCGCCGCCGGATCCCCGTCCACTTTCACCATGGGCAGGGTTTCCTGGCCTCCGGCGGCCAGCAGGGCCGCGCGCAACTGCTCGCCACCCCGACAGAAGTGGGTATAACCGCGATCCCCCAGGGCCAGGACGGAAAACCGGCAACCGGCCAGATCCGCCCCCTCCAGGGTCTTGAGAAACGAACGCGCCTGTTCCGGTACTTGCCCTTCCCCCGCCGTGGACGCGATCAGGAACACCTGACGAAACCCCTTGAGTTCCACCGGGGTCAGCCCCGCCAGCGAGGCATGCATCACCCGGGCACCCCCGGCCTGCAGGGCCTGACGGGTCAGATCGGCGAGCCTGGCTGCCGTCCCGGTCTGACTGGCGTGGGCCACCAGGATATCCGCATCCGCGTCACCGCTGCGCCGGCGACCCTGGCGGATACGACGGGCCCAAGACCAAAGCCCTGTCCCCATCAATCCCATCAGGAGCACGGACGCCAGCAGATTGAGCAGGCCGGACCAGGCACCGGCCCAGGTGCCTTCATGCAGGGACTTCACCAGGCCCGGGAAGCTGTCCTGCCGGATCACTCCATGACGGCTCACCACGTACACCGCCTCGCCGGCAGGGTCCACCCCCCGCACCGCCGCGGCCGAGTTCTTCACCCGAGTCACTTCCCTCACACCGGACAGATCACCGGTGGCCATGGCCGTCTCAATGGCGGGCGCCATGCCCATGCGCGGGTCCTCGGGATACAGCGGCGGCAGCTGGGGCGTGCCGACGTGCAAGGACATGAGGATCCCGGTCACCGAGACCATCAGTACCAGCGGCAGGGCCACCCAGCCGCCCACCACATGCCAACCCATGAGGGTCCGGCGCAACCGGGGCCAGGCCAGGAAGGGGCCGACAATGATCACCAGCACCATCAGGTAGGTGGCGATCTCCACCACGATGGCGGCATTCAGCAACAGGTCCTTGTGCAGATGTTTGATGGTATTGAAGAAATCACCCTGCTCGCCGCGAGGCTCCAGCGCTTCACCGGTGCTCAGGTCAAAGCTCATGAATTGGGAGCGGCTCTGCTGGCGGAACTCCAGCAGCACCACATCGCCCGCCTCCACCGCCACGGACCGCGCCCGCTGCCCGGGATCGACCTGGTTGAGCAACCGCACCAGCGCGGCGGCATCCGCCGGCGTCTCGGCCGCGGGCCCGGAACGCAGGTCATCCAGGATGGGATCAAAGGAGAGGATCGCCCCGGTCACGATGATGAGGGCGAACAGAGGCAGCAGAAGCAGGCTGAGCCAGCGGTGCAGCCAGCTCAGTGTCCGTTTTAGGCCTGGGGTCATGGGTGTTGTCCTTGATAAGATTCAATACGCCTTTTTATCATGCACGCATGACGGCATGATCCGTTGACCCGGCCATCCGGCTGCCTGTCCCTCCCCTACGGCAAGGCCCGGAAATGCTGGATGCGAGGGGCGCGATCCCCGATCAGGAAGGTGTCGAGGACATAAAAGCTGTCGTCCGGCGCCATTTCAATCCGTACCGGATCGTCGAAATGGCCGTCCCGCCCCCCCGGCGCACCCAGCCTCACATGCAGTGAACCATCCCCGTGGAAGGCCTGAACATGATGGCCCTCGGTGACGAGGATGTACCCCCTTGAATCCACCACCAGCGCCTTGGGAATCGACAGTCCGCCCAGATACCCCCCCTCTCGCCGGATGAGCCTCAGAAAATCGCCATCGGCATCAAACACCTGGATCAGACCATTGTTCTTGTCCGGCATGAAGATGCGCCCATCGGCCACGGCAAAGGCGTCCTCGGGATACTGGGGGAACCCCTCCATCTCATTGGAGTACCTTTCCCGCTCTCGACCCGCCTGATGCAGAAAGTTTCCCTGAGTATCAAAGCGCAGGACACCGAATTTCATGGGGTCGGTGATCAGCAAGGTACCATCCGGCGCCACGCGGATCTTGCGCGGACTGCGCAACACTCCCGGCTCTGCACGCTGCTCATAGGTGCCGATGGTCCCCCAGCCGCGCAGGAACCTGCCTTCGGCATCAAAAACCTTCACCGGCGGACCGGATTCACCGGCATCCAGCACATAAAACTCGCCTCCCGGCCCAACAGCCAGCGACTCGGGCGCGCTCAGGGCTTCCGGTGTCGTGCCCCACTGCCCGAAGTGCGGCACCCACTCGCCATCCCGGTTCAGACGCAGGATCCTGACCACGCCGACGGCGCCGTCGTCCGTCTTCTCCTCCCAACGCGCCAGCGCCCACAGGGTCCCGTCGGGACCCACCGCGA
The DNA here is from genome assembly GCF_022227765.1 of Ectothiorhodospira shaposhnikovii. Classification (GTDB taxonomy): domain Bacteria; phylum Pseudomonadota; class Gammaproteobacteria; order Ectothiorhodospirales; family Ectothiorhodospiraceae; genus Ectothiorhodospira. The sequence goes on along the minus strand of NZ_JAJMLZ010000004.1, from coordinate 144,295 downwards.
TATCCCTGGCCCCGCGCAGCTCCCAGGTGGCCAGGTGCAACTGTTCCGACAGCATGGGCTTGGGCGCCCTGTCGGAAGAAGCCAGGATCTGCAGACGAATCCGGTGCTTGCGATCAGCGTCGATCATCTCGTCCAGGACATGCAACCGACCGGCATCATCGACCTGCAGGTCCCGCAGGAACATGAACTCGCCGGTGTCGGTTCCCTGCCGACCGATGACATTGAGCAACTGTCCCTCGGGGGAAAACTGCAGTATCCGCCCATGGGCGGTATCGGCAAGAAACACATGCCCCCGGCCATCCACGGCCATGGAGCCACCCCGCCAGGCCATCTCATCAGCCGGGGAGGCCAGGATATTCAGCAGTTCGCCCTCGGCGGACAGGCGCTTCACGCGATGGGTATCCCCCACATGAATGATGCCGTCGGCGGCAATGCGCATGTCGCGGATACGGCCGTACTGATGTGCTTCCCGGCCGTTGGGACCACTGAAAAAGGCCAGGAACCGGCCATCCGGCGCAAATTTCTTCACGCCCTTGACCCCGGAAAAGTCCGAAGCGGCCTCCACTACGTAGATATTGCCTTCATGGTCCAAGTCCAGATCAAAGGCGCCGCCCACCTGAGTGATCTCGCCGCTGAAGGCAATCACCTCGGAAGGACGCTCCGTTCCCGGAAAGACCTTCACGAGGGGCGAGGCATCCCCCATGGCCATCCGCGAGACGATCAACGCCCCCTCCTCGTCGAAGATGCCGTTGTGGACGTAGCCCAGCGGCCGCCCCTCATGGGTCAGCGGCCAGGGAGACCCCTCCGGCTGCAGGGTCTCGGCGTCCAGCCTTGCGATCGCAGCCTCCGAATGGCGGTCCGACTTGAACAGCACATGCCAGCGGCCCTGCGGATCCCGCAGTAACCGGGATGCCTCCATCCTCGTCTCCTGATCCGGCAGCTTGAGGTCAACCGTGCGGATGACCTCATACCAGGGTCCCGCCCCCGTGACGACCGCGGGATCGGCCTTGGCCGCCACCGTATTGGCGGCACGGGTGTCCTCCGCCGGCGGGCTCATGAGCACCAGCAGCGTCTTCAGCCCGTCAAGCTGTGCCGAAGACAGCGCGGCTTCATCAATCCAACCCTGGATACGACGCCTGTCCGCGGCCAGCAGATCCAGACCCTGCCCTCGCAGTTCCATCGCCAGACTACGGTGGCGATCCGGCAACAGCCCGTAGGCGGCCAGCGCACGCACGGTGAGACGATCCTGCTGCTCCAGTGACAGCAGCTCATCCGGCCAGGACACCGATGCCGCTCCGGACGCGACGGACATGACCGGCAGCCAAAGCAACAACAACATCAACCCGCGTATTGCACTCATGGCATGGATTCTCATCATGAAGAAAAGGCCGCCCGTCTCCGGGCGGCAAGGGTGATTGACATCCCGTCAAAACATTTCCTGGTGTAATGCCGCCGGTGCATCGGGTTCTGCCCGCGGCGGCGGCACCTTGGCGCCGCGACCATGCCGCAACGCCATCGAGACGGCCAGCAGGCGGGAGGGATCACGGAGCATGGCCGTGCCCACCACCCGGTCAGGCTGGATGCCCACGTCCGCGCAGCTCTCGCCCCCGGGGAGCCATACCATCCGGTTGGTCAAGCGCAGCACGGAACCGTCCGACAGGCCGACATCCCTCTGGCTGCTGCACTTGCCGAAGGTCGGGCGACCCACGATCTTCGCCCGTCCGTGATACTGCAGGGCACCGGCAAACACCTCCGCCGCACTGGCGGTCTCCGGTCCCACCCAGAGCACCATGGGAAAATCCACCTTCCCGCCCGGCGGGGCATGAAACACCGTGGACCTGCCGTCGGGCCCCTGCATGCTGCCCAGCACCGCACCCGCGGGCAGGAACAGGGCCGCCATGTCCAGCGCCTCGTACAGATCTCCGCCGCCGGAGTCCCGCAGATCCAGGATCAGGGGTGCGGCCCCCTCGGCGGAGGGAGGCGATGCCGCCAGCACGAAATCCAGCGTTGCCAGCAGTGCCGGACGGGTCAGGCCGCCGACGAAATCCCGCACCCTGACGATCCGCTGACCGGAGGCATCCACCAGTTCCACATCCAGGGGCCGGAATCGCTCTCGGACCATCGTCAGCCTCACCGGCGCCGCATTCAACCCCGGGGGCAACAGGGTCAGGGTGACCGTGCTGCCTTCCGTGCCCCGCAACAGGCGCAGCAATTCAGCGGGAGCCACGCCCGTCACGGACAGCCCATCGACCTCCAGCAACCACATGCCTTCCACGACACCGGCCAGGGCGGCACCGCCGCCCTGGTAAGGCAACAGCATGACCCCGTCCTGCTGGAATACCAGACCGGCACCGATGCCGACCCAGGCATCCCGACTGAGCATGGGGGAACGCCAGGTGCCCGCGGGAAAGTAACGGGCATGGGGATCCAGCGCCCGTAACTCCCGCTCGAAATTCGCGGCGGACAGCCCCTCCAGTACCGACTCGGCAGGTGGATGCAATGCGTGTTCCCGCATGACCTGACGAATCTCATCCAGGGGAACCGAGCCCTCACCGTCCTCATGGCCCCAGGCCGTGCCTGCGATGGCAATGGCGATGGCGCAGGCCAGAACCGTCAGCCCCCGTTTCAACGGGCAAGTTCCAGGGACAGCTGCATCAACAGCTCATATTCCTGCTGCAGGGCCTGGCGCTGCTGCTCCAGCTGGCGGCGGCGCAGATCCGCGTCGCTGTCGCCAAGCCCGTCGCCTTCCAGGGCATCCAAGGCCGATTGCTGACGTCCCATCTGCTGTTTCAGCGCCGCCAGACGGCTCTGCAGTTCCCGTACCCGCTGGTCACCCCGTCCATGCTGCGCGCTCAGGGCCGCGACCTCGCGATCCAGGGACGCCACGTCCCCGTCGAGCCGTTGCAAACGGGCACGCTCCGCCGCCACCTGTCGGGTCTGCTCGGCCCTGCGGGTTTCCAGGTCACTCCGCTCGCCTTCCAGTTCCTGCTGGGTCCTGCGCAACGCCTCCAGACGCGCCTCGCGCTCCTGCACCCGGGCGTCATAGGCACCGCTGCCCAATCCCTGAATGCCGCCCAGAAGCCCGCCTTCCCGGGGGTCGGTGGAAGTGGCGCACCCACCCAGCCACAACACCATGGGCAGGGTGATCACCATCCGTCTGCAAGCCTTCATACCGACAACCTCTGATCAATGCGGGCCAGCTGGGTGCTGCCTTCCCGGAGCTGCTCCAGATTGGCCTGCAAGGCCGCAACCTCCTGCTCCAGGCGGGCGATGTAGGGGTCATCCTTGGGACGCCCCTTGCTCTCCTGGGCGAGGATGGCGTTCTGAACCTTGAGTTCGTCCTCCAGGGTCTTTTCCAGCTTCTGTGCCGTCTCGATACGTCCCCTGAGGTCATCCCGACGGGCCTGCAGGGTACGGCGGTCCGCGTTGCCGGCGTCAAAACGGGCCCGCAGGTTGCTGGACTCGGTTTCCAGCTGGGCAATTTCGCCGCTCAGACGCTGGTTGTAGGCCACCGTGGTGGTGTTGAATTCCGCCACCCGGGCGATCTCGCCGTCCAGGAAATCCTCGGTGCTGGCGTAGGCCTGCTTGCGCTTGGCTATCTCGTTGCCGACGGCCAGGCCGACCCCGCCGCCCAGCAGGGCACCCACCGCGGCACCACGTTCGCGGTCGATGGCATAGCCCAGCAGGCCGCCGATCAGGGCACCGGCGGCGGCCCCCTCTCCCCGGGTACGCTGCTGGTCATCCATGGTGGCGCACCCGCCCAGCAATGCCGCCGCGCACAGCAGTGTCAGCCCCTTGCACGTCTTGTTCATCTTCATCCCCTCATGGTCACAATCGAATGATGCATCAGCCGTCGGTGAAGTCCCGGAAACGTGCCCGGTAGTCTTCCAGCCAGAGATCCAGGTCGGCCCGCCGCTGCTCGTTGAAGTCCTCCGCATGGGTCTTGAGCAGTTCCAGCACCACCTGCTCGCGCCTGGGTGTCTCACGGGCGGCCAGGGCGGCAAAGGCCTGTTCAATGTAGGCCGGCTCGTAATCGCCCAGGGTGGAAACCTTGTCCCGGTAGCCCTGCAATTGCGCCCGGGCGGCCTCGTCCAGATCCCTGATCGAGGCCTCCACCGCCGTCACCTGCTCCTGGTAGCGGGTGGACAGTTCCGCCAGCCGGCGGGCGGTTTCCAGACTGCCTTCAAGACGCTGGAGACGGGACAGGTAGACACTCAGGTTCACCCCGTTGCGGGCGGCATCCTGGGCCAGACTGCGGGCACTCTCCCGCTGGGCCATATCCAGTCGCTCCCTGGCCCGGTCCATGTGGGCCTGCACCGCCGTCAGCGGTTCCCTGAGCGCGGCATTCTCCTGCATCAGCCGGGCCAGGATGGGCTCCACCGTCCCCAGTTGCACCGAGGCCTGGGCCACCAGGTTGTCCAGGGTGCGCCCCACAGGCATGGTGCGTCGCCACTCCGCCCGGTACTGGTCGTATTCCTGCTCGATGCGCTGGCGCTGGGCGGTACTGACCACCACGTTGGCGCCGATGGCCAGACGCACGCCGGTATTGAAGGACCGGCGTTCCTCCATGCGCCCCTGGTCCGGATTCCAGGCATAGGCATCCAGCTCGGCCCGCAGGGCACTTCTGAGCTCGGCCGGCGGCGTGGAGACACTGCCGCCCCGGACGGCGATCCCGCCCGGCTTGCCCTGCCAGACCTCGGGCCGGAACAGGCCGGCGGTCATTTCCTGGGCATTACCCAGCAAGTCATGGAACCCCAGGGCATCGGCCCGGCGCAGGCCGACCGACCGCAACTGATGACGGGCATTGCCCAGATGCCAGGCATATTCATTGATCTCCCGCTCGGCAAAGGGCAGACGATCATTGAAGGTACCCGCCTGCAGGGCCGGCAGCCCCCCTCGGGCCACATATTCCCACTCATCCTCGGTGGGCAAGCGCAGGAAGCCGGGCACGCCATCCACCCGGGGCAGTGCCTTGACGCGTTCCGGGTGTGCCGGATCGAACAGCCACTGGTTGTAGCGACGCACGAAGGCCTGGATGTCCTGATGGCTGACGAAGGTCAGCGGCAGGGTCAGAGCATCTCGCAATGCCCGCCCCTGCAGGGTCGGTAATTTCTGATCCTCCGGGTCGCCGCTGACTGCCAGCAGGGATTCCATGCCCATCACCGCCACATACTGGGCCCGGGTCAGTTCGTACTTGGCCAGGATGATGTCCCAGCTCTGCCCGTCCGCGCTGGGAAACGAACCGCTGATCTGAGTGCGCTGCAAACCCTCGAAGATCCCGCCGGCCGCATCCCCGATCTGGATGATGCGGTCCTGATCGCCCCAGAACCCGCTGCCCGGGACCCGCACCGCCCGGAACACCATCTCGGCGTTGTCGGGCATGGGCAGAACGATGTCGCCCGGCGCCGGACGAGGGTTGAAGAAGGTGGGCGTGAGTCCCTCGTCGGCACCGGCCCAGGGGGCCGGCAGGACCATGATCAGCAGCATCCAGAGAAGCCGGAACCGACGATGCATGGATGTACGCCGTTCATTGTTCACGGATGGCCTCCGCGGGATCGATATGAGTGGCGCGCCAGGCGGCCACCAGGGAAGCCAGCACCGCCAGCAACAAGGTGGCGACGATGGCCGTCAGGACATGGCTCGGCGGCAGGGCGCAAAAGCGCTCACCGGGCGCCAGCTCACCGGCAAAGGTACGGTTGATGGTCATGGCCAGGGCGGCGTAGCCGGCAAAGGCGGCCAGCAGCCCCAGGGCGGCGATCATGGCCCCTTCCGCCACCGGGAAGAAAAACACATGCCGGCGCGCCAACCCCAGCAGACGCAACACGCCCAGATCCCGCCGCAGACGTTCCACGGAAGCGTAGAGACTGGCGATCAGGACCGCCGTCCCACCGCTGATCCCCAGCAGGGCGATCAGCTGGAACAAACGGCTCAGTCCGGCATCCAGGATCCGGATGCGTTCGATGGCTTCCACCTCGGCGATGAACTCGATGCCCTGGGCTTCCAGCCTGCGCGCCAGATCGGGGACATCGTCGATGCCCTGGGCATAGAGACGAAATCCCCGATACCCCCCCCGCGCCATCTCGAAACGACGCCCCTCCGGATCGTGGATCACGGCCCGCTGGGTGGCTGTGCGCAACACCCCCAACAGTTCCACCGGCACCACGGGTCGATCCAGGTCGGTCTGCCCCCGGACCCATAGTTCCAGGGCCAGGGGGGCCACGCCATCGCTGCCGAGAACCAGACGGGATGCCGGGACCTCGACATTCCCCGGCAACAGCACCGAGGCCAGACGATCTCCATCCGCGGCCGTCCCGGTGAAGCCGCCCCAGGGCAAGGGGTCCAGCCCCAGAGACGCCGCCTGTTCCGGGGTCAGAGACAACCCCGCCGGCGACCCGGGCAGTCCCGTTCCGGCATGGAGCCTGACCTGCGTCACATAGGGCAGCAGCCAGCGTTCCTGACCCCTGAGCTTCTGTTCGATGGCGCGCAGATTGGAGAGGGTGATGGCCGTCCCCGGTGTCAGCAGTTCATAGGCATGCAGGCGCGACGGCGGGGTGAAGCCCAGCAGGGCGCGGATGCGTTCCGAAGATGCCTCCTGCATCCGGGCGAAGCCGGTATTGATCACCAGGCCGGTGCGCGCAATGGGATCCAGCGGACTCTCCAGCAGGAGGATGGCGCCATCAAAGCTCAAATGAGGCTCCGGCGTCTCTCCAGGCCACCCCCGGCGGGACGCACCGTAGCCTTCCTTGTAGGCTTCCACATCCAGTACCAGCGACAGGGGGGCGTAGATCCGGGGCAGATGTCCGGCCCGGGATGCCAATACGGAGACGATCTCCAGCACTTCCTCGGCCTGCTCGGTGCGCCCTGCCCGCGACCGCGTCACCCGCACCGTGAGCCGATCACCGGCGGCCACTCCCAGGCGCCGCGCTGCCTCATGACTGAGCACCAGCTGGTCCTCGCCGGGGATGCGGGCGCCGTTTTCCAGCAGCAGCGGGTCTCCCGCCGCCGTGGGCACCAGATCAAAAAGCTCCGTCCTGCCGGTCCCCGGATGCACCACCTGCAGCACCGAGGAGAGGGGCAGGATGGTCGGCGTGACAAAGGCCACCCCGGGCCACCGGGCCACCTCGTCGAACCAGGCGGGGGCATACTGTCGGGTCTGGGCGGGCCGGATCTCCCGGAATACCGGGTCCTCCACCAGGCGCTCGCGCAGGGTCTCGATGGTGCCGTGCTTGAGTCCCATCAGCACCAGCAGGGGGGCAATCACCGCCGCCAGGGCCACCACCAGGCACAGGGTGAGAATCCAGTCATGGCGCAGATGGGAGGCCGCCAGGGCGGGAATGAGTCGAAACGGGCTCGGCCGTGGCATGGACAGCTACCGTCCGGCAGGGAGCGGACGACAGACGGAGCGAGTCCTTTGCGCGGTAATCTGTTGTACGTCGAAGGTATAGAAACGGTCGGCATGGTCACTGACCAGATCCACGTCATGGGTGACCATCACCACCGCCATGTCTTCATCCCGTGCCAGGGCATGAAAATCCTGCATGATGTCCCGGGCGCGGGTCTTGTCCACCGCCGCCGTGGGTTCATCGGCCAGCACCAGACGGGGGGAATGGGCCAGGGCCCTGGCAATGGCCACCCGCTGACGCTGCCCCACCGACAGGGCGTGGGGCATGCGATCCAGGCAGACCGTCACTCCCAGACGCCGGGCGAGGTCGCTAATGCGCTGCGCCTGCCCTGCCCCGGAACCGCCCCGGATGCGCCCCGGCAAACGGATGTTGTCACGCACGCTGACAAAGGGCAGCAGCCCGCCGGTCTGCAGCACATAGCCCAGATAATCACGCCGCAACCCCGCCAGTTCGGCCTCCCGGGAACGGTTCCAGAGTACCCGCACGTCGATGGACGGGGTATCCCGGCGAGGCTTGAAGTGGAACCGGTCCGCCTCCGTCGGCGCCATCACCATCGCCAACAGATCCAGCAGCGTGCTCTTGCCGCAACCGCTGGCACCCACCACCGCCACCATTTCTCCGGCAGTCACCGAGAAGGCCGGAACCTCCAGCTCAAAACGACTCCCCCCCTGCTCCCGGTGCTTGACGACCCCTTCCAGGCTGACCATGGCCGTGGACATGCCTTGCATCCTCACCATTCGCTCAGGGCAAATAATCAAGATGCAGCGGATAGACCATGTCCCTGTCTTCATCGGCATCGTTGAGACGGAACCAGGCATCCACCTGTTCGTTGATGGCCCGGTACTGCTCCAGCTTGGCCAGGATGCTCCACTCCAGCTGGGAGCGCTGTTCCGTGGTCATGCTGGCAAACATCTCATCGGTCAGGGACAGGATGTCGCTGCGATAGGGCAGGCTCTGGATGAAGGCGGGCAGCAGACCCGTCTCCGCTAGACGGGCGCCCCGACCGATCTCCTCCGGTCGCTTCATGGTCTGTCCGGCCACGCCCTGCAGGGCCTCGAAGAACTGGGCCTGGGTCACCTCGGCCCGCATCAGGGCCTGCACCACCATGTCCAGGGACTGGGCCAGGGAGCTGAGCTGCTCCCGGTTCACCAGTACGCGCACCTCCAGGGCCCGGTCGGCGGGATTCACCAGGTCACGATCCAGCGACCAGGCCACCACATCCTTGGGCGGATTGGCATCCCGCCCGATGTATTCCACCATGGCCGCCTTCCAGAGACTTTCCACCGACTCCGGCACCGACACCGGCGCGTTGGCGCTACCAGGCAATTCGGCACCGATGGTGGTGGTGAGCAGCTGGCTGATACCACCGGTCACCCGGTCCGCCAGGGATTGATATTCGGCTTCCTCAAAGGCATTGACCGCTTCCAGGGCGGAGCGGGACTCATCGCCGCGAACGCGGGAAAGCCGGCTGAACTGGGCATGGGCAATGGGATGATCCTCCACTGCCCGGGGGTCCTGCAGATGAATGGCAAGCAGGTGAACCTGGGCATCATCCAGTTCCCGGCGCAGGTCCGTTTCATCCTTGCCGGTGACGTTCTGGGGATGCCCCTTGGGATGGGAACTGGCATCCCCGATCATGATCATGAAACGCAGGGCCCCCTCGCGCCACTGGCTGCGCAAGGCCGCATCCACGCCGGCAAAGACCTCCTCGGCATAATCCAGACTGCCCACCTGCGTGGCCCGGGCGGAATTGCCCAGCAGTTCCACCAGCGTGTTGCCGTCCACCAGGGTCGGCGTATGGTTGCGGGTCACGTATTCCAGGGCGGGAATCACCTGGGTGGAGTCCCGGAACGTCACCAGACCGAAGCGGAAGCGGTCGGCGGTCTCGCCGGTGAAGCGGCGGGTCATGCGGATCACCGCCTCGCGGGTCATGTCGATGAAGGGCTGCATGCTGCGGGTGGTGTCGATCACGAATACCACATCCACGTTCAGATCACCGGCACTGCTGCCGGCCTGGGTTCTGCCCACCTGGGACTGGGTCCGATAGGACGCGTCCTCCAGGGTGTCGGCACCGCGCTGACGCGGCACCGCGGCCGCCAGTTGCAGCAAGCGGGCATCGTCGCCGTGGATTCGGGTCTCCCGCCAGTCAATGATGGGCAACATGTAGAACTGACGGGTGATGTCAACGAAACGGGCCGGCTCCATGCTGATCACGGAGTCGGGCACCTCGCCCTTGCCGATGCCCTGATAAATGGCCCTGGCCCGGCCCGCCATGTCCATGTCATCCACCACGGCTTCCAGGGCCTGGAGATCCCGGAACATCAGCACCGGGCTGCGTCCTTCGATGGCATCCCCCGGGTGGGTATAGGACACCAGCAGTGCCTGCCGCCACTCCAGCAGATCCTTGGCCTGCATCCAGCCGTCGGACTGGGTCCGACCGGCGCCGACCCGGTACCATCCCCGAGGATCCGCCCCCTGGGTGAAGTCCAGGTCACGGCGTTCGAACACATAGAGGGGGCGAAAAGCCGGCACATTGGCCATGGCGATCATGCCTTCTTCCGCCCGGGGTTCCCGATAGATGTGGGAGAACGGCCTTGGCAATCCCCTGAGCGGCAGATCGGTGGCGATCTCCAGACAGGGGACGTCGCCGGAACAGCGTATCTCGTCTTCCCGGACGCTGCCGGCGGAGGCGGACTCATGCCCCTCGGTGCCTTCAAGCGCCCAGAGCGCGGAAGTGGGCGAAGGATGGCCCGCAGTCCCCTCCAGGGCCGAAAGATCGGCCACGGCGGGGCCGCTCAGCAACAGCCCAAGCCAGAGGGTGGCGCGACTGATTTGCCGGTCGGCAATGGACGCAGGATTCATCAGCGACTCTCCGGAGGCTGTTGTGGTGACAGCCCCATTCTGCGCCGGAGCGCTCCTTTTAATAAGTCGTCAACCTGTCAACCATCCATTGGAGCGATGTAAACCATGGTGTAGACTCCCGCACAAGATCAGCAACTTGGGATGTCAATGACGCTTGCTCCCCAACATATGGTGAGGATCGGCATCGCCGCTTTCTTCATCGCCTGGCTGACCACGTTCCCCATGTCAGGAATCCTGCTGACTCACGAGCAGTTGATGCCGTGGTTCCTGGCCCCCCACATTCTCGTCCTGCTCGGATTGGGCCGCCTTGCCGGCCGCATGCCGTTGCAACGACTCCAGCAGCTGATACGCATCAGCCTGATCGGGACGGTGGGTTTGAGCTTGCTGGCCCTGGAACTCAACGGCGGATGGTCCATTCCCCTCATGGTCTTGCTGGGCATCGCCTCCGCGCCGGTCTCCCTGCGCATGGGGCAATATCTCAAAGCCTCTGAACGTCCCATCGTCTTTGCGGCGCTGGCCCTGGCCGCCGGCAATCTGCTGTCCCTGATCGTGGTCCTGATCCCCCTCTCGCCCCAGCTCAAGCTCACCTTCGTCAGCGTCCTGCTGCTGTTCCTGCTCACGCCGCTGGGACCCGGACAACACCGCCGGGAACCGGAAACCGCAAAACTGGGGCGATTGCTGAGCTACCTGCCCTTCATCTTCGTGTTCCAGATCGTCTCGGGATTGATGTACGGCGGTCTGATCCCGGCCTATGAGGCCCATGCCGTCGCTCCCGGGCTGGAGGTGATCTTCTACGGCGCCGGGGCCATCGGCTGTCTCTGGCTGGTCAAATACACCCAACCCACCGCCATGCTGATCGGCGTGGTCTCAGCCCTGACGGCGTTTGCCCTCTGGTCACTGCTGCCCAGTGGGGCGGGCATCCACGGGGCCATGTTCTTCATGATGGTGGCGGCCGGCATCATTGATCTGCTGCTGCTGTTCCTGGTGCTGAAGCAGACGGATCTGGTCCGTGCCTATGGTTACGGCGTCGGGGTACTCTGCGGGGGGATCCTGGTGGGACATCTGCTGAGCATGGCTCTGGGAGGGGCGGCCGATACCATTGCCTTTATCGGCCTGATTCTGCTGAACATGGCCGTGCTCAGCCTGTATCTTCCCAGGAGAAAATCCGAAGTCCAGGCAGTCGATGAACCTGCCGAACAGACGCCGGAGACGCGGTTACCCGACACCCTCGTCCAGATCCTGTCGGACCAGGAACAGCAGGTATTGCGCCAGGTGTTGACCGAAAAGACCTATCGGGAGGTCGCCGATGCCCTGTCCATCTCGGAATCGTCGGTCAAGACGTACATGCATCGCATTTTCCAGAAAACCGGGGTCTACCGGCGGCATCAGCTACTGGAGTTGATCCGTAACCCGCGGGCGGGACTGCATGCCGTCCCGAAACAAGTGACGGATCCCGACAAGAAAGCCAAGGTGGCCTGACCCCAACGGGGACGGCCAAAGTCACTGGGGTTGGGGACAGCCCCCCCACGGAACACTCCGTGGGGGGGATAAAGATCAGCTCTCCCGTTCGGGGGCCAGATGCCAGTGCTCCGGCGACCGCCACAGCCCCGACAGCAACAGCTCCCGCATGAAGAAGAACTCCTTGGGCAACTTGTCATAGAGCTTGGAGAACAGCTCCTCGTGGGCCATCAGTTCCTCTTTCCAGGCCTCGCGATCCACTTCCATGACCTTGTCGAAATCCCTCATGGAGAAATCCAGGCCCTTGAAGTCGATGTCGTTGTAGTGAGGCATCCAGCCGATAGGGCTCTCCACCGCCGAAGTCTTGCCCTTGACACGGTCGATGATCCACTTGAGCACGCGCATGTTCTCGCCGAAGCCGGGCCAGACGAAGTTGCCGTGATCGTCCTTGCGGAACCAGTTGACCCCGAAGATACGCGGCGGCGACGGCAGATCACGACCGAACTGCAGCCAGTGATTGAAGTAGTCGCCCATGTGATAGCCGGCAAAGGGCAGCATGGCGAAGGGATCCCGACGCACCTGACCCAGCTTGCCGAAGGCCGCGGCGGTCATCTCCGACCCCATGGTGGCCGCCAGGTAGACCCCGAAGCTCCAGTTGAAGGACTGGTACACCAAGGGAATGGTGGTGCTTCTGCGGCCACCGAAGATGAAGGCACTGATCGGCACCCCCCTGGGGTTTTCCCACTCGGGATCGATGCTCGGACACTGACCGGCCGGCACCGTGAACCGGGCATTGGGATGGGCCACCGGCTTGCCGGAGGCCGGATCATACACCGCTCCGGTCCAGGTGATGGTGCCCTTGGGCGGCTCATCGCTCATGCCCTCCCACCAGACATCCCCGTCCGGCGTCACGCCCACGTTGGTGAAGATGGCATTGGCCTTGACCGTTTCCATGGCATTGGGATTGGTCTTGTAGTTGGTGCCCGGCGCCACCCCGAAATAGCCCGCCTCGGGGTTGATGGCATGGAGCTGTCCGGATGAGTCGGGCTTGATCCAGGCGATGTCGTCACCCACCGTGGTGATCTTCCAGCCGTCCAGAGAGTCCGGCGGGATCATCATGGCGAAATTGGTCTTGCCGCAGGCGCTGGGGAAGGCGGCCGCCAGATAGGTCTTTTCCCCTTCGGGAGATTCCGCCCCCAGGATCAGCATGTGCTCGGCCAGCCACCCCTCCTGCCGGGCCATGGACGAGGCAATGCGCAGGGCGAAGCACTTCTTGCCCAGCAGGGCGTTGCCGCCGTAGCCGCTGCCGTAGGACATGATGGAGCGCTCTTCGGGGAAGTGCACGATGTACTTGGTGTCGGGATTGCAGGGCCATTTGGCATCCTGCTGACCCGGAGCCAGGGGGGCGCCCACCGAGTGCAGACACTTGACGAAATCCCCCTCGCCGAGGATATCGATGACCTTGCGGCCCATGCGGGTCATGATGCGCATGTTGACCACCACATAGGGAGAATCGCTCAGCTCCACGCCGATCTGGGAGATGGGCGAACCCAGCGGCCCCATGCTGAAGGGGATGACATACATGGTACGCCCCTGCATGCAGCCGTCGAACAGACCGTTGAGGGTCTGCTTCATGGTCTTGGGGTCTTCCCAATTGTTGGTGGGGCCCGCGTCTTCCTTGCGCAGGCTGCAGATGAAGGTACGATCCTCCACCCGGGCCACGTCGCTGGGATCGGAAAAACAGGCAAAGCTGTTGGGGCGTTTTTCCGGGTTGAGCCGGATGAAGGTCCCCTGATCCACCAACTGGCCGGTAAAGAAGTCGTATTCCTCCTGAGAGCCGTTGCACCAGTAGACCGCGTCCGGTTTGCACAGATCCGCCATCTCCTGAACCCAACGGACCAGGGCTTCATTCCTGACCTCGCTGGAATAGTCGGCACCGGGGACTGACTGGGTTCTTGCTTGTTCGCTCATGATTCCTCTCAGGTTTGAATTGAAAATGCCTGTCTGCCGAGACTAGCTCAGCCTGCCGAGTATTGCACCCGTCGAATCAGACCGACGGCCTCAAACAAGTTCACCATCGGCATCGGCCAGCACCTGAAGATGCGCCAGAACGCTGCGCCCCAGTGCCGGGAGGTCATAACCGCCCTCCAGCACGGATACCACGCGGCCCCGGCTGTATCGACAGGCCAGATCCATGATCATCTCCGTCAACTCGGCATAATCCGCCTCCACCAGCCGGAAACTCGCCAGCGGATCATCCACATGCGCGTCGAACCCGGCGGAGACCATCACCAGTTGTGGCGCAAAATCCTCCAGCACCGGCAGCCAGCGCGCCTTCATGGCGCTGCGCAGGGCCGGACCATCGGTACCGGCATGCAGGGGCAGATTGAGGATATGATCGCTGCGGGTATCGGCGCCGGTGCCGGGATACAAGGGGTGCTGAAAACTGGAACACAACAGCACCCGCGGCTCATGACGGAAGATGTCTTCGGTACCGTTGCCGTGATGGACATCGAAATCGACGATGGCCACCCGCGTCAGGCCATGGATCGCCATGGCATGGGCCGCCCCCACGGCAACATTGTTGAACAGGCAGAATCCCATCCCGAACCGCCGCCCGGCGTGGTGTCCCGGCGGCCGCACGCTGCAAAAGGCCGTGCTGCCGGGGGTTTCCATCACCCGGTCCACCGCCGTCACCACCGCACCCGCCGCCAGCCGGGCCGCCTCGAGGCTGTGTTCACACAGATAGGTATCGCCGGTATCGAGCATGTCCCATTGTCCCGGTGGCGGCACGGAGGCCTCCACCAGATCCAGGTACTCCGGTGCATGAACCCGTTCCAGCTGGTCACGGGTGACGGGGCGAGCCTCAAGGCGGATCACCCGCCGCCCCAAGGGGGAAGCGTCCAGGGCCTGCTCGATGGCCTGCAGACGCTCGGGACATTCAGGATGGGATGAAGGTGCCCGATGCAGCCGACAGGTTTCATGGGAGACGAAGAAGAGCGACATGGGCCGGGGATCCTGAAAAAGTGGCTGGGTTCTTCCTATTGATATAGCCCACCGTCCGCCACCCCGTTGGCGGACCGGAAATCACGGACTCTGAAACCGGATCATGAACCCATCACCCTGCGCTTCACCCACCTCGGCCAGCAGGCCGATCAGGGCCGAATCATTCCTGTCGCGGGGCGTGGCGACGGCCTCGAATTGCACCCCGCCCCGGCGAAGATCTCCGGTCGCTCTCCCCTGCAGCGCCAAAGGCCCCCCCTGATCCCTCAACGTGCCCTGAAATTGATCGCCTTCGGTATGAAACCGGCCCGATAACTGTCCCAACGGGACGGGACGATCAGCGAGAATGGCGGCATGGTGCCATTCCAGTTGCCCGCTGGCCGATTGGAGCCGGCCGTCATCGGTCATGTCCAGCCGTCGCAGGTCCAGCCGAACAGTGCCGTCCAGGCCAACGCCCTGCAGCCCCGCTCCCTCCAATATCCGTCCCAGGCGTGCGGCAGGTAACTGAGCCTGACCCTCGGTGATACGCCAGCCTGTCAGACTTCGACTGGCCACACCCTCAAACCGGCCGCCGTCGAAATGTGCTTCCACGTCGGCAGCGATACGTCCGGTGACGGCCTGCATGGGTCTCAACTTCCAGGACAGGTCCACAGCCCCCAGATCCGCGCCCGCCGTCCCGGGAAGAACCACCTGTCTCACTTGGCCGGAGCCCAGGGAACCCTCAATGTCCAACCTGGCCAAGGGCTCCGGGACGGGAAGATGTCGATCGGCAAATGCCTGCAAGGGCGGTAGCGGAACCTGCGCCACTACCCAGACCGAAGCGGTCAGCAGGATGGCCAGGAGGGACAATGAAAGCAACAGGGACAGGAAGAGTCGGCGCATGGGGAGATTATAAACGGAACGGTGACGGATCTGCCGGACCGCCATGTTTACAAAGTGTTTGACACACCAAAGACAGGCTGTATAATGCGCCCTTCAACAACGACAGGCGCGTAGCTCAGCTGGTTAGAGCACCACCTTGACATGGTGGGGGTCGTTGGTTCGAGTCCAATCGCGCCTACCATAACTGCTTGAATTTAAAGCCAAAAAAGACCCCTCAATCGTAGGGGTCTTTTTCGTTGGCAAAAGTTCTGCAAATTTTCTGCAAATGAGGTGCTTCCCTAAACCCGGAAAGCACCCCAAAAATACCGCCTTCAGGTGCCCGTTTTCGCCTCCGGACGATCCGGATCGTGATACGGAATCTCCAACCATCCGCGTTGGGTATCTGCCGACAATCTGAGGACGCAGTTAAAGGGGTTCAGCGCCCTTCTTGGTTGATACGGGAAGATCGCCAGTACCCTCACCGGGCTTCCATCGGCATGTTTCCACCAAGCGGTTGGGAACTCGTCACCCACCTGAATCACGCCGCAGCCTCCTGAGTCTTCAGCCAGTCCTTGCGCCCCATGCGCCGGCAGGCGTAATCGACCAGAAAATGAACCACCTCAACCTGGTTTTCCGGGCCAAAGTCCGACGCCATTGCCGACCAGTCCATCGCGCTCTCCCAGGACATTTCCTCATCAAGCAGGCAGACGATTCTCTCGGCCATTTCAGACAGATCAGGCGAACCAGTCCCCAGCTCCCGCTTCAGGTAACGCTCCAGAAGAAACCGCTTTGATCCGGACATGAACAACGCGAACACCGACAGGGGCCGCTCTCGGGCTTTCTGAGCGACTTTCAAAGCGCCACGCGGGTCAACGACAACGACACACGGGGCGTCGCTCTGGCTCGCTCTCAGAAGCTGCGAGACGGGCAATCCATACAGCTCGCCGCCCCGCTCCACATATTCGGCCATTTCCCCGGCGGCGATCATTTCCAAGAAGAGCTGGCGATCCACGAAGAAATACTCACGCCCAGGCACTTCGCCCGGCCTTGGGCTTCTGGTCGTGCAGGTGATCAGACGCTCAAAACCCAGCTCGCAAAGGATGCGCTGAAGAGTCGTCTTGCCGGAGGCCGTGGGTCCGGTGATGGTCAGTAATAGGTTACTCAACGATGGTTTCCTCCACGGGGCTTGCCGGGACTTCCTGCCCCAGCATCGCCAACAGACGATTGCGCAATCCAAGTTGCTGATCCAGAAGAGCCGGGTTGTCCACTTTGCCGGTCGCTCTGGCCTTGGCCTGCATTTCGCCAACCTGAGCATGAAGCAGTCGAACCAGTCCCACCGCTTCGCCCTGGTTCAGCAAAATTCCAATCCGAACATCACTCACGCTGCGACCTCCAATTCGTCGTCTGCCACGGTCTTGTCGTGCCTGAACTTCTTGAATCGCGGATGCCTCAAGGAGCCGTCCGACGTGACCTCGTGATAGTTGATTTCGATGATGCTGCCAATAATTTCATCAGGGGAGTCATGCAGCTTTTTCCAAATTTTATGGCGCTGGTCATCGGAGAATCCACCGCCGATACAGATATCTTCCCGGTTGTACCTTTTTACAACCAAACCACCTAGCACTTCGCTGTATTTGCCTTCGCCACGATAGTAACCAACCACGCGCAAATCGACCGTTTCCTCAGCCTTGATTTTGCCCCAATCATGAGAGCGTTTGCAGACGTAAGGGGCGTCAGGATTTTTCACAATGACACCCTCGCCATTCCGAGATCGAACCGAACCGTAGATGGCCATGATTTCCTCTTCGGAGTTGACGAGGTAGCATGTGGAATGCCGAATCGCGCCTTCTCTTGGGATAAATTTCGTAACCAGTTGTCGCCTGAATCTGAACTTTAGAGGAAACTTCTCTTCGATAAAAAAGCGGTAAGGCACGATGTCAAAAACGGTGAATACCGCATCCTCCGCCTTTTTCTCTTTCTTTCTGACCTGAGAAACGGTTTCGTTGAAAGAGGCCGCAACAACCTCCCCGTCAAACACGATCCCTTCCTCATAAATGTGCCTGTCTCTCTCGTTTGAGAAGTGAGCAACGATCTTCTTGGCAATCAATTCCAGCAAAGGCTCTTTGAGGTGGTCCAAAGAAGTTTGAAGCTTCCCAGTTCTGGATACGAACTCGACATCATCGCCCTTTACAATACCGAGAACTCTCATTCCATCCAGTTTTTCCTCCACCATCATTGGCCAGGTCTTGACCCGCTTGACCTCAAATGGGTGCGCCAACATGCAATTAAAAACTGGGATCAAATCCTTCATCAGCTTGTTGACGGATACCTCGGTAACGCCACACCTCAGATCCTTGAGCAAGATCCTTCTCAGCAGTTCTGCCGATTCGGGGTCAAGAAGGTTTGCGTGAAACCCAATAACCATAACTGCATCATTGATCCTTCTCTCTTTAAGTCCTTCAAGAAGACCAAGAATGCCGTCATCCTTGTTCGTCAGATCAAAGGTCACATTGCCCCCAGGCTGACCATGTACCGGCTCCGATCTTGAGAACAATGCCTCGAAAACTTTTACCTTGCCCACGCCATAGGTCCAAAACGGATTCAGGGCATAGAGCATGACAAGCCTGAAGTTTGCATCCTCAAGGCAAGTCTTCAGATGAGCCATTTTGGCCTTACCACTCAGACCCTCAAGGGTTCTGAGTTGCCTCATGACATATTTACTGTCCATTTGCCAATCTCCTTTCTGCAGCCATTCTTCTTGCCTTTTCAAGCATACTTTCGGGTTTCTTGAATGAGTCACCACTTACTGATTTTTCAGTTTGTGGCTTGAGCGCAGCCGCAACCTGAACCGGCGGCTTTTCCTCGACCTTGAGTTCGACGGGCGTTGCTGGACCCCCTTCGGCCTCTTTCATCATTGTGTTAATCAGGCCAGCATAGCCATCATCGGTCGGCACCTTCGGTTCCGGACGTGGCACGGGTTTTCTGGCGAACACCTCGTCACTGTTTGTCTTTTGACCCGGCACGGTCAGATTCAACGACTTGTCGCTGCCAGCAGCATTCCAACCACGGATGAATCCGGGGCTGGTCCTGTCCACGGTCATGGACAGCGCAGGCATCCCTTCAAGCCGCTTCAGAGGCTTGAAGTAAATGGCCTTGCCGGCGGTCAACTCTTCCTGGCGCAACTTCATGGCGCTGCAGTTATTGCGGTTCATGGCGCCGGCGCAGTCGCAGCGCACATCCTTTTCCGCGTCGGTGCTGACCTCTCCCTTCTTCCAGGCTTCAAGCGTCACCAGACAGGAGCCGTAGAACCGGCGCTGATTGAGCGCGTCACACCAGTGAATGTGGACGTTGCCATTGCCCACGGACTGATCAACAGAGACGGCGTTTTCCTGAGTCTCGTTTACCATGCTCCCCACTCCTTATTATCAATGGAAGAAACCGCGATGACGCTTTTGGCGACGAATACCTGTTCAGGCTCGGAATTGCCTCTCGAAGCATCCATTATGCGGCTAAAATGATTAGAAAATTCTTTACTTCCCACCAAACTCTCAAACCTTACTTTTGACCTTTCGGCGTAAGCAGGATCAAAATGCTTGGCAATGCTTGCCATAAAATCACCAGAACATTTAGTTCTGACTTGAACCACTCTAAAATAACCCTTTGCGGCTCTCTCTTTCTCAAACTTATCCACCAGAAAACTTGCGTTGGTCGAAACGTCAATTTTCACTTGCCCAGTTTGATCAACTTTGCCCCAGGCTCTAAAAATCACATCTGAGGACGTATTGGAGTGAAGCCTCACAATAGCGTAGTCTTTGGTGTATCCACGATGCACCCAATAAGAGGCTTCATAAAAAACGTATCTCATATTTCCCTCGCTTTACTTTCTGAATGATTCAAAGATACTGCTTGATTGCAGGGATTTACAGACTTCCCTGCGCCGCTTTCAAGGCAAAAGTCATCTTCAGTTTCACCAACGTCTCCAGCGTCGCCACCTTTGCCGTCCAGTAGGCTTCCCGCACAACGGAGGGCGCCACCTCGTTGGGATCTTTGCCCGGCGGAAGGATGGCGATGCGACACCTCAATCCCAACTTGGATACTCGCTGGGCTGTCTCACACGCATCCTGAATCGCCCTGGGTTCGCCGTCCCACATGAACACCACTTCTTCCAGGCCGCGCTCCTTGAGCGTCAGGAGCATCATCAGTTGCTCGTCGGACAGATGCTTGCCGAACGTGCCGATGGCGCCGACCTCCCGCAAGCTACACTCTTCATCCAGTGCGCTGCGGATGGCCATCACGTCAAACACCCCTTCCCCAATAACGACTGACTTACTTCCACGGACGTTGTGAGCGTCAAACAGGTAGCGCCCGGCCGCAGCGTAACCAGGCGGAAACAGATACTTATTGGTGGCGGCCCCGGTGATGTCTCGGCCCTGAAACGACACCAGCTCGGCATCCAGGTTGAACACCGGGATGATGATCCTCTTGGAATAATCCTGCCGGCGCCACTTGCCGCTGGGGTCTTTGTAGAAGAACCCGCCATCGTGGCTGTAGCGCAAATGGAAGTGCCGGGCCAGATCCAGGCTGATCCGGCGCTCTTCCAGATATCGAAGGTTGCGCCCATTGATCGGCAGAGGCATGGAGTCGGGCAACTTCAGGTCGCCCTTATCCATCTCAACCGCCAGCTCCACGCGCTTACGCGGACGCCATCCCAGCTCTTTGGCCACGGCCTCGATATGATTGATCGTGTCGCCATTGTTGCCGCCCACATGCGCCCGGATGAAGGTGAACAAATTGAACTTGGCCTCGCAACCGCCGGAAAAGCAGTTGCCAAGGCCAGTCTCCGCGTTCAAAAACACTTTCCACTTGCTCGTTCCACACGCCGGACACGTCCTTACGTTGAGCTGTGGACCGCGAGTGCCTGTCGTTCTCCTATAGGTGATGCCCTGATGATCCAAATAGCTCTCCGGATCTATCGCTTCAAGAACTTCTTGGAGGTTTGTGCGCCTCATTCAATCCCCGTTACACGCTTCACGAAAATCATGGATTCAAGGTCTTGCTGAATCCTCAAGGTCATGCCGCCCTTCTGGTTACGGGATGCTGCGAAGAACAATCTGGCTTCGCCTCGCTTTTCTTCCTCTTCGGTCTTGTTGATGGAAATCACAATGTCCGCAATGCGGATCTTGTTGAAGTCCTCGGCAACGTGGGTCATGCCTGCCACGATGGACTTGGCACCTTCGCGGTTCGTCTGCGTGGCGGACAGCATGGCCAGGTCTTCCTCTTGGGCAATGGCCCGCAGATCCACATAGATGCTCTTGGAGTTCTCCCTGGGATCATCGGTGGCACGGTTCGGAGCCATGATGTCCGCATAGTCAACCACCACCATGTCGAACCGGATACCCTGCGCCTTGTAACGGGCAATCAGCCGCTTGAGCATGGCCGACGTGAATGTGCCGGTTGGGTACTCATGCAGCATGAGCTTGCCTGCGCTGGCTGCGGCCAACTTGATTCGCTCCTGAACCTCAATGATCCTGTCGCTCAACTCACTCATGGGCACTTCGGCAATACAGGCGTCCAGACGGTCGCTCAGAATCTCGTTGGACACCTCAAGGGTCACAAACAGAACATTGCACCCCTGCAGCCATGCGTTCTTGGCAAACATCGCAAGGCCGGTCGATTTGCCCACTTTCGGCCCGCCCATGAGCAAAGACAGTTCACGCCTGCCCCAGCCTTTGTGCTTGAGCAGCTTGTCCAGGGCACGAACGCCGGTGGAGATGCCTCGCGGTGCGATCTCACCCGCAGCCTCGGCCCGACGCAATTCGGCCCGCTGGTCAATCCTTTCGGCATAGTCATACTGGCCCGCAAAGTCGGCTGCGCCCACTTCCGTTGCTTTTCTGACCAACTCCAGAATCCGCGCATGATCGCCCCGGCCAAGCAGGTCAACCGAAGTCAATATCGCGCCTGAAATCGCCTGATGCCGAGCGAAGGTGGCCACTTGGTCCACCACATAATCCCGGTCATCAATGTTGGTCGTGAGTACACGCTTGAGGGCTGTCTTGACCTCACCCAACAGCTCCGGACGAATTACTTTTGCCCGGAGATCGTCCTTGACCAACTGCATCAGCGTCACGGTGTCAGGCAGACGCCGATATCTGCCATAGTATCTAAGCGCGATGCTGACCAAAGCAGCCTCGGCTACGTTCTCAAAATACTCGGGCCGTACCAGTCCATCGGTGCGCTCTACGAAGATGGGGTCTTTGACGGCCAATGCCGCAATTTTGGTCTGAAAAGCGGAATCAAACTCGAACGCCGCATTGTCGGACCAATCCCCGGCAGAAACTGCCGGGGCGGTTGCGGTGGCCGTCCCCTCAAACCGCGCAGCAATGTCTTTTGCCAGCGATTCCTCGGTGACGGCCATGCTTTACTCCTGGTCGGGCAAGGGGAAGAAAGCCTGAATGGCGTGCTTGAAAATCGTGACCTCAAGATCACCGATGTCATCTTTCGAGCCTGCCGATTTGACGGTGACGGTATACTTGTCGAAGGAAGTAACCTTTCCATCGAGCGTCTGGTCGGAGTTAAAGACGAAACGGACCTTCGTTTCGCCCTTGCGGTACTTGTTCAGCAGCGCCTCATGGCCGATGGGAACCCGAGCCTGCTTGCCGTGATGCGTCCCGATCACGATGTCGCGGGGGGGCGTCCGCTTCAGGGTCAGTTTTTCCTTCAATCTTTCGCCAGTATGTGCGGTCATGTGATTCCTCTCCAAAAATTGAACTTGAACTTGAACGGCGCTTTTCACTTGCGGGGCTAGTATAGTCAGTGGTTACTTACATTTCACACCCCAAATCAACGGCCCTACGCACTACCTCCGGCGGGAAGTGCTTTGCGGCCACCTCAACGCTCAGCACCTTCTCCATGAAGATGCAGGTAGCCAGGGCATACTCTTGGTGCCGGCGTTCCTTGATCTGCTCGCACAGCCAGTCCTGGTAGGCCACCTGGTACGGGTGCCCCTCGAAGTTATCCAGTCGATACCAAGCATCATAAGGGACGCGAACAGAGGTCTTGATCGCGTCCAGCCAACCCTCGATGATCCCCACCTGCAGCGCATCGCAGCACAAGTGCTGTGGCCTGGGCGGGCGCTGCCAGAGCAGCCTTTCCGCGTGAGCCATGCCGGAGTCGCAGAACACCGGATAGGGGATGCCAAGACGATCCGCCTGCTGTCTGGCTCTCCAAAGGGCCTGATAATTGGTGGATTTGCCACTGAAGATGTCCCGGCTGCCCCTGATTCCGGGGCTGTATTTTCCGGTGCGCTTTATAGATGATGCGGCGTAAGCGTGGCTGTAGCAGGCCGCAAACAGGTAGGTGGCCTCAACCGGGTGCATTCGGCGGTAGTCGAACCACTTGCTATTGAAAAGCGCCTTTTCTTCGTCAAAAAGGCGCGGGTTGATCTTCCCCAGGGCAATGGCGTCGTAGACCTCCGTGGAGAGTCCCGCGCCGGTGTATTTGCCATGAATCGTGCTTTGAACGGTAATCTTGGGTATATGGGTTGTCATCTGGGTCATCCACCGCCGTTGTAATTTATTACCTTACTTCTTACTTACTATTTCAAGCGGAATTATAGACACTACAACGGCGGCAAATGACCCATATGGGTTGGTCACGCTGCGGCGGGAAGCTCGTAACGCTCGATGACCCTCTGCACAAGCCCGGAGCGGACGATATCACCGGCTTCAAACGTCACCGTGCGGACCCCTGAGAGTCCCTGTAAGCGGTCCACGGCGTCAGTCAGTCCCGAGGGGCCGGGAATGTCTTTCTGGCGCGGATCGCCGTTCACAATCAGCTTGGCGCCCTCCCCTGCCCTGGTCAGAAACAGCTTCATCTGGGTTGGGGTGGTGTTTTGGGCCTCGTCCAGAATCACAAAGGCATTGCGGAAGGTGCGGCCGCGCATGAATGCCAGCGGGGCGCATTCGATGGTCCCGTGCCTGACCAGATACTCGGTAAAACCACGACCCAGGCGCTCATGGAACACGTCCATAAAAGGCGCCATGTAGGGGTCGATCTTCTCCGCCAGTTCACCGGGGAGGAAACCAAGGTGCTCGCCGGCCTCAACGGCAGGGCGGGTCAGGATGATGCGCTCGATCCTCTTGCTGGCAAGAGCCTCGGCGGCCATGGCGGCTGCAATGTAGGTCTTGCCGGTCCCTGCGGGGCCAATGCCAAAAGTAAGCTGAGCACTTTTGATGGCGATGATGTAATGCCCCTGGGCTTCCGTGCGGGCCTCAAGGGCTTTGACCTCATTGGGGCGAGGCTTTGTCGTGGCTTCGTTTTGGACAATTTCCAACAGCGCCTGGTTTTTGGCCATCGCCCTGGCCGCTTTCTTTTCGGCCCGGTGCTGACGCTGGTCTTTCTTGCTGAACCGTTGACGGCCCTTCATTCTGTGCCCTTTCTTGGTTTGAGTTTGAGCGATACAAGCCTACGCCCTACCCCGGTTCGCCTTTCCCAAAGGATCTGTTGGATACCGCTCGCCAGTAGAATTTCCTTGAGAGCGCGAACTTGAGAGAGCGTTGGCGCCTGGATTGCGCCGTAAAGCCTTGCCGAGCCGGTGGCCCGGTCCAGCGTTGCCGTGCATGACCAAACGAAGGAATCCTCGGTCTGATCATGCACGCGAATGATTACCGTAAGAGGCTCAAGTGTTGCGTGCATGGATTCGGCTCTGAATCGCTTTCACCCAATCGGCAAACTCAACGTCCTTATTGAATGAGCCTCTGCAGTGCGCCTTTTGCCAGAAGAACCCGGCGTCAATCACTTTTTGAGCGAACCTCCATCCCTTGTGCCCGTTTACCTCGCCCTGAACATAGCATCGGGCCGATACGGTCAGGTCATGACTTGCGTATTCCAAGCCAAACACCCAAAGGAAAAGGCAGTTGATACCTTGGGAAAACCAAGCGGAGATTCTTGTGAGTTGGCGCATTAGAATTGGCTCCACATAAGCGGCGTCGTGCGGCGGGAGGGTTGAGGGTCGCTTGGCATGACGGCTACACCATTCGTAGTTCCAGGAAGCGACCATATGGGGTCACCGTCTGAACTATATCGCGTAACGGATAGAGGAGTATCGAACTGGAATCCGGTCGCAAAGAACGAACCATCACTCTGGTCAACCGCCAAAACCGACACTGCACTACCGTGAGATATACTGAGTAGAGGGACCCCATTCGTACTAAACTTTCTTATAGAAATTCCAGAGACTTCGAACCCTCCGATGACGAAATCCCCAGTTTCACGTACTACAGATACAGCCTGGGCAGAGTCTCCGTGATCGAGATTAGATATTAAAACCCCATCAACACTATATATCCTCGTTGTAATACCTCCGAACCGATCCCCACAGGACAGAAATCTACCCCCATACGGATCGAAGCTCACCGAATGAACAGTGGCTCCGTGATCTAATCCCCACAGTTCAGTGCCTGCTGAGGTATAACATCTGGTCGACACCCCGGAGACAACAACTCCACCCGTAATTATGCGACCATCAATACTGGATATTGCGACGGCTCGAACTTGGTTTCCGTGATCTCTTGACCAGAGAAGATCACCTTCAGAATTGTATTTTCGTGTAGTGATGTTACTCGCTCTATTACCAGCCGTTACGATGGAACCGTCTCTCTGATCTATCGCCACAGACATGACGTGGTTTCCGTGATCTCTTGACCAGAGAAGATCACCGTTATTATCAAATTTTCTCGTGGTGATGCCGCCTGATCTACTCCCGGCAAGAACGAAGAACTGCGCCATCACTCCCACCCCGCAGCATCAACGACCTCGGCCACGGACGCAGCCTGCATCACCGCTTCAACCTTTTCGCCCTCAGCGTTGATCAACTGGCTTCTTTCATGAACAATTAGGTCAATGGCGGCCTCAACTGCGCTGACGGGATGGTTCGCGTGGAAATTGTTGTCACTATCTTTCCAGCGAACGAAATGCGTAATGCCCAAACGCGCTGCGGCTCTCACCGCCTCGTCCAAGGTTTGTCGATTCTCACGGCTTCCGCTATACCGAACGCCATCTATCGTTACGCCGCGATCCTCAAGTTCAAACCTCCGCCTGCTGATGCGAAAAATGGCTTCACTCTTCACCTCGTCAATCGGACGATCAATGACTTCCCAACTCACGATGGCGGGACTTACTGAGCCATCGACCGTCTTTGCCCCAAGCGTCTGCCACCACTCAACTTTCGGATGCACAACCTCGCATCGAACTACACCATGAGTCATTACATCTTCATGCGTCAGAACGTGAGGAAAGATGACAGTAGTATTGCTCGGGAGGTGTCGATTCAAATCACGAATCACCTCACCATCATTGGTCAGGTATTGCTGCTGTCTCATTCTGCTTTCTCTCCACTGAAGTACCAACCGGACGGGTTGCCCTCGAAGAACAGGAAATTAACGCCGCCATCGGCATCGGTCAGATCAGGAACAGGGCCGATGCGAGAGGCGCCAGAGATGGTGATGGCTCTCGTGCCGCCGGAATTGATCAGTCGAAGGCGAACGAAGATGACGCCACCATCTACAGGCGGAGGCATCGTGATGGTGACGTTCGCATTGACAAGGCCGGTCTGCCGATTACCCAAGGACGGATCAAGGGTGATCGCGGCGCCGAGGTTGCCCAGGTTGTGCTCAGGCTGACCAAGCAGCGTCGGCGTGATGGTGCTCGACCAAGCGGCGCCATCAGGTCCAAAAATGAGCATTGACATCAAACTGCCACCCGCAGGCAGACTGCTGCCTCCATCAATGGCGATGTTTCCAGGTCCAAGGACCGATTGGCCATTGATAGTCTTGATGTTGGTTCCGGAGACGAGCGCAGACTGATACCCGGCCGTGGCGTGATTGCCCCAGCCATGAGCGGCGTCGGCCTTCGCCCCTTGAGCGGCTGTGGCAAAGTCGCCAACGGCCGCTGCAGCCGCCGTGCCAAGAGTAGGACGGTTCGACAGGTCCAGGTAGTTACCGCTGCTCGCCACTTGGGCCAGCGACGCCTTGAGCGAATACTGAGGGTGTGGGTCTGCAGCGCCGGTATGGGCCGCCATGGATGCGGAAGCAGTGCCCGCAGGATCTGCGCCCGTCTCGGCAGGCGTGTGCGAATGAGTAGATGCTGCCTTTTCATCAAGCGCGGCCTGAAGCCCAGTCACTGTTGAAATGGCCTGAGAGCCAGTGTGATTGTTTCGGTTGAGAAGGTGAGCATCGGTCGAATTGGCAGTGGCACCTGCAGCAATGGCATCCAGCTTTGCCTTGTCGCCGGTGGACATGAATCCGGCGTTCGAGGATGTTGCCGTCGGCACCGATACGCTGGAGCCTGTGGAGCTGGTGATGCTTCTGGTGTTTCCGCTACCAGAAATTCCGAGGTTCGTTGCCACGTTCACCTGAGCGCCTGCAGCTACCCCGGCCAACTTCGTTTTCTCGGCGCTGGTGAAATCTTCAGTGGAGAGCTGCTTGCCTGCTACCTTTTGGACGTATTGGGTGTGTGGATCTGAAGCGCCGGTATGGGCCGCCATGGATGCGGAAGCAGTGCCTGCGGGGTCCGCACCTACTTGGGCCGCGCCAGGCAGCGGGTGAACGTGGTCGGAGCGGCTGGCCGTGGCGGCGGTGCCCGCAGAGGCGACCCCAAGAGCGAGAGGTGCGCTGTTGGAAAGCGCGGCGCCCTCGCCTCCACTTGCCACAATTTCGATGTTCCCAGATCCAAGAACCGGCTGCCCATTGATGGTCTTGATGTTGGTTCCTGAGACAAGGGCGTTCTGTTTGGCGTCCAACTCGGCCTGCAGACCAGAGACGTTGGCGATGGTGTGGGTATGTGCGGATGCCGCCTTTCCATCAAGCGCAGCCTGCATTCCGGTCACATCAGAGATGGCGTGACCATGCACGACGTTTGCCTTTCCGCTGAGTAGAGGGGCAAGGTTTTCGCCAAGCACATACTGCGAGTGCGGGTTGGCCGCCGCGACGTGAGCGGACACAGCGCCTGCAGGCTCCGCACCGACTTGGGCTGGGGACGGGACCGCGTGAACATGGTCAGAGCGACTGACGGTGGTTGCAGAGCCTGGGGTGGCGGTGCCAAGTGGTTGCGGCGCCGCATTGGACAGCAAAGACTGACCATCCCAAGGCGTAATCTGAACATCCCCAGATCCAAGAATCGGCTGGCCGTTGATGGTCTTGATATTGGTTCCGGAGACAAGGACGTTTTGCTTAGTGCCAATAGCGTTCTCCATCTCAAGTACGCTATTGCTGATCGCCAAAAGCCCTTCCGCAAGGCCGGCCACATGACCTACTTCGTGACCATGATCAACCCCAGCCTTCCCACTCAGGGCGTCGGCAACATCAGCGGATCGGGCATACTGCGGATGGGGGTTTGATTCCGCCCCATGCGCAGTCACAAGCCCGGCAGCCGTGCCAGCGGGGTCAGCCCCTACGTCGGCTGCAGTTGCCCCGTGTGGATTGCGTTCTGCGGCGTGCGCTTCAAGTGCTTGGGCATATTGCGGGTGCGGATTGGCCTGACCGACATGCCAAGCCACCGCGCCGGCCACTTCTGCGCCTACTTGGGTCGCAGTGGGTAGCGGGTGAACGTGATCCTCACGGGCAGCCTTGTCGCCGGAGCCTGCAGAGGCAGTGGCCCCAAGATTGGAGGGCGCCACGTCGGAAAGCTCGATGGATTCCGCCTGCTTATTGACGAGCTGCCCTTGCCACGTCAGGGTGCCTTGTGGATCAGTGTCAAACCCGGCCAACACGCTCAGGTTCGCATGAACGTGGCCCGCGCTCTCTCCAAGAGCGTCAATCAGATCCTGCACGCCTTCTACAGCGGCCAAGGCTTCGCTGGCGGCCTGCTCTGCCCTGTCAGCCTCGTTGGTGGCCTCGACGGACGCCGCCTTGGCAGTCTGGATGGCCTGATTGGCCTGATTCAGAATGACCTCGGCCTGACTCAGACTGGGCGGTGCATCAGTAGATACCAGCGTGTGCAGATCGAGGGTTTCGCCAGACTCCGGCACGTTGGCAAAAACATTCATCAGCGGCCTGGAGTCGGACTTTGAAAAAGCCTCGATCCGGTAGCGACTTTCGCCGGTGCCGCGAGAGTTTGGCCAAAGGTTCATGCTGGCCATGCCCGCGCCATCAGTGACAAAAGACACCTTGCGCGGCACAACCACACCATGATCCAGCTCGACGCGGGTCAGGCTGGCGACGATAGTTGCGCCGACAATGGGCTTGCCGGCGCCATCAATAAGTCTTGCGTTTACCCGCGTGGTAATCATCCGAAAACCTCAGTCATTGATTACTTATTTTAATGGCGTTTTGATAGCCTGAAAACATATTGCACATTCAGTTTCTCGTATCCTGCAGCCAGTCGATCAGGGCGTTGTACTTCCCTGCCAGAGCGTTGTATTTCAGTGCGCAGTCGGCGTGGGCCTCGACCTCGGCTCTTCTGGCAAGAGCGGAAGTGGCGCCGGCCTCTCCGTCAGTATCGAGGGTGGCTGTGGGCAGTTCTGCTCGATGGCCACGCCGGGCATCGTTGAGCATCCTGACAACAGCCACAGGCAGGCGGCAGTCAGTATCGTGGTCTTCAGCGGGGACATGGCGAATCACAACCTCCGGAACGGTGCGCTCAATGGCGCGGAACTCGTTGGCCTGGCGCATCAGCTTTTGCATGGCGGCCTGATCAATCTGTCTCTGCGCCTCGGCTTGCTCGCGGACCAGCCGCACGGCCTCCTTCTGCGCTCGCAAAGCCGCCTCAACGCCTGCCAGACGGGCCGCAGCCTCAATCTCACCCTTGATGTAGAATCCGGCGCCAAAGCCAGCAGAGGCCGTCAGAATCGCCACCAGGGCCATGCTTTTGAGGGACGCGAGCTTAATCATGGCGAGGCTTCCTGGTGGCCATCAGCCAGTCCCAACGGGCCTTCCAAAGTCCTACCGCAATCGTCGGCAGCCCTAACACAGCGGTCAGAGCTGCGACGGTCGAACTTGGGATCTCAACCGGCTGCCAAAAGGTCTTGTAGAGAATGGCCGTGGTCACGACCAGCATCCAGATGACGAAGATCGTGGTGAGAACCTGATGCGTGCGAATGATGAGCGATGGCATGTCAGTACGGGAAAGTGGCTCTTGGCCTTGAGGTGTAGTCCACCCGGCGGTCCAGGTGAATGAAGTGGGGATGAATCCCTACGCTCCAGTTCAGACTTTCGGCCAGCTTGATCAGCTTTTGCCTGTAGCCCTCGCCCCGGTGACGGGTGCCAACGTCGATGGAGCAGCAGCCGCCAGTGGGCCAGTAAGGCTTATCACAAACATGAAGGCTTCTTGGGTGCCCCCCGACAGCGCGATTATGGGATTCCGAGCGGCAACACGAATTGACAGACATTGGCATGTCAAAGGCGACACGCAACTTCAAAAGCTCAAGGTCAAATCCCGGCGCCAGGATCAGAAGACCACTACCTTTGCACCTCAACTCGTCCTCGGTAAACAGTGTTTTTCCAGCGTGGACCAACATTTCTCAGCCTCCCAGAACCTTATCGCCAATGCCCTGGTTCCAGAGGAAGTAACCAAGCAAGAACAAAAACAGCATGGCGGATACGATAGTCTTCAGGACTTGTGCCCAGACGTTTTGCGATGTGCGATCCATCCATGAGAGGAAGCGATTGATCCGGGCGTGTTGAATGGCGTGCTCGGTAGGCGTCATGTCGCCGTGGTACAGCTTGATTTCGTTACGCACACCTTCAAGAAGCTCATCCCTGAGCTTCTTGTTTTCCATCTGCATTTCGTGCCGAAGCTCCTGGGCCACCTTCGTGGCCGCAGAGAGGGCGACAGCCTCAGCGATTTCTTTTGCCATACCAAAGCTGATGCTCGCGTTGTGTTGGGATTCCACTGCTCCACCGCTCGCTTGATGGAAAATTTTTCAAAAGGATATGGCAAACAAAGCCTTTTGTACAGTCAGTGGTTACTTACCTTAAAGGCCGCTCAAAAGACTCACCGCCTCTTCTCTGATTCTGGCGATCTCGGCGGGATCGCCGGATTCTCGGATGCGCCGCTTGGCTTCCAGTCGGATGCGCCGAATGGCCTGACCCACCTGCTCCCACTGTTGCCGCATGGCGATGACGGTGGATGCGGCCTGCTCGACGGTTTCACAAAGGCCGGCCTCCACGTCTGCCTCCAGCATGGGATAGTGGCCGCTTCTTGGATTGGATATGAACTCCAGAGCCTGACGATGCGCCTCTTCGTACTCCATGGCTTGTCCGGAGCCGGGAGTGAGGTACTTGAGGCGGGCCTGTTCTGCAGCGGCGTCGATTTTTTCAATGGCAAAAAGAATTGCCTCGTCAGACGAATGAAACTTGGAGACTCGAATCAACATGGATTTCAACCTTTTTACTTAAAAAAGGAAAACAGAACAAATCAAGAAAGTAAGAGCCAGGCTCTTCAAACTGAAATTCAAGAACTCCACTTGCATCCGTAACCCCCGATACTTCTGTGGCGCCGTAAAGAAAAAAGCGGGTATTTGAGGGAACCACCATCCTCGTTCCATCAAAATAAAATGGCATTTCCTCTCTATTCAAAATATCCAGCGTTTTGACGCAAATATATTGCCTTTCAGGGTCCGCCTCTCCAGCAATAAATTTTCTATTTTGATAATGAGAGATATTTTTTTCCATCTCACTAGCAGAAACACATACCCCAGAAACAATGCTGGTAATTCTGCCAGTGTCTTTTTCGTAAACGATGAAATTCATTTCATTGATCCAAGTACGGCCAAGTGTGCTCTTGTTACTCCACGATGGCCATCAAAAGTGTTCAAATTAGTCGTCCTAGCATAAAGCCTGACAATATAATCAACTCCAGAAACTACTTGTTGAGAAGCAGTGAAATCATAAAAAAGCCCATTTCTAACGTACCACCCATAACTGGTTTCATTTGAACTGTTGGCTCTTTGAAATGTAATTCTCAAATGAACCTCAGTTGAGGATGTATGAGATCCCTGAATATAAACAGATCCAAGTGCAACCAATACAGTTGGAACACTAACGGCCGGAACATTGACCGTCACAAGTAGCATTTCATTGGTCGGATAAGGATAAGGCGTAGAGAACACCTCATACCATGCTCTATTTACGCTGATGGCTCCATCTTTGATTTTGATGGTATCAACGGAG
The DNA here is from genome assembly GCF_022227765.1 of Ectothiorhodospira shaposhnikovii. Taxonomy (GTDB): domain Bacteria; phylum Pseudomonadota; class Gammaproteobacteria; order Ectothiorhodospirales; family Ectothiorhodospiraceae; genus Ectothiorhodospira. Next base: position 112,542 of record NZ_JAJMLZ010000004.1, on the reverse strand, counting down.
AGGTTTTGAATCTTCGCCGTTGTAATATCGCCATCCTTGATGGTCGCCTGCTTGATGTAGACGCGGTTATTTTCGACCAAGAATGGAACGAGCTGATTCTTGTCGGTCGGCAAGGTGGAGCTGTAGATAGCAAACCTGTCGGCCTGGACGTAAAACTTTGTGCTCGAACCATCATTCAGAAGACCCACGCCGCCAACCAGTTGCCCCACTTGGGTCTTGACGCCCCACTGCGAGAACATACTGTCAGCGATGGACTTGGTTTCAAGGAAAGACTCCTGAGTGACGCCCCGCGTCACCTTCAGGTCGCTGACGATGACGTGCCCGGCGGTGGCCGTGGAGTCGAGGTACAAGGCGATCCGAATCCATGCCGTGTTAGCTCCAGTCACCGTCAGGATGCCAGTGTGCTTCTGCCACACGCCCACCGTGGAAGTCAGGGTGTACCGGCTGAGGGTCTGCGTGGTCGCGCTATCGGCCAGGTTTCGCCCGTAGAGAATGACCCGGAAACGATTACCAACGGCAGCAAAGTTGGTCGAGTAAAACGTCCAGAATGTCACCTCGAACTGATCGCCTGGGGCTGCGGGCACCTTCAGCCAGCCACCAGCGCCGTTTCTGGCCGTCAGGCTGCGGTTTGCGCTGGCGGCGTTAATCTGGATGCCGGGACTCCCGTTGTAGCCGCCAGTCGCCAGCACAGAGGCCCAAGACTGAGATTCCCAGTAATCCCCCAAGGAACCCTTCGCTGCCGTCAGGGCGAAATTACCATCCGTGCAGAGGTTGTCGGAGTCGCGGATGGCCGCGAGCTGCTGGATAGCCGTGGCCCGTGCGGTGGTTTCATTGCTGATGGTCGTGGACAGCGTGTTGACGCTGGCCTGCGTTGCCCGGCTGTTGATGTCGTTCTGCAGCCCATTGAACGTGGAGGTCAGCCCGGTAAACCAGGATGCGTTTGCACCCTTGATAGTGGATTCAAGCGTACTGACCTGAGTCTTGGTGGCGTAGTTGTTGTTGAGGTTCGTGTTGATGGTGTTGATGGCATTGACACGGGCCGTTGTCTCGTCAGCCAGAGCATCCTGAACCGACTGCAATTCCGCCCTCGACGCCATGCGGGTCACGCGGATGTCACTGACAAGGACGTGTCCGGCGGTAGCGTTGGAGTCGAGGCGGCTGTACACGCGCATCACGGCCGCGCCAGACGCATTCACCGTCACGGTTGCAGTGCGCTCGATCCAAGTCCCACGGGTCGAGTTGGCAGTGGCGACGGTAATGGTTTGAACAGTGGCGCTGTCTGCAAGATTTCTGACCAACAGAACCACATTCAGGCGGTTTCCCACAGTGGCGAAATCGGCCGAGTAGAAATACTTGTACGATACCGTGTAGGTTTCGCCGGAGTTGACCGGGACCAACAGGGTCGCCCCATTTCCGTCTCTGGCGTAAATGTCGCGGTTGGCGCCATCAGAGGTCCTTCTTAGGCAAGGACCGTTGTTGAACCCGCCATCAGCCTGCACCGCCCAGGTGGAGTGAGTCGTCCAGTAAGAGGCCAACGCATTGAGCCTGGAACTGAGAGCGAAATTACCATCAGGAATCAGGTTGTCGCTATCGCGGATCGCGGCCAGACGCTGAATGGCGGTCCCACGGGCGCTCTGCTCGTTGGAGATAGCCGTATTGAAGTTGTCGATGGTAACGCGCTGGCCGATGGCGGTATCGGTCTGTTGAAACCGCGTGTTGATCTGGCTGAAGCTGGTGACAGCCGCTCCAAACACGTCACTCTTGGCCGTGTTGATGGCCGTGTTCATCGCCGTAGTGGTGGGGCGAGCGTCGAGAGCCGTGTCCGTTGCGTTGAACTTGGCATGAATTTGACTGAAGGTGTTGACGGCTGAACCCTTGATGTTGGATTCAGTCGTTGCCAGTTCGGTTTTAGTGGCCAGCGTCTCAACGCCATTGCCGCAAATGGCAACCCAGTCGATGAGGAAGATGTCGCTCGCAGTGCTGCCGAGGTCGATACGGATTCTGGTGATCGTGCTGTTGATCCAGTCATCCCCACCTGCAGTCAGCTCATCCATGCGCCACTCAAGGATGCACCACTCGTTCAGCACGGTAGTGTTGGGGATCACCTTGCGGAAGCTATTGGTTTCACCGTGTCCGGAGGTGTGATAGTAGAGAGATCCATCCCACCCACTGCCGGCCAGACGCATGACCTTCGCCTGAACGACTCGGTTTGCCGCGCCGTTGATGGCAACTACCGGAGACACTGAGCGAGGGTCTGTCCCGCTGGACGCGATCCTCAAGGCCCCATTGACGATGCTATGGGTGCCGCCAGCAGCCGTCCACCCCTCGACTGCAGTATCGAAGTTCCACACCACTCTCCGAATCAGGTCCGACATGCCGGTTTCCAGCTTACGCAGCGCCTCGTTCCTGGCCTGCGTCTCCGCTGCGACGGCGTTGTTTACGGTCGTCTGAACGGCCGAAGTGGTCGGCCGGTTGTTGATGGCCGTGTCAGTGGAAGTGAATCGGGCGTTGATTTGAGTGAAACTGGTAACGGCCGCTCCGAACACGTCCGCCTTTGCACTATCTATGGCGGTGTTCATCGCCGTGGTAGTGGGTCTGGCGTTGATGGCCGTGTCAGTGGAAGTGAATCGGGCGTTGATCTGGCTGAAGGTGTTGACGGCCGAACCCTTGATGCTGGTTTCGGCATTGGTCAGATCCGTCTTGGTGGCGTAGTTGTTGTTGAGGTTCGTGTTGATGGTATTGATAGCATTCACACGAGCCTGGGTTTCAGTCGTGAGCGCATCCTGAACCGACTGAAGCTCCGCTCTTGAGGCGGTTCTGGTCACACGGATGTCACTGATGAGGATGTGACCGGCAGTGGCTGTCGAGTCGAGCTGAGCATAGATCCGAGCCACCGCAGCCCCAGAGACATTCACCGTCACAGTCGCAGTGCGCTCAAGCCACACCCCGCGAGTGGAGTCAGTGGTGGCTACCGTCAGGGTCTGTAGGGTGGTGCTATCTGTTACATTTCTGATGGCGAGACGAACACTCAGGCGATTGCCTACGCTGGCAAAATCGGTCGAGTAGAAATACCGGAAAGACACCGTGAAGGTTTCCCCGGAGTTGACCGGGAGAAGAAGTGTCGCACCATTTCCATCTCTGGCATGGGGCTGCAGATGTACGCTGCCTGAGTTGATCCGCAAGCAGGGGCCATTGTTAAATCCACCATCGGCCTGCATGGCCCAATTCGCGTTTGTCGTCCAATAGGAGGCAAACGCATTCAAACGAGAGCTGATGGCGAAATTGCCATCAGGGACCAGGTTATCCGTGTCGCGGATCGCGGCCAGACGTTGAATCGCGGTGCCACGGGCGCTCTGCTCGTTGGAGATGGCCGTGTTAAAACTGTCAACCGTGACGCGCTGACCGATGGCCGTGTCAGTGGAAGCAAATCTGGCGTTGATCTGATTGAAGCTGGTGACGGCAGCGCCAAATACATCGGCCTTGGCGTCATTTATGGCCGTGTTCATCGCCGTGGTAGTGGGGCGATTGTTGATGGCGGTATCAGTAGAGGTAAACCGGGCATTGATTTGGCTGAAGCTGGTGACGGCAGCTCCAAGCACGTCGGCCTTAGCGGTGTTGATGGCCGTATTCATCGCCGTAGTGGTCGGGCGATTGTTGATGGCCGTATCGGTCGAAGTGAATCGAGCGTCAATCTGGCTGAAGTTGGTAACGGCCGCCCCGAACACGTCAGCCTTCGCATCACTGATGGCCGTGTTCATCGCCGTAGTGGTGGGGCGATTGTTGATGGCGGTATCGGTCGCGTTAAACTTAGCGTGAATCTGGCTGAAGGTGTTGACTGCTGAACCCTTGATGTTGGTTTCAGCGTTGGTCAGCTCTGTTTTGGTGGCGTAATTGTTCGCCAGATTCGTGTTGATGGTGTTTACGGCGTTGACGCGAGCCGTTGTCTCGTCAGCCAAGGCACTCTGGACAGACTGAAGCTCAGCCTTCGACGCCATCCGCGAAACGCGAAGGTCGCTGATGAGGATGTGACCGGCAGTGGCCGAAGAGTCGATCCGCAGAGCAGCACGAATCCACGCCACGGCAGTGGCCGTGATCGTGAAGGTGGCAGTTCTGAAGTGCCACTGACCGACAGTGCTCGTCTGAGTCACACAATCTATGGTTTGCTGGGTAACAGTGTCACCAAAATCCCGCGCCAACAGTCGAATCCGGAACCGATTTCCCACCGAAGCAAAATCCTCGGAGTACCGATACCAAAACGACACAGTGACCGTCTCGCCGGTGACAGCCGGGACCAGCAGGAGCCGACCGGCGCCATCCCTGGCCCAATAGTCTCTGTTGGTCGTGGACGAATTTACCCGCGCACAAGGAGCGCCGGCATAGCCACCGTCACTCTGAACAAGTAGGGTCGAGTGTGGCACCCAGTAGCTATCAACGGCACCGGCGCGTGCGCTCAAGGCAAAACTGCCATCGGGCACGAGATTTTCCACATCTCTCGCGGCGGCCAAATTCTGGATCGCCGTTACCCTGGCACTTTGCTCGTTGGAGATGGCCGTATTGAGCTGGTCAATGGTGGCTCTAGTTCCAATAGCACCGTCCACCCCATCAAAGCGCGTCTTGATCTGACTGAAGCTGTCAACGGAGGCCCCAAACACGTCACTCTTGGCCGTGTTGATAGCGGTGTTCATGGCCGTCGTCGTGGGACGATTGTTGATGGCCGTGTCAGTGGAAGTGAATCGGGTGTTGATCTGGCTAAAACTACTGACAGCCGCGCCAAACACATCGGCCTTTGCACTATCTATGGCGGTGTTCATCGCCGTGGTAGTGGGTCTGGCGTTGAGCGCAGTGTCGGTCGCGCTGAATTTGGCGTTGATTTTACTGAAATTGGTGACTTCCGCCCCGAACACGTCAGCCTTTGCATCGCTGATAGCGGTGTTCATCGCTGAAGTGGTCGGCCGGTTATTGATGGCCGTGTCAGTGGAGGTAAACCGGGCATTGATTTGACTGAACGTATTGACCGCAGAGCCTTTGATGTTCGTCTCTGCCGTGGTCAGATCAGTCTTGGTGGCGTAGTTGTCATTCAGATTCGCATTGATGGTATTGATGGCGTCTACGCGAGCCTGGGTTTCGCTCGTCAGCGCATCCTGAACCGACTGAAGTTCGGCTCTCGATGCCATCTTGGTCAGTTTCACATCGCTGACCAGGACGTGACCTGCGGTTGCGCTGGAATTGAGGCGGATAAACACGCGCAGGAAGGCCGCGCCCGACGCACTCGCAACTACCGTATGGGTTCGTTCAAGCCACGAGTTCAAAGTGGAAACGGTCGTACTTACGGTCAGGGTCTGCAAAGTGGCACTGTCATCTGCATTTCTCACCAACAAAAGCAGACTCAGGCGATTCCCGATGGATGCGAAATCCGAGGAATAGAGGTACTTGAACGATACCGTGAAGGTTTCCCCGGAGTTTACCGGGAGCAGGAGCGTTGCGGCATTTCCATCGCGCACATAAACGTCACGGTTTGCACTGCCAGAGTTGATTCGCAGACACGGGCCATTGCTTGCGCCGCCTTCGCTTTGCGTGAGCCAGGCAGAAGATGTGGACCAGTACGAAGAAAACGCATTGAGCCTGGAACTGATGGAGAAATTACCATCGGGGATCAGATTATCCGTGTCTCGAATGGCGGCCAGGCGTTGAATCGCCGTGCCACGGGCGCTTTGCTCGGTAGATATGGCGCTGTTGAAGTTTTCAATGGTGACGCGCTGGCCGATGGCAGTATCAGTCTGCTGAAAGCGAGTGTTGATCTTACTGAAGCTGGTGACTTCCGCCCCGAATACGTCGCTCTTGGCAGTGCTTATGGCCGTGTTCATGGCCGTTGTGGTTGCACGCTGCCCGATGGCGGTATCTACCCCGTCAAAACGAGTCTTGATCTGGCTGAAGCTGTCGACGGAAGCGCCTTTGATGTTCGACTCTGCCGTGGTCAAGTCGGTCTTGGTGGCGTAGTTGTTTGCCAGATTCGTGTTGATGCTGTTGACCGCCGACGCTCTGGCGTTCTGCTCTGTGGTGATGGCGTTATTCAGCGCGGTAATGGACGCCTTAGACGCAAGTCCGGTGGTCGGATTGTTAATTGTGGACTGCAGCGTGCTGATGGATTGGCCTTGGGACGTGATATTGCCCTCCGCCGTGGTGATCCGCGTACCGTGACTGCTGAGTTGAGCAGCGTGGGCCGCTACAGCCTCGCCCAAGGAGGCATAGTCGCCCACCTTCGCCCAGAAAGTCCCGTTCGTCGGCAGTGGCACCGGGGCTGCCAGATTCTGCCGGGCCTTGTAGAGCGCCCCCTGGTACTTCACCAGAGCGTCCTTTTCGTATCCGCCGTCAGGGTCGTACTCACTGACGCCCTGCAGGTCAGACACGGTTGCCATCAGACCGTCGATCTCGGCCTGGAGCGCGTCTTTTGCCGCGCCGATAGCCACCATGCGGGCCTCGCTTTCGGCCACGATACTGTCGGCCAGCGCGTTGCCCTGTTCGACCCTGGCTTGCACTTCAGAGGCGAGAGAGGAAGATACACTCTCAAGCTCTCCAACCAGCGCATTTCCTTGCGCAATCCGGGCTTGAGCCTCGGCGTTGATGGCCGAAGCAACGGTGCCGATCTCCCCTGCAAGCGCATTTCCTTGCGCAATCCGGGCTTGAGCCTCGGCGTTGATGGCCGAAGCAACGGTGCCGATCTCCCCTGCAAGCGCAGAGACTTGACCAACTCTTTCCGTAGCCTCCGCTGCAATGGCAGAAGCCACTGCGCCAATCTCGGTGGCAAGCTGCTCGGCCTCTTCAATTCGGGCCTGAGCCTCTTCCAAGATGCGCTGGTTGACAGAGCCTTCGCCGTTGCCGGAAATCAGCTCGATTTCCTTGGCAAGCTCGGTAAAGAGGTGATCCTTGCGAATCTCCCCGGTGAGCTTTTCCAGAATTTCCTCGGTGCTCGAAGCGATGGACGTTACCGTGGCGGATGCCGGACCTACCCAGGGACCGTAATTCTTCGAGGTGTCCACTGGCCTTGCCCAGTACCAGTAGGTTCCGGGCTGGTAGAGCAGATCCTGAAAGCGACCGCCCACTGCGTAGCTGACCATGACGGCAGTGCTTTGATTGTTCGTGGTGTTGCGCCAGACCTCAACCCTGGCAAAGTCCAATCCTTCAGGTTCAACCCAGGTCAGCGTGGCGGCCAAAACGCCACCCTCCGCCTGAAAGTCATTGAGCATCATGTCCTCTGATGCCTGAGTCTTGCCGGTGACGGTGATCTCTCTGGTCGGCGCAGTGGCGAAATTGGCGGCGGCCCCAACGGTATCCACCGCAACCACGCGCACCCTCACCTTGTCACCAATATCAAGCCCGCCAAGACGGAAAGAGGTTCTGGCGCCACGGACAGACTCAACCATCTCCATCGCGGAGTCGTTGATGGAGGCGTAGACGTTGGCCCCTGCATAGGCGCCGCTCTCGGACTCCATCCAGCCTACGGAGATGGTCGAAATAGGCTGATCCCCGGCAAACTCAATCTCTTCGGCCAGCGTCAGGTTTTGCACATGACCAATGCCGGCAACCAAGTCGGAGTAGTTGATGATGGGGTGAATGATGCCAGACATATCGTAGACGCTGGCACTGTACTCGGTCGCCTCGATAGTCCTCACATAGTCACTACTGCCGGCAATGGCGGTTACGCGGAAGGGCTTGCTGATCCTTTCAGTTTCGCCAAACAACCACTTGGTCAACCTTGCGGGGGCTTCCGGAAGCGGCGTTACCAGGTTGATCTGGTCTGTTTCACCGGCGGCAAAGATCACATTGCGCTCAACAAGAGCATCGGTATCCCAAAGCTCACACGTCTGACCGGGATTGATGCCTGCGGTGCTGGCAATCACTACGCCGTCCACACTGCCGGAAACCACACGGATGATCTCGTGCTCCTTTCCGTTGATCTTCAGACGGCGAACCCGCTTGGTGCCGTCAAACCCGCTTACGCGGACCAGGGTGGACGATACGCTGTGAACGGTGCCCGTATGCACCTTCAGCGCGTCAAAAGCCACCAGCGCCTTGTAGGAGCGTCCAGAGAGCATTCTCACCGGCCGGTCCAGCTTCAGGCTGGTGTTCGTGCTTCCGGCCTCCAGGCGGCCGCCGTAGCCCCACTGGGGCATGTCGTGCTGAACCAGGATCACGTCGCCAATATGGCAACCGATAGCCTCGACCAGCGCATCGAACGTGACCGACTGGCGAATGTATCGGTTCATGTTGAGCTGAAGCTGGGCCTCGCGCACGGCCTTGTCCGTCTCCACAATGCCGGGCAGGTTGATTTTCGAGGTGCGAGGCGGCAATCCCATCTGCAGAGCCGCCTTGTCGTAGAGCTTGATCGTGGTGGGCTGGTAGCCCTTTTCCTTGTCGGCAAAGGTCGCCTCGATCTCGTTGGCGCGGTCGGACATGGGTAGCCAACTAACCTGGAACGAACCTTCGATGATATTGGCGACGTTGAAGGACATAACCGGATCGGCGGCACGCTCGATAGCCACCGAATAACGGGTTCCGGTTCTCAGAAGACGGGCGTGGCCGGCGCGGAATACCGGCTGCAGGGCGTCCCACAGGTTGCTTTGACCATCAATCAGACCATCGAAGGTCAGATCATTGGCCCGGCAGTGCTCTGCCCATTCGATCCAGTTGTCCAGGTTGAAGCGGTCATCCGACAGGCCGCCGCCATAAATCTCGTTGGTCATTGCGTCCAGCGTGATCCAGGCCGGATTGTTGCTCGCCTCCAACGTCCACTGGCCTGCAGTGGTGTCGTAGACTCGGATGATCTTGCCGTGGTTGATGTAGGTGACAGACGGCAGCGATGAAAGCTGGTCGTTGGCGCGAATCCGGATTCCGACCAGGGCGGTATTGAGATAGCCAACCTTGGAATGCTGGATCTCATTCACATCCACCAAATCAACTCTATCAACCGTCTTGGTATCGGTGCTTTCGGCAGAAGAACGTCTGACGCGAATGTGGTAAACGCCACGCGGCAGCTTGTCACTGGCAATGGAGAAGCGGTAGGCCGAAGTCTTCTTCAGCGTCACCTTGGTGCTTGTACCGTACCTGTTTACCCTTTCAACAAAGCCAATAACCATGCCCTTGCTATTGAGGATCTTGGTGCCTTGAATGGTCGTATTGGATGGCTGTGTAGTCGTGGTTTCTACGGTAGTTTTGATGCGGTCGCCCAAAAGAGACGACTTGAAAACCTTGAAAATTCTATTATGACCATCGACTATGCTGTGGTTGGGGAATTTGACCCATGTGCTCGTGCCGTTGAGGCGATATTCAGCCTCAATGGTGACGGAGTGCTCCTTGGTTTTCCCTTTTTTGTTCACATGGAACAGGCCGCCGGGCAACACAAAGTCCAGACGCAGAGCATCCACCGGGGCGCCGGTCGTGTGCAGAGTGTAGCTATTGCTGAGGCGAACCCCGCGATTTACCGGGTCGATGACCTGGCCAAACCAGGTGTAGAGCTTCTGGTATTCCTCATCATCCATGCTGTCAACGGAGCCGCATGGCTTCATCACCACGTCCACATCGACAAAGGTTTTTTCCGAAGTGCCGGGCAGATACAGAGGCTGGTCGTTAATTTCAATGTCCGTCAAGCTGGCCACCGGCCCCTCACCGGCATTGAGCAGCATGTACAGGTATTGATTTTTGCCAATGTTCTCCACATGCCGGGCGATGAGGTTGCCACCCATCCTGGTTGTGCCGTAGCAGATAGGGACCGCCACGCCTTCCGTGGATGAGTTCTTGGGGCCATCCATGCCGTAGGTCGGCTTACTCTTGTCGCTGCCCTTCAGGGAATCTTCCGGAGGCGGCAGAACCGCATTGACCAGCATGGAGCCGCCAATGATGAAGCCCACCTGCATGGCGCCGGCCACCAAGCCGGTTGTGCTTGCGCCCATGGCACCTGCGGCCCAACCGCCAGCCGCAGGGGCAAACACGGCAATGGCAATCAGGGCCGCGATGCGAAGCACGTTTTTGCCGCCGTCGCCGCCACCGTGCGGAACCTGACAGATTACGATGGTCTGATCCGCGTCGATGGCGACATCAAACTCGCTTTCCGGCACGATGCGACCGCTGACGCTGACCACGGCATTGCCGCTATCTTCCGGCAGATAATCGCGGATGGTCTTCCCGTAAGACCAGGGAAGCGACTCGATGACCCGATCAGAGGGGTCAAAGGGGTTCATCAAGCGAATGCGGTTGATGAAGACGGGATTTGCCAGAAGGATCTCAGCCGACATAACGGTAGCAACCAATCAAACGTGGTTTCCAAAGGTTCAAACGCTCACGAATGACGCAATTTGAGCCTTCCCAAACATGAATGAACTCGTGCGAACTCAGGCAGTAACCAACATGGAGACTGCCCGGAATGCGAAAAACAGCCATGGCGCCGGCCTGGGGATCGACCTTCTCCCACAGGCGCAGCTCCATGGCGATAAGTGCGGCAATCAGTGGACCTGATTCGGGGGTTGCGTAATCTGGCACCTGAATGCCTTGGCGCCGGTAGATTTCCTGAACCAGACCGTAACAATCGAAGGTATCTGGCCCGCGACCGCCCAACTCAAACCGCTTGTCGAGCAGACCGTCCCACTCAGACATATCGGGTTCCGGCGTTGGGAATGGCCGGGCATCCGCCAAAGCGGTGCTCGTTGTTGTGCGCCCTGCACCCCTTGGGTCCAGCAAGGCTAAGGTCACACTCGGTCATGGGTCCGACATAACCGCAGTCCTCGCCTTTGTATCGCCAGGGGCAAAAATCCCGCATCTGGCGCCTGCGTGGAAAATTCATGGTCAGCGGGTTTTCCGCACCCAGGGTCCACGTCACCACATAATCCTTGGCCGAAGCGCCAGTCACCTCGAAACGCTCGAAGTGGTAAGGCTCTTCGTCGGGCTGACCTGCGTTGATGGCGATCAGGGTGACGCGAAAACCGACGCCGCCGCCATAAGCCTGCATCCTGGCCTGAATTGCCCTGGTCAGATCCGTGATGGTGAGCTGAATCTGCTGAATTTCGCCGGAGGCATTGCGCGTGTTCAGCTCAAAGTGGGCCGGGTCATAATGATTTCCCTTGTGCGATACCGGCTCGTTGTTGTTGGCAATCCTCAGCGTTTCGACGGTGGTTCCGGTGTCGGGATTGACAACCTCGATAACGAGCAAAAACAGGAACGGCGTATCAGACGCGATCTTGTTTTTTTCGATGGCAGTTGCGATAGAGATTCGATTGTCCATGGCGCCGATGATACCACAGTAAGCGGTGACTTATTAAACCTCACGAACCAAGATGTCAACCACGTCCCAGCGATGGCTTGAGCCGATCCCAGAATAGACAAAACGCGGTGGACCCTCGAACCGGACATGCTTGACCTGCTTGGTTACTGGGTGAGTCAGCTCGAACTCCACAGAACCCTTCACCTGCATCCAGAAGCTCTCAAATTGCGCCTTTTCGGCCTGACTGATGTTGGTCAACTTGAGCTTGAAGGTCATCCTCGGGCGTCTGGTGTGTCTTGGGCGGGTGGCCGTGTACCCGCCCTCAGTGTTCTTGCGAATGGTCGAATCTTCCGGGGTTTCTTCAAGCCCGGAAGAGTCCAGCTTGTGATTGAGTGGCAGTTTCAAACTCATCGCATGGCACCTCTCATGCCGTCACGGAAAGAGCCTGGGCTGGAGGCGGCGGTCAGGACCACATCAAGGATCATCTGCCTGCCGTCAAAACGTGGCGCGGTCTGCTCAGCATCCACCTCCATGCCGGTCTGGTTGATGACGTTGACCTGGACATTGGCCCCTGCCCCACCCCTCATGGTGACGGGGATGGTTTTGCCGTCCGGCAACGGAACGTAGGCTTCGGGCATTCGGCCTTCGCCAAACAGCGCAAGCTGTGGAGTGTTGGCGATGCCGCCCCTGGAGTACGCCTTGAGTGGCAGCCGGCCTTCTGAGGTCATAATGCCGCCGTTGGCAAACTTCTTCGGCTCAACGGCCTTTCCGGCGTCTGCACCAAAGGAGAACGACATTCCACTGATGATCTTGCTCATTCCCTCCTGAATCCGAATGCGGATCAGGTCACGGATGATGCTGTTGGCAAAGTCATTGAAATTGAACTTGCCGGTCATCACGAAATCGGCCAGCCGGTTGGTCAGATCGTCAAGCCACTTGGCCGATGCGTCCTGCATTCGCTCTGCGGCGTCTTCCCAGCTTCGGGCCAACTTCTGAATGGGGGTTTCCATGTCGCGCATGTGCTTTTCGTTCAGCGCGGCAAGGTACTCCATCAGCTCCACCTCGACCCTGGCCCGATCCTCCGCGTTCAGCTCGGAAAGGTTGGCCTTCTTGTGGGCCATCTCGACCTGATGCTCATAGGATGCCTGAGCGGCCTGCCTTTCACGCATCAAGGACAAGCGGATCTCTCGGGTCTGCTCGCGCATGTCCTCTGCAAAGCTCAGGGAGCCTCTGGAGGCTTCATTGTAAAAGAGCTGGTCGATGGCTTCCTGAAGTTCAATCGCCTCTCTGGCGGCCTCTGGCAGCCTTGCACGCAGCTTTTCAATCTCAGAGGTCAGCCTGGCGATCCGGCTTACCTTGTCAGTATCCTGTCCAGAGTCAAACGCCCGCCGAAGGATGCTCGCCTCTTCTGCCGATCTGGCAAACATATCGCCCAGACGCTCCTGGGCGGCGGCCGCCTCTTCTCTGGCCTTCTGCGCCTGCTTGAGCGCATCACGCAGGCGAGCCAGTTCTTCGATTTCCTTCTTGATACTGCTCAGGCGCTCCTGATCCTTCAGTAGAGCAAAGCCCTGCTCACCGAAGGCGCCGGAACCCAGCAGGTAGGTGAACTTGGCCACCTCACCATTGAGGCCGGCAAAATCAGCACGGACAGACTCCAGGTTGCCGCGCATCGTATTGAGCCAAGTGTCGAGTTTGGACATGCCGCCTTTGGAGGCCGTGATGCCAGGAAGCTCAAAGATGCCCTCCTGAATACGGGAAAGTTGGGCATCCTTGGCGGCGATCAGGGAGTCTCTGGCCTCCTGAATGGCCTCAAGCTGCCGAAGGCGCTCGCGTCGCTCCTGCTCGTTGAGCGTTTCAATACCATTACGCAGCGTTTCGATTTCGCTGGTAAAAAGCTCAATCCTTCGCTCAAAAAACAACTGGACCGCGTGCATGTACTGCGCTTTGTACTCTTCGCGGTTGATAGCTCCAACCTTGAGAGCTTCGTCGAGGAACTGCATTTCGGATTCATACTGAACCCTGAAACCATCAATCGTGCGACTCAGTTCCAGCATTTTCTGCTGGGCACTGCGACCGGCCAACGCCTCGTTTCTTGCGTCCATAGCTTGCGCAAGCCTGACGTTGTGCGCCTCAAGCTCTTCAATGAGCTTTGCGTTTTCCGCGACTACCTTATCTCTCTGCTCCCTCGCATTTGGCGCCCAAATTTGCCCCCTGCGGAGCTTTTCATTCATAACCTCGATTCTGGTTTCATTTCTGGCAATCTTTCTGGCCAACTCGTCGGCATACTTCTGGTTCATCTTGACCGAGTTTTCATCCAACAAGATCCCAAACTCTTTGAGTTCTGCGGCCGCCTTTTTGGTCTTGTTGCCGAAAGCCAGAAATGCGGCACCGGCCACGCCCAGCGCAAGAATGATGGCGCCGATAGGGCCACCCATGGCCGCCAGTGCTGCGGTGGCCATTGTTGCGGCTCTGGTCTTTGCCACGAAAGCTGCGGTCTGAAGGTGCGTTGCAACCGTCAATGTGCCCACCTGAGCCTGAGCCTGGGCAAGCTGCAGGCGATACGCGGATATGGCAGCAGACGAGGCTCCCATGACAACCATCTTTGCGGCAATGGCGATCTTCCAGGCCATGTAGACCGCGATCAGATACCCCATAAATTTGAGGGTTGAGCCGATTTCGCTACGGTAGTGGAACATTGTCCGAACCGCCCGGTCCATCATGCCGATCATGTCAGCCATGATCTGACCAAATTTTTGACCAAACAGATCAATGGCCGTCTCGTCGAAAGCCATCAGAAAATCCTGCAGCATTCCCTTGGCCGTCTCGAAATAGCCACCCTCTCCAATCTTGAGCTGGAACTTTGTCCATCTGGTTTCAAGGATGGAGATGAGGCCGGTCCATGTGGTCATCATGCGCTCGGCGGAGCCACCAAAGGTACGCTCAAACTCATCCAGCATAAGCTGAATGGCAGTCGTACTCTCCATCTGCCCCTTGGATACCTTGTCAACCAGCATTTCGTAACTCATGGAGGCGGAGCGAGCCATGAGGTTGATGGCGCGTGGAACGTGCTCACCCAACTGCTGACGCAACTCTTCCATCGAGATCACGCCTTTACCGGCCATCTGCTGAATGGCGATGGTGGCCCGGTGCAGTGCGTGCTTGTCTCCCCCGAAGGATGCAAGCGCGTCGGTCAGCGCCTTCAGCGATCCGTTGGTGGGGTCGATACCCACCGTCTTGAACTTGACGAAGGAGTTGGTCAGCTCAGTCAGGCCGAACGGCGTGTCTTCAGAAAGGCCGAACAGGAAATCAAGATCACTCTTGGCCTCCATCTGCCTGCCGATCTGCGTCAACTGGGTACTCATGCCTTCGAGCAGCATGGTCATGCGCTCGATCTCGGCATTGGTCTGAATGATTCTGGCCTGCCAGGAACCCGTTACGCTCCAGAGGTTCCGAATGCCGCCTTTGACAATGGAAATGGTGATGAGGTAGTCGCGCAAAGTGGGCAGCATTCCGTTGATGCCCCTGTCAATGCGCCGCAATGTACTGTCAGTCTCGGACAGCGTGTTTTGAAAATTTTGAGTGGCTTGACCAGCTCTTCTGATACGAACGGAAAAATCCCTATCGTCCAGATTTAGCTCGACTCTTACTGTATTTGCGCTCACGGTCTTCCCTACATTAAGCCTTTACTCATGGCCCTGAGCAGTTCAAGCCCGCTCCGGTCAAGTTCCTCCCTTCTGTTCATCACCATGACATTGCCCATTTCTGCAACCAGCGCCTGACGCTGCTTCTCTCTTACATCCCCATCGGCGGCCTGTGCGGTGGTCAAAAGCACCAGTTGCCTCAAGTCACCCTCGGCCTGAATGCGATTGATGTTTGCATTCATCAGCCAGAACCGACGAACAGGCATTGCCAAAACCTGATCGTCGGTCATGCGGTAGAAGTGGCAGAAGCGGCTGAACAGATAGCCGAAATCAACCGCTTCCACCTCATCATTTACTTTTTTTCCTCGCCCTCCTTGGCGGGTTCCTCGGCATCATTGGCGACGGCCTGTTCGCCGGCCTGCTCACGAATGAAATTCATAATGGCGTAGAGCTGAACCAGCTTCATGGACCGCAGTACCTTCTCGGGACAGGCCGGCACGGAAGCGCGGATGGTTTCAACCAGCATCTCCACCTCTTCCGCAGGGCTTTTGTCCTTCTCGGCCTTCGCGTCCAGCTTCTGAGCCTTCTTGTTCAGCTCGATGAACGCCTCAACACTCATGGGTTCGATGGGATACTCTTCACCTCCAAAGCGGATCACCAGATCGGTCTTCGGAGCCAGGTCATCGAGATTGAGCAGCTTTGCCATGTTCTATTCCTTTCGTTGGGTCATGGCCTCTTGATACAGAGGCCATTGTCTTGGGTTGCTGAGTGGAGAATTAAGCGGCTTCTTCGTCACCAACGCTGAACAGCAGCTTGGTGCTCGGGTCGGGATAGCCGGTAAATTCGCAGTTGAAAATGCGCTCTTCGTTGACCTTGTAGGCAAAGCTGATGGCGCCGGCAGTGGCCGCCCGGTGAATCACAAAGTCGTCGTTGGAATCGACAGCGCCCACGGGAACCAGGCGCAGCTTTTTGGCGGTATCGAGCAAGCTGATGCCCACGCCATTGGTCACATCGACGCGCAGCTTGTCGCCGCTACCAACCAGCTCGGCGCCGGGCATGATCTTGACCAGGTTCTGCAGCGTGGTTTCGGCCAGGGGGACGCGGGCGACAACGGTACGCTTCATGATGTACTCGTTGACCTCGGACTCACCAAACTGGTCAACAGTGACCTTATGGGTGTCGGTACTCACTTCCACTTCAACGCCGCCCTTGGTGAATCCCAAGTCCTTGTCGTCGAAATAGACCGTGCATACGCCAAGTTTCACGTTTTTGGTATCGGACATGCCTTTCAAACTCCTAATAAGTCATTGTTTACTTAGTCTTTGACAAAAACAACGTCGAAACTGACGCTGATCTCCAGGTTCTCACCGTCGGAGATTGGGTATGGCACAGGAAGGTGCCTTGGGTGCATGTACTTGACCAGAACGCCCTGCATTCTGGTTTCGTTCAGCTTCAAGCGATCCACCAGGGTTTCGGCCAGCGCAAGCCCATCCTCGTAGGTCTGGCTGCGCACGATCAGGTTGATGCGCGTCTTGTAATAATCAGGCAGCTCCGGATCAATCATGGTCCCGGTAAGCGGCTCTGTGATCAAAATGCCACGTCGAACCGTATAGGGCATGTTGCGGACGAAGATGTCCCGACCAACAACGCCGACGCCTTGCGCCTCAAGATACTTGGACAAGGAGGAAATCATCTGAGCACCTTTGCAATGGCATCATGAATGGAGCGGACGATACTCGGGGACACCTGATCGGCCGCTCTTTCAAGAAATCCGCCGCCCACGATCACGTCGGTGGTCTTTTGCTTCTCAATGGACGCAGGTCCAAGCTGAAGCGGCCCGTATGGCGTCAGTTGCTCGTGCATGATGGTCGCGTAGTCGCCCACCGTTTTGCCTGGCTTCTCCGGCAGGGGCATGTTCTCGTCGATCTTGACCTCGAATTTGATACCGCCAAACAGGCCACGTCCGGCCTCGCTCACGACAATGGCATCCTCAAGATTGCCCTCGTCAACCGGCGCCATCTTGCGAGCAACGGCTGCCAACTCTTCCGCACTGCCGCTCATGCTACTTCTTGCCTTTGCTCTGACGGCATTGCCAATCCTGAAAAGGCCGGCAGTGGCTGAGTTGAAAATTCTCATGCCCATATCTGACAGCTCACCTCAAGATGATCTATGCGACCATAGACATCATGGCGAATGACGATTCCGGTTGTTCTCAGCGTGACGCCGGCCACCTCGATCTTGTCGCCCAGGCTGATTTGCTCCTGGTGACGGAACA
The DNA here is from genome assembly GCF_022227765.1 of Ectothiorhodospira shaposhnikovii. GTDB lineage: Bacteria > Pseudomonadota > Gammaproteobacteria > Ectothiorhodospirales > Ectothiorhodospiraceae > Ectothiorhodospira. The sequence continues at coordinate 95,375 of NZ_JAJMLZ010000004.1, read as the reverse complement.
GCAGCACCGCGTCGGCAACCTCTTCTCTGGCCGCGCCACGGCTGGCAGAGCTGTCGGCCCGAACCGAAGTTTTGGTTTGGCCAACCGACAACTTGACCACGCCGCAGCGCGAGGTTCTGGTAACGCCAAAACGGTTCTGCCCGAACTCGTCATAGTCGGGCAAGATCCTCGTCACTTTGCAGAATGCGGTCGGCGTAAACATGCCTCAATTATATCTCCAAAACGCTCTTGACAAAAGTCACCGATGACTTATCAATGCAGGGGAATTTGGGTGGAAAACATCGTCCCTGAGCTGATCATAGGTGGGTAGCCCATCGTGCCCAATCAGGCTGATGATAATGCCGTCAAAACGATGCGGCTCCGGGTATCTCACCACCGCACTGTCAAAGCCCATGTCGGCCAGCAGGATCATCGTGCATTCGTTGTGAAGCTCAAACAGAAGCGCCCTGAGCAGCGTCCGGACATATCTCTGAGAACCCCAGGCGCGCCCTGAGCGATCCACAAACCGAAACCTTGGGTCGCCCTGAGTTTGCTCCCGAACTGCGATTGCAGATGCCGACAGGGACCACCCCTGATTGTCAGCCAACATTCTGACCCGCATGGCCATGTGTCGAACCTGGCGCTCTGCGGCCAACACATCCCTCTCTATTTGGGCCTGCAGAGAGGCCCAGCTTTCCTTCAGTAGTGACGCGGCGTGCTGGCTCGCCCTCGCCCGTCCCTCGACAGAAGAAGTTTTGGCACCGCTGCAGAGGCCGCTCACGAGGTCGTCGGCCAGCTTTCTCATGCTCTCGCGTTGATCCAGAAAGTGCTGTCTGCCAAGCTCTCTACCTTGCCTTCGCACCTGGCCAATGCCTCGCTGCGTCATCCAGTCTTTGCCACCGATGGCCTCGGACATGACGCCGCGCAGAGCCAACAGGAACCGCTCGTGTCGGAGAGCAAACTGGCTCGCCTGTCTCTCAAGCTCGTTGGCGACATTCATCTGCGGCCGATCCCAACGGTCATGCTGATGTAGCCGGAGAGATACCGCAGGGCATGGCTGGATACCGGCAGTTGGATCGGTTTTCCATGTCTGAACATGGTCTTGGACTCGCCCACGGTATCCACCATCAGACCCTCTCTTCGTCTGTCCGCCACGGGATCACCTCCCAGGATGACGTTGGCCTCGGCCACCTGTGCCTTGCGGATGGCCTGCAAGAAGCGAACGGACAAAGCTGCCAACTCGGCCTCGGTCAGCTCGCGCACGTCCGCGATATAGCCGCTGGTGGTCAACCTGGATTGCCAGTCATCAAATGCCACCGAAAACTTCAGAGCGCCGATGCGGTGGTGTGCCTCGACCATGGCGCCGACACGCTGATCCCTCGAAGAAGCCTCCCAACCCACCATTTCCGGCATGTCCATGGCCGTCATCAGCGCCTGCTCGTAGGTCTGAAAGCTGTTTTTGCCGGGCACGAGCAGATTGGCGGAGGCAATCAGATACATTTCAGACAGCAAAACGTGGTTTTGCTCCTGGGTCTTGGCAATCACCTCGATCTTGCGGATGGATCGAATGGCGTCCTCGCCAAGTTCGTTATGCTCACCATCGACCGCTACCACAATGGACGTGCTGCCGGGAGCCAATTCAATCGGCGTTTCTCCGACGATTTCAGTCAGAGACTCGTCAACCACGCGGTAGACGGCCTCGGTCGGCACAAATGGAATGCCCGACTCGTTCAAAAAGTCGATGGTCACATGCACCACGGAGCCATTGCGGTAGACGTTCATGGTTGATTACTCCGCAGAGGTTTGGCCGCCCTGGGCCTTGATGATGCCGTCGATCAGCTCCTTGATGGACTTGGATCGAACGCCAAGAGGCTCGCCAATTTCGCGCAGGCCGGCGATACCCCTGCTGTCAGCAACGCTCTCCAACTCTTCCTGGGTCCACACTTTGTCGTCAGAGACTTTCTTGGCCACCGGCGGCTCTTGGACAGCCTCGACAGTGACCTTCTCGGATTCGGCATCGGCTCTGGCACTTTCGGGCACTACCTCGGCCCGCAGATCCTTTCCCCTGATGATGTCGTTGGCGGCACCGACGGCCTGGCCGTCCTCGGAAACCACTCGCACGCTGGCGGCGATGCGGTCTTCCTCGAACTTGGTCACGTCTCGGGTTGATACGCCATTCAGAAACATCACGCCAGAGAAGGGTCCGGTGTAAAACTCCCAGCCTGGTTCAACAATTCGCAGCTTCATGGTTTCTCCTGTTCAATGAAAAGCGGGTGAAGGTTTCCCCTCACCCGCATTATAGTAATCCGTTACTTACTATTCCTTAGACGTTGGTGACACCGCGAACACGAGCCAGGGAACGGGTGCTCTTCAGCGCCAGACCGCAGTACCACTTCACGCGGGTCCGGGTAGCGTCCTTGTTCTGCACAGTGCCGATGTCCTCGACCACGAAACCGGCATTACCACCGCCGAAGATGCCGTGCAGACCGTCCACTTCGTTCAGACGCATGGCGTAGATGGAAGCGGTAGCGGAGGAAGAACCCTGGACTTCATTGGAGGGCAGGAAGTCGTTGACGATGATCGGCACGCCGTTATGGGTCAGCATCGGGCGACCGAAGTTTTCCATCATGACGTGTGCAGGCTCCAGGCCGCCGGAGGCCCGCAGCAGGGCACGGTAGGCGCGAATGGTGCCGGAACGCATCATCAGCACGTCGGCGCCATTGGGCACTGCATCCAGCAGCTCGTCCAGCATGGAGAGCGTCAGAGCGTTGCCATTGGTGCCGGCAGAGATGGTCTGATTGGCAGTCACCAGGCGATGCACGCCATCGAACTCCTTGGCGTTGACGCTGGCGTTACCGTTGGCCAGGGTGCGACGGAACTTGCGAGCGATACCCTTGGCCTTCTGTGCAATCTGGATTGCCTTCTGGTTGTTGGTATCGTCCATGGTGGTGTTCAGGAACTTGTCCACATCCACGTCACCGATCAGGATGCGCAGGCGAGCCACCACTTCCTCGAACGTGGAGGCTTCTTCCGGCACCACTTCGTTCGGGTCAAGGAACACGGCCTCGGAAATGAAGTTTTCCCGGTTGTAGACGTAAGCCTTGCCCTTGGTTTCGGTAAAGGGCAGGACAGCCAGCAGGTCTTCCTTGTCGATCACTTCTTCGATGACACCGGCGACCAGATCGTTATTGGAGAGCTTGGCAGCTTCTTCTTTCAGCAAAGGCATTGCAATATCCTCAAGTGATAGGTAACTGTTTACTTACTATTTCGGGCGCAACTTCACTTGGAGGTATTCAGGGCAGCGGCGATTTTGGTCGCCCCACGCAGCTCCGGCTTCGCTTGCGGAGTCTTGCCGGGAAGGGTCTGACTGTTCGCGCCAGGCTTGGCTTTGGCACGGTACAGATCGTCCCGGTCGGGGTCGGCATCCACCAGCTTCTTGATGGCCTGTTCAAAGCTCAGATGATCGCCATTGGCGTCCACCAGCGGGGCGCGATCTTTTGCGCCTCTGGGCTTGTCGTAAGCCACCACGTTGCCGTCAACCACATCGAAGTGAGGGCCATACACTACTCTGGCCTTGGCCGGAGTCAGCGTCAGTTCGTCGGCAATGAACTTGGAGGCGTCGAAGTGATGGCCGACGGTCAGGCGCTCAATCACCTGCTCCCGCTCGGTCAGCGAGGACTTGAGGGTGCTCAGCTCTTCACGGACAGCCTTCAGCTCATTTTGGTGAGCGTCGGCCATCTGCTTTTTCAGAGCCTCCCATTCGCCCTTCTCCTCCAGCTTGCGCTGCTCCTGTTCCTGGCGCTCCTTCAGCAGCGCCCGAACTTCGTCCGCGTTGATGCCGTCGAACTTTTTGACCTGCTCTTCGAGGTCACGGATGCGTTCCTTTTTCTGCATCACCTCCTTGAGCAACTTGGCTTCGGCATCGGAGGGCTTTCGACCTTCCTCCTTTTTGCCGTCACCTTCGTTGTCGCCTTCGCCCTTGGGCTTGGCATTTTCGGGGTGATTGTCGCCCTTGGAACCTTCATTACCAGCGCCACCGGAAGCACCGCCCGCGCCACCATCGGCGCCGGCCTCGTCCCAGTAACCACGGGCAATCAGGGTTCTGCGAATACGTCCAAAATTCATGGTTGGATTTCCTCTATCGACCAGTCTCTAGGTCAGGTTGGTTGGCCGGTATCTTGGCCGGTATCTGTGTTGACAGCCGATCCATACAGGCTGTCAACGGGATCTTTCGGGGGCCACGTCTGCAACTCGCCATCAATGGACTTTCTGAGGTCGTCCTTGAGACGTGGGAACAGCTTGTCCACCAGCGCCCGCATTTGTTCGCGGCGAACTGCACTGGGGGCTTCCAGCAGCGCAAGGCGACTGGAAATGTCGAACTCGTCCACCAGGCGGCGAACGTCAAAGGAATCCGGGTACTTCACCAGGTCTTCAGGCTCTTCCTCGCCATTCCAGAGACACACCAGACGAACCAGATTGGCCTCGCAGCGGTCCAGAGAGTCGCCCTTGCTGGCCAACAGAGAATTGACCCGCTCAAAGTCGTATGCCTTGGCCACGCCTGAGCTGTTGTCGATGCCGACCGAGTTATCCTGCTTGGTGCGCTCGCCGGCCATACCGACTGAGTGGTAGATTTCATTGATGATTTGCTTGACCACTTGCAAAATCAGCTCGGCCTGCTTCACATCTGGAGATAGATAAAAGGGCTGACTGCCGCCTTCTCCGTCAAACAGAAATACGCGCTTGGTGCCCATTTCCAGCAGCTTGTTGTAGGCGTCATCGCCCGGCAGCAAGCCTTGCGCCGGCATGGCGAGCTGACTGAAGGATTGGTCCTGAATGATGGCGTCCAGGTTGGACAGATAATTGGCCACTGCTCGGTCAAGGTAGGCAATGTCGCCTATCAGGGCCGGTGCGCTGTAAAGGTCGTCCGTCTCGATGTTGTCGAAGTTGAACACTGGAACCACGCCAAGACCGTGCTCGGCACCGTCAATCTGGTGATAGGTTTTGCGATTGCCGCTGCCCTTCTCTTCAAACAGCAGCCAGTATTCTCTGGTCCACAGGCGGAAGCGCCGGATCAGCTTGCCACTGGAGTCGAACGGGTCCGCGTCATCCCTGGCGCTTTCCTCGATCAGAATCCAGTTGAGGTTCTGCTCTTTGTCAAAGCTCATATCCAGAACCATTTGCGGTCTGACAAAGTAGGAGTAGGTGCGGATACCGGCCTTTTTCTCATCCCGGCGGCTGATCAGGCTGCCGTCGGCCTTGGTGTTGTCCACCACCACCCAGATTCGACCGAAGGTGCTGGATTTGAGGGAGAGTTGACGCATGTACTGCTCGATGGGCTGACCGGCCCTGGTGGCCCGCATCCAAAATTCCTGCACGACTTTGGGCGCGTCTTCGTAATTGCGATGCACTTCAGCCTTGAACAGATACTTGTTGACCAGATCGACGATTTCCCGCGTGTGGTTGAAGCGATAGGCGCGCTTCACGCGATCCTTGTACTCGCCATCGCCTTCCTTGATGTAGCGAAAAATGTGATCATCAAACCACTCGCGGCCACCGTTGTAGCAGCTTTCCAGAAAATCCCAGTGCGACACGCCAGCCTCGAAGCCGGGGTGTCGCCGCTTAACCAGGGTTTCAATTTCTTTGCTTGAAAGTGCCACGGTTTTTCTCTGGAAGAATGATTATAGTTTAGTAACCACTTACTTATTATGTCAAGCCTACAAGGACACGCCGGCAATCTCGATCTTGCGCAAGGGAAATTCAATTTCAACCGGGTATCCCAGCGCATCGGTCGAATGCTCAAGACCACCTGACTTGTCGATGTCTCGACTGCCGGGCTTGTATATGGTCTGCTCAAGCGACTCAATAAGCGAGCGACAGGAGTGGTTTATCCTGAGCCTCACCTGGCCATCGCCTGATCTCAACATGCGGTTGACGGCGTTCACTCGGTCGGCCACAAATGGATGCTTGCGGCGATACTTGATACGTCTGAAACCACGTTCGCGGAAAATGTCCAGGTCCGACTCGCCTCTTGCGTGCTGTCTTGCGCCACCAGCCGGGTCCGGATAGATGGTGATTTGCTTCTGATAACGCCAAAACCTTCGCTCCAACTCGTCACAAACGTCCTGGGTGTTGGAGCTGAAGCGCACAATCTCGTCCACCGCCCATACTTCGCCGGAAGGTTGAGGCTGCAAAATCACGGAGGACATGGGATCAATGTTGAAGTCCTGACCCACCCAAATCGGCAGCGCAGGATTGAACGGATACTCGCCCACATGAACCGACCGATCAAATGGGTAGTAGACCAATCCAGACATGGACAAAAAAGACGCCTCGAACTCCTGCTGGAAGCTCTTTTCATCCATATCCCTTCTGGCGGCCTCAAGCTCTTCCGCCGGGATGAACGGGGACATGGCCGTGGTGAACTGCCAGGATCTCCACCGGCCGATCCGGGTCATTTCGGCCTTCTGGCCCAGTGACCAAAGTTCGTACAGATGATTGAAGCTCTTTGGCGTCCCAATGAACAGCGCATGACCGCCAGTGGAGGTCAGCGTGGGACGAAGCACCTTGGTCCACACGTCGCCGCGCATGTCCTGAAACTCATCCATGACCAGAAAATGCAGACCCACGCCACGCAAACTGTCGGGCTTGTCGGCGCCTTTAAGCTCAATCACCGTGCGGTTGATCAGCTCGATTCGCATGGCCGTTTCATTGACGCGCACAATCCATTTTTTCGGTAGCGCGTCGAGCAGATCAGACCACATGATCTGCTTTGCCATGCGATAGGATGGTGCGACGTACCAGATTCGACGCTTCTGAACTCTTGCCATCTTGATGATGGCGGCTCTGGCTAGGAACGTCTTGCCGAATCTGCGCCCGGCCACGACAACCTTAAACCTGGCAGAGTCCTGCAATACCTCGAACTGCTTTGGATGCAGGCTGAGAGAGACGGCCTGGGCCACGGAAGTTGCCGGCGGAAGTCCAGTCACGGCGAGACTTCCTCTTCTTCCTCATCCCCCTCGATACAGTCATCCAGATCGTCCTCAAGATCCGAAAGATCCAGATCCTCATCGTCGCCGGACGCTGCACGCTGGACCGCCGCAATCTCGTCTGCGGTCATTTCGGAAATGGTCAACTCCGGAAGCTGATCGTCGCCAATATCGTCAGGCTTGATATTGAGGACTCGAAACAGCTCATTGGAACCCGTGGAAACCACGTTCATGGCCTTCTCGATGGCCTTGAGGTTGTCGAGCTTGGTGGCGATGGGAACGCGGGCCTTGGCGGCGCTGACAGCCTCACTCATGGCCATCTTGGTCAGGGCCATGATCCACTCGTAGCTCTTTTCCCGCGTCTCCATGACGCGCTGAGCGTGAATCAGAGCCTCTTCCTCGGCTGCGCGGCCGATTGCCGCCTTCACCTTCTCGGCATACTCCTTGGACTTTGCGCCCTTCTCCGAACCGCGCTTCTTGAAGCCTTTTGACAGAGCCTCCTTGCTGATACCAAAGCGGTTGGAGAGGTCTTCCAGCGTGTAATTGCCGGACTCCCATAGAGTCGCAGCTTCAATCCAGTCAGCTTCGCCAAGGCGACGCGAAGAGCTGCCTGGCTTTCGTGGCGCGGGCGCTCGCATTAACTGGGAACCTCAAGGAAGAAAAAAATGGGCGGGGGGAGATGTGCCCGCCCAGTAAGCAGAGGGTATGTGTCAAGAGTCAGACGCGACGAAGAAGGGGGGAAGGCGCCGCGTCTGGGGTGATTATACCTGCTTTTTCTGAAAATATCGTCACTCATTACTTACCTTTCCGGCGATAACTTGGGTCCGCATCCTTCCTCTTCGTCTGGGGCGACCCATATGGGGCGTTTCGGGGGTTTGTATTTTATTTAATATCTTCTTACTTCTTAAAACAAAGAAAACAATAAACTACGTCGAGCGCAAACGCCCCATATGGGGCACCCAGATGCCGGCGCTACAGGGACACGCCGATCTCTGACGCGGAGAGGGCCGGCGCCGTCACCTGCATACCCTTCGGGGTTGGGGCAATAACCCGCCTCTTCTGACCACGGCGCTTTTCCAGAGGAAGTCTCCGGATGCAGCCGTGCCCCTCCAGAATCCGCAGAGAGAGCTTGATGGCATCCTTTCTCGCGGGATAAGGCACCCGCTCGATGATCTGGTCCACGTCCACAAACGAACCGTCCGGATTGCCACGGTTCACCACCATCAGAATGGCCCGCTGTTTCTTGGTCATGCTTTGATTCGCTGAAGATCCAGCGGCTCGCTGGGTTTTTGGTTGTCAAATGCCAGCAGCGGCAGGCGCTCCGGCAGTGCCTTGCCAGCGTCCGGATTGCGATAGACGCCGTACATGGGGGTGGAGAACACAAGCTGAACGAGACTCTTGATTAGACGGGTGTTGCTGTAGGTCTTGATGCGCTCAAGGTTCGGTCCATGCAGGTTGGTCCCGGTTTGCTCTCGGGCCGAGTTCTTCAGGTAGAACAGGCGCAGCTCATCAAGCACACGCTCCCGGTACGCCTCGGGCATCGCCTCGATCTCGGCCAGGATGCCCAGCGCATCCGCCGGGTGGCTGTCGAAGTGCCGCGTGATCAAGGTCAGGCCCTTCTCGTAGGCGTTGGAGTGCTTTGGCTTGGCGAATTGAAATCCGGCCCGAATGGCAAAGGGATTGAACCGGCTCATTGAGGACTGGATTTCAACGAAGGACTTGCCTTCCATTCTGGCTACCAGGTTGAGAAACCGATAGGACACACCGGCGGCCCGGAACATGGTGTCCACCACGATCCGCGAGTTGAGAACAAAGTGCCGGTTGACGAACTTTGCCCGGTGGACGTTGACCAGGTGGGTGTCCTGGCCATTTCTGAGCTTGGGGAAGACATCATGGCGGCCAGACAGCAGCAGGCGCGGGGAAGACATCATGGCCACGCCGACCAGTTGGCCATCCAACATGCAGCGATACACCCGGCCCAGCACCCGGCCTTCGCCCTTGTAGTGCAGTTCCTGCAGCGCCTTCCAGTCATCGTTCGTTCCGCGCTCAACATACATGCCGGAAAGCAACGGGAAAGCCCCTGAGAACGTCTCGGGGCGCTCCACAAGAATGTCTGCTGTCTCGGTCAAGATCATGTCAGTTTCGCGCCTCTACGGGCTTCTCGTTGATCTTGTCCATCAGGGCATGAACAACGGCCCGGAACAGGTGATCCTTGGTCTGCTGGGAGCGTGGCAGATCGACAAAGGGAATCATGCAAGGATGCAGCTTCTTGGCCTCGTCCTTGCGGTGGCCGTACCGCCAGCCTTCGGCTCTTTTGTACTCAAGCCAGTTTTCGTGGCTGGCCTCGGGGCCGGCCTGTGGGTTGGTCAGATGAAACCTTACTCCGGCAATGACCGACTCGCGCAGCCACTGCGGCGTCTCTTCCCATGGCTTTTGAGTGTCGTCGTTGGTCGCAGCCAGACAGTAGGCCCGGTTGACCTCATGGGCGACCTTGGCAACGTCTTCGACGCTGATCATGCGGATTCCCACCCTGCCGGGAAGTTGTCCGTATCCGCATCCACGGCCTCTCGGTTTTTGACGTGCTCCGTCTCGCCAGCGCACTTCACCAGCACCCAGTCGTCTCGGAACATAAAGGACAGGGTGTAATCCAGATCCTCCGTGCTACGAAGGTCCATCACCTGACCATTGCGCCTGTGCATGTCGATGGATTTGGTTTCGTTGTTCCACCTCCAAAACCCACCCCACTCCGGCAGGGCAATCGCATGGCCGCGCTTCAAATAGCTGTAGGCTGCCTGAAATTTCATGCCAACTTCTCCTTCAGCGCATACCCCATCAGAGGCCACACCTTCTGAACAGCGTTCATCCGGGCACGCTTTCGGCCCAGGTCGGCATCGAAGTTCTCCGGCGAGGCGCAGGCCGACTCTCCGGTAACGGTGAATCCATTGCGCAAAACCAAAACGCAGAAGGTCAGCAAGCCCAGCGAAGCCAGATCACTGTCGTCAGCGCAAGGCGCTTCGCGTCCAACGTAAGTTTCTGCATGAATGGCGCCGGCCCGACCGTCGAGCGCAGTGAAGAAGTGCTCGGCCACGATGTTCGCCTCGATATCCTCGGGCGTCACGCGGGGGGCGTTAAGCCCTTTGGCCTGGATTTCCTGCTCAATTTGGTTGTCGTTCATCACTTTTGCTCCACGGGCCGCTCGACATGCAGGCGGTCCCGGTAATACTTCTCGATGTACAGGGAGGGCTGGAGACTTTCCCGAAGGTCCATGTGGGTGGTGGCAACGATGACCGTGGCCCCGACCTTGCGGGCGATCTTCTGCAGATTGAAGGCGACCACGGCTGCGGTGATCCGATCCAGAGTGGCAGTAAACTCGTCGGCCACCCACACGGTTGATCCAGACTCGATCAGCTTGGCCAGCCGGAATCGGTACTTTTGGCCGTCGGAGAGTTCTTCTGGCTTGCGGATGAACAGGTAGGCGTCATTGAGGCCGGCCAGAGACAGCAGACGGATGGCATCGGCCATGTCGGTGCCCACCTGATCAATCAAGGCGCGGCTTTCCATGGGCACCATGTCGATGTTGGCCACCTTGGCACCGTGCTTGACCATCTCCTGCTCGATCTCGCGCAGGATGATCGACTTGCCGGACCCTGACTGGCCGGTGACATACACCACGTCGCCCTGGCGAATCTCCAGCTTCAGGTCGTCGTAGATCACAAATTCCTTTTCAGCCAGGCCCAGACCAAAGGCTTCGGCCACCTCAAGCACTCTTGGCGAGCGTTCCGCCGTGGAGCTGAACTTCTTGGTGATGGTCAGTTCCATGACGCCTCCACCAGCCCCTGAACAAACTCAACCAGCGCCTCGGCGCCGCTCTTTCCGGACTCGCTCTCCAGTTGGCTCATGAAGCGGGTAACGACGCGGGCCTGTTCGATGGTGAAGCCGGAGAATCCGAACGCCTCTTGCAGCTTGACTGTGCGCTCCTTGGCATCCTTGACGTGACGATCACCGGCCTGAGCCTGCTCATTGACCTCGGCATTCAGGTCTTCCACCAGGGAATCCAGATCCATTTCGGTCAATTCTTCGGTCAGGAAGGACAGCTCTTTTTCGTCGAAGCCAATCACGCCAAGATCAAAGGCGGCGCTCTGCAGGCTGCGCAATTCCTCCTGCAGCAGATCGGCGTCGATTTCACCGTAAGCCACCCGGTTGTCCGACAGACGGGCAGCTTTGACCTGCTCCGGCGTCAGATCGCGCCGAACCAGTACCGGCACCTTGGTCATGCCAAGCTGCAGGGCGGCCAGGCGCCGGCCGTGGCCCTTGATGATCACGCCGTCCTTATCAACGACGATGGGCTGGTCCCAGCCAAACTCACGAATGGCATTGGCCAGCTTGTTGATCTTCTCCGGCGTGTGCTTTTTGGCGTTCTTCTCGTAAGGGATCAGCCTGCCAATGTCCCACGACTCAAGCTGCTGGCTCATGCGGCCTCCAAGCAGTCAAAGGGACTCTCTTCTTCGCGCTCCTCGAAAAACTCGCCAGCGTGACACTCTTCGCAAAGGTCGGTGTGTCGGTTATCGCAGTCGTGGCACTCGTCAAACTTGTCCATCTTCAGTCTCTACGGCGTTGGTAATCAGCCACACCAGGGCATCGCCGGCATTGGTCAGCGAGTCCTGTTCGGTGAAGCCTTGAGTTTTCATGATGCGCTCCAGCACCTCGGACACCCTCGCGGCATCTTCGGATGGCACCTTGAAGCGCATGACTTGGTGGGTCTGAATCTTCGGCAGGGTCGGAAATTCGATATGGGTAGGCTCTTCGTCGTCTTCGATGCCTAAGTCTTCCAGCTCTATACTTGTGCTTGAGAAGATCGACTCAAAATCGACCTGGCTGAAAGGCATAAAGGTGGCCAACTCTTCCGGACTGCCAAGTTCAGAAAGGATTTCGGAGAGCTTCTGGGAGTCGTCCGCGCCATATCGACTGTTGTCAATCAGGGCGATTTCCTTGGCCTTGTCGTCAGAAATCTTGCCAAGGTTCAGAATCGGCACGCTTTCAAAGCCCTTGCGAATGGCAATCACATTGCGATGGTGTCCGCCCAGAATTTCAAGGCGACCGCTCTCAAGGGTGCGAACCAGAATCGGCTTGAACATGCTCAGCCGGTCAACGCTGGCAGAGAGTTTTTCTTCGTTTTCCGGCGTCACCACGTTGGGGTTGAACGGGTTTGGAAGCAAGGTTTTGGGATCAGCTTGCGACAGTTGCATATTTGCGATCTGCAAGGATTTTCGTTCCATCATAATGGGTGACAGATAACCTACTGGTGACTTATCTTATACGACAAGATTCCTACAGGCAAACCAGCGATGAGTCAAGTCCTTCAAATTGCGCATAACGCAGTCACCGCCAAATTGGTAAACCCATCAAGGGAGATCAAGCTGGAGGTGTCAACCCTGCTTTCCTATCGAGTCAATGGTGCCGAGCATTCTGGAGCCTTCAAAAGCGGCAACTGGGATGGTCGCAGCACCTTCTTCGACTTCCGTCAGGGCACTTTCCCAGCAGGTTTCGTTGGGTATGTGCAAGAGAAGCTGTCAGGGCGCGGCTATGTCGTGCAGATCGTCAGAAAGCCGCTGCCGGAGCCACTGGGGCCGGAGAATCCGGTCATCGACACCTTTGGCGACGATCCCAAGTACGACTATCAGATGGAAACGGTGAGGCGTCTGGAGAGACACGGGCGGATAATTGCCCAGGTCGCCACCGGAGGGGGCAAGAGTCGGATTTGTCGCCTCGCTTACGCAAGAATCAAGCGCCCTGCCCTGTTTCTCACCACCCGTTCGGTGCTGATGTACCAAATGAAGGATGCCTTTGAAGAGGCTTTCAAAATCAAGGCCGGCGTCATGGGCGACAGCGAGTGGTCCCCGAGAAAGGGGTTCAATGTGGCTATGGTTCAGACGCTGATCGCCCGGCTCCTGCCCTTTGACCCCAAGGCAGAGCTTGAACGAATGAAGGGTGAAAATCTCAAGGCTCAGGCCAAGGCACTCAAGGAAGGTGTTGCGTACAAGGAGATGCCAGTTGAGGCGATGAAGCGGCAGATTCAGGCCAAGATGAAGGCGCACGAGGATAGACGCGCACTGGTCAAGCGGATTTTGGCCTACTTTGAGTTTGTGATTCTGGAAGAGGCCCACGAAGCATCGGCCTCTGGCTATTACGACATCCTCAACGCCTGCAAGAACGCGCATTACCGACTCGCCCTGACCGCGACACCCTTCATGCGCCAGGACGAAGAAGCCAATATGCGCCTGATGGCGGTGGCCGGTCAGGTCGGCATCAGGATCAGCGAAAAAATGCTGATTGACCGTGGCATCCTGGCAAAGCCCTTCTTCAAGTATGTGGACCTGCCAAAACCTGACAAGCTCTATCGGACAACGCCGTGGCAGCGCGCCTATCGTATCGGCATCGTGGAAAACAAGGAGCGAAACCTTGCTATCGTCAAGGAATGCCTCAGAGCCTCGAAGCTGAACATGCCATCCATGGTCCTGGTTCAGCATCAGCGCCACGGTGAAATCCTGCAGGACATGATGGAGAGGGCCGGAATCCGCGCTCAATTCATCTACGGCAAGCACGAGCAGGAGCAGCGGCGGGCCGCTTTGGGCGCCCTTGGAGATGGCTCGCTGCAGGTGCTGATCGGGTCCACCATTCTCGATGTGGGCGTGGACGTGCCGGCAGTGGGCCTTGTAGTTCTGGCCGGCGGCGGCAAGGCTGAGGTTGCCCTGAGACAGCGTATTGGCCGTGGTCTGAGACGCAAGAAGTGCGGTCCCAACGTGGCTCTGGTGGTGGACTTTAGCGACAGTCACAACGCGCACCTGAAGGAGCACGGCGCAACGAGACGCGCCATTGTCGAGGCCACCGAGGGCTTTGTCGAGAACATCTTGCCCCCTGGCGCCGACTTTGATCTGGCCGGGATGGGGTTGCTTGGAAGGAAGGCGGCATAAGTAACTGGTGATATAATTGGCGGGTCCAAAAATGAGGCCCGCCAATGTTTCGCTACCTGATCCTTACCGAAGTCAACATCTTCAACCTCATCATCCTCGCCTCCATCCTCTCCGCCCTCTTCTTCCTCCGAGAACCGCTTGCCCTTATGGCCTTGATTCTGCTCAGGCAGCCCTCCGAGCAGGGCTACCACGCCGGGGCCGATGCCGACGGTCAGAGTGGAATGCGCTCCATAGGATTTGTGCAGGACGAGTAGAAAGTTAATTCATCACTGACTATACTCGTGGCACGGGAAGAGCATCGGAGGAAGGACCGTGTTGACCACCCAAGAAGAACATGACCGTCTGGAGCGCCAGTCACTGACGCTCGAAGAGAAGTGCCAGAGAGTATGGGACAGTTGCCAGACCGAAGAGCAGCGCAAGGTGACCTTGCGCTTTTTGGCCCTGGCACGCTGCAAAATCGTCTGCGGCCGCCGCCCTACCCTGATGGAAGAGGCCACCGAGGCCATGAGGTTCATCTGCGCCTCGGCCCGCATCGACAGGAGAAGCGCATGATCTCCGCGAAAAACATCACGGCCGGGAGAATTGAGGGGCCTGGCCATGCCGGCAAGCTCACTCTGAATGTCACCTTTTACGGCTCCACGAAACAAATTATTGCCCTTGGCAAGTTGATCAGTACGGCTGGGGATCTTTCCTATCTCCTTGATCTGATCGAAGATTACAACAATGGGGGAAAATGCAGTCGTGACGAGAAAAAGATCGAGTCATGTCAGACCAAGGGAGAGTTCGCCGGAACTTGGTGATCTCGACCCTCCGGCATCGTGGGTCAGGATGTACGGGGACGAGTGGCGAGCATTCGTCATCGAATACTGGAAACCTCAAATGCGCCTCGAAAACCCTTATGTTCTGGTGAATGGAAGCCTGGTCAGCGATCCGCTGAATCTTTCAATCGTAAAGCCGTTGGACAAGGTGCAAATTCGACGCGGCCGGATTGTCGAAAAGACAGGAACAAAAAACCTGAAACTGACCAGAGCCATTCGTACTTGGCGCTACGAAATGTCAAAGTTCCGAATGGTTACTGCCAAGTGCCCCATTGATAAAGTGCCATTGGTGATCGCAGCCATTGAGCACCTTGGCGTTAATGTTATAGGAAGCAAAAAATGAGACTGCAAAGGTACAGAGCAATGAAGAAAATCAACGAAAAAGCCACCGAATTGGTCAAGATCACTCTGGTGACTTTGACATTTCTGATGATCTTCGTGGTGCCACCGGCATCTTTGGTCACGCACATCATCAACTGCCTTCTGAATGAAAAATACCTGCTTTTGATTATCGGCGTGATCGCTTTTCCCGTGGGCATCATCCACGGCATCGGGATTTGGTTTGGCGTAAACTGGTAAATAAGTGAGTGATTACTTAATGAAAATTGAAGTCAAGTGGGAAAATATCGACAAGGAATCGTTTGTGGAAGAGTTCGAGGTCGAGACGCCGGAAGAGCTTGCCAAAGTTGAGCGTGACCTGGTGGACAAAGGCGCGGTCACTCTTTGCGTTACGCCTCTGGATGGCCCCATGACTGACGAGTGGATGGGGGTCGCAGAATGAGCGCAGCAGAGCAGGAGTTGGTCAGTGAAATCGGTTGGGACGACTATTTTCTGTCGCTGGCAATGGTCGCCTCCAGAAAGTCGAAAGATCCCTCAACCAAGGTTGGCGCGGTCATCGTCAGCCCAAGTCGTGAGCATGTGAGTTCCGGATTCAATGGTCTTCCCAGGGGCGTCAAGGACGTGAACATGCCCCGCGAAGAGCGCATTCGAAGAACCATTCATGCGGAAGAGAATGCCATTCTTTTTGCCCGTCGTGACCTTGCCGGCCACACGATTTACATCACCGCCCCGCCCTGCTCTTCGTGTGCCAGCAAAATCGCGCAGGTCGGTATCAGCCGTGTTTGCTTCATGGAGCCTACGGAAGACTTCATTCAGCGTTGGCGACAAGACATTGAGTGGGCGCTTGACACTTTCAGGCAAGCAAACATCGAAGTCTCCGTTTTCAGGATGACGGCGTGATGCTCAGGGACAACACCGCATGTACCGGCAGCCGGGCGCACGGGACCGTCCACTGCGACAGACGCGATGAATGTCTGCGACACATCGTATGGCGCAGCCCAGGAAAGCTCAACGAACGCTATGACGCCTGGACCATCGCAATGCCTGACCATTCTCCCTGTACCAATTTCGTTCCAAAGGAATCACCATGAAGAAGCGCGGACGTAAACCAAAGCAGTTCACCCAGGAAGAGATCAACCTGATTCTGAACTATGCAAAAGACCCAAACAAATCCTGGCTGGATCTGAAGGATGAGCTGGGCTATTACCAGCAAGGCGCCATGGAGGACATTCTGATTGACCACGGGGTTGATTGGGTGTCGAAGAAGTCCGGACCCAACCCGATTGATCCCAGGCTGAGCGAAGCAACTCTCACGCGCCTACGCGACATGGCCGCCTCCCGCGATCACACCAAGGAGGACGGGATGAAGCTGCTGGGGCTGGACAGTCGATATAAGCTGAATACCGTCCTCAAGTATTACGGCATCGTTTGGGTACCCAAGAAGCACGAGCTGACCTTTCTGAAAAATCGCGCCCCCATGAGCGCGAAAAAGCCGGAGCATCACTTCACCCCGGCCAGGATTTAGGGCTTTATCGGCATTGCAGGCGGTCTGTACTGTTGCAGGCGGTGGTCACTGACTCCCGCCTGTTTCAGTTTGAGGGTCAGGGCCTCAATGTAAGGCTCTACGGGCGGCGCAACGGTCGTTCTGACCTGAAGACACACTCCGGAATCAATCGCCAGCTCAAGGCTTTCCCAGGCGGCCTCTCCGGAGCCGGGAATCCCAGTGATAGCCTCGTAGTGTTCCGGCAGCGTCTTGATGTCCAGTCCCAGCCAGTCGATCAGCGGGAGAACACCTGCAAGGCGCTTAGGGTAGATACCTGCCGTGTGCAGACCCACCTTGAGTCCAAGTGCTTTTACAGCCCCTATCGCATCTGGCAGACCGGCCTGCAGGGTCGGCTCGCCGCCACTGAACACCACCGCATCCAGAAGTCCCTTGCGTGAGGTCAAAAAGTCGAGCGTCTGGCGCCAGGTCATTTCACCGTCCGGCCTGGCAGAAAGCAGATGGGCGTTTTGACAATAGCTACAGCGCCAGGGGCACCCTTGCAGAAATACCACGGCGGCAAGCTCGCCCGGATAGTCGATGGATGTCATGGGCGTCAGACCGCCCACGCGAATGTCAGGACGAGCGCCTGCCGGCAGGACCGGCAGGACACTGGCTTGGGTTGGGCCGGCAGGCTTCACTGCGGCTCTTTGAAGCAGACCCGATCCTTGTGTTCGGACTGCTTGCCCTTGTTGAAGGCCGATACGGGGCGATGGTAGCCCATCACTCGGGTCCAGACTTCGCAGCGGGTACGCTCTTCATCCTTCAGTTCGATTTGATCTTGCATGATTGTCTCCTTGAGAGGTAATGGTTTCAGGCAGCTTTGAGTTTGGCCTTCTTGCGAGCGATGATTTCCTCGTCGCATTTGGGGCAGAAGGTGTGTTCACCGGCGATGTACCCATGCTTGGGGCAAATCGAGAACACTGGCGTCACGGTGATGTAGGGCAGCCGGAAATTCTCCAGCGACCGGCGTACCAGACGCTTACAGGCTTCCGCAGAGGACACCCGTTCGTTCATGTACAGGTGCAGCACGGTCCCGCCGGTGTAACGGGTCTGCAGAGCCTCCTGGCGGGCCAGCGCCTCGAAGGGATCGTCGGTAAAGCCCACCGGGAGCTGGGAGCTGTTGGTGTAGTAAGGCGCCTCGTCGGTGCCGGCCTGGATGATGTCCGAATACCGCTTCTTGTCCTCGCGGGCAAAGCGGTAGGTGGTTCCTTCGGCCGGCGTTGCCTCCAGGTTGTACATATTCCCCGTTTCCTCTTGGAACTCCAGCATCCTGGCGCGGACATGATCCAGCAGACGCAGGGCCATGGCATGACCAAACTCCGTGGTGATGTCCTCGGCATCGTGGGTGAAGTTGCGGATCATTTCATTGATGCCATTCACGCCGATGGTGGAGAAGTGGTTGCGCAGGGTACCCAGATACCGCTTGCTGTAGGGGAACAGGCCGGTTTGCATGTGGTCGGTAATGAACTTGCGCTTGATCTCCAGGCTTTCCTTGGCCAGATCCAGAAGATGATCCAGGCGCTGCATCAGGCCGGCTTCGTCTCCACGGAAAAGATACCCAAGGCGGGCGCAGTTGATGGTCACGACGCCCAGGGAGCCGGTCTGTTCCGCCGAGCCAAACAAGCCGTTGCCACGCTTGAGCAGTTCCCGCAGGTCAAGCTGCAGCCGGCAGCACATGGAACGCACCATGTTGGGCGACAGCTCCGAATTGACGAAATTCTGGAAATACGGCAGGCCGTACTTGGCGGTCATTTCAAACAGGCGCTGGGCATTTTCGCTTTCCCAGGGAAAGTCTTGGGTGATGTTGTAGGTGGGAATGGGGAACGTGAACACGCGACCCTTGTCATCGCCCTCGGTCATGACCTCGATGTAGGCCCGGTTGATCATGTCCATCTCCGCCTGCAGGTCGCCGTAGCAGAAATCCTGCTCCCGGCCGCCGATGACGGGCACCTGCTCCCGCAGGTCTTCCGGGCAGACCCAATCGAAGGTCAGATTGACGAACGGAGCCTGACAGCCCCACCGGGACGGCACGTTCAGGTTGTAGATCAGTTCCTGCATGTGCTGCTTGACCTGCTCGTAGGTCAGGTTGTCGATACGGACAAACGGAGCCATGTAGGTATCAAAGCTGGAGAACGCCTGAGCGCCGGCCCACTCGTTCTGCATCGTGCCCAGGAAATTGACGATCTGGCCCACGGCGGAGGAGAAGTGGCGGGGCGGCGCCGACTCCACCTTACCCGGCACGCCGTTGAAACCTTCCACCAGCAGGGTGCGCAGGGACCAGCCAGCGCAGTAACCGGCCAGGAGGTCGAGATCGTGAATGTGATAGTCGCCGTCGCGGTGGGCCTGACCCACGGCTTCGGGATAGACGTGGCTCAGCCAGTAATTTGCAACCACCTTGCCGGAGGTGTTGAGGATCAGGCCGCCCAGAGAGTAACCCTGGTTGGCGTTGGCATTCACCCGCCAGTCGGAACGGTCCAGGTACTCTTCGATGGACGAACCAACGTCAACTTTGGGCTTCTGGCCGGATTCTGCGGAGGGAAAATGAGGTTGCTGCATGGACGATTCTTTCCGTGGAAATCAATATTTGGGGGCTTGGAATTATATCAAGCACACTATATTGATTTGGCCACTGGAACCGGCAACCTTCCGAGCCTTCCTTCTATAACTATGGTGAGGCCGATTGAGGTCGTTGCCAGGAGCAAAAATGAATACCGAGA
Source organism: Ectothiorhodospira shaposhnikovii (assembly GCF_022227765.1). Lineage (GTDB taxonomy): Bacteria > Pseudomonadota > Gammaproteobacteria > Ectothiorhodospirales > Ectothiorhodospiraceae > Ectothiorhodospira. The sequence goes on along the minus strand of NZ_JAJMLZ010000004.1, from coordinate 76,022 downwards.
TCATCACCTTTGCCTTTCAAAACCACGAAATCCGCTTTGTCCTTCGTGATGGTCAACTTTGGATGGTCGCCAAGGACTTGCTCAACGCCATGGGGACCACCATCCCAGTGACCAGAGCAGAGGCTCTGATCGAGAAGAAACTTGGCAAGGGCATGGTGGACGAGCAGAGCATCCGCGTGTCCAGCGGCATCATCGCCGTCAAGATCATCACCCACAGCGCGGCGGTCATGATGCTGTCCAGAAGCAGCACGGCAAACAGCGTGCGGGTCAGTCAGTGGCTGAACGATACGGTCATTCCGGCGCTTTCAAACCTGCCGGAAGTCGAACCGACGCCGGAGACGGAACCGGAGATCGCTGGCGTGCCCGAGCCGGTGGCTCAGACGCAGCCAAGAGAGGTTCCCTTCATGTTCGAGGGGATGGATGTCAGGGTGACGGAGGTTGGCGGGGAGCTTTGGTTTGTGGCCAAGGACATTGCCGAGGCGCTGGGGTACACCAAGTTCGACAGCAATCTGGTCAAGCATGTACCTGAAGAATGGAGGGGTACGAATCCGATTCGTACCCCATCCGGTACTCAAGACTTGACTTGCCTTTCCGAGCCTGGACTGTACTTCTTTTTGGCTCGCAGTAACAAGCCCAAATCGCTCCCCTTCCAGAAGTGGATCGCCGGCGAAGTTCTCCCGGCCATCCGCAGAACCGGGGAATACCGTGCCCAACCAGAAAACGCCTTCGACATCCCCAAGACACTGCCGGAGGCGCTTCGGCTGGCAGCCGACCAATGCGAGCGCGCAGAAAGGGCCGAGGTCATGGTTCGTCATCAGCAAAAGACCATCTCAACCATGGGACAGCATCTGAACTACCTGACCGTGGACGAATACCGCGCCCTCACCCACCGCTACATGACCAAGAGCCAGAAGGCTTCGCTGGGCAGCCGTGCGGCCAGGATCTGCAAGGAGAGAGAAATACCGATCCAGGTACAGCGGCGCCAGATTCAGCGTGACGGGATGGTTCGTGAGATCCAGGTCAACGAGTACCCAAGGGCTGTGCTGGAAGAGATCGACGGTCAGAGCGTGTTTGGCGGCTGATGCTTTGGCAACGAGAAGGGGGTCAGTGCGGCGCCCCCTTCTTGCTCTAATTTTTTTTCATCTGGGCGCCCGAAAATAAGTAATTCATGACTATACTTCACCCCGTAAGCAGTACCGCCGAAACACAATCAGTTCCAGAGGGACTTTCATGAGCAACATCGTTTCTTTTGAGTTTGAATCCAATGACGTGCGCGTGATTACGAACGAGAGCGGCCAGCCGTGGTTCGTCCTGCGCGATGTGCTTGCAGCGATGGGCAGCAGCACCCGGCCCGCCATCGCCAAAACCGCCATCGAAGAAGGCTTGGGAGGGGGGTATACGATGATTACCCCCTTCCAGACCGCAGGCGGAACCCAAAACGTCACCGTCATTTCGGAGCCTGCCGTCACCTTCTTGGTGTCCCGCTCCAACACCGAGGCCGGCAAACGCCTCAACCGCTGGATTCACGGCGTAGTCCTCCCGGCTATCCGCAAGGATGGTGGCTATGTGATGGGCGAGGAAGAGGTCGCCTCCGGCGAGCTGGAAGAGGCCGAGTTCATTCTCAAGGCCATGACCATCCTCAACCGGAAGGTGGAGAACATGAGGGCCGCCATCGAGAAGAAAGACGCAAAGATCGAAAAACAGGGCGAGGCCATCAAGAAGCTGGTCCCCTACAAGCGCAGACTGGACTACATGACCGTTGATCAGTACGTCGCCATGACAGGTCGGTACATGGCGCATGGCGACAAAATCTCCCTGGGTCATCGCGCTGGCCGGTATTGCCGGGAAAACGGGCTGGAAATTCAGAAGCAGGAGCGCAGGATGGACAGCATTCATTCCGGCTCGGTAAGACTGGTTCGGGTCAACCTTTACCCGCGCATCGCCCTTGAAAAAGTCGATGGTCTTCCGGTCATGAGCAAGCCTCAAAAGGCTCTCTTCATTTTTTCATAAATAAGTAACGGGTGAATAACATGGGTTTTTTCGAGAAAATGCTTAATCTGTTCAAGTCTCCAACCGTCGAGATTGTCGAGGAAGAGCGTGAAATTCGTTTGGCCGAGGACATCGCGGATCTCGTTTGCAGCGTCCAAACGGCGACAAAAGTGGCGAACGCCGCAAGGATCGTCTCGCGCACGGTGGAGCTTGAGCGCGAGGCACAGATGTTCTGGTTCTTGCTGAACAACCTGGGCAGGCTGGCATTCAAGACCAAGGTCGTGGATGGCGTGACAGTCGTGACCGAAATAGTCCTGAAGGAAAAAGCGGAGGTTTTCGATGCCGACTCCATCATTGATGCGCTCGGCAAGGTCATGAAAGAGGTGGCCAAGTGAAATCCTTTATCGTGGACACCCTGACCCCAGTGCCGCCCTACTCCATGAAGATGAGGCGCAAGGATCGGCGCCTTGGGTGGGCCTGGAGTTGCCCGGCCATCAATACCTTCGGTTGGACCCAAGCGAACACCCCGGAAGCGGCCAGAGCGGCCATCGAGAACCGCATCAGAGCCACAATGAGCCGCATGAAAGAGGCTGCATAGACCTCCACCCAACGCACCAAGAGGCCCGCGCAAGCGGGCCTTTCTTTTGCCCTGATCGGGGTATGGAGATAATAAGGAGACTGGTCGGCCGGGGGTATGGAGATAACCAGAAGGACCGGGCCTGGGTATGGAGATAACCAGAAGGACCGGGCCTGGGTATGGAGATAGTCGGGGCGGGGGTGGGAGAAGTAGGGGGCTATACCATCCGGGGTTTCGCTGCGCTCTAAGACCCCCCGAAACAGTCGGGAATTATCCCGACTGTCGCGCTCAGTCTAATATCCGCATGAATTACTCGGGAATCTTCCGTGATTCCCGAGTCACTAAGTCAGTTATGACTTAGTGCATTTTGATTCATGTTTGAATCGTTCGCGGACGTTTGCGAGTGTAAATAATTTGAGAAAATCAGCATGTCTCGGTTCATCCGACAATTGAATAAATGTTGACTTTTTCGGCTGATAGTCTTTCAAGATGCCGACTGCCGCAAGTAGATTGCGAGTGCTGCTTGACTGCGTTGTTGCAGTCGATGCCCCGTAAATCAAACGGAATTTATATGTCTTTTCCGTTTCTAAGTCGACACAACAAATAGCGTTTGTGTCTTTATTACTTATTTTCTTGTCTTTCTGATTCAGAAGATTATACAAAATAGAAACAGTGTAATTATCAAGAAAATGTAAGCTGTTCATGCCGACCGCTTGAGTAAACTTTACAAACTTCTCAAGACTATAAACATTGTCGCCGTCATAGTCGGGAATCATTATCTTGTGCTCATAGTTTGCAGCTTGTGCTGCAAAAGACATCAAGATCTTGCCGGCTTTCTCGGTAGTGCCGGAAGACTTAGCGCGCTCAATAGCGCGAAGAACGATTGCGTTGTTTTCGGCATTCTTGACGTTGATTTCAGTGTTCATTTTTTAATCTCCGCTTATGTTGTTTTGTTCCGTCGTTCACTTCCGACGTGAGTTAATAGTAACTCATTCGTTACTTAGTGTAAACATCCGTGACGAATTATTTTTCATTGAAAAACAGACACTTACGGAAATTGAAAAAATATTTTCTTTTTTTGTCGTAAGTATCTGATTTGAAAGCGAAAAAAATATTTTCAAAAAATTCACTTTTTTTTGATCTGGGTCTATTGACGGCGATGCTAGTTCCGTGATATAATAGTATGTTTTGCCCGTCATTTTGACCGTTGGGACGGCGTTGGCGTTGGGCGCCGGTGGGGTTGGGGTTGGGGCGATGGTGGGACGGCGCCAGATCCCTATGGCCCGCCATGGTCCTCCAGGGCCAGATCCCTATAGGCCCTATGGTTCCCCCCAAGCCAGATACCTATGGCTCACCATGGTCCTCCATGACGCTCTCCATGGGCGGGTATCCATGACAGAAAAGGGCGCTTCCCTGCGCCCTGCTCTGCCCTATCAGCAGCAATCTTCCTCCGGCTCCCAGCCGTCTCCACAGCTCAGACACCCGTCATCAGGGTGTCCCTCTTCCCCGCACTCCAGGCAGAACCAGTAGGACTCTTCCTCACCCACTGACCACCTTTCAAATCCATCACGTTCCTCAAGGAACGTGCGCCCCTCCACATTGGAGATGTCGTCAATGTGGGAAATGACAGGCAGGGTCATCAGCTTGTTGATTTCCTGGTCGGTGATTTGCGTGGTCATGTTTTTGATCTCCAGCGTGTGTTGTTGTATGAGCTTTCATACTATCGCCGGGATGTTGGGCTTGATATTGGAGGTTTTCAGGTTCTCTTGTGGCCTGAAATCCATGGACCACGATGGCCTGAGTTGGCCTAAGCCCTAATAAGCCCAATGGCCTGAGTTGGCCTAAGCCCTAATAAGCCCAAGGTGCCTGAGAATGGAGGACCATGGTTTGCTGTTGGTGTTTCCATGGGTTCGGGCCTTGCTAAATGTTCACCTTTTTCATCACTACATTTCTCTTTTAAGGGCATACAAGCCCCTCCTCACGGATGCGAGGAAGGGCTTGTAAAGGGAGGACTCACCACCAAAGATCAGCTCTGTCCCATGTGAGCAGTGCGCTTGCCTGCTCGTCCGTGAGCGCGTTCATGGCGGCGATATCTTCCGCCCCGCTGAATTGCTCGAAGTGGCTCCGGTCCGCCACAAAGCACCACGGGTTTGCCCCGTGATCGAGAACGGCGGACATCGCCGCCAGAAGGTCGGCGGGGCACTGATTGTCCCAGTGCCGGAAGACGCTCCCTGCGACCGGCATTTCTTCACTCATGAAGGAGCGAAAGACGGGTGAATTTTTGATTTGTTCAATAGTGTTCATCTTGTTTTACTCCGTGTTGTGTTGTGTGAGTCTTAATAGTATCGACATCGTACAGGAAACAGAATAGGGAATTTTGCGAGTTTAGTTGGGAGCTTTTGGGTTTTTCTCATGGTTTTGATTGACTGGAAAAACAGGGCACCCGTAGGTGCCCCGCAGTTTACGCAATCAACCTCCACATATCGGGCGAACAGAACTCCCACACAGTCTCTACCGACTCCTCGACCATCTCTTTGACAAAAACTTTGTTGTAGTTTCCTTTTATGAGAGAGAGAAAAAACCCCCTCATTTCTTTTGCACTAATACTATCGGGTATCTCGTGCCAAACTCCGCTGCTGTCAAGCATAAAGAATTGACGGCCGCCCATTACATTGAGAACGAAACGAACTTCGAACTCTTCGTTGGTCTTGACCGTGAATGCGCTCATCTTGGCTTGCTCCGCTTGTGTTGTTGTGTGAGCTTTGATTGTGACGCCGGGATGTTGGAGCGAGAATTGGAGGTGTTGTGGGCTTGGTCGGCGTGGGCCGCGCCAACCGGGACCATGGTTTTCCAGTCATGCCTTCCCATGGTTTCCCAAGGCTCCCCAACCACACACGGCCATGGGGCGCCAGATTCCTATGCCACCATAGGGCCGGGTATCCATGGCGTCCCATAGGGCTTCTCCTTGGCTCACAGGCCATGGTTTGTCATGGCTTGCTGCAGGTGAGAGACAGGGCACCCGAAGGTGCCCCGCTAGTGGTACGTCAATCAGCGTACCGGGCTTGCCTGAAGTCGGCGGCGATGGTCCGCTCCTCCTGGGCAAGCTCGTCAAAGAGGTCTTGGAGGCCGTCCGCGTATTCCGCGAACGCTTGGCTCAGGGCGCCCCGGCTGCCGTACTTGGCCCGCAGCTCTTGGGTTTCGTCGTTGCCGTCGCTCAGGAGGGCGCTCAGTTCGTTGCTCATGGTCTTATCTCCGTTTTTGTGTGTAGCGTTCTTGCTACGATTTAATTATCCGAAACGGAGATAGGCGTTACTAATGGGAGTGTTCAGGTTGTGTATAGGGAAATTTGAGCTGGTCTTTGTTTTGGTTTTGGATTGAGCTTGGTTTTGGCTTTATCTGGAAAACCTTGGCCTGAAGCTGGATAACCTGTTGGCCTTGGATTGGACAAGCCCTGCCTGGGAATGGAAGACCATGGATTGCCATGGGAAGAAAGACTGCTAAGACAGGGCACCCGTAGGTGCCCCGATGGATCATACTTGGTTCAGTGCCTGCTCGAACAGGTCATACACTTCCGGATTTTCTTCCCGGTCACAGCCGATCAGGTTATGCAAGTGCTTGTTGATCAGCTCTTTGGTGACGCCGACGCTCAACATCGTTTGGACGTAGACTTGGATGTTGTCGGCAATCAGTTCTTTTGGAAAACGGTCGTCATCGAAAAAGATTTCACGATCCCCGGTTTCCAGATCGAATCCGATCATGTACATGACAAATTCTTCTGGGGTTTCTGCTTCAAATTCCCAGGGAGAAACCCAAAGGGCATCGTTTATGTCTGTCTTGAGTTTCCCGTTTTCCGTGGTCGTTTTCTTGGCGGCATCAAGAATTGCTTTCACCGCTTCTGGATTTCTGTAGGTGGCATAATGGCTCCGCTCACGGATTTTATTGGCGAAATTGACAAGTTCTTCGTTGGTCATTGTACTGCTCCGGGTTGTTGTGTGAGTCTTGATTGTGACGCCGGGTTGTTGGGAAGCGAACTGGAGGCGTTGTGGCGTTTGTTTGGGATCTTCTTATGGGCCGCAAAGGCCGAAAGCCATGGTTCTCCATGGTTTGCTTGTGAGAAAAAAACAGGGCGCTTCCCTGCGCCCCGGTGGATCAGTTGTAAGCCTTCCAACCCTCTTCCCAGACCCAACGCCACATCTTCACTTCAGGCCCGTTCTCCACCTTGACCCTCAATGGACCAGACCTCTTTAGTGCAGCCAGGAACCTTTCCATCTGCTCCGCATCGTCCAGATCGGGAATACGGTGCCAATTTCCGCCCAAGATGCGGAAGAAGCAGTTTTTCCCACTTCTGCGTTCCTCAAAAAGATTGGCGGCAAACTCTGCGTTGGTTTCAGGCGTCTTTTTCATTGTCCTGCTCCGGGTTGTTGTGTGAGTCTTCATGATGCGGACGAAACACAGGTAAGCGAACTGGAGATGTTGTGGTTTCCGCAGCAGGTTCTGGCAGCCCATGGTTCTCCATGGGGTCACGCCTTCCCATGGTTCTCCATGGCGCCTCCCACACCTATGCCACATTGCCGCCATATACCTATGCCGCCATACAGCCATGGCCCTTGAAGGTGCAAAAAGGAGGGAGCCGAAGCTCCCCCAAGACAACACACCACGGAGAAAATCAGTTGGATGCCGGCACGGGCATCTTGGGATGATGCAGATTCGGGTAGTAGGGAGAGTCACTGGCACACTTCCTGACGGCTTTGTAAAACGCCTTCTCCCCCTGCTGATACTCGGCATAGCGCCGGGACAGGTTGAAGTCCATGTGCCGGTAGATCCCATCAACCCGGCGCTCGACATGGGTGAAAAAGCCCCCTGCCGGTCGCCGGTAGAGAATAATCTTGGCGTTGGCCACCGAGGTGGTCAGCAAGGGGATAGCGCCTACAAAGTCCGACACCCTGATGCGGTCTTTGGCGTTTCTGGCGCGCTCGATCTGCTCGCTGACGCTGGTGAAACCCTTAACAGTCGTGGTGCTCATCTGCTTACCCTCTTGTGTGTGTTTCGATGATTCTATTTTGCAGATAAGTCAGTGGTTACTGAAGTGGAAAGACGAAGGGAATGTTCTGGCCTGACCCACAAAGACCTTTGGCCTGGCCAGAAAAGACCTCACCCGTCCAGCTCCATGAGCACATCGTCCTCAGACATCAGGAACAAGTCGCCATCTGGGTACAGGGTCATCCTGCAGCCGGCGACGTTGTGGAACGACAGGGCGTTGACCATCTCATCCCAGGCTTCCCAGTAGTCCGGCGCTCTCGGCCCCTGTCTGAGCGCCACCAGGTTCTCTTCCATGCGCTCATCATCCAACCCGGTGATGGTCAGATCCCCAAGCCGCCAACCCGTGCAGGTGCTTTCCACTCTCTCGGCAAAGAGCTTGGGGATGTAGATGCCATTGCAACCATCAACGATCATTTTCATGGAAAAAACCTCGCAGCATAAAAGTTAGGGTATAGAAATCACCACTTAGTTAATGTTAGGCTGGAAACCAGCCTAACATTCACCAAAATGGCTTAGGCACTCGCCAAGTTCCGGCGCCGCACCTGGTCCCAGTGTTCATCGGCATCCACCAGGTCGCCCTCTTCCAGCACGACCCCCCAATTCCCACACGCCACCGACTTCCTCCCCCACGTCAGGGGCGGATGCCGCAGGGACGTGGCCCGCATGACTTCAGAGCCACCCGGCACCTCTTCGGCCCAGGCCGTCAGCACCGCCACATCCGGGCCTGTGGCTCTGATCCTCTTGTCTTCCTTCTCCCCACTCAGATCGATCACCAGGTACTCGCGCTTGGCCGTCATGTTCTGTCTCCGCAGGTAAGTCAGTGGTAAGTCAATTCTAAGCCGTTTTGGGCATCTCAAAGCACCCACCCGCTACGGTGACTAGGGTCAGGGCGAGATCGCGGCTCTCAGGGCTTCTCCGGGGCTTAGGGAGCGTCCCCAGCCCGGTGTTTTCCGTCGATGATTCATTGTCGGCGGATTTTTCAGGGGAGTCTTGAGGAAAAGCGTTGGAGAGGCAAGCCGGAGGGTTCTACTGGCGGGCCATGGTCATCCATGGCCTTGCCCGCACGCCATCCTTGGCGTAACCCTCACCCTTCCTGGGTTTGGTTGGTGGGGAGAAGAGCGAGAAGGCGCTCCAGGTACTGCTGGGCCTCTTCGCGGGTCGGTGGGCGGCCTCCATGCAGCCCGTTGGTGTTTTCCATGTCGAGAACGTGGTGCAGATAGTTCAGTGCTTGTTCCATTTTTAGCCCCTCAAGTCGTAAAGGTGGAAGGCCCGAGCGTAGAACTCGGGGCGGGCACCTTCCGGCGCCCGGTTGGCGTTCTCGAACACTCCCACCAGGAAGTTGTTTGCCAGCCGCAATGCTGCGGCCGGATGCACCACCACGCCCTCGAACGGCCCGTGGTCATGGACGAACCCGGAGTCCACCGAGAACGCATCGGCGTCCCCAACGTGAACCAGCTCCACACCTTGCTCGGCGGCGAGGGCGTGCTGTTCCGGGGTCGGGCTGTGGCGGCTGATGAAAGCGAATTTCATGCTGATCTCCTTGCGTGTTGTTGTTTGATGTTGCGCATTATCGCCGGCACCCGTAGGGAGCAGAAGTGGAAGCTGTTTGGGGCGCGGCGCGGCGATTTTTTTGGCTCTTGTCTGGTGGGGCTTGACAGACCTGTTTCGATGACTTATTCGCGTATGCGTGCGTGCATGTGTGCGTGCGCGCAGGCGATTAAGGTAATTTATTTATTTAATTTAAAAACAAAAACCAAAAAACCAAAAAACCAAAAAACCAAAAAACTACAAACCCCCGAAACGCCCCATATGGGTACCCAGATGCAGATCCCCGGACCCAAGGGAACCCAAAGAACATCCCCGGACCCAAGGGAACCCAAAGAACATCCCCGGAACCATGGTTCCCCGTGGAAAACCACCTCCGGAACCAGGAACCCCCCAGGAACATCCCCGGACCCAAGAAGCCCCAGAATCAGCTCTCCAACGCTTTACCCCGCTACGGTGACTAGGGTCCGGGTGAGATCGTCTCCCTACGGGCTTCTCCGGGGCTTAGGGAGCGCGTTCAAAGTGCCCCCGGCGCTTGGGAAGCGGGGACAGAGTGCGGGTTTGCCCCCGTAGGCGCTCCGGAACCATGGAAAACCACCCCCGGAACCCATACGCCGCCCCAAGGGAACCCATGGAACCCCATGCTCCGGACCCAAGGGAACCCATACACCCGGAACCATGGAACCCCATGCTCCACCCATGGAACCCCATGGAAAACCATCCCCGGAACCATGGCTCCCCACACCCATACGCAAACCCATGGCCATACCTGTAGGCAGAAAGGGGGCCAGATCCCTATGGCCACCCATGCCCACGGTCCCAGAAAGCGCCGGGAAGGCTTATCCCTTCTCACAAGCCACTGACACCAAACCCAACTGCTCCCGCAATTCCCCATAACACTCCAGCATCCGCTCGCTCTCCTTCGTCCGCTCAAACTCCTTCAACAGACTGCGGTCCAGCCCCTCCAGCGCCTTTTCCCATCTCCCTCTGCAGAAGCCATAAGCCCTCCAGATTTCCGGCTCCAGCGTCTCCTTCTCCCTTTCTGCCAGAGCCAACATCGCGGCTTTGGCAAGCTCGTTGTAGTGATCCACGATGACGTTGTGGATGTCCGCATGTAGGCGCCGGCACTCAAGTGCCCTGGCCAGCGCCTCTTCGTAGGTCCGACCGCCCTTCTCCGCCCCGAAGGAAAAGGCAATCTGACTCCATCTCCCGGTCAGCAGGGAGCGCACCTTCAGGCTGACGCACAGGTACTTCCTGCCGTTGGATTTGCCACAAGAGGCAATGGTGATGCGGTCGTAGCCTGTATTGCTCCTGGCCTGGTGGTCGAAGAAGCCTTCTTGCCTGAGACTGATGGACCGGACAGTGAAGTGGGGAGCCAGGTAGAGAATGGAGTTCCTTTCCTGTAAGGCGGCTTGGAGAGAGTGGCGGCCCTTACCCACATGAAACGCCCCCTCTACTCTCCCGATTCTTCTTGGCTCTTCCACCCTCCCGATTCTTCTTGGCTCTTCCACCTTCCCGATTCTTCTTGGCTCTCCCACCCTCAACGCCCTCTCTGCTCGCTCTCCCTTCCCGATTCTTCTTGGTTCCCCGGACCATTCGTTCTCTCTTCCGGACTCTGGTATCCCTTCTTCGCTGACCCATACCCGGACTTGATAGCCGTTGGCGTGTTCGCTGATGAAGTGGAATTGGTGTCTCTTCTGCATCTGCTCTGCTCCTGCTTGCTTCCCTTCTCCCCGGCTGTGCGTGTCTTGTCGGGGCTTTGGGCTTGTGTCTGTGCGTTATTGTGACCGCTTCTGAGCGTCTTGGGCGGGTCGGGTCTTGTCCCGGTAGCGGGTCGGGTCTTGGGGTTGCTTCTGTCGTCTCTTACGGTCTTGAGAGCTAACTTTAACTGGCGCTTCCATGTACTTGAATATCCTATCTATTTGATTTTGTTGTTAAACCATCTGGATGACATCTGGATGGTTGCTTTAACTTTGCCTTTTGGTGTGCAGTGTCGGTGGTGATGCTCGATCTCTCTTGGGCCATCGGTGTGCGTGGTGCTTTCGTCGGGGTTGCCGGGGTGGGCTTGGCGTTGATCCTCGGGTGAGTAGGCTTGTTTTTCCTGGGGAGAAGAGGCGTTGGGCGGTGGTCTTTCCCTCGACGGCGTGCATGGTCGGTTTGGTTTTCCTGGTTGGTTTTTGGAGTTTTGGGGCCTGCCGGGCGTGAACTCTGCGCGTAAAAAAGGAGGGCCAGCGTTGAACCTTTTGAAGATTCTGCTGGCCCTCCTTTGTGCATTTCTTGAAGGTTAGAGAACTTTTCCGCCTGCTTCCTTGATGGCTTTTTCTACGGCTTCCTTGATGGTTTTGTCGCACTCCACGATGATCCGGGCGGTGCTTTGGGCTTTGCTCCAGCTTCTGTATTCCTTGAGCAAATCCCTGCTCTCATCCGTCTTGGAGCAGAAGATGGTCCCTTCGACGATGGTGACTTTGGCATCGTCCGGTATTTGGTTGCGGTCGAAGTCTTCCTCTTGTTCCGTGCTCCACTCTGCACCATTGACGACAAGGATCTCGGTGGGGATGAAGTCGGTTTCTGCGAGGGAATTGGCAAAGTCCTTGTAGTCTTTTCCTGTTGCTTTAACTGGCACTGCGCTTTTCCTCTTCTTTTGCTGCCATGTGGGCGTCGTATTGGCCGATGCCCCAGACGATTGCGTGCAAGCACCAAATGAAGTGATAGGTGTACTCGTTCAGGTCGTATCCATGCAGATACAGATTTGCCAGGGAATCAAACTCCTGAGTCTCCCTGAAGGCCAGATCAGCCGATTCGAGGTCTTCATTCTCCAGTATGCTGCGTCGAATTTCTCTCCAATCATCACGTCTGTCATCAAAGAATGTATCGAGGTTGGCCCATCTATCCCTGAAAGAATTTCTCCAGTATTTGCGCCACTCTTTGACCACTGCGGCCTTGAACTGCTCGCGGGAAAAACTTTCGGCCGGCGTCCTTACGTCTTGGCTGATGAGTTTTTCGTGCCAATAGCCGGGGTTGATTTTGCCGGGCTTCCCACGGAAGAACTGGAACATATCCGTAAGTCTTCTGAAGGCATAAGTCCCCATGTCGCCGGAAATCACCAGATGCCCCGGCCAGGTGGTCAGATAGAAATGGTATTGGGACTTGTCGCGGATGGCGAACCGCACGGTCCTGTACGGTCCATCGTTCTGAAAGACTGTGATTTCGTGGTCTTTTACGTCGCTCAAGAATTGTTCGTAGGTGCTCATGTCTGGCGCTCTGTGTGTTGTGGTGGCTAGTTATTGGCGCAAGCTGTCTTCTTCCCGCATTAACCGGGACTGGTTGGCGCGCTGATGCAGCTCCTCATCAAGCTCACGAAGCAGTTGGCGCGCCTTTTGGAGCTTCTCGGGCATACTGTCGATGGCAACAAGCATTCTCAGCTCACCTATCTCGTTGATCATGGCCTGGACTGCGGCATGAACGGCCTCATCGGTCTTGGTCATTTCGTTGCTCCGTGTTAAGAATTGTTCGTAGGTGCTTATGGTCATTCCTCGTTGACGATGTAAAGCTGTCCGGTTTTAGGGTCTACCGCGTGGATGCGGCCCTGGTCGTCGATGTCGCTGACCTGAATGATCCGGTAGTCGTCGGAACGGTGGGTCTGCTCCATAAGCTCTTCTATGTGGCAGTAGAATCCATCAGGCCAAAGGGCGTAGGCTTCGGTGTCGCTCACGGTTCACCCCTCAAAGGACGGTTCAACGCTTCGGTCAGGGTCCGGAACTTTTGATGGTTGCAGAATCTGCCGTCGATCAGATCGGCAGTCTGCCAACCAACGTAGGCGTAAGTGGCAAACCAAACGTGCCTTTCGTTCTTTTTGAACCTATCCCCAAACTGCACGTTGGTTTCCCGCTCAAAACCCAGGGACTCGGCCAACTCGCGCTCTTCTTTGGTTGCGTAAGCCATGTTTGACCTCCTTATTGAGCGATGGCTTTGGCCAGCCAAGCCAGATACGGCTTGATGGGCGCGTTGTTGAAATCGAGCTTGACCATCGTATCCTTGATGGCGCTTTGCTCGTGCTTTGGTGCTTTCTTGATGGCGTTGACGACGGCCAGAAGGGGCATGTGGTTCTCTCCGGAGTGCCCAAGAACCGTGATATATTCCTCAAGGTCGATTCCCTTCTCCTGCAGGAACGTGTCGAGCCAGGCGTTGAATGCGCTTTCCATAAGTCACCCCTTACTTTGTTTTTGAAGACATAGACAGAATGACACCCCCGTGAAGGGGTGTCGCTTGGATTGTTGATGGGTCAAAGGGAGTTCAGGTATTCCTGATTCCGCCGGTCAATTTCCTTTTGCCACGCTTCAAATGAGGGGAACGCTTGCGGGCAGTCGGTTCCATCGCCAATGATGTAGCTGGTGTCCCAATTTTGCAGTTCGTTCCTGATGATGCTCAGGAAGTCGTTGGTCTGGTCGGGGTGAACCAGAATGTTTTTCTGTTTGTCCATAACCAGCTTGACGGTTTCTACCACCGGGCAGCGGTTCATCCATGATTCGGAGGCAAAGTCCTCCACGATCTCAACGTGGTCCGGGTCGAAGGGGTCAAACCAGACTTTGCCCTTGGGCGGGTTGTCCGAGCCGCAGGCGGTCAGCGCCAGGGCGATTGCTGCTGCGATTGCGGTCTTTTTCATGGCACTTCCCTCTTGATCAGTTCAGTTCGTTCTGGATTTTGGCGAGCAGGTCATTGGCATCCAGAGCCACCTGGGGTATGGCGCTATCGGTGGCGTGTTCCTCGGAGTCCACAAGACGCTCCATGATTCGCTCGATTTCTTTATTCAGATCCAACATGGTCAACTCCCTTTTTTTGGTCGATGGGTGAAGTGGGTCCGCCCCAACAAACACCTCTTCCGGCGCCTCCGGCCACTCTTCTCGGATGCTGCCAAACTCCCCATCACGCCAGCATCTAAGAAATTCCAGGCCGCAGTCTCCAGCGCCAAGTTTCAATGCAAATTCAATGGCCGCAGTGGATGCGTCACTCATGTATCCCCCTATCTGTAGAAAACGTGGTTCCCGATGGTGTAGAGCCTTTCAAGATCCCTGGTCCAAACGACTCGCTGATCAAGACGCCGGTGGACGTAGTGGGTCGCCGGAAACGACTGACGAGCTTCTGGGTACGCCATAAGCGTATTGGCGATCATCAATGCCCGGTCCCAAGCCAGCGGCTCTTCCATCCGGTACATGACGCCCACCCAACTGAACTGCCGGTCCTGAAACACCACCTCGCAAACGGTGTCCGGCCAACGTGGATCGTCCACCCTGTTCAGCGTGACCATGCCCACCGCCGCCTGCCCCCACCCGGATTCACCACGGGCCTCGTGGTAGATGTTCGTGGCGAGACAGAGGGTTTGAAGGTCGATGGCCGGCGCCTGGGTGGGTGTGATCGCAAGCACGGCCGCAGCCAACGCGCTTTTCAGGAATCGTTTGGACTTCATTGGACTTCCCCATGCTAGGCTAAATTTTTGGCTTGGATTTAGTATGTGGTTACTGATTTTTTGGATCAACCAGGACCACGAAAATCTAAGCCTCGGCTTGTCTTCGCACTCGGGGAAATCTTGTGCCGAATTGTATGGGATCGGAACTGGAAAACAAGCGGCCCATGGCAAAAAGATCCGCATCGGGAAAGTCTTAAAATGCGGTACTTCCGGGCTTATCCCTGCGGTCTGTGAGCGTCTGTGAGCGCGTACAAGCCCGCCTCCAGACACGGGGTATGCCGACGTAGCGGCCCGACTCTTACCTGCGCTCAAAACGGCTCTCGTTCGGGCTTTGGGGGCGCTGTTGGTCAGTCACTGGTAAGCTACCTCCGGGTTCCATGGAATACGCCGGGAGACAGAAAAGGGGGCATCCCTGCCCCCGCTTTTCCTACCGACGCCCGTGATAGGCTTCGAGAATCGAACTCTCCATCTCTTCGATGGCATCGTCTTCGGCCACTTCTTCCCTGGGCAGAACACTGATGGGTCTGGGCTTGGCCGGCGTCAGGCCGTAGACCCGGCTACCAGCTTCCTCGTCGGACACTGCTTTGACGAACTCGATCTTGGAGCGGGGCCACATCTGCTGCATCCGCCGGGTTGCCACTTCGAGATCCCAGCACCGGGTCACGGCAAGCAGACCATGATCAATCCGGAACTGGTAGTTCATCATCACGGCATCGTCAGGGGCGCGGGTGATGGCGATAGCGAGAGAGGTCATTGGTTTTCTCCTTCAAGTGAGCTTGGTGGTGGGGCCGGACTTTTCCGGCCCCGTCTGTTGTGGATCAGGAAGCGGGCTTTTCGGCCAGGTGAGCGAAAATCACGCTGTTGGGGTTGACCTTCATCGTCTTGCCCTCCATCACCCCGATCTTGAACTGGGGCAGCAAGGCGAACATCTGGTGCGTCTGGCTTCTGGCAGTGCCGATGGAGTACGGCTTGCGGTAGGAGTGATCCCCGCTCGTCAGGTGACTGATGAGGTCGTTCGTGGTCATGCTGCCGTGCTTGGCCAGGTAGGCGATGGCGATGTCGGTGTAGGCAGAGAGCTTGGCCGTGCCGTTGATATGGGAAAGCAGGTTCACCGCCTTCTCGCCCACTTTCTTCGCCATCTTGTCGATGTTGGCGAGCAGTTCGTCCTGTCTTTCCTTCAGGACTGCAGGCGGCAGCATGGCGTCGGTGACTTCGAGGATCACAACCTCCCCGAGCTTGGCACCGAGCTTGTCCTTGACCACCTCGGACTTCCGGTGGCCGGTCATGGTCTTGCGCGGCTCGCGGGCCTCCACAACCTTCTCGCCGGCGGTGGACTCGACAGGCTCCGTGGAGATGATGTCGCTCTCCGATTCCTGTTCGGCGTAGGCTTCCGCCTTCACTTCCTCCATTTCGATTTCTGCGATGGCGGCGGCCATCTCGACTTCGGCAATGGCGACAACCTCTTCCGGGGCCGGGTCGGACTCCAGATCCTTCAGCAGTTCGAGGTCATCCAGACTGCCCTGAGCCTCAACCGGGGCCATTTCGACTTCAGCGATGGCGGCTTCCGGCAGGTCATCGACAATGGTGATCTGCTCGGCTTCAGGCTCGACGCCCAGCTCCTTTTCAAGATCGGCAAACTCGGCCGCGAGCAGGTCTTCGATACCGACCACGCCGGTATCAACTTCGGGCAGATCCATCTGCACTTCGGTGGTCATGTTCTGGGCCAGCTTAGGCTTGCGGCTGGGCTTGCGGGTGCTGGGCTTGCGGGTGCTGGTAGAAGCGGCTTTCTTGGTCATGACAGAACCTCTCGTTTGTGTGTTATGTGTCGAATACTACGTTCGACTTTATGGTGTTAGAACTGGAACAATCTTCGTTCCGTCCCTCGCCGGGCTTCCCGGCTTGAATATAGAATCCCGCGATTCTTTAGGGCTTAGAACTGGAGGTGTGATGCTTCCAATCCTCTCGCTTTTCGCTTTATTCAATGAGCGCGCACACGCGATAAAATAAAGCTGCAGGATTCGCAACAAAGTGGCTTAGGAAGCGACCAGGAAAAAGGGTGGGAAGACCTTGGGACTGGAGGCTGTTGGGATTGGCGCATTTTTCCTTGGGACTGGAGGCTGTTGGGATTGGCGCATTTTTCCTTGGGACTGGAGGTTGTTGGGACTGGAGGCGTTCCTGTTGGGCAGCGCAGGGCAACCATGGCAATCCACCGCCTTCCCCATGGGTCTATATCTGGGAAAAGGCACGGGCCAGAAGGCCCGTACCCGTAGGCAGATTTGCCGCCATACCTCAAAAGCCAGAGGTCTGTATCCGTAGGCAGATTTGCCGCCAGACCCCTTGAGTCACGCCGTCACCACGATCCGGCCGCGTCGTTACCGGAGTAGGCTTCGACGTTGACCGAGCGTGGGTCCGGCGGCACTTCGGGCGCTACCTTGTTCCCAATTTCGACCAGCACCTCGACGACATTGCCATTGTCCAACTCAACTTCTTCCAGGTAGCTTTCGGTCCACTTCGCCACAACGCTTTCGTAGTGGGCAATGGCTTCCTTTTCAATCTCAAAGCCCTTTGACAGAGAATGATCCTCTACCCACTGAATCCCGGCGCCAATATCGGTGGCATTCATCACAACGACGCGAAACAGAGGCGCCCCAAACCCAATCGTGACAGATTGATTGTCATCAATGGCGCCGTACCACTCTGCAACAACCCTGATCTTTTCGTTTTCAAATTCCTTAATGGTTGAGTATTTTTTATCAAACCTCAACTTCAGCCAGATTTCCTTTGTGATTCTTGCTCTGTCTTTGGTGTAATACTTCATAACTATCTCCCATGCCTGAAAATGAAGGACTGCTATTGTTGAAGGCAGCTATGGCTATGGCCTCCGACAGAAAGACTCCTATCTCATAAACCCGACATTACGTTGCCATGCAAGGTTTGCAAGCGAGTAAGGTTTCAGGTGATCAGCCTTCAAAGATACAAAAGGATCGCAAAACACCAAGTCCTCACCCCGCTGCATGAAATTTTCACCATGCAAATCATGCCTCACGCTCTGATCTACCAAAATTTCATCAATCAGTTGCATGGTTTGGATGATGCTGTCTGGCAATAGACCCTCCAGTTTCTCCGAGGCTTTCGACAAAGCCGTGGTTGCGCTTTGAAAGCCAAATTCGTTTATCGCCTTCAAAATGACTCTCTTATGCTTGGCAGCAGTCCCGGTGGGCTTTTGCAGCTTCTCCATCTCAATGAGATAGGCCGGCGCCTTGAGGCCGGGAACCCTTGTCTGCAACATGCCAACCCGCAGAGGCTCGCGGATAATGTTGGGGATGTGCTTTGGCTCCATGAACTCGCCAGTCACCTTCTCCCACAAGTCCCACTGGCCAGGGTCGCAGGTCAGCTTCAGCACCGTGTCACCGTTGTCCCACACGGCGGAAAAGTGACCACGCCCAATCGGGCTTCCGGCAAGCGCAGGAAAGTCAGTGGTGAGTTTTCTTCTGAGGGAAGCGTTTTCAAAATGGCGCAGGCTGAACAGTCTCACAAGTACCTCCTTCTTTCTCTTGATCACGCTGCAATGTTAAGCGCCGGATGCAGGAAAGTCACTCACCAATTACTTATTTTTCAGCAAAAAAAAGAGCCTCCGAACGGAGGCTCAAACACACACAAACGGAGATGGAGCAAGTCATGACCTGCTCCGCTTGCCCACCCGCAAGGATGAGCAAGCGGAGCCTATCACACCGAGCGACCGACTAGGTAGCAGCCTTGACCACCTTCTGCAGCTTGACCCGACCAAGCAGACCAAGAATCGGCATGACCAGAAGCAAGATGACCAGAAGCAGAATGTTGAAGGAGAATATGGCCAGGCCGAAAAAGACTCTCACAATGGGCATGGCAATCAGGCCGAAAAGAAGTCTCGGCAGGATCAGCCAGATGTAGGCGCCGGCCACCACAGAGTCGATCCACTTTTCATTCTTGCCAATGCTGCATTTGAAGCCAAAAATTTCACCGTGTCGCATCGTCGTCCCCTCGTATCAAGCGGCCTTACGGCCTTCGTCATTCGTCGTTTCGATAGTATAGAAGCCACGCGCTAAGCCCCGGAACAGACATTCGGCAGTTTTCTGGACATCGTACAAAGCGGCGTGAGCGGCAGATTCGTCGTAGGGCACGGACAGCGCAAAGCACAGCTCTTTGAGCGTCGGCAACTTACCCATCGGGGTTGCCCATCTTGCGCTCTCCATCGTGCAGAAGGACTGCAGTGCCGGCGGCGTCATGCCTACCCGCAACAACTCCAGACCGATGAAGGGTCCGTCGAACCCCATGTTGTGTGCAATCAGCAGATCCAGGCGTGAAAGGCGAGCATGGACCTCCGGCGCTACCTTCTCCCAGGTCGGACACCCAACCAGATCCTCAATGCCGATCCCATGCACCTCCTGAGCCTTCGGGTCAATGCTTCGCAGAGGATGAATACGTTGGACGTACTGATCCACTTGCTTGGCCGTTTCCAGGTCATACTCCACCAGAGCGATTTCAATAATGCGGTCGCCCTTCTCCTGATGAAGTCCGGTCGTTTCCGTGTCTATCACGCCAATTCTCATATCAACCTCACTGATTGATGGGCAGCAAAAAGGCCGGGACCGAAGCCCCGGCCCTTGTCAGGATCAGAGGCTTTCCAGCTCCTTCAGGATTTCCAGCTCATCGTCCTCGGCTTCGGACGTAGCGCAGCATTCAGGGACAAATTCCTCGCCGGCCTTCGCGGCCTCTTCCAGCTCGGTTTCGGGCAGGTCATCCTGAGTGGCATCCACGACGCTCTCACCGCGCTTCTCCATCACCATCCGGTGCAGCTCCACCAGCGTCTCCCAGTCCTCGGCGGACATTTCGTGCCGATGGAAGGTCAGGGCCGGCGTGCTGAGGGCGGAGGCATTGGTCAGCTTCTGAGCGTGGGCCTCGTCCTCTGCGTACATACCCACGATAATCTCCAGCAGACGGTTGGACACCGGGATGCGGCCGAACTCGATGTTCGCCAGCTTCACGCTCGACATGCCAAGCTCACCGGCCATGTCCTGCAGAGTCTGGTCGCGGTCGATGCGAATCTTGCGCAGCTCCTTGCCGAATTGAGTCAGAACGCCTTTTTCTTTTACCGTCTTTGCCATTGTAATTGCTCCACTTGTAATTGATTCGTTACTTATCTTAGTAACGAAATTCAGGGGTTTGAATTGGTAGATTTGAAGATTTCACTGGTTGCCGTGATCATGTCAAACAGATCGCCGTCAACCAGCCCCGATACAGCCATAAACAACGTGTCGATTGATGCGCTCAATGCCTCGGTGGACAATTTACCATGCTCATAACACAACAGCAGGTGCATGAGCGTTTCGGTTGCCTTGCGGTTGATTTCGTACCGCAGTTCCTCGTAGGCATTAAGTTCTTTCATCACGATGCCTGCTTAAATTCGGCCAGCGTCTTGCGAATGCCGTCAACAGGCTTCATGGGAAGATTTTTTTTGGGATCTTTGTACTCAGGAGGAAGCAGATCCCATGCTTCCGGCCATTGCTCCTTCAACTGGGCAGTGGTGTTAATGAGAGTCAGAGCTTTCATGATTTCCTGACAAACCGATCTCCGCGAGGCGCGAATTTCGTCGATTTTATCTTTGATCTCCCTTGCCTCAATGTAATCGGGATCGTCCGCTCGAACCTCAACAAAAACATGACGATTGAAGGCCGGACGAAAGTCGTCCATCTCAATTACGATAGAGTGGCCTTCACGACTCAGCAGGATGTCTCTGGTCGTGGTAAAGAAGCGGAACGGCTTGGACTTGATAACATAGGCAAAACCCGCCATTTCCCTTTCGTAGAATTTCCTTGCGATCTCAGCCTCTCTCTTTTTAAGCTCATTCATTTTCTTGTCAATCGAATCCTCGACCAAAAGCGTCACGAGGCCAGAACGAATGGCCTTGTTCATCTTGTGAGATACGACTTTTTCTTCAGACATGGACATACCCTCCGCTTATGTTGTGCTTCACTTCAAACTTCAACGATGCAAATAGTAACAATCGAACTCAGGGAAGTGTTCAGTGAATAGCAACTCTCCTGACTACTTCCTCATGACGCTTTTCAACACCAAGAAGGACACGATGCAGACCCATCACCCTTTCGGAAAGATCGGTGGCCGACCGCGACATATAGTGCTTGGTCGCCTTGCACCGCTCGTCCGCCGCCAGCCCCATAATGAGGCTGTTGATGTGCTCAATGTAAGCAGGGTTGGCCGGCGCTTTACCTTCAGCCTCTACCAGCTTGATGCCCGGCTGAACAACCACCAAAGAGGAAAAGTGGCGATTGACCACGCGAAAACAGGCGTCCGAATAAGCCATCAAACACCCAACGCGCTCCGGAGACAGATTGGTTCTGCGGACATCAGCCAGGGTGTAGGCCAGGAGGTCAATGGGTGTTCTGTCCGTGATGAAGCGCGACGGCGCCCCTTCAAAGGTCTTGCTCATGAGAGCCAGAATCCGCCCCTGAATCATCAGGCGAATGTCGAAGTCGTAATCTTCCTTCGGATCGAGTCCAAGCTCGACGAAGACGCCTGACACATCGGTTTGTACAAAAGGCAGACCACAAGACTCCGCGAACGCCTTGCAGAGCGTTGACTTGCCAACGCGGTGAGCGCCCGTCACGCCAATCATCATGCGACTCCAGAAATGCCCGTGCTGCCAAAGCCACCGCAGCCCCGAACAGTGTTGGCATGGAAATCAGACACCACTTCAAAATCGGCTCTGGCGATGGGCACAAACAGGAGCTGGGCAATCCGGTCGCCAGGGTTGATGACGTAGTGCTCTTCGCTTCTGTTCCAGACGCTGATGTGAAGCTGTCCCTGATAATCGGCGTCGATGATGCCGGTCAGGTTGCCGCAGACGATGCCATGCTTGTGACCCAGCCCGGAGCGGGGAACGATCATGGCGGCGTAGCCGGGGTTGTTGATCCAGATGGCGATGCCGGTCCCTACCAGCTCAACCTGATTGGGCGCCAAGCGCAGAGGCTTGTCGATTGCAGCCAGAAGATCCAGGCCGGCGGCCATGTCGCTCTTGTAGGCGGGCAGATCGAAAGTGGCGCCGATACGGTCGTCCAGAATTTTGATTTGAACGGGAAGGTTCAAAGCGTTTTCTCCCATAGTTGGTTGATGAGGTGTGGCGATGTGATGGCCGTGCGGCATTCACCACATCGGGAAGGGATCTGCGGACTTATTACCTGCGCTCCGTTAATCCGCGTTTCGGTGCGTCCAGTCGCGGCGGCTATCGCTGTGCCCGAAGACCTTTTGATTTACCGTTACCCGCCAAGCACTTGAGTTACAGCGGCCACGAGGTGCCACAGAACCCTTCCCGATGCCCTCTCCTTTGTACTACGGCGAGAGGGGTTCCGTTGATGCAGTGGTCGGCGCTGATCCCCAACTTAGAGGTCTGGTTACAGGGCAGTCCTCAAGGGCTGTACCACCTTGCGTATCAGCCTACGCATTCACCACATCGGGAAGGGCTTTGGTGGCCGTCATGTAAACCGCCGGACACTTACCTCGTGGGTGTGGTCAACACTCGACCAAAGCCCTTCCCGATGCTCACCAGATAACGCCCTGGTGAGACGGCGTACTGCTTCTTCGCTTTAGAGTATAGTAACCAATTACTTAACTTTCAGATCAAAAAGACTTTACCTGACGTTCACCAAAGGCAGCGGTCCAGTGCCCTGGCCGACCGTGAGAATGCAGGTGCTCTTGCCGGACGTACAAGCGGCCTCGATCACCTCCAACTCCCGTTGACGCAAGATTTCCGGCGTCAGTGATTGGGTTAGCGCCTGGTTGATCAGAACCTGCTCACCGGCAATCTGAAGCTCAACGCTCTTCGCTTCCAACTCCTTGTTTCGGCTTACAGCCGTCTTGATGGCCTCTTCCACGGATGGATCAGTTCTGATGTCACGGACCACAACCTTCGTCACCCGAAACACGCCAGGGTCGGATTGCTCCAAAGCCCTTTGGGTGCGGGCCTCAATCGCCTCCCTCACCTCGTCGCGTTTCTGGTGGACAATCAGGCTGTCGTACTCGGCAAATGTGGCATAAACAGCATCCCGGCCCATCGACCTCACCAGTTCAAACGCCGGATACCAAATACCTCCTTCGAGCAAATGCCGATTGGCGTATTTCGTACTCAACTCGGCCACCTGGTCGGGTCTGACCGTGTAATAGACCTCCACATCCACATTCGCCAGGGATAGGTTATCCCTCGCTTTCGGCTTGAGGCCACTCATGGGCACGGTGATCTCTTTGGTCGAAAACTCCTGCACCGAAGACATGAAGGCCGTGTAAAAGCCGGGCGGCAATTCGGTGAGCTGGACATGACCATCCCAGGCGGTGCGTACCCCCACGTTACCCGTCTCGACGGTCCCGCACCCAGTCAGTGCCAGGGCCATCGCCAGCAACAGAAAAACTCCAATAACCTTTTTCATCAGTGACTTACCTCCAGAACAAAAATGACAGCCACAATGACTGCCGTGACAAAAGCGGCAAAACCCATCTTGGCGGCAACCTTGATGTCTTTGCCGTGTATGTGCCGGTAGCCCAGAATGAGGGCGGCCACCACCGCATAAACAAACAACCACAAAACAAGCGCCCTTACCATATCGAAACCCTCACAAAACCCAACGTCACCAGTTAAAACTTGCTCTTCAAATGCCAATAAGCGCAAAGAGGCCAGATGAAAAATATCAATGCCATGAAATTAAAATACTCCCAACCACTGACCTCATTACTATCTTCCCTTGTGTACATATAAGCCGCAAAAACAGACCACGCATAAATGGCGCCCAAATACCAGATGCACATGGTCAAACCAATAAATTCACTAGACGGCAACGGAACGCAAATGCAAAGGCTCATGTCAGTATCTCCTTCTTTGGCTCATCCAGCGATCAAACATTTTGGCGCTATGCCCAAAGATCGTCAGATGTTCCTTAGCGTCATTCCGCTCATAAACAAGTAGCGGAGCTTTTTCACTTGGATGCCTCATCCTAAGCGCCTCATAATGCCCAACCGAACTCTCCCGACTCCAACCCTGGGATTCGCAGAAGCGTGCGAAGCTCTCCAGCTTCTTAACATGCAAGCGACTTCTGTATCGCTGCATGGCGTCACACAGCCACGGGCGCCGGGATGGCCGGCATCGGGTTGTATCCGACCACCTGCATATCTTCCAGGGTGAAGTCGTCAATGCTGGTGATGGCCGGATTCAGAGTCAGTGCCGGGGAGGCTCCTTCGCCCTTCACTTTCACCCACCGACCCAGCAGTTCGTGCGCCTGGTCGTAGTGGTTGTGGTAAAGATGAATGTCGCCGCCTGTCCAGACAAAATCACGCGGCTCATGGTTCGTCACCTGGGCTACCATGTGCAGCAGCAGTGAGTAGGAGGCGATGTTGAAGGGTACACCGAGGAAAATGTCCGCCGAGCGTTGGTAGAGCTGGCAGGACAAGGCCCGCGCAGGAATCCCCGCCTTCTTGGCGGCGGCATGAATGGTGTTCACATTCTGAGTGGACTTGAATCTGATTGAGCTAGGCTTGTGAATGCCCCAAATCAGACTCGGATCATTCTTTTCTACCAGGCGACTCCATATCCAAGTCGGATTCAGCGGCTCACTGAAAAACTGAAACATCGTATGGCACGGCGGCAGGGCCATTTCATCCAGTTGAGCCACGTTCCAGGCACTGACCAGCAGCCGGCGACTGTTGGGATTCACTTTCAACTGCTCAATCACTTTGGCGAGCTGGTCAATATGGCCGCCCTTCCCGTCCGGCCAAGACCGCCACTGCTGCCCGTAGATGGGACCAAAGGTGCCATCCTCGCGGACCCATTCATCCCAGATGTGGTTGTTCTGCTCGTGCAGGTAGTCGATGTTCTGGTTGCCCTTCAAGAACCACAGCAGCTCGGAAGCCACCAGCTTGAAGGGTACTTTCTTGGTGATCAGCAGAGGAAATTCCTCGCCCCCCAACCAAAAGCGCATCTGGCGACCGAACACGGCGCGAGAGCCAGTGCCGGTTCGGTCTTCGCGGTCAATGCCGGCGCGAAGGACGTTATCCAGAAGCTCGTGGTAGTTATTCATTTGATAGGTCACGGATTATCTCCCGTTTTTGTTGATTGCCGGGACAGAATATGCCCCGGCAACAGGGGTATCGAGTGGTAGTCTAAAGAAAAAGTTAGGTAATTGCTAACTTATTTTTTATTGCACGAAAACAGTCAGGCTGCGACTTCGGCAGCGCCACGAACAGCGCACACCATCTGGAACGTCTCGGTGTGCAGGCCCGCGTAAATCGTCCCGAGAGCGTCCGCCAGATGCTCGTTGGCGTTGGTGATGACCTCCTTCCCCTTCATCTTGCGCCGAATCCAGGGCGCATTCGGGTGCCGCTCCATCGCCCACAAGATCATGTCCTCTTTGGAGGCGGTTTTTGATCCCACAGTGGCCAACTTGACCTCCGTGGGCGTCACTTCGATCATAGGCACCGGGCAAGACGCCAGAACGCCCACGGCGATGCCCAGCCCCCACGACGCCCTGGCCGACTGACTGCCTACCGGCACCTCAACCATCGCCACTGAGCAGTTGACGCAGGCGCGGTCGATGCCCGACCTCAACTCCCTGGCCCGACGCAGATCGTCGGAGTTCTTCCTGACTGTCTTTTTGTCCCTCGACTCGGTGGTGTAGAGCGTCATGCCAACCACCTCCACCCGCCGGGTGATCGGATCAATCAACGCTCTGACCGTGCCAAGATTACGCAGGCTTGGGTCAATGCCTGCCACCATGATTTGCTTCATCATTTCCTCACCAGCTTCCAAAGGATTGCCCGTAAACTTCTGCGTTCTTCAGGATTGCAACGGCTCTCTCGGCCTCTTTTTTCGCCAGACCGATCTCCATTGCCACCTCGTCAATAGAGCGCCCCAAAACCCGATCCATAAACCCCCGAAGACCATCAAGCGCAATAAGCGCCTCAAAAATGCCAAACTCAGCATGTTTTGCGTCGAAGGGGTTTGAGGGTGGCCCGGGTGGCCCACCGACCGGCAAAAGCGGCTCCGCCTCAATCAAAAGTGGTACTCGCTTCCCGGTTTTGAATTTCTTGAGCCTGAATGCTTCGCTGCCAATCAACGGCACCTTGCGATAACCCTTCTCGAAAAGAAAGGTGACAGTGGCCGGCTGATTCAGTACCACCTCGATATCTTCGCTCTCAAGAATCTCGTTGATCTTCGCCACCAATTCTGGATTGGCGAGCATGTGCGCGATTTCTTGCTCGCCAACCAAGCCCTTTGTCTTTGTAGTTGCCATATCAAATCTCCTTCGTCAGTGCGCCAGAGACGGTTGAAACCCCTCCCTTCTTGGTCACAGTGCAGACCTGCCCAATGTAGTCGGCCAGGTCATTGTGACTGATGACCAACACAGTGCCGCGATCACGGGCCTTTTCGTCGAGAATACCCATCAAACGCTCCAGGCCGGCGTCGTCAAGGGCATGGTCGATCTCGTCCGCCACGAACAGGTCGATGGGCTTGGTGGCCCGGCTTGCTACCAGATCCTGCAGGGCCATCGTGGTGGCCACCCGGACCTTGCGCTTTTCGCCGCCCGACAGCCCACCAAAGGACTCGGCGCCCTTGTCGTTGCTTACCTCAATGTTGAACTTCTCCCTCAGCTCGCCCTTTGCCGTGGCGGACAGCGTGCTCCATGTTGCCGTGATGTTGCCGTCCGACAGCGCCCCCAGGTAATGCGCCGTCCGCTCATTCAGAAACGGCGTCACCGTGTCCAAAATGTGCGCTCTCACACCGGCGGGACCGAAGACCGTGGCCGCGTCCCGCGCAAGCTCACGGAGTTCTTCCTGCGCCGAAACCTCCTGCTCCAACTCGGAAACTCCCCGCTCCAGGTCTTTGCACCGCTCCGCGATTTTGGCCCGCATTTCCTCGTGTGGATTGACTGCCGCACGGAGCCGCTTGACCTCGTTGACCATGCCGGCCAATGACTCCCTTGAACGCACAATCGCGTTCTTGTGGTCGCGGATCTTCTCCGCCTTCTCCAGCAACTGACTTTGCAGGTGCAGGGCCGCGCTCACGTCCGGCAGGGCCGCCTTGAGCGATTCGACCTCGGCCGCCCTTGTCTCGGCCACCTCGACTGCCTTCCTGTAAGCCTTCAGCACATTGATGGCTTCCGCTTCAACCCCAGCCACCCTCTTTCGACTCAGCTTTTCCGCAGCCTCCAAGTCCTTCTCTTCGTAGGGCTTGCCGCACTCGCCGCAAGGCTTGCCAACGCGCTCCTTGATCCCATCAAGATCAGCCCTGGCCTTCGCCAGTTCGGCCTTCTTGGTTTGCACCACAAACTTCAGGCGGTCCATCTCGCTTTGCGCCGAGCTGTGGGCGGCTTGAGCCTTCTCCACCGCCTTCTCCTGCTCGCCACGGCCCGTCAACGTCTTGGTGACTTCATCCAGCGCCGACTTAACCTCCGACTCCGATAAGTAAGACTCTTCCTTTTCCATGAGCTTTATCTTTTCGGAAAGGCTCTTTGCCGACGCCACCACTTCATCAGTAAGCCGTGAATTATCTTCACGCCACTTGATAATGGACTTTTCGATCTCTGCCAGGCCCAGTTTTGAGTGCGAAAGCGCATCGCGCTTAGCCTCCAGTCTTGAGACTTTGGCCGCAAGTTCACTCTCCGCAGTGGACAGGCGCTTGCGGGCCACATCATAAGCAGCCTGCAGCCGGTGGATTCCGGCAGCCTCTTCCACCAGCACCTTGAGAGCTTTGTCGGTCATGCCCGGCAGGTCTGGCATCGCTTCTTGGCCGGCATACACCGCCGCCCTGAATACCTCCAGGGAGCACCCCATGATTCTCTCCACCACCTCCTGAGTTTGCTTGTCGGTGCCCAGCGTCAGATCGTCCTCGGTGCCGTCTGGCTTGAGCCTGAACACCCAAAGCGCACTCTTGCCTTCCTTGTGCTTACGGTGGCGAACGATGCGGTAGATGTCGGTGTCATCGACCACCACCAAAGCCACTCTGGTGCCCTTTCCGGCCTTTTTGCTGATGACCGCATCGCCAGTAACACCTCTGGCTGTTTCGCCGTACAGCGCCCAACACAGTGCGTCTGGCAGGGTGCTCTTGCCGGCGCCATTGCTGTTTGCGCTGTCGTCATCCTCGTTGCGCCCTTGGATCAACACCAGGCTCTTGCCGGCCAACTCCAATTCAGCTTGGCCGATGGTCAGAAAGTTCTCTATTTCCAGTCGCTCGATTTTCATCTACCAATCCTCTTTGCCCGCCTTTCCCTTTCATGAGCCTTGTTTCGTCGGAGATTCCATTCACTCACTCCAATCGTCTCAACAGGGCCAACTTCCGGGTCCGCCCATGCGTAAGGGTCATAACAACTGCAACCCATTGGCTCCAGCGTTTTTGGGTCCACGGGGAAGCACATCAAATCCTCTCCCACCACCTTGATGCGCCCCTCGTATCGGCTTTTGACTGTCATGCCGCTTCTCCATCCTTGTTCTTGTTCTTGGCTGCGTCAATGATTTCGCAGATTTTCTGCACCTCTTCAAACGTAAGCAAGCCCAAATTCTTTTTATCGTCAAAGAAGCGCAGTACATAACCTCTGAGTTTTGCCTCTTTGATTTTTTGCAAAATTTCATCGGTTGGCTGAACAATTCTGACTGACCGCCCCCAGTGATCGCTACTTATCAAATTCCCGGTGGTTCTGCGAAATCTCCTGCCTGACGACTTCAGTAGAATTTGAGTGCGCGTAACCCTGTCCACCACATCCAAAGATATGCTTGAGTGACCATAATTGAATCGCTTGACTACCACCTTGTCGCCCGGCTTCAGTGATTCCAACCAGGAAGCATAAGTGTCTTTTGCGTCGTTATTGTTACTCATACCGCCTCCGATTCAGAAAGGATTTCAGCACACAAGACATTGAGCTTTTCCTGACGGGCCAAGCCCTTGAGCCTGATAAACTCGGCCACGGACGCGCCCAGACTAACCCCTGCTGACACTGTGGTGCCGGTGCGGCTGACCACCGCAGCCTTCTTGATCGGGTGAATCACCACACCCGCCGCGCCCAAGCTGATCAACCACTCGCGCATGTCGGCAATCTGGCTCTCCCGCTCTACTTCAACCCTGGCCCGAACGTAGTTGCCATCCACCATCAAGGCCACATCATCCTCCGGCAAGGTAGGGTCCAGGTCGATGAACGAGGGCGCATGAGTGGCGCAACGAAGCACCTTCCCCTCGTCGTCAACAAACAGAAAGCCGGCCCTTGTACCCACATCGCCCCAGGTCTGATGCGTCAAGGCGCCAATCGAATACACCCCGCCGTCCATCGCCTTGAAGGCGTGGTAGTGACCGGAGAACACGCGACCAAACCCAAGACTGGCAAGCCATTCTGCCGTCAGTCCATGATCCGGCAGCCCCTCGATCACGCCGTCGATGGGCGCATGAAGGATCAGGCTGTGATTTTTATTTGCATCCACCCCCTCAAGGATGGACTTCAACTGCATCACCGTGGGCTGCCAGGGCACAAGGGTCAGGCCATACTTCTCGATCACCGAAGGGGCGTGGCACACCGTCACACCCACCGACTCCATCGCCGTCACGGCGTTGGTCATGGAACCCGACTCACGGGCCTCCATGTCGTGATTGCCGGGAATCATGACCACCTTCAGACCTCTTTCAACCAGCTCGCCATAGAGCTTGATGACGGGATTAAAGACTGAAGGCGCGATGTTTCCGCGCACATGAAACAGATCGCCGGCGTGGATCAGGACGGCATCGTGCTCCAGGGCCAACTCGCCGGCCCGACGTGTTTCGTCCAGAATGATCTGGTTTCTGCTGTTTACGCCATTGTCGAGCGTTTTCCCAAATGCACTCCAGGCGTGATGGTGTGTGTCTGAAATAATCACAAAAGCCATAAATTCTCCTTACGTTGTCGCCTGAACAAACCTTCGCGTAACTTTCATAAAAACTACTGTAGCGTTTTTGTTTTGGGAATAAATCAGATTGCCGTACATCTTCCTGAGAGTTGCCTTCATGCTTTGAGCGGCGTTATCTTTTTCTATCAGCCCAGCTTTAGCTAAATGATTCTGAGCCGCATACAGCGTCGCCATATCGTCGATGCTGCCGCTGTATACCCGCGTGACCGAGGCGGCCGCAAACAAGCTCTCAGACTTCGTATCCAACAGCGTAACCACGCTGCCCGGAAAGATTCGACGCGCCCAAGCCGTGCCCATTCGGAACGTGTTGAACTCATCCTCAAAACCCACCAGAGGCGGTCTGAAGGCGAAAATCGGGATGAACCGATGGCAGGATTTGATACGGAGGTGATCGAAGATTTCTCGCCTACCCGCTTCGTCGAGGCACCGCCCCTGTCGACCACAGTGGTCACACAGAAGGCGGGTTTTTGAGGCATAGTGACAGGTGTTCTCTACGATGACTGGCTCTATGTAACGCATATCCGGATTGATCATGGGCACCCCCTCTGAAGATGCCCATAATCATACCCCTAATTACGCTGCCGTCATGATGGCAACATGGCCAAAAGCTCGCCGTAAAGCCCTTCTTCCTCGACCTTCTTGATCAGTTGACTGACAAAGTAGGATTTGCCGTCCGTCCATGCGATTCTGGCGCCGGACTGCGTGAGTTTGCCAATCTTCACCAAGTAGTCGATCATCGAATGGATGTGGTCGAAGTAGCCCGATCCGTCCTCCCTGAACATGAAGTACAGTTCGGTTTCCTGAAACGGTCTGGTGTGTTTGTTCTTCACCGCCTTGAGCGAGATCAACTGGCCGGCAAATTCCTTCTCCTTGTCCATGATCTTCTTGCGACCCACGGCCAACCGACCAGAGGCGTAAAATTCCATCGCGCCTCCACCTGGGGTACAGTTATGCACGACGAACCCATTGAGTACGTTGCCAGCCAGATAGTTGTGGTTCCCCTCAACGGTAATGTCGTACATCCGATGACTCTGGTGCGTCTTGCCACCAGGACGAACCTCAACAACGTCGGCAAATTCCGCCTCAGTCATCGGAGTGCAAGCCAAAGGCCGATGAACGTACTTACCTCTGAACTCAGGTGGCAGCTTGTACTCCATGCAAGACGGGACATGCTCGGCAATCATCCCGGCAATCTTCCGCGAGGAATTCGCATCAAACACGATTGCGCCAAGACCATAGCGAATCGAGAACGTGAGTCCGAGGTCGGCAAAAATCTCCCCTATCCTCTCAAGATGATCGTGGTTCCCGGCGAACCTCCTGAAGCTCAAGGTGTACCGTGCCCGGTCGTCACTCATGTGCCCATCATCCATGATCGCAATGGCAAGTTGCTCCTTGGTGATGCCATCCTCGAAGGCTCTCAGAGGGTTTCTGGCGCAATCAGAAAGCAGCTTCAGTTCGTTGGAAAAGTTGGAGGCGTACTTGATGCCACTCCCACCTTTCCACTTGATTTCAGTCGCCTTGAAAGACAGGTGCTCACTCAGCATTTCAACCTTCCACTTGGCATACTCAGGGTTCCTGTTGTCTTGCAGATTCAAACAGGCAGTCAGTCTCTGACGTGATGGCTGAACCAAACTGCAGTCAAAGGCCATGACCGCCTTCAGAAACTCAAGAGCGCGACCAGCAAACATACGTTCCACACTGGAAACAACCTTGTCGTCAGTGGTCAGGCTTCCGGCCTCCACCCACCCCCTTTGCGTCAAGATGAGGTGGTCATTGGTCACTGTCATGCCAAAGATCCCATTCTTTGTGCCGAAGCCCTGCGCACGAATATGAACCCAAGCCTTACCCTCCGGCTTCGGGCCGTTGTCATGCCAACCGATAATTCTGCGCGGCTCAATGGACTGAGTGGCCTCATTGTAAGACCAAACCTCCTTATCAATTTTCCGCTCGACCACCGTGGCAATGCTTGCGGAAGTCCCATCAACAAAGGGAATCATTACGTCCCCTCTGAGGCAGGTCGGGTCGCCATAAACGACCCCAGGTTTGGTGCGGATCTGATTGAGGTACAAGCAGGTCATGTTGATGGCCGAAGCTCTGGCATTGATGACCTTGAGCGTTGTACTGGTGACACGGGCCAGGGCCGTGGTGTCGTTCATGGACAACTCATCCAGCTCTTTATCGACCATCGACTTAGGCACTGCCGCCGCGATGGAGTCAAGCACAAACAGGATCGGCGCTTGCGGATCAATCAGGCCGCGCTTGCGGATCAATTCCGCCGCCTGCATCGCCAAAGTGTTGCCCTGCTCCCAGGTTGTCGGCTGCATGTGGATGAAATGAGGCTTTTCCACGTTCAAACCCATCTTGGCGGACAGCTCAACCATGAAGGCCCGCTCAAAGTCGGCCATGATGACGATGCCGCCGGCCTTTTGCGCCTCGATCATGGCATTGGCCGCGATCACGGTCTTGCCGGAAGAAGATGGACCATAAATCTCGTACATGCGCCCATAAGCAAAGCCACCGTCGTAACGCCCGGAGAGGATCTTGTTGAGCTGAGGGAAGCCAGTGCTGAGCCAACCCTTCACCTCGTCTTCACACGCCGCTGCCGCGCCAATCAGGGCCTCAAGTTCTGCCAATGCACTGCTCATGCTGCTCTCCTTTTTTCGATGCTGAAAACGGACTGCCACTGGTCGAGAACCGACAAGATGGACAGAAAGTGAAATTCCTCACAGAAGGCTTTGAAGCCCGCGATGTCAGGGGTCGAACGGTCCCATGTCACCAAGCCTATTGGCTCCATGTTGTCGATCAAATTCATCAGCCGCAGGTTGCGGTAATAAGCGTCCCGCATGGGGACGGAAGACTTGGGTGGCACCTCATTGGCAGCAAAACGCTTGAGGACCGCACTGGCAGGGGCATGGCCCATCGCATCGACCTTATGGAAGAACGCCTCAACGGAGCCATACTGCATCATCAACTCCTGGGCGCCCTTCTCACCAATGCCGCCAACGCCCTTGATGTTGTCGGACGAATCCCCCGTCAGCGCCTTGCCGTCCAAGAACTGACGGGCCGAGGCGTAGCCGGTGAACTCGGCAAAATTGGACGGGAAACACCAGCGGTCACGGATCGGGTCATACCAGCGCACATCGTTGCTCACCAACTGCACCCAGTCCTTGTCCCCAGTAACCAGGATGGCCTTTCGCCCGGCACGCTTGCGGACCAAAAGCCCGGCCACATCGTCAGCCTCGGCCTGCTCGGGAAAGCACTGAGCCACGCCCAGCAAACGCAGCGCCTGCTGCAGATCAGACTTTTGCTCGGACCAGGCTTCCTTTGCCTGAGCCATCTTGCTGTCCTTGTTGCGGTTGCCCTTGTATTCGGGATAAACCTTGAAACGCCAATTATCCTTCCCGTCCCACAGGACAATGGGGTAATAGTCGGAGTGGGCTTGGGCCAACATCCGAAGCGTTTTGAGAAAACCAAAGATGGAACGAACATCGCGGCCGCCAACCGAGAGCTTCGCGCCTCCGGTCTGCGCGGCAAAGCCGATATTGTTGCCATCGACAATGAGAATATTGGACATACTGCACCCCCATAGAAAAAGGCCGGCGCGAGGCCGGCCTCTTTTGCTGCGATCAGACGTTTTCCAGGTCGCCCAGGAGTGCTTCAAGATCGTCCTCGGACGCCTCGACCGTGGCCGCCACCGTCACGGTGGGTCTGGCCGCTGCGGGCGCAGGGGCAGCGGTCGCGCCGTCCAACTCGAAGGGCAGATCATCATCGAAATCAGAAGGCAGAGCGGGGGTGGTCGGCTTGTCGGGAGAGACTGCCGGAGCCGCCAATGCCAGGCCGGACACGGTAGCCACTGCGGACAGCGCCTTCGTCTCGCCCTCCTTGTACTCCTGCTGGACGTATTCATCGAGATTGTGGAGCTTCTTCAGCACTGCAGGATCGACCGGGTTGGACTTCACCGCAGCCATCACCGAATACTCGGTATTCAGCCCCTTGCCGGTACGGTTGATCACCAGATCAACGCCCTCTTTCAGATCGAGGATGTTGATGCCTTCGTCGCCGTACTGCTCCATCACCTCCAGAATCTTCTCGAAGGTGCCGGGGGTCAGATCCAGAATGACCGGGGCAGAGGGATCTTCGCCGTCCAGGTGCAGCGCGTTCAGCAGAACGCGGCCCTTCGACTTCGCTTCCTTGAGGGCATTGATGATTTCGTCGGAGCCGGCCTTGGAAATCCCGCCGTTGATGGCTTCGCAGACCGGGCACATCTTGCCGAAGGTCTTTTCCACGCACAGATAGACCGCCTTGATCGAGCCGTCCACGCCCTTGACGAAGTGCTGGCTGAAGTCGTGGTAGAACTGCGGATCACTTTCGCCACGCCAGCCGGGCAGAATGCGCCACTTGCTTTTGCCGGGGGTGGGCTTGACGGTATTGGCGCGGCGTCCGGACTGAGCCTGAATGGCAGCCTTCTTGTTGCGGACGAGTTCCATCAGTTCTCTTGGGGTAGGCATGTTTCGTTTCCTTTTGCTTGGTTGTTTTTGTACTTGGGTTGTTTTGTGCTTGTGTCGCCGTTTCAGACTTCACAAGCACAAGTATAGTCACCTGTTACTTATCTTTTAAGGCTAATGTTCGGCACCCTTTGCGATTGCCAGCGCCCGGTCACGGAGCGAGTTGGCGCGAGTTTCTGCGGCCTCCTTTGCCATCACCCGAAGGGTGCCGTCCATGTCCTTGCGTCGATCCGATCCGGTCTGGATCAGCATGTCCCGCTTGTCGGAGATGGCGCGAATGGCATTCTTCGCCATCGTTTCCACCGTCTTCGCTTCGATCACGGCCAGAGCGGCCCTGACGTAACGGGAATCGCGCTTGATCGCCTTTTCGATTTGAGTTTCGGTGATCTTGGTGCCCGACGATGCGGCCTCGTCGCGGATCTCCTTGTCGAGCTTGGCTTCAAGCGCCTCCAGGCTCAGCTTTTTGATTGCGGCCTGGCGCTCGGCTTTGGCCGCAAGCACACCGTAGTGCGCCATCAATCCGGCCTGTTCCTGCACGGCCTCATCAAAGTTGGTGTCGCCAAAGCTCGAATCCCGCATGAGCTGGTCGGCGTCGATGAACTTCTCAACGCTGGTTTCAGTAGTCACTCTTTCCTCCGGTCGTTGTTGCAGTATGTGCATTGTCTCGCACGTTTTCAGGGAATAAAAGTCATCCATGACTTATCTTTCAAAGTACCATTTCGGCTACTTTGGCGAACAGGTCGTCCAACATCTTCTGCTTGGAGCCGTCAAAGTGGCACATCAACGGACTGATGCCGAAGATCACACTGGCATCGAGCTTGGGCAGATAGTGAACCTGCCCGCATAGGTCCGCATAGCCACCCTTCACGTCAGGAACAAAGTGCCTGATGGCCGCGCCACCCAGGGCCACAATCACTGGCGGCTTGAGCAGTCCCACCTCTCGGTCCAGATACCCGCAGCAGCCGTTGATCTGCTCGTTGGTGAGTTGCTTATCCACCTTTGGCGAGCGAACCAACGCGGTGAAGTAGCCATCGCCAACCGATAGCCCCGCCTCCTTGATGGCGCTCTTGACGAAGGTGGCAGCGTCACCCTCCATCATCTTGCCGGCCTTCTCTTCGGCCCAGTTTGGGCAGTCGGTGACAACCATGAACTTTGGCGACTTGCCCATGCGCGGCAATGGGTGCGCGTTACCCTGCAGGCTGCATTTTTCGCACGACCTGACTTCGTTGGCCAACTTGACGATTTCACCTTTGATGTAAGGCGAAATGTCGATTTTCCGATCCGCCTTCAGCAGTTCAACCACAAGCCCCGGCAGCAGCTCCATTTGATCCTTCAGGCGATCCGGATGCCTTGCCGGCAGCGAACCGGCCGTTACCGAAGCGAAAGCGCCGACCCGCTCCAGCGCCTCCTGAACCCTGACATTGACGTTTCGCTTGTTGACGTTTGCCAGGAAATCCTCTTTGCTGGTAAACGGCCTGCCAATACGCTTGCGGGCCTCAAGAATGGCGTCGGCAGTCTTGTCGGAGGCGCCCTTGAGACGGTTGAAAGGTGCGACCAACAGTGGATTGCCGGCGGGGTCCGCGTGAATCTCAAAATCAGGTCCGGACAAATTGATGTCCGGCGGGGCCACAAAGACATTTCGCCTCTCTGCGTCCTTCACTATTTCTGTCAGCTTTTCCTCTTTCATGACGGAAAGCGAGGCGGCATAAAATTCAGGTGGATATTTCACTTTGATCCACATTGCAAGGTAAGAAATAATCGCGTACTCCACACTATGCGAAAGGTTGAAGGCGTACCCTGCGAACTTTTCGATTTTGTCAAAAATATCCCTTGCGCGACGTTCATCCATACCGGAGTGTGATTTGCAGCCGCTCACCCACTTTTCGCGCATTTCGGCCATCTTGTCCGCATCCTTTTTACCCATAGCTTTCCGCATGTGGTCCGATTCGGCGTGAGTGAATCCGGCCAAATCCACCGCAAGCTGCATGACCTGCTCCTGATACACAATGACGCCTTGCGTGGATTCAAGCGCAGCCTTCATATTCGGATGCTCATAGTGAGGCGCGTTCATGCCCTGGCGAATGGACACAAAATCGTCCAGCAGGCCCGATTGCATGGGACCGGGACGATAAAGCGCAGTGGCCGCAACCAGGTCATCAAAGGT
Organism: Ectothiorhodospira shaposhnikovii; assembly: GCF_022227765.1. Lineage (GTDB taxonomy): Bacteria > Pseudomonadota > Gammaproteobacteria > Ectothiorhodospirales > Ectothiorhodospiraceae > Ectothiorhodospira. Next base: position 39,774 of record NZ_JAJMLZ010000004.1, on the reverse strand, counting down.
CAAGTCGCCGCCCACGGCCAGATCCTTCAGGAGCTTTCTCATGCCAGAGCTTTCAAACTGGAATACGCCCACCGTGTCCCCCTGACCAAATGCCTTCATCACGTCCTTGTCGTCCAGGGGAAGCTGTATAAAGTCGATGGTGACACCGTGCCGGGCCTGAATCATGCTCTTGGCGCAGGTAAGCAAGTCCAACGTGGACAGGCCCAAAATGTCGATCTTGACCAGCCCCCAGTCTTCGACCACCCGCTTGTCCCAGTTGACGACAGGCAGATCGCTCGACCGCTGGATCAAGGTGGCCCGGTTGATGATGGGTTCGCCGGCAATCACCACACCGGCCGCGTGTTGCCCCAATGATCTGAGCTTGCCTTCAAGGCGAACGGCATGATCCCAAACCTCCCGGTGTGCCTCTCTGAATTTTTCAAGCTCCGGAACCGTCTCGCAGGCCGGGACCAAATCAGTGTCCTTTGGGATGTACTTGGAGCACTCAATGTCGAACTTGGATAACCCGAACACTCGCCCAGTATCGCGCAAGGCAGAGGCCGCGCCCATCGTGGTGTAGTTGCTGATGCCGGCCACCCGTTCGGCCCCATACTTCTCCACCAGATGCTGAATCACCTCGCCCCGTCTGGAACTCATGAAGTCCAGGTCGGCGTCGGGAAGGTCAAGACGCTCAGGGTTGATGAAACGCTCAAAAATGAGGTTGAACCGAATCGGGTCCACATCGGTGATGCCAAGCAAATACGCGACCAGCGATCCGCCAACCGACCCGCGTCCCGGCCCTACCGTGATGCCGTTTCGCTTTGACCACTGAACCAGCTCCTGCACAACCAGGAAGTACCGCTCAAACCCCATTCTGTTCAGTACGCCAAGCTCGTACTTCAGGCGCTCAAGATACTTGGGAATGTCGGCCGGGGAAGGCATGTACCCCATCGTCGGCTTCGACAGACGCTCTTTCCAGCCGATCTTGCACTCAGCCACCAGGCGGGCCTGTTCATTTTCAGCCATCGCGGGTAAGGAGATGGCTTGCTTCTTCCACTCAAAGCTGCAGGCATCAACCAGCTTTTGCATCCCGGCAATGGCGCCGGCAATGGCCCCGGACGGGTTCTCCAGCGTTGTCCAACGCTTGAGCCTTGCCGCAAGAGCCACCCCACACCGGCCCACTTCCAGCGGCGCCTTGACGGTCAGATCGCGCATGTAGGGGATGTGTCTCGCCGGACTGTCCATTTTGCCGTTGGCGACGATAGCGGCCATGACATCGCGTGCGTCCGCATCCTCTGCCGACTCGTAAAGGACTGGCATCGTCAGCACGGTATCCATCTCAAGCTCTCGGGCCAATTCAATCCCTCGCTCATTCAGACGGTCAAAGAGCGGAGTATTGATGGGCACGATTTCAACGAAAGCACAGCCCGCTGCGGCGGTCCTCATTTTCAAAAGCAGCTCCCGGCAGTCTTCGCGGTGAAGGACGCTGTAGAAGTCCCCGGAAGAGACTGCCAAATTGCCCCGCGCCAAGGCCGGCAACAAGTCCTCAAGCCCAAGACGAGGCTCAATGTAGAAGCGATCCTCCTGATAGGAGCGCGACAGCAGCTTCATAATATCCTGTACCCCGGCATGGTTTCTGGCGTACACCTTCGGATACCACGGCCCATTTGCTCTCGCCTCCTTTTTCGACACGCTTTTCTCCCTGAGCGTCGGGTCCGGCACAATCTTCAGGCGAACTCCGACGATGGGCTTGACACCCTCTTTCTCGGCGCAGGTACAAAAATCCACCAGGCCGTTGATGCTCATAGTGTCCACCAAAGCCACGCTCTTATAGCCGGCAGCCTTCATCAGCGTTGGTATTTGCTTTGGTGCCATCAGCGCCTCTCCCATCGAGAAGTAGGAGCGGACGGCAAGTGCATGTTGGTAGTTCATTCAGCCTCCGGTAAGAACAAAGCGGCCATCGGATTCACTGATCAAATCCATAGCCAGCAAAAAGTGAATGGCGATACTGACGTGCGAATAAGCGGTGGCCTTTGACATGCCAGATTGCATGTAAAGCGTGGCAAGATCGTTCTTGGACAGTCCGCCATCAATCAGTCCGTCAATGATGATCCTCATGTACTTCGGGCCTTTGATTGCGAACGGGTTTTGCCTCTTCCGCAGATTCAGGCCCATAACTTCGCAGGTGAAGCCTTGACGCAACAAACGCTCGGCATACTCTGCAGGCTTTTTTGCCGTGATCCGCTCCAGCACTCTTTGGCTGTCTGCATCAAGGCCGGTCGCCCTGGTTCGCGGCGTGACAGGCTTTTCGGCCTTCCTCGTCTTCGCGGCCGGTGACTCTGGCACGGCGATACCCTCTTCCGCCCGAATTGCCCTCAGCGTCTGGCTTGCCTGTTCTCCGCAATCCGCTGAACACGGACAGCCTGCACACAGAACATTGGAGGGACTGAAGGAGATGATTGAGCCAAAACAGCCGGGCCTGTAGAGGCTGACTTCACTCATAAATCGCTCTCAGTTCACGCAAAATGGAATACCGCTCCGCCTTGCTCACGCCGAAGGTCTTGCATAGGCAATTCAAGATAAGAACCAAGTCAACGTCCTTCGCGCAGCGGGTAGCAAAGCCCTGCCGTTGTGCCATGTCGGCTTGCGCCCTCATTGCCCGGTACTCATCCATCACAAAGTCTGGCGGATCAATAAGCCAGTTCAGAGCGGTCAGCGCGAGCTTGGAGAGGCTGCGGCAGTTTCTTTCATACTGAGCCTCACGGTCATACTCAGCTTCAGGTCCGGGTATATCCGACTCAAAGAGATCCAGCATCGTGCTGCCCTCCTGATCGTCACCCATCGGTTCGTCGTAGCTGAAGGTCGTAAGGCGGGTCTGCGTTTCGACCAGGCGATTGATGCCGGTATAGGCCGACTTCACAAAGTAGGTCGAAAAGCGAAAGCCGGCGTCTGGGTCAAACTTGTCCCTTGCCATCAGCCATGTCAGGCTGATCTCCTGCACAACGTCATCAAACTCCATCGGAATATGACAGGCGAGAATGCGGGCGTGGCACTTGCGGGCAATGTGGAGAATGAGGCCCAGGTTGTTCTCGTAGCTGGTTTGATCTTTCATGTCCATCCGTATCTCCTTCAAGCATGTGGGGGCATAAGCCCCCACGGCCATCTCTATGGCCAAACTTAGACTCAGGCGCCGACGGTGCTGAAAATGCGCTGCGCCACGCCCTCTGCAGTCTCCCGGTCAACCTTGTTCAAGCGGTTGATGAAGGCGAGCTGCAGGCCGACGGTCCAAGAGCCTCGACGCAGACCCAGCTTGGCGGCGTAGATCAGTTCGCGTGGACCGATGGTGGACGCCATCTTCCCGCCGTCGAAGGACTTGCGAACGGCTTGGGCAAACTCGACCAGCTTCTCGGCGTCTTCCTTGACGATGCCGGCCTGATTCGAGATCACCGCGACCTCCATGTTCTTCTGCATGTAGGGCACATGCTCAGTGATACCAAAGCGGCTGTAGTTGGCCGCGTTGCCGAGATTCGTGCCCAGGTAAAGGCCGGTGTCATCCCCGGCGCCGTTGGTGTTGCCCGTCGCCAGGAAGCGGAAGTTTTCGTGCGGACGGACCACCCGCCACTCCGGCGGAGCCTCTTTGATGACCAGCGGCTTGCCTTCGAGCACAGCCTGATACACGGCCAACACGGAGGGAGAGGCGTAGTCGTATTCGTCGGCGTTGTAGGTCCAGCCGTGCTTCATTGCCAGTGCCAGCGGACCCGGCTCGTAGTAGGTGCCTTTTTCATTCGCCAGCATCTGACCGACGATGTGCGCCTCTTCGGTGTTGGCCGTGTGCTGAACACGCATGTAGGGGCGGCGGGTGTAATGGCAGATTTGTTCAATCACCGTTGACTTACCTACGCCGGCATGGCCCCACAAATACGTCGGGATTTTCAGCTCCAGACCCAGCAGGACAGTCTTCAGCAGTTCGATGTTGAAGACGTAGGCAGTGTCCTCGTCCGGAATCATGTCCTCAAAGCCGTCATTGCCCAGGACGGTAATCGGGATCGGCTCGCCACGGCCATTGAGGGCGGCCTTGACCTTGCCCAGCTTGAAAACTTCGTGCATGGGCTTCTTGACAGCGCCCGGCCGAAGCGTGGTCACGGTCGCAGATTCGGCCATTTCAGCCTTCAGCGGCTCGGACTCAGGGGCCGCAGCGGCAGCGGCCTTCTTTTCGGCCAGGCGCTGACGTGCCATTTCGGACAGCAAAGGTGCGTCCGGGTACATTCTCTTGTAAGCGTCCAGGGACACCTCCGGATGCTCGTCACGCAGGTGAATGGCGACGGCGTGAACGGCGGCACCGCAAATCTGACAGGTGATTTTCTGGCTCATGTTGCTCCCTCTCTCGTTTTGAAGGTGATTCATCGGTTACTTATTTTCAATGATACGGGCAGCCCGATGGGGTTACAACGGACTGCCCGCGATTGCCTTACAGGAGAACTGAACGCAGCTCCTGCATGATGCGGGTGGGAAGCTCGTTGATGTCGTTCAGGACGGCATAGTGGCCGTAAAAGTCCTTGACGGAATTGGACATGATGCCAATGCCCATCATCTTCACGCCTGCAGCCTCGATCTTCTTCACGGTCTTCTTCAGGTGCCGGCGCATGGCAGAGGTGTCCCCGTAAGCGGCCGGGTAGCCATCGGACAGCACGAACATCACCTTTCCTGGCTCGCGTCTGGACAGCAAACGCATGGCGGCGTACTCGACAGACTCACCATCAATGTTGTTACGCAGGAATGGCTTGTGAGGCATGTAGGCGATTCTGCGGCGCTGCTCCAGGCTCAGCCGCTCATTGAAGGACTTGAAGATCGGCATGTAGATCCCCTCGAACCTCGAATACTCAATGCGCTTTCCGACTTCCTCGGATTCCTTTTCGATTTCCTTCCCCAAGTCCCGCAGAGGTGGCTTGGTCGTGAAGCCAATAACCTCGTTGGGCACGCCAATGCGGTCCAATACCGAACACATGGCGTAAGCGGAAATTGCCGCCAAATTGATTGGGCCATCGCTCATGGAGCCGGAGCAGTCCACCACCAAAGATACGGCCGTCTCGATCTTCTGGCTTTCCTGGCGCTTACGAAAGACGCGGGTATCGCCAGTGCGAAGACGATACAAAGAGGCCGCATTGACGCTGCCAGAGCGCATTCCCGGCTGCCACCCGGCTTGGGTTTTCGCCACGATCAGGCGCTCCATGTTCTTCTGGAGCGTGCCCACCATTGCGGAAGTCGCATCGTCCATTTGCTTGAGGTAATCGTCCTGCCACCCACCATCCAGCTCGAATGGCTCGATGATGTCGTTATCCCTGGTGAACGGCAGGTAGTCGCTGTCGGTATGAGCGCGAATCATGTCCTCGGAAATCGCCTTCGACGTGGCTTCGTCGAAATCGCTTCCGGCCACGGCATCAAGGGCCTCGGAAATCTGCTCGATCAGGCGTTTACGCTCGGACTCTCTGACGCCATCATCTTCAGATTCGCTACCCTCACCACCCTCACCCTCTTCGTCTTCACCCTCTTCAGATTCACCCTCACCCTCACCCTCACCCTCACCCTCTTCGTCTTCACCCTCTTCAGATTCACCCTCACCCTCACCCTCTTCGTCTTCGGATTCACCCTCTTCGGATTCACCCTCACCCTCTTCGGATTCGGATTCGCCCTCTTCGGGCTTTTCTTCTTCGTCCTCACCCTCTTCGGATTCGCCCTCTTCGGATTCGCCCTCTTCGGGCTTTTCTTCTTCGTCCTCTTTGGGTTCGGGGGGCTTTGGCGCGCTCTTTTCGCCTTTGCACTTTTTCGGCGCCTCTTCGCTTTTGCCCTCTTTTTCAGTGCTCTTCTCGCTCTTGGGCGGGGAAAGCCGCTTGACGATTTCCTCGGCAAGCTCCAGCGCCTCCTGGCTACTTTTGATCTTGGCAACCCGCTCGATCACCTCTTCGCCCAGCAACTCGGGCACCTTATCCAAGAGGTGCCACTTGTCTCGCATGAAGTCCTGAAATACGGAGTGGCCGGCCCAGGCCCGCATGGCGGAAACGATGATCACGGAAAAAACCTTGCCACGGTCCCCGGATTCCAGCGCCTCACTCAGCTTGGGCTGAACGAACTTCTGGATGTAGAAGCTACCCACGCGGTCAAGATTCATGGCGCTCCCACGGAATCGCTGGCACATCATTCTTTCAATGAAAGTGTCCTCGACGACATTGTGGATCTCGGCAACCCTGCCGCCTTTGCTCCGGGCCTTGCGGACAACCTTCCAATCGGTGAAGAGTACATGGGCAACCTCGTGATCAAGGAAGCCCTGAATGGCTGCAAGCAGCTCGTCGCTGGCGTTGTCGGGGATGTAGGGCAAATTGACCCGGTAAGGTTCGCAGGTCACTTCGTTAGCCATGACATAGGCTCTCGAACCCTGCTGAGTCACTTTCAGATCCTTCTCCGCAAGGATCTGAGTAATGTTTTTCATCGCCTCACGAATGGCGATAATGTCTTTTACTTCGGCCATCTGACACCTCCTTCTCTGCGCAACAATAAGTAATTTCTGACTTAATAAATGATGCACAAAAAAAGCTGGGATCAGAAGACCCCAGCTTTTCTGCCAAAGCAGCTTCCAGTTACACTGCGGCTGGTTCGCCGCCTACGACCGCGAGACTCCCGTTGCATCCCGAAACCACCGTGAACAGTGACCCATTGCCAGCATCGCAAACCAGCAAAGAAAATTCTCCAAAGTCAACACTTTTGAGAGGCTTCAGAACTTCCGTTTCCAGGGCATCTGACAATTCCTCAAGACTTTCGATGCCCAACACTTCGGGCTTTGCGCCCTCTTGAAACGCGCCAACCTCACTCATTTGCAACCTTTTCCTCGAAAGTTACCGTACCGAGCCGTTCAGTATAGAACGAGAGTTCTTGGGTATAGACCCAGCTTTGGCGGCTATGGCTGTGCCAGAACAACCCCTGTCAATCCATGGCCCCTGTCTTGCGACACCATCAGAAAAAAAACCTCCGAATCGGAGGGATCGGCGGATCTTACACCGCCATTCATGAATTTGCCACACTCATCACATACTTGATTTTTTTTGTACCCATGTATGTAAGTCGTGGGTTAGACTATACTCAGAATCAAGCCCAGAGGGGGCTAGTACAAAAAGGCCGCAGTGTCAAGGGGAAGAAGCAATGAGGAAAAAGCAGGTTAATCTGCCTTCGATGAAGGACTATTTCAACGCGCAGCTCGAAATGTCGGAAAAGAGCCAGCGCGAGATCGCAGCAGAACTTGGCTATCCCAACGCGAACATCATGACCATGTTCAAGAAGGGAATCACCAAGATCCCGGTCAGCAAAGTCGGGCCTTTGGCAAAGGCTCTAAATGTTGACCCGGCGTACATGCTCCGAATCGCCATGAACGACTACATGCCGGAAGTCCTCGAAACCATTGAGGAAATCATGGGCGATGTCGTCACCGAGAAGGAGCGTGCGATCCTCAAGGTTATCCGTGAGGGTGCGGACGGAAAAGACGTACATATTGCCACCGAAGAACAGAAGCGGCAGCTTATCGAATGGGCGCGTAATGTAGCCGAAAATTAAACTCTTGCCAAGAAGTAACCAGTAACTTACCCTCCCCGGCTTTGTCGCGGAGGGTATTTTTATGTCCAAACGTCTCATGCTGGTGTCCGAATACCGCCATCTGCGGTTCACGCCAGGCTCACGCCCAAGCATCAACACCCTGAAGAAGTGGATCAGAGAAGGCGAATTGCCGGGCAAAAGGCTCGGGAACCTATACTACGTTGAGGTGGAGGCGGAAGCGTCTGCCGCCACGGAGGACGAACTGATCAACCGCATCCTGAGAGGGTGAGCATGGCCATCAAAAAGGGCGTTTCCGCCAACCTGCCCCCAAACGTCTACCGGAACGAATCCAAGGGCAACGTCTATTACCGCTATCACCACCCCGTCACCCGGCGCTTTTTCAGCCTGGGGAAGAATCGGGCCAAGGCTATCGAGGTGGGCAACCAGCTCAACTTGAGGTTGATGCTGAAGGGCGACAAGCCGGAGTCCCTGATTGAGCATGTCGAGGCCGGCGTGGTCAAGCCCCGCAGGATTCAGGCCATGACCCTAAGCAAGCTCATTGACGAGTACATCGTGGAACGGGTGCCTGAGAAGCGGTGGGGCAAGCAAACCGAGAAGAACTACATGGCGCTGATGGCCAAAATCAAGCGTGAGATCGGCACCAAAAAGCTGGATCAGATTGACGTGCTGACACTCTCGGACTGGCTCAAGACGATGACGCCAGCGGCACACACGAAGTACCGCACCCGCCTGATCGACATCTTTGCCTACGCCATTGCCTGCGGATACGTCAAGGAGAACCCGGCGGACGCAACCCTGGCAAAGACCTTCAGGCCCGAGGACAAGGTGCGAAAACGCCTGACTCTGGAGCAGTTCTACGCCATTCACGATAAGGCGCCGGAGTTCTTGAAGATCGCCATGGAGATCGCCCTTATTACCTTGCAGCGTCGTGGCGACATTGTGGAGATGCGCTATGACGACATCCGAAAGGATCAAGATGGCGTGCTGCGCTGGTACTTGGTGCAGAACAAGACCAAGAAGAAGTCCGATAAGGCGTTCCTGGCAATCCGGGTGACGGACGCGCTGCAGGCGGTAATTTCCAGGTCAAGGAACAACATCGCCTCGCCTTTCGTCGTGCATTACTCACCACTTCGCAAGTGTCGGGATCAAATGGCGGCCAAGGAGCACTGGACTCAGGTCACGCCGAACCTTCTGACCAACACGTTTGCCGAGGTCAGGAATGCAACCGGCCTGTTCAAGCGCCTGCAGCCGGCTGAGCGCCCCACTTTCCACGAAATCCGCTCGCTCGGAGTCCATGTTTACGAGAAAAAACTGGGGAAAAGCGAGTCCTACACGCAGGATTTGGCGGGTCATTCGGACAGAAAGATGACAGACCTTTACGCCGCAGGGCATGAGGTCCGGTACAATCTTGTCGATGCGGACCTGGATCTGGACCTTGCTAAGCGCCTTGCTGGCCGATGACGATTTTGACGCTATTGGTTGGCAAAGATCGCCTGTAACTATTTGATATTAGAGGGGTAAGCAACTGCTTACTTTTTTAACCACATTCCAGAAGAAAATGCCATAAAAACAAGAGCTTGAAGGATTGCTAGGATTATTTTGACATGGTGGGGGTCGTTGGTTCGAGTCCAATCGCGCCTACCAAAAAATGCAGTAAAAAGAGCGGCTTACGGGATACCCGGGCCGCTTTTTTTGTGCCTTCGGCTATCTCGGTCCAAATCGGGTAATGCTCTCCATGAGCATGGCCATGTCCTCCACCACATCCGGGATCGACTTGCCGCCGGTGAGCTGATGGATACGGCGATTGGCCTCCAGCGGGTCCAGCGTGTTGTTGCCGAAATCCTCCAGCACACGAACCACCTCCCCCCAGTGATTCCGGGACTGCCGAAGCGCCTCGGCAGAAGCCGGCGAGGCGGCGGTCACCCGGCCGATCTTGGCAAAATCCTTCGCCGCCCCCCTCGAAACCTCCTGCAGCCTTTCAAAATGACTCAAGGAAGGATCGTTGAGCATGTGCCAGGACTTGTAACGGGTCACATCCGCCGCCTGCTGCCCCCAGGCCCTGGAGATATTGCGTCGGTTGGAGGATAGCCAGGCCACGTCCCTGTAGCTCTCGGGATGAACGCTGGTGGTCACGTTCTCCCAGGCCTGCTGAGCACTGCGTCCGGTCACCTTGCGATAAGCCTCGTCCCAGGCCCGCTGGGCATCCCGCTGCCATTCATGCACGCCCGCGGGCCTGCCGCCTTTCTGCAATGAACGCACCAGGGCCTCATCCAGACCGATGTCATAATCCATGCCCACCGAGCCGGCACTGGCGGCATTGCGGAACTCCCGCAACGGCTGTCGATTCCAGCCACGACTGCCCATGCCCGCATGGAAACCGGCCTCCACTTCGGCATGAATCGATTTCAAATGGGCGTTGTAGGCAGCCTGGGTGCCATAGGCGCCCTGATATTTGAGAAAATTCTTTGCACTGGGATTGCCGTTGATGGCCGCCGCCTTGTTGCGAACCATGTTCTGCAGCAGGGTGATCTCACTGGCAGACCTGCCCGCCCTACCCGCCGCCAGGAGCTGTTGCTGGCTGGCCTGAAACTCTCGCACCAGACGCTCGCCCTCGGCACGTGCCCGATGGAATTCCGCCTGGGCCTGGCGATCCGCGGCCGAAGGCAGCGCCATCGGCCGCTGCCCGGCGCCGGAGGCCCCCTGGGTTTGCTGCCGAGTCCCTGCCCCACCCCCGAGCAGCTTGCTGAAGCCATATTCCATGGCCTTGGAAGTGGCAAAAGAAACCGCCCCGCGCCGGACACCCTCCATCAGGCCATCCTCCTGATAGCCGCGGACCGCCTCGGCGGCCGCGTTCACCTTGGGTCCCATGTAGGCCGCGGTCTGCAACATCGCCTCCCTCGGCCCCCCCTGTATGTACCCGGTGATGCCCTGGTAGGCCAGATTGGCGGGGCGCCCTCCGAACAACGAAGCCACCATCATGCTCCGGTTGGCCGCGGCCTGAAGGGTTTCGGCGGTTTCCACCTTGTACTGATGCCAGGCCAGTTCCTCCTCGGCCCGGGCCTGCTCCAGCTCGTGGAATCCCCGTACCTGCTGGCCGATGGCAGAGGCCATCCGCTGCACGACATCCTGATCCATTTTTTGACGCACCTCTGGGGTGAGCTGGTTTTCGATGAAGCGCCGCGCCTGTTCTCGCTCATGGTCGGGCAACATCCCGCTCAACCGATACAGGGCATCCACGCCCCGGGTGAAATCCTCCATCTGCCGCTGAGACTGGCGGATGTTCTCGATAAAGCCCTGATGGGCATAGTCATCGAACACGCTGCGGGTGCGCACCAGCGTACCGGTACGAATGGAATCGATCAGATCCTGCTCCGACTGCAGGTCGGCCATGCGGGTGATGATGCGGAACTCCAGGGCGGCACGGCGCTCCGGGTCGGTCTCTACGGCCAGCTCTTCCTGCTCCCGACGCAGATAGTGCCCGATCATGGTGATGTTGTGCTCGTGAGTCTTGATCCGCGCCTGCTTTCGCTCGGCTTCGGCCTGCGCTTCGGCCAGCTCAGCCTGCTGCCGTGCCGCCTCCTCCGAGCTCTGCGCCACGGGAGGCGCGGACGGCCGAGGCCCTGGGGCATCGCCGGTGGCCACAGTCACGCCGGCGGCGTGCCGGTCGAACAGGGCGTTGAACTGACGCAAGTCCTCTTGCAGGCTGGAATCCTCGCTCCAGGGGCGCTGACTCAGCCATTCCCGGGACGCCCGCTGAAACGCCGGCGTCAGGGCGAACGTGGTGCGCGCCATGTTCACATAGGCCGTCGTGATGGCTTCGGCCACCGCCAGCCCGGCATGGGCACCAACCAGGCGGGCGGCATTTTCCACCGGGTCTCCACCTTCCGCCGCCACCAACGCCTCCCGCTCCCGCGCCAACGCTGCCATCTTCTGTCGATACGCCCTTTCAAAGGCGGCGCTATCGATGTCGGAAGGATAGACCACCGCCTGGTTCGGATCGGTCAGCTGCCTGGCCTGGATGATCAGGGTATCCTCCCCATCCTCATCTTCGAATTCCGCGTGGAAATGCCCTCGGGAAAACCCATGGAACAGCCCCGGAATGAACGCGTGCTCCCCATCGCGCATGGGCAGTATCTGCACATACTCATGGATGCCTTCCTCCTCGTCCGGCTCACCGAGGAAAAAGGCCCGGTATTCGGGATCATCCCGATCCCCCACCGCATAGACGAGAAACAGCACGGGAAAACCGGGCAGCTCGTCCATCACCATACTGCCGGCCACACCCCCTTGCCCCACCCAAAGCCCCTCATGGGGGGCATCGGGCGGCAAGGCTTCCAGAATGGCATCGATGGCGGACTGATGACGGCGGGCGGCCTCGGCCTTCTGTTCCACCGGATCGGGCGGGTCACCCAGCGCATCCATGGCACGGGTCACGTCATCCATGCGCGCCTGCAGGGCACGCATGTAGTCCTGCTGCATCAGCGCCAGATTCAATGCCGCCCGGGTGTCCGCCTCGCTGTCATAGGCGGCCGCCAGCATGGCCTCCTCCCAGGCATCATCGAACGCTTCGGCGGCCTTCGCCTGCGCCTGACGCAACACCACGAATTCCGACAACAAGGGGATCGCCGCCTTGAAGTACGCGATGATCGATGCATCGGGAAAATCAAAATAGGGTTTCCAGTAGGCCTCGAACCGCGCCTCATCCGCCGAAGACATCGGCCCCATCATCGCCCGGGTACCTTCCATGGCAATGGAGATCAGGGCGGTGTAATGGGTCTCCCCCATCTGTTCCAACGGGAACGAGGGCGGCATCGGCAAGGCCGGCAGGGAGACAAAGGCGGGTACGGGAGCGGCCTCTCCCGCCCCTTCCGCGAGACCGAGCGTATCCTGCATCTGTTGCAGGATCGCGGTCAGGGTCCGGCGCGAAGCTTCGGGCAGATCGGCCGGTGCCCCGGTCAGTAGCCGCTCCAGGTCCCCGATCGTCATGGGCAATACATCGATGCCGGCCTGACGCAGGCGGACCAACTCCGAGACGGTCTGTGCCGGCAGCAGATCGAACCCCACCAGCGCCCGGACCGTCAGCGCCTCTTCCGTGCGCAACGCCTCCGGCAACAATGGCCCGGCGTGCAACCGTGAGGATTCCAGGGCCAAGGGCACCAGTGTACCCACGACCACAAGGCCGGACGCCAAGACAACCGACCGCCGAAGACTGCTGGAAGACAATCTGCTGGACACGTGTGCGCTCCCGTCAACCAAGAAGCTCATGGTTGTACGGCGCAAGCACCCCGTAAAGTCGACCGCGTGTCGACTTTATTATTCGGATGCCTTGACTGGGATTGATTCGATCACCGGCGACGCGGCTAGATCATCCGCCGCAACAACCTGCGTACCTGATCCACTTCGAAGGGCTTGTCGCAGATGGCGGACACTCCCGCCTTCTTTACCGAGGACAGCCGGGAGGCGTCCGACTCGGACGTCACCATCATCACAGGAATATGAACATAGGCGGGGTTGCCGCGGATCTCGTTGACCAGGGCCTGGCCATCCATGACCGGCATGTTGTAATCGGTCACCACCAGGTCATACTCATGCCGGCGCAACTGCTCCAGGGCCAGGGCACCGTTTTCCACCTGGTCGATGTGCTGTATCCCCACATGCTCCAGCACCCGGGACAAATGATTGCGCGCCATGCGGGAATCATCCACCAGCAACACCCTCACGTCGGCGATGTCCCGATCCTCCAGTTCCAGTTCCTCTTCCTCCAGATAATCCAGGGTCACCGTCAGGGCCCGTTCCAGATCATCTCGATCAAAGGGCTTGGGCAGCAGGGCCAGCACGCCGCTCTGACGCACCGCATCCAGCTTGTCATGGTGCTGCTCGCTGGAAATGACCATCTTGGGCACCTCCACCAGGCGCGGGTCCTCCAGCATCCTGGCAAACAGCTCGGGTGCTTCCATGTCCGGCAGGTAGAAACTGGAAATCAGCAGGTCCGGTATGTAGGTGGCCATGAGTTCAAGGGCGGCCGCCGCGCTGCCCACGCTTTCGATCTTGAGGATATGCCCCTCGGACAGCAGCCGGATGATGATCTGGCGCTGTGTCCGTGACGGCTCGATGAGCAAGATGGCCAGATCTTCCACACACACCCTTTGACGCATGAATCAGTCCCGTTCCGGTTAACCAGGATTGGATGCCGATGCCGCACACAGGGGGTGCATCGGTACCACGGAACCATCATGCCTCATTCAGGCAAGATGCTGAAGACGAGAAACGCAGGAACATGCCGCCGGACAACTCAGGGGGCATGGGAGACAGATAGGAGGGGGGGTGGTGCCCATGGGCAGGATCGAACTGCCGACCTCTCCCTTACCAAGGGAGTGCTCTACCACTGAGCCACATGGGCAAGACACTTGAAAAACAATACACCCTGCAGCCTTCTGCTCCAGGGATTCAAAAATGGCGGAGTGGACGGGACTCGAACCCGCGACCCCCGGCGTGACAGGCCGGTATTCTAACCAACTGAACTACCACTCCAGATTGCTTCACCACACTGCCTGTGTGATGGAGGCGCATTATAACGGCTTTTTTGAAAAATGCACGAAAAATTTCAATCGCCGAATCGGTGCCGATCCAGGCTCAAATCTCCAGCAGGCTGTCGCTGGCGCACGCCTCCAGGAAGCCTTCCATTTTTCTCGCCGCCTCGTCGGTCAGCCACAGGAACACACGACGCCGGTCGGAAGGATCACGCTCCTTGCGCACCAACCCCCGGTTGACCAGGTCCTCCACGTGGCGCAGCGCGGTGGTCAGCGGGATGCCGGACCCCACCGCCAGACTGGACACATAATCGGGCCGGTTGGCCAGCCGGGCAATCATCAGATCCACCATAATGTTCCAGGTTGCCCCGGAGCACAGTTCCGGGTCAAAAAAACGGCCGCGCAGGGCGCGGGCTTCCGCGGCATTTTTCAGGATGCGCCGGGCACCGGCACTGGCCAGCCCGCCGTCCTTGCCGTCAGCCGCCGTCCGGCTACCCCCCCTGACCGATTCCGGCTCGATATCTTCCTTTTCCGAATGCAGGTAGCGTAGACGGGACTCAATCTTGCTGAGTTGTCCCTGGGTGATGCTCAGGACTTCCCTGAGCTGACGCTTTTCCAGATCCCGGCGCAGGGCACGCCGCACCGCCAGGATGAACTCCTGCTCCCGGAATGGCTTGAACAGGAAATCGGCCGCCTCCATGCGCAATGCACTTTGCACATGATCACGGGAGGCGTAGCCGCTCATGAAGACGATTTCAGCACGATCCTCCCCCTGGCTCTTGGTCAGGGCCCTGACCAGATCCATACCGTCCCAGCCGGGCATCCGGATGTCGGATACCAGAATGCGAATGCCGATGTCCTGTTCAAGGCATTCCAGCGCCTGGCGAGGGTCCGTTCTGACGATGGGATCGAAGCCGGCGCGCTTGAGCATCGCCTCCAGTTCCTCAAGGATATCCGGCTCGTCATCCAGAACCAGCACCCTGCTCATTTCATGATTCGGCAGTGCCTTCAAGCCACATCCCTCGCGCGTTGCACTTCTGAAAATATCCAAAGCCTTAATTAATTTGGATATTTTATCCTTTGCAATGCAGTAGTGACAGGACGATGACCACCCAATAGTTCCAAATCCGAGCCTTTTGTCGGAAAACACGGGAAGCGACATACACCTGAAGCGAGCCACCTCCGGAATGGATTCTTTTTCATTTCCATTCCGGGCACGGCAAAGGCATCGTTAAAACCTGACACTTCAGGGATCTTGAAATGACACACATCGTGCATCGGCCGGCCGCAGTCTATCGCAGCGTGGAAACCCTGCTCCCCAAAAGCCCTCAGACCCCGATGCAGATCAATCTCATTCTTGTGAATGACGACAAGGACCTGAAGCAGGATCACGGCATCCAGCGACGGCATGAAGATCCACAGGTCAGTCTCATGATCGCCATATCCGCGGTCACGTTACTGATCAGCATGGTGATCTTCACCCTGAGCTACCTTCTGTGGGTCATCTGACATGATCAAGCGCCCCCTGGACATCCTCATCATCACGGGAGAAGGCCACAGCCTTGGCAACGTGATCGTCGCCCTATTCCAGCATACCGCCCGATTGCCCCCGGATACCCGCATTCGGTCCATGAGCCTGACCTCACACCCGCCCGCGCCGACCCGGCCACAGCTACGGGACATTCTGCACCCGGTCGGCATTGAACCCGATCAGACAACGGGCATGGCATTCAGCCGGTCCGCCCTGATCTCGGCCACCCATGTCCTGGTACAGGACAACCGTCAAAAACAACACCTCATACAGCAGTTCCCCGACTGCCGGCACAAAATCTTCAGGGTTGCACAATGGAGTTCACGGGAACTCTTCGAGCCGGACCCTGATGACCGGGAAAACCTCCTCGACGTCATCACCCGAATCTCCGAATCCATCGGCGGCTGGTGTGCGGCTCTCAATCGTGCCGGCGCCCGGTCGCTTCCGCAGACGGTTTCGGACACGTCCATGGCCCCGGTGCCCTCCTACAGGGTCACCGGCGGCAACACCCCTTCCCTGTACAGGGCCTGAATCACTTCTTCCAGGTTCTCCTCGGGCACCAGAGATTGCAGAATCGAGCGGGCCTCCTGGGCTGAAATGGAGGGTTGGCAGCCGGGAATGCCTTGACGCAGCAGTTGCATCCTCAACCGGGTCAGGGCGCATCCTCTCAGGACCACGTCACGAAAGCCCGCCATATCCGCGGGCTTGAGCAGAAAGTCATCCACCTTCTTGCGAAAGATACCTCGGATGAACGCCTGCTCCACGCTCCCGGTCATGACCACCAGCGCAGGGATGAGCCATCCATGGTGAGTGTAAAACCGTCGGACATGATCCACCAGCCAGAACCCGTCTCCCTCGGGCATCATCAGATCGATGAGGATGCAATCAGGCCGAAAACCGTCGTGCAGGAGCAGCAACGCCTGCTCGGATGACTCCACCGGGACACTCTCCACGCCCCGCCTTTCCAGATCGGAGATCAGCTCCTGGGAAATGCCCTGCTCATCTTCAACGATCAGCACCCGCAATGCCGAGCAACCATTCCCTGTCCCGGCGCTATCGCCGCCGGAGATCTCGTCACGATAACGCAAGCCGCCGCCATGAAACTCGTTTGCAATCGTCATCAGCCCTGCTCACGCCGGTTATTGACTGACCAGAGCATCGTGGACATCCAGACTGGCCCGGGTGATTTCCCGTAGCTGGCGGATGGTTACCGGCTTGTTCAGAAAGGCAAAGGCACCCTGGGTCCGAGCTTCCTCGGCCAGCACGGGCGTACCATGCCCGGTGATGACCACCACCTGAATGCCATGGTGGGCACGCCAGCTTCGGAAGGCGGGATCCTTCAGCAACTCCATGCCGCTGCCGTCCGGCAGGCGCAGATCGAGGAACACGATGGAAGGCGGCGGGTCATCCATCATCAGACGCCTGGCCTCGCCCAGATTGGCTGCATGCCAACACAGGATGCCCATCCTGGAAATGGCCGAAGCCAGCTCGCTGCGGATCAGACCATCGTCCTCGACGATCAGCGCCCAGCGATCCAGGGAATGGCTGGAGTTTCGGGGATGAGAGTTCAAGTGGTTGATGAAGGCGATCTCTTCGGCGGTCAGAGGCGATTGATTCTGCTGCATGGCCAAGCTTCCGATTTTTCACGCTATTAGAGCATGTCCGGAACCGACCGACCGATCATACCCATCCATTCTGGAAGCATTCCAGACATTCAGGCATGCCCCTCGCCCAGCCACTTCTCCAGAATCAGCGCCAGCTCCTTGCGGGTATAAGGCTTGGGCAGCCAGTCATCCATACCGATCTGCAGATATCCGTCCCGCTGTTCCGTGGTCAGGGCCGCGGTCAGGGCAATGATGGGCACCCGGCGTCCCGCCCTTTCCTGTTCACGAATGATCCGCGTCGCCTCGATGCCGCTCATCACCGGCATCTGGCAATCCATGAGCACCAGATCAAAGTCAGAAGACAAAAACGCATCCACACCTTCCCGGCCATTGCAGGCAGACTCCACCTCGCACCCCAACAGCTCCAGGGTTTCCACCACCAGTTCCCTGACATCCGCGTTGTCCTCCACCAGCAGGATCCGGGGTTTGCGGGGCTTGTCGGGCTGAGCCGGTCCGGCACTCCCCGCTTCCACGATCGGAAACATCTCGAAGAAGCCGCTGGGGTCGCGATCTTCAAGGCAGGCCTCTTCCAGGGTCAGGTAAAACCGGACCTCGGTACCCTCACCGACCACACTGCTCACCTCGACATGCCCTCCCATCGCATGGAGCAGATTGCGCACGATCGGAAGCCCCAGGCCCGTACCTCCCTCTCCAATGGTGCCGGAACCGGGGTCACGCACCTGAAAGAACGGCTCAAACAGATGCTGGATGACATCAGGGGCGATACCGATGCCGGTGTCCCTCACCTCGAAGACCAGGGGATGGAAACCAGAGGGCACGGCCTTGTCCGGATCACGCCGCACGCGCAGGGTAATGAAGCCGTTCTGCGTGAACTTGATGGCATTGCCCACCAGATTCCACAGGATCTGTCGCATCCTGAGCACATCCACCAATACCGCTTCGGGCAGATCCGGGGCCAGATCCACCACCACCACGTTGTCCCGCTTATTGGCCGCCGTTTCCAGGACATGCAGACTGTCGCGCAGTACGCGATACAGATCGACCACTTCATGAGTGATGCGAACCTGCTCGGACTCGATCTCACTGAAGTCCAGGATGTCATTGATGATGCTGCGCAGGGCTTCCCCGGAGCGCACCAGCGACCGGGCATGCCGACGCTGCTTCGCGTCCAGCGGAGAATCCAGCAACAGCTCCGCCATCCCGAGCATCGCCGTGATGGGGGTACGAATCTCATGGCTCACCGTGGCCAGAAAACGGGATTTCGCCTCGTTGGCCGCCTTGGCCTTCATGGCCAGCTGATTGGCCTCGTCACGGGACTGGATGAGGGCCTCTTGTACCCGGCGAATCTCCCGCTGC
Source organism: Ectothiorhodospira shaposhnikovii (assembly GCF_022227765.1). Taxonomy (GTDB): domain Bacteria; phylum Pseudomonadota; class Gammaproteobacteria; order Ectothiorhodospirales; family Ectothiorhodospiraceae; genus Ectothiorhodospira. The sequence goes on along the minus strand of NZ_JAJMLZ010000004.1, from coordinate 21,154 downwards.
TGCCGGCGCCGGATCTCAGCATTGGCAAACATGTCCGCCATGGTGCGCAGGATGGCCACATCGATGCTTCCCCACTGGCGATGCTGATGCACGGCATCAAAACCGACAAACCCCTCGCAATGGCCGTCCTTGCCCATGATGGGAATGGTGATATTGCTCCGGATGCCCTGAGGTTCGAGGGCATGACGCAGGGATGACTCCGGAGGCAACGCCGGCACATCGGGTACGTAATGCACCTCCCCGGCCCGATGTGCCTCCACCCAGGCCTCCAGTCCTTGCAGTGGAAACTGCTGCAGATTGGCCAGCTCGCTGGAAATACCTGGCGCGCACCACTCATGGGTATTGGTGGCGGTATAGGCATTCAGGTCATAGGAAAACAGGAAGGCACGATCGGCCCGGACCAGGCTGCCGATCTGTTCCAGTCCCGCATTGATCAGCGGATCCAGCTCATTCTCCTGCGCCGTCATGAAGCGCATGGAAAAATGGGTCAGCAGACGCTCGAACTCCCCCCATTTTTCCAGTTCCTCGCTTTGCTTGCAGGCCAGGCAGGCCTGAGCCAGCTTGTCGGCAACCGCGCAGAATGACTCGCAGAAGGAGACCGGCAAAGGTTCGCTGGAGAAGGTGATCAGCAGACCGTAACCCGGTAATTGAAATACATGAACGCTGCCGCGTTCATGCTCAAGGATCAGAAAGCCGGAACCTCGCCGAGCCTCAAGCATGGCCCACAGTTGGTCACATCGTTGCTCGCGCAGAAAGTCGGCAAATGCGGCATCGGCGGACAGCCGCATGGGCATGCAGCGCATGACCGGCCAGCGGGACTGCCTGGGCCCCTCGCGGTCCTGCCGCAGCACGGCCGCCCCCAGACTGTTGGTCGACCGGACCAGGGTCGCCAGGCAGATCCCGAGCATGGAATCAAGCTCAAGGCTCCTGCCCACCGACAGGGAAATCTGCAACAAAACCTGCGTTTCAACGACCAGATTCACACCGGCGACTCAATGCTGTGATCCCAGCAGTCCAAGGACGATGGTCTTGTTGTAAAACTCCAGACACTCCTGACCATTATTGGCAATCTCGCCGATGGACAGAATCCCCACCATGGGATAATCACGCTGCATCTTGCGCAGCTCGGAAGGAAATTTGTCCTGAAGGTACAAGGATCGGGAAATACAATCACAGACAAACCCCAGCGCCGGCAGCCCCTGCCCCGGGTACAACCGCTCGGCCGCCTTCACCACCGAATCCGCCGCCTGTGTCAGATCCCGCACATCTCCATGCAGGATTTCCACATAACCTCCCTCGGGCACATCCCCCACACAGACCAAGGCACCCTCCTCATCCAGGCTCAGTGGGTCACGCACCACGAACTCCCCCCGCAAACGGCAGATGCCCAGTGGATAGCCCTTGGCCACATCAAAGAAATTGTCGGCACGGATACGAACTCCGGAATGGGCCGCGATCAGTTCCGCATACACGTCCAGGGCCGGCCGGGAATTCAGGGACAGAACCCGGTTCCTGAGGGACTTGGAAACCTTGACCGGCGAAGAGATCGATCGCCACCCGTGGGAAACACCGATGCCGGACTTGAGGTTCATCAGGGCCATGATTGCGCCATCCTTGAGCAGGCCGTCACCGGTGAACAGGCACGGGGTTTCGGGGCAGGACAGGTTCCCGGCCCCGCCTCCCAGATAGTTGCAACTCAGGCCCATGCCGTCAAACACGCCGGAGATCAGCTTGGAAATATGGCTTGAAAAGCCGTTCACCAGCACAACCATGACGGCATCCTGCTCCTGATGACAGGTAAAAGCCCCCTCCAGAGACAAGGCGATGGACTGCTCCGAAGCCGCCGCCAGATCCGGTACCACGACCATGGTCGGCGCCTGCGACAGGGCCACCACGATGGTGCCACGCTCAAAACGCTGGCCCTCATACAGCAGCCCAGGAAAGATCCCGCCGAACACAGGCAGTCGTTGGGCGCGCATCAGGGCTTCCAACCGCGGCGGCGTCCAGACATTGTCCACGCAGGCCAACACCATCAGGCCGGCGCATCCCGGCATGTTCGACGCCGCCTTCATCAGGTGCGCCATCCCGGTCAGGGTGCCGGTTTTGTCAAACAGGGCTCCGATCATGGGGTCGCTTGCTCCGGCTCCACGGCGGGCAGAACGATCTGGAACACGGCACCATCCTCCGTATTGCAACAATCAAGGTGGCCGCCAAGATCCCGGATGATCCCGTAACTGATGGAAAGTCCAAGCCCGGTACCCTGCCCCACCGGTTTGGTGGTAAAAAACGGTTCAAACAGATGTTCCATGGCTTCCTCGGAGATGCCACCGCCATTGTCACGGATTTCCAGTACCGCCTCCTTCTTCCCACAGCCCGAGTCGCGAACAAAGGTGCGCAGCCAAACCCGGGGATGGTAATCATCACGCCCCTCCTGGGAGGCCAGGGCGGTCCGCTCCCTGAGGACATCCCGGGCATTGCTGACGCAGTTGAGCAGTACCTGCTCCAGTTGCTGAAGCTTTCCATTCACCAGGGCCGGCGGCTCCTGGTGGGACACTTCATGCCGAATCCCGCTCATGAGCAACTGCTGTCCCACCAGGGACAGGACACCCTCCGTGACCTCGGACAGAGAAAGCACCCGACACTCCTGTTCGGAGCGCCGGCCAAACACCCGCATGTGATCGATGATGTCCGCCGCGCGACGGGCCTGATCCGTCACCCGGTTGAGTCGTGCCCGCACATACGCCACGCTTGCCGGCGTCAGTTCGGCATCCTCCAGGACTTCATAGGCGTTATCCGCCGCCAACTGGATCACCTGCAGCGGCTGGTTCAGCTCGTGGGCCACCCCCGTGGTCATCTCCCCCAGGGTCGCCATCTTGGCCGCCTGCACCAGCTGCGACTGGCTGTACTTGAGTTCGCTGATATCCATCATCAGGCAGACCATTTCCGGGTTCTCGCCGACCGGATCTTCCAGCAGACTGATATTCATGTAGAGCCAAACCTGGCGATTGTTGCAGTCCTTGAAACGCAACTCTTCCTTCACATAGCCCCGCAGGTGTACCGCACGGAACATCCCTGCCAGTTTGTCCGCATCCACCGGATGCACGCGCTCAAAGAAGGCAGTGGAATCTGGAATGGCATTCAGACCGATGAATTCTTCAAATCGGCCGTTGGCAAAGGTGGTTTTCACCGCGCCATCCGTTTGCGCCCGTCCGCACCAGATGGCGATGGGCGCGTTGAACACCAAGCGCTGCAGCCGCTTTGACTGCATCTCCACCTGATGCCGCTCCTCGCGCAGGGCCAGGGACAGGTTCACCAGGGCCTGATTGAGCACATCCGGCTCCAGGAGCCGGGTCGCCATCCTCGGCACCGTCTGTTCCTCGGTCAAACCCTGCACCGCAACGGCAGTCTGCATCAGCGAACGGCTGATCACGACACTGAACCAGTGTGCCAGCATCAGGCCGGACAACAGCATCAGTATCGACAGGGCCAGATAGTCCAGAAAGGCATGAGTGGAGCGCAGCCACGCCATGTCATCGCCCAGCAGGTAGGCATGGAAAAAAAATGAAAACGACGGCGGGCAGCAGGGTCATCAGCACGAAAAGGTTGAATACGACCGCGCGAATGGAATACACCCGCTGCCGGATGGGCTCGGCAATATCCATCAGATCGCGCTTGAATACCAGCACGATCAGTCCTGCCGTCGCGGCGGCTGCCACCCCGTTCAAGGCCTGCTTGAACAACACCACCGCAGCGGCGAGTTGGTCCAGACGCGGATCGAACTGATGCACCAACCACCACAGGGGCAAACCCAACAACCCCCAGAAGGCAATATCGGCCACCGGCAGCATGAGATGCCGGCGATGGACCAGCCAGGCCACCACCAGCATCTCCAGCAGCAGGACCAGGACTGCAAGCACGGTGTGCCACAGCCAGAGGGTCGGCAAGGCAACGATGGCGGTCGCCAGCAATGCCCATCGGGTTCCGAACAGAATGAGGACCAGGAAGGCCGCCGCCAGGCCTGGCAGCAGGTACAGCTGAAGTGGCAGACCCGGATGGTGCAGCGACACCATCGGGAACAGATTGAGCGCGGCACCCAGGCCGCCCAGCAGCAGCGTCCACAACCAGCGCTGCCACTGGGGGGACCGGATACCTGGCATGAACATCAGTGACAAAAGCGGGAAATAAGAAGCATCATCCCTTCAGTTTATCGGGACTTGAGTTCAGTACGGAAGTCACGGCACTGGAATCATCTTCATCACGGCGCCGGGCGGCCATGGCCAGCAAGGCTGCCAGCACCATGCCGGCGGCACCGCCCAGCATCAGAGCCGCATAGACCGCAAGCCAGCAATTGATTTCCATCACATACCCCACGTTTCGGTTCAGTACCCGGCACCGGCCGTGCCAAGCCTGGTGGACTATAAGCCCGAAATGGCGGCAATCACAAAAACGAAGCATCCATTTCGGATGGATCGATCCAAATCACCTCCTCTTCACGTTTTCAATAGACAAATCAACCACCTGTCTGGTTCGCACCGAATCGGTCGCTGGGCTGGGAATGGCGGGCCGGCCCACGCGCAACCATTCCGCCGTCACCGTAAGGGCCGCTATCAGCGCCACCCACAGCAAGGTCATGACCAGGGCCGATGTCGCAAACAGCGCCTGCCAGATGCCCGTGCCGACCATGACGGCCTGCACACCCAGCATGACCGCCAGGGTCTGATTGACGCCCAGGCCGCGAGCCTGCAGCAGGTGATGAAGGTGATCGTGCCCAGGCTGAAAAGGCGAAGCACCGGCAGCCATGCGCTTGAGCATCACGCGCAGGGTATCGATGACGGGAAGCCCGAGGAACCACAGGGCGGCCGTGGCCGGAATGAGGGCATCGGTCGACTGGCTCATGACGATCACCCAGTAGGCCATCAGGAACCCCAGGGTGGTGCTGCCGGCATCGCCGAGAAAAACCAGCCCACGGGGACGCCCCAGGCGCATGTTCAGCAACAAGAAACCAGCCAGTGCGCCGAGCAGAATCAGTAGCAACATCCCCTGTGCGCCGAGGTCGGCCATGAACAGCACCGCCGCCAGCCCTGCCAGAGACACCACCCCCAGTCCGGCGGCCAGGCCATCCATGCCGTCGATCATGTTGAAGGCATTGATGCATCCCACCACGGCAAAGAGCGTCACCAGAGCGGCCACGGCCCATCCCCAGACACCGAACACGTCATTCAGTGCAAACAGGCCGATATCCAGAATCAGAACGCCGGACCACGCCATCATGCCCACGGCAAGGATCTGCGCCACCAACCGCAGTCGGACGGAAACGGGTCTGGCATCATCCACCGCGCCCACCACCAGCAACAGCAGCAGGGCCGACAGCACCCCGGGAGGCAGGAGAAGCACTTCGCCCGCGCCCGACAGGTGCCAGGCCCAGACCGGCAATGTGCAAAGCAGCAAGGTGAGGATGACGGCAATGCCGCCGATGAGCGGAGTGGGTGTGACATGGGTTTTGTGAGCACCGGGATGATCCAGCAAACCGAAATAATCGGTACCCACTTTCAGACTGAGAGCCAGGGAGACAACGACGACAATCATCGCCGTCAGCATCATGACCATCGGCATCCATTCCGATGAAGGGAAAAACTGTACAAGCAGCATGTCCCGTTCCGCACTGCCCATGCATACTCTCCCTTGAAAAGACCGAAACCATCAGCGAGTGAAAAACCAACATCACCCGATGCGCTGAACGTCACTCTTTTCTCAAGTTAGCAGCATGAAACCAGGGCACAACAAAAGACTGATTCAAAATGAAAGTGATAACTTAAAAAACAAGCAATAAAAGTAAAACCGGAAAACCAGAAACCTCCATTTTGAACATAAAATCAATCCTTACCCTCTGTATCGGAAGGATTTTTCCTGGAATGCCTCATTAACCAGTCCGACAGGTAAATCAGCCTCTGACGCTGCGGCAAGGTCAGCTCCCCCAAACGCCTGTAGAGCCGGATCAGACCAAATACTTCCTCATAGACACGTCCTTCCCATGGTGAAATACCCTGCAATGCAAGGATGGCTTCATCATCCTCCCTGGACTCGAATCCCTCATGAAACCACAGCACCTCCCACCGCCCGTCAGGCAGCTTGTGCAGGGTGCTCATGGGACAGTCATGATGCGTATTGGGCCATGACTGAGGGACGCCATTCGAGGGTCCTGAAAAGTCATCGGTGATCAGGCCGCAATCATGCAACTGCTCCCATGTACCGATGAACCGGGTATAGGCAAGGCTATCCTCCAGCCGCCCCGATACCGCCTCGATCATGAAAATATTCTCCTTACATTCACCCGCTGTGCCGATTCGATGAATCGTCAAAAAGTATCCATTGACTGTAAACAGGTTCAAACCGTATCGCAGCGAATGAATGGTCCATTCTGAAACCAAAAAAAAACCCGGCAGCATGCACTGCCGGGCAAGGTACTGCCCCTTACACACCCGAATCGGACGACACGCCGGTCAGGCCGCCTGTCGACGTGCCTCCTTCAACTTCAGCCCCATGGACCGACCATACTCGCGGCAGGCCGCCAGGGCGTCCTCATCCGGGGCAAATCGCACAAACACCCCCTCCCCCTGCATCTTCAGCTTCAACTGCTCCAGACTGGACGGAATGATCCTGGCCGCCTCTCCGCTCCAGCCATAGGAACCAAAGGCACCGCAGAGCTTGCCCTTGTCCCGCACCGGGTTGATCACCGCAAACAGCTTGTATACCGGCAACAGGATGTTCTGGTTGATGGTGGGACAGCCCACCACCACCGCCTGGCAGCGGGCCATGTGCTCTTCCATCTCGCCCAGGGCCATCGTCTCGATATCCGCCACCTGCACCTGGAACTCACCGGCACTACCGAGCCCCTCGGCGATGGCCCGGGCCATGGCTTCGGTATTGTGGTGGGCCGACACATAGGGCACGAACACATAGTCCTGATACGGATACTGCAATGCCCGGCGCGCGTGAACCTCGGTCAGATCCACCCACTTGCGCCAGTCGGACATCAGCAACGGCCCATGCCCCGGAAGTATCCCCCGCACATCCAGTCCCCGCACCTGCTCGATGGCCTTGAGCATGAAACGGGAAAACGGCTTGAGGATGACGTCAAAGTAATACTGGAAGGCTTCGCTGAAATCCCCCACCCGGTCATCGAGCATGGCCGCATGGGCATAATGGCAACCGAAGGAATCACAGGAAAACAGCAACCCATCCTCCCGCAGGTAGGTGTACATGGTGTCCGGCCAGTGCAGATGGGGCGCGGCCACGAACTGCAGGGTCTTGTTGCCCAGATCCAGCGTGTCGCCGCCCTTCACCACCTGGTGGGGGAAATCACGCCCCAGGAACTCACGCAGATACCCGATCCCCAGCCGGCTGGCCACCACCGTGGCATTGGGGGCCAGCTCCAGCAGACGGTCCAGACAGCCGCTGTGATCCGGTTCGGTATGGTTGAAGACAATGTAATCGATCAGCGCCGGGTCGATGACCTGACGGATCTTCTCCACATAAACATCGAAAAAGTCCGCCTTGACCGCGTCCACCAACACCTTCTTGTCCGCATTGATCAGATACGCGTTGTAGGTCGTGCCATGTTCCGTGGTCATGACCACATCGAAGGTGACGATGTCATGATCCAGCACACCGACCCAGTGGACATCGGGACACACCTCAATGCCGGCACGATCCTGCCGCTCTTCACACGCTGTTCTCATCCCACTTTCCTTATTCAGGCTTTGCCAACCCGCCATCATAGCAGCCGGAAGACAAAATTTAGACTTACCCTAAATCATTCCCGATACGCCCGACGGAAAAACCTTCCAGAGCGGATCATGACCGCTCAGGATCTGGCCATCCCCTCCGGAGTGGAGGATTTCCCGTCTGAAACCCGCCCTTCGCTGCCTACACTGGGCACAGACATCCAGCCTGTGCCGTCTCGGCAGGGGCGCTTTCCAGGCGCAAAGAGGAGAACCATGGCCAGCACTCCCGACCCGAAGCCCAAAGCACGCAGAACTCAAGGCAAGAAAACCGTCGCCCGTGGGAAATCCACTCCCCCCCGCTCATCCAGCATCGACAGCGGCGACATCTCCCCGGATCTCAGCCAGCGCGGCATCCAGCAGTTCGAAGCCCGGGAATCCACCCAGGGCGCCCAGTTCAAATTGGAGTCGGTGCTGCTGGATCTGGGCCGCAAGGGCAAAAAACGTAAGCAGCACACCTCGGAACCCAAGGAACTGGAACGCCTGGCCACCGGTCTGACGGCCATCGTGGACGGTGCCGCGCCCGACGATCTGGCCTTGCTGCGACGTGCCCTCTGGCATCACGAACGAAGCCAGGGGGCGCCGCCGGGCAGCGGCGGTGACGACGCCCTGGCCAGCAACTGGCGCGAAGGCGGTTACCCCTATCGAAACCGACTACGCCGCAAGAGCTATGAAAAGCAGAAATACGACCTGCAGGTGGAACTGCTCAAGCTCCAGCACTGGGTCAAGGAAACCGGCAGTCGCGTGATCATCCTGTTTGAAGGCCGCGATGCCGCCGGCAAGGGCGGCACCATCAAACGCTTCATGGAGCACCTCAATCCCCGCGGTGCCCGCGTGGTGGCCCTGGAAAAGCCCACTGACATCGAGGCCGGTCAGTGGTACTTCCAGTGGTACTTCCAGCGCTACATCCAGCACCTGCCCACCCGGGGCGAGATCGTCCTGTTCGACCGTTCCTGGTACAACCGGGCCGGAGTGGAGCGAGTGATGGGCTTTTGCAGCGACGAGGAATACAACGAATTCATCCGCCAGGTACCGGAATTCGAGCGCAATCTGGTGCGCTCGGGCATCCACCTGATCAAGTTCTGGTTCTCGGTCAGCCGGGAAGAACAGCGCCGGCGGTTCAAGGAACGGGAAGTCCATCCCCTGAAGCAATGGAAGCTCAGCCCCGTGGACCGCGCCTCCCTGGACAAGTGGGATGACTACACCCGGGCCAAGGAAGCCATGTTCTTCTACACCGACACGGCGGAATCCCCCTGGATCGTGGTCAAGTCCGACTGCAAGAAGCGGGCGCGGCTCAACGCCATGCGTCATGTCCTGCACCATCTCCCCTATCAAAACAAGGACGTCAAGCGCTTGGGCCTGGTCGACCCCCTCATCGTCGGCCGCGCCAGCATCAGCGACGACATCGAAGACCGAGACACCATCGACATGGTGAAAAGGATCTGGCAAGACGCCTGACCCGCAATACCCCACCCCTCATCCCCAGCCCTTCTCCCCCTCGGGGGAGAAGGGCGCGTCTGTCGCTGACTTGGTTCTTTCAGCCTAAAACCCGACCATTCCGATCAGCGGAACAATTCCCCTCCCGAATGGAAAACACACCATTTCGGATTTGATTTAACTTGACTCCTGCCTGACGCGCAAAAAACCGATACCCGGTCACGCCGTCAGGCCGGACAGGCACGTCCGTCCCAAGCCACTCGCAACCCGCGACACCGCTCAAGGCACGGTCATGACCCTCGTCCGCCCTCGCCCCATCCATCGGGATGCCGTCCGCATCACACTCATCGCCTTGCTGATACCGCCACTGCTAACGGCCTGCGGTGGTGGCGGCGGCAAAAACGTCCGCCCCGACCCGAACCAGGGCAGCGGCAGCCCCACACCGGTACAGCAGAACGACAGCGCCCCACCCGCCACCCGACTCAACGAAGGAGAAGTCCTCGTCGCCGTCGCCGACACCGGCCTGCGTCACACTCACCAGGAACTCACCGATCGGATCCTCCATCGCTACGATGCCGTACAGAACCACACAGGACACAACGGCTCGGACACCACCACCGCCGACCAGGATCAGTCCCGGGTACTTCCCATCAACCCCCACGGCACCGCTGTCGCCGGCATCATCGCCGGGCATCGCACCGGCAACGCCCCGATGGCCCGTCTCATGGACATCCGGATCTCGAACACCGAGGACGGCAACACCACCCGCAACATCATCCTCCACGGCCTGGAACATGCCGCCACCCGGCAGGCAGGCGTCTTCAACCTCAGTTACAACGCCAACCTCACCCATGTGCCCAACCGAGAAAATGCCATCCGCCAGGCCGCGGACAACGACGTGATCCTGGTGGAAAGCGCCGGCAACAGCAGTACTTCGGTCCAACCCCTGCAGGCCGGCTCCGCGATCTACCACCAGTACCTCATCGTCGGCGCCCTCAATGCCGCCCGCAACGATCGCGCCGACTTCAGCAATCACCCCGGAGACCATGCCGCAACCCAGGCACGCTACCTGCTGGCCCCCGGCGAACGCATCCGTACCGCCCACAGCAGCACCGACCAGGCCTATACCCAGTTCACCGGCACCTCGGCCGCCGCCCCGGCCGTGTCCGCGGCCGCCGCCACCCTGCGCGCCCACTGGCCGCATCTGGATGCCGCCACCCTCACCCAGCACCTGCTGGACACGGCCGACCGGCACTTCAGCCCCCTCTACGGTGACCCCCGCTGCGGCACCAGCGGCACCGTGGACTGCGGTTTCTATCACTATGGACAGGGTCGCCTGGACCTGGACACCGCCCTGGCCCCCAAGGGAGAGCTACAGCTTGCCATGGGCACCCGGGTGGACGCCGCCGAAGGCCGCTCAACTCCTGGCCAGACCCACCTGCAACTGCCGGCCGCCTTCGGCGACGCCCGCCTGCCGCCCCGGGCACTGTCGCAAGTGGCCGGGTTCGACGCCCTGGGTCGCGACTACCTGATGGATCTCTCTCCCGGTCTGCGCACACCCGTCGACCCCTATCGCACACTGCACCGACGCCTCCAGCAGGGCATTGGCTCTGCAGAGCGTACCCTGGTCCGACACCACACCCACGACGGCAGCCTGCATGCCCGAGCCGACTACGATGCCGACGGTCTGCCGGTCAACATGCAACTGACCTGGAACGGACCTCACGGCGGAATCACCGGCTACCAGTTCACCGCCGGCAACCCGACCCCCGGCCACCCGGCCGAACACATGCCCCTGCTGGCCTACAGCGGCGGTACCTACTGGCTTGTTGAAGACGAGACCCTCACCGGCCTGAGCGGCCATTACCGCCTGAGCGAGCGCATCACCCTGAGTGCCGACTACGGCTGGTCCGGCGACGCAACCCAGCTCAACCCTCACGGCGCCCTGCAGCGTCTGGACACCCGTCTGGCCCTGCAACTGCACAACCGCCTCACCTGGCATCTGGGCAGCGCCCGGGTCACCGAACAGGATCGTCTCATGGGCAGCACCGGCAGCGGCGCCCTGCACACCCGTGGCACCCACGTCACACACTTCCTCTACAGCCGCATCGAAGCCGATTTCACCCCACAACTGAGTCTGTTCGCCGAATTCGAGCAGGGCCGGGGGGACCGCAGCCACCCACATGGCCTGATACACCGTCTGGAAGGCATGACCCTGCGCCAGGCGGCGGTGGGTCTGACACTGCGTCGGGAGGATACCCAATGGGTGCTGATGTACCACGAACCGCTACGGGTACATCAGGCCCGAGCCCACCTGCGCATCCCCGGTGGGCGCACCATGGACGGTCGGATCCTGTTCGACGACCTCACTGCGGATCTCACCCCCGACGGCCGTCAGCGCAACCTGGAACTGGGCCTACGCCATCCTCTTAGCGCCCACAGCACCCTCCAGGCCCACCTCGTCCACATCCGCGAACCCGGCCACCGCACCGACGCCCCCTCCGACACCCTGGGAGCAATCAGCTACCAGCGCAGATATTGAAACTGCGCCACGAGTGCCCACTCCCACAGTGCTTCCGGGTGATGGGGTTGCTGCATCGTGCCGTTCCCTCATCCCCGGCCCACCTCAAACGCCACGATCTGTCGCTTTTCCCGGGAAAACTCCACGCCGATCAGGTGAATGGGTTTGCCGGAGGCGCGGTACTTGTCGGCATAGCCCTTGGCCTTGATCTGCGCCAGCGCCCTGCCCTCGGGGAGTTGTTCCACCACCTTGAATTCGAACAGGTAGATGTGGCCGCCGAAGTCAACGGTCATGTCCACCTTGCCGTGGTGGCTGGCGTCTTCCACCGTGACCTGGACCCCAAGCGCGGCGAAGTGGCTGTAGAAGACGCTGGCGTAGTGGCCTTCGTACCGGGCAATCGGGTTGTTGCGGTACCAATCGTGAGGCAGGCCGGCATAAAGGGCCTTGAGGTGAGTCTCCAGGCCCGCCAGGTCGTGCTGCTGCAAGTGCTTGAACAGGGTGCGGCGTTCACGTGGGCCGTTCTCGACGCCCAATGATGGGAGTAGCGCATGGTTCAGGCTGGTTTCCACCTCGTGGTTGGGAAAGCCCAGGGTGTACTGGCGGTAACCCAGCATGGGCTCCTTGATCTGCTTGATCGTCAGGTAGCCGGCCTGAAAGAGCAGCGCGTCGGTACTGATGTCGTCAACGTCAAACTGGCTGAGCAGCTCGTACTCCGTTTCCCACTGGTCCAGCGATGGCGTGAAGACCCCACGCTGCTTGAGCAGATTGACCAGGAAGGTCGGCGTGGCGCTCTCGAACCAGTAGGGACCGAACTCGCGTTTCTGGAGCAGTAGCAGCACATCGAAGGGGTTGTAGACCGATGCGACCTCGGGGCCGCCCCAGCGGTAGCCGTTGTACCACTGGCGGATGGCCTCGCGGTCCAGGCCGGGCAGTTCCGGGGAGAATACCGTGTCGATGTCCTCATCGGTATAGCCGCAAATCGTGCTGTAGGGTGCGTCCAGGGTGATGTCGTTGAGGTTGTTCAGCCCCGAGAACAGGCTGACCTTGCTGAACTTGGAGACCCCGGTGATCAGCACCAGATGCAGATGGGGATCGGCGTCCTTGAGCACGCTGTAGAGGTTCTTGAGGCCCTCGCGCAGCTCCCGGGCACGCTCCGGTTCCAGGATGTTGTCCAGGATGGGCTTGTCGTATTCATCGATCAGCACCACTGCCCGTCGACCATGGTGCTGGTGGGTCTGGTGGATAAGCTCGCGAAAGCGGCCGGCAATGGAGGTGTTGCGCAGGGAAACGCCCAATGCCTCGGCCTGGGCATTGAGCAGTTCATGGATGTGGATGTCCAGGGCCTCGCGGCTGGTCAGCACGCCATCTCCAAAACTCAGGCGAATCGCCGGGTGGGTCTGCTGCCAGTCCCAGCGGTCGTGGATGTAGAGTCCGTCGAACAGCGCCTGGTGACCTTCAAACAGGCAGCGCAGGGTGTCCAGCAGCAGGCTTTTACCGAAGCGGCGGGGACGGGAGAGGAAGTAGTAGCCGCCGATCTTCGCCATGGACTCGATCAGGGGGGTCTTGTCGACGTAGTAGTAGTGGCCCTTGCGCAGTTTTTCAAAGGACTGGATACCGATGGGGAGTGTGAGGCGCTGATGGTTGGCCATGCCTGGCCCTCCGGGAATAAGTTTTATGCCGGTGGCAGTTTATCATCGCCCAAGAGAGCCAGAGCCCCTCTCCCGCTGGGGGGGGGAAGAAGGGAGTCAACGTGGGCTGTCCCGGCCTGACCGCCGACTTCACGCACTGCCTCCATCCCTCTCTGATCGGCTACCCTATGGGCCCACCCACCCCGATACCCAGAACATGGGCAACACCCTCCCCAACCCCCACGACACCCTGTTCAAGGCCCTGCTCGAAGATCCCGAACGGGCCGGTGCCCTGCTGCGCGAGAGCCTTCCCAAGGCCCTCACCGACAAGATGGCCGGTGATCCCCTGACCCGGCAGATATTGATTTACATCGTCCGGGTCCACACAATGACCGAAGATGAATTCAAGCAAGGGGTGGCCATGGCCAAACCCCATCTCGTGGAGGCACTCACCATGTCGCTGGCTCAAGAATGGATGGATCGCGGCGAAGCCAAGGGACTCCAGAAAGGCATTCAGCAAGGCCTTCAACAGGGCGAGGCTCAGACCCTGCTGCGTCAGATCGAGCGCAAGTTCGGCCCCCAGGCCAGGATGCACTGCCAACAGCGCGTCCAGCAGGCTGATGAGACTCAATTACTCCAGTGGATCGACAACATCCTCACCGCTGAACACCTCGAAGACATCTTCCAGGACGATTCCTCCCTGCAGTAACCCTGGCCACGGACCTGGCCCACAAAAAGGGGACAGACCCCTTTTGCTCAGTGCAGCGCCTTCACTTCTGCCAGGGACAGGCCCGTCGATTGGGCGATCTGCTCGTCGGTGAGCACGCCCAGCTTGAGCAGGTTGATGGCCGTCAAGCGCTGCCCCTTCTGCAGGCCAATCTCTTCACCCTCCTGTCGACCCTCCTGCCGACCCTTCTGCTCACCCTCCCGCCGAGCTTCATTCAGCAGCGACACCTCATCACGCAGCGCACGCTCCCGCACAAATGCCAGCCGCTGCGCTTCCTCGTCGGCACTCAGTTCCCGGATGCGGCTCATGGCCCGCTTGACCGGCTCGTGGGCAACCTTGGCCATGATCAATTCCTCCCGCCAATGCTTGAAAAAGGTGATCCAGTCATGCAACGGACCTTCCGATAAGCCAAGACGATCCGCCTTGTTCAGTTCGATCAGGTTCATCTGCAGGATGTTCCCCAGCGACTCTTGTGCCCAAAAAAGGGGTCTGTCCCCATTTTTATGCATTTTTACGACCTGCGCGGCGTGAACCACAACAGCACGAACCCGATCCCCGCCCCCAGCAGATTGATGCCCACATCCGTCAACGACGCATAACGCCCGTCCACCAGCAACTGCAAACCCTCAGTCCCGAACGACAACGTCACCAACAGACCCAGCAACACCCACACCCCCAGATCCGCCCGCCACCAGCACAGCCAGGCCGACACCAGCGCGAACAGGATCAGGTGGGCCCATGCACTGGTCTGCTGGGTGACCAGATCCGGCTCCTGGGACCAGGGCCACCAACTGGACACCACCCCTGCCCACTCACGGATCACCTCCGGCGGCAGAGTCATTCCCGCCAACAGCAAAGCCATCGCCGCCAGAAAACCCAAACGCCAGAACCACGGCATCGGCCGGGCCAGATACCAGGCAGCCAGCAGCACACCCGCACAGATCACATACACCCAGAGCATCACCTGATTATCCACCACCAACCTTCAGACAAGAGGACCAGAAAAGGGGTCTCTCCCCTTTTCACTCCGCCCAGCCGCGCCACCGATACACCCACAAGCCCAGATACTCCTTCAATGCCCGGGTGCTGTCCGCCAGGGCCTGGGCGTCCGGGAGCCAGCGCAGGGGATCTGCGGGCAAGGGCTCCACCTCGAAATCCGTGGGTGCCGGCCAGGCCTCCACGCCGGCGGCCCGGAACGTGGCCAGGGCGCGCTCCATGTGCAAGGCCGATGTAACCAGCAACACCTGCTCCAGGCCCCTGTCCTCCAGCAACTGCGCCGTGTACACCGCATTGCCGCGCGTGGTGGCACTGTCCGTTTCCAGCAACACCGCCGACGCCGGCACGCCCAAGTCCACCAGAAACTCCCGCATGGCGTGGGCCTCCACCCGCTCACGCTCCCGCCACGGCACCGAACCACCGGACACGATCACCCACGGCGCCCGATCCGCATGATACAACCGGGCACCATGCCACACCCGGTCCGCCGCCGGCCCCAGATTCGGATAAGGCCACTGGGGCGGACCCACGTTGATGCCACCCCCCAGCACCACCACCGCATCCGCCTCCGGCAGCGCGTGTGCCGGCACATACTCGAACCGCGACTCCAGCGACGCCCGCAGCGCGTCTGATGCCACCGGCATGGACCACAACCACACCCAGGCCAGGCCCAGACACAACACCCCTGCCCCGGTGCGTCGCCAGCGGATCAGCCACAGCAACAGCGCCAGCAGGGCCAACAAAAACAAAAGGCCCAGCGGGTAAGCCAGCTGGGCCAGGAGTTTGTCCAGGTACAACATTGATTGATCTCCTTTTGGAGCAGACTGCGGCGAGTCATTGGGCCCTCCGCTGCCCCCTCATCCCGAGCCTTTCCCCGGCCGAAGGAGAGAGCGGCTTGGGTGGAGGCCCCTTTCGCCAAGCTGGTTTACACCTTCCCCGCAACATTCCCTACCAACTCCCCATACACCCCCAACGTCCGCTCAATCACGATCCGCTCATCAAACTCCCGCAATGCCTTTTCCCGGGCTGCCTCGCCCAACCGACGACGCAACCCAGGGTCATCCTGCAAACGAGCAATCGCGCGCGCCAAGGCAACACCATCCTTCACCGGCACCAGCAACCCGTCCACTTCATGAGTCACCACCTCACGACACCCGGGCACATCCGTGGTCACCAACGGCAACGCGCAAGCGGCAGCTTCAATCAGTCCCTTAGGCAGGCCCTCTCGATAGCTGGGCAGCACCACCACATCCACCGAACGCAGTAAAACAGGCATGTCATCCACATGACCCAGCCATTCCAGTACCCCCTCTGCTACCCAGCCCCGGACCACCGACTCGGGAACGCTGGCCGGATTACCCGGATCTGGATTCCCGGCCAGCAGCACATCCACCCCGCGACCTGCGGCACGAAGCCAGCGGGCCGCCTCCACCAACTCTGCCAAGCCCTTATCCCACAGCAAACGAGCCGGCAAGAGTACCCTCAAACGCCCACTTCTCAACCCCACGGCATCCCAATCGGCCGGCACGAACCGCCCGCAGTCCACCCCAGATCCCGGGATCAGCCGAACCTGCTCCTCCTGCACCAGTCGGGCCTCTAAAAACAGTGCCACATCATCACAATTCTGCAAAATCAAACGTGCCCGTGGCCCACCCAATGCCACCCGCAACAAAAACCGAACCACCGGGCGCAGAAGACGGGCCTTTGGACTATCACTGATGAACACATAACCCAACCCCGCCACCGCGTTAACCCGTGCGGGCAGCCTCGCCAAGCGGGCCCCCAGAGAGCCATACACTGCACACTTGATAGTGAATCCATGTACTAGATCCACCTTCTCCGCCTTCAACAACCGCCGTAACCACCACAACAACGCAGCTTCCCGAAGCGGATTCAGGCTAAGCCGCTCCATTGGCGCTGGTACCCACCTAAACCCCATCGAAAGCAGCTGTTCCCCATAAGGTCCAGGCGGCGAGACCAGCAACACCTCATAACCCGCATCGCACAGTGCCTGTGCCAAAGAACGCCGAAAGTTATACAAATACCAATCTGTATTGGCGAAAAGGAGAATCTTCAAAACACACCTTCCAAGGGATAGAAGCGATAGGGAAGCCAAGCTGGTGCATGCGTGGCGTAGTTTAACCATACAAAGGCCACCAACGCATAGTAGGCCACCACCGCAAATACCCATACTTGATTATTGCCCCGCCCGTCGCGACGCCCCAGAGCTTCCGGCAGATAGGCAAACACCAACAGTTGAAGCGGCAACAGATACAGCGCCATCCGGTCCACCGCCGTGGTCGACGGCGTCACAAAATACAGAGCCATCAACCCCAAAGACACCACGGCAAACCACGTCCAAAGCTGCTTCTGGGGCAAGTTCGCAGCAAAGCGCTCCCGCTTCCACAAAAGAAGCGCAGCCGGCAACGCATTCATCAGCAAACGAATAAACGCGCCTTCAGACTGCATGCCGGCATCCCAATAGCTCGTTTCAAACCTTTCAACCGATTCCTGCAGCAGCACTACATAGCTACCCGCCGCTACCACCCCCACCCAAAGCCAGGTAGTCAGACGCCGCCGACTGGCAGCCAAAGCCGCCATGGGCAGCAACAATACCGCCGTCTTATGGAATGTAGCCCCCACCACTGCCCAAATCACGAACTTCATCACCCTGCCATGGCCTAGTGCCACCAACCCAGCCATGATGCAGCCCAGCGCAATTCCCTGCCGGGTGTATCCCATGCCCACCACAGTTACCACGTAGGGCATCGCCACCACCAGCGCCAGCCAAGGCCGGGGAAGATGGCGACAGAACAGCACCAGCCCAAAACTGAACACCGCAGCGCCCAACAGGTTAACCCCGTGAATCCCCCAGTCCATCTGCATGGCGATCCATTGCAGCAGACGATAACCAGGGTCATTCCACCACCAATCGGGGTCCAAGTAACGCTGGCCATCTAAAGCGTTTTCAAAACCTCGCAGGTAATTAAACCAATCGCCACCCACTTGATGGCGCAAACCCACCATCAAGGTCAGCACCATCAGCACACCCCACCACACCGGGGGAATGCGAATCCGCGGCATCCCCTGCCACGATACCCGTATCCGCCGGGGGTGTTCCTGCACGGCAAGCACCGCAGGCACCAGAAACATGAACCAATACACCCACATCTCAGCTATATTCCTCTAAGCTGACGCCGAGCATGAGAACTGACCACAACCGATAAGTGAAGGCACCAAAGTGTGATAACCAAGTGGACCGACAACGACGCGAGATCATGAGCCGACTCATCAAGTGATAATACCAATCCCGGCTCCTTTGCCGCAAACGACTTAAAAATCAATATAATACTTACTTCTATTACTGAAGATAGTTTTCCGTTTCCCCTCACACAGCGAGTTCCAGTAGCCGTGCGATATAGGTATTTTTTTAGGCGTTTTGGGATAGGGTTGAAACGGTTCCTATTGCGCACGCGTAGCTCTCCATGAGCGTAGGCATGACACCTTTTCCTTGCACCGCATGTGAGAAATCCACACATCCGGCGCGACGAGTAACTGAAATAGGAAATATGGTTTAAACTAATGCACCGGCTTTCGCGAAAGTCGCCAGCTACAACAAACGCCCAGCACCTAACGTCGACCGCACCAGTCGTCGACACTACCATATCCGTCGCGGCTCCGATAGGCTGATGATTTCCTGGACAGCTAAAAAAAGTCAAGTGATTTGCTTGATTGCCGCGCTAATAGTTATTAGGCTAATAGGATATTATAAACTCCAGAATCTCAGCAGGAGCATCAAGATGCCCTTCCACCAACTCGCCATTTCTTTTCCACCAAACTCCCGCCTTCTTAGCACCTTCAGCAAATCCGTAGCTCATTTCAATAATTTTCGACTTATTACTGGATTTATCAATTACTATATCGAAGCCCATACACACCGACTGCAATCGGTCACTAACATCGAATAGCTGATTCCGGAGATCATGATCAATCAGCGAGTGGTCGTAAAAAATATCACCGCCACCTGAAGCCCGAAAGTCACCATGCCTAACGCGACGTGCACAGTAACCAAGTTTCCCATTAACCACCACTACCCTCAGGTCAAAGCCGGCATTAGGAATAAATTCCTGAACATAAACATATCCTTTCTCATTCGGAAATTCCCTTGCAGCAAGCCATGTCCTAAAGAACTCTGGGACACGTCGTGCACGTTGAAAAAACATCTCGCTGCTCTTTACACTCCGAATGTTAGAAGCACTCTTAAATAACACAGACGGGTTCGGCTTAAATCCTCGGGAAAACATTTTGTTCCCGTATTTGATCGCTGAACCACGATCATGAATCAATTTAACGTTATGAGCTCCAGACCCGGTTCGTAGCTTTGCCACTACGGGCCACTCACTATTCTGACTGACCCAATACTGCCAATCGCTTTTTCTATAAAATATATTCCACCGAGGGATACTTGCACCGGCAGCTTCTAGCAAATAAGACTGTGCGATCTTGTCATCAAAATGCCAGGAGTCAAAAAAATCAGGGAAAATACGAACACCTCTTTGCTTTGCACCATACAAGATGGACCTCGCATGGAGCATGTCTCGAACGCTATAATTACTAAAGTGCATGAGCAGCGCATCATGATCCATGATCGTACGAAAAGAGCCGGGCTCAAACACATCTAGAATCTTGTATGATATTCCTTGTTCTTTGCAATGCGCCTCCCAAGAAAGACTCCAGCTACTGCTGTGGGTCTTTCTATCTGAATCTCGATGTATTACTACTTTCATACCCCCTCCCTACTCAGTGTAATGATAGTAAAAATGATATAGCAGGAACCCCCGTCAATTGACTAAGAAATAGAATGCATGGCAACATGAAGCTAGCAGGCGCCACTCGCATTTAAATAGAAATCAGCAAGCTCACGTGATGCACCCCTAACATCATAGCCCTTGCTAATAATATGACCCTTGACGATATGCCTGTCACTTATTGGTGACATCGACAACATGACTTCCGCCCATGCTTCAGGCGATTCTTCGAGTGATACAAATGAGACCAGTCCAGTAGCATCAACCTCTCTAGTCACACGATCTGATACCACGCAAGGAAGTCCGCTTGCCTGGGCTTCTACAAGGACGCAAGGGAGCCCTTCGTAGAGAGAAGGAAACAAAAACAGATCACTAGCATGAAGGATATCTGGGACATCATCACGGACTCCGAGAAACCTCACCCGCTCATCTATCCCAAGCTGCCTACATCTCTCTTCTATTTCACTTCGTAAAAGGCCATCACCTACTAAAAGCAGAATTGCATCTGGCCTTGATTGGAGTAATGCATGAAAAACCTCCAACAAAAATACGTGATTTTTAGTTTTAGAAAATCGAGCAACATTGGAAACGATAAGCTCTTCTTTAAAGCCCAAGTTATGCCGAAACAGCTCTCTTTGTTCAGGAGAAAACTCAAACCTGTTTACGTCAATAGCGTTTTTCATTAGTCTCGCCCTTCGCCAATGTGATCCAAACATCCATTTAGCTGCATCAATTGAGCATGCGAACAACGATCGCGCGACGTATCTTAGAGGAAACCTGGCTAACACCTTCAGTCTAGAGCGCAAATCTTTATCGAATCCACCTGTGTGACTATGTGCCACTGTATGTCGACCCATTGACCTTGCTAAACCAAGATAAAGTGCGCCTGGTGATGTATGATGCCCATGAACAACGCTCCATTCAGGATGACTCTTTAACAAAGAAAACCAGGAGCGAAGATAGCTTAATATATTTAGCCCATTGAACCTCGGCACATAAAAGACACGACCACCAAGAGAAATAATTTCTTTCTCAAATGCATATCTCGCATGTTCCGAGCTGGGATTATTTACCACAAAATCAAATTGAATTACTGAACGATCCAAGTGCCGATAGTTATTCATGATCATGCTTTCAGCGCCCCCCATGTCAAGGCTTGCGAAAACCTGCAACACTCTTATTGGATCAGTCATATCTTTTTTAACACCCTTACGTTAATGCTATTTACGCCCATATATTCTCAAGCTTTCATCAGC
>NZ_JAJMLZ010000039.1 GCF_022227765.1 Ectothiorhodospira shaposhnikovii | reverse complement strand
CGGACTGAACAACCTTCGTGACATCACCCTCTCCCGGGATTACGGCGCCATCTGCGGCTACACCGACGAGGACATCGATACCGTCTTTGCCCCCGAGTTACCGGGCCTGGATCGGGATCAGATCCGGCAGTGGTACAACGGTTATCGCTGGGGGGATGAGCGGTTGCCCTCGGTCTACAACCCCTTTGACGTACTGTTGCTGTTCCAGGAGCGGGAGTTCCGGCCTTACTGGTTCGAAAGCGCCACTCCCTCATTTCTGGTCAAGCTCTTGTCGGAGCGG
>NZ_JAJMLZ010000038.1 GCF_022227765.1 Ectothiorhodospira shaposhnikovii | reverse complement strand
CGGGTTGAACAACCTCAACGACATCACCCTGGACAAGCCCTTTGCCCCCATCTGCGGCTACACCGACGAGGACATCGATACCGTCTTTGCACCGGAACTACCGGGCCTGGACCGGGACCAGATCCGGCAGTGGTACAACGGCTATCGCTGGGGAGATGAGACAACGCCGGCGGTCTATAACCCGTTTGATGTGTTGCTGCTGTTCCAGAAACGGGAGTTCCGGCCCTACTGGTTTGAAAGTGCCACGCCCTCATTTTTGGTCAAGCTCTTGTCGGAGCGA
>NZ_JAJMLZ010000037.1 GCF_022227765.1 Ectothiorhodospira shaposhnikovii | reverse complement strand
CTCGTTGGCCTCGAACAGTTCCTTGAGGGTGTCCAGCAGCAGGCTCTTGCCGAAGCGGCGGGGGCGGGAGAGGAAGTAATAGCTGCCTTCATCGATCAGCTGATGAAGGTAAGGGGTTTTATCCACATAGTAGAACCCGCCGGTGCGGATTTTGCCGAACGCCTGTACGCCGATGGGGAGATTGAGCTGGGTAGTCATGGAAGGAACTCGGCTCCTGGAGGTTCACTGTCGGGGCAGAATACCACGAAGCCAGGGCTACCCTTTGGTCGTGAGCGCGGGTGCGCACCCAAAGGCGTTCCCCTCCCCTGGATAACGACAAAAGAAAATATGAACCATTTCTCATTTTTGATGCCAAGCGGTTGTATCCATCT
>NZ_JAJMLZ010000036.1 GCF_022227765.1 Ectothiorhodospira shaposhnikovii | reverse complement strand
GGTATGGATACAACTGCTTGGCGTCAAAAGTGCGAAATGGTTCATATTTTCTTTTGTCCCCGCCCAGGGGAGGGAACGTCTTTGCGCTCGCAACCCAAAGCCGCTCCCGCAAGGCCAGCCCCGGCTTCGTGGTATTCTGCCCCGACAGTGAACCTCCAGGAGCCGAGTTCCTTCCATGGCTACCCAGCTCAATCTCCCCATCGGCGTACAGGCGTTCGGCAAAATCCGCACCGGCGGATTCTACTATGTGGATAAAACCGCCTATCTTCATCAGCTGATCGATGAAGGCAGCTATTATTTCCTCTCCCGCCCCCGCCGCTTCGGCAAGAGCCTGCTGCTGGACACCCTCAAGGAGCTGTTTTAGGCCAACGAA
>NZ_JAJMLZ010000035.1 GCF_022227765.1 Ectothiorhodospira shaposhnikovii | reverse complement strand
GTGCGTTACTTTGTGCGTTGTGTGTAATTGACCCGTGGCCGAGGTCCGTTGCCATGCAGGATAAATCTGCGTCATTCCCGCGCAAGCGGGAATCCATCGGCCGGGAATGGACTGAAGGATCCTGGACTCCCGCATTCGCGGGAGTGACGAAAGAGCGCGGAAGTGAAGAAAAGGGCGTGTTCGGTATTCCGCACCGTTTTCACAACCGTTTTCACAACCGTTTTCACGGGCAGGCCCGCTCCCACGGCCACGATTCACAGGCCCGGTCGGATCAAAGGCTCAGCACGTCAAAAGCGATGATCTGCCGCTGTTCCCTGGAGAACTCCACCCCGATGAGGTGGATGGGCTTGCCCTGCCCCCGGTACTTGTCGGCGTAGCCCTTGTCCTGGAGCTGCCGCAA
>NZ_JAJMLZ010000034.1 GCF_022227765.1 Ectothiorhodospira shaposhnikovii | reverse complement strand
GGCGTTAGCGCGCCGCGCAAAGCGCGGCGCATCTGGCCGGGTGAAAGTCCTGGCATGGGAAGGGTTAACCACCCACCATTACCGAGTGTTGCGCCTCTGGCGGAGCGGTGGTTGCGGTGAGAACTGAGGCTACAGGCGAACAAGAGAGGTGAAGCGTACACAGGGTACGTCATAGACCGGATGGGGATGCAGCCCCTTAGAGCTGGAATCGCTTCGAAAAGCCGTTCCGGATTGGCGAGCGTTGTAACGCGCGTGATGCCTAAACGAACCGGGCGCATTGGTGAGCCTGGAGAGAGCCGGCGGAGTTCTCAAGCTACGGTATGTGACGAGAGATGCGTCGTGAACGCGGGAGGCCCTTGTGGCTCCTGAACCGGAACACCGTTGGGAAACCATGACATATGGCTATTGAGGCACGAAGGAGAAATCTGGATACAGGGCTAGGCC
>NZ_JAJMLZ010000033.1 GCF_022227765.1 Ectothiorhodospira shaposhnikovii | reverse complement strand
GAGTCCCAGATGCAGGCGCTCATGGCCCTGCGCAATCATGACCTGCCGGCCCTGGAAACCCACTTCAAGGCCCTGTTTGCCGGCCTGCCCCACGACTGGTACCGCAACAACCCCATCGCCCAGTATGAAGGCCATTACGCCAGCGTGTTCTACAGCCACCTGGCCGCCCTGGGGCTGGCCATCACCGTGGAAGATGCCGGCAACACCGGTCGGGTGGACATGACCGTGGATTTCAATGGCCACATCTATCTGTTCGAGTTCAAGGTAGTGGAGCAAGTGCCGGAGGGCAGGGCGCTGCGGCAGCTCCAGGACAAGGGCTATGCCGACAAGTACCAGGGTCAGGGCAAGCCCATCCACCTCATCGGCGTGGAGTTCTCCAGGGAACAGCGCCGGATCATCGCCTTTGACGTGCTGAGCCTTTGATCCGACCGGGCCTGTGAATCGTGGC
>NZ_JAJMLZ010000032.1 GCF_022227765.1 Ectothiorhodospira shaposhnikovii | reverse complement strand
GGGGCTGAACAACCTCAACGACATCACCCTGGACAAGCCCTTTGCGCCCATCTGCGGCTACACCGACGAGGACATCGATACCGTCTTTGCGCCGGAACTACCGGGTCTGGACCGGGAGCAGATCCGACAGTGGTACAACGGCTATCGTTGGGGAGATGAGACAACGCCGGCGGTCTATAACCCGTTTGATGTGTTGCTGCTGTTCCAGAAACGGGAGTTCCGGCCCTACTGGTTTGAGAGTGCCACGCCTACGTTCCTGGTCAAGCTCCTCGCCGAACGCGGTTTTTACACCCCGCGGCTGGACACCCTGGAAACGGAGGCCGCACTTCTGGGCCGCTTCGACGTGGACGAGATTGCCACCGAGGCGCTCTTGTTCCAGACCGGGTATCTCACCGTGCACAAGGTGGAGCAGCCCATGACCGGTTACTGGCTTTACACCCTGGGCTATCCCAACCGGGAAGTGGAGGCCAGTCTCAACCAGGCCTTGCTCCCGGCCCTGGGCATGCCCAGAGCGGCCCAGCAGCGCATCAGTCTGTTTCGCGCCCTGCAGGCCCACGACCTGCCGGCCCTGGAAACCCACTTCAAGGCCCTGTTTGCCGGA
>NZ_JAJMLZ010000031.1 GCF_022227765.1 Ectothiorhodospira shaposhnikovii | reverse complement strand
CCTGCCGAACCGAGCGTCTGGGTGGGCTGCGGCTTCGCTGTGACCAATGCGATAGGGAGCAGCAGTGGTATCACAGCTGCCGGGATCGGCATTGTCCGCAATGCCAGAGCCGCGCGACACAGGCCTGGTGCGAGCAGCAACGCAGCCAGCTGCTGCCGGTGACGTATTATCACCTGGTGTTCACGCTCCCCCACACCCTCAATGGCTGGGTACAGTTGCACCCGCGCGAACTCCATCGCCTTTTGTTCCAGTCGGCATGGGCCACGCTCAAGGCCTTCGGGCAAGACCCCAGGCGTCTGGGGGGAGAACTGGGCATGACGGCGGTGCTGCATACCTGGGGGCAAACCCTGACGCAACATGTGCACCTGCACTGCCTCGTCCCCGGTGGCGCCCTGCGCGAGGATGGTCAATGGCAACCCTGCCAGGGCAACTACCTGTTTCCCGTCAAGGCCCTGTCTAGACGGTTTCGCGGCCTGATGGTGTCTGCCTTGAGACAGGCGGCCGCCAGCGGTGCGTTGTCGCGGGTGAGCCACCCGGGAGAAGTCGACCGTGTGCTGGATGCACTGATGCGGGAATCGTGGAACGTCTACACCAAGGCCTGCCTGAACCGGGGTGCAACGGTGGTGGACTACCTGGGCCGCTACACACACCGCATTGCCATCACCCACCAGCGGATTGTAAAGGTAGATGAGGGCGGTGTTCACTTCACCTACAAGGACTATCGGACGGAACAGCGCAAGGTGATGGTATTGTCGGGGGAAGAATTTGTGCGCCGTTTTTTGCAACACATCCTTCCCAAGGG
>NZ_JAJMLZ010000030.1 GCF_022227765.1 Ectothiorhodospira shaposhnikovii | reverse complement strand
GAGAACAGACTGACCTTGCTGAACTTGGACACACCGGTGAGCAGGCAGAATTTCAGATGGGGATCGGCGTCCTTGAGGACGGAATACAGGTTTTTCAGCCCTTCCCGCAGTTCGCGGGCCGCGTCGGCATCGGTGATGTTGTCCAGGATGGGCTTGTCGTATTCGTCGATCAGGACCACCACCCGCTGGCCGTGCTGATGGTGGGCCATGCGGATCAGATCGGAAAACTCGCCAGCGATGTCCTGGGCGCCGCTGTGTTCGATGCCCAGGCGTTCCCGGTTGGATTGCAGCAGGTGCCGGATGCGGGTGTCCAGTGCCGACCGATTGACCATCACCCCATCGGCAAAACTGATCCGGACGACCGGATGGCGGATCTGCCAGTCCCAGCGGTCGTGGATGTAAAGACCACGGAACAGGGGCTCGTTAGCCTCGAACAGTTCCTTGAGGGTGTCCAGCAGCAGGCTCTTGCCGAAGCGGCGGGGGCGGGAGAGGAAGTAATAGCTGCCTTCATCGATCAGCTGATGAAGGTAGGGGGTTTTATCCACATAGTAGAATCCGCCGGTGCGGATTTTGCCGAACGCCTGTACGCCGATGGGGAGATTGAGCTGGGTAGCCATGGAAGGAACTCGGCTCCTGGAAGTTCACTGTCGGGGCAGAATACCACGAAGCCGGGGCTGGCCTTGCGGGAGCGGCCTTTGGTTGCGAGCGCAAAGACATTCCCTCCCCCTGGGCGACAAAAGAAAATATGAACCATTTCGCACTTTTGACGCCAAGCAGTTGTATCCATAGTGGAGGTATGGGATTTTGATCCCGTCGCCATGTATCGGCGCTCACGGATGAACTCTCAGGCTCACGGAAGATTCCAGGGATTGGCCTGGCCGCGCGACACAAAGCCCCGTCACATGGACAGTGACGGGGCTTTACTTTGTGCGTTGT
>NZ_JAJMLZ010000003.1 GCF_022227765.1 Ectothiorhodospira shaposhnikovii | reverse complement strand
TCACCCGCAATTCCTCCCGCGATAGAACCGTTCCGGGCCCAGTTTCTGGAGCAGGATCCGGGAGACCTGATCTTCATCCAGAGTGCCCTGGGCGGAAAACAGGGGCTGGATGCGGCCCTGACCGCCGGCCTCCTCCATGAGACGACCGCTCATGGCATCGCCCATGCTGGACACCATGCAGCCCTCCGGGGCCACATTGAAGACAATGTCGTAACCGGCCTCCAGCTTGCCCAGAGTCTCACCCACATAGGGGGATAACTCCCCGCCGGGCCGGCCGGTTGGAATCAGTCGCCGTGACCGGGCCAGTGCCTGCGCCATGCTCTCCGGCAGCGGTAATCCTGCCGCCCGGTACAGGGGGCGGGCCAGCCAGTGGCGGAACCCCCATTCCACCCCCAGGGCCCCGAGGAAACGGCCAGCGCGGGCGTTGCGCAGGCGCCGCAGCGATGACCGGGTGCCCGGATCAGTGGCGCGGGACAAGCGTACATGGCTCTCGCGGACCGTCTCCAGACTGCGCCAACGCCGACTCGCATTCTTGTAGTCCAGGTAGGACCACACGGGCGTGTAGGTCAGGTGGAAACGGCCTGGCCCAAGCAGCCTGAGCAGACAGTCGAACAGGGCCTCCACCTGGGCCACCCGCATGTACGTCTCGCCTTCCACGTGGATCTTCAACAGTGATGCCGCAGGCGGTGTATGCGTCACCCAGCGCCGGGCAAAATCCCGCAGTGGCCGCTGCAGCGAACGGCGGTGACGGTGCCATGCCGGCCACCAGGTCAACGCCCCCTCCGGCATCTTGCACTCACGCTGGATCTGGAAGAGGGTCGCCGTCAAGGCCCGGTATTCCCCTCGCAAACGCGCCAGAGCGTCGGTGTCGGGGCAGCGGGCCGCCGCCTCGAAGAGCAGCTGGTGACAGACCCCCTGCAGTACCGCGCCCTGCATGCAACGCAGCAACACCGTCCTGCCCAGGCCCACGTCAAACCCCTGATCTTCCAGCCCCACCAGAAACCTCAGCAGATCTTCCACCTCGTCCTCGCCGGCCTGGTCGCGTAGCGGACCCGTATCCCGATGGAACAGGAGCTTGTGGGTTTCCACATACTGCCCCTGGCGACAGGGCCCCATCCCCTTGTTGTTGAACACCAGCAGGCGGCGTTTACCGTAAAGCGGGGATTCTGGATCCCGGCGCAAACGGCGGAACCGTTCCACCAGGGCGAGTGTGTCTCCATAGACGGCGGCCAGCGGGGCACAAACCGACTCGCCCGCCGCGGCGCGGCCATGGCGGATGGTGGCCTCCAGGTCGTAGGTGTCGTCGTAGTTGTCCAGGCAGGTCAGCGGGGTGCTCTGCAGCACTGAAGTCACGAAACGATTGTCGGCCAGGGTCGGCAGTGCCAGCACGTCGCGGGTCGGATCGATACCGTCGGACAGGTCCGTGAGCCGTTGCAGGGTACGCACCTCGAAGCCTTCTTCCGGAGCCTGCCATACCCCCTGGGACAGGTACTGCCGCACCTGCTGGGCATGGGTGTTGACCCGGTTTTCCAGGTGGGCGAGTTCCTGGATGGCCGCATCCGACTGAATCAGCAGAAAGGGCCTTTGCCGTGCAAATTCCGACATCAGCGGCAGGCTGACGCTATCGGGCCCGCAGAGGAAGGTGGAGACGAAGACCAGGGCCAGCGGCTGGCGGTCCGGGGCCTCCAGTTGCCGGAACACGCGCTGCAATCGCCGATGTCGCAGCCGGGCATGCAGCTGCCCCCGACTGACCGCCCTCACCAGGGTGGCCATGACCTGGGGATTGCGCCAGTAGAGGTGGGTCAGATCGTCATCCACCGTCACATCCAGGGCATGCGCGGGCACGGGGACCAGTCCGCGGTCACGCAGCAGGCGGCCGGCATGACTGTCGTAAAGCCCCGGGGTGAGGATGTATTCCCGGCCCAGGACCAGCGCAACCTCCTGCCCGTGCCCCAGGAGGGCCTCTTCCAGCTGGTCGGCCAGGGTATCCTGAAGCGTCTGGCGCCAGGCCCGCTGACCGGCCAGCGCCTGCCCGATGGCCGTTTCCAGACGCGCCAGATCCATCTTGAGGTGATAGTGCGCGAAAACGGTTCGCAGCTGCGGCAGCAACTGCGCCGCCAGCGCGGCAGGATCGGGATGGCGCAGGTTCAGGTGGAACAGCTGGATCCGTGCCCCGGGCTGCGCCTCCTGAGCCATGGCCCGTGCAGTGGCCAGTCCCCCCTGGTTGATGGTGCAACTGCGTCCGAGGCCGGCCCCATTGAGGGGCAGGAACTCGATCTGCGGCGCCAGGATGTATCCGTGGGGCTCGGCGGCCAGCCGGATCAGCTGGCCCACCACCCCCAGATGCGGGGCGCAGGTATCGACGCGGAATCGCGACTGCCCGGCCAGCACATCCTCGGTCCGCGGCGTGTCCACGTGTACCGGCACGCCCAGTTGAGTGAACAGTTCGGCGAAAAACCCCGCCCATTCGGACACGGCGAACGCGCGGGGAATGATCAGGCGATCCGGCGCCTGGCTTTGCGGCAACCGCTCATGGCTGTGCCGCCAGAGCGTCTGGTAGGGGTCGGCCACCCGGGGTGCGTCCCGGACCTTCTTGCGTCCCGTGGCCTCGTTGATGGCACTGCAGCCGCCGAGGGTGAGGCGCAGTGTGCCCTGTTGCGGATCCAGGGTCTTGAGAAGGGTGCGATGGCAGCGGGCATCAGGATCCCCGCACACGGCCCCCTTGCAGGTGATGATGTGCTTGTCGTACTGACGCTGGATGAAGGTGTCCAGGTCTAGGGTGACGGCATCAGCGGTCTCATCCGCTGCCGGCAACAAGCCCAGACAGGCCCGGTGGCCAGGCAAGGGCGGGATCAGGCCGTAAACCTTCTCCCCGGTCAGACGCTGCAGGCGACTGATCACCGCCGTGGGCAGGGGGTGGCCCAGCATCGGCTGGCCGTGCAGCAGCACCACGGAACGCGGCGGCAGGTGGATCTGGTTCCATAGCGTGCGGGCCATGTTCTCCACCACCGCCCAGCAGGCGGAGGCCAGGATCACGTCATTACCCACACCACGCGCCTGCAGGGTACGGGCATGCTCCAGAAGGAACACCGAGCAGGTGGCATCCAGATCATGGGCGCCCGGGGCCGAGCGGGCCTGTGCATAGGCCTCGGAGGCGGAAGACAGACCAAACAGGCTGGCCAGCGTGTCCATCAGGCTGCCGGTGCCGGCGGAGCACTTGATGTTCATGGCGTTGTCGAACAGGTCACCGCCTTCCAGCAGCAGGGTGGAGATCTTCGTGTCCTCCCCGCCGATGTCCACCAGAATGCACCAACGGGTGTCCACATCATGCCCGGCCTCGGCCAGATGGCGCACGTGCTCGCGAGCGGCCTCCAGGGAGCCCCGTGCGTGGGCATAATTTTCCACCATCACCGTGACCCGTCCATCCAGCGTCGGGTAGAGCCGGGTGAGGGCTTCGCGTACCTGGTAGCGGGCACTGCCGGTGATGCCGATGCGCCCCACGTTGAGTTCACGGTGACCGGCGTCGCACAGGGCGGTGAACAGGGCCTTCAATGTGGCGATGGTCTCGCCAGCATTGCTCTGCGACGCGGCGTGCAGCAGGCGGCCATCGTCGGCGGCCCTGACCACCATCTTGGCCATGGTGGAGCCCACGTCCAGGCCGATGTTCACCGGATGACCCGGGGGCCAGCCTTGTGGATCCAGGGCCGTTACCGGCTGGCGATGCAACTGTTGTCGTTCCTGGAGTTGCGCTTCCAGGGTGTGAAAGGCCGGGTAGTCGAAGGCCAGCCTCACGGGATCGGGCGGTGCTGACGGGATCATCGGGTCCGGTTCCGATTCATCCAGGGCCCGCAGACCTTCCAGGGCCAGGTTGGCGTCAGGGAGGTGGGTGATATGGCGCACACCGGCGTCGCCGAGGGCATCCCGGGCGCAATCCCGGGCAAAGGCCCATCGGAACAGACCGCCACTCAGCAGCACCCGGTCCACGGGCAGGGGCAGCCGTCGACAGGCCTTGTTGACCTCGGATTTGAGTGTGACCGCCAGGGCATGGGCCACAGGGATACCCTGGTTCTTGTCGGAGATGGTGGCCGACGCCCCGAACACACCACAACGGTCGGCTCGCACCGGCAGGGCCATGCGCCGCTCCCGGCCCGTCTCGCCCAGATACTCGGCAAGCACCGTATCCACGTCTTGTGCGGGGACATCCAGTTTTTGCAGAACACGGCTGAGGTTGGTGCCCGAGCCGGCACCACAGCGTGGGTGCGTCACCAGCCCGGCGTCCCCGGCGCCACCATCAAGGTCCAAACTGAGAGCCAGGTAGCCGGAAGCGGAGATCTCCAGAAGACCCATCCGCTGCCCGGCGTGGTCACGCTGCTGGCGCGCTCGCAGGGCTGCCCACAAGGCGGCGGCGGGCAGGACGGCGGAGCCGCATCCCAGCAATTGGCGCACCGGCTCGGCGAGTTTTCCCGTGAGGCGCACCGCAGCCCGTTGACTCGCGTCCTGCAGTCCACTCTCGCGTACCTGTCTGGGCAGATGGTGACCGGTCTCCAGCTGCCATTCACGCGCTGCTGAACCCTGGACGTACAACACCGCCCTGACCTGGCTGACGCCAGCGTCGATGTACAGCCTGGTCGAATCTTTTCGCGACATGCTCCAATTGTGGTTCATCTTGAGGGCGGCGTGAACGCTCACCGGTGTGAAACCACAATCTTGATCCAGCCAATCATGGACAATGAATTATCCGAAAGTGGATGGGGTAAGGCAGGACGAAAGCTTAGTGTATCCTTATCCTCATTCAGCTGAGTGCAAGGCTTGACAAGCTGGCCAAAGACCTGCCCGTCGTGTAGACTCCTGCCCCTTTTTCATTGGCCTCCCCACGGCACTCCCTGAGGACCGTCGCTGGAACACTGGATCCCGGCCACGCCCGGGCAACGCCCCCTCGCAGAAACGCCCTGACAAAACCGTTTCAACCGCGTACTTCGTGGCCCCGACCATTACAGACGGGGCCGCGTGACGTCATTTGGCAATGATCCGGGCCCGGCCGACAACGAATTCGCAATGACAGGACATCATCCATGAACCTCACCCGCATCAAGCAGGAATGGTTTTCCAATATACGCGGTGACATGCTCTCTGGCCTGGTGGTTGCCCTGGCCCTGATCCCGGAAGCCATTGCCTTTTCCATCATTGCGGGTGTGGACCCCAAGGTGGGTCTGTACGCCTCGTTCTGCATCGCGGTCGTCATCGCTTTCACCGGCGGCCGACCCGGCATGATCTCGGCGGCCACCGCGGCCATGGCCCTGCTCATGATCACCCTGGTGAAGGAACATGGGCTGGAATACCTGCTGGCCGCTACCATATTGACTGGCATACTGCAGATCATCGCAGGTTATCTGCAGGTGGGTCGCTACATGCGCTTCATCTCCAACTCGGTGATGACAGGATTCGTCAACGCACTGGCCATCATGATCTTCCTGGCGCAACTCCCCGAACTCACCGGGGTCACCTGGCATGTGTACGCCATGACTGCCCTGGGGCTGGCCATCATCTATCTGTTCCCCTACCTGACCCGTTCCATCCCCTCGCCCCTGGTGACCATTGTGGTACTCACCCTGCTGGCCTGGCTGCTGAATCTGGACATCCGCACGGTCAGCGACATGGGCGAACTGCCCGACACCCTGCCTGTCTTCCTCTGGCCGGACATCCCGCTGAACCTGGAAACCCTGTGGATCATCCTGCCCTACGCTCTGGCACTGACCGTGGTGGGCCTGCTCGAGTCCATGATGACCCAGAACATCGTCGATGACCTCACCGACACCCGCACCGACAAGAACCGCGAGTGTAAGGGCCAGGGCATCTCGAATATCGTCGCCGGCAGCTTCGGCGGTATGGCGGGCTGCGCGATGATCGGGCAATCAGTCATCAACATCAAATCCGGTGGCCGGGGGCGGTTATCCACCTTCATGGCGGGCATCTATCTGCTCATCATGGTGGTGTTTCTCAGCCCAATCCTGGGCATCATCCCCATGGCCGCGCTGGTGGCGGTGATGATCATGGTGTCCATCGGCACCTTCAGCTGGACCTCCATCAAGAACATGAAGCGCCACCCGCTGAGCACCAACATCGTCATGATCACCACCGTGGCGGTCACCGTGTTCACCCATAACCTGGCCCTGGGCGTGCTGTCGGGCGTGTTGCTGGCAGCCCTGTTCTTCGCCAACAAGGTCAGCCAGTTCATGTTCGTGGGCGCCGACACCGACACCCGCCCGGATGAACACACCCTGCACCGCACCTATCGCGTGTATGGGCAGGTCTTCTTCGCCTCCACGGAGAAGTTCATGCAAGCGTTCAATTTCCGGGAGGATCTGGATAAGGTGACCATTGATCTGTCCCGGGCACACTTTTGGGACATCAGTTCCGTGGCCGCCCTTGACCGCGTGGTCATCAACTTCCGCCGTGAGGGTGTCGAGGTGGAGATCATTGGCATGAATGAGGCCACCGCCACCATCGTCGACCGTCACGCCGCACACGACAAGGCCGATGCCGCTGACCGGCTCATGGGCCACTAACCTGCTGGAGGATGCCCCTATGAACAAGGTCATTGCCTGTATCGATGGCTCGCGCTCGTCGTTGTCCGTGTGTGATTACGCCGCCTGGGCGAGCCGGCGCATGAACTCGCCACTCACCCTGCTGCATGTGATCCACAACCCTCATGCGGACGCCAAGCGGGACCTGAGCGGCAACCTCAGCCTGGGGAGTCGGGAGGCCCTGCTGGAGCAGATGGTGGAGGCCGAGGAGCAGCGCGGCAAGCTGCTGCGGGAACAGGGGCGCGCCATCCTGTCCGATGCGCTGGAACGGGTTCGCGCCAATGGCGTCGACGACCCTGGCAGCCTGCTGCGCA
Source organism: Ectothiorhodospira shaposhnikovii (assembly GCF_022227765.1). Taxonomy (GTDB): domain Bacteria; phylum Pseudomonadota; class Gammaproteobacteria; order Ectothiorhodospirales; family Ectothiorhodospiraceae; genus Ectothiorhodospira. The sequence goes on along the minus strand of NZ_JAJMLZ010000003.1, from coordinate 308,445 downwards.
ATGATGGCGTCACCGCAGCCCTGGACAATATCCAGGAGGAGGCTCGTCTGGTCGTGGTGGGCAAGCAGGGCAAGGATGGCGACATGCTCAAACAGCATGTGGGGAGCCACCTGGAGAGCATCATCCGCACCCTGAAGCGCGGCGTGCTGGTGGCCCCTCTGGAATACCGGGAGCCGGAGCGTTTCCTGATCGCCTACGATGGCAGCGCCACGGCGCATACCGTGGTGGAAAAAGTCTCTGAGAGCCCCCTGCTCAAGGGACTGGAGGCCCATATTCTGATGGTGGGCGACGACAATCAGGAAAACCGCTCACGCCTGGACAACGCCCGCGGCATGCTGGCTCAAAATGGCTTCGATGTACGCGCACAGATCCGCACCGGTGATGTGGCTGAAGCGGTCTGCGCCTACCGCCAGGAACACGACATCCATCTGCTGGCCATGGGGGCCTACGGCCACTCCCGGCTACGGCGCTGGTTTGTGGGGAGCACCACCACCAACATGATCATGCGGTCGCCGATTCCGTTGATCATCCTGCGGTAGTGGAGAGACCAGGGGATGAGGGGGCGGAGTGCCCCATCAGCATCCGTTTCATCCCCTGCGCAGCCCCTCCCAGGATCAGATACAGGCACGGCACCACAAGCAACGTCAGCAACATGGACACCAGCAGCCCCCCGATCACGGTCAGGGCCAGGGGCTGCATGATCTCCGTGCCCGAACCCATGCCGGTGGCCAGCGGTGTCATGCCCAGCACGGTGGTCGATGTGGTCATCAGGATGGGCCGCAGGCGGACGCTGCCGGCGCGCACCACGGCACGGGCCAACCCCAGGCCCTGCACCCGTCGACCGATCTCGATGTACTCCACCAAAAGGATGGCGTTGTTCACCACGATGCCGATCAGCAGCACCACACCAATCATCACCGGCGCCGACAGGGGCGTCTGCGTGAGCCACAATATGCTCACCACCCCCACCAGCGACAGGGGCGCCGCCGACAGGATCACCAGGGGATTGCTCAGGCGCTCGTACTGCACCGCCAGCACCACGAACACCAGAAAGACCGCCAGCAATACCACGGTCAGCAACTCCCGCTGGGTTTCCTGGATGGTCTCCCACTGGCCCGAGAAGATCAGGCTGTAATCATCCGGCAGTTCCAGATCCGCCAGGCGTTCCTCCACCTGCGCCATGATGGTGCCGGTGTCCGCCACCGCCGTGTTGATGTCCCCGTTCACCCGGGCGATGCGGCTCTGGTTTTCCCGCTCGATATGGGCCGGCCCCTCGCCCAGTTCAAACCGGGCCACATCGCGCAGGAGCACCGGTTCACCCCCCTGGCGGAACAGCAGCATGCCCCCCAGGGCCTCGGTGTCGGCCACCCTCTCCCGGGGCAGGCGCACGCGCACATCGTACTCCTGATTCTGGGTGAGAAACCGCGTGGGAACGGCGCCGTCCACGGCGTCGCGAATGGCCCCGCCGACTTCCGAGACACGCAGTCCCAGGTCCGCCGCCCGCTCCCGATCGACGATGATCCGCAGCAGCGGGCTGCGGTCCTCGCGACCCACCTCCACGCCTTCCAGACCTGCGATTCCCTCCAGCCGTGCGCTCACCTCTCCCGCCAGTCGCTGCAACTGATCCAGATCCTCGCCGACGATACCCACCTCCAGATCCGCGTCACCCGTGCCGAATCGCAGCCCGGGAATCGAGGGGGGCCGCACACTGATGCGGGCCCCCGGCAGATCCAGCTCATCCAGTGCCTGCTGGGCATCGGCCACCCACTCACCCGCCGACGTACCGGGGCGGTCCCTGGCAGGCGTGAGCTGCACACGCAGGTTGGCGGTGCCGGGTCGCTCGTTGATGATGCCCCCGCTCAGATGCCCCCCCACCATGCTGAACACCGTTTCCACATGGGGCAGACCCTGCAGACGCTGCTCGATCTGGCGCACCGCCGCATCGGTCTCCTGAGGCGGGGTCCCCGGCGGTAACACCATGCGCACGCTCACGTTGCCGTCATCCACCTGGGGCAGAAACTCATTTCCCAGCTGCGTGGAAACCAGCCAGGCCCCCACCAGGGCCACGCCGGCCAGCCCCACCACGGCCCAGCGCCAACGCAATACCCGGGGCAGGAGGCGTCGATAGCCACGCCGCAGGTGGCCGATTCCTCGATTGAAGGCACGCAGTGGACGGCTGTGCTCCAGACCGCTCGCGAATCGCACCTCACCCAGCAGGGCCGCCAGCATCGGCACCAGGGTCAGGGCGGCGGCCAGGGTGGCGATGATGGCAAAGGCGATGGTGAGGATCAGGTCCCTGAAGATCAGTGCCGCGATGCCCGTGATGAGCAGGAAGGGGAGCACCGCCGCCAGGTTGGTGAGGGTGGAGGCAGTCATGGCCGAGACCACCTCGCGGGAGCCATCCAGGGCCGATTCCCGGGAGGACTTGCCCAACTGCTCCCGATGCCGGTAGATGTTCTCCAGCATGACGATGGCATTGTCCACCAGCAGGCCGACCCCCAGGGCCAGCCCACCCAGGCTGATGATGTTGAGCGTGAGGCCGCTGGCCCCCATCAGGGCAAAAGCCGCCATAATGGCGATGGGGATGGACAACCCGATCACGAACCCCTTGCGCAGGCTCCCCAGGAACAGCAGTACCATGAGCATGGCCAGCACCCCGCCCAGGATGGCCGCCGTGGCCACACTGCCGATGGCGCCGCGAATGAAGAAGGCCGGATCGGTGGTCGCCTGGTAGGCGATGTCCTCGGGGATGTAACCGGACCGTTCCAGGCGCGCCAGGGTGGCCTGCACCTGATCCACCACCTCCACCGTATTGGCCTCGGGCAGCTTGAACACGGAGATCTGCGCCGCCGGCGTGCCATTGAGGCGCACGAACAGCCGTTGCTCCCGATGCCCGTCCCGCACGCTGGCCACATCCGACAGGCGGATACGCTGACTGGTATCCCCCGGCAGATCGATGAGGACGTTCTCGATGTCCGCCACCGAGGTGAACAGCCCATCCGTCTTGGCCATCACATCAAAGCGCTCGCCAGTCACCCAGCCGGCGGCGATATCCACGTTCTCCGCCTCCAGGGTGTCGATGAGATCCTTCATGGTCAGGCCATAGGATCGCAATCGCACCTGGTCGACAATCACCTCCATCTCCCGCACCATGCCCCCGGCGGCTTCGACGCCGGACACGCCATGAATGGCCAGCAACTGCGGCGCCAGGCGATGCTCCACCCAGTCGCGCACCTCCACCTCGGAGCGCACCGTGGAACTGAAACCCGCCTGCCAGACCGGATCCTGAGAGGGGTCGAACTTGTACAGTCGGGGGGGCTCGATATCCGGTGGCAACTGGGTGCGGGCCAGTTCCAGATACCGGGAGGCGTCCTGCAGGGCCAGGTCCAGGTTGGTGCCGTATTCGAACAGCAGGTTGACGTTGGTGCGCCCCTCCGAGGCCCGGCTGTAGATGCGGGTGAGGTTCTCGGTGGCCGCCAGGTTGCGCTCCAGCACCCGGGTAACCTGCGCCTCCATCACCTCCGGGGCCACGCCCGGGTGGTTCACCGTCACACGGATATGGGGATATTCAATATTGGGCAACAGGTCGATGGGCAGTCGGTCCACGAAGAACAGGCCCAGCACGAACACCACCGAGGCCAGGGCCAGGGTGCCGACCGGCCGGCGGATGGACAGATGGGACAGATTCATCCCCGCCACCCGACGATGCGCACGCGGGTGCCGTCACTCATGTCGATGGGATTGGTGGCCAGGATCACATCACCATCCTCCAGGCCCTCCAGCACCTCGGTCCACTGGCCCCGACTCACGCCGATGTCGATGGTGCGACGTTCCAGGCGCTCATCGCGAATCAGATACACATAGCGCCCCTCGTCATCCTCGCCGACGGCCGCAGCCGGGACAGCCAGGGCCTCGGGGCGGGCATCCACCCGGGTGGCAATGCGCCCGAGAAAACCGGGGCGCACACCCCGCCCGGTGGCATCGGCGGGCAGTGCCACCTCCACGGTCACCAGGCGGCTGCCGGGCTGGGCCATGGGGAAGATGCGCCGGATACGCCCCTCCAGGGTCTCATCGGGCAGGGCATCCAGGGTGATGGGCAGGCTCTGACCCACTTCCAGGTGCACCACGTCCCTCTCGGAAACGCCGGGGCGCATGACCAACTCATCCAAGGCCGCCAGCTCAAACAGGGTGTCCTGGGCCTCCACCGTCTCACCGGGTTCCACAAAGCGGTCGGTGATCACGGCACCCCGCGGGGCCATCACCCGACCGTAGGCGATGCGGGTCTCCCAGAGCTGACGCTGGCTGCGATGGATCTGCAGGGCGACCCGAGCCCGCTGGAAATCGGCATCACTGACCACACCCTCGCCACGCAGTTGCTGGCTGCGGTTGTATTCCAGCTGGGCCTCTTCTTCCTGGGCCCGGGCACGGGCCAGCTCGGCCCGATGTTCGGAGAGGTCCAGTTCCAGCAGCAGATCACCCCGTTCCACCCGGTCACCCGCCTCCACATGCACATGGTCGATGGTGCCCTGAGTGCGGCTGGCCAGGCGGATGACGACCCGCGGTTCAATGGTGGCGGAAAGGGTGAGGCTACGCGACAGATCCCGGGGCCGGACCTCGGCGGCTGCTACCGGGACACCACGTTCGGCCTCTTCGGCGTTATTTCCTTGATTCGTCTCGCCGCAGGCAGTCAGCCAGAGGGCAGCAGCCGAGAGGAGGAGGAGGATCAAGCGGCTGCAAAGCCGAGGGGACATGAGGGACATGGAGGCATCGGGGAGTCGGCTGTCTCTTCGATGGTACCGAAGTCAGGGCCGCGACGCAGCCTGAATGGGGGGTGGGGACCGGCGATGGAGTCCAGGCACTGAAAGCCTTCCATCATGGTGAGTGGGAAGTCTTCAACACACATCCGTATCTGCTACGACTTGACCAAAACATCCATGTCTACTAGCTTCGGGAGTGTAAAGATCATACTGGAGGGTGCAAGCAACCCATTGTTTACTCTGCCAAAAATTGAGATTCTATGCGCTCGTTCACTGCAACTCTGGCGGCTTCGGCCGCGTGCATCGCACTGATCTCTCCCGCCATGGCCGAGGAAATACCTCACCGCGACGACTGGGTCATGAACTCCATCGGCGGCGGAGACTTCAGGCAGTACATTTTCTCGATCACCTGGCGAGTCATCACTTGGAGGAGCGAGCCCGGCCTGACGACAAAACCACTACTTGCATATTCAACTGCGGTGCGTTGGAGCCAGGGATCCCGGCCACCAGTGCCCACCGCCAGGTGACGTGTGGCAATGGGATCCTGCGACTGCCAGTGGGGAAGCCATGAATGACGAAACTGGCGCTCCCCCCAGGGCGACAAGGAGTCCGAGCAATGATTGATTCACCACGTGCTGGCGGTCGCGTCAGAGAAGTCTTCAGCGCCTTTCTGCTGCTGGGATTGACTTCCTTTGGTGGGCCCATCGCCCACCTGAGCTACTTTCGCACTGAGTTTGGGGCCGGCCAGCAGCCAGGTGGGCTTCGCGCTGGGACTGATGCGCGGTGCCAATGCGGCTGTCGTCGGCATCCTGGGGGCTGCCCTTTATCACCCGGTCTTCACCAGCGCCATCCTGGGTCCCCAGGAGTTTGCCCTGGCGCTCACAGGCTTTCTCTTGCTCAGCGTCTGGAAACTGCCCGCCTGGGCAGTGGTGATCATCCTGGCCGCTGGCGGCATTCTCATCACCCTGTAGCGGGCATCTCCATGGCCGGAAATCCGGCTCACCAGATGCCAGGTCAGGATGCATGCCATTGATGAAGTCTCCTGGGACAAGCTCAAGTCCGATGACGAGATACAGGCCCTGCGCGTTCAGTCCCGCGCAGATGGACACCTTCCGCGACATCGGTCCCCTACACGCCTGCCAGCCACCCTATAACCTCTTCGAACGGGGCATCGAAGCGGATGTCCTGCCCTACTGCCGGGAAAACGGCATCACGATCCTGGCTTATGGCGCACTCTGCCGGGGCCTGCTCAGCGGTCGCATGGGACCCGACACACGCTTCGACGGCGACGACCTGCGCCAGTCCGATCCCAAGTTCCAATCGTCCCGATTTGACCAGTATCTGGCGGCGGTCCGGGCCCTGGACCACTTTGCCCGGGAGCGTTTCGAAGCGGCTTTCAAGCCGGTTCGATCAGGTCGGCCCCTTCGTGGAAGGCCAGCTTCACCCACCAGCAGGTACCCGAAGTCATCTGGGGGCAGGACTCCCCCCGGAGTGTTCAGGGTTTTTGCCGCCCTATCTGATCCAACGCGGCCTTGAAGGCCTCTTGATCACTTGCCAGCTGATTATCTTGGCTCAGGGCCAGAAAGGCCTTGATCCGATGCCTCAGGATGCGGTAAGCCTGCTCGAACGCGGCGTTGATGTCCTCCTCCGTGCCGGTGGCCTTGGCCGGATCGTCCACACCCCAGTGGGTACGCAGGGCCGATCCCAGGTATACCGGGCAGGTCTCTCCGGCCGCGCCGGCACAGACGGTGATCACCACATCCGGCGTTTCCGGCAGATCTTCCCAGGACTTGCTGCGAAGCCCCTCGGTCGGGATACCCTCCCGCTCCAGCAAAGCCAGGGAACGGGGATGCACGGTCCCGGTGGGCTGGCTGCCGGCGCTCATGGCTCGCCAACCCTGTGGAGCCAGGGCATTGAAGGTGGCCTCGGCGAGGATGGAGCGGCAGGAATTACCGGTGCACAGGAAAAGGATGTTCATCGTTGACAGGCCCTTCAGTGATCGGGAGCCGGGTTGGCGCCTCGACGAATGATGCTCAAATCTCTGTATGATCAGTCGTGGATCTCGCTCCAGGGTTCCACGACGAGTCTTCGGTGATGCTGCTCAAGGATTTCCCGGAGCCATCGACCCTCGGCGGCCTGACGTGCTCGCAGGATGGGATCGCTCACCTTCAACGGGCTCAGTGCCTGATTGACGATCCAGCCGGCGGGTTCGATACCGGCTCGACGCAGATCGGCCTGTAAGGCCGCCGCTTCATGCACGGGAGTGGCTTCGGGCAGGGCGCAGATCACCACATGGGTAAAGGCTGGATCCCGCAACCGGGGCAACAACTGTTCCACCGCTTCGGGCACACCCTGACTCTGGCGCCCCAACTCCCGGTGGTAGGCCTGCGCGGCATCCAGCAGCAGGATGGTGTGACCGGTGGGAGCCGTGTCCAGGACCACAAACTGATCCCGGGCCTGATCGACGGTCCTGGCAAAAGCCTGGAAGACGGCGATTTCCTCGGTGCAGGGAGAACGCAGGTCCTCTTCCAGCAACCGGCGCCCCTCCTCATCCAGACCCTTGCCGGCGGAGGCCATGACCTCTTCCCGATAACGCCGGGTCTCCAGGGCCGGGTCCACCCGCCCGATGGTCATGCCTTCGGGGATCTCGCCCACGGCAGCCTCCACATGGGCTGCCGGGTCCGTGGTGGTCAGGTGGACCTTGTGGCCGTGACGGGCCAGGGTCACCGCGATACGGGCCGCCAGGGTGGTCTTGCCCACGCCGCCCTTGCCCATGGTCATGATGGCGCCATGGCCGCGGCGACCCAGGGACTCCACCAGGGTCTCGAAGGTCTCACCTTCGGGTGCCTGAACCGATTCAGTGGCTTCGAGCGGGGGTTCCGCCTCCGCCAGAAGAATACGCATGCCTTCCAGGCCCATGGGGGGGCGTCCACGTAGCGGGCGTTCGCTTCGAGGCAGATCCCGGAGCGACGCAGGCATGTGCGTCAGAGCCCGGCGCCCCCGTGCCTCCAGGGCCCGGGCCACCGGATCTTCCGCATCCACTGCCTGAAACAGACCATTCACCACCAGATGCTGGTTGGTCACGCCCAACTCCCGCAGTTCTCCACTGGAACGGGCCGCTTCCTTAAGGGCCGCCGCTTCGGGGCGGCTCACGAGAATGAGTGTGGTGCGCTTGCCGTCTCCCAGGCTATCCACGGCCTGGGCATAGATCGCCTTCTGGTTGGTCAGTCCCTCCAGGGGACCCAGACAGGAGGTGCCGGAGGTGTTGGTTTCGATATATCCCGTCCAGGCACTGGGCAAGGACAGGAGGCGCAGGGTATGCCCCGTGGGCGCGGTATCGAAGATCAGATGATCGAAGTCCCGGGTGGATTGGGCATCGCCCAATAGCGCGGCGAAGGCATCGAATGCGGCAATCTCCATGGTACAGGCACCGGAGAGCTGTTCCTCCATACTGTTCACCACCGCCTCCGGGAGCTTGCCCCGGTAAGGGCCTACCACCCGTTCGCGATAGGCGGCAGCGGCTTTTTCCGGATCGATGTTCAGGGCCTGGAGGCCGGGAACCGCCGGGATGGGGGTCGGTGAATCGGAGAGTGGGGTCTCCAGCACTTCATCCACGTTGGAAGCCGGGTCGGTGGAGATGAGCAGGACCTTTTTGCCCTGTTCCGCCAGGGCCAGGGCACTGGCACAGGCCAGTGAGGTCTTGCCCACGCCGCCCTTGCCGGTGAAGAAGAGATGTCGGGTGGGGGGGTGGAGGAAATTCATGCGCTCTTGCCGCATTCCGTCTCCAGCCCGGTCCATTGGGCCAGTTGCTCCCGATCCGGGTATACGCCCTGACTCTTCACTTCTCCGTCCACCAGAAATACCGGCAGGGCGTCCTCGCCGTCCTTCTCCAGAATGGCCTGGATGGCGGCGTTCTCCACGAAGGCCCCCGGTTGCTGGGCCAGGTTGTAGCGAGTCACGGTCACCCCGGACTGACGCAGCCAGGCCAGGTCGCCCGCCAGTCTGGAGAGCTTTGGGTCCACGCTGGGTCCGCAAACGCCGCTGGCACAGCACTGGGGGGGATCGAATACGGTGATCTCGGTCATGGGTGAGTCCCTCGTCGTGGATGACAACACGGCCAGAGAATACGCCATTTCATATATGCGGGCAAGCGAATGTATAGATCGCATGAAACGCCCGAGGCTTTAAAAACCGACCTCCATGAACAGATAGGTACGATTGATGTTCATCCGGTGCCAATCGTCGTAATGGCGCAAGTGCCGAAATTCCGGCAGGTCCGCCAGGCGTGTCACCACTTCGTCCAGGGTCTCCCAGTGCACCAGACCTTCCTTGACCTCGCGCACCAGCATGGCCAGGTAATCGCCGGTATCCCGCTGCGCCGTGGCCAGATCGGTGGCCTTACCGTGGCCGGGAACGATCACTGCCGGCTCCCAGGAAGCCATCGTCTCGAAGGCCTTGAGCTGTTCCACCGGATTGCTCCAGGGATGAATGCCCAGCATGCGCTCGGTATAGACCACATCACCAGCAAAAACCACGCCATGATCAGGCAGATGCAGGAGGATATCCCCAGGGAAGTGGGCGTCGCCGGCATAAACCATCTTGAAGCGCACCCCGCCCAGCTCGAATTCATGATCATCAGCGGGGATGGGCGCCGGAGCGGGACGCGGCTCGGTCCCTGCCATGGCGGCTGCGCCCAGGGTGGTCATCAGACGCTCCAGGTGCTGCCGGGCGAACTCTGCCTGGGTGGAGGCGGTGCGTTCCAGTGCCAGGATCTCGGCCCCTCTGGAGAGGAAGTGATCGTTGCCCAGCCAGCGGTGATCCTGACTGCCCAGATTGATCACATGGGTAATGGGGTGGTCGGTCAGTCCAGCCACGGCCTGCTCGATGCGCTGGGCCACGTGGCGACTGGGACCGCTATCGATCAGTACCACCCCCTCGTCGGTGATCACGAAACCCACATTATTATTCATGCCTTGGTTGGCCTGGGTTCGGTTTTCCAGGGAGCCGTAAAAGTAATGAATCTGCTCCGTGATAGCCCGTGGCTCAAGAATGTGTTCGATGGGGCGGTCCTCATCCGCCATGGCCACGGTGAGGGAGTAGATCATCAGCCCAACCAGGATGAGTGAGAGCACGGGGGTACGGGCCACCACTATCTTGCTGGCATTCATCGCTATGTTTCTCCTGCATTCACCACCCGCAGAACACCATGCCGGTCGAGCCACGGATCAGATGTCGTCCTTGATACGCGCCTCGAAACTCTCAAGCTGCCGGGTGTCGATGCCGGCGATGTGATCCAACGGCACGGTGAAGACCACCCCCTTGGAGTGTCTGGCCAGTTCGAGTTCCGCCGTCAGTGCCTTCATCACCCGCAGCGACAGCTTCTTTTCCAGCACGCAGATCAACACACTCTGAGAGCCCTCGTAGGTGAGTCCGAAAAAGGTCTTCTTTTCCTTGGCACCGATCCCGCGGGCATCCAGCATCGTCACTCCGCCGGCACCCGCCTTCTTGGCGATGTCGATGGCCTTTTCCTCAAGGTCATCAGCGATGATCGCGACAAGTACCGCAAATTTCATGATTCAGCCTCTCTCCACCGCTTGGCGAGTTCAACCGCGATGGCGTAGAGCATCACGGACATGATGGGAAAGATGGAGGCGAACGCGATCAGACCAAAACCGTCGATCATCACGTTGCGCCCCTCGATGTGCGTGGCCAGACCGATACCCAGCGCCGTCACCAGCGGCACGGTCACTTCGGAAGTGGTCACGCCACCCAGATCGTAAGCCAGTGCCACGATGTATTTCGGGGACAGGAAGGTCAGCAGGATCACCACGGCATAACCGGCCATGATGTAATAGTGGATCGAATCGCCGGCAATGATGCGGTGCACCCCGATGGTAATCCCGATCGCGACACCCACCGCGACCAGGATGCGGATCACGTTGCCGTTGAGCTGGCCCTTCGCCGCCTCCTCTGCCTTCTGACCGATGGCGATCAGGGCGGGTTCGGCCATGGTCGTAGCGAAACCGATGGCAAAGGCGAACAGGTATACGAAGAGCCAGCGGTCCAGTCCGATCAACTGCTCGGCCATGGTCTGGCCGATGGGAAACAGCCCCATCTTCAGGCCCACCACGAAAGCGTAGAGGCCGACGATCACCAGCAGGAAACCTCCCATCACCTTGTGCAGATGGGCAATATGCTTGCGGATCACCAGATACTGGAAGATCAGGACGACCGCGATGATCGGCAGCACGTCGCGGAACATGATCATCAGGTCGCGCAGCATGCCCAATACCACGCTGCCGGCGATCTCCTGAACCACCTCGGTGACCACCGGGTCCGCCACCGCTTCCACAATACCCTGGGTCACCTCCCGAGCCTCACCGAAGCTGTACACGATGATCCCGTAGATCTGCACCGAGATCATCGGCACCATGACCGCCAGCCCGACCAGTCCGAAACCGTGAATCAGGGGATTGCGACCGCGCACCGATACCGCCAGGCCGATCCCCAGGGCCGCGATCAGTGGCACGGTCACGATGTTCGTGGTCACGCCACCGGAGTCATACGCCAGCCCGACGATCTCCTCCGGTGCGAAAAAAGTCACGATCACCACCACGACATAGCCAATGATCATGTACCAGTGCAGACTGTGCCCAAGCAGAATCCGCACCACGCCCAGTGCCACCACCAGGCCGACGGATACCGCGACAAGCAACCTCAATATCATCGCACTGATCCTGCCTTCGCTGATGATCTCCGCCTGACTTGCGACCGCGATCAACGCAGGTTCCGCCACCACGGCGGCAAACCCCAGACAAAAGCCGAATATCATCAAGAGCGGCAATGAGCCTTTGCGCGCGAACTCGTTGGACAGGTTCTTGCCAATGGGAAAAATCCCCAGCTCAAGCCCTTGCAGGAACAACGCAACACCCAGCACGACCACCAGCAGACCGATGGCCATGGGCAACCACTGGTCCGGGACCTGACGGATGATCAGGAACTGAAAGATGCCGACCACCAGGATGATCGGCAGCAGATTTCGGAACGCATGGTTCAGTAAGTGCAGGAATTCCCTGAGTTGGTTCACGGGCGTGGCTTTGTCTGGTGAAGGGAGAGGATGGGGCAGGCTTCAGCGAGGGCTGTCTTCCAGGCGGTCAACCGGGCCGAGTTCGATGATGTGGCGATGCAGCGCCTCGATGTCGATCCCGCCGACACCTTCCACCGGGAGGCAGAAGGCAAGACCCTTGAACGGTTCCAGCAGCTTCAATTCAATGTTCATCCGCTCCGCGATCCGGATCGCCGTGGCTTCGTCCAGCAACGCCACCAGGACCGTCTCGATACCGTAGTAGGTCAGACCGAAGAAGGTGATGTGTTCCGGGAAATTCAGGCCACGCGCGGAGATCAGCGTCATCCCGCGAGCACCCTCCTCCCGGGCAATTTCCCGTGCCGCCTCCTCAAGCTCGTCCGCCACCACGGCCACCAGCAGTTTCGCCTCCAAGGCCCAGTCTCCACCGCTTTTTGAACCTGGAACGAAGATAGCATAACCACCCGGTCGTTTTTCCTTTACCTAGAACGCGCGAGGGACCAACCGTGCATGATAGGGGCGTATGGGATCCAGTGACGCGCTCAGGATGTCCCCGCGACCTGGTCGCGCCCGAGCCGCTCCAGTTCATCGGCAACATCCTTGGGCAACGCAAGAGCCTGGGCCAGCTGATCGAGCCAGGCCCGCTCCATCGGATTTTGCTCATCCACGATTGCCACGCTGACCAGATACATCTCACGTGCCGCTTGGGGTGAGTCAACCCGGGCCGCCAACGCCCGGGCATCCAAGGGCGCGGAGAGCTGGCGCTCAACCCAGGCGTGCAGTTCCTGATCCGCCCCTAGCGCATCAATCTGTTCAGTGATCAACGCACGTTCCTGATCATCGATATGACCGTCGGCACGGGCCGCCATGATCATCGCCTGCAAGAGCTCAAGGCTTCGATGCTCCCGCGCCGGCCCGGACAGGCGTTCCACTGGCTCTCCGCCTATGGAAGACACCTGATTTGACCCTTGCGTGTTCTGCCACGCCTTCCAGGCCAACGCGCCCACGCCGGCAAGCGCACCGTACTTCAGTGCCTTGCCACCGAGCTTGCGACCGCGTTTGGAACCCAACAGCAGTCCCAGCGCACCACCACCCAGCACGCTTTTCATATCCAGGCCCAGACCACCGCTGCCCTGCTGGGCAGATCCCTCTCCGCTACCCAATTGACGGGAAAGGCTATCCAGCACACCCTTGAGATCCATGCCTCCCGCACCTTGCCGAGCGCCGCCTGACTGACCACCGGCCTGCCGAATCAACTGGTCCAATATCTTGCTGGCGTTCATGTCTTACCCTCGTTGAAGGACTGCGCGGCAGCGGGCCTTCAATCTGACACCAAATCGCCACTTCGGCAATTGTTGAAAACGGGTCAAGGGCATCGATGACCGGAATCGTCAGCTCGAATTCAGCTTGATTTAAGCTTACGGTGGCACACTGCCCTCCACATCCACAGCCAGAGGCGCACGCCCATGCATATCCGATCATTGACCACACCGTTTCTTTGCCTTGCCCTGCTTGCCCCCGGGCTGAGCCTGGCCGGGGACCGCATGGAGCACAACGAGATCCTGCGCCTGCGGGCCGCCGGGGAGATCATGCCCATGGAGGAGGTACTCAGACAGGCCGCCGGGATCGTGCCGGGGCAGTTCATTGAGGCCGAACTGGAACGGGAAGACGGCCGTTACGTGTACGAACTCAAGATCCTCGATGCCGACGGGGTACGTCACAAGCTCTATCTCAATGCCGGCGACGCCAGTCTGATCAAGCGTGAACGAGACCGCTGAGCAGGATCCGGACACGGCACTTGAAGTCCCGGCGGCTGTCCCGGTCCCGGTGCGCCCGTCCATGGACGGGCGCACCGTCTTTTTGAGCACAAGGCAATGAACTCCCTCAAATTCCGCTTGAGCCTGCTGGCCGCCCTCTGCCTGCTGGCCCTGCTGGCGGCCCAGGGGCTGGGTCTGAAGACCCTGTCCCGAGTCCTGGTGGACGGCTATCTGGTGGACCGGCTGGAACATGACGCCGATACCCTGTACGTACACCTGCTGGACAGCGAGGAAGGGCCTGCCGCCTTCAACCGCACCCTGGGCATCATCTACAGCACCCCGCTCTCCGGGCACTATTTCCGGATTCAGTCCCCCCACACGGTGGTGCGCTCCCGCTCCCTCTGGGACGAAGACCTGGCATCTCCCCCGGTACCGGAAGGCGAGCAGTGGCTCACCCGCATGGAGGGGCCCGCGGGTCAGGCCTTGCTGGTGCTCAGCCGCGGCTATCGCATCGACGGCGAGGCCGTGGTGATCTCGGTTGCCCAGGAGCTGGGGCCCATGCAGACCGCCGTGGACGAACTGGAAGGGCGTTTCATGGCCATGACCCTGGCGGCTCTGGGGCTGGCCCTGCTGCTGCAATTTCTGGTGATCCAGCGCGCATTGCGCCCCCTGGACGCGGCGGTGGACGCCTGCCGCCGACTGGAGACCGGCGAGGCGGTACCGGTGAACCTGCCCGCGCCCCGGGAGATCACCCCCATGCTGGAGGCCGTCAACCGGCTCATCCGTCACCACGGCCTGCGCCTGACCCGCAGCCGCCGGGCGCTGGGCAACGTCAGCCATGCCCTGAAGACCCCCCTGGCCGTGCTCTCCCAACTGGCGGACGAACTCTCGGCCCGTGGCGATGAAGACACCGCCTGGACCCTCCGGCGGCAGCTGCGCGCCATGCACGAAACCGTGGAACGGGAGATGCGTCGCGCCAGTCTGGCCGGCCGGGGACATCCCGGGGCCGGCTTTGACGCCCGCAAGGAACTGACCGACCTGGTGGAGGCCCTGGACCGTCTCCACCGTCACCGGGTGACGATGCAACTGCAAGTGACCACCGGCACCTGGCCGCTGGATGGAGAAGACATGCTGGAGATGTTCGGCAATCTGCTGGACAACGCCTGTCGCTGGGCAACCTCCCGGGTCCGGGTGAGAGTGAGCCCGACCCGTGAACACACCCTGCAGGCGATCATTGAGGATGACGGCCCCGGCATTTCCCCGGAGGACATACCGCTGCTGGGGCGCCCGGGCCGCCCTCTGGACGAACGGGGGGACGGACATGGACTGGGTCTGGGCATCGTGCAGGACGTAGTGGACCAGTACGAGGGCCGAATCACTTACGACGCCTCCCCCGACCTGGGCGGGCTGCGGGTCAACGTGACCCTGCCCCTCCCGGTCCCGTCATCCTCAAGCCCCGCCCCGAACACACTACGGGAACAGTTTGATGAGAATCCTGATCGTTGAAGATGATGTGGAACTGGGGTCGCGCCTGCAGCGGCGCCTGCAACGGGAAGGGCTGGCGGTGGACCTGGCCCTGAACGGCGTGGACGGCCGGCATCTGGGAGAAACGGAACCCTATGACCTGATCGTGCTGGATCTGGGGCTGCCCGACCTACCGGGCATGGCGGTGTTGGCCGCTTGGCGCGAGACCGGCATCACCACCCCGGTGCTGATCCTGACTGCCCGCAACAGCTGGCGAGAGCGGGTGGAAGGACTGCGACAAGGGGCCGATGACTACCTGGGCAAGCCCTTTCATGTGGAAGAGCTGCTGGCCCGTATCCAGGCCCTGCTGCGCCGCTCGGCGCCGGTACGGGACACCACCCTGCGACTGGGTCCCTGGCGCTTGGACGAGCAGCGTCAGGTGCTGGTGGACGGCCCCGACGAGTTGCCCCTCACCGCCACCGAATTCAAGTTGCTGCGCTACTTCCTGCGTCATCCCGACCAGGTGCTGTCCAAGACCCGGCTGGCGGAGCATCTGTACGAATACGAGAGCGAACGGGACAGCAACGTACTGGAGGTGTACATCTCCCGGCTGCGGGAGAAACTGGGCCCGGATCTCATCCAGACCCGTCGCGGCCAGGGCTATTATCTGCGGTCGCCCCCTCCCCGTCCGGAACGGGAGAAGAATTAAGCGTGGATTAAGCTTGCCGCGTCACACTGCCCCCATCTCCACACAACATGAGGGCAGCAACACCATGAACACCCCCCATCAGATCCCGGTCTGGGACCCCGTACTGCGCATCTTCCATTGGGGTCTGGCCGGTGCCTTCATCACCGCCTACGTGGTCGGCGACGACCTCATGGACGTACACACCCTGGCCGGCTACGCGGTCCTGTTACTGGTCCTGGCCCGCATTCCCTGGGGGTTCATCGGCGGCACTCACGCCCGTTTCCGGGACTTCGTGCGGCCTCCCGGCGAGGTCATGGCCCACGTGCGCGGACTGCTGCGGGGACAACCCGAATACCACCGGGGTCACAACCCCCTGGCGGGCTGGGTGTATGTGCTGATGTTCATCAGCCTCATCGGCCTCGCCGTCAGCGGCATGGCCACCCTGGGAGCCGAGGAATCGGCGGGCCCCCTGGCCGGACTTATGGCCGGCGCCGGCCACGGCGCGGCGGAAGCGGTGGAGGAGATCCACGAGTTCCTTGCCAACTTCACCCTGGGCCTGGTGCTGATCCATCTCATCGGTGTGCTGCTAGGCAGCCTGGCCCAGAAGGAGAATCTGGTGCGCGCCATGATCACCGGCCGCAAGAGACGCTCTGAATAGGCCCTTCGGACGTTGCGCTCGCCATCCCTGTCGTCCCTGCGAAAGCGGGAATCCAGTCACAGACTGAAAACCCCGGACTCCCGCCTTCCGTACCTGACACCGAGCCTGCGAAGCACAATCCTGATCGACACATTTACCGGTTGAGGTTGATCCCTAGGAGTACCCGCCATGAAAACCTTGAAAACCATCCCCCTTGCCCTGCTTGCGGCCCTGCTAATCCCTGCGGTGGGGCTGACGGCGGAAACCATTGATCCCCTGGAAGTAGTTCAGCTCCAGGCAGACCACCGGATCCAGCCCATGGACCATGTACTCAAAGCATCCGGAAAGACCGCCTACGGACAGATCATCGAATCCCACCTGGAGCGTGAACAGGGGCGATACGTCTACAGGATCAAGACGCTCGGCGTCGATGGTGTCCTGCACCGGATGACCGTGGACGCGGAAGACGGACGCCTGTTGCGACATGACTCCGGCATGCACTGAAAAATCCTTCCAACCGCACCCACCCGGCCGGAAAAGCCGGATGGTCCGCTGGCACCGGGAAGCAGCCGGCTGTCCTTTAAGGTTGATTTAAGCTTGCGAGCCTACGCTGTGGCCATGAAAACGCATCCCAGCTTCAAACGAGTGTCCCTGAACGTGCTGCTTCCCCTGTGCCTTGTGCTGGCGAGTACGGCGACAAGCGCCGACCACACTGGGTCAGGTGATAGCGGCGGCCCTATGACACTGGCCGAGCAGGTGTCGGGATACACGTCAAGGACCATGTTCCTGATCCACCTGCCCCCCGAAACACTCCAAACCCTGCTGACCGACCTCGGCAGGGATTTTTCCGGCAGCGGCATCCACCACTGGCGGGTTCCCGTCCTGGACCAGGGAAGGCTCTAGGTCCCGTTTTTCATCCAACCCATTCATCCCCGAAAAGGTAGATCAACATGCAAGACAGACACCGGTTGTTGTTACCCATCCTGCTGGCCCTCGGCCTCTCGGCGCTGGCACCGGCATGTAGCCTGCTACCCGAACAGATCACGCAAAGCACACTCGAAGTCGAGACCATCGACTCAACCGATTATAGGTTCGGCCCCGTCCGGGTCATGCAATACGAACAAGGTCTGCAGGTCAGAGGGACCATCGCCCATGATATCCACCGCCGCGGCGCCATTCCCGGAACCATCCACATCGAGGTATTAGCCCAGGACGGCCATCTGCTGGCCGAAGCCGACGCCTACCCTATGCGCAAAAACCGCCAGGCGTACTCCGCCCGGTTCGGTACCTGGCTTCCGGTGGCGCCGGAGGCCGGCCAGAGGATCAGACTCAGCCATCAACCCTGATCCTCCCTCAGCCCAGCATGACGCAACCCGCGACAACCTGCCAAGGCGTCGCGAACACCCCGATCACCGCCCAACCCCTCAACTTGCGTGATGCATGGACTAATATCAGAAGGGCACATATCGGCGTGCGTTCAAGCAGCACAAGGGGGTGCTGTGAACGTCCTGATGTTCACCAATACCTATACACCCCATGTAGGCGGCGTCGCCCGCAGCGTGCAGACCCTGTGCACGGGGCTGCGCCGGCAGGGACATCGCGTGCTGATCGTCGCCCCGGCCTTTGACCACATGCCGGCCGACGAGCCGGATGTACTTCGGGTACCGGTGCTGAGGCACTTTCACGGCAGCGATTTCTCCCTAGCCCAGGCGCTCGGCGACGCAGCGACCATGCCGACGCGCAATCCATGAAACGATCGTGCCTCTCTCCCCCATCCGACACCGCGGTCCATCTGCTCGGCCTGCTGATTGCCACGCTGCTGCGTCTGCTGGGCGCCACCTGGCGCCTGGAAACCCGGGGACTGGAGCCGCTGAGCAAGCTGCTCGCCGACGACCGTCGGGTATTGCTGGTGTTCTGGCATGGCGGGTATCTGCCGCTGTTTCCGCTGCTGCGCGGACACAAGGCCGCGATTCTCACCAGCGATTCACTCCGGGGCCGGATCATCATGGAGATCTGTCGTCGGTTCGGCTATCAGGGCATGATCCTGCCCGGCAATAACCACACCTCGGCACAGGCACTCCGGCAGATTGCCGTGACCGCCGGCAAGGCCATTGCCCTGGCCGCCGATGGCCCCCTCGGCCCGGCGCGCAGGGTCAAGTCGGGAGCGGTCAGGCTGGCATCCGACCTGGCCTTCGTCATCATTCCAGCGGCCACCGTCGGACGACACCAATGGACGGCATGGCGACGCTGGGACCACATGAGCCTGCCGGTCCCGTTCACCCGTGTGGCACTCATTTTCGGCGAGCCGATCCATGTCCCCACTGGGCTCGGCGGCCCCGGGATCAGGGACTGGGAGACACGAATCAGTAGCGCCCTCGAAGCCGCGCATCGCACCGCGGCACAACAGGTCGGTCGAGCGGCGCACACCATGGCCGAGCCTCCACCCCTGCTGACACCGATGGCCGACGAAGAGCGGAACAACGTCTCGCGCCCACCCCACTTCACTGCCCATGCCCTGCAATCCTGGTTCATCGGCTTGGCCCTCATCGCGGGCATCATCGCCGTCGGCACCCACCTGAGTGAACTGGAAGCCTTCCTGGAACTGGCGCAAAACGCCAGGCCGCGCTGGCTGCTGATCGCCCTGGCCCTCCAGCTGCTGACCTATGTCCTGGTCGCGGGCATCTGGCACCAGGCTTTTCGGGGCGCCCATGTTCACATTCGTCTCGGCACGCTCGTGCCCCTCGGAGTGGCGAAGCTGTTCTCGGACCAGGCGCTGCCAAGCGGTGGTGCCAGCGGTACCGGGTTTCTCGTTGCGGCATTGCACCGCCGGGGCATCCCTATGGCACCATGCATGGCGGTACTGCTCCTGGGCCTGGTCAGCTATTACCTCGCCTTCCTGCTGATGGCCGTGACCAGCCTGATCCTTATGTGGCACTACCATGCCCTGGAACCGTGGGTGATGGCGCTGACGGGTCTGTTCGCGCTGGTGGCCTTGCTCATCCCCGCGGGAGCCATCGGGCTGCAGCTGCGGGGGGATCGCATGCTGCCGTCCTTTCTGTCCCGCTGGCCCCGCATCAAGCGCCTCCTTGACGACGCGGTCCACGTCCCTCTCGACCTTGTCCGCAGTCCGCTGCTCATGGTCCGGGTCACACTGTTTCAGATCGCCATCTTCGTCCTGGATGCTGCCACCCTGTGGGTCCTGCTGCACGCCATCGGGCTGGAAGTCTCGTTCTGGGTCGCCCTGCCGAGTTTCGTGATGGCCTCCATCGCCGCCACCCTAGGGCTGGTACCCCTGGGTCTTGGCACCTTTGAGGCCACCTGCCTGGTCATGCTGAACCTGCTTGGCGTTCCGCTGGAGGCCGCGCTCACGGCCACGATCCTACTGCGTGGCCTGACACTCTGGCTGCCCATGCTGCCCGGCCTGTGGTTCGTGCGGCGGGCTCTTGCCTGACCTTCGGGGAACGTGATGGCACGCCATCCGCCAGATGAAGAAGACGCCTACTGGAGCCGGGAGATCGGACAGCTGTTCCGGGAATTCGGCAGTTCCTGGCAGGGGCTGTCCCCGGAGGTGGCGGCGGAGCGGATGGACCGGACCCTCCAGCATCCCCTGAGCCGGGACAGCACACCGTCCGCCTGGCGGATCTTTGCCCGGCAGTTTCGCAGTCCACTGATCCTGATCCTGGCCTTTGGCGCCCTGGTGTCCCTGCTGGTCCACGACTGGGTGGAGGCGGCGATCATCCTGGCCATCGTGCTGGGCAGCGCACTGCTTGGATTCATCCAGGAATTTCGGGCATCGACGGCGCTTGCCACGCTACGCCAGCGGCTGGCCCTGACCACACAGGTCCTGCGCGACGGCCAGGCCCTGACCGTGCCCGTGGACCGCGTGGTGCCCGGCGACGTGGTACTCCTGTCCGCGGGCAATCTCGTACCGGCGGATGGAGTCATTCTGGAGGCAAGGGATTTTCTCGTGGCCGAAGCCGGCCTCACGGGTGAATCCTTTCCCGTGGAGAAGCGACCGGGAATCACCGCCGCGCTGACGCCGCTCGCACAACGCACGAACTGTGCGTATCTAGGCAGTTCGGTGCGCAGCGGCACGGCGCGGATGCTCGTCACCCGGACCGGGGCCGACACGGCCTTCGGCGCCATCGCCGAGCGCCTTGCCGAACGACCCCCCGAAACCGCATTTTCCCGGGGCGTGCGCCATTTCGGCTTTGTGCTGGTACGCATCATGATCGTCATGGTGGTGTTCGTCATGACAGTCAACCACCTGCTGGAACGTCCCGCCATCGAGTCCCTGCTGTTCGCCGTGGCACTGGCCGTGGGCATCACGCCGGAACTGCTGCCCGCCATCATCACCGTCACTCTGTCCCACGGTGCCCGGGCCATGTCCCGTCGCGGCGTCATCGTCCGGCACCTGGAATCCATCGAGAATCTGGGCAATATCGATGTGCTCTGTACCGACAAGACCGGCACCCTCACACAAGGCGTGATCACCCTGAGCGAAGCCGTTGACCACGCGGGGCGTCCGTCACGAGAAGTGCGCCGGCTGGCCTATCTCAACGCAGCCCTGGAAACCGGCATCGACAATCCTCTTGATGCCGCCATCCTAAAGGCCTGCGCCGACGCCCCTCCCCCGATCGAATCTCATCGCAAGATCGACGAGATCCCCTACGACTTCTCTCGCCGCCGCCTGACCGTCGTCATCACCGACGACGACTCACCCTCGCGCCACCTGATCGTCACCAAGGGCGCTTTTGCCAACATCCTGGACATCTGCACCACGATTTCCCGGGACGGCATCCCGCATCCCCTGAATGTGGCGGAACGGACCCGGCTGATAGCCTGGTTCGAAGCCCGGGGAACCGAGGGTTATCGCGTACTCGCGCTGGCAACCCGCTTGGTGACGGCGCGCCCCCGCTACACCCGGGACGACGAGAAGGACATGACCCTCCGCGGGTTTTTGCTGTTTCTCGACCCGCCCCGGACCGATGCCGCCGAGACCCTTGAAACCCTGGCTTCCCTAGGCATACAGGTGAAGGTGATCACCGGCGACAACCGCCATGTGACCGCCCACTTGGCCGACAGCCTCCGGCTGCCGAGCAAGACCATGATCACCGGTGCGGAACTCGCCGGCATGAGGGACGAAGCCCTGTGGCAACAGGCCCGGGCAGTGGATCTGTTCGTGGAAGTGGATCCCCAGCAAAAGGAACGCATTGTCAGGGCCCTGCAACACACCGGACACAGCGTGGCCTATCTGGGAGATGGTATCAACGACGCCCCCGCCCTGCATGCGGCGGACGTGGGCATCTCGGTGGAGGGCGCGGTGGACGTGGCCCGCGAAAGTGCCGACGTGATCCTGCTTGAACCGGACCTGAAGGTTCTGCGCCAGGGCGTCATGGAGGGACGGCGCACGTTCACCAACACGCTCAAGTACATCGGCATCACCACCAGTGCCAATTTCGGCAACATGCTGAGCATGGCGCTCATCACGCCCCTGTTGCCGTTCCTGCCCCTGCTTGCCAAGCAGATCCTGCTCAACAACTTCCTGTCGGACCTCCCCTCGGTGGCGATCTCGACCGACCGGGTGGACGCCGTGGACATGGAACGGCCGCAACACTGGGACATGCGTCGACTGCGGCGCTTCATGCTGATGTTCGGGTCGGTCAGCACGATCTTCGACCTGATCACCTTCATGATCCTGCTGAAGGTGTTCGAGGCGGGCGAGTCAACCTTCCACACCGCCTGGTTCGTCGTCTCACTGATCACCGAACTGGCCGTGGTGATGGTACTGCGCACACGGCTGGCCGCCTGGCGCAGCCCCCCGTCCCGGGTATTGCTCGGTACCACGGTGTTCGTGTTCCTGGCCGCACTGACCATCCCCTACCTGGGTCCCGTCGCCGCCCTGTTCGGGTTCGTTCCCTTACCCGGCCTGATCCTTGCCACGATGCTGCTGGTGTGTGCCGGCTATATCGTGGCGACCGAGGCCGCCAAGCGATGGATCTTCTTTCGGTAAGTCACTGCATATACTCAGAACCGGGAACCAGGGGGTCCAAAAATGCGTCGCAATGTCCCGTGGGCACGGCTGGAAGGAGGCCATGATACGCTGGAAGGACTCAGCGGGCCGGAGGCGGCGTCGCGGCTTCACCGATACGGCGCAAACACGATCATTCCCGCAACAGGCCGGGCCTGGACCCTCACCCTGCGCGACACACTGCACGACCCCATGCTGTGGTTTCTGATGGCCACCAGCGCGCTCTTCTGGATCGTCGGTCAACCGATCGAGGCAGTGGTCCTGTTGCTGGCCCTCATCCCCCTGATGGGGATGGATGTCTGGCTGCACCGGCGTACTCAGGCATCGGTACAGGGCCTGAGCGGTCGGCTCGCGGTACAAGCCCGCGTGTGGCGCGATGGCGAGGAACGGACCCTGCCCGCCGAGGAGATCGTGCCGGGTGATCGCGTGATGGTCCGTTCCGGGGACTCGTTCCCGGCCGACGGCCTGCTGATGCACTGCGACGCACTGCAAGTGGACGAATCCACCCTGACTGGGGAGGCCTACCCGGTGCGCAAGCAGGCACTGGCCGTACCGCCGACCGTCGGTGCGCAAACGCCGGTGGAGGATCACCACTGGGGGCTTGCCGGAACACGGGTGCTGACCGGGTCCGCGGAACTACGGGTCGTCTTCACCGGTGCCGAAACCCTCTATGGTGAAATTGTCCGTTCGGCAATTGCCGGCGCGCACCCACTCACCCCCTTGCAGCATGCGGTCGGTCGCCTCGTTCAGACGCTGGTGATCGTCTCAGGTGCGATCTGCCTGACGCTGGCCTGGCTACGTTACCATCAGGGACATGGCCTGCTCGACGCCCTGCTCAGCGCCCTGACGCTCGCGATCGCTGCCTTGCCGGAGGAGTTTCCCGTGGTGCTCGCCATTTTCCTGGGCGCCGGGGTCTATCGCCTGGCACGGCGCCGCGCTCTGGTGCGCAGGGCGGTGGTCGTGGAGAACATCGGTCGCGTGACCTGTATCTGCTCGGACAAGACGGGCACCCTCACCGAGGGGCGCCTGCAACTGACGCACCTGGAGCCTGCCGCGGAGGTTTCCGAAACCCGGCTCCTGGAGACCGCGGCCGCCGCCTCCCGCCCGGACAGCGGCGACCCCATGGACGAAGCAGTGCTTGCCCTTGCGCCGGCATGGCCGGGCGTCTCCCCGCGCGCCCTGTTTCCCTTCACCGAGACTCGGCGCCGCGAGACGAGCGTCCGGGAACAGGCGGGGGGCCTGGTGGTTGCGGTCAAGGGCGCGCCCGAAGTGGTGCTGGACCTCTGCGCGCTGTCCGCCGATGTCAGGCACCACTGGATGGACCGGGTGAACGAATACGCCGGCTCGGGACACAAGCTGATCGCCTGCGCACGGGGCATGCTCGACGCCGAACAATGGAAGGGCGACGAACCGGACCGGGGACTGACGTTCACCGGTCTGCTGGCCTTCGAGGATCCGGTGCGCGACGGGGTGTGCGAAGCGGTACAGGCGTGCCGGGCAGCCGGCATCCACATCATCATGGTCACCGGCGACCATCCCCATACCGCGCTGGCCATTGCCCGCGAGATCGGATTGGGGGAAGGCGCGCCGCGCCTGATCACGGGTGACGAACTGGCGCAGCGCACGGGCCAGGGCCAGGACCTCACACCGCAAGACCTTGACGTGATTGCCCGGGCGGTCCCGGCACAGAAACTCGCACTGGTTCGCGGGCTGCAGGCGGCAGGGGAAATCGTCGCGGTCACCGGCGACGGCATCAACGATGTGCCGGCCCTGCAGGCCGCCGATGTCGGCATCGCCATGGGCGAGCGCGGTACCCGGAGTGCGCGCGAGGTCGCCTCTCTGGTGCTGATGGACGACAACTTCCGCAGTATCGTGGGTGCGATCAGCGAGGGGCGACAGCTGTTCACCAACCTTCAACTGAGCTTTCAGTACCTGCTCATGATCCATATTCCACTGGTCGCCACCGCCGCCCTGATCCCCCTGCTGGGCTATCCCCTCCTCTATCTGCCGATCCACATCGTGTGGCTGGAACTGATCATTCATCCCACGGCGCTACTGGTGTTTCAGAACCTGTATTCGCATCGTCCCCTCGGACCGCCACCGTCCAAGGGAATCCGGGAGCGGTTCTTCGACAACCGGCAATGGTGGACCATCGTGATGGTGGGGAGTGTCGTGACGCTCCTGGTACTGGGCACTTATATCCGTAGCCTGGGTGCCGATCATGCCGTGGACCATGCCAGGACCATGGCCCTGCTCGCACTGATCATGGCCGGCGCCGGGATCACCGCCGCCTTGAGCAACATGCGCGGGATCATGGCGTGGTCACTGGTGGTGGGATCCCCGGCCCTGGCGGCGACATTCATTCACACACCGATCCTTCGCGAGATCTTGCATTTGCATCCACTGCATTGGGACGACTGGTTGATCGCCATGGCAGGGGGGGCCCTGGCCGCAGTGCTTGTCTGTATTGGAGTCCACCGACACGAAAACAGAGCGAGATCATGCCAGTAGTCAACCTTATCAAGCCGAATCGCGCTCCATGATAGCCAGGACCGTCCGGCGTACCTTCAGCTTGCGCATCTTCGAGCGCAGGGTGTTCGGGTTGAGACCCAGAAGGTTTGCGGCCCCCGCTGGGCCGGAGATACGTCCCCGCGTGCGGACCAGGGCGGCCTCGATATGGGCTCGCTGTACCTGCTCCAGAGTGGGGAATGTCTGTCCGCCCGCTCCCGGGCCGGATTCTGTCGGACGCGGCGCCACCATGTTCCCCCCCGGCAAGGACTGCCCCAGGGCCGAGGTGAGTGCCAGCCGCTTGCCCTGTCCCAGCACCACCGCGCGATCAAACACTGCCGCCAGCTCCCGCACGTTCCCGGGCCATTCGTAGGCCGCCAGCAGGCGCAGGTCCTCCGCGGTGGGAAGTACCAGCGGCAGCCCCAGACGCTGGGCAGAACGCCAGGCCATGTGCTCCGCCAGGGCGGGCAGGTCATTGGGACGGTGGCGCAGAGGGGGGATATGGATGGGGAAACCCGCCACCCGATACCAGAGATCTTCTCGGAAGCTCCCGACCGCCACCATGGCGGCCAGATCCCGGTGCGTGGCCGCCACAATGCGCACATCCACCGGCACCGCGTCGTGACCACCTACCCGCTGGATCACCCCCTCCTGCAGCACGCGAAGCAGTCTCACCTGGGCAGCATGGGTCAGTTCACCGATCTCGTCCAGGAACAGGGTGCCCCCATCCGCCCGCTCGAACCACCCCTGCCGCCGGGATACCGCGCCGGTGAAACTGCCGCGCTCGTGGCCGAACAGTTCGGAGTCGATCAGCTCCGCCGGGATCGCACCGCAATTGACACGAACAAACGGGGCCCCGCATCGCCGGGAACCTTCATGAATGGCCCTGGCGATGACCTCCTTGCCCGACCCCGTCTCGCCCAGCAACAAAACCGACAGATCGGCATCCGCCACCAGCATGACCCGCTCCATGACGGGTCTTAAATCCCCCTCGGCCCCGACGATACGCCCATCGTCCGTGCGCCCGCCCAGCCGCTGTTCCAGGGCCTGCTGATCCGCCCGGACGGCTCGCTCCAGAGCATCCCGTTTGCGGGCCTCCAGATGCCGCTCCAGGATCACCGCCATGGGCAGGGCCAAGGCTTCCAGCCACTCACGCTGTTCCGGGGCGAGGCCACTCCGGGACTCCGGTACCACCAGCAGCACGCCCACGGGCTGGTCCTCAATCCTCAGGGGGCAGATCAGCGCCACCCCGTCGTGCAAGGCCGCGAAGGCGCGTTCCATGGAAGACGACCTTCCCACTCCCCCCAGCTCCAGCATGTCTCCGGTGCGGCACCACTCCCCAACCCCCGGGATTTCCAGAGTCGGCAGGGTGCCGTTCGTCGAGCCCTCGATCGCACAGGCCACTTGGGTCAGGCGATGCTCATCCTGAAGCTGGAACAACTGCAACTGGCGTATCGGCACTTGCAACCGCAGGGAATCCCGCAAGCGTTCCAGCCTGGGAGCGATGGGTTCGTGGGAGGCCACTTCGTGCCAAACAGTCAGCAACAAGGATTCCATCAGGATTCTCACCAAATAAAAAGATCAATCGTTTTATATCACCAAAAAATCGCTTTATAAAACAACCTTTTCTATCGAACCGCTGATTGATAGCGATAAAACATTGTTATCAGTGGATTTATTCAATTGGCACGCCTTTTGATATTCAATTAAGTGCAAGCAATCTCTCATTGATAGAAAAAAAAGAAATATTCCAGGGAGCCTGAATCCGTCGTTCCCGCCCAAGCGGCAGGCCGCAGCAAAGGCAACCGAGACGGGTTCCGCACTGCATCATTCCCGCGAAAGCGGCAGACCGCAGCAAGGACAACCACGACAGGTTCCTGACTGTGCGTCATTCCCGCGAAAGCGGGAATCCACCAGTTGCACAGGCTGAAAATTCCGTCACGGCCTCCTTATGCAGGGATGACGGAAGACGACGGATTCAATGTTTCCCAACCCATAGCAACACTGACGGAGTCCTTTCATCATGCCCAGATCCCGTTTTTCCCGCCTCGCCCTCTCCGGCGTCACCGCCCTGGCACTGGGGCTGTCAGGAGGTGCCCTGGCCCAGCAGGCTGTCACCTTGCTGAATGTCTCGTATGACCCCACCCGGGAGTTCTATCGGGAATACAACAACGCCTTCGCCGCCCACTGGGAGGCCGAAACAGGTCAGCGGGTCACCGTGCGCATGTCCCACGGCGGCTCCGGGTCCCAGGCCCGCTCGGTGATCGACGGCCTGGATGCCGACGTGGTGACCCTGGCCCTGGCCTACGACGTGGATGCCCTGCACGACCGGGCCCAACTCATCCCCGAAGACTGGCAAACCCGCCTGCCGCAAAACAGTTCTCCCTATACCTCCACCATCGTCCTGCTGGTGCGGGCCGGAAATCCCAAGAACATCCGCGACTGGGATGACCTGGTGCGCAAGGACGTCCAGGTGATCACCCCCAACCCCAAAACCTCCGGCGGCGCCCGCTGGAATTACCTGGCGGCCTGGGGGTATGCCCTGGAAAAGTATGGCGATGAGGCGAAGGCCTACGAATTCGTACGCGACATCTACGCCAATGTGCCGGTGCTGGATCCCGCGGCCCGCGGCGCCACCAACACCTTCGTGCAGCGGCGCATCGGCGATGTCTTCATCGCCTGGGAGAACGAGGCCTTCCTCGCCGTGGAACAGCTGGGTCGGGGTCAGTACGAAATCGTGGTGCCATCGGTGAGCATCCTGGCCGAACCGCCGGTGACCGTGGTGGATCGCAACGTGGACCGCAAGGGCACCCGCGAACCCGCCCAGGCCTACCTGGAGTTCCTGTATGGCGAGACGGCCCAGCGGCTGGCGGGCAAACACTATTACCGCCCCTCCAATCCCGGGATCCTGGCGGAGTTCTCCGACCGTTTCCCCGAAGTGAAGCTGCACACCGTGGATGACTGGTTCGGCGGCTGGCGCAATGCCCAGGACACCCATTTCAACGACGGCGGGGTGTTCGACCGCATTCTGGCCGAGATCCACTGACACCGGTTCGCCGGTGGGTCGGCTCCCACGCGGGGACCGGCCCACTGATGGGCGATGGGATCCGATCAAACCTTATCTCATGGAGCGTGAGTGATGACACTGGCCTTGCGACAACCCAGCGTGATTCCCGGGTTCGGGATCACCCTGGGTTTCACCCTGTTTTACCTGGGACTGATCCTGCTGATCCCCATCGGCGCCTTCCTGCTGTATACCGCCCAGATGAGCTGGGCGGATTTCTGGCAGGCCGTCAGCCACCGGCAGGTGGTGGCCTCCTACAAGCTGTCCTTCGGCGCCTCGCTGATCGCCGCCCTGTTGAACCTGGTGTTCGGCGCCATCGTCGCCTGGGTGCTGGTGCGCTACCGGTTCTTCGGCAAGCGGGTGATCGACGCCCTGGTGGATCTGCCCTTTGCCATGCCCACCGCCGTGGCCGGCATCGCCCTGGTCACCCTGTACGCCTCCACCGGCTGGGTGGGGCAATACCTGGAGATCCTGGGTCTGCGCGTGGCCTATACCCAGCTGGGCGTGGTGGTGGCCCTCACCTACATCGGCCTGCCCTTCGTGGTGCGTACCGTGCAGCCGGTACTGGAAGACCTGGACCGGGAACTGGAAGAGGCCTCCGCCATTCTGGGCGCAAACCGCCTGACCACCCTGCGGCGGGTGATCCTGCCGGCCCTGCTGCCCGCCCTGCTCACCGGCTTTGCCCTGGCCTTCGCCCGGGCCCTGGGAGAGTACGGCTCGGTGATCTTCATCGCCGGCAATCTGCCGTTTCGCACCGAGATCACGCCGCTGCTGATCGTGGCTAAGGCCGAGCAGTACGACTATCCCGGCGCGGCCGCCATCGGCACCGTGATGCTGCTGGCCGCCTTCGTACTGCTGCTGCTGATCAATGCCCTGCAGTGGTGGACCGCCCGCCACACCCGCCGCTGACCCCGCCGGAGAGATCCCATGAGTAGCCTTGCCTCCCCCATTCCCCCACTGTCTTCCGAGGCCCCCGCCTGGCAACGGGCCACGGAAGAGCCGGCCTGGATCCGCCGCCTGCTCATCGGCATCGCCCTGACCTTTCTGGGCCTGTTTCTGGTCCTGCCCCTGGCCGTGGTGCTGTACGGCGCCTTCGAGCAGGGTCTGCAGGTCTGGTACGCCGCCATCACCGAACCGGATGCCCTGGCCGCCATCCGCCTCACCCTGCTGGTGGTGGCCATCGTGGTGCCGCTCAACCTGGCGTTCGGCGTCATGGCCGCCTGGGCCATTGCCAAGTTCGAGTTCCGCGGCAAATCCGTGCTGATCACGCTGATCGATCTGCCCTTTGCCATCTCCCCGGTGGTGGTGGGCCTGATCTTCGTCATCCTGCTGGGCAGTCAGGGCTGGCTGGGTCCCTGGCTGGCGGAACATGACCTGCGCATCATCTTCGCCGTGCCGGGGATCATCATCGTCATCGCCTTCGGCACAATGCCTTTCGTGGCCCGGGAACTGATCCCCCTCATGCAGCAACAGGGCAAGGAGGAGGAGGAATCCTCCCTCACCCTGGGCGCCAACGGCTGGCAGACCTTCTGGCGCGTCACCCTGCCCAACATCAAATGGGGGGTGATCTACGGGGTGATCCTGTGTAACGCAAGGGCCATGGGGGAATTCGGTGCCGTCGCCATCGTTTCCGGACGCATCCGCGGCGAGACCAACACCATGCCCCTGCACATCGAGGTGCTCTACAACGAGTATCTGTTCACCGCCGCCTTTGCCGTGTCTTCCCTGCTGGCGGGGCTGGCCATCGTCACCATCGCCGTGAAGAGCCTGGTGGAGTGGCGTGACGAACGCCAACGCCACCAGGCAGCAGCGTGACCCCGACCCTTTTCACTTTCAGACAGACCACATCCCGCGGACAGCCCATGAGCATTGAAATCGAACACATCAACAAGCGCTACGGCCATTTCGTGGCCGTGGACGACGTCAGCCTGTCCCTTCCCGAGGGTCAGCTCACCGCCCTGCTGGGTCCCTCCGGATCCGGCAAGACCACCCTGCTGCGCATCATCGCCGGCCTGGAATTTCCCGACTCGGGACGCATCCGTTTCCATGGCGAGGATGCCACCGATGTCCACGTCAGTCGGCGGGGCGTCGGCTTCGTGTTCCAGCATTACGCCCTGTTCAAGCACATGACCGTGTTCGACAACGTGGCCTACGGCCTCACCGTCAAACCCCGGCGTCTGCGACCCGGCAAGGCCGAG
Source organism: Ectothiorhodospira shaposhnikovii (assembly GCF_022227765.1). Classification (GTDB taxonomy): domain Bacteria; phylum Pseudomonadota; class Gammaproteobacteria; order Ectothiorhodospirales; family Ectothiorhodospiraceae; genus Ectothiorhodospira. The sequence continues at coordinate 278,257 of NZ_JAJMLZ010000003.1, read as the reverse complement.
ATCCGGACACGGGTCATGCGCCTGCTGGAACTGGTACAGCTGGACTGGACCGCCAACCGCCTTCCCTCCCAGCTCTCCGGCGGACAGCGGCAGCGCATCGCCCTGGCCCGCGCCCTGGCGGTGGAACCCAAGGTGCTGCTGCTGGATGAACCCTTCGGCGCACTGGACGCCAAGGTGCGCGCCGAACTGCGGCGCTGGCTTCGCCGCCTCCACGACGAGATCCATCTCACCAGTGTGTTCGTCACCCATGACCAGGAAGAGGCTCTGGAGGTATCGGACCGGATCGTGGTGATGAACCAGGGCCGGGTGGAACAGGAAGGCACCCCCGAGGAAGTCTACGATCACCCCGCCAATCCCTTCGTGTTCAGCTTCCTGGGCCAGGTCAACCTGTTCCACGCCCGGGTCCAGGACGGACAGGCCCGCATCGGCGATCTGGCCCTGCCCACTTCAACACCGGAAGATCAGCCGCAAGGCCACGGACTGGCCTATGTCCGTCCCCACGACATCGAGATCCTGCCGGACGGCAGCGCACAAGGCGCACTGGCGGCCGTGATCGAAGGCATCACGGTGGTCGGGCCAACTGCCCGCCTCGAACTCAAGGTGGCGGGCGGCAAGGACCTGATCCACGCCGAGCTGCCCAAGAGCCGGCTCAGGTCCCTGGGCTTGTCCCGGGGCTCGGACACCTGGGTGCGGCCCCTCAACAGCCGCGTCTTTATGGACAACGGCACGCGGGCCACCGGCTGATTGCGGGCCTGTCGGGTGGGCCGCCATCCCTATAAGAACCGCACTGCCAAAAACAACGCCACCATGGTAATGCCCAGAGCCAGCTTGGCGGCGGTACCCAATATCAGCCCAAGGGTGGCCCCCCAACCGGCACGCCCAGCGGCCACCAAGTCGCGACGGGCCGACAGCTCACCCAACACGGCACCCAGAAACGGACCCAGCAACAAACCGATGAGTCCAAAAAACATCCCCACCACGGCTCCCAGGGTGGCTCCGAGGATGGAGCGGCCGGATGCCCCATAGCGCCGGGCACCGAAGGCACCTGCCACAAAGTCCGCCAGAAAGGCCAGGGCCGCGAGCAGACCCAGCACGATCAAGGTTTTCGTACCCACGTGGGCGAACCCCTCCGCCCAGGCCGCGGTCCACAAACCGGCAAACAAGAGCAACGGACCCGGCAACGCCGGCAGGACAAGTCCCACAAGCCCCAGAATGATGAGCAGAACGGCAAGGAACCAGGTAATGGCAAGCATGGGGAGGCTATCAGTGGATAGGGGTGTACCGGGTCAATCGTACACCAGCCCCTGAGGTTTCCACCCTGCCCTGGCCCTACTTCTGAAAAACTTGATGCCAACGGCAGGCCCAATGCCTTTCGAACAGCATCATCATTGATCCGGAGCTGGACGAAAGGGGCGCCACCGACGGCGACGCAGCATGCGCAGGACCCAGTACACACTCAGGGCGGCCAGGAGGTGCTTGAGGGTGTGGCCACTCAGGACTCCACCGGTGAGCTCATGGATGGGATGGTCGAGCCTGTCGGCAGCCAGTGCCAGCAGATACCAACCGGCTGCCACCAGCAGATCCGCGTCGCGGGTGTAGGCGCCGGGATGGAGCAGCACCAGCAACATCCCCAGGACCAGAGGCAGGGCCTGGGTGAGCATGTAGAGGCGCAGATCCCCGGCTCCCTGAAGTTCGGTCCAGTACCAGTGGATGGCGCCCATGGCACCGAACACGAGCAACACCGGCAGAACCACCATGATCCGCTGATCAGCGAGCCGATCCGACATGATGGCGGCCAGGATGGCCATGAAAGCCAGGCTCATGGCCAGACGGTCCCAGAAAAGCCGCCCATGGTCCGGGGCCCAGTGGTAGTAACCCGAGCCGATGCCCACCAGTATCACGGCGCTGAAAAAGGCCAGATAGGGCCAGGACTGTCGCGCCTCGCGGAACCGGTGAGGATGACGGCCCACCCAGATCACTCCCAGTACGCCCACCACCACAAAGGCCAGATTGGAGGCCACGTCAGGGAAGTTCGGGATACCCAGCCAGGTCCTGTCGGCCGCGAAATCATGGTAGCTCTCGGGCTGCGGGATGGGTGGCAGGGCGAGAAAGCCCGTCACGACCAGAAACCCCACTCCCAGCAGAAGACCCGTGCGCCAGTGCATCCTCATGGGGACAGCATACTCCCGCGGCCCGAGCCTCGGTGCTCAATCTCTCTTGCGCACCCGGTCAAAGACTTCCAGGGGGCGAGAGTTCCATGCGCCCGTCGCGGACGCGAATGTCGAAATGATTCAGAAAGCTCATCCCCAGAAGCGCCCTGTCGCCGCTCATGTCCGGCATGATGACGGCCCGGACCCGGTGTACCACGACATCCCCAAGGCGTACCTCATCCAGCACGGTAAGATCGCCCTGGACGCGGCCATTCGCGGTCTCGAACCAAGCCCTGCCGGTGGATTGCAAACCCAACTGCTCCGCCAGGGAGGCGGGCACGGCCACATAGGTGGCGCCGGTATCCAACAGGAAATGCACCGGCTCGCCATTGATCCGCCCGGTGGCGAGGTAGTGTCCTGACCGGTTCCGGTGCAGGACGATGCCCGCACCGTGCTCACCGGCATCACCAAGCAGGTGCAGATTGGGATTGTGCTGTCGCTCCAGCACCCCATGGTAGAACCACGTGCCGGTCGCCAAGACCAGCATCCAGAACAACGCCAGCATGATCCAGCCGGCACGACGTGCGGATTGATCGTTGTTCATGACGGCCCTGCTCACGGATGGAAGTTGCCAAAAGGATAACAATCCCGTTACAAAGTGCCACCTTGATGCAAGGGCGTCGCCGAGCGGCGTCGACGGAAAACAGCAAAGGCATGGGGAGATCCGAGCATGGCCAACACTTCATCAGCGAACGGCACCGGGGACGGCGGCTTGCAGCCACCCCTCGTCGGTGGGCAAGACGGAAGCAAGCATGCCGGAGAATCCGGACTGGGAAGATCGATCAGCTTTGGCATTGCCATCCTCTTCCTGATCGGAGTCGCGGTCTATGCCAAGCTGACGCTGGGTGAAGCCGCCGGCGCGGGTTTTGTCGTGTTCGCCGCGATCATCGGGGCTTACATGGCGATGAACATCGGCGCCAACGATGTCGCCAACAACGTAGGTCCCGCGGTGGGTTCCGGCGCGATCACCTTGCTCGGGGCGCTAGCCATCGCCGGCGTGTTCGAGGCAATGGGCGCCATCATTGCGGGTGGCGAGGTGGTGAACACCATCCGCAGCGGCATCATCGATCCGGAAATGATCGCCAACCCGGACACGTTCCTCTGGGTGATGATGGCGGCACTGCTTGCGGCCGCCATCTGGATCAACATTGCCACCGCCATGGGGGCTCCGGTATCGACCACGCATTCCATCGTGGGTGCCGTGGCCGGTGCCGGCATCGCCGCGGCGGGCTTTGCCATCGCCAACTGGGATGTGATCGGTCGTATCGTGATGAGTTGGGTCATCTCGCCCATGATGGGCGCGGGGATTGCCGCTTTCCTTCTGTATGTCATCAAGCGAACCATCACTTACCAGTCCGATCTGAATGCGGCCGCCATGCGCTGGGTGCCGGTGCTGGTGGCATTCATGGGCGGCGTCTTCGGCGTCTACATGATGCTCAAGGGCTTCAGCCGGATCATGAAAGTGGATCTGCACACGGCGGTGATCGTCGGGATGGTTGTCGCACTCCTGACCTATGCACTGGTCAAGGCGCTGCTGACTCGCATCGGAGAAGTGGAAAACAGCAAGACGGGGGTGAACCGACTATTCAACATTCCGCTCATTTTTGCCGCCGCCATGCTGAGTTTTGCCCATGGATCCAACGACGTCGCCAACGCGATTGGTCCGTTGGCCGCCATCGTCGAGGTCACCCGTACCGGTGGCGCGGAAATCACCCAGGCGGCCCCCATCCCGCTCTGGGTGATGGTGATCGGGGCGCTGGGCCTGGCGGTGGGTCTGTGGCTGTTCGGTGCCCGCGTCATCCGCACGATCGGCAGCGAAATCACCGAAATGGACCAGATGAGGGCCTACTGCATTGCGATGTCCGCGACCATCACCGTATTGATTGCCAGCGAACTCGGTCTCCCCGTGAGTACGACGCACGTGGCCGTTGGTGCGGTCATGGGGGTCGGTTTCCTGCGCGAGTACCTGAAAACAAACTACGACAAGATCCTTGCAGAGATACGGGAACACCATGCGGACGAGGAACGGGAATCCCTCGACCGCTTCATGCGCGCATTCAAGGCAGCCGACATCCGCGAGCGCGGCATCATGCTCAAAGCACTCAAGGCGAAGAACCGGGCGCGAACCGAGGCCACCGTCATCTCGAAGCGGGAAAGAAAGCGCATTCGCAAGCTTTATCGCAAGGAGTTGGTCAAGCGGTCCCTGGTGATCCGGATTGTCGCCGCCTGGGTGATCACCGTCCCCTCGACGGCCCTGATTGCGGCGTTCCTGTTCTTCACCATTCGAGGGTACATGCTCTAAGGCTTAATGCAGCGTGGGCGGTGCCTCATCGAAGATGGCCGCGATGGCGTCCCGATCCAACCGATATTCCCGGTTGGCCAGGTCGTCCCGGACGATCACGGCGCCCTGCTCCTGCAACACCGACTCCACTTCCTCCCGTCCCAGGGAACGCAGCATGGCGCGCACCTTGTCCCAGTCCTCGGGGGTCTCGTGAATCACTGTGCGGGCATCGAAGATACGGACCACCTCTTCCGGGAAAAGGCGGGAAAGCAGCGCATCCGGGGCCAGACTGATGAGTTCGTCGTCGGTCACCGTGGCGGCCAATTGCTCGACACGGTTCCAACCGTCGGGGTCACGGGTGTCCGCGGCGGGCAGTTTCTGCAGGAACAGGCCCGCCGCCCCTTCGGCGGTGGCCGCCAGGAACAGTCTTGAAGGCAACTGTTCGGAGAGGCTCAGGTAATGTTCGAAGATGTCACCGATGCCCTCCCCCTCCAACGGCACCACGCTCTGCCAGGGCTGACGCATGCTGGGCAAGTCCAGGGACAGCACCAGCTGACCGTCTCCCAGCAGCGTGCGGGCCGTACCTTGCTCGATGTCATCGCCGGACTGGGCCAGGGCACGCAGGTTGAGGCGCTCGTCACAGTCCACCACCAGCAGGGAGACCGGCCCGGTACCACGGACCTGGAACGTCACACGGCCGGGCTGTTTGAGGGCTTCGGTGACGAACAGGGAGGTGACGCACATCTCGCCCAGCAACCGGTTCACCGGCTCCGGATAGTGGCGATCGGCGATGATCCGCCGCCATACCGGCCCCAAGCGGACGACCGCCCCCCGGATGTCCAGATCGTCCAGCAGGAAACGCTGCAATACATCAAGGCTCACGACAAAACCTCCCGATACCGTTCGGCATCAAATCCCACCAGAACCGTCTCCCCGCATTCCAGCACCGGTCGCTTGATCAGGGTGGGATGCCGTGTCATCAGTTCACGGGCCCGAGTCTCGTCCAGACCTTCCCGCTCCATCTCGTCCAGGCGGCGCCAGGTGAGGCCGCGACGATTGATCAACGTTTCCCAGCCCGCCTGGCGACACCAATGCGGCAGTCTGTCGGCAACGACACCGGCTTTCTTGTAATCGACGAATTCATGGGCGATTCCGGCATTGTCCAGCCAGACCAGGGCCTTCTTCATGGTGTCGCAGTTCCTGATGCCGTAGATGCGACATGGATGCGGTGCATTCAAACCTGACATGTGGCCGAACAAGCTCCTGATGAGTGAATCAAAGGGGCTATTCTAGCGGGACCGGCCCCGTCTGTGGTGGCCCGATGTACGGTCTGGATCTTGCCTGTGCCGACCCGGGCTTGCATGACCCGACGCAAACGGTCAAGGTTTGCATTGTACCCTGGTTGTGCCCTATGTTTAGACTCTTTCCAAAACATGAACTGCCCGAGGCAGTCACAAGGAGAACATCGCCATGACGCACCAACTGCCTGAACTGCCCTACGCCAAGGACGCCCTGGAACCCCACGTCTCCGCCGAGACCCTGGAGTTCCACCACGACAAGCACCATGCGACCTATGTCACCAACCTGAACAAGCTGATCACCGGCACCGAGTTCGAAAGCCTGTCCCTGGAAGAGATCGTCAAAAAGGCCCCTGCCGGCGGCATCTTCAACAATGCCGCCCAGGTCTGGAACCACACGTTCTACTTCAACTGCCTGAGCCCCAACGGCGGCGGCGAGCCCACCGGCGCCCTGGCCGAGGCCATCAACACCGCCTTCGGTTCCTTTGCCGAATTCAAGGAGAAGTTTGCCGCCGCCGGCGCGGGCAATTTCGGCTCCGGGTGGACCTGGCTGGTGAAGAATGCCGACGGTAGCCTGGAGATCGTCAACACCAGCAATGCCGCCACTCCGATCACCGAGGCCGGCAAAACCCCGCTGCTGACCATGGATGTGTGGGAACATGCCTACTACATCGACTACCGCAATGCCCGGCCCAAGTACATTGAGGGCTTTTTCAATGTCGTGAACTGGGACTTCGTCGCCGACAACTTCGGCTGAAAGACCAGGACACCAGTCCGGTAACCCCCATTCGCGGACAGGCCCGCGCCCACGCATCTTTCCGTGGGCGCGGGCTTTCCGGGTTCACCATATCCATGACGACGCCAAGGCCTTTGCGCCCCACGTCAGGGCATCGTATGATGGGCGTTTCAGTCATTACCTAACCGGCGCCCCGAGCGCCCGTGAACAGCCGGCAGCCATGGGCTGCCTTTTTTCGTTTTTGGAGGGGAGCAAGCCGAATGTCAGACGCCCTCATGCGGAACTACAAGCGCCAACCCGTTGCCTTCGTACGGGGAGAGGGCCCCTGGTTGTGGGACGATCAGGGCCGGCGCTATCTGGATGCCCTGTCCGGCATCGCCGTCTGCGGCCTGGGTCATGCCCATCCGGCCGTGACCCAAGCCCTGTGCGAACAGGCTGGACAACTCATTCATACCTCCAATCTCTACGAGATTCCCCAACAGACCCGACTTGCCGAGCGCCTGACCGCGCTGGCCGGCATGGATCGGGCCTTCTTCTGCAATTCCGGCGCCGAGGCCAACGAGGCCGCCATCAAGCTGGCCCGCCTGCATGGCCATCACAAGGGCATCGCCCGCCCCACCGTGATCGTCATGGAAGGCAGCTTCCACGGCCGCACCCTGGCCACCCTGACCGCCACCGGCAATGCCCGCATTCAGGCAGGTTTCGCCCCCCTGGTGGAAGGCTTCATCCGCGTGCCCCACGGTGATCTGGCGGCGGTGGAAGTCCTGGCGGATCACCCGGACGTGGTGGCCATCCTGGTGGAGCCGATCACCGGCGAAGGCGGCATCCGCATTCCCCCGGAAGGGTATCTCAAGGGGCTACGGACGCTCTGCGACCGCGCCGGCTGGCTGTTGATGCTGGACGAGATCCAGGCCGGCATCGGCCGTACCGGGACCTGGTTCGCTTTCCAGCACGAAGGCATCACCCCGGATGTGCTGAGTCTGGCCAAGGGCCTGGGCAACGGTGTCCCCATCGGCGCCACCCTGGCGGCGGGCGCGGCCGCCGACCTGTTCACCCCCGGCACCCACGGCACCACCTTCGGCGGCAATCCCCTGGTGTGCCGCGCCGCCCTGGCGGTGCTGGACACCCTGGAGCAAGAGGCCCTCCTGGCGCATGCCGACACCATGGGGCAGTCTCTGGTGGCGGCCTTCCGGAATCGCCTCGGCCGGCACCCCGCCGTGCGGGACATCCGCGGCAAGGGCCTGATGCTGGGCATCGAGCTGGATCGTCCCTGCGCCGAGCTGGTGGGCCTGGCCCTGGAGGCCGGCCTCCTCATCAACGTCACCGCGGAGCGGGTCATTCGTCTGCTGCCGCCCCTGATCATCGACCGGCCCGAGGCGGACCAGATCGTGGATATCGTCTCTGACCTGGTGGAACGGTTCGCGGCCCAGGCCGCCTGAGGAAATGCCCATGGCTGTGCGTCACTTTCTGTCCTTGCTGGACCTGTCCACCGAGGAACTGCGTCACCTGATCCACCGCGCCATGCAGATGAAGGCGCAACTGCGGCAGGGCGAGGCCTACGAACCCCTCAAGGGCAAGACCCTGGCGATGATTTTCGAGAAATCATCCACCCGTACCCGCGTCTCCTTCGAAGTGGGCATGCAACAACTGGGAGGACATGCCATCTTCCTGTCGCCCAAGGATACCCAGCTGGGTCGGGGCGAACCCATCGAGGACTCGGCCCGGGTCCTCTCCCGCATGGTGGACATCGTCATGATCCGCACCTTCGAACATGAGAAGGTGGAGCGGTTCGCCGCCAACGCCAGGGTGCCCGTGATCAATGGTCTCACCGACCTGGAACACCCCTGCCAGCTGCTGGCGGATCTGCAGACCTGGTTCGAACTGCGGGGCGACATTGCCGGTCGCACGGTGGTATGGGTGGGGGATGGCAACAACATGTGCCATAGCTACATCCACGCCGCCGAGCGTCTGGGGTTTGAACTGCGCATTGCCTCTCCGGAAGGCTATGATCCGGACCCGGTGATCCTGGCCGCCGCCGGCCGCAGCGCCGCCATCGTGCGGGACCCCATGGCAGCAGCACAAGGGGCCGATCTGATCGTCACCGATGTCTGGGCCAGCATGGGGCAGGAACAGGAACAGGCCGCCCGCCGTCGGGCCTTCGGGGATTATCAGGTCAATGCCGCCCTGATGGCCCGGGCCGCGCCGGATGCCCTGTTCATGCACTGCCTGCCCGCCCACCGGGAAGAGGAAGTCTCCACCGAGGTACTGGAAGGCCCGCAAAGCGTGGTCTGGGACGAGGCCGAGAACCGCCTGCACGCCCAGAAGGCGCTGATGGAATTCCTGCTGGTGGGCAATGGCAGACAGCAGGCGTTGTCACAGGAATGACTTACTGATGGGATAGACTGTGCGGATGACCGAGACCGAGATCGACCTGACCAATCCGGAACTTTACCTCAACCGTGAGCTGAGCCTGCTGGCCTTCAATCAGCGGGTTCTGGAACTGGCCAAACAGGAAACCATCCCGCTGCTGGAACGGCTGCGCTTTTTGTGCATCTCGTCCACCAATCTGGATGAGTTCTTCGAGATCCGGGTGGCGGGACTCAAGCAGCAATTACAGCTTGGAGTGAACACTCCCGGGCCGGACGGACTCAGCGCCACCGAACAGCTGACCCGGGTGGGTCAGCTGGCGCACACACTGGTGGACGATCAATACGCCACCCTCAACGACATCCTGATCCCGGCCCTGGCCGAGCAAAACATCCACTTCGTGCGCCGCACTCACTGGAGCGACGAACAGGCCGCCTGGGTCAAGGATTTCTTCGACCGTGAGCTGTTGCCGGTGCTGTCCCCGCTGGGGCTGGACCCGGCCCACCCGTTCCCGCGCATCCTCAACAAGAGCCTCAACTTCATCGTCACCCTGGAAGGCAAGGATGCCTTCGGTCGGGAAAGCCGCATGGCCGTGGTCCAGGCCCCGCGCTCCCTGCCTCGCCTGGCCCGCCTGCCCCGGGAAATCGCCAAGGGGGACTATGATTTCGTCTTTTTATCCTCCATCCTCCACGCCCACGTGGGCGAGCTGTTCCAGGGCATGACGGTCACCGGCTGCTACCAGTTCCGGCTCACCCGCAACTCGGATCTGTTTGTCCACGAGGAGGAGATCGACGACCTGCTGATGGCCCTGGAAGGGGAACTGCCCCAGCGTAATTACGGCGAAGCGGTACGGCTGGAAGTGGCGGACAACTGTCCGACCAAGGTGGCGGAGTTCCTGCTGCGCCAGTTCAAGCTGGGACCGGACGACCTCTACCAGGTCAATGGACTGGTGAACCTGAACCGGCTCATGGCCGTGCATGAACTGGTGGAACGCCCTGATCTCAAGTACCCCTCCTTCGTGCCCGCCCTACCCCCGGTCCTGACCGGGTCGGCGGATATCTTCCACACCATCCGGCGCGGGGATGTGCTGCTGCACCATCCCTATCAGTCATTCGTGCCGGTGGTGGAATTCATGCGCCAGGCGGCCCGGGACCCGGACGTGCTGGCGATCAAGCAGACCCTCTACCGTACCGGCGTGCGTTCCCAACTGGTGGACATCCTGATGCAGGCCGCCCAGGCGGGCAAGGAGGTCACGGTGGTGATCGAGTTGCGCGCCCGGTTCGACGAGGAGGCCAATATCCAGCTGGCCAACCGTCTGCAGGATGCCGGTGCCCACGTGACCTACGGGGTGGTGGGCTACAAGACCCACGCCAAGCTGGCCATGGTGGTGCGCCGGGAAAAGGATCGGATCCGGCGCTATGTGCATCTGGGTACCGGCAACTATCACGCGGGGACCGCCCGGGCCTATACCGATTACGGCCTGCTGACCGCCGACAAGGTGATCGGCGAGGACGTACACAAGGTTTTCCAGCAGCTGACGGGCCTGGGCAAGGTGTCCAAGCTGAAGAAGCTGTTGCAGGCCCCGTTCACCCTGCATTCGGGGATGCTGGAACGGATCGAGCGGGAGATCGAGCATGTGCGCTCGGGCAAGCCCGGCCGGGTATTGGCCCGGATGAATTCCCTGATCGAGCCCAGGCTGATCCAGGCCATGTACCGGGCCTCCCAGGCAGGGGTGCGAATTGACCTGGTGGTGCGTGGGGTGTGCTGCCTGCGGCCCGGGGTGCCGGGGATTTCGGACAATATCCGGGTACGCTCGGTGATGGGGCGGTTTCTGGAGCATTCCCGGGTGTTCTATTTCCAGAACGGCGGTGAACCGGAGATCTTCCTGTCCAGTGCCGACTGGATGCCACGCAATTTCTTCCGCCGGGTGGAAGTGGCCTTTCCGGTGGAGGTGCCGGAGTTGCGGGACCGGGTGCTGCAGGAATCCCTGCTGGCCTATATCTCGGACAACACCCAGGCCTGGGCGCTGCAGCAGGACGGCAGCTACCGGCGTCTGAAGGCGGCCTCCAACCACAAGCCCCGCTCGGCCCAGGATGAACTGCTCGGCAAGCTCACCAGCTGAGCTTCACTCCACCTTGAGTTTGAATTGGGCGGCCTTGAGGTGGCCTGACTCCCGCTCCAGATCCGCCCGGGTCAGGGGATTGGCCTCCAGCCAACCCGGGGCAAACCGCAACTTGAGACCCTGATCCTTCGCCTTGAGCCCGTCCAGGGCCGGCACCGTGTCCGTGCGGGATCGGTGCAGCAATACCGCCAGACGCAGCAACACGGCCAGACGCAGCATGGGACGACGCTCCAGGATGGGCAGATCGTCAAACAGCTTGACGGGAAACTTGCGCCGATGGGCACGCACCAGCAAGGCGATCCGCCGCTGCCCCTCCAGGGTGAAGCCGGACAGGTCCGCATTCTCCACCATATAGGCCCCATGCTTGTGAAACTGGCTGTGGGAGATGGACAACCCCAGCTCATGCAGACGCGCCGCCCAAGCCAGGCTGTCGGCATGGTCCTGATCCAGTCCCCAGGTCTCCGCCACCAGATCCAGCAGCCGCAGGGCCGTCTGCTCCACCCGCCGGGCATGATCCGGCTCCACCTGAAAGCGCTTCATGATCCCGTCGATGGTACGGGTGCGAACGTCCTCATGACTGATGCGCCCCAACAGGTCATAGACCAACCCCTCCCTCAGGGCGCCATCAGAGACCCGCATCTGCCCGATGCCCAGGGCCTCGAAGACCGAAATCAGCACCACGACTCCGCCGGGCAGCACCGGGCGCCGCTCCTCGCTCAGGCCCTTGAGTTCCACCTTGGCCATGTCCCCGGCCTTGATCAGGGCTTGACGCAGCAGGTGCAGCCCTTCCAGGGTGATGCCCTCCCGGCTCCACCCCTGCTCCCGCATGATCCTGTCCACCGCCAGCATGGTGCCCGAAGCCCCCAGGGCCTCCTGCCAGCCCACACGCCGGTAGGTTTCCTCGATGGGTTGAAGCTCCAACCGGGCACCGATCTCGGCCGCACGCCAAGCCGTTTCGGTGATAATGCCCTTGGGAAAATAGAGCCGCCCCATGCTCACACACCCCATGTGCAGACTTTCGGTGTGACTGGGTTCGAAGCGCTCCCCCAGAATCAGCTCCGTACTGCCGCCGCCGATGTCCACCACCAACCGCCGGCCGCCGTCATCCGCCAGGCTGTGGGCCACCCCCAGATAGATCAGGCGGGCTTCCTCGCGACCGCCGATCACTTCGATCGGATGCCCCAGGGCACGGGTGGCCAGTTCCAGGAACTCCTCGGCGTTGCGTGCCTTGCGCAGGGTGTTGGTGCCCACGGCGCGCACGCTGCCCAAAGGCAGGTCACGTACCCGCTGGCCGAACTGCTGCAGACAGTCCAGGGCCCGGGTCACGGCCTCGGGACCGATGAAGCCACGGTTGTCCAGACCGCTGGCCAGACGCACGGACTCCCGCAGACGGTCGAGCATGTGCACTTCGCCGTCACGGACGCGGGCCACGATCATGTGAAAGCTGTTGGAACCCAGATCGACGGCGGCGACGGTCTCGGGGGGCTTACGGCGTCGGAACATGAAAATCTCCCTCTCTTGCGGGGCCTCGATGATCGCCCCTCAAGGGGTCGAGTCTAGCAAGGGAACATGTCGGGAGGATAACAGCCGGGCGAGCCTGTCAGGCCAGCTTGCGCAACTGCCCCTGGGTCAGCAGCCAGTGGAGCGTGGCACGCCCCGGCTGCATGCCCAGGCTCACGTCCAGGCAGCAGACCCCGCCTTTTTTCATTCGCACCAGCGATCGCCGCTCCCCGGCCAACAGCCAGCCGGCCAGCAGGGACAAGTGGGGTTCGTGCCCCACCGCCAGCAGGGTCGGCGGGCAGGACTGTTCGTGCACCCAGTCGGCGAACTGCATCGGGTCCGCCTCGGGAATCAGGGTCGGCGCGGACGCGATCTCGGCGTCGGGGAACACTTCGTGCAGAATCTGGGCGGTCTGGGCCGCCCGGCTATAGGGGCTGGTGACGATGCCCACCGGCCCTTCCACCAAACGGTGCAGGCCCCGAGCGGCTCGACGCATGCGGCTGATACCCTCTTGCGTCAGGGGGCGCAGGTGATCCCCCTGGCCGGTGGCGGCAAACTCGGCGGCATCACCGGCCTGACTGTGGCGCACCAGGACCAGATGGCGAAGCGGATGGCCTGTCTTCATCTGCGGCATGGATTGATCTCCCTTGCAAGTGCCTGGGACCAGCCTAGCTGAAAGCAGCCCGGATGATGAAGAAGAAGAGGATGGACAGCAGTGCCCCGGCCGGCAGGGTAATGATCCAGGACATGAAGATCGCGCGCACCACGCTCAGGTTGATGGCTGCAATCCCCCGCGCCAGACCCACCCCCAGGATGGCACCCACCAGGGTATGGGTGGTGGAGATGGGCAGCCCGGTGCCGGAGGCCAGAACCACGGTCATGGCCGCCGCCAGGGTGGCGGCAAAGCCGCGGCTGGGGGTGAGTTGGGTGATGCCCGTGCCCACCGTGGCGATCACCCGATGGCCGTAGGTCACCAGACCCAACACGATGCCGACCCCACCCAGCAGCAGAATCCACATGGGCATGGGGGTATGCACAGACACTTCCCCGCTCTGCACCACGCTGACCACCGCCGCCAGCGGACCGACGGCATTGGCCACGTCGTTGGAACCATGGGCGAAGGCCATGGCGCAGGCGGTCACCAGCATCAGGACGCCGAAGACCTTTTCCACGTTGCTGAAATGGAAGTCCCGGTCATCGGCGGGGTCGAAACGCAGGCGGCGGATGGCCAGCAGTCCCAGGCCCGCCGTCATCAGGGCAAAGGCGGCGGCGATGCCGTAACTCTGGAAGGTGGTGAGGTCCATCCCCAGATGGGTCAGCCCCTTGAGCAGGGTGATGAGGGCGGTGAAGAAGGCGGCGAGGAAAATGTAGTAGGGAACGTAGCGCTTGGCATTGTCCAGGGGATTGGGTGTGTCCAGAATCAGGATCTGGACACTGCGGAAGAGGACGAAGGCGACCACTCCCGACAGGGCCGGCGACAGGACCCAACTGATGGCGATGGCGCCCACCTTGCCCCATTGCACCGCTTCCATGCCGATGGCCACGATGGCAAAGCCGATGATGGCACCTACGATGGAATGGGTGGTGGACACCGGCCAGCCGAAGATGGAGGCCACCAGCAACCAGGTCCCCGCCGCCAGCAGGGACGCCAGCATGCCGAAGACCAGGATCTCCGGTGTCCCCGCCAGTAGATTGGCGTCCAGCATCCCGGAACGGATGGTCTGGGTCACCGCCCCACCCGCCAGCCAGGCGCCGGCGAACTCGAAAATGGCGGCGATGATCACCGCCTGCTTGATGGTCAGGGCACGGGATCCCACCGAGGTGCCCATGGCATTGGCTACGTCGTTTGCGCCCACACCCCAGGCCATGAAAAAGCCGAAGATGCACGCCAGGACGATGAATAGCGTCGCGTATTCCATAGGATTGTCAGTTTTTTTGCAGGTCTGAAGGGGATCAGTGGGCCAGCATGAGTCGCAGGCGACTACCGACCCGCTGTGCCAGGTCGGCCAGGTCACCGATCTCGTCGATGATCCGGTACATGAAGATCACATCCACCGGCGGCAGGGCCCGTTCCATGGCAAAGAGTTCGGCACGGACCCGGATCTGGATCCGGTCGGTATCGTGCTCGATGGTATCGAGCTCCTTGAGGATGGATTCCATCACATCCACTTCATGCCCCCGAAAGCCGGTCTCCACCAGGTCTTCCAGTTCATGCACGGCCTGGGAGGCCTTGCGGGTCGCCTCGGAGCAGCGGCTCAGGAAATCCCTCAGCAGGGGGTGGAGATTGTCGGGGAATGTCATCCGGCGGCCCAGGATCAGGCCGGCGATGTCCTTGGCGGTATTGGCGATGCCGTCCTGGACGGTGAGGGTTTCCAGGATGTCCCGGCGTGACATGGCCAGCATCATGCCCTTGGGCAGGTGCTGACGCAGATCTTTCTTGAGCAGGTCCGCCTCGTGTTCCAGTTCGGCGATGCGATTGCGCCGGACTTCGGCCTGTTCCCAGTCCTGAGCCATGACCGCCTCCATGAAGGCAGGCAGTTCAGCCACACAGGCCTGCACCTTTTCGGCATGAAGCTGCAGGGGACGGACCGGTGACTTACCGAACAGATCGAAAAAATAACTCTTTGGAGGCATGGGGTGACCAGACCTGGAAAACAGCGATTGTAACGGAATTATGACGCCGGACGGGAGTTTCAGATCCCGCATTCACATCGCTGTCATGAAATATTCATATTGATCCGTCCGATACCTCCTTGGCCCGCTCTGCCCGGGCGGCCTCACTGCCGCGCCGCACGATCCGGTCACGCCCGAAATGACAGGTGAAGGTGCTCCCCTCCCCCGGCGTGCTCTCGATCTGCAGGCGGGCGCCGTGACGCTGCAGCACATGCTTGACGATGGCAAGACCCAGTCCGGTGCCGCCGGTGTTGCGACTGCGATCCGAATCCACCCGATAGAAGCGCTCCGTCAGACGGTGGACATGCTGGGGAGGGACGCCGATACCGGTATCCCGGACCTGGAAACGGGCGCCATGCTCATCTTCGTGCCAGTGCACGCTGATGGTGCCGCCATCGGGCGTGTAGTTGATCGCGTTGGTGACCAGGTTGG
Source organism: Ectothiorhodospira shaposhnikovii (assembly GCF_022227765.1). Classification (GTDB taxonomy): domain Bacteria; phylum Pseudomonadota; class Gammaproteobacteria; order Ectothiorhodospirales; family Ectothiorhodospiraceae; genus Ectothiorhodospira. The sequence continues at coordinate 262,638 of NZ_JAJMLZ010000003.1, read as the reverse complement.
AAAAGGCACTGTGCAGCTCGGTATTGGACCCTCGCAACCAGAGACCCTCGTCCACCTCCAAGGTCAGATGCTGCCCCCGCTCCCCGATCAGCATGCGCGCCTCTTCCTCGATGCCGTGAATCAGGGCGGGCACGCTCACCGGTGACTGCGCGGTGGCCGCGGTGTCCCGGGTCTCCAGTCGGGACAGGGTCAGCAGATCCTCGATAATGCGCCGCATGCGAACCGCCTGGGACTCCATGGAACGCAGGGAGCGCCGGATCTCCGGCTCCAGAGAGTCTTCATCCGCCAGCGCTTCCAGATAACCGGCGATGACCGTGAGCGGGGTGCGCAGCTCATGGGAGACATTGGCGACAAAGTCGCGACGCATGGATTCGAGCATGTGCAGACGGGTGACGTCCCGCACCGACAGCAGGAACTGCTTGTCACCGTAGGGCACGATGCGGGCAGAGAGCATGACCCGCTCGTCCGGACCGCGGGGGAACTCCACCGCGTCGCTGTAATCGCCGGAGTACATGTAGCGGACAAACTCGGGATGACGCAGCAAATTAGTGACACGTCGACCGATATCCCGGGGGGACTCCAGTTCCAGCAGACTGATGGCGGCGCCGTTGAACCACTCGATGTCGAAGCGGCTACCCAGGATCACCGTGGCATCCGGCATGGCGGCACTGGACTCATGAAAGCGGTTGAGCAGCTTGGCGATCTTCTTCTTGCGCCGCCGGTTGCGCTGGTAAAGCCGGTACTGCTCGTAGATCAGATCACCCCAGACCCCGCTGGCATGGGGCGGCTCGGATCGCTTGCCCACTTGGATCCAGCGATGGAAACGGTGCAACTGACGCAACTGCCAGCCCGTATAGGCGGACAAGGCGAGCACCAGCATCCAGGCCAGGTGACCGAACAGGGCACCCAGCACCAGACCGGCAAGAATGAAACCGGACAGGCGCCAGAATTCCACCTTCCACGGACTGCCTGAACGGGAATCCAGGAGCATGGGCCGGGCCTACGCCTGCAGGGAAAAACGGTAGCCGGCACCGCGCACCGTCTGCACGAAACGGTCGCAGCCGGACGGGGCCAGCACCTTGCGCAGGCGCAGGATGTGGACGTCCACCGTGCGCTCCTCCACATAGGTATTGCGCCCCCAGACCCGGTCCAGCAACTGGGAACGGGAATAAACCCGCTCGGGATGGGTCATGAAGAAGTGAAGCAAGCGAAATTCCGTCGGTCCCATCTCCAGGGCCTCACCGTCCACGGTCACCCGGTGACTGGAAGGGTCCAGGGTCAGGCCGTCCACGGTGATGGGTCTGGACTGTTCCTCCGGGATACTGCGCCGCAATACCGCCTTGATTCGGGCCACCAGCTCCCGGGGGGAAAACGGCTTGGTGATGTAGTCATCCACGCCGGCCTCCAGAGCCCCCACCTTGTCGTCCTCCTCGCCACGGGCGGTGAGCATGATGATGGGCAGCTCGGCGGTGTATTCCTCGCGCTTGAGACGTCGGGCCAGATCAATGCCGCTGGTGCCGGGGAGCATCCAGTCCACCACCACCAGATCCGGCAACCGTTCCGCCAATCGGGTATGGGCCTCGTTGGCATCACCGGCCTCCACCATGCGAAATCCGGCCCGTGACAGGGCAAAACCCACCATCTCGCGAATGGCCGGCTCGTCCTCGACCAACAATATGGTCTTCTCGGTCATGTGTTCATCATCCTTCAGCCTGTCTTTGACGCGGCTATTACAACGAGAATTTATGACATGACGGTGACATTACAATGACTGCGGCCACCGCCCCCCCTTTTCGGGATGTCATGCCACGGACACATTGCAGGATTAAAGTGACGAATCCGTTAAGGAGTGGATTCCCGCTTGCGCGGGAATGACCGGAGGCAAAACCATTCTCTGAATGGCTCGAAAACTGGATTCCCGCCTGCGCGGGAATGACGGGCCTCGCGGGCAGGGCCGCTCCCTCACGGGTCGGCGCTACCGCCGATGATGGATCGGCACTCCCGCCGACGGTGGGTCGTCGCGCCCGCGAAAGCGGGAGCCCAGGATTTTCACTCCGGCACGAAATGACATTATCAGACCCTCAAGAGAACGCCATGCGCATCCTGCTTTTAACCCTGTTGCTGCTGTCGACCAGCGCCGCTTCGGCAAATCCGGCACCGGATCCGGATCCAGAGGCACAGGCCCATCAGTACCTGGCGCAGGACCCGCCGGCCCATGATCAGGCCAGAGCCCTGTTCATGCAGGCCGCCGAGCAGGGTTCACCCACCGCCATGGCCTACCTGGGATGGCTGTTCGAACACGGTCACGGAACGGCACCCGACGGTGAACAGGCGGTGTACTGGTACGGCCAGGCCGCCCGTGCGGGCGCCCTGCCCTATGCCATGCATCTGGGCTGGATCCATCTGAGGGGCGAACTGGTCCCACGGGACCGGGAAACCTCGGAAGACTGGTTTCGATACGCCATCGACCAAGGGCATGCGCCCGCCCGGGTGGCGCTGGCCTCCATCTGGATCGCCGACGCCCTCGGAGGACGCGATCCGGATCTCGCCCTGGCAGCGGAGGCCCTGCTATTGCCGGCCATGGAAGCCGGTGAAGTGCTGGCCCTGTATTTCCTGGCACGACTCTATATCGAGGGAATCGGCGGCGTGACGGCGGATGACGACAAGGCCTTCCACTACACCCATGAGGGTGCTCACCAGGGTCACCCCCGCATGCAGGCCTGGCTGGCCATGATGCACGCGGAAGGTCGGGGCGTGACCGCCGACCCCGTGGCCGCCATCCAGTGGTCGAATCTGGCGGCGGCGGGGGGCGACGAACTGGGGATGGAACTGCGCCGGACGCTGGAATCCCGGGCCACGCCGGAGCAGATCCAGGAGGGCCGGGGCCGGGCCGTGACCTGGGCGCTGTCCCATGGACAGCCGGACTGAGGGTCCGACAGTCCTCGACCCCGGGGGCGCCTTTGTCTAAACTGCCCCACCAACTGAGGCATGGACACCCTGTCCATGCGCCATTCCGGTTGGGAGCAGTACATGAGACGCGTGATCTTCAATCAGAAAGGGGGGGTGGGAAAGTCCACCATCACCTGCAACCTGGCGGCCATCAGCGCCAGTCACGGCCTGCGGACGCTGGTCATCGACCTGGACCCCCAAGGCAATTCCAGCCATTACCTGATGGGACAGGCCGCCGATACCTGCAAGCACACCATGGCGGACTTCTTTGCCTCCACCCTGGGCCTGATGCGGCTCACCGGACGCACCGCCTCCCTGGCCCAGTTCGTCAGTCCCACCCCGTTCGAGAACCTGAGCATCCTGCCCGCCAACCGGGAACTGGAAAACCTGCAAACCAAGCTGGAGTCCCGCTACAAGATCTACAAGCTGCGCGACGCCCTGGACGCCATCGCCGGGGATTATGACTGCATCTACATGGACACCCCGCCGGCATTGAACTTCTTCACCCGTTCAGCCCTGATCGCCTCGGAACGCTGCCTGATTCCCTTCGACTGCGACGATTTTTCCCGCCGCGCCCTGTACGAGCTGCTGGACAACGTGCGGGAGATCCAGGAAGACCACAATGACCGGTTGCAGGTGGAAGGCATCATCGTCAATCACTTCCAATCCGGCGCCAACCTACCTCGGGCGCTGGTGGACGAACTGATCAGCGAGAACCTGCCGGTACTGGCCACCTACCTGTCGGCCTCGGTGAAGATCCGTGAATCCCACCAGCATGCCCGCCCCATGATCCATCTGGCGCCCAACCACAAGTTGACCGCCGAGTATCAGGCCCTGTACCGACTGCTCAACGGTCACGCCTGAAACGACGGACTCGCTACTTGCGGGATTCCTTGAGGAAGAAGGCCCCCAGGCCGATGAAGATGCCGCCCACCACCAGGGCGGCGGTTCCGCCGATGCCCTGCCCTTCCCCCACGGTCAGGCGGCTGATCCAGATCTCCCCGCCCAGCAGGGTGAACAGGCCCACGCCGATCAGCAAAAGCCCCACCAGCACCAGACCCATGTCGGTCTTCTTCCGGCGTCCCCCGGGACCCGGTGCACTGCCCGAACGCTTGAACGGGTGCCGCATGATCCACCTCAGCCCTGCCGACGAAGCACGGTCACGGTCTCGCCGCCGATGCCCCAGTTGTCGGTGTCCACTTCATCGATGACCACCACCGTGGTCTTGGGGTTCTTGCCCAGCACATCCACCAGCAACTGGGTGGCGCCGCGGATCAACTCGGCCTTCTGCTCCGGGGTGGCGCCTTCACGGGTGATCTTGATGTTGACATAGGGCATGGACTGGACTCCGCTGCTTGATGAATCAAACGCCTGTCATCGGCGAGGATACCGGCATCAACGCCATGATGCCAACGGCGGCGGAGTCTGGCCAGAGCAACACGGTCCGGGTATGGTGGCAGGGGAACGTCTCTTTCCATCCATGCAACGGAGGTGTTTATGGGCTTTGAAGTCACCGGTCTTTTGGGCCTGATCCTGCTGATCGCCGTCATCTGGGCAATCGTGAGCACCATTCAGAGCCGTGCGGGCACCGGGGCCAAGGTGCTCTGGATCGTCCTGTTGCTACTGTTGCCGGTCATCGGCTTCATCCTCTGGCTGCTGCTGGGACCCAAGGCGGGGCGTTAACGACGCTTGCGGGTACGGCCGGCCACCGCACCGCGATCCGGTGCCGGACCGCGGGGACTCTTGCGCCGCGACGCGGGGCGCTCGGCGGCCTGTACCGGTCGCCGACGCCCCTCCCCCGTGGTTCCGGTTCCCGCTGGCTGGAACCGGGGCACCAGGTGGCGCTTGCCGTTGCCGATCAGGTCGGCCCGCCCCATGCGCTGCAGGACTTCCCGCAACAGTGGCCAGTTTTCCGGATCGTGGTAGCGCAGGAATGCCTTGTGCAGCCGGCGCTGACGCAATCCCTTGGCGGTCGACACCCGTTCACTGCCCCGGGTCACCGGCTTGAGCGGGTCTCGCTCGGCGTGATACATGGCGGTGGCCAGGGCCATGGGACCCGGCAGAAAGGCCTGGACCTGATCCAGACGGAAGCCGTTGTGCTTGAGCCACAGGGCCAGATGCAGCATGTCCTCATCGGTGGTGCCCGGATGGGCGGCGATGAAATACGGCACCAGATACTGTTCTTTGCCCGCCTCCCGGCTGAAGCGCTCGAACAGCGCCCGAAACCGCTCGTACACCTCGATGCCCGGCTTCATCATCCGTGACAGGGGGCCGGGCTGGGTATGCTCCGGAGCGATCTTCAGATACCCGCCCACATGGTGGGTGACCAGTTCGCGGATGTATTCCTTCGACTCCAGGGCCAGGTCGTAACGCAACCCCGAGGCGATCAGCACCTTCTTCACCCCGGGACGCTGGCGGATACGACGATACAGCCGGATCAGCGGCCCGTGATCGGTATTCAGATTGCGGCAGATGCGGGGATGCACGCAGGACAGACGGCGGCAATGGGCTTCGATGGCCTTGTCCTTGCATCCGAGCTGGTACATGTTGGCCGTCGGCCCGCCCAGGTCCGAGATGATCCCGGTGAATCCCTCCACCTTGTCCCGAATCTCGTCCACTTCCCGTTCGATGGAGTCCTCGGAGCGGGACTGGATGATGCGCCCCTCATGTTCGGTGATGGAACAGAAGGTACAGCCGCCGAAGCAGCCACGCATGATGTTCACCGAGAACCGGATCATCTCCCAGGCCGGGATGCGCGCCCCCCGATACGCGGGATGGGGGGCGCGGGCAAAGGGCAGGTCAAACAGCTGATCCAGCTCGATGGTGCTCAGGGGAATCGGCGGCGGATTGATCCACAGGTCCTTGTCCCCATGTCCCTGCACCAGGGCACGGGCATTGCCCGGATTGGTTTCCAGGTGGATCAGGCGCGAGGCGTGGGCATAGAGCACCGGGTCATCCTGCACCGTGTCGCAGTCGGGCAGACGGATGACGGTCCGTTCCCGGGGGTGGGCCGTCAAGGCACGCCGCTGGACGCGAATGACCTGGGCACCGGCGGCCTTGCCCCAGGCCACGGCTTGACCCGGGCCGCACTGCTCCGGAATCTCCTCGCAGTAAGGGTCCCGATGTCGCTGCACCGGCCCGGGCCGGTCCACCAGAGTGGAGTCCAGCACATGCCAGTCTCCCGGCGGGGTATCCAGCAAGAAGGCGGTGCCGCGCAGATCCTTCATGTCTCTGGGGTGTTCCCCCCTGGCGATACGATGGGCCGCCTCCACCAGGGCACGCTCCCCATTGCCGTAGATGAGCAGATCGGCCCGGGAGTCCAGCAATACGGAGCGGCGGACCTTGTCGGACCAGTAGTCATAGTGGGCCACCCGTCGCAGACTGGCCTCGATCCCGCCGATGATGACGGGCACGTCGCGATAGGCCTCCCGCACCCGCTGGCTGTAGACGATCACGGCCCGGTCCGGCCGCCGGCCACCCTCGTCGTCGGGGCTGTAGGCATCGTTGCTGCGCAGGCGGCGGTCGGCGGTATAGCGGTTCACCATGGAATCCATGTTGCCCGCGGTCACGCCGAAGAACAGATTGGGCCGGCCCAGGGCCTGAAAAGGCTCAGAGGAACGCCAGTCGGGCTGGGAAATGACCCCCACCCGGAAACCCTGGGCCTCCAGCAGGCGACCGATGATGGCCACCCCGAAGCTGGGATGATCGATATAGGCATCACCGGTCACCAGAATCACATCACAGCTGTCCCAGCCCAGCTGATCCATCTCGTGCCGGGACATGGGCAGGAAGGGCGCGACGCCGAAGCGTGCGGCCCAGTAGGGGCGGTAGGAAAAAAGCGGTCTGAAGACGGCAGAGGGGGTCATCTAGGAATCGTCAGGTTTCGCGCAGTTCCTGGCGCCGGTGAGTGGTACGGAAGGCATAGTCCACCGCCTCGTTGACCTGGCGGTTGATCACGTCCCAGTCCTCGTCGGTCAGGCGGGTGGTGAGATCCACGGAAAATCTCAGGTAACGGGGCGGCAGGCGATTGAGGGCCACGCAGGCCAGGTCGTCCATGTGCACGGTATCCAGCGGATCACCGGACTCCAGCAGGACGTGACGGATACGGTCGTACACCAAGTGTTCGTAGTAGTTTTGAATACCGCCGATCATTGGGAGTTCCTCCAGAAACGCAATCAGGCATGGGGCCAACCGGTATCCGCCGGTTACCCGGATAGTAGCGCAGCTTCAACGGCGTAGATATCAGGCTCGGCTCATACGACCGTGTCATTACCCCTGACGATACACCCAGCGCAGCAGGGCATCCTGGATCTCAAGACCGGCCCAGCGGTGGGCGTTGGGATGATTGATCAAGACCACCACCACCAGATCGCGTCCACCGGCGGTGCGCACATACCCGGCCACGGAAGACACACCATTGATGTAACCGGTCTTCAGGTGCATCCGCCCGGCCTCGGGCTGGCCCACGAAGCGGCGACGCAGGGTGCCGTCCATGCCCGAAAGGGCCAGGGACGAGACATACTCCGGCATGTAGGCACTCCGGCGTCCGGCCATGAGCACCCCCGCCAGCTGGCGGGCCGTGATCCGGTTGGTGCGGGAAAGACCGGCGGCGTTGTCCATGACCAGCCCCCGGGTGTCGATCCCTTCCCGTTCCAGAACCTCCCGAATGGCGGCATAGCCCTTTTCCAGGGTGGCCGGACCGCCATACCGGTGGGCCCCCAGGGCCAGCTTCATATGACGGGTCATGACATTGTTGCTGTGCTTGTTCACCGGTCGGATCAGATCCCCCAGCGGCGGGGAATGGTGCACCACCCGTGGACGGGACGTGGGATCGGGGATCCGGCCCAGCCGCCACCCCCCTTCCAGGGTGCCCCCCCACTGCCCCCACAGTTCCGTGAACAGACTGTAGGCATATTCTTCCGGCGGCAGGGCGGTGCGCAGCAGACTCACGTCCTCACAGCCCCTGGGGAACTCCCCTTCCAACAGTACCCGGGGCACTGGCTGTTCCCGGGCCACATGAAAGCCGACGCCCTGGGGAAAGGTGCCGCAGGACTGTCCACCCAATCGCAGGCGGTTGTCCAGGCGCAGATCCGCCAGTGGTGGATCCACTGCCACCTGCACGGAGCGCCCGTCTTCGGCCGGACGGAACTGGAAGCTGATGGCATTGAAGTTCATCAGCAAGGCATGGGGCGGCTGGTTGTAGGCCCGGAAGGGCTGGCCGTCGAAGGCGCCGGGATCCTCGCGGGGGATGTCGAAGTGACTCAGATCGAAGACCAGGTCGCCCTGAATGCGCTGGATACCGGTGCGGCGCAGGGCACCGGCCATCTTCCATACCTCCTGAGCCACCAGAAACGGGTCTCCCCCGCCGCGGATGTAGAGATCCCCCTGCAGGGTGCCATTGACCACCGGGGCAAAGGTATGGATTTCCGTCTGCCAGGTATGGGCCGGACCCAGCACTTCCAGGGCTGCATAGGTGGTCACCAGCTTGATGGCGGAGGCGGGATTGCGCGGCACATCCACCCGGTGTTCCAGCAACGGGGCGCCCCCCGTCACCGGCTGCACCAGGACGCTGATGCCCTCGGCGGGAACCCGGTACTGCTCCAGCAGTCGCTGCACCTGGGGCGGCAGCGGCTGGGCCGCCGCCTCCGCCATCATGAACACACACAGACACAGGGATACCAGGACACGGGCAAGCGACATGGCGGAGGATCTTCGGTACAGGGGAGGGAACATGGGCCGGAGCGTATATGGACAGTCTTGTGCAGTGCAACTCTATCGACATCTTCCCATTGTCGCTCCCCCCCTCGCCACTCCCGCGAAAGCGGGAGCCCAGAATTCGTAGTCCTGGACAGGCACTGGATTCCCGCCTGCGCGGGAATGACGGGGTCAGAACACTGACAAATATCCGGGTTGTCTTGAAGCTCACATACGCCGGGTCTTGCCCAAGCTCACTAAAAAAAACACAAATTATTGAAAATCAATAAAAATAATAAAAAAGACACAACAAAAAGACCACGGTACAAATATTGCTTCAACCCGGCTGCGAGTGATTCGCCATGACATGACGACAATGAGGAGAATGCACCGTGGCCAAGGCCAAACTGACGTTCAAGGATATCAATCTCACCGTGAGTGCCCCGGTCGGGGTGCGGGTGATCGAAATCTCGGAAAAGGTGGGCTCGGGGATCATCTATGGCTGCCGCGAAGGTGATTGCGGCACCTGCCTGATGGAAGTGGAGGAAGGCTGGAACAATCTCACCGAACCCTCCGTGGTGGAACACAAGGTACTGCGGGAAAACAACGCCGGTCGGCACCAGCGACTGGCCTGCCAGGCCCAGGTGCTCGGTGACGCCACCGTGCGCCCGGTCTGATCCGGCATCCAGTTTCATCACCTTGAGGAGATCACACCCATGCCCAACATCACCTTCACCCATCCGGACTACAAGGACAAGACCGTGTACGCGGTCGCCGGTAGCCATACCGAAACCATCCTGAAGATCGCCCGGGAAAACAAGCTGCCCATCAACTTCGACTGCCAGGATGGCGAATGCGGAACCTGCCTGATCAAGGTCACCCACCTGGACAAGAAGACCCCCAAGGGTGGCCCGCTGACCGCCAAGGAACAGACGGTGCTGCAACAACTCGGCAAGCTCAGCAGCGATGACATCGAGCAGATGTCCGTGGACGACATCCCCTCCCAATGGCGTCTGGCCTGCCAGATGATCGTCAGGGACGAGGACCTGCTGGTGGAATACGGCGTCAGCTAGGGAGATTGTGCACAGGCCCCGGCGCTTTTACCGGGGCCAACCCATTGTCAAGACTTGACATTTCCGACAGCGGAGGAAATGCTAATCCGTTGAGTCGTTTGAATTTCCCACTGGTCATTTTCTGGCCAATCTGTTTTGAACCCATGCCCGGACGGGGGTTTTGACGGGTTCATGACATGGTTTCCACAGAGTTTTCCACAGGTTTTGTGGATAGCAGCGCCCCCTTGAGTCCGCTGCTTCGAAGCACCCGCCGTTTCACCCCCGCTTCCAGAATGCCCGCCCTGGGCATCAACAGGCTGAACCACCGACTGGCGCGGGTGATGGCGGTGTAGATCAGTTCCCGGGTCAGGATGGGGCTGGGGGCGTCCGGCAGGACCAGGGCGGTGTGGCGGAATTCGGACCCCTGGGATTTGTGCACCGTCATGGCGAACACGGTTTCCACCTGCCCCAGGCGACTGGGCAGAATCCAGCGCACCCGTGGGCTGCCGTCCGCCGCCGGGAAGGCGACCCGCAATACCCGGCCGTCCGGGGCTTCCGGATCCGGCATGGACAGGGCAACGCCCATGTCCCCGTTCATCAGCCCCAGGCCGTAGTCATTGCCGGTGACCATCACCGGCCGCCCGGGATACCAGACCCCTTCCGGCGCCAGCAGACCCACCCTGCCCAGGGCCTGGGCGATGCGATGATTCATCTGTTCCACGCCCCAGGGTCCGCCACGGATTACGCACAGGCACTGAAATTCGGCCTGAGCGCCCAGGATGCGTCCGGCCCAGTCATCCACCGCTTCGCGACAGGCACCGTCACCGGGATCGGTGTCGCGCATCACGGTCAGATAGTGGGCATGGCCTCGGGGCCGCTCCCCCTGCCCTGCCCCATCATCCTGGAACAGATCCCCGCCTCCCTGGATCAACACCTGCTCCAGGGCCTTGTCACCGTCACCGCGCAACGGTACCCGGGCCAGGTCCGGCAGCCGGTCCCCACCGTCCCACACCGCCGCCACCTGGGCCGGATCCCCCCCGTTGACCGCCCTGGCCAGACGCCCGATGCCACTGTCGGCGCCGAAGCGGTGGCTTTGTCTGAGCATGATGATGTGCTGATCCAGGGGCCGGCCCGTGCTATCCACCATGGCGGGGGGCAATGCTTCACCGCTGACCCCGTGCAACCAGTCCCGGATCCTGGATGAGTAGTGACCGCCGTCGGCCCGGTCGCAGAGTTCACCCAGCACCGCGCCCGCCTCCACCGAGGCCAGCTGGTCCTTGTCCCCCAGCAGGATCAGGCGGGCCTCCGGCGGCAGCGCCTGTACCAGCTGGCTCATCAGTTCCAGATCGATCATGGAGGCCTCGTCCACCACCACCAGATCCACCGGCAGGGGGTTGCGGGCATGATGGCGGAAATGGCGACTGTTGGGCCGGCTACCCAGCAACCGGTGCACCGTGGTGACCTGGGTGGGAATGGCGGCGCGGATACGCCGACCCAGGTCATCATCCGGCAAGGGCAGCGCCCCCACCCGGCCGGCCACGGAACTGTTGAGCCGGGCAGCCGCCTTGCCCGTGGGGGCGGCCATGCGGATGCGCAGGGGCTGGCCCTCCGTCTGCCCCGACAGATGCAGGGCCTGCAGCAGGGCCAGTAGACGCACCACCGTGGTGGTCTTGCCCGTGCCCGGCCCGCCGGTGATGACCGCAAAGGCGCCACCGGCGGCCAGGGCACAGGCGATACGCTGCCAGTCGGGGGCATCGGGCCCCACCGGGCCGAACAGCCGATCCAGCCAGTGACGCATGCGCTCGCCGGACAGGGCCTGGCGCAGCCCTTCCCCCATTGCCAGCCGTTCACCGATGGCTTGCCCGATGCCCTGCTCGTACTGCCAGTAGCGCCGCAGATACAGACGCTGCCCGTCCAGCACCAGGGGCGTGGTGCCCGCGCCCGCCGCCACCAGTGACGGGACCTGCGCCAGGGCCTGATACAGGGTCGGCAGCACCAGTCCCGCCAGACACCAGGAAGGACGGGGGGGCGGCAACACCCCGTCGTCCGATTCCGGCGGCAGGGACAGACTCAGGTCCGGGTCCGCCAGCAGGGCCGCCAGGTCCAGACAGACATGCCCACGCCCCAGCTGGTGGCTGGCCAGGGCCGCCAGCAACAGCACCAGCGGCGGGGTATCCGGCACCTGTTCGTGCAGAAAGACCGCCAGGGCCCGGTCCAGGGGGCGCAGCCAACCCCGTTCGGTCCACTGATCAAGCAGGGTTCGCAACGACGGCCAGTGGGTCAGCAATGTCTGCGGTGTCATGGGCATCGCTGCTCCCGCCGGGCAAAGAGGCCGTCCAGGGCGTCCATGAAGCCGGCGTCCGGACGCTCGAAGTGAATCCCGCCGCCGTCGGCATCCAGCCCGCGCAGGAAGAAGATCAGGGCGCCCCCCATGTGCCGTTCGTAGTCATAGTCCGGCAACCGCGCCCGCAGCAGCCGGTGCAGCGCCAGACAATAAAGGCTGTACTGGAGATCGTAACGTCGGGCGGCCACCGCGCCGGCCAGGGCTTCGGGGCCATGGGCGCCGGCCGTATCCCCCAGCCAATTGGACTTGTAGTCCGCCACGTAATAGCGCCCCTGGTGTTCGAACACCAGGTCGATGAAACCCTTCATCATGCCGTTGAGGGTATCCGGCAGCAGGGCCGGCCGAGGGCGGCCGTCCAGGGTATGACGGGTCACCAGCCGGTCCAGGCTCCGGGTGTCCACCTGCCCGGCCTGGAACCAGAAATCCATTTCCGCCTGACAGTGGGCCAGTTGCCCCAGGACCAGGGGCGCACCGCCCGGCTCCCATTGCAGGGGGAGCCGCAGCAGATCCCGCAACCACTGGTCAATCGGATCGATCCAGCGCTCCCAGCCCCGGTGATGACAGCGCCGGGCCACCAGTTCCCTCAGCGGTGCCGGGTCCCGGGCCAGGGTCTCGAAGCCGGTGCGGGCCATCCACTCCAGGAGGCCGTGGAGGAAGGTGCCGGGCTCGGGACCCCGGGGGAAATCCGCCGGTGGCGCGACCACCGGGGATGGGGATTGCGTCGGGGTATCCGCGCCATTCCGGGCCGGTGGCGCGGCAGGGGGGGATCCGGCCTCGTCGACGGCCTCCCGCAGACGCTCCTCCTGGGCCGACTCCGGATCGGGGCGCGGCACCGGATGGTCCTGGCCGACGAGCCTTAATGCACTGTAACTGGCGATCCACCAATGTTCCCGGGCCGGGCGCAGGGGCCGCCGGGCCGGGCGAATGCCCGCCGTGACCGGCGCCCGCTCCGGAAGGCCCGGTGCAATCACCGGCACCGGTGGGGCGGGCATGATCCGGATCACCTCATCAATGGGCGGCGCCTGCACCGATGACATATCCGTGGGCAGCAGATCATCGGCCCGCAGGGCTTCCAGCCGGGCACGCAGTTCGGCCGGCGCGACGGGCTTGCCGCCCCCGAGCAGGCTGCCCAGGGCGCTGCGATGAAAACCACCGTCCCGGCTGCGATCCTTGACCGGCGCCACCCCCAGCCAACAAGCATGACAGGCCCGGGTCACCGCCACATAGAGCAGACGCACATCCTCCGCCAGACGGGCCTCGTCGGCCCGCTCAAGGTCCTCCGGGGAGGGCGTGAAACTGACCACCCGTCGCCCCGAACCGTCCCGGTAGATCAGGGGCGGCTTGCCGCCGTTGCCGGGCCGGTAACCGGCAATGAAGGGCAGGAACACCAGGGGATACTGCAACCCCTTGGACTTGTGGATGGTGACCACCTTCACCAGATCCTCGTCACTTTCCAGGCGCAGGATCTGCTCTTCAGCGGCCTGCCGGTCCGCCTGCCGGTGCTCCACCAGATGGCGGATCAGGGCATGCTCTCCCTCCAGCTCCGTGGCGGCCGCTTGCAGCAGCTCGCTCAGGTGCAGCAGGTTGGTGAGCCGGCGTTCGCCGAAGGGCTGACTGAACAGGCGCCGGGGCAGCTCGAAGTCATGCATCAGGTGCCGCAGCATGGGCAGCACGCCCTGGCTGCGCCAGTACCGGCGGTAGCCGCGGAACTGTTCCACCCGGCGTTCCCAATGCAGTTCATCCTGGTTGAGGGCGTCCAGTTCCGTCAGGGACAGGTCCAGCAGCGGGGTGGCCAGGGCCGCCCGCAGCAGACGGTCGGATTCCGGCTCCGCGCAGGCCCGCAACCAGCGCAGCAGGTCGCCCGCCTCCGGGCTGAGATAGACCGACTCCCGGTCGGAGAGATAGACACTGCGGATCTGATGGGCACGCAGGGCCGCCTGGATCAGGTTGGCCTCGCCCCGGTCCCGAACCAGCACCGCCATGTCCCGGGGTTTGAGGGGGGTGAAACCGGGATTGTCCGGGTCGGCGGGGTGGGTGAAACCCGCCCCGCCGGTGCGACCGGCCGCCAGCAGGTCCGCCATCGCCCCGGCACAGCGTACCGCCATGGTATCCATGTAGGCCTGTCTGCCCAGGGTGTCATCGCCCTCCAGATGCCACAGGGTCAGGGCCGGCAGGGGTTGGCCCTGCACCTGCAGGCGCGTGTCGCGACCACGGGCCCGGACCGGCAGGAAGGGCACCGGATTGTCCGCGGTCCGGTCGGGCCGGAACAGGAACGCCCCCCGGGGATGCTCCCGTTCTCCCAGGGCAAACAGCCGGTTGAAACCGGCCACCGCCGCCTCGGTGGAACGATAATTGACACCCAGGGTGTAATGACGCCCCCGGGTGGCCAGGCGAGCCTTGAGGTAGGTATGGATGTCGGCGCCGCGAAAGGCATAGATGGACTGCTTGGGATCACCGATCAGGAACAGCCCGGCATCCGGCGTGCCCGCCGCCAGGTCGTAGACCCGCTCGAAGATGCGGTACTGCACCGGATCCGTATCCTGAAACTCGTCGATCAGGGCCACCGGAAACTGACGGCGCAGGGTGACGGCCAGACGATCACCGTTGGGTCCGTCCAGGGCGTCCCGCAGGCAGGTCAGCAGATCATCAAAGCCCAGCTGGGCCCGACGGCGCTGGGCCTGGCGAAAACGCCGCTGCACCCAGGCCGCCGCGTGACCCAGCACCTCGGCGGCCAGATCCCGGTCCAGTTCATCCGCCTGCTCCAGCAGCTCAAAGGCCGGGTGGAGATTAGCAGGCAGGCTGCCCCCCTTCTTGAGCCGGGCATTCATGCCGGACCGGCTGAGCTGTTCCAGCGGGTCCTGACTGCCCGGGGGCTCGGGGCGCAACCGGGACGGTTCCTGGGCCCATTGGCGCATGCACGCCAGCAGACGATCGGAATTGCGATACTTGTTGCCGTTGAGCACGGGCAACAGGCCATGGCGGAACTGATCCGCCAGGGTGTCGAAGTCATCCCGCCAGGGGGCCTTGAGGCGTTCCAGCAGGGACACCCGCGCCGCCAGAATCCCGTCCAGGCAACCCGGCTCATCCTGGGGCGGATCTCCCGCCAGCAACCGTGAGAGGATGGGCAGCAGGGCCTGTGGCCCGTCACCCAGCACCTGCCGAAGCAGGCCGAAATCGGCCGCGCCGCGGGGATAGACCACGGTGCGCCAGTAATCCCGCACCGCCTCGGCCAGCAGTTCGGACTGATCCGTCGCCAGGTTCTGGGTAAACAGACTGCCGCTGTCGAAGGCGTGTTCCCGCAGGGCCCGGTAACACCAGCTATGGATGGTGGATACCGCCGCCTCGTCCATCCACTGGGCCGCCTGCTCCAGACGGCGGGCCGCCTGGGCGCGTTCAGCCGCGTCGGGATGATCCGCCAGCAGGGCCGACAGGAACGCATCCGGCGACCGTCCGAGAGGGTCACGAAACACCCGGGCCGCTTCCATCAGCCGGGCATGGATCCGTTCCCTCAACTCCCGGGTGGCCGCCTCGGTGAAAGTGACCACCAGGATCCGGGGCGGCAGCAAAGGCTCGGGAAAGGCGTTCGCCCCGCCATGGCCCAGCACCAGCCGCACATAGAGGGCGGCAATGGTGAAGGTCTTGCCGGTGCCGGCGCTGGCCTCGATCAGGCGGCTGCCGTGAAGGGGAAAATGCAGGGGATCCAGAACCTGGACATGGGACATGGGATAGGCCTCAATCCTTGCCCAGCAGATAGGCGGCCCGGCTCAGGGGGCCGTAGAGGTCGCGGGCCCAGGCCGGGAAATCCGGCTGGGCCAGCAGGGATCGGGTATCCGGCCAGGCCCGGGCCAGCCAGGGGTCCTGGTCCACCGCGCCCCCCCTGAACCCGTCCCCTTCATGGACCCGGGTCAGGATCTCTTCCGGGTCCTTGCCGTCCCGCTCCAGTGCATCCAGCCAGGCACTGCTGCCCCGGCAGTAGGCCGGGAGGGGGCGGGTCATTCCCGTTTCCCAGGCCCGCAGCAGGGTGTGCAGATGGTCCCGGGCCTCCTGTGCCGGCAGCGGGTCCAGGCACAGGGTGTCGTCCAGCCCCATCATCATCGTGCGCAGGGTGAGTCCCCGGGCATGGGCCATCAGGTGCTGCACCCAGGCCAGGCAGGTCTGGTCCAGACGCTTGAAGGGATTGACATTTGCCCTCAAGGTACCGGCCCGGTACAACAGATGCACCCGTTCCCCGGCCGCGTCCAGACGCAATCGGGGCAGCCAGCCTTCCACCACCCGGCCCTCGTGCTCGAAACGCAGCAGTTCCGGGCGCGGCAACCGCCGGGGGCAGGCCCGGACCGCTGCCTGCCAGGTGACGACCAGGTTCATCGCCTCGGCCCGCAGATGGTCGGCCTGCTGGCGCCCGATCTCTCCCAGGGCCAGCCGGCCGCTGCGCTGCCAGCCGATCAAGGCCGTCTCCAGGCGCTCGGCGGCCTGCTCCGGATCGGCATCGTCCGCCAGGGCTGCCCCCAGCAGATGATCCAAGGCCTGCCAATGGTCCAGGCCATCCAGAACGAAAGGCTCCTGGTCTTCGCCGGCACTCGGTGCCTCGTCGAAGTGGACCTTGAGGCGGTGGCGGAAAAAGCTGCGCACCGGGTCCTTGAGAAAGGCTGCGAGGTCTTCGGCGGGCAGTGCCTCTTCCAGTATCGGTGGGGGCAGTGCTTCCCCTTGGCGGGGAAATTGCCGTTCGCGGGCAAGGCCCGCCCCCACGCCGACATGTAGGGCTTCCCACTCCCGGGCATAGGTGAAGCGTCCGTCGTCATCGCCCTGGAAATAGGCCCGGCCAAAGGGCTGCAACGGGTAGTCGGTGGTCAGGGCCTTGAGCAGGGCTTCCCCGTTATTATTGCCCTCGCCCCGCAGGCACCAGCCGGCGGCCAGGTGATCCCGCAACTGGCTCACCAATACCGACGGTGGCTGCAAGGCATTGTCGCGGATACCCCGTCCCACCCAACTGATATAAAGGTGATCCCGGGCCGACAGCAGGGCCTCCAGGAACAGGTAGCGGTCATCCTCCCGGCGCGAGCGGTCGCCGGGGCGGTGCTCTCCGGCCATGAGATCGAAATCCATGGGAACATGGGCACGGGGATAGTCGCCGTCGTTCATGCCCAGCAGACAGACCACCCGGTACGGGATGGCGCGCATGGGCATGAGGGTACACAGGGTCACCGCCCCGGACAGGAAGCGCTGGGACAGGTGGGACTCGTCCAGGGTACCGAGCCAGTGCTCCCGCACCACGGTGAGCGGCAGGGCCTCCACCATGCCCGCCGTTTCGCACAGGGTTTCCCAATGCTCCAGGGCCTCGTCCATGCGCCGCAGCATGAGCTGCTCACGCTCCTGCGCGGGGGCGAAGAAATTCTGCATCAGGGTGCGCAGGCGTGTCCCCCAGACCGACGGCGTGGCCGGTTCGGCAAGACTCCGCCAGGCCTGGTCCAGGGCCTCCAGCAAGGCATGGAGAGGACCGATGAGGGCGGCATCCAGGCCGCTGATCTCGTCGTAGGGCTCAATCTCCCGCCAGGGGCCTGGACTGCCCGCGGCATAGCCCAGCAGCATGCGCCGCAGGCCGAAGCGCCAGGTGTTCTGCTCCAGCCCTTCCGGCAGGGACAGGGCGGAGCGCTGCCGGGCGTCCAAGCCCCAGCGGATGCCCGCCCCTTCGATCCAGGCCCGCAGGCGCGGCAGATCCCCCTGCCCGATGCCGAAGCGGTCGCGCAGGGCCGGCAGATCCAGCAGGTCCAGCAGTTCGCTCACCGACAGTCGGGACTCGGGCAGGCGCAGGAGCTGTTCCAGCACCATCAGGAAGGGGTCCCGCCCCCGCCGGGCCTGGTCGGAGAAACAGAACGGGATGTGACGGGGATCATCCGGGCGGGTCTGGCCGAACACCGCCTGGACGTGGGGCGCATACCGGTCCACGTCGGGGACCATGACGATGATGTCCCGGGGCCGCAGGCTCGGGTCCCGGGAAAACCGCGCCAGCAGCTGGTCATGGAGGATCTCCACTTCCCGCTGGGGACTGTGGGCCACATGGAAGCGGATGGAATCATCTTCCGTCGGATCCACCGGGGGCCAATGGTCGCGAGTCTCCGCCAGAGGGCACAGATCGAGGATGTCATCCTGCAGTTGCTGCAGCAGGGTTTCGCCTCCCCGGGGTTCGAACAGGTCGATGCGCTGCCAGGGCAGCGACTCCAGCAGACTGCGGTAGTGACCGGGATCATCGTGCTCATCCAGCAGACGGATGTAGTCACGCCCCTGCTTGCCCCAGGCCGCCAGCAGGGGATGGGCGTGGTTGTGCAGGTCCTCCTCGGCGATGACATCGGGCATACCGGCCTTGGGGGACTGACGGCGACGCCGGGCACGCAGCAGGTCCTTGTCGCTGATGATGTCGGCCCAGTAATGGCGACAGGGATTGTGCACGCACAGCAGCACCTGGCTGAAGCGGGCCAATCCCTCCAGGGCCTCCAGGGTCTGGGCCGGCAACGAGGAGATGCCGAACACGATCACCCGCCGCGGCAAACCGGGGGGACGGGCCTCCAGGGCACGGACCCGGTCCATGAACCGGACATGCACCCCGGCACGGCTCAGGCTGCGGGCATCGGGGGGCATATCCTCGATCAGGGCGCGCCACAGGGCCGGCTGCCAGCGGCTGTCCTCCCCGTCCAGGGGACGCAGCACGCCCCGAGGATCCCGCGCCTGGTCCCTGCCCGCGGCCCAGTCGTCCAGCCAGTCGGCCCGATAGACCTGATACTGGTCCAGCAGGTCCGCCAGGCGCAGGGCCAGCTGGTGGCGCTTGCGCAGGTCCGCATCATCGGTCAGGAATCGGCGCAGGGGGGCGAAGGCCGGCTGTTCCAGGCATTCGGGCAACAGGCGCATGAGGCGCCAGGTGAGCGGGTCCTTGGCGAAGGGGGATTCGGTGGGCACGGCCTCGGCGCCGAGGACGGCCCGATAGGCGTTCCAGAGGAAGCGGGCGGGCAGCTGGACATCCAGGGCGGCGGCGATGCCCATGCCGGCTTCCGGGCCGTCCGGGTCCATCGCCAGGGCCAGCTTGAGCCACTGGGCGATGCCGTTACTCTGGACCAGGATGGTCTCGTTTTCCAGCGGCGCCAGGGGGTGGCGACGCATCCATTCCACGGCCAGGGCGCGCAGGTCTTCCAGGCGGTTGCCGTGGACCACCATGAAACCGGGGTTGATGGGGGCTGCGGTCAAGGCGAGACTCCGTTGCCGTGGTTCAGTCCTGGGATCCCGGCAGCATACCCCAGACCGCCACCAGTTGCTCATCGACATGAATCAGCGGCAACCGATCACGCTCCCAGGGCGGAATCCCCGCTTCCTGGAGCAGTTTTTTCAATGAACGGGTCTGACCGCGCCAGCGAATCACCTCCCCGCCCCGCCGGAGACGTACCGTCAACGGCGCCGTCAGGGTGGACGGATCCAGTGCCCAGTGCGACCGCAGAATGGCGGGATCCAGGGTGATGCCCAACTCGGGCAACCGCAGGGGCGCGGTGGGCGTCCACTGCCACACCCGCCCCGCATCCACCGGCACCAGCGGCCGCATGGCATACAGATCATCCCGGTAGCGGCGGACCTCGGCTCCCTCCCAGGCCACCCGGGGACCGGCGTCGGAACCGGCCTTGAGCATCTGTTCGATCAGGCTCTCCAGTCGGGCACGCCCCGGCATGGGCAGACCCTTGTCCTGCAACCACCCCCGCAGGGCGTTGCGCAGCCGGGGACGACGCAGCCCGGCCAGACCGGCCACCGAGAGCGTGCCCGGCACACGCCCCCGCACCTGCTCCAGGTCTTCCCTGGCCCGCTCGGCCAGCAAATCCTGTGCCTCCGCCTGCAACAGGGCGGCCCGGGACAAGGTGGCATCCAGGGACGGCCAACGTGCCCGCAGCCGGGGCATGACCGACTGCCGAAGCAGGTTGCGGTCAAAGCGCGGGTCCGCGTTGCTGTCGTCTTCCACCCAGGTCAGGGCGGCCTTGCGGGCATGATCGGCGAGGGTGTCCCGGTCCAGATCCAACAGCGGCCGGGCCTGCCAGCCGGGGCCAAAGGGCTTGAGCCGGGGCATGGCGGCCAGCCCGGCGGGACCGGCGCCGCGCAGAAGCTGCAGGAGCAGGGTCTCGGCCTGATCACGGCGATGATGGGCGGTGAGCAGGATCGCACCGGGTTCCATGGCGTCGGCGATGGCCCGGTAGCGAGCGGCGCGGGCCGCGGCCTCGGGACTCTCGCCGGTGGCGGGCCGGGCATCCACCACCAGGACCCGCAGGGGGATGCTCAGGTCACGGCAGAGGGATTCGCAGTGGGTCTGCCAACGGTCGGCGTGGGGACTCAGGCCGTGGTGGACATGCACGGCGGCCAGAGGAGGCAAGGTACGCGCCCCGGAAAGGGCATGAAGGCCGTGAAGCAGGACATGGGAATCCAGGCCGCCGCTCAGGCCGATCAGCCAGAAGGGGGCCGGCGGCAGGCGTTCGAGAGCGGCGGCAAGGGTGTCCAGCACGGCGGGATGAAGGATCGGGCAGGGATTATTCCTTCACCTGGCCGTATTGCATGATCCGCCCGTGGCGACGGGCCACCAGGGCATCGATGTCCATGCACTGCAGCTCATCCAGGCCTTCCAGCAGGCCGGCGCGGAAGGTGTCGGCCATGGCCACGGTATCGCGGTGGGCGCCGCCCAGGGGTTCAGGCAGGATGGCATCGATCAGGCCCAGTTCCTTGAGGCGGGCAGAGGTGATGCCCATGGCCTCGGCGGCATCGGCGGCCTTCTCCGCGCTCTTCCAGAGAATGGAGGCACACCCCTCCGGAGAGATGACCGAATAGGTGCTGTACTGGAGCATCTGCACCTTGTCGCCCACGCCGATGGCGAGGGCGCCGCCGGACCCCCCCTCGCCGATCACGGTGCAGATGATGGGGGTACGCAATCTGGACATCTCCAGCAGGTTGCGGGCGATGGCCTCGCTCTGGCCACGCTCTTCCGCGCCCACGCCGGGATAGGCGCCGGGGGTGTCGATGAAGGTGAAGATGGGCAGGGAGAAGCGTTCCGCCATCTGCATCAGTCGCAGGGCCTTGCGATAGCCTTCCGGCCGGGGCATGCCGAAGTTGCGATGGATCTTTTCCTTGGTGTCGCGACCCTTCTGATGGCCGATGACCATCACCGGCCGCCCCTCGAACCGGGCCACGCCGCCAACGATGGCCGGATCATCCGCGAACGCCCGATCCCCGTGCAGTTCCTCGAAGTCCGTGAACAGGTGGGCAACATAGTCCAGGGTATAGGGGCGCCGGGGATGCCGGGCCAGCTGGGAAATCTGCCAGGGGTTGAGCTTGGCGAAGATGGACTCGGTCAGACTCTTGCACTTGGACTCGAGACGGGTGATCTCGTCCTGGATGTTGACCTCGGCATCATCACTGACATAACGAAGCTCTTCGATCTTGGCTTCCAGTTCGGCGATCGGTTGCTCAAATTCAAGGAAATCCGGATTCATCGGCGCTGGTCTGGGTCGGTTTTGGGAAAGGGGCCATTCTACACGGCCGGCGGTTTGGGGACAGCCCTGTGCAGGCAGCCCCGCGAGGCTAACGATAGTGAATCTGCACGGCCTCCTCCCCCAGCAGGCCCCGGAGTCGCTGCACCAGTTCCTCGGTGGGGCGCAGCTGCCAGGCATCACCCAGCCGGAAACGGGCGCGGGCACGGCCGTTGCTGTAGTTGACGAAGACCGGACAGGGACCGTCCCGGAACGGCGTCAGGCTTTCCTGCAGAGCCTCCACCAGCGCCGGGTCGGTGCCGCCGTTGAGGGTCAGATCCACCCGCTTGGCAAACTGCTCCCGGGCCTGGTCCAGGTCCATCACCTGCCGACCGCGCATGCGCACGCCGCCGCTGAATTCGTCGATGCCCACGCCGCCTTCCACCACCAGCAGGCGATCCTTCACCAGCAGACTCTGGAAACGGCGGTAATCCTCACCGAACAGTCCCACTTCGATACGACCACTGCGGTCATCCAGGGTCAGGAAGGCCATGCGGCCGGACGGAGCGTTGCGCAGGCGGATGCCCACCACCAGACCGGCGATCAGGGCATTCTGCTCCCGCTGCCGACCCCGACCCTGGGTCTCTCCGGTCCCCTGCCCGGGGGCGCTGTCCGCCAGGTCCGAGAGCAGATCGGCGATGCGCTTGCCGGTGATGCGGCGCAGCTCCGCCTCGTAGCGGGTGATGGGATGACCGGTGAGATAGAGCCCCAGGGTTTCCTTCTCCGCCAGCAGCCGGATGTCTTCCTCCCACTCCGGCAGCACGGGGGTAGCCACCGCCTCCACTTCCGGCGGCGGCGCCATGCCGAACAGATCCCCCTGCCCCATGCTCTGGTCCCGGCGGTGCTGCTCGGCCCGGGACATGGCCAGGGGCAGGTTGTGCATCAGGGTCGCCCGATTGGGGCCGATGGAATCCAGGGCACCGGCCCGGATCAGGGCCTCCAGGGTGCGACGGTTGATCTTCTGGGAATCCGCCCGCACGCACAGATCGTCCAGCGAGGCGAAGGGGCCATCGGTCCGACGGCTGTCGATGAGCACCTGGATGGCCGACTCCCCCACCCCCTTGATGGCCCCCAGGCCATAGACGATGGTCCGGTCATCCCGCACCGTGAACTCATGGCTTGACGTGTTCACGTCGGGCGGGATCACCGCCAGGTCCATGCAGCGGCATTCCTCGATCAGGTTCACCACCTTGTCGGTGTGATCCATGTCGGCGGAGAGCACCGCCGCCATGAAGGCGGCCGGGTAATGGCATTTAAGCCAGGCGGTCTGGTAGGACAGCAGGGCGTAGGCGGCGGAGTGGGACTTGTTGAAGCCGTAACCCGCGAATTTTTCCATCAGGTCGAAGATGTAGCTGGCGGTGGCCTCCTCCACCCCCTGCGCCACGGCACCGGTCAGGAAGATCTCCCGCTGCTTGGCCATCTCCTCGGGCTTCTTCTTGCCCATGGCGCGGCGCAGCAGGTCGGCGCCGCCCAGGCTGTAGCCGGCCAGCACCTGGGCGATCTGCATCACCTGTTCCTGATAGAGGATGACCCCGTAGGTGGGGCGCAGGATGGGCTCCAGGGCCGGGTGGGGGTATTCCACCCTGGCGCGGCCGTGCTTGCGGTTGATGAAGTCGTCCACCATCCCCGACTGCAGGGGGCCGGGCCGGTAGAGGGCCACGAGGGCGACGATGTCCTCGAAGTTGTCCGGCTGCAGGCGCTTGATCAGGTCCTTCATGCCGCGGGATTCCAGCTGGAACACCGCCGTGGTTTCCTGACGCTTGAGCAGACCGAAGGTGCCGTCCTCGTCCAGGGGCACGTCGTTGACGTCCAGGGGCGGTTCGCCGGCCTTTGCCCGGCGGGCATTGATGGTCTGCACTGCCCAGTCGATGATGGTGAGGGTGCGCAGGCCCAGGAAGTCGAACTTCACCAGGCCGATGGCCTCCACGTCGTCCTTGTCGAAGTGGGTCACCACCCCCTGCCCGCCCGGTTCGCAGAACAAGGGGGAAAAATCCGTCAGGGTGGTGGGGGCGATGACCACGCCCCCGGCATGCTTGCCGGCGTTTCTGGCCACCCCCTCCAGCTTGCGGGCCAGGTCGATGAGGCCGCGGACTTCTTCGTCCTCCTCGTAACTGCGGCGCAGGTCCTCCTCCTGCTCCAGGGCCTTGTCCAGGGTCATGCCGATCTCGAACGGGATCTGCTTGGCGATGCGATCGACGAAGCCATAGGCATGGCCCAACACGCGACCGGCGTCACGCACCACGGCCTTGGCGGCCATGGTACCGTAGGTGATGATCTGGGAAACCTTGTCGCGGCCATAGCGCCGGGCCACGTATTCGATCACGCTGTCCCGCTTCTCCATGCAGAAGTCGATATCGAAGTCGGGCATGGACACACGCTCCGGATTGAGGAATCGCTCGAACAGCAGTTCGTAGCGGATCGGGTCCAGATCGGTGATCTTCAACGCATAAGCCACCAAAGACCCGGCCCCTGAGCCTCGCCCCGGTCCCACCGGCACGGCGTTGTCCTTGGCCCACTGGATGAAGTCCGCCACGATGAGGAAGTAGCCGGGGAATCCCATCTGGCAGATCACGTCCAGTTCCACGTCCAGACGGGCCCGGTAGGTCTTCTCCTTTTCCTCCCGGTCCGGGGTGTCCGGCGGGAACAGGCGCACCAGGCGCTCGTCCAGTCCGCGATGGGAGAGCTGGCGGAAATACTCGTCCGTGGTCATGCCCGCGGGGATGGGGTATTCCGGCAGATAGTTCTCCCCCAGGGTCAGGACGAGATTGCAGCGACGGGCGATTTCCACCGTGTTGGCCAGGGCCTCGGGGATGTCGGCGAAGAGTTCCGCCATTTCCTCCGGGGTCTTGAGGTATTGCTGAGGGCTGTAGAGCCTGGGCCGTCGGGGGTCGTCCAGAACCCGGCCCTCGTGGATGCAGACCCGGGCCTCATGGGCATCGTAATCGTCGGGGCTGATGAAACGCACATCGTTGGTGGCCACCACCGGCAGGTTCCGTTCGGCCGCCAGGGCCACGGCGGCGTGCAGGTAATCCTCCTCCCCCTCCCGGCCGGTGCGGATCAGTTCCAGGTAGAAGCGACCGGGGAAGACATCACACCAGAAATCGCAGGCCGGCCCGGCCGTATCGGGGTCTCTGGACAGCAGGGCCCTGCCCACCTCCCCTTCCCGGCCGCCGGACAGGGCGATCAGACCCTCGCAGGCCTCGCGGGTGAACCACTCGCGTTCCAGGATCGGCGTGCCGCTCTGCTGGCCCTCCTGATAACCCCGGCTGATGAGGCGGGTGAGGCGCTTGTAACCCGGATCGTTCTGGCACAGCAGCACCAGCCGGGTGGGCGGTTCACCGGGTTCGCCGGCGGTCACCCACAGGTCAGCGCCGATGATCGGCTTGACACCGGACTTGAGGGCCGCCTTGTAGAACTTGACCATGGCGAACAGGTTGTTCTGGTCGGTCACCGCGCAGGCGGGCATCCCCGCGCCCCTGGCGGCGGCGACCAGCGGCCCCACCCGGACCAGGCCGTCCACGAGGGAAAACTCGGAATGCAGGTGGAGGTGAACGAAAGGCTGGGTCATCGCTGTGATATCTGGAGGCATGAAGCAGGCATGGGGGGACAAGATAGCAGGGGAAGGGCGTTAAAGGTATTTCCGACCAGGATGCTTCACTCCGTGACCGGCCGATGGATTCCCGCTTGCGCGGGAATAACGGATTCAGGACGCCTGGCAGGCCGCCCGCCGTACCGGAGCAAAGCTCATCCGGTGACAGGGGCTCGGCCCCAGGCGGGTCAGGGCTTCCAGATGCACGGGAGTGGGATAACCCTTGTGACCCGCCAGCCCGTAGCCGGGATGCTCGGCATCCAGGGCCACCATCAGGGCATCCCGATGGACCTTGGCGATGATGGACGCCGCGCTGATGGCCGCCACGGTCCTGTCCCCCCCCACCACCGCCCGGGCCGGACAGGGCATCGCTTCCGGACAGCGATTGCCGTCCACCAAAGCCAGGGCCGGCGCGACGGCAAGGGTCTCCACCGCCCGACGCATGGCCAGCAGGCTGGCCTGGAGGATGTTCAGCGCATCAATCTCCGCCGGGCCGCAGACCGCAATGGACCAGGCCAGGGCCCGTTCCCGGATCAGTGCATCCAGGGCCTCGCGCCGGGCCGGACTCAGGGCCTTGGAATCCTTCAATCCTTCGATGGGACGGGCGGGATCCAGGATCACCGCCGCCGCCACCACCGGGCCGGCCAGCGGACCACGGCCCACTTCGTCCACACCCGCCACGTCAGGCCCCTGGGCCAGGTTCACCGGATCAAGCGTCATTGATGTCGTTCCCACCATGCATGGAGTAAAATGAAGGCACGACATGCTATCAAGGCGCACCTCATCAGGGCCACCGGCCCGTGCCGCGCCGCTCACCAAGCCACCGGGACCGCCCATGACCTCCACACGATGCGCCGTGATCGGCGTCGGCTATCTTGGCAAGTTCCACGCCCAGAAATACGCCGCCCTTCCCAATGCAGAGCTGGTGGCGGTGGCCGACGCCAGTGCCGAGACCGCCGCCGCCGTGGCCGAACAATGCGGATGTCGCGCCGTCACCGACTACCGCGAACTGCTTGGCCAGGTGGATGCCGTCAGCATTGCCGTGCCCACCACCCTGCACTTTCCCGTGGCCCAGGATTTCCTGGAACACGGCACCCACGTGCTGGTGGAAAAGCCCATCACCTCCACCGTGGAGGAAGCCGCCGCCCTCAACCGGCTGGCCCGGGAACGGGGCGTGATCCTGCAGGTGGGACACCTGGAGCGCTTCAACGCCGCCCTGATGGATCTGGCGGATCGACGCGGCGAACCCCTGTTCATCGAATCCCACCGCCTGGCCCCCTTCAAGCCCCGGGCCACGGATGTGAACGTGGTGCTGGACCTGATGATCCATGACATCGACATCATCCTGGACATGGTACGCTCGCCGGTGAAATCCCTCGCCGCCAGCGGCGCCCGGGTCCTGTCCGACGCCATCGACATCGCCAACGCCCGCATCGAGTTCGAAAGCGGCTGCGTGGCCAATGTCACCTCCAGCCGGGTCAGCCTCAAGACCGAGCGCAAGATGCGCATCTTCCAGAAAAATGCCTATGTCTCGGTGGATTTCCAGAACCGGGGGTTGTCGGTGCATCGACTGGGCGACAAGGAGATGTTCCCGGGCATCCCCGAGGTCATCAGCGAGGAAAGCTTCTTCGAGGAGGGCGATGCCCTCAAGGCGGAGATCATCGCCTTCCTGGACGCGATCCAGCAGGGCACCCCGGTGGTGGTCTCCGGCGAGGACGGCCAGCGCGCCCTGGAAACGGCCATCCGCATCAGCGAACTGGTCCGACAGGGGTCACCCATGCGCGACCGGCGCGATTGACGCCCTCCCCCTTCCCGCACAGACCGTATTCATTCAAGCAAGGAAAAATCACACCATGATTCCAATGGTCGACCTGAAGACCCAGTACCACCAGTTGAAGGACGAGATCGACGCGGGAATCGCCCAGGTCCTGGAAAACACCCAGTTCATCCTGGGCCCCAACGTGCAGAGCCTGGAGCAGGAACTGGCCGACTACCTGGGCACGCCCCATGCCATCACCTGCGCCTCCGGCACCGATGCCCTGCATCTGGCCCTGGCCGCCGCCGGTATCGGCGAGGGGGATGAGGTCATCACCACCGCCTTCACCTTCATCGCCACCGCCGAGGCCATCCGCTATGTGGGGGCCGTGCCGGTGTTCGTGGACATCGATCCGCGCACCTTCAATATCGACGTGGCCCAGGTGGAGGCGGCCATCAACGAACGCACCCGGGCCATCATGCCGGTTCACCTGTTCGGACAGCCGGCGGACCTGCCCCGGCTCCAGGCCCTGTGCAAGGCCCATGACCTGATCCTGGTGGAGGACTGCGCCCAGTCCTTCGGCGCCACCGTGAACAGCGCCCAGACCGGCACCACCGGCGCCTTCGGCTGTTTCAGCTTCTTCCCCAGCAAGAACCTGGGTTGCTACGGTGACGG
The DNA here is from genome assembly GCF_022227765.1 of Ectothiorhodospira shaposhnikovii. Classification (GTDB taxonomy): domain Bacteria; phylum Pseudomonadota; class Gammaproteobacteria; order Ectothiorhodospirales; family Ectothiorhodospiraceae; genus Ectothiorhodospira. Next base: position 235,037 of record NZ_JAJMLZ010000003.1, on the reverse strand, counting down.
CGGCCTGATCACCACCAGTTCCGATGCGCACGCCGACCAGTTACGGACCCTGAGAAACCACGGCAGCCGGGTGCGCTATCACCATGACATCATCGGCTACAACAGTCGCCTGGACGAGATCCAGGCCGCCATCCTGCGGGTCAAGCTCAAGCACATCGACCGCTTCAACCAGGAACGGCGCCGGGCCGCCCACCGCTACAACGCACTGCTGGCCGATACACCGGTGACCACGCCCTTCGAGGACGGCCTGGGTGTGCACGTGTTTCATCAATACACCCTGCTAACGGACCGCCGGGACGCCGTCATGCAGGCCCTGCAGCAGGCCGGGATCGCCTGCGCCGTGTACTACCCCATCCCCCTGCATCGCCAGAAGGCCTTCGGCGATAGCTGCGCCCAGATCCACCTGCCGGTGACCGAATCCGTCACCGAGCGCTGCCTGTCCCTGCCCATCTATCCCGAGATCCGTGACGAGGATCTGGTGCGGATCACCGATATCATCCGGGGGGCCCTTGACTGATTCGAACACACCGCTGCATGTGATGGTTGTCGCCGGCGAAGTCTCCGGCGACCTGCATGCCGCCAACATGGTCCGGGCCATGGAAGGCCTGCGTCCCGGCAATCGCTATACCGGCATGGGCTGCGGCGCCATGCGCGAGGCCGGGGTGGAACTGATCGTGGATGCCGGACGTCTGGCGGTGGTGGGCCTGTGGGAGGTGATCGCCCAGTACCGGGATATCCGCCGGGCCCTGGAAACCCTCAAGCAACATCTGCGGTCGGACCCGCCGGACCTGCTGGTGCTGGTGGACTACGTGGAATTCAACCTGCGTCTGGCCAGGGCCGCCAAGGCCCTGGGCATCCGGGTGCTGTTTTACGTCAGCCCCCAGATCTGGGCCTGGCGCCCCCATCGGGTGAAACGCATCGGCCGGGTGATCGATGCCATGGCCGTGCTGTTTCCCTTCGAGGTGGACGTCTATCGGCGTTACGGCATCCCGGTCCGCTATGTGGGCAATCCCCTGGTGGACGTGGTCCACCCCTCCGCCGCCCCGGACAAGATCCTGGCGGACCTGGGTCTGGACCCGGACCATCCCCCCTTGGCGTTGCTGCCCGGCAGCCGTGGCGGGGAGCTGCGACGCCACCTGCCCATCATGATGGAAACCTGCCGGTGGCTGCGCCGACGGCATCCCGATATCCGTTTCGTGATGCCCCTCGCCCCCGGCGTGGACGTGGCCGGCGATGTGGCACCCCATCTGGACCCGTCCCTGGACATCCGGCTGGTGAGCGGGCAAACCTATGATGTCATGGCGGTCAGTCGCGCCCTCATCATCGCCTCCGGCACGGCCACCCTGGAAGCGGCCCTGCTCAGGACCCCCATGGCCATCATCTACCGGGTCTCTCCCATCACCCACGCCATTCTGAGCCGCCTGATCCTGATTCCCCATATCGGCCTGGCCAATATCGTCGCCGGTCGCGCGGTGGTGCGGGAGTTCGTGCAGGATGCCGCCACGGCGGAGAACATCGGCGCGGAAGTGGAGCGACTGCTGATGGACGAGGATTATCACCGCTCGGTGGTAAATGCCCTGGGCGAGGTACGGGAACGCCTGGGAGAAGGCGGCGGCTCCGGGAAGGTGGCGAGGATGGCCCTGGAACTGATCGACCATGGTCGTCTGCTCGACACCGTTGACGGGGAGGTGCGACACCCTTGATCCGGTTCTGGCGCCAGGCCCCGCTGCCCCTGCTCCTGCTGATCCTGGGTTACGGCTTCTGGGTCAGTCCGGACTTCAAGGAAATCGCCGCCGGGGTGGCGCTGTTCCTGTTCGGCATGCTGTCGCTGGAAAAGGGCTTCAAGGCCTTTACCGGCGGCACCCTGGAACAGGTGCTGCGGGCGTCCACCAACCGGCTCTGGAAAAGCATCGCCTTCGGCATCACCAGCACCACCCTGATGCAGTCCAGTACCCTGGTGTCGCTGGTCACCATTTCCTTCGTCAGTGCCGAGATGATCACCCTGGCGGCCGGCATCGGTGTCATCATGGGGGCCAACCTGGGCACCACCACCGGGGCCTGGCTGATTGCCGGCCTGGGCCTGCGAGTGGACATCGCCGGCTATGCCATGCCCGCCCTGGTTGTCGGTGTCATCCTCCTGCTGCAGCGCTCCAAGGTCTTGCAGGGTATCGGCTACCTGGCCCTGGGAGTAGGCTTTCTGTTCCTGGGCATCCATTACATGAAGGAAGGCTTCGAAGCCTTCCAGGGGGCCTTCGATCTCTCCGGCTACGTGATTCCCGGCATCCTGGGGGTGCTGCTCTATACCGGCATCGGCATGCTCATCACGGTGATCATGCAGTCCAGCCACGCCACCCTGCTGGTGATCATCACCGCCCTGGCCACCGGTCAGATCAGCTATGACAGCGCCCTGGCCCTGGCCATCGGCGCCAATCTGGGCAGTGCCATCACCACCGCCATCGGCGGCATGACCGCCAACCTGGGCGGCAAGCGCCTGGCCATTGCCCATGTCCTGTTCAACGTCATGACGGCGACCGTGGCCATCGTCTTCATCGGACAGATGGCCTGGGCAGTGGACCACCTGGGCGCCCTGATCGGGCTGGCCGACGATGAATACCTGCTCAAGCTGGCCCTGTTCCATACCCTGTTCAACCTGCTGGGCGTCATCCTGCTGGCCCCCTTCACCGGCGTACTGGAGCGAGCATTGATCAAGTATGTGAATCCGGCCCCGAAATCCAGGGAAAAACCCCTGTATCTCTATCCCGGTGCCCTGGAAACACCGGCCACGGCCATCAGCGCCCTGCGCAAGGAGGTGGGGCATCTCTATGACAACGCCCATGACCTCATCGCCCACGGGGTCAGCCTGCGCCGTTCCGTGATCGACTCGGATCAATCCCTGGCTGACGCGGTGAAAAATACCCGTCGCATCATCCCGCTGGACGTGGACGACGTCTATGAGGCAAAGATCAAGAGCCTGCACAGCGACATCATCGCCTTCATCAGCGAAATCCAGGGCCGGGAGCTGTCCCAACAGTCGGTGGAACAGCTCTACGACCTGCAACAGGCCAGTCGTGACATCGTCGAGGCGGTGAAGGCCACCAAGCACCTGCAAAAGAACCTCTCCCGCCACGGTCTCTCCGCCAATCCGCTGATCCGGGAGCGCTATGACGTGATCCGACTGCAGATTGCCAGGGTACTGCGGGAAATCCGCCAGCTCCGGACCCAGGACCCGGAGACTGTCACCAGACTGTCACTGGATGCCATTAAGCTGTCGGTGCAGAAATCCGGCCGCAGCTTCACGGCGGACCTCAATGAGCTGATCCGTGGCAGACGCCTGTCCTCCTCCATCGCCACGTCGATGATGAACGACGAGAACTACGCCTTCGAGATCTGCTCGAACCTGATCGAGGCCAGCCATGCACTGCTGCTTCCTCCCACGCGGGCGGAACAGTCCGCCGAAGGTCAGCTGGCACTGAATGAACAGGATATTGCGCGGATGGCCGGGGGCAATTCCAATCCCAGGACTCGGACGCACACTGATGAAAACGAAAAAACTGCTGGCTAGGCTGGCCGGTTTTCTCAGCGCGGATCAGACCGCCCAGCGTGAGGAACTCAAATCCATCCGCAAGGTGTTGAAGAAACTCAAGGCCAAGGAACGGGATCTCACCGCCAGGCTGGAACAGACACCGCCGGGCGATGAACATGAGGAGATTGCGCAGAAACTGCAGGTGATCTACGCCCAGCGCCGCAAGGGCGTGGAGCGGGTGCGGGAACTCAAGGGGCGCACGCAGAATCCATCTCCCTCCTGATCCCGGGCATGGGCATCGGGGCCGGATATCAGGCAAAATGAAGGCTCGACCCGGTCCGGGGTCCCATCGTGCCTAACTGGAGCCTCAACTTGAGTACGACAACGAAGGACACCACCCGATCTCCCCGCTGGATTCCCATCACCCTGGCCCTGAGTTCCCTGGCCAGCCTCATGGGATCCATGGTCCTGCTGGGACAAGGGGCGCTGATCTCCCTGACCCTGTTCATCATTCTGTTTCCCGTCACCCTCATCAACCTGCTGGTGCGCTGGTGGCCCCGACATCGCTGCGAACGCATGCGCAACGAAAGACGCTGGAAACGCCGCCTCAATTTCACCGCGGCGGGGGTGCTCGTGGCGGCGGGAATCAACCTCTTTGCCGGGGTGAATTTCTTCGGCACCCCGCTCGGGACCACCCTGCTGGTGGCCGGCACCCTGCTGCTGCCGCCGGCCATCATCATGGCCATCCTGTCCTTTTCCCTGGGGCGCGCGGACGTAACCCAAACCGTGCTGGACGAGGAAGAACACCTGGTATTCCAGGCCGACACCCACTGGGCCATCTTCCTGCCCCCGATCCAGCTCGTGACCCTGTGCCTGCTGCTGGTGTTGGGTCCCTTCGGCCTGGGGGGCGAGGTCATCGCCGCCATCATCTACCTGGCGGTGTTGCCGGGCATGATGGCCCGGGCACTGGCCATTTTTCTCAACACGGAGGTCTCCATCACCGATCGGCGCATGATCACCGTGACCGGCACGCTGCTGCGCCGCACCCGGGTCATGGAACTGGGCGAGATCAAGGCGGCGGGGATTTACCGAAGCTGGCTGGGTCGTCTGCTCGGCTACGGCAAGGTGGGCATCATCTGCCATGGTGGCCAGAGTCTGAAGCTGCCCGGCATTGCAGATCCGGAAACCTTGCGTGACATGCTGGACCCGTCCGGTCGGGTGGTCACCAGTTCATTCTGAGGGGTGCGCCGTGAAAGTGGAAGTGACCGTGGAACTGGACATCGACCTGTCCAAGGTCGGTCTGGGTGACATTCGCAAGCTGGCGGAGCAGTGGTTCGCCGACCATGAGATCGAGGCGATCAGGCAGGTGAGAATCGTGGATGTGACGTTGAAACGGGAGTCCGGGGAGCCCTGAAGTTTGCTCGGCGCCTGCGCTGATTCGCGGCCAGGGCCGCTCCCACGGGGTCACACTCACACGGGTGACCCTGGGAGCGGGCCTTGCCCGCGAAGGCGGTGCCGGTCAGTCCGTGGAACGGCGCCGATCGGTGCGCAGAATGCCGCGGGGACTTTCCCGCACAAATGCCACGAAATCCGCCACTTCCGGGTGCACCTCCGCCAGTGGCGCCACGGCCTCGAGGCCCTGCTGCCGGTCCCGACCGTCCACCAGATGCCGAAATGCCCGTTGCAGCGCACGGATGGTCTCCCCGGAAAAACCGCGACGCCGGAGCCCGATCTTGTTGATGCCGACGGCACGGGCGTAATTGCCGGAAGCCATGCAATAGGGCGGCAGATCCCGGTTCAGGGCCGCACCCATGCTGGTAAAAGCATGGGAGCCCACCCGACAGAACTGGTGAACCAGGGTGAACCCCCCCAGCACGGCCCGGTCCCCCACCTGACAATGCCCGGCCAGGGAGGCCGCGTTGGAAAAGACGACATGATCGCCCACGTGGCAGTCATGGGCGATATGGACATAGGCCATGATCAGATTGTCGGAACCCACCCGGGTCACGCCACCGCCCTTGGGGGTACCGCGACTGATGGTGACGTACTCCCTGATCACGGTGCGATCACCGATTTCCAGGGCGGTGGCCTCATCCCGGTAGCCCAGATCCTGGGGCGCCTCCCCCAGGGACGCGAACTGATAAATCTTGCAGTCCTCGCCGATACGGGTCTTGCCGGTGATCACCACATGGGGTCCGATCCAGGTTCCCTTGCCGATACTCACCTCGGGGCCAATGATCGAAAAGGCCCCGATCTGCACTCCTTCCTCGATGCGTGCCCCCGGGTCTACAACGGCACGGGCATCGATCATGACTCCAGATCCTTCCCGGCGCACATGAGCGTCGCGGTGGCCACCACTTCACCGTCCACCCTGGCCTCGGCATTGAAGCGCCAGATACCCCTCACCACGCGCAGCAGTTCCACCCGCAGATGGAGCTGATCACCCGGTTCCACCTGGCGACGGAAACGGGCCTCGTCGATGCCCACGAAAAGATACAGCTGCTGCTTGTCGGTCTCGCCCCGGTGTTCCTGGGTCTTGAAGGCCAGCAGACCCGTGGCCTGAGCCAGGGCTTCCAGGATCAGGACACCCGGCATGACCGGGCGGATGGGGAAATGACCCGGGAAATAGGGTTCATTGATGGAGACATTCTTGATGCCCTCCAGATATTCACCGGGTTTGAGATCGGTCACCCGGTCCACCATCAGAAACGGGAAACGATGGGGGAGGTAGCGCAGCACCTCGTGTATGCTCATGGAATCCAAGTTGTCATTCCTTATTTGTACTTTATAGGGTCATTCGTTCGCAGGCCCCCTGCAGATCCACCCTGCGCGTTGCCTGCGAACCACCGATTATTCGTTATCAGAGTCAGCCCCGGCGCCCTGGCGTGATGCCCGCTCTTCCAGGACTTTGACGCGCCGTGACAGGGTATCGAGTCGCCGCAAATGCGCCAGGCTGCGATTCCATTCCCGTGCCGGTGAGAACGGCACACCCGAGGAATAGACACCGGGCTCTGAGATGGAACGGCTCACCAGGGTCATGCCCGTCACCGTCACCCCATCGGCGATTTCCAGGTGGCCCGCAATGCCGACCCCCCCGCCAATGGAGCAACGCCTGCCGATGCGGGCACTACCGGCGATCCCCACACACCCGGCCATGGCCGTGTGGGCACCGATATGCACGTTGTGGGCCACCTGGATCAGGTTGTCCAGTTTCACCCCGTCCTCGATCACGGTATCTTCCAGCGCACCGCGATCGATGGTCGTGTTGGCCCCCACCTCCACGTCGTCACCGATGATCACCGTACCCACCTGCGGCACCCGGATCCACGCCTCGCCGTCCTTCGCAAAGCCGAACCCCTCCGAACCCACCACTGCCCCGGGGTGCAGCAATCCTCGCCGACCGATCCTGACACGGGCACCCACCGTCACCCGGGCCAGCATCCGGGTCCCTTCGCCCACATGGGCATTCTCGCCGATGATACAGCCGGGACCCAGCACCACGTCGGCATCCAGCTGCACGCCCGCCGCCACGACACACTGCGGCCCCACACTGACCGAGGGATGAATCCTGGCCCGAGGACTGACCACGGCACTGGCATGAATGCCGGGTTCGGGTACGGGCTCGGGATGCAACAGGGCCGCCGCCCGGGCGAATCCCAGGTGCGGATTGGCGCAGACCAGGGCCGGCACCGGGCACTCGGGCAGATGCGCGGGCTTGAGGATGACCGCTCCCGCCCGGGTCCGACGGAGCTCGGGCAGGTAGCGATCATGGGTCATGAAGCACAGCTGACCGGGACCGGCATCGCCCAGCGGGGCCACGCTGTCCAGGACACGTTCACCGGCATCAATGCCGGCTCCGTGCAGATCGGCGCCGATGGCCCGCGCCAGTGTTTTCAGTGAAACCGACATCACTTCCGCCCCGGATCAGCGGCGGGCTCTTTGATGCTGGCGGCGGAGCTCTTCCAGAACCTTGCCGGTGATATCGATACGGTCGCTGGCGTACAGGACCGTGCGCTCGGTGACCACCAGGTCCACGTTTTCGGCACGGGCAATCTCCATGATCACGTTGTGCACCAGGCGCTGGAGCCGGGCCAGTTCATCGTTGCGCCGCACATTCAGATCTTCCTGGAACATGTCCTGGGCGCGGGTGAACTCCCGGGAACGGGTACGGAATTCACGCTCAAGTTCGGCGCGGCGATCCGCACCCATCACCTCGGCATCCCGCTGCAGACGCTCCTGCATGCGGCGCAGGGCGTCCCGTTCCGCCACCAGCTCCGAGTCCCGGGGGGAGAACTCTTCTTCCAGCGCCCGCAGGGAGGCTTCCGCCTGGGGAGACTGTTCCATGACACGATTGATGTTGACGAAGGCCACCTTGGCGTTGGCCGCGGCGGCACCGGAGATCGCAAGCAGACACACCAGCAACAGGCCGGTGGTGATTCTCAGAACATTGCGCTTCAAACCGTTTCTCCAAAACTTGGGCAGACAAAAGGCTGACTCAGCCCGTTCAACAACCCTTTTTCATACTCGACAAGACGCCGTCAGAAGGAGGCGCCGATACTGAACTGGAACGACTGCAGGCGATCTTCGGGCTTGTCATTTAACGCCTGCGCCAGACTGAATGTCAACGCGCCCACCGGGGACAGCCAAGTCATGCCGGCACCGATCGAGGCGCGGATCTCGCCGGTCTCGAAATCATCATAGGTCTCGAATACCTGGCCGGCATCCAGGAACAGGCTCATGCGCACATTGGGGGCCTGATCCATGAACGGCGGCGGGAAGATGAGTTCGGCACTGCCCAGCACCCGGAAGTTCCCGCCATAAGGGTCATCTCGGCTGTCCCGGGGTCCCAGGCTCAGATCCCGGTAACCCCGTACCGAGCGGGTGCCGCCGGCGAAGAACTTCTCGAAGAACGGCAGATCGGAGGTATCCCCGTAGGCATCCCCGTAAGCCACTTCCCCGGACAGGGCGAAGGTCAGCCCCGGCCGTAGGGGGATGAAGAGCTGGTTGCGATAATCCACCTTATAGTATTCCAGGTCGCTGCCCGGCAGGGAGGCCTCCAGACTGATCCGCTGCAGGTTGCCGCGATCCGCGAACACGGTCCGGTTGCGGGTATCGTGGATGAAGCTGGTGGTCAGGGTATAGAGATCATACCGGTCACCATTTTCATCCAGGTAGTTGAAGATCTCATCGGGAGTATTGTCGGAAGTGAGGATCTCCACCCGCTCATAGCCGGGGGTGATGCGGAAGGTGTTGTACTCGGTGAGGGGAATGCCGTAGGTGACATTGGCCCCCAGCCGGTTGGAGGAATAGCGGGAAATATCCGCCCGGAAGGCATCCGTCTCCCGATAGAAGATATTGAAGCCCCGACTGACCCCGTCCAGGGTGTAATAGGGATTGGTAAAGGACAGGCTGTAGAGAGTGCTCACCCGGCTGTTGTTCAGGGCCAGGGAGACCCGGTTGCCGGTACCAAAGAAATTGTCCTGGGACAGGCTGGTATTGAACAGCACGCCCTGGCTCTGGGAATACCCGGCACCGATCATGAAACTGCCGGACAGGCGCTCGGACACCGTGATGTCCAGGTCCACCTGATCCTCGGTCCCGGCCACCCGGCGGGTCTCGATGTTCACATCCTCCACATAGGAGAGGCGCTGCAGGCGGACCCGGGAGCGATCCACGTTCGAGGTGGAATACCAACCGCCTTCCATCTGCCGCATTTCACGGCGAAAGACCTCGTCCTGGGTGCGGGAATTACCGGTGAAGTTGATCCGGCGCACATAGACCCGCTGACCGGGATCGACAAAGAAGGTCAGGGCAACCTCCTGATTCTCCTCGTCAAGCTGGGGGATCGGATTGACGTTGGCAAAGGCGTAACCCTCATCCCCCAGACGGCGGGAGATGCGATTGGAGGTCTCGGTGATCAGGCTGCGGGAGAAGGTATCCCCCGGGGCAATGGCCAGCAGATCCCGCAGTTCCTGCTCGTCCACGATGAGATTGCCCGCCAGACTGACCTCGCTCACCCGATACTGCTCGCCTTCATCGATATTGATGGTGACATAGATGTCCCGACGATCCGGGGTCAGAGTGACCTGGGTGGAATCCACGTTGAAGTTGATGAAGCCGGAATCCAGGTAGCGGGTACGCAGTTTTTCCAGATCCCCCGCCAGGCGCTGCTTGGAATAATGATCACGGCGGCTGAACAGGGCATACCAGCGGGGCACGCCGGAATCGAAACGACGAATCAGCTCCCGCTCGGAATAGGCTTCGTTACCCACCACCCTCACCTGCTGGATCCGGGCCACCCGACCCTCGGCGATCTCGATGACCACGTCCACCCGGTTGCGGGGCAGCGACTCCACCTCCACATCCACCTGCACGTTGTACTTGCCGCGGGCGAAATATTGCTGCAGCAGTTCATTCTCCATGCGCTCGAGCACGGTGCGGTTGAAGACCCGGCCACGGGCCATGCCCACCTGACGCAGGGCCTCCATGAGCTGATCGGTCTTGATGTCCCGGTTGCCGCTGATGCGGATCTCGTTGATGGCGGGCCGCTCTTCCACCACCACCACCAGCACGTCGCCACGCCGGCTCAGGGAAATGTCGGAGAAGAAGCCGGTACGGAACAGGGCCCGGATCACCTCCGGTGCCTGGCCGTCATCGAAGGCGTCTCCCACCGCCACGGGCAGGTAGGTGAACACCGTGCCGGCGGCAATGCGCTGCAGACCCTCGACCTCGATGTCCCGGATCACAAAACCGTTGCCGGCCAGTGCCGATGTTGACCAGCCCAGCATGGCGGCAAGGCCCAGACCGGCAAGCAGACGTCGTGACTCACGAGACATTCGGTATCAACCCAGGATTCGCATGAAATCGTTATAGAACGCGAGCGTCATCAAAAGTCCGATCATCACGATCCCGACCCGCTGGCCGATGGCTTCCACCGTCGGCGACACGGGACTGCCCTTGATGAGCTCCACGCAGTAATACAGCAGATGACCACCGTCGAGTATGGGAATCGGCAGCAGATTGATGATCCCGAGACTGATACTGACGATGGCGAGAAAACCCAGAAATGCCGAGAGCCCGATCACGGCGGTGACGCCCGCATACTCGGCAATGCTGATGGGGCCGGCGATATTGCTCACCGCCGCCTCGCCGGTGAGCAGGCGCCACATCACCCGCAGGGTCATGACGCTCATGTCCCAGGTTCGTTCCACGCCATGGACGAACGAGATCCAGGGGCCGTGACGGACCTGGGCCCGCATGGCCTCGGCGGTGGCCTCGTCCACATAGGGATAGGCGCCGATCAGCCCCACCCGCTCGCCGTTGACCTCCCGGCTGTCGGTCCGGATCACCATGAATTCACGGCGACCGTCCCGCTCGATCCACAGTTCGATGGACTGTTCGGGGCGGGCCTGAACATGGGCCACCCAGGACTGCCAGCTGTCGATGCGGATGCCGTCCGCCTGCAGGATCCGGTCTCCCGAGCGTAGCCCGGCACGGGCCGCGGCACCCTCCGGGATCAGTTCCCCCAGTACCGGCTCCGACCAGGCATGCCAGGCAACGATACCCAGCTTGTCCAGCAGGGGGCCTTCGTCCAGCAGTCGGCGCCGGTCGCTCAGGTCCAGTGAACGGACCACTTCCCTGCCCTGGGCATCGCGCACCAGCACCTCCACCCGGCGGCCATCCAGACCCTGTTCGAGCAGATTGAGGGCGGCAAGTTCCCAGGTGGCCGTTTCGGTATCGTTCACCCGCAGGATCAGGTCCCGGGCCTCGAAACCGCCCTCGGCGGCCAGGGAACCGGGCTCCACATGCCCCACCACGGGCTTGATGCCGCCGACCCCGACCATGAACATCAGGGTGTAGGCGAGGATAGCAAAGAGGAAATTCGCCGCCGGACCGGCGGCGACGATGGCCATGCGCCGGCCCACGGTCTGGCGGTTGAAGGCGCGATGACGCTCCGCCTCCGGCACCGGCTCCTCGCGCTCATCGAGCATCTTCACATAGCCGCCCAGGGGGATGGCGGCGATGACATATTCGGTGCGATCCCGGCCTGCCACCCGTGCCCACAGGGGACGACCGAAGCCGATGGAGAAGCGCTGGACCTTCACGCCGCAGCGCCGGGCCACCCAATAGTGGCCGAACTCGTGCACCGTCACCAGCAGCCCGATGGCAACGATGAAGGCGAGGATGCTGATCAGGATGCTCATGAATGCAGGGAACGCTCAAGCAGCCGGCCTTCGCGCACCGCCGCGGCCGCCACTTCCCGGGCTTCCCGATCCGCCGCCAGGATCCGTTCCAGGGAATCGGCTTCCTGATGGGGCAGGGTTTCCAGGGCATGGGAGATCAGCCGGGGGATGTCGGTGAAACGGATGCGCGCCGACAGGAAGGCATCCACGGCCACTTCGTTGGCCGCGTTGAGGATGGCGGTGGCGGTACCGCCGGCACTGAAGGCCTCGTAGGCCAGGCGCAGGCAGGGGAAACGTTCCATGTCGGGACGCTCGAAATCCAGGCGGGCAATCTCCATGATGTCCAGCGGCGCTACGCCCGAGGTGATGCGCTCCGGCCAGGCCAAGGCGTGGGCGATGGGGGTTCTCATGTCCGGGTTGCCCAGCTGGGCCAGCACCGAGCCATCAGCATAGGCCACCATGGAATGAATCACGCTCTGGGGATGCAGTACCACCTCGACACGCTCCGGCGTGGTATCGAACAGCCAGCAGGCCTCGATCAGTTCCAGACCCTTGTTCATCATGGAAGCGGAATCCACCGAGATCTTGCGACCCATGACCCAGTTGGGGTGGGCACAGGCCTGATCCGGCGTGACCGCCTCCAGATCCTGGGCAGGCAGGCGCCGGAAGGGTCCGCCGGATGCGGTCAGAAGGATCCTTTCCACCCCCACTTCGGGCAGACCGCGGGAAAAGTCAGACGGCATGCACTGGAAGATGGCGTTGTGCTCGCTGTCGATGGGCAGCAGTTCCGCGCCCGAGGCCCGGACCTGATCCATGAACAGGCGTCCGGACATCACCAGGGCTTCCTTGTTGGCCAGCAGTACCCGCTTGCCCGCCCGGGCGGCGGCCAGGGAGGGCAGCAGCCCCGCCCCGCCGACGATCGCGGCCATGACGTAATCGGTTTCCGGCAGGGCAGCCACTTCGGCCAGGGCTTCGGGACCGGCCATGACCCGGGTGGACAGGCCGGCGGCACGGATACCGGCTTCCAGTGCTCCCGCATGGGCCGGATCGGCCACCACCGCATAGTCGGGTCGATGGGTCCTGCACTGCTCCAGCAGACGCTCCACATTGCCATTGGCGGTGAGGGCCACGGCGCGATAGCGGTCCGGATGGCGAGCGATGACGTCCAGGGTGTTGACGCCGATGGTTCCGGTGGCGCCAAGGACGGTGACGCCCTTTGGTGAAGCACTCATTGGAAGTCTCCCGGTAAACTGACCTTGGGGTGAAACGGCAAGCCGGGCCCCGGCAAAGACCGCTTTCGCCGTCAAAGGACTATCTTGCCATAATTACGCCCCACAGGAGGCCCATCAGGAAGACGGGGGCTGCCGCGGTGAGGCTGTCGATGCGATCCAGAATGCCGCCGTGTCCGGGCAGCAGGGCACCGCTGTCCTTGGCACCGGCTTCCCGCTTGAGCACGCTTTCAAACAGGTCTCCGGCCACGGACACCAGGGCCGTGACCAGACACAGACAGACAAAGAAGAACCACAGGGCGGGAATCACGCCGAAATACCAGGCGCCCAGCAGACCGAAGGGAACGATGGCAATCAGGGCGCCCAGCAGACCTTCACGGGTCTTGCCCGGGCTGATGCGTGGTGCCAGCTTGTGACGACCGAAACGGCGCCCGGCGAAATAGGCGGCGCTGTCCGCCGTCGCCGTCAGCAGGATGAGGTAGAGCACCAGGGCGGGCTGTACCTGATGCAGCCAGACCAGGGCGATGAAGGCGGGTACCAGGGTCAGTACACCGGCACTGCCCAGCCCATAGCGACGCCAAAGGATCCGGCCCTCCCGGCCGGCCGGCCGGTAGAAGGCCAGCACCACGAGAACCCCACCCCACCACAGGACACCCAGCACCACTGGCCAGATCTGGTCCAGGGCGAAGGCCGTGAAGGCACCCAGTCCGGCCAGGGCGGCGACCCCGGTCACATACAGACCTCGCTGCCCACCGGATTCCAGGCCACAGAGTCGGGCCCATTCCCAGGCCCCCCCCAGACACACGGCCAGTACCGCAAGGCCGAACCAGAAAGACGGTAGCAACAGGACCGCCGAAAACACCACCACGGCCAGCAGAAGGCCGGTTATGACTCGCTGTTTAAGCACCACTGCCTCCGGCCAGTTGCTCTTCGATATATCCGAAACGGCGCTGACGGCCGGCAAAACAGGCAAAGGCCTGGTTCAGGTCGTCCTCGCTGAAATCCGGCCAGAGCACGTCGGTAAAGAACAGCTCCGTATAGGCCAACTGCCAGAGCAGGAAATTGCTCACCCGCTTTTCCCCGCCGGTGCGAATGAACAGATCCGGGTCGGGCAGACCGGCGGTCGAGAGATGGGCATCCAGGATCTCCGGCGTGATCTGCTCGGGTGTCAGCACACCGGCGCGGACCTTTTCGGCCAACGCGGCGGCGGCATGGGTGATGTCCCAACGCCCGCCGTAGCTCACCGCCACCACCAGCTCCATCAGGGTATTGTCACGGGTGCGCTGCTCCGCCTCCGCCATGCGGTCCTGAAGCCGCGAGGAAAAGGCGCTGCGATCACCGATGAAACGCAGCCGGATGCCTTTTTCCTCCAACTCCGGCAGTTCACGGCGGATCGAGCCCACGAACAGTTCCATCAGGGTCCCGACTTCCTGCCGGGGCCGGCGCCAGTTCTCGCTGCTGAAGGCGAACAGGGTGAGCACCTTGACCCCGCGGGAAGCACAGGTACGCACCACCATCCGGACGGCATTGACGCCCTGGCGATGACCTTCGGTGCGGGGAAGATGACGGGCACGGGCCCAGCGACCGTTACCATCCATGATGACGGCCACATGACACGGAATACCCGGTTTACTGGCGGGCGCTTGAGTCACTATCGGTGGTTCATCCCGCGGCTCAGACGGCCATCAGTTCCTTTTCCTTTTCCGCCAGCACACGATCGACTTCGGCGATGTAATGGTCGGTCAGCTTCTGCACTTCTTCCTGGCCCTTGCGATCCTCATCCTCGGAAATGGACTTGTCCTTGACCAGGTTCTTGAGTTCGTTGTTGGCATCACGACGGATGTTGCGGATGGCGACACGGGCATTCTCCGCCTCGTGACGCACCACCTTCACCAGGTCCTTGCGACGCTCCTCGGTAAGGGCCGGCATGGGAACACGGATCACAGCACCCACCGTGGAGGGGTTCAGACCCAGGTCCGAGTTCATGATGGCCTTCTCCACCTTGGCCACCATGGGCCGTTCCCAGGGGGTCACGGTCAGGGTGCGGGAATCCTCCACGCCCACGTTGGCCACCTGATTGATGGGTACCTCGCTGCCGTAATACTCCACCATCACGTGGTCCAGCAGGCTGGTGTGGGCACGCCCCGTGCGGATCTTGGCCATTTCCTGGCGCAGGGAATCGATGCTCTTGCCCATGCGGGTCGCGGCATCCTTCTTGATAGCTTCAATCATGCTGTTCAACCTCTCTCGACCAGGGTACCCACATTCTCGCCCATGATCAGGCGCAGCAGATCCCCTTCCTTGAATATGTTGATGACCCGCATCGGCATGTCATTGTCCCGGCACATCACGATGGCCGTGGCATCCATGACGCCCAGACGGCGGGTGAGCACCTCCTCGTAGGTGAGGCGCTCGTAACGGCGGGCATCGGGATTGGTCATGGGGTCCGAGTCATAGACACCGTCCACCTTGGTGGCCTTGATCATGACATCGGTGTTCATCTCAATGGCCCGCAGGCTGGCCGCGGTGTCGGTGGTGAAGAAGGGATTGCCGGTGCCGGCGGCAAAGACGACGATGCGCCCCTTTTCCAGATGACGCACGGCGCGACGACGGATGTAGTCCTCGCAGACCTGATTGATCTTGAGGGCGGACATGACGCGACAGAACTTGCCTTCCCGCTCCAGGGCATCCTGCATGGCCAGGGCATTCATCACCGTGGCCAGCATGCCCATGTGGTCGGCCGTGACCCGGTCCATGCCGCCCTGGGCCATGCCGGCACCACGGAAGATGTTACCGCCGCCGATGACGATGGCCACCTCCACGCCAAGGCGACTGAGTTCGGACACCTCGCGGGCAACCCGGGCCAGGATGTCCGGACAGATGCCGAAATCCAGGTCACCCATCAGGGCCTCGCCACTCAGCTTCAGAAGGATACGCTTATAGGCGGGACGCTTGTCGTCACTCATGGGAAACCTTGTTTGTATTGTGTCGAGCCTGAAACCGGGTGCCCCCGGTGAACCGGGACACTCATGCGGACGACGGCGGCCCCATGTGGAGCCACCATCATCAGGATACAGAAGATATCAAGCGCCCTTGGCCTGGGCCATCACTTCTTCGGCGAAATTCTCCACCTTCTTCTCGATCCCTTCACCCACCTCGTAACGCACGAAGCGGTTCACCTGGGCGCCGGCGTCCTGCAGCAGTTTGCCCACGGTATTGTCGGGGTCCTTGACGAAGGGCTGACCCACCAGGGTGATTTCCGCCAGGTATTTCTTGATGCGACCGCCGATCATCTTCTCGATGATTTCGGCCGGCTTGCCGCTTTCCTCGGCCTGGGCGCGGAAGATGTTCTTTTCCTGCTCCAGCAATTCCTGAGGCACCTGGGACTCATCGACGCAGACCGGACGGCTGGCGGCGATGTGCATGGCCACATCACGGACCAGGTCATCATTCCCACCGTTCATTTCGACCAGCACGCCGATGCGGGTGCCGTGCAGGTAATGACCCAGACGGCCGTCACTGTTGATCACTTCAAAGCGACGTACCTGGATGTTCTCGCCGATCTTGGCCACCAGACCGGCACGGACTTCTTCCAGGGTGCCTTCCGGGGTGGACAGGGCCATCAGGGCCTCCACGTCGACGGGGGCCTGGGCCACCAGGGTGTCGGCCACCAGGCGGACGAAGCCCTGGAAGTTGTCATCCTTGGCCACGAAGTCGGTTTCGCAGTTGACTTCCACGATGGCGGCACGGCGGCCGTCTTCGCTGGCGGCAACCATCACCTGACCTTCGGCGGCCACGCGACCGGCTTTCTTCACGGCCTTGGCGGCGCCGGACTTGCGCATCTGCTCGATGGCGGCTTCCATGTCGCCGCCGGCCTCGGCCAGCGCCTTCTTGCATTCCATCATGCCTGCGCCGGTACGCTCGCGCAGTTCCTTAACCATGGATGCGGTAATCTGCATGGGGTAACTCCTGAATTCAATCTGTGTCGCCGGGGCCGCCCCCGCAAGCGGGCGCGGCCCCGGCAGCGCGTTACTTGTCGCCGGCTTCGGCGGCGGGCTGGGCAGCGGCCTCTTCCACCTCGACGAACTCGCTGGAGGCGGTGGTGCGGGCCACGTTGAGGCCGTCGCACACGGCGTCGGCCGCGGCGGCGAGATAGAGCTGAATGGCACGCATAGCATCATCGTTGCCGGGAATGACGTAGTCGACGCCCTCGGGGGAGTTGTTGCTGTCCACCACGGCGACCACGGGGATGCCCAGCTTGCGGGCTTCGCTGATGGCGATGCGCTCATAGCCCACGTCGATCACGAACATGGCGTCCGGCAGACCGGGCATGTCCTTGATGCCGCCCAGGCTGCGCTCGAGCTTTTCCATCTCGCGGGTGCGCATCAGGGCTTCCTTCTTGCTCAGGCGGTTCAGGGTACCGTCTTCCTTCATGGTCTCCAGTTCCTTGAGACGACGGATGGATTCGCGCACGGTCTTGAAGTTGGTCAGCATACCGCCGAGCCAGCGGTGATTGACGTAGGGCATCTTGCAACGCTGGGCATGCTCGGCCACCAGGTCACGGGCGGAGCGCTTGGTGCCCACGAACATGATCTTGCCGCCGTTGGCGGCCATCTTGCCCAGGTAGTTCATGGCATCATTGAAAAGGGGAACGGTCTTTTCAAGATTGATGATGTGAATCTTGTTGCGATGCCCGAAGATGTACTGGTCCATCTTGGGATTCCAGTAACGGGTCTGGTGACCGAAATGGACACCGGCTTCGAGCATTTGACGCATGGTCACGTTAGGCATGACGAGAGGATCTCCTCGGGTTGGGCCTCCATGCGCCCCGAACAGCAACCCCTTTTCGGGGCACCCCGCTGAACGTGCCGGCGCATGTGTGGATTCAGAACAATGAAATGGATGAAGTACGCACCCGCAGTTTGGTTTGCATGGAGCGCGGGCGCTTTATACCATAAACGGTCTTTCACAACAAACGCATAGCGCGGCCCGCCGGACCCGATCGGCGCCGGCCAAAGCGCCCTACCCCGGACCCTCCCCAGCATGCCCGTCAATATCAAGACCCCGGAAGAAATCGAAAAAATGCGCCTGGCCGGCCGCTGTGCCGCCGAGGTCCTGGACATGATCGCCCCCCATGTGCGGGCGGGCATCACGACCGGCGAACTGGACCGGCTCTGCCACGACCACATCACCCGGGTACAGGGTGCCATCCCGGCCCCGCTGAACTACCGCGGCTTCCCCCGGTCCATCTGTACATCCATCAACCACCAGGTTTGCCACGGCATCCCCGGCGACCGTCGCCTCAAGGACGGCGACATCGTCAACATCGACGTCACCGTGATCCGGGACGGCTATCATGGGGACACCAGTCGCATGTTCATCATCGGCAAGCCCTCCGTGCAGGCCCAGCGTGTGGTGGATGTGGCCCATGAAGCCCTGTGGCGCGGCATCGGCATGGTGGCCCCCGGCGTCCGCCTGGGCGATATCGGCCATGCCATCCAGACCTATGTGGAAGGAGAACGCTTCAGTGTGGTACGTGAATATTGCGGCCACGGCATCGGCCGGGAGTTTCATGAGGACCCTCAGGTCCTGCACTTCGGACGCCCGGGGGAAGGGGTGGAACTCAGACCCGGCATGACCTTCACCATCGAGCCCATGGTCAACGTGGGCAAGCGTCATACCCGCCTGCTGGCCGACGGCTGGACCGTGGTCACCAAGGACCACAGCCTGTCCGCCCAGTGGGAGCATACCCTCCTCGTGACCGAGGACGGTCATGAAATTCTCACCCTGCGCAAGGACGAGACCCCGCCTTGTTGAGCCTGCCCCCATGAGCCCCCTGACCCCTCTGCCGCCCCATATCGCCCATCGCCTGAGTTGGGAGGCGGCATACCAGGCCCTTCGCCACGGGCAACCGCCGGACCGGCAGCAATATGCGGCCCTCGTCACCCGGGTACGCAAGGACCTGGAAACGGCCTTCACCGACGGCGTGGACGTCACCGACCTGGTCCAGGCCCGGGCTGCCGCCATGGATCGCCTGTTGGTGGCGGCCTGGGAGGCCCTGTCGCTCCACCACCAGGCCGGACTGGGCCTGGTGGCCGTGGGTGGCTACGGCCGGGGGGAACTGCACCCCGGCTCGGACATCGACATCCTGGTGCTCTTCGATACCCCCCTGAACCGGGAGCAGGAGGAACGAATCGGGCAGTTCCTCACCTTTCTCTGGGACATCGGCCTTGAGGTCGGGCACAGCGTGCGCACCCTGGATGACTGCACCCGGGAGGCCGCGCGGGACATCACCGTCGCCACCAACCTGCTGGAATCCCGTCCTTTGCTGACGCCGACCGGCCAGTTCGAGGCCCTGAGGGCGCGAATCGCCCCGGAGCGCATGTGGAACAGCCGCGAGTTCTTCGCCGCCAAACTGGCGGAACAGGAGGCCCGGCACCAGCGTTTCGGCGAAACCGCCTACCGCCTGGAACCCAATCTCAAGGAAGGTCCCGGCGGCCTGCGGGACATCCAGATGATCGGCTGGGTGACCCAACGCCATTTCGGCGCCAGCGCCCTGGAAGAACTGGTATCCCACGGGTTTCTCACCGAAGCGGAGTGCCACGACCTGGTGGCCGGACAGAGCTATCTGTGGCGGGTACGTTTTGCCCTGCACATGCTCAGCGGTCGCAAGGAAGACAGGCTGCTGTTCGATTTTCAGCGCCGCCTTGCCAACCTGCTGGGCTTCACCGACCAGGACCATAATCTGGCCGTGGAACAGTTCATGCAGCAGTATTTCCGCACGGTGATGGGGCTTGAGCGGCTCAATGAAATGCTGCTGCAGCACTTCAGCGAAGCCATCCTGCTGGAGGACCACAGTGACGAGGTGGTGCCCATCAATCGCCGCTTCCAGGCCCGGCGGGGTTTTTTGGAGATCACCCATCCCCAGGTCTTCCGCCAGTACCCCCCGGCCCTGCTGGAGACCTTCCTGCTGCTGCAGCAACACCCGGAACTCAAGGGCATCCGGGCTTCCACCATCCGCGAGATCCGCGCCCAGCGGCACCTG
Organism: Ectothiorhodospira shaposhnikovii; assembly: GCF_022227765.1. Lineage (GTDB taxonomy): Bacteria > Pseudomonadota > Gammaproteobacteria > Ectothiorhodospirales > Ectothiorhodospiraceae > Ectothiorhodospira. Next base: position 215,057 of record NZ_JAJMLZ010000003.1, on the reverse strand, counting down.
ATCGATGATGAATTCCGCCGGAATCTCGCCTGCCGCACCCTGTTCATGGAGATCCTGCGCCAACCCCACGGGGTCACCCGGCAGCTACGGCGCATGAACCGTTACGGGGTACTGGCCGCCTATCTGCCGGCCTTCGGCATGATCGTGGGCCGGATGCAGTACGATCTGTTCCACATCTATACCGTGGATGAACACATCCTGGGTGTGATTCGCAATCTCAGGCGCTTCGCCGCGCCCGAGCACGAGAGTGACCTGCCCGAATGTGCGCGGCTGTTCCGCCAGATCCCCAAGCCGGAGCTGCTCTATCTGGCGGGGCTGTTTCATGACATCGCCAAGGGGCGCGGTGGCGATCATTCCGAACTGGGCGCCGACGAGGCGCGGCACTTCTGCCTGCATCATGGCCTGGCGGTCCATGACGCCAATCTGGTGGCCTGGCTGGTGAAGGCCCACCTGCTCATGTCCCTGACCGCGCAGCGGCGCGACATCTCCGATCCGGGAGTGGTCATGGAGTTTGCCGCCCAGGTGGGTAACAGCATGCGCCTGAACCATCTCTATCTGCTGACCGTGGCGGACATCCAGGGCACCAATCCACAGCTCTGGAATTCCTGGAAAAGCTCGCTGATCTCCAGCCTATACGCTTCCACCCAGCGCATGCTGCGCCGCGGCCTGGACAATCCGCCGGACCAGGACGAACTGGTGGGCGAGGTACAGACCCATGCCCTGGAACTGCTCCAGGCACAGGGCATGACGGCCTCCGACTGCCTGCGGATCTGGAGCCATTTCGACGCGGAATACTTCCTGCGCCATTCCGCCGACGAGATCGCCTGGCACACCCGCGCCATCCATGAGGTGGATGAAGCGGACCTGCCGCTGGTCCTGGTGCGCCAGGAAACCGCCCGCGGCAGCACCGAGATCTTCCTCTATACCCGGGATCACCCCCATCTCTTTGCCCTGGCCGCCACCGCCTTGACCCAGCTGGGACTGGACATCGTGGATGCCAGAATCATCACCACGCGCACCGATCGCACCCTGGATACCTTCCTGGTACTGGAAGACACCGGTCAGCCCATCGCCAGTGCCGAGCGAGTCCAGGAAATCGGCCGACTGCTCCGGGAAAGACTCAACGATCCGGACAAGCGCCCCGGGGTCATCCGGCGCACCACCCCGCGCCGGCTCAAGCATTTCGACGTGGCCACCCAGGTGAGCTTCGATCCCCTGCCCCACCACAACCGCACGGTACTGTCCATTTCCACGGCTGACCGGCCGGGACTGCTGTCACGGATCGGCATTGTGCTGATGGACTGCGGGGTCAAAGTCTACAATGCCAAGATCGCCACCGCCGGCGAGCAGGCCGATGACGTATTCTACGTCACCGAACTGAATGACCAGCCCATCCAGGACCCGGAACGACGGCAGCTGATCACGGATCGCCTGCGGGAGGCGCTGCAGGACCCCGCCACCAGCCCGCAGACCCCATGAGGACCGGCGGATCGGCCGGGACACGCCGTTATGGCGTATACTGTCGCGCCGTTCAACCGACCACCGACGACACGGCACGATGAATCCCGATCTGGATCGACTGCAACCCTACCCTTTCCAGAAGCTGGCCGCCCTCAAGCAGGGGGCGACGCCCCCGGCCGCACTCGGACACATCGCCCTGTCCATCGGCGAACCCCGACACGCCGCGCCCGCCGTGGCCCGGGAGGCCCTCATCACCCATCTGGACGGCCTGTCGGGCTACCCCCTCACCCGGGGTTCGGATGCCCTGCGCGAGGCCATCGCCGGATGGGCCGGCCGACGTTTCGGCCTGCCCGCGGGCCTGCTGGACCCCCAGCATCATATCCTGCCCGTGAGCGGCACCCGGGAAGCCCTGTTCGCCCTGGCCCAGTGCGTGGTGGACCGCAGCCGGCAACCGGCGGAAGTCTTCATGCCCAATCCGTTCTACCAGATCTACGAAGGGGCCGCCCTGCTGGCCGGCGCCAGACCCCGCTTCATGGACCTGTTGCCGGAGCACGGCTTCCTCCCGGACCTGGATGCCGTCACGCCGGCACAGTGGGACCGCTGCCAGCTCCTGTATCTGTGCAGCCCGGGCAATCCCAGCGGTAGCGTGATGCCGGAAGATTACCTGGTGCGGGTGCTGGAACTGGCCCATCGCCATGACTTCATCATCGCCGCGGACGAGTGCTATTCCGAGATCTATTTCAACGACCAGCCACCACCGCCGGGCCTGCTTGGGGTCGCGGCCCGACACCAGGGCGACTTCAACCGGGTGGTGGTCTTCCACAGCCTGTCCAAGCGCTCCAACCTGCCGGGACTGCGTTCCGGCTTCGTGGCCGGTGATGCCCGGGTCATGACGGCCTTTCATCAATACCGGACCTACCACGGCTGCAGCATGGCGCCCCCGGTACAGGCGGCCAGCATCGCGGCCTGGAATGACGAAACCCACGTGGAGGAAAACCGGGATCTCTACGGCCGCAAGTTCGACGCTGTCCTTGAAATCCTGAGTGATGTCCTGCCCGTGAGCCGGCCCGACGCGGGGTTCTATCTGTGGCCGGAAGTCCCCATGGATGACGAGCGCTTCGCCCGCGAACTCTTTGCCCGCTGGAACATCACCGTCCTGCCCGGCAGCTACCTGTCCCGGGACACCGCCGCCGGCAACCCCGGCCGCAACCGGGTGCGCATGGCCCTGGTGGCCCCCCTGGCGGAATGCGTGGAAGCCGCCCAGCGCATCCGGGCGTTCCTGACGGATCACTGAATCAGCCGATCCCCGGCTATCCTCCTCCTTGTTACCTTCATATCACCGGAGTATTTCCATGACCGATATCCAGACCCTCATCGAAGACGCCTTTGAAAGACGCGTCGAGATCAACCCGCGCAATGCCGACACCCGCCTCAAGGATGCGGTGATGGAAGCCATCGACATGCTGGACCGGGGCACCGCCCGGGTGGCTGAAAAGCGTGATGGCCAGTGGGTGGTGAACGAGTGGCTCAAGAAGGCCGTGCTGCTGTCGTTCCGCATCAACGACAACCAGCTCATGAAGGGCGGCTTCACCCACTATTACGACAAGGTGGACGCCAAGTGGGCCGACAGCAATTCCCGGGAACTGCGCGAGAGCGGCGTGCGCATCGTGCCGCCCGCCACCGCCCGGCGCGGCGCCTACATCGCCCCCGGCGTGGTGCTGATGCCCTCCTACGTGAACATCGGCGCCTATGTGGATGCCGGCACCATGGTGGACACCTGGGCCACCGTGGGTTCCTGTGCCCAGATCGGCAAGAACGTGCACCTCTCCGGGGGCGTGGGCATCGGCGGCGTGCTCGAACCCCTGCAGGCCTCTCCCACCATCATCGAGGACAACTGCTTCATCGGCGCCCGCTCCGAAGTGGTGGAAGGGGTGATCGTGGAGGAAGGCTCGGTGATCTCCATGGGGGTCTACATCGGTCAGAGCACCCGCATCTATGACCGGGAGAAGGACGAAGTGACCTACGGCCGCATCCCCGCCGGCTCGGTGGTGGTATCCGGCAACCTGCCGTCCAAGGACGGCAAGTACAGCCTCTACTGCGCCGTGATCGTGAAGCGGGTGGATGAAAAAACCCGTTCCAAGGTGGGCATCAACGAACTGTTGCGGGATCTCTGACCCCGCTTCAGGTGCGGTCCGGGGGCGGGGATTCCCGCGCCCGCCGCCGCGCCGCCAGGGCGCGGCGCACCGACAGGATCTGCCATCCGCACAGGCCCAGCAACACGGCGGCGGTCAGCAGTCCCTTGCCCAGGACCAGGGTGGTGGTGTCGATCATGACGGCACTGCCTCGCAGGTTCAGGCCCGGACGAACAGTGCCATGGACTCCACGTGGGCCGTATGGGGAAACATGTCCATGACACCGGCGGCGACCAGACGATACCCGTGCCGGTGGACCAGTTCCCCCGCATCCCGCGCCAGAGTGGCCGGATTGCAGGACACATAGACCATGCGCTCGGCCCCCAGACGGGCCAGCGGCGCCAGCACCTCCCGGGCCCCGGAACGGGGTGGATCCAGCAGCACCCGGTCCACCGGACCCGACAGCCAGGGGGCGTTGCCCGGATCGGCGGCCAGATCGGCGGCATGGTAACGGGTATTGTCGATGCTGTTTTCGACCGCATTGCGGCGCGCCCGTTCCACCATGGCCGCATCCCCTTCCACGCCGATGACTTCCCGCGCCATCCCCGCCAGGGGCAGGGTGAAATTGCCCAGACCGCAGAACAGATCCAGTACCCGGTGTTCCGGCGCCACCTCCAGCAGGGACAAGGCCCGCGGCACCATGACCCGGTTGATGGGGGTGTTCACCTGGAAAAAATCCACCGGGGCGAACGGTACCCGAGTGCCGTACCCGGGATGGCCATAGGTCAGCACCGGAGGGGAGGTCGGCCACAGCGGCGTGATGGTTTCCGGACCGCCGGGCTGCAGCCAGACCTGCAATCCGGTTTCCTGACCAAAACCCGTCAGGATTGCCTGATCCGCGGCATCGAGCGGGTCCAGATTGCGAAACACCAGGGCCACCTGGTCGGCGTCATCCACCGCCACCTCGATCTGAGGAATGCGGTCCCGGGCCCGTAGCCGGCCCATCAGCTCCCGCAGCACCATGATCCGCTGCCCCACCGCCGGATGCAGCACCTCGCAGGTGGTCAGGGCCGCCAGGTAGGGGCTGCCCTTTTCCCGGAATCCCACCAACACGCCCCCCTTTTTGGGCACATGCTTCACCCCCAGCCGGGCCTTGCGGCGATAGCCCCAGACCGGGCCGGTGATGGGTGCCAGGATCTCATCCGGGGCCACGTCACCGATGTGCCGCAGATCATCCAGCAGGACCTGCTGCTTGGCCCGCACCTGGGCCGCCGGGTCCATGTGCTGCAGGGCACAACCGCCGCACAGGCCGAAATGGGGGCAACGGGGCTCGACCCGGTCCGGCGAGGCCTCCAGCACCGTCTCCACCCGACCCTCGTCATAGCGCCGATGCTGCTTGTGATAGCGGAAGGTGACGGTTTCCCCGGGCAGGGCGCCATCGATGAAGACGGTCTTGCCCTCGATGCGGGCAACGCCCCGTCCTTCGTGGGTGATGGCGTCAATACGGGTCTGGACTGCCTCCTGGGGCAGCCGGGATCGGCGTCGGGAACTCATGGATGTGATCGATCGATTCAGGTGGAGGAAGCGGAGGCACCCTGCCAGGCTGCCAGAAATTCATGCAGGTGGGGCTGGGACGCGGCGGCCAGCATCTCGGCCAGGCGGGTCTGTTCGCGGGCCAGTCCTTCAGGACTCAGACGACCGCGCAGATGCTCGAAGCGCAGATAGACCAGATAGGTATTGAGGACGTCGGTTTCGCAGTAATGGCGGATGCCCTGGATGTCACCGGCCAGCCAGGCATCCCAGACATCGGCGCCGCTCATGCCCATCTTGCCGGGAAAGCCCAGCAGGGAAGCCACCTCGTCCAGAGGGGCATTGGCGCGCATCTGGAAACCCGCCAGCACGTCCATCAGGTCCAGGTGACGCCAGTGGTAGCGGGAGAGATAGTTGTTGTAGCGAAAATTGCGGTCGTCATCGCCGGTATCCCAGTAGCGCGGGGCCGACACCCCATGCAGCAGGCTGCGGTAGTGGAGCACCGGCAGATCGAAGCCGCCGCCGTTCCAGGTCACCAGGGTGGGCGCATAGCGCTCGATACCCTCGAAAAAGCGCCGGACCAGCTCGGCCTCGTCGGACTCCGGTCCGCCCAGGGACCAGACCCGGAGCTGATCCCGGGTGGCGAGCACCACCGAAATGGCCACCACCCGATGCAGGTGATGCGCGAGGAACTCACTGCCGGTCTTCTGGAGCCGGAGCTGGAACATGGCCTTGGCGGCCTCCGCGTCTCCCAGACCATCCAGGCCCAGGAGCCGGCGACCACCCGCCACATCGGGAATGGTCTCGATATCGAAGACCATCACCGGTTCTGACAATGCCACGCTCATGCGGGATAGACCCCGGTGGAGATGTAGCGATCCCCCCGGTCGCAGATGATGGCCACGATCACCGCGTTCTCGAGTTCGGCCGACAGGCGCAGGGCGGCGGCCACGGCCCCCCCGGAGGAGACGCCGGCGAAGATGCCCTCCTCCGCGGCCAGGCGACGCATGGTATCTTCCGCCTCGCCCTGACTCACGTCCATGACCGTATCCACCCGCTCGGGCTCATAGATCCTGGGCAGATAGGCCTCGGGCCAGCGCCGGATACCGGGGATGGCGGCCCCTTCCGCCGGCTGCACACCGATGATCCTCACCCCGGGATTCTGTTCCTTGAGATAACGGGAAACCCCCATGATGGTGCCGGTGGTACCCATGGCGCTGACGAAGTGGGTGACGCCGCCCTCGGTATCGCGCCAGATCTCCGGTCCGGTGGTTTCATAGTGGGCCAGGGGATTGTCCGGATTGGCAAACTGATCCAGCACCCGCCCCTTGCCCTCGGCCTGCATCTGCTGAGCGAGGTCGCGGGCGCCTTCCATGCCCTCCTCCTTGCTGACCAGGACGATCCGGGCGCCGAAGGCCTTCATGGCGGCCCGCCGTTCCGCACTCATGTTGGCCGGCATAATGAGGATCATGGGATAACCCTTGATGGCGGCCGCCATGGCCAGGGCAATGCCCGTATTGCCACTGGTGGCCTCGATCAGGGTATCGCCGGGACGAATGTCACCTCGGGCCTCGGCACGTTGTATCATGTGCAGGGCCGGGCGATCCTTGACGGAGCCGGCGGGGTTATTCCCCTCCAGCTTGGCCAGAATGGTATTGGAGGTCTGCCCTGGCAGACGTTGCAGACGGATCAGGGGCGTATTGCCCACAAAAGATTCCAGGGTTGGATGATTCATGCAGACACAACCTCAAGAGACGGACCCCATTATAAACACGCTGTCCCCGCAGTTAGAAACACGACAACGTGATTCTCAGGCCCTGATGGCGACCACACCCGCCTTGATTCCGCCGCACCCATGACAAGGACCGTACCATTCCATGCATTGCTGACGATGGCCCTGCTGATCGGGTCGCTGACGTGGGCACCTCGCACCCAGGCCACGGAAATCTTCCAGGCAGCCCCCCCGCGCATTCTGTTCGTGGCCAGCCAGGAAAGCGACATCCACCAGCGCGCCTACGAACCCCTGCGGCGCGGCCTGGCCCATCCCTCCCCCCTGTTCATAGCGATCTCCGCACCGGACGCCGCGCAATGGATGCGTCATTTTGACTGTGCACAGTGCCTGATCATCACCTCGGGCACCTCCGCCCTGCAGACGGTGATCGACATCACCCGGCAGGCGCGGGTCCTGAGCATCGTGATTCCGATGGAAAATCATGAACGCCTGATCCGTACCGCCAGTGATCCGACGCGATTCGCGGCCCTGTTCATGGACATTCCCCTGGAACACCGAATGCGCATCGCCAGCCGGCACGTCCCGGCATTCCGACGGTTCGGCATGGTGACAAGCCAAACCCGCCCCGGCTCGCCGAGCGAAGGACAGCCGCCGAACCTGCGCCTGTTCCCCAAGGCGCCCCATCAGGATCTTTTGGAAGTTTTCGTTCAGGCCGCCCGGCAATCCGATGCAATACTCACGCTGCCGGATCGTGAGATCTACAATTCCAGAACCATCGTCAGCATCATGATGACGACCTACCGACTGGGGACCCCCCTGATCGGCCATTCCGAAGCCCTGCATCGCGCCGGCGCCCTGATCTCCATCTATGCCGATCCTGAAATGCTCGGCGAGGAGGCGCTGACGCTGCTGCGGACCTGGAACGGTGAAGACTGGCAGACACTGCGGCGCCCCACCGAACGGTATCAGGTCTCCATCAATCATCAGGTGGCCCGCTCCCTGCGCATCACGGTGGAGACGCCATGATGCAATGGCGCCTCCGCCACCGCGTGCTGGCCCTGTCATTGTTGCCCACCCTGTTGGTGGCCGTGGTACTGACCACCTACTGGGGCAGTATCAAGGTGCTGGAACTGGAAGGGCAGATTCAGGAACGCGGCGAAACCCTGGTGGCCTTCCTCGGACCGGCCGCTGAATACGGGGTCATCTCGGGCAATCACGCCTACCTGGATGCCATCACCGCCAAGGCCCGGATCCAGCCCGATGTGACGGGCATCTTCATCCAGGACCATCAGGGCAACCGGATCTACGAATACCGGGCTCCGAACGGATCCGCCGACATCTCGCCCTGGAGATATCGCATGGCGACATGGCTGTTTCCGGAAAACATTCAGTATTTCCAGCAAAATATCCTGCTGAGCGCGCTGGAACTACAGGATCTGCCGTTGCCGGAGGATACCTCCCCGCAGCTTCAGGATCCTCGCCTGATCGGCAGCGTGGAGATCCACCTGAGCAACCTGCCCACCAGTCTGCAGCAGTTCCAGTGGATGCTGCAGAGCATCTTCCTGATCCTGCTGGTGGTGATCGGCATATTGATCGTCATCCCCCGCTGGAGCCTGTCCCTGTCCCGCCCGCTGGAAAAGGTGGCCGCCACCGTGGCCCGGATTCAGCAGGGGGACCTGGCGGCCCGTAGTCGCGCCCGGGCGGGCGGCGAGATCGGCGTGCTGCAGCGAGGCATCAACAGCATGGCGGAAAGTATCGAGCGCTCCCACCAGCTGATGAGCGAGCGCATCAATACCGCCACCATCAGCCTTCAGGACAAGCTGGCACTCATTGACACGCAGAACCAGGCGCTCATGCAGGCCCAGGAACATGCCGAACTCATCAACCAGCGCAAAACCCGATTCCTGGCCAGCATCAGCCATGAACTGCGCACCCCCCTGAGCGCCATCAAGGGCTATTCCGAACTGCTGTGCCAGCACGGCAACCTGGACGAACAGGAGCGCCACTGGGTCGGCATCATCGAAGACGCCAGCCGGGACAGCCTGAAACTGGTCAATGACCTGCTGGACATCTCCCGCATCGAGGCGGGTACCGTGGCCATCCACCATACCCGTTTCGACCTCAGGCAAACGGTGCAGGAAGTCATCAGCCTCTGTCGCAAGGGTTCGGGCCGACAGAATGTGGACATCACGCTCCTGATGCACCCGGCCACCCCCGGCTGGATCAACAGCGACCCGCTGCGCATCAAGCAACTGCTGACCAATGTCCTGACCAATGCGGTCAAGTTCACCAGCAACAGCCACGTCATCCTGCGGGTCGGCCCCCATCCGGATGAAGCAGGCATCCTATCCCTGTCGGTGGAGGATTTCGGACCGGGCATCGAAAAGGAGTATCTGGACCAGATCTTCGAGCCGTTCTATCAGATCCGGCGGGAAGAGAATGCCCTTCAGGTCGGCTCCGGCCTGGGGCTGAGCATTGCCCGCGGCCTGGTGAGCCTGCTCAAGGGGGAACTGGTGGTGGAAAGCGAACCGGGTGAAGGCTGCATCTTCCATCTGCACCTCCCGATCCTCTCCGGGACGGCCCAGGCGATCGAAGGCATGGACGGCGAGGCACCGGAACGGATCGTGCTGCTCACCGATGACGCCGAAGTGCGCTTCATTGCCCAGAGCTGTCTGGGCCGACTGGGACTGACTTGCGAGAACGTGCTGCGTGGCGCGGCCTTTCTCAAGGGGCTGGAAGGGACGCGGGGCACTGTCGGCCTGATCTGGCTGCGCCAGCCCTATCCGGAACTGATCGACACCCTGCTGCGCCATCAGCATCTGGCGCGACGGGTGATCATGACGGCTTTCGGCACCATTGCCGAACCCCAGCTCCAGCAACTCAGACGCCAGGGGGTCCTGCTGATTCCCCCCTACCTCAGCCTGGACATGCTTCACGGCCATCTGAAGCGGCGTCTGCGAGCCGCTCCCGAGCCGGAATCGGCGGAAACCACGCCCATGGGTCAGCACCAGCGGCAGCTCTCCGGGCTGCGCGTCCTGGTGGCCGATGACAACGCCACCAACCGGCGACTACTGTGCGAGTTCGTGATCAATTGCGGCGCCCGGGTGGATGAGGCCGAAAACGGTGAGCACGCCCTGTACCGTTACCGGGAGGACCACCATGACCTGATCCTGATGGACATGCACATGCCGGTCATGGATGGTGTCACGGCCCTCAAGGAGATTCGCCGGGAAGATCCCGGCGCCAGAATCATCGCCGTCACCGCCGATGCCAGACCATCAGTGCACAAAAGCCTTATGGCCGATGGCTTTGACCACATCCTGACCAAACCGGCGACCCAGGACGACGTGATCAAGTGCCTGACCCGATTCCCCCGCGACCTGCAGAAACGCCGGACGCCGGCCTCTCCCGACAGCGAAGAGAGGCTCCATGAGCCGGAACGCGCCTTGCGCATGGCCGGTGGTTCCGCTGATCTGGCCAATGAACTGGCCACCCTGCTGTTCAGGGACCTGAAACGGGCACGAGGACAACTCAGCGACAGCAGCCTGAAACGCCAGGTACTGCTCAAGCTGGCTCATCAACTCAAGGGCGCTTCCCGCTACTGCGCCACCCCCAGATTGGAAACCGCGGCCAGCGCCCTGGAAAGCGCCCTGCGCGATGGACAGGAAACCGCCATCCCCAGGCTGCGACTGGCGCTGCTCAAGGAGGTGGAGGACCTGCTCGCAATGGAAGCGGAGATCCTCAACCCGCCATGACCACGAAGGCCAGGGCGTACTCCCGCTCGTCGGACAGGCTGATCTGCATATCCCGCACCCCCAACCGTGCCGCGGTGAGCGCGGCGGGGCCGGACAGCACCAGCAAGGGACGCCCGCGCTCATCATGATCCACGCGGGCGTCCTCGAAGCGCATGTGGGCACCGATCCCGACCCCCAGGGCCTTCGAGGCGGCTTCCTTGGCGGCAAAACGCCGCGCCAGGAAGGCGGCCGGCTGGGCGGCGGCCTGGAAACCGGCATATTCAGCGGGGTGCAGGATGCGCCGGGCCAGGCGATCACCATGGCGCTCCAGCATCGCCGTCATGCGCACGATGCTGGTGATGTCGGTGCCGATGCCGATCAGGCGCATGCACGCCCCGCGTCCATGGCCGTCCGCATCTGCACCACCGCCTCGCGGATGCCGCAGAACAGGGCCCGGGCGATGATGGCATGGCCGATATTGAGTTCATGCAGCTGGGGGATGGCGGCAATGGCGCCCACATTGTCGTAGTCAAGACCGTGACCGGCATTGACCGTCAGACCGATCGACTGCCCATGGGCGGCCGCCCGGCGGATCCGCGCAAGCAGTGCTTCCCGGCCGACCGGATCCGTCGCCGACGCATAGGCCCCGGTATGCAGCTCCACCACCGGGGCGCCGATGCGCGCGGCCGCATCCAGATGGGCCGGCTCCGGCTCCACGAACAGCGACACCTCGATGCCCGCCTCGACCAGACCCGCGCAGTAATCCCGCAGACGCGCCTCGTGGGTCAGCACGTCCAGCCCGCCCTCCGTGGTCAGCTCCTGCCGGCGCTCGGGCACCAGGCAACAGGCCCGGGGACGTACCTCCAGGGCGATGGCATGCATCTCCTCGGTGGCGGCCATCTCCAGATTCATGGCGGTCCTGATCACGCCGCGCAGACCGCGCACATCCGCGTCCTGGATATGGCGCCGGTCCTCGCGCAGGTGCAGGGTGATGATATCGGCGCCGGCATCCTCGATCAGGCCCACCGCCTGGGCCAGATCCGGATAGACGGTGTGGCGCTGCTGGCGGATGGTGGCGATGTGATCGATGTTGACACCCAGGCGCAGGGGTGAGGGAACTGAATTCATGATGAAACATCCGGTCGCCCGCGGGCGAAGAGTTGACGTGACAGAATGGGTTTGCCATCCAGATGATGATCCAGCAACCCGCGCAGCAGCCGCTTGGCCTGGATCCGGTGGGCGGGCGTATCCAGACGGTCGGTGAGCAGGGCCGCCAGGGCCTCCCCCTGGATGGTCCGGGGAGATGAAGGCGTGTCGTGGGGATCGGCCTCACGAACCCCCGACAGGGGGTCGACCCGGTAGAGTCGCCGTGGTTCCAGATCCTTGACCACCACGAACTCCAGACCCTCTCCCAGCAGGTTGAGCAGGGCCAGTTCATAGCGCCGCAGCGCCGGCTCCAGGGCCAGGCCGGGATCGCCCAGCGCGGACAGGGTCCCGGCATAGACGGCAAGGAACTCCGGTTGCGGAATTTGCCGGGGCAGCAACCTCACCGCCAGTTCATTGATATACAGACCGCAGACGGCCCGATTGCCGCTCAGGGACACACCGCCCAACTCTTCCCAGCCCGTCAGGGTACGCAGCTCGCCGCGGCCGCGCCAGGTCACTTCCAGCGACGCGAACAGCGGCGGCCGACGGCCCCGATCCCGCACACCGCGCAGGACGGCCCCCATGCGCCCCTCCGCGGCCGTCAGCAATTCCAGCAACAGACTGGACTCCCGGTACGGGCGGGCATGCAGCACGAAGGCGATAGTGCCGGAGACCGTCGTCACGGTTCCACGTCGATCCCCATGCGGCGGATGCCGTCGATATCGCCCTGCCAGCCTTCCCGCAGCTTCACCCAGAGCTTGAGCATCACCTTGCGCTGGAGCAGGTCCTCCAGTTCATGCCGGGCACCGGTGCCCACCGCCTTGATCATGCGACCGCCCTTGCCGACGACGATGGATTTCTGGCTGTCCCGCTCCACCCAGATCACCGCCCCGATATGGATCGCGGTACCGGTATCCTCCCAGGTTTCCACGTCCACCGAGGTGGCATAGGGGACTTCCTGTCCCAGGCGCTCCAGCAACTGTTCCCGAATCACTTCCGAGACCCGGAACCGCTGGCTGCGATCCGTGATCTCGTCATCGGGGAACAGGTGCGGTCCTGCCGGCAACAGGTCGATGAGGGTGGTCACCAGGGGGTCCACGTTCACCCCGCGCAGGGCGGACAGGGGCACCACGTCATGGAAATCCAGCTTGCCGCGCACCTGATCGATGAACGGCAACAGGACGTCCTTGTCCTTGAGCTTGTCCACCTTGTTGATCACCAGCACCACCGGGCGGCGGCCGGCGGCCAGCCAGCCGGCCAGCTGCTCGTCTCCCGCCTCCCAGCGACCGGCCTCGACCACGAACACCACCCCGTCCACATCATCCAGGGTGGCGCGGGCGGTACGGTTGAGGACCTTGCCCAACAGCTTGGGCGTGGACGGGTCCACCCCGGGGGTATCCACCAGCACCAGCTGATCCGCGCCGCGCGTGACCACGCCGCGAATGCGATGCCGGGTAGTCTGGGGCTTGCGGCTGGCGGCCGCGATCTTCTCCCCCACCAGATGGTTGAGCAGGGTGGACTTGCCCACATTGGGACGACCGACGATGGCCACATAACCACAGCGGGAGGGCATCTCTTCCGCTGCCATGGATTCGGATTCTTCAACCAAACTGCTGTTCCTCGGTATTGGTCAGGGCCGCAAAGGCCTTGACCGCGGCGGCCTGCTCGGCCCGGCGACGGCTGCTGCCCTCACCGATCACCGAGATGTTGCGGGACTTGATGTGACAGGCCGCCTTGAAATGCTGGTCATGGGGCTTGCCGGTCACTTCCAGCACCTGATAGCTGGGAATATCCAGGTTCTTGCGCTGCAACCACTCCTGCAGCCGGGTCTTGGGGTCCTTGAGGTCTTCCGCGCTGGGCAGGGCGGCAAACCGCCGCCCGTACAGACGCAGCACGAAGTCGCGGGTGGTGTCAAAGTCCGTGGCCAGGTAGACCGCGCCGATGACCGCCTCCAGGGCATCCGCCAGGATGGAATCCCGTCGGTGCCCCCCACTCTTTCGCTCCCCGTCGCCCAGGCTGAGCAGAGTGCCCATGCCCTGGTCGCGGGCGATCTGGGCCAGACTGTCCTGGTTGACCAGCGAGGCACGCAAACGGCTCAGTTCCCCTTCCGGGGCCTGAGGACGCAATGCAAACAGATGCGCCGCCACGATGAAGTTCAGGGCGCTATCCCCCAGATACTCCAGTCGTTCGTTGTGACACTGGCCGGCGCTGCGGTGGGTCAGGGCCTGCCGGAGCAGATCCGATCCCTGCAGTGATGCCGGCAGCAATGCCTCCAGCCCCTTTACCGCCATGCCTTACTCCGACAGGGTGAAGCTGCGATCAAAACTGACCACGGCATCCACGTTGGCAATCATGGGGGTGCGCACCTCATAGCTGACCCGCAGGCTGCGCGCTCCGCCCTGCTCGACGATGGTCACATCATCGCGGGTGACATGGGTCACGCCGTTGATTTGGAAGCGCCGATCCACTTCTCCCCAGAGCTGGCGGACGTTCTTGCCGGCGGCACCGGACTCCGCGGAGACATCCTTCATCACCGAAATCACCGTCATGTACTGGGTATAGACCGGAAAGAGCCTCAGGCCCACGGTACCGATCACCACCAGCAGACCGACGATGATCAGAAATCCGATCAGGCCGATCCCCGATTGCCTGTTGATGCGATTCATGCGTAGATCCCCCTTGAAGCTACCTGAAAATACCCATTGTTCCGTCACTTCCGTCTCTACTCCGTCACTCCCGTCTCTACTCCGTCACTTCCGTCTCTATTCCGTCACTCCCGCGAAAGCGGGAGTCCAGAACCCCCAGTCCACGACTGGATTCCCGCTTGCGCGGGAATGACTCGGAGCATCCCTAGCGGATGCGGGTACCCAGACGACTGAAATCCATTTCCCTGGCGCCATGATCCCAGTGCATCCAGATGAACAGCGCCTTGCCCACCAAGTTTGCCTCGGGCACGAAGCCCCAGAACCGGCTGTCGTTGCTGTTGTCCCGGTTATCGCCCAGGGTGAAATAATGTCCGGCCGGGACGACGATCTCACCCTCCACCGAGGGCCGGTCCGGCCACAGCAGTACCTGATGGGAAATGCCGTTGATCCGCTCTTCCATCAAATGGGCTCCAGTCATTACCGCACCGGAACCACTGCCCTCATAACGGCCGACGAAGACCTGCTCCACCGGCACATCATTGATATAGAGCTGCTTGCCGTAAAATGCCACCCTGTCACCGGGCAGACCCACGATGCGCTTGATGTAGTCCTCCCGCGGATTCTCGGGATAGCGGAACACCGCCACATCCCCCCGTTCCGGCTGGCCCAGATCGATGACGCGGGTCCGCACCACCGGCAGCCGGATGCCGTAGCTGTACTTGCTCACCAGGATGAAGTCCCCCACCAGCAGGGTGGGCATCATGGAGCCGGACGGAATGCGAAAAGGTTCGGCCACGAAGGCGCGCAGGACCAGCACGATCAGCAGCACGGGGAAGAAGGAACGCGCATAGTCCACATACCAGGGCTCGGCCGGGCGCATGGCCTCGCCCACCGCGTCGGCCCGCGCCCTGCGGCGCCCGCGCCACCACACCACGTCCGCCAGCCAGATCAGGCCGGTCACCAGTGTCCCCAGCACCAGAATCAATTCCAGATCAAACGTCATGGGTCCTCCCCTGTCGGCACCCGAATCCCTTGCTCAAGCCAAATCCCACCGATCAGTTCTTCTGATCCACCTGAAGCACCGCCAGGAAGGCCTCCTGAGGCACTTCCACCCGCCCGATCTGCTTCATCCGCTTCTTGCCCGCCTTCTGCTTTTCCAACAGCTTGCGCTTGCGGCTGGCATCCCCGCCGTAGCACTTGGCGGTCACGTTCTTGCGCAGTGCCTTGACCGTGGAACGGGCAATGACCTTGGAACCGATGGCGGCCTGGATGGCCACTTCGAACATCTGCCGAGGAATCAGCTGCGCCATGCGCTCGGTGAGGTCGCGCCCCCGGTACTGGGCCTGATCCCGGTGGGTGATCACCGACAGGGCATCCACGCGGTCGCCGTTGATGAGCACGTCCACCTTCACCAGCGGGGCCGCCTGGAAGCGGGTCAGTACGTAGTCGAAGGAGGCGTAGCCACGGCTCACCGACTTCAGGCGGTCGAAGAAGTCCAGTACCACCTCGGACATGGGCATGTCGTACCCCAGGGAGATCTGGTTGCCCACGTACTGCATGCGGGTCTGCACCCCGCGCTTCTCGATGCACAGGGTGATCACCGCACCCACGTAGTCCTGGGGCACCAGGATGCTGGCGTTGATGATGGGCTCGCGAATCTCGGCAACGGTGTTCACCGGCGGCAGTTCCGCCGGATTGTGGATGGACAGCACCTCGCCGGCGGTGGTTTCCACCTGATAGATCACGGTGGGCGCGGTGGTGATCAGGTCCAGGTCGTATTCCCGCTCCAAACGCTCCTGGATGATCTCCATGTGCAGCATGCCCAGGAACCCGCAACGGAATCCGAACCCCAGGGCCTGGGAGGTTTCCGGTTCGTACTGCAGGGAGGCGTCGTTGAGCTTGAGCTTGTCCAGGGCCTCCCGCAGGCTGTTGTAGTCATCGGCGCTGACCGGGAAGATGCCGGCGAACACCCGCGGCTGGACTTCCTTGAAGCCCGGCAGGGGCTGAGCGGCGGGACGGTCGGCACCGGTGAGGGTATCGCCCACCTTGGCGCCGGTGATGTCCTTGATGGTGGCGATAACGAAGCCCACCTGACCCACCCCCAATTCCTCCCGAGGGGTGGGCTTGGGAGTGAACACCCCCACCTGGTCCACCAGATGGGCGCGCCCGGTGGACATGGCAATGATCTTCTGCTTGGGCCGCAGGGTCCCTTGCATCACCCGCACCAAGGCCACCACGCCCAGGTAGTTGTCGAACCAGGAGTCGATGATCAGGGCCTGCAGGGGGGCATCCGGGTCCCCCTGGGGTGGCGGGATACGGGCCACCAGCGCCTCCAGCAGGTCGGGCACGCCGACACCGGTCTTGGCGCTGACATGGACGGCATCCCGGGCCTCGATGCCGATGATCTCCTCGATTTCGTGGGCCACCCGCTCCGGCTCCGCCGCCGGCAGGTCGATCTTGTTGAGCACCGGCACCACTTCCAGACCCTGGTCGATGGCCGTGTAGCAGTTGGCCACGCTCTGGGCCTCCACGCCCTGGGAGGCGTCCACCACCAGCAGGGCACCCTCGCAGGCGGAGAGGGACCGGGAGACTTCATAGGAAAAGTCCACGTGTCCGGGGGTATCGATGAAATTGAGCTGGTACTCCTGACCATCCCGAGCGGTATACATCAGCGACACGCTATGGGCCTTGATGGTGATGCCCCGCTCCTTTTCCAGATCCATGGAGTCCAGCACCTGCTCGGACATCTCCCGGTCCTCCAGTCCGCCGCAGACCTGGATGAAACGGTCGGCCAGGGTGGACTTGCCGTGGTCGATGTGGGCGATGATGGAGAAGTTTCTGATTCTGCTGATCTTGGAATCGCTGGATTGACTGCTCATGGGGCCTGCTCGGGATAGGGGGACCCTGACGCACATGGTCCGGCCATGTACCCACCGGGTTGATCAAGATTGGACTGCGCATTGTACAGACTCAACCGAGGCAGTAACAGCAACGGCCGTATCCCGGCGCGGCAGCCATTGCCTTGTGGCGCCACATGCGGTAAACCCGGCACTCACGGAATCACTGGAGAACTCGATGACAGCACAGCATCCCCCCCGGGCCCGGGAACTGGCGGAACAGGCGTTTGCACAGGACCGGGACGACATCCTCTGGCAACGCTGCCTGTTGATGGCGGATCAGGACGCGGACGCGGCCCGGGCGGCCTATCTGGACGAGGCCGCCGCCATGTTCGCGACCCGACTGGAGGCGGAAGCACAGGCCCTGCGTCCGGATCCGGCCTGGAAAAACCCGATGCTCGGCGCCATCCTCCCGGCCCTGATCGCCCTGGTGATCAGTGTTCTGTTCACCCTGGCCCAGTATCCCTTCCCGTTCGTGGCCTGGTCGGTCCTGATGGGGATCTTCTTCGTGCCCTCGGCGGGCATCCTGGGCTACGTGGGCGTCTTTGCCCTGCGCTATCGGCTGGAGCCGGGCTTTCGCATCGTGAACCGGGAACGGACCGAGCGCATTGCGGTGATGGGGTTCATCGCCCTGGCCCTGGTGGGCGCCATCGGCACCTACAAGCTGGTTTACTGGCCTTACTGAGCCATCAGTCTCCGGCCAGTTCCAGCCGCAGACCCCGCTCATCCAGAAAATGGCAGCACAGGATCTCCTCGCCGACGGCGAGAACCGGGATCTTGGCATGGAAACGTTGCCTTAGGGCGGGGTCTTCGTCGATATCCACTTCCCGGATCTCGAAACCCAACTCATCCTGCAGCGAGCGCAGCTCATGGAGCATGCGCTCGCACAGGTGGCAGCCATCTCGATGATAGAGGGTGACCTCCAGCTTCATTCCGGCACATCCAGCGGCATCCAGATGGGCCCCTGCCCCCGCTGTACCAGCACCCGGGCGGATCGTCCCGGCGGCAATGCTTCCACCACCTCTTGCATCTGTTCCAGGCTGCGGATGTCATGGCTGTTGATCATCAGGATCACGTCACCCCGACGAATGCCGGCACGCTGGGCCGGCCCCGACTCCACCTCGGTGACCAGTACACCCCCGTCGGCCAGTTCCAGACGCTCCCGCAACTCATCGGGAACGGTTTCCAGATGCATGCCGAAGGGCTTGAAGCGGGACTGGGCCGGGGTCGGAGCCTGGGCATGGGACTGAGCCAGCTCGTCTTCCGAGGGCAGTTCACCGATCACCACCTCGACGGTCATGGGCTTGCCGTCACGCAGGATCTCCACCCGGGCCGGTCTGTCGATGGGCGCACGTCCGACGATGGGAGGCAGCGCCGAGGACCGGGGCACCTCGGTGCCGTTGAAACTGAGGATCACGTCGCCGGTACGCAGTCCGGCGGCCTGCGCCGGGCTGTCGGGCAGGACCCGCGCCACCAGTGCCCCGGTGGGGCGCTCCATGGAGAAGGAATCCGCCAGCTCCCGTGTCACCTCCTGGATGATCACCCCCAGCCAGCCACGGCTCACATACCCCTTGTCCCGCAGCTGATTGACCACGTCCATGGCCACTTCGATGGGTATGGCAAAGGACAGCCCCATGAAGCCGCCGGTACGGCTGTAGATCTGAGAGTTGATCCCCACCACCTCGCCGTTCATGTTGAACAGCGGCCCCCCGGAATTACCCGGGTTGATGGCCACGTCGGTCTGGATGAAGGGCACATAGCTCTCACTGGGCAGGTTGCGTCCCTTGGCACTGACAATACCCGCCGTCACCGAGTGATCAAAACCGAAGGGCGAGCCGATGGCCAGCACCCACTCACCCACCCGCAGGCTATCGGAATCCCCCAGGGTCAGGGTCGGCAGATCCCGGGCCTCGATACGCAGCACCGCCACATCGGTACGCGGGTCGGAGCCGATCAGTTCGGCAATGAAGGTGCGTCGGTCGCTAAGCCGGACCTCGATCTCGTCCGCGCCCTGGATGACATGATGGTTGGTGACCACATAGCCGTCCGCCGAGATGATGAACCCGGACCCCAGGGAGGTGCTGTCAAAGCCCCTCGGCGGCGGTGCGCTGCCGCCCCGCTCACCGAAGAAGCGGCGTAGCAGGTCACCGAAGGGGCCGTCCTCCGGCAGACCTTCGGGCAACTGCAGCGGGGGATGACCGCTGGGCAGCTCCATGGCCCGGGAAGTACTGATATTGACCACCGCCGCGCTATTGGCTTCCACCAGGGGCACGAACTCGGGCAGCCCCCGGGCGTGAACGGGACTTGCGACCACCAGGCACAGGGACACAAGCAGGATCAGCAGAAAGGCATGCGGACGTTGGCTTGTTGTCTTCATATAGGACTCGCGAATGTAAAGGGCCGCTTCCATACGCTGGTCGCGGGAAATGGAGATGCGCTCAGGGGGCCAGCACACCATGAATCCGGATCGCCGGCGGCCCGAGGCGACGCACCACCACCGGCTGATAACGGGGGTCACGGCGGATGCGGCGGGTGAACCCGCCGACGGCGCCCAGGCCCGCCAGCAGCCCCGTCAGACCGGCCGCCACCACCGGCAACTCGCCGTGCCCGCCCCAAAGCCACTGCCCCAGGGCGGCAAACACCAACATGCACAGCAGAGGCAGGATGTAGACGGCCAGCGAACCACGTACCAGGGCGGACTCATCCAGACCGATGATGACCTCTTCCCCCAGGCTGACCCCGACGGGATCAATGACCCGCACCTGGGTGCGGCGCTGTCCGAACAGTTTGGCAATCACGCTGGTGCCGCACCCCTTCTGCACGGAACAGGTTCCGCAGGCGGTCTTGCGCTCGGTTTCCACCCAGGCAAATCCAGCCTCGTCCACCGCAATCACGCGGGCAGTCTCTTCGATCACCGTGCATTCTCCCCATCATGAAACACCGATTCGGCAATCAGGCGCACGGTAGCCTCGGGTACCTCGCCAAGGACCGTCACCTGATACTCTCCCCAGGGCAGTACCACCGCATGCAGACCGCCGGAACGGGTCAGGCCACGCAGGCGGTCTTCCGGACGATCCATCCGCGTGACGAAGACGGATACCGTGGCCAATCCGTCGGTCAGGATCATGTGCTGTACCGGATGGGGACTGGCCGCCATGAGCCGCCTGCTGACGCCGGTAACCTGGAATCCCGGCGGCATCTCTCCAATCCGCCAGCGGAGATCCGGCTCCATGACCTGGGTACGGGCCGACGGGGTCTCCATGGGACGCGCCGTCACGCCCTCCCCCCGCATGCGCGGTTGCAGACGCTCGTCGGCCACACGGGCGGGAAATTCGATGCGGGTGAACATGAATTGCTCGAAAATGCGCCCCTCCCGGCTCAGCAGCCGGGACTGCAGCAACATGCCGGTGGGCTCGTGGATGCAGAGCTGATAGCCATAGCGAAGATGGTCACGAGGGATGATGGACACTTCCTGACAGGACAGGCCGGCAACCCGCTGTTGCTCCCCAAGGCGCAGGCGGTAGTTCTCGCCCAGGCCGTCCAGCCCCTGGCGAAGGGGCAACACGCCGGGCAGGCCCAGCAAACTCTTGCCCGGGTCCAGACACAGAGCCGGGTCCAAATCATCGGGACGCACGCAGATGATGCTGTCTTCATCCTTGATGATTTCACGGGGAGACCCGGTCAGGGCCACCAGTCGTTCCCGTGAACCCCGCTCGTCCCGGGCATGGATGATCTGCAGGGTCTCCATGCGCTGGTCATGGGCAAAGACAAAGACGCCTTCGTAGTTGAGCTCATCCACGGCCCGGGCCATCTTCTGCAGCAACGCATGGGCCGCCTGCTCCGAGGCGGCCGCCGTCGCGGTGGCCAGCAGCGCCACCACCACACACATCAGGTGCAGGCGCCGCAACATGGGTTCAATCACCCATGAAGCCGTGTCCGACCGTGCGGACATGGGGCGGCATGGGGCCCCGCCCCACGGCTGACTCCGCGTGATTGATCAGATAACTGCTGAAACGGGCATCTCCCATGTCGATGCGCAGGAACTGCTGACTGCCATGCTCCAGGGGCGAGTGCTGTATCTGGGCGGTCCGGGCATCGGGTTCGAGCATGGACTGAAGGGCGTTGCGCTGACCAGGATCCCACTGGGCGGCGCGGATCACCGGCTCGGCACCGGCCATGGCCGGTTCCATGCGCGGGTCGGCGGGATCACCGGTGAAGTTCTGCAATCCCACCAAGACCGCCACGGCCACGGCGGCCGCCATGCCCATGCCGGCCACCGGCTTGAGCAGACGTCCCTGCAGGGTCCGGGAAGACGAGGCCAACAGCTGCGGCTCCTCAGCCACGGCGGCCATGATGCGCGCGGAAAAATCGGGGGGGGCGGTACGATCCAGATTGCCCCGCATGACGTCGCCGATCAAATGATAGCGACCCCATCGGGCCAGATCTTCCGGGTTCTTTGCCAGCTCGTCCAGCAACCGGCGGGTCTCGAAGGCCTCGGCCTCGTCATCCACCAGCGCGGAGAGTCGTTCCTCTTTAGTGGTCGTCATGATGCGTCTCGCTCTTGAAAGCACATTTAATCAAGCAATGGCCGCAAGACGCGATCGATCGCTTCCCGCGCCCGGAAAATCCTGGAGCGCACCGTACCAATGGGGCATCCCATGGTCTGCGCAATCTCCTCATAGCTCATCCCCTCCAGTTCACGCAGGGTGATGGCTGTCTTCAAGTCGTCCGGCAACGTGCTGATGGCGTTCTGCACGGCCAGTCGTATCTCCTCCGACAGCAATTCCCCTTCCGGGGTTGCATATTCCTTGAGGGCGGACTCGCCCCCCATCTGTTCCGCATCCTGGGCGTCCACCTCCACGTCCGGCGTCCGGCGGCTCTGGGAGACCAGATGGTTCTTGGCCGTATTGATGGCGATCCGGTACAGCCAGGTGTAGAAAGCGCTTTCGCCCCTGAAATTGGCCAGCCCCCGGTAGGCCTTGATAAAGGCCTCCTGGGCCACATCAAGCGCCGTGGCAGAGTCATGCACATAGCGGGAGACCAGGTTGACGATCTTGTGCTGGTACTTCTGCACCAGTACGTCGAAAGCCTTCTTGTCTCCGGCTTGAACACGCCTGACCAGCTCCTCGTCGGTTACTTTATTGCCCATTCGGGCACTCCCCCTCTGAGGGCACGTCCTGTACCCTAACTGCGATGGACATGGAAACCCTCGTTAAGTTCTTGCAAATGACGCCCAAACTGCACCATGCTCCCATCATTCCCGGGAATTCATGGCACAGGTCAATTTGTCAGTCTGCCCGGTGCATGTAACACTGCAAAAAACCGTGACAAAATAACTCAGATCGAGACACAGCCTCAAGCGAGCCCCCCGCTCGGACGCCGGCCCATCCCGCCAGGGACCGCCGACCTTTCCCTCCCGGGCCGAGGCCATTCTGGAGAAACCATCAATGCAAGATTCGTCCCAGGCGGAGGTCCGCAAATCCATGGACGTCCTCATCATCGGCAGCGGCGCCGCCGGCCTGAGCCTGGCCCTTCACCTGGCGACGGAACAACGCGTGGCGGTGCTGAGCAAGGGACCCGTCAGCGAAGGCAGCACCTATTACGCCCAGGGCGGCGTCTCCGCGGTGCTGGACCGTCATGACTCCCTGGAAGCCCATGTCCGCGACACCCTGGACGCCGGCGGTGGCCTGTGCGACGAGGCCGCCGTGCGCCATACCGTGGAGCACGGCCCGGAAAGCATACAATGGCTGCTGGATCTGGGCGTCCCCTTCACCCGCGAACCGGCTGACGACGGCCGGGTGCAACTGCATCTGACCCGGGAGGGTGGCCACAGCCACCGCCGCGTGGTCCACGCCGCCGACGCCACCGGCAAGGCCATCGAAAACACCCTGGTGGAACAGGTCCGGCGCCACCCCAACATCGAGCTGTTCGAACATCACATCGCGGTGGATCTGCTCACCAGCCACAAGCTCGGCCTGACGGGCCCCCGGCGTTGCCTGGGTGCCTATGTGCTCAATCTCAAGTCCCATAAGGTGGAAATCTTCGCCGCACCCTTCGTGGTCCTGGCCAGCGGCGGCGCCAGCAAGGTCTATCTCTACAGCAGCAACCCGGACGGCTCCACTGGCGACGGCATCGCCATGGCCTGGCGGGCCGGTTGCCGGGTGGCCAACATGGAGTTCATGCAGTTTCATCCCACCTGCCTGTTCCATCCCAAAGCCAAGTCCTTTCTCATCTCCGAGGCGGTTCGGGGCGAAGGCGGCAGACTGCTGCTGCCCGACGGCACCCCTTTCATGGAACGCTTCGACCCCCGGGGGGAATTGGCCCCACGGGATATCGTCGCCCGGGCCATCGACCATGAAATGAAACGCCTGGGGGCGGACTGCGTCTATCTGGACATCTCCCACAAGCCGGCGGACTTCATCAAATCCCACTTCCCCAACATCCATGAACGCTGCCTGGAATACGGCTTCGACATGACCCGGGACCCCCTTCCGGTGGTGCCCGCCGCCCACTACACCTGCGGCGGCGTGATGACCGACCTGGCGGCCCGCACCGATCTGGACGGGCTCTATGCCATCGGTGAAGTGGCCTGCACGGGCCTGCACGGCGCCAATCGCATGGCCAGCAACTCCCTGCTGGAATGCCTGGTCTTCGCCCGCTCCGCCGCCCAGGACATGGGCCGGCAACGTCCCGAGCCGGTGCCGGTGGACCGGATTCCAGCCTGGGACGAGAGCCGTGTCACCGACTCGGACGAGGAGGTGGTGGTGGCCCACAACTGGGAAGAACTGCGCCGCTTCATGTGGGACTACGTGGGCATCGTTCGCACCAGCAAACGACTGCAGCGGGCGCAACGACGCATTGAATTGCTGCAGGGCGAGATCCACGACTACTACAGCAACTTCCGCGTCACCAATGACCTGATCGAGCTGCGCAACCTGGCCCTAGTGGCGGAAATCATCATCCGCAGCGCTCAGAGCCGAAAGGAGAGCCGGGGCCTGCATTACACCCTGGACTACCCGCGGACCGATCCGGCACTGGCCGGCCGTCCCACCGTACTGACCCCGTCCGGCTCCCCGGCATGAATCAGGAGATACGCCCCATGCACGAGGCTATGCCACTCATCATCGATCCCCTGGCCCTTGAGGCCAGGCTGCAGGACCAGCGTCTCCGGATTGTGGACCTGAGCCCGGCCGAGCGCCATGCCGCCGGCCACGTGCCGGGCGCCCTCCATCTGGACTACGGTCGCATCGTCGCCTCGGCGGCTCCGGTCATGGGACTGCTGCCGGAGATCGGCGTGCTACGCACCATCCTGGCGGAACTGGGCATCGGCCCGGACACCCATGTGGTGTGCTACGACGAGGAAGGCGGCGGCAAGGCCGCGCGCCTGCTCTGGACCCTGGCCGTGTGTGGTCATGAGGCGCTGTCACTGCTCGACGGGGGAGTGGCGGGCTGGTCGGCGGCGGGCCTGACCATTTCCACCCAAGCCGCCGTGGATGTCGCGCCGACGCAAACGGAATACCCCCTCGCCTACGGTACCGAACGGGTGGCCGACCGGGCGTGGATCCTGGCCCACATGAAGGATGAGGACGTGATCCTGGTGGATGCGCGCAGCACCGATGAATTCACCGGCCGGGTGGCCTATGCGGCCCGGGGCGGCCACATCCCCGGGGCGGTTTCCTTCGAATGGACCCGCTGCATGGATCTGGAGCACAACCGTCGCCTGCGCGCCGAAGAAGCCCTGCGCCGGGATCTGGAGGCACAGGGCATCACGCCGGAAAAGGAGATCGTCGTCTACTGCCACACCCACCATCGCTCCGCCCTGAACTGGCTGGCGCTGGAGCACCTGGGCTACGAACGGGTGCGAGGGTATCCGGGTAGCTGGTCCGACTGGGGCAACCGGGACGACACCCCCATCGAGACCTGAAACACGTCGGCTCAGACCTTGAGCATGTGCTCCCGATAATGGCGCAGCTCGGCGATGGAGTCGCGGATGTCCTGCAGGGCCTTGTGGGTGGCATCCTTGGACAGGCTGTTGAGCACGCCGGGCGCCCAGCGGCGGGCCAGCTCCTTGAGCGTGCTCACATCCAGGTTGCGGTAATGGAAGAAGGCTTCCAGATCCGGCATGCAGCGGAACAGAAAGCGCCGGTCCTGGCAGATGCTGTTGCCGCACATGGGGGATGAACGGGGCGGCACATACTGCTTCAGGAACCGCAGGGTTTCCTGCTCCGCCTCCACCTCGTTGTAGAGACTCAGCTTCACCCGGTCCAGCAGGCCGGAGCGGCCATGGGTATTGCGGTTCCAGTCATCCATCCGGCTCAGGATTTCCTCGGTCTGATGGATGGCGATCACGGGGCCTTCCGCCAGGACATTCAGCTCCTTGTCCGTCACGATGGTGGCAATCTCGATGATGTAGTCGGATTGCGGGTCCAGGCCGGTCATTTCCAGGTCGATCCAGACCAGATTCTCCGGATTGGGATTCATGGGCTTCCTTTGTGCCGTGGCGGCACGCTCTGAGCGTTCATGGCAAGAAGATCGCCGGCGACGGGCGAACGCCGACGGCGGGGCCACAGTCTACACTGTACATGAACGCTTTTTCGAGGCCGGACCCGCCGGCCGGAAAAGGAGGCATCCCCATGACCCAGCTCCATGACCGACACTGCACCCCCTGCGAGGGCGGCACCCCGCCCATGGACAAGGTGGACATCCAGAGCTTCATGAAATCCCTGGCCCCGGACTGGACGGTGGTGGACGATGGCCGTGCCATTGAACGCGCCTTCCGGTTTCCCGACTTTCATCGGACCATGGCCTTCGTCAATGCCGCCGCCTGGGTGGCCCATCGGGAAGATCACCACCCGGACCTTGAGGTAGGCTATGATCGCTGTCTGGTGCGGTTCACCACCCATGCCATCGGCGGCCTGTCGGAGAACGACTTCATCTGCGCTGCCCGGGTGGACCGCTTACTGGAAGACTGAATCGGACATCGACCTGGGAAGGCAATGAAAGCATCCAGACCCGGCAGGGTCATCACCCGTTTTGGTTCACAGGTGCTGGTGGAGGACGAGGACGGCCGTGTCCACCGCTGCACGCCCCGCCGCCGGCTTGAACACGTGGTCTGCAACGATGCCGTGTCATGGCATCCCGAGCCCAGCGGAGACGGCGTGGTCACCGACATTCACACCCGCGGCAACCTGCTGGAACGGGTCGATCCCCGTGGCCAGCGCAAGAACATCGCCGCCAACGTGGATCAGGTGGTGGTCGTCACCGCCGCCGCCCCCGCCCCGAGCTGGCCCCTGGTGGACCGTTACCTGGTGGCCATCGAGCGCATGCCGGCCCGGGCGCTGATCCTCTACAACAAGGCAGACCGGCCCGATCCGGACCCGGAAGGCACGGCCGCCGCCCTCCAGGGCTACGAGGCACTGGGTTATCCGGTCCTGAGGACCAGCGTGGCGAATGGTCAGGGCATGGAGGCCCTGCAGGCCTTCCTGGCCATGGGCACCAGCGTGCTGGTAGGCCAGTCCGGGGTGGGCAAGTCCTCCCTGATCCAGGCACTGCTGCCGGATCTGGAGATCCGCATCGGCGCCCTGTCCGAACTCAGCGGCGAGGGACGCCACACCACCACCAATGCCACCGTCTATCGCCTGCCCTGTGGCGGCGCCCTGATCGACTCACCCGGCGTGCGCGACTTCAGCCCCGGCCCCACCCCCCAGCGGGAACTGGCGCAAGGGTTCGTGGAACTCAGGACCCTGGCGCCGGAGTGTCGTTTTCACAACTGCACCCATACGGTGGAACCGGGTTGCGCGGTCAAGGCCGCCCTTGAGCAGGGACGGATCGATCCGCGGCGCTACGCGAGCTACCGCACGCTGCTGGAAGCGGCCGAGGCATAACCCACGCGCCAGGCCCCATCGGCACGATCAGCCCGGCGGCCACTCCATCTGCCGGCCACCCAGGACATGCATGTGCAGGTGATAGACCGACTGACCGCCGTCGGCGTTGCAGTTGATGACGGTGCGGAAACCGTCTTCCACCACGCCCGCCCCTCGGGCCACTTCAAGCCCCACCCAATGCATGTGACCCAGAAGGTCCATGTCGGCCTGCGTCATGTCGGCAACAGTGTCGAAATGCTGCCTGGGGATCACCAGTACGTGCAGGGGGGCCTGGGGATTGAGGTCGCGAAACGCCACCACCCGGTCGTCCTGATAAACGATATCCGCCGGGATCCTGCCCTCGGCAATCTTGCAGAAGATACAGTCTGTCATTCTCTTTCCACTCGATGGATGGCCGGTCTAGAGATCACGCCGGCCTGAAAAGGCATGGGAGAGGGTGCCGCGGTCCACATATTCCAGTTCGCCGCCCAGCGGGATGCCGTGGGCAATGCGGGTGGTCCGCACCCCCAGCGCCCGGGCCATGTCCGCGATGTAGTGAGCGGTGACCTCCCCTTCCACCGTGGTCCCGGTGGCCAGGATCAGTTCCCGGATCTCGCCTTCGGCCAGACGGGCCTCCAGCCGATCCAGACCCAGTTCCTCGGGGCCAACGCCGTCCAGGGGGGAAAGCTGACCCAGCAGCACATGGTATTGGCCGCGAAAGCCGGTGGCCTGCTCGATCGCCATCTGGTCCGCCGGCGTCTCCACCACGCACAGCAAGTGCCTGTCCCGGTGGGTGTCGGCGCAGACCCGACACAGCGCGTGCTCGGTGAGGGTGCGACAGCACCGGCAATGACCGATGCGCTCGACCGCCTCCTTCAGCACCTCGGCGAGCCGCAGCGCCCCTTCCCGGTCCCGTTCCAGCACGTGCAGAGCCATCCGCTGGGCCGATTTGGGACCCACGCCGGGGAGGCAGCGCAGTGCCTCCACCAGACGATCAAGAAGGGGCGCTCCGTCCATGGATCAGAACGGCAGCTTGAATCCGCCCGGCAGGCCCATGCCCTGGGTGACGGCACCCAGGTGTTCCCGGGTCATGTCTTCCACCTTCTGTACCGCGTCGTTCATGGCGGCCGTCAGCAGGTCTTCGAGCATGTCACGATCTTCTTCCAGCACACTGGGGTCGATGGTCACACGGCTCACGGAGTGCTTGCCGGTCATGACCACGCTGACCATGCCGCCACCGGCCTGACCGGTCACTTCCATCTCCGCCAGCTCGGCCTGGGCACGGGCCATCTCTTCCTGCATCTTCTGGGCCTGCTTCATCAGGTTCCCAAGTCCGCCTTTGAGCATATCAATCACCTTTCTAAGGTTCAGTGAATTCAGGGAGGCGTAGTGTAATGCCTCCCGATGCGTGAAACACGCGCCCGCGCTCAATCTCCTTCCACGGGGCGCACGGAACCGGCCACCAGCGCCGCATCGAAACGGGCTTTCAGGGCACCGGCCACGGGGTCTTCCTCCATGTCCTGCTCGGCCGCCTGCTGTCGCCGGGCACGGGCCCTGGCCGCCGCCGCCGCCGGGGTATCCGAAGCGGGCTGTCCCGACCGAATGCGCACCCTGACAGGCCGACCCAACCGTGACTGCACGGCGGATTCCAGCCGCTGCAGGGACATATCCGTCTTTAAGTGGTCGTACTTAGGCTCCAGACTCAGCACCAGCTCGTGGCCGTCGTAACCTTCCAGGGCGCAATGATTCACCAGCTGCCCGGCCACCGCCCCCAGGCCCAGGGTGGGCACCAGCGCTCCCCAGTCCAGATGCGCTGC
This sequence comes from Ectothiorhodospira shaposhnikovii, assembly GCF_022227765.1. Classification (GTDB taxonomy): domain Bacteria; phylum Pseudomonadota; class Gammaproteobacteria; order Ectothiorhodospirales; family Ectothiorhodospiraceae; genus Ectothiorhodospira. The sequence goes on along the minus strand of NZ_JAJMLZ010000003.1, from coordinate 186,100 downwards.
GGCATCGGCCTGCACAGGGTGCGGCGGCAGGGGGGCTGTCGGCGCCGGGGCCTCCCGTGCCGGGGCGGGGGGCACCGTGGCCGCGGGGGATGCGCCTTCCTCGTCCAGCCAGGGTGGCGGCTCGGGCAGGTCAGGCTCAATCGGCTCCGGGGCCACGGCCCGTGGAGGGGGTACCGGGTCCGGTGCCGCTACGGATGGCACGGACGGGAGATCGGCACGTCCAACCGGCGCGGCCCGGGCAGGCCCGCCTTCCAGCTGGGCGAGGATATCCCGCGGCCCTCGGGGCACCGGCCCCGGCGCCGCCGGCTTAGGCACCGCCGGCGTCGATTCGACCCGGGGCGGCGCGGGTGGTGCCGGTACCCGTGGAGCGGCATCGGCCACCGGACGAAAGGCCAGCATGCGCAGCAAGACCATCTCCAGGCCGCTACGGGGCTCGGGGACCAGGGGCAGATCCCGGCGCCCGATCAGGGCGATCTGATAAAAGAGCTGGATGTCCTCGGGTGCCATCCCCCGGGCCATTTCCGCCAGGGCTTCCCGTTCATCCGGCAGGTTGTCCAGGACCTCGGGCACCTGCTGGGCCAGGGCCAGATGATGCAAAAGGGTGATCAGTTCGGCCAGCACCGCCCCATAGTCTGGAGACTGGGCCGACAGCTCTTCCACCACCGCCAGCACCGCCCGGGCATCTCCGGCGGCCAGGGCCTGGAGCAGCCGCAGCAGGTGGTCCCGGGACATGGCGCCGAGCATCTCCCGCACCTCCTCCGCGCGCAGCACGCCGTCACCAAAACCGATGGCCTGATCCAGCAGGCTCAGGGCATCGCGCATGCTGCCCGAGGCGGCGCGGGCAATCTGCAGGACGGCGGCAGGCTCGGCCTCGATGGCCTCCCTCTGCAGCACCTGGCTCAGATGATCGGCGATCATCGACGCCGGCATGGCCTTGAGATTGAACTGCAGGCAGCGGGACAGGATGGTGACCGGAAGCTTCTGGGGGTCCGTGGTGGCCAGCAGGAACTTCACATGGGGCGGCGGCTCTTCCAGGGTCTTGAGCAGGGCGTTGAAGCTGTGGGTGGAGAGCATGTGCACTTCGTCGATCAGATAGACCTTGAAGCGTCCCCGGGTGGGGGCGTAGGGCACGTTCTCCAGCAATTCCCGGGTGTCCTCCACCCGGGTGCGGGAGGCGGCATCCACCTCGATCAGATCGATGAAGCGTCCGGCGTCGATCTCGCGACAGGCACCGCACCGGCCACAGGGGGTGGCGGTCACCCCCGTTTCACAGTTGAGGCACTTGGCCAGGACCCGGGCAATGGTGGTCTTGCCCACGCCCCGGGTGCCGGTGAAGAGATAGGCATGGTGCAACCGGTCCTCGCGCAGGGCATTGGACAGGGCGCGCACCACGTGGGGTTGTCCAACCAGTTCCTCGAAACTGCGGGGGCGCCACTTGCGGGCCAGGACCTGATAGCTCATGAATCTCGCTGAAGTTGCCGGAAAGGGTCATACGCCCGCACCGGCTCAAGGGCCGCGGGCACGAGGGGCCATGATAGCGCAGCCGGGACCTCAGGTGGTGCGGCGATGACGGCCCGAATCAGGCCGGCAACACAACAATACCGTCCTCGTCGGCAAACAGGCGGTCACCGGGCCGGAAGCTGACCCCGGCAAACTTCACCGGCACGTTCTCCTGCCCCACGCCCTGCTTGCGGCTCTTGAGGGGATGGGTGGCCAGAGCCTTGACCCCCAGGGGCATGCCGGCGCAGGCACGGGAATCCCGGATGCAACCATACATCACCACCCCGGCCCAGCCGTTCTTGACCGCCAGCATCGCCAGCTGATCCCCCAGCATGGCGCAGCGCAGGGAACCGCCGGCATCCACCACCAACACCTTGCCGCGCCCATCCTCACCCAGCATCTCCCGGACCTTGGTGTTGTCCTCGAAACACTTGAGGGTCACGATCTCGCCGGAAAAGGCCCGCTCGCCGCCAAAATCCCTGAACAGGGGCTCTGCCACCTGCAGCCCCGGATGATCCTCGTATTCATCACACAGGTCCGCCGTCCCCTGAAAATCCAGTGCTTCGGAAGCCATTGCTCGTCCCCTTTTGCAAACGTGTAAAAAAAAGGCCGTACCGCCATGCAGCGAGTACGGCCCGACCGGTTCACGGTGTGTCCCGGACACCCGCCAGGGGCATCCGGGACGGACTGAATCAACCGTGGAACTGCTCTTCTTCGGTGGAACCGGCCAGCGCCTTGACGCTGGAGGAACCGCCCTGGATGACGGTGGTCACTTCGTCGAAGTAACCGGCACCCACTTCCTGCTGGTGGGACACGAAGGTATAGCCACGCTCGCGGGCCTTGAACTCCGGCTCCTGCACCATTTCCACGTAGTGCTTCATGCCTTCGCCGCGGGCATAGTTGTAGGCGAAGTTGAAGGTGTTGAACCAGTTGACGTGGATACCCGCCAGGGTGATGAACTGGTACTTGTAGCCCAGCGCGGACAGCTCATCCTGGAACTTGGCAATGGTCTTGTCGTCCAGGTTCTTCTTCCAGTTGAAGGACGGGGAGCAGTTGTAGGACAGCAGCTTGCCGGGGCATTCGGCGTGCACGGCCTGGGCGAACTCACGGGCAAAGCCCAGGTCGGGGGTGCCGGTTTCGCACCACACCAGATCGGCATAGGGGGCGTAGGCCACGCCGCGGCTGATGGCCTGCTCCAGGCCGTTCTTGACCCGGTAGAAGCCTTCCTGGGTCCGCTCGCCGGTGAGGAACGGCTTGTCGTTCTCATCGTGGTCGGAGGTGATCAGGTTGGCGGCCTCGGCGTCGGTACGGGCCAGCACGATGGTGGGCACGCCCATGACGTCGGCGGCGAAGCGGGCGGAGATCAGCTTCTCGATGGCCTCGCGGGTGGGCACCAGCACCTTGCCGCCCATGTGACCGCACTTCTTCACGGCGGCCAGCTGGTCTTCGAAATGCACACCGGCGGCGCCGGCGGCGATCATGTTCTTCATCAGTTCGAAGGCGTTGAGCACGCCGCCGAAGCCGGCTTCGGCGTCGGCCACGATGGGCAGGAAGTAATCCACATAACCTTCATCACCGGGGTTGATGCCGCGGGACCACTGGATCTCATCGGCACGCTTGAAGGTGTTGTTGATGCGACGCACCATGGTGGGCACGGAGTCATAGGCGTACAGGGACTGGTCCGGGTACATGGTTTCGGAGGTGTTGCCGTCGGCGGCCACCTGCCAGCCGGACAGGTACACGGCTTCCAGACCGGCCTTGGCCTGCTGCATCGCCTGACCGGCGGTGATGGCACCGAAGGCATTCACATAGCCTTTCTTGGCCTCGCCGTTGACGCGCTTCCACAGCTTCTCGGCGCCCATGCGGGCCAGGGTGTACTCAGGCTGAACGGAGCCGCGCAGACGCACCACATCAGCGGCGGTATAACCACGCTTCACGTCCTTCCAGCGGGGATTGTTGGCCCAGTCCGCCTCAAGCGCCTTGATCTGTTCTTCTCTGTTCATGTTGCCTTGGTCCTCTGTGATCTCTGAGTCGTTTTGCCCGTATCGACCGGGCGGTACTGCTCGGAACATGGATTGTGCCGAAGGTCGGGCTCAAGTCCCAGCATTACAGTTAACCATTCAGCGCAAGGGCAGCAAGCGTAGTCCAGAAACGCCCGTATGCGGAAAATAAATTTCAATATTCATTATTAATCTATTAAATGCTTGTGCAATTTTGAGGCAAATCGGCTTAATAATGATACCTGTCGCAGGTCACGATCCGCCTTCCGCACTGCAAAATTGCAGTGCCATGACAGGGCCGGAATGTAGTAGATTTCCCTCATTGCCGACCGTCAACCGCCCAGCGACCACAGGTAACCCGACTGATGAATGAACGCGCGCGGCAGATCGCCCGCTCCATCCTGACCGGTTTTGAGCGTCATTTCTCGTTTTTCCAGGAAATCACCAGCAGCGCCCGGGAGCGCTTCGAACATGCCGACTGGGACGCCGTCCGGGCCGCCTCGGTCAAGCGCATCAGCTCCTATGACCAGCGGGTGCAGGAAACCCTCGGCAAGGTGCGCGCCACCTTCGGCATCGACGGGCTGGAAGAGCGCCTGTGGCAACTGGTCAAGATCGCCTATATGGACCTGCTGCAACACCACTCCAGACCGGAGCTGGCCGAGACCTTCTACAACTCCGTATTCTGCCGGCTATTCGAGCGCAAGTATTACAACAATGACATGATCTTCCTGGAATCAGTGGCCAATCGACAGGAACTGGCCGAACGATACCGGGGCTACCTCTCCTTTCATACCCGCGACGGCGGCGTGGATACCTGCATCTGGGAAATCCTCTCGGCCTTCTACTTCAACCTGCCCCACGCCGACCTGTCCAAGGACGTGCACAATATCGCCCGCGCCTTGGAGGCCCGCTCCGAATTCGGCCCGGAGGCCATGGGGGATCTGCGCATTGATGTGCTGGAATTTCCCTTCTTTCGCAACAAGGCGGCCTATCTCATCGGACGGGTGGTGCATGAGGGCAGCAGCCATCCCTTCATCATCCCCCTGAACAATATCGAGGGCATGGGCCTGGTGGCGGACGCCCTGCTCACCACCGAAGAAGAGGCCGAGGCGGTGTTCAGCTTTGCCCGGGCCTACTTTGTCGTGAAAACGCCGGTACCGGCCGCCACCGTGGTTTTTCTGCAGGATCTGATGCCGGACAAGCCGGTGGCCGAACTGTACATGAGCATCGGCTTTCACAAGCAGGCCAAGAACGAGTTCTACCGGGACTTCCTGCACCACTTGGCCAACAGTACCGATCATTTTTCCATTGCCCAGGGTACCCCGGGTCTGGTGATGGTGGTATTCACCCTGCCCTCTTATCCTTACGTATTCAAGGTGATCAAGGATCGTTTCCCCCCCCAGAAGGATGTCACCCATGAACTGATCGAACGTCGCTACCTGCAGGTGAAGATGCATGACCGGGTAGGCCGGATGGCGGATACCCTGGAGTTCTCCGAAGTGGCCTTCCCCTTGGCGCGTTTTTCACCCGAACTGCTGGAGGTCCTGAAAAAGGAAGTGACGTCCCAGATGGAGATCGACGGCGGCAACCTGGTCATCAAGCACCTTTACATCGAGAAGCGGATGCTGCCGCTGGACGTCTATCTGGAACAGGCCGACGAAGCCCATACCCGCGCCGCCCTGGAAGAATGGGGTCTGGCCATCAAGCAGCTCATCGGCGTGAACATTTTTCCCGGGGACCTGCTGTTCAAAAACTTCGGCGTGACCGACAGCGGCAAGGTGGTCTTTTACGATTACGACGAGATCTGCTACCTGACGGAGTGCCACTTCCGCAAGATCCCCCCCTCGCCGTTTCCGGAAGATGAACTCAGCTCGGATGCCTGGTATTCAGCCGGACCCAACGAGATCTTTCCGGAGGAATTCCCCACCTTCCTGAGCACCGACCCGCGGATACGGCGCATGCTGATGCAGCTGCATCGGGACCTGTTCGACTACCGCTACTGGCAACGCAGGCAGGAGGACGTAAAGAAGGGAATCCACGGCGACGTATTTCCCTACCCCCAGAGCGTACGGTTCGACACCAGCCTGCGCCCGGAGGCGCAGGCTGCCAGTTCCCTCTAGCGCAATCAGCTGTCCGCGACGCTCAGGGCCGCGCGCAGATAATGGAACATGGACCACAGGGTCAGGACCGCGGCCACGTAGAGCAGCACCAGACCCAGGGTGAAGGTGGGCAGCCCCAGGATGGGCTGGGCATGGAGCAGCAGGAAGATGGCCACCATCTGCGCGGTGGTCTTTAGCTTGCCGATCCAGGATACGGCCACCTTGCCCCGCTGCCCCAACTCGGCCATCCATTCACGCAGGGCGGAAATGGCAATTTCCCGACCGATAATGATGGCGGCGGCCACCGCCAACAGCATACCGCCCGGATTGTCCACCAACAGCACCAGGGCCGTGGCCACCATCAGCTTGTCCGCCACCGGATCCAGAAAGGCGCCGAAACTGGAGGTCTGCCCCAGACGCCGCGCCAGATAACCGTCCAGCCAGTCGGTGATGGCGGCCAGGGCAAAGATCATGGCGCTCACCGGCCCGGACAGGGGATGCGGATAGTAATAGACCACCACGATCAGGGGGATCAGGGCGATGCGCATCCAGGTGAGAAGATTGGGAATCGAAAATGTCATGGATCAGTCGTCATGTAGCGAATCGAAAATCTGCTGCGCCAGCTTGCGACTGATGCCGGGCACCTTGGCGAGCGCTTCCACGTCGGCACGGCACACACCTTGAAGCCCGCCGAAGTGTTTCAGTAACTGCTGGCGTCGCTTGGGACCCATGCCGGGTATCTGCTCCAGCGGTGAGGTACCGCGGGCTCTGGCACGGCGCTGCCGGTGCCCGGTGATGGCAAAGCGGTGGGCCTCGTCCCGAATCTGCTGGATGAGATGCAGCGCCCTGGAGCCCGGCGGCAGTATAGACGGCTGGGCCGCATCGCTCAAGATCAGGGTCTCCATCCCCGGACGACGGTCCTCGCCCTTGGCCACACCGACCACCATGACGCCACTGACCTGCAGCGTCTCCAACACGTCCAGGGCCTGGCGCACCTGCCCCTTGCCGCCGTCGATGAACAGGATGTCCGGCAACTTGCCCTCACCGGCCTTGAGACGGGTATAACGTCGCATCAGGGCCTGGCGCATGGCGGCATAGTCATCCCCCGGCGTGATGTCCTTGATGTTGAAGCGGCGGTAATCGGACTTGAGCGGCCCCTCTTCGTCAAAGACCACGCAGGAGGCCACGGTCGCCTCGCCCTGGGTGTGGCTGATATCGAAACACTCCATCCGCCGTGGCGGATCATCCAGGTCCAGGGCATCCTGCAGGGCCTCCAGGCGCTCCCGCATGCCGGCGCGCCCGGCCAGGCGGGTCGCCAGGGTCATCCGGGCATTGCGTATCGCCATCTCGAGCCAGCGGGCGCGATCTCCCCGCACCTGCCAGGCCAGCGTCACCTTCTGCCCGCGACGCAGGGTGAGCATGTCTTCCAGCACGGCCCGATCCTCGGGGGGGTGACTGAGAATGAGCCGGGAGGGGACTTCACGATTCAGGTAATACTGGCCTAGGAACGCCGTCATCAGCGACCCGTCGGCGACGTCATCCGGCACCCGGGGAAACAGGGATCGGTTGCCCAGGTTCAGCCCCCCGCGAATGGAGAAGACCTGCACGCAGACCTCCCCCGCTTCCCGGGCGACGGCAATGATGTCCACGTCGCCGTCTTCCGCGCTGACGTACTGACGCTCTGAGAGTTGCCGTAGCCGCGCAATCTGATCCCGGATACGGGCGGCCTGCTCATACTCCAGGGCGGCGGCGGCCTGCTCCATTCCCTGCACCAGATCCGCGATGATACGCTCACTGCGTCCTTCGAGAAAATCCACGGCATGGCGCACATCCACCCCATAGGCATCGGCATCGATCAAGCCAACGCAGGGTCCGCTGCAGCGCTGGATCTGATACTGCAGACAGGCACGGGAACGGTTCTGAAAGAAGCTGTCCTCGCAGGGACGGATCAGGAACAGCTTCTGCAACAGCTGGATGGTGTCACGGACCGCGCCGCCCGAGGGATAGGGACCGAAATAGCGGCCGGATGCCTTGCGGGCACCACGATGAAAGGCCAGGCGGGGATAGGGATGATGAGAGATGAAGATATAGGGGTAGGATTTGTCATCCCGGAACAGGATGTTGTAACGGGGCCGGTGCTCCTTGATCAGATTGTTTTCCAGCAGCAGGGCCTCGGCCTCGCTGCGGGTGACGATCACCTGGACATCCCGGATCTGGGCCACCATGGCAGCGATCCGGGCATTGGCCACCGTGGGACGAAAGTAGCTGGATACCCGCTTCTTCAGGTTCTTGGCCTTGCCCACATAGAGCACGGCGCCCTCCTCCCCCACCATCCGGTAGACCCCGGGCTGGGTGGTGAGGTCGGCCAGAAAGCGACGCGGATCAAATGCGTCGGACTGCAGACCTTCGGTGATGATCATGAACCGTCCAGATGCCGCTTCACCTGTGCAAAAACCACCTTGAACATCTCGCTGGTCAGGCGACCTGTCTGGGTGTTGTAACGACTGCAGTGATAGGAGTCCACCAGCATGAGCCCGTTGCCCAGGGCATGCTCATGACCATGGCCGAACCGGTGAGCCGACTGCCGCAACCCCAGGGCGCGCAGTACCGCATTGTGGGCCACGGTACCCAGGGCCAGCACCACGCTGCCCGGAGCCAGCAAGGCCAGTTCCCGGGCCAGGTAGTCGTTGCAGGCCCGGACTTCAGGGGTGAGCGGCTTGTTCTCGGGAGGCAGGCACTTGACGGCATTGGTGATTCGACAATCTCTCAGCTTCAGCCCGTCATCACGGCTGCTTGACTCCGGTGCACTGGCGAAACCCATCTCAAACAGGGTCTGGTAGAGCAGGATACCGGCGAAATCCCCCGTGAACGGACGGCCGGAGGCATTGGCACCATGCATCCCCGGGGCCAGGCCCACGATCAGCAGCCGGGCCTCGGGATCCCCAAAGGGAGGCACCGGGGCGGCATGATAGCCGGGGTGACGGGCACGCACCCGGGTCAGAAAATCCACCAGCCGCGGACAACGGGTACAGGCCGGATCAAAACAGTCCGGAGGGACGGGACACACTGGATTCATCGGATCTGACGCTCGCCGGCCGGGCCGGCACTTACTCGGAGGATGGGCAAGGGGTCATGATACCGCGATCGATGGCCATGCGGAAAAGCTCCATGTCCGACGCGCAGCCAAGCTTCTCGCGCAAACGCGCCTTGTAGGTACTGACCGTCTTCACGTTCAAATCCAGCGCGGCGGCGATCTCTCCCGGCTTCTTGCCCGCCACCAGCAGCATCAGGATCTGGCGTTCCCGATGGGAGAGCCGGGTCATCGGATCCGGCTCCCCGGAATCGGTTTGCGCCAGTTTCCGGGCCACACTGGGGGTGACATGCCGGTCGCCCTGCATGGCCAACCGGATGGCATGAACCAGTTCCTCCTCCCCCGCGCCCTTGCTGAGGTAACCGGCGACGCCGCTGTCGAGCATCCAGCCCACATGGGGGCCATCCTCCTCCACCGTCAGGGCAATCACCTTCAGCCCGGGCCGCAGGGCCAACGCCTTGCGGGTTGCCTCCAGCCCCCCCATGCCAGGCATATTGAGGTCCATCAGAACCACGTCGGGACGCAGACGTGACAGCTGCTCCAGGGCCTCCTCACCGGAGGCGGCCTCGCCGACCACCTTGATGCCGGTGCGCTCGGTTTGGGCGTTCAGCAGTCCACGGATGGCGCGACGCACCAGCAGGTGATCGTCCACCAGCAGCACATCCACCATCAGGGCAGTCCGTCCGGTATTGTCCATGATCTCCCCTGCGGCACGAATCCCGGTTGAGGAAGACATGACTCACCAGTCCTTGTAGGGATGCCGGACCAGGCTCGTGTTGTAATAGCGGACATCGTGGGAGACCTCTTCTCCCACCCAGGACGGCAGGGCGGGAATCTCATCCACGTGCCTCAGTTCCACCTCGGCCACCACCAGCCCCGCGTTGTCGCCCTCAAACACGTCCACCTCCCAGACATGGTCGCCGTGGGGCACGTAGTGACGGGTCTTCTCGATCAGCGGCTGGATGCAGAGGGTATCGAGCAACTCCCGGGCATCCCGGGCCGGGATGGCATACTCGAACTCCTGACGCTGGACGCCCAGGGTCGCACTCTTGATGTTGAGATACGCCGTGTCGTCGGAAACCCGGATCCGGACCGAGCTTCTCTCGTTACCGCAAAGGTAGCCCTGACGATACCGAACACGCTTGGTGGCCTGGTCTTTCCAGGCGTCGGAAACTACAAGGAATTTTTTTTCGATTTCCTGTCCCATGGCGGTCCGTGGACACCCCTGCGGTGGATACGCCCGCCATGCTACCACGATTCGAAAGGCTTTCGGGCATCGGATGCCGCGATGCAGCAATCAGAAATGGAGCAGGGCCGATCCCCAGGTGAAACCACCACCGAAGGCCTCCATCAGCACCAGATCGCCTCGCTTGATCCTGCCGTCACGCACCGCGGCATCCAGCGCCAGGGGAACGGAGGCGGCGGAAGTGTTGCCGTGCTGTTCCACGGTCACGATCACCTTCTCCATGGGCATCTTCAACTTGCGGGCGGTGGCCTGGATGATCCGGATATTGGCCTGATGGGGGATCAGCCAGTCCACCCGGGACTGGTCGATGCCGCCGGCTTCCAGGGTTTCCTCGACGATGCGACCCAGGGTATTGACCGCCCACTTGAAGACCTCATTGCCCTTCATCTGCAGGTAGGCCTCGCCGGCCACCATGTCGGCATAACCCTTGCCGACACCCCGGGGCACACTGAGCAGGCTCTCGTAGCGGCCATCGGCATGCAGGTGGGTGGACAGGATGCCGGGTTCCTCGGAAGCCTCCAGAACGACCGCGCCCGCGCCGTCGCCGAACAGGACACAGGTCCCGCGATCGGTCCAGTCCAGAATGCGGGAGATGGTTTCGGCGCCGACCACCAGGGCGCAGCGAGCGCTGCCGGCACGGATGAACTGATTGGCCACGCCCAGGGCATAGACGAAGCCGGTGCACACCGCCTGAATATCAAAGGCGGCACAGCCGTTGTGAATCCCCAACCGCTGCTGCAACAGGCAGGCGGTACTGGGAAACACCTGATCCGGGGTCGTGGTGCCGACGATGATCAGGTCGATGTCTTCCGGGCGTCGCCCCGCCATGGCCAGGGCGGCCCGTGCCGCCTGCTCCGCCAGGTCGCAGGTGGTTTCATCGGGGCCGACGATGTGGCGCTGCCCGATCCCGGTGCGTTCACGAATCCATTCATCGGAGGTTTCCACGATCTTTTCCAGATCGCGATTGGTGAGCACCTTTTCCGGAAGATAACTCCCGGTGCCCGTAATCCGGGAGTAGATCACTGTTGGTTCGCCTCTTTGAGCAGTTCTTCCAGCCGCTTGTCGATGCGTTGCGGCACCCGTTTCTGAGCCTCCAGGCGAGCGATGCGGATGGCATTCTCGAAGGCCACGGCATCGGCCCCTCCGTGGCTCTTGATCACCACCCCCTGCAGCCCCAGCAGGCTGGCACCGTTATAGGCGCGAGGATCGATGCGCTTGCGGAAGGCCTTGAGCACCGGCATGGCGACCAACGCGGCCAGCTTGCTGTACAGGCTGCCGGCAAACTCATTGCGCATGTAGTGGGAGACCATGCGGGCCACCCCTTCACTGGTCTTGAGGGCGACATTACCCACAAAGCCATCGCAGACCACCACGTCCACGTCACCGCAGTAGATGTCGTTGCCTTCGACGAAACCGATGTAGTTCAGGTGGCTGGCCTCAAGCATTCGCGCCGCCTCCTTGACCTGATCGTTGCCCTTGATCTCTTCCTCGCCGATGTTCAGCAGGCCGACCCGGGGCGAAGCGATATTGTCCACCGCACTGGCCAGCTCGGAACCCATCACCGCAAACTGATAAAGATGGGTGGCGGTGCAGTCCACATTGGCCCCCAGATCCAGCATGTGGGTGTGGCCCTTGATGGACGGGATGGCGGTGATGATGGCCGGTCGGTCGATGCCCGGCAGGGTCTTGAGCACGTAGCGCGCCGTGGCCATGAGGGCACCGGTATTGCCCGCGCTGACGCAGGCATCGGCCTGCTGGTGCTTGACCAGGTTGATGGCCACCCGCATGGACGAATCCTTCTTGTTGCGCAGGGCCTGGGAAGGGGGCTCATCCATGCCCACCACCTGGCTGGCATGATGCAGGCGCAGCCGATCGGACGGCGCCTTGCCGCAGGCAGCCAGTTCCTGCCCGACCCGCTCCTTGTCGCCCACCAGGATCAGGTGGATGTCGGAAAACGCTTCCAGGGCCTTGACTGCCGCAGGGACAACCACGTGGGCACCATGATCACCGCCCATGGCATCCAGTGCGATGGTAAAGATTCCACTCATGGGAAAACCTGCTTTGAATCAGCGCGAAAAAGCTTCGCGGACAGTGTCCACGAAGCCCATGGAATACTGCCTGCGGCTCCATCCGGTAGGCGGCACGACGTGGGCAGGATGACACACACGCCGGCCCGATGCGAGCCGCGGCCCCTGTTGGGGCGGACGGCCGCCGGACCCTGCCGGATCCGGTCGGCGCAGGTCTTACTCTTCGTCCTGCTGTTCCTTGGCCTTGATCACCTGACGGCCACGGTAGAAACCGTCGGCACTGATGTGGTGACGGCGGTGGATCTCACCGGTGGTGGGTTCGGTGGACAGGGTGGGACCCTTGAGGGCGTCGTGGGAACGACGCATGCCCCGACGGGAAGGGGTGGTGCGACCTTGTGCAACAGCCATGGTGTCATCTCCAATCTATACTGAAAAACATCAATGCCCCACGGGTCCCGACCGGAACCCGGGGGGCATGGGGTGTTTCAACTGTCTGCGCCCTGCCCGCCCTTGAGGCGGCCCAGCACGGCAAACGGGTTGTTCTCTTCTTTTTGCGCGGCCTTCACATCCCGGCCGTTGAACTCGGGCTGAAGCCGGGCCACGCATGCCTGCTCCGGGTGCAGGGGCACCACCGGCAGGCACAGCATCAGTTCGTCTTCCACCAGCGCCGCCAAATCCAGGCGCTCGTCGCCGACCACCAGCACGTCTTCCTCGTCCAGGGCGCCGGCGGCCTGGCGATCTTCCTGTACCAGTCGCATCTCGAAACGGCTGTCCACCGGCAAACGCATGGGCTCCAGGCAGCGCTGGCACAGGGGAGCCAGCTCGGCCACCACATGGCCGGTCAGCCGGGGCCTGCCGGAGGGGCCGCGGTCGAAAGTCAGTTCCACCCGGCACAGGCCCCGGGCCGGCTCGCCCATCGCCTCCGCCAGACGAGGCATGGCGGCCATATCCAGCACGCCCTCCAGGACGCGGGACTTGTCCGCCAGGCGGAAGGGATCGACCAGTTCGGGTAGCAGGCTGTCGGACATAAGCGCGCAATTCTAAAGGCGTTCTCGCACCAGTGTCAAAAGCAATCTGCCCCCTTCTGCTTGAAAAGCCCCGCCCGGTTCAAGGATACTGAGGTCTTTGCTTATAACGTGCGGGATGCTTGCGTGATAAATAAGTTACTGATTGCCAACCGCGGCGAGATCGCCGTCCGCATCATCCGTGCCTGCGCGGAAATGGGGATTACCTCGGTGGCGGTCTACACCGACGCCGACCGTCACGGCCTCCATGTCAAGAAGGCCGATGAATCCTACTCCCTCGGCCCCGACTCCCTGGCCGGCTACCTGAACATTCATCGCCTGGTGAACGTGGCCCGCGGCGCCGGCTGTGACGCCATTCATCCCGGCTACGGCTTCTTGTCGGAGAATCCCCAGTTCGCCCAGAACTGCGCCCGGCGCGGCATCCAGTTCGTCGGACCGGACGCGGAGATCATCCGCCGCATGGGCGACAAGGTGGCCGCCCGCGAGGCCATGGTCGCCGCCGGCGTCCCCGTGGTTCCCGGCAGTGACGGCAACCTCCAGGACGTGGAGGAAGCCGCCGCCCTGGCCGAGAAGATCGGTTATCCGGTCATGCTCAAGGCCACCAACGGTGGCGGTGGCCGCGGCATCCGTCGCTGCGACGACGAGACCGCCCTGCGCCGCAACTATGAGCGGGTACGTTCCGAGGCCACCAAGGCCTTCGGCAGCACCGAGATCTTCATGGAGAAGGCCATCATCAATCCGCGCCACATCGAGGTGCAGATCCTGGCCGACCGCCACGGCAACGTGATTCACCTGTTCGAGCGCGACTGCTCCATCCAGCGCCGCCACCAGAAGCTGGTGGAGATCGCCCCCTCTCCCCAGCTCTCCGAGGCCCAGCGCCGGGAGGTGGGCGAGCTGGCGGTACGGGCGGCCCGGGCGGTGAACTATGAAAACGCCGGCACGGTGGAGTTCCTCATGGACGCCGACGGTCGCTTCTACTTCATGGAGATGAACACCCGGCTGCAGGTGGAACACCCGGTCACTGAAATGATCACCGGCGTGGATATCGTGCAGGAACAGATCCGCGTGGCCTCGGGACTGCCCCTCACCTACCCTCAGGATCAGATCACCCGGCGCGGATTCGCGGTGGAATTCCGCATCAACGCCGAGGATCCCAAGAACGACTTTCTGCCCAGTTTCGGCCGCATCACCCGCTACTTCGCCCCCGGCGGGCCGGGCGTGCGCACCGATGGCGCCATCTATACCGGCTACCACATCCCCCCTCACTATGACTCCATGTGCGCCAAGCTCGTCGTCTGGGCCATGGACTGGGACAGCCTGATCCGCCGCGCCCGCCGCGCCTTGGGCGACATGGGGGTCTACGGGGTGAAAACCACCATCCCCTACCACCTGGAAATCCTCAACAGCGAAGCCTTCCGCCAGGGCAGTTTCGACACCGGTTATGTGGATGCCCATCCGGAACTGACCGATTACTCCGTACGCCGTCCGACCCGCGAACTGGCTGCCGTCATCGCCGCCGCCATCACGGCTCACAAGGGTCTTTAAGACAAAAGGTATTGATAGATGTCCAAGGTAACGATTACTGACCTGACCCTGCGTGACGGCCACCAGAGCCTGATCGCCACCCGCATGCGCACGGAAGACATGCTCCCCATCTGCGAGAAGCTGGACGCGGTGGGGTTCTGGTCCCTGGAAGTCTGGGGCGGCGCCACCTTCGATACCTGCCTGCGGTTTCTGAAGGAAGACCCGTGGGAGCGCCTGCGCAAGCTGCGCGAGGCCCTGCCCAACACCCCCTTGCAGATGCTGCTGCGGGGCCAGAACCTGCTGGGCTATCGCCATTATGCCGATGACGTGGTACGGGATTTCGTCGCCCGCTGCGCCGACAACGGCATGGACGTCTTCCGCATCTTCGATGCCATGAACGACACCCGCAACGTGCGCGTCTCCATCGAGGCGGTGAAAAAGGCGGGCAAGCACGCCCAGGGCGCCATCAGCTACACCACCAGCCCGGTGCATACCCTGGACCAGTTCGTGACCATGGCCCGGGAGATGGTGGAGATGGGCTGCGACAGCATCGCCATCAAGGACATGGCCGGTCTGCTCACCCCCCGGGCCGCCGGCGAACTCACCGCCGCCCTGGTGGACGCAGTGAAGGTGCCCGTGCACCTGCATACCCACGCCACCGCGGGCCTTTCCGAGATGTGCCACCTCAAGGCCATCGAAAACGGCTGCAGCAACATCAATACCGCCATGTCCGCCTTTGCCGGCGGCACCAGCCATGCCCCCACCGAGAGCATGGTGGCGGCACTGCGGGATACCGAGTACGACACCGGCCTGGACCTGAACCTGCTGCAGGAGATCGGCTTCTATTTCCGGGAGATTCGCAAGAAGTACCACCAGTTCGAGAGCGAATACACCGGTGTGGATACCCGGGTGCAGACCACCCAGATCCCCGGCGGCATGATCTCCAACCTCATCAGCCAGCTCAAGGCCCAGGGCGCCCTGGATAAGGTGAACGCGGTGATGACCGAGATCCCGCGGGTACGGGAGGATCTGGGCTATCCGCCCCTGGTCACCCCCACCTCCCAGATCGTGGGCACCCAGGCCGTGATGAACGTCCTCACCGAGTCCCGCTACAAGACCATCACCAACGAGGTGAAGCTCTATCTGCAGGGCCGCTACGGCCGTACCCCCGGCCACGTCAACAGCGTGGTCCGGCAAAAGGCCATCGGCCACGCCGACGTCATCGAATGCCGGCCGGCGGATCTGCTGGAGGACGAAATGGACGCCCTGCGCGGCCAGATCGGCGAACTGGCCCATTCCGAGGAAGACGTCCTCATCTATGCCATGTTCCCCGAGATCGGCCGGGAGTTCCTGGAACAGCGCCGCGACGGCAAGCTGGTCCCCGAACCCCTGGAACCCCTGGGCGGCCAGGGCGAGGACAAGGTGGCTCCGGTGGAATTCAAGGCCACCCTGCATGGGGAGACCTACCATATCAAGCTCACCGGCACCGGCCACAAGCGGGATCACATGCGTCCCTTCTACGTGACCGTGGACGGCATGCCGGAAGAGATCGTCATCGAGACCCTGGACGAGATCCTGGTGGACGGGGACAACGGCGCGCGGCGCGGCGGTCCCCAGGGCAGCGGCCGCCCCCGGGCCACCAAGCCCGGCCATGTCACCACGTCCATGCCGGGCACCATCATCGACGTACTGGTCAAGGAAGGGGATACGGTCAAGCCCGGTGACGGCGTGCTGATCCTGGAGGCCATGAAGATGGAAACCGAGGTCCAGGCCCCGGTGGGTGGCGTGGTCAAGGCCATTCACGTGTCCAAGGGCGACAGCGTCAACCCGGATGATGCCCTGGTGGAAATCGAGGAAGCCTGATGACGCGGGCGGCACGCACCCTGGTTCTGGCTTCTACCTCACCGTTCCGGCGCGAGCTGCTGGAACGGCTGGGGTTGCCGTTTTCGACTTGCGCCCCGGACGTGGATGAGACCCCCCGGCCGGGGGAGTCTCCCGCGGCCATGGTGGCCCGCCTGGCCCGGGCCAAGGCGGAAGCGGTCCGGGACCGCTTTCCCGGGGCCCTCATCATCGGCTCGGACCAGTGCGCGGAACTCGATGGAAAGATACTGGGCAAACCCGGCAATCATGAACGGGCCGTCGCCCAGTTGAGCGCGGCCTCGGAGCGCAGCGTGGCCTTTCATACCGGATTGTGCCTGCTGGATGCCGAAAGCGGTGAGAGACAGGAGGCAGTGGAGCCCTTCCGGGTACACTTTCGCACCCTGGGCCGGGAAGAGATCGAGGATTACGTGCGTCGGGAACAGCCCTACGGCTGTGCCGGCAGCTTCAAGTCGGAAGGTCTGGGGATTGCCCTGTTCGAGCGCCTGGAGGGTGACGATCCCACCGCCCTGATCGGGCTACCCCTGATCCGTCTGTGCCGGATGCTGACCCGAACCGGGATCCCGGTCTTGAGCCGCCCGGCGGCAGAGTGACCTGGGAACCGCCAGGATCGCCCCCTCTCCGGTCAGTCATTCCCAATTCCGGTCAGTCAGTCCTAATTCCGGTCAGTCATTCCCGCGAAAGCGGGAATCCAGTCAGCACAGAGCACGGAAATCCTGGGCTCCCGCTTTCGCGGGAGCGACGGGAAGAACCTCAAAATGATATTCGCCGCTGGCAAGTCATGGAGCACAGATAAGATGGAGCACAGATAGGAGGGTACAGACGCCACTACTACTAATGGGGCACGGAAAATGTCACCAGATCCGCGTCACCCTCCGTCACGGGGCGCCCGAGACTGACGACCCCCTCCCCCACCAGCGGTAGCTCCTCACCATTGAGCAGACAGATCTCGTCCATGCCGTGGATGCGGACATAGGTGCCATTGGTGCTTTGATCCACCAACACGAACTTGCCTTTGCGGTAAATCACCCGCGCATGGTGACGGGAGGCAACGGGCACATTCACCACCAGGTCACAGTCGGCACTGCGGCCGACCACAAAGACCCGCGCCCCAGCCTTGAACTCATGCTTCTCCCCATGCACCGAGAAGGCCATGACCGCGTCGAGGTTGTACAGAGCGCGCACCGCCTCCGCACTGATGCGCTGAGTTGGAGAGCCTTCTTCATGTTCATCATCTGGAATGCCGGAAACTGACTTCATCTGCGAACCACCCATGTTCTGCAAAATATTTTTGTAAGGATTCTACATCGACGTTGCAAAAGGTTCTGTGATGGCCTGCTGAATTCATCCAGACTAACTGTCAAGAGCCACGCCGGGACGCATCTTCCCGGCCGTGGGTCGTGGAAGATCCACACCATGTCGATAAAAGGCAAATTATTGACATTCCAGGAGTGTAAAGCATCTTTGGAGGCATCGCAGATGAGCAGACTCAGCAGCGTGGGTATCATCGGTACGGGTAACGTGGGTGTCGCCGCCGCCTACTCCCTGTTCCAGCAACAGACCACCGGCCGCATCATCCTGGTGGACCGGGACCGGCGGCGGGCCGAAGGCGAGGCCATGGATCTGATGCACGGGCAATCCTTGGTGGGCCGGGTTTCGGTCCTGGCGGGAGACTTTCCGGATCTATCCGAGTGCGGCGTGATCGTCATCACAGCCGGGGTCAGCCAGAAACCGGGAGAGTCCCGCCTGGAACTGCTCAACCGCAATACCGCCGTGTTCAGGGAAATCGCCGCCCACCTGGATCACCACGCCCCCGACGCGGTCCTGGTCATTGCCACCAATCCAGTGGATATCCTGACCTACGTGATGCAGCACCTAAGTCGGCGCCCTCCGGAACGGGTCATCGGCACCGGCACCATGCTGGACACCTCCCGCTTCCGGGCTGCCCTGGGAGATTACTACGGGGTAAACCCCCGCTCCGTCCACGCCTATATCATGGGAGAACATGGTGATTCGGAAGTCCCGGTCTGGAGCACCGCCAGGGTAGGAGGACTGAGCATCCATCAGCAGACCATCAACGGTAGGGATTTCGATGCCCAGGCCATGCAGCGCCTGTTCCAGGGGGTAAAAAATGCCGCCTACGACATCATTGCACGCAAGGGCTACACCAACACCGCCATCGGCCTAGTGATCAGCCACCTGATCAGTGTGATCCTGGAAGATCAGAAAAGCGTCCTGCCGGTAAGCGTCAACCCGGCCGGGACCTATGGCCTGGCGGATGTCTGTCTGAGCATCCCCTGCATCGTTGATCAATGAAGAAGAACTCAAGGGCATGCACGACTCCGCCGACGTGCTCAAGCACAGCCTGCAAGGCATGCAACTGAATTGATTCCATGCCCCTGATGATTGTGCCGGAGGGCGGATTTCATTAATCTGCCCCACGCTTGGGCGCCCTGTCCGCCCGTTTTCCAGCCGCAACAGAACACCCGGGAGTTTCCGACATGCAAGCCGAGGCCGGCCTTCGCGCCCGAGTGGGCGCCTTCATCGAATCGGCGCCGATTCAGCGCCTGATCATCACACTGATCCTGATCAATGCCGCGATTCTCGGTCTGGCCACCTCGCCCACGCTCATGGAAAAGGCCGGTCCCTGGCTGATGAATGCCGACCGCGTCATCCTGGGGGTGTTCGTGGTGGAAATCCTGCTCAAGCTCTACGCCCAGGGCCTGAGCTTCTTCCGCCGTCCCTGGAACGTCTTCGACTTCCTGGTGGTGACCATTGCCCTGATCCCCACCACCGGCCCGCTGGCCGTACTGCGTGTGCTGCGTGTGCTGCGCCTGGTATCCATGGTGCCCAAGCTGCGATTCATCGTCGAGGCGCTGCTCAAGGCCATTCCCGGCATCCTGTCGATCTTCGGGCTGCTGATCCTGCTTTTCTATGTGTTCGCGGTCATCGCCACCGGCCTGTTCGGTTACTCCCATCCGGAGTGGTTCGGCCACCTGGGCCGATCCATGTACACCCTGTTCCAGGTGATGACCCTGGAGAGCTGGTCCATGGGCATCTCCCGCCCGGTGATGGAAACCCATGCCTGGGCCTGGGTGTTCTTCGTGCCCTTCATCCTGATCGCCACATTCACCATACTCAACCTGTTCATCGCCATCATCGTGAACACCATGCAGTCCATGCAGGAGGAGCAGCAGAAATTCGAGCATGACACCATCGAAGAGGTGGTGCATGCGGAAAACGCCCAGCTCCACGAGGACCTCAAGGCGCTGCGCCAGGAAATCTCGGCCCTGCGCCAGGAAATCTCGCAACTGCGCGGCAAGGACTAGGCCGCGCCATCGGCAATCCGGCCCGTCCCACGGGACGGGCCCGGCAGGAGGCGACCAGTGAGCGAAGAACCGATGTCCACGGACAATCCGAAGCCCTATACCGGTCCCGAACGACGCAAGGGAGAGCGGCGCAAGCTGCCCGATCGCAGGGAAATGATCCGTTTCGAACTCGAAAAGGAACCCCGAAGGTCCGGCAAGGATCGGCGCAAGAGCCGACAGGACCTGTGGGCAAGACGGGATTTCTAGCTCAGGCGGCGCATCCCCTCCCGGGGCGGCCGTCCATGGCGTCAAGACGCGCACGGTCGTCGCGGTAGGGGGGCGTACCGCCACAGGCCCGTGTCGTCTGCCGCAACACTTCCCGCACCCAGGCCGGCAGCGCGGGATTGATGCGATAGAAGATCCACTGCCCCCGGCGCTGGTCGGCCACCAACCCGCTCTCCCGCAGCAAGGCCAGGTGCCGCGACATCTTCGGCTGCGGCACACCGATGGCATGGGTGAGCTCGCACACGCACAGGGCATCCTCCTCGACGAGGAGGACCAGGCACCGCAGGCGGGTGGTATCGGACAGGGCCTTGAACACGGATTCCGGCGAGATCATCATGGGGTGACTATAGGCCAAGGGCAAACCGTGGAACAAGCCGCTGCCGACGCTCATCGCCGGGTGACGTTCACTCCCGGCCGTCCCGACCGTAGACCACCACGTAGGCCCCGTAGAGAAACAGCACACCGCCCGCCACAATGACAGGCATGGATCCCAGCAGGAAACCCACATGGCCCAGGGCATATCCGATCACGAACCACCACATGTGCGACTCCTCAATTCCGTCACTCCCGCGAAAGCGGGAGTCCGGGTTGTCATCAGCATATAGTTCACCCCCAGATAGCCGGTGAGGTACATGCCGCGGTTGAAGGGATTGACCCTGACGCCGGTGCGCTCCAGCACCCGCAAGCCGTCCGGCACCAGCAACGCCTCCAGTTCCGCGGGTTTTGGGAAGCGTCGCCACTGATGGGTCCCCCGGGGCAACCAGCGCAGGATATATTCCGCCCCCAGGATGGCCACGATGAACGACACCGGGTTGCGATTGATGGTGGCGATAAAGCTGTACCCTCCCGGGCTGACCAGTTGGTTGCAGGCGGCCATGAAGCCCGGCAGATCCGCCACATGCTCCACCACTTCCATGTTCAGCACCACATCGTACTGTTCTCCGCGGGCGGCCAGGGTCTCCACCGGCACCGCCTCGTACTGGATGTCCAGCCCGGAACGCGCGGCATGCAAGCGGGCCACCGCAATGTTCCTTTCGGTCACGTCCACCCCCTCGACTCGGGCACCCAGACGGGCCATGGACTCGCTGAGGATGCCGCCGCCGCAGCCGATGTCCAGCAGGCGCAGACCCGTCAGGGGACGAGGCGCAGACGGATCGCGGCCGAGATGGGCGCAAAGCCGCTGGCAAATGTAGTCGGTGCGCAACCGATTGAGGGTGTGCAGGGGCCAGAAGGGGCCGCTTTCATCCCACCAGCGATCCGCCAGGGCGGTATAACGGGCCACCTCCTCCGGGTCGATGGAAGACGGCTTGGGGGCTTCGGACAGGTTCACGTTCGCTCCGGTCTGTGGATCCATGGTGATTCTATTCCTGTTCGGCCGTTGCAAGAGGCGATCGGTTCCCGCCGTTCATCGGTCCCGGAGGCGCCAGCCGGCGCAACACCTCGGCCACCACGGCGGAATCCTCCTCTCCATGCCCCAGTCCCACGGCGGCGCTGATCCACTGGGCGGACAGGGCGGTGCCCGGCAGGGGCAGGCCCAGATCCGCCGCCGCCCGCAGGACGATGGCCATGTCCTTGTTATGCAAACGAGCCTTGAAGCCCGGGGGATACTCCCGCCGGATCATGCGTTCCCCGTGCACCTCCAGCACCCGGGAATAGGCCAAACCGCCCATGAGGGCCTCGCGCATGGCCGCCGGGTCCACCCCGGCCGCCTCCGCCAGACTGATGGCCTCCGACACCGCCACCATGGTCTGGGCGACGATGAGCTGATTACAGGCCTTGGTGAACTGACCGGCCCCGGAGCCCCCCACATGGGTGATGGTCCGGCCCACCACCTCCAGCAGCGGCCGCACCCGCTCCAGGATGGCGGTCTCGCCGCCCACCATGATGGTCAGGGTACCGTCAACGGCGCCGCGCTCGCCGCCGGACACCGGGGCATCCAGCAGATGGATCCCCCGCTCCGCCAAGGTGTCCGCCAGCCGCCGGGTGACGGTGGGCGAGATGGTGCTGTGGTCCACCACGATCATCCCCGGCCTGGCGCCCTCGGCCACGCCGTCAGGCCCCAGCAGAACCTGCTCCACATCGGGTGTATCGGACACATTGGTGAAGACCACATCCACCTGCCGGGCCAGATCCGCGGGACTGTCGGCCCAATGGGCGCCCTGCCCCAGCAGGGTGGTCACGGTCTCCGGGCGACGGGCCCAGACGGTGACGTCATGCCCCGCCGCCAGCCAGTGTCCCGCCATGGGGCGCCCCATGATGCCAAGACCGATACAGCCGATTTTCAGCGTCATTGAAAAAACTCCCTCCGCGTTATTGAAAAAACCGTTTCAGAACATCCCTGAATATTCCCTCGGGGTTTGCTGTCTGACGACATCCCCCCCTTCACCGGAACGGGACCGACAAAAATGCCTGCCGATAGGTTAGCCTGTCCACCGCCCCAAGACCCGGAAGGATTGCCTTGCCCCACATGGACCCGCTCGATCTCCCCTCGATCCCCGCCCCCATTGCCCAGGCCCAAGGACTGGTCAAGCGCTATGATGGCCGTCTCGTGGTCGATCATATCGACCTTACGGTCCAGCCGGGTGAGTGCTTCGGCCTGCTGGGCCCCAACGGGGCCGGCAAGACCACCACCCTACGCATGCTGCTGGGATTGACCCCGCCCGACGAAGGTACCCTGTCCGTGCTGGGTGAACCCATCCCGGAGCGGGCCCGGGAGGCCCGCCGGCGACTGGGGATCGTGCCCCAGTTCGACACCCTGGACCCGGACTTCACCGTACGGGAAAACCTCCACACCTACGCCGACTATTTCGGCCTCAAGGGACGGGCACGCCGTGAGCGGGTGGAGGATCTGCTCCGCTTCGCCAGCCTGGAATCCCGTCGGGATGCCCCCATCAGTGCCCTGTCCGGCGGCATGAAACGTCGCCTGACCCTGGCCCGCGCCCTCATCAACCAGCCCGAACTGGTGGTGCTGGACGAACCCACCACCGGCCTGGACCCCCAGGCCCGGCATCATATCTGGCAATGCCTGCGCGGCCTGCTCAAGACCGGCACCGCCCTGATCCTCACCACCCACTACATGGAAGAGGCGGAGCGGCTGTGCGATCGCCTGGCCATCATCGATCGGGGCCGCGTGGTGGCCCGGGGCTCACCCCAGTCCCTGATCCATACCCATATCGAACGCCATGTCCTGGAACTCAACGGACCGGCCGCCATGGACTGGCTGACGCATCAGGCGGGAGAACTTCAGGCCCGGGTCCGGCAAATCGGCGACCTGGCCCTGATCTACACCGATCAGGCCGGCCCCCTGATCGCGCGCCTGGAACAGGCCGGTATCCGATACCTGCATCGTCCCGCCAATCTGGAGGATGTCTTCATGAAGCTCACCGGTCACGAACTGAGGGACTGAAATGTCCGCTTTCCCCCTACCCAAGCTCAGCCTGCGATTCATTCCGGTGTGGCGCCGCAACCTGCGGGTCTGGCGCAAGATCATGGTGCCTTCCGTCATGGGTAACTTCGGCGAGCCGGTACTTTACCTACTGGCCTTCGGGTATGGCTTCGGCCGCCTGGTGGGAGATCTGGGGGAGTTACCCTACATGGTGTTCCTGGCCTCGGGCATCGTCTGCTCCAGCGCCATGTACACCGCCAGCTTCGAGGGCATGTACTCCGCCTATACCCGGATGTCGGAACAGAAGACCTGGGACGGCATGCTGGGCGCCCCCCTCAACCTGGACGACATCGTGCTGGGCGAGATCATCTGGGCCGCCACCAAGGCACTGTTCAGTGCCGGCGCCATCCTGCTGGTGGCCGCCGTGCTGGGCCTGATCAGCGATCTGCGCGCCCTGCTGGCCCTGCCGGTCATCCTGCTGGCGGGCTTTTGCTTCGGTGCCTGCGCCATGGTCGTCACCGCGGTCTCCCGCAGCTATGACTTCTTCCTCTACTACTTCACCCTGGCGGTCACCCCCATGCTGCTGCTTTCCGGAGTATTCTTCCCCCTGGAACAGCTCCCGCCCGCCGTGGTGGCCATGGCCTGGGCCCTGCCCCTGGTGCATGTGGTCGAGATCGTCCGTCCCCTGATGACCGGGGCCTGGCCATCCCAGGTGCCGCTGCACCTGTCGGTGATTCTGGTCTATGGTCTGGTGGGGCTGACCGTGGCCACGGCGTTGCTGCGGCGACGGCTGATGCGCTGATACCGACTTGCCAATGACCGGGGCTTGCCCTACTGTGCAAAGATATACCTTCGCCCATTGATCGAGAGCCTGTCATGGAAAAGCTCACCCCCCGCCAGACGGAAATCCTCGATTTCATCCGCGACTGTCTGCAATCCAACGGCCTGCCTCCCACCCGGGAGGAGATCATGCGGGCCTTCGGCTTTCGCTCCCCCAACGCCGCCGAGTGCCACCTGCGCACCCTGGCCCGCAAGGGGGCCATCGAGATCCTGGCCGGCACCTCCCGGGGCATCCGCCTGCTGGGGGGGACGGGACTGCCCCTGGTGGGCCGGGTGGCCGCCGGGGCGCCCATCCTGGCCCAGGCCCATATCGAGGATCATTACCAGCTGGACCCACGCCTGTTCAGGCCCCGACCGGACTACCTGCTACGGGTCCAGGGTGACAGCATGCGCCTGGCCGGCATCCTGGACGGAGACCTGCTGGCGGTCCATCGCACCCACGAGATCCGCAACGGCCAGATCGTGGTGGCCCGTCTGGAGGACGAAGTCACCGTGAAACGCTTTGAACGGCAGGGCCACCGGGTTCGGCTGAAGCCGGAAAACCCCGACTACCGGCCCATCGAAGTGGACCTTCGCAGCCAGTCCCTGGACATCGAGGGCATCGGCGTCGGGGTCATCCGCGGCGGTTCATGGTGAGGTCTCGGGGGCTGCCCGTGCCAGCCAGTCACGCACCGCCGCCGCTACCGCCGCCGGACATTCCTCCTGGGGTACGTGGCCGCACTCGGGCAGCAGGATCCGGTCCGCCGCCGGCAATGCCAGGGCGGCGCGGATGGAATCCTCCGGCGACACCACCCGATCCTGCTCACCGATGATCACCAACGCCGGCTGACGGATGTCGGCCAGATGGGCACTGACATCCACCGGACTGGACATGGCCCGCACGAACAGTTCACCCCAGGCCAGATCCCAGTGCCGCACCTGGGTATGCAGGGTGGTCAGTGCCCGGCGCTCATCGGTGATGCGCTCCGGGTCATGGTAGGACAGATCCAGCAGAGCGCCGCTGCTGCCCAGTCGGCGGGCCAGCCACAGGTTCAGACGCCGCAACTGAGGCCATTCCGCCACCGACTCGGGGAAGCTGGGCCGATTTACATAGACCCAGGGATTGACCAGCACCAGTCCGCTCACCCGCTCGGGCCGGCTCAGGGCCGCCTCCATCGCCAGGGTGGCGCCGGAGGAATTCCCCACCAGTACTGCCTGCTCCACCCCCTTGGCGTCCAGAAAGGCGAACAGGTGTTCCAGGGCCGCGGCCTTGGTAAAGGGGTTGCTGCCGGACCATTCCCCCCGCACCGGCTTGGCGCTCAGGCCGTAGGGCACCTGATCGTAGGCCAGCACCCTGCCTGCCCCGTCCAGGTCGTCCATCATCCCGTTCCAGGTGAAGGCGTTGAAGGTGAAGCCGTGCAGCAGCACCAGAACGGGGCCCTCGGCGGCCTCCTGTTCCCGCTCCAGGTAGTGAATCATCAGGCCGTCCGTGCCGTCATGGGGGATGGTCAGGAAACGACTCTCCGGCAGGGCCACGTCCGTCGCCGAAGACAGATCGGGCAGTGGCCGGGGGGAAATCAGAAACGGCCCCAAAAGCCCCGCCACGAGTGCCAGGGACAACAGACCGCCCAACAGGATCAACAACCATCGCAACATGCCGGCTTCCAGTTCATCAAGGGATGTTCCGACGATTGTATGCGGGATATTCCAAATCCGTCATTCCCAAGCACATGTCCATACCACTGATTTCCTCGCGCCCAGGTTGGCGTCCCGGGGACATGGCCTTATAGTGTGCCCGCAATGAATACCCATATTTCCGACAGGGCGAGCCCAGCCCCCCATGACCGCTTCACCGACCGTCTCGTGGCCGAAGCCGTGCGCCTGCACGAGGATCAGGCCGGTCGCGTGATCGACGAGCCCCATGCCTGGCAGGCCGGGCGTGATGCCGGCGGTGATCTGGAGCATCGGGTGCTGGTTCGCGCGCGAGCCACTCGCCTGGGTGCCCAGGTGAGGGATGCCCTTGGCGGCGCCCGCACCCTGGCGGGCTGGATCCTGATCCTGATCCTGCTGCTCACCGGGCTGAGCGGCATGGCGGCCGCCGGCGCGGCGCTGGCGGCCCCCCTGGTGGCGGGCAGCTCCCAGATCAACATCCTGTGGGCCCTGGGCAGTCTGCTGGGCGTACAGCTGCTGATGCTGCTGCTGTGGGCGCTGTTCATGCTCGTTCGCCCCCGTGGTGGCGGGGGGCTGCTGGGCCAGGGCGTACTGGGTTTGGGTGGGGGACTGGCGCGGCGTCTGGTCCGGGGCCAGGCCCCGGTACTGGCCATCCGCGCCCTGCTGCAACTCATGAGCCGCAATGGCCTCGGACGCTGGTCCGCCGGCACCCTCACCCACCTGATCTGGGCGGCCTTCACCGCCGGGGCCCTGCTCATGTGCCTGTGGGCACTGAGTGTGCGCCAGTATGATTTCGTCTGGGGGACCACCCTGCTGGCGGAGGATCATTTCGTCGGCC
This sequence comes from Ectothiorhodospira shaposhnikovii, assembly GCF_022227765.1. GTDB lineage: Bacteria > Pseudomonadota > Gammaproteobacteria > Ectothiorhodospirales > Ectothiorhodospiraceae > Ectothiorhodospira. Next base: position 159,404 of record NZ_JAJMLZ010000003.1, on the reverse strand, counting down.
TGATCACCGCCCTGGGCCTGTTACCCGGCTGGCTGGGACTGCCCATGCCCGATGAAGCCCTGATCCGGGCCAGCCGACTGGGCGTGACCGAAGACACCCTGGGGCGGGTGCAGTGGTCAAGCTGGCTACTGGGCAGCCTGCTGTTCTACGGCTTGCTACCCAGACTGGGACTGGGTCTGTGGTGCGCCCTGATGGCGCGACGGGCCAGGCGGCGGCTGCGGCTGGATCTGACCGGTCCCGGTTATGCCCGCCTGGCCCCCCGACTGCTGCCCAACTCCCAGCGTCTGGGGGTCGTGGACCCGCCACCGCTGACCCTGATCCATCCCCCCGAGCCGCCCCGTCACCGCGAACGCCACGGGGGCGCTACCCTGGCCCTGCTGGGATATGAGCTGGAACAGGCCGACGACCACTGGATCCAACATCACAAGCGGCCGGCATGGATCCCCCTTGGCCAGGTGGACGACCGGCATACAAGGCGGGATGTCCTGGCCGCGGCGCAGAGCCTGCAACCGCCCCCCGCCGTGGTGGTGGCCGTCTGCTCCCTGGCCCGGACCCCGGATCGCAGTACCGAGGCTTTTCTCACCGAACTGCGCGCCCGGACCCGTGCCCCCGTCTGGCTCCTGCTGGACCAGCAGGACATGGCGCAAACCCGCGGCATCGACCCGCGGGCCCGTCGCACGGCCTGGGAACAACTGGCGGAGCGGGCCGGCGTGGACCAACTCCTGCCGGAGCGACCGGCGGATGCCGACCGGCCGGCGGCGGAGATTCTGGAAGCAGCCTTTGCCGCATCAGAGGATGCCAAACCATGACCTCGATCCTGCAGGTGGCCGTGGTCGGCCATACCAATACCGGCAAGACCTCGCTGCTTCGCACCCTGTCGCGGGATACGGAATTCGGCGAAGTCTGCGATGCCCCCGCCACCACCCGACACGTGGAAGGCACCCAGCTGCTGGTGGACGGAGAGCCCCTCGTGGCCCTGTACGACACCCCGGGCCTGGAAGATGCCTCCGGCATTCTGGACTGGCTGGATGAGGCCGGCGGCGGCCGTCAGACGGGTGCGGATGACCTGGAACGCTTTCTGGCGTCACCGGATGCCGCCGGTCGGTTCGACCAGGAAACCAAGGTGCTGCGCCAGTTGCGGGCCTCCCAGGTGGGCCTCTACGTCATCGATGCCAGGGAGCCGGTGCTGGGGAAATACCGGGACGAACTGACCGTGCTGGGCCTGTGCGCCCGGCCTCTGCTGCCGGTGCTGAATTTCGTCGCCGGCCCCCACAACCGGGCCGAGGAATGGCGGGATGCGCTGGCACGGCTGGGCCTGCATGCCGTGATCACCTTCGACTCCGTGGTCTACGACCTGCAGGGTGAACTGCGTCTGTACGAAAAGCTGCGCAGCCTGCTGGACCCCTGGCGGATTCCCCTGGAACGGCTGATGCAGGCCCGGGAACGGGAGGCCCGCTGGCTCCGGCAGGCGGCGGCGGAAACCGTGGCCGACATGCTCATCGACGTGGCCGCCTGCGTGATGGTGGTGGAGGGCGGGGGCCGGCAAGATACCGAAAAGGCCATGGAGGCCCTGCAGGGTCGGGTCCGGGAGCGGGAGCAGGCCTGCGTGGATGCCCTGCTGAACCTGTTCCGGTTTCGCCCCAGCGATTACCTGGGTGAACGTCTGCCCCTGGAAGATGGGCAATGGGGGCTGGACCTGTTCACCCCCGAGGCATTGCGTCACTACGGACTGCGTACCGGTGAAGGTGCCGCCGTCGGCGGTGCCATGGGGATGGCGGTGGATGTCATGGCCCTGGGCACCACCCTGGGCGCCGGGACGGCGGCCGGCGCGGCGGCCGGGGCCCTGCTGGGCAATACCCTGGATCTTGGGCGCCGGCTCATGCACCGGATGCGTGGCCACCGGGAACTGCGGGTGAACAACAACACCCTGAGACTGCTGGCCCTGCGCCAGAGTCAGTTGGTGGAGGCTCTGATCCACCGGGGACACGGCGCCGACCAGGCGCTGAAGCTGGATACCCCGGCGGACGAGACCTGGCGCAAGGGTTCATTGCCCAAACCGGTGCAGAAGGCGCGGCTGCACCCGGAATGGTCAAGACTGAACGACCATGCGCCCGGCACCGAATCCCGCACCCGTGCTCAGACCCTGGATGTCCTCACCCGGGTCCTGTCCGGAGATGCCGCCACCCCCTGACCCGGGCCGGCGCCCCTGGTTCGCGGCCGCGGGCCGCTCCTCCCGCGGGTGCCGGGGAACGCAGCCTCCCCCCTGCCCGAAGGGGCGGCAGAGGGGTGGGGCACAATCGGGTCCAGTCAAATGCGATAACCGCCGACCCTGACCTGAAGATCGGCGGCGAGACGGGCCAACTCCTCGCTGGCCGAGGCAATCTGGGCGGCGCCCCGGGATGTCTGATCCACCGAATGGCTGATGTTGGAGACGTTGCGATTGATCTCCTCGGCCACCGCCGACTGCTCCTCCGCGGCACTGGCAATCTGAGCATTCATGTCGTTGATGCCGGCAATGGCCTGATTGATCGTTTCCAGGGACTGGCCTGCCCTGGCAGCCTGGCTCACGCTCTCCCGGGCCTTGCCGCGGCCCTGCTCCATCACCTTGACCGCACCGCTGGTGCCGCTCTGGAGCCGCTCGATCATGGCCTGGATCTCCTTGGTGGATGACTGGGTACGGCTGGCCAGGGTGCGTACCTCGTCGGCCACCACGGCAAATCCCCGTCCCTGTTCACCGGCCCGGGCCGCCTCAATGGCCGCGTTCAGCGCCAGCAGATTGGTCTGCTCCGCAATCCCCCGGATCACGTCCAGCACCTTGCCGATTTCCTCGCTGTCGGTGGACAGGCGCCCGATCACCTCGGCGGCATTTTCCACCTCGCCCGCCAGGGCCTCGATGGAAGTAATGGTCTGCTTCACCACCTGGCTGCCGGCATGCGTCTCATGCTGGGTCTCCTGAGCCGCCTGAGCCGCCTCGCTGGCATTCCTGGCCACCTCCTGCACCGTGGCGGTCATCTCATTCATGGCGGTGGCCACCTGATCCGTCTCCGAATGCTGGTGACGAACCTGCTCGCGGGTTTCTTCCGACGTGGTGGAAAGTTGTTCCGAGGCGGATGCCAGCTGGGAGGTAGCCACGGACACCTGACGCACCAGCTCGTGAATGCGTTCGGCAAAGGCATTGAAGGCCAATGCCAGGTCGGCCAGCTCGTTCCTGCCGGTCACCTTGAGCCGCCGGGTCAGATCCCCTTCGCCATCGGCAATGTCCCTGAGGGTGGCGCCGACCTCCCGGATCGGATTGACAATCGAACGGGCAAACACCACCGCACCCACCATGCCCAGGGCAATCACGATCACCAGGGTCATGACCATCCGCACCATCAGGCTGGACATGCCGGAAGCCACGATGCTGTCGGCCTGGGCGCGGGGAATGCCCAGCCCCATGATCCCGATGACTTCGTTACGCTGGTTGAAGATGGGTTCATAGGCGGTCAGGTAGGGGTTGCCGAGAATGACGGATTCCCCCACGTAACGCTGCCCCCTGGCCACCGTCTGATGGGCCGGGGTATCCCGTCCCAGGGGCGTTCCCACGGCCCGGCGCCCGTCGGTACCGATCAGGCTGGTGGACACCCGGACGAATTCATTGCGATCGGCGGCGAAAAAGGTGAATACCAGCCCCAGATCACGGCTGACGGCATCGGCCATGTCATGGCGCCCATCCAGCGGTACTCCCTGGGCATCCACCAGTCGGCCGTCCTGCAACCTCAATTCGCCGTAATACTGCTGCAGGTAGACCCGAGCGGCCTTGAGATCGCCATCCGCCTTGACGAGCAGGCTGTGCTCCACCAGGCTGCGGGCGGTGCCGGCTGCGGACTGATAGGACACCGCGGCCAGCAGGCAGCCCACGGCGGTCAGGCCGACGATGGCCAGCAGGATCAGTCTTGCGCGGATGGTGATGTTATCCAGCATCGGATGTCCTCGGATGTCATTGGAGTCAGGCGGCCCAAGTCGGGAGACGGACGGGCAGGATCACTGGCGGCACGAAAACACGACCGGACGCGGCACCTGATGGCTCTGTTAGTGTTATCGGCCGGCGAGGAGATTTTCTTGAATTCCGTTGCGACCGAAGCCGCTCACATCGAGAAGCTGCATCATGGCCGCCGCCTTGTCCAGGGTTTCCTGATATTCGTGCGCCATCCGCGAACCGGTGGTGATCCCTCCCCCGGCCCAGAACCTGAGCCTGCCATGGCTGTGTACCAGGGTGCGGATGGCGATGTTGGTATCCATGGCGCCGTCAAAGCCCAGATAGCCGATAGCGCCGCAGTAAATGCCCCGGCGGTGCGGCTCCAGCAGCTCGATGATCTCCATCGCCCGCAACTTGGGCGCTCCGGTGATGGAACCGCCCGGGAAACAGCCCCGCAGCAGATCGACGGCATCCCGTCCCGGCGCCGGCCGACCGGTCACGGTACTGACCAGGTGATGCACCGTGGCATAGCTTTCCAACGCGAACAGTTCCGGCACCGCCACGCTGCCGACGGCGCAGGTCTTGCCCAGATCGTTGCGCAACAGATCCACGATCATCACGTTCTCCGCCCGGTCCTTGTCGCTGTTCGCCAGGGCTTCCCGCAATCGGGCATCCTCTTCCGGCGTCCTTCCCCGGGGCCGGGTGCCCTTGATGGGACAGGTGGTGGCCGTGCCGTCCCGAAGGTGCAGGAAACGCTCCGGAGAATTGCTCAGGACGGCCACTTCGGGAAACCGGAGAAAGGCCCCGTAAGGGGCCGGGCTGAGTTCGCGCAAGCGCCGGTAAGCCCCCCAGGCATCTCCCTGGGCCGGGGCCTCGAACCGCTGGGCCAGATTGACCTGATAGCAGTCACCTTCACGGATGAACGCCTGCACCCGGTCAAAGCGTTGATGGTACGCATCGGGGGAAAGGTTGGCGCGCAGCGGCCCGCCCAGGACAAAACCGCCCGGGGGAGCCGACGGCGCCGGATGGCTGAACCGCCGCACCAGGGACTCCCAGCGCTCGGCAGTGCGCGGATCCCGGCCCTGCCCCACCAGCACGCAGGTTCGCAGGTCATGGTCCACCACCACCGCCCAGTCATGGATGCCGAGCATCATCTGTGGCAGGGATTCATGATCCCGGGCCAGGCTGGGCAAGCGTTCCAGGCGCCGTGCCAGATCATAGCCGAAGTAACCGACCGCCCCGCCGGCAAACGGCAGTCCGGCCACCGGGCGGATGGGCTCACCCAGGCGCGCGCGCAGGACCTCGAAGGGATCGGCCCCGGTTGTCTCCAGCAGTTCGCCTTCCCGATTCCGCACCCGTGTCAGATCCCCCTCCGTCATCAGGGTGAGGGCGGGATCGGCGGTGATAATGTCGAAGCGCCCCCTGGTCTGGCCATGACGGGCGCTGTCCAGAAAGACGGCCCAGGGTTCCTCGCGCAGCGCCTCGAACAGGCGGGCGGAATCCTCGGGATAGGGCAAGGGTGCCAATGACACGGGGCACATTGGAAGGTGAATCCATGGGAAGATAGTAGGAGATCCGCATTCTACCGAACCCGATGACCGGATTGCGGTCCCTTGGATGCATTGCCCACGTTTCAGGACAATCAACGCCACCGATGAACAAAAAACGCCTGCTTACCGCGGCCGCCGCGGCCGCCCTCGTGTTGCTCATCCTGCTCCTGTTCCGGCTGGGCGGCGAAGAGGATGCCTCCCGGGCCCCCGCCTCCCAGCGTGGTTCCACGACCGTACCCGTGGCCGTGGCGCCGATCACCCGCGGCGACATCACCGAACGGGTGGTCTTCACCGGCTCTCTGGTGGCCGCCCACCGGGTGGAGGTGGCCACCCGGATTGCCGGGCGCCTGGAACATCTGCACGTGGATATCGGCGATGCCGTGGCGCCCGGCACCCTGCTGGCGGAGCTGGATGACGACGAGGTGGTGCAAAACCTGGAGCAGGCCCGGGCCGAACTGGCCGTGGCCCGGGCCAGTCTGGGAGAGTCCCAGGCCGCCCTGGCCGCCGCCCGACGCGCCCTGACCCGCACTCAGGAATTGCGGGCACAGCGCATCGCCTCCCAGTCCGAACTGGAAGCGGCACAGACCGAACTGGAGGCCCAGCAGGCTCGGGTGGCCCTGGCCCGTTCCCAGATCGACCAGCGTCAGGCCGCCGTGCGCAACGCGGAAATCCGACAGGCCTTTACGCGCATCCACGCCGATGCCAAGGCGGAAGACACCCAGTGGCTGGTGGCGGACCGTTTCGTGGATCGGGGCAGTATCCTGCAGGCCAACACTCCCATCCTGGCCCTGGTGGATCTGACCCCCCTGCGAGCCCGGGTGTTCGTCACCGAGCGGGACTATGCCCGCCTGGCACCGGGTCAGCCGGTGACCCTGACCACCATTGCCTACCCGGGAGAGACCTTCACGGGCTGGGTGGAACGGCTGTCGCCGGAATTTCGCGAAGCCTCCCGCCAGGCACGGGTGGAGATCCATGTCCCCAATGAGGATCAACGCCTGCGGCCCGGCATGTTCGTGGAGGCCCGGATCACCACCCGCGCCCTGTCCGATGTCACCCTGGTTCCCGTGGATGCCCTGGTGGAACGACAGGGCAGGTCCGGCCTGTTCCTGGTCGAGGCCACAGACGCGGGACCCACGGCACGGTTTATCCCGGTGGACACCGGCATCGAGGAGCGGGATCGGGTCCAGATCATCAGCCCGGCCCTGGAAGGCCGGGTGGTCACCCTGGGTCATCACCTGATCAGCGACGGGACACGCCTGCGACCGGTGGAGCGGGATGAGCCGGATCAGGCCCAGGCCGGGAGCACCGAGCCATGAACCCGGCCGTCTTCACTGTTCCGCGTCCCATCTTCACGGCCATGGTGACGGCCATCGTGGTCACCCTGGGGCTGATGTCCCTGTTCCGCCTGCCCATCGACCTGATGCCGGACATTACCTTTCCCACCGTCTCGATCATGACCAGCTATGAAAATGCCGGTCCCGACGAGATCGAGCAGCTCATCACCCGACCGGTGGAGGAAGCCGTCTCGGCGGTCCCCGGGGTGGAGGAAGTCACGTCCACCTCATCGGAAGGCTCCAGCAGCGTGCGGGTCTCCTTTGGCTGGGGGACCAACCTGGACGCCGCCACCAACGAGGTACGGGATCGTCTCGACCGCATCATCAACGCCCTGCCCGAAGAAGCCGGACGCCCCCTGGTCCGGCGTTTTGACAGCGCCGCCTTCCCGATCATGATGATCGGCGTGGGCGGCAACCTGGACCCCATCGACCTGCGCCGGCTGATCGACGACCGCATCCGTCCCCGCCTTGAGCGGGTGCCCGGCGTGGCGGCGGTGGATGTCTGGGGAGGCCTGGAGCGGGAAATCCGGGTGGAAGTGGACCCGGACCGCCTCCAGGCCCTGAGCCTGGGCCTGGACGAGATCCGTCAGGCCCTGCGGGATGCCAACGTCATCCACCCCGCCGGCGAAATCGTGCGGGGCCGCATGGACCTGCGCCTGCGCACCCCCGGCGAGTTCGAAAACCTGGATCAGATCCGCGCCACCGTGGTGGCGGTGCGCGACGGCATCCCCATCCATCTGCACCAAGTGGCCGATGTGCGCGACACCCACCAGCGCATCACCCGCATCATCCGCATCAATGACGCCCCCGGCGTGCGTCTGGCCATCCAGAAACAGTCGGATGCGAACACGGTGCAGGTCTCCCGGGCGGTGCAGGAAGAAATCCTGCGCCTGGACCGGGATTTTCCCCAGCTCAACATCGCCACTGCCATCGACACCGCCGGACACATCGAGCGCTCCATCCAGAATGTGGGCCGCTCCATCCTCTACGGCGGCAGTCTGGCGGTGCTGGTGCTGCTGTTTTTCCTGCGCCACCTGCGTTTCACCCTGGTGGCCGCCACCGCCATTCCGGTGTCGATCATCGCCACCTTCGGGCTGATCTATTTCGGCGGTTTCACCCTCAACCTGATGACCCTGGGCGGCCTGGCCCTGGGCGTGGGTCTGATGGTGGACAACGCCATCGTGGTGATCGAGAACATCGCCCGCCGCAGCAAGGAGGAAGGCCTGAGCGCGGTGGAAGCAGCCACCCGGGGCACCGGTGACGTGGCCGCCGCCATCACCGCCAGCACCCTCACCACCCTGGCCATCTTCCTGCCCATGTTCTTTGCCCAGGAAATGGCCGGCATCCTGTTCAAGCAGCTGGCCTTCGTGGTGGCCTTCAGCCTGTTCTGCTCCCTGCTGGTGGCCCTGACCCTGGTTCCCATGCTGATGGGGCGGGAAGCCACGGTGAAGACCCGTATCACCCCCGGCGGCATCCATCGACTGGGAACCGCGGCCGGCGGCCTGGTACGCGGGCTGGAGCGAGGCTACCTGGCCCTGCTGGACCGGGCACTCGACCATCGCTGGGTGGTCGTCGTGCTGACCCTCGCACTCTTCGTTGGCGCCATGGCCCTGATCCCCCGCCTGGGCACCGAGTTCATGCCCGCCACGGATGAAGGCCAGTTGCGAGTGAGCATCGAGATGGAGCCGGGCACCCGCATTGAGGTCCTGGATGATGCCGTCCGCCGGATCGAAGCCGTCATTGCCGCCGAAGTCCCGGAGTTGCGCAGCATGATCGCCAGCGTGGGGGCCTCGGGCTTTCGGGCCACCTCCCCTTCCACCGCCAGCCTGAACATCGCACTGGTGCCGCTGTCGGAACGCGGCCGTTCCACGGAACAGATCGCCACCGCCCTGCGACGGCAGGTCACGGAGATCCCCGGCATCACGGTGCGGGTTCGCGCCAGCCAGGGGATGATGATGCGTGGCATGGGGGCCGGGCAGGACGGAGAGCAACTGAGCATCGAGGTCCGCGGCTTTGATCTGGAGACCATCGATCTGGCCGCCAGCGACCTGGCCGCCCGGATCCGGAGCATCGACGGCATCACCGATGTGCGCCTGGGCCGGGAAGATGGGCGCATCCAGCAGCTGGTCCGCATCGACCGCGCCCGGGCCTCCGACCTGGGCATCAGCGTGGCCCAGGTGGCCCGCACCCTGGAAACCGCGCTGAGCGGCGGCATGGCCGGTCAGTTCCGGGATGGCGGCAGCGAGACCCGAATCTGGGTCCAGCTCCGGGACGCCGAGCATCTGAGCCTGGACGATATCCTCAACATCACCCTGCCGGGCCGGGACGGAGATCCGGTCAGTCTGCGCAACCTGGTCAGTCTGGAGGCGGCCATTGCCCCGTTGCAGATCGAGCGCAAGGAGCAGCAGCGGGTCAACACCGTCAATGCCAACATCTCCGGTCGTGATCTGGGCTCCATCGTCGCCGACGTACGCGCCGAACTGGCGGCCATGCCCCTGCCTCGTGATGTGGAGATCCTGTTCGCCGGCGACGTGGAGGAACAGCAGCGGGCCTTCACCGAACTGGGCCTGGCCCTGCTGATGGCCATTGCCCTGGTCTACATGGTGATGGCCAGCCTGTACGAGTCCCTGCGTGATCCCTTCATCGTCATGTTCGCCGTCCCCCTGGCCTTGATCGGGGTGGTACTCATGCTGCTGTTCACGGGCACCACGTTGAACGTTCAGTCCCTGATCGGCATCATCATGCTGGCCGGGATCTCGGTGAACAATGCCATCCTGCTGGTGGACCAGAGTGCCCGCCTGCACCGGCGGGAGGGCCTCAAGGTCCGTGACGCGGTCCGCGAGGCCTCGCGGCGGCGTCTGCGCCCCATCCTCATGACCTCCCTCACCACCATCCTGGCCCTGATCCCCCTGGCGGTGGGTTTCGGTGAAGGCGCCGAGGCCCAGGCCCCCATGGCCCGGGCGGTGATCGGCGGCCTGATCAGTTCCACCCTGATCACCCTGCTGCTGATTCCGGCCCTTTACACCCTGTTCCACCGGGACCGACCCACCCGACAGACCGTTGACGGACCCTTGACCCATGCCCCAGCCTGATCGCCCCCCTCTTCGACCGGCACGGATCGCCCTGGCGACGGCCGTTGCACTGCTCATGCTCGGCGGCGGCGCCCAGGCCCGGCAGGAGACGCCGGCCCATTACACCCCGCCCGGCTGGCTGGATGAGCGGTTGGACGCCCACCTGCCCGACGGGCTGCCTCCCCCTGATGACCTGCCCGTGGTCACCCCGTCCCGGGATACCGCCATGCCCCCGGATGCACTGGGGCCGGATGCCCTGTCCCTGTCGGTGGAACAGGCGGTGTTCCTGGCCCTGTCACACAACCGGTCCCTGGCCGTCCAGCAGCTTCAACCCCTGATCACCGGGACCTTCGAGGCGGTGGAACGGGCGGTGTTCGACCCGGTGCTGTTCGCCGAGATGTCCCTGCGTCGAGACGAGACGGTACGTCAGTTCGACCAGCGCCCGGATCTGTCCGACCAGATCACCCGCTCCGACCGTGACCTCTTCGAGGGCGGCCTGCGCCAGCGCCTGCCCACGGGCACGGACCTGGAACTCTCCCTGCGCACGGTGCGCAGCGAGTCCACCCAGACCCGCGAACAGTTCACCTCGCGGGCGGGACTGACCCTGACCCAGGCCCTTCTGCAAGGGGCGCGCATCGACTCCAACCTGGCCCGCCTGCGTCAGGCCCGTCTGGATACCCAAAGCTCCCTGTATGAATTTCGCGGCTTTGCCGAAAACCTGGTGGCCGATGTGGAAGCGGCCTACTGGGACTATGTGCTGGCCAGCCGCCGCACCGCCATCTTTGAGGAATCCCTGGCGGTGGCACGCCGCCAGCTGGAAGAGACCCGCCAGCGCATCCGGGTGGGAGAACGGCCGGAAACCGAGGAAACCGCCGCCCGGGCCGAAGAGGCCCTGCGCCGCCAGGGGCTGATCAACGCCCGTTCCGACCAGGCCCGAGCCCGCATCCGGCTACTGCAACTGATCAATCCGCAACAGGCCCATTGGGGCACCGCCGTCACACCCCTGGACCGCCCCGACCACCAGGTTCCCCCGATGGAGTCGGTGGACCTGCACCTGGCCCTGGCCCGGGACCATCGCCCGGACCTGAACGAAGCCCGGCTGCGGGTGCAACGGGGAGAGCTGGAGGTGATCCGTACCCGCCAGGGGCTGCTGCCCCGGCTGGATCTGTTCATCACCCTGGGCCAGACCGGTTATGCCGCCGCCTTCGGCGAGGCCTGGCGTGAGATCGACGGCCCCGGCTACGACTACAGCGCCGGACTGCGCCTGGAACACCCCCTGGGCAACCGCGCCGCCCGGGCGGAGTCCCAACGGGCGGGCCTGACCCGCCAGCAATCCCTGGAGGCCCTGGGCAATCTCCAACAGCTCACCGCCCTGGACGTGCAGAATGCCTGGTTCGAGGCCAACCGCACCCGGGAACAGATCCAGGCCACCCGCCTCACCCGGGAACTGCAGGAGGAGGTACTGCGGACCGAACAGGTCCGGTTCCGGGTGGGTACCGGCACCGCGCTTGCCGTCTCCCAGGCCCAGCGGGACCTGCTGGAAAGCCAGCTGGAAGAAATTGAATCCCTGATCCGTCACCGCCAGGCCCTGACCGAACTCTACCGCCAAAGCGGCACCCTGCTCCTGCGGCGGGGTATCGAGGCGCCGGGCGCGGAACGGGTCGATCCTTTATAACCTTTCATCCATGAATCCACTGAACATCCTGCTGCCCACCTTTGCCCTGGTGGTGCTGGGCCATCTGCTGCGTCGTCATGCCGGTTTCAGCGCCGGTTTCTGGTCGGACCTGGAATGGCTGATCTACTACGTCCTTTTCCCCGCCCTGCTGTTCGGCGCCCTGGCCCGCCGCCCCCTGGAACTGCAGAGCGCGGCGGGCATGATCTATACCGGGGTCATCTTCATGACGGCGGGGATGCTGCTGGGCTATCTGGGCCGATACCTGCTCAGGCTGACGGAGACCGAGTTCGCCTCCTCATTCCAGTGCGCCTTCCGCTTCAACACCTATATCGGCTTTGCCATCCTCGGCGGGCTGTATGGCGCCGAAGGGGTGGCGGTGTTCGCCATCCTGGCCGGGTTCATGGTGCCCCTGGCCAACCTGGGGGCGGTCTGGGCCCTGGCACGCCACGGCAATCAGGGCCTGCTGCGGGAGCTGGCCCGCAACCCCCTGGTCCTGTCCACCTTCGCCGGGCTGGCCTGGTCCGTGTCCGGCTGGCCCCTGCCGGAGATGGCGGATACCACCCTGCGCTTTCTGGGCGAGGCCGCCCTGCCCCTGGGCCTGATCGCCGTGGGCGCGGGCCTGCGACTGGCGGGGCTGGGTAGTCGCCTGCCGGCGGTGACCTACCTGAGCATCGTCAAGCTGCTGCTGGTCCCGGCCATTGCCTTGGCCACGGCCACCCTGTTCGGCCTGAGCGGCCCGTATCTGGCCTCGGCCCTGATCCTGGCGGCCCTTCCCACCGCCTCCTCCGCCTATATCCTGGCGGTGCGCATGGGCGGAGACGGCCAGATCGTCGCCGCCATCATCGCCACCAGCACCCTGGCCGCCGCCGTCACCCTGCCGTTCTGGATCTACATGGGTCAACTGGGCACCTGATCCCGGATGGACTGGCCGGACCCCGATCAATGACATAGAATCATCCATACTATGCATAGTCCAGACCAGCAGATCACCGTGACCGGGGCCATCCTTGCCGGCGGCAGGGGGACACGCATGGGTGGTCGGGACAAGGGGCTGATTCCCCTGGGCAGCGGTTACATGGTGGAATCCGTCATCGCCAGGCTGCGACCCCAGGTCACCGAACTGCTGCTCAATGCCAACCGCAATGAACCCGTCTACGCGGACCTTGGGGTTCCGGTGGTCGCTGACGGTGTCGGTGATTTCGCCGGCCCCCTGGCCGGACTGGCCGCCTGCCTGCGGGCCAGTCGGCAGCCCTGGGTGCTCACCTGCCCTTGTGATACCCCGTTATTGCCGATGGATCTGGCCTCCAGGCTGATCCAGGCCGTCCGGACCGGTGACGCCGCCCTGAGCGTGGCCCATGACGGCGACCGATTGCAGCCCCTGTTCGCCCTGGTGCCCGTGCATCTGGCGGCGGACCTGGAGACCAGCCTGATGCAGGGCGAATATCGGGCCGGCCGGTGGTTCCAGCGCCAGGGTGCGGCGATTGCCGATTTTTCCGATTGCCCCCAGGCCTTCCTGAACATCAACACACCCGCGGACCAGGTCGCGGCCCTTCGACACCTGGACTCAAAGCGGGCTTCACGCCCATGAAGTCATGCCGGCAAGACCATCGTCAGAACCTTCGCCAGAACCATCACCGAGGAGCGCAGACCATGAACCCGCCGATCATGCCGCCCCCCCCGCTGATGGACCGTTTCGGCCGCCGGATCACCTATCTGCGTATTTCCGTCACCGACCGGTGCGACTTTCGCTGTGTTTACTGCATGGCCGAAGAGATGCAGTTCCTGCCCCGACAGCAACTCCTCACCCTGGAGGAAACCGCCTGGATCGCTCGGGCCTTCGTCTCACTGGGCGTCAACAAGATCCGCATCACCGGGGGGGAACCGCTGGTCAGGCGCGGCGTGATGAGCCTGTTCGAAACCCTGGGCACACTCGACAGCCTCCAGGATTTGACCCTGACCACCAACGGTTCCCAACTGGCCCGCCATGCGGGCGACCTGCGGGCCGCCGGCGTCACCCGCGTCAACATCAGCCTGGACAGCCTCAAGGCCGACCGATTCCGCCGCATCACCCGCACCGGTGATCTGGCGCGGGTGCTGGCAGGCATCGAGGCGGCCATGGATGCCGGCTTCGATCGCATCAAACTCAACAGCGTGATCCTCAAGGGACGCAACGAGGACGAAATCCTTGACCTGGTGAATTACGCCCGCATCCGGGATCTGGACATCAGCTTCATCGAAGAAATGCCCCTGGGTCTCATCGGCGATCATGACCGGGCCGAGGTGTACTATTCCAGCGACGAGGTCCGGGCCGATATAGAAGCCAGACACGCGCTCATTCCCACCACCGAACAGACCGGTGGCCCGTCACGTTACTATCGACTGGACGGCACCTCCATCCGGGTGGGTTTCATCTCTCCTCACAGTCATAACTTCTGCGACAGCTGCAACCGGGTGCGACTCACCGCGGAAGGCCGGCTGCTGCTGTGCCTGGGTCAGGAGCACGCCGTGGACCTCAGGCGGGTGATCCGCTCCCATCCCGGCGACCTGCAGGCCCTGACCACGGCGATCCGACAAGGGATGCAGATCAAGCCCCGCGGCCACGAATTCCAGCTGAACGCACAACCCGTCATCTTCCGACACATGAACCGCACAGGCGGCTGATCCATGGCCCATACCTCCCCCCTTTCCTCCTGCCGTGATGATCATGATCCTGACGCCCTGACACTGGAACAGGCCCGAACCCGGGCGCTGGCTCAGGTGAGTCCGGTCCGGGGTCGGGAATGCCTGATGCTGCGCCTTGCCCTGGGCCGGGTGCTGGCGGAACCGGTCATCGCCGATGCCCCTGTCCCAGCCCACGACAATGCGGCCATGGACGGCTACGCTCTCATGGGGGCCGACCTCCCCCGGCAGGGCAAGGCCGTCCTGGACAGCATCGGTACCGCCTGGGCCGGGCGTCCTTTCATGGATGCCATCGGACAAGGTCAGTGCGTGCGCATCATGACCGGCGCCATGATCCCGCCCGGTTGCAACACGGTGATCATGCAGGAACACGTGGAAGTCCAGGGCCAACGGGTGCATGTGGGTACCGGCCACCGATCGGGAGAGAACATCCGGTCCGCCGGAGAGGATATCCGTGCCGGCCAGACCGTGCTGGCGGCGGGGACGCTCATCACGCCGGCCCGCCTGGGCCTGCTGGCCTCCCTGGGGCGGGTGGAAGTGACCGTGCATCGTCGCCTGCGGGTGGCGCTGTTTTCCACCGGTGATGAACTGATCGCCCTGGGGAAGCCGCTCCCCCCCGGGGGGATCCACGACAGCAATCGCCACACCCTGTCCGGCATGCTGACACGCCTGGGGGTGGATCTGATCGATATGGGCGTGGTGCGGGACGAACCCCGGCACCTGCGGGAGGCTTTCGAAGAAGCGGCCCGCTGCGCCGACGTGCTCATCACCACCGGCGGCGTCTCGGTGGGCGAGGCGGACTTCGTGCGCGACCTGCTGGGGGAACTGGGACGGATCAGTTTCTGGAAGGTGGCCATCAAGCCCGGTCGTCCCATGGCCTTCGGCCATCTGGGGCAGACCGTGTTCATGGGCCTGCCCGGCAACCCGGTGTCCGCGGCCGTGACCTTTTACCAGATCGTCCAGCCGGCGCTACGGCGGATGATGGGCGAGATCGAGGTCTCCCTGCCGCCTTGCTTCCCGGTGCGCTGCCTGTCGGACCTGAAAAAACGCCCCGGCCGGATGGAGTTCCAGCGGGGCGTACTCAGTCAGGCGGATGACGGCGAATGGGTGGTCCGGGCCACCAGCTCCCAAGGATCGGGGATCCTCAGTTCCATGAGCGAGGCCAACTGTTTCATCGTGCTGGAACTGGAACAGGGTCCGGTGGCGGCCGGGGACCTGGTCAAGGTACAGCCCTTTCAGGGGCTGATCTGACATGCGCATTCGCGGGCAAGGCCCGCGAACAGCGACGTTAACCCCTTCACAGGGTAGGAATGATGTTCTCCAGCAGGGTACGGACATTCACCATGCCCTCGGCCACGTTGCGATCCACCTCCTCCATGGAGATTTCACCCTGCCCCTCTCCACGGCCCGCGGCCCAGTTGGCCACCACGGCACAGGTGGCATAACACAGCTCCAGCTCACGGGCCAGGGCCGCCTCCGGCATGCCGGTCATGCCCACGATGTCGCAGCCGTCCCGCTCCAGGCGATTGACCTCCGCCGCCGTCTCCAGCCGCGGCCCCTGAGTCGCGCCATAGGTGCCCCGGTCCACGAAATCCAGACCGATCCGACGGGCCTCCTGGATCAGCGCATGACGCAGCTCCTCGCAGTAGGGATGGGTGAAATCCACATGGGTGACATGACTCAGGTCCGCCTCGAACAGGGTATGGGCGCGGGACCAGGTGTAGTCGATGATCTGATCGGGAAACACCAGCCGGGGCGGCGCCATCTCGGGAGTGATGCCCCCGACCGCGGCCACCGCCACGACCCGGCGGATGCCGGCATTCTTCAGTGCCCACAGGTTCGCGCGGTAGTTGATCCGATGGGGCGGGATGGTATGCCCATACCCGTGACGGGCCAGGAACATGACCTCACGGCCGGCCAGCACGCCATGGGTGATGGGGCCTGAAGGCTCGCCATAGGGCGTGTGCATCACCTCGCGGCGGGTGATCTCCAGGCCCTTGAGGGAAGTCAGTCCGGTGCCGCCGATGATGGCGATGGTGGTATCAGTCATGAGGTCCTCGTTGATGCAACAGACAGGACGGCATCCGCGAGGATGCCGTCCAGGGGAATTGTCGGGGATTTCAGCAACCCTTCACGGCATAGATGCCGGGGGCATTACGCAGGTATTCCTTGTAGTCCATCCCGTAACCGAAGACATAGCGGTCTTCCACCTCCACTCCCAGATAATCCACCATCAGTCCGGGAACACGCCGGTCATGGTGTTTGAGCACCAGTGCCGCAGACAGGACCCTGCCGGCCCCTTCCTCGCGGCAGTAATCCAGGATGCCCGCCAGGGTATGCCCCTCGTCCAGGATGTCGTCCAGCACCAGGACCGTGCGACCCTTGAGCGAGGTCTGCGGCTTCACCAGCCAATGCAGTTCCTCGCCACCGGTGAGCGCGCCCCGATACCGGGTCGCATGGAGGTAGTCCACCTGCAGGGGAAAATGCAGACGTGTCAACAGATGACCGGCGGCCACCACGCCGCCGGTCATGACACACAGTATCAAGGGGTTGCTGTCCGCCAGATCACGGGTGATGGCCTCGGCCATGCGGTCCATGGCCGCCTCCACCTGTTCACGCGACACGAGGCAGTCAGCCTCGGCTAGGACCTGTTTCACATGCTCCGGAGTTACAGACATGGCAACCCTTTCTGGTTTTGACGGAAAGATCAGTAGGTGAATGTCACGGTATCGTCATCCATGGCCTGGCCGATCACATAGGCACCGCCCACGGTTTCCTCGATCTCGGGGATCAGATCATTCCCCCAAAGATCCAGGGTGGGCGTGCAGACCTTGAAGTGCGCACCGGCCTCATGGGCATCCTTGATGAAATCATACACCGACTTGGTGCTCCCCTCCTGCACGAACAGGTTTTCGGCCACGCCCTTCTTCGCCAGTTCGCCGGCGCGGCCGGTCATGATCACCTCCACCTCGTACTCCATGGCGGCGGCCACGGTGGCCTGGAAGAAGGGCGCCCCCAACTCGGAGGGGTTTTTCGGATCGGTGTTGACCATGATGATCAGTAACTTGTCGGCCATTATCTTGTGTCTCCTCGGGTGGTATTACCTTATGTTGCAAAGGCATTATAGGCACCGGATTCCAGGCCTCACAATGTATAAGAACCGCTTATTCCGGGATCAGCCACGGAGGTGGAAACAGGACTCTCAGACCGGCAGTTCCAGATTCATGTCATCATCCAGCGCCCGTGCGATGCGCACCGCCGCGGCCCATTCCGGGTCGGCTTCCAGGCCGGCCCAGGATGGGGCACGGCGCCCATGCATGCGGGCCAGGCGGGCCATGGACACCGGGTCCGCATGCCCCTCCAGGGCATCCAGCACCTGCGAGGCGCCTTCCGGGTGATTGCAGACCAGTACCATGTCACAACCGGCCTCAAGGGCCAGGCGGGCACGGCGGGGGAAATCGCCGAAACTCTCGGTGGCGGCCATGCTCAGATCATCACTGAAGATGGCCCCCTTGAAACCCAGACGTCCGCGCAGCACGCGCTGCAGCCAGAGGGGGGAAAAACCGGCGGGCAAATCATCCACTTGGTCATACACCACATGGGCGGGCATGATGCCGGCGATACCCTCACGCACCAGCCGGTCAAAAGGCTGGAGATCATCGTGCAGGATCCGATCGAACGGCCGGTGATCCACCGGCAGGGCCAGGTGAGAATCCGCCTGCACCCCGCCATGCCCCGGAAAGTGCTTGCCCACGGCTTCCATGCCGGCTGCCCGCATGCCGGCCACGACCTGATGCCCCAGTTCTCCCACCACCTCGGGGCGACGATGAAAGGCCCGGTCACCGATCACACCGCTGCAGCCGTGGGCCAGATCCAGCACCGGGGCAAAGCTGAAATCCACCCCCACGGCGCGCAGCTCCACCGCCAGCAGCCAACCCAAGGTCCGGGCCGCACGACGGGCGGCCGCCCGGTCACGATCATGCAGGGCACCCAGGGCGGCCATGGCCGGCAAATGGGTGAATCCTTCGCGGAAACGTTGCACCCGGCCTCCCTCGTGGTCCACCGCCACCAGCAGATGGGGGTCCCGCAGGGCATGGATCTCGGCCACCAGGGCCATGAGCTGTTCACGGGATTCGAAATTGCGGGTAAACAGGATCACGCCCCCGACCCCGGGACGCTTCAATAACTGCCGTTCCCAGGCCGTCATCGACGTGCCTTCCAGATCCACCATCACAGGCCCAAGGGGCATGACGCACACTCTCCCGGCTCGGAAAGCGGGAATTGTAACCAAATCCCCACCGGTTTCACGCCACTGAATGCAGAAAGCCGAAGATAAAAAAACGGGGTGCCGAAGCACCCCGCAAGCAGGAGGAGTAAACGATGACCGACATGATCAAGAGGACCGGATGTCAGACACGTAATGAAATGCATGAAGCATGCCAGAAAAAATGCCGACACAGAGGTGAGTTCCATGACAACACATTGAATGCAATGCACTTTTTTCAGGCAAGACGATAAAATCCGCCCCAACATGGTGCAACGACCGGATGCGTTTTGAACGGGTATTTTTGTGACCGATTAAATATCTTTCGGGGGGATACTATGGATACTTAAAGCCACCTGTTAGAATTCAATTCCCAATCCTACAACCCAGCTTAAACCGGAGGTTCCAATGCAGAAAGGAATGTTCAAAGTGGCCATGGCTTCAGCAGCGGTCCTGACGCTGGTGTTGACCACGGGCTGTGCCACGACCAAGAACCTGGAAGAAAACCGCCAGTTGATCGACAACGCCAAGGTCACCAGTGACCAGGCCCTGCGTACCGCCAACGACGCCAAGGCCGGCGCCGACCAGGCCAATCGCACCGCCAACGAAGCCAACCGCAAGGCTGACCGCGCCCTGCAGGAAAATGCCCGCCTGCGCGAGATGATCGAGCGCATGGAGCGCACCTACCAGCGCCCCGGCAAGTAATTCCCTCCCCGGATTTTGGCAGCGCGGACCTTGCGGCCGCGACTGCCCGCCCCTGACGAAAGCCCGCCTTATGGCGGGCTTTCTTTTTGCCCGGCCAACACCGTTCCAGACCAGACCGTCGCCATGGCCGGATCCAGGTTTGACAGATCCCAAAAAAATGAATGAGAATGAGAATAATCGTGAATTTTTGATGGAGATCGAAATCCTGATCTCTCGTTCCACAACCCAGCCCGCAAGCCAGCCAATCCCCCTGAGGGCCTAGCCAGCCAGCGTCACTTTTGACCTCACGCAAGGGGATACATCCGTGCCCAAGACATGCCGCACGTCCGGCGACATGCCGAATCGACTCAGATTGACCGCACTGACCGCCGGGGTTTCATTTGCCCTGGCCTCGCCCGCAGCCCTGGCCCAACAGGCCGTGGAGATGCCGGCCATGGTAGTGACGGCCGGTGGCTTCCAGCAGGAAATCGTCAATGCACCGGCCAGCATCACGGTTGTCACCCGTGAAGAGCTGGAACAGAAACAGATCACCAACATCGCAGACGCCCTACGGGGCATCGAAGGCGTGGATATCAACGGCCTGGATGCACGCAGCAACAAGACGGGCAACCGAACCATCAGCCTGCGCGGACTGCCCAGCGAGTACACCCTGGTTCTGATCGACGGACGCCGCCAGAATGTCCCCGGCACCGTGGCCCCCAATGCCTTCGTGGACTCCGCCTCAGTCTTCTTCCCCCCGGTGGCCGCCATCGAACGCATCGAGGTCATCCGCGGCCCCATGTCCACCCTCTATGGTGCCGATGCCCTGGGCGGCGTGGTCAACATCATCACCCGCAAGCCCGGCGAGCACTGGGGCGGTTCAGCCTCCCTGAGCAGCACTTTCCAGCGCGATGCGGAATTCGGCGGCAACACCACCCTGGAAGCCTATGCCGCCGGCCCCCTGGTGGAAGACCGGCTCTCGCTGCAGGTGTATGGCCGACTGTACGAGCGCGCCGAATCGCGGATCACCTGGCCTGGGCAGAACGAAAGCTTGGTGGACAACCGGACCATGGGACAAAACCCCGCCGGCGCCAATGTGGAAACCTTCGGTGGACGCCTGACCCTGACCCCCAACGTGGACAATGACATCTCCCTGGGGGTCGATATCACCCGTCAGACCTACAACAATGACCGCGGCCAGCTGGGGCGCATCCGCCAGAACAATGCCGGCGCTTTCCGGGATGGTTATGACAAGGAGTTGGGATTCGAGCGAGACCAGGTCTATCTGGCCCATACCGGACGTTACGAGATCGGTATCCTGGAATCCGCCCTCACCTACAACCGCACCGAAACCACGGGCAGGACCATTCCTGAAAATGCCGTGGGTTCGGCTTCGCCCGGGCTGGTCGTGGGCGCAGACCGCAAGCTGGAAAGTGAAACGACCATTCTGGATACCAAGCTCATCACCTTCGTCGGTGACCACACCCTCTCATTGGGTGCCCAGTACATTGATGCGCGCATGGAGGACGGCATCCCTCAGAGCACCTTCAAAAACCGGCAGTGGGGTGTCTTTGT
This sequence comes from Ectothiorhodospira shaposhnikovii, assembly GCF_022227765.1. GTDB lineage: Bacteria > Pseudomonadota > Gammaproteobacteria > Ectothiorhodospirales > Ectothiorhodospiraceae > Ectothiorhodospira. The sequence goes on along the minus strand of NZ_JAJMLZ010000003.1, from coordinate 138,614 downwards.
TGAAGACGAGTGGGCCATGACCGAACAGTTCGCCCTGACCGGCGGCCTGCGCTACGACAATCACGATGCCTTTGGCGGACAGGTCACGCCTCGCCTTTACGGTGTCTGGAACGCCTCCCCCACCTGGACCTTCAAGGGTGGCGTGGGACGCGGTTACCGCGCCCCCTACCTGGAACAGCTGCACGACGGCATCATCGGCTATGGCAACAACGGCGAAACCGCGCTGTTCGGAAACCCGAATCTCGATCCCGAGATCAGCACCAACTACGAAGTCGCTGCCCTGTTTGATAACCGGGCCGGTCTGAACCTGCAGGCCACCCTGTTCTATACCAATATCGAAGACAAGATCGAGCGTCCCACCGGGGCATCGGGCATGCCCGATGAGCCCAGCAACATCGGTGAAGCACGGATTCGGGGTGTGGAACTCAACGGTCGCTGGCAGTTCGCGCCCGACTGGCAGGTGGCCGCCAACTACACCTATACCGATAGCGAAGTCACCTCCTCCATCGTCAGGGGCTTTCAGAAAGGCGACCCCCTGTACAGCATCCCGGAACACATGATCAATACCCGCCTCTCATGGCAGACCAGCCCTGCCCTGAGTACCTTCCTGGGTGTGGAATACCGCAGCAGCCGATTCCGCCCGGACAGCTTCCATGAACCCCATCTTGGAGGCGATGCGCAGGGTGCCGCCGAAGCTCTGGGGGATTTCAAGGGTTATACCCTGGTCGACCTGGGTGCCACCTATCGGTTCAACCGCCATGTCTCCGTCACCGGCGTGGTCTACAACCTGCTGGACAAGGACTTCAACGATTATCGCGCCTATCCCTTGCGCAACGATCCGAGCACCACGGCTTACAGCAACGTCTACAACCAGCTGCTGGAGCCTCGCAGGCTGTGGGTTTCCATGAACGTGGATTTCTAGACCGATCCTGACATCCACCCCGGCCCTGGCTCAGTGAGCCAGGGCCGGATCCCTTACTTGGTCAGAATCAGTTTCCCCTTGCTGGTGACCCGCAGGGTATAGATCTCGCCCTGGTGCTCGATCCGCAGTTGGCGACGTCCCTCCAGCAGATCCGTACTGGAAAGCAGCCTGCCGCCCAGGGGAGATGCCGATTCCATGCCTGCCTCCTGCGTCCCCTTCCCTCCGCTCAAATGGTGTTTCTGCACCTGGTTCATCAGAACAATCTCTCTGCGTCAGGGTCCAGGCCGCCGCGCGCGGCGACCGAACCGATAGTCGATCAGCTGGCAGAGGATTGTTATTGATAATCGTTATTATTGTCAAACTCTATCATGCCTTTACGGGCACTCTGAATAGGGAATTCCCGGGCGCGAGGGAATCCAGTCCTGGATTGGGCCTCCTGGATTCCCGCGAAAGCGGGAATCCAACGGCAAGGCCTGTTCAGTGTCTCCTAGGGGACACCCCTGCCTCGGGGCCAAGATGGCAACGCAACTGCCCCCTGATGAAGCGTTCGGACGACACCTCGCTCCTCAGACCTCGACGATAATCCTCAAATGTGCCCAGCAGACGGGCACAAGCCCCGGGATCCCGGTCATGCTGCCCCCGCACCGAACACAAACTGACCGTCGTGCCATCGAAATAGGCATGGCCTTGCCCCCGATACCGGCCCCCATCGGCCGTGGTCATCAACTGAAACGGCATTTCCATCCCTTGCACCAGATCCACGGCCAAGGGCTCCAGCGGGCGCCAACGTCCCCCCAGCCTGCCCTCGGCCGATGTCAGCACGCACTGGACCCGCTCTCCGTAGCGAGCTTCACGGCGCCGCATTTCCAGTTCCGCCTGCTCACGGGCAGCCTGCGCCTCACGCGCCCTGGCCTCGGCCGCGCGCCGCTCCGCCTGCGCCTGCTCCAGGGCCGCCTGGGCTTCCCTGGCCCGGATCTGCTCCTCAAGGCTGAGCGACACCCATTGTTCCTCGGGAATCCCCAAGGGATAGCGGGTGGCACATCCCGCGGTGAATACCACCAACGCAAGAACGACCAGGATGGTTCTGTTTGTCATCACGGATTCTCCTGCTCCATACGGACCTGATCCCTGCCCGAAGACTTGGCTTCATACAGCAATCGATCGGCCCGGGTCAGCATGTCTTCCAGACCGCTCCCCGGACGCACCACCACCCCCAGGCTCGCGCTGAACGACACGGTGGTTCCCTTGATCGTCACTTCCAGGGCGGCGATCTCGGCCCGGAGCTTTTCGGCCAGCAGCCGGGCCTTGTGACCGTCCACGTTCTGCGCCACCACACAGAACTCCTCCCCCCCGTAACGGGCCACGATGTCGGAACTGCGGGTGATTTCGAGCAGATGACGGGCCACTTTCCTGAGCACCTCGTCGCCCCCGAAATGACCAAAGCGGTCATTGACGCTCTTGAAGTGATCCAGATCCATCAGGATCACCGCCATCCCCTGGCCGGTCCGGGCCGCGGCCTCAAGCATCATCCGACCGGCATCGGCCAGATAACGGCGATTGTAAAGACCCGTCAACGGATCACGGTTGGCATTTTCCTCCATACTCCGGATCAACTCGATCAGTTCCACGTTCTGATTCACACGAACGAAGAACTCCTCTTCCAGAAAGGGGCGATTGATGAAGTCATTGGCACCCGCCTTGAGCAGGCGGGCAGAGAGCATGCCCGATCCGTAGTTGGACATGCCGATGATGCAGAGATGGCTGCGGGAATAACGCTGACGGATGCGGCCGATGAGTGCGACACCATCCATGCCCGGCATGTTCTGGTCGCACAGGACCAACCGGATGTCCTCGTGCTGCTCCAGCTGTGCCAGGGCCGAGGCACCATCCCGGGCCTCCCGCAGGCGATAACCATAACGGCGCAGCAACTCCATGAGATAAGCCCGGGCGGAATTGGAATCATCCACTACCAGCACACTGATATGGCGATTGCGGTAGATGCGCTCCACCGTACGCACCACATGCTCGATCTCGGATGGGTTGGTCTTGTTCACATAGTCCACGATGCCCATGTCCATGAGGCCGTCCCGCTCGTTGTCATTGAGACCGGCGGTCAGCACCAGGACCGGCACGCCCTGGGACATGACCCAGGGCACCACTTCCCCATCCGGGGCATCGGGCAGATTGAGGTCGAGCACGGCCAGGAACAGCGCGTCCTTGCGGGCCAGCACGATCTTGCGGGCCTCTTCCAGGGTGCCGGCCACCTCGACCGTCACACCCTCGATAAGACCGATGCGATCCGCCAGCAGGCCAGCCACGGAGCGGCTGTCTTCCACGACCAGCAGGGTATGCCCCCGCTTGTCCACGTCACTTGCCATGAATCACCTTGGGATGTTCTGAATACGTCATGCCGGCGCATGCGGGAATCCAGCTGTCCTCTCCATCTTACTCCGCCTGATCTATCCGTCATCCCCGCACGGGCGGAGATCCAGCCGACAAAGGAACACTCCTGCGCTTCCCTGGAACGTCATCCCCGCGCAGGCGGGGATCCAGCCGCGGACTGCTGTCACTCCCGGACTCCCGCCTTCGCGGGAGTGACGACAGGAGACATGTTCGGGGAGTCACGACAGGGGACTTGCTCAGTATTTCCCTTGCATCGCACGGTATCGGGTACCGGACGAACCTGACCCCTATATTAGACCAAGTATCAGATCAGAAGTGACAGACAATCGCCGCGGGAGGCCGTAGTCCCGGAACAATGATCGGAATCAGGCCGCCAGCAGGGGACTGGGAGAACGGGGGGTGGGCTGACGGGCCAGCAGCCAGCGCAGGATGGCATCCTGCACCCGCAGGCCATGGGGGTTCAGGGCCGCGTTGCCGAACAGGGTATTGAACTCCAGCAGATAGGGATGTTCCCCCACCATGGCCACGTCGAAACCGGCATGGTCAATCTTCAACCGGGAGGCCACTTCGGCCACCAGTTCCAGGGCCTGTGGCGGCACCGCATCGAAGTGGATCCGTCCACCCTGGGCCACATTATTGTGAAATGCCCCTTCCGCCGCCTCGCGCCAGTAGGCGGTAAACACCCCATCCCCCACCCATACCACCCGGATGTCCTTGCGGATGGGCAGCAGTTCCTGGGCATAAAGCACCGGCTGACGGGAGGCCCAGTCACGCAGTTCGGCCACTGTCCGGATCAGCGCCACCCCCTGCCCCATGGAGGAACGGGGCACCTTCAGCACACAGGGCAGCCCCAGAACATCCAACACCTCCTCCACGGCGGCGGGCGTGGCCGGAAGGATCAGGGTATCGGGCACATGCCGGGGACAAAGGGCCTGAAAGGCCCGGGTCATCTCGATCTTGTCATGCCCCAGGTGATAGGACGACACGGAAGGGAAAATCGCGCACCCCAGGGCGTAATGGAGGCTGTTCACCTGCCAGTATTCCGGAAACAAGAGCCAGTCGGCTTCCTGCAGACGCTGACGTTCCACCAGGTAGTTTTCCGGGCGCACATAGCGCACACCGGGCATGCCGATGGTCCGGAAGGGATCGAAAGTGATCAGGTGCAGCCACAGCCCATCGCCTCGCGGCGGCACATCGCATTGCTGCGCCACGCAAGTTCTCCTGGAAAAGAGGTAAAAAGACGACCGACTCATACACCGCAGGACGCGGCGGCGGGATCTTATGCCTTTTTTGATCTGGCTGGAAGTGTGGCCGGATAGAATCCTGCTAAAGTGTCTCCAAACCCTTCACAACGGGATCATTCCATGCAGGTCATCCAGTCCGACGTGGTCATCATCGGCGGCGGAGGTGCCGGACTCCGGGCCGCCATCGCCGTGGCACAGGAAGCCCCGGGGCTTTCCGTGGCCCTGGTTTCCAAGGTCGTCCCCATGCGCAGTCACACCGTCGCCGCCGAAGGCGGCTCCGCCGGGGTGATTCACCCGGATGACAGTCTGGACAAGCATTTCGACGACACCGTCTCCGGCGGCGACTGGCTCTGCGAACAGGACGTGGTGGAGTACTTCGTCGGCCAATGCACCCGGGAGATGATCCAGCTGGAACAATGGGGCTGCCCCTGGAGTCGCCGGGACGACGGCAGCATCAACGTGCGCTTCTTCGGCGGCATGAAATCCCCCCGCACCTGGTTTGCCGCCGACAAGACCGGCTTTCACATCCTCCACACCCTGTTCCAGACCTCGCTGCAATTCCCCGCCATCCAGCGTTATGACGAGTTCTTCTGCACCGATCTGTTGGTGGAAGACGGCCGCCTACAGGGCGTGCTGGCCCTGTGCATCGCCACCGGCGAACCGGTCCTGTTCCAGTGCAAAGCGGCGGTGCTGGCCACCGGCGGCGCCAGCCGGGTCTTCGGCCAGAACACCAATGCCGGCATCGTCACCGGCGAGGGCATGGGCATGGCCTACGCCCAGGGCGTCCCCCTGCGGGACATGGAGTTCGTGCAGTGGCACCCCACCGCCCTGCCCGGCAGCGGCATTCTCATGACCGAAGGCTGCCGCGGCGAAGGCGGCATCCTGCTCAACAAGGACGGCCACCGCTACCTGCAGGACTACGGCCTGGGTCCCCTGGACCCGTGGCCCCGCCCCCGCGCCATGGAACTGGGACCCCGGGACCGCCTGTCCCAGGCCTTCTGGCACGAGGACCAGGCCGGCCGAACCCTGCAGACCCCCCACGGCACGGCGGTCCATCTGGACCTGCGCCACCTGGGGGAGAAGAAAATCATGGAACGCCTGCCCATGATCTGCGAACTGGCCCGCACCTTTGCCGCCGTGGACCCGGTCACCGCCCCCATTCCGGTGCGGCCCGCCGTGCACTACACCATGGGCGGCGTACTCTGCGATGTCCATGGCGCCACGCCGCTGCCCGGCCTCTACGCCGCCGGCGAATGCAGCAGCGTGGGCATCCATGGCGCCAATCGCCTGGGCTCCAACTCCCTGGCCGAACTACTGGTCTTCGGCCGCGCCGCCGGCCTGTCCGCCGCCCGCCATGCCCGTGAAACCCCTGCCGCCTCCGCCGCGCTCCAGGCCCAGGCCGAAAGCCGGGCCGCCGTGCATCTGGACATGCTGCGCCGGGAAGGCGGCACCCGGGTGGCCCGGCTGCGCCAACGCCTGCACGAGATCATGGAAGCCGGCGTCGGCATCGTCCGCGAAGGGCCGCGCATGGCACAGGCCTGCGAACAACTGGCGGAGCTGCGGGAACAGTTCCGGGCCGGAGTGGCCCTGGATGACCGGGGCCGTGCCTTCAACACCGAATGGCTCACCGCCATCGAACTGGGCCATACCCTGCAGGTGGCCGAGGCCATGGCCCATGCCGCCCTGCTGCGACAGGAATCCCGCGGTGCCCACATGCGCATCGACGGTTTCGAGGCCCGGGACGATGAACGGTTTTTGTGTCATTCCCTCATCCACAGCCAGGGCGACGCCCCGCCCCGGGTGACCCACAGCCCGGTCACCATCACCCGCTCCCAGCCCAGGGCGCGGGTCTACGGCGGCGCCGCCCAGAACCAGTCATAATCGGGGGATACCGTGAGCCAGACCCGCACCATCATGATCGAGTGCCTGCGTTATGATCCCGAGCAGGACCAGGCCCCCCATTACCGGACCTATGAGGTCCCCTTCACCGACGAGATGTCGGTGCTGGAAGGACTGCAATACATCAAGGACCACCTGGACGGCAGCCTCACCTTCCGCTGGTCCTGTCGCATGGCCATCTGCGGCAGCTGCGGCTGCATGGTCAACCACCAGCCCATCCTGAGCTGCCAGAGCTTCCTGCGGGACTACTACCCGGCCCGCATCCGGGTGGAACCCCTGGAGCACTTCCCCATCGTCAAGGATCTGGTCATCGACCAGAGCGACTTCCTGGGCAAGCTGGAATCCGTCACGCCCTACCTGGTCCCGGCCCAGCCGCTCACCCCGGAGGACGGCCCCAACCTGCAAACACCCCGGCAGATCGAGGACTACCTGGGGTATGCCCAGTGCATCAACTGCCTGCTCTGCTACGCCGCCTGCCCCCAGTACGGCCTCAACAATGCGTTCACCGGACCGGCCGCCCTGGCCCTGCTGGCCCGCTACAACGCCGACTCCCGGGATGCCGGACAAAAAACCCGCATGGAGGTGGTGAATGCCGAGGAAGGCGTCTGGGGCTGTACCCTGGTAGGCCTGTGTTCGGAAGTCTGCCCCAAGCACGTGGACCCGGCCCGGGCCATCAACCGCAACAAGATCAACAGCACCCAGGATTACTTCCTGCGCTTTCTGGCGCCCTTCGGGAGGGGTTCGTGATGACGCCTGCACCCAAGACCTACGTCCGCCCCATGAACCGCTGGTGGATGCGACACCCCGCCTACCGCCGCTACCTGCTGCGGGAAGGCACCAGCGTGATGGTGGCGGCCTATGCCCTGTTCCTGCTCGCCGGCATGGTCTGCCTGGTGCTGGGAGAAACCGCCTTCAACCTGTGGCGGGGCTTTTTGCAATCGCCGGTGTCGGTGATCTTCCATCTGGCGGCCCTGGCGGCCTTCGCCTTCCATGCCTGGACCTGGTTCAAGGTCATGCCCCTGACCACGCCCCCGATGCGATTCCGGGGCCGGCCGGTCCCTGACCGGATGATCTTCCGCGCCGCCCTCTGGGCCTGGGGCATCGCCTCCCTGGTCCTTCTGGTGCTTGCCATGAGGTTTCTGTGATGAGAGCCCGTTCCCACGAACCCATCGTCTGGTCCCTGTTCGGCGCCGGTGGCGTCTTTGCCGCCCTGCTGGGCACCATGCTGGTCCTGATCATCGGCATCCTCGTCCCCATGGGCCTGGGTTTTGGTCCCGACGCCATGCATTACGACAGCCTGCGCAGCCTGTTCGGCCATCCCCTGCCGGCCCTGGGCCTGGCGGTGGTCATCAGCCTGTTCCTGTTCCACGGCGCCCACCGCATATACCACACCCTGCATGACCTTGGCATACCCGCCTCGAAAAAGATGATGCTGGCCTGCTACGGCAGCGCCGCCGCCGGCTCCGGCGTGGCCCTGCTGCTGGCGGGAATGCTGGTGGTGTTCTGAAGCCCTCCCCACGGCTAAAGCCGGGGGATTCCTCCTGCGAGACGCTTGTGCCCAAGCGCGAGAATGTTCCTTGCGGCAGTGATCCTTAAGGACATGTTCTGCAATTTCGGTGTCATAGGCCACCTGCGCCCGCAGCCAATAGCCCTTAGACAAGCCAAAGAAACGGCAGAGACGCATTGGGTCATCGAAGTTTTTCGGCAACCCCATCGAACTGATCTGCATTCCCCCTCCAACTCTCCGCCGACCGACCCGCCAGCAACTTCAAGATCAACAACGCAAACGCCCTCCCGGCTTTCTCATCCTCCAGCACCGGCAGACTGAGCTTTTCATGGTCGCTCAGGGCATCCAGTACCGCATCGGTGACCTTCTTGGGGAACAGTCCATGCATCACCTGGGCCTCGCTGTGGCTGCGCACCTGGGCCATCACTGCCTCATCCCGCTCGATGCGGTCGGCAATGCCGTTGGCAAAGTGCAGCTTGTCGTCATCGCTGACTTCGGCGCCGTAAAGATCATTGAGCCTTTCAATGATCTCGTCCAGGCGCTGCTTATCCGGGTCGTGGGGTTTGCCAGAACCCAGCTCGCTGATCGGCTTGAGGGCGTAATCCCCTTGCGAATCCTCCAGGCGCAGGCGCTGTTCCTCCCGCTTGGTCAGGCGGTAGTGGCTCAGTTCCAGTTCGCTGATGTCGATGGCGTCATCATCCAGCAGTCGGTCCAGGCGCAGCAGCGGGTGGAGGTGGCGGGCGAATACGCAGAGCTGCTCCAATTCGATATCGTCAAAGGTGACAATCTGACTGAGGAATTCATAGGTGCGCACGAAACTGGCCAGGTTCTTGTGGAACAGGTCCAGTTCATCGCGGGTGGTACCGGCATCCTTGAGTTCCTGCTCGGCGCGTTTTAGCCCCTTGTCGTCGCCGTTGCGCTCGGCCTGGTCACGGGCCTCTCGCCAGATGCGCTGTTGATCAAGAATGGCCTGATACCGTTGCCGGAACCGCTCCTGGGCCGGGCGGCAGTAGTAGCTGAGGCTGGCTGCCGGGGCCTTGGGATCGAAAAAGGCCTGGGCAAATCCCGCCACCTCGGGCCACTGATAGATGCCGCTGGCATCCAGGCTGCGCTGCAGGTCAAACACCACCTGGGGATCGGACACGTCCGCCAGTTCGGCCTTGCGGTAGTAGGGGATAAAAGCCTCCAGCACTTCCTGGGCATCGTTGAAAAAGTCCACGATGAAGGTCTGTTTGCCGGGGAACAGCCGGTTCAGGCGGGAGAGGGTCTGCACACAGTCCACTCCTTGCAGCTTCTTGTCCACATACATGGCGCACAGCTTGGGCTGATCAAAACCGGTCTGGAACTTGTTGGCGGCGATCATCACGTTGTACTCGTCGGTGTCGAACGCCTTGGCCAGGTCGCGGCCCTTCAGCCCTGGGTTGAGCAGGGGGCTGGTTTCGGTCACTTCCTCGGGGATCTCCTCATCCGGCGGCACAGTGCCGGAAAAAGCCACCATGGGGTGAACATCCTCATAGCCCTGCTCCTGGATGTAGCGGCCCATGGCCAGCTGGTAACGTACCGCTTCCTGACGGCTGGCGGTGACCACCATGGCCTTGGCCTGGCCATCCAGCAGGTGACGCACGTTGTCGCGGAAGTGTTCGACGATCACCTCCACCCGCTGAGCGATGTTGTAGGGATGCAGACGCACCCACCGGGCCAGGGTGCGCGAGGCCTTTTTGGACTCCACCTCCTGTGTCTCCCCCTCGGGATGGGCCAGTTTCCAGGCGGTGCTGTAGGTCACATAGTTGCGCAGCACGTCCAGGATGAAGCCCTCCTCGATGGCCTGGCGCATGGAGTACAGGTGAAACGGCTCGGGTTTGTTGTCCGTCGATGGGGGGCGATCCGGGTCCGGTGGGCGACCGAACAGTTCCAGGGTCCGGGCCTTGGGGGTGGCGGTGAAGGCGTAATAACTGATGCGCTCACTGGGGCGACGGGAGGCCACGGCGGCGTCCAGCATGGCCTCAGCACTGATCTCCCCGGTATCGTCCTCCACCACCTCTCCCGCCGCCGCCAGCAGGGCCTTGAGCTTGTTGGCGGAACTGCCGGTCTGGGAAGAATGGGCCTCATCGGCAATCACTGCATAATGGCCCTGGGCCAGCTTGGGGCGCTTGTCCAGGGCATCGAACAGGGCGGGAAAGGTCTGCAGGGTGACGATGATGATGCGGGTGTGGTTGGCCAGGGCCTCGGCCAGTTGCTCCGATTTGCTCTGACTGCCCATGTCGCGGGTGATGGGGCAGACCACACCGTGGGCATGCTCGAACTGGTAGATGGTTTCCTGCAGCTGGCTGTCGAGCACCGTGCGGTCGGTGACCACGATCACCGAGTTGAACAGTTTGCGGACTCCATCCCTGGAGTCCGCCCTTCGGGCCAGCCTGCGGCTGTCCAAATCCGTTCCCGACGGATTTGTGGTGCCGTCTTCGGCGTAGAGGTTGGCCAGCTGGTGAGCGGTCCAGGCGATGGAGTTGGATTTGCCCGACCCGGCGCTGTGCTGTACCAGATAACGCCGTCCCGGCCCCTCGGCCCGGGTGGCCTCAATCAGCCGGTTGACCACCTCCCACTGGTGGTAACGGGGGAAAATCAGCGTCTCCTTGGTCTGGCGGCGGCCATGGAAATCCTCCTCGGTCTTTTGCTCCAGGTGCAGAAAGCGACCGATGATCTTCAGCCAGGCCTCCGGGGCGAAGACCGCTTCCCACAGGTAGGCGGTGGCATAGCTTTGGGCATCGGCGGGTGGCGGATTGCCTGCCCCGCCCTCCTCCGTGCCCCGGTTAAAGGGCAGGAAACGGGTGTCCTTGCCGGCCAGCCGGGTGGTCATGGCCACTTCCGTCTGACTGACGGCGAAATGGACCAGGGCGCCGCGTTTGAAGGTGAGCAGAGGTTCCGGCTTGCGGGTGACCGGGTCTTTTACGGGCCGGTCCTTGCGATACTGGCGCTTGGCATTCTCCACCGTCTGCTTGAACTGGCTCTTGAGTTCCAGGGTGGCGGTGGGGATACCGTTGACGAACAGCACCAGGTCCAGGCGCGGGTTATAGCTCCCACTCCCCTGCCCTTTCTCGCGGGCATGGGGCGAATAGGACACCTCCGGCACCACCCGCAGGCGGTTGGCCCGGTAGCGGGCCAGGGAATCCGGGTTCATGCCGTGGTCGGGCTGGAAGCTGCACAGATCGAACTTGACCCCCGGCACCTTGAAACCGTGGCGCAGCACCTCCAGGGTACCGGCCCGCTCCAGTTCACGAATCACCTTCTGCACGAACACTTTGTCAGGTGCCTGGGGGTTGGCCTTGCAGAACTTCTCCCAGCGCTCGGGCCAGGCGTCCTGGATGTAACCCAGCAGATCCTCGGTATAGAGGGCCGAGGCCCGGTCATAGCCGCTGGCGGTGCCGACGTTCCAGCCGCCCGACTCCATGGCGTTGATGATGTCCTGCTGAAACTGGGTTTCGCGGCTGTCGGCCATGTCATCCTCGTTGGTGATCGGGTTCAGGATACGGCGGGGCATCCTCGCCCACCAAAACAGGCTTTCCGTCTTCCCAGAACACGGCGTACTCCCCAAGCCGTCGCTTGCGTTCCAGGGCCTCCGCAACCGCAGACCGAAGGCTGTCGAGCATTTCCTGAGTATCGGGTGGGAGTTGGGTCACGACTGTGCCTCTTGGGCAAGCAGTGCCTTGGCAGGGGCGGCAGCTGCACTGTCGGGTGGCCGCCAGCCGCGCACGTCGATCTTGCCGGTGACGGCGGCGGAGATGAGGGCGGAGCGGCGTTCTAAAAGTAGGTGTGAGGCCATTTCCGCCTCAGCTATCAAGCGATCCAGTTTTTCTCGTTGTGAAAAAACATTCCTAATGACCAAAATTTGCTCCGAAAGTGGCGGTAAAGGCATGACCAAGGAGCGAATATCCGGCATCCCAATCGTTTTTATTGTCGCCCCAAATGTGTACCGATCGAGCTCCTCTTTCATCGCATAAAAAACGAGAAGAAGATATTCCGGTATGACAATCTCATCTTTGCATAACCAAGCAATAAGATGTTGAGAAACCGCCATCTCATCACCAGTAATAGCAGATAATCCGATAGTGGCATCACGGGTAAATACTACCGCCCCGGCTGGAAGCAGCCGAGCGGACGAGTTCGCAATACCAAGAGCACTGATCGTGAACTTTGTTTTATCGATATAGTCGGAGCTAGCTAACTGCTTACTATCATTAAGTGATACCCAAGGAATATCACCATCCCAGTATTCGGGTTTATCCTTATTGGGTGTATGTCCACTCTCCAGCTTAGCCGAATGCTTGACCCTCACCACCTCCCAATGCGCCGGCACCTCCCCCAGCCACTCCACCCCGGAGTCCTTCATCGGCACATCGGGATCAAGCCCCTTGGTGACGGCATGGGAGATCACCGCCTGGCGCTTCTCCTTGAGCAGTTCGATCAGGCGCTGCTGCTCCTCCACCAAGGCGTCGATGCGGGCGGTTTCGTGGTCGAGGAAGGCGGCGATGGCGACCTGCTCGGTCAGTGGTGGCCAAGCAATCGTGAAATCTCTGGCAAAATCATCCGGCACCCGTTTCTGTCCGCCAGCCCCATACATGCGTGCCTCGCCAAGAAGTCGAAAAGGCCCTGAATGGACAACACGAAAAAGGAATTCGCCGGTTGAGCATTTCGGTTTTGGCCGAAGAACAGTCAATTCCGTGGTGGCGAAGCCAATACCCGACTCCAGCCCTTCCATCAAAGCGGCTTTACCGTTCTCAAAGCAAGGCGTGATCTTGGCGAAAGTGACGTCACCATCACGAACATAGGTATATCCGTCGATAACTTCTTCCAGTGGACGCACATGTTTTAAGTCAAGCGTACCGTCTTCCCCCACCGATTCCATGGGGATAAAACTGACTTTCTTATTGCCCGCTAATGATCGTGCTTCGGATTTTGACGGATTGATATCTGCTACGTACCGAATCCGCCTAACTGACCAATGCGCCGGCACTTCCCCCAGCCACTCCACCCCGGAATCCTTGTACTCGGGATATTTCGGAAAGCTCATTTTCGATGCCCCCCAAGTGAAGTGGGTTGCAGAAGTTCGAGCCAGTTGTCGGGTAGGCGCATGGCAGCGATGGTTCCACTGGGTTGCAGCTGCAGAAGGTCACACAGTCTTTGTGGCCAGGAGGTACCGGGGTTGATCACCAGCATGAGGTATCGAAGCATGACCAAGTGGTTGCGGATATAGCGGGCCTCCTCTCCCTCGGTCTCCGGATGAAGCAGATCGGGGATCTTCCTTATGTGAGGGTACTTCTTGGGAAAACGCCGATTCCACAAGCGGGAGTGGTGTGCGCAGACGTTGCGTAGCTGGCTCAGGTTATGAAAAACACCGTGAACGATCTCGACCGTCGGAAGCCTTAGGTGATGCATCACCTCTTTCTGGATATTGGTTTCCCGAGTACTCTGAATCCACTTGGAAAGCGCACCGAAGCTGAGCGTCTCCGCCATCACCCATATTGGTGGTAGCCCTGGATCGGAATATTTCCCCCGGTAGTGCTCAATGAACACTTCGCTACTCCGCCCCATATCGCTGGCTGCCTTGGCCACCTGCCCGGCGTGTTCATAGGCGCATTTGAAATGGGTAGAATCAAGGTAGGCATGGGGACCATGCCTCAGAGCGAGCGCATTGACCCAAGATGCACGGATGGAGACCTCAATACGCTCCAGCGCCTCCAGACAGAGCAACCGCAACTCCCGATCAAAGACGTACCGGGCCAGTACGTCATCGAACGAGACTTCATTCAGAAATCGGTGAGACCGTTGGCCTTGCGTGGCCGGGGGATGTTCGAAGGGCAGCCAGTAGGCGCTGAGGCGATAGTAGCCGATATGGCGAAGATAGTGTGCAGCACGTTCAGCAGAGGGCACATACATGCCTCTGTCCACCAACAGCGCGATCTGCTCGTCAATGGATGTGGGTGGCTTGTCGTAACGCATTACCACCACCCGAAAAAAAGTAACCCCCCGGTTTGAGCGTCACCGCAGCGGACTGCGGGATAGGCTTGGGGGGTGTTGTTAAGGTGGACGCTACCAGTATTGACGTCCGCTGTCAACCCAGAAAGAGCAAGGCAAACATCGTCCACTATTCTCTGCGACCGCCTCACGCCGACAACTCCTCAATCATCCGCTTGATCCGGTCCGTGCAGGCCTTCAGATCCGCGTCGATCTCCTCCAGCGGACGCGGCGGGATGAACTTGTAGAAGTGACGGTTGAAGGGGATCTCGAAGCCGACAATGCCGATCTCCCCGTCCAGCAGGTCGCGCTTGCTCTCGTCGATCCAGGCATCGGGGACGTGGGGCTTCACCTCCCGCTCAAAATAGTCGAACACGGATTCACCCAGGGGCACGTTCTCATTGTCCCGCAGGCTGGTGTCCGGCTCCGGGTTGCCCTGGTTGTCGGTGCAGATGCTCGCCTCGGGGTCGCGCTCGGACAAGGCACCCTGAATGGCCTTCATGACGGGAGCGCCCAGTTTCAGGTCCAGCGCCTTCAGCGCCGCCTTGAGATCCTTCAGGAAGGCATCGCGGTGGGTGTAGACCCGTTCGACACCCAGCCGCTCGCAGGCGGCCTGGACACCCAGGCGGGTGGTGCCATCGAGCTTCTGAATCGGCTTTTCCTCCAGCAGTCGCTGGATGCGCTCCGGGCTGGCCTGGAAGTTCAGCCGCAGCGGACGTTCCACGGTGATGCGCCGGTAGCCGAAGGCCTCCACCGGGAAGATCCGGCTTTCTTCCGCCTCCCCAAAGGCGCCATACAGGCGCACGATCTCGTTGATGTCGCCATCGGCCACATACTGGCGCTTGCTGCCCAGGGACTTGCGCATCTTGCTGGCCCGACCGGTGGCGTTGATCAGTTGCACCTTGCCCCGGCGCTCGGCGGGCTTGTCATTGGAGAGAATCCACACATAGGTGGCAATGCCGGTGTTATAGAACATATCGGTGGGCAGGCCGATGATGGCCTCCACCAGGTCGTGCTGCAGCAGGTAGCGGCGGATTTCCGATTCCCCGCTGCCGGCTCCCCCGGTGAACAGGGGCGAGCCGTTGAGGATGATGCCGATGCGTGATCCACCCTCCTGGCGGGGGCGCATCTTGCTCACCAGATGCATCAGAAAGAGCAGAGAGCCATCGGACACCCTGGGCAGACCGGGACCGAAGCGCCCATCAAAGCCCTTCTGCGTGTGCTCGTCGGTGATCGCCTTCTGGACCTTCTTCCATTCCACGCCAAAGGGAGGATTGGAGAGCATGATGTCGAAGCGTTCGCCCGCCAGCTGGTCGTCGGAAAGGGTGTTGCCCAGCTTGATCTGCTCCACCGCCTGGCCCTTGATGAGCATGTCCGCCTTGCAGATGGCGTAGGACTCCGGGTTGAGTTCCTGGCCATGCAGGGAGACGGTCACGCCCTGACTGACCTGTTGGATGTACTCATCACTCTCGGAGAGAAATCCCCCCGTCCCTGCTGTTGGGTCATAGACGGTGACGATCCGGTGCGGTTGCAGCCGGTCTTCCTGACCGGTGAGGATCAGGGAGGTGGTCAGATGCACGATGTCCCTGGGGGTGAAGTGCTCCCCGGCGGTTTCGTTGGAGCTTTCCGCGAACTTGCGGATCAGTTCCTCGAACACCAGCCCCATGCCGTAGTTGGAGAGCTGTTGCGGACTCAGGTCGATGGCGGCGAAGCGCTGCACCACCTGATAGAGCAGGTTGTTGGCGCTCAGTTGCTGGATAAACCCCTCGAACTCCAGGTGCTCGAAGATCTCCCGGGCATCTCCGCTGAACGACTGCACGTAGCGCATCAGGTCATCGCCGGTCTGGGTATCGGACAATGTGCCCAGGGTCAGGGGCGAGGCATTGAAAAAGGGCTGATCCGCCGCCCGGAGCAGCAGTTTCTCGCGCACCGCATCGGGTTTGCTCTGGTGTTCCTGGGCGGTGCTGAGTACGTTGGCCCGGGTGGGTTCCAATACACACTCCAGGCGCCGCAGCAGGGTGAAGGGCAGGATGATGCGACCGTACTGGGACTGTTTGAAATCCCCCCGCAGCAGGTCCGCCACGGACCAGATGAAGGCGGCGAGTTGGGTGTGGTTTTCGGTGTTCATGGCGCGTTTCCCATGGGCATTACCCGGCAACCTGGGGCCGGTTCAGCAGATGGTGGGAGATTGGTGGGGGTGACAATCCATGTGGGCTGGAGCTCCTTGGGGCGGGGATGTCAAAACCGGTAATCGGTCACAGAACCGTTATGCCATATCAGCATGATTGCATCAACGCGGAACAGCCCCACTCCACTCTCACCCGGTCCCTTTCCCCCACTCTTGGCCACATACAGCGCCCGGAGACACCCCCAACACGTCATTCCCGCGAAAGCGGGAATCCAGGCCACGGAGTGAAAACCCTGGACTCCCGCCTTCGCGGGAGTGACGGGTTCGGCACGTCCTTATCGCGGCAACTGTATCACCATCCCTTCGATCAGCATCCGGCGGGCCACTTGCTCGCCCAGGTCGGTGGCGGCGGCCCGGTCCTGCACCGGCCCCAGTAACACGCGGTACATTGGTCGCTCGCCCTTGCTGAACTGGGAGACATTGACGGGAAAGCCCTCCTGCTCCAGCCTGGCGCTCAACACCCGGGCGCGGTCCACCTCGCTGAAACTGCCCATCTGCACGAACCAGTCACCGGCATCGGCTTCCGGCGCCACCGCGGGACGCTGCCCCAGACGCAACTCCGGCAAGGCCGTCAGTTCCCCCCGGTAGCCCACGGGCTGGGGTACGCCGGTGGCGGCCTCGGCCACCTCACGCACCCGTGTCCAGTCCACCCGGGCGGGCTTCTCACCCACCGCCGCCATGATGCGCTGGATCGCCGGAGTGATGCTGTGATCCGCCTTGAACTCTTCCAGGGGCGGATGGGCCTCCAGGTACAGGACATCCCCCTTCCAGCCGGCCTTGAAGGGCTGGTTGACGATATTGACGGATGTCCCCACCGGCACCCGGCCATAGAGGGTGCGGATGTCGTTATTGTCCATGCGGATGCAGCCGTGGGTCGCGCGCATGCCGATGCCGGTGGACCAGTTGGTGCCGTGGATCAGGTAACTGGGACGGCTCAGCCGCATGGCGAACTCACCCAAGGGGTTGTCCGGCCCTGGCGGCACCACCGCCGGCAGGCTCTTGCCCTGGGCCGCGTAGGACTCCCGTACCGACCGGGGCGGCGTCCAGGTGGGATTTTCACGCTTTTCGGTGATCTTCAGGGTACCCAGGGGAGTATCCCAGTCCATGCGCCCGATGCTGACGGGATAGGACATCACCTGCTTGCCGTCGGCGGAAAAATAATAAAGTCGCATCTCCGGCAGGTTGATGACGATATCTCGACGGGGTGCGTCCGGCAGCACGAACTGCAGCGGCAGCAATACTCTGGCCCCTTCGCCGGGAATCCAGGTATTGAGGTCCGGGTTGGCATTGCGGATGGCCTCGAACCCCACCTGATGACTGCGGGCAATGTCGATCAGGGTGTGTTCATGGCGGGCCTCCACATGCCGCAACTCGCCCACCAGATCCGAGCCCGGTTGCAGCGACAGGGTCGTTGCCCCCAGGCCGGCGGAAAGACTCCATGCCCATGCTCCCAGCAGGGCCAGGGCAGACACGCTTCTACACTTCATGACTCCACCACCCCCAACATCCCCTCGCGCAGACGCGCAACTTCGTCCCGCAGGCGGGCCGCTTCTTCAAATTCCAGATTACGGGCATGCTCAAGCATGCGTGCCTCCAGGCGACTGATCTCCTTGAGCGTGTCCCGGGGCGACAGCCGTCCGTAGCGTGCCTCCTCCTCGGCCACCTTGGCATGGCGTTTCGGCGTGGCCATGGCGCCGCCGGCATAGGCCCCTTCCATGATATCGGCGATGCGCTTTTGCACCCCCCTCGGCGTGATGCCATGGGCCTGATTGTGGGCGATCTGCTTGTCCCGGCGGCGGGCCGTTTCGTCCATGGCCCGACGCATGGAGCCGGTGATGGTGTCCGCATACAGGATGGCCTTGCCGTTGAGATTGCGGGCCGCCCGGCCGATGGTCTGGATCAGGGAACGCTCCGAACGCAGGAAGCCTTCCTTGTCCGCATCCAGGATCGCCACCAGGGACACCTCCGGCATGTCCAGCCCTTCCCGCAACAGGTTGATCCCCACCAGCACGTCGAATTCTCCCAGACGCAGATCGCGTATGATCTCCACCCGCTCCACGGTGTCAATGTCCGAATGCAGGTAACGCACCCGAACCCCGTGTTCCCCCAGATAATCGGTGAGGTCCTCGGCCATGCGCTTGGTCAGGGTCGTGATCAGGACCCGCTCGTTGGCCTTCACCCGCAGCCGGATCTCGGACAGCACGTCATCCACCTGGGTCGAGACGGGTCGCACCTCCACCTCCGGGTCCACCAGTCCGGTGGGACGCACCACCTGCTCCACCACCTGACCGGCCTTCTCCTGTTCATAAGGGCCGGGCGTGGCGGAGACGAAGAGGGTCTGGGGTGAAAGGGCCTCGAACTCCTCGAAACGCAACGGCCGGTTATCCAGGGCGGACGGCAACCGGAAGCCGTATTGCACCAGGGTCTCCTTGCGGGACCGGTCCCCCTTGTACATGGCCCCCAGCTGGGGCACGGTGACGTGACTCTCGTCGATGACCAGGATGGCGTCATCGGGCAGGTAGTCGAAGAAACAGGGCGGCGGTTCACCGGCGTTACGCCCGGACAGGTAACGGGAGTAGTTCTCGATCCCCGAACAGTAGCCCAGCTCCAGCATCATCTCCAGATCGAACCGGGTGCGCTGTTCCAGGCGCTGGGCCTCCACCAGTTGATCCGCCCGGCGCAGCACCTCCAGGCGGTCCCGCAGTTCATCCTTGATCTGCTCGATGGCCGCCAGCAGGGTCTCCCGGGGGGTGGCATAGTGGGTCTTGGGGTAGATGGTCAGGCGCGGCACCCGGCGCAGCACTTCCCCGGTGAGGGGATCAAAATAGGAGAGCTGCTCGATCTCCTCGTCGAAGAGCTCGATGCGCACCGCTTCCCGGTCCGACTCCGCCGGGTGGATGTCGATGACCTCGCCCCGCACCCGGTAGGTACCCCGCTTGAGGTCCAGATCGTTGCGGGTGTACTGCAGTTCCGCCAATCGGCGCAGGATCAGGCGCTGGTCGATGACATCGCCGCGCTTGAGGTGCAGCACCATCTGCAGGTAGGCCCGGGGGTCCCCCAGACCGTAGATGGCGGACACGCTGGCAACGATGATGGCATCCCGCCGCTCCAGCAGGGCGCGGGTGGCGGACAGGCGCATCTGCTCGATGTGATCGTTGATGGCGGAGTCCTTCTCGATGAAGGTGTCCGAAGACGGGACATAGGCCTCCGGCTGATAGTAGTCATAGTACGAGACGAAATACTCCACTGCGTTGTCCGGGAAGAACTCCTTCATCTCTCCGTAGAGCTGGGCCGCCAGGGTCTTGTTCGGGGCCAGGATGATGGCCGGGCGCTGGGCGCGCTGGATGACGTTGGCAATGGTGAAGGTCTTGCCGGAACCGGTCACCCCCAACAGGGTCTGGTGGGCCAGCCCGGCATCCAGGCCGTCGAGCAACTGCGCGATGGCGGCAGGCTGGTCACCGGCCGGCGTGTATGAGGTCTTGAGCTGGAAACATGAGTCCATGGGCTTATTTTATCCACCTGGTTTCAGTATCATCCTACCTTGACTCGGCGCGTCTTTCCTGTACGCGCCCTTGCACCCCCGCCGGGTGTGCACACGCAGAACCCCATCCACACACGCATTCCCTGGACATCGCCTTGGACATCAAGCTCTCTTCCCGCGTTCAGCGCATCAAGCCCTCCCCCACCCTGGCCGTGACCGCCCTTGCCGCCCAGCTACGGGCCCAGGGCCGCGACGTGATCGGCCTGGGTGCCGGCGAGCCCGATTTCCATACGCCGGATCCCATCAAGGAAGCCGGCATTGCCGCCATCCGCAACAACAAGACCCGCTACACCGCGGTGGACGGCACCCCCGGCCTGAAGCAGGCCATCATCGACAAGTTCAAGCGTGACAACGGGCATGACTTCCAGCCCGACCAGATCCTGGTCTCCTGCGGCGGCAAGCAGAGTTTCTTCAACCTGGCCCAGGCACTGCTGAACGAAGGCGACGAAGTCATCATCCCCGCGCCCTACTGGGTCTCCTACCCGGACATGGTGCTGCTGGCCGACGGCAAGCCGGTGATCGTTTCCGCCGATCAGTCCCAGGGTTTCAAGATGACCCCCGAGCAGCTGGAAGCCGCCATCACCCCGCGCACCCGCCTGGTGGTGATCAACAGCCCCTCCAACCCCACCGGCGTGGCCTACAGCCGCGAGGAACTGGCCGCCCTGGGCGAAGTGCTGCTGCGTCATCCCCATGTGTTGGTGGCCACCGACGACATGTACGAGCACATGATGTTCCGGGGCGTGCCCTTCGTGAACATCCTCATGGCCTGCCCGGCACTGTATGACCGCACCATCGTGCTCAACGGCGTCTCCAAGGCCTATGCCATGACCGGCTGGCGTATCGGCTATGCCGGCGGCCCCAAGGCCCTGATCTCCGCCATGAAGAAGATCCAGTCCCAGAGCACCTCCAACCCCACCTCCATCGCCCAGGAGGCCGCCGAGGCCGCCCTCAACGGCGACCAGGGCTGCGTGGGTGAGATGTGCAAGGCCTTCGAGCAGCGTCATGACTATCTGGTGGCGGCCCTGAACGCCATCCCGGGCGTGGAATGCCTGCCCTCCGACGGCACGTTCTACTCCTTCCCCAGCGTCAAGGGTGCGATGGAGAAGCTGGGCATGGACAGCGACGTGAAGTTCTCCGAGTACCTGCTGGACAAGGTGGGCGTGGCCCTGGTGCCCGGTTCCGCCTTCGGCGCCGACGGTCACGTGCGCATTTCCTTCGCCACCAGCATGGACAATCTGAAGCAGGCGGTGGAAAGAATCGCCCGCGCGGTGGAAGGTGAATAAACTTCACAAAATGTGTTGACGAAGCCCGGCGGAATCCGTAATATGCCGGGCTTCCAAGCAATTCCCCGGTAGCTCAGTCGGTAGAGCGGGTGACTGTTAATCACTAGGTCGGCGGTTCGAGCCCGTCCCGGGGAGCCAAGATTGAAAAGCCCAGGTGGATCCACCTGGGCTTTTTTCGTGGCGCAGGATTTCCCCTTTGTCGGCCGGGTTGCAGTTCCCTCCGCCCGGGCCTAGTCTCCTTGCTCATGAGCGAGCAGTTATGGCCTCCCACCGAATATCACGCGCAGATCGAACGACTGCGTGCCGCCATTGGTGACGCCATCTATCTGGTGGAACTGGTCCCAAGCCCGATGCAATTGGGGGTTCGCGTCCATGGAGCCCCCCGGATCCTGCTGGATGTGATGGATTTCCCCCGGCCCGACCCGGCCAGGGGCCTGAGTCCGCATTTCATCCTGCTGGACGATGGGCGGGGCATCAACCTGGGACGCATCGCCCGTATCAGTCGACGCCCCTTCGACCCCACCGCCAAGGATCTGCTGTATCTGGGGGGACGTGTACAGCAACAACTCCTGTTCGGTCCACGACGCCTGTCCCGGGTCTTCATCGGCCAGCAGGCACGACGGAGCCTCGGCCAGTTGCTAGGGCATTCAGGCCCTCGGGAGATCCGCTGAGATGCGCCGGCTTGCGCACCACGCGGGCAGACTGATCTCGGCGCTGTTGCTGATCCTCCTCGCAGCCTGCTCCCCTGCCCCGCCGGCCATGCTGCCGTTGCCCGAGGACGCGGTGATACTGGCGTTCGGCGACAGTCTCACCTTTGGCACCGGCGCCTCTCGGGATGAGAGCTATCCCGCCCATCTGGCCCGATTGACGGGACTTGAGGTCATCAATGCCGGCGTGCCCGGAGAAGTCAGTCGTCAGGGGCGTGAACGGTTGCCACGGCTACTGGACGAGCACAGACCGGATCTGCTGGTGCTGATCCATGGCGGAAACGACATGCTCCGCCGCATGGACATGGAGCAGAAACAGGACAACCTGGCGACCATGATCCGGGCCGCCAGGGACCGGAATGTCCAGGTCGTACTGGTGGCCGTGCCCACCCCCACCCTGATTCGACTACGAAATGCCGTCACCTATGAAGCCCTGGCCCGGGAATTTAGAATTCCTCTGGAAAATCACGCGCTCGCCCATATACTGTCACGGGACGAACTGAAGGCCGACCCCATTCATCCCAATGAGGATGGCTACCGGATACTGGCCGAATCCATCCTGCAGATCTTGATCAGCACCGGAGGTCTGTGAAAGATCCCGATATGGTTTTCAGCACTTTGTGAGCCGCCGCCGCGGCCTTCAGGGCTTGATTCGATTAATGACCAACAAGAAGACCCTGCTCCTGTGTGGCGCCATGATCCTGCCCCAGGGGCTACAGGCGGAACCTCACAGCTTCTCGGAGCAGGATTTTTTCCTCGACCTGCCAGTGGCGCTCACGGCGACGCGGCTCCAGCAGCCCCAGATCGAGGCCCCGGCCTCGGTCACCATTATTGACAGGGACTGGCTGGAGCACAGCGATGCCCGGCATATTGCCGATGTTCTGAGCATGGTGCCCGGCTTTCTGGTCAGCCATCACGACGGCAATCGACGCATCGTCAGTTATCACGGCCTGGGAGGCATGTTCGTTCGCCAGCTGCAGGTCCTGGTGGATGGCCGCTCCATCTACAGCCCCACCAACGGAGGCGCACAGTGGGGCGACTTGGCGCTGTCCCTGGATGACGTCGAACGCATCGAGATCATTCGCGGCCCCAACTCGGCCGCCTATGGCTCCAACTCCTTCTTTGCCATCATCAACATCCTGACCCGCCATGCCGCCGATACGCCCGGGACGCAGGTCCGGACCCGGATCGGCACCCACGGTGTCCGTGATGCCTCCCTGCGCCAGGGAGGCAGTTTGGGGGACAGACAACATTACCGTCTGTCCTTGTCCCATGCGGAGGATGACGGCTTTCCCGGCAACCGCGACCAGTGGGAGCGCACGGCCCTGAACCTGCGCCTGGATCGGGAGTTGACGGGTTCCCGGTCACTGACGGTGAACACCGGTCTGACCCGCGTGGACAAGGGCCTGGAGGCCATCAATAACCCGCTGCCTCCCTCCAGAACACTGAATTTTGAATACGTTCATCTCCATGCCGTTCTGGAGGGCCATGCCGATCCCAATGCGGGCTATCGCCTGCAGTATTACTTTGAACAGTATGACCTGATCGATGAATACCCACTGCAAGACCCGGCCTCCGGCCTGTGGGTCGATGTGGATCAGGGGGTACGTAACCGCCGGCATGACCTGGAAGTGGAATGGCATCGTCAACTGAAGCCCCGGACCCGGGTGGTCTGGGGAGGCGGACTGCGCCAGGACACCGCCCGTTCAACCTATTATTTCAACACGCCCGGCGGCACTGTGGAAAATCGCATCCAGCGTCTGTTCGCCAACCTGGAATGGATGCCCGCGGAACGCTGGCTGTTGAATCTGGGCGGGATGTATGAGGCCAATGACCTGATCCGGGATGAATTCATGCCGCGGACAGCCCTGATCTTCCTCCCCACCAGTGACCTGAGCCTGCGCCTGGTGGCCTCCCGTGCCATACGCACCCCAAGCCTCATCGAGTCGGAGATCGAGGCCGTCTTCCCCACCCCGATCGGGATTCGGCCCGGCGAAGGCGGTCTGACCTTCATCGCGGATGAGCATATCCGGGCCGAGGTCATCCAATCCCTGGAACTGGGCGGTCACCTGCTGTTTGATCATGGTCGGGGCAGCCTGGACATCAAGGCCTTTCACAACGAGGTGGATCGACTGATCCAGATCCCCCTGGGGCAGATGCCCGTAGACTTCACTGCGGTCATCAGCAATCTGGGCAAACTGACCATCCAGGGAGTGGAGATGCAGGTCGACTACCGGTTCAATTCCCGCTTGCGCCTGAGCGGAGGACTGTCCCTGCTGGGCAGCCGCAGCGCCGGACCGGATACCAGGCTCCATGCAGACTCGGTTCCGGACCATATCTTCAATCTTGCCGGTTACTACACACCCGACGATACCTGGACCCTGTCGTTCCAGTACTACCATCATGCCGATGTGAAATGGCTGGATGACCCACTGGCCGCGCCCCTGGGCACCGGCGACGGCTTCCTGCGTCTGGGCCTGCGAAGATCCCTGGGGGAGCAGGCGGAGATCGGGCTGCACGTGGACGATCTGCTGGCCAGCGGCTTTACCGGTCGCGGCGATGAGGGCCCCAGCTGGCCCGCCAACCGCCGTGAGACACGAACCGCCGTGTCTCTCCAACTGAACTTCTAAGCGATCAGTCCGGCAAGCCATAGGCCTGCCGGACACGCCTCCCGCATCAATACGGCGGGGTCAGGTGCTCAGGGCAGAGAAGGGAACGTGATCCGGGGCATCTCTCCGGTGAGGGCATGGAGGAAGGCCACGATGTCATCCACCACCGGCTGTTCCAGCTTGCGGCCCAGCATCTGCTCGCCCATCAACTGCACTGCGTCATGGAGGTTATCCACGCTACCGTTGTTGAAATAGGGGTAGGTCACCGCCACGTTGCGCAATGTGGGGGTACGGAAGGCAAAGCGGTCACGCTCCTCCCCCGTCACCACGAAACGCCCTTCATCGGTGGAGCCGGGCAACTCGAAACGGTGGAAACGACTGTCCGAGAAATTGGCTCCGCGGTGACAGGCGATACAGCCATTGCCCACGAAGGCCGCCATGCCGCGCTTTTGCTGCTCGGTCATGGCGTTGTCATCCCCCCGCAGGTAGCGGTCAAAGGGCGAGTTCGGCGTGTTCAGGGTGCGCTGGAAGCTGGCCAGGGCCTTGGCCACGTTCTCCGCGGTCAACGGATCCGCTTGGCCGGGAAAGGCCTCCTTGAAACGCTCTTGATAGACATCGAATCGCGCCAACTGATCCAGGGCATCATCCAGTTCCATGGCCATCTCGATCTCGGCCTGGATCGGCCCCAAGGCCTGTCCCTCCAGGTCAGGCTCGCGCCCATCCCAGAATTGTGCCTCCAGGAAACCGGAATTGAGGACCGTGGGGGTGTTGCGCTCTCCGACCTGGCCATCGTGCCCCACCGCCCTGGGAATGCGATCGGACCAGCCCAGTGCCGGATTGTGACAGGTGGCGCAACTGATCACCCCGCTGGCGGAGATGCGGGGTTCAAAAAACAGCATCTTGCCCAGTTCCACCTTCTCCGGGGTCAGTGAGTTGTTGGACGGCAGCGGCGGCAAGGCCGGCAGGGGTTCGAAATAACGCTTGTAGCTTTCAAATTCGGCGGCCTGAACACCCCCACTGCCGGCGACACAGACCAGAACCGCCACAGGCAGGGCTTTGCGAAGGGATTGCACAATACGTTTCATGACTTTCTCCCGTTGACTCGCGTCGATGATATTACTTTAGAATAAGTCTAGAAATAGACCTGTTTCCCTTGCCGTGCAACCAAAACCGCCCCCCATGTATCAAAGCCATGAGCCGCATCAAAAAAGCGACCTTCAGCCGGGTCAAGAGAGTTCAAAATGGTTGGCTTGAAATACCCGATCCCACCTGCTTCGGAGATCACGCCCCAGGCGGTCTATGCCCAGCGACGACGCTTCCTGCAACAGGCCGGAGGTCTGCTGCTGGCGGCGGCGGCACCGGGCCTATCCGCCGGTCCGGCCTTGCAAGCCGGGTTGGCCGATGCCGTTCAAGGCCCCTTTTCCACGGACGAGCCGCTGACCGATCACGCCATGGCCACCGGGTACAACAATTTCTTTGAATTCGGCACCGGCAAGGAAGACCCGAAACGGCATGCCCATCGGCTACAGACCCATCCCTGGTCCGTGGTGATCAGTGGTGAAGTCGACAAACCCGGCCGCCTCGCCCTGGAGGACATCCTTGCCCCCCATGGCCTGGAAGAAAGGATCTATCGTCTTCGCTGCGTGGAGGGCTGGTCCATGGTGATCCCCTGGATCGGTTTTCCCCTGGGTGATCTACTCAAACGCTTTGAGCCCACTTCCCGCGCCAGGTATGTGGTGTTTGAAACCCTGCACGATCCCGAACAGATGCCCGGTCAGCGCAGTCGCATCCTGGACTGGCCCTACCGTGAAGGTCTTCGCATCGATGAAGCCATGCATCCGCTGACCTTGCTGGCCGTGGGCATGTACGGAGAGATACTGCCCAATCAGAACGGTGCCCCACTGCGGCTGGTGGTGCCCTGGAAATACGGCTTCAAGAGCATCAAGTCCATCGTCGGCATTCACCTGCAAGAGGATCAACCCGTCAGTTCCTGGACCGCCCGGCAACCGTCCGAGTATGGTTTTTATGCCAACGTGAACCCGGAAGTCCGCCATCCGCGCTGGCGGCAAGCCACGGAACGACGCATCGGTGAAAGCGGGCGACGTCGTACGGAGTTGTTCAACGGCTATGGGGAACTGGTGGCGGATCTCTACGCCGGCATGGACCTGCGCCGCCATTTCTGATGGGGTCGGCCTCACCGCGATTCATCCGGGGATTCAGGGTGATCCTGTTCATTGGCGCCGCCCTGCCCCTGTCATGGCTCGGCATTGCCTGGCAGACCGGCATGCTGGGGGTGGTGCCGGAAGAGCGACTGCTGCATGAACTGGGGCGCTGGGGACTGTATCTGCTCCTGGCAACCCTGGCCCTGGGACCCGCCTTCCGGCTGACCGGTTGGCCGGGCTTCCCGGCGGTGCGCCGGGCCATGGGGTTATGGGCCTTTACCTACCTGCTGCTGCATGTCCTGGTCTGGGTGGTGATGATCCAGGGCGGGTCATGGTCTTTCATGGTCGCCGAAGTTCTGGCGCTCAGACACCTTCAGACGGGGCTGATTGCCTGGGTGATGCTGGTGCCGCTGGTGCTGACCTCGGTGAACAGAGCCAGGGAACGACTGGGTCGGGTACGCTGGCAGTGGCTGCATCGTCTGGCCTATGTCTCGGCGGCGGGCGGCATCCTGCATTACTGGATGGTATCCCGGGTGATCGAGACGGAGGTCATCGTACTGGGACTGCTATTCACCGCCCTGGTCCTGTTCAGGTTGGTGGAGCGATGGGGTTTCTCATCCCCTGAAAAATGATGAATTTAAGGTCTCCAGGATCAGTCCGGCAACACTCTGCGTGCCCGCACCAGACTGCGATACCAGTCCCGGCGTGGGCTGGGCACCACTGGTGGCCGCAGGCTCAACAGACTGATGCGGGGCATCTCGTCCAGGTGGCTCTGGGAGATCATGCTCAACACCTGGGGACGGGCGCCATAGGTCTCGATGAGAAAATCCCGGGCGGCATCCGTCAGCCTCACCCGATAGTGTTTCACCAGAGCCAGGGCCAGGCGCTCCGCGGCTCGACTCATGTCCTGCTCCACCTCCAGGGCCATGGCCTCGCCCAGGATGCGTTTTTCCTGGGCACTCATGCCCGGCTCCAGGCTGCCCAGGTAGCTGGCCTGGGTCGCCCCCACCCCCCGCTGTACCTCGGGACGGGACAGGCCGATATGGGGCTCCAGGGCTAAGGCCACTTCCACCGCCAACTGCCTGGCCCCGTCCAGGGTCAGGGGACGGCGACGACCGTCACGACGGGTGAAGAAGCGTCGCCCGCGTTTTTCCAGATGCTCGCCGTGCAGATACCTCACCAGATGCTGGCAGACCGACTCGCGGGCATCCTCCTCCAGGCTGACCACCTTTTCCACGATACGAAGCCCGCGACGGCCCGGTCCCACCCGCAGCTGCTCGGAGGCATCCAGATCCCGGGAAGTGAGCGCCTCCCAGGCTTCCGATGTCCGGAGCAGCTCCGCATGGACACGTCCCACTTCCTGAAACGCCTCGTGGGCGGTGCGATACAGGCGCAGGGCCGTGGCCAGGTTTTCCGCCAGGCGACGAAGATCTCCCCGGGACTGGGGGTCGGGCTGATCCTCCCGCAGGCCCCTGCACAGGTCATCCAGCAGCGTGGCCAGTTCATCCAGTGCCAGCACCACCCGCTCCACCAACAGGTGGGACGACAGCCCCTCGGGCACTTCCTCGTAGGCCAAAAGGTCCACCTCCACCAGCCAGGAAGCCAGGGCACGAATCCGGTTACTGGCGGCTGCCTGGGCAATACGGTAACGGCTGCGCGCCGCCTCCATCTGATCCAGCGCCCCGGCCAACCGCCATTTGCCGGTATAACTGAACATGAGCATGGGAATCTCGCGCCCATTGACCAGTTCAAAGGCCAGTACCAGCATGGCTTCCACGTCGGTAGTGGTCATGAGCAGGGGGTTGTCCTGCTCAATGGCGGCCATCACCCGTTCCAGAAAGAACTCGTCCCGGGGTACGCCCAGCTGCAGCTTGGGCGCCCTGCCCAGGTAGCGCTCCCGCAGGATGCCCGCGGCCACGGGCGCGATCTGCCGCAGATCCGCGACGATATGCTCGAATTCCTCGCCCCTTTCCTGATGGATGTCACGGATGCGGGAATACAGACCGGCCCGCCGGAAGGTGTCGATCTGCGCCAGCCAGCGCCCCAGCGCCGGATTGCCGGTCAGTTCTTCGCAGGCAAAGGCCACCCCTTCCGGTGAAAGATCCACCCGCTGCAGCAGTTGCACGGCGGCCTCACGACGACGCACCTCCGGATCCAGTCCCTCCATGGCCAGGTCCCGCACCGCCAGGATCAGATCTCCCAGCTTGTCGATGGCCTCCATGACATCGGCCTGTGCCTGCTCCTTGGCGGTGCCGTGAATGCTGTCGTAAACGATCTTGGCGATCAGGCCGATGAGGCCGGAGAGAACGGTGAAGCTGACGAAATAAGTCACCAGCTCAATGGAAGGAGGACGGCCATAGCCGATGTAATAGCCACCGGACAGACCCAGCACGGTCACCGGGCCTGCCGTCCATGCGATGTTCAACAGGTTGCGGGAGACGCGCGTCCGCTTGACGGCCCTGGACCAGCGCTCGTAACGCTCATCATCCCGCCGCCCCAGGGAAACGGTATTTTCCCTGGGCCGAGCGGATCGTTGAATGAATCTGAACCAGCTCACTTCCCGACCGATGCTTGTTGAGGGCGGTACCCCGTACCGCCCTCATGACTTGAAAATTCAAGGATAAGACCATTCTGAACCCGTCATGCCCGCACAAGCGGGAATCCAGCCACAGACTACTGGAAATTCCGGACTCCCGCTTCCGCGGGAGTGGCGGTAGCGGAGCCGAAGTGGCGGTAGAAGACTGGTCCAGTGTTTCCTGAAGGACATCGACCGGTGTGTGGCCTGATTCCTACACTCAGATGCCGCGACTGCAGACATTCCCCAGCAGATACTCCCGGAAGTCATCCTTGAGCTCCGGGTGCTTCAGGGCGTATTCCACGGTGGCCTGCAGATAGCCGAGCTTGCTGCCGCAATCATAACGGGTACCGTTGAATCGATGGGCCAGTACCTGCTGCTCGGCCAGCAGATCGGAGATGGCATCGGTGAGCTGGATCTCTCCACCGGCACCTTTCTGGGTGTTTTCCAGCAACTCGAAGATACGGGGGGTGAGAATGTAACGCCCCACCACGGCCATGTTGGAGGGCGCCACCTCCGGTGCCGGTTTCTCCACGATGCCCGTGACGTTCCAGAGGCGGTCGGCAATCGGCTCCGGCGTGACCACGCCGTATTTGTGCGTCTCGCTGGGCGGTACCTCTTCCACGCCCAGAATACTGGAACCATACTGTTCGTAGACTTCCACCATCTGTTTGAGCGCCCCTTTCCCCGCACCGTCAATGAGGTCGTCGGCCAGGATGACGGCAAAGGGCTCATCGCCCACCACCGGGCGGGCACAGCCCACCGCATGCCCCAGGCCCAGGGCCTCCGCCTGGCGGATGTAGACGCAGGTCACGCCGGCGGGCAGGATATTGCGGACGATCTCCAGCATCTTTTCCTTGCCGCGCTCTTCCAGCTCCGTTTCAAGCTCATAGGCCTTGTCGAAATGATCGGGGATGGAGCGCTTGTTGCGCCCGGTGACGAATACCAGCACGTCGATGCCCGCCTCCACCGCCTCCTCGGCGGCGTACTGGATCAAGGGCTTGTCCACCACGGGCAACATTTCCTTGGGGTTGGCCTTGGTGGCGGGCAGGAAGCGAGTGCCCATCCCAGCCACGGGAAAAACTGCCTTCCTTATCTTTTTTTGCATAAGCACGTCTTCGTTGGTCGGATTGTGTGGATTCGGTCCCAGGATCAGTCAGTATAGGCCGATGCGATGACACAAAACAGACAAGGGGCGGTGTTGGCCGCCCCTTGTCTGTTGTGTCCCGGCAGATCCGGGACTGGTCCTGCCTTCGCGGGCAGGATCAGTCCCGTGGCGCGTGGCTACCCAGCTCGATCCGGTCCAGGTTCTGCTCCACGGTCCGCGGGCCGATGCCCGGCACCCGTGTCAGTTGGTGGACGGAAGTGAAGGGACCGTGCTGTTCGCGGTGGGCAACGATCGCTTCGGCCCGGGTCAGCCCCACACCGGTCAGGGCGCGGGACAGGGACTGGGCATCCGCCTCGTTGACATTCACCGGGCCGGTCGCAAAGGCACCGGGGGCGGTGAACAGCAGGGAAAAAAAGACGATCAGGGACGTCAGACGTTTCATACCGTTGCCTCCTTGAGGATTTCCTTGGCATTCCTTGGTTGAACGCGGGTCGCGTGTTCCTGCAATCCGTTGTACCCGCGCCGTCACTATCGCCCAAATCTCCCTCTGATTCAAGCCAGGGCGTCAGCGATCTCCCGGTTGACCGCCGTCAGCACGGCGCCGGGATCCTGGGCCTGAGTCACGGGACGACCGATGACCAGATGGCTGGATCCAAGCCCCATCGCCGCTCCGGGTGTCATCACCCGCTTCTGGTCACCCAGTGCCGCGTCCGCCGGGCGGATCCCCGGGGTCACGCGCAGGAAACGTTCGCCAAAGGCCGTCCTGAATGCACCGGCTTCGTGGGCAGAACAGACCACCCCGTCCAGTCCCGCCTCATGGGTCAGGGTCGCCAGGTAGTGCGCCTGTTCGGCCACCGTGCGGGTCACACCGCAACCGGCCAGATCGCCATCATCCATCGAGGTCAGTACGGTCACTGCGATCAGCAGCGGGCGCTGCCCCGAAGTGGCCACGGACTCCAGGGCTTCCCGCGCCGTCTCCATCATGGGGCGACCGCCACTGGCATGGACATTGACCATCCAGACCCCAAGACGCGCGGCGGCCCGGCAGGCTCCGGCCACGGTATTGGGGATGTCATGGAACTTGAGATCCAGAAATACCTGAAAACCCAGGGCGTGCAGACGCTCGATCAGGGCCGGTCCGGCGCTGACAAACAGTTCGAACCCCACTTTCAGACGGCACTGCGAAGGGTTCAGCCGGGACGCCAGGCTCAGTGCGGCATCGGCATCGGGAAAATCCAGGGCCACGATGACCCGTGGGCCGGAGGAAATCAGGGACATGATCTTGGCAAACCTCGTAATGGGAAACGGGGGACAGACCAGGACGGCGGGACCGTCCTGCTCAGGGGGGCGTCAAACAGGTTTCCGGACGCTGATCAATCAGACTGTCAACGGGACGGATGGTGGCCCAGCCCTGGCAACTGGGACAATGCCAGAAATGGGTGCGGGACTGAAATCCGCATTGCGTACAGGTGTTGCAGACATGCCCCTCCAGATACCGGTCCAGCATCCCGATGGCCGCCGGAAGCACGTCCGCGGTCGCCGCGTTGCGCTGTGCCTTGAGGCGCAGATAGACCGGCAACAGTTTCAGGGATACCTTGTCCCGGGCCATCTCCTCCCGCAGCAGCGTATCCAGGTCATCCAGTCGTCCCCGGGCTTCCAGTGCCTGGGCCAGGGCCAGCGAGGTGGCCTCGGAGGGATGCTGGTCACGCAGTTCCGTCAGCAGGGATTCCAGGCCCCGGGCATCTTCCAGACGGGTAAATGCGTCCTGGATGCGGGGGAGTACCAGGGAGATGAATCCCGCATCCCGGCGCATCACGCGGCTGTAGTGCTCCACCGCCAGCCGGGGATTGGCATCATCCAGGGCCAGGTCACCCATGAGGATACCGGCGCGGGCACAATCCTGATCAAAACTCAGGGCCTTGCGGGCATGCCGGCCCGCGTCCGGGGCATCCCCCTTCGATCGCGCCATTTCGCCCAGTTCGCAATGGTACTGGGCGATACGGCGGTTCTGCGGCTCGGTGGAAAATTCACACAACTGTTCGCTGGCCCAGATGGCATTGGCCCAATCCCGTTCGCGCTCATACAGGGCACGCAGGCGCCGGTAGGCATCCGCCTGGAGAAAGCCCAGCTGGATGAGTTCCTTGAACAGGGATTCGGCCTGATCCAGCAGACCGGCCTTCATGTAGTCGCGCCCCAGCTCCATCAGGGCATTGGCTCGCTGTGCCGGATCCAGATTTTCCCGCTCCACCAGGTTCTGATGGATACGGATCGCCCGGTCGACCTCGCCCCGGCGACGGAACAGGCTGCCGAGGATCAGGTGGGTCTCCACCGTGTCCGGATCCACGTCCACCATGTCGATGAACACTTCCAGGGCACGGTCCGACTGTTCGGTCAGGAGATAGTTGAGACCCTTGATGTAATGGCTGGAAAAGGTAACGGCCCGCTCGGGCTCGACATCATGCCGAGCCGTACGACGGGCCGCCAGCCACCCCGAGGCTGCCGCTACCGGCAGCAGCAGCCACAGGAGTTCCATCATGAAAATTAAACCTTGCTGTTGCTGGGTAGTGCGCGCAGTCTGGCAATCTCATCTTCGGCCCGCTTGCAACGCTTGCGTAGCAGGCGTGCGTCACGGCCACGGCGCATCACCAGACCGCTGCAAGCCAGACCCCCAAGAACGGCCCCCAGCAGCATGCTGACGAAGACTACGATGGACAGCGGCACCTGGAAACTTTCCAGGTACAGGTGTACATCCACCTCCCCGGCATTAAGAATCGTGAAACTGGCCCCCAGAACAACGGCCAGGATGAGAACCAACGGAAGAATGACTCGACTCATGGGCTGCTTTCCCGATTGTGGACATTAGTGTGTTGCCACGTCAGCGGATCCCGGCCTTTTCCGGCTCATTGACCCGCTCCCGCAATTCCTTGCCAGGCTTGAAGTGAGGCACGTATTTCCCCGGCAGAGACACGGTCTCACCCGTCTTGGGGTTGCGCCCTACCCGCGGCGGCCGGAAATGCAGCGAGAAACTGCCGAAACCGCGAATCTCGATCCGGTCTCCGGTGGCCAGTGCCTGGCTCATCTGTTCGAGTATGGTCTTGACCGACAACTCGACATCTTTATACGCGAGATGGCTCTGCTTGCGAGCTAGTATATCGATGAGTTCCGATTTCGTCATCGTCCTGCCCTTTGCATGTTACACGACCATGACTCCCGGCACGCAAACATCCCCGGATGGGTTGCATCCGGGGATGATGGAGCGAGCCTTACTTCTTCTCGGAGTCGCCGCTGCCGGCCAGCTGTTCCTTGAGCAACGCACCCAGGGAGGTGGTAGCCGCGGAGGAACCGCTGTAGTCCTGCATCACTTCGGCTTCTTCGTCGCTTTCCTTGGCCTTGATGGACAGGGTCACGGTGCGGTTCTTGCGATCCACGCCCACGAACTTGGCTTCGACCGCGTCTCCGACGCTCAGCACGGTGCGGGCGTCCTCGACGCGATCCCGGGACAGTTCGGAGGCACGCAGAATACCGTCGACGCCATCACCCAGTTCCACCACGGCAGCCTTGGCGTCCACTTCCCGGACCACACCCTTGACGATGCTGCCCTTGGCGTTTTCGGCCACGAAGTTGGAGAAGGGATCCTTGTCCAGCTGCTTCAGACCCAGGGAGATGCGCTCACGCTCGGGGTCCACGGACAGCACCACGGCCTCGATCTCCTCGCCCTTGCGGAAGTTGCGAACGGCTTCTTCACCGGGCATGTTCCAGGACAGGTCGGACAGGTGAACCAGACCGTCGATACCGCCTTCCAGGCCCACGAAGATGCCGAAGTCGGTGATGGACTTGATCACACCGGAGACCTTCTCGCCCTTGTTGTGCATGGCGGCGAACTCGTCCCAGGGGTTGGGCTGGCACTGCTTCATGCCCAGGGAGATGCGGCGACGCTCCTCGTCGATGTCGAGGATCATCACTTCCACTTCCTCGCCCACCACCACGACCTTGGCGGGGTTCACGTTCTTGTTGGTCCAATCCATCTCGGAGACGTGCACCAGACCTTCGACGCCGTCTTCCACTTCCACGAAGCAGCCGTAGTCGGTGATGTTGGTGATCTTGCCGAACAGACGGGTGCCCACCGGATAACGGCGGGTGATGTTTTCCCACGGATCTTCGCCCAGCTGCTTCAGACCCAGGGAGACGCGGTTGCGCTCGCGGTCGAACTTGAGGACCTTGACCTGGATCTCGTCACCGATGTTGACCACTTCGGAGGGGTGCTTGACCCGCTTCCAGGCCATGTCGGTGATGTGCAGCAGGCCGTCGATACCGCCCAGATCCAGGAACGCACCGTAGTCGGTGAGGTTCTTGACGATACCGTTGAGGACCATGCCTTCCTGCAGGTTCTTGAGCAGGGCTTCGCGCTCGGCGCTGTATTCCTTCTCCACCACGGCGCGGCGGGACACCACCACGTTGTTGCGGCGACGATCCAGCTTGATGAGCTTGAACTCCAGTTCCTTGCCTTCCAGGTACGCGGTGTCGCGCACGGGGCGGACGTCCACCAGGGAGCCCGGCAGGAAGGCGCGGATGTCGCCCAGTTCCACGGTGAAGCCGCCCTTGACCTTGCCGCTGATCATGCCGGCGATGGTCTCGTCCTTCTCCATGGCTTCTTCGAGGCGTTCCCAGGCCTTGGCACGCTTGGCCTTCTCGCGGGACATGCGGGTCTCGCCGAAGCCGTCTTCGGGGGACTCCAGGGCCACTTCCACCAGATCGCCGATCTGGATTTCCAGCTCACCCTTTTCGTTGTAGAACTGCTCGATGGGGATGACGCCCTCGGACTTGAGGCCGGCATTGACCACCACCATGTCATTGGTGATGTTGATGACAGTGCCGTTCAAGATGGAGCCGGGCCGCATCTCGATGGAGGACAAGCTCTCTTCGAGCAGTTGCGCGAAACTTTCAGTCATGGGTTGGTTGAACCTGCAAAATAGTATTGGGGCCTGCACTATCCCGTTGCAGACCGGTTATTCAAAAAGGATCCCGGGCTTGCCTGCCCCGGACCATACGATCATTGCACTGCCATCAGACCGCGTTTCGCCGCCAATGCGAGGATCTCGTTCAGGACCGCATCGATGCTCATGTGGGTGGAGTTCACCTCGATGGCATCTTCCGCGGGCCTGAGCGGGGCCACGGCCCGCTCCGCATCACGCCGATCACGTTCGGCCAGCTCTTCTATGAGGGCTGGCAGGTTAGCATTAAGGCCCTGCTCCTTCAACTGCAGGTAGCGACGCCGGGCCCTCTCTTCCGTGTCCGCGGTCAGGAAAACCTTCAATGGCGCATCGGGAAAGACCACCGTGCCCATATCCCGGCCATCGGCCACCAGCCCCGGGGCGCTGCGAAAATCCCGCTGCCGATCCAGCAGGGCCTGCCGGACTTCGGGAATGGCGGCCACTTTTGAAGCGGCATCGCCACAGGCCTCGGTACGTAACTCGCCGCCCACCCGATCGCCGTCCAGGCGAACCGTGGGGGCACCGGCCTCATCCAGTTCAAAGCACACATCCAGATGACGGGCCAGCTCGGACACTCGCGCCACGTCGTCCAGCGCCATCCCGCGGCGCAGGGCGCCCAGGGCCACCAGACGGTACAAAGCACCGCTGTCGAGGAAGGACCAGCCCAATCGTTCGGCCAGCAGGCGGCTCACCGTCCCCTTGCCGGAACCACCGGGACCGTCCAGGGTAATCACGGGCACGGACATCAGACGCCCCCCTCCATCACATGGATGTTCAGCCCCGCCCCACCGGCAAGCGCGGCAAAACCCGGGAAGGAGGTATTCACGTTGGCGCAGTCCTGGATGCGGATGGATCCCTGGGCCCGCAGCGCCGCCATGGCAAAGGACATGGCAATGCGATGATCGCCGTGACTCTGCACCACGCCGCCCTGCAGCCGGCCACCCTGAATCACGATGCCGTCCGGCGTGGGTCGAGCCTGGATACCGCAGGCGGCCAGGCCATCGGCCATCACCTGAATCCGGTCGCTTTCCTTGACCCGTAACTCCTCGGCACCGGTGAGCACGGTTTCACCCTCGGCACAGGCGGCCGCCACGAAGATGGCGGGAAATTCGTCGATGGCCAGGGGCACCAGGGCCTCGGGGATACGGATGCCCTTGAGGGGGGCGGCCCGCACCACCAGATCCGCCACCGGCTCGCCACCCACTTCACGGGGATTTTCCAGGCGGATGTCGGCCCCCATCAGTTGCAGGATATCGATGATGCCGGTGCGGGTGGGATTGACGCCCACATGCTCCAGGGTCAGCTCGGAACCGGGCGCGATGGAGGCCCCCACCAGGAAGAAGGCCGCGGATGAGATATCCGCCGGCACGTCGATGGCAGCGGCGTGCAGACGCCCCCCACCCTGCAGGCAGACCCGCCCCTGGTCGCACGCCACGTCATAGCCGAACCCGGTGAGCATGCGCTCGGTGTGGTCTCGGGTTGGTGCCGGTTCGGTCACACAGGTCCTGCCCCGGGCATAGAGGCCGGCCAGGAGTAGACTGGACTTGACCTGGGCACTGGCCACGGGCATGTCATAGTCAACGCCCTCCAGCGCCCGTCCACCCCGGATGGTCAGGGGGGGACGGCCCTCGGGGCCGGTGTCGATGCGGGCACCCATGCGTGACAGTGGTTCGGTGACACGACGCATGGGTCGACGGCTCAGGGAGGCATCGCCGGTCAACACGGTATCAAACGGCTGTCCGGCCAGCAGGCCGGCCATCAGGCGCATGGATGTCCCGGAGTTACCCAGGTCCAGGGGGGCGTCGGGGGCCTTCAGACCCTGCAAGCCCACGCCGTGGATGGTCACCCGCCCGGCTTCGGGACCGTCGATCCGTACCCCCATGGCGCGAAAGGCCTTGAGGGTGGCCAGGCAGTCCTCTCCCTCCAGAAAACCACTCACCTCGGTGGTGCCTTCCGCCAGCGCGCCCAGCATGATGGAGCGATGAGAGATGGATTTGTCACCGGGAACCCGGCAGCGGCCTTCAAGCCGACCGCCCGGTTCCACCAGGAATTCCAGCATACTGCCGTGTGTCATCTGATCACCTGCATCCACGAAAAGAACATTCACTCACAGAACCGATCCCGGGCCGCCTTGGCGCGCTGAAAGATCTCCAGCAGCCGCTCACCGTCACCCCGGGACACCGCCTCGGTGATCATGGTCAAATCTTCCTGGTAGTGGGCCATCACCGACAGGATGGCCTCCCGGTTGGACAGGCAGATATCCCGCCACATCACCGGATCGCTGGAAGCGATGCGGGTAAAGTCGCGAAAACCGCCGGCCGCATAACGGAAGATCTCGTCCCGCTCACCCATGCGGGCCAGGCTGTCCACCAGACCGAAGGCCAGCAGGTGAGGCAGATGACTGGTGGCGGCCAGGATTTCGTCATGATGAGCCACGGACATGCTTTCCACCACCGCCCCGGTCTCCTCCCACATGGTGCGCACCTTGGCCAGGGCACCGATGTCCGTGGTATCCAGCGGGGTAAGAATCACCCGCCGGCCTTGAAACAGGGTCGGGAAGGCCGCCGCCACGCCGCTGCGCTCGGTCCCGGCAATGGGATGACCGGGCACGAAGCCATGGGGCAGTTCACCGAACCCTTCCCGCACTGCGTCCACCACGCTGCCCTTGGCGCTGCCCACATCGGTGAGGGCCGCATCCGGTGCCAGATGGTCACGGATGGCAGCGCAGACGCCGCCCATCGCGCCCAGGGGCACCGCCAGCACCACCATGTCGGCACCGGCCACTGCCTCTGCCGGATCCAGGCTGTAGCGGTCGATCACGCCCAGCTCCACCGCCTGGCGCAGATGGTCCTCGGAACGGGAACAGCCTACCACTTCCTCACAGGTACCGGCCCGGCGCAGGGCCAGGGCCAGGGAACCGCCGATGAGGCCGACACCGAAAATGGTCAGACGACGAATCACCGGCCCAACACCTGATCCAGGGCGTCGATGAAACGCCGGTTTTCATGGGCACGCCCCACCGTCACCCGCAGATGACGGGGCAGACCGTAACCGCCGCCCACGGGACGCACGATCACCCCCTGGTGCAGCAGAGCCTGATACACCGGCCCGGCTTCCCGGCCCATGTCGATGCACAGGAAGTTGCCCACCGAAGGAATGAAATCCAGACCCCGCTCGCGGCAGGCGGCGGTGAGAAAGGCCAAACCTTCCCGGTTCACCCTGACGGACTCACGCACGTGGGCGTCGTCTTCCAGGGCGGCCAGGGCACCGGCCTGGGCCAGGGTGTTGGTATTGAAAGGCTGACGCACCCGATTGAGGATGTCCGCCACCTCCGGACTGGACACCGCGTAGCCGATGCGCAGACCCGCCAGGCCGTGGATCTTGGAAAAGGTCCGGGTCACCACCAGGTTGGGGAATTCCGCCAGCCAGCGGGTGGTATCCGGGTATTCGGCTTCTTCCACGTATTCGAAATAGGCCTCGTCCACCACCACCAGGGTCTCCCGGGGCTGAGCGGCGATGAAGGCCTTGAGGGAAGCGCCATCCAGCCAGGTGCCGGTGGGATTGTTGGGGTTGGCGACGAAGATCACCCGGGTATGGGCATCCACCCGCTCCGCCATGGCGGCCAGGTCGTGGCCGTAGGGCATGGCATGATCCACGGGATTGGCCGGGGCGACGCGGGCCTCGGCATCCACCGCCTGCACCACCAGCGGATAGACGGCAAAGGCATGGGCGGAGAAGACCGCGTTGCGGCCGGGGGAGAGATAGGCCCGGGCAATGAGTTCCAGCACGTCGTTGGAGCCGTTGCCCAGAGTGATGCAGGCCGGTTCCACCCCCAGCACCTCCCCCAGACGGCGGCGCAAGGCGAAACCGCCGCCATCGGGATACAGGGCCAGCCCCTCCAGCAATCCGCCCAGGGACTGAATGGCACGGGGACTGGGGCCCAGGGGGTTTTCGTTGGAGGCCAGCTTGATGCTCTCGCGGATGCCCAGTTCCCGCTCCAGCTCCTCCACCGGCTTGCCGGGCTGGTAAGGCATCAGGCTCTGAACCCCGGCATTGGCCAGGGCACGGTAATCACAGCTCATGTTGTCTCCGGGGTTGATTCTTGGAAGCCGTCACAAAACTGCCCGAGCGCGGATGGCCGCCTCCGATGCAAGGGCCTACAGAACCGCCTTGGGGTAGGAGCCCAGCACCTTGACCAGTTCCGCTTCCTGCTTGAGTTCTCTCAGGGCCTTGGCCACGTGGGCATCCTGGGCATGACCCTCGATGTCCATGAAGAACACATATTCCCAGTTCACGCAGTGGGAAGGCCGGGATTCGATCCGGGTCAGGCTCACGTCATTATCGGCAAAGGGCGAGAGCAGACCATGGAGGGAACCGGGGCGATTGCGGGCCGATACCAGCAGCGAGGTCTTGTCGTTGCCGGAGGGCCCGCTGGAACGGGGTCCGATCACCAGGAAGCGGGTGGTGTTGTCCGGTGAGTCCTCGATATTGGCCGCCAGCACGTTGAGGCCGTAAAGCTCCGCCGCCGCCTCGCTGGCAATGGCCGCCGCCCCCGGCTCCCGGGACGCACGCCGGGCCGCATCGGCATTGCTGCTCACCGACAGGCGCTCGGCATGGGGCAGACGGGCATCCAGCCACTCCCGGCACTGGGCCAGGGACTGCTGGTGGGAATAGATCCGCTCCACCCGGGACAGCGCGTCGGCCGTGGACAGCAGGTGGTGATGAATTCTCAGCTCCACCTCACCGCAGATGCTCAGGGGAGACTGCATGAAGCGGTCCAGGGTATGGGTCACCACCCCTTCCGTGGAGTTCTCCACCGGCACCACCCCGTAATGGGCACTGCCGGACTCCACTTCACGGAATACCTCGTCGATGGCATTCATGGGGACCGTATTGACCGAATGCCCGAAATGCTTGAGGGCGGCGGCCTGGGTGAAGGTCCCCTCCGGCCCCAGAAAGGCAATGGACAACTGCTGCTCCAGGGCCAGACAGGCGGACATGATCTCCCGGAACAACCGGGCCATCTCCTCGCTGTTCAGGGGGCCGGGATTGGCCGCCTGAATCCGGCGCAATACCTGGGCCTCCCGTTCCGGACGGTAAAACTCCGCCCGGGCATCGGCGGCCCGCTTGATGCGGGCCACTTCCTGGGCACAGTCGGCCCGTTCGCTGATCAGACGCATGATCTCATCGTCCAGCGCATCAATGCGCCGGCGAATGCCGTCCAGCGTCTCCCCGTCCTGACCACTCATATCTCGATCTGCTCTAGCCGTGGGACCTGTTACAGGACGCGGACCCGCAACACGCCGTCAATGCCCGCGATGGCGCGGGCCGCTTCTTCACCGATCTCGTCTTCCACGTCGATGAGATTGTAGGCAACTCCGGCGCGGGATTCATTCACCATGTGGACGATATTGATGCTGTTCTGCCCCAGCACATGGGAGATCTGCCCCACCATGTCCGGCAGATTGCGGTTGATGACTGCCAGACGGGTCTTGCCCGCCCGAGGCAGCACCACCTCCGGCAGGTTCACGGAATTGCGCACATTGCCGTGCTCCAGGTACTCGCGCAGCTGATCCGCCACCATGACGGCGCAGTTCTCCTCCGCTTCCTGGGTAGAGGCACCCAGGTGCGGCAGGGCGATCACCCCGGCCTTGCCCATCAGGTTGTTGCTGGGGAAATCACACACATAACTGCGCAGCTTGCCTGCTTCCAGGGCCTCGAGCACGGCGGCCTCGTCCACGATGCCCTCGCGGGCAAAATTCAGCACCACGGCACCGTCCCGCATGGAGTGAAGCCGCTCCCGGTTGAGCAGATGACGGGTATGGTCGTTCAGGGGGACATGGAAGGTGACCATGTCGCATCGGGCGATCAGATCGTCCACGCTCAGGGCCTGCTGCACACCGGCATCCAGCTGCCAGGCGGCACGCACGGTGATGTGCGGATCGAAGCCGATGACGTTCATGCCCAGGGCGCGCGCGGCATTGGCCACCAGGACACCGATGGCCCCCAGACCCACCACGCCCAGGGTACGGCCGGGCAGTTCAAAACCACTGAACTGTTTCTTGCCGGCTTCCACCTGCTTGTGCAGGGTGGCGTCATCCCCTTCCAGATGGCGGGTGTAGTCCCAGGCCTGGCAGATGTTGCGGGCCGCCAGCAGCATCCCCGCCAGCACCAGTTCCTTCACCGCGTTGGCATTGGCGCCGGGCGCATTGAAAACCGCCACGCCCCGCTCGGTCATGGCATCCAGGGGAATGTTGTTCACGCCGGCACCGGCGCGGCCCACGGCCTTGAGGCTGGCGGGAATCTCCATCTGATGCATGTTGAACGAACGCACCATGACGGCATCGGGCTGGCTGATTTCGGAGGCCACTTCGTAATGCTCGTGGCCGAACCGGTCCAGGCCCCTGGGAGAGATGTTGTTCAGGGTAAGGATCTTGTACATGTCAGGCCTTGCGCTGTTCGAAGTCCACCATGAATTCCACCAGGGCATCGACGCCGGCCTCGGGCATGGCGTTGTAGATGCTGGCACGCATGCCACCCACGGAGCGGTGGCCCTTGAGGGTGGTCAGTCCCGCCTGCTCGGCTTCCTTGAGGAACAGGCCGTCCAGTTCGGGGTCCGCCAGGGTGAAGGGCACGTTCATGCGGGAGCGGGCAGCCACATCCACCGGGTTGGTGTAGAAGGCGGAGTTGTCGATGGCCTTGTAGAGCTTCTCGGCCTTGCGGCGATTGATCTCCTCCATCACCTTCAGGCCGCCGATCTCCTTGAGCCACTGGAACACCAGGCCGGCCAGGTACCAGGCATAGGTGGGCGGGGTGTTGGACATGGACTCGGCTTCCGCCTGCACCTGGTAGTCGAAGATGCTGGGGGTGGATGCCATGGCGCCGCCCAGCAGGTCGTCACGCACGATCACCAGGGTGAGGCCGGCGGGACCGATGTTCTTCTGGGCGCCGGCGTAGATGAGGCCGAAGCGGGAGACATCCAGGGGACCGGACAGGATGTTGGAGGACATGTCCGCCACCAGGGGTACGTCACCGGATTCGGGGATCCAGTGGAATTCCACCCCGCCGATGGTCTCGTTGGGGGTGTAGTGCAGGTAGGCGGCATCGCTGCCGCGCTGCCAGGTATCAAAGGCCGGGATGGTGGTGAAGTGGCTGTCGGCGGCGGTGGCCACCACGTTCACATCCGCATATTTCCTGGCTTCGGAGATGGCCTTCTTGGACCAGGCGCCGGTGTTGACATAGTCCACCCGGGTCTTGCCCCGCAGCAGGTTCATGGGGATGGCGGCGAACTGGCCGGTGGCACCGCCCTGCAGGAACAGCACCTTGTAGTTGGCGGGGATCTGCAACAGATCCCGCAGATCCTGTTCCGCCTGGGCGGCGATGGACACAAAGGCCTTGCCACGGTGACTC
The DNA here is from genome assembly GCF_022227765.1 of Ectothiorhodospira shaposhnikovii. Lineage (GTDB taxonomy): Bacteria > Pseudomonadota > Gammaproteobacteria > Ectothiorhodospirales > Ectothiorhodospiraceae > Ectothiorhodospira. The sequence goes on along the minus strand of NZ_JAJMLZ010000003.1, from coordinate 96,056 downwards.
ATTTCCATCACCGACATACCGGTCCCGTTCCAGTCGAGCATTTCTTCGCGGGCGCGTTCCAGCACCGGCTCGGGCAGCACGGCGGGGCCGGCGCTGAAGTTGTAGACTCGTGTCATGGTTTGCTCCAGGGTTGGATCACACTACGAATACGGTTTGTCGCCATCCAGGCAAAAGCAGCACTGTGTGGGAGACCGCCCTCCGTGGGAGCGGCCCTTGGCCGCGAAAGCCGGAACGGACTCAGGCATCGGCATCCTCGGGGGCGGCCTCATCCTCGCCTTCCCCGTTGAGACCTTCCACCCGGGCCAGTTCCACCAGGTTCTCGTCGTCGGCCAGACGGATCAGCCTCACGCCCTGGGTGTTGCGACCCAGCACCGAGATATCGGCCACCGGAGTCCGCACCAGCGTACCCCCGTTGGTGATGAGCATGACCTCGTCCTCGTCGCCCACCAGGGTCGCGCCGACCACGTTGCCGTTGCGGCCGCCGGTCTGGATGGCGATGACTCCCTGACCACCACGGCCATGGAGCGGGAAATCCTCCGGCGGGGTGCGCTTGCCGTAACCGTTCTCGGTGGCCACCAGGATGGTGCCCTGATCGACGATGATCAGGGAAATCACCTGCTGGCCCTCGCTCAGCTTCACGCCGCGCACGCCACTGGCGGTACGCCCCATGGGACGGACGGAATCCTCGTTGAAGCGAATGGCTTTGCCGGCGGAAGTGAGCAGCATGACGTCCTTGCGGCCGTCGGTGATCTTCACATCCACCAGCCAGTCTCCATCCCGCAGACCTACGGCGATGATGCCGTTGGAACGGGGACGGGAGAAATCCACCAACGGCGTCTTCTTCACCACGCCTTCACTGGTAGCCATGAAGACATAGACATCCTCGCTGAACTCACGCACCGGCAGAATGGCGTTGATCCGTTCCCCTTCCTCCAGGGGCAACAGGTTGACCATGGGGCGGCCGCGGGCGGTACGACTGCCCAGGGGCAGTTCATACACCTTGAGCCAGTAGGCCTTGCCACGGCTGGAGAAGCACAGGATGGTGTCGTGGGTGTTGGCCACCACCAGACGATCCACGAAATCCTCGTCGCGGAAGGTGGTGGCGGTCTTGCCCCGGCCGCCACGGCGCTGGGCACGATAGGCGCTCAGGGGCTGGTACTTGGCATAACCGGCATGGGACAGGGTGACCACCACGTCTTCCTCGGTGATCAGATCCTCCAGGGTCAGGTCAAGCTGGGTGCTCAGGATCTCGGTCCGGCGTTCATCACCGTACTGTTCCCGGATCGCTTCCAGTTCCTCGCGAATCACCGCCATCAACCGATCCGGGCTGCCGAGGATCTCCAGCAGGTAATGGATGCGCTCCAGCAGTTCCCGATACTCGGCGACGATCTTGTCCTGCTCCAGCCCGGTCAGACGATGCAGGCGCAGGTCCAGGATGGCCTGGGCCTGGGCCTCGGACAGATGATAACCGTCCTCCCTCAGACCGAATGCCGGCGCCAGGTCCTCGGGGCGGGAAGCCAGGGCCCCGGCACGTTCCAGCATGCCGGTCACCACACCCGGATTCCAGGCCCGGGCCAGCAGCCCTTCCTTGGCTTCGGCGGGGCTGCCGGAGGCCTTGATCAGGGCGATGACCTCGTCGATATTGGCCAGTGCCACCGCCAGGCCTTCCAGCACGTGGGCACGCTCACGGGCCTTGCGCAGTTCATAGATGGTCCGTCGGGTCACCACTTCCCGGCGATGGCGCAGGAAGGCCTCCAGGATCTGCTTGAGATCCAGAAGACGGGGCTGACCATCCACCAGCGCCACCATGTTGATGCCGAACACGTTCTGCATCTGGGTGTGCTGATAGAGATTGTTGATGATCACCTCGGGGACTTCGCCGCGCTTGAGTTCCACCACCATGCGCATGCCGTCCTTGTCGGATTCGTCCCGCAGCTCGCTGATGCCTTCGAGCTTCTTCTCCTTGACCAGTTCGGCAATGCGCTCCAGCAACCGGGCCTTGTTCACCTGGTAGGGCAGCTCGGTGACGATGATGGACTGACGCCCGGTCCGCTCGTCGGTCTCGATCTCGGTGCGGGCGCGCACGTAGATGCGGCCGCGGCCGGTGCGGTAGGCCTCGTGGATGCCGCGATCGCCGTTGATGGTGCCGGCGGTGGGGAAATCCGGACCCGGCAGATGCTCCATCAGCCCGTCGATGCCCAGTTCCGGGTCATCAATCAGGGCAATGCAGGCATTCACCACCTCGGTGAGGTTATGGGGCGGGATGTTGGTGGCCATGCCCACCGCGATGCCGGCCGAGCCGTTGATCAGCAGATGGGGCAACTGGGCGGGGAAGACGGAGGGTTCGGACTCGGAACCATCGTAGTTGTCGACAAAATCGACGGTTTCCTTGTCGATGTCCGCCAGCATTTCGTGGGCGATCCGGGCCATGCGGACTTCGGTGTATCGCATCGCCGCCGGGGCGTCGCCGTCCACTGAGCCGAAGTTGCCCTGCCCGTCCACCAGCATGTAGCGCATGGAGAAGGGCTGGGCCATGCGCACGATGGTGTCGTAGACGGCGGAATCACCATGAGGGTGATACTTACCGATCACGTCACCGACCACGCGGGCGGATTTCTTGTAGGGTTTGTTCCAGTCATTGCCCAGCTCGCGCATGGCGAAGAGGACGCGGCGGTGTACCGGCTTGAGTCCGTCCCGCACGTCGGGCAGGGCGCGCCCGATGATGACACTCATCGCGTAGTCCAGATAGGACTGGCGCATCTCGTCTTCGAGATTGACGGGGAGGATTTCTTTGGCGAATTCGGCCATTCAGTCTCAGGGCGTGATGATGGGCGGAAAAAGGGATCAGAACAAGCGGACAATCATACCACAACGTCGGGATGGCCAGGGGGCCGCCGCCCCGTCCGCCGCATGGTTTCGGCGGCGGTTGCCGGACAAGTCCCGGCAACCGCAAGGCCAGGTCAGGTCAGCGTCCCGACATCAGAGCCAGCATTTTTTCCCGATCCGGCTGTTCCACCACACCCCGTTCGGTGACGATGGCGTCGATCAGTCCGGCGGGGGTGACGTCAAAGGCCGGGTTCCAGGCCCCTGCCCCATCGGCGGCCACCCGCTTTCCGGCCAGTTCCAGCACTTCCTCGGCCCCGCGCTGCTCGATCGGAATGGCGCTGCCGTCGGCCGCTTCCATGTCGATGGTGGTGGTGGGGGCCACCACCATGAAGCGCACCCCATGATGCCGGGCCAGCACGGCCAGACCATAGGTGCCGATCTTGTTGGCGGCATCGCCATTGGCGGCAATGCGGTCCGCGCCCACGATCACCCAGCTCACCCGATCTTCCCGCATCAGGCTGGCGGCCGCGCCCTCGCACAGCAGGCTGACCGGAATGCCGTCCTGCACCAGTTCCCAGGCGGTCAGGCGCGCCCCCTGCAACCAGGGTCGGGTTTCATCGGCAAAGACATGGGGAATCAGGCCCTTGGCATAGGCACTGCGGATGACTCCCAGGGCGGTGCCGTAGCCGCCGGTGGCCAGCGAGCCGGTATTGCAGTGGGTCAGCACGGCCTTGCCGGGGTCGATCAGGGCGGCGCCCAGTTCGCCCATGCGGCGGTTGCCTTCGATGTCGTCGTGATGGATGCGCTCGGCCTCAAGCAGCAGTTCGCCGGTGGGGTCGACACCGTCGGGCAGGCGATCCATGAGCCGACGCATATGGGCCAGGGCCCAGAACAGGTTCACGGCGGTGGGACGAGAGGCCGCCAGGGTGTCCAGATCCGCCTGCATGGCGTCCCGCCAGTGGGACGGATCACGGGACCAGGCCTGACGAGCGGACAGGACCACCGCATAGGCGGCCGTCACCCCGATGGCCGGGGCGCCGCGCACCACCATGTCGCGAATGGCCACGGCCGCCTCCGGGGCCGTATCCATGTCCAGGTAGACGGATTCGTGGGGAAGGCGCCGCTGATCCAGCAGGCGCAGGTGGGTGCCGGTCCACTGCACGGCACGAATGGAGTCATGGGCGTGTGTGTTCATGGGGCAGGATTGTATGTCCGCCATGATTCCGCCGCCAGTGGGTTGGATCAAGACCGATGTACCGCTTGCCCGCCGCGACAGGGTGCAGTTATCTTTTCCGCCATGAAAAACGTCGAAAAAATGATCTCCGCCCGCTGGATCATCCCGGTGGAACCGGACAATCAGGTCCTGGACCATCACACCCTGGTCATCCACGAGGGCCGCATACTGGATCTGCTGCCCACCCCCGAGGCGGAACGGCGCTACCAGGCCGACACCCACCGCCGCCTGGACCGGCACGCCCTCATCCCGGGCCTGATCAATGCCCATACCCACTCGCCGATGACCCTGCTGCGGGGGCTGGCCGACGACTTGCCCCTGATGGACTGGCTGCAGAACCATATCTGGCCCGCCGAAGGTCGCTTCGTCGGCGAGGATTTCGTCCACGACGGCAGCCTGCTGGCCGCCGCCGAAATGCTGCGCGGCGGCACCACCTGCTTCAATGACATGTACTTCTTCCCGGAAACCACCGCCCTGGTGGCCTCCCAAGTGGGCCTGCGAGCGGCCATCGGCCTCATCGTCATCGATTTTCCCAGCAGCTGGGCCGCCAACGGCGACGAATACATCGCCAAGGGCCTGGAAATCTACGATCGCCACAAAGGCAACGCCCTGCTCTCCTTCTGCTTTGCCCCCCACGCCCCCTACACGGTGTCCGACGAGCCGCTGAAGCGGTTGGTCACCCTGGCCGATGAACTGGACCTGCCCATTCACATGCACGTCCATGAAACCGCCCACGAGGTCAACGAGGCCACCGCCCGCTTCGGTGTCCGGCCCCTGGAGCGGCTGGCCGGACTGGGCCTGAGCGGTTCAAATCTCATGGCCATTCACATGACCCAGCTGCAACCGGCGGAGATCGCCCACCTGGCGCGGGCTGGCACCCATGTGGTCCACTGCCCCGAATCCAACCTCAAACTGGCCTCCGGCTTCTGCCCGGTGCAGGCCCTGCTGGAGGCGGGCGTCAACGTGGCCCTGGGTACCGACGGTACCGCCAGCAACAACGATCTGGACATGTTCGGCGAGATGCGCACCGCCGCCCTGCTGGCCAAGGGAGTCAGTGGCAACGCGGCGGCCCTGCCCGCCCATACCGCCCTGCGCATGGCCACCCTCAACGGCGCCCGCGCCCTGGGCCTGGCTGATGAGATCGGTTCCCTGGTCCCCGGCAAGCGAGCGGACATCACCGCGGTATTCATGGATGACCTGGAATGCCGTCCGGTCTATGACCCGGTATCCCATCTGATCTATGCCTGCGGCCGCCATCAGGTCAGTGATGTCTGGGTGGACGGCCGCCCGCTGCTGCGGGACCGGCAGCTCACCACCATTGACGAGGCCGATCTGCACCGGCGCATCGGGATCTGGCAGGAGAAGATCGCCAGGGCGGATCATCAGACCGGCTCCGGATGAGCCACTGTTCGCGGGCAGACCCGCTCCCACCGGGATGGACACCTGGAGGATTCCGGCTCCAGGTGGATAAAATGTCGCCCCGGTGAGTACAATGCCCCATCATTCCAGCAGACCGATCCCCATGTCCGAGACCCATCACAACGTCGACCCCGCCGAGATCGCCAAGTTTGGTGACATGGCCCACCGCTGGTGGGACCCCAGCGGTGAATGCCGCCCCCTGCACGAAATCAACCCCCTGCGCCTGGACTACATCGATGAAGGCTGCGGCGGACTCAAGGGCCTCAAGGTCCTGGACGTGGGCTGCGGCGGCGGCCTGCTCTCCGAAGCCATGGCCCAGCGTGGCGCTCAGGTCACCGGCATCGACATGAGCGAGGACGGTCTGGGCGTGGCCCGCATGCACCTGCTGGAGTCCGGCCTGGAAGTGGATTACCGGCAGACCTCCGCCGAGGTGCTGGCAGAAGCCATGCCCGGCGCCTTCGATGTGGTCACCTGCATGGAAATGCTGGAGCATGTCCCCGACCCGGGTTCCGTCATCCATGCCTGCGCCCGCCTGGTGAAGCCCGGTGGCCATGTCTTCTTCGCCACCCTCAACCGCACGCCCCAGGCCTTCGCCATGGCCATTCTGGGCGCGGAATACCTCATGCGCATGCTACCCAAGGGCACCCATGAATACGCCCGCTTCGTCCGCCCATCGGAGATGGAGCAATGGATGCGCGAGGCCAATCTGACCCTGAAGGAACTGATGGGCATGCACTACCAGTTCCTCTCCGGCACCTATCGCCTGGGTCCCGGTGTCGATGTCAACTATCTGGCCCACGCCATCCGCGAGGCGTAAGCCGAAGCAGCCACTCAGACTCAGCCGGGGAAACCATTCCATGCCCAGCCGCGAGCCCTTGCGAACCGTGCTGTTCGACCTGGATGGCACCCTGGCGGACACCGCCCCGGACATGCATGCCGCCCTGGTTGCCCTGCAACGGGAACAGGGCGTGTCGGCACTGCCCTTCGAAACCGTACGTAACCAGGTCTCCAACGGCGGCGCGGCCCTGGTCAGACTGGCCTTTCCCGACGCCGAGGGCGATCGCTTCGAAACCCTCAGGCTGCGTTTCCTGAATCTTTACGCAGAACATTATCTGTGTCTGGAAACGCGCCTGTTTCCGGGCATGGAGACCCTGCTCCAGGCCATCGAGAACCAGGGACTGAACTGGGGCATCGTCACCAACAAGCCGGCCTGGCTCACCGATCCACTGGTGCGCGCCATGGATCTGCACCAACGGGCCGTCACCGTCATCAGCGGCGACACCACGCCCCAGCGCAAGCCCCATCCCATGCCCATGCTGCTGGCCTGTGAACAGGCGGCCTGCCAACCGGCCGAATGTCTGTACGTAGGTGATGCCGAGCGGGACATCCAGGCCGGGCGCGCCGCCGGGACCCATACCCTGGTCGCCCTCTACGGTTATATCGACGACGCCCAGGCAGCCGCCACCTGGGGCGCGGATGCCGCCATTGATCACCCGGAACAGATCCTTCCCTGGCTCCCCGCCGAGTCCCGGGTGGGGATCGCCTCACAATGAACAGATATCTGCCCCTGCGCCTGGGCGCCGCCCTGATCGCGGTGCTGCTCATGGCCCTGGCCTGGTGGATGGTACTGGCCGCCGAACGGGGTGTGCAGAGTCTGTCCCTCACCCGGGACGGCGTCCCCGTCACTCTGCTGCTGCCCGCCGTGACCGAGCCGGCGCCGGGCGTGGTCATGGCCCACGGCTTTGCCGGCTCCGACCGTCTGATGCGCCATTGGGCGCTGACCCTGGCCCGCGCCGGCGTCGTGGTGGCCCTGCCGGACCTGAGTGGTCACGGTCGCAATCAGGCCCCCCTGGACTGGTGGAATGATCCAGAACAGTTTCAGCGGGATGTCCAGACCGCCCTGGATCTGCTGCTGAGCCGTCCCGAGGTAGACCACCAGCACCTGGGGTTGCTGGGGCATTCCCTGGGAGCCGGGGCCGCTATCGACGCCGGCAGGCTGCGCCTGGACGATGTCAGCGCCGTGGTGGCCATCTCCCCCGGCCAGAGCGAGGTCGGCCCGGACAGCCCCCGCAACCTGATGCTCATGGCCGGCGCCTGGGAAGGCCCCTTCCTGGCGGCGGCGAAAACCCTGCTGGAACAGGCCGGCGGCGAGGGGGGAGATCCCCTGCAGGGCACCGCGCGCACCCTCACCGTCATTCCCCATGCCGAACACATCGGCATCCTGTTTCGCCACGAGGCCCATGCCGCCTCCCTGGCCTGGTTTGCCCGGGCCTGGGATCTTTCGATCCCGGACGTTTCGCCCAATCCCACCCTGGCCTGGTGGCTACTGCACCTGCTGGCGGTCCTGATCCTTTGGCGTGCCCTGGTCCCCCTGTTCGCGCACCGGGAATCCCCTTCCCTGCTCGGCATGCATCCGGACTGGATGGATCACACCCGCCGCCCCCTGCTGCGCGCCGCCCTGAGCGGTATCGGAGCCACCCTGGCCCTGATCGGTATCGGCGAGGTGATCTATCTGGATGGACTGGGGGGCATCTTGGTAAGTCCCCAGTTCGCCCTCTGGCTGGCCCTGGCCGGCCTGTTCTGGCTGGCCCTGGGCACCCGACCGCCCCGCCCGGAATGGTCGGACCTGGGCTGGGGAATGGTCATGTTCGGCGTGCTGATGCTGGCCTTCGGTGTGCTCGGCGCCAAGGTCTGGCTGGCCTGGTGGCCCCCGCTGCACCGCCTGCCCTATCTGCCGGTGCTGACTTTGCTGATCCTGCCCTGGGCCTTGGCCCTGTCCACCGCCCTGCTGGGACGGGAGGGCATCCGGGGCTTCGGCCTTGGCCTGGGCATCACCCTGGTGACCATGGTCACCGTCGGCATTGCCGCCGCCGTGGTGGACGGCATGATGTTCCTGCTCATCATCCTGCCCCTGCTGCCGGTCATGCTGGCCCTGCCCCTGCTGGTGAGCCTGCCGGCGCAACGGCCCTGGGCCGGGGGGCTGGCCATGGCCGCCTTCCTGGGCTGGACCCTGACCATGATGTTTCCGCTGATTTGACCCATCCCACAACCGTTCGGGCGCATCACTTCACCAGTGCACCAACTCCCTGTAGGCGTGCCAGGTGGCATGCCCCAGAATCGGCAGGATCACCATCAGTCCCAGCATCAGGGTTGCAAACCCGAAGGCCGTCAGGACCACCAGCAGCCCGGCCCATATCGCCATGGCGGCAGGGTTCTGAAGCACCACCCGCACACTGGTCACCACACCGTCGATGATTTCGCCGCGCCGGTCCGTGATCATGGGCAGGGTGACCACCCCGGTCATGAACACCAACAAGGCTGCAAGGGCGCCGCTGGCCATGAAGATACCCAAAAATCCCAGACCTTCCACGGTGCTGAACAAGGATGTCCAACTGGTCTGCAATCCCGCGGGCAGACGGTCAAAAAACAGTGCCAGCATAAGGGAAGTAAAACGAATCCAGGCGATCATGACCACCGACAGGAAGGCAATATACAGACCGATGACAATCGGGTTCTCCCGCCAGACCCGCCAAGTCTGCATGAAGGAAACCGACCGTCCCTGTTCCAGCAGGCGGCTGCTTTCATAGATGCCCATGGCAGCCAAGGGACCCACCAGCAGGAACCCCGCCAGGAAGGTCAGCACCAGAAAGGGCTCGGCTCTCACACCCCAGAGAATGGCATAACCCAGCAGTACCACCAGCAAGCCGTAGATCAGTCCAGGCACGGGGGCCTTCAAGAAATCCCTAGCCCCCATGGATAGCCAGTGAAAAGGGCGATCACGGGAAATGCGCTGAGGAATGGGTTCCGCGCTTGCGGTAACGGGAGCGGAATTGAGTGATTTGTCCATGGCACCACCTCACTTCGGCATAAGACACCGGCAAGGACTCCCCCATGACGCAAAGGTATAGACCCGAACAGGCAACACTGCCTGTGATGGAGTGCGCATTTTGACAAACATTGCCCCGTCGATGAGCTACCGCGGGGTTGTGCGCCAAGAAGCTATCGACAGGACACCACCGTGCCCCGTAGCGCCGCCACGGTGGCGGCGCCGGTACCGAACATGCAGATCCGCAGCTCGTCCAGGGTGTCGGCAATGAAACGGTTCAGGGCGTCCTCCCCCTGACAGGCCTTCACCAGCATGCTCCTGGCCATGCCCCCCACATCCGCCCCCAGGGCCAGGGCCTTGGCCAGCTCAATGCCGTTGGTCAGGCCGCCGCAGGCAATCAGGGGCAGGCTCCGGGAAACCCGCCGCACATTGAGGATGCTGTCGCTGGTGGGAATCCCCCATTCACCGAAGCGCTCCCCCATCAGACGCTCCCGCTCGGAATCCGCGCAGAGTGATTCCACCCGTGCCCACGATGTCCCGCCGGCACCGGCGCAATCGATGCCGGACACGCCGCAGGCCAGCAACTGCCGGGCGGCCTGTTCACTGATGCCAAAACCCACCTCCCGGACAAACACCGGCACACCCGCAACCTCGAGTGCTTCACAGAGTCGGCTCAAACGATCCGCGACACCGCGAAAATCCAGATCTCCGCCTTGAACGGCTTCCTGGATGGGGTTGAGATGGATGAACAGGGCGTCGGCGTGGATCATTTCCACTGCCCGTAGGGCCTCATCCCTACCCCATCCCTTCACCAGCTGGGCCGCCCCCAGGTTGGCAAACAGCAGGGCGGTGGGCGCCTGACTGCGCAGCTCGAAATAACGCGCCCGACTGCGGTCCTCAATGCCCACTCGCTGACTCCCCACGCCCATGGCCAGGCCCCAGCGCTGCGCCGCCCGGGCCAAACGATGATTGATCACCAGCGCTCGCCGGTCCCCACCGGTCATGGGGGCGATCATCAGCGGCGCGGACAGGGCACGCCCCGCCAGACTCACGGAAAGATCGATCTGTGATAGGGCGATTTCAGGCAGGGCCTGACTGACGAAATCAAAGCGTTCCAGGCCGGTGCTCTTTTGGTAAAGCACCTGCTGGGTAAGACACGCCTTGATATGACGCCCCTTGGAACGGGGGTCGCGCAGGGAAGCAGTATCGAAGGTCATGGCATCCATGGTTCAGCGCATGCGTTGCCACAGATCCGCTACATGGGCCACGAATCCCGCCAGCAGCCAGAAGGAGATCCAGTACCACTCCGCCCCCGTCAGCGCTGCCCGCAGGGCCAGCATGAGAGACACGCCGGCCAGCAGGAAGGGCCAGAGCCTGACAAAGGCAATCCCCCGGCCGGTACGACGGTGCCAAAGGCCCAGCAGGGCCGCCTCCAGGACCATGGCCAGGATGATCAGATCGACGACCAGACCGGAGGCAAACCACTGGGCCACGGCTCGCTCCTCAGACCTTGGACAGACCCAGCAAGTGTCCCATGTCCTTGAAGAAGATACGGATCTGGGCCAGGGGACGGGTCCGTACCAACTTCTTGTACATGTAGGACTGCCAGGTCAGATCCTGTACGTCCTTGTCGCGGCAGATGGCCACGAATCGCTCGCGGCGCTTGTCGTTGATATACCAGAAGCGCTGCATGATGCCCAGCACCCAGAATACCTGTCCATGCAGTTTCATGAAGCGCTTGCGGGCCAGTTTCAGGTCCGCCGGCTTGCCGGAGGTGAGGAAGTTGTGCACGGCCTCCGCCGCCAGACGCCCACCCAGCATGGCGTAGTAGATGCCCTCGCCGGAGGCGGGAGCCACCACGCCGGCGGCATCCCCGGCCAGCAAGACGTCACGGCCATTATCCCAGCACTTCATCGGGTACAGGGGGATGGGAGCACCCTCGCGGCGCAGGGTTTCGCAGTCTTCCATGCCGGCGGCCTTTCTCAACTCATCCACCGCACCCTTCAGGGAGAAGCCACGATGGGCGGAACCGACCCCCACACTGACGGTGTCGCCGTGGGGGAAGACCCAGGCATAGAAATCGGGAGACAGGGAGCCGCGATAATAGACGTCGCAGCGCTCGGGATCATATTCCGCGTCCGGCCGGGTGGGACGACTGATGATCTCATGGTAGGCGGCCACATGGGGGATCTTGTCGGCGCCGGGAACTTCCTGGCGGGCCACGGAAGAACGGGCACCGTCGGCGCCGATCACGGCCCGCGCACGCACGCCCACCACTTCGTCGTCGGCATTCTTGTAACGCACCACGGCGGTGCCGTCGGCGTCACGGTCGATCTTCTCATAGGTGCCCACGCGGCGCTCGGCACCGGCCTGCTCGGCCCGGTCGCGCAGCCAGGGATCAAAGGTCTTGCGGTCCACCATGCCCACATAACCGCCGTCGATGGGCATGTCTACCTTGCGGTCGGAGGGAGAGAACATGCGGGCGCAGCGAATCTTGGCTACCAGCACCTCTTCCGGCACGTCGAACTCGGTCATGAGGATGGGGGGGATGGCGCCGCCGCAAGGCTTGATGCGCCCTTCCCGATCCAGCAACAGAACCTTGCGCCCGGCCCTGGCCAGATCGGTGGCGGCCGTCGCCCCCGCTGGACCGCCGCCGATCACGACCACATCATAGGTTTCCATTTCAGCCATTTGATTCACCTTTGTCCGGCTCCGCGGCTCACTACCACACCACGGAAAAAAGTCACAAAAAAGGGGAGTCCGGCGAACCCGTCGCCTCGACTCCCCCCCGAAAACTACCCTGGCAAGGTGCTGATCACGACGCCATCAGATTCATGCTGCCCAGGGCGAAAGCCGTGATCATCATACCGCTCACGTAAAGGGTGACGCCGGTGGCGTTGTACCAGGGCGCCAGTTCCTTGGGTTGCTTGAGCAAGCGCAGCATCAGTCCCCCCTGAACGGCCAGCAGCACGGCGATGGCCAATGCATGCCACAGGGCGCCCCAGGAGAACAGCAGCGCGATCACCACCACCTGCGGCAGGGCCATGACCCAGCAGGCCAGGCGGGCGGCACGTTCCACGCCCAGCTGCACCGGCAGGGAACCCAGACCCATGCGGGTATCCCCTTCCACGGACTTGAAATCGTTGAGGGTCATGATGCCGTGGGCGCCGACGCTGTACAACAGGGCCACCACCACGATGCGCCAGTCGGGGAAACCGGCGGCCGCCGTGCCCACGGTCATCACCACGGCACCGGTGAACCAGGGCACCCCTTCATAACAGATGGCCACGGCGGAGTTGCCGTACCAGCCGTTGCGCTTGAGGCGGGTGGGCGGGGCACTGTAGGCCCAGGCCAGGATCATGCCGAAGAGCGCCGCCAGAAAGCCCCAAACGCCCAGCAAGGTGGCAACCAGCAAGGACAGGATGGTCCAGATGATGGCGATGTAAAGCCCCCAGCGGCCGGGAATCCGCCCCGAGGGAATGGGGCGATGGGGTTCGTTGATCTTGTCCACATGGCGGTCAAACCAGTCATTGACCGCCTGACTGGTGCCGCAGATCAGCGGACCCGCCAGGACCACGCCGACGATGATGAGCCACCACCGCTCCTGCAGGGCGACACCGGATGAGACGACGCCACAGGCAAAGGCCCACATGGGCGGGAACCAGGTGACGGGCTTGAGCAGTTCAAGGACTGCACGGGGTGCTGGAATCGACATGGCGGGTAAATTATACGCGGCTAACAGGATCGTCAAGCTTCATTTACACTGCCCACGGGCGCCATAAGTAATGAATGATGGACACCACCATCACACGGCCATCGGGGGCATGAAAATCAAGGGTGAATCATGCTCGCAAGCTCTACCGGTCATAGCTTGTCTTCGTTTTCCGGGGCCAGGTCACCCAGGCCGTAGCGCCTGAGTTTCACGTAGAAGCTCTGTCGGCTCAGACCCAGCATCTCGGCGGCAGAAGCCCGGTTGTCATTGGTCAGTTCCAGTGCGGCCTCGATGCAAAGGCGCTCGATCATGTCGGTACTTTCCCGCACCAGATCCTTGAGCGGCACCCGTCCAACCAGTTCCGTGAGCTGTTCGACGGAACGTGGACCATCCCGGGCGATCACACTATCGCGGGACAGCCGCGGCCCCACGCTGCGAATGGTAAAACCCAAGCAGGGGCTGTCGGCGTCAAGCACCGCCACGGCGGAAATCTCCACCTCCGTGGACGAGCCGTATTCACCTCGCATGGCTGTGCTGAAAAGGCGTAGAGAACCGTGTTCACGCAGATTACCGATGAGGACGTTGAGGTCGACGCCGGGTCGACCCAGCCAACGCCCCAGTGACTGGCCACGAACCTGATCTTCAGTCGGCATCTGCGCCAGTTCCAGAAAGGCCGGATTGGCGGTCAGGATGCGACCGCTAAGATCGGTGACCACGAAACCGTCGGGTGCCCGTTCCACCATGGCCAGTACCCGGGAGTGCATCTGCGGCCCCACCGATGACAGGGCATCCAGCACCGGGCAACGCAGCCGGACCAGGAAATGGGAGGCGTTGTCCTGACGAAACAGGGAAGCGGCGATGATGAATTCACGCTCGCCCCCAAGGGAACGCACACTGACTTCTTCCGCATGCCCGGTGGCACGCACCGTGGCCAGCATGTCCTGAATGGACTGGGTGTTTTCCAGATCGAAGCCTTCCGGAAATACCTTGCCGACCATCCTGCCCACGCTATCCCCCAGCAGTTCACCGGCGGATGGATTGGCCTCCACCACCTTATGGGTGGCGGCATCCATGATGAGCACGGCCTCGGAAGCCACCTGGAACAACAGGCGATAACGGGTCTCGGCATGACGCAGGCGTGAATATTCGCGCTCCATCATCTGCTGGGATTCCACCAGACGACGCTGCAAGGTGGCGATACCGCGCAGATCCCTGCCCATGGCCACCACGCGGCCATCATCCCCCACTCTGACCGCGGAATACATGACCGGCACATCCACACCCCGGCCCGAGGGATGATTCACCTGACGCCAGCGGGTATTGCCGTCGGCGCCGGCATCCCGCAACAGGGCCTCGATCTTGTTGCGGCTATCCAGGGTGACGGTATCGACCCAGGGCTTGCCCAACCACTGACCATACCCTTCCATCCAGGGTGACGGTATCGACCCAGGGCTTGCCCAACCACTGACCATACCCTTCCATGGACAGTTCATCGCTGCCAAAGGCGAGATCCTGGATGACGCCGGCGTCATCCAGCACAAGGGAAACATCCGCCGCCGCGGCGATCAGGGACGCCACCTGGTCGGGCTTCAGCTCCCCGAGCGACTGCTTTGGGGCCTTGAACTGCTTCACTCGCTCCACGCTTATCGGTATCAAATCCTGTATCCGGATCACATCAGCCAATCTGCTGACTCACGCAACCCACCCGCCGGAACAGCATGTCCTCGGCCCGACGAACCGCTTCATTGCCATCCGTCGCCGTCATGTCGGCCCCCACCACGGACACCAGGTGAGGGTTTTCCACGAACAGGCGTCCGCCCACGAGTATCCCGACAGCAGGGTTTCGGGATGCGCGACGAACCCCCTTGATCGTGCCGGAAACCCGTTCCAGCAACGGTTCACAACTGACGGACAGAGCCACCACGTCGAACCATTCCCGATGCACCAGGTGATTCAGTTCAGCGGCGCTGATCGCCGGGTCACAGGTGACTTCCCAACCCGCGCGGCGAAAGAATTCAGAAACCATCAGAAGACCGAAGGTGTGATGCTCCCCGGGTATCGGGGCCATCAGCACCCTCTTCTGACTGGGCAATTCGTGCCCGAGTTCTCCCTCGAAGATGCCCCCCAGCTCCCGCAGCACGTGCTGGAGCCGGCAAAGGCCCACGGTCACTTCTGTAAAATCAGCCTGATCGATCTCCCACAATTCCCCCAGGCGCTTTGCCGTGGGGGCCAGCAACTGCACGAAGATCATCTCCAGAGTGGCACCCCGCGCACGCAGCATGTCCACATAGGACGAGGCGGCGGCGGCATCATGCTCCATGACCAAGCGGGCAAACTCTGCCACCGACTGTCCATTGATAGGCGCGGTGTCGGGGCCGATCGTCACGGACCGCCCCCCCTTTCGGCTCCCCGGCCGGCGGCCGTCGCCACCGGTTCGGGTGCGGTGCGCCAGCATCAGACGGGGGATGATCTCCCCCTCGATGACCCTGGAAAGCTCGCTTCTCAAACGCTCGGTATCCCGGTCCGGCCGCGCATCCGCGATATCGCCCTCCGCCGCAAGAGATCGCCCTTCCCCATCCGCATTGGCGGAGGAACCATCGAGCATGTGCAGATCCATCATTTCCCCACCAGGACTTCGGGTCGGCACCCGCTCGTCGCGACTGGTCGGTCGTCTCGCAGTCACCATCAACCCCTCCCAAGGACGTCGGAAAGCCACCGTGGCGGCGACAGTCGGTCAATGCCTGGAAAGCACAGCCATTCTCCGGGCATTCAAAACAGGCAGTCTAGCAGGACGAGGGCGCTTTTTTACCCACAAAAATCATGGTTGCCCGATAAAGGATTGTCAACCAATGCTTACGTCCACTTTGATTGACAAACCAGGGACCCTTGTACAAACTCACGCCACCACGTTGAGCTGTCTGGAGAAAGGCGCAATGCAGCATGCTGGAGCCGGTGAGCGCAAGCCCCGCCCACTCTATACTCCCGAAGAACGCCGGCGTCGCGACGAGACGCCGTGGACATTGGTCCAGGGCATCCTGGCGCCACTGCAGTTCGTTGTCTTCATCATCAGTGCCTGGCTGGTCGTGCGCTACCTCATGACCGGCGAGGGTCTCTGGCTGGCCCATGCCTCCATCGTCCTCAAGACACTCATTCTCTATACCATCATGGTTACCGGCGCCATCTGGGAGAAGGTCGTCTTCGGTCACTACCTCTTTGCCAAGGCCTTTTTCTGGGAAGATGTGGTGAGCATGCTGGTGATCGCGCTGCACACCGCCTACATGGTGTCCCTGTTCTGGCACTTCCTGAGCACGGAACAGCAGATGTATCTGGCCCTGGTGGCCTACGCCGTCTATGTGGTCAACGCCGCCCAGTTCCTGATCAAGCTGCGCGCCGCTCGCCTGCAAGGCAGCGCCCCCGCCGAAGGGTCGGCCAAATGAGCGGTGACAAGCTGATGGACATCCCCGTCATCCGCGAACGGGGACAGAACTCCATGTTCTGCGGCCTCACCGGCATCATCTGGCTGCACCGCAAGATCCAGGACGCCTTTTTTCTCATCGTCGGCTCCCGGACCTGCGCGCACCTGATGCAGTCGGCGGCCGGCGTCATGATCTTCGCCGAGCCTCGGTTCGGCACCGCCATCATCGAGGAACGGGATCTGGCCGGCCTGGCCGACGCCAATGAAGAACTGGATCGGGTGGTGGCCCGCCTGCTGGAACGCCGCCCCGATATCCGCATGCTGTTCCTGGTGGGCTCCTGCCCCTCCGAGGTCATCAAGCTGGATCTGGAGAGGGCCGCCTCCCGACTGTCCCGGCAACACCAGCCCCAGGTGCGGGTCCTGAGCTATTCCGGCAGCGGCCTGGAAACTTCCTTCACCCAGGGAGAGGACACCTGCCTGGCGGCGCTGGTCCCGGAACTGCCCCAGGCCCCCGCCGACGGCGCCCCCGACCTGCTGGTCGTGGGCACCCTGGCGGACGTGGTGGAAGATCAGTTCGTGCGCCTGTTCAACGAAATGGGCATCACCCGAGTGCAGTTCCTGCCGGCACGCAATTCCCGCGAGATGCCGGCCGTCGGCCCCAATACCCGCTATATCCTGGCCCAGCCCTTCCTGGCGGACACCGCCCGCTGCCTGGAAAAGCGGGGCGCCACCCGCATTGCCGCGCCCTTCCCCCTGGGTGAGGAAGGCACCACCCGCTGGCTCAAGGCGGTGGCGGATACCTTCGGCGTCGCCGGCGACCTGTTCGACCGGGTCACCGCCCCCGGTATCGAGCGCGCCCGGCGCGGCATGGTCCGCATGCGCGAACAGCTGGCGGGCAAGCGCCTGTTCATGCTGCCCGATTCCCAACTGGAGATTCCGCTCGCCCGTTTCCTGCACCGGGAAGCCGGCATGGAACTGCTGGAGATCGGCACCCCCCATCTGCATCGCCAGCATCTGGCGGAAGAACTGACACTGCTGCCGGAAGGCACCACCCTGAGCGAAGGCCAGCATCTGGACAAGCAGCTTGACCGCTGTCGCGCCGCACGGCCCGACGTCGTGGTCTGCGGTCTGGGACTGGCCAATCCGCTGGAAGCCGAGGGGATCACCACCAAATGGTCCATCGAACTGGTCTTCACCCCCATCCAGGGCTATGACCAGGCGGCTGATCTTGCTGAACTTTTCGCCCGTCCGCTGCTGCGGAAGGCCAAACTGAGAGTCTGATGTCGTGCAACTGACGGTCTGGACTTATGAAGGCCCACCCCATGTGGGCGCCATGCGCGTGGCCACCGGGATGGAGGGCCTCCATTACGTGATTCACGCACCGCAGGGTGACACCTATGCGGATCTGCTGTTCACCATGATCGAGCGGCGCGACAAGCGCCCGCCGGTGACCTACACCTCCTTCAAGGGCCGTGATCTGGGCCAGGACACGGCCGAACTGTTCATGGAGGCCGCCCGGGAGGCCTGCGAGCGCTTCAAGCCCCAGGCGATGCTGGTCAGTTCCTCCTGCACCGCGGAACTGATTCAGGATGACCCGGGCGGTCTGGCCAAGGGACTGGGTCTGCCCGTTCCCGCCATCCCGCTGGAACTGTCGTCCTATCAACGCAAGGAAAACTGGGGCGCGTCGGAAACCTTCTATCAGGTCGTTCGCGGTCTGGCCGGCCCCCATGTCCCGGCACCGGGCACCGAGCGCCCTGCCCGACCCGAAGGACAACGGCCACGCTGCAACATCCTCGGTCCCACGGCCCTGGGGTTCCGGCATCGGGATGACATTCAGGAAATCACCCGATTGCTGAACAGCCTCGGCATCGACGTCCACGTGACCGCCCCCATGAGCGCCACGCCGATGGACATCGCCCGCCTGGGCGAGGCCGATTTCAACGTGGTCCTGTATCCCGAGATCGCCGCCACCGCCGCCAAGTGGCTGGAGCGGATGTTCAAGCAGCCCTTCACCAAGGTGGTGCCCATCGGGGTCGGCGCCACCCGCGAATTCATCGCCGAAGTGGCCGCCCTGGCCGGTGTCGACCCGGAGCCTGCCCTGCGTGACGGCGACTCCCGCCTGCCTTGGTATTCACGGTCGGTGGACTCCAACTACCTCACCGGCAAGCGGGTATTCATCTTCGGTGATGCCACCCATGCCGTCGCGGCGGCCCGGGTCGCCACCGAGGAATTCGGCTTTACCGTGGTGGGGCTGGGCACCTACAGCCGGGAATTCGCCCGGGAGGTACGCGAGGCTGCCAAGCAGTACGGCATCGAACCCCTGATCACCGACGATTATCTGGAAGTGGAAGCCCAGGTGGCGGAATTGCATCCGGAACTGGTGCTGGGCACCCAGATGGAGCGGCATATCGCCAAGCGTCTGGGTGTGGCCTGCGCCGTCATCTCCGCGCCGGTCCATGTGCAGGACTTCCCTGCCCGTTACGCCCCCCAGATGGGCTTTGGCGGCGCCAACGTCCTGTTCGATACCTGGGTACACCCCCTGATGATGGGCCTGGAAGAACACCTGCTGGGCATGTTCCGGGAAGACTTCGAGTTCCACGCCGAGGCAGGCCCTTCACATCTGGGCGCCAGCGCGCCGGCGGAAACCCGCCCCGTGGGGGCCGCCCAGGCGGCCACAAGCCCCGCTGCCGCCACGGTAGAGCCGGAGCCGGAGGCGACGCCGACGGACGGCGAACCCGTCTGGTCTCCGGAAGCGGAAAAGGAACTGCGCAAGATCCCGTTCTTCGTCCGCGGCAAGGCACGACGCAATACCGAGCGCTTTGCCAAGGAACGGGGGATCAGTCGCATCGAAATCGACACCCTGTACGATGCCAAGGCACACTTCGGTCGGTGACACATGCCGGCCGCGGCCCCATGCATGTCCTGCCCTGATCAGGATGGACGGCCCGCGGGGATGAGGACTTCCCCGCGGCCAACTATAATCAGGGTCCATGCCGCCCCATTTTGACTCACACGGATTTTCCTGATGCCTTCTCCCTCTTATCAGAAGCGACGCGGCCAGTTGGAAACCTACTTCGACCGGACCGCCGTCGATGCCTGGAAAAAGCTGACCTCCGACACGCCGCTGGGCCACATTCGCGCCACGGTGCGCGCCGGTCGGGAACAGATGCGCAACACCTTGCTGGACTGGCTGCCGCAGGACCTCACCGGCAAGTGGGTGCTGGATGCCGGTTGCGGCACGGGCATGCTCTCGGTGGAGGCCGCCCGTCGCGGGGCCCACGTGATCGCCATCGACCTGTCCCAGAACCTGGTGGACATGGCCCGTGAACGGGCCGAATCCGAGGATCTGGGTACCGGCGAGATCAAATTCCATGTGGGCGACTACCTGGACCCGACCTTGGGTGAATTCGACTATGTGGTGGCCATGGATTCCCTGATCCACTATCAGTCCCAGGACATCGTCCAGGCCCTCTCTGTGCTGGCTGCCCGCACCCATGCGGGACTGCTGTTCACCTTTGCCCCGCGCACCCCGGCCCTGGCCATCATGCACACGGTGGGCAAGGTATTCCCCAAGAGCGACCGCTCCCCCGCCATCGAGCCGGTGGCCGAAAAGACACTGCTACGACTGATTGCCGCCGAACCCGCCCTCGACGGCTGGAAACCCATGCGGACCCATCGCATTTCCAAGGGGTTCTATACCTCCCAGGCACTGGAATTGAGCACAGGCAGGAATGATGTGACGTGAAGGCCGTCAGCCGACAGATCGCCAGAGCGCTGTCCCATGTAGGACCGCGCTTTCTGCCCTTCGCCGATGCCGCCACCCGGGATCTGCCCCTGGGGCGGCTATTGCGCCTGTCCCTGTTCCAACTCTCCGTGGGCATGGCCATCGTTCTACTAACGGGCACCCTCAATCGCGTCATGATTGTGGAACTGGGCCTGTCGGCGGCCTTGGTGGCCCTGATGGTCGCCCTGCCTGTCCTGTTCGCGCCCTTCCGCGTCCTCATCGGACACCGTTCCGACACCCATCGTTCCGCCCTGGGCTGGCGCCGCGTGCCCTACATCTGGATCGGCACGCTGATGCAGTTCGGTGGCCTGGCCTTCATGCCCTTTGCCCTGCTGCTCATGTCCACCGGCGGTGAAATGGGACCGGAATGGGCGGGTCCCGCGGCGGCCGCGCTGGCCTTTTTCCTGACCGGCGCCGGACTGCATACCACCCAGACCGCGGGACTGGCCCTGGCCACCGATCTGGCCCCGGAAGACAAGCGGCCACGGGTGGTTGCCCTCCTCTACACCATGCTCCTGGTGGGCATGCTGGTCAGCGCCCTCACCCTGGGCGCCCTGCTGATCGATTTCAGCGAAATGAAACTGATCCAGGTCATACAAGGCGCGGCTGTCGTGACTTTCCTTGTAAATTGTCTGGCATTATGGAAACAAGAGGCACGTAACCCTGCACGCACCTCGAAGAACGCACCGCGGCAACCTTTCAAGGAAGCCTGGCGCAATTACATGAGTCAGAGCCATGCGGCGCGCTTTCTCGTGGTGGTGGGGCTGGGAACGGCCGGTTTCCAGATGCAGGACATATTATTGGAGCCTTACGGCGGAGAAATTCTGGGGTTGTCCGTCAGTGCCACAACGACACTGACGGCCTTGCTTGCGGGCGGTACCCTGGCCTCCCTGGCCCTGGCGGCCTGGTGGTTGAACCGCGGCGGGAACCCCTATCGGCTCTCGGCCCTGGGCGCACTGATCGGCATTGGTGCGTTCACGGCAGTGATCCTTGCAGCACCCATGGATTCGGCGTTGCTGTTCCGTATCGGTGCCACATGCATCGGTTTCGGTACAGGCTTTTTCGCCGTGGGCACATTGATTGCGGCCATGAGCCGGGAGAATGGTGGACAAAGCGGCATCGCACTGGGTGCCTGGGGCGCCGTTCAGGCAACCGCCCTGGGTCTTGGGATCATCCTGGGGGGTGTGATTCGCGACATCGTCAATGCCATGACCAGCAGGGAACTGCTGGGTCCGTCCCTGACCGGTCCGGAAATTGGCTATGCGGTGGTCTACCATATTGAAATAGTGTTGTTGTTAGCCACACTCGTCGCGATCGGACCGCTCGTGCGCAGCAAGAGCGTTTCCCGAGAGCAATCTTCATCGAGGTTCGGCATGGCCGACTTCCCCGGCTAGGCCCACTCGAAACTTGGAGGAAATGCAATGCCAACCGGTGCCATTACTGAATATATGGATGTCGCGCAAGTCACGCTGTACGTCTTCTGGTTCTTCTTTGCAGGCCTAGTCTATTACCTCCACCGCGAAAACAAGCGGGAGGGGTATCCACTGGAGTCTGATCGTTCCCCCTACATCACGGTTCAGGGTTTCCCGCCCGTCCCCGGTCCCAAGCAGTTCCTGACCGCCGACGGTGGTGCCATCATCATCGCCAACGGCAACCCCGATACCCGTGAAGTGCATGCCAAGCCGGCCAACAAGTTCCCCGGTTCTCCGCTGGAGCCCACCGGCAATCCCATGATTGACGGCGTGGGTCCGGCCTCCTGGGCACAGCGTGCCGACGAGCCCGACGTCACCATGGACGGTACGCCCCGTATCGTGCCCATGCGCGTCACCAGCCACGGCTTCGGCGTGCCTTCCCGTGATCCCGATCCGCGCGGCATGCCCGTCTACGCCGCTGACGGCAAGGTGGCCGGCACCGTGCGTGACATCTGGGTTGACCGCTCCGAAGCCATGCCCCGCTATCTGGAGGTGGAAGTCAATTCCGAGATTGCCAACCGCACCGTCCTGGTGCCGATGTTCCTCTCCAAGGTGGCTCGCGCCGCCAAGGCCAAGGCAGGCGCCAGCCTGGGCGAGCGCATGATTGACGGTCGTCCCTTCGAGGTTCGCGTGGTGTCCGTGATGTCCCATCACTTCGCCGATGCCCCCGTGACCCGTAATGCCGAGTCCGTCACCCGCCTGGAAGAAGACCGCATCATGGCCTACTTCGGTGGTGGTCACTTCTACGCCACCAAGGAACGCAGGGAAGCCTTCCTGTGAGTCACGACGACCACGCTCCTGAACCGATCCGTGGTCTGCCCGAGCTCCCCCCCGAGGGGGAGCACATCCTGTGGCAAGGCGCCCCCCTGTGGGGCGCCCTCGCCCGGCGGGCCTTTCACGTCAGAAAGGTCATGGTCTATCTGGGTATCTTCCTTGCGGCCCGGGGCAGCTACAGCCTGATGCAAGGTGCCTCCATCCCCGGAGCACTGGCCGACATCGCCCTTGTCCTGACCCTGTCCGTGACCGCGGTAGCCCTGCTCTACCTACTGGCGTGGCTGATGGCACGTGCCACGGTCTATACCATCACGAATCGTCGTATCGTCATCCGTTTCGGGGTTGCCATACAGATGTCGGTGAACCTCCCCTACCGGGTGATCCAGTCCGCGTCACTTAAGGCCTACGCCGATGGAACGGGCGACATTGCCCTGGTGCTTGAGCCGCCGGAACGGGTGTCCTACCTGATCATGTGGCCCCATGTTCGCCCCTGGCGTCTGCTGACCCCTCAGCCCATGTTGCGTTGCATCCCCGATGCCAAGCGCGTTGCAGAGCTGCTGGGCAAGGCCATCCATGGTGAATATGTACCTGCGGATCCGAACGCCAGACCCGAGCTGACGGGCATGCTGTCCGGTTCCGCACCCAGCAAACGTACCGATCAGACCTCGAGCCAGACCGCATCATGAGTGAGAAGCCGGCGAGCCAGCGATCCAGAACCACACTGTTGCTCTCCGGGCTGGGCGTGCTGGTCGTGGCACTGGGCGCGGGGGTGTATTACCTCGGTGCCAGTGCCACGGCCACCAGATCCTCCCCAGCCCAGGTCGATGCCGCGGCTCCATCCAGCGCGCCCCAGGTCACAGCGGTACAGACTCTGGACCTGCGCACCGAAGATCGCCCCGGCGGCTATCTGGCGGTGCTCGATGGCGCCAATGGTCAGGTCCTCCAGGTGCTCAGCCCTTCCGAAGGCGGGTTCATGCGCACCGTCATCCGTATCATCGCCCTTGATCGTCGTACCGAGGCGGAAAAAAGCGATCCCTCGCCCCTGCGCCTGACACGCTGGTCCAACGGCAGTCTGACGCTGGAAGATCCCGCCACCGGCCTGCGTTACGAGCTCAATGCCTTCGGCTCCACCAACGCCGCCGCCTTCGGCCGGCTTCTGGACGCGGCCAGGGACTCCTGACCGCGGCACTCCTTGCGCGCTAGGCCGCGAAACCGGGTAAACTGAATCCGTGACACAGTTCGGCCTGCCAATCCTCTATGTGGTCTTCCTCTGGTGGTTCAGCACCGGAGCGATCATCTATCTGGACGGACTCCCCCGGCATACCTATCGCTGGAGCATGCTTGGCGCCACCCTGCTTGGCGCCGCGGCCCTGTACGGTCTGGCCATCACCAGTCAGGATGTCTCCGTCGCCGGCGCCTATATTGCCTTCACCTGTGCCATCCTGATCTGGGGCTGGGTGGAAATGAGCTTCCTCATGGGGCTGATCACGGGCTCCCGGCGTACCCGCTGCCCGGACAATGCCCGTGGCTGGCGGCGATTCCTCTACGCCACCCAGGCCATCATCTACCATGAACTGGCACTACTGATCAGTGCGGTCGCCATTTTGTGGGTAACCTGGGGGGGCGCCAATCAGATGGGCCTGTACACCTTCCTCATCCTCTGGATCATGCGCACCAGCACCAAGCTCAACGTCTTCCTCGGCGTGCGCAATCTCAATGAAGAGTGGCTACCGGATCATCTGCGCTACCTGGAGAGCTACTTCCGCAAGCGCCCCATGAATCTGCTGTTCCCCCTGACGGTCACCGCGTCCACGGTGGTGGCGGTATTCCTGGTACAAATGGCCTTGAGTCCGGAGGTTTCCGCCCACCAGGCCATCATGGCAACCTTCCTGGCCATTTTGATGATCCTGGCAATCCTCGAACACTGGTTCCTGGTACTGCCCCTGCCCTCGCAAGCACTGTGGAACTGGGCGCTTCGCTCCCGTCAGCCCGAACCCTGTTTCCGACCCATCAGACCCAACATCCCGGTGGCCAATGACCCTGACAAGGAGTCTCCAGGGACTGGGCTTGCCGCCGGTCCCGGCCGTCTTCGCTCCTGAACCTGCACACCCATCATGACTGCGCACGCACATACCCCCGGCACCATCGGTCCCAACTCCATCACCCGCATGGCTCAAGCATTGACCCACCAGCAGGGAGAGGCCGTAACCGCACGGATCTTCGAAGCCGCCGGGCTGATGCACTATCTGTCCGAGCCGCCCACCCAGATGGTGGATGAAAAAGACGTGACCGCCCTGCACCGGGTGGTCCGGGAAACCCTCACTCCCGAAGAGGCGAGGTCGGTCTCCCGCGAGGCAGGCCGCCTGACCGCCGAATACCTGCTGGCCAACCGTATTCCCAAACCGGTCCAGACACTGCTCCGGCTACTGCCGGCGGGACCCGCCAGCCGCATTCTCCTGACCGCCATTTCACGCAATGCCTGGACCTTCACCGGAAGCGGCCGTTTCCAGGTCAACCGTGACCGGAGCCTGGAACTGAGCATTACCGGCGGCCCCATCTGCAAGGAAATCCAGGCCCACGAGCCGGTCTGTGATTACTATGCGGCAACCTTTGAGCACCTATTCCGATCGCTGGTCCACAAGAACACTACCGTTCGGGAGACCGCCTGCGGGGCCACGGGTGCATCGAGTTGTCTGTTTGCCGTATCCTGGGACGTTTGAACGTCGTCTTCGGATAACTCATGGCCTCCAAGATGCCACTGCTCAACGCCGCCACCCTGCGTGAAAGAGCCAAGCAGATCCTGCGGGATCACAGCTTCGACAGCACCCTGTTCTCCCTGCAACGGGGTGAGCTGGACGTCGAGACACTCCTGGAGGAGTTGCACATCTACCATGCCGAACTGCGCATCCAGCAGGAGGCATTGCTGGAGAGCCAGACGGCAACCGAACTGGCGCTGAGCCGGTTCAGCCGCCTGTATCAGGAACTGCCGCTACCGGTCCTGCGGATTGACTGGAGCGGCTTTCTGCAGGACGCCAACAGCGCCGCACACCGGACCCTCGCCCTCAATCGCAGGTTGTTCACCCAGCTATCCGAGGCAAAGCACCGCAATTTCCTGGAAAACGCACTGGAGCGGGCACGCCATGATGGACGCTCGGACTGCCAGGCCGTTCGACTGCGGCGGGCCGACGGCCGCCCATTGATCGCCGACATTGCCCTGATCCGCCTGCCGGAACCGGATGGCGCCAAGCCGGGTTTCATCTGCAGCATCGTGGACCAGACCCCGCTCATACAGCAGCGTGACGCATTGATGGAATCCTATGCCCGTCTGCAGGAGAGTGAGGACAACTACCGCATCCTGGCGACCTTCTCCCCCGACTGGGATTTCTGGCTCGGCCATGACGGGGAATTTCGTTACATCTCCCCCGCCTGTGCGCGTATCACCGGGTATAGCGCGGAAGACTTCATGGACGATCCCGAACTCATGGAACGGATCATTCATCCGGATGACCTGCCCCGGTACCAATCGCACAAGACCGCCACGGACAGGACACTTGACAGTGCCCCGGTGCAGTTCCGGATCCTGACCAAGAGCGGCGAAACCCGCTGGGTCGAACATGTCTGCAACCCGGTGATGGACGCCCACGGTGAATTCATGGGCTATCGGGGGATCAACCGGGATATCACCGAACGGCAGAATGCCCAGGACTCCCTGGAACACCAGCTGCGCTTCCAGGCCATGCTGGCCAATATCTCGTCCTTGTTCGTCAATACCCGCATCGAGCACATGGACCCGGCCATGGTGCAGGCACTGCAACAGATCGGACGGTTTTTCCAGGCAGAGCGCTGCCGTATCCTGGAATATTCCCCGGATCGCAACGCCCTGGAACTTACCCATCACTGGTCCGGCCTGGAAGGCGATGGGACGGGACCCGACCTGCGCCGGCAATGGCATGTCACGCAACTGCCCTGGACCACCCTCCGGATGCGAGCCCGTGAGGTGTTGATGCTGGAAAAGGGGCCGGGACAACCCCCGGAATTTGCCCGGGAACATCAGCTGCTCAGCCCTGACAACGCCCGCTCGGTCCGTCTGGTCCCCATGATCAGCGACGGTGAAATCCTGGGCCTGCTGCTGCTGGAAAGCTTCGGGCAGCTGCCGGCTCACCACTGGCAGGAACAGCCCGACCAGATGCGCATGGTCGCGGAAAATCTGGCCGGCATGATCATCCGTTGTCGTGCCCAGAAGGAACTTCAGGAAAGCGAAGCGCGCTATCGGCATATCTGCGCCGTGACCAGCGATATCGCCTATGCCTGCCTCAGGGATGACCGGGGCACACTGCAGATCGACTGGATGACCGACTCGATCCAGGCCATGACCGGTTACAGTGTGGCCGATATCCGTGATCGGGGCTCCTGGGAATTCCTGGTCCTGGACGAGGATCAGGCAATCTTCAAACGGGAAATCCTCGAGCTTGAACCCGGCCGGGCCTCCTGCTGTGAATTGCGCCTGCGCAGCAAGCTTGGCCCGCCCCGCTGGGTCAGGGCCACCTCCGAATGCATCCCCTCATCACACCCCACGGGGCCGGTCCGGCTCTACGGCGGACTGATTGACATCACCGAACAGAAGCGGCAACAAAGCCGCATCCAGCGACTGGCGCTGGTGGTGGAGCAAAGTCCCAGTATCGTGCTGGTTACCGACCGGGAAGCCCGTATCGAATACATCAATGCCCGTTTCAGCCAACTGACCGGTTTCAGTCGAGAAGAGATTCAGGGCCAACCCCTGGCACTGATCCATCCCCATGACGCGGCCATGAGTCCGGATCTTGACGGCATTCTGCATGACCTGTCCGCGGGCAGGATATGGAGCGGAGAACTGGCCGTACGCAAGAAATCCGGGGAGCATTTCTGGGAACAAGCGACATTGACCCCGCTGAAAAATACCCAGGGAGACATCACTCATTTCGTCAAGATGTCCGAGGACCTGAGTGACCGCAAGGCCCTGTCGGAACAGCTGAGTTACCTGGCCCATTATGATCCTCTCACCGGCCTGCCCAAGCGGGCGGTCATGCGGGAATGCCTCCAGCAGGCCATGGTCAGGGTCCGACATAACGGTGATCACCTGGCGATCTTTTCCATCGATGTCGATGACCTCAAGCGGGTCAATGATTCCCTGGGACATGCCGCGGGGGATGAACTGTTGCGCATCCTGTCCGATCGGCTCCAGGGCCTGCTTGGCAAGGAAGACACCCTGGCAAGACTGGGTGGGGACCACTTCCTGTTGCTCAAGGCGCACATGGCACAGACCCAGGACGCGCTGCATCTGGCGGAACGCATCCAGCAGCTGGTGGAACAACCCCTGACCATCCAGGACCAGTCTCTAGTGGTCACCGCCAGCACCGGCATCGCCCTTTTCCCGGGAGATGCCGATACCGTGGACGAACTGATGCGTCGAGGTGATGCCGCCCTGCATCGCAGCAAGAACGACGGCGAGGGGCGCGCCTACTGTTTCTTCACCTCCACCATGGACAAGCAGCTCAAGGATCAGTTTCAGTTGGAACAAGCCTTGCGCCGGGGCCTGGAACGGGATGAACTGCTGCTCCATTTCCAACCGCGCGTCGACATGGCCACCGGGCAGATCCAGAGTCTTGAAGCCCTGGTGCGCTGGCTTCACCCGGAACAGGGGCTCCTGCCCCCTCACCGTTTCATACCGGTGGCGGAAAGCAGCGGCCTCATTCTCAGTCTCGGCCCACTGGTGTTGCGCAAGACCTGCGAACAGATCCAGCGCTGGCGAGCGGCCGGTATCCCCGTGGTACCGGTTGCCATCAACCTGACCACGCAGGAACTCTACAAACAAGGCCTTGTGACCGAGGTCCTGGCCACGGTGTCACAACACGACATCGACCCCGCGCTGCTGGAATTCGAAATCACCGAAAGCACGGCCATGCGCTCCATCGACGACGCCAGGGCCATCCTATCGGAGCTGAAAACGGCCGGATTCACCCTGTCCCTGGATGATTTCGGAACGGGCTATGCCTCCATGAGCTACCTGAGCAACCTGCCGGTCCACGGCCTGAAGATCGACCAGTCCTTCATTGCGGAGCTGGAACGGGATCCCGCACGTTGCAGACAGACCATGGCTATCGTCGATGCCATGATCGGACTGGGCCTGAATCTGGGTCTGGAGGTGGTGGCGGAAGGGGTGGAAACCCCGACCCAGCGGGATTTCCTGATGGCGCATCGCTGCACGCGGGGACAAGGCTTCCTGTTCAGCCATCCGCAGCCGGCAGATGTCATCGGCAGCCTGCTCCAGGACGGTTCTCCGCTCCCCGTCGCCCCGGATCAGACCCGGCCGTAGAGACTCATGAGATGCCGAAGGTGTCCAGCCAGGCTGTCGGGCACCTGTTCCCAGGAAAAACGCCAGCACCAGTTACCCTCCTGGGTGCCCGGCGTGTTCATGCGATGATGCCCATCCAGTTCCAGCACGTCCTGCATCGGCAGGACCGCCAGGCGTGACACCGAGGCCAGTGCGCTGCGTATCAGGGGCCAGGGCATGGACTCATCGGGGAAACCCAGATATTCCCTCACCCGGCTCTGGAGCGTCTCGTCACAGGCGGCATACCAGCCCAGGGTGGTGTCGTTGTCATGGGTGCCCGTATACACCACCGAGTTTTCCTGGTGATGATGGGGCAGATAGGGATTGGCGGACCCGCCTTCAAAGGCAAACTGCAGGATTTTCATTCCCGGCAGGCCGTTCTGTTCCCTCAGGGCCTCCACCTCGGGGGTGATCACGCCAAGATCCTCCGCCACCAGCGGCAAGGTGCCAAACCGTTCCCGCAAGGTATCGAACAGAGCCTTGCCCGGTGCCGGCACCCAGTGACCGTTGATGGCGGTTTCCTCGTCCGCGGGGATCGACCAATAGGCCTCAAAGCCGCGGAAGTGGTCGATGCGGATCAGGTCCACCATCTCCAGGGCCGCACTGATGCGTTCGATCCACCACTGGAATCCGTCGGCCTCCATGTTCCGCCAGTGATAGTGAGGATTCCCCCAACGCTGGCCCGTGGCCGAGAAATAATCGGGAGGCACCCCGGCCACGGTATTGGGCAGACCTCGGGCATCCAGATCGAACAGGCGACGATGGGTCCAGACATCGGCACTGTCACTGGCCACGAAGATGGGCATGTCGCCAAACAGGAGTATCCCCCTGCGGTTGGCATGCTGCTTCACCGCCTGCAGCTGATCGTAGAACAGGAATTGCTCAAAACGGTATTGTTCCAGCACGGACTCAAGCCGCTGCCTGGCCGCCGCCAGTGCCCCCTCCTCCCGATCACGCAAGGGTGCGGGCCATTCCCACCAAGGGGCCTGGCCCTGTTCGGCTTTGAGTCCCAGATACAGCGCGTAGTCTTCCAGCCAGTACCCATGATGTGACTTGAAGGCGGCAAAGGCGGCCCGCTCATCATCACCGGCATGGGCCTCAAAACCCAGCCTGGCCTCCTGCAACGCAATACAGCCGAAGGGGTTTCTCAACCCCAGTTCCCGATGGGCGGGTTTTTCCTCCGCCAGCCAGCCCCGTCGGCGCAGCGCTTCCAGACAGATCAGACCGGTATGGCCGGCGTGTACCGACATGCACTGATACGGGGATCCACCGGCGTGGGGCTGATTCAACGGCAGCACCTGCCAGACGGTCGCGCCACAGGCCTCTAGAAACTCGATGAAGCGGTGGGCCTCATGTCCCAGGGCACCTTGCGCGGCACTGCCCGGGAGCGAGGTGGGATGCAGCAGAATACCGGCACGGCGCCGGTCCAGAAATGACCGGGCTTCAGGAACGGTTACGGACACGTTGCCTCCGTCCAATGTGACTGACTCCCGCCGATGATACCGAACTGCATGGACCGGACGCGGGAGAACCTTGAACCACCACCTTCATCATTCGGATTTCTGACCGGTTCGCATGACACCGCCCGCCACCGGCTCGCCACTGCCCCGGCTCACGGACTGTGCCAGATAAGCCGGAGGTGTTTCCCCCATGAGACGGTACAGGTGGCTCAAGTGCTGACGATACAGACGCTCGAACAAGCTCACCGCCGAGGAAGGGTTGTAGTCACCGAACCACCAGCACCAGTCGGAACCCTCGCAGACCGCCAGCTGATCCAGCACCGCGGCTTCCTCGACCGGCGTCAACCGGCCTTGTGCCAGAACCCGGTCCACATGGATCTTGGCGTCGACCAGCATGTCCCAGCCCCGATTCTTGTCCGCGGACCCGATCCAGGTTTCGAAGTTACCATAGACCCAACTCCCCGCCACCACGCGGGACAATGCCGACGGGGGCGGCCCGTCATCCAGGACGTCACTGAAGGTCGTGAGCTCGATGTCCGGATGCGCCACCAGTTTGGGATACAGGGCGGAGAGAAAATAGAAACCATTGTTGGGATAGTATTCCCAGGCATTTTCGCCATCGAGTATGACGGATACCACCGGCGGTGGGTCCTGTGGCCTGCGTGAGCCGGCCAGCTGACCGGCGATCCGCTCCAACTGGTGAATGAAATCGGCCACTGCATCATCCCCATGCCAGTCGGCATAACGAAAGCCGATGGAGTCGGACAGGGCATCATCCCGGAAAAAGACTGCCAGGGATTCGGCATCGTAACGATAGGGACGATAGAGCCAGGTACGATCCGCGGCCGGCGGGCTCACGGATGATGTGCGCAGGGAATTCAACAGCACCCCCTCACCGGAAGCCGCCCACCGGACCCCCTCCTGGGCCAGTAACCGCAGGGTGGCATCGCTGACGCTGCCCTCGGAGGGCCAGCAACCCGCCGGGCGCAGGCCGAAATGCGACTCGAACACCCGCATGCCGTGCGCCACGTGCCAGCGGACCCGGGCATCGCCTCCGGGATAGGAGGAAGCCTCGGGCAGCTTCATTTCCGGAACCGCTTCCCGTGCGGATTTCAAGTCCAGCAACAGGGGCATGATGGGGTGAGCATAGGGGGTGAAGGACAGCTCCACCTGCCCCGACCGGGCCAGGCGCCGGTAGCGACCGATCAGATTCCCCAGCAGTTCCGCAATGATTTCCAGCAACAGCCTGCGCTGTCCCGGCGTGAAATCACGCCCCTGCTTCATCAGCGAATCGATGCGGGGATCCTTGCGCCGGACCGTCTCACCCAGCCACACCAAGTGATACCAAGTCACAAGATCGAAGAAATACTGATCCGCCAGATAGGCCACGGCATCCGGTTGCTGGCGCAGCCAGGGCAGCATGTCGACAAGCATCCGATAATCCGCATGGGGCTCGATCAGACGCTTGCGATTGGCCCGCGCGCAGGCCTCGGCCAGCTGCATGCGTTCGGTAACACCGGCGGGCGGCGACTGCGCCCCCAGCAAGGCCAGTACCGGATCGGAAACGGCTTCCCCCCGGGACAGGAAGGCAGCCACCTGATCGGCGTAATCCTTGATCTGCTCCAGCAGCACCGGGGCGAAGTTGACCACGGCCCGGGCGCCGGGAGTCGCCTCCAGGTGAGCGGCCATGTCCACGTAATCCTTGATGGCATGCAGATAGGTCCAGGGCAGGGCGTAGCGGCCGGTGCCCGCCTCGCGATATTCGGGCTGATGCATGTGCCAGCACAGCACCAGCCTGATCGCCGGAGAATTCATCCGGGTGGAGGACTCAGCGGGCATAGCGGGGCATGTTGCCGAGCATTTCGGGCGTCACCACGGTCACACCGCCATCCGAGACATGGAAGCGCTTGGCATCCTCCACCGGATCTTCACCGATTACCATGCCTTCGGGAATCCGGCAACCCTTGTCGATCACGGCCTTGTGAATCCGGCAATGACGACCGATCTCCACATCGGGCAGGACCACGGAATCGGTGATCTGGCTGAAGGAGTTGACGATCACATTGGAGAACAGCAAGGAATGTCGCACCAGCGCACCGGAGATGATGCAACCCCCGGAGACCATGGAATCCACTGCCATGCCGCGCCGGTCATCGTCGTCAAACACGAACTTGGCCGGCGGCAACTGCTCCTGGTAGGTCCAGATGGGCCAGTCCATGTCGTAAAGATTCAGTTCCGGCGTCACGCCGATCAGCTCCAGATTGGCCTGCCAGTAGGAGTCGATGGTCCCCACGTCACGCCAGTAGGCCTGGGAACCGGTCTGCACGTCCCGGAAGGGATACGCCATCACCCGATAGGACTTGATCACGTTGGGGATGATGTCCTTGCCGAAATCATGGCTGGAGCCCGGGGTATCCGCATCCTTGATCAGCTGTTCGAACAGGAAGCGGGTATTGAAGACATAGATCCCCATGGAGGCGAGCGCCTTGTCCGGCTTGTCGGGAATGCTCTGGGGCTGCGCCGGTTTTTCCGTGAACTGACGCACCCGGCCGTCTCCGTCCACCGCCATGACGCCAAACCCCCGGGCGGTTTCCAGATCCACCTCCAGGCATCCGACGGTCATGTCGGCGCCGGACTCCACGTGGTAGGCGATCATGTCGCCGTAGTCCATCTTGTAGATATGATCGCCGGCCAGGATGAGAACGTACCCCGGGTCATGGTCACGGATGATGTCCAGGTTCTGATAGACTGCGTCCGCCGTCCCTTCATACCAGGAAGTCTCGATGCGCTGCTGGGCCGGCAGCAGTTCCACGAACTCGCCGAACTCCCCGCGCAGGAACCCCCAGCCGCGTTGGATGTGCTGGATCAGGGAATGGGACTTGTACTGGGTGAGCACTCCCACCTGACGGATACCCGAGTTGATGCAGTTGGACAGCGGAAAGTCGATGATCCGGAACTTGCCGCCGAAGGGTACCGCCGGCTTGGCGCGCCACAGGGTGAGCTGCTTGAGACGGGACCCCCGCCCCCCGGCAAGGATCAATGCCAGGGTGTCTCGGGTGATGCGACTGACGAAGCGTTGAGATTGTGATTTCATAATCTTTCCGCAAGGAAACCCGCGATTTCAATCGCGGGAGGAATTGCGGCTGCGGTATTACAGCCACAGGAAAAGGTGTGGGCCTTCCACCCACTGGGCCGCAAGGCTCTGCCCCGTAAAGGGCACCAGTGACGCAGGGCTTTCGCCCTATCTCCCCTCGCCAATGTCTGCAACCGGCTCCCGCTGGCGCGGCGACTGGAACCTTCGGCGCTTTACCTTTCGCCAGCATGATCCCAACCTTCCAGAGCGGCAGACTGAGGAAGCATCCGCCGGTGGGTCTTGACGACCTGTTGCAAACGTAGCCCCTTTCGAGCGTCCTGCTCAGGCGGGCTCAGGCTGGTCAACCCGGCTTGCTTTCACCTGCGACGCGGCAGGCAGGCAAGCCCCCGACTTCAGTCGGGGGTAGTTGACGCTGACTTTCCCGGACCCGGGTCAATGGGGGACTCGGTCACGCTGCTCATGATAGGGTTGACTCAATCGGGTACTTCAGCCCCCGGCATGGCCCGCTTATCATAGTGCGATGTCCCTGTTTCGAATCTATTACATCATTTCTGCAGCCACGGAAAGTGCCGCCACACCGCCGCGCCAGCCACGGAACCTCTCATGCCTACATCGTACAACGAACATCTCCAACGTATCCTTGACTCACGGCATCACGACCCCTTTGCCTTTCTGGGTCGTCACATGGAGGCGGGGCAGTGCGTGGTGCGCGCCCTGCTACCCTTCGCCCGCGAGGCCGGCATCATGGAACTCAACGCCCCCATGAAGCCCGTCGGCAAACAGGGGCTGTTCGAGTGGCGCGGCCCCCGCGACGCCCTGCCCTCACACTATCGCATACGATGGAGTGATGGTCATGGCCACGAGCAGATTGCCTACGATCCCTACTGTTTCGCCCCCCAGGTGCCGGACTTCGACATCCACCTGTTCAACGAGGGGCGCCACTGGCACGCCTACCGATTCCTGGGCGCCCATCTTCATGAAGTAGACGGCATTCAGGGCGTCCGGTTCGCGGTCTGGGCACCCGCCGCGGAACGGGTGTCCGTGGTCGGCGACTTTAACCGCTGGGACGGCCGCTGCCATCCCATGCGGGTACGCGGCGGCAGCGGGGTGTGGGAGCTGTTCATCCCCGGCATGGCGCCCGGCGCCCTCTACAAGTACGAAATCCGCAACCGCGACACCGACGCCATCCTGCTCAAGGCCGACCCTTACGGTCAGCGCTTTGAACTGCGCCCCCGCACCGCAGCGGTGGTCAGCCCTCCCAGCCGTTTCCAGTGGTCCGACCAGGCCTGGCTGGCGGATCGCTGCAACGAGGCCTGGCTGCACCGCCCCATGTCCGTCTATGAGGTGCACCTGGGTTCCTGGCGGCGGGACGCAGACGGCCAGTTTCTCAATTACCGGGAACTGGCCCGGGAACTGGTGGACTATGTCACCCGCATGGGCTTCACCCATGTGGAACTGCTGCCGATCACCGAACACCCCTATGATGGCTCCTGGGGCTACCAGACCACCGGCTATTACGCCCCCACCAGCCGCTTCGGCGAACCGGATGACTTCCGCTATTTCGTCAATCTCTGCCACGAACACGGCATCGGCGTGTTGCTGGACTGGGCGCCGGGACATTTTCCCAAGGACGCCCACGGGCTGGCCCGCTTCGACGGCAGCGCCCTGTACGAGCATGAAGACCCTCGCCTGGGCGAACACCGTGACTGGGGCACCCTGATCTTCAATTACGGCCGCAACGAGGTGAGGAACTTCCTCGTCTCCAGCGCCATGTACTGGGTGGAGGAATTCCATATCGACGGTCTGCGGGTGGACGCCGTGGCCTCCATGCTCTACCTGGACTATTCCCGGGAACCCGGTGACTGGGTACCCAACAAGTTCGGCGGCAACGAAAACCTGGATGCCATTGAGTTCCTGCGGGAGTTGAACAGTACCGTCCAGGGCCGCCATCCCGGGGCCCTGATCATCGCGGAGGAATCCACGTCCTGGCCCCAGGTCACCCGTCCCACCTGGCTGGGAGGCCTGGGCTTTGCCATGAAGTGGAACATGGGCTGGATGAACGACACCCTGGACTATTTCAAGAAGGACCCCATCCACCGCCACTACCATCACGACCGGCTCACCTTCGGTCTGCTCTATGCCTTCACCGAAAATTTCGTGCTGCCCTTCTCCCACGACGAAGTGGTCCACGGCAAGCGCTCCCTGCTCTACCGCATGCCCGGCGATGAGTGGCAGCGGTTTGCCAACCTGCGCCTGCTCTACACCCTCATGTGGAGCTACCCGGGCAAGAAACTGCTGTTCATGGGCTGCGAGATCGGTCAGGGCAACGAATGGGACGCATCCCGGGAAATGGAATGGCACCTGCTCCAATACCCCTTCCACGAAGGCGTCCAACGCCTGGTCGCCGACCTCAACCGTCTCTACCGGGAACAGCCCGCGCTACATCACCTCGACTTCGAATGGCAGGGCTTCGACTGGATCGACTGTCATGACGCCGCCCAGTCGGTCCTGAGTTACCTGCGCAAGACCGAAGACGGCAACCAGTTCATCATCAGCGCCCTGAACTTCACCCCCGTACCCCGGGAAGGCTATCGCATCGGCGTACCGGGCCCCGGCCGCTATCGGGAGATCTTCAACTCCGACTCCCACTACTACGGCGGCGGCAATCTGGGCAACCTGGAAGTGGAAGCCGAAGACATACCCTGGATGGGGAAACCCTACTCCGTGGTGCTCACTCTGCCGCCGCTGGCGGGCATCCTGCTCCAGCCGGCAACCGGCTGAGGCACCGCCCCCGGCACTGGTGACAAGCAGGAACCCTGGAGTATACTTTCACCCCATGGGGCGGTAGCTCAGTTGGGAGAGCGCAGCAATCGCACTGCTGAGGTCGTGGGTTCGATTCCCATCCGCTCCACCACCAAAACAAAAAAGCCCGTCCGTTTCAGCAAAAGTTACGGGCGGGCTTTTTTTTCGTTCCCACACTGCCTCCCACAATCCTGAAAGTGCTTTTCCTGCCTGTTCACCTCACCAGAACGGGAGCATCAGCGCGTGACCGGTAAAGGCCATCGTTGGCTGCAACACCATGCCGACGAATAGCAGAGGGATGCTTGTGAAACATCCTGCTTTCCATCGTTATATCGGCATCGACTACTCCGGCGCGCAAACGCCGGATGACAGTCTCAAGGGCTTGCGTGTCTACGAAGCCGACCGGGAATCCCTGCCGACGGAGGTCCTTCCGCCACCAAGTCCACGAAAATACTGGACCCGGCGTGGTCTTGCGGCGTGGCTGACCGCCCGCTTGTCCGAAGACGTACCTACCCTCGTCGGCATCGATCACGGATTTTCCTTTCCCCTGCGGTATTTCGAAGCCCATCACCTGCCCCCGGATTGGACCGCCTTCCTGGATGATTTTCACCAACACTGGCCCACCGACGATCAACACACCTATGTGGATTTTGTCCGCGACGGTTCGTGCGGATATGCTCGGGACCGTTCCGGCAACACCCGCTGGCGTCGCCTTACCGAGGCAAGGGCGGGGGCGAAGTCCGTGTTTCATTTCGACGTCCCCGGCTCGGTGGCCAAATCAACCCATGCCGGACTTCCCTGGCTACGCCTGCTGCGGCTGGCACTGGGGCAGCGGCTGCATGTCTGGCCCTTCGATGGCTGGAACATGCCCCCGGGTCGCGCCGTCCTTGTCGAGGTCTACCCTTCCCTGTGGAGCAAGGCACATCCACGGGACGGCCGCACACCCGACCAGCATGACGCCTACGTGGTCGCCCTGCAGCTACGCCGTTTCGACCTGGACGGAAGCCTCGCTTCATATCTCACCCCTTCGCTCACACACGCCGAATCCCGCATCGCCCGGGTCGAGGGCTGGATCCTCGGCACGATGTAGCGCGGGGAAATGTTCAATTTCCTTGCCCACTTGCCGATAAGGTGTTCATGAGGGGCCTGGCGAGGGCCACGGCAACCCATCCACTCAGCCGGCCGGCATAGCCGGAAGGGAACCGACATGAATGCAAAATCCGAGAGCTTGATGCGCCTGGTGGCGCTGACCCGCGAAAACAAGGATATCGGCGTCATTCTGGCGGAGTACGTCCGGAAGAAATACAAGGTCTCGGATGTCTCGGCCTTCATTTCCGGGGATATCCCGGGTGTCACGGACAAGAATGCCCTCTATGATGAATGGGCGGACTGGATCGAAAACGGTGACTTTGACCGATTCATCGTCGATGAGGCGCCACCACGGCAGATTGAACCGGAACCGGATATTGAGGACATACTGGCCGCAGAGGCGCCTTCCGTCCAGAAACTGGAGTTGGTCAGTGATGCCATGTGGTCCCGAGAAGCAAGAGAAGAGCCGACACCCCCCGATACTGCAGGAGAGCACGACCCGGTCCTCGACATGCTGCTGCAGCAGGCCGGTGAAGAATCACCGGAGCCTGAAGACGAACCCCCTCCATCCACGCCGGTGATCGAGGAGGCGATGGCGGAAGCAGAAATGATCATGGAAGCCGAACCCCAGCCCGTCCGGGAAGAGGATGAGGCCATGCCGGAAACGGAAGCGACCATGGAAACACCCATGGCGGAACCGGAACCGGAACCGGAACCGGAACCGGAACCGGAAGAAGATACACTCACTCCTGACGACACCACGCCAGAACAAGCAACCGAGGCCCCCATGTCCGAACCGGAAGAAATGCCACGGATCGATGAAGCACCGACCGCCGCGCCCGTTGCGGCATCCGCATCCACCCCCGGCGCCATCGAAGCCGCCATCCATGCCATGATCCAGGCCGAGCTGGAGGCCCTGCCCAAGCAGGAACCCCCGATCTCCGAAGAACGGATTCGGGAAATCATTCGGGAAGAGATCAGGGCCACGTTTAAATCCATGTTCTCCTGAAGTATCGGGCAGGTCGCCCGCCCCGGATCAGTGCCCCTTGGCCCTACCAACGACCTACCAGCTCTATATCCGGCTCAGTCGCCCCTGCCGCATCCAAGCGGGGCGACTGGCATCACACCGGTTGCCTGCCGGCTGGTATGTCTATACCGGCAGCGCCCGACGCAATCTGGTGGCCCGGGTGGAGCGACACCTGAGCCGGGACAAGACGCTGCGCTGGCATATTGACTGGTTGCTGAGTCGACGGGAGGCGCGGGTGATCCACGTCAGTCTGCATCATGAAGCCGAATGCGACCTCAACGCAGCCACGGGCGGCGAGGTGCTGATTGCCGGTTTTGGCGCCACCGATTGCCGCGCACGCTGCGGCAGCCATCTGCGCTATCTGGGTAGCCAGACTCCACGACAAGTTCCTGAAGGCGCCATCGGCAGGCGGCACAGCGGGACGATCGCCCTGCAAACAGCCATCGCCCGCCAGACGGCATGTGGAACGGGAAGCACGGCAAGGCCAAAGGATATCGCCAAATAGCTCGACTCACCGCAAACATCGGGTTTACCCGACCGCCTCCTGGGGGTAGAATGCCGCCCGTTGAGGCAAATCCGCCCTTTGCAACCTGTAGAGGTACCCATAACCCCATGGACAGTTCTTGTTGTAGATGCTTGATCCGGGCCGATCACGGTCACGATACGGCGGTCTGCGGCGTCCCTCGGGTTCCCTCTCTCCCGCGGTAATTCCTTACCGCTCATGAGGCTCCCCTGGCGCGCCGCACACTGCCGCGACAATCAGGGAGCCGATAGCCGAAAGTGCATCCCCGTCATCCTGTCCCCCCGTGGACGGGTACCTGCTCGTTCCGTTGCCTGACAGGGCCGGGGCGCGCTGACGGCTGCCCCTTCGGGCACTCCCCTTGACTTGCATCCAACACCCGACATGGGCCGCCGGCCCGTGGCGCGGTGCTGTGTGCGCCACCCAAAACCCGATGCCAGGAGGTGATGTCCTTGCCAGACGACCCTGAACCCGAACCCCCGCCCTCGCCCCGTTCATTGCGACGGGTGAGGGTTTTTGAC
This sequence comes from Ectothiorhodospira shaposhnikovii, assembly GCF_022227765.1. Lineage (GTDB taxonomy): Bacteria > Pseudomonadota > Gammaproteobacteria > Ectothiorhodospirales > Ectothiorhodospiraceae > Ectothiorhodospira. Next base: position 56,711 of record NZ_JAJMLZ010000003.1, on the reverse strand, counting down.
ATGCCGTTCGCCGATATCAGGCGGCTGGCCTTCCCTCCCCGCTGATCTTCACATATCCAGGGAGGCGCGGCCTCCCCTTGCCTGAATTCCGTGGACGGCTTCGTGCCGAAAACATTCATTACGGAATTCATCCCATGAACCACATCGTTCTCAACCATCTTCGCAATGGCCAGTTCCATGAGGCCAAGACTCTCATCATGGATGCCGATCCCACCGAAAAGGCCCGCTGTCTGGCCGCCATCGAACCCTCCTACCGACTGGCCATCTTTTCCGAACTGACACCCAGGGAAGCCGTGGCCACCTTCCTGCACATGGACGACGAGGAACAGGCGGGACTGCTGGAGCACATGGGCAAGGCGGAAGCCGCCCGCTTTGCCGCCCGCCTGCCCAGCTACACCATCGCCCGGGCCGTGTCCCTGCTTTCCCGCCGCTACGGTGATGAACTGCTGGCCCTCCTGCCCGCCAAAAAACGCGAATCGGTACAGACCATCCTTCGCCACGATGCGGACAACGTGGTGCGTGTCATGCGTTCGGATCACGTGGCAGTGACCGCGGACACCACCGTGGCAGAGGCCATGGCACGACTGCGCGGCATCGAGGACAGCCCGGAAGACATGGGCGCGGTGGTTTTCGTGACCAATGCCGAGGGGGAGTACCTGGGACATGTCTCCCTGACCCGCCTGCTGCGGGCCGAAAGCAACACACCCATCCGCAACCTGGTGAACGGGGAAGGCGTGACCGCCGGCACCCATGACAACAAGGTGGATGCCGCCCGCCTGCTGCAGCGCAGTGACCTGCCGGTGCTGCCGATACTGGATGATCAGCATCGTCTGGCCGGCGTGCTGTGCTTCAGCGATGCCATGGACGTGCTGGAAGAGGACGTCTCCGAAGACGTGTACAAGAAGGCCGGCATCGGGAGCATGGTGCACGCCAAGGATGTGGTGCGGTCGGAAAAGCTCACCTCCGGCCCCATCGGATATTCGGTCAGGGTACGGCTGGCCTTCCTGATGGTCACCCTGGCGGGTGGCCTGATGGTGGGGGGCGTCATTGACTTCTTCGAGGACACCCTGGCCGCCCTGGTGGCCCTGGCCATCTTCATCCCCCTGGTCATGGACATGGGCGGCAATGTAGGCACCCAGTCCACCACCATTTTCGCCCGTGGCCTGGCCCTGGGCCACATCAGCATGGAACGTTTCTTCCGCTCCCATCTGGTACGGGAGGCCATGGTGGGTCTGGCCATGGCGTCGGTGATCGCGGTCCTGGCGGGCACCATCGCCTACTTCTGGCAGGGTGCGCCCAACGGGATTCCGCTGCTGGGCGTGGTGGTGGGCGTGGCCCTGTTCACCGCCGTGTTCACCGCTTCCATCCTGGGTTTCCTGCTGCCCTGGGTGATGGTCAAGATCGGTGTGGACCATGCCCCCGGCGCCGACCCGTTCATCACCACCATCAAGGACTTCACCGGCCTGGCGGTGTACTTCCTGATGGCCGCCTGGCTCCTGGGCGCCCATATTCCCGGCGCCTGATATGGAAATCGGCCATGTGATCGGATAAACCGTTCACATGGCCTACGCAACAAACCTAAATCTGAGCGAAGGTGAACCATGGAACCGATCAACCTCATCGCCGGCATCCTGCTGATCCTGTTTGGCCTGCGGTTTCTGCGCAAGGGCTTTGCCCGCATCATGGGGGGTGACCTGCTGGACTGGCTGCAGGGCTTCACCCGCACCCGCGCCCGCGCCTTTGTCGGCGGCGTGGCCAGCGGCGCGGTGATGCCCTCCTCCACGGCCACGGCCATGCTCTCGGTACAGATGACCCGCCGCGGCAAGGTGGCCTGGAAGAACGTGCTGGCCGTCCTGCTGGGAGCGCAACTGGGCACCACGGTACTGGTGCAGATGGTCTCCTTCGATCTGCAACACTATATCGGTCTATTTCTTGCCGTGGGGGCCGGACTGTTCCTGTTCGTGGAATCCAGTCGTCCTCGCGGCGTGGGTCAGGCATTGCTGGCCTTCGCCTTCATGCTCATGGGCATGGGCCTGCTGAGCGACGCCGCCACCAGTCTGGGTTCCGATCCGGCGGTGGAGGCTCTGTTCGCCGCCCTGAGCCAGTTGCCCCTGCTGTTTCTGGTGGGCGCGGTCCTGCTGACCCTGATGGTGCAAAGTGCCACCGCGTCCATCGCCGTGGCCCTGGCCCTGGTGGCCGGCGGCCAGATCACCCTGCCGATGCTGCTGCTTTGGGTATTGGGTGCCAATATCGGCCTGTGCCTGACCGTGTTGCTGGCCGGCTGGGGAGATGCCCAGGGACGCCGTCTGGGACTGGCCATCCTCATGGTCAAACTGCCCCTGGCCCTGGGCGCGGCCGGCCTTCTGCTGGGCATTCCGCAACTGCCGCTTCAGGTACTGCCGGGCGAACTGCCCCAGCAGGCGGCCTGGACCCATACCCTGTTCAACCTGCTGGCCTGCGCCGCCCTGTTCCTTGCCCCGGCCCTGGAACGCTGGGTCAGGATGCTGATTCCGGACAGCCCCGCCCCGGGCAAGGCCGGTACCCCAAGGCTGGATCCGCTGCTGCTGCAAAATCCCGCTCTGGCCATCAACGCGGCCCTGCGGGAAACCCTGCGTATCTTCGATACCCTCCACCTGATGGGTGACGGCGTGATGCAGGGACTCAAGCAAGGCGCGCTGGACGATGGTCTGGAAGCGGACATCACCCGCCGCGGTCGTGAGGTGCAGACGGTCTGCCACGAACTGACCGCCTTTCTGGATGCCATTCCCGATGATTCCCTCAATCGGGAGGATCAGGCCCTGAAGGACACCATGGACGACTTCATGCGGGAGTTGCCCATGATCGTTCGCACCCTGGGACCGGAACTCCATGACGAAGCCCGGCGCCTGCTACAGGCCTCCCCCCGGGCCCTGGAGGCCGCGCGGCCGCTGGTGCTGGATGCCGCGGCTCGCTTTACCCAGCAGATGAACACCGTGGCGCGGATGCTGATGCGTGAACGCCCGGAGCTGGGACGCAAGATCCTGGAGCGCAAACAGGACAACAGCCGCTGGCTGATCCAGGCCAAGCGCGCCCATCCCGGCCTGCCCTATCCGGCCTGGGAGATTCTGGACGGTTTTCAGCAGCTCAATCGTCGCCTGAGCGGCGTGACTTATGTCTACTGCCAGGAAGAACCGGAAAACCCGGAAGACCCGGCCCTGACGGAGGCGGATGCGGTGGGTTGATGGGCCATCAGGTAAGCATTGATGCTACTTCTTCTTCAAGCCCCGCATCGCCCACAGGCCCAGTAAGGGTCCCGGCAGCAGCCACAGAAGGACCCAGGCACCTTGCAATTCCCACAACAGGCTGGTCAGCCAGATGGCGGGCACCGTCAGGGCAAAGCCGATGGCATTCATCACCGCCAGCGATGAACCCACCAGCTCCTGCGGGGCATTGGCTGCCGCCAGGGCGGAGAATTGTGGCGAATCGGCAATCACGGCCACCCCCCACAGGGCCAGCAGGATCAGCAATAAACCGGCGGGTGCCCAGGTCAGGAAAGGATAGGCCAGACACAGGGCGCCGGACATCGCCAGGGCGCGACGGGCCACCCACTCACTCCCCCGGTAACGACTGATCACACCGCCGCCCACACACCCCGCAAACCCCAGGGCAATGATGGCGAACGCCAGCCAGGGTATCCAGGCATCCGCGGCACCCAGACGGCCAATCTCCCGCCCCACCAGCAACGGCACCAGCATCCAGAAGGCATAGAGCTCCCAGCAATGACCGAAATACCCCCCGGCCACGGCACGAAAACGCGGGATCTTCAGCCCTGAAAGTCCCTGGCGCAGCGGGATCTTACCTCCGGCCTTGGGCAGGTGGGGGCCATCGCCCAGCAGCAGCACCAGTCCCCCGCCCAGCAGCGCCAGCATCGAGGCCCCCAGCAGGGGCCATTGCCAGGGTATGCCCAGCGTCATCCCCTGCATCAGGTGCGGTAGTGCCGTGCCCAGGGTCAGCATGCCCACCAGCCAGGACAGCGCCACCCCCGCGTGCCGTGGCACCCAGGAGATGATCAATTTCATCCCCAGAGGATAAATCCCGGCCAGGCAAAGACCGGTCAGAAACCGCAGCAACAGATCAAAGGGCGGCTGGGCGGCCACCAGCAGGAAGGCACCATTGACCAGCGCACCGCACAGACAGGCCACGGCGAAGATGACACTGGCGTGAAAGCGATCCGCCAAGCCGGTGGCCGCCATGGTCAACGTGCCGACGATGAATCCGAGCTGCACGGTCAGGGTCAGATACCCCAGATCCGCATTCGACAGACCCAGGTCCGGGGCCATCGACCACCACACACCATTGATGCTGAACCATAAGGATGTGCCGCAAAGCTGGGCCAGCACGATGACGGTCAGGGGATGACGGCGCAGGAAGGCAGGGATCATGGGTCTTTTCCGGGCTCCATAACGTGCTCACATCCATTTGCAGGACCACATATACTGACAAGGAATATAAATAAATCAATCCACGTTCATGACGCCATTATCCCAGACACCCCGCCCGCCGGGCCGATCCCGGGAAACGTAGGATTTCAGACAACGGGCTCACCCTCCCCTTTCTCCTGTCGCAAACCCCACCCTCAGACCATGGAGATTTAATAACAAATCCTTTAAAACCAGACATTTAAAAGCACCAATCTGGCTGGCCTAAAAAATGCTGAGTTAGAGCACAGCGACCCCGTGAGTTGTGTTTCGACATTCGCTATATACAGAAATACATAACGAACCTTAGACCAGGAAAACCCCATGCAACCGGAAATCGACGGGCAGTTCTGGTTCAAGCTGCACGGCCAGACCTTCCTTGGCGGCGCCCGCATCCAGTTGCTGGAGCAGATCGCCGCCACCGGCTCCATCTCCGCCGCGGCCCGGGCCATCGGCATGAGCTACAAGGCGGCCTGGGACGCCATCGACGCCATGAACAATCTGGCGGACAAACCTCTGCTGCTGCGGCAGGCGGGAGGAAAGCACGGCGGCGGCACCCGACTGACCGCCCACGGCGAACAGGTGATTGCGCAGTACCGGGCCGCCGAACAGGCGTATCAGCAATTTCTGCAGCAAATGGCCCGGTCCACGGGCGAATTAGGCGATGTCTGGACACTGATGAGGAAACTATCCATGCGCACAACGGCAAGAAACCACTACCAGGGCAAGATCTCCCGCGTCACGCAGGGCGCGGTCAACGACGAGATTACCGTGGATATCGGCCATGGGCTGGAGATCCACGCCGTGGTCACCCATGAGGCCGGCCTGGAACTGGGGCTGCAGGTGGGCCGGGAAGTCCATGCACTGATCAAGTCTTCCTTCGTGATTCTGAGCGAAGTGGTCGATGCGCTGCGCTTTTCCGCCCGTAACCGCCTCCAGGGCATTGTCAGCCACATCGAAGCCGGCCCCGTGAACGCGGAGGTCAAGCTGGACCTGGGCCATGGCCGGGTCCTCACCGCCGTCGTCACCCGGGAGGCCCTGGACGAAGGCTGGCTCACCCAGGGATCTCGGGCCTGTGCCCTGATCAAGGCGCCCCACGTCATCCTGGCCGTCAATGACTGAACCCACCCTGCTGGAGGCTCAAACATGAAACCCAGACACGTCATCCTGTTTCTATTCTTGCTGTTCACCAGCATCACGACCGCTTCCGCCGCTGAACTTCGGGCCGCCGTAGCCGCCAACTTCCTGGGCACCCTGCAGACCCTCACCGCCGCCTACGAGGCCGAAACCGGCCATAAGATCAATCTCAGCGCCGGAGCATCCGGTGCCTTGTACGCCCAGGTGGTCAACGGCGCCCCCTTTGATCTGTTCTTCTCCGCGGATACCCTGCGCGCCGAAACACTGGTCGCGGATGGACTGGCCCTGGAAGATTCCCGGTTCACCTACGCCGTGGGCGTACCCGTGCTGTGGTCCAGCCGGGAAGGTTACCTCAATGACCCGGAAACACTACTGCGCTCCGGAAGCTACCGTTTCCTCAGCATTGCCGATCCGCGCAACGCCCCTTACGGCGTGGCCGCTCGGCAGATTCTCACCGGCATGGGCATCTGGGAAAGCCTGGACAGGGCGGGCCGTCTGGTACGCGCCCAGTCCATCGGACAGGCCTACTCGCAGATTGCCTCCGGCGCGGCGGAACTGGGGTTTGTGGCCCTGGCCCAGGTCAAGGCTGACGATGGCACCATTCCTGGGTCCCACTGGATTCCACCGGCGGAGTGGTTTGACCCCATCGAACAGCAGGCGGTGATTCTCAAGCGGGCCGTCGACATGGAAGTGGCCCGGGATTTTATGGCCTGGATCCGCAGCCCGGAAGCCGTGCGGGTCATTGAGGCCGCAGGCTACAGCATACCCTGACCCATCGCCGGCCCAATACCCGGCGGCATTGTTCCGGGTATCGGGCCGGGTTTTGACTGCCCATTGGACATTCCCAGGCCCATGATGCCCATTTCACTCTCCCCCCAAGACACCATGGCCCTATGGGTCACTTTCAAGCTGGCGGTCATCAGCACCACCATATTACTGGTACTGTGCGCACCGGCGGCATGGTGGCTTGCACATACCCGGTGGCGGGGCAAGGTGGTTGTGGAGGCCCTGGTCACCCTGCCACTGGTCCTGCCTCCCACCGTGCTCGGGTTCTATCTTCTGCTCCTGCTGGGTCCCCGAGGCTGGGTGGGCGGCACGCTGGAATCCATGGGGTTCAACCACCTGGCCTTCAGTTTCACCGGCCTGGTGATCGGCTCCATGATCTATTCCCTGCCCTTTGTCATGCAGCCGCTGACCAACGCGTTTCAGGCAACCGGGACGCGGGTGCTGGAGGTAGCCGCTACCTTGCGGGCATCGCCGCTGGATCGATTCTTCACCATCGTGGCGCCATTGGCCCGACGGGGATTTCTCACCGCCGCGGTGCTTTCCTTCGCCCACACCCTGGGTGAATTCGGGGTCATCATCATGGTGGGCGGCAATATCCCCGGCCAGACCCAGGTGGCCTCCATTGCCATTTACGATCATGTGGAAGCCATGGATTATCAGTCGGCCCATGCCCTGGCCCTGATCCTGGTGATACTGTCCTTCTCACTGCTGCTGGCAGTCTATGGATTGAACAGGAAATTCAAGGTGGTGGGGGTGGGATCATGAGCATTCAGGCTAGGTTCCGTCTGGAACGGGGTGACTTCACCCTGGATGTGGAGCTTCAGATCCCCGGAAAAGGCGTCACCGCGCTGTTCGGTCGCTCCGGTTCCGGCAAGACCACCATCCTTCGTTGCCTGGCTGGCCTGGAGCGCATTGAAGATGCCCGCCTGCAATTCAACGGCGATCTCTGGCAGGATGCGACATTCTTTCTTCCGGTGCATCAACGCCCCCTGGGCTATGTGTTTCAGGAGGCCAGCCTGTTCCCTCACCTCAACGCAAGGAACAACCTGCTGTACGGGTTCAAACGCATTCCCGCCGGGGAACGGCGTGTGAAACTGGATGACGTGGTGACCCTGCTGGGCCTGGAAACCTTGCTGGACCGCTATCCGGACGCCCTTTCCGGTGGACAGCGCCAGCGGGTGGCCATCGGCCGCGCCCTGCTCACCAGCCCGCAACTGTTACTGATGGACGAGCCCATGGCCTCCCTGGACGTGGCCAGCAAGGGGGAGATCCTGCCCTATCTGGAACGACTGAGGGATGAGCTGTCCATACCGGTGGTCTACGTCAGCCACTCCATCGAGGAAGTGGCACGGCTGGCGGACCACATGGTGTTGCTGGAGGCGGGACGCGCCCTGGCCCAGGGGCCGTTGCAGACTCTGCTGACCCGCACCGACCTGCCCCTGGCCCACAGCGAACAGGCCTCGGCGGTCATCGAAGGCACCGTGGCCGTCCACCACGCACCCGATCACCTGACGGAGTTGGCCTTTGCCGGCGGCAGTCTGCTGATCTCCCATCAGGAGCGGGCCGTCGGCACTCCCCTGAGGGCACGCATTCTCGCCCGAGATGTATCCGTGGCCCTGACCCGGCCCGATGCCAGCAGCGTACTCAACGCCCTTCAGGTCCGGATCAGTGACATCAGTGATGATCCCCAGCCCGGACATGTGATCCTGACTCTGGATGCCGGTGGCCAGACCCTGCTCGCCCGTATCAGCCTGCGTTCCTGCCGGCAGCTCGCGCTGGCAAAGGGTCAGACCGTCTGGGCCATGGTCAAGGGCGTGGCGGTGACTTGAACCTGCAAGTCGAACCAACCGACGGGATTCCGGCAAGTTCCGGCACCCCGTGATCGATTCAGGGCATCCGCCCGGTCAATCAAAGAGAGGTGTCACTTGAACCGTCAGGCCCTGGAACGCCATCAGGTCTTCGTCTACCTTGCCGCCATTCTTACAGGCCTCATGCTCGGCACCGCCCTGCCGGCAGCCGGAGCGGTGCTGGAACCTCTGCTGTGGCCCGTATTGGGCCTGCTGCTGTACGCCACCTTCACCCTGGTGCCGCTGAACCGCCTGCGGGATGCCTTCCGGGACGGCCGGTTTCTGGCCGCGGCCGTGCTGGGCAACTTTGTGCTCATCCCCCTGCTGGCCTGGACATTGATGCTGCTGGCCCCCGAGGACCCCGCCGTGCGCCTGGGGATACTCCTGGTGCTGCTGGTCCCCTGCACGGACTGGTTCATCACCTTCACTCAGCTGGGCGGGGGTGACACACGGCGGGCCATCGCCTTTTCTCCCGTCAGCCTGCTGCTTCAGATCCTCCTGCTGCCCATCTACCTGTGGTTCCTGTTTCCCGGTGACCTGAGCCTTGCCCTGGCCCGGGACGAGATGCTGCTGGCGTTTTTCGGTCTGATCATCGTGCCGTTGCTGCTGGCACTGGGCACCGAGCACTGGGCCGCAAGGTCCGACAGGCCCAGAAGGCTCGTGAACAGGCTGGGGGACCTGCCGGTGCCGCTGCTGGCAGTGGTGGTGTTCATCGTGGCGACCTCCCAGGTCCATCTGGTGGTGGGCGCCCTCCCCCTGCTGCTGCATCTGCTGCTGATTTTCACCCTGTTCCTGCTCGCGGCGGGATGGCTGGCCTGGGCAATGAGCAGGCTGTTCCGATTACCCCCGGAACAGGGCCGGGTCCTGGCTTTCAGCTTCGGGACCCGTAACTCTTTCGTGGTATTGCCGCTGGCCCTGGCGCTGCCGGCTTCCCTTGAGGTGGCCGTGGTGGTGATCGTGTTCCAGAGTCTGGTGGAACTGCTGGGGATGGCCGTCTTCCTGTGGTGGGTTCCCAAACGCCTGTTTCGCGATGAGGGAAACAATATGGGCAATCCGGCATGATTCGGTTATGGTGCAGGCCTGTTTTGCAAAGATTTGATCTCTGATCAAGGTGTCCAGGTCCGGCCTCTGAACGCTTTTTGCTCCGGTTGATCCAATGTGTGTGTATGGCACTGTATGGATCGGCCCGTGGCGGTTGTCAGCCGGCATCGGAATCGACCAATATCTTGGCCCCGTCACTTTCCTGCGAAAAACGGGTGCCGGAATGATCGGCGGGTGGGTGGATTCCCGGGCCGCACCTGCCGTCACTCCCGCGAAAGCGGGAGGGCCCGTGACTGGATTCCCGCTTGCGCGGGAATGACGGTTTTGAGGCGGGAATGACGATTTTCATGCCGAAATAGTTTGCTCAGAACATCCTTGAGGTATTTCACTCCGATGAACACCCCGGTCAAACGCCCCTGGTACCGCTCACGTCAGCCCAGCTACCGGATCGCCGCCGTCGGTGTGCTGCTGCTGATGGCCGGCAGCCTCGGCATTCATCTGGCCCTGGGCCATCTGGAGGGGATCTTCCGACAGCTGGTGGTGCTGTTCTCCGCTCCCGGCCTGCCCATGGGCTGGTGGTTCATCACCATGTCCACCTGGAATGCGGGACGGGTAAAGAAACTCATCATCCAGGGCAGTACGGGCATCGCCTTTCTGGTGCTGGGGGCATGGATCTTCTTCGGTCCCTACCGGGGCGCCATGCTGATGAGTCTGCTCATGCTCTGCCTGGCCTGCTTCCACTTTTACCTGGCGACCCGCAGGGGGCCGCCCGCACCGGACCGGCACTCCCTGCGTTCCAGTTGAAACGGGCTTTGCCTTTCCTTCATTCCACGACCATTGAACCGACCCAGAACCTCATCATGCGCATCGCACTGATCCAGCATTCCAACACGGAAGATACCCGGTCCAACCTGGACAAAAGCCTGCGGGGCATCCGCGAGGCCGCCGCCCAAGGGGCCGAACTCATCATCCTGCAGGAACTGCACACCGGCCTGTATTTCTGCCAGACGGAGGATACCGAGCTGTTCAACCTGGCCGAGCCGATTCCCGGTCCCAGCACCCAGGCCCTGTCCGAGGTGGCGGCGGAACTGGGGGTGGTGATCGTCGGCTCTCTGTTCGAGCGGCGTGCCCCCGGCCTGTACCACAACACTGCGGTAGTACTGGATAGCGACGGGCGCCTGGCCGGGGTCTATCGCAAGATGCATATCCCGGACGATCCCGGCTATTACGAGAAGTTCTACTTCACGCCGGGGGATCTGGGTTTCGAGCCGGTGGACACCCGAGTGGGATGCCTGGGCGTGCTGGTGTGCTGGGATCAGTGGTTCCCGGAAGCGGCACGGCTGATGGCCCTGGCCGGGGCGGAACTGCTGATCTACCCCACTGCCATCGGCTGGGACCCCAACGACACGGCCGATGAACAGGCCCGTCAGCGGGAGGCCTGGATCACCGTGCAGCGCGCCCATGCGGTGGCCAACGGCATCCCGGTGGCGGCCTGCAACCGGGTAGGGTTTGAGGCGGATCCGTCCGGGGTCACCGCCGGCAGTCAATTCTGGGGATCCAGCTTCGTCTGCGGCCCCCAGGGAGAATTCCTGGCCCAGGCCTCGGACAGCCAGGAACAGGTACTGGTGGTGGATATCGACAAGGCCCGCAGCGAGGCGGTACGGCGAATCTGGCCGTATCTGCGGGACCGACGGATCGATGCCTATGGGGATCTTCTGAAACGTTACAGGGACTAATCCCGTAATCAAAGGAGAATGAATCCCAAAAACCCTGCCCCTAGTCAATCAGAATAACCCTGTAACCGCTATGATTTAAGCTGTTATCCAACCCGAGGAGCACACCGCATGAATCTGGAAGAACTGAAGAATATGGGTTCCACTGATCGCATGATCCGCATCGTGGTCGGCCTGGGGCTGATTGCCCTCGTCTTTGTCGGCCCTCAGACCCCCTGGGGCTGGCTGGGTCTGATCCCGCTGGCCAGCGCCCTCATGAGCTGGTGCCCTGCCTACACCCTGCTCAACATCAGAACCGACGACAAGGAATCCTCCTGAGCCGTCACTGCCCCGCCATTGGCGGGGCAGTTCTTCCCCGCCTGCCGACACCCCCTGCCCATCCGGGTATAATCTGCGCTCGTCAATGAAGCCGCCGGGCCGCAGTCAGGATGGATCAGTCAAAGACCTTCACCCCCCTCAATCCCCCCGCCCTGCCCCATGAAAACCAAAGTGCCCACTGGGGGCAGCTGTATGGCGCCGCCCTGGGCTTGGCCGTGGCCGCCGCCCTGGAACGGCACCGGGGCCTGAGTGTCGTGGTCACTCCCGATACCCAGACTGCCGAGCGCCTGGAGCTGGAACTGGGCTTTTTCCTGGGCGACACCCGGGACATCCTCGCCCTCCCGGACTGGGAAACCCTGCCCTACGATGTCTTTTCTCCCCATGAGGACATCGTCTCCCGGCGCCTGGAAACCCTGTTCCGGTTGCCCTCCCTCCGGCACGGCGCCCTGATCATCCCGGTGACCACCCTGATGCAGCGGCTGGCACCCAAGGCTTGGTTGCAGTCCCAGTGTCTGCTCCTGTCCCAGGGAGAACGCATCGACCGGGATCAGCTCCGAAGCGGCTTTGAAGAGGCGGGTTACCGGCATGTGAACCAAGTGATGGAGCATGGTGAATATACGGTCCGGGGTGCCCTGCTGGACGTGTTTCCCATGGGCAGCGAGGTGCCTTATCGCATCGACCTGATGGATGACGAGATCGAGTCCATCCGCACCTTCGACCCGGAAACCCAGCGCTCCCGGGACACGGTCATGCAGGTGCGTCTCTTGCCCGCCCATGAGTTCCCTCTCAACGAAGCCGGCATCAAGGGTTTTCGCCAACGCTATCGCACCCTCATTGAAGGCGACCCCCAGGCCAGCCTGATCTATCGGGAGGTCAGCCAGGGGGCCGCCCCGGCGGGGATCGAATACTACCTGCCCCTGTTCTTCGACCACACCGAGACCCTGTTCGACTACCTGCCCGACAATACCCTGTTCATCCAGGCAGGCGACACGGACACGGCGGCCCGGGGCTTTGCCGATCAGGTGGCCCATCGCCATGAGCAACGTCGCCATGACCGGGAACGCCCCCTGCTCCCCCCCGACAGCCTGTTCCTGGACCCGGAAACCCTGTCCCGGCAATGGGCACGGGGCCGGCATCTGCAGATCCAGGCCATGGCACTGCCCGATACCGGCGCGGGCCTGTGCAACATGGAAACCGCAGCCCTGCCCGACCTGCGGATTCATCCCCGCCAGAACGAGCCCGCCCAGGGCCTGCAACGGTTTCTGGAGGGTTTTAGCGGACGCGTCCTGTTCACCGCCGAATCCGCCGGACGACGGGAAGTGCTGCTGGACACCCTGCGCCCCTTCGGCATTCTGCCCACCCCGGTGGATTCCTGGCAGGCCTTCCTTGCCGCGGAGCAGCCCCTGTGCATGACCGTGGCGCCGCTGGATGACGGCCTGTATCTGCCCCAGTCCGGTCTGGCCATCCTGACCGAATCCAGCCTGTTCGGCCGGCGGGTCCGCCAGGAACGGCGCCGTCATCGCCCCACCCGGGACGCGGATGCGGTCATCCGCAATCTGACGGACCTGCACCCCGGCGCACCCGTGGTCCATGAGGACAACGGCGTGGGCCGTTATCTGGGCCTGCAGAAACTCACCGTCGGCGGCCAGGAAACCGAGTTTCTCACCCTGGAATATGCCGGCGGTGACAAGCTGTATGTACCCGTCTCCTCCCTGCACCTGATCAGCCGTTACACCGGTTCCGATCCGGAGCATGCCCCGCTGCACAAGCTGGGTACGGATACCTGGGCCAAAGCCCGCCGCAAGGCGGCGGAAAAGGCCCGGGACGTGGCGGCGGAACTATTGGACATCTATGCCCGGCGGGCCGCCCGCAAGGGGCACGCCTACCAGCCCCATGGCGATGAGTACGCGGCCTTTGCCGCCGCCTTCCCGTTCGAGGAAACCCCGGACCAGTTGTCCGCCATCGAGGCCGTGCTGGCGGACATGGCGTCCGAGCGCCCCATGGACCGGGTGGTCTGCGGTGACGTGGGCTTCGGCAAGACCGAGGTGGCCATGCGTGCCGCCTTCGTTGCGGTCCAGGACGGCAAGCAGGTGGCGGTGCTGGTACCCACCACCCTACTGGCCCAGCAGCACGACCAGAATTTCCGCGACCGTTTCGCCGACTGGCCCATCCGCATCGAGTCCATGTCCCGGTTCCGTTCCCAGAAACAGCAGCAAGCGGTGATGGAAGGCCTGGAAGACGGGCGCGTGGATATCGTCATCGGCACCCACAAGCTGATCCAAGGCAATCTCAAGTTCAAGAACCTGGGGCTGGTGATCATCGACGAGGAACAGCGTTTCGGGGTGCGACACAAGGAGCGGCTCAAGGCCCTGCGGGCCGAGGTGGACATGCTCACACTCACCGCCACCCCCATCCCACGCACCCTCAATATGGCCCTGTCGGGACTCAGGGATCTGTCCATCATCGCCACCCCGCCGGAAGAACGACTGGCCATCAAGACCTTCGTCAGCCAGCGCAACGATGCCCTGATCCAGGAGGCCTGCCTACGCGAGATCCGGCGCGGCGGTCAGGTCTACTACCTGCACAACCAGGTGGACACCATTGACAAGGCCGCCCGCGAACTGGCGGAACTGCTCCCTTCCGCCAGCATCGGCATCGCCCATGGACAGATGCGGGAGAAGGAACTGGAACAGGTGATGCTCGACTTCTACCACCGGCGCTATAACATCCTGGTGTGTACCACCATCATCGAGACCGGCATCGACGTGCCCACGGCCAACACCATCATCATGGACCGTGCGGACAAGCTGGGGCTGTCCCAGCTGCACCAGCTCAGGGGCCGTGTCGGGCGCAGTCACCACCGGGCCTATGCCTATCTCATCACACCCCCCCCCTCCGGCATGACACCGGATGCCGTCAAGCGCCTGGAAGCCATCGAATCCCTGGAAGACCTGGGCGTGGGCTTCACCCTGGCCAGCCATGACCTGGAAATCCGGGGAGCGGGGGAACTGCTGGGTGATGAACAGAGCGGCCAGATCCAGGAAATCGGCTTCACCCTCTACAACGAACTGCTGGAACGGGCGGTGAAGGCCCTCAAGGAAGGCAAGGTCCCGGACCTGGAAACCTCGACCGGCGACACCACCGAGGTGGACCTGGGTCTGCCGGCCCTGCTGCCGGACGATTACGTGCCGGATGTCCACGGCCGCCTGATCCTCTACAAGCGGTTGGCCAGCTGCCGGGACGAGGCACAGCTACGGGAAATGGAAGTGGAAATGATCGACCGCTTCGGGCTGTTCCCGCCCCAGGCAAAAAACCTGGTGGAGGCCACCCGGCTCAAGCTCAAACTGCAGCCGCTGGGGGTGCGCAAGCTGGAACTGGGTCCCCAGGGCGGACGAGTGCTCTTTCATCCGGACCCGGCCGTGGATCCCGCCGACGTCATCCGCCTGATCCAGTCCAATCCCCAGGGTTATCGGCTCGACGGCCCCGACAAGCTCAGGTTCTTCGAGCCGATGGAAACCCTGGAACAGCGGGTGCAGGCGGTGCTGAGACTGGTGAACGCACTGAACCCGAAGCAGGATGCCGCCTGAGGCGGCGCCCTCGCCGACTCAACTGCGACCGTAGGTGTCCTGGAAGCGGACGATGTCATCCTCCCCCAGGTAGCTTCCCGACTGCACCTCGATCAGCTCCAGGGGAATCCTGCCCGGGTTCTCCAGGCGATGGGTGACACCCAGGGGGATGAAGGTGGACTGGTTCTCCGTGAGCACGAACACCTCCTCCCCCCGGGTGATCCGCGCCGTGCCCCGCACCACGATCCAGTGCTCGGCCCGGTGATAATGCATCTGCAGCGACAGGGTCTGTCCCGGCTTGACCGTGATGCGCTTGACCTGAAAACGATCCGAGGCATCAATGCGCTCATAGGTGCCCCAGGGCCGAGCCACGCAGCGGTGAATATCCGCCTCTTCACGACCACGGGACTTGAGCCGCGCCACCACTTCCTTGACTTCCTGATCGCGGTCCTTGTGCATCACCAACACTGCGTCCGCCGTTTCCACGATCACCAGGTCTTCCACGCCCACGGCGGCCACCAGACGCTGATTGCCGTGGACATAGCAATTCCTGGCCCCCACGGTGATGACGTCTCCTTGGGCCAGATTGCCGTCGGCATCCCTCTCCCCCACCGCCCACAGGGAGGCCCAGGAACCCACGTCGCTCCAGCCGGCCCGCAGCGGCACCACCACGGCCCGCCCGGTCTTTTCCATCACCGCATAGTCGATGGAATCGCCGCGGCAGGCGGCAAAGGCGTCCCGGTCAACCCGCAGGAAGTCCATGTCCGCCCGGGCGGATTCCAGTGCCTTGCGGCAGGCGACAAGAATGTCCGGTGCGTGAGTCTCCAGTTCCTGCAAAAACACCGAGGCCCGGAATACGAACATGCCGCTGTTCCAGAAATAGTCGCCGCCGGCAAGATAACCTTCCGCCGTCTGCTGATCCGGTTTTTCCACGAATTCCAGCACCGGCAAGGCCCCCTCCTCTTCCGTCCCGATACCGGCACGGATATAGCCATAGCCGGTATGGGGCTCGGTGGGGACAATGCCGAAGGTGACCAGATCGCCGGTTTCCGCCCTCACACGGGCCGTCGACAACGCACGGCGAAAGGCTTCCACATCCGCGATCACATGATCCGCCGGCATCACCAGCAACACAGGGTCCGCACCGTCCTGCACCTGTTCCAACGCGGCCAGCGCCACCGCCGGTGCCGTGTTGCGTCCCATGGGCTCCAGAATGATCCGTGCCGGTTGCACCCCCATGGCGCGCAGTTGTTCGGCGACCAGAAAGCGGTGATCCTCGTTGCAGACCACCACCGGCCGGCCCAGATCATCCCCCTGGGGCAGACGCTCCAGGGTCGCCTGCAGCAGGGTTCTTTGCGGTTCAGCCAAGGGCAGAAACTGCTTGGGAAAAAGCTGGCGCGACATGGGCCAGAGCCGCGTACCCGCACCGCCTGAAAGTATCAAGGGAATCAAATCCGGATCTCCTGAAAAGCATGTCCCGAGCCGGCCACGGACGTGGCTAGCTCCCTCTGGGCCGATCACTCATGAGGATACCAATCCAGCGCGTGTCCGGCTTGGACTCCAATGCCAGCTTGGCAATCATGGTCAGGGGAATGGATAACAACATGCCCACCGGCCCGAATACCCATCCCCAGACCAACAAGGATACCAGCACCACCAGTGGTGACAGACCCAGGGTACGCCCCATGAACTTGGGTTCGAGTATGCTGCCGATGCCCACGTTGACCACCACATAGAGGATCAGAACCAGCACCGCCTCCGTCATCCCCATGCCCAGCAGGGCAATCAGCACCGCCGGGGCCGCGGCAATGATCGAGCCTATGGTCGGGATGAAATTGAGCAGTCCCGCCAGGATTCCCCAGAGAATGGCGAAGTCGACACCGATGAGGCTCAGCCCGATACCCACCAGCAGACCGGTAGCCACACTGGCACCGGTCTTGATGGCAAGGTAATGATAGACCGAGCGCAAAAAGCGCCGCATTCTCACCCTGGCACGCCGACGCCCCGGGAAGGCCGCATTGAGCTTGGCCGCCAGAACCCGCTCTTCCATCAGCAGGAACATGAAGGCCAGCAGCACCAGAAAGGTACTGGCCGTGAATTGCCCCACTCCCCCGGCGATGGCCCTGGCTGCATTGGTGATGGTTGCGGTAGCAGGCAAGGCCGGTTTTTCCGGTAGCAGATCCTCCGGCAGGCCGCGGGCCTCGGCCATCGCCCGCAGATGCTCCAGCCAGCCTGTCAGGCGTGTCTGGTATAGCGGGGCCTGGACGGCAAGGCTTTCCGCCGCATCCCTGAGCGCGAGAAACAACAGAAAGAAGGTAAAGCCCACGACGGAGAACAGGATAAGAACCGCCAGCGCCCCCGGCACGCCACGACGCTGCATCCAGGTCAAGGGAGGGGCGCAGATGATGGCCAGGAAAGCCGCCATCAAGAACGGGGTAAGAATATGGCTGACCGTCTTGAGCCCCCCCAGCACGATCACCATTGCAGCGGCACCCAGCAGCCAATGCCAGGTGGTGAAGCCATCAATCCCGAACCCTCGATTTCCGACCACTGCTGTTCCTCTCAAGGCCCATGGGCCACCAAGCGTCAAGGCTACCAGAGCGGAAAACCGCTTCAAGCCGCTAGCAACATACACAAAGCCATGACGCCTTGCACCCATTTCCGCGCAAACGAAACAGGGGACCCGAAGGTCCCCTGTTCACCCGGTTCCATCCGGGTCATTCAGCCGAGAGGTACGAAGAACTTACCCTTCGACAGCCTCCGCATCTGCGTCACCGGCAGTTTCAGCAGCAGCGCTGGTGGTAGCCGCGGGCTGAGCGCCGCGGTGGTTCACCCGGTTCAGTTCCGGATAATCCTTCAGCATCTGTGCACGATCCAGCGGCAACTGCAGACCGTTGTGGCAGGTGGCGCAGTTGGTCTTGGGCGCGTCACCCGTGGGACCCAGACGGTAATCCGGATACTCGGGCTGCAGCGGATTCAGGTACTGATTGTTCAGTGCCCGAACCATCTCGATGCCGTGCCATGCCGTCACACGCTGCGGAGGGCTGGTCTGCCATTCCGGGAAGTTGTTCGTGTTGTGGCAGGTGGTGCAGTTGGCACCCAGGGCCACCGAGAAGTGGATCATGAGACCATGCACCCACTCGGCGTCCACCAGGTTGTACGGATTGTCACCCATCGGCAACGAGGTCCGCGGCGTCACGCGAATGTTCTTCGGCTCATCACCCTGCAGGAAGGGCGTGAAGACATCATTCGGCAGCGAGGCGGAAGCCACGTTGGTACCGGCCAAGTTCTGACCCATACGGCTGGCGGCAAAGCCACCGGCCTGCTTGAAGCCCGGGTCCTCATACCAGATATTTTCCGGCACCGGATTGCCCATGTGACAGGTGTAGCAGGTCACACCGGTCTCACCCACGTGGGCGGTCCATTCCTGGTTGATGGTGTAGGTCATCTCCAGCATGCGCCGGGAGACAATCTTCGTGTAGACATTTTCGTCGGCGAAGTTGCCCGGCGTATGGCAGTAGTTACAACCTTCCTCCGGTGCCACCCATGCGGTGATGGCGTTCATCAGACGGTTGAACTCGGAGATGTTCAGGTCACCCAGCACCTTCACGTTCTCGTAGATGTCACCGGCACGGGGACCGGCGGCAGCCGCGGGACGCTCAGGCTCCGGAATTTCCATGCCGCTACGCTTCATGGCTTCCAGATGGCGCTTGGTTACCTGCTCCATACCCAGACCGCGATAACCGGTCTGTTCGGTTTCGATCCCGATCGGCAGTTCGCAGCCGGTCATCAGGAGTGCGGCACCGGCAAGGGCCGCCACTGTCGTCGTTTTACGCGTCATCGTTTTCATTGAGACATCCCTTGAAGCATGGCCGGATCTTCGACGTTCGGATGTACGATCGGATAGGACGGCGCCACGCCGTGATCGATCGCCCACAGATACCAATTGTCGACTACCGTGCCAGTGAGCAGAATGCCAATGCCGCCGGTGATCGGTACGAGAACCGCGAACCACCAGCCCCAGCGATGGATGGATTCCATGGTGGCGTTGAAGCCCATGGTCCAGCGCCAGAACAGCATTGCTCTGTCGGAAGCGGTACCACGGTCGGTGATCTGCTCAAGTTCGCGCTCACCGCCATAACGACCCACAGCCAGCACCGTTGCACCATGCATGGCAAACAGAACAGCAGAACCATACAGGAAGGCAATGCAGAGCATGTGGAACGGGTTGTAGTACAGGTTGCCGTACTTCAGAGAGAATGCCGTGGTCCAGTCAAGATGCGGGAAGATACCGAACGGCACTGCTTCGGACCAGTCACCCATCAGGATCGGACGGAAGAAGCCAAGGCTCAGATACAGGAAGATTGCCGCGGCAAAGGCCCACGCCACATGGGTACCCATGTTCAGCGCACGCGCACGACGATACATCCGCACCCACCACAGCAGGATGGAAGTGGTCAGGAAGAAACCTGCCATCAACCACCAACCGCCCTCGGCCAGCGGAGGAATACCCAGGCCGTACTGAGCCTGAGGCGGCTCCAGTCCCAGCCAGAACAGCTGACGGAAGAACTGGATGACGTCCCAGTTGACCTGGGCCAAGAAGTTGAAACCGATGATCAGGATTGCCATCAAACCAAACAGGATGGATGCCAATCCGGTCCAGCCCAGGTAGATCGGCCCGATCTGGGCGTTACCTAGTTTACCGGCCCAATAGAACAGCAGCGGTTTCCCGATGCGTTCGCGATCACCATTCGGCAGGGGTACGCCAGCCTCAGGCTCTGCCTGGACCTGCACCCGGTTAAATATGTTCTGGTATTCGGCCATTGTGGTCCCCTTACATTAAGCCCAGATAGGAAGGTCAAGCCACCAGTTCCACCATTCCGGCCAGCTCTGCGTCCAGAAGGGACCGCTGATGACGATACAGACGGCACTCCAGAAGGCGGCGCTAAGGGCAAGGAACAGACCCAGGCGGTGGATGCCGAGGGCACCGATGGAATAGCCGACGACGTCACGGAAGAAGGTATCTTCGTATTCAGGCGTCTTGACCGGTTCACCCTTCTTGGGGTTGGTTGCGGACAGGATGAGACCACCGTGCAATGACAGGGCCAGAGCCGTCGTGAAGAAGAAGGCGATGGCCAGCATGTGGGCCGGGTTGTAGTGGAAGTGCAGGAACTGATAACCGGTGTTGGACACCCAGTCCAGGTGACTCATGATGCCGTAGGGGAAACCATGACCCCAGGCACCCAGCAGCACCGGACGAATGACAACCAGCGTGAAATAGGCAAAGACCGCCACGGAGAAGGCGATCGGAATATGCAGACCCATACCCAGTTTGCGGGCAATTTCAGCCTGGCGCAGCGCCCAGGAAACGAATGCGCCCAAGGCACAGATCGTGATCATCTGCCAAAGCCCACCCTCGGTCAGGGGTGCAAAGCCAAGGCCGTAACTCAGGTCGGGGGGATTGATGCTGATCTGCCAGATGTTCCAGGTTGGGCCCATAGCCGCACCCCAGACGATCAGGAGTGTACCCAACAGCGCGAAAAACGCCGTTAGGACCCCAAAAAATCCGACGTAGAAAGGCCCGACCCAGAAGTCAAATAGGTCGCCTCCGATCAACGTCCCCCCGCGTACGCGGTATCTTTTCTCAAAGCTCAGCATGGACATTCCTAGAACCTCCGGTCAGTAAGGCATAGGCCGGAGATTCCGGCCCTAGCCCTATACTCTCAACACGCTTGTTAGCGAAGGGCCTTGGATGCCGGGCGGAGCCGGCATGACTGCCGACACCCGCCCAACACCTGCGGCTACAGACGCTATCAGGACAGTGCTGAACCGCCTTCCTGAGCCTGCAGAGTCGCTTCGACAGCCGACGCAGAGTGCATCCAGTTGAAGCGTTCGGTGCTCAACAGGATGAAGTGGATCAGCAGTGCAAGCACGGCCAGGAACGTGAACAGGGCAACCAGCGCTCTGCGCGGATCGAACAGCAGCCAAACACGCCACATGTTGAAATCTCCTATGTTTTTAGGGAACTACTTTTAAAACTTTGGCTCGAAAGACCTGGTACTGACCAATACACCAGAATGGTGCAAGGTCTTACCAAGCCACGCCCCAGGGACGCCACATCCAGGCCAGAACGTGAGCAACGGCAGCAACGGCCAGGAAGCCCATCATGCTGGTCATGAAGACACCGTGAAACTCCATGGCCTCGTCTTCGGTGAGCCCAGAGAGCGAACCTTTCGTTTCGTCAACCATTTAAATACCCTCCAAATGAGCCTTATTGGCAAATACCGCGTTGACTCAACGCGATCACGACCGTCATGGAAAAAATTGCCTCCACAACGAAACTCACGACCGTGTCACCTGTCATACCGTTTAAAGACCCGGTCAACGGGTGATGACTGAAGACATGAACCTGTCAGTTGCATGTCACAGCGCTTTCACGATCGACCCATAACCTCCCTGACTTCGGGAGGTCAGGACGACATCGCCTCGCGGTACTGCATGCAAAGGCGGCGACGTCCAGAAAACCGCGAATCCGTTGTCCTGCGCGACATCGAATCCTTCCGATGTGCGTTTACTGCTTCAATCCATTCTGCGCCAAGGCAGAGTTCGTTCACCCTGCCCTGGCTGTCGTCTGTTCAGGCCGCCCTGCCCGCCGCCACATCCGCGTGGGTCCTGTTGACCCTGTCCACGCTGATCCTTTCCTCGCCTTCTCGCCTTGCAGCTGCCTCGATGGCATCCCTGAGGCGCTTGGCGGCGGAGATCCGGACCAGTACCGGATATGCCTCGACCAGTCTGTCCAGCACGGCCTTGGCTTCATCATCCCAGGGCAGTTCCCGGTGCAGGCGCGACGGCGTTGCATCCACCTTGTCCAGTTCCGTACCCAGGGGCAGGATGTGGAACAGCGCATCGAACAGCGAGTTGCACACCTCCTGGACCAGATACGTCGCCCCGGCGTAGCCCATGAAGGGGGTACCGGTATGGCGCCGTATGATCGCCCCTGGGAAGGAGGCTGGTACGTACATCGCCCTCCCCCCGATCTCCGCCAGATACATGCGTTCGTTATAGCTGCCGAACAGCACCAGCGGCGTCTTTTCATGAATGGCCTTGCGCACCGACTGATTATCGGGTTTTGCCCCGGCGCTGCGCGCGAAGGCAAAATTGCAAGGCATTCCCATCTCTTCTTCCAGGAAGTGTCTGACACCCCTGGCGTAGGTTTCGGTCGCCACGATCCCGAAGGTCGCCGTGCCGAAGAAATCCTGTGTCACCGACCGCCACAGATCCCATAGTGGCTTGGCCGTCGTATGTTTTTCCTTCTCGATGAACGGCTCCGGATCCAACCCGAGCAGTTCACCCAGTTTTCTCAGGAACAAGGTGGTGCTATGTAGACCGATGGGCGCCTGCAGATAAGGCCGATCCAGGGTCTCGCACAGCAGTCTGCCGAATTCCCGGTACATGCAGATGTTGACTTCCGCATCCGCCAGTCTGGGCACCTCGGCCAGATGACTCCCCAAGGGAAACACCATATTGACCTCGGCACCAATGCCCTCCACCAAGCGGCGGATCTCCGCCAGATCGGACGGCATGTTGAAGGTACCGTACATGGGGCCGATGATATTGACCTTCGGTCTTTCTCCGGCCTTGCGTGCCTTCGGGGCAGGCACCTTCTTGCTTCCAAATTCAGTCCACAACCAGTTTAGGGCCCTATCCGCGCTCTGCCACTGATCCTCGTCAATAGTCCGCGGAAGAAACCGCTGAATATTTGTGCCTTCCGGGGTCACGCCACCACCGATCATCTCGGCAATGGAGCCGGTCACCACCACCGTGGGCAGATCCGGGTCCAGGGTCTGATGGGCACGCTTCATGGCGGCCTCGGTTCCCGTTTGCCCCAGCTCTTCCTCACCCAGCCCGGTCACCACCACCGGCAACTCATGGGGCGGTAGGGCATCGGTGTAGTGAAGCACCGAAGTCACCGGCAGGTTTTCACAGCCCACGGGGCCGTCGATGATGACCTGCAGCCCCTTGACGGCGGTAAAGGCGTAGACCGACCCCCAGTAACCACCCGCGCGATCCAGATCCAGGACGAACATCAGCGCACCTCCCCCGGACCGCTCTGCCCGGCGACACGCTGCCGCTGACGTTTCATGCGCTCACGAAATTCAGGATAATCCCGTGGAACCTCTTCCCAGACACCCGTGGCATGGCCTTCACCCACACCCTCGAAGAAGGCCTTCATGCGATCAAATCGAGCCTGATTGGAGAGGGCGGCATTGACCACCTGCGCCAGGGAACCCGCACCCGCGGGCCCCATCAGGGGACGGGCGGAAATGAGGTTGGTGAAGTACAAGGCAGGAATACCCTTCTCTTTCGCCTTTTGCACCACCGGCGTCGTACCGATGGCCAGGTTGGGACCAAATTCTTCGATGGCAGCCAGATCCTGTTCCAGTGAGGCACGGAACTGTACCCGGACACCCTTGCTCTCCAGCCATTCGCGGTCTGCATCGGACCAGCGGGTCCTGGGGCAGGCGGTGCCGACATAAGGGACATCCGCGCCGCTTTCAATCAGCAGTCGCGCCACCAACAACTCGGAGCCTTCATAACCCGACAGGGTGATGCGACCCTTGATCGGGGCACCGGACAGCGCACCCTTGATGGCAGGCAGGAAGCGGTTCTTGGCAGTGTCAACGGCACTCCTGGCCACGCCGCAAGCTTCGCCGATGGCCTCCAGCCAGGCGGCCGTGCCGTCATAGCCCACGGGGGCCGAGCCAACCACTTCACGACCGGCTTCATTCAGCTCGCGCACGCAAGAGGTATAGAAGGGGTGAATGGCGGCACCCACGGCACAGTCCAGCGCGGCATACAGTTCACGCCACTCCCGAGTGGGCACCACGGGACCCGCGGCAAGACCCAGGGGTTCCAGCATGGCGCCGATGCCCACCGGATCGGCCGGGAACATCTCGCCCATCAGGGTGACCGTCGGCTTGTCCTTGCGCCCATCCCGAGGTGCCTGCACCGGACCCTGCTCGGCTTCGCCACGGGCATAGCGCAGCATGGCGCCGGCCAGGACATCCTTGGCCTCGGCATGAGTGGGGACACCGAAACCCGGGACATCAATCCCGATGATGCGCACCCCATTGATTTCCTTGGGCAGCAGCCGCAGCGGCACCCCGGAGGCGGTGGGCACACAAAGATTGATGATGACCACCGCATCATTGACCGCCGGATCGGCCACTTGATACACGGATTCCCGGATATCCTCGAACAGCTTGCCGGTCACCAGGGTTTCGGAGTCGAAGGGAACATACCCGATAGTGCGCCGCGCGCCATAGAAATGAGAGGTGAAGCTCAGGCCATAGACACAGCAGGCGGAGCCGGACAGGATGGTCGCGGTGCGGCGCATGCGCAAACCCACGCGCAGCGAACCGAAGGCCGGGCACATGCTCTGCGGCTGGTCATGGGGACCCGCCGGATAATCCCTGGCGTATTGGTCCAGGGTCTCGCTCTGACCGGCGGCACGCGCTGCCGCCGCCATGGTTTCCCGGCCGCCATGGCAGCCGGAACCGGCGGCGGCAGCCGTCGTTTCGACGGTCACTGGAATCTTGTTGATTTTCACGGAAGGCGTCGCATCTTGAGATTGATCCGGAGACCCGGCACCACCACCGGCACGACCGACATCGGGGTGACTGGCCTCCATGAGGTGGCGATGTCGGTCAGACATCGTCATAGACCACCTCAAGGGACGGCTTCTTGACCATGGCATGACCATGGACATCTTCCCAGGTCGCCGGCTCAAGCACCACATCCCGTCCCACTTCATCGCTGGAGAACAAGCCCAGCAGTTCATCCTGGGTCAGCGGCTTGGGACGCTGTGGCGGCGCCTCGGCCACCTGGGTCGCCAGGGCCTCGAACAGCGGCCCCCACTCGCCGTCCGGATGGGCGACGATCTGGTAATTGGCACTCTTTCTGCGGATGTCTTCGTTGGCGGGGATGGAAGCCAGGATGGGAATGCCGGCCGCCTGGGCAAAGGCCTGGGCCTCGCCGGTACCGTCATCCTTGTTGATGACGATGCCCGCCACGCCCACGTTGCCACCCAGGCGACGGAAATATTCCACCGCGGAGCAGACGTTGTTCACCACATAGAGGGATTGCAGGTCATTGGAACCCACGACGATGACCTTCTGGCACATGTCGCGGGCGATGGGCAGACCAAACCCGCCGCACACCACGTCACCCAGGAAGTCCAGCAGCACATAGTCGAATCCCCAGTCATGGAAACCCAGTTTTTCCAGGATTTCGAAACCGTGGATGATGCCGCGACCACCACAGCCGCGCCCCACTTCCGGACCACCCAACTCCATGGCGAACACCCCGCCACGCTTGAAGCAGACATCACCGATCTCCACCTCTTCACCCGCCAGTTTCTTGCGGGCAGCCGTCTCGATGATGGTGGGACAGGCCTTGCCGCCGAACAGCAAAGACGTGGTATCGCTCTTGGGATCGCAGCCGATAAGCAGGACGCGCTTGCCCTGCTGGGCCATCATGTAGGACAGGTTCGACAGGGTAAAGCTCTTGCCAATACCACCCTTGCCATAGATTGCGATGATCTGGGTTTCTTTGGCTGTACTACTTTGCACGCGCTCATCCCCTTCAGGAAGGATCGTTTCCGCCGCTGGCCGGGAACTTATCTGTTCCCTGAGCGCATCAACGGAGACGGAAGTCGTATGACCACCGCCGCTCACCGGCTGGATCTCCAGTCCAGCACCATCTTCAGGCACTCGGGATCACCGAATGCCGTCCGATAGGCCTCATCGGCCTCGGCTACGGGGCGGCGGTGTGTGATGAGGCCGCCCAGAGACAGTCGGCCTGATTCGATGAGCGCCTTCACCGCCGCCAGATCGGGCGCGCGCCATTCGGCAGCACAGCGGATCCGGGCTTCGCGCATGAACGCGGGCGGGAAGGCAAACGAAAGCGGTTGGCTGTAAAAACCGGCGAGCACCACCTCGCCGCCCCGAGCCAGGCGGGCAATCAGGGTATCCAGCAGGGCGCTGTCGCCGCTGACGTCGATGATGGTGTGATAGTCACGCCGCTCATCCCGCTCAGGGTGAACGACGGTATAACCCTCGGCGCCAGCGGCACGGGATTCATTCAGTTCCCAGACCACGGGGGAGGCGCCCGCCGCCACGGCGACACGGGCCAGAAGTCGACCAAGAACACCATGACCGACGATGAGATCAGGTAACTGGGAAGGCGTCAGGGCATCCACGGCCTGCCCCTGGAAGATGGCGTGATAGGCGGTGGCGGCCAGCGCCAACAGCACCCCCTCTTCACCCAGGCGATCGGGAATGGGAACCACCTTGCCGCCGGGTACCACCACGCGGGACGAGGCACCGCCGAACAGCCCCTTCACCTCACCATAACAGGAAGCCCCGGGAACAAAGACCCACTCACCTTCCCGACGCCCGGACTCGGGACCCGCCTGAATGATCCGGCCCACGGATTCGTAGCCGGGCACCAAGGGATAACCCATACCGGGAAAACTGGGCATCTTGCCTGTCCAGAGCAACCTTTCGGTGCCGGTGCTGATCCCGCTCCAGTCGATCGCCACAACCACATCCCCCGCACCGGGAGCAGTCAGCTCCAGCTCGCGAATTTCAAGAGATTCAGGTTGTTGGATGACGACGGCTGTCGCTTTCATAAGGATCTTGGCCTGGGGCCTGATTTGGCCCTACGAGATATGCGTGTAAGTCTAGCGTGACCCCGGATGTTGTCAACCCAAACTAACACTCACCCCAGGTCAGGGTTGAGCCAACATGACACGTGTCAATAAAGGTGTTCTGGTGGGAATCAGGCGAATACGGGTAAAGCCTGATTTTAAAAGCATTTCTTCCAGCTCGGAGGGGGTTCTGGGACGCCCTCGCCCCATTGCGAAAAGATACATGCCGAAATAGGCGTCGCCTATGGGCTCCGCGCCCGAGGTGCCGGACATGGGCTCCGCCAGCAGCAATGCGCCATGATCCGGCAACGCCTCCCGGATGGAACGGAACAGCCCGAGGATGTGATCGTCGTTGTGGTCGTGGACCACGCGCACCAGGGATATCAGATCCGCCCCCCTGGGGAGCGGATCCGAAAAGAAATCACCACCGATGGCCGTGGCCCGGTGCGCCAGACCCAATTCGGCAAAACGGGCTCGGGCCTTCTCGGCCACTGCCGGCAGGTCGAACAGCGCCAGCTCCAGATCCGGCACCCTGGCGGCCACCGCGGAGAGAAAGGTGGCGTTCCCGCCACCAAGATCCATCAATCGGGTATAGCCCCTGGGCGTGAAGGCATCGAGAATCTCCTCGGCCACCAGCTGCTGGGAGACGGACATCAGTCGCGTGTACTCGTCAACCCGCCCTCCGTCCAGGCCACTGGGCGGCTCCTGCCCGGCATAGGCCCAGAATCGACCGAGCCGGGTCTGACCGTTCTTGCCGGCTCTCAGGAGAGCTACCGGATCCTGCAGGTCGGCATAGAGCATGACGTGATGTTCCACCATGGCCGCCACGCCGGGGTTGGCGATCATGGCGGCCCCCTGGCGTCCCAAGCCCCAGCGACCCCGCCCATGGTATTCCATCAGATCCAGTGAAGCCGCCGCCTTTGCCAGCAGCAGGCAGGACTCCTCCGGCAAATCGACCTTGGCGGCCAGCTCTTCAATGGTCAGCGGCCCCGACTCATGCAACAGTTCGGGAATGCGCAGATGAACACAGGCGTACAGGACCTGAGAATAGACAAAGCCCGCCACGATATCGAACATCCGGCGGGCATGGTGATGGGCAACAGGACGGGTCAGCGGGAATGCGGCCGCCCAGCGCTGAAACCGGGGACTGGACAGCACACGGTTGCGCAGGGCCAGAAAACGGCCCCGCCAGAGAGCGTCCCGGGAAAAGGACTTCAGCCTCCCTGGCCGGTGCGCCATGATCGGATCAGGCGGCCTGCTGGGCCAGTTCCTTGGGCAGGAACTTGGCGGCCTTCTTCATCAGCAGCACACGCAGTTCCGCCTCCCCCGCGCAGGCGGGAATGGAGGCCATGGCCTCGTCAAGCAACTGCTTGAGGTACTTGGTGGCGCCCTTGATACCGTGGGTAGCCACGGCGTTGGGACGACCCAGGGCCTCGTCCTGGCCCACCGGCTTGCCCAGTTCTTCCGGATTGGATGCCACGTCGCGCAGATCATCCGCCACCTGGAAGGCCTCGCCCAGCTTCTCGCCCAGGGCCCGCCAGCCGGCGGGCTCATGACCGGCGGCCACGGCACCAGCCATGGTGGCGGCGGCGAACAGGGCGCCGGTCTTGGCCCGCTGGTACTGGGCCAGATCCACATTCGGTTCACATTCCCAGGCCTGGCCAGGGATGATGCCGGAGGGCACGCTGACGCCCTGCCCCACGGTCAGCAGCAAGGGAGCCAGGCGCTCGGGGCGGTGGGTGGCGCTGTGTACCAGCGTCTCCATGGCCATGATGATCAGCGCATCCCCCGCCAGCACCGCCAGACGCTCGCCATAAGCCGCGTGGACCGAGGGCTTGCCGCGACGCATGTCGGCATTGTCGAAACAGGGCAGATCGTCGTGCACCAGGGAGGCACAGTGCATGAGTTCGATGGAAGCAGCCGCCGCGTCGGCAAGCTCCGGCGCATCATCACCGCAGGCTTGGGCCACGGCGATGCACAACTGGGGACGGATCCGGGCACCGCCGGGGAAGACCGAATACCTCAACGCCTCGGCGAGCAGCGGCGGACAGGCCGGGGTCTCCCCACGGGCCAACGCCTGGTTCAAAGCCTGCTCAATTCGCGTCATGGCATCCATGGTTTGCCTCCGCCCCGTAGTGTAAGGTTAGGTTGTCACTTATGCTTGGTGCTCAGCATAGACACAACCCCCGGCCGAGTCAAAGGCCTTTGCAGGAGGCAACAACTCAGGTGCGCAATCCCAAGGCAATCATCGTTGGCGCCGGCATCGCCGGACTGGCCGCGGCACTGGAACTCAATCGGCAGGGCATCGAGGTTCTGGTCCTGGAAAAAGCCGCCACCCCCGGGGGCAAGATACGCGAAGTCGTGGTGGACGGCGCCCCCATCGACTCCGGACCCACCGTCTTTACCATGCGCTGGGTGTTTGATGAACTGTTCGAATCAGCAGGCACCCGTCTGGACGAACACATTCGTCTCAGACCCCTTGAAATCCTGGCCCGCCATGCCTGGAGCGAGACCGAGCGCCTGGATCTGTTTGCCGACCCGGAACGCTCCGCCGCGGCCATCGGCACTTTTTCCGGCCCCGGAGAAGCCCGGCGATTCAAGGAGTTCTGCCAGCGTGCCAAGCGAACCTACCGAACCCTTGAAAATACCTTCATCCGGGATTCCCGCCCCACGCCCGCAGGCCTGGTGAGTCGCTCCGGCCTCAGAGGCATCGGCGACCTGATCCGGATATCCCCCTATGACACCCTCTGGCGCGCTCTGGGCAAGCATTTTCACGACCCCAGGCTACGCCAGCTATTTGGTCGTTACTCCACCTACTGCGGCTCCTCTCCCTATCAGGCGCCCGCCACCCTGATGCTCATCGCCCACGTGGAGCAGGAGGGGGTCTGGACCGTGGAAGGCGGCATGTCCCGCCTGCCCGACGCACTTTGCAAACTGGCCGCCGCCCAGGGCGTACAGTTCCTTTTCAATGCCCGGGTCAGTCGCATCAACATCCGGGCGGGACGGGTCCGCGGGGTCACCCTGGGCGAGAACGAATCCCTGGATGCGGATCTGGTGATCTTCAATGGGGATGTGGGCGCCCTGGCACGGGGTCGCCTGGGCCTCGACGTGGCCGGCGCCACGCAGGGGCCGGAGCCCGGACAACGCTCCCTGTCAGCCCTGACCTGGAGCCTGAAGGCCGCCCCTCGGGGGTTCCCCCTGATCCGGCACAATGTGTTCTTCTCCAGGGATTACCAGGCAGA
The DNA here is from genome assembly GCF_022227765.1 of Ectothiorhodospira shaposhnikovii. Taxonomy (GTDB): domain Bacteria; phylum Pseudomonadota; class Gammaproteobacteria; order Ectothiorhodospirales; family Ectothiorhodospiraceae; genus Ectothiorhodospira. Next base: position 26,874 of record NZ_JAJMLZ010000003.1, on the reverse strand, counting down.
GTTCCGGGATATCTTTGAACATCATCGCCTGCCCGGAGAGCCCACGGTCTATATCTGCGCCCAGGATCGCACGGATGATGATTGTCACGGACAATCCGGCGCGGAGCGGTTACTCTGCCTGGTCAACGCTCCGCCAATCGGCGATCAACATCACTACAAACCCACGGAGATTGCCCAATGCGAGGAGAGCACCTTCAGGCTCCTGGCGCGCTGTGGTCTGCAGATCGACCTGAAAGAATCGCCACACGCGATCACCACGCCGACGGACTTCGAGCACCTGTTCCCGGCGACGGGGGGCGCACTCTACGGCCGGGCGACCCATGGATGGCGAGCGTCGTTCGACCGGCCGGAGAGCCGCAGCCGGATACCGGGGCTGTACCTGGCGGGGGGCAGCGTGCATCCAGGAGCGGGCGTGCCCATGGCGACCCTGTCGGGACGACTGGCGGCACGGACCGTGATACAGGACCTGACTTCTCGGAGGCAGTGACCCCGGGCGGCTATCTGTGGTGGTATCTGGATGCCTGGAGTGATGACGGTCGCCACGGCATCACCCTGATCGCCTTCGTCGGCAGCGTCTTTTCACCCTATTATGCCCTCGCCCGTCGGCGCGGCACGGCAGACCCCAGTCACCATGTCTCGATCAACGTCGCCCTCTACGGCAATGCACCCCGGCGCTGGGCCATGACCGAGCGCGGCCGTGGCGACCTGCAAAGGGATCGGGACAACCTGGTGATCGGACCCAGTGCCCTGGAATGGGGGCCGGACGGCCTGACGGTGCATCTGAACGAAGTCACCGCCCCCCTCCCCTCCCGCATCCGCGGCACCATCAGGCTTCGTCCCGAGGCGCTGGCGGCCAGAAGCTATACCCTGGACCAGCAGGAGCGCCATCACTGGCGCCCCATCGCCCCCTGCGCACGCGTGGAAGTGGATCTGCAACAACCGGGGCTACGCTGGCAGGGCCACGGTTACATGGACAGCAACATCGGGACCGAACCCCTGGAACACGGTTTTCGGTACTGGGACTGGTCGCGGGCCGTCATGCCCAACGGGGACACCGTGGTGCTCTACGAGGCGACCCAGAAGGATGACCAGGAGCGAATGCTGACCCTGCGCTTCGATCCCCGGGGCGGGGTACGAGATGTCGAACCCCCACGGCGCCAGGGGCTGCCGACCTCCGCATGGTGGCGGATCGACCGGGCCACCCGGGCGGATGACGGCCGGGCCGCGGTCCGACAGACCTTGACGGATACCCCCTTCTACGTGCGCTCATTGCTGGATACCCGCATTGAAGGGGAGCCGGGGCTGGCATTTCATGAGAGCCTGTCTCTGGAGCGTTTCGAGACCACCGTGGTACAGCTCATGCTGCCGTTCCGGATGCCGCGCAGGGCCAGAGGCTGAAAACGAATCGGGCCGGGTACGGAACCCGGCCCGAGGGCGGCACAAGACTCAGCCGGCCACCGGCGTCCCGCCGCCCGGTCCCGTGCGGGAGACACGGGTAGTACGCGAACGGCGATCCTGCTGCTCAAGCCGCTGAAACAAGTTGTGCAGCCACATGATACGGTCTTCGACCCGCCCCATACCCACGCCCTGGGGACGGATCTCCTGGGTGAGCACTTCCTGCTCCCGCACCGCATCCACCAGAAAACGATTGGCCTCCAGCGGATCTTCCGACAGGATCTCTTTGATCACGCGAAGATCATCCCTGCCCCAGCGTCGAGACATGGAGTACAAGGCCAGCACCTTGCGGACAGGAGATGTCACCGCGCGCCGGGAGATGGAATCACAGCCGTTACGCTCCACTTCCCGACCGATTTCGGAATAGAGGGCGGCGGCGGCCTGCATGCCCTTGCGACAGGATGGCGGCAGGGCATGAATCCCCACGGCACCCCGCTCGTAGAGCACATCCGCGGCCTTGAGCAATCGCTGCACGATCTCTCCCATCTCCGGGGTGAAGCGGGGATTGGCCAGAAATTCGTCCGGGTCGATCCCCTTCTCCCGCAACCAGTCCAGCGGCAGGTAGATACGGCCGTTACGGGCATCCTCGCCCACGTCGCGGGCAATGTTGGTGAGTTGCATGGCCACCCCCAGATCACAGGCCCGGGCCAGGGCGTCGGGCGAGCGCACCCCCATCACCAGGGTCATCATGGCGCCGACGGTGCCGGCCACCCGGGAGCCGTAGGCCTCCAGGGAGGCAAGATCGGGATAGCGGTGTCCCTGGGTATCCCACTCAAACCCTTCCAGCAGGGCCTGGGGCAACGCCTTGGGAATGGAATAGCGCCTCACCACCTCGGTGAAGGCACGATCCGCCGGAATGTCCATGGGCTTGCCGTCGTAGATGGCATCCAGACGTGCCTGCATGCGCTCCAGGCCGTCGCCCCGCTCGTCCAGGTCGATGGCGTCATCCGCCAGGCGACAGAAGGCATACATGGCGGTGGCCGGCCGACGGATATGCTGGGGCAGGAACATGGAAGCGGCATAGAACGACCGGGAGCCGTCACACAGCAATGACCGGCAGGCCGCCGCGTCGGCGGCGCGCCGGGACATGCGCTTTTCGGAGGATCTGAGCTTGATCATGAGGCACCTTTGATAGTCGCTGCATCCGGAACCACCCGGTCCAGCACCTTGGCCGAGGAGATCACACCCGGCAGTCCGGCCCCGGGATGGGTGCCGGCACCGACCAGGTAGAGCCGGTCCACATCCTCACTCTGATTGTGAGGACGGAACCAGGCACTCTGGGTCAGGATGGGCTCCAGTCCGAAGGCGGCCCCCCTGAAGGAAGACAGGGTGTTCTGGAAATAAGGCGGAGTGATCATGTGAGAAGCCACCACCTGGTTTTCCAGATCCGGCAGCACGTGTTCCGAGAGGTATTGTTCGATCTTGCGGCGATAGGGTTCGGCCTGCTGCTGCCAATCCACACCGCTTTCCATGTGGGGAACGGGCGACAGCACATAGAAGGTGTCGCAACCCTCCGGGGCCAGGGAAGGATCGGTCTTGGTGGGACGATGGAGATACAGGCTGAAATCTTCCGCCAGGACCTTGCGGTCGAAGATGTCATCCAACAACTCCCGATAGCGCGGTCCCAGAATGATGGAATGGTGCGGGACATCCTCATAGCGCTTTTTGGTACCGAAGTACCAGACCATCAGACTCATGGAATAACGGGAACGCTCGATACGCCGATTGGTCCACTTGCGACGGGCGCTTTCCGGCACCAGATAACGGTAGGTGGCGGCGGAATCGGCGTTGGACACCACCACATCGGCGGCGATGGTCTCGCCGGAGGCCAGCTGTACACCCGTGGCGCGACCGTTCTCCACCAGGATCTGCCGCACTTCCTGATTGCAGCGCACCACATTGCCCTGCCCTTCGATCAGGCCCACCAGCCCCTTGACGATATGGCCGGTTCCACCCATGGCGGAATGGACGCCGAAACGCCGTTCCAGATAGGAAATCAAGGTGTAGGCCGATGTGGTCCTGAAGGGGTTGCCGCCCACCAGCAGGGGATGGAAGCTCAGCACCTGCTGCAGACGGGGATTCTTGATGTGCTTGGCCACCAATCCGCAGACACTGCGGTCGGCCCGCAACCTGAGCAGCTCCGGCACCACCTTGGCCATGTCGGTCCAGGAATTGAAGGGCACATGGGCCAGTTTCTCGAAGCCGACCCGGTAGTTGGCCTCGCTGTCGCGCATGTAGGCATCGTAGCCGTTCAGATCGTCGGGAGAGAAACGGGCCACCTCGGCGCGCACGGCCTCCACGTCGGCCCAGTAATTGAAGACTTCGCCGTCGTGGAAGCGGATCTGATAGAACGGATCCATGGGGCGCAGGTCCACGTCGTCTTCCATGCGCCGCCCACAAAGCTGCCAGAGTTCTTCAAGCACGAAGGGGGCCGTCACGATGGTGGGGCCGGCGTCGAAGGTGAAGCCGTCCTTGCGGAAGACATAGGCGCGCCCGCCCGGCGCATCCAGCTTTTCCAATACGGTCACTCGGTAGCCTCGGGCGCCCAGGCGGATGGCGGCGGCCAGGCCGCCGAAACCGCTGCCGATGACCACGGCATGAGGGGCATCCGGGTTGGCGTGAGAGGAGGCTGTTGCGGAATGAGGTTCTACCACCGTGGACACAGAGCAACCCTATCAACTGTAAGTATTGCTTGACAGTCTAGCAGGGAGATACGGGGCATACCATATGAGAGAAGCGCGTTTGAACCGGCTAAATGCGCATTACATGAGGCACGTCATTCCCTTCAGAATGCCCTGAAAAAGTCATTCCCGCGTAACCGGGAATGACGGTGGACGTAGAAGTGACGGCAGAGGACTTGTTCAATGTTCATTCATGAACATGGCGGAAACTGTTCCAGCAACAGGGGTTCCACCAGGTCGGGGCGCTCCTCATGGGCCAGATGCCCCAGGCCGGGCAACGTCACCAGGCGTGACTGAGGCAGCAGCGCCTGCACCCGTCGCGACTCCGAGGGCGGCACGGTACGGTCATTGCCGCCAACCACCTGCATCAACGGCACCGACAGACGGGACAGGTCCCGGGCCAGGGGATGCAGGTCCCAGTTCACCATCATGTTGAGGGTCCCACCGACATGCCCGGGACTGCGCACCAGACGCCCGTACAACTCCAGGCCTCGGGCATCCACCCGCGAACCGGTTCCCCGCAGCAATCCTTCCAGGGCACGACGGTCCGTGGCCCGCCAGGCCACGTAATGGGGGATGAAGGGAATCATGGAGAGGACACGCGCCGAGGCGCTGAAGAACAGGCTCACCGTACCCGGCAAGGGGAGCATGACCCCGTTGATGCTCACCAGGGCCCGCGGCGCAATGTGTCCGTCAAGACACATGCGGGCCAGCACCGCGGCCCCGGCGGAATGCCCGGCCACCAGGACCGGAGACAGGTACATCTGCTTGAGCAGCGCCGCCAGGGACGCCGCCATGCCCGGCAGGGCAAACCCGGCAAAGCGCGCCGGTGGAGAGGAAAACCCATGCCCCGGCAGATCCGGTGCGATCACCGTGAAGTGACGGGCCAGCAGGGGCATGAGATCACGCCAGCTATGAGAGGCGGCACCGGTGCCGTGAACCAGCAGGATCGGTGGCCCCTCCCCCAGACACTGCACATGCCAGCGCAGACCACCGGCCTCGACAAACCGGCTGGCGTCACGGTGCGGCCAATCATGACCATCCCGCGTCCAGTCCAGCCGGCCTGTCATGACGGCCCCTTAACTGCTGGCCGCCTGCACCGCCGAGGACAGCGTGGCCGCATCGGCGTAGGGCAAGGGCAGATAGCGGGCGTTCATGGCCTGGGACAGTTCCTGGGCGGAACGCTGGGGTCGGGGAGAAGTATCCACCAGGATGGTGGTGAAGTTCTCCTGCGCCAGCACCCGCGCCGCGGCCACGGCATCCTCCATGGCCTTGGGTCGACCGGGCTTGCCTTCCCGGTCGATATTGGCCCGACCATCGGTCAGGAACACCGCCACCGGCGTCTCGCCCCGACGCTTCACCGCCTCGGCCAGTTCACGCACGGCATCGATGGCAGCAGCCAGAGGCGTACCGCCGCCGCCCGGCAAACCGGCCAGGCTGCGCTTGGCCCGCACCAGGGAACGAGTGGGCGGGAGCAGCAACTCGGCCCCCTGCCCCCGGAAAGCAATCAACCCGACCCGGTCACGACGCACATAGCAGTCCGCCAGCAACAACTCCACCGCCCCCTTGGCCTCGGCCAGACGATGCAGGGCCGCGGAACCGGAGGCATCCACCGCAAAGATGGTGGTGGTCTCGGTGCGCTGCTTGAAGCGGGTGATGCGAAAATCATCCCGCCGCACATGCACTCGCGGTCCCTTGACGGCGCCACTGGCCAGGGCCTGTGCCCGCCGCAGGGGCTGCCAGGGCGCCGCCGCCCGCAACGTCTCGATGACGTTGAGCCGGGCGCCGGCACGGATCTCCCCCCGACGGGTGCCGATGGGGCGTCCGCGGGACTTGCCCTGCTGCAGTGCTCCCGCCTTGCCGGCGGAGCCGGAGCGACTGCGCATGGCGCCCAGCTGCAACTGGGCCAGCAACCCGGCCGGCAGGGCGGCCTTGGCGGCCTCCAGCACCCGGTCTTCCAGGGGCTTGTCCAGATCCTGCTGGGTCTGCTGATCCTCGCCTTCCGGCGGCGGCTCGTCCGGTGGCTGCTGCTCCGGCGGCGGTGCCTCCTCCTGCTGATCCTCCGGCGGCTCCATGGGCGGCAACCGGGTGGCACGAGGGGCCAGCACCAGCCGCCCGGCCAGGGTCGCGTCATCGTCGGAAACCTGGGTACGACCATCCAGGGCGGCGGCCGCGCGGGCCACCCTCAGGGCCAGGAACGGGATGCGCAGGGACGCGATACCCAATGCCATGGCGGCCCCGCACAGGGCCTCCAGCACGGAATCCCCCGCTTCCACCTGGGGCAACAGGTTGCGAGCGGCAACGATGTCGTCCACGGTCCAGAAGGGCTCTTCCACATCCCGGATACCCACGGGCACGATGTCCACCTGGAAGGCCAGCCGGTCGGTGAGCACCACCGGCACCACCTCGTCATCGGTGACACCTTCGTCCAGGGCCACCACCCCGAACCGGGTGGGCACCCTTAGACCCAGGCCGTCCCGTTCCAACAGGACCTCATGGGAATCCATCACCGCGGCAATGCGACCGGCGGTGGCCACGGTCAGGCGCTCGGCCATGGCCGCCACCGCGACGCCGCCATCACACTCCGCCAGCAATCCCCGCTCGGCAATGGGCTTACCGGCCTTGAGGGTCGCGGCCAGATCCAGGCCACCGAGCAGGCGGCCGTCGGCAATGTGCAATGGCAGACGACGCATGGGAGAGGTCGACGGCAGCAGCTGACGCAACTGTTCCAGCCAGCGTTCACGGACCGGGCCGGCGTGGGCACGCAGCACCAGACCACCGCAACCGGCCGGATCGACGGCAAACAGGCCGGCCGCAATGCCGGCCGCCGCCCACGGTGTCAGTTCGGGTGCGCGCGGATCGGTCATGCGTCGAACATTTCCGCGATGGCCCGCTCCACACGCACCGTGGAGCCCGCGTCGTCCAGCGGGTTGCGGCGCAGACGATGGCGCAGGGCCGGCGGGGCGATGCGGCGCAGGTGTTCGTCGGTCACTTCCTTGTCGCCCTGGAAGGCGGCCAGGGCGCGGGCGGCGCGGATCAGGGTCAGTTCGCCGCGCAGGCCATCGGTGCCCAGCTTCAGACACAGCTGCGCTGCCCGCTCCAGAGCCACGTCGGGGACCACCACTTCGGGCAGCAGGGCGCGGCCGTCGACGAGCTGCTTGCGCAACTTGGCATCCTGACGCTTCCACTTCTGGGTGAAGCCTTCCGGATCCTTTTCGAAGGCATCGCGGCGACGCACCACCTCGATGCGGGTGGGCAGATCGGTGGGGGTAGTGATCTCGACGGACAGGCCGAAGCGATCCAGCAGCTGGGGACGCAGTTCCCCCTCTTCCGGGTTACCGCTGCCGATGAGCACGAACTTGGCGGGGTGGCGGATACTCAGGCCTTCACGCTCCACCACGTTCTCGCCGGACGCAGCCACGTCCAGCAACAGATCCACCAGGTGGTCTTCCAGCAGGTTGACCTCGTCGATGTACAAAAAGCCGCGATGGGCGCGGGCCAGCAGGCCCGGTTCGAAGGCTTTTTCGCCCTGGGTGAGGGCCCGCTCCAGATCCAGGGCACCCACCACCCGATCTTCGGTCACGCCCAGGGGCATGTCCACCACGGGCACCGGCACCTTGCGGGTCTTGGGCTTGTCCTTGGCATCGGGACCTTCACAGACGCCGCACAGGCCGGCACGCTTTTCCGGCGCGCAACCGTAGGGGCAGTTGACGACCGCCTCCATGGGAGGCAGCAACGCAGCCAGTGCACGTACCGTGGTGGATTTACCCGTGCCCCGATCTCCGAATACCAGCACACCGCCGATACTGGAGTCGATGGCAGAGATGAGGAGGGCGAGTTTCATCTCGTCCTGCGCGACAATCGCCGAAAACGGAAACGTCAAAGCCATAGTCTGTCTGTTCTGCCTTAAGGTAGCGGCCGGGCTGCCACGGCAAGCGGCGCCCATGCCGGGATGAGGCTCCGCCCTGGCCCGGTCATGCACCGGGTCAACGCCGAGCGTTGAGAGATACCCCATGTCGACCCCGGCAAAGCCGGAATCCCAGGGAACCCGTTCCCAGATCAAGGGCGTAATGTTCCCCTAATTGGCACAAAAAGACAAAGGGCGATTGTCATGGAAATGACGTGGCAGGGGTGATGCGGAACTTTGCGGGGACATTTCATGCCGACCGCACAAACATCGTGTCCCCCGGCAAGCCGGGGGACACGGACATGGGACTTACTTGTTCAGTGCGCGCAGCATCCAGGCGGTCTTTTCATGGATGCGCATGCGATCGGAGGCCAGGGCGGAGGTGGATTCATCACCGGCTTCCTGGGACAGCTTGAGGACGTCGCGGCAGGTCTTCACCACCTGCTCATGACCCACGGTCAGCAGGTCCACCATTTCCTTGGCGGGCGGCACGCCCTCCACTTCCTGGATGCTGCTCAGGCGGGCGAATTCCTTGTAGGTCCCCGGGGCGGGCACATCCAGGGCACGGATGCGCTCGGCGATGTCGTCCACGGCGGTGGCCAGTTCGGTGTAATGCTCCTCGAACATCAGGTGCAGGTCACGGAACTGGGGACCCACCACGTTCCAGTGGAAATTGTGGGTCTGCAGATAGAGGGTGTAGGAGTCGGCCAGCAGGCGCTTGAGGCCTTCGGCGATCTCGACTCTGTCCTGCTCCTTGATACCGATATCGATCTGGGTCACAGCATGTACTCCTAAGTGGGTGTTGGTGTTATCTGATCAGCCTGAAATGAAGAAGACCCTGACGGCCCGCGAAAATTCCGGCCAATATGAACATATGCCCCAATCATAACCCAGGACGGCCCGCCGGTGGAGACCCGGAAAACGCTCCCTGCAGCACTTCGGCCACCGTGAAGAAGGAACCGAAGACGATAATCCGGTCTTCGGGGCCGGCCGCCGCCAACGCCGCCCGGCAGGCCTGCTCCACCGATGCATGGGACTGCACCGGTTGCCGCGTGAGCACCGCCACGCGTTCCGCCAGCACACCGGCTTCCAGGGCACGCTCGGTGCGGGGCGCGGCCACATGCCAGTCATGAATCACCTCCAGCAGGGGATGCAGGATGCCTTCCACATCTTTATCAGCCATCACCCCCATCACCGCCAGGGTACGTCCCCGGCAGGGCACGCCCAAGAGGTTCAGGGCCAGGCTTTCCGCCCCCTGGGGATTGTGGGCCACATCCACCCACAATGCCGGGGCTTCCCGCAACAGCTGAAAACGGCCGGGCAGACGTGCCGTGGCCAACCCCCGGCCAACCGCATCCTGCGTCACGGGCAGGCGTTCCCGCAGAGACACCACCGCCGTGATCGCCGATGAGGCATTGCGGTACTGCACACTCCCGGACAGTGCCGGCGCGGGCAATCCCTCCAGCACCAGACCCGCACCCCGGTATTGCCAGGTATCCGTGCGCGATCCGGTCAGCGGGGCAAAGTCCCGCCCGGCCAGCAGCAGGCGGGCACCGATCCCGTCGGCATGGGCCAGCAGACGGGCCGGCGGGTCGGCATCACCGCAGACGGCCACGCGACCACCCCGGAAGATACCGGCCTTTTCAAAACCGATGGACTCCCGATCGTCCCCCAGAAAGGCCTGATGATCGATACCCACCGCAGTGACCACGGCCACGTCCGCATCCAGGATATTGACCGCATCCAGACGCCCGCCCAGCCCCACCTCCAGCACCATCACATCCACCCGCTCGCGGCGGAACAGCCACAGGGCGGCCAGGGTGCCGAATTCGAAATAGCTGAGACTGATCTCGCCCCTGGCCCGGTCAATGGCGGCGAAGGCCTCGCAGATGGGCGCGTCCGCCACCGGGCGGCCATCAATACGGATACGTTCGTTGTAATGGATCAGGTGGGGCGAGGTATAGCAGCCCACCCGGTATCCCGCCGCCAGGTAGATGGCCTCCAGCATGGCCACGGTGGAACCCTTGCCGTTGGTGCCACCCACGATGACGACAGGCATCGGGGCGGGCCTGAGCTGCAATCGATCGGCCACTTCGGCCACCCGCTCCAGACCCAGGTCAATGGCCCGGGTGTGGGCCTGTTCCTGCCAGGCCAGCCAGGCCGCCAGCGTGTGGTGGCGCGGCCCGGCAAAGGCTGGGGTGGTCATCCGTGGTGACCCTGCCCCTGAGGCGCGGACTGGGCACCCGCGTCACCGCCGCCTTCCGTCCGGTCGCCGTCATTCTCGGCGCCACTACCTTCCGCCTTCTCCTTGTCATCATCTTCTACCGGCACCGGCACATCCGGCGCGGGCTGATGGGTCAGCATGGCCAGCAGCTTGCCCAGGCGAGGCCGCATCTGACGACGGTCGATGATCAGATCCACCGCACCATGCTCCAGCAGGAATTCCGCCCGCTGGAAACCTTCCGGCAAAGTCTCGCGCACGGTCTGCTTGATCACACGGGGACCGGCAAATCCGATCAAGGCACCGGGCTCGGCGGCATTCACATCACCCAGCATCGCCAGACTGGCGGACACGCCGCCCATGGTGGGATCGGTCATGACGGAAATGAAGGGCAGCCCCTCTTCCTTCAGGCGCGCCAGAGCGGCGCTGGTCTTGGCCATCTGCATGAGGGAGAACAGGGCCTCCTGCATACGGGCGCCGCCGCTGGCGGAGAAGCAGACCATGGGGCAGCGGGCCTCAATGGCGGCATTCACGCCGCGCACGAAACGCTCGCCCACCACGGACCCCATGGAACCGCCCATGAAATTGAAGTTGAAGGCGGCGGCCACCACCGGCATGCCGAACAACCGGCCCTGCATGACCACCAGGGCATCCTTCTCGCCCGTGGTCTTCTGGGCCGCCACCAGACGATCCTTGTAGCGCTTGCTGTCACGGAATTTCAGCATGTCCACCGGTTCGATCTGGGCACCGATCTCCTGGCGCTCACCTTCGTCCAGAAAGGCTTCCAGACGCCGGCGGGCGTTGATGCGCATGTGGAAACCGCACTTGGGGCAGACTTCCAGATTGCGCTCCACCTCGGGGCGGTACAGAGTGGCGGAACAGCCATCGCAGCGCAGCCACAGACCTTCGGGCACCGCCCGCTTGTTGGTGGCGTCGGTGCGGATCCGGGAAGGAACGAGTTTTTCAAACCAGCTCATGGGCGATCGTCAACGTTTGGATGAATGAATCGGGGTCCCGGCTCAGGCTGGGGTCGCGGTGGTGGCCTGATCCATGGCACGACGCATTCCGGCCAGCACCTGGGCCACTTCACGACGCCCGGCGGCGGGGTCGTCGGCATGGGCGGCGATACGCTTGACCAGGGCACTGCCCACCACCACGGCGTCGGCGATCCGGGACACCTTGGCGGCGGCCTCGGCATCACTGATACCGAAACCCACCCCCACCGGCAGGTCGGTCTGGCGACGGATCAGGGCCAGCTTTTGAGCCACGGCCTCCACATCCAGGGTCGCGGCCCCGGTGACGCCCTTAAGAGAGACGTAATAGACAAACCCGGCGGCCACTTCGCTCACGCCGCGGATGCGCGCCTCATGGCTGGTGGGTGCCAGCAGGAAGATGGGGTCAACACCGTGGCGCTTCAAGGCGCCGGCCAGCTCCGCGCTCTCCTCCGGCGGCAGGTCCACGGTCAGCACGCCGTCCACGCCGGCCCGGGCGGCCTCATCGGCCAGGGTCTCATAGCCCATGATCTCCACCGGATTGAGATACCCCATCAGGACCACCGGGGTCTCGATGTTGTCGCGCCGGAACTCGCGCACCATCTCCAGCACCTTGCGCAGGCTGACACGGTGCTTGAGGGCCCGCTCGCAGGCCTGCTGGATCACCGGACCGTCGGCCATGGGATCGGAAAAGGGCACCCCCAGTTCGATGATGTCGGCACCGGCCGCCACCATCTCGTGCATCAGGGGCACGGTGTTGCCCGGCTCCGGGTCACCGGCGGTGATGTAGGGGATCAGGGCCTTGCGGCCACGGGCCTTGAGGGCTTCAAAACGGGCGGCGATGCGGCTCACAGTTCGATCCCCTCCAGACGGGCTACGGTATTGATGTCCTTGTCGCCCCGACCGGACAGATTGATGATGATGCCCTGCTCCGGCTCCAGGGTCGGTGCCAGCTTGAGGCCGTAGGCGACGGCATGACTGGATTCCAGGGCGGGTATGATGCCCTCGGTGCGGGTCAGACGGTGGAAGGCATCCATGGCCTCCCGATCGGTGATGGGCACGTACCGCACCCGACCCACGTCCTTGAGCCAGGCGTGCTCCGGACCCACGCCCGGGTAATCCAGGCCGGCGGAGACGGAATGGGTCTCGATGATCTGACCGTCCTCGTCCTCCATCAGATAGGTGCGGTTGCCATGCAACACACCGGGTCTGCCGGCACACAGGGGCGCGGAATGGCGCCCGGTATCGATACCGTCACCGGCGGCCTCCACGCCGTACATGACCACGCCCTCGTCGGCGAGGAAGGGATGGAACAGGCCGATGGCGTTGGAACCGCCGCCCACGCAGGCCACCAGGGCATCGGGCAGCCGGCCTTCGGCGGCCTGGTACTGTTCGCGGGCCTCGCGGCCGATGATGGCCTGGAAATCACGCACCATGGCGGGATAGGGGTGGGGACCGGCCACGGTGCCGATGATGTAGAAGGTGTTGTCCACGTGGGTGACCCAGTCCCGCATGGCCTCGTTGAGGGCATCCTTGAGGGTGCGGGAACCGGAGGTGACCGGCACTACCCGGGCGCCCAGCAGGCGCATGCGGTAGACATTGGGGGCCTGGCGCTGGATGTCCTCGGCGCCCATGTAGACCACGCATTCCAGCCCCAGCCGGGCCGCCACGGTGGCGGTGGCCACGCCGTGCTGACCGGCGCCGGTTTCGGCGATGATGCGGGTCTTGCCCATGCGCTTGGCCAGCAGGGCCTGGCCGATGGTGTTGTTCACCTTGTGGGCGCCGGTGTGATTGAGATCTTCCCGCTTGAGATAGACCTTGGCCCCACCCAGCTCCCGGGTCAGTCGCTCGGCCAGGTAGAGGGGGCTGGGGCGCCCCACGTAATGGGCCAGGTCCTGGTCAAGCTCTGCCAGGAACTGCGGGTCCTGGAGATAACGCTGATAGGCCTCCTGCAGTTCCAGCAGGGGTTCCATCAGGGTCTCGGAAACGAAACGGCCGCCATAGGGCCCGAAATGCCCGCGGGCATCCGGGAAGGCACGCCAGTCCGGCGTCTGTTCAGGCTTGATCACGGTCGACACGTAATACCTCGCTGATGAATCGGGTCATGCGTTCCGGGTCCTTCAGGCCGGGGGCCGACTCCACGCCGCTGCTCACATCCACCGCCCAGGGGCGGGTTTGTTGCACGGCGGCGGCCACGTTGTCCGGATGGAGTCCGCCGGCCAGGATCAGGGGGCGTGTTGCCCGGTCAGGCCAGCTGGACCAGTCGAAGGTCTTGCCGGTCCCGCCCACCTGACCGGCGCCATGGCTGTCCAGCAAAAAGCCCAGGGCGCCGGGATGACGGTCCATGTACTCGCCCACGGCCACGGGCTCGGCCATGGGAATGGCCTTGATGTAATCCAGACCGAAGGACTCGCAGTAATCCGGGGGTTCATTCCCATGGAACTGCAACAGGTCCAGGCTGACCCGGGCCAGCACCTCACGCACCCACTGGGCATCCGCATTCACGAACAGGCCGACCCGGGTGACGAACGGGGCTTCCACGGCGGCAATGGCGCGGGCCTGATCCGGGGTGACGGCGCGCGGGCTGCGCGCGTAGAACACCAGCCCGAGGGCGTCCGCGCCCGCCTGCACGGCGGCCCGGGCGTCCTCAGGTCGGGTGATGCCGCAGATCTTGATACGGGTGCGCATGGAGGCCAGCCTGGTGAACCGAGTCGCCAAGCGTACCAGAAAAGGGAACGGTCATCAGCAGGTTGCCGGCCGGACTCAGAATTGCTTGACGCGGATCTTCAGGGTCTGAATCCGGTAGGCGATCTGGCGCGGGGTCATCCCCAGCAGGCGGGCCGCCTTGGCCTGCACCCAGCCCGCCTGTTCCAGGGCGGCAATCACTCGTTCCCGCTCGTCCAGTTCCGGATCATCCAGATCCGTTTCCGGGGCCGGCGCGCCGTTCTTGCGCGGTGTGGGCAGCTTGTCCTCCAGCCCCGTAAGCTGGATCGCATCCAGATCGATGGTTCCGGTCTCGCTCATGATGGCCGCCCGTTCCAGGCAGTTCTCCAGTTCGCGCACGTTACCCGGCCAGTCGTGGCGCATCAGGGTGCGGATGGCGCCATCGGTGATGTCCAGGGGACGCCCCTGGGCCCGGGCCAGTTTGGCCACCAGGAAACGGGCCAGATCGGGGATGTCCTCGGTGCGCTTGCGCAGGGCAGGCAGGAAGATGGGCATCACGTTGAGCCGGTAATACAGGTCCTCGCGAAACTCCCCCTGCTCCACTTCGTCCTCCAGGTGACGGTTGGTGGCCGCCACCACCCTTACATCCACCTTGAGGGTACGGGTGCCGCCCACCCGTTCGAACTCGCCTTCCTGCAACACCCTCAGCAGCTTGGCCTGGAAGGCCTGGGAGATCTCGCCGATCTCGTCAAGAAAGATGGTGCCGCCATCGGCCTGCTCGAACCGCCCCTTGCGCTGGGCCACCGCACCGGTAAAGGCCCCCTTTTCATGGCCGAACAGTTCGCTTTCCAGCAGGTTGTCCGGCAGGGCCGCGCAGTTGAGCTTGATGAAGGGGCCATTGGCCCGGGAAGAGTTGTAATGGATGGCGTTGGCGATCAGTTCCTTGCCGGTGCCGGTCTCGCCCCGGATCAGCACCGTGGTGTGCCACTTGGCCACCTGGCGCACCTGCTCGAACACCCGGCGCATCTCTCGGGAATGCCCCACCACGTTGTCCAGATGATAGCCGCTGCGCACTTCCCGGCGCAGGCGGTCCCGTTCGTCGGTCAGCGCCTGGCGTTCCTTTTCCAGGTCCCAGGCACGACGCACGGTCTGCGCCAGCAGGTTGGCCACCATCTCCAGGAAACGGGCCCGCTCCGTGAGCAGACCGTCGTCGGCGGCCGGCTGGGCGGCCAGGACCCCGATGGGGGCTTCGTCTCCCACCTGAATGGGCACGCCGATGAATGGAAGATCCGGGACATAAAGACGCAGGCGGTCCAGAAACCGGGGCTCGTCGGCGATGCGCCGGATCACCAGGGTGTCGCCTTCCTTCAGGATCGCCCCCACCACCCCCTCGCCGGGACGATAACGCACCTTTTCCAATTGCTCGCGATGGCCGGTATGGGCGGCCCCCACCATCAGCTCGCCACTGGAGGGGTCCAGCAACGACACCATGCCCCGCTGCATGTCGGCGGCTTCGTGCAGCACATGGAGCACGTCGGAGAGGATCTCGTGCAGATCCGCCGAACGGCTGAGCACCTGGCTCACCTGATAGAGGGCGTCCAGCTGCATCTCCACCAGGGCAGAGCGATGCCCGCCATTCTCTCTTACGGCTGAAGAAGACATTACCATGAGGCTTCCCTAGTCAGTTCGGGTCTTGTCGTCGTGCGGCGGTGGGGAACTGCAGTCGGATACGGCAACCTTCATGGCAGCCGGGATCGATCTCGATCAGGCCGGCATGCTGGTTCACCACCTCCTGAACCATGGGCAACCCCATCCCGGCACGGCCGGAACGGCCCTTGGTACTGACAAAGGGCTCGAACACCCGCAGGCGCAGATGCTCGGGAATGCCCGGACCGGAATCCTGGATGGTCACATGCACCGCATCCCCTCGGGACTCAGTGAGGATGCGGATCTCCCGACGGCCGTCGGTGGCGCCGTCCAGGGCATCCAGGGCGTTGTCCACCAGTTGCTTGAACATACCCCGCAGTCGTCCTTCCCGACCCAGCACGCAGGGCAGCACCGGCGCCGGCTGCCAGTCCACCACCACCCCGGCAGCCAGCAGACGTCGGGTGGAAAGCCCCAACACCTCACGCAGCAGGGCATTGATGTTGACCGGCGCCACCGGCTCATCCCGCTCCTCGGGCATGGAGTCTTCCAGGGTCTGCAGGGCCCGACGACCGGCGTCCAGGGCCTCCTGCAACACGTTCAGCAAGGGATCGGCACCGCCCTCCCCCTGACGCCGACGCGCCAGTAGCTGGGTGGCGGCGGCGATCATGTTGACCGGCCCCTGCATCTGGTAAATGGCGCCGGCCAAGGTCTCGCGCATGCTCTCCACCAACTCGCTCTCCGCGGTCAGGGCACGCAGGGCATTCATGCGCATCTCTTCCTGCTGGCGACGGATCTCGGTGACCTCCTTGGCCACCAGCACCAGGTAACTGGCCTTGCGGGCCTCGAAAAACGAATCCGCACTGGTGTCGCGCTCCTTGAACCAGGTGCCGGAACAGGAAAACCAGCGAGGGGCACGGCCACCACCCGGATCGAACTGCACCTCCCGGTCGACGAAGCCTTCCCCGGTGCTGCGGGCGGTCTCGAAGGCATCGCCCATGCTCTCGGCCAGGGCGGTGAGAAATTCCCGGGCCGGCTCGCGCCCGCCCATGTCGCCGGCCAGTTGCTTGTATGCCTGATTGCCCAACACCACCTGACCGGCCTCGTCCAGCAGGGCGATGGCCACCGGTTCCGCATCCACCACCGACTCGATCAGGGCCTTCTGGTTGCGCACCTGCTGCTCCAGCCGGTGCATCTCGGTCACATCCCGGTGCATGCCCAGGTAATGGCTGAGCTGACCCTGGCCATCCAGCACCGGGGCAATGCTCAATTCCGCCAGGTAGCGGCTACCGTCCTTGCGGCGGTTGACCAGCACCCCGGACCAGGGTTTGAGCTGGCGCAACCGTCCCCAGAGGGTCTCGTAGACCAGACTTGGAGTATGACGATCCGACAGAATGGATTCGTTGCGCCCGACCACCTCTGCCACACCGTAACCGGTCACCCGTTCAAAGGCCGGATTGGCATAGAGGATGTTGGCCCGGGTATCGGTGATGGAAATGGCCACCGAGGACTGCTCCACCGCTTCAAAGAACAGGCGCGCCGGCAACACCCCCTCCGGGGTCAGGATGGTATCGGCCAGGCCCGCGACGGCGGGTTGATCGGGTCGGCTCATGGAGGTGTGTCTCCCGGGTGAGTTGGGCTGGGTTCCTGATAAACACACTGCAACATCCAGGCCAATACAAAAGGTCCGGTCTTTCCCCGAGTGAGACAGCCATGCATTGTCGCCTTCCCGACAGAACCCACATCACCCGGCCCACGCTGTCACGATCCGCACAGAGCAATACGCACCAGCACGGTGCAATTCCCCACAAGACCCCTGGATTCATGCGCCTTCATCGTGCATGAGGCGGCTGGCACACAAGATGCAATTCCTTCGTCAACCGAACCGAAGGAACCGACCGTGACCGAGTTCATGCTGCTGCTGGTGGGCACCGCCCTGGTCAACAACGTGGTGCTGGTGCAATTTTTGGGGCTGTGTCCCTTCATGGGTGTCTCCAACAAGCTGGACACGGCCCTGAGCATGGGGCTGGCCACCACCTTCGTGCTCACCCTGGCGTCCGTGGCCGGCTGGCTGCTGGAGTATTTCGTCCTGGCACCCCTGGACCTGGGCTTTCTGCGCATCCTGTCCTTCATCCTGGTGATCGCCGCCGTGGTGCAGTTCACCGAAATGGTCATCCGCAAGACCAGCGCCGCCCTCTATCAGGTGCTGGGGATTTTCCTGCCCCTGATCACCACCAACTGCGCGGTGCTGGGGGTGGCCCTGCTCAATGTGCAGGAAGGCCACGGCTTTTTGCAGAGCGTGACCTTCGGCCTGGGCGCGGCCCTGGGCTTCACCCTGGTGATGGTGATCTTCGCCGCCCTGCGGGAACGCCTGGCCATCAGCAACGTACCGGCCGCCTTTGCCGGTGCCCCCATTGGCTTCATCGTCGCCGGTCTGCTGTCCCTGGCCTTCATGGGTTTTGCCGGACTCAACTTCGCCTGACCGCGACAGGAGGAATTTCCGATGGAACCATCCCTGCTTTCCGCGATTTTCATCCTCACCACCATGGGCCTGCTCCTGGGCTACGGTCTGGGCATGGCCGCCAAATACCTGCGGGTGGATAAGGACCCCCTGGTGGACGAAATCGAGGCCCTGCTGCCCGGCACCAACTGCGGTCAGTGCGGCCTGCCCGGCTGCCCCAGTGCCGCCCAGGCCCTGGCCTCCCGGGAGGCACCCGTCACCCTGTGTCCGCCGGGCGGCAAGCTCCTGGCCCAGCAACTGGCCGACAAACTGGACATCACCGTGGACCTGTCCGCCATGGGTGAGGAAGTCCCCGCCTTTGCGGTGATCGATCCCGATCAGTGCAACGGCTGCACCCGGTGTTACAAGGTCTGCGCCACCGACGCCATCATGGGCGCCAACCGGCAGATCCATACGGTCTTCGTCGAGGCCTGCAACGGCTGCGGCAAATGCGTGGAGGTCTGCCCCACCCAGGGTCTGAGCCTGGTGCCGGAAGCCCCCAGCCTGCGTCGCTGGCACTGGCCCAAACCCAAATCGGCCTGAAGGTGCTCCCCATGTTCTCTTTCATGCGCAAGCGGCCCGTCTTCCAGGGCGGCGTCCATCCCGATGATCGCAAGCAGGCCACCAGCGGACTGCCCATCGAACCCCTGCCCCTGCCGACACGGCTCTATCTGCCGGTACAGCAACATATCGGTGCCGCCGCCCGCCCGGTGGTCAAGGCCGGCGACACCGTCCTCAAGGGCCAGATGATCGCCCGCGGCGACGGCGCCGTGTCGGCGGCCGTGCATGCGCCCACCTCGGGCCGGATCCTGGCGGTGGAACCCCATCCCGCCCCCCATCCCAGCGGCCTGCCGGTGGAGACCATCGTCATCGAACCGGACGGCGAGGATCGCTGGCTGGAGGACCCGGACCCGGAACATGCCCTGAACCTGGAACCGGAAGCCATCGCCCGCCGGGTGGCCGAGGCCGGCGTGGTGGGCATGGGTGGAGCCACCTTCCCCGCCGCCATCAAGCTGAACCTGGGGTCCCGGCATCACATCGATACCCTCATTATCAATGGCTCAGAATGCGAGCCCTATCTCACCTGTGACGACCGCCTGATGCGGGAACGCACCGACGAGGTGGTGGACGGCATCCGCATCATGCGCCATGCCCTGGGGGCGCGACGCGCCCTGGTGGTGGTGGAGGACAACAAACCCGAAGCCCTGGCCGCC
This sequence comes from Ectothiorhodospira shaposhnikovii, assembly GCF_022227765.1. Lineage (GTDB taxonomy): Bacteria > Pseudomonadota > Gammaproteobacteria > Ectothiorhodospirales > Ectothiorhodospiraceae > Ectothiorhodospira. The sequence goes on along the minus strand of NZ_JAJMLZ010000003.1, from coordinate 7,596 downwards.
CTGCAGACGCGGCTGTATGAGATGGACACCATCGAGGCCATGGCGGTCCCGACCCGTTATCCCATGGGTTCGGAAAAACACATGATCAAGGCGGTCACCGGCCGCGAGATCCCGGCCGGCAAGCTGGGGGCGGACATCGGCGTGATCGTCCACAACGTGGGGACGGCCTACGCCGTCCATCGGGCGGTGCGCATGCGCCGCCCGCTGATCTCCCGCATCGTCACCGTGGGCGGCGGCGCGGTCCGGCGACCCGCCAACCTGGAGGTCCTGCTGGGCACCCGGGTGGAAGACCTGCTGGCCCATTGCGGCGGCACCCGGCAACCACCGGCCCGTCTGCTGATGGGTGGCCCCATGATGGGCCAGGTGATGCCCCATGCCCAGGTGCCCGTCATCAAGGGTAGCAACGGGATCATTGCCCTCACCGAGGCAGAGATCAACATCGGCGAAACCATGCCCTGCATCCGCTGCGGACGCTGCGTGGCGGCCTGTCCCTGCGGTCTCATGCCCCTGGAGATGGCGGCAAGAATCCGCAAGGAGGACATGGACGGCGCCGTCGATTACGGCCTGATGGATTGTGTGGCCTGCGGTTCCTGCTCCTATGTCTGCCCTTCCCATATCCCCTTGGTGCAGTTCTTCCATCATGCCAAGGGCGTGCTGGGGGCGCGGCGGGAACAGCAGCGTCGCCAGGAGGAGATCAAGCGGCTGGCCCAGCAACGCCGGGAACGCCAGGAGGCGGAAGCCCGGGCCAAGGCCGAGGCAGCGGAACGGCGCAAGGCGGAGCGCGAGGCTGCCAAGCGCAAGGCCGAGGAAGCCAAGGCCGCCCGCGCCGCCAAGGAGACCCCAAAGACCCCCGCCGCCGATGAGGCAGAGGCCTAACCCATGACTCAGACCACCCCCGTCAGCGGCCCCCATACCCATGCCCCAGGCAGCGTGGCCTGGAACATGGGCTGGGTCACCCTCGCCCTGCTTCCGGCCACCGCCTTCGGTGTCTACCTGTTCGGCTGGCCCGCCCTGAACCTGCTGCTCATCACCATTCTGGCCGCCGTGCTGTTCGAGGCCCTGTGCCTGCGCATTGCCCGGCGGCCGGTATCGCCGTTCCTGATGGATGGCTCGGCCATCGTCACCGGCCTGCTGTTGGCCCTGACCCTGCCGCCGTGGGCGCCCTGGTGGATCGGCGTGCTGGGGGCGGCCTTTGCCATCATCGTCGGCAAGCACGTCTTCGGCGGCCTGGGCCAGAATTTGTTCAACCCGGCCATGCTGGCCCGGGTGGCCCTGCTGGTCTCCTTCCCCCTGGAGATGACCACCTGGATCACCCCCTCCCCCCTGTTTTCAGAGGGTGCCCCCGGCTTCCTGGAAGGGCTGGCCATCACCTTCGGCCTGGTGGCGATTCCCGATGCCGTCACCGGCGCCACGGTGCTGGGCGAGGCCCAGACCGGCTTCAGCCGGGACCTGGGGCTGTCCGAGACCCTGCCCGGAGTCTATGCCCCGCTCCAGCAGGCCCTGGGCTTCGTACCCAGCAGCCTGGGTGAAGGTTCCGCCCTGCTGCTCCTGGCGGGAGGGCTACTGCTCATGGCCAAACGCATCATCACCTGGGACGTCCCGGTGGCCATGCTGGGCACCCTGGTGATCCTGTCCACCGTGTTCATGCTCATCGACCCGGAGCGTTATGCCGGACCCGGCCTGCACCTGTTCTCCGGTGCGGCCATGCTGGTGGCCTTTTTCATCATCACCGATCCGGTCACCTCTCCCAGTACCGTGGCCGGGCGACTGCTGTTCGGGGCCGGCTGCGGCCTGCTCATCTATGTCATCCGCACCTGGGGCGGCTATCCGGAAGGCGCCGCCTTCGCCGTGATCCTCATGAATGCCCTCACGCCCCTGATCGACCACTACCTGCGTCCCCGCGCCTATGGCCGCACCCGGCGCGGGAAGCCCCTGCCGATGAAAAACACGGAAGCACCGGCACCGGCCCAGGAGAAACGCCCATGACCACCCTGGCACAACCCACCTACCGCAAGCGGGTCGGCTACCAGGCCACCCTGCTGGGGGGCATCGCCCTGCTGGCCAGCGCCGTGCTGGTGATTGCCGACCTGCAGACCCGGGACACCATCGCCGAGCGTCGCGCCGAGGATTTCCGCCGCACCCTGGAACAGGTCCTGCCCGCGCAGATGCACGACAACCGCCCCCAGGAGGACATCCATACCCTGCGCACCGACGACGGACGCTCCCTGGAGGTTTACCGGGCCCGGCAGGAAGGCCGGGTATCCGGCGTGGCGTTCCGGGTTCAAGGGCGGGGTTATGCCGGCCCCATCCATATCCTCATGGGCGTGGATGCCGCTGGTGAAGTGCTGGGCGTACGGGTGCTGCAACACAAGGAAACCCCGGGGCTGGGCGACAAGATCGAGGTGAATCGTGATCCATGGATCCTGTCCTTCGACGGCCTGAGCTTCAGCGCCCTTCCCGCCCCCCGCTGGGCGGTACAGAAGGACGGCGGTCCCTTCGACCAATTCACCGGGGCCACCATCACCCCCCGGGCGGTGGTGAACGCCGTTCGGGACGGGCTGACCCTGTTCCATGCCCATCAGTCGGAACTGCTGCAACGGGCCCCGGATGCTCCGGATGAGCCGATGCCGACGGCCATACAGGATTCTGCCTCCCCCGAGCCCCCCATGACATCCCCGCCCGCCCGGAATCTGCCGGAGATACACCCATGACCCAAAGCGCCAAGGCACTGCTGGAGGACTATCGCCGTCTGTTCCGGGACGGCATCTGGGACAACAACGTGGTCATGGCCCAGATGCTGGCCCTGTGCCCGTTGCTGGCGGTCACGGGCACCGCCACCAACGGACTGGGCATGGGCCTGGCCACCACCTTCGTCATGGTGGCCTCGGGGCTTTTGGTCTCCATGTTCCGGACCATCATCACCCCCGAGGTGCGGATTCCGGTCTTCATCCTGCTGATCGCCAGCCTGGTGACGCTGGTGGACCTGGTGATGAACGCCTACCTGTATGAAATGCACAAGGCACTGGGCCTGTTCATCCCTCTCATCGTCACCAATTGCGCCATTCTGGGCCGGGCCGAGTCCTTCGCTTCCCGCCAGCCGGTGCACCGGGCCATGGTGGACGGTCTGGCCATGGGAGTGGGGTTCACCGTGATCCTGGTGGTCCTGGGGGCCGTGCGCGAGATCCCCGGCAGCGGCACCCTGTTCGCCGATGCCCACCTGCTGCTGGGAGAAAGCTTTGCCTGGATGGAACTGACCCTGATCCCCGATTATCGGGGCTTTTTGCTCATGATCCTGCCCCCCGGCGCCTTCCTGGCCCTGGGTTTCATCCTGGCGGGCAAACGGGTGCTGGATGCCCGACTGGCGGCGCGGACGGCGCCGGCGGCGGCCCCGGCCACATCCTCATGACATGACAGGCTTGGGAGGAACACATCCATGAAAGTCGGCGTAGCCTACAGTGAACCCGGCAACCAGGCCTGGCTGCAGGTGGAACTGCCGGAAGGGGCCACCGTGCAGCAGGCCATCGAGCAATCCGGCATCCTCAAGCGGTTTCCGGGCATTGATCTGGATCATCAGAAGGTGGGCATCTACGGCAAGTTCTGCAAGTTGGACAACCCGGTGCAGGAAGGGGACCGGGTGGAGATCTATCGCCCCATCACCGTGGACCTGTCCGATGACGACGATGATGATGACGACGATTGATCCGACCTGCCCAACCCGTCATTCCCACGACTCCCCGTCATTCCCGCGGCTCCCCGTCATTCCCGCGAAAGCGGGAATCCAGTGACGGGCCAGAAAACCCTGGGCTCCCGCTTGCGCGGGAGCGACAGTACAACCGGGAACTGACTACGGTCCTGTACTCCTGGGCTCCCGCTTACGCGGGAGCGACGCTGAATACTCCCGGAGTGACAGCGAGGACCGCCCACTTTCTCCAGAACTGGACATCCTCCCGCTGCTGCGTTGCAATAGAACCAAGCTCACACCGGAATCAGTGACCAATGAGCAACAGCACACCCCGCAAGACCGTGGATCTGGCCCTGCAGGGAGGCGGCGCCCACGGCGCGCTCACCTGGGGCGTCCTGGACCGCCTGCTGGCGGACCCCCGTATCCACATCAGCAGCGTCAGCGGCACCAGTGCCGGCGCCATGAACGCCGTGGTCGTGGCCGACGGGCTGGAGCGAGGCGGCCGGGAAGGCGCCCGCGACGCCCTCACCGCCTTCTGGAAAACCGTCAGCGACGCCGCCCGCTTCTCCCCCATCCAGCGCACCCTCTGGGACCGGCTCACCCACCGTTTCAGCATGGATCATTCGCCGGGCTACCTCTTCTTCGAACAGCTCACCCGGCAGTTCTCCCCCTACGAACTCAACCCGATGAACATCAATCCCCTGCGGGATCTGGTGGCGGCACAGGTGGATTTCGACCGGGTCAACCACTGCAGCAAACTCAAGGTATTCGTCACCGCCACCAACGTGCGCACCGGGCGGGGCCGCATCTTCACCCAGCCCGAGTTGACCGTGGACTCGGTGATGGCCTCCGCCTGCCTGCCTTTCCTGTTCCAGGCAGTGGAAATCAACGGCGAGGCCTACTGGGACGGGGGCTACATCGGCAACCCGGCCCTCTACCCCCTGGTGGAAGACACCGCCACCCGGGACCTGATCATCGTGCAAATCAATCCCCTGATCCGGGAGGAACTGCCCAAGACCGGCCGTGCCATCATCAACCGACTCAACGAGATCACCTTCAACGCCAGCCTGATCAAGGAACTGCGCGCCATCGAGCTGCTACACCAGCTGATCGAGGCGGAGCAGCTGGAATCGGAACGTTACCGGGACATCTTCGTGCACCTGATCCACGCCCACGAGGAACTCAAGGATCTGGACGCCTCCAGCAAGCTCAACGCCGAGTGGGATTACCTCACCCATCTCCGTGACCGGGGCAGGGCCTGGGCGGATGCCTTCCTGGAACGCCATTTCGATGACCTGGGCCTGCGCTCCAGCTTCGACCTGAAAAGCCTGTTCACCGACACCTTCGCCCCGCCCGATCTGGAGCATGAGGACAGCGACAACCACCGCGACCATCCGCGCAAGGAGGCCAAGTCATGATGGGCATCCTGGTCATTCTCATCGCCCTGGGCCTGCTCATGTACCTGGCCTACCGGGGCATCAGCCTGCTGATCCTGGCCCCGGCCCTGGCCACCTTCGCCGTGGTGGCCACCATGGACGGCCCGGTGCTGGGCAGCTACACCCAGATCTTCATGGGAGCGGCGGGGGATTTCATCACCCTCTACTTCCCGGTATTCCTGCTGGGGGCCATCTTCGGCAAGCTGATGGAGGATTCGGGCAGCGCGGACGTGCTGGCCAAGGCCATCATCAGCTGGCTGGGCAGCAGCCGGGCCATCCTGGCGGTGGTGCTCTCCTGCGCCCTGATGACCTACGGCGGGGTTTCCCTGTTTGTGGTGGCGTTTGCGGTCTACCCCATCGCCGCCGCCCTGTTCCGCCAGTCGAACATTCCCAAGCGTCTGATCCCGGCCACCATCGCCCTGGGTGCCTTCACCTTCACCATGACCGCCCTGCCCGGCACCCCGGCGATCCAGAACGCCATCCCCATGCCCTACTTCGGCACCTCCCCCTTCGCAGCGCCGGGCCTGGGCATCATCACCGCCCTGGTGATGTTCACCCTGGGCATGCTCTGGCTCACCTACCGTTCCCGCAAGCTGGCCCATGAAGGCTACGGCGACCATCCGGATGCGGACTTCACCCCCAACAAGGAGTTGCGAGAGAAGGCCTCAGGCGAGGGCTTCGACCTCATGGAACTGCCGGTGGAACAGCGCCCGGTGGCACCGCCCTCCGTGTTCGTGGCCATGCTGCCCCTAGTGCTGGTGATCGCCATCAACCTGCTGTTCACCTTCCTGATCATCCCGCGCATGGACACGGACTTCCTTGCCCTGCCCCTGTACGGCGAGACCAGCATCGAACAGGTGCGGGGGATCTGGTCCGTCATCGCCGCCCTGGTGCTGTCGCTGCTGGTGGTGATCGCCACCAACTGGAAGCGCCTGCCCACACTCAAGCAATCGGTGGATAGCGGTGCCAACGCCTCCCTGCTGCCCATCTTCAACACCGCCAGCCTGGTGGGCTTTGGTGCCGTCATCGCCTCCCTGGCGGCCTTCCTGCTGATCCGCGATACGGTGGTGGGGCTGGGGGGCGACAACCCGCTCATTTCCCTGGCCATCGCGGTGAACATCCTGGCGGGCATGACCGGCTCCGCCTCGGGGGGCATGAGCATCGCCCTGTCCACCCTGGGCGAGACCTACATGGAAATGGCCCAGGCCCGGGGCATCGATCCGGAACTGCTGCACCGGGTGACGGCGGTAGCCACCGGGGGTCTGGACACCCTGCCCCACAACGGCGCGGTCATCACCCTACTGGCCATCTGCGGCCTCACCCACCGCCAGGCCTATTTCGATATCGCCATGGTGGCCATGCTGGCCCCGTTCATCTCGCTGGTGGTACTGATCACCCTGGGAACCCTGTTCGGGAGTTTTTAAAAAAATGCTTGACACCCCCCAGCCTCGTCCATAGAATGCGCGCTTCAGTTGTTCAGCGCCCGTAGCTCAGTTGGATAGAGTACCTGGCTACGAACCAGGTGGTCGGAGGTTCGAATCCTTCCGGGCGCGCCATATTAGGAAAAAAAGGACCAGTAACTTGGCGTTGCTGGTCCTTTTTTCGTTCTGGGCCTTGAAGGCGAAAAGCCATAGGCTCAAGGTTGGACCCGCTTCCACCATCAGGTTCCGATCAGCTCCCAAATTGCCTCCATGAGTCGATCATGCAGAGCCTCCACTTCGGCCAAACGCTTCCGGGCCAGGAGATCGTCACCCTTCTGAGTGAGCATGATCAGTTCACAGCCCAGTTGATGCACTTGTTCGTGCAGGGTCAGTACCACCGGGCAGGTATCTCCCCTACCATCCTGACTCGCCAACCAACGACCAAAGTGGCATTGTTGCGGTGACAGTTCGGGTGGATGCGGGTTTGTCTCGTGCGCGTAAGATTTTAACGCGTTCATCCAGGCACGATGGGCAACCATGCCGAACAGCACGGGCAGCAGGGTATCGGGGATCGCGGAGGTCCCACTCCAACTGGCATGGGGCTGCCACCGTGCATGCCATCGCGTCATCTCTTCTGCAGGCATGGGTTTTGCGATGGCATAGCCTTGGCCGATTTTACAGCCCAGCTGCAACAGCATTTGACCGTGAACCTCGGTCTCAACGCCTTCGGCAATCACACCACGCTGGAAGCTCTCGGCCAGGCCGATCACCCCATGCAGGATGGCCAGATCATCCGGATCATCCAGCATGTCGCGCACAAAGCTTTGATCAATCTTGAGGGTTTCGACCGGCAATCGCTTCAAATAGGTCAACGAGGAGTAGCCGGTGCCGAAATCATCCAGCGAGAAGCTGACGCCAAACCCCCGACATTCCCTGATCAGGCTCGAAATGTGGGCAATATCCTTCAGGGCGCTGGTCTCGATGACCTCCAGTTCCATGTCACCCGGTGGCACGGCAGGGTAGCGGACCAGTGCGGCGCGCAGCTTGTCAACAAAGT
>NZ_JAJMLZ010000029.1 GCF_022227765.1 Ectothiorhodospira shaposhnikovii | reverse complement strand
AAAGCGGATGATGTACGCCTGTCCGGCACAGCTCGGCTTGATCCGCTTCTCAAACCACACATCCAGCACATAGTGCAAATAGATGTTCGCCAGTATCGGCGAGATCACACCGCCCTGTGGGGTTCCCGTGTGCGGATGGAGTACAGATCCATCTCGCTCCAGGATTCCGGCCTTCAGCCAGCGGGCAATGAGACCAACGAATGGTTTATCGTCAATCCGCTCCGCCAGCATCCGTAGCAGCCAGTCATGGTCAATGTTGTCGAAGAAGCCTTTAATGTCGGCTTCGACAACATAACCGTGACGTCCAAACTGCAGCTCATAGGTGAGATCCTTGGCCGCCTGCTGTGCACCACGCTTCGGCCGGTAGCCATAGCTGGTGGAGAGAAAATCCATTTCGTAGATAGCCTCCAGCAACAGGCGTGCTGCCGCCTGAAGCAGTCGGTCTTCCACCACCGGAATTCCCAGCGGTCGTTCCTTGCCGTTCCCCTTCGGAATGTACCGGCGCCGGATCAATCGGCTTCGATACTCGTTACGTTTCAGGCGTTCTACCAGTTGTCTGATGTTTTCACTCAGGTTCTTGCCATATTCGGCCATGGTCACCTTGTCCACGCCCGGGGCTCCCCTTTGATTCAGGGTGCGCCATGCATGGTGCAGTAGTGATTCATTCAGAAGGCCATAAAGGTTCTGGAATCGGTGGGCTCTTGCAGTGCCCGCCTTGATGGATATTGCCCGCAGGAAGGTTGGCTCGTCGTTCTCCGGCCCAACAGTGTCCGGCGCGAGTGGCCTTTGCGGACTGTGTATGACTGTCACCCCCTTTCCCATGTGATCGGCTCTACCGTCCCGGAGTACTATGAGGTGATCCGACTCCCCGGTGGCCGTCAGGTCACGTTCCCATTCTCGGGGTCCGCTTTCCTTACCTGTACCGGGCCTTTCAGGCTCACCCTGACTCT
>NZ_JAJMLZ010000028.1 GCF_022227765.1 Ectothiorhodospira shaposhnikovii | reverse complement strand
AGGGCTGAACAACCTGCGTGACATCACCCTCTCCCGGGATTACGGCGCCATCTGCGGCTACACCGACGAGGACATCGATGCCGTCTTTGAGCCGGAACTACCGGGCCTGGATCGGGATCAGATCCGCCATTGGTACAATGGTTATCGCTGGGGGGATGAGCGGTTGCCCTCAGTCTACAACCCCTTTGACGTACTGTTGCTGTTCCAGGAGCGGGAGTTCCGGCCCTACTGGTTTGAGAGTGCCACGCCTACGTTCCTGGTCAAGCTCCTCGCCGAACGCGGTCTTTACACCCCGCGGCTGGACACCCTGGAAACGGAGGCCGCACTTCTGGGCCGCTTCGACGTGGACGAGATTGCCACCGAGGCCCTGTTGTTCCAGACCGGGTATCTCACCGTGCACAAGGTCGAGCAGCCCATGACCGGTTACTGGCTTTACACCCTGGGCTATCCCAACCGGGAAGTGGAGGCCAGTCTCAACCAGGCCTTGCTCCCGGCCTTGGGCATGCCCAGGGCGACCCAGCAACGCATCAGTCTGTTTCGCGCCCTGCAGGCCCACGACCTGCCGGCCCTGGAAACCCACTTCAAGGCCCTGTTTGCCGGCCTGCCTCACGATTGGTACCGCAACAACCCCATTGCCCAGTATGAAGGCCATTATGCCAGCGTGTTCTACAGCCACTTGGCCGCCCTGGGCCTGGCCATCACCGTGGAAGATGCCGGCAACACCGGCCGGGTGGACATGACCGTGGATTTCAATGGCCACATCTATCTGTTCGAGTTCAAGGTGGTGGAGCAGGTGCCGGAGGGCAAGGCGCTGCGGCAGCTCCAGGACAAGGGCTACGCTGACAAGTACCGGGGGCAGGGCAAGCCCATCCACCTCATCGGCGTGGAGTTCTCCAGGGAACAGCGGCAGATCATCGCTTTTGATGTGTTGAGCCTTTGATCTGGATACCAAACATGCCCTTTTCGTCACTCTCTCGCTCTTTCGTCACTCCCGCGAAAGCGGGAGTCCAGGGTCCTTCCCTCTGTTACCGGCCGATGGATTCCCGCTTGCGCGGGAATGACGCAGATTCATGGCACGATTCTAAGCTTTTGCTGACTGGACTCCCCTGCGCGGGAATGACGCAGATTTATCCTGCATAGCAACGGATCTCGGCCACGGGTCAATTACACGCAATGCAT
>NZ_JAJMLZ010000027.1 GCF_022227765.1 Ectothiorhodospira shaposhnikovii | reverse complement strand
TCTGCAGATGCCCGCAGACCTTCCTCCGGCCGCTGTCCAGGCCATCGGCACACAGGAATCGATTGAGAATATGCTGGACCGTCGTCGGCTCAGGCATGATGCACCTCCGGCAACAGCGCCAGCAGGTCCACATGCCCCGAGGTGCCCCGTTCATCACTCGGTGTCCAGTGGATGTAGCGCAGGGTGGTTTGCAAATGCCCATGACCCAGCAGACGTTGCAGTTCATGCACCGCCAGCCCATTCTCCAACTGGTGCGTGGCATACGCATGTCGCAGGCCGTGGATCCCCACCGACTTGCTCACCCCGGCGCGGCGGCGACAGCGGCCAAACAGGCGCTGTGCTGAACTCACGCCAATGTGATGCTGCGGTTGGAACGTATGTGGAAACAGCCACACACGCGGGCGGCTGCAGCGCCAGTAGCGGCGCAGTTTATCCAGCAACAGGGGACTGATGATGACCGCGCGGTCCTTCGCCCCCTTGCCCTGCTCCACCCGTAACAGGCGCCGCTCACCATCAATGTCATCCACACGCAGCGCCACAACCTCACTGACCCGCAATCCACAGCCATAGCACACCTCCAGCAACATCCTGTGCTTGGGGTTGTCACACGCCTCGATGATGCGCGCCACCTCGGCCCGGGTGAGTAAAGGCGGTATCCGCTGTGGCCGCTTGGGTACGATCAGGGCCACTTCATCAAAGTCGCTTCGCTGAAGCACCTGTTGAAATAGAAATCGGATACTGTGTAAATGCAGACGGCAGGTGGAGGCAGAAAGCTTGCGTTCCACCGCCAAAACCTTGAAATACTGCTGCAGGTCCTGCATCGAAAGCCGTGCCGGAGAACGGCCAAAATAGGCAGCCAGGGATCTGGCCGCGTAGATATAGCTCTGCTGGGTCCGCGGTGAAAAACCACGCTGGCACATCGCATCCAGCATCTGGCGACGTAAGGGTGTCATCACTGATCTCCTCTCAAATGTCAGGGCAAACATGACCCTGAAGAGAGTCTTGATGATCAGTGCAATTTACGCAGGCAAGGACGGAGAAAGCTGCCGCGAATGCGGCTTAGTTCAACAGATATTGGACGGAATCGGCCTTCCCCAGGAAAGCCAGATTCCGCACAGCACACCCCAGTAACCCGCTTTACCTCCAACCAACAACACACCCATCTTCCGTCCCGCCCCCACAACCTACTGATCCGGGAAGCCATCCAGCCCGAAAAGGTACGTCCAACTCAGCCCCCCAATGATTGAAGGCACCCGGATTCTGTATAAGTTGACATGCACGG
>NZ_JAJMLZ010000026.1 GCF_022227765.1 Ectothiorhodospira shaposhnikovii | reverse complement strand
GCCGCCGATCTTCGCCATGGAGTCGATCAGGGGGGTTTTGTCGACGTAGTAGTAGTGGCCCTTGCGCAGCTTTTCAAAGGACTGGATGCCGATGGGGAGTGTGAGGCGCTGATCGTTAGCCATGCCTGGCCCTCTAGGGACAAGTATCCTGCCGGCGGAAGTTTATCATGCCGTTTCCACGTCGAATGCCACGATCTGTCGCTGTTCGCGGGAGAACTCCACGCCGATCAGGTGAATGGGTTTGCCGGAGGCGCGGTACTTGTCGGCATAGCCCTTGGCCTTGATCTGATCCAGGGCCTTGCCTTCGGGCAGTTGCTCCACCACTTTGAATTCGAACAGGTAGAGGTGGCCGCCGAAGTCGACGGTCATGTCCACCTTGCCGTGGTGGCTGGCGTCTTCCACCGTGACCTGGACCCCCAGGGCGGCAAAGTGGCTGTAGAAGACGCTGGCGTAGTGGCCTTCGTATTGGGCAATGGGGTTGTTGCGGTACCAGTCGTGGGGCAGGCCGGCGTAGAGGGCCTTGAGGTGGGCCTCCAGGCCCACCAGATCGTGGCGCTGCAGGGTGTCCATCAGGCCCAACTGGTGGGTCTGGGCCTCGCTGTGGCCGATACCCAGTACGGGGAGCAGCAGGTCGTTGAGGCTGCTTTCCACCTCCAGGTTGGGGAACCCCAGCGTGTAGAGCCGGTAGCCCAGCATGGGTTCCTGCACGTCCTTGATGGTGATATAGCCGGTCTGGAAGAGCAGTCCTTCTGTGGTGATGTCGTCGACGTCGAAGCGCCCGAGCAGCTGGGCCTTGGCCTGCAGCCGGTCCAGCTGAGGGGTGAAGACCCCGCGCTGCTTGAGAATATTCACCAAGAAGGTGGGCGTGGCGCTCTCGAACCAGTAGGGGCCGAACTCGCGGTTCTGGAGCAGTAGCAGCGCATCGAACGGGTTGTAGACAGATGCGACCTCATGCCCGCCCCAGCGGTAGCCGTTGTACCACTGGCGGATGGCCTCGCGGTTCAGGCCGGGTAGCTCGGGGGCGAATACCGTGTCGATGTCGTCATCGGTATAGCCGCAGATCGTTGAATACTCGGGTAGCAGTGTGATGTCCCTCAGGTTGTTCAGTCCCGAGAAGAGACTGACCTTGCTGAACTTGGAGACGCCGGTGATCAGCACCAGATGCAGGTGCGGGTCGGCGTCCTTGAGTACGCTGTAGAGGTTTTTGAGACCTTCGCGCAGTTCGCGGGCGCGCTCCGGTTCCAGAATGTTGTCGAGGATGGGTTTGTCGTACTCGTCGATCAGGACCACCGCCCGTTCGCCATGCTGGGTGTGGGTATCGCGAATCAGCGCGGAGAACTCTCCTGCAATGTCTGTCTCGCGCTGCAGTGATACTCCCAGGCGTTCACGCTCG
>NZ_JAJMLZ010000025.1 GCF_022227765.1 Ectothiorhodospira shaposhnikovii | reverse complement strand
AGTAAATAACCCTCGACTGAAGTCGAAGGCTTTATTGTGAAACGAGAGCATGGTTGATCCCATTTCCAACATCAGGCGTATTTACAGCCGCCCTCGACAGCGGGGCACCGCTGCCGATCCGGGCAAGATTTCGACTCGCATTCAAGTCGCTGTGCGCCCGGAGACCACAGTGTTCGCACACGAAACGATGTTTGCTGCGCTTGCCGATGCTTCCGCAGTCGGAGCAGGTCTGGCTGGTATAGGCCGGGTTCACGTATTCGACCGCAATACCCGCCGCTTTCGCCTTGTATTCGACGAAGCTCTGAAGCTGCCGCCATGCCCAGCGGTGCAGGCGGCCACGCATGCGCTTGCCCGCCTTGATGCGGGAGCGAATATGCGTCAGGTCTTCCATCGTGATCTTGGCGACACCAGCCTGGATGGCTGTCTGGACGATGGCCTTGCTCGTTTCGTGATTGATGTGCTTCACACGCCGCGCCTCCTTGCCGGAGACCTGCCGGAGCTTTTGTTTGGCGCTCTGACTGCCGTTGGACTGGAGGCAGCGGCGCAGGGCAAGGTAACGGTCGCGCTTATCGCGCAGTGGCTCGCCGCCGAAGACCTTGCCCAAGCTATGGGCGGCGAGGTTGTTTTCTCCGACATCCACACCCATCACAGGGCCGGATGCCACAGGTTCCGCGTCGCAGGACTCGACGACAAGGTTGAAAAACCACTGCCCTTTGCGCAATACCAGCTCCGCCTCCTTCGGCTGGCCGGATTTAAGGATGCGGCGCTGATGTTCGCCGGGACGCATTGCGACCTTGATACGGCCATCAAGCGTGTAGAGCGTGACAGCATCGTTCTTGAGGGTGTAGGTGCGTTTGTCGAAGTGCACGCTGGGGCGGTCGAAGCGGATTTCCGGGATCGGCTCATCTTTCCTGATGCGCCCGAGTTCCTTTTGCGCCTTGTAGGCCTTGCACACCGAGAAGATGACGTTGCAGCACATCTGGCTGCCCAGCGGCGTGGCCTCCCGCAGGTTGCTGTACGTTCGCTGGTGCAGCCCAACCCGGTTCCACAGACGATACTCACGCACGATGGGAACCAGACGGTTGCACGCATCCGCGTAGGCTGTTCGCAACGCAGCAAGCGCTCTGGCCTGCTCCGCGCTCACCTCCAGCCGGATCGACGCCGTGCGCATCATCGCTTATCGCCTCTTGGTGACATGCTCGGAACGCTCGATGTAGCGACGGATGGTTTCGGCACTGACGTTTCCCGCCGTGCCGACGTAGTACGACGGCGACCACAGGTGTCCGCCCCACAGCCGTTTCTTCAGCGCCGGGAACTGCTGGAACAGACGGCGAGCCGTGACGCCCTTGAGCACCTTGACGGCATCGGCCACGGCAATGGCAGGCGGGATGCTGACGAACAGGTGGATGTGATCCGGCTGAATCTCCTTGGAAATCACCGGCCAACTCCGTTCCGCGCAAATCGCATCCAGCATCGCCCCTGTTTCCTCCGCCACCGCTCCAATCAGTACGTCGCGCCGATACTTCGGGCACCAGATCACATGGTACGCCGTTTGATAGACACAATTACGTTTC
>NZ_JAJMLZ010000024.1 GCF_022227765.1 Ectothiorhodospira shaposhnikovii | reverse complement strand
ACATCTTTTCAAGCACTTAAAAAAACAACCCGACAGCACGCAAGTCCGGACACTCCCTTCCCCACTCTCCCCAGCCCCTCTCCCACGAGGGGAGAGGGGCTGTTGGGCTGACTTCAAATCCGGCGCACCCGGATGACCACGTCCACGCCCTCGATCACCATGCCCTCCGGCGCCTCTGGCAACGCACCCAGCTGGACCTGCCCCGGCGCCACGTCTTCCAGCATGCCGGAGTCCGAGTGATACATGTGATGGTGAGGAATCATATTGGAGTCATAAAACAGTCGGGTGGGGTCCACCAGAACCTCCCGGACCAGCCCCTTCTTCGCGAACAGGCCCAGGGTGTTGTAGACAGTGGCCTTGGACACCAGCGATTCCACGGCGTTGACCTGGGCCAGGACCTGGTCGGCACAGACGTGCTGAGGCCTTTCGAACAGGACCGTGGCGATATCCACCCGCTGCTGAGTGGGCGTGATGCCGTGCTCACGCAGTTTCCTGACCACGGCTTCACGATCCAGACCGGTATTGCGTTGTTCCTGTTTCATGGGCTTGAACCACCAAAATTGCGTTTAGACAAAGTCTAGCACAGAAAATGGGGCGCAATGGTCACGACGAAATGCCCGACTGAAGCAACGCGAGGGGATCAACGAAAAGGGGACGAGAAGAGCTATGGAACTGGAGCGGGTGATGGGAATCGAACCCACGTCATCAGTCGGGTAGGGGATCGGGCCTCGCGGCCCAATCCCCCCCCCTAAGAACCCGGCGTGCAAGTTTCCCTGCACCGGGCTCAAGCAGCCGCTAAGTCCCGTCAGTCACTGACGGAACCGGCGACCCTGCCACCGCGTGGTACTGCCGGTGGCAATCTGGGTGCAACATGACGAGGTTTGACGCTTCATCACTACCGCCGTGCGTCCTCCAGATCCGGTGGTGAAGATGCCACCCCGTTTCTGAAGTCACTTGTTGACGGCATATCGGACAAATCCCCGCCTGTCGTTTCCAAAGCCAGGCTACCTTCCTCTGACCCGCCAGGGTTTGCAGCATCCGCTCCCGCGTACGAGAGTCAAAGTACTCGCCCCATGCCGGGTCATGTGGGTTGGCGTCGGACTTGATCTTGTTGTGCCGCCTGATTTTGACATCGGACAGCCTGATCAAAGTCTGAGTTCCATCTGTGAACACCCACTGCCGGGGACCGAGGGTCTGGAAATACCGCCTCCTGACCCATCTTTTCCCCTTGTTCGGGTGCCGACGTAGCGCCCAGCGCCATAAGGCCGTGAAGATCTTGTGATCCATCTTGGCAAACGTGCGCGACGCCATCTGGCTTCGATGATAGTACGCCCAACCCCGCAGAACGGGATTCAGTGCGTGGATCACCTCGGCCTGAGGAGCCGTACGCATCCGCCTCAGGAGATCCCTGACCTTTTGGTAAAACGCCTTTACGTTCCCTTTCCCCGGAACAATCAGCAGTTTCCCCTGCCGCTTGCACACGTTCCAGCCAACAAAATCGAAACCCTCGGTGATGTGGCGGATCTCGGTCTTGGTCGGTGACAGGGTGAGACCCCGTTCCGCCAGAAACGCCTCAATCCACGGCTTGACCTTGTCTTCCAGAATGTCACGGCTACTTGCCGTCACGACAA
>NZ_JAJMLZ010000023.1 GCF_022227765.1 Ectothiorhodospira shaposhnikovii | reverse complement strand
AAGTAATACTTGTTCTGGTGGACCAGGCGCTTGATGATCGACGTCTTGTCCACGTAGTAGTAGCCCCCCTCACGGATCTCGGAGAAGGTTTGAATGCCGATGGGGAGTCTGAGGCGCTGTTGGTCAGCCATGCCTGGCCCTCCGGGAACAAGTCTTGTGCCGGTGGCAGTCTATCATGGCCCTGATGGTGGTCGTTGTTGCCACTGTCATCGCCATCCCGTCATCGGCACTATCATCGTCACTCCCGCGAAAGCGGGAGTCCAGTGCATGGCTTCGGTCTGCCACTGGATTCCCGCTTTCGCGGGAATGACGGTGGGGGGAATGCCGCGGGGGGGGCCCGGGTTTGCGGGAATGACGGCGGGGGCTTTGGATTCATGCTTTTCGCTGGCAGGTCAGTTCCTACCGGGTGGCCCCTTGGCCCCTGATGCGGCTGTGGCTCCCGTGGGAGCGGCCCTTGGCCACGAGTGATGCCCGAGATTGTCGCTTTCAGGCCGTTTCCACATCGAATGCCACGATCTGCCGCTTTTCCCGGGAGAACTCCACGCCGATCAGGTGAATGGGTTTGCCGGTGGCCCGGTATTTGTCGGCATAGCCCTTTTGCTTGATCTGTTCCAGGGCCTTGCCTTCGGGCAGCTGCTCCACCACCTTGAACTCGAACAGGTAGAGGTGGCCGCCGAAGTCGACGGTCATGTCCACCTTGCCGTGGTGGCTGGCGTCTTCCACCGTGACCTGGACCCCTAGGGCGGCGAAGTGGCTGTAGAAGACGCTGGCGTAGTGGCCTTCATACTGGGCAATGGGGTTGTTGCGATACCAGTCGTGGGGCAGGCCGGCGTAAAGGGCCTTGAGGTGGGTTTCCAGGCCCGTCAGGTCGTGGCGCTGCAAGTGCTTGAACAGGGTGCGGCGTTCGCGTGGGCCGTTCTCGACGCCCAGTGACGGGAGCAGCGCATGGTTCAGGCTGGTCTCCACCTCGTGGTTGGGAAAGCCCAGGGTGTACTGGCGGTAACCCAGCATGGGCTCCTTGATCTGCTTGATGGTCAGGTAGCCGGTCTGGAAGAGCAGGGCGTCGGTGCTGATGTTGTCAACATCGAACTGGCTGAGTAATTCGTATTCTGTCTCCCACCGGTCTAGCGAAGGGGTGAAGACCCCGCGTTGCTTGAGGACATCGACCAGGAAGGTGGGCGTGGCGCTCTCGAACCAGTAGGGGCCGAACTGACGATTTTGCAAGAGCAGCAGTACATCGAAGGGGTTGTAGACGGAGTTGACCTCCTGCCCGCCCCAGCGGTAGCCGTTGTACCACTGGCGGATGGCCTCCCGGTCCAGGCCGGGTAGTTCCGGGGCGAACACGGCGTCGACGTCTTCGTCGGTATACCCGCAGATCGTGGTGTATTCCGGTAGCAGCGTGATGTCGCGCAGGTTGTTGAGCCCCGAAAAGAGGCTGACCTTGCTGAATTTGGACACGCCGGTGATCAGCGCCAGATGCAGGTGCGGGTCGGCGTCCTTGAGTACGCTGTAGAGGTTTTTGAGACCTTCGCGCAGTTCGCGTGCACGCTCCGGTTCCAGAATGTTGTCGAGGATGGGTTTGTCGTATTCGTCGATGAGTACGACGGCGCGCTGTCCGTAGTGGGCGTGCGTCTGGCGAATCAGCGCGGAGAACTCTCCTGCAATGTCTGTCTCGCGCTGCAGTGATACTCCCAGGCGTTCACGCTCA
>NZ_JAJMLZ010000021.1 GCF_022227765.1 Ectothiorhodospira shaposhnikovii | reverse complement strand
GCTTGCCCTTCTGCGACTGACCCTGATCTCCACCGGCGTAGCCGTCCGGGAACGGCGGTTCGGGGCGCACCGCCCCTACCTGTTGAAGAGATTTGCACTGACCGATCACCGTTGTGACGCCGCGTCGGGCAATCACCCGGCTGGCGTTGTGGTCGGCATGATCGGTCTGCCCGCAGCGTTGACAGACAAATCGGCTCTGACTGAGCCGATTGTCGGGATGAATGTGGCCGCAAACGGCACATTCCTGCGAGCTATGGTGCGGCGGCACCACGAGAAACAGCACGT
This sequence comes from Ectothiorhodospira shaposhnikovii, assembly GCF_022227765.1. GTDB lineage: Bacteria > Pseudomonadota > Gammaproteobacteria > Ectothiorhodospirales > Ectothiorhodospiraceae > Ectothiorhodospira. The sequence goes on along the minus strand of NZ_JAJMLZ010000021.1, from coordinate 1,572 downwards.
TGTTTCTCGGTGCCTTGTACTGGGCATAGGTTCTGATCTTGCCCCAGGCGCTATGGAGGATGCCCTTGTTGAGCCCCGCCTTGGCGCGGGCACCGTTGGGTGCGTGGCGCCCCCGCTCGTCGGTCTTTGCCTTCGGGCGACGACTCATGGAGGCCACCTTGAGGTCTTCCATGACCACGAGCCTCACCCCCGGCGCCATCACCAATGCGTGACTTGTCTTATGGGCAAAGTCCTTGCGCACGTTGTTGGCGTAGGTGTGGGTGCGGGCCACGCGCTTTTTGGCCTTGTGCCAGCCGGATGAGCCCTTGGCACGTCGCGCCATGCGCCGCTGCCAGCGAAGGCGCTGGCGTTCCTTGCGGGCCATTCGCTGCTTTTGCACCGGGTCGAAGGCATACACCGATCCCGTGCTGGCGTAGGCAAGCACCGCCACGCCGCGATCCACGCCGATGGTGGCCGCGTGCAATGAAGCCTCATCCCACTGCGATAACTCGGCCTGGATCTCTGCAGGGCGCGGATGGATCACATCATCCTCGGTGGCAAATGACACATGCCACTGACCGGCGTTGATGCTGATGACGATGGATGCGGGCAATGTATGGGGCCGATCCGCAACGTAGCGCAACCGACCGAGCGGGTGCTTTTTCGTGCCGACCCGAAGGTGATAACCCCCTTCGCCATCATTCTCGAAAGCAAATAACTCCCGCGTCAGCCAGACGCCTTGTTCGCCACCTTTTCCATGAATCGTTGGACGACCGGATAATTTCTGGAAGAAGCGACTGTAGGCTTGTTTCCATCGAACCGCGCCATTGCGTAACACCTGGGAGGGCACTTCACGCAACCACGCCGTATCGGGGCCGATGAACTGGCTGTATTGTTGGTCGATGGGTGGTTTTTGCCCGGTCAGCGACAAGGCTTTTCGGGCAAAGGCACGAAAATAACGGTCTTCTCTGACCTTGCTGTTATAGATGAATCGCTGACAGCCAATCCAACGCAGCAGGATATTTTCCTGCTGGCGACCGGGATAGCAACGAAAGCGATGTCCGATCATGCCCATGCCTGCTATCGTTCCATGAAAACCACCAAGGCGCAACCATGGAAAGTAGCACTAAATCTCGTTCTCACGCCGTTTATGACATTAAGCTGCATGTTGTTTTTGTGACCAAGTACCGTCGCCCTTGCCTGCATGAAGAACTGAGGGACTACCTGGAGGGGGCGTTTTCGGAGATCCTGGCGGCATGGCGTTGTGAACTGATCGAATTTGGTGGCGAGGCTGATCACGTTCACCTGCTGATAGCGATCCATCCGGCATTGAACCTTTCCACGCTGGTCAACAATCTCAAGACAGCCAGCGCCCGCCGCGCCCGCAATCGTTTTGCCGAGCACTTGGCGGCGTTTTATTGGAAACCGATGTTTTGGCACCGCGCCTATTACGTTGGCTCTGTCGGTGGGGCATCCCTGGAGACGGTTCGGGCCTACGTGGAATCACAAGGCACCAAACCCCTCAAAAGAAACCCCGCTTGACCCCCTCCTGGCTAACGCCTAGCAGGGGGAATGCGCGGGGAAATGTTCAAC
>NZ_JAJMLZ010000020.1 GCF_022227765.1 Ectothiorhodospira shaposhnikovii | reverse complement strand
GTCGAGTCGCCCCGGGGAACCACCCCCCGAGGCGCTCACAGAACCGTACGTGAACGTCTCCGCTCATACGGCTCCTCCTATCCAGCCGTTCCATGCAACAGACGCCAGTGTGCGAACAGCCAGGGCTGTCGACGCACAACGCGCAGCAACCAATGGGCCGCTCGCCGTCGATGGCGTCTCAAACGCTTGAACTTGCGAGTGGCCCACAAAGCGAGTTTCCGGTCAATGTGCTGAAGGGTCGGGTATAACGCCGACTTATAGAAAGCACCGTAGTAGTTCAGCCAGCCACGGATCTTGGCATTGAACATCGCCGCCAGATCGCCCAGAGCTTTGTCACTGCGTAGCGGCAGTTTCCAACCCCGGACTTCCTGGCGAATCGCCTTAGCGGCCTTGTTGCTGACCGCCGGACTGAAGTTCACGAAGTACTTGCCGAATCGGTTCTTCGACCGCCTCGGGCGAAAGGTGTACCCCAGAAAATCGAAGGACGTCACGGGATACTCCTGACGCCGATCATCGTCCTTACAGTAGACAATGCGGGTCTTCTGCGGGTGAAGTTCCAATCCGCATTCCGCGAAGCGGCGTTCAAGTGCGTTCCGCAGATACTCGGCCTGTGCCTTCGACCGACAATGGCAGACACCATCATCCGCGTACCGCTCGAACGGGATGCCGGGGAAATTCCGTAGCATCCACGCGTCGAAGGTGTAGTGCAGGAACAGATTTGCCAGCAGCGGACTGACCACACCCCCTTGCGGGGTGCCCTTCGTTCGCTCCTGTATGCTGCCGTCCGGCAACTGCACCGGGGCCTGCAACCACCTCTGGACATACAGCCGTACCCAGTTCTCCCGGGCATGGTGACGCACGGCCCGCATCAACAGATCCTGCGGGATGTTGTCGAAGAAACCCTTGATATCCAGGTCCACGACCCAGTCATTGCGCCAGCAGCGCTTACGCGCCTGCCCGATAGCCTGGTGGGCTGATTTGCCCGGTCGGTACCCGTAGGAGTCGGAATGGAAATGCGTTTCTAATTCCGGTTCCAGTGCCTGCTTGACCACCGTCTGGGCGATCCGGTCCGCGACAGTAGGTATCCCCAGCGGCCTGACTCCACCGTCTGACTTAGGAATCTCCACCTGCTTGACCGGCGGGGGCATGTAGCTCCCGGATGCCAGCCGGTTCCAGAGCTTGTAGAGGTTGTTTTGCAAACACTCTTCGAACTCCTTCAGCGACTGGTCATCAACACCCGCCCCTCCCTGGTTTGCCTTCACTCGTTTGTAGGCTTCCCACACCTGACGTTTGGTAATGGGAAACGGCTTTGCCTGGTTCATGAGAGTCCTCCCATCGCTGGTTGCTCCCACGTCCCAGGCTGGATAGGGCCACCCCTTCGCTCCCGCCCCATTACAGGACGTTCATCACTACTACGGGTGACTCCGCCCCTGTACCCCGCATCGGTACTCTCACGCTTGAGGGGCTTCCTCTTGCGTTTCTCCCTTGACATCGGGGTGACAGGTTCCCGCGTTCCGCACAAGAGCCTGGACCGCATTCTCGCCGCCTTCATGCCGGACGCCGCCTGGGCAGTTAGCAGGTCGCCCCCCAGACTTGTCCCGGGATAACGACTGGTCCCGGTTTTGACGTCGTCCCTACGCTTTCGACACCTCATCAGCGGTTCACTCGCGTTCGACTCCACGGTCCATACCTGACAGGGTCTTGCCCCGCCTTTTCCCAGCTCGCTCACCACCACCTCTCTTAAAGGCAGCAGCAGTGGGTGGTTTGGAGCCCCCGCCTGCACAGCGACTCCGAGGGGCCTTCCCTCATCTCTTGTGCAGCACAGCTGCACGGAGGACTGTCGTCCTCTAGTGCGCCTTCGCGGCACACAATCATCCGC
>NZ_JAJMLZ010000002.1 GCF_022227765.1 Ectothiorhodospira shaposhnikovii | reverse complement strand
GCCCAACTGCGCACAGATCATCGAAACCGGAAACCATGCCTACAACCGCTCAAGCGGTTTAGGGATGGTAGTTCATTCTTGAGGATTCGATGGGTGGGCTGCATGGGCCAGCCCTGAACCCGGTACGCGAAATCACCGCGAAAGCGGTGACGTAGCAAGAACGGGAATCCTCCGGCTTTAGCCGTGGGGAGGCTCAATTTGTCAAATGTGCGCGATTTGTGCGCACATCGTCAAGATGGAGCCGTGTCCAAGGACAATCCTCGGCACATGACCGCAGAATGGAAACCATTGAGACAGGGGGGAGGGCTATCAGGCCGCTGATCGTCGTCGCTGTTGCCGGTACCGGGCCTCGAACTGTGTACTCCGTGCCAGCCACTGATCCGGGGTGAGTCCCTGCCGCTGCAGGATCGGGGGTAGGGTATTGGCGATGGCGCCTTTCTTTCTCGGGTCGATGGCCCGACCGGTGTAGTCCACCAGGGCGAGATAATCCTCGAAGGCAAACGGGATGCCGGGTTGTTCCCACTCGGCGAATGCGCCTTCAAACGGCAGCAGCGGTTTCACCGGCCCGTCGAATCGCAGCATGAGTTAGGGACAGGCACTCTGGAGCACAAAGGTGGTGGCTGATGGCGAATCGGCACTGGATGGACATGTACGAAGCCAAGCATCTCCTGCGCGCCGCCGTACCCGACGGGCAGCCGCGGATCAGCCCGCCAGGCACGATGCCGATCAAATCCTGAAACGTCCCACCACCAGCCGGAGTTCTTCCGCCAGTTTGGAAAGGTCATGACTTGCCTGGGAGGTCTGCAGCACGTTTTCCTTGGCATGCTGCGCCACCTCGTTGATCCGGTGGATGCTCTGGTTGATGTCATGGACCGTGGCACTTTGCTCCTCGGCCGCACTGGCGATCTGCTGAGTCATGTCATTGATGTGGGTCACCGCCTGGGTAATGCGATCCAGGGTACTGCCCGCCTCACCAGCCTGGGTCATGCTGTGATCCGCGCCGGTCCGGCTTTCTTCCATCACATTTACGGCGGATCTGACGCTGGCGTGCAGTTTCTCGATCATGCTCTGAATGTCCGAGGTGGATTTTTGCGTGCGGCTGGCCAGTGTCCTGACCTCATCCGCCACCACCGCAAATCCCCTGCCCTGCTCTCCCGCCCGTGCTGCCTCTATGGCGGCATTGAGCGCCAGCAGGTTGGTCTGTTCCGCCACATCCCGGATCACCTGTAAAATCGAGCCGATGCTTTCGGTATCCCGGCGCAGGGCCTCCATGGCTTCCGCCGTTCGCGTGACATCGCCCGCCAGTTTCCGGATGGCACCAACCGTCGTGTCCACCACCGTTTTGCCGCCCCTGACGTCGGACAGGGTCTGCAGGGCACTGTCCGCCGTGGACTGGGTACTCCGGGCCACCTCTTCCACGGTAGCAGTCATCTCGTTCATGGCCACCGCCGCGCTGTCCATCTGATGCGCCTGCTGGTCCATGCCCCGTTCCGTTTCTGCATTGATCTGGGAAAGCTCGGTGGATGCGGCCGCCACTTCATTGGCGTAGTTGGTGATGTCGCTCATCATGCTGCGCAACTGGCCCTGCATTCTCGCAATGCTGGCCAGCAGACTTCCGCTGTCCCCCGGTTGCAGATTCACCTGGCTGGTCAGGTCTCCCGAGGCCACCTGTTGCACCACCTGGGCCGCATAAACAGGCTCCCCCCCCAGGATGCCTCGGACTGCCCGCACCACGAGCAGGCTGATGATCACCGCGATGATCACCATGGTTCCGGCAATGATGATCAGATTACGCATCATCTCCCGAACTTCGGCCAGAGCATGGTATTCCTCTTCCTCCAGGATCAGCCCCCAGCCCAGCATCGGGATGTAGTTGTAGCTGCCGATGACCGGGACGCCGGCGGCGTTAAGATAATGGCCCAGACCGGTTTGCGACTGACGAATCCCCCTCACCGCCATGGTATCCACCGGCGCATTGGTCTGGCCGATGGACGCCGCCGGGGTCAGCGGCATGCCATCGGCTCCATTCACCAGATACACTTCCACGAACTCTCCCACGCTAAGGGCTCTGACCTGGGCAAAGATCGTCTGTAACTGCACGGCACCCCGCATGACCCCAACGATGCGCTCCCCTTCACGGATGGGGATCGCCACGGTGCTCACCAGATTACCGGTAGCCCTGGAAAGGACGGGGCGGGAAAACACATCCTCGCCGGCAATGGCACGCCGGAACCAGTCACGATCCGGCACCTGGAAATCACTTACCTCGCTGCGGGACATGACCCGACTGCGTCCCTCGAAAGCGGCGCCGGCGATGCCCTGCCCACGGGGGTCAACCACAATGATGGTGTCATAGAAACCGGACTGGGCCATCGCCTGCAGCAATGGCTCCAGCGCATCGGCATCCATGGCGCGCGCCGATTCCAGCCCGGCCAGGAAACGCATCTCGTCCTGGCGAACCATCAGCCAGCGGGAGAATGCCTCGGTATTCATTGCCCCGATGCCCTGAAGCTCCTCTTCAACCGCCGAGGTGAAGGCCGCCCGGTACTGAAAATAGACCGCAACGGAAACCGACAGGATGCTCGCCAGCACCAGGGTAACCAGGATCATGATCAGACTTCGGCCAAAACCCAACCATGCAATCAGGTGTTTCATGCTCCCCTCCCCCGATGGAAACCTTGATCGAGACGATGTCTGGCCCATTCGGCATTGATTAAGACTGCCGGGATGCTCTATCAATCATTCCCGCAGAAGCAGAAATCCGGTCACGAACCGGGCACTCCAGATTCCCCGTTTGCGGGAGCGATGTGACGACAGGGGACTGGTTCAGTGTTTTCCCCTGGATAAGGATTCCGAAAAATCCGCACGTCACATAAAGCGCGAGTAGCCTGCCCCAAGCAACTCCGATTTAGAGCAAATCTAATATTGGGCATGAATTGCCTTTTTTTCCAGTGCCCTCCGGGTAATTTCGTCCTTAAGGTAGGATAGTTCCGATATCTGGTAATTTCGCGCGATATCAGCTTGATCACCCGTCAACTCCCCACCCTGGAAGACGGCCGGATGCCATCCTGAGGCACAGGGGCACAGGGGCACAGGGGCACAGGGGCACAGGGGCACAGGGGCACAGGGGCACAGGGGCAGTGGACAGGCACTCTTGAGTTTTTACCAGTTCAACTCGAAAGCGAGCTTGAGCATGAAGCAACTGTCCGGAATTTCTGGATGGTTCCGCAGAACGGGTGACTCATGAATCCCCAGCGTGATGTGGACCTGATTAATGAGTTACTGGCGATTGGATCGGAGACATCTTGGCTGGAGTTCAAAAAAGACAATGTGGATCCGGACAGCATCGGTGTCCGCTGCTCGGCCCTTGCCAATGCCGCCCGACTTGCCGGCAAGGACCGGGCCTATATGCTGTGGGGTGTGGAAGATCAGAGCCTCAGAGTTATTGGCACTGTCTTTAACCCAGATACTCAGAAGGCGCATGGTCAGGAATTGGCGTTCTGGCTCGCACGCCAGCTCCAACCGAGTGTTGCATTCGAGTTCAGGACGGTGGTTCACCCTGATGGGCAGATACGACTGCTGGAAATTCCCGCTGCCACGTCGGCGCCAGTCGCTTTCAAGAATATTCCGTATATCCGGATTGGCAGCGCCACGCCAAAGCTGACCGATTACCCGGAACGCTATCAACAGCTGATCGAGAAGCTTCGTCCGTATACTTGGGAGCATGCGCTGGCCAGGCAATATGCGACCGGTGATGAAGTGCTCGAATTACTTGATTACAGCAGCTATTTCAAGCTGACTCGGCAACCCTTGCCAGATAACAGAGCGGGAATTTTTGAAAAGCTCAGCGCTGAAGGGTTGATCGGCAAGGATGTAGGCGACAAATGGAATATTACAAATCTTGGCGCGATTCTGTTTGGTTCCAACCTGGCAGCGTTCAACTCTTCTTTGGCTCGCAAGGCAGTGCGTTTTATTGCCTATGGGGGGCGGAATCGCGCCGCAACCGTGACTCATCGAGCCGATGGCAATAAGGGCTACGCAATAGGTTTTGAAGGTCTGATCGAATTTATCAACGGCCTCCTGCCAAAGAATGAGCATATTGATACTGCATTGCGCACCGAGCAACCCCTGTTTCCCACCATCGCGGTGCGAGAACTCATTGCCAATGCGTTGATTCACCAGGATATGACTATATCGGGTGCCGGGCCGCAGATTGAAGTCTTTGTTGATCGCATGGAAATCACTAACCCGGGCAAGCCGCTGGTGCCGACTGAGAGGATGATTGACCTGCCACCGCGTTCGCGCAATGAAGCTTTGGCGGCACTGATGCGTCGCATGGGAATGTGCGAGGAACAAGGGAGCGGACTGGATAAAGTCATTGCCTCGGTGGAGCTGTTCCAACTGCCGCCGCCACTATTCCGCGAGGAAGGCGACGCCATGCAGGTGGTGCTATATGGTCCAAGAACCTTCGCGCAGATGACCCCCGATGAAAGAACCCGGGCCTGTTATCATCATTCGATCCTGAAATTCTTGAGCGGTGAGCGCATGAAAAATGCCACCCTGTGCGAGCGCTTTGGTATCGAAAGCCGAAATGCTTCCCAGGCTTCCGGGGTCCTCAAAAAGGCGTTGGAAGCGGGCCTGATCCGGGCGGCGGACCCTGAACACCCGCGAGCTGGCTATGTGCCGTGGTGGGCCTGATTTCTTGATCGGGTTTTGATTTCGCGCGGCTTTTAGCCCGGGAAAATGAAGAAAACCCATAAAATACAATAAATTATAGAATTATAAAGGGCGCAATTTTTTTGATTGACTATTGATTATCGCTCAAGACCCGGTCATTTTTTGCTGCAAGCAAGCCAGAGCACCTATGAACGAAGCCGAAACCCGCGCTGAACTCATCGACCCGGCCCTGAAGGAGGCGGGGTGGGGTGTGATGGAGGCCAGCCGGGTGCGGCGTGAGGTGATCACCCTCGGTCGGCTGCAGGGCGGCGGCATACGGGCCAGGCAGGACATCGCCGACTATGTGCTGATCTATCGCGGCCAGAAGCTTGCGGTGATCGAGGCCGATGCCGTTCAGCGGTAACGATCCACCCCCAGGCCGGCGGGGTCGATGTCCGGGGAACGTCCGCTGACCAGATCGGCCACGAATCTTGCCGAGCCCAGGGACATGGTCCAGCCCAGGGTGCCGTGGCCGGTGTTCAGGAACAGGTTGTCGTAGCGGGTCCCGCCCAGGATGGGCACGTTGTCCGGGGTCATGGGGCGCAGTCCGGTCCAGAACTCCGCCGCCTCCACCACGCCGCCGCCGGGGAACAGGTCGCGCACCACGAATTCGATGGCCGCCCGCCGCCGCTGCGGCAGGTCCTTGTTGTCGCCGGCGATCTCCGCGATCCCGCCCACCCGGATGCGGTGGTCGAAGCGGGTGACGGCCACCTTGTACTTCTGGTCCATCACCGTGGACTGGGGTGCCCGGTCCTCGTTCAGGATCGGCATGGTGAGGGAGTAGCCCTTGAGGGGATAGACGGGCAGATGGATGCCGATCCCGCCCAGTACCCTGGGTGATTCACAGCCCAGCGCCGCTACGTAGCGGTCGGCGGTCAGGGTGCCGGTGGAAGTCCTGACGCCGGTGATTGTCCCGTTGCCGGTGTCGATGGCCTCGACCGAGGTGTTCATCAGGAAGGTCACGCCCAGGGTTTCACAGGCCTTTGCCAGGGCCAGGGTGAACTTGCGGCAGTCACCGGTCTCGTCTCCCGGCAGCAGCACGCCTCCGGCGATCTTTTCCCGCACGTGGGCCAGGGCCGGTTCATGGCGGATGCAGGCGTCCACGTCCAGCACGGCGTGGGGAATATCCCAGCGCTCCAGGATGGCCACATTGTCGCCGGCCTCCGCCAGATCCTTTTCCGTGCGGAACAGTTCCAGGGTGCCCTTCTGACGGCCATCGTAGTGCAGCGGCAGTTCTTCCCGCAGTGCCTTGAAGCATTCGGCGCTGTAACGGGCCACTCGCAGCATGCGTTCCTTGTTCACCGTGAAGGCCGAGCTGGTGCACTGCCCCAGCATCCTGACCAGAAAGCCCAATGCCCGAATGTCGATGGCCCTTGGGTTGATGTAGAGGGGGGCGAGGTCCTGCGTCAGCCATCGGATGGCCTTGAAGGGGACGCCCGGTGCGGCCCAGGGGGTGGAGTGGTCGAACGACAGCATGCCCGCATTGGCGTGACTGGTTTCCATGGCCGGTTCCTCCTGCCGGTCGATCACCGTCACTTCGTGTCCCGCCCTGGCCAGATACCAGGCGCTGGTGACACCGATCACGCCACTGCCCAATACCAGAACTTTCATGGGTGGAGCCTCATGCGCCGGGAAGGGGATGGGTCTTTCCAGATAAGAATGGTTCGGTGCGGGAAAGTTTTCTGTTTGATGGAAAAGTTGGTGAGGCGGGGATCCAGTCACGGACTTTCAGCAGATCAGGGTCGGCGGATGAAAAAAGGGCGCGGCCGGAAGACGGCTGCGCCCGAGGGTTTTTGGGAGCATGATGGAGACGGTGCCTCCATCACACGAGGCTTACTTCAGATCAAAGCGATCCGCGTTCATCACCTTGACCCAGGCCTTGACGAAGTCCTTGACGAACTTCTCCCGGTTGTCGTCCTGGGCATAGACTTCGGCGTAGGAACGCAGGACCGAGTTGGAACCGAACACCAGGTCGACCCGGGTGGCCGTCCACTTCACCTCGCCGCTCTTGCGATCACGGATTTCGTAGAGGTTGTTGCCGGCCGGCTTGCAGCTGTAGCGCATGTCGGTGAGGTTGACGAAGAAGTCGTTGCTCAGCACGCCCACGCGGTCCGTGAACACACCATGCCGGGTGCCGCCATGGTTGGTGCCCAGGACGCGCATGCCGCCCACCAGCACCGTCATTTCCGGGGCGGTCAGCCCCATCAGCTGGGTGCGGTCCAGCAACAGCTCCTCGCCGGTGACCACATAGTCCTTCTGCTGCCAGTTGCGGTAGCCGTCGTGGATGGGTTCCAGCACGGCATAGGACTCGGTGTCGGTCATCTCCTCGGTGGCATCCCCACGGCCCGGTGCAAAGGGCACGGTGATGTCCACGCCGGCATCCCGTGCGGCCTTTTCCACCGCCGCCGTGCCGCCCAGCACGATCAGGTCGGCCATGCTCACCGGCTTGCTCAGGCCGGACTGGATGCCTTCCAGCACGCCCAGTACCTTCTTAAGACGTTCCGGCTCGTTGCCTTCCCAGTCGCACATCGGCGCCAGACGAATCCGGGCGCCGTTGGCGCCGCCCCGGTAGTCGGAACCACGGAAGGTACGGGCACTGTCCCAGGCAGTGGCGACCAGCTCGGAAACGCTCAGGCCGCTGGCGAGGATCTTGTTCTTGAGGTCGGCGATTTCGCCATCATCCAGCGTGTAATCCACGGTGGGGATGGGGTCCTGCCAGAGCAGGTCCTCCTGGGGCACGTCCGGACCCAGGTAACGGCTCTTCGGCCCCAGATCGCGGTGGGTCAGCTTGAACCAGGCCCTGGCGAAGACCTCGTTGAAATACTCAGGATCCTTGTAGAAGCGCTCGGAGATCTCCCGATAGATGGGGTCCTTGATCATGGCCATGTCGGCGTCGGTCATGATCGGGTTGTAGCGGATGGACGGATCTTCCACGTCCACCGGCTTGTCTTCCTCCTTGATATCGACAGGTTCCCACTGCCAGGCACCGGCCGGGCTCTTCTTCAGCTCCCATTCGTGCTCCAGCAGCATTTTGAAGTAGCCGTTGTCCCACTGGGTGGGGTAGGTGGTCCAGGCGCCTTCGATGCCGCTGGTGATGGTTTCACGGCCACAGCCCTTGCCCTGGGGGTTATGCCAGCCCAGACCCTGTTCCTCGACGCCGGCCCCTTCGGGGTCTGCGCCCAGCTTGGAGGCATCGCCGTTACCATGGCATTTGCCCACGGTATGGCCACCGGCGGTCAAGGCCACGGTTTCCTCGTCGTTCATCGCCATGCGGGCAAAAGTGATGCGCACGTCATGGGCGGTCTTGAGTGGGTCGGGATTGCCGTCCACCCCTTCCGGGTTGACGTAGATCAGGCCCATCATCACGGCGGCCAGGGGGTTTTCCAGGTCGCGCTCGCCGGAGTAGCGGCTGTTGGGGTTGTCGGTGGGTGCCAGCCATTCCTTCTCGGAACCCCAATAGATGTCTTTTTCCGGGTGCCAGATGTCCGCGCGGCCGCCGGCGAAGCCGAAGGTCTTCAGACCCATGGACTCGTAGGCCATGTTGCCGGCCAGAATGATCAGATCGGCCCAGGAGAGCTGGTTGCCGTACTTTTTCTTGATCGGCCACAGCAGGCGACGGGCCTTGTCCAGGTTGACGTTGTCAGGCCAGCTGTTGATCGGCGCAAAGCGCTGGTTGCCGGTCCCGGCCCCCCCGCGGCCGTCGGCAATGCGGTAGGTGCCGGCGGCGTGCCAGGCCATGCGGATCATCAGGCCGCCGTAGTGTCCCCAGTCGGCCGGCCACCAGTCCTGGCTGTCCGTCATCAGCGCCCGCAGGTCCCGCTTTACGGCTTCCAGATCCAGCTTTTTGAATTCCTCTGCATAATCAAAGTCCTCGCCCAGGGGGTCGGTCTTGGTGTCATGCTGATGAAGGATGTCCAGATTCAGTGCATTGGGCCACCATTCCATGTTGGAAGCCCCGCTGGCGGTGTTGCCGCCGTGTACCACCGGGCACTTGCCTCCACTGCTGACGTTATTTCCGGCCATGTCTATCTCCCCATTTGCTGCTTGGTTGGTTGGTCTTGATCCGTCAATTCAGTCCCCGTTCGGGGCAGGGCAACCCGCTCAGGCGGCTGTGCGAGACCAGATTCCCCGGTGATTGTTGCCGGGAGTGACTCGCGTTAATCCGTTCGCCCTGCTTTCGTTATTAAGTTATAGAGGGTATGGGTGATATATTCAAATAAATGGTTTCCATTTTGGTGATAGTTTTAATTAATCGAATGGCTGTTTGGGTCTTCGGGTGGGGACCCATGCCTCCGGATACCCCGGTCTGCCATTCGCGGGTTATCCTCCCCGCATTTAAAACCTGGGAGATGGCACCCGTGTTGATGGTGCAGGGAATGGCCGGGCTGGTGGTTTTCATCAATGTCGGGCGCGCGGTGAAGACGAACCGCCGTGCCGGTGCCGGCATCGGGGAGAGACAGGCGATGGGAGGGGTGCGATGAAAATCCTCCACACCTCCGACTGGCATCTGGGCCGACGTCTTTTCGGCCGCCAGCGTTATGAGGAATTCGAGGCCTTTCTGGATTGGCTGGCCGTGCTCATCGAGGACGCCGGGGTGGATGTGCTGGTGGTGGCCGGGGATGTGTTCGACACCAGCACCCCCAGCAACCGGGCCCAGTCCCTGTATTACCGGTTTCTGTGCCGACTGGCCGGTTCCTGCTGTCGGCATGTGGTGGTGGTGGCCGGCAATCATGATTCCCCCACCTTTCTGGATGCCCCCCGCGAACTGCTGAAGGTGTTGGATGTGCATGTGATCGGCGCCGTGCCCGACGACCTTGCCGACGAGGTGCTGGTCCTGCATCACCCGGAGACGGGGATGGCGGAACTGGTGGTCTGCGCCGTGCCCTATCTGCGGGACCGGGATATCCGCCGGGTGGAGGCGGGGGAGAGCGTGGAAGACAAGGATCGCAAGCTGATCGAGGGGATCCGTGACCATTACCGCACTGTGGTCGAACTGGCCTGTCGGCGCCGGGCCGAACTGGACGGGCATCCGCCCATGCTCGCCACGGGCCATCTGTTCACCGCCGGTGGCCGGACGATGGACGGCGACGGCGTGCGGGATCTGTATGTGGGGTCTCTGGCCCACGTGGGTCGCGATATCTTCCCTGATGGTCTGGACTATGTGGCCCTGGGCCATTTGCACGTGGCGCAGACGGTGCAGGGCTCGGAGCGGGTGCGCTACAGCGGCTCGCCCCTGCCCATGGGCTTTGGCGAGGCCGGGCAGCGCAAGAGCGTCTGTCTGGTGGAACTGGAGGCGGGCGGCAGTCTTCTGACAGTGCGTTGTCCGGAGGTGCCGGTGTTCCAACCCCTGGCCCGGGTGCGTGGCGACTGGGAGGCGATCCAGGCCCGGTTGCGGGAACTGGTTGCCGCCGACTCGCGGGCCTGGCTGGAGGTCATCTACGAGGGGGAGGCGGTGATCGGTGACCTGCGGGCAAGGCTGGACGAGATCCTGGCGGGCAGCCGTCTGGAGGTCCTGCGGCTGAAGAATGCCCGGGTCATCGACCGTGTGCTGGCGCAGTGCCACGACCGGGAAACCCTGGATGATCTGGATGTCCATGATGTCTTCGAACGCTGCCTGACCCGGCATGAAGTGCCGGACACGCAGCGGCCGTCCCTGCGCCTGGCCTATCGGGAGACCGTGGCCGCCCTCCATGATGCCGACCCGCTTGCGGAATAGGACTCTGCCCCGTGCGCATCCTGCAGATACGTTTCAAGAACCTCAATTCCCTGGCCGGTGAATGGGAGATCGACCTGACCCATCCCGCTTTCACCGCCGACGGCATCTTTGCCATCACCGGTCCCACCGGCGCCGGCAAGACCACGTTGCTGGACGCCATCTGCCTGGCCCTGTACGGGCGCACGCCGCGCCTGCACCGGGTCAACCGCAGCGGCAACGAGGTCATGTCCCGGCACACGGGTGACTGCTTTGCCGAAGTCACCTTCGAGACGCCGGCGGGGCGCTATCGTTGCCACTGGAGTCAGCACCGGGCCCGACGGCGGCCCGACGGAGAGTTGCAGGCCCCCCGCCACGAGATCGCCAATGCGGACACCGGGGAGATCTTCGAGGCCAAGGTCCGGGGGGTGGCGGAACAGATCGAACAGGCCACGGGCATGGATTTCGAGCGTTTCACCCGTTCCATGCTGCTGGCCCAAGGCGGTTTTGCGGCCTTCCTGCAGGCGCCGCCGGACGAGCGCGCGCCGATCCTGGAGCAGATCACCGGCACGGAGATCTACAGCCGCATCTCCGTGGCCGTGCATGAGCGTCGCGGCGAGGCCCGCCGCACCCTTGAGCATCTACGGACGGCGCTGGAAGGCATGCGTCTGCTCAGCCTGGAGGAAGAGCAGCAGTTGTCGGCGGAACTGGCGGCGCGGCAGGCCCAGGAGACGGCCTTGCACGCACAGCTGGAACAGCAGCGCAAGGCCGTCGACTGGTTGGAGGGGATCGCGACACTGGAGGCCGCCCAGGCGCGGATCCGGGAGGAGGCAGCGGATCTTGAGGCCCGTATCGAGGCCTTCGCCCCGGATCGGCAGCGGCTGCACCGGGCCCGGCAGGCCCTGGAGTTGGCGGGCGATCATGCCGCCTTGATCCAGTTGCGCCAGGGTCAGGCACGGGATCGGGCGCGGCAGGTTGCCGGTGAGGCCGAGTTGCCCGGTGCCGAGGCGGCGGTCCGGCAGGCGGAAGCCGTCCTGCAGCAAACGCAGGAACAACTGAACACCGCCCGCGGGACGTTGCGGGCGCGTCTGCCGGTGCTGCAGAAGGTACGGGAACTGGATCTGCAGGTTGCCGACCGTCGTGCCGCCCTGGCCCAGTCCCATGAGACGCTGGCGACTTCGAAGCAGCGTCTGGAGGCGCTACGCTCGGAGCAGACCGGGGCGGAAGCGCGGTTGCAGGCGGGTCGGGAACAGATCGAGGCATTGCGTGGTGAACTGGACCGGACCTGTGCCGATGAAACCCTGGTGGGGCGGCTGACCGGCATCCGGGAGCAGGCCAATGCCCTGGAGGCCCTGCATCGACAGCAGGATGAGGGGATCACCGCGTTTCGGCAGTGTCGGGAGGCCCAGGAACGGGCCGAGGCGGAGCGACAGGCCTGCCAGGAGCGGTTTGAAGCCTTGACCCTGGCGCAGCAGGATCTGCAGGCCGGGTGGCGGGAGATCCACCAGGTCATGGAAACCCGGCTGCAGGGCCGGACCCTGGCCGACTGGCGCTCGGATCTGGCGGCGTTGCAGGCGCGGGAGACGCGGATCCGGCAGGCCGGGGAGGCCCTGGCGGCCCGGGATCAGGCTCACTCCCGGCTGGCGGCCCTGATGGTGGAGGAGCAGGGACTGTCCGTAGACCTTGAGCGCCTGGGCGGGGAGACCGGAACCCTGGCCGAACGGCTCCACGGGCTGGAGGAGAAGGCGACATTGCTGGAGACCCAGCAGGGTCTGCTGCAGCGCATCGAGGCCCTGGAATCGGCGCGTGGGCAGTTACGGGACGGGGAACCCTGCCCCCTGTGCGGCGCCCTTGACCACCCCTATGCACGAGGCAATGTGCCCGCGGGGGACGAGACCCGGGAGGCCCTTGAGCGGGTCAGGACCGAACTGAAGACCCTGCGGCAACAGGACACGGATCTGCGGGTTCGACGGGCCCAGGTGGATAAGGATCTGGAACGGATTTCCCGGGAACGGCAGACCCAGGCCACGGCTCTGGAGGCGTGGACCACCGAACTGGTCCGCCATGGGGAAGCCTTGGCGCCGGCGGACCCCGAGTGGCCCGGGCGACTGGAGTCCCTGGCCGGGGAGAATGCCGATCAACTGAAGGCCGTCGCCTCGCGCATTGCGGCGGTGGAGGCGGACCAGACGGCGCTGGAGGGGCGTCGACAGGCATTGGAGCAGGCCCGGGAGGCGTTGGTCGAGGCGGAAAAGGCCTTGATGGCCGCCGGTCATCGCCGGGATGGGGAAGCGGCGACGGTCCGGCGACTGGACGGGGAGCTGTCGGAGTTGCGGGCGCGCCTGGCCCGGCAGCAGGATCTGCTGCTGGATTCGGTGCAGCCGCTGGGTATCCGGTCCGTCGATCGGGCATCCCTGCCCGCGCTGCTGGAACAACTGGAACAGCGTCATGATCAATGGCAGTCCCGCCGGCAGGCCCTGGCGAGCCTGGAGGGAGAACTCAAGGCCCTGGAGATCGGCATGACCCATCGTGCCGGACAGATCCGGGACAGCGTCGAGGATGTGCATCAGCGGTCCACCCAGGCCGACACCCTGGAACAGTCGACCGAGGCCCTTTGGGCCGAGCGCCGGCGGTTACTGGGGGAGCAGTCGCCGGAGACGGAACAGCAACAGCTGGAGGCCGCCGTGGAAGCGGCGGACGGGGCGCTGGAGTCGGCCCGGGAACAGGCCCGCCGGACGGGGGATGAATGCCGGCAGTTGCGCATCCGGCTGGAGGATCTGCGCACGGCCCTGACGGAGCGGGAACCCCGGCTGCGGGAGGCGGAGACGGCCTTCCGGCAACGCCTGGAGGCGCTGGGCCTGGCGGATGAGGCCGACTTCCAGGCCGCCTGTCTGCCGGAACCCGAGCGCCGGGCACTGAGCGAACAGGCCCAGGCACTGGAGGCGGAGCGGGTGGCCCTGGACGCCCGCGCCGAGGACACCCGCCGTCTGCTGGCGACGGCCCGGGAACAGGCTTTGACCGATCAGCCCCTGGTGGTACTGCGGGAACAGCTGACGGAGCAGATCCGTGCCCATCAGGCGGTGCAGCAGGCGATCGGCGGACTGCGTCAGCGCCTGGCGGACAATGACACCCTGCGGCACCGGTATCGGGAGCAGACGGCGGCCATCGAGGCACAGCAACGGGAGTGTGACCGCTGGGATCAGTTGCATGAACTCATCGGGTCCGCCGACGGCAAGAAATACCGCAACTTTGCCCAGGGGCTGACCTTCGACCTGATGATCGGCCACGCCAACCGGCAGTTGCAGAAAATGACGGACCGTTATCTGCTGATCCGCGACGAGGCCCAGCCGCTGGAGTTGAACGTGATCGACAGCTACCAGGGGGGCGAGATCCGTTCCACCAAGAACCTCTCCGGCGGCGAGGGTTTCATCGTCAGTCTGTCCCTGGCGCTGGGCTTGTCCCGTATGGCGGGGCGTCAGGTTCGGGTGGATTCCCTGTTCCTGGACGAGGGGTTCGGCACCCTGGACGACGATGCCCTGGATACGGCCCTGCAGACCCTGGCGGGGCTGAGGGAAGAGGGCAAGCTGATCGGCCTGATCTCCCATGTATCCGCACTGAAGGAACGCATTGCCACCCGCATCCAGGTGACCCCCCAGACCGGTGGCACGAGCCGGATCAGCGGTCCGGGGTGTCGTGGGGGCGCATGATTTCGCCATAATGTTCCCCCGGAACCCACGAATGGAGCCTCGCCTTGGATCTCTTCCAGACCCTGGTCCTTGCCCTGGTACAGGGCCTGACGGAATTTCTCCCCATTTCCAGCGCCGCCCACCTGATCCTGGTGCCCGAGCTCACCGCCTGGGAGGATCAGGGGCTCACCTTTGACGTGGCCACCCATGTGGGCAGTCTGGCCGCCGTGATCTTCTACTTTCGCGCCGAGCTGCGGCGCATGGCCACCCACTGGGCCGGCTCGCTGGTGGGGAGGGGCTTTACCCCGGATGCCAAGCTGGCCTGGGCCGTGGGTCTGGGGACCATTCCGGCGGGCCTGGCGGGACTCCTGTTCCACGACGTGATCTCCACCAGCCTGCGTTCGGTGGAGGTGATCATCTTCACCACCATCACCTTCGCCCTGCTGCTGGGGCTGGCGGACTGGGTGGGTCGGCGGCGGCGGGATGAATACCAGATCGGCTGGCTGGATGTGCTGGTGATCGGCCTGGCCCAGGCCCTGGCGCTGATCCCCGGGGTCTCCCGCTCCGGTGCCACCATGACCGCCGCCCTGTTCATGGGGTTCAACCGTCAGGCGGCAGCCCGCTACTCCTTCCTGCTTTCCATTCCCATCATCGCCCTGGCGGGTGGCTATGAGACCTGGGGGCTCATCCAGGCCCCGGAGGAAAACGTCGCCTGGTCGATGATTCTGATCGGCGCCCTGGTGGCCGGGATCAGCGCCTATCTGTGTATTCACCTGTTCCTCAAGCTGCTGGCCCGCATGAGCTTTTTGCCCTTCGTCATCTACCGGCTGCTGCTGGGGGCATTCCTGATCTTCATGTTCTGGTAAGTCCTGTCCGGGGAGGGGTGGCCATGGCCGATGGGTTTGGTTACGTGAGCAACCGCCTGAGGTTTCTGGTGGTGGTCATGGGGTTTGCCCTGGTGGCCGGGCTGTGGCTGCTGCCCCAGGGTGCCCCGGTCACGGGACAGGTGAGCGCGACGGTGCTGGAGGTCAATGAAGGCACCGCCACCGGACTGCGCTCCGGTCAGTCCGTCACTCTGGTGACCCTGCGGGTCCGTCTGGAAACCGGCGAGGAAACCCGGGTCCAGGGTCTGGGCCGTCCGCCCGTGGTGGGTGATACCGTCATGCTGCTGGAGTCGGCATACCCGGACGGCAAACGGCGCTATCGCCTGTTGCCGGAGCACGGTGTGGTGGACTGATCGAGGGAAACAGCTCTCCGATCACGGCCTGGTCAGCGGCAGGCAGACGCTGATCCGCAGTCCGCCCAGGGGGGAGGGCGCGGCGGTGATCCGCCCCCCGTGACCTTCCACGATGCGCCGGCACAGGGCCAGACCCAGGCCCGCGCCGCCGTGGCGCCGGCTGCGGGAGGGCTCCACCCGGAACAGGTGTTCGAACAGCAGGGGCAGGGCGTCCGCGGGTACGCCGGGGGCGGTGTCATCCAGAGTGATGATGAGCTGCCGATCCTGTTGCCGGGCCTCCACATGCAGTCTGCCGCCGGGGTCCGTGTAACGCAGGGTGTTTTCCAGCAGGTTGTTCAGCAACTGCTTCAGGCGGGTCGGGTCGGCCTGGACGAAGGCCGGGGCGGGCGGCAGTGCCTGGGTGATGGTCAGCCGTTGCTGGGTGAAACGGGTCTGGTGCTGGACCGCGGTCTCCCGCAGCAGGGCGATCATGTCCACGCTTTCCCGGTGACAGTCCAGGCAGCCCACATCGCACAGGGCCAGCTGATAGAGGTCATCCACCAGTTTTCCCAGCAGGGCCGCCTCCGCCTGCAGTGACTGGAGTGCTTGCATGTCCAGCGTGCGGATGCCGTCTTCCAGCGCCTCCATTTCTCCCCGCAGTACCGACAGGGGGGTACGCAGTTCATGGGAGATGTCGGCGATCCAGCGGCGCCGTGCCGCTTCATTCCGCGCCAGGGTGAGGGCCAACTGGTTGAAGTCCTCGGCCAGGGTCTGGAATTCATCCCGGGTGCGCAGTCGTACCCGGGCCGAGTAGTCGCCCGTGGTCAGGGCGCGGGTGCCGCCCGTCAGGGCCTGCAGCGGACCCAGCAGGCGGTTGGCCAGCAGGTAGGAGGCGATGGCGGCCACCAGCAGGGCGATCAGGCCGATAAGACCCAGAATCCGTTCCTGCTGGCGCTCGAACTGCTGGGCCAGCCCGTCGGTGATGTGGGTGGACGGCATCACATACAGGATGCCCACGGTGGTGCCGTCCACCTGCACCGGGTAACGCTTGCCCTCGTCCGGGAACGGCAGGGGCGGTCCGATCAGCCTGCGGCCCGTCTCATCCAGCAGGGCAAGACGTCCCGGTCGCCGGATCAGATCCTGAAGTACCGCGTCTTCGGACGGATAGGCCGGCGGCGCGCCGTCGGCCATCCGCTGCAGGCGCCCCCACAGGCGCGGATTCTGTACCAGGGACTCCCAACTGCCGTTGACCCGGTAATACGCCGCCAGGGTGCGGGTGAAATTGTGCGCCTGTTCCTGCTCCACCTGCGCCAGATAACCCGCCAGTCCCTGCTGGAAGCTCAGGCGCGTGGCGCCCATGATGGCCAGGGTCAGGATGGCGAAGGTGATCACCATGGCGAGAAACAGCTTGGTGCGCAGCCCAGGGGCGGGTGGGTGAAGTTGAGCCAATGATTCAGGGTGCCAAGGAAGTGAAGCGGTAGCCGACACCATAGACCGCCTGGATCAGGCGGTGTCCCGGCGCGGCCGCCTGCAGTTTCCTGCGCAGGTTCTTGATGTGGCTATCCACCGTGCGTGCCGTTACCACCCTATGGTCATCGTAGAGACCGTCGAGCAGGCTTTCCCGGCTCAGGACGGTGTTCGGCTGATCATGAAACTGTTGCAGCAGACGAAATTCCACGGGGGTGAGGGTGAGTTCCCGGCCGTTGAACACGGCCCGGTGACAGGCGGGTTCAAGATGCAGTCCCAAGGCATCCTGGGTGTGCATCGACGGTGGTATCGGCTCTTGTCCCACCCGACGCAGCAGGGCCCGGACCCGGGCCATGACCTCCCGGGGGCTAAACGGCTTGCAGACATAGTCATCCGCGCCCAGTTCAAAGCCCCTGAGCCGATCGGCTTCCTCGATCCGGGCGGTGAGCATGATGATGGGTACGGTGGATATCTGCCGGATCTCCCGGCACAGGCGCATCCCGTCCATATCGGGCAGCATGATGTCCAGCAGGATCAGGTTGGGGGGGGTGGCACGAAGCCTGTCCATCACCGGTTGCCCGCTGTCCAGCAGGCTGACCGTGTAGTGGTCCCGATGCAGGTAATCCGAGAGCAGGGCGGCGATCTTGGGTTCGTCTTCCACCACCAGGACATGGGCGCGGGTCATGGGGTGGATGTCGGGCTGGGGGATTGGGATAGCAGACATGCCGTCGAAGGGAAGTCCATGAGGATTGTGGAGATTGTGTGAAGATGCGCCGCCCGGGTCGGTGGAAGGGGCGCGGACGCTGATAATATTAATTGATATCGATTAACATTCGCACCCTTATTTCTTCCTCCTGTTGCTGTCAGCCAGCCAGTCCTGTCCCTGACGCGGGATGTCTCTAGGTCAGGGCATGCAGCCTGCCAGAACAGTTCAATCCGCATGAAATGGGAGTTGTCACGTCATGGTTTCACCCGCCCGACCCTCGGTATCTTCATTTCCGACCCTTCGCCCCCTGATGCTACGGACCGCCGTGGCCCTGGCCCTGGGAGGTATGGCCGGTTCCGTCCTGGCTTCGGAAACCCTCAGGCTGGACGAGATCACCGTCATCAGTGCCGCGGGTTTTGAGCAGGCGCTGCGGGATGCCCCCGCCAGCATCTCGGTGGTGACCCGGGAGGATCTGGAGCAGAAACGCTTTTCCAACCTGGCCGAGGCCCTGGCGGATGTGCCGGGGGTGGATGTACGGGCGGGCGTGGGCAAGACCGGCGGACTGAACATCGGTATCCGCGGCCTGCCCAGTGAATACACCCTGATCCTGATCGATGGCCGCCGCCAGAACACCTCCGGCAATGTCACCCCCAATGGCTTCGGCGAGACCTCCACCAGCTTCCTGCCGCCGCTGTCGGCCATCGAGCGCATCGAGGTGATCCGTGGTCCCATGTCCACCTTGTATGGATCGGATGCCATGGGCGGGGTGATCAACATCATCACCCGCCCGGTCAGCCGGCAGTGGGGGGGCAGCGTCACGGTGGAAAACACCTTCCAGGAAGACCGCACTGCCGGCAACAGCTCCAGCATCAGCGTTTTCACCACCGGACCGCTGGTGGAAGACCGGTTGGGTCTGCAGGTGCGTGGGCGCCTGTTCGACCGGGATGCCTCGGACCGGTTGATCGAAAACAGTGCCGGACGTGATCCCCGCCCGCCGGAGGCGCGGATCCACTCCCTGGGCGGTCGTCTGACCCTGACCCCCGTGGACGATCAGCAGGTCTGGCTGGATCTGGAACGTGCCCGGCAGACCTATTCCAATGACAACTGCCGTCTGGGCACCCTGGATGGGACCAACCGCAATACCTGCGCCCCCCAGCCCGGCACGGTCTGGGGCTATGAAGATGAACTGCGCTTCAACCGGGACCAGGCCGTGCTGGGTTATCGCGGTCATTTCGAGGCCGGTACCCTGGAAGGCAGCGTGACCCGCATCACCACGGAGACCTTGGGGCGCACCCTGCCCGCGGGCAGCGCGCCGGACTATGGCTATGAGGCTGTGGGCGGCGAACCCAGGCTGTTGGAGAACCGCGACCTGGTGGTGGACGGCAAGTGGGTGATGCCCGCCGGGGATCACATGCTGACCCTGGGTGGACAGTATGTGGATTCCAGGCTGGAAGACGGCGCGGCAGGCAGTCAGGCCTTCGAGCAGAGCAACTGGTCGGTCTTCGTCGAGGACGAGTGGTGGCTCAGACATGATCTGGCCCTCACCCTGGGTGCCCGCTATGAAAACCATGATGCCTTTGACGGACACTTCAGCCCCCGCGCCTATCTGGTCTGGAAGGCTGATGATCAGTGGACCTTGAAGGGCGGCGTCGGCCGGGGGTACAAGACCCCCACCCTGAACCAGCTCCATGACGGCATTACCGGTTTCACCAACCAGGGGCGGACGATCACCATCGGTTCTCCCCATCTCAAGCCGGAAAAGACCACCAACTATGAGCTGGGCGCGGGCTTTGACAACCGGACCGGACTGTCCGCGGATGTCACGCTCTTCCATACCCGCTTCACGGATCGGATTGCCAGTGGTGAAGGGATCCTCAACTGCCAGTATGTGGATGAGAACGGCAACCAGCCCCATGCCGGGATACCGGGCTGTCTGAGCATCGGTAACTTCACCGAGCAGGAAGAGTTCTCCCAGTCGGTGAACATCGATCGCGCCATTTCCCAGGGCGTGGAACTGAGCGCCCGTTATCGCTTTGCCCCGGCTTGGGAGATCAGTGGCGGCTATACCTACACGGACACCGAGATCCGCTCCGGTGACCAGAAGGGCCTGCTGCTGACCAACACGCCGGAGCACGCCCTGACCACCCGACTGCTGTGGGACGTCAGCAACCGGCTGTCGGCTCGCCTGGACGGGGAGTTCTATTCCTCCCGTGAACGCTTTAGCGGCGGGCTGCCCACCTCGGGTCAGAACCTTTCCCTGTATCAGCAATTGGGTAACAAGCTGGACAGCTACGCCGTGTTCAATCTGGGTGCCACCTATCGCATGTCCGACCGGGTGCGCCTGACCGGCACCGTCTACAACCTGCTGGACAAGGATTTCGGCAAATCGGACAGCTATGTCCACAACGGTCAGACCTACCACGCCTATCGTTACACCCAGACCGGTGCCGCCACCAGCGGAGTGTATCTGGACCGTCGGAGTCTGTGGCTGTCCGCCACCTACGACTTCTGAGGCGCCCCATGCTACGCAAACTCTGGTTCCAGCTTCACTGGTTCATGGGCATCACGGTCGGAGTCGTGCTGATCATCCTCGGCGTGACCGGGGGAATGCTGACCTTCGAGCGCGAGATCATCCGCGCCATCAACAGTGATGTTCTGCGGGTGGAGCCCCTGGACACACAACGCCTGTCTCCGGAAGCCCTGCTGCGACAGGCCCAGCAGGCCCTGCCGGAACGGCAGATCAATTCCCTGAGCCTGTCTTCCGATCCCCGGGATGCGGCCACCGTGAATGTGGCCGGTGACGGGCCGCAGGCCCGCCGCGGGGTCAATCATTATTTCAATCCCTACACCGGGGAACTGATCGGCGCCGAACTCAAGGGACAGGCCTTCTTCCGCACCCTGCAGCGCCTGCATCGCTGGCTGCTGATGGGGGATGTGGGCAAGCAGATCACCGGGGCGGCCACCATCATGCTGATCATCCTGGTGCTGTCGGGCATCTACCTGCGCTGGCCCCGGTCCTGGAAGGCCCTGGCCGGTTGGTTCACTTTCAGTGTTCGCCGCTCGGGGCGCGGGTTCGTCTCCAGCATGCACGGGGTGGTGGGTACCTGGGTGTTGCCTCTGTACCTGCTGGCGGCCCTGACGGGCCTGTACTGGTCCTATGACTGGTACCGGGCGGGTCTGCATGAGCTCAGCGGTGTCCCCATGCCGGTGCGCCCGGGTCCGCCGCAGCCCGCCCAGGAGGATAACGCCGATGCCCGGGCCGGCGGTGCCCGGAGCGGGGAAGAGGCTCCCCGTGGCCGCATGGGCCGTGAGGCATCTTCGCCCCGGGAGCCGGCGGCTGACCGTTTTGCACAGGTGAACGCCATCTGGCAGGCCTTCGAGCAGGCGGCACCTTTGGGCTATTCCACCGCCACCCTGCGTCTGCCCCAGCCGGGGGGAGACTATCAGTTCATGTATTTTGACCCCCGGCCGGCCCATGAGCGGGCCTGGAACCGCCTGACCCTGGCGGCCGGCACCGGCGACGTGCAAAACCATGTTCGCTATGCGGACCGTCCCCTGAATGAAAAGCTCATGTCCAGCATGCTGCCGCTGCACAGCGGCTCGTTCTTCGGCATGCCCGGCCGCATCGCCATGATGGTGGCCAGTCTGATCATGCCCCTGTTCGCCATCACGGGGCTGGTGCTGTATATCGATCGCCGCCGCAAGGCCCAGGTGGCCCGGTCGGCCCTGCTTCAGGCCGGGCTGAAGCCCTCGGGCGACAGCGGGATCGGGGAGGGCGAGCGCATCCATGTGGTCTTCGCCAGCCAGACCGGCAACGCCGAGACCCAGGCCTGGAAGACAGCCGGTGCGTTCCAGGCCGCCGGCCTTGCCGTGGCAGTCCACCCACTGGGCACCCTGACCCCGAATGACCTCAAGGACATGGGGCGCGTGCTGTTCATCGCCTCCACTTACGGGGAAGGTGAGTCCCCCGATCCGGCCCGTCCCTTTGCCCGGCTGATGGACCGGCAGCATCCGGATTTGAGCACAATGGAATATGCCCTGCTGGCTCTGGGCGACCGGGGTTACTGCCACTTCTGCGCTTTCGGCCGCGCCCTGGATGAATGGCTGCGATCCTGCGGCGCCATCGCCGTGGCCCCCCGGGTGGAGGTGGACAGTACCGAGCCCGCCGCCCTGGGCCAGTGGCAGGTATTGCTCCGTTCCTTGGGGGCCGCGGAAATGGACTTGAACGGGGAGATGTCGCCGCCGACTTCTTGGACCCTGACGGAGCGGCGGGAACTCAATCCCGGTTCCGTGGGCGGTTCCACTTTCCACCTGTCCTTCAGGCCGGACCCGGGGGCGGATGCACACTGGCAGGCCGGTGATCTGGTGGAGGTGCATGTCCCCGCCGCCGTCACCGGGGGACACGAAGTCACTCGCCTGTATTCCATCGCCTCCGTGCCCGCCGAAGGCTGTCTGAACCTGCTGGTGCGGCAGGTCCGTGGCGAGGACGGTCGACTGGGTCTGGGATCGGGCTATCTCACGGCCACGCTGGAGCCGGGGCAGTCGGTATCCCTGCGCCTTCGTCCCAATCGCAATTTCCGTCTCGACCAGGAGACCCGTCCCTTGATCCTGATCGGCAACGGGACCGGCCTGGCCGCCCTGCGTGCCCACCTGGTGGCGCGGATCACCGCTGGGCAGCAAACCAACTGGCTGGTCTTCGGGGAGCGCCAGCGGGCCCATGATTTCTACTATGAGGACGAGATCCGAAGATGGCAGGCCCAGGGTGGACTACCCATGCTATCCCTGGCCTTTTCCCGAGACGGGGAACAGCGGGAGTATGTCCAGCATCAGTTGCGGGCCCGTGCCGAGGACGTGATCCGTTGGGTGGATGAAGGAGCGGTGGTGCTGGTCTGCGGCAGTGCCCTGACCATGGCGCCGGCGGTGGATGAAGCCCTCCGGGAGATTCTGGGCGAAGAAAGGTTCGAAACCCTGTCAACGGATGCCCGCTATCGGCGTGATGTGTACTGAAGGGGGGATGCTTCCCCCCAGTCGATGACCCAGTCGCCATCCGGAGCCTGAACCGCCCCATGAATCCGCCCATCCGTTCCCAACGGCGTCGGCCGCGCCGCCGTGCCTTCATCCTGCTGATGGTCCTGCTCCTGCTGGCTGGTGGGGCCTATGGTGCCTGGAACTGGCTCGGCGGCGGCAAGGACGAGGAAACCACCCGGCTGACCGCCAAGATCAGTCGGGGTGACATCGAGAATCTGGTGACCGCCACCGGCACCCTGCAGCCCAGGAGTTATGTGGATGTGGGGGCGCAGATCTCCGGTCAGGTGATGGCCATCCATGTGGAGGTGGGCAGCCAGGTGGAGGAGGGGCAGTTGCTGGCGGAGATCGATCCCACGGTCTATCTGGCCCGGGTGGATGCCAGCCGCGCCCAGCTCCGCTACCAGCGTGCCCAGCTGCAGGACCGGGAGGCCCAGCTGGCCCTGGCCCGAATCACCCACACCCGGCAACGCAACCTGTATGCGGAGGACGCCACCACCCTGGAGTCCCTGCAGACCGCCGAGGCCGGTCTGAAGTCGGCCCAGGCCCAGATCGAGATGCTCAAGGCCCAGATCGAGCAAACCGAATCCAGCCTGCGGGCCGACGAGGCCAATCTGGAGTACAGCCGGATCCTGGCCCCCATGGCCGGTACGGTGGTGTCCATCACTGCCCGTCAGGGGCAGACCCTCAATGCCAACCAGCAGGCCCCCATCATTCTGCAAATTGCGGAACTGTCCACCATGACCGTGCAGACCCAGGTCTCGGAAGCGGATATCTCCCGTCTGCAGCCCGGCATGGCGGTCTATTTCACCACCCTGGGTGGGGGGGAACGTCGTTGGTACGGCAGTCTGGAACGTATCGAGCCCACGCCGACGGTCACCAACAACGTGGTGCTCTACAACGCCCTGTTCAATGTGCCCAATCCGCGCCACTTCCTCATGACCCAGATGACGGCGCAGGTCTTCTTCATCGAATCGGCGGCGCGGGACACCCTGCTGGTGCCCATGTCGGCGCTGACCCTGACCGGTCCGGCCGCGGGTCGCACGGGCCGTCCCGGGATGCGGGAGGCCCGGCCGGGGTCCGGGGATGAAGAACCTCCCGTCGTCCGGGCGCGTCGCGGTCTGGTCACGGTGCTCAAGGACGATGGACGCATCGAGGAACGGGTGGTCGAGATCGGGGTCAGCAACCGGGTGCAGGCCCAGGTGCTGTCCGGTCTGGAGGAGGGCGAGACGGTGGTGCTGGCCGGTCGCGCGCCCACGGCCCCGTCCACGACGCCCCGCCAGGCCGGCGGTGACCGCATCCCGGGGCTGGGTCCCACCGGCATGGGGCCGGGGCTGCGCTGATGACGACCGCCGGCACGCACCCACTCATCCGGCTCTCCGGCGTCACCCGCTGCTTCGTCAACGGGGATCTGGAGGTGCCGGTACTCCACGGCATCGACCTGGAGATCCAGGCCGGAGAATTCGTGGCCATTGTCGGCGCCTCCGGTTCCGGCAAGTCCACCCTCATGAACATCATCGGTTGCCTGGACCGGCCTTCCGGGGGGCATTACCACTTCATGGGAGAGGACGTCTCCGGGCTGGCCCCGGATGATCTGGCGGCCCTGCGCCGGGAGGCCTTCGGCTTCGTGTTCCAGAGCTACAACCTGATCCAGGGTCTGTCCGCCCGGGAGAACGTGGAGGTGCCCGCCCTGTATGCGGGTCTGGCTCCGGCGCAACGCCATGAGCGTGCCGAATCCCTGCTCACCCGGCTGGGGTTGGGAGAGCGTCTGGAACACCGTCCCGCCCAGTTGTCCGGCGGTCAGCAGCAGCGGGTATCCATCGCCCGGGCGCTGATGAACGGGGGCCGCATCATCCTTGCCGATGAACCCACCGGGGCCCTGGACAGCCGCAGCGGCAAGGAGGTGATGGAACTGCTCAAGGATCTGTCGGCCCAGGGCCATACCATCATCCTCATCACCCATGAGGCGGAAGTGGCCGCCTATGCGGACCGGGTGATCGAGGTGCGTGATGGCCGGGTGCTGTCCGATACCGGCGCATCCCGGGTGGCCGAAGCCTTGCCGGAGCCCGTGATCAATGGGCAGTCCTCCCTCCCGGGGGAAGTGTTCGAGGCCACCCGTACCGCCTTCAGGGCCCTGAGCGCCAACCTATTCCGTTCCATCCTCACCCTGCTGGGCATCGTCATCGGCGTGGCTTCGGTGATTTCCATGCTGGCCATCGGCGACGGGGCAAAACAGGTGGTGGTGGACCGCATCAGCGCCATGGGCACCAACCTGCTGCTGGTGCGTCCCTGGGCGCCGAACATGCGCGGTTTCGGCATCACCACCCTGGTCCACGAGGACGTGGTGGCCATCAACGAACTGGACAACATCATTGCCGCGGTGCCGGAACTGACGGGCAATGTGACCTTGCGATACGCCGGCAGGGATCAGTCCACCTCGGTGACGGCCACCTCCGCAAGCTTTGTCGCGGCCCGCAACTGGCCGGTGGCTCACGGGGTCTTCTTTGATGAGATGGATGAGCAGAGTTATGCCACCGTGGCGGTGCTGGGCGATACCGTGGCCCGGGCGCTGTTTCCCGGGGAGGATCCCCTGGGCCGGTTCGTGATGGTGAACAACATCCTGTTCCAGGTGATCGGCGTGATGACGCCTCGCGGCGCCTCGCCCATGGGGCAGGACCAGGATGATGTGGTGTTCATGCCCTTTCATACCGGCAGCCTGCGGGTATTCGGCCAGCGCAACCTGCGTAACGTGACCGTGGCGGTGGAGGATGTCTCCCGCATCGACGAGACCCAGGCGGCGGTGCACGCCCTGCTGCTGCAGCGCCATGGGGTGGAAGACTTCCAGATCCGCAACATGGCCTCCCTGCTGGACAGCGCCAGCGAAACCCAGAACACCCTCACCATCCTGCTGGCTTCCATTGCCGCCATCTCCCTGCTGGTGGGCGGGATCGGGGTGATGAACATCATGTTGGTGAGCGTCACCGAGCGGACCCGGGAGATCGGCATCCGCATGGCCACCGGGGCGCGCATGCGCAACATCCAGCAGCAGTTCCTGATCGAGGCGGTGACGGTGTCCGCCCTGGGCGGGGCCATCGGGGTGGTGGTCGGTCTGGGGGTGGCGGCCCTGATCGGGCATCTGGGCACGCCCATCCAATACAGTCCGACACCGGTGGTGCTGGCCTTCGGCTGTGCCTTTGCCACCGGTCTGGTGTTCGGTTACCTGCCCGCCCGCAAGGCCGCCCGGCTGGACCCGGTGGTGGCACTGGCCTCGGAGTGAACTTCATGACGGTCAATACCGATAAACGTTTTGTCGCGGGCGCGATGGTGGTGGTCGGGCTGCTTCTGGGCGGATGCGCCACCACGGCGCCGCTGACGGGGCCGGTTCTGGACATGCCCGAGGTCTACGGCCGCGATGTCTCGGAGGCGGCCCAGGTCCAGCCCGACTGGTGGCGGACCTTTGAGTCTCCGTTGCTGGAATCCCTGGTGCTGGCGGCCCTGGAATACAGTCCCGACCTGGCCATTGCCCGGGAACGGGTGGTGCAGGCGGAACTGCAACTGCGCAGCACCGGTGCCTCCCTGTTCCCGTCGGTGGATTTGTCCGGCGGCAGCACCTTCCGCGAGACGAGGACGGATGGGGGCGATACCGCCACCAGCCGTTCCAGCAGTCTGTCCCTGGGTGTGGGTTACGAGGTGGACCTGTGGGGTCGGCTGAGTGCCGGCGTGGACGCCGCCCAGGCCGGTCTGCAGGCCACCCGCCATGACCAGGAGGCCGTGCGCCTGAGCCTGGTGGCCGGGGTGGCCAGCGGCTATTTCCAGTGGCTGTCCCTGAACGAGCGGCTGCGCATCGGCCGCCGGAACCTGGAAACCGCCGAGCGCCTGCTGGACATCGTGGAATCCCGTCACCGCCATGGGGTGGCCACGGCCCTGGACGTGAGTCGCCAGCGCACGGCGGTGCTCAGCCAGCAGGCGGCCCTGGTGCCTTTGGAGGTGCAGGCCCGACAGGCCCTGGCGGCGCTGGCGGTACTCAGTGGCCGGGCACCCCAGGGGTTCGAGGTGGAACCCGAGTCCATCCAGGGATTGTCGGTCCCCGAGGTGGGACCGGGGCTGCCCTCGGAACTGCTGGTCCGGCGCCCGGACATCGCCGCCGCGGAGGCGCAGTTGCTGGCCAACGACGCCAACCTGCAGGTTGCCCGGGCGGCCCTGCTGCCCAGCATCCGCCTCACCGGCTCCGGTGGACTGGCCAGTACGGCGCTGTTTTCCCTTGCCGATCCCACCCAGAGCCTGAGCCTGGGGGCCAGCCTGGCCCAGGTGGTGTTCGACGGCGGCCGCCTGCGGGCCCAGGTGGGCAGCGCCGAATCCCGGCGCCGGGAGGGGTTGGAGAGCTATCGGCGCACCGTGCTCACCGCCCTTCGGGAGGTGGAGGACGCCCTGGGGGACGTGGCCCGTCATGGGGAGCAGGAGCGGGTGCAGGAGGCCACCATTGAGGAGGCCGAGCGCAG
Source organism: Ectothiorhodospira shaposhnikovii (assembly GCF_022227765.1). Lineage (GTDB taxonomy): Bacteria > Pseudomonadota > Gammaproteobacteria > Ectothiorhodospirales > Ectothiorhodospiraceae > Ectothiorhodospira. The sequence goes on along the minus strand of NZ_JAJMLZ010000002.1, from coordinate 472,081 downwards.
CCTGAGGCTGGCGGAGTTGCGCTATCGGGAAGGGGCGGGGGATTTCACCAGCGTGCTGGATGCCCAGCGCACCCTGTTCCAGGCCCAGGAGCAGGCGGTCCAGCTGCGTCTGTCCCGCCTGGTGGCCGCCGTGGATCTGTACAAGGCCCTGGGCGGGGGCTGGCAGCGGGAGGCGGCGCCGGACATGCCTTCCGACATGCCCGGCCCGACCACCTGAGCCTCGGTACCGTTAATCCAGGGCCTTCAGCTCGATGATTTCATAGTCCGTCGGCCCCACCTGCTCCAGGGTGAAGCGAATGCGATCACCGGCCGCCACGCCGTCCGCCAACGCGGCATCCCGCAGACGCAGGTCCATGGTCATGGGCGGCCAGCGCAGGGCCGGGATGGGGCCGTGGCTCAGGGTGACCGTACCCGCCTCCCGGTCGATGGCTTCCAGCACCCCTTCCGCCTGGGCGGTCAGGGCGGCCTGGCCGGTATGGCCATGATAGTGGTGGTTGTCGGCGGCCGACAGCACCGGGGCCGACAGGCCCAGGGCACAGGCCAGGACGAGGGTGGATACGGGACGTGCATGGGACATGATGGAACTCCTTCTTGGTTGCATGGGATGGTTCACGGATTGACGTCATGGGTCCGCCCCCTTGCTGGGGCGGGGTTGTCGGGCAGAGGCCCGCGTTGCCACAGCCAGTACAGCACCGGGATCAGCAGCAGGGAGACCAGGGGGGCGGTGATCATGCCGCCGATCACCGGCGCGGCGATGCGCTGCATGGCTTCGGAGCCGGGGCCGCTGTCCAGGAGCAGGGGGGAGAGCCCCAATACCACCGTCAGCGAGGTCATGGCCTTGGGGCGCACCCGCATCACCGCCCCGGCGATGATGGCTTCTTCCAGTGCCTGCCGGTCGGTGGGCCGTTGCCGGGCCACGGCATTGCGGATGTACATGAGCATCACCACCGCAAACTCCGCCGCCAGCCCCATCAGCAGGATGAAGCCCGCCGCCACCGCCACCGACAGGTCGTGGCCCAGCCAGTACACCAGCCAGATTCCCCCCACCGCGGCGAAGGGCAGGGCGCCCATCAGCATCAGCGCCTCCGGGCCGCTGCGAAAGCACAGGTACAGGAGCAGGAAGATCAGCACCAGGGTCACCGGGATCAGGTAACCCAGACGCTCCCGGGCCCGTTCCATGTGCTCGTACTGGCCGGACCAGGCGATGGCGTAGCCGGGGGGCAGCGTCACCTGTTCGGCCACCAGCCGCCGGGCCTCGGCCACGTAGGAACCCAGGTCCCGGTCACGGATGTCCACCACCACCCAGCCGTTGAGACGGGCGTTTTCGGTGCGGATCATGGCCGGGCCGTCCACGATGCGGATGGTGGCCAGACTGCCCAGGGGGACATGGGCGCCGCCGGCGGTGACCACGGGCAGCGCCTCCAGGGCCTCGGGGCTGTCCCGCCAGTCCTGGGGATAACGCAGGTTCACCGGATAGCGTTCCCGGCCTTCCACGGTCTCGGTGATGTTCATGCCGCCCACCGCTGTTTGCACCAGGGACTGCAACTCGGCCACGCTCACTCCATGGCGTGCCGCCCGTTGTCGATGGATCTCCACTTCCACGTAGCGGCCGGTGGCGGCCCGGTCGGCGAAGGCCGAGGCGGTGCCGGGCACCTGGGTCAGCACCGCCTCGATCTCCCGGCCGAGGCGCTCGATCCCGGCCAGGTCCGGGCCGGAGATCTTCACCCCCACCGGGGAACGGATGCCGGTGGAGAGCATGTCGATGCGAGTCTTGATGGGAGGCACCCAGACGTTGGCCACGCCGGGAAACTGCACCGCCGCGTCCAGTTCCCGGATGATGTCCGCCTTGGTCATGCCTTCCCGCCACTGATCCCGGGGCTTGAAGCGGATCACTGTCTCCAGCATGCCGATGGGGGCCGGGTCGGTGGCGGTATCCGCCCGGCCCGCCTTGCCGAATACCTGCTCCACCTCGGGCACCGAGGCGATCAGACGGTCGGTCTGCTGCAGGAACTCCCGCACCTTGTCCAGGGAGACCCCGGGGTTCAGGGACGGCATGTACATCAGGTCGCCCTCGTCCAGCTCGGGCATGAACTCGCTGCCCAGTCGGGTGCCGGGCCACAGCAGGGTGAGGGCCAGCAGCAGGGCCGCCGCCACGGTGGTCCAGGGATGGCGCAGCAGTACCCGCAGCAGGGGACGGTAGAGGGCGATCAGCAGTCGGCTCAGGGGATGCCGGGCCTCGGGCCGGATGCGTCCCCGTACCAGGTAGCCCATCAGCACGGGCACCAGGGTGATGCCCAGCCCGGCGGCGATCGCCATGGCATAGGTGCCGGTGAAGGCCAACGGCTTGAACATGCGGCCTTCCTGTCCTTCCAGCACGAACAGGGGCAGGAAGCTCACGGTGATGATGAGCAGGGCGAAGAACAGGGGGCGGCCGGTCTCCTTGGCCGCCTCGGCCACCACCGCCCAGCGGTCCTCGTCTGGGCGGACCCGTTCCAGGCGCTTGTGCAGATTCTCCACCATGACGATGGCGGCATCCACCATGGCACCGATGGTCACGGCGATGCCCCCCAGGGACATGATGTTGGCGTTGATGCCCTGCTGTTGCATGATCATCAGGGCCGCCAGGATGCCGATGGGCAGGCTGACGATGGCCACCAGGGCCGAACGCAGGTGCAGCAGGAACACCAGGGAGACGGCGGCGATGATCAGGAATTCCTGCCACAGCTTGGTGGACAGGTTGTGCACTGATGCCCGGATGAGGGTGGAGCGGTCATAGGTTTCGACGATCTCCACCCCCGCCGGCAGGCTGGGACGCAGTTCGTCCAGGCGCTGCTTCACCCGCTCGATGGTGGCCAGGGCGTTTTCCCCATGGCGCATCACCACCAGGGCGCCCACCACCTCGCCTTCCCCGTCCAGGTCCGCCAGACCGCGCCGGGCCTCGGGACCCAGGCGGATCTCGGCCACGTCCTCCAGCAGCAGCGGGGTGCCGTCGGCGGTTCGACCCACGGGGATGCTGGCCAGATCCTCAACGCCGGTGAGATAGCCCCGAGTGCGTACCATGTATTCGGCCTCGGCCATCTGCAGCACCGAGCCGCCCCCCTCCCGATTACCCGCCTGGATGGCGCCGCGGACCTGTTCCAGGGTGAGGTCGAAGGCCCGGGCCCGGTTCGGGTCCAGCACCACCTGGTACTGCTTGACCATGCCCCCCAGGGTGGCCACCTCGGCCACGCCGGGCACCGACTGCAGCTCGTATTTGAGGAACCAGTCCTGCAGGCTGCGCAGGTCCGCCAGGTCATGGGTGCCGCTTCGATCCACCAGGGCGTACTGGTAGACCCAGCCCACACCGGTGGCGTCCGGCCCCAGGGCCGGACGGGCCCCGTCCGGCAGGTCCGGTGCGACCTGGCTCAGGTATTCCAGCACCCGGGACCGGGCCCAATAGGGATCGGTGCCGTCCTCGAAGATCACGTAGACGTAGGAATCCCCGAACATGGAAAAGCCCCGTACGTCCCGGGCGCCGGGCACCGCCAGCATGGCGGTGGACAAGGGGTAGGTCACCTGGTCCTCGACGATCTGGGGGGCCTGGCCCGGATAGCCGGTATGGACGATCACCTGCACGTCCGATAAATCCGGGATGGCGTCCAGGGGCATGTCCCGCAGGGAGAACAGGCCCCAGGTGATGAAGATCGCCGTCAGCAGCAGGACCAGCAGGCGGTTGTCCAGGGAGGCCTGGATGATGCGATCGATCATGGCGCATCTCCCCGGCGGGGGGCGATGTGGGTCAGTTCATAGACGTATTCCTCCCGTTCCCGAATGCGGATGTGCACGGCATCGCCGGGGGACAGCCCTTCCAGACTGACCCCGTCCGCCACCTCGAAGTCCATGGTCATGGCGGGCCAGCCCAGGGCGGGAATGGGTTCGTGGTACAGGTTCACCCGCCGAGCCTCCCCGTCCACCCGGTTGATGCGGCCTTCGGCGGGAACGCCGTCGTCGTGGGCGTCACTGCCGGCATCGGGTGTCTCCAGACGGGCCAGGGCCACGCTCATGGCGGCCTCCGAGTCGATGAGGAACTGGCCCGAGACCACCACCTTGTCCCCCGCTGCGATGCCCGCCAGGATCTCCAGCCGGCCCCCGGCACGTTGCCCCAACGCCACTTGCCTGACCTGAAAACGGCCTTCTTCCAGGGCGAGGACGACGCGATCCTCGTGGCCGGTGCGGATCACCGCCTCCACCGGGACATGGACCACCTCGCCGGTGGAGGTGGCCGCGAGACGGGCCTCCACCCAGGCGCCGGGCCTGAGGATGCCGTCCGGATTATCCAGTCCCAGGCGAGCGCGCACCGTGCGGGTGGGCTGGGCCAGGGTGGGGTAGAGGTAGTCCAGGCGGCCTTCCAGGACCCTGTCCGGATGGGTGGGCAGTCTCAGGGTGACATGGCTTCCCGGGGAGACGGCCGCGGCCTGCGGCTCGAACAGGTCCAACATGACCCAGACCCGGGACAGGTCGCTGATCCGCATCACCTCGGTGCTCGGGGTGACGAACATCCCTTCGGCGACATTCAGGGCGGTGACGATGCCGTCCCGTGGGGCCGTGACCGGCACCCGTGTCAATGCCTGTCCCCGGGACTCCACCTCGCGGATGGTGTCCCGGCTCAGCCCCAGGGCCCGCAGCCGTTCCCGGGCCGGTTCCGCCGGGCCGCCCCGGCGCAGGATCTGCAGCAGTTCTTCCTGGGCGTTCACCAGCAGGGGGGAATAGATCCGGAACAGCACCTGACCGGCTTGCACCGCCTCGCCGGTGGTACGCACCCGCAGGTCCTCGATCCAGCCCTCGGTGCGCAGGTGGATGTGGGCGAGACCGGCTTCATCCTCGGTCACGAAGCCGACGGTGCGGATCTCCGGGGTCAGTTCGCCCCGTTTCGCGGCGGCGGTGCGCACCCCCATGTTCTGCATCACCCGGGGGCTGATGCGCACGCCGTCCTCATCCGCCGGGTCCGTGTCTCCGGCATAGATGGGGATGAAGTCCATGCCCATCTCGTCCTTGCGGGGCTCGTCGGAGCGAATGGCGGGGTTGTGGGGGTGACGGTAGTAGAGCACGGTCCGGCCGTCACCGTTTTCGGCCCGGGAGGCGGTTCCTCCGTGGTGCCAGAGAATGGCGCCGGCACCCAGGGCGATGCCCAGGGACAGGCTCAGTAGCAGCGGGGTGATTTTCATGACGGGTCCTCCCCCAGCAGGGACAGCAGACGGGCCTGGGCGATTTGGCGATCCCGGGTGACGGCGGCGGCGGTGATCTGCAACTCCAGGTGGTTGATGCGGGCGCGCACCAGGCCGGGCAGGTCCCCGGTACCGGCGGCGTAGGCTTCCCCGGCGGCGCGAACGGCCTCCTCGGCCAGGGGCAGCAGGCGTTGCCGGTGGCGTTGTTCCCGTTCAAGCAGTTGCTGCCAGGCGGCATGATCGCGGGTGAGTGACTGCCGCAGTTCACGGCGTTGGGCTTCCCGGTCGTGCCCGGCAGCCGCCGCCTCCCGCAGGCTGGCGGCCACATCCCGGTCCTGGCGATTGCGGGTGAACAGGGGCAGATCGAGCATCACCATGGCCGAGAGCCGATCCGCGTCGTTCCTGTCTGAGCGGGTCGGTGTGCCGTAGGTGAGTTCCACGGACCATTCCGGTCGGTACCCCTGTCTGGCCAGGGTCACCCCCCGCTGCTGCTCGCTGACCATCAGGTCCTGGGCGCGCAGCAGGGGGTGTTGATCGATGTCGTCGGCCAGGTTCGGAGTCGGCAGTTCGGGGAGGTCGCCCGGGAGGGGGCGGCGAGCGGCCTCCGTGCCGATCCATCGTGCCAGGCGGGCCTGTGCCCCGGCTGCCTCGGCCAGGCCAGCGTCAAGGCGGTCTGCCAGATTTTCCAGTGCCAGTTCGGTCTCCAGGAGTGTCTGGTGTGTCCCCCGTCCGGCGGCAAACTCCCGTTCGGTGACTTCCAGCAGCTCGCGCAGCTGATCCCTGCTGGCCTCCAGCAGACTCAGGAGCCGGCGCTGGTAATGCAGTTCCACATAGGCCTGGCGGACTTGGGCGCGGGTTTCCCGCATGGCCGCCTCCGCCCGGGCGTGGAAGACCATGGCGCGCAGCCGTTCCTGTTCACTGCGTAGCGCCCGGCTGTCTCCCCGGGGGAAGGTCTGGCGCAGGCCCAGCCGGAATTGGGTCATGTCATCGCCTTCCAGCCGCGGGCGCTCCGCGGGCAGATCCATCCATTCGATGATCAGCATGGGATCCGGCAGGGCACCGGCGCTGATGGCGGACTCCTCCCGCGCCGTCGCCTGCTCCCGATAACGGGCGGTCAGGGGGTCCTGGTCCAGGGCCAGGGTTTCGGCCTCTGCCGGGCCCAGGGGCAAAAGTGGAGGGGCTGCCGGGAGCGCCCCCGGCAACAGAAGCAGCAGCAGGCCGGGCAGACTGCCGGGACTCTGGGATGGCATGAATCGATGTCCTCGCCATGGGGTCGTGAGCGACCCCGTTGCATCGGGTCGACCCGGTGGCCTTCAGGCACGGGGCGGCGCCCGCATGGGCCGGCGGCCTGTGACGAAGGCTGGAGGGACGACCGGTATCCGGCGGCCCGTGGCCGCCCGGGGGTCAGGCGAGGTGGGGTTTGGGAGGTCGGTGTTCCAGCTGGGGAATCCGGGAGTGCGGGGCATGAATGATGCCGCCCGGGGCGGGCGGGCAGGCCCGCTGTTCCACGGGTGGTTCCTGGGCCATTGCCAGGGCGCAGGCGGCACAGAAGGCACACTGATCCTGGCTGGTTTCGGCCTGCTCGTCCCCGGTTTCACCGCAATGGCCCGTGCCGACAGGGGGGGCGTGATTCTGATGATGACCCTGGTGCATCCAGGCCTTGCCCACGGTGGCGGGCGAGGCCGCCAGCACATGGTGCATCGGCATCGCCAGAAGGGATGCGATCACCAGCAGGATGATGGCACGCGAGCGCAGCATGGAACGATGCTCGCACATCTGTCGGGGGTGGGCAAGAATCCTGGTCCGGCGGATTCGGATGACCGGTCCGGCAAGGACGATGGGTGGAGAATATATCGCGCGGTCAGTCATCGCCTTAAAACCAATATCCAGTATTATTCTCATTTAGTGATCTGGAATGGCATAACACCCAATGCCAAGGGAGTGTATGGATGAGAGTCTTGCTGGAACGGACCGGTCTTGCCGGAGGGCTGACCATGCTGATGGGAACACTGGTCCTGACCAGCATCCTGGTGGTGACCGGGATGGTCTTCATGCAGTACCGGGAGGCCTATATCCAGGGGACACTGCAACAACTCCAGTCCACGGCGTCCATGAACACCCAGTCCTTCATGGACTGGCTCCAGGTGCGTCAGGACGAGATGCGTTATCTGGCAAGTCTGGACGAGGCCGTGGACATGGATCCGGTCGGCCTCACCCCGTTGCTGCTGGCCATGGCGGCCAACGGCTACTACGACACCATCATGGTGGTGGATCCCAGGGGGCATGGCATTGCCGGCGTATCCCACGACGGTCAGGCCCGGGCATTGCCGGCGGACCAGGTGGCCGGCTTCCGTCTGGACAACCGTCCCTGGTTCATCCAGGTGTTGGCCGGGACGGAGGTGATCGGCATGCCGGTGCATTCCCGTTTCACCGGTTATCACGTCAGCCCCGTGGCGGTCCCCATCCGCCGGGATGGGCAGGTGGTGGGGGTGGTGCGCGGCGCGGTGCGGTTGCAGAGCGTGTTTGAGCGGGTGCGGGCGTTATCCTCGGACACGGATGGGGATATCTTTCTCGTGGACGGCGCCGATGGCCGACCGGTAACCCCGGCGCGTTCCATTCAGGATGCCGATGTACCCCTGGACACCGAGGCGGCCCGGGCCATCCGGGAAGGCAGGAGCGGCGTGGGGCGCTACCCCAATGGGGTGGGAACGGAGGTGATCGGCAGTTACACCCACATACCGTTGCTGGGCTGGGGGCTGATCCTGGAGCGGGAGGCGGGTCCCGTCTTTGCGGACATGCACGCCATGCTGGTCCGCCTGGCCGTCATCGCCGGCCTGATGATAGCCGTGTCCATGGCGTTGACCCTGCTGGTGGTGCGTACCATCAATGCCATCATCGGCGGCGAGCCTGTCGACGTGGCCGGGGCGGTACGGCGGGTGGCCGGGGGAGATCTGAGCGTACCGGTCAGGGGGCGGACGGGTGGCTCGTCCAGCCTGGCGGCCGGCATCGGCGCCATGCAGGTTCGGCTCCGGGAGATGGTGGGTGAGATCGTCGACGTTTCCCAGCGGCTGAGTTCCGCCGCCTCGCGCCTTTCCCGGGTGAATGTGGACACCGACGAAGGGTTGAGGCAACAGACTGAACAGGTGGATGGCGCGGTGGTGGCCATGAACCAGATGGTGGCAACCGTGGACGAGGTGGCCAGGAATACCCAGTCGGCCGCCCACCTGGCCCAGGACGCCCTGGAACAGGTTCAGGCCGGCAAGACGGAGGTGGGGCGCAGCATGGCCAACATCGAATCCCTGGCGGAAAACGTCAGCGATTCGGCCCTGGCCATGGAGTCCCTGCGGGAGGATGCCGAGCGCATCGGCACCGTGCTGGAGGTGATCCGGGACGTGGCGGAACAAACCAACCTGCTGGCCCTGAATGCGGCCATTGAGGCGGCCCGGGCCGGGGAGCAGGGGCGGGGGTTTGCCGTCGTGGCCGCCGAGGTCAGGACGCTGGCGGGGCGCACCGAGAAATCCACGGCCGACATTCAGAGCATGATCCATCGGCTACAGAACAGTGCCAGGAATGCCGCCCAAGTGATGGTGGTCAGCCGTGACCAGGCGGTGCGGAGCGTGGATGAGGCGATCCGCGCAGGGGATTCCCTGGACCGGATTACCGCCTCCGTGACCCATATCAGTGACGTGATCCGGCAGATCGCCAGTGCCGCCGAGGAGCAGAGTGCCACGGCCCGGGCCATCAATGGTGGCATGCAGCAGATCCACGCGGTTTCCGAACAGACCCGGTGTTGCATGGATGAGACTTCCCGGGCCGCGGAAGATCTCTCCACCCTGGCGGATCAGTTACAGGGGTTGGTGCTGCGCTTTCGCATGTGATTGTCGGCGGGCGATGGAAACCGTGGCGGCCCTGCGCTCGCCGTCGCGGTGAACCAGTTTTTCCAGCAGCAGGTGCTTCGGATCCCGTGTCCCGGCCGCGAGCAGGGCAGCCGCCTCGGCCACGGCCGGTGTGCCCATCACCTGCCTGACACGCTCGGAAGGATTGGGGACGGGCACCCGGGACAGGGCTTCGGCGGAAAATGCCTGAATGTCCCAGCCATGGTGGCGCGCCGTGAGGACGATGGCCGGTTCGTCCCGGCGTTGCGCGATGGTGGCCAGGCCGCCGACCGCATCCGGTGCAAGGCCCACCTTGCGCAGCGCCCGGAGTACCGCGGTCATCATGACATCGGGGTGGAGGCCCGGGGTGCAGCCCACGCCCACAAACACTTTTTCCATCAAAAAAGACCCATGTTGACACGGGGTTCGGGATATCCTGCCCCTGCTCTTGTTCTGCAAGACCAGAGGCGCTACTTTAGCAGACCGCTGTCTTTATGCCGTATCCCGACGGGCAGAGGAATCGATCCCCTCCATGACTTCAGGAAAAACACCCGGTGATTCCCGCCCGGATCTGCAGACTGATTTCGGATATCGCATTCTCAGGTTGCTTGAAGGGCATGGCCTGGGGCCTTCCCCCATCCATTACTGGATCTTTCACGATTATCTTCAGGCCGCCAACGAAGAACTGGTACAGGCGGTCAGTGAGCAGCTCAATGCGGGCAGGAAGCTGGACTCCTTTGTCCTGCATGATCTGTTCGAGCGCTACGTGGCCGGTGAGAGTCTGTCCCGCTTCAGTGGCATGGGAGATGAACTGGAAGCATTGCTGGGGGGGGTCATCAGCCTGCTTCGAAACGCCGAGCGCAGTACGGCGGGTTTTCATGAAAGCCTGACGGACAATCTTCAGGCCCTGGATCAGGTAGAGAATCCCGAAGGCCTGAAGGCCATCGCCCAACGTCTGGCGGCGGCGGTGGTCACGGCCAGTTCCGATAACCGGGCCTTGCAGAAAAATCTTGAAGAGGCGGAGCTGGAGGCTCGGCATCTGCGCCATGAGCTGGAAAAGCATCGCAAGGCCTCCATCACCGATCCCCTCACGGGATTGTTCAATCGTCGGGGCATGGAGACGGAGATGGCCCGTGTCCTCATGGCTGCGGATGAGCTCTGCAATACCATGCTGGTCATGGATATCGACCATTTCAAATCCATCAATGATCGTTATGGACATGCGGTCGGTGACGTGGTGATTCGTAAGGTGGCTGCTTCCCTGCGTCGCGTTCTTCCCGCCGACGCGGTGCTGGTGCGTTTTGGCGGCGAGGAATTCGTCGCCCTGCTGTCGGGGTATTCCGTGCAGGAGGCCGTTGGCCTTGCTGAGCAGGCGCGGGAGGTGGTGGAACGCCTCAGGCTGGTGAACCGGCAGGATGATACGGTAGTGGAAGGCTTCACCATTTCCGCGGGCGTGGCACCGGCATCGGAAAGCGATACGGTGGAAACCCTGTTCACCCGGGCGGACAAGGCCCTTTACCAAGCCAAGCACACGGGACGTAACCGGGTAGTGGTGGCCTCGGGTTGAAAATGCGGCCCTAATCCGATCGCCGGGGGCGACGTAGCAGGTAGGTATCCATGATCCAGCCCTTGGCGGCCCGGCCTGCCTGGCGTGCCTGTTCGATCCGCGGTGTGACGGTTTTCGCCGGACCCGAGATCAGGATCTCGTCCTCGGTTCCCAGATAGGCCCCCCAGAAGATCTCCATGTCCTCCTCCATCACTTTGCGATAGCTCAGATCCCCGTCGAGCATCACCAGGACTGCGTCCAGGTCTTCGGGGAAGCCCTTGGCGAGTTGCCGACCCGTGGTGACGTGCACCGGCTCACCGATGCGATTGAGGGGGACGCGGTGGCCCGCCGCCAGGGCTTGCACGCTGGTGATGCCGGGGATGACCCGGTAGTCCAGCGCCAGATTGCCCCGAGCCTGAATGATCTCCATGAGCCGCATGGCGCTGTCATAGAGGGCAGGATCACCCCATAGCAGCAGGGCGCCGCACTGACCTTCCTCCAGTTCGTTCCGGATGGCCTGCTCCAGCAGGACTGCCCTGGCATCGTGCCACGCTTCCACCACCGAGGCGTATCTCCCCCGGCGCTGATCCCGCACCGGATCCTGCAGGGTGACGAAACGCCATGGGCGGTCGGTGGCGAACTGCTCGCAGATCTGCCGGCGGAAGCGGGTCAACTCCGCCGTTTCAGCCCGTTTGTCCAGGACAAAGAAGACATCCACCCGGTTGATGGCCTTGATGGCCTGCAGGGTCAGATAGTCCGGGTCGCCGGCACCGATGCCGATCAGCAGGAATTCTCTCATGGGCGTCATGGTCAGGTCGGGGAGGGCAGTGTAGCAGGAAGTCTTTAAGTACGGTTTTCGTCTGTCTCGCTATAAACAAATAATGTCCGGCAATATGATGTTAATAAGATAGATTATCGTTCAAGTTTGCATTTTTTATTGCTACACTGCGTCCCGGCCACTGCCATTGCGGTCATGTTTTCGAATTGGCGAAGGCACATCGCCGTCATCCCCGCTTTTGCGGGAATGACGACTTCGGCGTGCATTGTGACGACGTTATCTTGAAATGGGGGAATTTCATGAAGAGTGAAATCATCATGCGGGGCGGGCAAAACAAGCTGGCCCGCGGTGTGGCGCTGGCACTGGGGGGTGCCCTGGCCGTGACCGTGACGAGTGCTCAGGCACAGATGCCCGAATTGACCTGGTCCGGTCTGCTGGAGATCGAGGCGAACTGGGCCGAGGATTACGAGGGCGGTTCCGGAAGCGATCTGAATCTAGCGACCGTGGAACTGGGTCTGGAGGCCCGCTTCAACGAACTCCTGTCCGCCCGCGTCCTGCTGCTCTACGAAGATGACGGCGAAGACTCCGAGGTGGAGGTGGACGAGGCCGTGATCTCCCTGGGGCTGCCGGCCATGCCGGGCGCTTACCTGGAGGTCGGGCGCCAATACGTGCCGTTTGGCCGCTTCGAGACCGCCCTGGTGTCCGACCCGCTGGCCCTGGAACTGGCGGAAACCCGCGAGACCGCCGCCCTGCTGGGCTGGGAGAGCGATCAGTTCTACGGGGCCGCCTGGGTGTTCAGCGGCGATACCCGTGACAATCTGAACGGCGTGGGTCTGAACCTGGGCATGCTGTTCGATGCCGGCCCCGTGGAAATGGATCTGGGTGTGGCCTACACCAGCACCCTCGGGGATTCCGACACCCTGCAGGAAGTGGAAGCGGTGGTCGAAGGCAAACGGGTGGGCGGCTACAACGCCTATGTCACCGCCGTCCATGGCCCCTTCACCCTGGCCGCCGAGTACGTGGTGGCGGAAAAGCGTTTTGACGCCGGACAGCTTGAATTCAACGGCAAGGGCGCCCGTCCCAGCGTCTGGGGTGTGGAGCTGGCCTGGGAGCTGGACGGCCTGCAGCGTCCGGTGACCCTGGCGGCCGCCGCCCAGGGCAGCAGCGAGGCATTCATTGAGGAGGATGCGCTGGAACTGCCGCGCTACCGCTATCTGGCCGGTGTGTCCGTCGCCTTGATGGACCAGCTGTCCCTGTCCTTCGAGTACAGCCATGACCGGGATTACCGCGAGCGCCATGGCGGTACCGGTGACTCCGCCAATGCCTTCGTGGTGCAACTGGCGGCAGAGTTCTAAGTCGGCGGCAGGCGTCTGCCTGCGTCCGTTTCAGCCATTTCAACCGATGAGTTTTTGGAGCAGATCATGAAAAAGACCCTCCTCACCGTCGCCCTGGCCGCCGGCCTGGGCCTGGCTTCCGGCAGTGTCATGGCCGATCGCGTCGAGCACTTCAAGGGGACGCCTTCGGAAACCCTGGAGCAGGCGGTCAAGAATTTCAGTGAATACAACGCCAAGCTGGAGGCCGTGCTGGCCGGCGAGCTGACCTTTGAGAAGGTGGCCGAGATCCACGAGCTGACCTATACCCTGGAAGTGGCGCTGGAAAAGATCAGTGAAGAGCTGGAAGAGCTGGCCGAGACCCTGGAAGAGCTGCACGTGGCTTCCGAGGAGAACGACTTCGGCCTGGTGAAGGCCAAGGGCGAGGAGTATCTGTCCGTGGCTCGCAAGGTCATCAAGTAAGTCTTGCGTTGCCTTGTGGTGCCGCCGTCATTCCCGCGCAGGCGGGAATCCAGTCTGGCAACGCCTCCCTGGACTCCCGCTTTCGCGGGAGTGACGGTGGGATACCCGTTCATCCCCCAACTTTCAACGTGTCCGGAAGGACATGTGACAGGCCACGCAGGTGGCCGTGAGTTCGTGCAGGGCCTTCAAGGCCTCCTGCAGATCTCCCTGTTCAGCCACCTTGGCGAATTCGGTGGCGGATTCATGCATGGCAAACCCCATCTGCCGCATGGCGTCGGGCATGAATCGTCCCGGTCCTCCCAGGCCCCGTGTGGCGGCGGCATGCTTGCCCATGGTGCTGATGCCCATGGTGTTCTCCGCCATTTCCCCCGCCTGTGCCAGCTCTCCCCGAGCCAGTAGTTCAAGGATTCGCTGATAGGCGATCAGGTGTTCCTGCATTTCCTCCCGGAGCAGTTCCCTTTGCAGCGTGGGCATTTCCACCAGGTGTCTGTGGTCCGGGGGTGGTTCCGGCGCCTGCGCCAGGGTCAGCGCGGGGAGGGTTAGCAGGATGAAGGCAAGAAAAGGGCGGGGCATGGCGTTCACCGGGGGAATGATCCTTGTCCACACACTACCCCTTGCCATGTCGCGGTGCAAGAAAGGCGAACGGTGACCACCCCGGCAATGCCAGGGGCGGCCCCGCATGGCCTCAGCAACGGCAGAGGGGGTCTTCCACCTGCTTGCGCTTGTCGGCACCGGCCAGCAGTTCGATCAGGGCGAGGGCAAACTCCATGGCGGTACCCGGACCCCGGGAAGTGGCCACGTTGCCGTCCACCTCCACCGGCTGCCCGGTGAGTCGGGTATCGGTAAGCTCCATGCCTTCCAGGACGGTGGGGTAGGCGGTCGCCCGGCGATCCGCCAGCAGCCCGGCCTTGGCCAGCACCTTGGGCGCGGCGCAGATGGCTCCGACATAGCGTCCCTCATCATGGAGCTTGCGCAGCAGCGCGTGGATGCGGGGATCATCGTTGAGATGGTCCGAGCCGGGCAGGCCGCCGGGCAGCACCATCAGGTCATATGACTCGTGCCGGGCCTGTTCCAGTTCCGTGTCCGGCATCAGTACGATGCCGTGCGCGCCGGTGACGGGGCCGGGTTCCAGGCCGGCGGTGACCACTTCGAAGTCGGCCCGGCGCAGCAGGTCGATCAGGGTGACGGCTTCAAGTTCCTCGCAGCCGTTGGCGAGGGGGATAAGGATGCGTGCCATTGGCGAACTTCCTCCTTCTGCTTGAGATATTCACTCACCGATAACAGACGTATGCCCCGGGATGCCAGGGTGGGGAGCATGTCTTCCAGCACCTGCAGGGTGGCCGGGTAAGGGTGGCCGATGGCCAGGGCATGTCCCTGGGTCCGTGCCAGCCGGATCAGGTGTTCCATCTGCATGCGGACGAATTCCGCGTCATGGGGGCGGGAGTCCAGGAAGACATCCCGCTGGGTGGCGTTCAGGCGTGCCCACTCGGCCACATGGCGCCCCAGGGTCTCCACATGGGTGCGACTGTCCACATAGTACAGAGCGGGGTCGTGGGCCCGCAGTTCCGACATCACCCAGGCCAGGTGATGATATTCCCGGGAGAGGCGGCTGCCCATGTGATTGTTCGCGCCTCGGACATGGGGCACCGAATCCAGGGCGCGGCGAACGCGCAGACGGGTTTCCTCCTCATCCAGGTGATGGAAGATCGCACCGGGGCCGGGATCGTTGCCGCTGTCCGCCTCCATGGGCAGGTGCAGCATCACTTCCTTGCCCCGCTGGTGAGCCAGATCGGCCGATGCCGCGGAGAAGCGGAGATGGGGCAGCACGGCGCAGGTGACGGCGCCCGGAAGGCTGGTGGTGCGGCGAGCCTCCCGCAGGTCATTGCCCAGGTCATCGATGATGATGGCAATGAAGGGCAGGCGTTCACCGGCCCACAGGGGACCGGTGAACAGACACAGGCACAGTGCCAGGGCGCTCAGGCCCGGGGTTCGCACGGGGTCTGGCCTTACCGGCGAGCCTGGAGGATATCCAGGCCCTTGAGCAGGTTCAGGGCCTCGTAGAGCTGGAAGTCCCGCTGGGCCAGCGGTTCCTTGTCATCGCCGTCCGTTGTACTGGTCTCGGTGGCACCCTCGCGGCCCTGAAGGTGACGGTTGAGCTGGGCCTCGGTGATGGGGCGAACATCCGGGGTTTCCGCCCGGGCCACGGTGACCGGTTCGAGCTTGATGTCCGGCTCGATGCCTTCCGCCTGGATGGAG
The DNA here is from genome assembly GCF_022227765.1 of Ectothiorhodospira shaposhnikovii. GTDB lineage: Bacteria > Pseudomonadota > Gammaproteobacteria > Ectothiorhodospirales > Ectothiorhodospiraceae > Ectothiorhodospira. The sequence continues at coordinate 456,629 of NZ_JAJMLZ010000002.1, read as the reverse complement.
CGGCCCGAGGGCGTGTAGTAACGGGCGGTGGTCAGCTTGAGGGCCTTGCCCTGATTCAGGGGCAGGATGGTCTGCACCGAGCCCTTGCCGAAGGTGGGGGTGCCCATGATGATGCCGCGCTGGTGGTCCTGCAGGGCGCCGGCGACGATCTCCGAGGCGGAGGCGGAGCCCTGGTTCACCAGCACCACCAGGGGGGCGCCCTTGAGCACGTCGCCCGGCGAGGCGGTATAGCGGAACTGGGCATCGCTGACCCGGCCTTCGGTATAGACGATCAGGCCCTCGGTGAGGAAGGCGTCGGACACGCCCACGGCCCCGTTGAGCACGCCGCCGGGGTTGTTGCGAAGATCCAGCACCAGACCCCTGAGTCCGCCGCTTTCCCGCTGCAGTTTACGGACCTCTTCCACCAGATTCTGAGCGGTCTTGGACTGGAAGGTGGTGATGCGCAGATAGCCGAAGCCCGGCTCCAGCATCTCGCTGCGCACGCTGCGCACGCGAATGGTGTCCCGGGTCAGGGTGACTTCGAAGGGACGATCCACCCCTTCGCGGACCACCGTGAGGGTGATCTTGCTGCCGCGGGGGCCGCGCATCTTGTTGACGGCCTCGTTCAGGGTCATGCCCTTCACCGGGTTGTCATCCAGGCGGATGATCAGGTCGCCGGCCTGGATACCGGCCCGGCTGGCGGGGGTGTCGTCGATGGGAGAGATGACCTTGACGAAGCCGTCTTCCATGCCCACCTCCAGGCCCAGGCCGCCGAACTCGCCGCTGGTGCCGATCTGGAGTTCCGAGAACTCGCTGGGGGTGAGATAGGACGAGTGGGGGTCCAGTCCGGAGAGCATGCCGCGAATGGCATTCTCCAGCAGCTTGGAGTCCTCGACTTCTTCCACGTAGTTGCGCTTGATGCGCATGTAGACATCGGTGAAGGCGCGCAGGTCTTCCAGCGGCAGGGCGTCAGCCTCGTGCTGCTGGCGATCCGCCATGACGCCGAAGGAGATGCTCAGTGCAACGCCCAGGATCAGGCCCATCAACAGGCCGGCGCCGACGCGGGTTTGGGTACTCATAGCCTTGAACTCCAAATGATGCTCTCCGACTTTGGCGGGAGATTGAGGGCTTGATCGATGCGGATCAGGTGTCCGGATGGCCCCTATGGTGCGCTTGTTAGCGAGAGCCTACCACTGGGAGCTTAGAGTCGCACCATTGGGAGGGGTTCACCGGGTTGCCTTTGTGACGAATCTCGAAATACAGGCCCGTCCGTTCACTGCCGCCGCTGTCGCCCACCCGGGCAATCAGGTCGCCGGCCTGCACCCAGTCCCCCGGGGACTTGTAGAGCGCCTGGTTATGGCCGTAGAGGGTCATGTAACCACCGCCGTGGTCGACGATCAGCAGCATGCCGAAACCTCGCATCCAGTCGGCGAAGGCGACCCGGCCGTGGTGAATGGCCTTGACCGGTTCGCCCTCGCGGGCACCGATGACCAGGCCCTGCCAGCGGCGTCCGGTGCCGCTGTCCCGGGTGCTGCCGAAACGGTGGATGATCTCGCCCTGGACGGGAAACGGCAGTGTGCCCCGGCGGTCGGCAAAGGCCTGGTTCGGCAGGGCGTCGTCGGGGATGTCGCTCAGGACCCGGTCCAGGGTCTTGAGAAGCTCTTCAAGGCTCTCCTGGTCCGTCTGCAGGCGGGAGAGTGACGTGCCCGCCTGGGCGATTTCCCGGCGCAGTTTTTCCAGTACCTGGCCCCGCTCCCGGCGTTGCCGTTCCAGCTGCTCCTGGTGGGCCAGCAGGGTGCGGCGTTGTTCGGTCTGCTGCAGGCGGGTCAGGTCCAGCTGGTGGCGGGTCTCGTTCAGCGCCGCCAGGGCCTGGGTGGCGGCTTCGATGCGGGCGTGTCTGGCCCGGTTGTAGTGCTCGTAATAGATCAGCATGCGGCCGACCCGGGCCGGGTCTTCCTGGTTGAGCAGCAGTTTCAGATGGTCCTGCCGGCCGGTCTGGTAGGCGCTGCGAAGCTGGGTGGCCAGGGCGGTGCGATGGGTCTCCAGTCTGGCCATCTCGTCCCGTTGCCGGCGCTCCAGCTCCCGTAGACGGGTCTCCGTGGTCTTGAGGGCCGCTTCGCTGGTGGCCAGATCCCGGGCGGTCCGGCCCATGGCGCGTTCCGTTTCCCGTAGCTGCGCCTCCAGTCGACCCTGTTCGCCCCGGGCCGCCTCGATACGTCCCCGGACCTGCTGGATCTGCCGTTGCACCTGCTCCAGGCGCCGCACGGCCTCTTCCCGTTCCGTGCCGGCCGGGAGTGGGGCGGGGAGGCCCAACAGGGGAATGAGCAGGGCCATCACAAGAAGACGCGACCGGGGTATCATGGGTGGCGGGTACGCAAAGTCGTTGAAATATTTTTGATAAAGATCATAATCGAATCATCCAATACTAATATATCGGCCCCGAACCCATGCCAAGGTGGCGCTCCATCGAGCCCCAAGCCCCCATGAACACAGTATCCGACATGATTCCTGATCTCCTGAACAAGGAAGAAGACATCGAGCGTGCCTCCCGCTCCCTCAAGGCCATGGCCCATCCCCTGCGCCTGAAGATCCTCTGTGTCCTGGGCGACAGGGAGGTGAGCGTGCAGGAAATCGTCGATCATGTGGGGACTTCCCAGAGCAATATATCCCAGCACCTGGCCATCCTGCGCGACAAGGGCATCCTGGCTTCCCGCAAGGATGCCAATCGGGTCTACTACCGGGTCAGTGATGCCAGAACCCTGCGCCTGATCGGCATGATGCAGGACGTGTTCTGCCGCTCCCTTTAGGGCTTCCGGTGCCCGGGCGGGTCCGACCGACTTGCCCGCGGGGGCGCATGGCTTCAGAATGCGCCCTTCCCAATGATTCACGAGTCTTGAGCGATCCATGGACCAATACCTGGAGTTTATTGCCAATCACCCCCTCCTGTTCGGTCTGCTGGCGGCCGTCATTGGTGCCATCGGTTATACCGAATATGCCCGCCTGACGAGAAAGTACAAGGTGCTCGGGCCGGCTGACGTGGTCCGGATCATGAACCAGGATCAGACCGTGGTGGTGGATGTCCGTGAGGAGGCCGAGGCCCGCAAGACCGGCAAGATCAGCGGTGCCCGTCACATTCCCCTGACCAAGTTCAAGGATCGTGTCAGCGAGATCGGCAAGTTCAAGGACAAGACCATCATTGTCTACTGCCAGACCGGTGCCCGTTCCGGCCAGGCCTGCAACACCCTGGTCAAGAGCGGTTTCGAAAACGTGGTCAATCTCCAGGGCGGCATCCTGGCTTGGGAGTCCGCCAGTCTGCCCCTGAGCAAGAAATAAGGCGATTCCCGTGGCGGCCTCGTCCTCTTCCCCGGGTATTGCGGTAGTGATTTACGGCACCGGATCGTGCGCCTTCTGCATGCTGGCCCGGCGGTTGCTCAAGGGCAAGGGTGTCAGCTTCGAGGAGATCCGGGTGGACAAGGATCCGGTTCAGCGCGAGGTGATGGAGCGGCGCTCGGGACGGGAGACGGTGCCCCAGGTGTTTGCCGGCGATCGGCATCTGGGAGGGTATACGGATCTGGTGGCGCTGGATCGGGAGGGTGAACTGGACGCCCTGCTGGGGCTGGAGGAGGGGCGCGGGCTTTAGCGGTTGCCCTGTCGCTGTCCCGTCATTTGCAGCCCTCGCACCGCCCCCCTATCATTGTCCGCCTGACCCAATCGTACCCAACCAGTCACCGGAGTCATCATGACGGAAAATCAGGCACCGAAACCCAGCGCCGACGGCGCCGCCCAGGGACAGCCGCAGCAGGAGTTCGGGCTGCAGAAGATCTACGTGAAGGACATCTCCTTCGAGTCCCCCAACTCCCCCGCCGTCTTCACCCGCGAGTGGAAGCCGGAGACCCAGGTGCAGCTGAATTCCCAGGCCCGCCCCCTGGACGAGAACGGACTCTTCGAGGTGGAGCTGACGGTGACCGTGACCACCAAGTCCCAGGATAAGTCGGCTTATCTGGTGGAAGTGAAGCAGGCCGGTGCCTTCGTGCTGCGGGGCATCCCCCAGGATCAGATGGGGCCGTTGCTGGCGGCTTACTGCCCCAACCTGCTGTTCCCCTTCGCCCGCGAAGCGATCTCCGATCTGGTCACCCGCGGTGGCTTCCCGCAAATGCTGCTGGCCCCGGTCAATTTCGATGCCCTCTATGCGCAGAAACTGCGAAACGAGCAGCAGGCGGCCCAGGGTGGTGATGCCGGCGCCGCGCCGACTCCCTTGAACTGAGCTTCCGCCTCCATGCGCGACGTGCGTCATGTGGCGGTGCTGGGCGCCGGTTCCTGGGGGACGGCGCTGGCCATTCATCTTGCCCGCAAGGGGCTGAAGGTCGGTCTGTGGGGCCGTGACGGCGGCCGGATGGCGGAGATGCGGGCCGCCGGTCGCAATGTCCGCTATCTGCCGGATGCCCCGTTTCCCGCAACCCTCACCCCCGTGGATGATCTCGATGCCCTGGTGTCCACGGCCGACCGGGTGCTGCTGGCCGTGCCCAGCAGCGGCTTTCAGGACATCCTGCACCGTATCGCTCCGCAGCTTTCGGGGCGCGGGCTGGTGTGGGCCACCAAGGGCCTGGACCTGGAAACCACCCGCTGGCTCCATGAACTGGTGCTGGAGGCATTGCCCGGCGACGTGCACTGGGGGGTGGCTTCCGGTCCTTCCTTTGCTTCCGAGCTGGGACGGGGTCTGCCCACCGCGCTGACCCTGGCATCGCCGGACCCGATCTTTGCCGAGGATGCCCGTGCCTGGCTGGCGGGCGGCACCCTGCGGGTGTACACCAGCGACGACGTGGTGGGGGTGCAGCTTGGCGGCGCCTTCAAGAACGTGCTGGCCATTGCCGCCGGGGTGTCCGATGGCCTGGGTTTCGGCGCCAATGCCCGCGCGGCGCTGATCACCCGGGGGCTGGCGGAGCTGATGCGTCTGGGGGCCGCCGCCGGTGCCCGCAACGAGACCCTGATGGGTCTGTCGGGCCTGGGTGATCTGGTGCTCACCTGTACCGACAATCAGTCCCGCAACCGTCGCCTCGGCCTGGCCCTGGGCCAGGGGCAGGGGATGGACGAGGCGGTGGCCGCCATCGGTCAGGCGGTGGAGGGAATACGCACGGCCCGGGTGGCGGTGGCCAAGGCGGCGGCCCTGAACGTGGATATGCCCATCTGCCGGCAGGTGTACCGTGTCCTCTATGAGGGGCTGGCGCCGACGGCGGCGGTGGAAGCGCTGCTGAGCCGGGATCCCAAGCCGGAGTTCTAAGCCGTTCAGTCCACGGCGGCACCAGGGTAGCCCAGCTGCCGCCAGGCCTCCATCACCACCACGGCCACCGAGTTGGACAGGTTGAGGCTGCGGCTTCCCGGCACCATGGGGATGCGCAGGCGTTGCTCCCCGGGCAGGTGCTCCAGCACCGCATCCGGCAGGCCCCGGGTTTCGGGGCCGAACAGGAAGGCATCCCCCGGTTGGAACGCCACCTCGCCGTAAATCCGGCTGCCTCGGGTGGACAGGGCGAACACCCGTCGTGGCTGTACGGCTTCCGAGAAGGCCCTCAGGCTGTCATACTCCGTCACCGGAGCCAGATCCCGATAATCCAGCCCTGCGCGCCGCAGGCGCGCGTCATCCAGCGTGAACCCCAGCGGGTGGATCAGGTGCAGCCGGCAGCCGCTATTGGCCGCCAGGCGCATGACGTTGCCCGTGTTGGGCGGTATCTCCGGTTGATACAGGACGATGTGAAACATGCCAGTCGACACTTCCCCTAAACAGGCCCTTGCGATCGATTTCTGCGGGCTTTCCATGGCCTCCCCCCTGGTGCTGCTCTCGGGCTGCGTGGGGTTCGGCGAGGAGTATACCCGTGTGGCGGGTTTCTCCAATCGCCATGTGGGCGCCATCTGCCTCAAGGGCACCACGGGTCAGGCCCGTCCGGGCAACGCCCCTCATCGGGTTTACGAGACCCCTGGCGGCATGCTCAACGCCATCGGCCTGCAGAATCCCGGGGTGGACTTCGTGGTGGACGAGATCCTGCCCGGTCTGGACTATGACGAGACCCGCTTCATCGCCAATGTCTCCGGTTCCACCATCGAGGAATACATCGAGGTCACCCGCCGTTTTGACGATTCCCCGGTGGATGCCATCGAGATCAACATCTCCTGCCCCAACGTGAAGGAAGGCGGGGTGGCCTTCGGCAATGATCCGGATATGTCCGCCCGGGTGGTGGAGGCCTGCCGCAAGGCCACCGGCAAGCCGCTGATCACCAAGCTGTCCCCCAACCAGACGGACATCGCCGCCAACGCCCGCCGCTGCATCGAGGCCGGTACCGATGCCTTCTCCGCCATCAACACCCTGATGGGCATGGCCATCGATGCCGAGCGTCGCCGTACCGTGATCGGCAACAATCAGGGCGGCCTGTCCGGCCCGGCCATCAAGCCGGTGGCCCTGCTGCGGGTGCATCAGGTCTATCAGGTGGCCAGGCCCCACGGGGTGCCCATCATCGGTCAGGGCGGGGTGGCCAGTGCCACGGATGCCATCGAGTTCCTGCTGGCGGGTGCCACCGCGGTCGGGGTGGGAACGGGGCTGTTCTACGATCCGCTGCTGTGCCAGAAGATCAACCAGGGCATTCAGGATTACCTGAAACGCCATGGATTGGGCCATGTGTCGGAGCTGACCGGGGCCCTGCAGCTGAACTGAGGGGCTTCAGGCCCCCAGGTCCTCGCCCTCGTCCATGTTCAGTTCATTGATCTTGCGGGTGAGGGTGTTGCGCCCCCAGCCCAGCAGTTTGGCGGCATCCTGTCGCCGTCCGCCGGTCTTTTTCAGGGCTGCCCGGATCATGATGCGTTCGAAGGCAGGCGTGGCCCGGTCCAGCAGGGAGGCATTGCCCCGGGCCAGCTCCTGTTCCGCCCATTGGGCCAGTTCCTCTTCCCAGCCGCCGCCGTGGGTGTTGCCGGAGCGCTCGTGCAGTTCCGGCGGCAGGTCGTTGACGTGGATTTCCCGTCCCGAGGCCATCACCGTGAGCCAGCGGCACAGGTTTTCCAGCTGGCGCACGTTGCCGGGCCAGTCCAGGGCGGTCAGGTAGTCCAGCACCTCGGGCAGCGGCACCTTGCGTTCCACGTTCAGCTCGGCCGCCGCGGTGCCCAGAAAGTGATTCAGTAGCAGGGGGATGTCCTGGCGCCGTTCCCGCAGGGCCGGGACGTGAATGCGGATCACGTTCAGCCGATGGAACAGGTCTTCCCGGAACAGGCCCTCCTGGACCCGGCTTTCCAGGTTCTGGTGAGTGGCGGCGATGATGCGCACATCCACCTTCACCGGCATGTGCCCGCCGACCCGGTAGAACTCGCCGTCCGCCAATACCCGCAGCAACCGGGTCTGCAGTTCCGCCGGCATGTCGCCGATCTCGTCCAGGAACAGGGTGCCGCCGTCCGCCTGCTCGAAGCGTCCGCGTCGGGCGCTCTGGGCGCCGGTGAAGGCGCCCTTCTCGTGACCGAACAGTTCCGATTCCAGCAGATCCTTGGGGATGGCGGCGGTATTCAGGGCAATGAAGGGCATGTGCGCCCGGGGGCTGTGGCGGTGCAGGGCATGGGCCACCAGTTCCTTGCCGGTGCCGGATTCGCCGTTGATGAGGACGGTGATGTTGGAGCGCGACAGCCGGCCGATGGCGCGGAACACCTCCTGCATGGCCGGTGCCTCGCCGATGATCTCCGGGGTCTTGCTGTTGCCGGAGGGTTCCTCCCGGCCCCGCTCCCGCCGGGCCTGGCAGGCCCGCTTCACCAGCGAGACCGCGTCGTCCACGTCGAAGGGCTTGGGCAGGTATTCGAAGGCGCCCCCCTGGTACGCGGAGACCGCGCTTTCCAGGTCCGAGTGGGCGGTCATGATGATCACCGGCAGCTCGGGGTGTTCCCGTTGCAGCCGGCTGAGCAGTTCCAGGCCGTCCATGCCCGGCATGCGGATGTCCGTCACCAGGGCATCCGGCACGTCATGCTCGAAGCATTCCAGGGCCTCGGCGGCGCAGGTGAAGGAGGTGACCTCGATACCGGCCTTGTTCATGGCCCGCTCCAGCACCCAGCGGATGGATCGGTCGTCATCAATGACCCAGATATGTTCACGTCTAGTCATCCATAAGCTCCACGGGGATCAGCAGCGAGAACACCGTCTGCCCCGGACGGGAAGTACACTCGATCAGGCCGCCCATCTGATTGATCAGGGACTGGGCGATGGAGAGCCCCAGCCCCGTGCCGCCGGCGCGACCCGAGACCATGGGAAAGAAAATGCGCTCGCGGATGTCGTCACCGATGCCCGGCCCGTCGTCGATCACCTGGATCAGGGCCACCAGCTTGTGGCGGATCTGGCCGATGGTGTACTGGCGTCGTACCCGGGTCCGCAGGCGGATTTCCCCGCTGTCGCCGAGGGCCTGAACCGCGTTGCGCACGATGTTGAGTACCGACTGGATCAGCATGTCCTGATCGGCGTTGACGTCGGGGATGCTGGGGTCGTAATCGGTGCGGATGCGAATCTCTTCCGGCGCCTCCACGCTGACCAGGCTGCGGACATGCTCCAGGACCCGGTGGATGTTCAGGGGGCGGCAGTGGGGCAGGCTGTTGGGCCCCAGCATCCGGTTGACCAGGTTCTGCAGGCGGTCCGCTTCGCCGATGATGATCCGGGTGTACTCCCGCAGATCCGGGTCCGGCAGTTCCCGTTCCAGGAGCTGGGCCGCGCCGCGCAGCCCCCCGAGGGGATTCTTGATCTCGTGGGCGAGGCCGCGGACCAGGGCCCGGGTGGCGGACTGCTGATTGAGCAACTGCTCTTCCCGGGTGATGCGCAGTTGCCGGTCAACCTGGATCAGTTCCACCAGCAGTTGTCTGGCGTGTCCCGGTTCGGAAATGGGGGAGGCGGTCAGGTCCACCGTCACCTCCCGGGCGAAATGAAGGGCCAGCAGCCGCTCCCGCTCCGTGAACGGATGCCCGGTGTCGAGGGATTGCCGCAGGCTGGCGATGAAGGTTTCGTCCTCCCGGAACAGGCCCTGAATCGGCAGGCCATGGATCCGGTTCAGGCTCATCTCCATCAGCATTTCCGCCGCCGGGTTCATGTAGACCAGGCGCAACTGGCCGTCCGCTACCAGCACGGCGGTGGTCAGGGTTTCCAGCAATTGTCGATGCAGGTTGTGATCGGGCGGCATACGGATTCCCTGTAGCAAGAAATGAACCAGAATCATGCCGCGCACGGGAATCGTGCAATCGCCCCGCAAAGTGGTCACGGGACGACGCTTTCGGGGTCTCGCCGGAGCGGTGGCGCGGCCTGTTCCGGCGCCTCTGGAGCATAGCATGCACCATGATGGTGCGAGGCGGGCTCGCGCGGGTGACGCGGCGGGTCAGGGTCGCGGTCGGGATTGCTGCTGCACGGTGGTGCGCAGGAGGTGGAAGGTGGTGGTGTCCGAGCGGATCAGGGTGTTGCCATCGTCATCCACGACCTCCGCCTGGACCGTGTGGGTCCCGGGCGGGACTTCTTCCAGGGTGACCTGGTCGGCCTGGGTGGTCACGGCGGTATCGCCGTTGAGGCGGAGCCGGATGCGGTGCCCCAGATCCGTCTTGAGGGCTGGACTCAGGTTCAGAGCGACGTCGACCTGCCCCAAATTGGAGCGTACCACGCCGTCCCGTTCCGGGCGGTTGATGGCCAGTTGCCGATAGGCATCTCCTGGTTCCTCCGTTGCGGAAGGGGGGGGCTGTTGCAGAATGTCCCGAGCCTCCGGCAGGCCGGGCAGGGTGGCGGGCCGCTCCACCCGGATCGGTCGTGCATCGACCCCGTCCGGTGGCGTGTCACCGAAGACGGGGCGTCCTTGCTCATCGGTCCATTGGTAGATCTGGGCCTGGGCGGGCAGGGCGAGCATCAGCAACAGGAGCAACAGGGGCATGGCGATGTCCTTGATATCCTCTGTTCCGGGGCGGTGGCCGGAAAAAAGAACCCCCGGCAAGCCGGGGGTTCGGTACTTCCAGCGTTCAACCCGTCTTGTACTTACAGACTGTAGTACAGATCGAACTCCACCGGGTGGGTGGTCATGCGCAGACGGGTCACTTCTTCCATCTTCAGATCAATGTAGGCATCGATCATGTCGTCGGTGAACACGCCGCCGGCGGTGAGGAAGGCGCGATCCTTGTCGAGGGCGTCCAGGGCCTGGTCCAGGGCATGGCAGACCTGCGGGATCTGCTTTTCCTCTTCGGGGGGCAGGTCGTACAGGTTCTTGTCCATCGCCTCGCCGGGGTGGATCTTGTTCTGGATGCCGTCCAGGCCGGCCATCAGCATGGCGGAGAAGGCCAGATAGGGGTTGGCGGTGGAGTCGGGGAAGCGCACCTCGATGCGGCGGGCCTTCGGGCTGGAGACCCACGGAATCCGGATGGAAGCGGAGCGGTTGCGGGCGGAGTAGGCCAGCATCACCGGGGCTTCGAAGCCGGGCACCAGGCGCTTGTAGCTGTTGGTGGAGGCGTTGGTGAAGGCATTCAGGGCGCGGGCATGCTTGATGATGCCACCGATGTAGTACAGGGCGGTTTCGGACAGGCCGCCGTACTTGTCGCCGGCAAACAGGTTCTGCCCGTCCTTGGCCAGGGACTGGTGCACGTGCATGCCGCTGCCGTTATCGCCCACCAGGGGCTTGGGCATGAAGGTGGCGGTCTTGCCGTAGTTGTGGGCCACGTTCTGGATCACGTACTTGAGGATCAGCACCTCGTCGGCCTTGCGGGTCAGGGTGCCGGCGCCGACGCCGATCTCGCACTGGCCGGCGGTGGCCACTTCATGGTGGTGCACTTCGGTCTTGAGGCCCATTTCCTCCAGCACCAGGCACATGGCGGAACGCAGGTCCTGCAGGCTGTCCACCGGGGGGACCGGGAAGTAGCCGCCCTTCACGGAGGGACGGTGGCCGATGTTGCCGTCCTCGAACACTTTTTCGGAGTTCCAGGAGGCCTCGTCGGAGTCGATCTTGAAGAAGGCGCCCTGGATGGAGTTGCCCCACTTGATGTCGTCAAAGACGAAGAATTCGTTTTCCGGACCCCACAGGCAGGTGTCTGCGATGCCGGTGCTGGCCAGATAGGCCTCGGCGCGCTTGGCCAGGGAGCGGGGGCAGCGGTCATAACCCTGCATGGTGGCCGGTTCCACCACGTCGCAGCGCAGGTTCAGGGTGGGCTCGTCAAAGAAGGGATCCATGACGGCGGTGTCCACATCGGGCATGAGGATCATGTCGGATTCGTTGATGCCCTTCCAGCCGGCGATGGAGGAGCCGTCGAACATCTTGCCGCCTTCCAGTACGTCCTCGTCGACGGTGTGGGCGGGCACGGTCACGTGCTGTTCCTTGCCGCGGCTGTCCACAAAGCGGAAATCGACGAATTTGGCGCCGTTTTCCTTGATCATATTCAGAACGTCTGCTGCTGACATGCGTACTCCTCCAGGGCTTGAATGAGTGAGGCCTGTTGAAACGGATCCCCGCCGGGGCGGGCGTTCAATTCGGTCGAACCATGGAAAGCATGAAGCGTGCCATGGCGTTGAATGGGGTTGCGGAGGCCATTTGAGGCGGATTTCGGGGGCTGCTTGATGATTGCATGCACAATCTTAGTGCGTTTTTAAGTATTTTGCGCTGTTTTAGGGCGCGAAATCCGTTTTGATGATGGGTGGGCGCCCATCGGCGGTGCCTGTCAGTACCGGAACAGCACCTGTACCTGACTTACATCCTCCGCCCGCAGGCTTGATGCCACCAACTGTCGGGCGGCGGCTTCGGCCTCGGCCAGGCTGTCGAAGGCCCGCAGGGGCAACTGAAGTTCCAGGTGTACCTGTCCTTGCAGATAATGGATCACCACCGGATCCACATGCCGGGATGCGGGTACGTCGTGCCACTGCGCGCGCAGGCGTTCGAGCATCTCGGTGCGGTTGGGCAGATGGCTGCTGGGGGCACCCTGCTGGTCATCCTCCGGATCGATATGGACCAGGATGTCGCCCAGTTCGTCCTGAACCCCGTGCATGGCCACGCAGACGGCATCGGCGATGTGATGGCCTTCGGAGACGCTGATGCGGGGCGCGACCTGAACATGGACGTCCGCCAGCAGGGTGCCCGCCATGCGCCGTGTGCGCAGGTCGTGAACCCCCTGGATGCCGTCCAGCCGGCGCACCGCCTCCAGCATGCGTTCCTGCTCCTGGGTTTCCACCCCGGTGTCGATGAGTTCCCGGGCGCTGTTCCAGATCAGTTTGACGCCCATGTGGCCGATCAGCAGCGCCACCAGGATGGCCGCCACGGCGTCCATGAAGGGCAGGCCGGCCAGGGTGGCGCCCACGCCCGCCAGCACCACCACCGACGAGACCACATCGGAGCGGTGATGCCAGGCATTGGCTTCCAGCATGCGCGAGCGAACCCTTTTGGCCACCCGCATGGTGTAGTGATACAGGGTTTCCTTGCTGATGATGGCGACCGCCGCCAGGATCAGGGCCAGGGGGGTGGGGCTCAGGAGTTCTTCCGGGTTCAGCAGGCGTCGTGCGGCATCGGTCATGATGCCCACGGCCACGCCGGCGAGTACCAGACCCACGACCACGGTGGCCAGGGTTTCGATGCGGCCGTGACCGTAGGGATGGTTGGCGTCGGCCGCTTCGTTGGCCTTGCGGGCGGCAAACAGCACCACGAAGTCGCTGGCCAGGTCGGAGAGGGTATGCACTCCGTCGGCGATCAGGGCCTGGGAATGGCTGATCCAGCCGCCGATGATCTGTGCCGTCGCCAGGGTCAGGTTGGTCACGGCACCGACGAGGGTGACACGACGCATGGCCTGATAACGCTGTTCGCTGGGGAGCCCGGCTGACATGAGGGCCTCGTTGATCCTGGCCCGGGTGGGCGCGGCTTGGGGAAGCGGGATTGTAAACCCTGGTGACACGGTCGCCCAGCCCCGCCACCCGTCGGAGGTTTCCCGGTCATGCACGGGACTGGGCGCCCGCCACCGGCCGCCGTTATACTGTCAGGCTTTGCACGACCCATGCTCGGGGTCGCGCCATCCACGAATCACTCGGGTCGATCCTCATGTCTTCTCACGACGTCTCTACCTTCCAGGGCCTCATCCTGGCCCTGCAGGACTACTGGGCGGGCCACGGTTGCGTGCTGCTCCAGCCCTACGACATGGAAATGGGAGCGGGTACCTTCCATTCCGCCACCTTCCTGCGGGCCATCGGCCCGGAACCCTGGCGCACCGCCTATGTACAGCCCTCCCGCCGTCCCACCGACGGCCGCTACGGGGAAAACCCCAACCGGCTGCAGCACTATTACCAGTTTCAGGTGCTGCTCAAGCCTTCGCCGCCGGACATCCAGCAACTCTACCTGGGTTCCCTGCAGGCCCTGGGCATCGACCCCCTGATCCATGACATCCGCTTTGTGGAAGACAACTGGGAATCCCCCACCCTGGGCGCCTGGGGCCTGGGCTGGGAGGTCTGGCTCAACGGCATGGAGGTGACCCAGTTCACCTATTTCCAGCAGGTGGGCGGCCTGGACTGCCGGCCGGTGAGCGGCGAGATCACCTACGGTCTGGAGCGCATCGCCATGTACCTGCAGGGGGTGGAGAGTGTCTACGACCTGGTCTGGACCCGGGGTCCCCAGGGTGTGGTCACCTACGGTGACGTCTACCACCAGAACGAGGTGGAACAGTCCACCTACAATTTCGAACATGCCGATGTGGCTTCCCTGTTCGGCTGGTTCGAGACCTGCGAGCAACAGAGCAAGCACCTCATCGCCCAGGGCCTGCCCTTGCCGGCCTACGAGCAGATGCTCAAGGCTTCCCATACCTTCAACCTGCTGGATGCCCGGCGCGCCATCTCCGTCACCGAGCGGCAGCGCTACATCCTGCGGGTGCGTGAACTGGCCCGCGCCGTCGCCGAGGCCTACTACGCCGCCCGTGAACAGCTGGGTTTCCCCATGCTCCCCGACGCGGCCAAGGCCGAACGCACCTGACCTGGGACTGGATCAACATCATGAGCGAAACACAGGATCTTCTGATCGAGATCGGCACCGAAGAGCTGCCGCCCAAAGCCCTCAAGGGTCTGCGGGATGCCTTTGCGGACGGTGTCGTCAAGGGGCTGGCGGATGCCGGCCTTGACCCCGTTGACCACGTGGCCTATGCCGCGCCCCGCCGCCTGGCGGTGTGGGTCAGGGGCCTGCCGCCGCGCCAAGCGGATCAGGCCATGGAGCGCCGGGGGCCGGCCCTGGCCGCCGCCTTCGATGCCCAGGGCAACCCCACCCGTGCCGCCCAGGGGTTTGCCGCCTCCTGCGGCGTGGCGGTGACCGACCTGGCGCGTCTGGAAACGGACAAGGGCGCCTGGCTGGTGCACCGTCACCTGGAGCCGGGGCGTGACACCGCCGCCCTGGTGCCCGCCATCGTCGAGGCCGCTTTGGCGGCCCTGCCCATTCCCAAGCGCATGCGCTGGGGCGATGGTGACGCGGAATTCGTGCGTCCGGTGCACTGGGTGGTGATGTTGCTGGGTTCCGAGGTCATCCAGGCCCCCATCCTGGGCATCCCGGCGGGTCGCGAGACCCGGGGGCATCGCTTCCATCACCCCGCGACCCTGGCCCTGTCCGCGCCGTCCGAATATGCCCCGCTGCTGGAGACCCAGGGCTGGGTGAAGGTGGACTTCGAGGCCCGTCGCGCCGCCATTCGCGGCCAGGTGGAGGCCGCCGCCGCCGAGCTGGGCGGTCGGGCGGTGATCGAGTCGGATCTGCTGGACGAGGTGACCGCCCTGGTGGAATGGCCGGTGGCGGTGGTGGGCCACTTCGAGGCCCGCTTCCTGGAAGTGCCCCAGGAGGCGCTGATCTCCACCATGCAGGACAACCAGAAATACTTCCCGGTGGTGGACGGGGAAGGGCGCCTGATGCCCCACTTCATCACCATCAGTAACGTGGACTCCCGGGCGCCGGAGCGGGTGCGGGAGGGCAACGAACGGGTGATCCGGCCCCGCTTCTCCGACGCGGAATTCTTCTGGAACCAGGATCGCCGCCGTCCCCTGGAGAGCCATCTGGAGGCCCTGAAGACGGTGGTATTCCAGCACAAGCTGGGCAGCCTGCACGACAAGACCCTGCGGGTGGTACGTCTGGCGGGGTTGCTGGCCCGGGACATGGGGGCCGATCCCGATCAGGCCCGCCGGGCCGCCCTGCTGAGCAAGTGCGACCTGCAGACCCAGATGGTGTTCGAGTTCACCGAGCTGCAGGGCACCATGGGGCGCTACTACGCCGCCCATGACGGCGAGCCGGAGGCGGTGGCCGCGGCCCTGGAACAACAGTATCTGCCCCGCCACGCGGGGGATGCCCTGCCGGCCGGCCCGGTGGGTCGGGTGCTGGCCCTGGCGGACCGTCTGGATACCCTGGTGGGGATCTTCGCCATCGGCCAGAAGCCTACCGGCGCCAAGGACCCCTTCGGTCTGCGCCGGGCCGCCCTGGGGGTGCTGCGCATCCTGGTGGAACTGGAGCTTCCCCTGGATCTGGAGACTCTGCTGCAACAGAGCGCGGAAGGCTACGAGGGCCGGGTGCCGGCCGTCCCTGCCGTGCCCCAGGTGCTGGAGTACGTGATGGAGCGTCTGCGGGCCTATTACCTGGACCGGGGTATCCGCCCCGAGGTGTTCGAGGCGGTGCTGGCGGTGCGGCCCACCCGTCCTCTGGATTTCGACCATCGGGTGCGGGCGGTGGAGCATTTCCTGGGACTGCCGGAAGCCGAGGCCCTGGCGGCGGCTCACAAGCGCATTCACAACATCCTGCGCAAGGTGGAGGGCGGCCTGCCCGACCGGGTGGAAACCCGCCTGCTGGCGGAGTCGGCGGAGCAGGATCTGCATCGCCACCTGGAAGGATTACGGGAGGCGGTGGCCGCTCATCTGGACGCGGGCGAGTACACCGATGGCCTGACCCGGCTGGCGGCCCTGCGCGGTCCCGTGGACGCCTTCTTCGATCAGGTGATGGTGATGGCCGAGGATCCGGCCCTGCGGGATAACCGGCTGGCGCTGCTCAATCGCCTGGCGGGGCTGTTCCTGCGGGTGGCGGACCTGTCCCGGCTGCCGTGAAGCTCGTCATCCTGGACCGGGACGGGGTCATCAACCGGGACTCCCCCGACTACATCAAGTCACCGGCGGAATGGGTGCCGTTGCCCGGAAGCCTGGAGGCCATCGCCCGTCTGAACCGGGCCGGCTGGTGCGTGGCGGTGGCCACCAACCAGTCGGGCCTGGCCCGAGGGCTGTTCGATCTGCCCACCCTGCGGGCCATCCACCGGCGCATGGAGGCGGCCCTGGCGCCCCTGGGAGGGCGCATCGACGGGATCTTTTACTGTCCCCACGGTCCGGACGAGGGTTGTGACTGCCGCAAGCCCCTGCCGGGTCTGTTCGAACGGATCGGCCGGGCATTCAGCGTGCCCTTGGCCGGGGTTCCTGCCGTGGGCGATTCTCCGCGCGATCTCCAGGCCGCCGCCGCCGCCGGTTGTACCCCGATCCTGGTGCGGACCGGCAACGGTCTCAAGGCCCTCGCCGAAGGGCAGGTACCCGCGGGCACGCCGGTCTTTGCGGATCTGGCCGAGGTGGTGGAATATCTGCTGACTGAAACGGATCAAGCCCATGACTGAATACCCTCCGGCCACGCCATGGCTTTATCTGCGCGCGGGCCTGTTCTGGACCGGTTTGGCCCTGTCCACGGTCCTGTTTGCCCTCTTCAGCCCCCTGCTGCTGCCGCTGAAATGGCATGGGCGTTTCCGGGTGCTGTCCCAGTGGACCCGCTTCAATCTGTGGTGGCTGACACTGACCTGCGGGCTGCGTCATACCGTGACTGGCACCGAGCATCTGGGCGGTGAGGCCCGGGTACTGATGTGCAAGCACCAGTCGGCCTGGGAGACCCTGGCCCTGCAGCAGTTCATTCCGCCCCAGGTGTGGGTACTCAAGCAGGAGCTGATGCGCATCCCCTTCTTCGGCTGGGCCATCGGCATGCTCGAACCCATCGCCCTGGACCGGGCCGCCGGTCGCAAGGCCATGGATCAGCTGGTGGCCCAGGGGTTGGATCGGCTCGACCGGGGGTTGTGGGTGGTCCTGTTTCCCGAGGGAACCCGGACGCCGCCCGGCCATCAGGGCCGTTACAAGGTGGGCGGGGCGGTGCTGGCGGCACGCAGCGGTCGTCCGGTGATCCCGGTGGCCCACAATGCGGGTCTGTTCTGGCCCCGCAACAGCTTCATCAAGTATCCGGGGACCATCCAGGTGGAGATCGGACCGCCCATCCCCACCGAGGGCAGAAAGCCCGAGGCCATCATGAAGGATGTCCAAACCTGGATCGAATCCCGCACTGCGGTGCTGTGCGGACTGTCCGGGTCGGATGCGAATCACTCCCATGAATGAAACCCCACCCGGTTGGGATCTGAGCACCCGATCCGGCCGTCGCCGGGCCTACCTGCATGCCTTGTGGCGAGATGACGGCTGGGTGAGGGAATATGGCCTGTCCAATTTTCACCGGATTTCCGACCGGGCCTGGCGCTCGGGCCAGCCCTCGCCGCGTCATCTGTACCGGCGCATTCCCCGTCACGGCATTCGTACCGTGGTGAACCTGCGGGGGGAAGAACCGGACAATCCCATGCTGGCCCTGGAGGCGGATGCTTGTGCACGCCTGGGCGTGGCGTTGCACTCTCTGAAACTCTACTCCCGGGATCTGCCCACCCCGGAGGCGATTCACGAGGCCCATGATCTGCTGCATCGCATCGCCTATCCGGTCTGGTTTCATTGCAAGTCCGGGGCGGACCGGGCCGGGCTGATGGGGACCCTGTATCTGCATTGGATGGAGGGGGTGCCCCTGGCGCAGACGCGACAACTGCGCCTGTGGCCCTATTTCCATTACCGCTGGGCCAAGACCGGCCTGCTGGATCACTTCTTCGAGGCCTATCTGCTGGATACGGCGGATTCCCCCATGTCCCTGCTGGAATGGGTGGATACCCGCTACGACCGCAGGGCCCTGAAAAAGGCCTTCCGGCCCCGGCGGGTCGTGGGCGCTCTGGTGGATCGGGTCCTGCGCCGGGAGTAGGGCGCCAGGGGTCAGCGCCCCAGTACCACCGATTCCAGCGGCCTCGGCTGGCCGATGAAATGGCCCTGCACGTGGTCCACGCCGATGTCCTGCAGGATCTTCAGGATGGCTTCCGATTCCACATATTCGGCGATGGTCTGCTTGCCCATGAGGTGGGCGATGTCGTTGATGGAACTGACCAGGGCCCGGTCGGTGGCATCCTGAACCACGTCCCGCACGAAGATGCCGTCGATCTTCAGGTATTGCACCGGCAGGGTGCGCAGGTAGCCGAAGGACGACATGCCGCTACCGAAGTCATCCAGTGAGAAACGGCAGCCTAGCCGGCTCAGACGTGAAAACAGATGATTGGCGTTGTCCAGGTTGGCGATGGCCACGGTTTCCGTCACTTCGAAGCAGAGCTTCTCGGGGGGGATGTTGGCGTACTCCAGCGTCTCCAGCACAAAATCCAGAAAGACGTTGTCTCCCACCGAGTGCCCCGACAGATTGATGGCACAGGCATCCAGCAGGTCCAGCAGCGGGCGTTGATCCGCCAGCCAGGTCAGGCACTGGCGGATGACATGGCGATCAATGGCGGTGGCCAGATTGTAGCGTTCCGCCGCCGGCAGGAAGTCACCGGGACTGATCAGGCTGTCCTGGTCCTCCCGCAGGCGCATCAGCACCTCGAAGTGGGTGCCATGGTCCTTCTGCGTCGACAGGGCCTGGATGGGCTGGGCAAACAGGATCAGCCTGGATTCCTTGATGGCGGACTGGATCCGGTTGACCCACTGCATTTCTCCCTGGAGCCTGAGCAGTCCGGTGTCATTCTGCTTGAAGACACTGACCCGATTGCGTCCCTTGTCCTTGGCGGCATTGCAGGCGGTATCCGCCGCCGCCATGAGAGCGATACCACTGGTGCTGCCGGATGTGACGGGAACCACGCCGAGGCTGGCGCTCAGGCTGAAAGTGCGGTTTTCCCATTGAAACGTGAAACCCTGCAGGGCTTCACGCAGGCTTTCCGCGCGGGCCAGCGCCCGTTCCAGGGGGAGTGTCTGCAGCAGCAACGCGAATTCGTCTCCACCCAACCGGGCCAGGGAATCGCCAAGGAGCATGTGCTCGCTGAGCAGGTTGCCGATCCGGCGCAGCAGTTCATCGCCGGCCACATGGCCGCTGGTGTCATTGATGAGCCGGAACTGATCCAGATCCAGATAGATCAGGGCATGCTGGTGATTGTATTTTCTGGCATCGTGGATCGCCCGCTCCAGCCGGAACATCAGTTCGCGTCGGTTGAGCAGTCCGGTGAGGGGATCATGACTGGCCTGGTAGTTGAGCTGGGT
Organism: Ectothiorhodospira shaposhnikovii; assembly: GCF_022227765.1. Taxonomy (GTDB): domain Bacteria; phylum Pseudomonadota; class Gammaproteobacteria; order Ectothiorhodospirales; family Ectothiorhodospiraceae; genus Ectothiorhodospira. The sequence goes on along the minus strand of NZ_JAJMLZ010000002.1, from coordinate 437,290 downwards.
GACCAGGGAGCGGAATTCGGTGGCATCGCTGAAGCTGATCACCGCACCGCCGATGCCCGCGCCCTGTCGCAGCGGGGTGATGGACAGGTGGACGGGTTGGGGATGGCGATCCCTGCGCCACAACACGGTTTCCAGCCGTTCCAGGGGCTGCCCATCACACAGCACCCGTCGGATGGGGGAGTCTTCCCAGGGGATGGGTGTGCCGTCCTGGGCGGCCTTCATCAGCAGGGCATGGGCCGACTGGCCGAGCAGGGCGGGGCGGGCAAAGCCCAGCAGGCCCAGGGCTGCCTGATTCACGTAGGTGATTAGACCCTGTTCGTCCACGGCAAACAGCGGCGAGGGGGCGTTGTCCAGCAACTGGTGCAGTCGTTGCGCCAGATGTGCCGGGTCGGGCCGCTTTGCCGCTGGAGGGGGAGGCGCGTCTTGCATCATGTCCCTTGCCTTGATAAAGAGACGGCCGGTCCCCGGTGTGTCGTTGCCGGCGGTTCAGGGGCCGCTTTCGCAGACTATACTGCAAAAATCCGCGCCGGGCGTCATGTCCTTTAAGGGCGGCAGGTGGCAAGGGTGCGGATCACCTGTCCGGCCAGCATCAGCCCGAACAGTCCGGGCATGTAGGAAATGGTGCCGTTGACCGCCCGGGCACGACCGCTGACGGGGCCTTCAATGGGACGATGTTCGGTGCCCTTGACGGCGGTTTCGGTGGAATACACCACGGGATAATCCAGATGCGCCCCCAGACGGCGCAGCCGCTTGCGCATCTCCCGGGCCAGGGGACACTTGTCGGTCTCGGCCAGTGGTCCGATGCGTACCGCCGTCGGATCCAGGCGTCCGCCCGCCCCCATGCTGGAGATGACGGGTATCTTCCGTTGTTGACAGGCATGCACCAGGGCGGCCTTGCAGGCGATGGAATCGATGCAGTCCAGCACGTGGTCCACGTCCGCCGGCAACAGCGCATCCACATTGTCCGGTGTCAGGAAATCACCCAGCACCGTGACCTTGAGGGCGGGATTGATATCCTGGATCCGGTCCGCCATCACCTCTGCCTTGGATCGGTTCAGGGTGGAATGCAGGGCCACCAGCTGGCGATTCATATTGGAGGGACCGACCCGGTCGTGATCCAGCAGGGAGATGCGCCCGATGCCGGCGCGGGCGATGGCCTCGGCGGCACTGCCGCCCACGCCGCCCAGGCCGGCGATGAAGATATGGCACCGGGCCAGTCGCTCCAGCCCGGCCGGTCCGATCAGCAGTTCGGTGCGTTCGTGGAGGGGGTTGGGGTGGCTCAAGGTGTTGTCCGCGGCTGATGAGTCAGGGGCGGATCATCGGGGATGCCGCCCGGTCTGTCCAGGCGGAACAGCCGGATGGCGTTGTCGCGGGTGATCCGTGCGATCTCCCGTGGGGATTCGTCCCTCAGTTCGGCCAGGGTCCGGACCACTTCCGGCAGCCAGGCAGGCTCATTGCGTTGTCCCCGATGGGCCAGCCCCGGCTGGTCGGGGGCGTCGCTTTCCACCAGCAAGGCACGGGCCGGCAGCCAGGCCGCCAGTGCGCGCAGGCGCTGTGCCCGGGGGTAGGTGAGGGGGCCGCCGAGGCCGAGAAAAAATCCCAGTTCCAGCAATTTTTCCGCCTGTTGCCGGCTACCGGAAAAGCTGTGTACGACACCCTTGAGCCCCGGTCGTTGCCGCAGGGCCTGGGTGACCTGATCCACCGCCCGTCGGGCGTGGATGATGACGGGCAGGTCATGGGTCAGCGCCAGATCCAGTTGTGCCCTGAAACAGGCCTGCTGGGCTTTTTCATCCAGTCCCTGGACGAAAAAATCCAGGCCGCACTCCCCGACCGCCACGGCCGGTTCGCGCCGCAGCCAGTCATCCAGGGCCTGGATATCGGTCGGTCGGTGGGCCTGCAGATAGACCGGGTGCAAGCCGTAGGCGGGATGAAGTCCGGGCAGGGAGGTCGCCACTTCCCTGAGTCGTGTCCAACCGGCCCGCGTGATGGCCGGGATGATCATGGCCTCCACGCCCGCCTCCCGGGCACGTCGCCGGCAGTCTTCCCGGTCCGCGTCAAAGGCCGGGACGTCGAAATGGCAGTGGCTGTCGATGAGCATGGCTTCACTCCGTGCAGGCGGTTGGACAAAGGCGTACTTCCCCTGGTGTTGAAAAATCCCGTCCGCGGCGTCACCTTATGGTGCTGGGAAAGTTCTGGAAAAGCACCTTGCGTGACCCCGCGAAGGTTCCTTGTTGTGATTCCACGAAGGTTCCTTTGTCGTCACTCCCGCGAAGGCGGGAGTCCAGGGTTTCCAGTCTGTGACTGGATTCCCGCTTGCGCGGGGATGACTTGTCCAGAACACCCCTGGAGGGTTGTTCGGTCGCCATCGATCAATACGCCCGGATGGGCATATCGTCGGCGGCCGGATCATCCCACGACTATTCTCCGGATAATTTAAGGGTGGAACCATGGCAGGATGGCTCAGTGGTGAGGTGGTGGAACTCAAGCGCTGGACGCAGCGACTCTATTCCCTGCGTGTGGAGGCCCCCGTGGATCCCTTCAGGGCTGGTCAGTTCAACCGGCTCTCGGTGATGGTGGACGGCGAGCGGGTGGCGCGCCCCTATTCCTACGTGAATGCCCCGGATGAGCGTCCGCTGGATTTTTACTTCATCACCGTTCCGGAAGGTCCCCTTACCAATCACCTGGTCACTCTGTCTCCCGGAGACACCGTGGACGTGATGGCCAAGGCGAACGGCTTTTACACCCTGGAAGAGGTTCCCGATGGTGAGGTGCTGTGGATGTTCGCCACCGGGACCGCGCTGGGTCCCCACCTGTCCATCCTCAAGACCGAGGCGCCCTGGCGGCGTTTTCAGCGCATCGTGCTGGTACACGCGGTCAGGACCCGGGAGGAACTGACCTATCAGGACACCATCGACGCATTTCGTGATCATGGAGCACGGTTCCAGTTCGTGCCCTTCGTCAGTCGTGAGGAAAGTCCGGGGGCCCTGCCCGGGCGTATCCCCGCCGCCATCGAGTCTGGCCTGCTGGAGCGGCATACGGGACTGCCGCTGACCCCGGATGCCGCCCAGGTCATGATCTGCGGCAACCCGGACATGGTCCGGGATACCAGCGAGGTCCTCAAGGGACGGGGCATGACCAGGAACCGGCGTCGTGAACCCGGTCACATCACCACGGAAAACTACTGGTAGACGCGGGGCGCGGTGACCTTGGGATATCCCGGGTCATGCCCGAAACCGTCCGTCACTCCCGCGCAAGCGGGAATCCAGTCATGGGGCTTACCTTTTCAGCGCCGCGTTTTCCTGCCCTCCGGCGTGCGCCTGCCCCTGTTCCCGGCAATGGGCGCATAGCCCCCGCCCTTCCATGATCTGATGCTCCAGCAGGAAACCCTGCCTGCGCGCCTGGTCTTCCAGCGCCCGGTTGATGGCCGGGTTTTCCATCTCCGTGACCACGCCGCAGCGTCGGCAGATCAGCAGCAGGCAGCGATGTTCGTGCTCGGGCCTTGCGCAGCCCACATAGCCGTTGAGGCTTTCGATGCGGTGAATCAGGCCCTGGGCCAGCAGGAAGTCCAGGGCCCGGTACACGGTGGGTGGTTTCACCGTATGGTCATCAGAACTTAATTGATGGATCAGGTCATAAGCCTTGATGGCCTCGTGGTTCTGCCAGATCTGTTCCAGTACCCGGCGTCGCAGGGGCGTCAGTCTGGCTCCGCGCGCCGAGCACAGGCGTTCGGCGGATTCAAGGGCCTGGGTGATGCAGGCCGCATGGTTGTGGCCGGGATCGGCGATGTCTGGCATGGTCATGTCCAACGGGTGTGTGCCTGCGACGGTGTCGCCAGGGTATATCACAGATCATGGGATATCAGGGGCAATACGCCGGATCCCCGGTATGGACTCGACTCTGACGCCGGGCTATTGTGATTGGCAAAAGCGCTTGAGGCATGTGCTATAGGTGATGGAGTGAGGGAAGTGGGTGTTGCGGGGTGGCAGGGGACATGAGGGATGTTTTATATCGGAGGTGTCGGGGATGGGGGGCCTCCGGTCGGCGATTGGTCACCCTGACCTGCCTGCTGTGGGTCGGCACGGCCCTGCTGCCCGGCACCATTGCCGCCGCCCAGGTCGTTGTGGTCAATGACTCCATCACACAGAATGCCTTGCCCCTGGCCACGGTGCGGGCCATCTTCAGTCTGCGCGTACAGTCACTCAACGGGCACAAGGTCACTGTGTTCGTCCTGGATTCAAGGGATCCGGTTCATGCGGCCTTCAGCAAGGATGTCTTGGGCGTCTTTCCCTACCAGCTTGAGGCCGCCTGGAACCGAAGCATCTTTTCCGGTGCCAGCAGGGGACCGGTGATCGTGGGTTCCGAAGCGGAAATGCGCCGTCGCGTGGCCAATACCGTGGGCGGCATCGGATATCTGAGTCAACCGGTCACCGGTGCCGGTATCCGGGTTCTGAACATTGAAGGGAGTCATCCATGATTTGCCCCTGGAAGGCAGCGTCCTGGTCCATGGCAGTATTCATGTCGGTGGTGTGTGTGCCACCGCTGCAGGCCGCGGATCGGCCGCTTCATGTCCACGGCTTTGTCAGTCAGGGCTATCTGTATTCCACCCATAACAATTATTACGGCAACAGCACCCAGGGCAGTTTCGATCTGACGGAATTGGGGGTGAATGTCTTCCACTCTCCCGTCGCGCCCGTGTCCCTGGCGGCCCAGGTGGTCAGCCGCCGGGCCGGGGAACTGTATGACGGCGATCCCCGGATCGACTACGCCTTTGTGGATTATCGTCTTTATTCCTCGCTGGAGGGTTACGGCGGCGTCCGGCTCGGCAGGGTCAAGATTCCCATCGGCTTCCACAACGAGACCCGGGACGTGGCCACCACCCGTCCGGGTATCTTGTTGCCTCAGTCCATCTATGTCGAGGGTCTGGGCATCCGCGACTTCTATATCGGTGTGGATGGTCTGGCCGCTTACGGAGAGTGGTTCCTGCCCAGATCCACCCTGCAGCTGGATTTCGGCATTGCCGTGCCGACCACCCTGCAGGACGAGACGCAGGCCGCTTTCCTGCGCACCGTATCGGCGCCGGGCGATCTGCGTCTCACCTCGGGACAGAGTCTTCGGGCACTCTATGAACAGGATGGAGGTCAGCTCAGGCTGGCGGCCACCTATTCGCGGGTGCGCACCGAGTACCGGCCGGCCGAGCCGGACTTTCTGCAGCGCGGGCTTGCGCCGGTGGATGCCCTGGTGCTGAGCGTGGAATGGAACCGGGAAGACTTCAGCCTCATGGCCGAGGCGGTCCATCGCCGCATCCGCCGCAGCGGCTTTATCCCGGCCGCACCCGATGCCACCCGCTATGAACAGGGTTATTACATCCAGGGGACCTATCGTCTGGGCAACGGCTGGGAGGCCTTTTTGCGCTACGACACCCACTGGAACGACCGCACGGACCGCTCGGGGCGGCGTCAGTCCCTGGAGTCGCTGGGGCCGGGCTCCCTGGCCCCGCAGGCGCCCCATCGTTTCTATCAGCATCAGTGGACCCTGGGCACGGGTTGGCGGATCACGCCGCAATGGCTGCTGCGGGCCGAGTGGCACCATGTGGACGGTACGGCGCTGACTCCCCTGGCCGATAATCCGGTATTCGATGAGGCCGGCGGACGGGCGCGCTGGAATCTGTTTGCCTTGCAGGCATCTTTCACCTTCTGAGCATGAGTTCCCTGACCGATAAAAGGATGGCGAGGTCTTGAGTCTGAAATGGAAACTGCTGCTGGTGATGGGGGTGCTGCTTGCGGGGCTGTTCACCGGCTTTGCCGTGCTCAATCACCAGAGTCTGCAAGGCCAGTACGAGGAACTTCGGGCCATGGAGCAGCAGCGTTCCCGCATGCAGTTGCAGGGTCTGTTGCAGCAGTCTCAGACGGATCTGCTCAACCTGGCGCACCTCATTCCGTCTTTGTCCGGGCTTCGGCAGGCGCTAAAACTGGGAGATGCCGGGGAACTGGGTCGATTGTTTGCACCCCAGTGGGCCAGTCTGCAGGTGGATACGGATCTGGTCATGGCGGGTTTTATCGATGCTCACGGCCGGTTCCTGGTGGAAGTGCAGATCCTGGATGCGGCTCATGAATGGCCGCCACGCCTGTGGTCCGCGGTGGACCAGGCGCTTCTGGCGGAAGTACCCAGTACGTTCACCGATTGCAACCCTCTCTGCCTGAGCTACGCCGTGGCGCCGGTGCTGGCCAATGGCCGGACGGTCGGGGCCGTGGTGCTGGCGCGTCCCATGTCTCACCTGGTGGTGTCCTTCAACGAGTTGTCCGCCCTGGACGTGGCCATGTTCAGCCTGAATGCCGCGGCAGAGGTGGAGGCCGGTGCCCGGCAACCCCGGTTGATGGGGATTACCAGCCGTGACCGATTGGAGCCCCTGCTGCAATCCGGTGTCCTGGAGTCGTTGTCGCCTGGCGTGGTGACGTTATTTCAGCTGGATGGTCGTCGTGAGCTGGAATTGACCCCCTTTCTGTTGCTGGACGATGCTTCGGCCCACCAGATCCTCGCCGTGGTGATCACCGATGTGACACAGGCACGGCGCCAGATCACCATCGCCCAGCGCCAGAATGTGCTCATGGGCGTGGCCGGGCTGATGCTCTTTGCCATGGCGGTCGTGGCAATGACACGAACGCCGCTTGTGCGTCTGCGTCGTGTGGCGCGTCAGTTGCCGTTGCTGGCCGAACGGCGTTTTGATGCGTTCCGAAACGGGTTGGCAAGTCCCCTGCGCCCCTTCTTCCCGGACGAACTGAGTCTGTTGGAAAGTACCACGCTCAGGCTGGCAGACCGGTTGGAGCGGCTGGAGGCCGATGTTCGCCGCCAGCGGGACTCCCTGGACCTGAAGGTACGGGAGCTTTCCATCGAGCGGGAGCGCTACGCCTTGGCGGCGGCCGGCACCAATGACGGGATTTGGGACTGGAACCTGGAAACCGATGAAATCTTCTATTCTCCCCGCTGGCAGACCATGCTGGGGTATGAGGCGGGTGAGTTGACGAGCCATCCCGACGAATGGTTTGGGCGCCTGCATCCGGATGATCGGCTCCAGCTGCAGCAGGAACTGGAATCGCATCTGACCGGCCGTAGCCCCTGCCTGGAAATGGAGTGTCGCATGCGTCATGCGATCGATGGCTATCGCTGGATGCATTTCCGGGGACTTGGAGTGCGCAATGGCGCCGGCAAGGTCCACCGCATCGCCGGTTCCATGAGCGATGTGACCGAGCGTCGTCGCATCGAGGAGCAGCTGCGCCATGACGCATTGCATGATCATCTGACCCGGTTGCCCAATCGCACCCTGTTCGTGGATCGTTTGCAGCGCGCCATTTCCCGTTACCGTCGATCCGGCAACGGGTATGCCGTCGTGTTTCTGGACCTGGACAACTTCAAGACGGTCAATGACAGCCTGGGGCATATCCTCGGCGACCAGATGCTCATCCAGCTGGGCCGGCGTCTGCAGCAGTGCCTGCGTCCAGGGGATTCCGTGGCTCGCTTTGGCGGCGACGAGTTCGTGCTGCTGCTGGAGGACATCACGTCCGAGGAGGAAGTGAGGCAGGTGGTTGCCCGGCTGCAGTCCGCCATGCAGACACCCGTCCGGGTGGGTGATCAGGACATCTTCGTCGGTTTCAGCGTGGGTATCGCTCTGGGAAGTCCCGAGGACCGGAGCGCGGATGATGTACTGCGCAATGCGGATACCGCCATGTACCAGGCCAAGATCCACAACCCCGGGAACAGCATGTTCTTCAGCGGCAGCATGCGGGCCAGTGCGGTCCGTAGGCTCAGTCTGGAAACCGCGATGCGCCATGCCCTGGAGCGACATCAGTTCGTTCTGCATTATCAACCGCTGGTTTCCATGGAGGATGGGCGCCTGCTGGGTTTCGAAGCCCTGCTGCGCTGGCCTCGTCTGGGAGACAGGCCGGTATCACCAGCGGATTTCATCCCCTTGGCGGAGCAGACCGGTCTCATCATTCCCATGGGACGGTGGGTCGTGGAGCTTGCGATTGAACAGGCTGCACGTTGGCAACGGATGGGACTCCCTTCCGCCGGAGGCGTTCTTCCCATCAACATCAATGTTTCCGGCAAGCAGTTCCGTGATCCGGAGCTGGTATCCGTCATTCAGCAATCCCTGAAGCACCACGGCATCTCCGGGCGCTGTCTGAAAGTGGAACTCACCGAAAGTGCCGTGATGGAGAACGGAGCCCAGGCCCTTGAGGTCATGGGAGCCCTGAAGGACATCGGTATCGACCTGTGCATGGACGATTTTGGTACCGGCTATTCTTCTTTGAGCCAGTTGCGGGATCTGCCCTTCGATGTGGTCAAGATCGATCGGTCCTTCGTGCATCGGTTGACCAGCGATCCTCGTCATGTGGGTATTGTCAGGGGCGTGACGGCGATTGCCCGGGAACTGGACAAGTCACTGGTGGCCGAGGGCGTGGAAACCCCCGAGCAGGTGGCCCGTCTGCTGGATTTGGGGTGTACCGTCGGCCAGGGCTACCTGTTTTCTCCAGCGGTGGAGGCGGAGCAGGCCGAGGCCTGGGCCAGGCGCGCCGAGGGGTGCTTTGCGTCAGTCCTGGGGCGAGTGAGCGCCTGAACATGGCGCCCAGATGCCGGTTTTGGGATGATGTCCGGGTCAGTGTTGCCGGAGAGAACGGTTTGAATACAGAAGATCTGGAGCCGCTGCGCGGCCGGTTGGCCGAACTCAAGGAAGAACATCGTGCGCTGGACGATGCGATTCACCGTCTGGCGGAGGGGCCGTTTGTGGATCAGATCCGGCTGACCCGCCTCAAAAAACGCAAGCTTCAGCTCAGGGATGTGATCGCCCGGCTGGAGAGTCGTCTCATCCCTGATCTGAATGCCTGAAATGCCGGTCGTCGGTGGAACCACCGACGACCGGTGTCCTCAGGGCGTCATCCCCAGATATCCGCGGTGATGCTGTCGTACCAGCCCTGGGCATAGCGTGCTTCCTGGCGCCGGAAGTTGGGACCCGCGTCGGCGGGGCTGACGCCGCCGGAGCCGGGGACGCCGGTGATGGTGCCGTCGGTGAACCGGTAGACGGCGGCAATGCTGATACCGTACTCCGGTCCCACCAGGCTGTAGCAGGTATTCACCGTCGACAGGGCGAGCATGTCCTGGTCGGCCATGGCGCGGACAATGGCGGCGGCGGCGGTCTTGCCCTGGGTATTGGCGGAATGGCCGGACTTGGGCATCTCCCCGGCAATGCAGGCATCCCCGATCACGTAGATGTCCGGGTCCATCTCCGACTGGAAGGTGAGTTGGTTGACCGGGCACCAGCCGGTGGCGCCGGTCAGCCCCGCCTCCCGGGCGATACTGCCCGCCATCTGGGGAGGGATGAAGTTCAGCACATCCGCCCGGAAGCGGGTGAGGCCGCCGTCCGAGTAGACGGTCCGGGTGGCCGGGTCCATCCGCTCCACCTGCCCGCCCTGGGAACTGGGCACCCATTCGATCATGTCGCCGTAAAGCTGTTTCCAGCCGTCCATGAACAGGCCTTGCTTGGAGAAGGCTTCCTTGTTGTCCAGGATGATGATCTTGGCGCGCGGCTTGTGCTGCTTGAAATAGTGGGCCACCATGCCGGCCCGCTCATAGGGCCCGGGCGGGCAGCGGAATGGGTTGCCCGGCGCCACCATGACGAAGACCCCACCGTCCGGCATGGCTTCCAGCTGGCGACGCAGGGTCACGGTCTGGGGACCGGCCTTCCAGGCATGGGGGATCTCCTCCGCCACGTCCCGGCTGTAACCTTCCACCGCATCGTAGCGGAAGTCGATACCCGGCGAGAGCACCAGTTTCCGGTAGCTGAGCCGCTCGCCGCCGGCCAGATGCACGGTATGGGCATCACGGTCGATGGCGGTGACGGTGTCATGGATGATCTCGACGCCGTGCTTGTCACGAAGCGCCCCGTAGGTCTGCTCCAGGTTTTCCATGCGGGTCAGCCCACCCAGATACCAGTTGGAGCCGTAACAGGTGTGATAGCGTGCATTCGGCTCGATGAGCACGACCCTGAGGCCGGGCTCGAATCGCTTCAGATATTTGGCGGCCGTGGCGCCCCCCGAGCCGCCCCCGATCACCACGACCTGGTCCTTGCCCTTGCGGCCGTCCGGGAGGGTGCCGCAGGCGGCCAGTGCGGTGGCGGCACCGCCGGCGCCCAGGGCGCGGAGGAAATTTCTGCGTGACATCTGTCTCATGGTCGCTGTGCCTCTCCTAGCGCAGGGTGCTGAGATATTCGGCGATGAGCTTGATTTCCTCATCCGTGTAACCGGTGGCATGGCGATCCATGACGGTGGCGGGCCGGGTGCCGTCCCGGAATGCCTTCATCTGCGAGATCATGATCTCCGGAGGATACCCGTAGATGCTGGGGATGCTGCCGGCACTGTGTCCGTCGGTGCCGTGGCAGGCATAGCATGTGGTGGCCATGAGGGCCCCGCGGGAGATTTCGGCGGTTGCTGTCTGGGTCAGCCCCATGCCGACCAGGAAGATTGCGAGGGCGCGGCCTGTGTGGCGCAAAACGGTCTGTTTCATGGAATTCAGTGTCCTCCTTATGTAAGGTGGCGGGCTCCGTGTATCCGCTTCCGTTCCTTGATGATAACTTCGAGACATATACTTAATCTTTCATGGCATTTGGGAATTGATTTGTGTCAACTGATGCGGGGTCATGGTCCCGGCGGCGGACGGCTTCAAGGGCAATATATATTTGCTCTGGTAAATACCGCTAATACACAATAATCCGGATATAAGAACCTATGGGCATGAGTTTTCCACAGACCGCGGATGCAAGAGACGCCTACCCATGAGTCATGATCAGCGCAGACACCCACGGGTACCCATGGAAATCACGGTGGAGCTTCACTGTGATGATGAACCGCCCCGGCGCGTGCAGACCATTGATCTGAGTGGTGGCGGCGTGATGCTGCTGATCCCGGAGGGATCGGTTCCCGCGGAAGGGGCCGAAGTGAAGGTGAGGGTCTGCGGGCAGCTCGGGGATGGCGAGGCGCCGCCTCTGGTCAACGCCCGGGTGGTCAGGCGCCTGCCGGAAGGGGTGGCGGTGGAGTTCCTTCCCTAGTAGATTCGGTCCACTCCGGGCGGGCGGGTGGCGAAGCGCTTGTAGCTCCAGACGTATTGTTCGGGACACAGCCTGATCAACGTTTCCACGGCCTCGTTGATGGCGCGGGCCGCGACTTGCGGATCCGCTGCGTACACGGCTTCCGGCACCGGAATGCAGCGATAGCGGTATCCTTTTCCGGCCGGCAGGCGCTGCGCAAACGCGAACACGATCGGCACCCGTCGTGGCCCTGCCAGCCGGTTGAGCAGGGTCATGGTGAGGGCGGGGCGCCCGAAGAAGGGGGCAAAGATGCCGCGGGCGCCCTTGGGTGTCTGGTCCGGCAGCATGCCGATGAGCTCACCGCGGGCGACTGACCGCTGGATTTCCTTGATGCCGGCCATCGTCGTCGGCACCAGGCGGGCGCCGGTGGCTGCCCTGGCCTCCCTCAGGGGGCGGTCCAGGGCGGCCAGTCGGGGGGGGCGAAACAGGCTGGTCATGGTGCCGAAGCCGGCCGCGTGCAGCCCCGCGAACTCCCAGCTCCCCAGGTGGGGCGAGACCAGGAAGGCGCCCCGGCCCCGTGCCAGTGCCTGATTCAGGTGTTCCTCGCCCTCCACCCCCCTCAGTAGGGCCTGTACCCGCGCGCTGCCGGCATGCCAGAGCCAGGGGGCCTCCGTCAGTGCCTTGCCGGTTTCCATGAGGCTCTGACGGGCGATGCGGTGATGCCAGTCGGCATCCTGTTCCGGGAAGCAGGCGGCCACGTTGATCAGGGAGATGCGGCGTAGCTCGGTTCTCAGTATCCAGGCCAGCCAGCCCAGCAGGGCGCCCAGGGCATGGTTCATCCGCAAGGGCATGCGGGCCAGCAGGGCAAACAGGAGGCGGATCAGGAATTCCATGGCGATTCCGCCTGGGGGGCGTTCGCAAGAGCCCCGGCGGTGTCGGGGACATCCTCCAGTCCCACCGACATGAGCGGCGTCAGGGTGCGGATCAGGCTCTTGAACAGTCCCGGATTGTCCTGCTCCTCCCGGGCCAGCAGGGCCTTCATGTGGGGCCGCTGGGTGGGTTTGCCGAATCGGGTGGGGCAGTTTTCCTCCATGATGGGCAGTCCCGCCTTGTGTGCAAAGTCGCGGATCCGCCGCTCCCGGGCGTAGACCAGAGGTCTGATCACGCGCAGGTCTCCGGCCTCGATCCGGTAATGGGCCTTCATGGTCTTGAGTCGGCCGCCGTGGAAGGCGCTCATGAGAAAGCTCTCCGCCAGATCATCCAGGTGCTGTCCCAGGGCGATGACGTTGTAGCCCTGTTCCCGGGCCGTGCGGTAAATCAGGCCCCGCCGCATGCGGGAGCAGAAGGAACAGTAGGAGTGGTTGTCCAGGTGCTTTTCGGCCCGCGCCAGGATAGGCTCGCTCACATAGGCATAGGGTACGCCCAGTGCCTGGAGGTAGGGGATCAGGGCGCGTTTGTCGGTCAGACCTGTCTGGGGATCGATGGTGACGGCACCGACCTCGAAACGAACCGGTGCCCGTTGCCGGAAATACAACAACAGGTGCAGCAGGGTCAGGGAGTCCTTGCCGCCGGACAGGCCAAGGAGAATGCGGTCGCCGTCCCGGATCATGCGGAAATCGCCGATGGCGCGACCGGTATCCCGGATCAGGGAACGAGGGGGTTGAATCGGGCTGGACATGGCCGCCGAAGATACCCACTGGGCGGAATCCATGGCAAGTCTTTCCGTGGGAAAAAAAACTCCCACCATCCCTGGTGGGAGCGAGACCATCCCGGGTCCGGTGATTGAAGCGGCGCTCCCTGCCTGCCTGGTGGATCCATTCCACGCCTGGTCCGGAGACATCCCTTACCCCATCAACCCAGGATCCCTGGGAGGCGCTTCGTGCACCATGGGTATATGATTTCACAATGGCGGGGGCGGCGAACACTCCCCAAAAGCCATGAAAAACGAGGTTCAGGGCGGAAAACCTGTAGGGATTTTCTTACACGCGTGCCTTGAGCCTCCCTCTGAACCCGGAGAAGGTTTGTGCCCATGTCCGTTGATTCCCTGTTCCCCGACATTCGCCCCTATCGCACCCGGCATCTGGATGTGGATCCTCCCCATCGTCTCTATCTGGAAGAGTGCGGGTCTGAAGCGGGTTTGCCGGTGGTGTTTCTTCATGGGGGACCCGGCTCCGGGTGTGAACCCTGGCATCGGCGTTTCTTCGACCCCAACCGTTATCGCATCGTGTTGTTTGATCAGCGGGGGTGCGGACGTTCCACGCCGCATGCCTGCCTGGAAAGCAACACCACCTGGGATCTGGTGGCGGACATGGAGCGCATTCGCGAGTCGCTCGGGATCGATCGCTGGGTCCTGTTCGGCGGTTCCTGGGGTTCCACCCTGGCCCTGGCCTATGCGCAGACCCATCCCGAGCGGGTGCTGGGCATGGTGTTGCGGGGCATCTTCCTGTGCCGTGACGAGGATATCCGATGGTTCTACCAGGAGGGCGCCGGACGCCTGTTCCCCGACTACTGGGCCGACTATCTGACGCCGATTCCCGAAGCGGAGCGCAGTGACATGGTGGCCGCCTATTACCAGCGTCTGACCGGTGCGGACGAGGTGGCCCGCATGGCGGCCGCCAAGGCCTGGTCGGAGTGGGAAGGGCGCACGGCGACCCTGATCACCAATCCCGCCGTGGTGGGGCATTTTCAGAACCCTTTCACCGCCCTGAGTCTGGCCCGCATCGAGTGCCATTATTTCCGGCATCAGGCCTTCCTGGCGCCGGGGCAGCTACTGCGCGACGCCCATCGTCTGGCGGAGATTCCGGGTTACATCGTCCATGGACGTTATGACGTGGTGTGCCCGGTGGATCAGGCCTGGGCTCTGCACCATGCCTGGCCCCGGGCGGAGTTCACCATCGTGCCGGACGCCGGCCATTCCGCCGGTGAGCCGGGGATTGCCCAGGCGCTGGTGAGGGCAACCCAGGCGCTGGCGGATCGCCTGACATGATCGCCCTGCTGCAGCGGGTGAGTCAGGCCCGGGTGGTGGTGAGCGGCGAGACCGTCGGCGAGATCGGCCCCGGCATCCTGGCCCTGGTGGGGGTGGTGCGGGAGGATGGTCCCGCCCAGGTGGAGCGTCTGCTGGAGCGGATGCTGGGTTATCGCCTGTTCGAGGACGAGCAGGGGCGCATGAACCTGAGTCTGCGGGAGACCGGGGGCGGCCTGTTGCTGGTGCCTCAGTTCACCCTGGCGGCGGATACCCGCAAGGGCATGCGGGCCAGCTTTACCCCGGCGGCGGATCCGCGGGCCGGGGAGGTTCTGTTCGATCAACTGGTGGTCCGGGCGCGGGAAGTCTGGCCGCGGGTGGCCACCGGCCGGTTCGGCGCCGACATGGCCGTATCCCTCACCAACGACGGCCCCGTGACCTTCTGGATCGAGGCCCGCTAGATCACCTTGAGCCGTTGGCCGTCCCTCATGCCGGGGGCGACTTGCCGTTACCGTTGTGGTGGTTGCGCAGGTCTTCCACCGGCTGGGTGCCTGCCACGGTATAGAGTCCATCCAGGTCGTAGATGGTGATCAACTTGCGTCGTACCTGGATCAGTCCGGCGGCCTGGAAGCGGGTGAAGAGTCGACTCACCGTCTCCACCGCCAGGCCCAGGTAGTTGGCGATGTCGTTTCTCGACATGGTGAGGTTGAATTCCGTGCGCGAGAACCCACGTATGCCCAGGCGGTTGGAAAGGCTGAGGAGGAAGGCGGCAAGCCGGGCATCGGAGGCCTTCTTGCCCAGCAGCATCATGAAGTGCTCGTCGGTCTGGATTTCCCGGCTCATGATGCGAAAAAGCTGGTGTTGGAGTCCCGGGATGCGAACCGAAAGCTCCTCGAGACGGTCGAAGGGGATTTCGCAGATGCTGGTGGTTTCCAGGGCGCGGGCGGCGCAGGGATGGACGCCGTCGCTGATGGCGTCCAGGCCCAGCAGTTCGCCGGGCAGGTGAAAGCCCGTGATCTGTTCCTGGCCGTCATCGGTGAGGGTGTAGGTCTTCACCGTGCCGGAACGAACGGCGTAAATGGATGTCATACGGTCGCCGGGGCGATAGAGGTGATCCTTGCGCTGCAGGGGTCGTTTTCGGTTGATGATCCGTTCGAGCAACTGCAGCTCTTCATCGCCGACCCCCAGGGGCAGGCACAGATCGTGGAGACTGCAGCTCTTGCAGGCTTGCTTGAGACTGCCTAGATCAAGGATCTTCGGGGCGGACATGCGGGTTCAACCACTCCTGCAGCCTTTCGGCCGCCAGCTCATTGCCGAGGTTCGGTACGCACTGACTCGGCACCTTACCCAAAGCCGGGCCGGGAGACAAGCCGGCAGGACTCACCGTGGGCGCAAGGCTGTGGTAGGATGGCCCATTGAATCTTCATTAGTGCTTCAGCGCCCATGACTTCCCGTACAGCCCAGATCACGCGCGATACCCTGGAAACCCGGATCCAGGTCACCCTCAACCTGGACGGCCAGGGTCGCGGCGAATTCGCCACCGGCGTCCCCTTCCTGGACCACATGCTGGATCAGGTGGCCCGCCACGGCTGTATCGACCTGTCCATTCAGGCGGACGGCGATCGCCATATCGATGACCATCATACGGTGGAAGACATCGGTATCGCCCTGGGGCAGGCCATGGCCCAGGCGGTGGGGGACAAGCAGGGGATACGCCGTTACGGCCATGCCTATGTGCCCCTGGATGAAGCCCTGTCCCGGGTGGTTGTCGACTTTTCCGGTCGCCCGGGCCTGCAGTATCACGTGACCTACCCCAGGGATCGCATCGGCCGGTTCGAGGTGGAGTTGTTCGAGGAGTTCTTCCAGGGCTTCGTCAATCATGCCCGCGTCACCCTGCACCTGGACTGTCTGCGGGGCAGGAACGCCCATCATATCGCCGAAACCCTGTTCAAGGCCTTCGGCCGCGCCCTGCGCATGGCGCTGGAGCCGGACCCCCGCATGCAGGGGGTGATGCCCTCCACCAAGGGCGTGCTCTGAACGTATCCGTCTTCCCGGCCCGACTTTCGAAGAACCCTTTATGAATACTGTTGCGGTGGTGGATTACGGCATGGGCAACCTGCGCTCCGTGGTCAAGGCCCTGGAGCACGCGGCCCCGGCCGGCACCCGGGTGCTGCTTACGGATCGCCCCGCTGACATCCTGGAAGCGGACAGGGTGGTCTTCCCCGGCCAGGGGGCGGCCCGTGACTGCATGCAGGCCCTTGATCAGCGGGGATTGTCGGGGGTATTGCGCGAGACGGCGCTGACCCGGCCGTTCCTGGGCATCTGCATGGGCATGCAGGTGCTCATGGATCACAGTGAGGAAAACGGGGGTACCCGGTGCCTGGGGATCGTCCCGGGGCGGGTGCACTGGTTTGGCGTCGATCTGACCGATGCCCGGGGCGAGCGCCTGAAGATCCCCCACATGGGCTGGAATCGGGTCCACCAGGTCCATGCCCATCCACTGTGGGCCGGCATCGAGCAGGACAGTCGTTTCTATTTTGTGCACAGCTATTATGTCGAGCCGGCCGCCCTCCAGGTGGTGGCGGGTACCACGGACTACGGGATGCCGTTCACCTCGGCCATCGCCAAGGACCATATCTTCGCCATCCAGTGTCATCCGGAAAAGAGCGCCGCCACGGGTCTGACCCTGCTGCGCAATTTCATGCACTGGACCGGCGGCGTCTGAAATCAGTCAATCAGGGGAATTAGATCATGCTGGTGATCCCGGCCATCGACCTCAAGGACGGCAAGTGTGTGCGGCTGCGCCAGGGGCGCATGGATGACTCGACGATATTTTCCGAAAGCCCGGTGGAGATGGCGGCGCGCTGGGTGGACGAAGGTGCAAGAAGGCTGCATCTGGTGGATCTGGACGGCGCCATCGCCGGCCGTCCCCGCAACGCGGACATCATCGGCGAGATCGTGTCGCGCTTCCCCGACCTGCCGGTGCAGGTGGGTGGCGGCATCCGTGACGACGACACGGTGCAGGCCTATCTGGATGCGGGCGTACAGTGGGTGATCATCGGCACCAAGGCCGTCAGCGCTCCCCACTTCGTCAATGACCTGTGCCTGGAGTTTCCCGGACGCATCATCGTCGGGCTGGATGCCAAGAACGGCAAGGTGGCCATCGACGGCTGGTCCAAGCTGTCCCATCACGATGTGGAAGACATGGCCAGGCACTTTGAGCAGGACGGCGTGGCCGGCATCATCTTCACCGACATCTCCCGCGACGGCATGATGCAGGGGGTGAACGTGGACTCCACCGTGAGCCTGGCCCGTTCGGTGAACATCCCGGTATTCGCCTCCGGCGGCGTCACCAATATTGAGGATATCCGCCGTCTGTGCGCGGTGGAAGACGAGGGAGTCACTGGCGTCATCGTCGGGCGCGCCCTTTACGAAGGTACCCTCAGTCTTGCCGAGGCCCAGGCCCTGGCGGACCAGAACGCCGCCTGAGCCCAGGGTCGACCATGCTTGCCAAGAGAATCATCCCCTGTCTGGACGTGGACCGTGGCCGCGTGGTCAAGGGCGTCAACTTCGTCGAGATCCGGGATGCCGGTGATCCGGTGGAGATCGCCCGGCGCTATGATGCCGAAGGGGCCGATGAACTCACCTTCCTGGACATCACCGCCAGTTCCGATGAGCGCGAAACCATCGTGCACGTGGTGGAGCAGGTGGCCGAACAAGTGTTCATCCCCCTGACGGTGGGGGGCGGCATTCGCCGGGTCGAAGACATCCGGCGCCTGCTCAATGCGGGGGCGGACAAGGTGTCCATCAATACCGCTGCGGTCTTCAACCCGGATTTCGTGCGCGAGGCGGCGGACCGGGTCGGTTCCCAGTGCATCGTCGTGGCCATCGACGCCAAGCAGGTGTCCGCGCCGGGGGAGCCCCTGCGCTGGGAGATCTTCACCCACGGCGGTCGCAAGCCCACCGGGCTGGATGCCATCGATTGGGCCCGGCGCATGGTGGACAACGGAGCGGGCGAGATCCTGCTCACCAGCATGGACCGGGACGGCACCCGTCAGGGCTTCGACCTGCCGCTCACCCGGGCCATCGCCGACGCGGTGACGGTACCGGTGATCGCCTCCGGCGGCGTGGGGCATCTTCAGCATCTGGTGGAGGGGGTCACCGAGGGGCACGCGGACGCGGTACTGGCCGCCAGCATCTTTCATTTCGGTGAGCACACCGTGGGCGAGGCCAAGCAATACATGGCCGAACGGGGTGTCGAGATTCGCCTGTAGGGTGACCTGAAGAGGTCATTTTCGTTTCGGGGCAGGTCATCGGCGCCTCTGGGCATGTCGTTCCCGCGAAAGCGGGAATCCAGCGGCGGATTGAACATCCTGGACTCCCGCCTTCGCGGGAGGACGGCAAAAGGGCCTTCGGGGTAGAACTTCCTTGGGGGCATGTTCCCCGGTTGCTGGTAAATTCCCCCGCCAACGGTTTAAAGTACATGCCCGATACCTATATCCCCAGACTTGGTGCATGACCCTGAAAACTCCCCTGGACATGATTCGATGGAATGCCGACGGTCTTGTCCCCGTCATCGCCCAGGACCATGCCGATGGCTGCGTGCTGATGGTCGCCTGGATGAACCGCGAGGCCCTGGCCCGTACCCTGGAAATCGGCGAGGCGGTCTACTGGTCGCGCTCCCGGGCCCGGCTGTGGCACAAGGGGGAAAGCTCGGGGCATGTGCAGGTGGTGCATGACCTGCGGCTGGACTGCGATCGCGACGTGATCCTGCTGAAGGTGGAGCAGAAAGGCGGCATCGCCTGTCATACCGGTCGGCGCCATTGTTTCTATCATCAGTATCGGGACGGTGAATGGGTGGAAGTCGATCCGGTTCTCAAGGATCCGGCGGCCATCTACGGTGAGGAGGCCCCTTCCCATGGCCGATGATCGCATCCTCGAACAGCTGGCTCGGGTGCTGGAGTCCCGCAAGGGCGCGGATGCCTCCAGTTCCTATGTGGCGAGTCTGTATGCCAAGGGGCTGGACAGCATCCTCAAGAAGGTGGGCGAGGAAGCCACCGAGACGGTGGTGGCCGCCAAGAACGGCGATCCCGAGCAGCTGATCCATGAGACCGCCGATCTGTGGTTCCACACCCTGGTGATGCTGGCACAGCAGGGGCTGGGTCCGGGCCAGGTGCTGGCGGAACTGGAACGGCGTTTCGGTCTGTCGGGGTTGGAGGAGAAGGCGGCGCGCGGCGCCCGCTAGTCCGCCGCTCACGATACGGATCACAGCGGATACATTACTGACACATCTGGAGGCATCTCATGGGTTTTGGCGGCATCAGCATCTGGCAATTGCTCATCATCCTGGTCATCGTGGTCCTGCTGTTCGGGACCAAGAAGCTGCGCAACATGGGCGGCGATCTGGGCAGCGCCATCAAGAATTTCCGGCAATCGGTCCGTGAAGGCGAAGCCGAGGCCGACAAGGGTAATGAAGATACGCAGCACAAGCCCCTGGAAGACAAGCCCGGTCGCGTATTCGAGGCCGAGGCCACCACCGAGAACAAGACCCGGGAAGGCGAGCGTCACTCCTGATTCCCGACAGGTCTTCATGCCGGGCGGCGGCCGTCAGGCCCCGCCCGACCCATCCTCATAACCGCGGCGGTTGATACGGACGCATGTTCGATTTCGGATTCTGGGAACTCATCGTCATCGGCCTGGTGGCGCTTCTGGTCGTGGGGCCGGAACGCCTGCCCAAGCTGGCCCGTGAAATCGGTCGCTGGGTCGGCAAGATCCGTCGTTTCGTCAGCAGCGTGCGCTCCGATATCGAACAGGAGTTGCGGACCGAAGAACTCAAGAAGATGCTTGAGGACCAGGAGCGGGAGATCGGCCGCCTCAAGACCATGATGCAGGATACGGAGCAGGATCTGCGTCGGTCGGTGGACAAGACCCGGGATCGGGTCAGGTCCGTGGAGGATGAGGTCAAGGAAGGCAACGCTCCGGCGGCGTCTGGTGATGCCGGGGCCGGTAAACCTCCCGCCTCGTCGACGCCCCCCGAGTCCGATCAGACCCGGAAATCAGACCATGAATCATAATTCCGAGTCCCCCCAGGCCGGGAACGAGGCCGAGGGGACCCTGCTGTCCCATCTGGTGGAACTGCGTACCCGGCTGCTGCGCAGCGTGCTGGCAATCCTGCTGGTCTTCCTGGTGCTGTTCCCCTTTGCCAATCCCATCTACACCTTCCTGGCCGGGCCGCTGATGGTGCACCTGCCGGAAGGCAGCAGCATGATCGCCATCGAGGTGGCGGCGCCGTTCCTGATCCCCTTCAAGCTGGTATTGATGCTGGCGATCGTGATCTCGGTGCCCTTCCTGCTGTATCAGGCCTGGGCGTTCATCGCTCCGGGGTTGTACCGGCACGAGAAGCGGCTGGCCATGCCCCTGCTCATCTCCAGCACCATCCTGTTCTATCTGGGGATGGCTTTTGCCTATTTCGTGGTTTTCCCGCTGATCTTCGCCTTCTTCACCGCCTCGGCCCCGGAAGGGGTCGCGGTGATGACGGACATTTCCCGCTACCTGGATTTTGTCATCCTGCTGTTTTTGGCTTTTGGCATCGCCTTCGAAGTGCCCATCGCCACCATCCTGCTGGTGGCCATGGGGCTGACCACGCCTCAGCAGCTGGCGGCCAAGCGGCCCTATGTCATCGTCGGCGTGTTCGTGGTCGGCATGATCCTCACCCCGCCGGACATCATTTCCCAGACCCTGCTGGCGTTGCCCATGTGGTTGCTGTTCGAGATCGGGATCGTGTTGTCGAAGATTCTGGTCAAGAAGAAGGCAGCCCGGGAGGCAGCGGAAGGGGAAGACCCTCCGCCCGCCGATGATCCGCCGGGTCGCCCCGCCGCCGCGCAAGAGGCATCCGACCTGTCGGCCAGGGCCGCGGCGGCCGCCGCCAAGGCCCGCGCCAAGGCCGCCACCGCCGCCGCCCGTGCCCGCCAAGGTCGCGGAAATGAAACCGATCAGCCACTTTCGGCGTCTGAGATGGATGAAGCCCTGGATCAGGCCGAGGCGGAGGAGCGTCGGCTACGGGGTGGTTCGGATAATCCCAAGCCAAAACAGGACAACTGAATGACGCAGCCTTCCCTCAACACCCCCCGTCGTCCCACGTTGCTGGTCATCATGGACGGGGTGGGGGTCAATCCGGGCAAGCTCAACAACGCCTATCACGATGCCGCCACGCCCCGGCTGGATCAGTATTTCGCCAACCACCCCCATACCTTGCTGGAGGCGTCGGGCCGGGCCGTGGGGTTGCCGGACGGGCAGATGGGCAATTCCGAGGTGGGGCACCTGACCCTGGGTTGCGGCGCCGTCATCCGGCAGGACCTGGTGCGCATCGATGATGCCATCGAGGACGGCAGTTTCATGGACAATGAGGCCCTGACGGCAGCCGCAAAGGCCGCTGCCGCTGCCGGCCGTCCCCTGCATCTGGTGGGGCTGGTGTCCGACGGTGGGGTGCATAGCCACCTTCGTCACCTGCACGCCCTGATCGATCTGTGCGCCCGCCATCGTGCCCGGCCGGCGATCCACATGATCACCGACGGCCGCGATACCGCGCCCAAGTCATCTCCCGGTTATGTTCCCGCGCTGGAAAAGGCCTTGAAATCCTGCGGTGGTCAGATCGCCACCGTGACGGGCCGGTATTACGCCATGGACCGCGACAAGCGCTGGGACCGTACCCAGCTGGCCTTTGATGCCATGGTGCACGGCAAGGGTGCGCGGGCCTCCAGTGCGGCCGCGGCCCTGTCCGCCGCCCACGAGGCGGGCGAAACCGATGAATTCATCAAGCCCCGGGTCATCGACAAGAGTGGTCTGATTCGCGGCGGCGACCCGGTGCTGTTCTTCAACTTCCGCAATGACCGTCCCCGCCAGCTCACGGAAGCCCTGAGCGGCCCGAATTTCGCCCACTTCGATCGGGGCGATTTCACCCCGGCCGCCGTGACCTGCCTGACCCTCTATGATGCCCGCTATGAACTGCCGGTGGCCTTTCTGCCCGAGCGTCCCCGGGTGACCCTGTCACGGGTCCTGAGCGAGGCGGGCCTGAAACAGTTTCATTGCGCCGAGACGGAGAAATACGCCCATGTCACCTTCTTCTTCAATGGTGGCGTGGAGGCCCCCGCTGAAGGTGAAGAACATGTCATGATCCCTTCGCCCAAGGTGGCCACCTACGATCTCAAGCCGGAGATGAGTGCCCCCGAGGTGGCCGACGCCACCATCCAGGCCCTGGAAAGCGGTCAGTACGATTTCATCCTGGTGAACTTCGCCAATGGCGACATGGTGGGGCATACCGCGGTCTATGAAGCGGTGGTGAGCGCGGTGGAAGCCTTGGATACCGCCGTGGGACGGGTGCTGGACGTGGCCGTGGCAAAGGGGTATTCCGTGATCCTCACCGCCGACCACGGCAACTGCGAGGAATTGATCGATCCCGCCACCGGCGAACCCCACACCCAGCACAGCATGTATCCGGTGCCCTGTCTGATCATCGACAGCGGAGTCAAGCATCTGCTGACCGGCGCGGGCCTGAGCGCCATCGCACCCACTGTGCTGCAGCTCATGGGGCTGGATCAGCCCCGGGAGATGACCGGCAGGTCGTTGCTGCTCGATACCTTCGTCAGGTGACGAGCGCGCTTTCCCGACAGTAGAAATACACCAGGTTGTCGGCGTTTTCCGTCAGTGGAGAGCCCAGACTCAGATAGCCGGATCCGGTGAGGGGGGCGGCATCCTGGTGGAGGAAACGGATCTTGCCGGTCTTGTCCTGCAGGTAGGTGCCGTTGAGGCTCTGGTCAATGAGTACGAACCCGCCATCGCGGCATTCGACCCGGGCATGGCGGCGGGAGACGAATTCCTTGGGCACGACCAGGTCGCACTGCCGGTTCCGTCCCATCATGAAACTCTCATCCGTGGGCTGGAGATTGACCACCGCGTCACGGTAATGCAGGAGCAGGCTGCCGCCGGACGGCTGTTCGGCGGACTTTGAGGGCTTGGGTGCACTGACTGGGGCTGTTGTGTGTTCCCGATCCTCGGTGACGTCACCGCTGCGGCGATCCACCAGACGGCGCCGATTCTTGGTGACCCATTCACCGGAGCTGTCCCGAAACGGGTAGTTGGGGCGTCTTTCGTAGCGACGTCGCTCTCCCTTTCTTCTGAGATCCATGCCCGTGTGCTCCGCGACAAGATGTAAACCGTCTCAGTATAAACCAATCGTCCGTGGGCAAACCTGGGGCGCTGTCACGGACTTGGCATGGTGGCAGGGTCCGTCCCCATGCTAGGATCGGCTGCACTTGGCCTTATTTCTCATCAGGTTATCGCCATGTTGAGCGCATCCAGGATCATTTCCGCACACGGCGCCGGCCCGACCCCGGAGGTCATGGCTCGCCTGGGGAAGTGGCTGGCCCTGTTGCTGGTGGTGATGTTGGCCTGGACACTGGCGCAGCTCACCTGGACCTTGTTTGCGCCGCGGGAGACGGGGCCCCTGCCGGTGGCGCGGGACTTGCCTTCATACCCCCTTGCCGCGACGTCCCGAGCCGATGAGGTCCACCGCTTGGCCGCCGTGGCCGATTTGCAACTGTTCGGCCATGCGCAAGCCGTGGCCGAAGCCCCGGTGGTGCCCACGGAGGCACCGGAAACCCGCCTGCGCCTGACGCTGAAGGGCGTGGTGGCCTCCTCTGCCGAGCCCGTCCTGGGCGTGGCCTTGATCGCCGATGATCGCCAGAATGAGCGGCATTACCGGGTGGGCGCGGAGTTGCCGGGAGGTGCCCGGCTGGAACAGATTTTCAGTGATCGGGTGATCCTCTCCCGTGAAGGCCGCTTTGAAATGCTGCGCCTGCCCAGAGAGACCCTGGACAGTGCGGCGGTGGTGCCGGCCTCTCAACCCGCCCAGGTCGGCACCGCCGCGCCGGCACCGCCGTTGCGGGATGCGGGGCTGGCGGCCAGCCTGGCAACGCGACGGGATACTTGGCTGCAGGAACCTTCCCAGTTCATGGAAAGCATCCGGGTGCGGCCGGTGATGGAGCAGGGGGTGATGAAGGGGTTTGCCGTTTCCCCCCGCAGGGATCCGGCCCTGTTCCGCCAGGCGGGACTTCGCCCCGGCGATGTGGTAACCGGGATCAACGGCACCCCGGTCAACGCCATCAGCGATCCCCAGGCCCTGATGGCCGAGTTGGCACAGGTCACCGAGGTCACCCTGGACCTTGAGCGTCAGGGCCGCGCCATGTCATTGACCCTGCCCATCGGGCAGTGATGGAGAGCTGCATTACATGAGTGGACGTTGCCGAAAGTGTTTGATCCTGTGCCTGCTGGCGATCACCTGCCTGCTGCCGGTCGTGCCGGTGGCCGAGGAAAACGGCGCCACCCTCAATTTCCGGGACGTGGATATCCAGGCCCTGATCAACTACGTCTCCGAGGAGACCCAGACCAATTTCATCGTGGATCCCCGGGTCCGCGGTCGGGTCACCCTGGTCTCGGGTCGTCCGGTCAGTCGCGCGGAACTGTACGAGATCTTCCTGTCGGTACTGCGGGTTCATGGCTTTGCCGCCGTCCAGACCGACGGAGTGATCAAGCTGGTACCCGATGCCATCGCCAAGCAGGCGGAAGTCCCCACCGCCTCCGAGCGCAGTCCGTTGCAGGGGGATGAGTACGTCACCCGGGTGATTTCGGTGACCCACGTGGACGCGGCCCAGCTGGTACCCATCCTCCGGCCCCTGATCCCCCAGAGCGGTCATCTGGCCGCGTCCCCGGAATCCAATACCCTGGTCATCTCCGATACCGCCGCCAACGTCAATCGGTTGGTGGGCATCATCGGCCGGATCGACCAGGAAAGCCGGGAGGACATGGAGGTGATTCCGCTTCAGCATGCCGCCGCCGCGGAGGTGGCGCGGATCATCAGTACCATGGAGGGGGCCGAAGGTCGTCAACGCCCCGGCTCGCGCCTGCAGGTGATGGCGGACGAGCGCACCAACAGCATCCTGCTGAGCGGCGATCCCAAGCGCCGCATCCCCGTGCGGGCGGTGATTTCCCATCTGGATATTCCCATGGAGGGAGGCAACACCCGGGTCATCTATCTGCGCTACGCCAAGGCCGAGGACGTGGCCGAGGTCCTTCGGGGGCTGGCCGCCTCCATGGAGGCGGCCGGCGGCGGTGGGGCCGGTGCCGGGCGAGGAGGCAGCATTCATGTGCAAGCCCATGAGAGCACCAATGCGGTGGTGATCAGTGCGCCGCCGGATGTGATCCGGGACATGCGCGCGGTGATCCAGCAGCTGGACGTGCGCCGCGCCCAGGTCCTGGTGGAGGCGATCATCGCCGAAGTGTCCACCGAGCGCGCCCGGGAACTGGGGGTTCAGTGGGGTATCGGCTCCGAGCGCGACGGCGTCGGGATCATCAACTTCGGCAGCTCCGGTTCCGGGCTTTATCAGCTGACCCGGGGTTTCCTGGCCGGCGGCACGGACCTGCCCAGCCTGGGGGATGGCCTGACCCTGGGGGGCATCGGCCAGTCCGGCGGGACCACCATCGCCACCCTGATCCGGGCCTTGGCCGGAGATTCCGCCAGCAACATCCTCTCCACCCCCAGCCTGCTGACCATGGACAACGAGGAGGCCGAGATCATCGTCGGCCAGAACGTCCCCTTTCGTTCCGGTCGGGCCATCGAACAGTCCGGTCAGGCCTTCGACACCATCCAGCGCCAGGACGTGGGGGTGAAGCTCACGGTCCGTCCCCAGATCAACGAGGGCAATGCGGTGAAACTGGAGATCGAGCAGGAAGTCTCCCAGGTGGCCCCCAGGATCAGCGGCCAGGATGCCGCGGATCTGATCACCAACAAACGCAGCCTGCGCACCAGCGTGATGGTGGACGACGGGCAGATGGTGGTGTTGGGCGGGCTGATCGATGATGTCCTGGTACAGACCCGCAACAAGGTGCCGGGCCTGGGCGACATTCCCGGCCTCGGGCGGCTGTTCCGTTACGACACCTCCAGCAAGGAAAAACGCAATCTGATGGTCTTCCTGCATCCGGTGATCATTCGGGACCACAATGACATGACCGGACAGACGGCGGCCAAGTACAACTACATCCGGGCCGAGCAGCTGCGGTCCCGTGCCCAGGGGGTGTTGATGATGCCCGACGACACGGTGCCGGTGCTGCCTGACTGGGAAGCGTTGCTGCATCTGCCACCGCCCTTCGAGGCCTCCGCGGCCGCCACGGTGCGGGGCCTGTCCATCCAGCCGCCACCGGGGCGTCAATGAACGCCCGCGGCGCGCTGGAGGCCGTGGACGCGCTGTCCGTCACTCCACTGGATGGGGATGCCTCGGCTCCGTCCCCGGTGCGGGGGGTGAGTTTCGGCTTTGCCCGGCGTCACGGGGTCGTGGTCATGGAAGACTCGGGCGGAGTCCCGCGGGTGGTCTGTCGACCGGGTGTCGCCAGTCAGACCCTGGCCGAGCTGCGTCGCCATCTGGGGCGCCCCCTGATCCTGGAAACGGTGCCGGCGGAACAGTTCGACCTCCTGCTGCGCACCCGCTACGAGAGCAGCAGCAACGACGCCATGCAGCTGATGGAAGGCATGGGAGAAGACGAGGACCTGGACAGCGTCGCCCAGAGCCTGGCCGAACCGGAAGATCTGCTGGAGACGGAAGATGACGCCCCCATCATTCGTCTCATCAATGCCCTGCTCACCGAGGCCATCAAGGAAAACGCCTCGGACATCCATATCGAGCCCTTCGAGAACCGTCTTACCGTGCGTTTCCGGGTGGACGGGGTGTTGCGTGAAGTGCTGGAACCGCCCAGGGTCCTGGCACCGCTGATCACCTCGCGGATCAAGGTCATGGCCCGTCTGGACATTGCGGAAAAACGTCTGCCCCAGGATGGGCGCATCTCCCTGAAGCTGGCGGGCCGGGCGGTGGACGTGCGCGTCTCCACGCTGCCCTGCGGCCACGGCGAGCGGGTGGTGCTGCGCCTGCTGGACAAGCAGGCCGGGCGCCTTGACCTGAGCCATCTGGGCATGGACCCCGCCACCCTGACGGTGATGCAGCGGGTGATTGCACGGCCCCACGGCATCATCCTGGTCACCGGCCCCACCGGTTCGGGCAAGACCACGACCCTCTATGCGGCCCTGTCCCAGCTCAATGACCGCAAGCGCAACATCCTCACGGTGGAAGATCCCATCGAATACTATCTGGACGGCATCGGCCAGACCCAGATCAACAGCAAGGTGGACATGACCTTCGCCCGGGGGTTGCGGGCCATCCTGCGGCAGGACCCGGACGTGGTGATGGTGGGGGAGATCCGTGACGTGGATACGGTCCACATCGCCGTCCAGGCCAGTCTCACCGGCCATCTGGTCTTTTCCACCCTGCATACCAATACCGCGGTGGGGGCGGTGACCCGGCTGCGGGACATGGGCGTGGAGCCCTTCCTGCTGTCCTCCACCCTGGTGGGCCTGCTGGCCCAGCGCCTGGTGCGCCTGCTCTGCGATCACTGCAAGGCCCCGTACCGGGCCTCCGCGGCCGACAGCCGTCTGCTGGGGTTGCCGCCGGGGGAACACACCCTGTTCCGTGCCGTGGGTTGCCCCGAATGCAATCACCTGGGCTACCGGGGCCGTACCGGCATCTACGAACTGGTGGAGGTGGACGAGACCCTCCGCACCCTGATCCATGACGGCGCCGGCGAGCAGGCCATGGAACGCCACGCCCGCCAGTGTACGGCCAGCATCCGCCAGGACGGCATTCGTCGCATCCTGGCCGGCCACACCACGCCGGAGGAGGTCCTGCGGGTCACCAAGGAAGATTGACCGCCGATGCGTCCCTGGATACCCGTACCGAATCATGCCCGCCTTTGAATACACAGCCCTGAAACCCACCGGACGTCAGGTCCGCGGGGTGCTGGAAGGGGATACCCCCCGCCAGGTCCGCCAGCAACTGCGGGAGAGCGGTCTGACCCCGCTGTCGGTGGAGGCGGTGCAGTTGCGGGAACGCCGGCGGCAACGGTTGCCGGGCCTGTCTCGGGGCATCAGTGCCATGGATCTGGCCCTGCTCACCCGTCAGCTGGCCACCCTGGTGCGTTCGGGGCTGCCCCTGGAGGAGGCCCTGGGCACGGTGGCCCGCCAGAGTGAGAAGGCCCGCATTCGCAGCATGCTCATGGCCGTGCGCACCCGGGTGATGGAAGGCCATTCCCTGGCCCGCGGCCTGGGGGATTTCCCCCATGTCTTTCCCGATATCTATCGCACCACGGTCGCCGCCGGGGAGCAGTCCGGGCACCTGGATGTGGTATTGGAGCGTCTGGCCGACTACACGGAAAATCGTCAGCAGATGCGCCAGAAGATACAGCTGGCCCTATTCTATCCGGCCATCCTCACCACCATGGCGGTGCTGGTGACCGTGGCCCTGCTCACCTACGTGGTCCCCGAGGTGGTCCAGGTGTTCAGCGGCATCGGTCAGGAATTGCCCTGGCTCACCCGCACCCTGATCGCGGTGAGTGATGCCCTGCGGGATTATGGTCTGATCCTGCTGGCGGCACTGGTGGCGGCCGGTCTGCTGTTTCGGTATCTGCTGCGCCGGCCCGGTCCGCTACGGGCCTGGCACCGCCTGTTGCTGCGCCTGCCTCTGGTGGGGCGCCTCACCAGGGGCATGAATACCGCCCGCTTCGCCCGCACCCTGTCCATTCTTTCGGCCAGCGGCGTGGCGGTGCTGGAATCCCTGCGCATCGCCGCCGAGGTGATCTCCAATCGGCCCATGCGCGAAGCCGTACAGGCGGTGGCCCAGCGGGTGCGGGAGGGCTCCGGCATCGGCGTGGCCCTGGAGCGGTCCGGCTATTTCCCGCCCATGACCGTCCACCTGATCCGTAGCGGCGAGGCCGGCGGCTCCCTGGACGAGATGCTGGAGCGGGCGGCGGTGAACCAGGAGCGGGAACTGGAAACCCGCATCGCCATGATCATGGGCATCCTGGAGCCGGTGCTGATCCTGGTGATGGGGCTGGTGGTGCTGGTCATCGTGCTGGCCATCCTGTTGCCCATTTTCGAACTCAACCAGCTGGTCAATTAGTGGTCATATTCAACAAGGGGATTGCATGCGCATGAACATCCATCCACACAGACAAGGCGGTTTCACCCTCATCGAAGTCATGGTGGTGGTGGTGATCCTGGGGATCCTGGCGGCCATCGTCGTGCCCCGGATCATGGATCGTCCCGACGAGGCCCGTATCACCAAGGTGCAGAACGACATTCGCGCCCTGGAGAGTGCCCTCAACCTCTACCGTCTGGACAATTTCGTCTACCCCAGCACGGATCAGGGCCTGCAGGCTCTGGTGCAGCGGCCCTCGGGCCAGCCGGAACCGCGCAACTGGCGCCAGGGCGGGTATATCGACCGCCTGCCCATGGACCCCTGGGGCAACCCTTACCAGTATCTGCATCCAGGTACCCGGGGCGATTTCGATCTCTACAGCTTCGGCGCCGACGGCCGTCCGGGCGGTGAAGGCATCAACGCAGAGATCGGCAACTGGGGTCAGTGATCCGGATGTCCCCGTCCGGCCCCGACCATTCCTGTCGCGGCTTCACCCTGCTGGAGGTGGTGGTGGTGCTGTTCATCGTCGGCATCATGGTCACCTTTGCGGTGATCGCGGTGGGCGACGGCGGCCGCGATCGTCACATCGAACAGGAAATGCGCCGCTTTGTCGCCCTGGTCGACCTGGCCCGGGACGAGGGCATCCTCACCGCCGAGGAGACCGCCCTGAGCGTGGGTCGGCACGGGTACGGCTTTCTGCGCGAATATCAGGTGGATGCCCGCAGCTACGAGTGGCTCCCGGTGCCGGGGGATCGACCGTTGCAATGGCGCGAGCTCGGGGGGCTGGGCATCGAGCTGGCCCTGTCTCTGGAGGGGCAGCCGGTGAGCCTGGAGCGGGAGCCGGCCAATCCGGCGCCCCATGTATACCTGGGCATCAGCGGCGAGATCACCCCCTTTGAACTGCAGTGGCTGACCGATCAGGCCCGCACACCCCGCTTCGTCATTCGAGGTCATCCCGGGGGGCGGATCGAGATACTGGAACCGGCGGACCCTCACGGCAGGGAATTGCGGCCATGGCGCTGAGGCCGCAACAGGGTTTCACCCTGCTGGAGGTGCTGGTGGCGGTCACCATCCTGGCGGTGGCCCTGGGCGCGGTGATCAAGCTGGGCAGTGACAACGCCCGCATCGCCGCCGAACTGCGTGACCGCACCTATGCCCACTGGGTGGCCTCCAACGTCATGGACCGCTATCGGGCCGGGCTGGATGCCCCGGCCGAGGCCGTGGTGCGGGGGAGCAGCATGATGGCGGAACGGGAATGGTTCTGGGAGGCGCGTCTGGATCCGGCCATGCTGGATGTGGGCGGTTTTGAACTGGGACCCGTGCCCCGGATCGAGATCAGCGTCCGTGACCGGGATGATCCGGACACCTCCCCCCTGGCCCGGTTGGTGGGGTACCTGAATTGGCAATGAGCCTCCGTCGCCCCCCTTCTGCACGCTACGGACGCGGTTTCACCCTGCTGGAGCTGATCGTCTCCCTGGCCGTGTTTGCCCTGGTCTCGGTGATGGCCTACGGCGGCCTGCGGGCGGTACTGGAGGCGCGGGCCCTGACGGATGAGTCCGCCGCCCGTCTGGCGGAGGTGCAGATGGCCATGACCCTGCTGGGGCGGGATCTGGAGCAGGTGGCCCGTCGCCCGGCCCGGGACGGCCTGGGAGAGTTCCAGCCGCCGATCCGTCATGACGGCCTCCGGGTGCCGCCGCGGCTGGAGGTGATCCGCGCCGGGGTGCGGGGCGGTGCCGGTCGCAGCAGCCTGCAGCGGGTGGCCTGGGAGATGGATGAGGGCAGTTTGTATCGGCTTTACTGGTCCGCATTGGACGGGGGCGGGGAGACTCCCGTCGGCCGCATGCCCGTGATCCTGCGCCGGGAGGGGTTCGGGTTGCGGGACTGGGAGCTGCGCTTCCATCATCGGGACGGGATCGAGGGCCTGACCACATCGGCCTTCTGGCCGCCCCTGGGGGGGGATTCACAGGACATGGCCCTGCCGTTGGCGGTGGAGATCATCCTGGACCTGGAAGGGATCGGCCGGGTATCGCGGCTGTTTCCCGTGACCCATTCATGACCCGCCGGTGACCGCCGCCATGTATCGCCGTCAACGGGGCGTCGCCCTGATCACCGCACTGCTGGTGGTGGCCCTGGCCACCATCGCCGCCGTCTCCATGGCCACCCGGCAGCATCTGGATATCCGCCGGACCACCAATGTCTTCACCCATGACCAGGCCTATCAGCTCTCCCTGGGGGCGGAAGCCTATGCCCTGCGCCTGCTGGGGGAGCGCGACGAGGATGATGAACTGCCCTGGGAGGGGTGTGTGTCTCCGGCGATTCCCGTCTATCTGGAAGGGGCGGAGCTGGTCGTCCTGCTGGAAGACCTGCATTGCCGCTTCAATCTCAATGCCCTGGCCCGGGAAGACGAGGAACTGCGGCAGGGATTTGTCCGGCTGTTGGAGGAGATTGCCCGGGAAACCCCGGACCTGCGCCTGGATCCCGAACGCCTGCTGGTCCATCTCACCGACTGGCTCGATCCGGAGACCGATGACCCCGCCTATCGGGCCCTGGACCCGCCCTACCTGAGCGGGAACCGGTCCATGCTCAGCCCCAGCGAACTGCGGCTGGTGCTGGGGGTGACGACACCGGTCTGGTGGGCCGTGGCCCCCTATGTGACCGCCCTGCCGGAGACCACCTCCATCATGAATCTGCACGAGGCCCCGGAAATCCTGCAGCGGGCCTTCGGCACCGCCGAGGACACGACGGTGGAGTCCCGGTACTTCCGTCTGGCGGTTCGCACGGAGCTGGCCGGGCGGCGTTTCCTGCTCTGCAGTGTGCTGGATACCCGGGAACAGCGGGTGGTGTTGCGGGAGCAGACCGCCTGCGGGCCCTGAAGCCCCCTGCAGATCCTGATGAAATTTGCCATGATGATGCCTTCTTGCCCGATCACCGGAGACGATCCGTGAACCCCAGCCAGGTCTTTTTGAGACCCACCGATGCCGGCAATCCCGGGGCGCCCTGGGAAGCCCTGCTGCAGATGACGGACGGCACCGTGCAGGCCCTGTCCCCGGCGGGGCTGGAGGTGCTGGCGGGGCAGCTCCCGGCCGGTCGTCTGATCATGCTGGTTCCCGGATCGCGGGTCCTGCTCACCCGCGTGGAAATGCCCACTCGCAACAGCCGGGCGATGATGAAGGCGTTGCCCTATGCCCTGGAGGACCAGCTGGCGGACGATGTGGAAAGCCTGCATTTCGTCCCCGGCGCCCGGGACCCGGATGGACGCCTGCGGGTGGCCGTGGTGTCCGTGGAGGACATGCGGGCCTGGCGGGAAGCCTTGCGCGGGCAGGGGCTGGAACCTCGGCTGATGGTGCCCGAGACCGCCGTCCTGCCCACGGCGCCGGATGCCTGGACGATCTGGCTGGAAGGAAGCCTGGCCTGGCTGGCCACGGCCGAGGGCGACGGCATGGCCATGGAGCGGGACAACGCTGCCTTCCTGCTGCAACTGCACTGGGATGAAACCCCGCCGGAGCGGCGTCCCGAGCGCCTGGAGATCCGCCGTCATGGATCGGCACTGCCCGAGGATCAGGCCCTGGAACGCCTGGAGCCGGCGCTCGGGATACCGGTCGCACGCCCTGTTGCCGCCGCGGGTCTGGCGGCCGCCATTGTCGAAGCCTGGCCGAAATCGGCACCCTTCAATCTGGCCAGTGGTGCCTTCAGTCCCCGCGACGGCCTGGGCCGGTGGTGGCGCCCCTGGCGTCCGGCGGCGGCCCTGTTGCTGGCGCTGGTCGTGGTCCAGTTCATTGCCCTGGGGTGGGAATTGCACACCCTGCAGGCGGAGCGGGACCGGCTGGAGCGGGAGATCACTCAGGTTTTTGAGCGGACTTTCCCCGGCAGCCGCGTGGTGGACCCCCGGCGCCAGATGCAGAGCGCCCTCAACAGCCTGCACCAGGGCCAGGGCGGCGGCCCGACAGCCTCCGGCCTGGAGGCCCTGCTGACGGTGGCCGGCCCGGCCCTGGCCGCCGAGCAGGGGCTGATGATCCAGAGTCTGCGCTACCAGCCGGGTCGACTGGATCTGGACCTGCATCTGGCCGACCTCCAGAGTCTGGACCGCCTGCGACGGCAACTGGAGTCGAATCCCGGCTGGAGCGTGGAGATCCAGTCCGCCAGCACCCGGGAAGACCGGGTGGACAGCCGCATCCTGATCCGGAGCAACGAGTCATGATCCCGTGGTGGCAAACACTCTCATCCCGCGACCGGCGGATCCTGACCCTGGGAGGTCTGTGCCTGGCGCTGATCCTGCCCTATGGCCTGATCTGGCTACCTCTCAATGACCGGGTGGAGGCCACGGCGCGAACGGTGGAGCGACTGCAGGGGGATCTGGGCTGGATGGAGGCGGCCTCGGCGCAGGTGCGGGCCGCCAGGGGGCAGTCCGGTCCCGCGCCCGCGGCCCAGGGCACCCAGTCCCTGCTGGGGCTGGTGGATGCCACGGCCAGGCAGGCGAACCTGGCCTCCAGTCTGCGGCGGGTCCAGCCGGAGGGGACGGGGACGGTCCGTGTGTGGATGGAGAATGTCGCCTTCGATGACCTGTTACGCTGGCTGGACGGGCTGGGGCAGCAGTACGGGATTCAGGTCAGCGGTCTGGTCGTGGACCGCCAGCCGGCCGCCGGCCGGGTCAATGCACGACTGGTGCTGGAGGGGCAGGGGGCGTGAAGTCGGGTCTGAAGTCGTGGCATTACCTGGTACTGGGGGGAATCGCCTATCTGATCTTCCTGCTGGTGACCCTGCCGGCATCCTTCGCCTGGCAACTGGCCCGTGACCGGGGACTGGTGCCTGACGGGGTGGAGCCGGCGGGGATGTCCGGCACCCTCTGGCAGGGGCAGGCGCGACAGGTCCGGCTGGATGAACTGATGCTGTCGGATCTGCAATGGCGGGTACGTCCCCTGGCGGGGCTGCGCGGGGAGTTGCGGGTGGATGTCACCCTGCGGCCGGCGGGCGGGACGGCCGCCGGCCGCCTGGGTCTTCACCCTTCGGGCCTGCGCCTGCGGGATCTGCGGGCCGACCTGCCGGCGGCGGCACTGGCCGAGGCCTATCTGACCCTGCCGGTGATCGTGCAGGGGCGGGTCCTGGCGGACATCCCCAGCCTGCGGCTTGACCGGCAGGGGCGTTTCAGTCAGGTGGAGGGCGTGGTGGGCTGGCTCAATGCCGCCTCGGGACTGCCCGAACCCCTCCCCCTGGGGGATCTGCGGGCCACCCTGACCGCCACCGAGGCGGGTCATCTGGAGGCCGTCATCCGCGATCAGGGCGGGCCGTTGTTCGCGGAAGGCACGGCGGGACTGGCCCCGGACGGGGCCTACCAGCTGCGTCTGCGCCTGGGGACGCGGGAAGGCGCCCGTCGGGAGCTGTCCCAGGCCCTGGGCTTCATGGGGCGGCCGGACGCGGAAGGCAGGGTTCCCCTGAACCTGTCCGGACGCTTCTGAGCCGCCGTCGCGGCAACGATTATCCGAAGTGGCAGATGTAGTGGAAGGGCTCGCCGTCCACTTCGATATCGAAGCTGGCGTCGCCGGGCACCGGGAATGACTCTCCGGCAGCGATGCTGCGCCATGCATCCTCTCCCGGCAGGCGGACCCGGCAAGCACCGGCCACGCATTCCATGATCTCCGGCGCCCCGGTGTTGAAGGTCAGGCGGGCGGGCAGGATCACCCCCACCGACTTGCGGGTGCCGTCCGCCAGGGTGAAGCCGTGGCTGACGCACTTGCCGTCAAAGTACACATTGGCCTGGGTGTTCAGGGTGACGTTGTCGAACTGTTGGGTGATGCTCATGGAAAGTGCTCCGAAAAAGGTCAGGTCTTGCGATCCCGCGGCCGGTGGGCCGGGTCGATCCATGGGTCCTGGGACTCCATGGAGGTCATGCCGTCCCGCTCCGCTTCCACCTGGGAGATGCTCATGCCGGGGGCCTTGGCCCGGACATAGAAGCTGGCCAGCATCATCAGGATGTTGATGACGCCCACCAGGACGAAGGGGGCGCGGGGATCGATGTGGTCGAACAGGCGGCCGCCGATCATCATGATCAGCAGGATGCCCAGGGCGCCGCTGATGTTGAACATGGCCAGTACCGAGCCGCGGGTGGCCTTGGGGGCTTCCTGGCCGATCAGGGACTGCCCGCCCAGGAACACGCTCATCTGGCCGATGCCCAGCAGCACGAAGAAGATCCAGGTGGTGCCGCCGCCCAGGGGATTGTCCATGAAGATCACCGCCAAGTTGCCCAGGGCCGCCAGGCCCATGCAGACGCCGAGGGCGGTGACCCGGTTCAGGCGATCCACCAGCGGCCCCAGCAGCGGCGCCGAGAGCAGGGCCGCCACCTGGGTGATGACGAAGATGAGGGTGGCCTGCTTGATGGCCTCGGGCGAACTCATGCCCATGCCGATGCCCACCGTGGTGCCCCAGAGCACGACGAAGGCGGCATTGATGGACTGGTCGCCCCGGGCGATGAAGGCCGCGCCGTAGGCCAGCAGGATGCGCGGGTTGCGGGCCTCGGTCACCCCGGTGACCAGCAGCTTGCGCACCGGCGGGCGGGCCTCCCGGGTGGGTGGCACCCCGCCCTTGAGACCGAAGCCGATGATGATGGCGGAGACCACCGCCAGCCCCGCCACCAGCAGATGGGTGTAGAGCCCGGCATCGGTGCCGCTGACCCCGCGGGCGGTGAACACCTCCGGCAGCACCCCGAACATCTGGCCGATCATGACGATCCCCAGGCCGTTGAGCATGCCGATGATGGCCACCAGCTTGCCCCGGGAACGCTCCGCCGGGTAATCCGCCAGCACCGTGGACAGGGCGCCGGCAATGGCGACGATGCCCATGGCATAGATGGCCCGATACAGGAACAGGTCATCGCTGGAGCCCGCCAGCGGATAGAGCACATAGGTGGCCGCCAGCAGCATGAAGCCGGCAATGAAGATGGGCCTTCGGCCGATGCGATCGATGAGGATCCCCGCCGGTATGAACAGCAGCAGGGCCACCACCTCGGTCCAGAACACCAGATCCCCGGTGAGGGTGCCCTGCTGGTCCAGGGGGATGTTCAGGTGCTCGTTGAGGATGTAGGTCTGGCCGATGGTGATGAACACCAGCAGACCGATGGAGACGAAGCCACCGTAGAAGAAGGTCCAGCCGTGGAGGGGCAGGATGCCCGGTGCCAGATAGATGGGACCGATCCGGTGGGTTTTCACCGCGGAAGGTGGGTTGCTGGTCTGGGTCATGGGTTGGTTGGAATCTCAGGTTCTGCCGAGAAGCCGCATCACGCGGTCCAGCGCCCCGTCCACGGCGCCGCTGAAGCGCTTGCCCAGGGGCTGCTTGCGGCGGTAGGTGACCTCGTACAGGTCGAACTCCCTGGACAGGCGCATGAGTTCATCGTCGCTGGTACTCAGGGCGTCCACCAGATTCAGGGGCAGGGCCTGCTCCCCGTACCAGTGCTCCCCGGTGGCCACTGTTTCCAGGTGCAGCTGGGGCCGGTAACGGCCCAGGAATGCCTTGAACAGGGCATGGGCCTCGTCCAGCTCCTGCTGGAACTTGGCCCGTCCCTCCGGGGTGTTCTGACCCAGGACGGTGAGGGTGCGCTTGTATTCGCCGGCGGTGAGCAGTTCCACGTCCACCTCCCGGCGCTTGAGCCAGCGGTGCAGGTTGGGTAGCTGGGCCACCACGCCGATGGAGCCGACGATGGCGAAGGGCGCGGCGACGATGCGGTGGGCCACCGCCGCCATCAGATAGCCGCCGCTGGCGGCCACCCGGTCCACGGTGACGGTGAGATGCAGTCCCGCGTCCCGCAGCCGGACCAGCTGGGAGGCCGCCAGGCCGTAGTGGGGCACCATGCCGCCGCCGCTCTCCAGGCAGACCACCACCTGGTCCAGGTCCTTGCGGGCCTGGGTCAGGATGGCGGACACCTCTTCCCGCAGGTTTTCCACCCGGGAGGCGCGAATGTCGCCGTGAAAGCGCAGCACGAAGATGCGGCTGCGATCCGGGTCCGGCGGCGGGGAGGGCTTCTTGTCATCCTGTTTCCGGCCCAGTCGCCGCAGGCGCTGACCCAGGCTGCGGGGCGTCTTGAGATGCTCGCCCAGGGTCTTTTCCATGTCCCGGTAGCGCTGGTTGAGATGCCGGACGTTCAGGTGTTCCTGGCCCCGTTCCCGGGATCCGCCGGCGGCGGCGGTGATGCTGCCCAGCAGGATCAGGGCGGCCACCACGAAGGTGACCGCTTTGGCCAGGAACAGGCCGTACTCGTACAGGAATTCCATCGGTGCTCAGTCCCGATCAGGCTTCGCCCGTGGTGCCCAGGGTCTTTTCCACGAAGGCATCATACTTCTGCGTGAACTCGTCGGGCAGTTCATAGAAGGGCAGGGCGCCGGTCGGCAGTTCTTCCACCTGCCAGTTGGGCAGGCGTTCCACCGCGGCCTTGCCGCGATAATCCACGAAGTCGCCCCGCTCGCCGTGGCACATGAACACCGGCAGGGTCAGGGATTCGTAGACCCGGGTGATGTCCTTGCTGAACAGGTTGCCCGCCAGGAAATGATAGGGCGCATGCTGGGCGCCGGGCTGGCGGGTGGTGGCCACGCTGTACTCCAGCAGGCCCAGGTCGATGCGACGGGAACCCCAGGCCTTGTTGAGGAAGTAGCGGATCACGCTGCGCTTGGTCAGGGCGTTGAACAGGCCCTGGTTCCAGGGACCCCGAGTGAGCAGGGTGTGCAGCCAGGGCATGCCCCGGGTGCTTTCCGGTGGGCCGTCCAGGCGACCGGTACCCCGGAAGCCGGTGGGGCTGACCAGGGCCACGGTACGAAAATCGTCGGCGGATTCGGCGGCGGCCCGGGCCAGGAACTCCGAGCCCAGGGACAGGGCGATGGCATCGATGGGGCCGTCGCCCATCAGCCGGCGGATCTCCTGCACCATGGCATGAACGGCATCGGTCATGAGGCGGGGCGTGTAGGGCCGGTCGCTGCGGTCCGAGCCGCCGAAGCCGGGCAGATCCAGGGCAAAGACGGGCCGCAGGCGGCTGTAGTGGTCATAGAGGGGTTTCATTTCGTAGGCGGAGCCGGCGGCATTCACGCTGTGAATGAGCAGCAGGGGCACGGTGTGCTGTGCCTCGGATCGGGCCGGGCCACCCTGGTAGTAACAGAGCAAGCCCGCCTTGCTGTCCAGGGTGCGTCGCTCGCCGCTCAGGGCCGACGGCAGTGGGGACGGTGGGGCCTGGGTGCCGGTCTTGTCGGCAGCGCCCGTGACGGCCTGGGCAAACTGGATCGAGGGCTGTGACGTGATCGTCCTGGACATGGCGGCAACTCCTGCGGATGCGTTGGCTGACCGAGGGGGGATCCCCTCATCAATGATCTTCTTGAAGCCTGGGAGTATCCATGGGTGCCGGGGGTTTCTCAAGCGACGTCGGCCAAAATCAGGAGAAGGGCTATAATCCTGGCGGCATGATCAACTTTTGATGGTTCATCAATCCCGGGAGGTTTTCTCCATGCATCGTCAAATCCTGACCGCATTGATCATCTTGTCGATACCGGCTCTATTGACACTGGGCACCGCCCAGGCGGACCTGGGGCGCATCGCTCCGCCCGAGGGGGCCTCGGTCTACTTCATCAGCCCGGCCGACGGTGATACGGTCACTTCGCCCTTTACCGTGCGCATGGGGCTCAAGGGGGCCGGCGTGGCGCCCGCCGGTGTGGATCGTCCCGATACCGGTCATCACCATCTGCTGGTCAACAAGGATCTGGACGCGGTGAATCTGGACATGCCGCTGCCGTTCACCGACCACACCCTGCATTTCGGCGGCGGGCAGACCGAGGCCGAGGTGAGTCTGCCGCCGGGCCGGCATACCCTGCAGTTGCTGTTCATGGATTATCGCCATGCCAGCTTTGATCCGCCGGTGGTGTCCGAGCAGATCACGGTGACCGTGGAATAGGCGTAAGCCCGGATGGTTCTGCCGGATGGTTCTGATAGTATAACCGTCACAAAGGCGCGGCTCCCCGATAGGGGAACATCACAATAACAGTGCCGCGCCGGACGGCTTCAACACCACCAAGGGAACACCATCCATGTATATCGGTACCACGCTGACCAATTTCATCATCGAGACCCAGCGCCAGTTCGAGGGGGCCACCGGCGAGTTCACCGGCCTTCTGAACGACATCGCGGTGGCCTGCAAGAAGATCTCCGATCTCGTCAACAAGGGGGATCTGGTGGGGGTGCTGGGCACCGCCGGGTCCGAGAACGTCCAGGGGGAGCAGCAGAAGAAGCTGGACATCATCTCCAACGAGATCTTCATCGAGGCCCTGGCCCACAACGGCCATGTGGCCGGCCTGGCCTCGGAGGAGATGGATGATGTCCATCACCTGCCGGAGAGCGCCCCCAGGGGCAAGTACCTGGTGCTGTTCGATCCCCTGGACGGTTCCTCCAATATCGACGTCAATGTCTCGGTGGGGACCATCTTCTCCATCCTCAAGGCCCCGCCGGGGGTGAAGAATCCTTCCAAGGAGGACTTCCTCAAGCCCGGCACCGAGCAGGTGGCCGCCGGTTACTGTCTCTACGGCCCTTCCACCATGATGGTGCTGACCACGGGGCGGGGTACCAACATGTTCACCCTGGACCGGGATTTCGGTGAATTCCTGCTCACCCATTCCAACGTGCAGATCCCGGCGGATACTCAGGAATTTGCCATCAACACCTCCAACATGCGGTTCTGGGAGGCGCCGGTGAAGCGCTACATCAGCGAGTGCCTGGAAGGCAAGGACGGTCCCCGCGGCAAGGACTTCAACATGCGCTGGATCGCCTCCATGGTGGCCGAGGTGCATCGCATCCTCACCCGGGGCGGCATCTTCATGTACCCCATGGATACCAAAATTCAGGCCAAGGGCCAGGGCGGCAAGTTGCGCCTGATGTATGAGGCCAATCCCATGGGCTTCATCATCGAGCAGGCCGGAGGCGCCGCCACCACGGGACGGGAGCGCATCATGTCCCTGAACCCCGAGGACATCCACCAGCGGGTGCCGGTGGTGCTGGGGTCGCGCCACGAGGTGGAGCGGGTGACCGCCTATCACCACGAATGATGTCACCGGGACCCGGCTTTTGCCGGGTCCCGCCGTTTTGGGGAACATCCACCGTAGCGGCCCCGAGCGGGCCAGGAGGTTGCCATGAACCCTGTTCGATCGTTCACGCTCATCCCGGTGTTGCTGCTGGTCGCGCTGTCCGCCTGGAGCGTCGCACCGGCCCAGGAAGCCCGTCTGGAGCCGGGCATGGTCAACCCGGGCTGGGTTGAACCGCCGCCCTGGTTCCATGAGTCCTTTCTGGATATTCGGGAAGACGTTCAGGAGGCCACGGATGCCGGTCGGCGACTCATGCTGTATTTCTATCAGGACGGTTGTCCCTACTGCGAAAAGCTGGTGCGGGACAATTTCGGCCAGCGCGACATCGCCGACTTGACCCGGCGGCATTTCAACGTCATTGCCATCAACATGTGGGGGGATCGGGAAGTCACCGACATGGCCGGGCACGACACCACCGAGAAGGATTTTGCCCGGGATCTGAATGTCCAGTTCACCCCCACCCTGCTGATGTTCAACGAGGAGTTCCAGGTGGTCGGACGGATCAACGGCTATTTCGAGCCCCATCGATTCCGCGCGGCGCTATCCTGGATCGGGGAGCGGCGGGAAAACGACATCAGCTTCCAGGCGTATTTCGAACAACTGTCGCCGGAGCCCGCCACGGGGGTGCTGCATGCCCGCGACGGCTGGCTGCAGCCGCCCCATGACCTGGCCTCGGCCCTGAGAGAGGATGGCCGGCCCCTGCTGGTGTTGTTCGAGCAGGCCCAGTGCTCCGCCTGCGATGAACTGCACCTGGATATCCTGGCCCGCCCCGACAGCGAGGCGCTGCTGGCCCGGTTCCAGGTGGCGCAGATCGATGTCGCCGGCCGTGACAGGGTCATCACCCCCGAGGGCGAGCAGACCAGCGCGGCGGCCTGGGCACGGGACAGCGGTGTGCTCTACACCCCCACGCTGGCTTTCTACACCCCCGAGGACGGCGAGGTGATCCGGGCCGAAGGCTATCTGCGGACCTTCCATGTGCAATCCCTGATGGAATATGTGCTCACCGGCGCCTACCGGGACGAGCCGGAGCTGCAGCGCTACCTGGACCGGCGCGCCCAGTCCCTCTATGAGCAGGGGATCGAGGTGGATCTGATGGACTGATCCCTGTCCGGGCTGCATCGGTCCCCCGCCTTGAGTTACCCTAGCGGGTCATCCAGTCGTCAAGCCGGGAGTCTGCATCTTGGTCAAGGGAACCCTCTTCATCGTGTCCGCACCCTCCGGGGCCGGCAAGACCAGCTTGGTGGCTGCCTTGCTGGAGGCCCGTCCGGATCTGGTGGTGTCCGTCTCCCACACCACCCGTCCGCCCCGGCAGGGGGAGGTGGACGGTACCCACTATCACTTCGTCAATGCGGAGCAGTTCCTGGGCATGATCGAGGACAAGGCCTTTCTGGAGCATGCCCGGGTCTTTGACCATTATTACGGCACGTCCCGGGCCGCGGTGGAGGCGGAACTGGATCAGGGCCGGGACGTGATCCTGGAGATCGACTGGCAGGGCGCCCAGCAGGTCCGTCAGCTGATGCCCGACTGCCAGTCCATTTTCATCATTCCGCCCTCCCGGGACACCCTGCGTGCCCGACTCCAGGCCCGGGGCAAGGACAGCGCCGCCGTGATCGAACGGCGCATGCAGGACGCGGTCAAAGAAATGACTCACTATGTGGAATACGACTACTTGGTGGTCAACGACTGCTTCGAGGATGCCCTGGCGGACCTGAAGGCCATCTTTACCGCCAACCGGCTGCGCATGTGGCCCCAGCACCACAGCAAACGGGCGTTGCTGAGCGAATTGCTGGCATCCCGGTGCCCGAACCCCTAATATTGAACGTTTTCCCGCCGTTTTTTCAGGAGTACTGCCGGCCATGGCACGAGTGACCGTAGAAGACTGTCTCGACAACGTGGAAAACCGTTTCCACCTGGTACTGGTGGCCGCCAAGCGTGCCCGTCAGCTTGCCGGAGGCACCAACCCCCAGGTGGAGTGGGAGAACGACAAGCCCACCGTGGTCGCCCTGCGGGAGATCGCCGCCGGTCTGGTGGGGCCGGAAGTCCTGGACGAAGTGGCCGCCCGTGACCACGCCGCACAGTCCAAGATCAGTGACGAGGAGGTCAACTCGGAGATCTAGCCCCGTCTGCGGATTGCTCCGGGAACCGCAACAGGGCCACTCCGCGTGACAGCCGCCATGGTCGAGAGCGCCCCCACCCCCACGATACCCAGCCCGCAGCCGTTGGATTCCACCCGATTCATGGCCGGCGACCTGTGCGCGTATCTGGAATGCTATCTGGAGCCGGAGCAGATCAAGGAAGTCTATCGGGCCTATCTGTTCGGAGCGGAGGCCCACGAAGGGCAGACCCGTCAGAGCGGCGAGCCCTACATCTTCCATCCCCTGGCCGTGGCCAAGACCATGGCCGAGATGCGGATGGACTACAAGAGCATCATCGCCGCCATCCTCCATGATGTCATGGAGGATACCCACATCAGCAAGGAACGCATCATCGAGGAGTTCGGCGAGGACGTGGCCGAGCTGGTGGACGGTGTTTCCAAGCTCACCCACCTCAAGTTTCGCTCCAAGGCCGAGGCCCAGGCCGAGAATTTCCGCAAGATGATGCTGGCGATCACCCGCGACCTGCGGGTGATCCTGGTGAAGCTGGCCGACCGTCTGCACAACATGCGCACCTTGGGCGCACTGCGGCCGGACAAGAGCCGGCGGGTGGCCCGGGAGACCCTGGATATCTACGCCCCCATCGCCCAGCGCCTGGGCATGAATGCCATTCGTCGGGAACTGGAGCTGCTCGGTTTTGCCGCCCACTATCCCATGCGCCACAAGGTGCTGGATGCCGCGGTCAAGAAATCCCGGGGCCATCGCAAGGAGGTGATGCAGAAGATCGAGACCGCCATCTGCGGTCGCATGGAGGAAGTGGGGATCGAGGCCCGCATCGTCGGCCGGGAAAAGAACCTCTACAGCATCTACCGCAAGATGAAGCAGAAACGTCTGTCCTTCTCGGAGGTCTATGACGTCTTCGCCATCCGCATCATCGTCGCCGACGTGGATACCTGTTACCGGGCCCTGGGGGTGGCGCACAATCTTTACAAGCCGGTACCGGGGCGCTTCAAGGACTACATCGCCATTCCCAAGGCCAACGGTTATCAGAGCCTGCACACGGTGTTGTTCGGGCCTCACGGCATCCCCATCGAGGTGCAGATCCGCACCGAGGAGATGGACCGGGTGGCGGAGACCGGCATCGCCGCCCACTGGCTCTACAAGGCCGGGGACCGGCACTCCGCCACCGCCCAGGACCGGGCTCGGGAGTGGCTCAAGGGGGTGCTGGAGATCCAGCAGGCCGCCGGCAACTCCATGGAGTTCCTGGAAAACGTCAAGGTGGACCTGTTCCCCGAGGAGGTCTACATCTTCACCCCGCAGGGAGACATCATGGAACTGCCCCGGGGCGCCACCGTGGTGGATTTTGCCTACGCCGTACATTCCGACGTGGGCAACACCTGCGTGGCGGCCAAGATCGACCGTCGCCTGGCA
Organism: Ectothiorhodospira shaposhnikovii; assembly: GCF_022227765.1. Classification (GTDB taxonomy): domain Bacteria; phylum Pseudomonadota; class Gammaproteobacteria; order Ectothiorhodospirales; family Ectothiorhodospiraceae; genus Ectothiorhodospira. Next base: position 393,557 of record NZ_JAJMLZ010000002.1, on the reverse strand, counting down.
CCGCTTTCCACCCCGCTGGAGAGTGGTCGCACGGTACAGATCATCACCGCTCCCGGTGCTCGCCCCAATCCCGCCTGGCTGAACTTCGTGGTCACCGGCAAGGCCCGCACGGCCATTCGGCATTACCTCAAGAACCTGCAGCAGGACGAGGCGGTCGGCCTTGGCCGCCGGCTGCTGGAAAAGGCCCTGTCGGTCTATGAACTGTCCCTGGAACAGGTGCCCGAGGAACGCCTGAGGGCGTTGCTCGAAGAATTACAGCTACCGGACGTCAAGGCGTTGCTGGCGGACGTGGGGCTGGGCAATCGCATGGCCGCCTTGGTGGCCCGACGCCTGTCCGTGACGGAGGATGCCGATGCCTCGGCCATGGAAACCACTCCGGCGGGCATGGGGCGGCCCCTGGCCGTGAAGGGCACCGAAGGCATGGTGCTGTCCTTTGCCAAGTGCTGCAATCCCATCCCCGGCGATCCCATCGTCGGGGTCATGAGCACCGGGCGCGGCCTGGTGGTCCACCGGGAACACTGCCGCAACGTGGCCGATTACCGGGACAAGCCGGACAAGTGGATCACGGTGGAGTGGGCGCCGGACGGCAGCCAGGAATATGCCGCCAGCGTGCGTATCCAGACCGCCAACAAGCGGGGCGTGCTGGCCAGTCTGGCGGCGGGGATCGCGGACATGGGCTCCAATATCGAGCACGTTTCCTTCGACGAACGGGATGGTCACGCCACCACCATCACCTTCACCCTGAGCGTCCGTAACCGCAAGCATCTGGCGGACATCATGCGTCGCCTGAGGCGTATTCCCGAGGTCCTGCGCATCGCTCGCGCCAGAGGCTGACGAGCCGGGCGAGATGAGGGCGGGGTTTTCGGGGCCGGGCAGGGTGTCCTGGCCCCGCTGGCTGTCACCCAGCCGTCATTCGCTGCTGACGGCGCCTCGGGCCGCGCCCTTGGAGGCGCCCGCCGGCTTCTTGAAGGTCTTTTTGGCGCGGGGACCGTTCCCGCTGCTTCCTGATCTTGGCTGTCTGGCCCCGCGGGCCTGACGCGGACTGCTGCCGCGTGTTTCGGCGGCTTGCTTCTCACCGCCGGAGACCTGGTTGACGGGCGCCAGGGAGATCTCCAGTTCGATGATCTCGTCCCATTGCTCCTCAGTGCGCTGGTTGTCGGGGATTGCCAGCAGGGTCTGCAGGCGTCGACGGGGTGAAATCGCTTGGGAAGTATCGTTCATGGCTAGGACATCATGGGGTTGGGCGCCTGGGGCGCTGCGGGAAAAGACTGGGACAGGGCATCTGTCATGGTCATGACTCCTGTTCATCGGAGGAAGAGCGGTCCGGGTCAGGCCCGGGCCTTGTCAATGAGTTCCCCGGCAATCTCAAGGATGTCGTCGAAGCTGCGGGCCTGTTCGCCGACCACGACGAAACGGCCGTCGACCACCAGAGTGGGGACGCTGTTGATGCCGAAGCGGGCCTGCAGGCGATCGTTGCGGGCCACCTGGGCACGAATATGGGAGGCATTGAACACCTGGCGGAATGCCTCGGTATCCACGTCCTTGTCCGCCAGCCAGTCCAGAATGGCGGTTTCGGTGAACAGGGGTTCCCGGTCCACGCCGACGGCGTCGAATACCGCCTGATCCAGTTCAGCGGCCAGGCCGGTTTCCTCCAGGGCCAGTGCCAGGCGGGCCAGATTGGCCCAGGCGGCACGGTTGAAGGAGATGGGGATGCGTCGGAACACCACGTCGTCGGGCAGTTCCGCCAGCCAAGGCTTCATCACCCGGGCCAGCTGGCCGCAGAAGGGGCAGCCGTAGGAAAAGAACTTGGCCAGCTCGATCTTGCCTTCGGGGGCTTCCGACTGGGGCCGGGCGATGGCGCGCCAGTCCTGTCCTTCCACCAGTCCCGCCAGGACGTTGGGCGCCAGGGCGACCCCCAGGCCACCGGCAAGCAATTGGTTGAAACGGCGTCGGCTCAGGGACATGGCATCGCTCCAGGGGCTGGTTGGGTGGTACAAGGGTTCATCGTGTCGCCATTCATGATGTGGACGAACGGTGCCCATCGGCTGGGCTGACACCCCGTTATCCCGGACAGGGCCGGGTCCGACTGGGAGATTCTGTTGGGGTGCCGGTGTCACCGGTATGCGGACGTCATGATCCGCCTAACGCCGCCCGGGCGGCAATACAGCATTTCCCGTCCGGGAAGGCGGGGCCGCATCACCGTCGGGTCCGGGACTCGACGGTCTGATGATTCATGGTGCCTTGTCCGTGGTCTTTCAAGGCCTGACCGGCAGTATGGCCTGCTTGACAGACGAAAGGCCGTGCGGGTGATTGTGGATGATTATAAAGGCTTTGCGGAAGATTTGCCCGTTTACCGGGTTCAGCCCTGGCTGATCTGGATCAAGCGTGCGATGAAGAACACGCTCAGCAGCAGCCAGCCGACCGGGTAGGGGAACATCCCCACGTGCCAGGCCGTCAATGTGCCCAGCAGCAGGGCGCCGATGATCAACAGGGGGATGTCCATGGGAAGGTCCTCCGGGCTTGTTATCATTGGAGCGCATCTTGCCGGGCGTTGTTCCCTCCCGGCCGCCGCCGCCCCCTGAAGGATGTCCATTCCCGTGACACTGGAACTGCTTGATCTTGCCCTGATCGTGATCGCCGCCTTTGTGGCCGGCATCATCAACGCCCTGGCGGGAGGGGGGAGTTTTCTCACCCTGCCGGCCCTGGTCTTTACCGGCGTGCCCCCGGTGGCCGCCAACGCCACCGGCACTGCGGCGCTGTTGCCCGGTTATCTGGCCAGCGCCTGGGCCTACCGGGACCTGATCCGGGCGCCCCGGGGAATGACCGTGCTGGGGGTGGTGCTCATCGGTACGGCCGGGGGCGCGGTGGGGGCCTTGCTGCTGCTGGCGACCTCCAACGAGGCCTTCCGGGTGATCGTGCCCTGGCTGTTGCTCTTTGCCACCCTGCTGTTTGCCTTCGGGCCGCGTCTGAACCAGTACCTGGCGCGACGCAGCCACGGCACCGGCGGCTTCTGGGGGCGACTCGGCGTGCTGGGCGTGTGCGGCTACGGCGGCTATTTCAACGGCGGCATGGGCATTGTCATGCTGGCCATGTTCCGCCTGCTGGGGGTCAATGACCTGAACGTGGCCAACGGGCTGAAGAACCTGCTCTCCGCCGTGCTCACCTTGATGGCGGTGGTCATCTATGCCTGGGGCGGCGCCATCTCCTGGCCCGAGATCCCCCCCATGGCCCTGGCGGCGGTCCTGGGTGGCCTGGCCGGTGCCCGCATCGGCCGGGTACTGCCGCCGGCACTCCTGCGCAACGGCATCGTGGTGGTCGGCGCGGTGACCACGGTGCTGTTCTTTTTACATTGATTCGACGTCAAACCGCGGCCTACCACCCGATCGCCCCCGGCAGCCACAGCACGATTCCCGGGAACAGGATCAGCAGCCCCAGGGCCAGCAGCTGGATGATCACGAAGGGGATCGCCCCCCGGTAGATGTCCGCGGTTCGTATCCCCCTGGGCGCCACCCCCTTCATGAAGATCAGCGACCACCCGAAGGGCGGTGTCAGGAACGAGGTCTGCAGGTTCATGGCGATGAGGATGGCAATCCACACCATGGAGAATTCCGGATAGCCGGCCAGGAAGGGCATGAACAGGGGAACGGCGATGTAGGTGATCTGGATCCACTCCAGGAAGAACCCCAGCAGGAAGATCAGCAGCATCATGAACAGCAGGGTGCCGTAGGGGCCGCCGGGCACCCAGTCGAACATGGCCTCCACCAGGAACTCCCCGTCCAGCCCCCGGAACGCCAGGGCGAACACCTGGGAGGCAATCAGCACGAAGAACACCATGGCGGTGATGCGCACCGTGATGATCAGTGCCTCATTGAACACCGGCAGGCTCAGGCGCCGCATCAGCGCCGCCACCACCACCGCGCCCACGGCTCCCACGGCGGCGGCTTCGGTGGGGGCGGCGATGCCGCCGATGATGGCCCCCAGCACCGCCCCCACCAGGGCCAGGGGCGGCAGTACCGAGGTGAAAAGATCCTTCCAGAGCTGGGCCTTGCTCATGGTGGCCCGTTCCGCGGCGTCAATGGCCGGTACGTCCGCCGCGTTGTACCAGGCCAGGAACAGGAGGTAGAGCACGTAGAGTCCGGCCAGCAGCAGGCCCGGCACCAGGGCGGCGGCGAACAGGCTGCCCACGGACAGGTTCATGGTATCCGCCAGCACCAGCAGTACCAGGCTGGGGGGGATGATCTGCCCCAGGGTGCCCGAGGCACAGATGGTGCCGCAGGCCACCGACGGCTTGTAGCCCCGTCGGATCAGGGTGGGCAGGGCCATGAGGGTGAGGGTAACGATGGCCGCCCCGACGATGCCCGTGGCCGCGCCCATGAGCACGCCCACCAGGATCACCGCCAGGGCCATGCCGCCGGGCAGGGCGCCGCTGGCATGGCCGATCACTTCCAGCATGCGTTCCGCCACCCGGGTCTTGTCCAGCATCACCCCCATGAACACGAACAGCGGGATGGCCAGCAGGGTGTAGTTGGTGATGGTGCCGAAGATCCGTGAGGGCAGCAGCTCGAATAGCCAGCCCTCGAACCCGATGAAGCCGAACACGAACCCCACGGCGGCAATGGCGAAGGCCACCGGCATCCCCGTGAGCACCAGGATGAAAAAGGCGCCCACCATCATCAGCGCGATGTACTCAAGGGGCATGGGCAATCCTCCGGCGGGACCCGGGGCGACGGTAATGGAAAAGCAGGCGGCGGCCGATGCTCAGGGTCTGCCGCAGGGCCTCGCTGATAATGAGGGCAAAGCCCAGCAGGATCATGGCCTTGGGCAGGAACAGCCAGGGCATGCCGCCGGCGTTGGGCGAGCCCTCGCCGCGTACATAGGAGATGCTGACGAAGGGCCAGGTGTAGAACAGGACCAGGGCCGCGATGGGGATGGCCACCAGCACCATGGTGATGCCGTTGAGCCACAGCTTGCCCACGCGGCTCAGACGATGGGAAAAGACGTCCACCCGAACGTGTTCATCGGAACGCATGGCATAGGCAATGCCGGTCATCACGCTCAGGGAGAGCAGATACCACTCCAGTTCCTGCAGCCACACGGCGCCGGTGCCGAGGGCGTAGCGGGCGGTCATGTTGCCGAAGATCAGCAGGATCATGGCAGCCATGGCGATGGCCGAGATTCCACCGGCCAGACTGGTGATCCGGTACAGCACATGCTCGAAGCGAAGGAGGAGGCGGGACATGACGATCTCCGATGATCCCGTCAGTGGGTCGGAGGAGCCCCACCCCGTGGGTGGGGCTCCGGAGCAGGCTCAGGCCAGGATCTTTCCTCCCAGGTCCCGGATTTGGGTCTGGAAGGCCGTTTCCGAGTTCTGCTGCCAGCGGTCATGGCGGGCCTTGAAGCGGAAATAGCTCTCGTGCACCTTGCGCACCAGGGGATCCCTGGCTGCCCGGTCGCCGAGGATGTCCCGGGTGGCCTCCAGCAAGGCCTGAATCACGTCGTCGGGCAGCGGTCCGAACTGCACCCCGTGATTGGTCACCAGGTCGTCCAGGGCATCGGCGTTTCTGGCCTCCAGCCAGGTGTGGGAGGTGATGTTGCAGGCCGCGGCGGCATTGCGCATGATGGCCTGCAGGTCCTTGGGCAGGGACTCCCAGGCACGGCGGTTGACCACCACCTCGGTGCTGGTGGCCGGTTCGTGCCAGCCGGAGGAATAGTAGAACTTGGCGGCCCGGTGCAGCCCCAGTTCACGATCGGAGTAGGGACCCACCCACTCCGCCGCGTCGATGGCGCCCCGCTCCAGGGCGGCAAACAGCTCACCGCCCGGCAGCAGGCGGGCATTGGCGCCGATGGCATTGTAGATGTCTCCGGCCAGTCCCGGCATGCGGATGTTCAGGCCGCGAAAATCCCGCAGACCCTCGACCGGGCGCCGGAACCAGCCCACCGGCTGCACCCCGGTGCAGCCCACCACCAGGGGGACCAGGTCAAAGGGCTTGTAGACTTCCTCGTACAGTTCATAGCCGCCCCCCTCGTTGAGCCAGGCGTTGTGACCCTGGAAGGTCATGCCGAAGGGGACGGTGGTGAAATACTGGGCGGCGAAGGATTTGCCGGCCCAGTAATAGGCGCAGCCGTGATTGAGCTGGACCTGGCGGCCGGAGGAAGCGGCATCGAAGCCCTCGAAGGCGGGCACCAGTTCATTGGCGGAATAGACCCGGATGCGGATACGGCCATTGGACATCTCCTCCACCCGTCGGGCGAAGTCGGTGGCGCTGCCGGGGCCGGTCTGGAAGAAGGGCAGGCCGGCGGGCCAGGTGGTGGTCATGCGCCAGTTGAAACGCTCCTGGGCCTTGACGATGGCCGGTGCCCCGATGATGGCGGCTCCGGTGGCCACGGCGGTGCCGGCCTTGAGAAAATCACGACGCTTGATGGACATGGCCTTGATGCTCCTCGGTGGTGGGTTCATTGTGATGTTGTTTTTTGGAATATGAACCAAACCGGTTGCGCGTGACAACCTCGCGCCGACTAGGTCGGTGGCGCTTCGAGCAGTCGCTCGATGTCCCCCGCGATGGCTTCCGGCGGCACATTGGGGGCATAGCGCCGGACGGTCCGGCCGTGGCGGTCCACCAGAAACTTGGTGAAGTTCCACTTGATGCCCTGGGAGCCCAGCAGACCTGGCGCGGCGGCCTTGAGGTGACGGAACAGGGGATGGGCGCCGGCGCCGTTGACCTCCACCTTGGCGAACATGGGAAAGCTCACCTGGAAGCGGGTGGTGCAGAAGTCGGCGATCCGGGCCTCGTTGCCCGGTTCCTGGTTGCCGAACTGATTGCAGGGAAAGCCCAGTACGTCGAATCCCCGGTCATGGAAACGATCCTGCAGGGCCTGCAGGCCGTTGTACTGTTTGGTGAATCCACAGTGGCTGGCGACGTTGACGATCAGCAGGACGCGGCCTTGGAATTCTGACAGGGCGCGGGTCCGGCCCTGAATGTCGTCGGCCTCGAAGGTATGGACAGTGCCGGGTGCGGCGGCCATGGGGAGCGCTCCGTGAGAGAGGGGGAAAGGCATGGGTTTCCCGCAGCATATCCTGGTCACGGAGCGAAAAAAAACCCGGCATTGCCGGGCTTTTCATCACTGCAAATGGTGCCGGCAATAGGAGTCGAACCTACGACCTTCGCATTACGAATGCGCTGCTCTACCAACTGAGCTATGCCGGCGGGCACCGAAACCGGTTGGATCCTTGCACAGACCGCCGGAAGGGGCGCGGCAGGTGCGTGGAAAGGCTGCTAAGTTTAGTGCATGAGGCGTCAGGACTCAACACAGACCGTTCAACGGAGGAGGCATCACCATGAGCCAATTCAATGACAAGGTTATCGTCATCACCGGCGCGGCGGGGGGCATCGGTGAGGCCACCGCCCGTCTGCTGTACGCCCAGGGGGCCAGGCTGCTGCTGACGGACCGGGAGGCGGATGGGGTGGAGGCGCTGGCCGCGGCGCTGGGGGAGCGGGCGGCGGGGATGGCCGTGGATGTCAGTCGACGGGAGGAGAACCAGGCCATGATCCAGGCGGCGGAACAGCGTTTCGGGGCGGTGCACGGCGTATTCCTCAATGCCGGCATCGAGGGCCGTGTGGGGCCGCTGGCATCCACCACCGATGAGGATTGGGAGCGGGTCTTCGCGGTCAATCTGCACGGGGTGCGTCATGGCCTGCAGGCGGCGGTACCGGCGCTGCGTCGGGCCGGAGGGGGCGCCATCCTGATCACCGCCAGCGTGGCCGGAGTACGGGGAGCGGCCGGGCTGGCGCCCTATGTCAGCAGCAAGCACGCGGTGATGGGGATGATGCGCTGCGCCGCCGTGGAACTGGGGCCGGAGGGCATCCGGGTGAACACGGTCAACCCCGGTCCGGTGGACAACCGGATGATGCGCTCCATCGAGGAGCAGGCAAACCCGGGACACGGCGACGAGGTCAAGCACGACTTCGTCACCCGCATCCCCTTGGGGCGCTATTCCACCAACGAGGAGATCGCCGCCGTGGCCGCGCTGCTTCTGTCCGACGCCGGCAGTGGCATCACCGGCGCCCATTATCTGGTGGACGGGGGCATGACCGCCCACTGACGGGGGGTGTCCCGCGCCGGATCAGTCTTCCAGGTAGGTGTACCCGGACAGGCCGTTGTCCAGTTCCTGGAGGATCTGCCGCTGCGTGGCTTCGTCCAGGCCCGCGGCCGCCACCTTGGTGCGATAGGCGCTCGCCAGCAACTCGGTGTCGAAGTGCACGTAGCGCAGCAGCTCCTCCACCGTGTCTCCCTGTTCCGGTTCCACCACCTCGTAGCCGCCGTCCCGGGTCAGCACCACGTTGATGGCGTCGGTGTCGCCGAACAGATTGTGCAGGTCGCCCAGGATTTCCTGGTAGGCCCCGACCATGAAGATCCCCAGCAGATATTGTTCCCCGGGGCGGAACTCGTGCAGGGGCAGACTGGGGACGATGGTCTCGCCGTCCACGTAGCGGTCCACGTGGCCGTCGGAGTCGCAGGTGAGATCCTGCAGCACCCCCAACCGGGTGGGGCGCTCGTCCAGCCGGTGCAGGGGCATGATGGGGAAGATCTGGTCGATGGCCCAGACGTCCGGGATGGACTGAAACACGGAGAAGTTGCAGAAATACTTGTCCGAGAGCTTTTCCGTGAGTTCGTCGGCGATATCCCGGGGCAGGCGCTGGGCATGCCGGGTCAGCAGGCGTCGGCAGGTGGCGAAGTAGATCTGCTCCGCCAAGGCCCGGTGCTCCAGGTCCAGCAGGCCGTGGGTGAACATGGACTGCACTTCCCGCAGCCAGTCCACCATGGTGTGGAAGACTTCGGTGGGGGCGCTCTCGGCAGTGCGTTCGAACAGGCTCCACATGTCCAGCAGTACCGCCGGGGCCTCCTCGTCGGGGGGCTGGATGTCGGCGGCCACCGGCGCACGCTCGGTGTCGATCACATTGGTGATCAGCACCGCGTGATGGGCGGTCATGGCACGACCGGACTCGGTGAAGATCTCCGGTGGCGGCAGGTCGTATTCCCGGCAGGTGTTGGCCAGGATGCGCACCAGGCTGTCGGCATAGTCCTGCAGGCTGTAATTGATGGAACACAGGTTGCGGGAGCGGGTGCCCTCGTAGTCCACCCCCAGGCCGCCGCCGGCGTCCACCACCTGGATGGGGGCGCCCAGACGATGCAGTTCGGCAAAGAAGCGGGAGGCTTCGTACATGCCTGACTGGATGTCGCGGATGTTGGCGATCTGGGAACCCATGTGGAAATGCAGCAGCTGCATGCAGTCCAGCATGTCGTGGTCCCGCAGCTGGTCCAGCAGCTTCAGGGCCTGGGCGGCGGAGAGGCCGAACTTGGCCTTTTCGCCACCGGTGTTCTGCCACTTGCCCTTGCCCATGGAGGCCAGCCGCACCCGCATGCCCAGGGAGGGGCGGACCCCCAGGTCGCGGGCGGCCTCGATGACGCCGTTCAGCTCCGAGGGTTTTTCGATGACGATGTAGACCCGGTGTCCCAGCAGCTGGCCGATCATGGCCAGACGCAGGTATTCCCGGTCCTTGTAGCCGTTGCAGACGATCACCCCGCCGGGGCGGGCCAGGGCCAGCACCGCCATCAGTTCCGGTTTGCTGCCTGCCTCCAGGCCCACCCGCTCGCCGCCACAAGTGAGGATGCGCTCCACCACGCTGCGTTGCTGATTCACCTTGATGGGATAGACGGCGGTGTAGCGGCCGGGGAACTCGTTGTCCTCGATGGCCTGATCGAAGGCCTCGGTGAGTCGCTTCACGCGGTCGCAGAGGATGTCCGGAAAGCGCACCAGCACCGGCACGTCGATGTTCAGGCCGGATACATGGTTCACCAGTTCGAACAGGTCCACGCCCGGATGCCGGGCATGGGCGGGCGGCCGGACGATCACGCGGCCCTGCTCATTGATGTGAAAGTAGTCGCCGTTCCAGTGGGGGATATTGTAGGTCTGGCGGGCGTTATCCGTCGTCCAATCTGTCATGATGGGCCTTGTCGATCAGCGCGAATGAAGGGGCGGCCTCGCTGGGACGCCGACCCGGTAAAGCGGGCGTATGATACTCCCTATGCCGTGCCGCCGGGGAGCCTGCAACGGGCTTTTCGACAGCCGGTGGCTCGATGGGTTTCATCCGGCCTTCAGGCGGTCCAGCCGCAGTCGCTCCCGCTCGTCGAACAGGCGCCGGGATCCCAGCCAAATGGCCCCCAGGGTACCGAATCCGGTGCCCGCGGTGATGAGAAACATCACCAGAATCTGGTATTTCACCGCTTCCATGGGCGGTGTGCCCGCCAGGATCTGACCGGTCATCATGCCGGGCAGACTGACGATGCCCGCCGCCGCCATCGCATTGATGATGGGCATCAGGCCGCTACGGGCGGCATCCCGGCGAATGTCCCGAATCGCCTCGGTCCAGGTCTGCCCCAGGATCAGGCGGCCCTCGATCACCCGGCGTTGTTGCCAGGCGGACTGGGTGAGACGGTCCAGGCCCAGGGCGATCCCGGTCATGGTGTTGCCTAGCAGCATGCCCAGCAGGGGGATGGCGTACTGGGGCTCCCACCAGGGTGCCGGGCCGATGATGACGGTCAACGCAAACACCGTGGCGGTGAAGGCGGACACGAACATGGCCAGGGTACCGATGCCGTAGGCCCACCAGCCGGTGAATCGTCGCCCCTGTCGGGCCACCACTTCCCGGCCCGCCACCAGCAGCATCACCAGTGCCATGATGGCCACCCAGTGCAGGGCGGCATGCTCGAACAGGGTCTTGAGCACCAGGCCGATCAGCAGCAGTTGCACCACCGTGCGGGCGGCCGAGACCAGCAGGCTCTTCGACAGCCCCATGCCCACCCGGCTGGTCAGCGCCGCCAGGGCAATCACCAGCAGGGCCGCCAGAGTAAGGTCCAGGGGTGACAGGGCGATGACGTTCATCCGTTTGACTCCATCAGTTGACCGCTTTCCATCAGGAGGAGGCGGCCGCCCAGGCGGCTACGCTGCTCCGCGTCATGGCTGACCCACAGGGCGGCGGCATCGCTGTCGCGCAGATAATCCCGGATCAGGCCTTCCATGATCAGGGTGTTGTCCGGGTCCAGATTGGCGGTGGGTTCGTCCAGCAGCAGGACCCGGGGCCGGTTCTGCAGTACCCGCACCAGCGCCAGACGTTGCCGTTCTCCGCTGGAGAGCCGGTCCACGGTCCAGGTGCGCACATCCGGGCCGAAACCCAGGGCTTCCAGCCAGTGTTCACCGCCCGGTTGCAGATGTTCACCCACCGTGTCCGCCCACCAGGCCGGGTCCGCCGGCAGGTAGCCCACCCGGCGTCGCCAGTCGGACCCGCTCAGGGCCTGTCGGGGTTGTCCTTCCAGTCGGATCAGGCCTTCATTGCGATCCAGGTCGGCGATGGCGCGCAGCAGCAGGGACTTGCCGGCACCGGACGGACCGGCCACCTGGGCCAGTTCTCCGGCGCCAAGGGCGAGGTCCAGGGGGCCGACCTGGGGGGTGTGAAGTTGTTGGATCTGGAGCAGCAAGGGCGTGTCCGGCGAATCTTCCGTGAGGGTAGGGGAGGGATGAGGTTCCGAGGAGCGAAATCGATTCATTATAAGGGTCGTGAAGGTGGTCTCCGGGAGACTTGCGCCCATGGCCGGGGTTCGCTAGGGTGAATCCGGTGCCCCCAGCTTATGTAGGTGGTAAGCCTGCGCTGCCAAGGCGGGACAACAGAATATCAGGGACCGGCGCGGGACTCGAATGCCAGGGGCATGCTGCGAGACTGACACGACGAACACACAGGAGAAGAGACGATGAAAGATCGCGACAATACCCTGAGTCGGCGCCGTTTTCTGAAGTTCGGCAGTTATGGTCTGCTGGCCGTGCCAGTGGCAGGCCTGGGCTGGACTACGACGGCCAAGGCCATGGAGCGCCTGAGCGAGGATGATCCCGCTGCTCAGGCCCTGGAATACCGGCACGATGCCTCAAGTGTGCAGCATCCCGCTTATGAGGAAGGGCAGACCTGCCTGAACTGCCTGCTGTACACGGATGCCAGCGCCCAGGACTGGGGTCCTTGCTCCGTGTTCCCCGGCAAACTGGTATCCGCCAACGGCTGGTGCACCGCCTGGGTGGCCCGTTAAATCCCCGACAGGAACCGCCCGGCCCAAGGCCCGGGCGGTTCCGATGAGCCTGCCTCACTTAGCAGGACGTGATTTCCACTCTCGCCCGTCCGGTTCGGCTGATGACGATCCGCCGCCCCGTCTCCCCATGGCATAGCCACACCGACCCCATCTGCAGCGCGCCGTTCAGACGACGGGTCTGGCCGTCGTTGCGATAGGCAATGTATTCCCCCATTGTGCCATTGGTGTGGATGGTCACCGACGCGGGCACGGGGCCAAAATGACGAATGACCGTGGCGGGCTGGATCACCGGTCCGGTGACCGGGTGTTCCACCACGCCGACGATCCAGCCTTCCGCATAGGAGGTGTCGGTACATTGCTGCCCGTCCGTGGACGGGCAGAGCAGGGCGTGGCGACCTCGCTTCACGGCTTCCCAGCGGGCCGTGTGGAGGGCACTGATGAAGGTGTTGGTGGTGGTAATCAACTGCTGCTCCCGCACCATGCCCGCAAAACCGGGGATGGCAAGGGTGGCAAGCACCGCGGCAACGGCGAGCGTGATGAGCAGTTCGGTGAGTGTCAGGCCGTATTCCCTGGACATGCGCCTCTCTCCTTGAGGTTCTGACCGCTGATCGGCAGCTTAACCCGGGCGGGTGGTAGGGACAAGCGACAATGGCCGGTATGGGCGCTGTTATAATCCTGCGATTGAGTGGCGGTTCGAGGGTCTGCGCATGACGGTACTGGACGGCGCCCTGCTGGCAGGGTCGGCACTGGTGCTCCTGGGTTACCTGCTGGTGGTCCGGGCCGGATTTCGCCGGGAATTCATCTGGGGCGTGATCAATCTCGTCCCTATTGTCTCGCTGGCCTTCGTGTTGCTGCACTGGCGTCGGGCCCGGACCGGCTTTCTGGTGTCGGTGATGGGGCTGCTGGTACTCGGTGGAGCCCTGTACGGCGGTGCGGATCGGACCGTGGAGCAAACCCTGGATCGGTTCGGCGTGGGGGTGGAAATCCAGATGCCCGTCACCCGCCCCTGGGATGTGGAGTTACCCAATCAGGCCCTGATCCGTCGGATTGAGGAAGAAATCGGGCAACCGCTGGAGATTGCCGAGTACGACCCCTTTGCACCGGTCCAGCCCCTGCCGCCGGCTTCCAGCTTCCGGCTGGAGGCCGATCCCGCGCCCGTGCCCAGGGCCTATCGCACGGCCTTGCCGGCCGAACTGCCCCGGCTTGAGGGCGCGCGCATGCGGCTGGTACTGGGTGACGGGGTGGTTCGGGAGGGCAATCTGATTGCGACCACCCCCACCAGTCTCTACCTGCAGCAGGTCGTCATGGGCGGCCACGTGGCCTTTGAGTACCGGCGCCGGGATATTCAGCGCATGGAGGTCTGGGACCGGGTGGGCGCCGCGCCCCGGTTACCGCCGCCGGCTGAAGTGCAGCCCCCGTCCGATGAGCCTGATGTGATCTTCGAGGCGGATTGAGTCCTTGTCGTGGTTTGCACGGAATTTGCGCCGGGTCAGATGCGGGGGGGAATGACGGGCGGTTGCGGGATTGCCAATGTATGATTGCCAACGTATTGATGCTTGAGCGAAGGAGAACATGGTTTGAGTCACGACACCCACGGCATGCCATGCTACGTCTATCGCAGCAGCCGCAAGCAGGATACCTATCTCTACCTGCCCGCCAAGGATGATTTTTCATCCCTGCCGGAGGCCCTGATGAGGGTGTTCGGCGCGCCGGTGTTTGCCCTGGAGTTCGAACTGACCCCCGAACGCAGGCTGGCCCGGGAGGATGCCGCCCAGGTAATGGAAAACCTCAGAAGCCGGGGATTTCATCTGCAGATGCCGGCGGAGAACGAGACACCGGCCTGATCAGTCCAGAACCTGCGTGTCCTCATGGCGATAGGGGGGCGCGCAGGCACACAGGATGCGCAGGGGCACATCACCGGTATTCCGGACCTTGTGGGCGACCCCGGGCGGTATCCTGACCGTATCTCCCGCATTGACCGGGAAGGCCTGATCTCCCAGATACATCATCCCCTCGCCCTGGGTGAAGTGATAATGCTCCTCGGTCTGCATGTGGCGGTGCAGGCGGGTGTCGGCGCCGGGCTGTACCAGGGCTTCCGCCAGGCTCAGCGCGCCCTCCCCATTCAGGCGGGGATGCATGAGTTCCCGGATTTCCGATCCGTCCAGCGTCTGATAGGGGGCAATGTCCTGATAACGGGTCTTCATGGGAAGGCCTCCTGTGCACAGGGGTTGCAGGGCCTCATGATGCCCAATTTCCCCGCGGAATACCCGTTTTCGTGCGGATAATCCATGGCCTTGCCATATCCGCGCAACCCCGCGGGCTGTATAATCCTCGCCCCCTTTGCCCAACAATCCCCCGGCGGCAGGCCGTTTTCCCCATGACCGACAAGCTTCGCAACATCGCCATCATCGCCCACGTGGACCATGGCAAGACCACCCTCGTGGACAAGCTGCTGCAGCATTCGGGGACCCTGGACGCCCGGGCTCAGGTGGTGGAGCGGATGATGGACTCCAACGCGCTGGAAAAGGAGCGGGGCATCACCATCCTGGCGAAGAACACCGCCCTGGAGTGGAACGGCTACCGGATCAATGTGGTGGATACCCCCGGCCACGCCGATTTCGGCGGCGAGGTGGAGCGGGTGCTGTCCATGGTGGATTCCGTGCTGTTGCTGGTGGATGCGGTCGACGGCCCCATGCCCCAGACCCGCTTCGTCACCGCCAAGGCCTTCGCCATGGGCTTTCGCCCCATCGTGGTGGTGAACAAGATCGACCGCCCCGGCGCCCGTCCCGACTGGGTGGTGGATCAGATCTTCGACCTCTTCGACCGCCTGGGCGCCAGCGAGGAACAACTCGACTTCCCCGTGGTGTATTGCTCCGCTCTCAAGGGTTTCGCCGGCCTGGAGCCGGGTGTGACCGAAGGCAACATGGATCCTCTGTTCCAGACCATCATCGACAAGGTGCCGTCCCCCAGCGTGGACCCGGAAGGCCCGTTCCAGATGCAGGTGTCCTCCCTGGATTACAACACCTATCAGGGTTTGATCGGGATCGGCCGTATCACCCGCGGCAAGATCAGGACCAATACCGCCGTCAAGGTCATGGACCGGGAAAGCAACGTGCGTAACGGGCGCGTGCTCCAGATCCTGGGCTTCCGGGGGCTGGACCGGATGGAAGTGCCCGAGGCCCGTGCCGGTGACATCATCGCCTTCACCGGCATGGATGAACTCTATATCTCCGATACCATTTGCGACCCGGCTGCGGTGGAGCCCCTCAAGGCCCTGACGGTGGACGAGCCTACCGTGAGCATGACCTTCCAGGTCAACACCTCGCCCTTCGCCGGACGTGACGGCAAGTACGTCACCTCCCGCAACCTGCGCGAGCGTCTGATGGAGGAGCTCAAGCACAATGTGGCCCTGCGGGTGGAAGAGACCGACGATCCGGACAAGTTCCGGGTGTCCGGCCGGGGAGAGCTGCACCTGTCCATCCTGATCGAGAACATGCGCCGCGAGGGCTACGAGCTGGGCGTGTCCCGCCCGGAAGTCATCGTGCGCACCCGCGACGGAATCAAGGAAGAGCCCTATGAGATGGTGACGGTGGACGTGGAGGAGCAGCACCAGGGGGGCATTATGGAAAAGCTGGGCAGCCGCCGCGGCGAACTGCTGGACATGATCCCCGACGGCAAGGGCCGGGTGCGTCTGGACTACCGGGTGCCTTCCCGCGGCCTGATCGGTTTCCAGACCGAATTCCTGACCGCCACCTCCGGCACCGGCATCCTGCATCATGTGTTCGACAGTTACGGCGAGTTCCGCGCCGGCGCGGTGGCCCCCCGCAACAACGGGGTACTGATCGCCAACGGCAACGGCAAGGCCTTGGGTTTTGCCCTGTTCAACCTGCAGGAGCGTGGCCGCATGTTCATCGGCCCCGGTGAAGAGGTCTATGAGGGCATGGTCATCGGCATCCACACCCGGGACAACGACCTGGTGGTGAACCCCCTCAAGGCCAAGCAGCTCACCAACATCCGCGCCGCCGGTTCCGACGAGAACATCATCCTGACGCCGCCCCTGCGCCTGTCCCTGGAGCAGGCCCTGGAATTCATCGAGGACGATGAACTGGTGGAAGTCACCCCCAAGGCGATCCGGGTGCGCAAGAAGCTGTTGCTGGAGCACGAGCGCAAGCGCGCCTCCCGCGCCAGCGGCGGCTGATCCGTCCAGTCCCGGCCGTGAATGCTCAGGCCTCACTGGCCCGCCAGCGGTCCATGGCCCGGTAGCTCAGGGCTTCCATCAGGTGGTGCGCCTCGATCCGGGGCGCGCCATCCATGTCCGCCAGGGTGCGGGCAACCCTCAGGATGCGGTGATAGGCCCGAGCCGAGAGCCTGAAACGGTCCATGGCCGTTTCCAGCAACTGTTGGTGGGCCGGGGCCAGCGTACAGATTCCTTCCGCTTCCCGCCCGGACAGGGCCGCGTTCAGTTTCCCCTGCCGTGCCAGTTGCCGGTCCCGGCAGGCGGCCACCCTCGACCTGACCTGCTCGGTGGATTCCGGGGGCGGTCCCGGATCCATCAGCACATCCCGCGGCAGCCGGGGCACCTCGATGGACAGGTCGATCCGGTCCAGCAGCGGGGCCGAGATGCGCCCCCGGTGCCGCCGACGCTGTTCCGGCGTGCAGCGGCAGTGGGGTCCCAGGTCGCAGTCATAGCCCTGGGGGCAGGGATTCATCGCCGCCACCAGTTGGAAACGGGCCGGAAACTCCGCCTGCCGGGCGGCGCGGGAGATGGAGATGCGGCCGGTCTCCAGGGGTTCACGCAGCACGTCCAGGGCCTTGCGGTCGAACTCCGCCAGTTCGTCCAGGAACAGAATTCCGTTATGGGCCAGGGAAATCTCTCCGGGTTTGGGGCGTGAACCACTGTCATATACTAGATAAAGTGCGACAGGCGTAACCAAAAATCAACAGCTTAGGGCGCTTTTTCAGAAATTAATGCGACGAATTTGCTAGAAATAGGCGCGACTTCGTTGCTTTTTTCCAAAAATAGGTGCGACAGCCATGATCCCGACACAGGCTCGAACCATTAAACCGACCCGACGAAGTGTTTCGGGTATTTACCCCTTTCGGGGTGAGACCGCCATTCCTTACGAATCGACGTTAGAGCGTGATTTTATCGCACGAAATGAGTTTAACCGGACGGTTCTGGACATCATCCCCCAGCCCTGCCAAATCCGCTTTAGCCTTCGGGGCGGTCGAGAGTATACCTACACGCCGGACTTCCTCGTGTACTTCCGCCTCGGAAATCGGACGCACTCTGACTTCCCCAGGCCGTTATTGGTTGAAGTCAAACCGGAATCACAGTGGCGCGAGCATTGGCGAGACTGGCTACCCAAATGGAAAGCCGCTTACCGGTACGCCAAGCAGGAAGAGTGGGAGTTTCATATCCACGATGAATCCAGAATCCGGGATCAGATGTTTGCCAATATCCAGTTTCTGGAACGATATAAGCGTATGGTATTTCCGAGGGAGGAAAGCGATTGGATTATCCAAGGCTTGGCCCGTATGGGGTCGGCTCCTTTTCATTATCTTTTGGCACGATACTTCATGGGCCTGTATCGAGCCGAGGGGATTTCTCACCTATGGCACTTGTTGGCGACCCGCCAGCTTGATTGCGACATTTACCGACCACTGAATGAACACACCGTATTGTGGGTGGCCAACGATGAGTGATTCCTGTGGATACGAAATAGATATGGCGTTTGATGGTCCAGATTTTGCGCCCAAGCGGCAAAAGGTCGATGTCAAGATAGGGGCCTATGTTCAAATCAATGGGAAAGTTTATCGAATTACTGAGATACTGGATTTCTCATCGGTGATCGGTGTCGATGTCGAAACCCTTCAAAGCCAACCGTTACGCATCTCTGATCTGCGTCCTCTGGAGAATAACAGCCACTCACAGCAGCGCAACGACTTATTAGAAATAGGAGATAAGGATTGGCGTGAGGCGGAACGACGATTTGAGGCTATCAAGCCATTGCTGAGGCAGGGTACTCTGTTAGGGCGATCCGAGGTCAGTAAACGCGCCCAAGAGGTGGGGGTGGACACAGCCACTCTGTATCGATGGATCAAGCGTTACAACGCCTACGGGTCCATGACCGCACTCATCCCGATGACCCGAGGGTGGAAACGCGGCAAAAGTCGAATTGGTGAATTTGCTGAAAAAATCATCGAAGAGGTGATTCAAAATTATTACTTAACCCACCAGCGTTCAACTGATCAGAAGGCGGTCACTGAGGTGCAAAGAATCTGCGCCGAACGGGGTGTATCGCCCCCCAGCCCCGGAACGATCCGCTCACGAATCAGCCGCATTCCAGAAAAAGAGCGGCTGCGTAAACGCGGATACAGGGAACGAGCAAAAAACAAGTTCATACCCACCCCGGGGCGCTTCCCAGATGCGGACTACCCTTTGGCGGTGATCCAGATTGACCATACCCCAGCAGACATCATTCTGGTGGATGATGCACATCGTAAGCCCATTGGCAGGCCGTGGATTACCCTTGCCATGGATATCTATAGCCGCATGGTCACTGGCTACTACCTCTCCTTTGACCCACCCTCGGAAACTTCCGTGGCTATGTGCGTATCCCAGTCCATGTTGCCCAAGGAAGAATGGCTTCTACTTCACAAAGTGGACGCCGATTGGCCCGTATGGGGTTACCCAAAGAAGATCCATGTCGATAATGGCGCAGATTTTCGATCCGACAACTTCCAGAAGTCATGCTTGGCACATGGCATCCAACTGGAGTTTCGGCCCGTCGGGCAGCCCCAGTACGGTGGACACATCGAACGACTGCTTGGCACGTTGCTTCGAGATATTCACGACCTACCGGGAACCACTTTCTCATCGGTGAAACACAAAGAAGGCTACGAATCCGAAAAGCATGCAGCGATGACTCTTTCGGAATTTGAAGAATGGCTTGTCACCCTTATCTGCAAGGTCTACCACCATCGACTGCATTCGGGGATTGGGATGTCGCCTCTCAAGAAGTGGGAAATTGGTGTTTTTGGTGTTGGCGACTTGGCAGGCATTGGCATTCCACCGCGCCCGGCAGATCGTCATACGGTCTACCTGGATTTCTTGCCCTCCTTTCATCGTACCATCCAGACCTTCGGGGTCACCATTGATGGGATGCACTATTACGATGAGGCATTGCGCCCATGGATCAACGCAACCAGCGCAAACGATCCCAAAAAGAAACGTGAGTTTGTTTTTCGCAGAGATCCCCGGGATATCAGTGCGATCTGGTTCTTTGATCCTGACTTGAAGCAATACTTCAAGATCCCCTTTGCTGATTTGACGCTGCCTGCCATGAGTATTTGGGAATATCGCCAAGCGCGTGAATTGCTCAAAAAACAAGGTGCCGAAAGCGTGAATGAACAACAGATCTTCGCCGCTCTCACGGAGTTGCGCGGCAAAGTGGATGAGGCAAAGGGGAAAACTAAGAAGGCCCGCAGGCAAGCCCAACGGCGTGTGGAGCATGAAAAGAAAACCACTCCTGCCGCCCCCATTGTAAAGGAGAAATCGGATACCGTGCAGCAGCCAATTTTGGACGGGCTAATTGACGGAGAGATTGACTTCATGGGTGATATTTCATGATGGACTTTGATCATATTCACTCCGACTTCCGTCATATCATGGGTATGTCTAATGCGGATCGAATTGCCTTCATGGATCAGCCTCGATGGATTTCCTACCCTTTAGCCAACAACATCCTGGATACTCTGCGGGGACTGATGGAAAAGCCCAAGCGTCCTCGGATGCCAAATTTATTAATTGTGGGGGATTCCAATAATGGTAAAACCACGATTGTCCGAAGATTTAAGGAATTGCACGGCGAAGGCTATGTGGATGAAAACTCAGAGCCGGTAAAGCCCGTGGTCTTGGCAGAAGCACCGCCTAGCGCCGACGAAAAGGGTTTGTACATTTCAATCCTGGAGCGATTCTTCACCCCCTATCGCCCCACAGATTCCAAATCCCGCCTGCGATACCAGGTAATTCACTTGCTGCGGCTGTGCCAAACCCGAGTGCTGGTCATCGACGAATTTCACTCACTGCTGACCGGATCGGCCATCAAGCAGCGTGAGGTCATGAATACGCTCAAACTGCTTTGCAATGAGCTGGCCATTCCCATTGTCGGGGTTGGGACACGGGATGCAGTTCGAGTCCTTCACACCGATCCGCAACACGCTAGCCGATTCGATGTCATTGCGTTGTCGGCATGGAAGCTGGATAAGGATTTTCAGCATTTATTGGCGGGCTTTGAGAGGGTGCTGCCGCTTAAAAAACGATCCATGCTCCACCGTCCTGAGCTGGCTCAGCGGCTTCATGCTCTCAGTGGAGGTAACTTAGGCGACCTGCATCGCCTACTGGTTGTCTGCGCAACGGATGCAATCAACAATGGCCAAGAGCAGATCGACAAGACCATCATTGAGGGCAATACATGGGTACGACCGACTCGTGGCATTCGGGAAGTCGCCCTGTAAACCCACAGTGGCCGCTGATGCCTGCCCTAAATCCGGACGAACTGCTGTCGTCCTGGCTGATTCGCGCGGCTATGACATTTGGTTGTGACCCCAAGACACTGACCCAGCAAATATGGCCTACCTGGCGGGTATGGACTGCCGATCCGGACCGAGGGTACAACGAGGAACGCACATCTGCCCTGGCCGCGGTGTCGGGCGTCTCGGAAGAAGCCATCGAGCAAGCCGCCTTACGATGGATCGCAGATCGCGTTGTTCCCACTCCGCCTAGCGAAAAAATGAAGTGGCGATGGCTACTTACACTGGGTACGCGGGGGCATTCGCGTAAAGGGGGCCTCCAATATTGCCCTCACTGCCTGACTGAAGATCACGCGCCGTTTTATCGGGTTCATTGGCGTCTTGTGTGGCATGTCGGCTGTGAGCGACACGGTAACTCTTTGTTGGATCGCTGCTGGCACTGCGATTCGCCTTTAGAACCTCATCGACTACAGCCAGAGGATGGTAACCTAGCGATCTGTGCGAGCTGCGGAGCAGACCTTCGACAGACGCACCCTCGACTGTTTTCTGAAGATGCCATGGCATTCCAGCGCTGGGCAGACCGGGTTATCCGAACCGGTTATGGGAGAGTCCTTGGCGAGCAGATCAGTGCATCGCGATGGTTTGAGTTGGCCCATTACATGGGGATGCTGGTTAGACCCGCGAGTCGGAGTATTGGAGAAAATGCGTTGTCCGATTTTATGAAGGAGGTGGGTGGTGTCAGTCCCCAGGATCTTAGCCTTCACCCCGGGACACCCCTTGAGGGACTCCGCAACTCAGACCGTCAATTGATCCTGCAGATTCTCTTTCGGTTCATGTCGAGCCGTCGCGGTGAACTGGTTCGCTCTTTACTGGAGCACGGCGTCAGCCGACAGGCCCTTATCCCAAAGGGTTTCTCACCACCAGAAATTATTGAGGGCCTGGCTCAAGATCTTTTGGACCGGTCTGTAACTCGCCAAGCCAGAACAACCCGGCTCCCGACACCCCGTCCACGGCATGAAGTGGTCCGGATGATGAAACGTCTGGTCCGGAAGGTTGAGAATAGCTCACTGTGACCGCTCCCTCGCAATCAAGCAAACCTGCAATCATGTGCGATGAATGTGGTCGCAAGGTAAATAAAATCTGGCGGATTCGTAAAGGTCATCGTTATTGTGGCGCATGCTACAACCGTGTTTTCAAGCACCGTGCGTGTCCTCAATGTGCAGAGATGGCACGGTTGCCCAAGAATGATCCTTCGGCGGTCTGCCGACGATGCGAGAACAACAAGCCTTGTGTGCGATGCGGAAAAACAGAGTACCGGCTTGGCAAGATCACGCCCTATGGCCCAGCCTGCGCCTCCTGCGCACCTTACTTCAAGGAGCCGGAACCTTGTGAAGTCTGCGGCACCCTCTCGCCACGCTTGTCGAGAGTTGCCCGGCAAGGCCATGACCTTCGCCTATGTCCTCAATGTGCCAGTGCGCACCATGGCACCTGTACGAGTTGTCACAAGCATCGACTGCTCTACGAATCAGACGATGGGAAGAAAAAATGCAAAAAATGCAAGGACCAGGGCAAGATCCCCTGTCCTGTTTGCGGTGAGCTGATGCCCGCAGGCTGTGGCAAACAGTGCAATATCTGCTATTGGAAAGCACTTCTTACCAAGCGCATTGATGTCAATCGAGCCGCTTTCAGCCACCCCGAGATGGCTGACCAAATGCAGAAGTTTTCTCAGTGGCTGGGCGATCAAGTTGGGCCGAACAAAGCGGCAATTTCACTCAAGCGATATGTGCCGTTTTTCCTGGAAATGGAGAAGACCTGGAGCAGCAATCTACCAAAAGCGGAAGAATTGCTTGAGCATTTCGGTACCATCAGATTACGCAAGGTGCTCTTGATTGGCCAATGGCTGGAAAGCGAAGGAATTAGCCTGAGTCGGGAGCAAAAATATGACGCTGCGGATCAGCGCCGCATTCGAGAGAAGCTGTCCGTCTTTGACGAAGATAGTCCCGAAGGCAAAATACTGCAGGGCTACTACCAGCACATGGCCGGCAAGACCAACACCTCGGTAAGATCTATTCGGCTCGCATTGACCCCGGCGATTGCGCTTCTACAGCTTGCCAGGGAGGAGAGCCTGTTTCCACCCGACCAGTCGATATTGAACTGCTACCTGTCAGGCAAACCCGGCCAGCGGGCTGCTATTTCTGGTTTTGTCCGGCACCTGCGTGACCATCATGGTGTCGAGATTGAGCTGCCGAGCGTTACAGCAGTGGGTGCCAAACGAGCGCAACGCAAGAAACTGGAGCAGGAAATGTTGGAGATGATGCGGCAGGCACGAGACGGCGAGATTCCCTTTCGACGCTGGATCTCTATCACGCTGGCGTACTTCCATGGGCTTCCGGTGTGTGTAGGCGCCAAGGTGAAAGACACGGATATCAGAAAAGACCGTGAAGGATGGGCCATTGTGTGGGAAGGAGGGCGGTTTTGGGTGCCTAGATACAGCAGCTTCTACTAACTGGAGAAAACTGTTCGGAGGCCAACTAGCGGCCCCAGTGACGGCGTGCATCCTACGATTAACTCACGAGCGCAGTCAACGAGTTGACCACGCGGAATTGAACTTCCTCGAAATTCTTGAAGTGCCGCTTACCACATTCAATCTTCAAGTCCTCTATTGGCCGCAACATCGACTGATCTACATGATCCCCGCCCGTTCCTTTTGTTTCCGCCACAAAGTAAAGTACTTGGTCGTTCCGATAGGTGACTGCCCAGTCCGGGTTGTACGGCCCCACCGGCGTTTCGATCTGGAACCAGCGAGGAAGTTTGATATAGAAAAGCACGTCCTCGTTGTCTTCACAGGCTTCCGCAAATTGGCGCTCAGGGCTGGAGTTGGAGTCGATGACGATATGCGAGAACAGCGTCTTGTCCTGCTCGTTCACCGCTTTAACATTCGATTTGAACGCCTCCATTAGATCATCGTTCTCGAAGCGGCGCATCTCGTAGTAAGCATTATCCTGCTTCAGGTACTTGACCCCACTATCCTCGGAGCCATCCCCGTACACCAGAAACTCACGCTTGACACCGTTGATTACTTGGGCTGCATGGTCGATGAATGCTTGGGGATTATTCATCGCATCGGCAAGGCGCCCGGAGTTCATGAGGATGCTTGCGACTGTTGACTTGGCTAGGCCGGTTTTAGCCTGAACCTGGCCCACGAAATCCGGCATAACGTATTTCGCTTCAATGGTCTGAGTACGAAAGCCAGTCTGTGTGCCCTTGATGCCTGATTGGCTGATTTTGATGTTAGCTCGGGTGAGCGCGATCTTTGGCCGTTCAATCGTGGGCATTTTGTCCTTGATTCGTTTTGCCGCCTTGGTGATCAACTCCGCCGTGCTGTAATGAACTCGGTAGCGCGTTCGTGATCGGATCTTCTCCCAAAGTTCCAGAAAACGGTTGTCTGTGTCGTAGCCCTTCTTCAGTCGTATGGAGACTTTCTCGCGTTCGTTCTGCACCATCTCACGCTTGAACTTCACACCAGCATCCATCATTTCGGTCTGCAACTGGTTGGCGAAGTCCTCGTAGCTCTCATTGGCGATCACCGTCAGGCAGTTTATCGCCCGATCACGCACGCGCTCGCCGTTCTCGTTGACGCACAGGCGTAGCCCCCGGCCGATCTCCTGGCGCTTCTTGATGTCGGAACTCGATTCGGCGAGGGTGCATATTTGGAACACGTTCGGGTTGTCCCAACCCTCGCGCAGCGCGGAATGGCTGAAAATAAACGCCAGCGGTTCGTTCAAATCCAACAACCGTTCCTTGTCCCGCATGATCAGCTCGAAGGTACTTGCTTCTGCATCGGCCTTGGTCTTGTTGGTCACCGTCTCGAAGGGTGAAACGGCGCGCTTGTCCTGGGAAAAATAGCCGTTGTGAACCTGTTCGGCATCGTGCTCCATCAGGCCGGAAAAATCCGGATGCTGGCGGTACTGCTCGAAAATCTCTTCGAACCACTCCGCAAACTTGCCCTTACCGACCGAGCCGTCTTCTTCGTAGATTCGATAGTTCGCTACCCGGTCGATAAAGAACACCGAAAGCACCTTGATACCCATGGGATGCAGCCGCAAAGCCTTCTCGAAATGACGGCGCACGGTGGCCTCGATTTGCATGCGCAGGATTGCGTCGGTAAGAGCGCCGTGCGGCTGCCCCAGTCGCACACGAACGTCATTGGCAAAGGTCACGAAGCCCTCTCCGGCATCGATCTCGTTGACGATGAAGCCGTCGCGATAAATCTCCCGCTTGTTGGAGAACCTCTCCGCGTAGAGATCGTCACCGTTCTGGACCGTCACCTTCTTCTTGACTGGCCCGCCGGCTTCGTTCTTCCAGATGATCAGCTTGGCGGAGACACTGCGCTTGCCGGTCTTGAAACTGTCGATTTCCACATACACCTGATTGGCGTCCTTGAGTTCGATCACCGAGTCCACGCCGATCTGCTTCACCAACCCTAACTCGTAGGCCCGAATCGGGTCCAGCGAATGAATCAGGTTGTAGCTGTTGCGATGGGTCGCGGAGTAGCGCAGCGTGCACATAGGGTTGAGTCGGGCAATGGCCTGTTTGCGAATATCCGTCTCCAGGTTTTGCGGCTCGTCCAGAATCACAATCGGATTGGTCGCCTGAATGAACTCGATGGGGGCGACACCGGTTTCCCGCACCTGGTTGATTACATTTCCCTTGGATTTCTTGGCACTCTTGCCTGTCTCGTTACCGTTCACGCTCGCATCCTTGGCAAAGGCGTCGATATTGATCACCAGAATCTGGATGGAGTCGGACAGGACGAAATTACGAAGCTGGCTGATGCGGGTGGAGTCGTACACCATGAACTCGGTGCGCTCGTAGTCGTAGAGCGTCTGGAAGTGCTCCTTGGTGATTTGCAGGCTCTTCAAGCACGCCCTCGCGGATCGCTACCGACGGCACTACGATAACGAATTTCCGAAAGCCGTAGGTCCTGGCAAGCTCGTGAATGGTTCGCAGGTAAACGTAGGTCTTGCCCGTCCCGGTCTCCATCTCCACGGTAAAATTAGGAAAGGCGCCGATAGACGTCCCGTCCTCCAACGTCATCATCTCCAGCGCCTCGGACGGATCGATACCGTGCGTCTTCTGTACCGCGCGCAGATTTTCCAGCCATTGTTCATCGGTAATGACCCGGTGATTGGCTACCCCAACTTCGGTTAGCTTCAGGCTGGATAGTTCATCGTCTCGCGTCACCGCACTCTGCGAGGCGTCCGGCTGGCCATCGAACAAATCCACAACCGCTTGAATCGCTTCGAGCTGGTAGTCTTGATTAGCGTCGAACTGTAATTTCATCACCACCTCACAGACAGGTAAACTTAATGCCCGCGTCGCGGCATTGCAGGTCCAGATTGGTCTTCAGCGTATCCGAGTCGAGAAACACCCCGTCGATGGCGATGATCTCGCGGGGCTTCAATTCCACCAATGGCTGAATCATGGCTTCGCTGAATGACTCTAGGACGAACAGCATCTTGCGCTCGTGGATGGCAAACACCTTGCCGCCGTTTACCTCCAGCGCTTGGACGGGCGTGGTCAGCTCTTGGCCGAACTTCAGCAACAGTTCGTAGAGCATGTCCTCGACGGCCGCACCTTCCTTCTCGGACTTGGCGAACAGTTGAATCTGCTCGGCCAGTTGATCCGGTGTGTCGAGGCCGTCGCCGCGCCACTGCTTGAAGTTGGAAGGGGCGAGAAGGAATGACTTGAAACCAAGATCGGCAGGTATTGGTGCCACCAGACCCGCTTCGTTCAAGAGTTTCTGAATGACGCGATTAATGCGATCCCTGCTCAATGCGGCAATCGTTGGATAGCCGGCCTTGAATGCCGCGCTCTTTTCATCGCACGGTTCCGGGAGCTGAACCGCCACTACGCGCCGATTCCCACCTTCTTTCGCATTCAGGGCGAGTACGGCTTCGACTGTGCTTGCGGAACCGGCAAAAAAATCTAGCACTAGGCCGTTGTCATCGTCACCCATGCAGTAACGGATCAGTCGTGCGAGCACTTCATGATCCTTAGGGTTATTGAAGAGCTTCCCGCCCATCAATTTCCGCAGGTACTTCACCGAAACCTGCGACTGCTTGTAGATGACGCTACCTAGAACCTGCAACCCGATATCATCGTCAGACACCTCGTCATCATCGAAATCAGCACCTTCATCCTCAAGTAGCTCGTAAGATAACGGTAGTAGATGTGCCTTTCGATATGGCGGTTCAGTATGATCATCGCGGAACTCGACAATCCCTAGCTTGATTTGACGCTTCATTTCTTCTACCGAAGAATAGACCCAGCCGCGTTCAGGAACTTTGCATGGTTGCTTCGTAACAGGGTGAAGAACATCGTAACGAGGGCCGCCACCTCCAGGCCATGAAATGTCGCGATCGCGCCAGGGACCCCACTTGTCCACCCATTTATGGCGGCTGAGTTTCTTCGAGGGATGAGAGTCAGGTAGGGACTTATACCACTCACGAAGACTTTCCTGCTGCGCTTCGTAATTGGCCTCACCGTGTTTAGCCTTCAACTCTCGCCACTTCTCTATTATTTCCTTGGCACCCGGCTTGGGTTCGCGCCAGACCGTCTTGTTTTCTTTCAGTTTGGTCATGCTACGGGCATAGATCAGCATGTATTCATGGCCGACAGACACGAGCTTTGCGTCGTTCTTTCTTCCTTTTTCCCAGACCAATTTAGTAATGAAATTTTCCGAGCCAAACACTTCGTCCATTAGCAATTTTAGATTGGCCGCCTCATTGTCGTCGATGGACACTAAGATGACCCCATCCTCGCGCAGCAGATTCCGTGCGATGTACAAGCGTGGTAGCATCATCGACAGCCAGTTGCTGTGATAGTGGCCGTTTTCCTTACTGTTTTTGCGGAAGAAGCCCTCGCGCATCAGGGTGCCGTCGTCGGCCAGTTCATTGATGCGTCGCAGGTATTCTTCCTTGCTCTCCTGAAAGCGGTCGGGGTAGATGAAACTGTCGGAACCGGTGTTGTAGGGCGGGTCGATGTAGATCAGCTTGACCTTTCCGAAATAGGCCTTCTGCAAGACCTTGAGCACTTCCAGGTTCTCACCTTCGATGAATACGTGTTGCGCCGTATCGAAGTTCACCGACTTGACGCGCTCCGGCCGGAGTGTGGAGGTAGAAGGTGTTTGCAGGACTTTATAGGCGCCGGCCTTCCCAGCCCAGGTCAACGCATAGCGTTCCCCGCCTTCAATGACAGCGGATTCGCCCAGCGCTCGCTTGAGGGCAGCCACGTCAAGCTTGCCTTCAGAAAATGCGTCGGGAATCAGCTCGGCCAGCTTCGCGCGGCGCTCGTCGGCTGGGTTCGGGGATACGATGGTCTTGCTTTCGTCGGTCATTGTTTATCCTGCAATACGTTAGGGGGCACGCCGCCTTCCCACTTCACCTGCCGTCGTCGGTGGACTTTTTTTCACCATCGAACAAAGCTCCCTGCCTGTGAATCGCGATCCCCTTCCGGTCGCAATAATCTCGGATTAAGAACTCCACCATATTGGCGATTGATCGGTGTTCACGATTTGCGGCCTCGCGCAGCGCTTCTTTCAAGTTGGGCTCGATACGGAATGTCAGCGTCGCGGTCTTGGTGGTGGCCATTTTTCGTCCTCGAACGAGCGGACTAATAATGTACTGCAATGTACAGTAACATTCAGCATAATCCAATGGTGTGGCCCCAGTCTGCAGAGGGGTCCTAAGAAACCCGTGAGTGATTCATGGGCAGGCAAGACCGCTCCACTGGAGCGCGCGCCAGAGAACGTCATCCAGCCTGCAATATGGCAATTCTTGCTGATTTCGGGTGCTCTTCTCCGTGTGATCGTGGTGGTGATCTCCGGGGGAGCCAGGGGTGCCGATACCCTGGGCGAGTTATACGCCATTGCGCGGGGACTTCCCTTCAAGCGATTCCCGGCTGACTGGGAATGTGGGAAGGCCGCTGGTCATTGGAGAAACGACTTGATGGCTTGGGACAGCACGCGTTTATGCGCGTTTATGCGCGTTTTGGGATGGCCAGTCTTCGGACACGAAAAACATGATTGAGCGAGCCAAACAATCTGGCCTGAAGGTGGCCGTCATTTCATTTTAAGGACCAATATGATGAATACCGACAATCAATTATTTCAAGGCGAACCCTGGATTGCTGATCTGATCGCATGGATTGGCACATTCAGTTCTGAGCAGACCATGCACAACCTTTTAACGCCTCCCTTGTATTTGGTGGTGGAGCCTCCTTTAAGCTGGTTCATGCTAGGCTTTATGTTTTTTGTAACGCCCATCCTGGTTCTTTATCATATTTATAAGAAGGATAGAACCGCAAGACTTCACGGGCTCAAAAGGCAGTGGGGCAACGAAGTTCTTGGTTTGGTTTTCATCTATTTCGTGTCTTGCGTGGCCATTATTTTCTTTGCGGCAACCCATGGATGGAAAACCGTGCTGGATATTTTGTTGGCAATCAGCGTGATCGTCTTATTTTTGCACTGGGTTTCCGTGGGGCGAGTCATGTTTCGGCTTGCGCCGGAATCGTTGGCCTTGTGGGTCGGCATCACCATACTATTCTTCCCGATGTTCGGGGTGATATGGGATGTTCTGGTGAGGACCTAAGAAAATCGCCAGCATGCACCCCTCACTAGTAATGCGTAGAAAGTCGGCTTTGTGGCAGGGGAAACGCATCGATGAATATTGTGTTGGTGGGGCATCAGAATTGAAACTGCAAATGATGAATCAAGCACCGATCAACGATAGAACGAGCGCTGGAAGATGCCATGTAGTGGCAATCAACATGACATATATGAAGCCGATGATGTACATCACTGAGAAAAGGGCATCCCGGCGTTTTTCGATGGGCTCTAGGAATCGTTCAGCCTTGTCTCTTTGAGAAGCGTAGTGCTGCAGCACGTCCAACCAGCCCCGGCTTTCATCATAGGCCAGCTTGGCATCGCGGGCGTGGGCACTGAACTGAAGCACACATGACAAAGCTAGATAGCCCGCCAGAGCTTTGGTCAGCAGGCCAAGCTCCGAACTTCTCAGTAGCGATTCAAGGTTGTTGTGATCGAACCTAGCAATGAAAGTAAGGCTGATGAAGGCCAGTATGCCAAGTATGTCTCGCGTAAGGCCGCTGATTAGATCGCGGACCTTGGAAGCATACAGGTCGGCCTGAGACTTCATGTCCTTCATCAAGTCCCGAATTTCCTTGTGGTAGGCATCCTTGCGTTCAAGAATCACAAAGGCATAACTGTCTCGCGCTTGCTGAAGGGCAGGATCAAGGAATTTTTCGACACCTGAAAGTAAGGAAACTCCCTGCTCAATGTCAATCGATAGACGGTCCATAAGCAAGCTTAAGCGCGTCTCTTCACGCTCAGCGTAGGCCCACTGTACGGTCTCGATCAACTTGCGCAGGGTCTCTTCCGAAATAGCCTCATCCTCATTAACAAGCTTAAGCTCGATGCGTTTGGCTCCGCGCAATATTACCGAATAACCGTCATCGGCCAACTTCAGTTCATGAACTATGGATGCGGCAAGCACACTGGCGCTCATGCGGAGCATGGGGGTAGCGGCGGACGAGTCCAGCTTGCCCCAGCTTAAGGAAAAAGCAGCAGGATGCACCCGCAAGGCCTTGTTCGCGCTGATATGAATTATGTTCCGTACCTTGGTGGCATCGGGCAGCTTCATTGGCTCGGGCTGGGGCGCGGAAGCACCAGGAGGTAGCACCCAAAGCATGGGTCCGCCAAACCCTTCCGTGAGACCATGCACTCTGATTGTCGTTGGTTGGGTTAGGTCGGGTTCAAGATCGGAGGTTGGAAATAGGAAGGGATCAAACCAACGCAGCCACTGGTGAAAACCTTCTACCGAGAAAAACAGCAGTGTGTTTTCCTCATCGCGTGCACGTATAGATTGTGCAAGCATCTTTTTGGAAACAATCAGTCGCCAAGGCTCATTATCGTAATCTACCCCCGAAAGATCGTGTTCATCCACCATTCCATCCGAAGCCAGGAGGGAGGGCCTCTCTCCGACAAGATGAGAAACGATGCTGAATACGCGAAGCAATTCAATTCGCACACGGCTATCGAGCTGTTCGCCGACAATGGTAAGCCTGTAACTCTCCTCAACCACTTCCGAAGCATACTGCCGCAGATCATCAAGGGCAGACAGGAGTTCTGCGATTGTAGTCATGATCAATCAGCCTTGAACATCCAGTCGAAGGGTTTCAATCGTAATACGT
Source organism: Ectothiorhodospira shaposhnikovii (assembly GCF_022227765.1). Taxonomy (GTDB): domain Bacteria; phylum Pseudomonadota; class Gammaproteobacteria; order Ectothiorhodospirales; family Ectothiorhodospiraceae; genus Ectothiorhodospira. The sequence continues at coordinate 362,621 of NZ_JAJMLZ010000002.1, read as the reverse complement.
GTGCGTCCATTGGGAAGATTTTGGATAGTCATGCCTGCACGCGCTTGATCGCCTTCAAAAGTGATCATAACACCCTCAGCAGTCTGATAGACCTGTTTCGTTTCACCCTTTCTGAGCGAGCCAGGCATGGGTCTGAATTGTTGCCCGGCGACACCCGCCTCGGCAAGCGCGTCGCGCAAGGACTCCGTGAGCTTCGCCTTATGCTCTGAATTTTTGCCGCGAACAACAGCCTCCAAATAGCTGTCGGTGTCGAAAACCTCATGCGCCTTGAGATAGTCGAGCGCCCGCCCCGCAAAGGTATTCATATTTTCGTCTTCAGGAAGGTCCTCTTTCGGCAGTTTCTTAATCCATCGGCGAACTGTTCCGTGAGCTACCCTGGTCAGGTCGGAATCCTGTTGGCGCGGGATCACCCCCAAAAACGCTTGGTAGTAGTGGCCAAGATCGGGCTTGCTGACCCGGTCGAAGGCCAAAGCGTCCCATGCAAACAGACTGGATGGATCGATCAGTGCGCTCTTTTGAATTGCGCTCTTGCTTTCGATGAGAGAATTTTCGTTTTCTTCAATTGTTGCAATGCGCCGACCACCTTCTTCCCTGTAGCTATAGCTGAAGGTGGATTGCTTATCCATCTTCACCAGGAAAACAAGTTGATGCCAGTGATGTGCGGAGACTAAAAACCTCGCCACCGAGACGATGAAGACGCCAGCCGACATCGATCCCTTATGGCGCCCCGCGAAGTCTGTCGTGATCTGACGTGAGAGTTGAATAAAATTATCGGGTTCGGCAAACAGTTGGTTACACTTTTCTTTTAAATGCACGGCATCCTGCTTGAATACATATTGTGCGCCTTCGGCGATGTCGCGCATTCGTTCGATAAAGAACTGCTTTTGCTTGGGTTGGAGGACAACTTCGTCGAGGTGGACGACATTGTAATGACTCTCAGCTTCCTGATCGATGATATGGAAGATAAAACGTTCGATTTCAATGCTTTCACGTTGTACTTTATTCAGGCCACCTTCGAGCGGTTTGAGTGCCACAGATGATCTCCTTATTTTCCTTGTTAAAGGATAACCGGAGCCCTGAGCCCGCTTTTGTTCTTGGGTCAAGGCATCGGACGCTCCCACTAGACTTCGAGGCTCGCCTCTCCTCGATCACATACATCTAGTCCGCCGCCAACCTCTGTGCAGCAACAATACTGAGGTGTTAAGAGGCTATCGAGCCCAAAACTGACTCACCAGGACACACCTGCCTTCCCCAGAGCGTTTTTAACCGCTGCCTCACAGGGGACATTATCATGGATGGAGGGCGCATGCTTGAATGTCAGCGCGGTGCCAGGGCATGCAGTCGTCAGTTGAGCCATAATAATACCCCTAGTTAAACGTATTTCGGCCAGAAAAAGCCTCAGCCAGTCGGCCAATGCTTGCGGATCATCAAGCACAAATACAAGCCCCTTGAAAGCTTCTTCCTTATTTTTTTCATCGCTTTCGTCATTTTTGGATCGTATTGGCCTGCGTTGGATCTCTAAGATGTAGACCGTCTTATGACTTGTTTCAACTTTAATCACTAGCGCTCCTCTCGGTGTCTGGGTATCCAGGTTGTAATACACCCACTTTTGAGTCGCGCCACTCACTTCATCTTTTTGGTCGAAGGGTTTCAGTGCAATGAGTCTCGGTTCGGGGTCGTCTTGAAAGCCGTCTTCGAAGGTAAACCACTCAGCGGAATGAAAGACATCTGGCCATTCGTCTCTCAAGTGGCATACCGCGTTCCACATGTCCCGCAGAACCCCTTTTGAGTCCAATAATATGGGTGCCTGAACTAATGCTTGTCCAACGCCTTTGCCCGTGCCATAAGGTTCGCCGGTAGATGATACATCATCATTTGCTTCTATGGCGCGGTATTTGCCTTGGCTACCTTTGCTTATTTTACGAACATATTTGACCGGGCGCGGTGGCCCAAGCACCTCGAAGTCATGGTCAAGGAACTCCTGTAAGGATGAACCATGGTCGGGCGCATCATCAGCTGTTAGATTGATGATTTCCGGAAACTTGCGTTGAATCTTTACTACAGGTTTCGATATCTCTTCTTGATAGTCACCTTCCGAGGTTTCGTCACCCTGTGTTCTGATTTTGCTCACTTGCTCGTATAAAACCAGTTTCCCGAGTGGATCGCTGCAGCCAAGAATACAGTTGGCTTTAAAGGTTTGGCCGTCATTTGAAGCAGTTCCATACACCTTGAGTTTTGCTGGTCCCTGGAACCAGGGAGCAACCTTCAAAAATACGTAATCATCTGCATCATTTAAAGCGGAAACTAATTGATTGTAGATCCCTCTCGCCACCTTCTGTGCATAGGGGTCATAAAGAAGGTGGGCAAGAAATACCGCATCATGTCTGGTTAGGTGCTTTCCCAGCCTTATTGGCCATGCATCTTCTAGTTTGGGTAGGTCATCAGCCTCATAGAGGCGCTGTTTAGCCTCTTCCCATGGGTATACGGTCAATACTCGCTGTATTTCTTTTGATCGCCCGTAGCAACGGATAAAGAATTCCATGCAGGGAACAAATAACACCTTCCCGTCCGGTAGCTTGAATCGAATGATGTAGTTATTTTCACTGCGAAGATACTGGGGGCATTCAGGGGCAGGAATTAGCGGGCGTCCACTTTTATAATCGGCTGATCTACTAGGTGAAATTATTTCCCAGTCGCCTGGTGAAAATGAGACATCGAATGTTCTTGCCTCATAGCGTATTTGCGAATGACTGACTCCTTTGTTCCAAACTGACCCGATCCGAAGAAAACCAAGGTGAGTGAGGCCCGTTTTACGACATCGTGTTGCTTGAGTCAGGTTCCCATCAGGATCAAGAATCCGAAAGACAACATCCACTTTTGGTACCGTTCGATCTCGGACATTCTTGGTAATCGGGCCATACCACCAAACGACCCAATTTTCAGCCTCGCGCACCGACGAGTCATTGAGTTCGAATGTTTTGGTTGGAATGAGCGAGATTTTCACGCGGCCACCATGTCGCATCTATTTCTAAAGTGTCGCAATTATTTCTGGAAATGACAACCACCACCCACCAGCGCAATCCCCGAACAGGTGTGATGGGGGGTACGGAAGGGACGGGTACGCCATCGGGCGGGGTCGATGCCGTGGTGACTGATGGCATGCAGGGCCGCGGTTTCCAGGGCTTCGGTTTCGCTCATGGGCGGCAGCAGTCCCGGCAAGCGGCTGGCCAGCATGGTCTTGCCGGTGCCGGGTGGTCCGATCATCAGCAGGTGATGGCCGCCGGCGGCGGCGGCTTCCAGGGCGCGGCGGGCCTGGGGCTGGCCGCGCACGTCCGTCAGATCCGGTTGCGTGGCCGGGTCATCCGTGGTCGAGGGGATCCGTGCATGGGGGGAGAGGGGCGCTTCGTCGCGCAGGTGGGCACAGACTTCCAGCAGATGGTCCGCCGGTATCACGACCACACCGTCCACCAGCACCGCCTCGTCCGCATCGCCCCGGGACAGCATCAGGGTGCGTCCGGCTTGCGCCGCCGCCATGGCCGCGGGCAGTACGCCGCGTACCGGGCGCAGTTCACCGGTCAGGCCCAGTTCTCCCAGGAATTCCAGGCCATTGCAGGCCTTGAGAGGGATCTGTCCGGAGGCGGCGAGGATGCCCAGGGCGATCCCCAGGTCGAAGCGACCGCCCTCCTTGGGCAGATCCGCCGGTGCTAGATTGACGGTGATGCGGCGGGCCGGGAATTCGAAGCCGCTGGTCTGGATGGCGGCCCGGACCCGGTCGCGGCTTTCCTTCACGGCCACTTCCGGCAGGCCCACCATGGCAAAGCTGGGCAGGCCGTTGGCCAGATGGACTTCGATGTGAACCGGCGGGGCCTGGATGCCCAGTTGGGCACGGCTGCGGATGACGGCAAGTTGCATGGCTCCTTCCATGGGGCTCGTCCCTGATGCCCGGACTATAACCCAAAGCCGGTACCCGAGCGAACTCCCTATGGGGCTTCGAGTATCCGCACCAGGATCACCCCGTTGCGCGCGTGCAGCACTTCATGGGGGAGGTGCGCCAGCCTGTCCAGGGAGTCCTCCTTGGTGACCGCCACTTCTCCCGGCTCCGGCATGCGCCGCTCCACGCCCCGGTTGGCATAGATGCTGAAACTGGGGTTGTTCAGGCGCCACATCACCACCGTTTCCGGCAGATCCCTGGCCGCCAGGCCGGCATCGCGGATGGGGGACTGCTGTACACCGGCCACCGCCGGCAGCAGGAGTCCCGCCACGCCCACGTTCAGGGTCAGGCCGATCAGGAACAGGCGATAGCCGCGCTGGATGCGTCGATCCAGCATGAAGAACAGGCAGGCCGCCAGGGCGATGACGAAGAAGGCATGCCAGAGGGGGCCGAAATGCACATGGTGGTCCGTCAGCAGGGCGAGAATGAAGGGGTCGTCCAGATGGGGCTTGATCAGGTCCACCAGATGGGGCAGGGCCAGCAACCCGGCAAACAGCAGGGCCGGGGGCAGGAACAGCCAGAACCGGCCGCGGACCCGGTCCAGGTGCAGGGCCATCAGGATGAACAGGGGGGTGATGCCGTAGAAGATGTAATGGGGCAGCTTGGTGCCGGCCGCCGAGAACAGCACCAGCACGAACAGGAACCAGGTCAGCAGATACCCGTGCAGGTCCTCGCGGAAGCTCTCCCTCACTTCCCACAGGGTCCGGATCAGCACCGTGGTATAGGGCAGCAGGGCCACCAGCAGCACCGGCAAATAAAAGTAGAAGGGACCGGCATGGCCATGCATGGGGGCCTGGAAACGGCCCAGGTTGTGCTCCAGGAAAAAGCCCATCAGGAACCCCGGCCCTTCCCGCCAGGTGATGGCCAGATACCAGGGCAGCACGATGAGCAGGAACAGCATGATCCCCAGGGGATTGAAGGCCGCTCGCAGCCAGGACCGCCACTCGCCCTTGAGACCATAGAAGATCAGGCTGACCGCCAGCGGGATCACCACCGCCACCGGTCCCTTGGTCAGAAAGCCCAGGCCCATGCACAGGAATGCCAGATAGACCCAGCGAACCCCGCCTTCCTTGAAATGCAGGTAGATGGCGAACATGGCGCCGACGATGAACAGATGCAGGGCGGCATCGGCGATGGCCGCCTTGCCGATGATGATCACCCCCAGGGACGTGGCGCCGATGATGGCGGCCGCCAGGGCGGTATGACGGTCACAGACCCGCCGCGCGAAGGCGAATGTCAGCAGCATCCAGCCGGTGGCGGCGAGGGCCGAGGGCAGTCGCAGGGCCAGTTCGTTGAGCCCGAAGGCGCTCACGCTCAGGGCCTGTAGCCAGTAAATCAGGATAGGCTTATCATACCGCGGCTCGCCATAGAGGTAAGTGGCGATGAAGTCACCCCGGGCCAGCATGTCCCGGGTCGCTTCACTGAATGCCCCTTCGTCCAGGTCGAATAGCGGCACGCCGTGCAGGTTGTAGAAGAAGGCCGTGAACAGGGCCGCCGTCAGGAAGGCCCAGAGGATGCGGGGTGACAGTTCCTGCAGGTCCGTCGGGTAATAGGTATGGATGCGTGGCACGATGTCGGCTTGCGGGGCTTGGATGGAATGTGCGCAGTGTAACCCGGTCGTGGTGTCGGCGGCAGGGTTTTGCTTTGTCGACGGGTGGCGGGTGTGTTGGGATATTTCCGGATGTTGAGGCCTCGCGCCAGAACCCTCGTTTCCATCGCCATCTTCCTGGTCTTTGTCGGGTTGGTGGAAGTCTTCCATGGTTGGGGGGGCATCCTGGCACCCTGGCGGGATCTGTCGCCGATGGCCCTGCTGGTGGCCGGTCTGCTCACCCTGCTCACCTATGCCCTGCGTGCCTGGCGGGTCTATGACTTTTACCGGTCGGCGATGCGGGGCCGTTTCCCGGCCTGTCTGCGCCTGACGCTGATTCACAATCTGCTCAACAATCTGCTGCCCATGCGTACCGGCGAGTTGAGCTTTCCGGTGTTGATGGCACGCTACTTCCAGGTACCGGCGGTGCATTCCGTGCCGGTGCTGCTCTGGTTTCGCCTCATGGACCTGCATGTGCTCGCCGCCTTCGGCCTGGCGGCGGTCGGTACCTGGCTGGTGGGATGGCCGGCGGCCTTGGCGGCCACGGTCCTGTGGTTGTCGGGCCTGCCGCTGGTGCGCCGCGTCTCGCCCCTGCTGCGGCACTGGCTGGCGCCGCGTGTCCGGGGGCGATGGGGGGACTGGGTCCTGCGGGCCCTGGAGGCCTTGCCGTCCTCTCCCCGGGACTTCTGGCGTGCCTGGGCCTGGACGGCGCTGAACTGGAGCGTCAAACTGGCCGTCTTTGTCTGGGTGCTGGCCCTGTTCCTGGAGGCCCCCGCCGCCGCCCTGTGGCTGGCGGTCATCGCCGGTGATCTGACCAGTGTCCTGCCGGTACACGGGGTCGGAGGGGCCGGTACCTATGAAGCCGGTGTGATGGCGGCCCTGCTGCCTTTCGGCGTATCGGCGGAACAGGCCCTGGTGGGCGCCGTCAACCTGCATCTTTTCCTGCTTGGATCCACGCTTGCCGGCGGGCTGTTGTTGCCCTGGCTGCCGGCGGCCAACAAAGAGAAATAGACCATCATGTCCGTCAAACCCGAAGGCGATGCCGCGACGGCGCAGGCCGTCACCGATGATCAGGGCTACGCCGTCTACCGCACCGAGGAGGCCCTGAGCCTGTCCCTGGTCATTCCCATGTACAACGAAGAGGATAACGTGGCCCCCCTGGTGGCCCGTATCCATGAGGCCCTGGGTGACCTGTCCATGCCCTGGGAGGTGGTGCTGGTGGATGACGGCAGTGCCGACGCCACGCCGGACCGCATGCTGGCGGCCCGGGAACAGTATGGACGCCATGTGCGGGTACTCACGTTACAGCGCAATTTCGGCCAGACCGCGGCCATGCAGGCGGGGATCGACCATGCCCGCGGCAGCGTCATCGCCACCCTGGATGGCGACCTGCAGAACGATCCGGCGGATATCCCCGTCATGGTGCGCCGACTGCTGGACGAGGATCTGGACATGGTGGCGGGCTGGCGCAAGGACCGCCATGACGATCTGTGGAAACGCAAGGTACCGTCCCGCATCGCCAACAAGCTGATCCGCTGGACCACCAAGGTGAACCTGCACGACTACGGTTGCAGCCTCAAGGTGTTCCGGGCCCAGGTTCTCAAGGGGGTCCGTCTCTACGGCGAGATGCATCGCTTCATCCCGGCCTGGTTCGCCACCCAGACCTCGCCGCGGCGCATCCGCGAGCACGTGGTGACCCACCACCCCCGTGCCCACGGCGACTCCAAGTACGGGATCTCCCGCACCTTCCGGGTGATCCTGGACCTTTTGTCGGTGTACTTCTTCATGCGCTACAAGGCGCGCCCGGGACACTTCTTCGGTTCCATCGGCCTGTTCTTTGGCGCCCTGGGCTCGGCCATTCTGGGCTATCTGCTGCTGATCAAGGTGCTGTTGCAAGCGGATATCGGCACCCGGCCGCTGTTGTTCGTGGGGGTGATGTGCGTGCTGGTCTCGGTGCAGCTGCTCACCACCGGGGTGCTGAGCGAACTGATGGCGCGGACCTATTTCGAGTCGGGGCGGATCCGCTCCTATGTGGTGCGTGAACGCAACCGCGAGGATGCCGCCGGCGATGACTGGTGCCGGCCCGGCTGAGGGCGTCCTGATGATTATCAAGGACGCAGGCGTGGCGGTTGTGTCACACTCACTTTAGATTATTAGTGCCTGCTAATGGTCTCCGGTTTGCCATTCACGTCCCGGAGTGACACGTGTCGATACGCTCAGGTCTTCTCATCCTTTCGCTGGTACTGCTCCCCTTGCAGATACCGGCCGACGAGATCCCCGCCCTGCCCGCGGAGACATCCTTGTCCTCCACGGCGGATCATCGCAAGTTCGAGCAACTGGCCGGTCCGTTCCATAGTGGCCCGGAAGTCACCCGGGCCTGTCTGGAATGCCACACGGAAGCCGCGCTGCAGGTTCACCGCAGCATCCACTGGACCTGGCGCTTCGAGCAGCCGGAAACCGGCCAGACCCTGGGCAAGCGGTTTGCCCTGAACAATCTGTGCCAGGGCATTGCCGGCAGTTATGAGCGCTGCAGCAGTTGCCACGTGGGCTACGGTTGGGAGGACGAGCATTTCGATTTCACCGCCGAGGATCGGGTGGACTGCCTGGTCTGTCACGACACCACGGGCACCTATGTGAAATTTCCCACCGGGGCCGGTCATCCCCCCTACGAGGATACCCCGTTCCGGGGTCGACTGTTCAAGGCCCCGGATCTGGCCCATGTGGCCCGCCATGTGGGTCGATCCAGCCGGGAAACCTGTGGCACCTGCCACTTTGAAGGGGGCGGGGGCGACGCGGTCAAGCACGGCGATCTGGACAGCTCCCTGCTGGCGCCACCCCGCCATGTGGATGTGCACATGGATCCCGACGGCCTGAATTTTTCCTGTGCCACCTGCCATGAATTTACCGGCCATATCCAGCAGGGCAGCCGCTACCAGCTCAAGGCCGCCCCTGAGGCGGGTGTTGCGGTGCCGGGGCGGGAGAGCGACCGACCGGCCTGTCAATCCTGCCACGGCGCCGCGCCCCATGACACCGTCATCCACAACAAGCTCAACCAACATGCCGAATTCATTGCCTGTCAGACCTGCCATGTACCGGCCATTGCCCGGGGCGGGCTGCCCACCAAGACCCTCTGGGATTGGTCCGTGGCCGGGCGCCGGGACGAACAGGGGCGCCCCGTGGTGGAAATGGAAGACGGTCTGGTGGTCTATGACGGCATGAAGGGCGCCTTCCAGTGGGAGGAAAATCTGGTGCCGGAGTACCGCTGGTTCGATGGCAACATGCACTACACCCTGTTGGGGGATCCCATTGATCCCTCCGCGCCGGTGCCCGTGAACCGGCCCCTGGGGGAACCGGGGCAGCCCGGCGCCCGGATCTGGCCTTTCAAGATCATGGCGGGGCGTCAACCCTACGATACCCACTACAACACCCTGTTGGTGGCGCACCTGTTCGGACGGGACGAAAACGCCTTCTGGCGGGGTTACGACTGGGATGCGGCGTTGGCATCGGGCATGGCCACCGCCCGCCGCACGGGCCAGACCGAGGCCGGGTTCAGCGGCGAGTACGGATTTGTGGACACCCGCATGTACTGGCCGGTCAATCACATGGTGGCGCCCAGGGAGGATGCCCTGAGCTGTGAATCCTGCCACAGCGTGGACGGTCGGCTGGCGGATCTGCCGGGGGTCTATATCCCCGGCCGTGACCGGCATCCCTGGGAACCCTTCGGCTGGCTCGCGGTATGGCTGACCCTGCTGTCGGTGGTGGCTCACGGCCTGGGACGCTATCTGATCCACCGTCGCCGGATGAGGGGGGCTGCATGAGCAAGGTACGCATCTTCACGCTGTTCGAGCGTTTCTGGCACTGGGCGCAGACGATCCTGATCTTCGGCCTGTTGTTCACCGGGCTGGCACTGCATGGCAGTCATGGCCTGATGGCCTATGACACGGCCCTCAAGGTCCATATCGTCATGGCCCTGAGCCTGATCGGTCTGTGGGCCTTTGCCATCTTCTGGCATGTGGTGACGGGGGAGTGGCGCCAGTATGTGCCCACCCACCGGGGCTTGCCGGCGGTGATGCTGTACTACGCCTACGGGATCTTCTCCGGCGAAGCCAAGCCCTTCGTGACATCACCGTCCAGCAAGCATAATCCGCTGCAGCGACTGGCCTATTTCGGTTTCAAGGCGGCGATTGCACCGGCGTTGTGGGTATCCGGTCTGCTGCTGCTGACCTATGCCGCCTGGAAGGGGACGTTCATGGGCGATCTGTTGCCCCTGGCCTGGGTGGCCTACGCCCACGTGGCGGCCACCTTCGCCCTGATGGTGTTCCTGATCGGCCACATCTACATGGCCTCCACCACCGGTCATCCCTGGTATGCCTATCTCAAGTCCATGGTGACCGGGTATCAGGAGGAGCGTAAATGAGTGGTGGGTTCCCCTCTCCCCCTGGGGGAGAGGGGTTGGGGTGAGGGGAAAACGCCGCCGTTACACCTCGCCCACGGTGTCGTCCCCCCGGGTGCGGGGGACCAGGAATTCCTTCTCCAGGGCCTTGACCCTGGCCTCCATGGCGGAGAGGCGCTCGCGGGTGCGCTCCAGCAGGGCGGCCTGCACCTCGAATTCCTCCCGGGTCACCAGATCCATCCGCTGCAGGGCACCGGACAGGCCCGCCTTGAGGTTCTTCTCGATGTCCGCCTGAACGTGCTGCACCGACTCGGGCATCATGCTGCTCAGCTTGCGTGCCATCTCATCCAGGCTTTTGCTGTCGATCATGGCCGTTTCCTCCGTGGTCTTTTGTGTATTGAACCCTATTCTAGTCGTCCCGGTAGGGGATGGGCGAGTGGTGGGCGGGCGCCCCATTTTGGTGCGCTCATGGGGTGCATTTGCCCAAAACGGCGCGCCTGCCGGGACTGTTTTCTGCGGTATGTGGCCAATCCATTGAAATGGCTGATAAAAAAAACTGGCATGCTCCCTGCTTATGCTCCGTTGAAGCAGTTTTTCAACCACAGCAAAACCCTTGCTCAGGAGATCGACACATGCACAGCACGTTCAAGAAGGCCGCCATCACCAGCGCCGTGACCGCCGCCCTGCTGGCCGGTGGGCTGGTGACGTCCACGGCTTCCGCCGAGATCAGCGCCAATATCGGCTTCACCAGCAACTACCTGTTCCGGGGCGCGAGCGAAAGTGATGACCGGGCCGCTGTTCAGGGTGGTATCGATTTTGAACATGAGGGTGGGTTCTACATCGGTACCTGGACCTCCAGCCTGGATGGCTCCGAGGACCGGGGCGGCTATGAAGTGGACGTCTATTTTGGTGTCACCGGCGAAGTGGGCGCTTCCGGCGTGGGCTTTGATGTGGGTTATATCTACTACGCCTATCCGGGTGCCGAAAGCGCCGACGATGCCAATTTTGGTGAAATTTACGGCGCCCTGGATTTCATGGGGCTGTACGGCATGATCAACTACGTGACCAATGCCGACGACAGTGATCTGGAAAGCTCTCTCGCTTACGAGATCGGTTACAGCTTCGATGCAACCCCGGACATTGCCCTGGGTGCCACCATCGGTTACGTGGACTGGGATTATAGCGATGGGGAAGACTACACCTGGTGGTCCCTCTACCTGACCAAGGCCACCTCCATGGGTGACTTCACCTTCGCCTACACCCAGAACGATACCGACGAGGACGACGATCCGCGCTTCAACGTCTCCTTCGTCATGAGCTTCTGAGAACCAGGAACCTCTCAATCACATCAGGACACGGCCCGCCGGACGCGGGCCGTTTCCCGGGAGCACCCGACATGAAACTAGTCACTGCCATCATCAAGCCGTTCAAGCTGGACGACGTGCGCGAGGCGCTTTCCGAGATCGGGGTGCAGGGCATCACCGTCACGGAGGTCAAGGGCTTCGGGCGTCAGAAGGGTCATACGGAACTGTATCGGGGGGCCGAGTACGTGGTGGACTTCCTGCCCAAGGTCAAGCTGGAAGTGGCCGTGGACAATGCCCTGGTGGATCAGGTCATCGAGGCCATCAGCAAGTCGGCCAACACGGGCAAGATCGGGGACGGCAAGATCTTCGTCTTCCCGCTGGAGCAGGCCATCCGCATCCGTACCGGAGAGACCGGTTCCGACGCACTGTAAAACCATAAGCCGATCAACGTCGGCGGGGGACATACCGTGGAAAGCCAAGTCATAGAAATCGCATACGCCCTGGATACGTTCTATTTCCTCGTATCCGGCGCACTGGTCATGTGGATGGCCGCAGGGTTCACGATGCTGGAGGCGGGTCTGGTCCGCTCCAAGAGCACCGTGGAGATTCTCACCAAGAACATCGCGCTGTATTCCATCGCCTGTATCATGTACATGCTGATCGGCTACAACATCATGTACGGAGACGGCTTCAATTCCCTCATCCCGAGCTTCATGCCGATCCTGAGCAGCGTGGACAACTCCGTCGAAGAGGTGCTGCTGAGCGACGGGGAAATCTACTACTCCAATCTGTCGGACTTCTTCTTCCAGGTGGTCTTCGTTGCCACCGCCATGTCCATCGTCTCCGGTGCCGTGGCAGAGCGCATGAAGCTCTGGGCGTTCCTCATCTTCGCCGTGATCCTCACCGGCTTCATCTATCCCTTCCAGGGTTTCTGGAGCTGGGGCGGCGGCTTCCTGGACGAACTGGGTTACCTGGACTACGCCGGTTCCGGCATCGTGCACATGACCGGTGCGGTGGCGGCCCTGGCCGGTGTGCTGCTCCTTGGCGCTCGTAAGGGCAAGTACGGTCCCAAGGGGCAGATCAACGCCCTGCCGGGTGCCAACATGCCCCTGGCCACCCTGGGTATCTTCATCCTCTGGCTGGGCTGGTTCGGTTTCAACGGCGGCTCGGAGCTGAAGGTGTCCGACGTGGAATCCGCCAACGCCGTGGCTCGCGTCTTTACCAACACCAACCTGTCCGCCGCCGGCGGCGTGGTGGCGGCCCTGATCACCTCCCGTCTGCTGTTCGGCAAGACCGACCTCACCATGGGTCTGAACGGCGCCCTGGCCGGCCTGGTGGCCATCACGGCGGAACCGCTGATGCCCCATCCGTTGCTGGCCACCACCATCGGCTTCATCGGTGGCGTGCTGGTGGTGTTCTCCATCGTCCTGCTGGACAAGATCAAGATCGACGATCCGGCCGGCGCCATCTCCGCCCACGGTACGGCGGGTATCTGGGGTGTGTTCGCGGTGCTGCTGTCCAACCCGGACGCCAGCTTCGTGGCCCAGTTGGTGGGCATCCTGTCCATCTTCGCCTTCGTCTTCACCATGAGTATCCTCTTCTGGTTGATCCTCAAGTACACCATGGGTATCCGGGTGAGCGAGGAAGACGAACTGAAGGGCGTGGACATCGCCGAGTGCGGTCTGGAGGCCTATCCGGAGTTCACCGCCGGACGCAAGTAACCGTCCCATCCCTGCAGGCAGTGTAGTGATCGCGGGCGCCATCGGCGCCCGCTTTTTTTCATGGTGCCGGGCCGGGCATCGGCGGTAACCTGCCCTCAGCCCTCCTTGAGACGCAGTTCCCTGGGCAGGGAGAAGGTCACCTTTTCCGGGCGTCCCTCGTGTTCCACGATGGTCTCCACCCCCAGGGGCCGCAGGTGATCCAGCACCTGCTGCACCAGCAGCTCCGGCGCGGAGGCGCCGGCACTGACGCCGATCCGCCGACGGCCTTCCAGCCACTGGGGCTGGATGTCCTCGGCGCCGTCGATCAGGTAGGCCTCCACCCCCAGCTTTTCGGCGATCTCCCGCAGCCGGTTGGAGTTGGAACTGTTGGGAGAACCCACCACCAGGATCAGGTCGCATTCGGCGGCCAGGGCCTTGATGGCGTCCTGCCGGTTCTGGGTGGCGTAGCAGATGTCGTCCCGGCGCTGGCCCTGGATGTGGGGAAAGCGCGCCCGCAGGGCGTCCACGATGCCCTGGGTGTCGTCCATGGAGAGGGTGGTCTGGGTCACGTAGGCCAGGGTTTCGGGGTGTTTCACGTCCAGCCGGGAGGCGGCCTCGACGTTTTCCACCAGATAGATCTCGCCGCCCTGGCTGCGGTCATACTGGCCCAGGGTGCCGTCCACCTCGGGATGACCGGCATGGCCGATAAGGACCACTTCCTCGCCCCGGGCGGCATGACGGGCCACCTGCATGTGGACCTTGGTCACCAGCGGACAGGTGGCGTCGAAGACCCGCAGGCCCCGGCGACGGGCCTCGTCGCGCACGGTGCGGGGTACGCCGTGGGCGCTGAAGATGACCGTGGCCCCATCCGGGACCTGATCCAGTTCCTCGACGAAGATGGCGCCCTTTTCCCGCAGTTCATTGACCACGTAGCGGTTGTGGACCACTTCGTGACGAACGTAGATGGGGGTGCCGAACAGATCCAGGGCCCGTTCGACGATCTCGATGGCCCGGTCGACGCCGGCGCAGAATCCGCGGGGATTGGCGAGGAGGATATGCATGGTCAGACCCGGTGGGTGTGTTGGCAGGGGGATGAGTGTACAACATTGCCCCATGGGCTTCGAATGGCCCCATTCCCTCTGTGGGCGGGGTGATGCACCGTTTAACCCTAGTTTGTCTGCGTCGGAAGGCAGGATTTCTCATAATGTTGGGAAATCTGCGGTGTCCTGATGATAGCCCTACTCAACAGGGGTGTCATTATGGTCGACCAAGCAGTTATTAACCCGGCAGCCAAATAGCTACGCTGCTGCGTGCTGAATTGTTTTTGCTTGAAAATAGCTCGCAACCCGCTTGGGCAGTTTTTGCAGTTTGCGAAGATGGGACAGTGCTTTCTGTTTCAATTGATCCTTGTTTCAAACAAGGATGTGCTGGCGGACCTTTGTGAAAGCCCGCTTTCAGGTCACGGTTCAGGTAGCTGTTCAGGCTCCCCGCCCGCAGTCTGCCCATTTCTCCTTCGATAGGCTATCTTGTCCTGCATGAAGTTCAAACGCCCCACGCAAGCAGAACTCGACGGCATGACCCATGCGCAGAAGGATGCGCTGATCGTGCAGTTGTTCGATGCCTTGGAGATGCTTAGTGCCCGATTGACGGCCCTGGAGGCGAAGGTCGAGAAGAACACCGCAACTCCAGCAAGCCGCCATCCTCGGATGGCCTGCGCAAAGGTCCGGCGCAGCTGCGGCAAAAGGGCCAAAGAGCCAATGGCGGCCAAAAAGGCCACAAAGGCGCTACCCGGCAGATGGTGGATAACCCCGATGCGGTGGAGGAGCTGCTGCCCCGGGGTCGCTGCGCGTGTGGTTGCGAACTGGGAGTCTTGCCGGCCACGATGAAGGAACGTCGCCAGCAGATTGAAATTCCCGAACTCCGGTCCATTTGTACCGAATTCCGCCGGATGCAGGTGGTGTGCGGCTGTGGCCGCCGTCATCTGGGTGAGTTTCCGGCGGGGGTAACGCCCAACGTGAGCTATGGTCCGCGCCTGAAGGCCTATGCGATTGGCCTGAACCAGGGGCATTTTGTCGCCTTGCAGCGTACCCGTCAGATTCTGGGAGACCAGTATGGCGTGGCGCCGTCCGCAGGGACGTTGCAGAACTGGATTCTGGGGATGGCCGATGGACTGGAGGCGACCTATCAGGCGGCCGGTGAGCAGATTCGTCGGGCCGCCGTGGCCCATTTCGATGAGAGTGGGTTGCGGGTGCAGGGTCGGCTGCACTGGCTCCACGTCGCGGCTACGACCGATGCGGTGTACTACACGGCCCACACCAAGCGGGGGCATGAGGCCATGAATGAGGCCGGTATCCTTCCCCATTTTAAAGGGGTGGCGGTGCATGATCACTGGGCTCCCTACTGGCGCTACAAGGACTGCGCGCATGTTCTGTGCAATGCCCATCATCTTCGAGAATTGAACTACAGCGATGAACTCACCGGCCATCTTTGGCCGCGACGGCTCCGAGAGTCGCTGATCCAGGCCAACGACGCCGTGACACAGGCCAAGGCAAAAGGCCTGACCCGCTTGCCAAGCGACCAGGTCGCGGCCTTTCTCAAGGCCTACGACGAGCAGGTGGCCGAGGGATTGGCGGCCAAGCCGGTCAAAGTGCCTGATGATGGCAGCCGGCGCCGTATCAAGCAGCATCCCGCCACCAACCTGCTCGTGAGGCTGCGTGACTTTCGCGAGTCCATCTGGCGCTTCCTGACTGATTGGCGAATCCCCTTCACCAACAACCTCGCCGAGCGGATGGTGCGCCCCATCAAGGTGAAGCTGAAAGTCATCGGCGGCTTCCGGGCCATGGGTGGCACTCGGGCTTTCTGCATCATTCGCTCGGTATGGGAAACCAGCAAGCTACGCGGACAGAACCCCTTCAAATTTCTCCGGCTGGCTGCGACAGCGTGAACAGCTACAATCGAACAAACGGAAGGCAGGCTATGAGCAACGACGACAGCCGCAGCGATATCGAGAAGGAACTATTAGAAGCGGGCATGAAGAAGGCAAGCATGGCGCATTTAATCCAGTCGGTTGTTCAAGATGGTATATTTCCAGCTAGGTCCGCACCTCTTGGCACTGGGCTCATAGGAGGCTACTCCTCGCCTAAGGAGCACACGATACAGAAGGCGAGCCCGCCAGAAGTTGCATCAGATTCAAATGCCGGCACATCAGGTCCAGCGTCCAATCCGAAACAGGGACTCCACTCTGATTGGTCTCAGGTTTTTGAATACATCGACCGAAATGTACCTACTGAAAGCGAGGCTTGGGACCAAGAGCAATTAGAGAAATTACTGGGGGAACTGAAGAAGAAGGCAGCCAACTTACGCGAATCGAAGGCCGCCAACCAAGTGAAGCTTCAACTCGAAGAAGTCCTAGAGCAGCTGCAGGAAAACTCTATTCCACGAGCCGAATCTCTTGAGGTTGATTGCCTCTATGATTGCCTGGAATGGCGGACCACTGACTTCCATCCTCATGCATTGAAGACAGTCATAGAGCAGACCCAGCATATCATTGACTGCATCGACCAAGCCGTCGAACTTGACACGAAACATCGTGCCGCCTCTCGCAAGGAGCAGAAACCACTTTTCGCGCAACTGGAGGCCAAAATCGACGATATTGAGCATGCTGTCCGTGACGTTGGTGGCATGCGAGAGACCAAGGCCATCGCGAATGACAACTCGGATGATAAACAAGAAGGTGACAACAATCCGTCGACGGACGAAATCGATGCGGCCGAGGAAGATCATGCAATCGAGGCTGTCTATGAGGTGCCAGAGATACCCGAAATAGCGGAGCCGCCGATCGAACTCCATGATGAGGAAGAGTCTCTTGTCGAATCCGACCAAGTCAGAGCGGCACAGAGCCCACAGAAAAATGATTTGCCAGAGACGAAAGAAAAGATCATCCAATCCGGCGAATCGAATGAGAAGATTTGCGACCCGACCCATTCCCGAGCAACTCCCGAGCCACCTCCATCCAAAGCAACTTCTACGCACTACCAGTCCTGGGCTGAATTCTCAAAGCGCCACTGGATCTCACCATCAGGCGAGGTTGAGTTGGCTCCCTGGTCTTCAGAGAAATGGCAAACCTCGTTTGAAGAACAGTTCCGTACATCACTGGAAGCGGGCGATCTCTGGCGGTCCTACATCTACTGCCGTGCTGCCGAGGATTCTGGCATAAAGCTGCCCACCCCAAGCGGAGCCATTGAGCATCTCATTACTGGGCGCTCAGACCTGGATGACAATGCGTTGGCTTACCATGATGGGTGCAAGATCTGCTGCACCGCACTGGCCTTGCATGGTTCTTGTCCGCCAAAGATCGACCCTGATGAGTTCGTCGGTGCTGCCAAATTCAAGTCGCAAGCACTCCGATCCTCCCTTTGTGAACTTCTTAAGATATCCCGTGCTGGTTCGTCTGCTCTGACCACCGTATCGCAGAAGCTCCAGCAAGCTCCCAAGGAACGCATCGAGAAACGGGTTGACCGACTCCAGGCCGAACTTACTCAATGGAAAAAGGCTCTTAACGAGAACCGCTCCATTGGTGCTGTTGTACACCAAACCCATTGCCGAGAGGCATGGGAAACTTGGATGACTACCTGGAGGACCTCTTTCGAGGGGTTAAGTGCTGCGGTTCAACGCCTGATCTCAGAGTACACATTTGACGATGGATCCCTCGTGCGCTCGAAGAAGATTGCCAGTGACGGCAAGAAGACCTTCGACAAGATGCAGGCAAAGTACCAATCCCGTGGCAAGATGGACAAGCGATCTGCTCTCCTGCTGAAACAATACGACGCCCTGTGGGATCATGCCATTGCATTTGAAAGGAGCACCAAGGAGGAGGAGGAAATTGATGTTGATCATGACGCGTGGCTTGCCATGCGCGATGAGGATATTTCTGATCCGCTCGAGTGCACGCTACGCAATCTGGTTGCCTCACTTGTCTACAAGGGCTTTAATTACACACCTCCGTCCCTCACCATTAATGCGCCCGTCGTCTGCTCTCTTCCCCATATACTCGGTGGAATGACTCCGGGAGCCGCTGAGTATTTTATTGAAGACAGCTCGGCTCGCAGCCTTCCAGACCTCACTGCAGACATGATTCAACCTCAGTGGGTAGCTAGCAGCCTTCTCATAAAGGGCCTTGATGATGGCGTCGAGGATTTCACCGTCGACCAACAGCATTTGATTGGCAATGTTGTTACCAATCTGGCCCGACATGCTCGCATGCATGCGCTAGCTAGTCGCCTCATCCGTGGCATGAGTCAGGTTGGCACTGAGATCCAGGAACTCCAGCTCCAGACCAATGCGGCGATCTTCAAGTCACGCGAGGCATGTGTTCAGCTCAAGCACGAGATTCAGGCGCTACGCGGTCTTGCTGATTCTGAGCATGAACAGCCTCTCAGTGATTGTGAACAGATCATCACTGGATTCGAGACGGGCCTCTTTCCCGATACAGACACCTGCCCGAGGTTCCCGGAGCCATCACTGGTTGATGCTTGGTGCTCTGTAACCAAGATATGGGCGCAGGGTCGCATTTCACTTCAAGTGGAACGTATCCGCGATTGCATAGCACGCATCGAATCCGTCAGCGAGCGCAAGGCTGCGGAGGTCGCGCTGGCAGATAAGCGCTATGTTGATGCAATTGCGATCAGCCAGACAGGCACCAGCAACCAGATCAAGGCTCGCTATCGATCTACCATGTGGCGAGATGAGGCTGAGCGCGAATGGAATGGCGACACGCCCGTGGCGCCGCCTGACACCTCTGGCGATCAATCAATTGTTGATGATTGGCGGGGATGGAATCAAGGCAAGCCATCTGGGAAGCAAGCACATACGATCATCGTCGATCTACTCAGGAGAGACTTCAGCGAACAGGCGGCAGAGTTGAAGAGCACGAAAACCAAGGCGACGCTCGCTGCTAAAAAGCTATTGGAACTCCTTAACAGGTTCAGCCAAGACCGAGCGTGCCATCTGCCAGAACTTCACGACTTTGATAACATCGTGCTAGTGAGCTGTACACACCAGTATTGCAGCGAGACCTTTTCCCGGGATGTCTCTCAGTACTTAAAGTCACAAGCGACTGGCGCCCGCTCCATTACCGTTTGTATTGCCCCGCGAATACCTGCTCAACTTCGCGCAACTACTATCAGCTGGATGCAGGAAAAATCGTTCTTCGGCGCCATAATCGACGACATCGACTTTAGGCGGCTGATGTACTGCGACAATCGCCTCGCAGGTCTCATGGAATGTGTCTTTGAGCAGATTCGCTTCGGGCTTCTTCATCCATTCAGCATGGTTGACGGATCCAAAATGCGCACCGAAGTGTTCGTGGGACGTAGAGAGCAAGCTCGCGACATTGCTCAAACTCAAGATTTCAGCCGAATATTTTCGGGACGAAAACTCGGCAAGTCAGCACTTTTGCGATACGTCTCTGATACCTACGATGGCCACAAGTTGTCCTCCGAGATAACTCTTGGAGTTGTCTATCTTCAGATTCTCGGACTTGAAAGCGAATCAACGATCCTCGAAAACATCGCCCGCGCATTTTCCGAGCGATATGGCATCAACCTCGACAGTCATGCCGCTGAGCAGAGGCCATTTGAAAAACTTACCGCACTTATCACCAAGTTCAGCGAGAAAAAACCTGATCAACATGTACTCTTTGTACTTGACGAGGCCGACGAGTTTGTCCGGGCGCAGCTTGAAAGCATATACCACAAGGGAGTCAACCAGAATCAGACGCTCTCAATGGCAATGTCCCGCGCACATCGTTCCGTGCGCTTCCTGGTTGCGGGCTACGTGACAACCAACACGAGCGATGGACCCTGGATCAACTGGGGGCGAATTCTTCGCCTCAGTCCACTCGACGAATCCGATGGCAGGGAGCTCGTGGCCGAACCCTTGGCCAAGATTGGTATCGATGCCAGTGAAATTGCCGATTCGGTCGCCTTTTTGTGCGGATACCAGCCAGCAATCATCCATGCCTTTGGTCGATCGCTGATTGAGTCTCTGGACAAGAGGATAGCCAGAAAGCCAGGCTCAAGGCCGCGGATCTCGACCGAGCTGGCAGACGCTATTTTCCATTCAATCGACGTCCAGTCCGAGATTCGTAATGTTACACTGAATAATTTCCAGGATGACCTTGCAGCGCGCGCCGTCTTTTTGGCTATGATCCATGCTTTCCATGAGATGCCCGCCTTTGAGCCGATCTACGATGCCGTCAGTGATGTCATTGACCGCCTGCAGTCAATTGGGGGCGAAGATCTTTCCTGGCTTGGATCTGAGGATCCAAGAGGTCGGATTGATCGACTACTTACCGCGTTTGTTGAACGCAATCTGATCATCCCAGTGAAGGACTCCAACTCCCTCGCAAGCGGGTACGCACTGAAATTCCCTCATCACCTGCCCAGCTTGTGGTCCACCACCATCGAAAGAGACATCCAACGTCAGATCGCTGCCCTTGGTAAATCGGCTGAAACCAGAGGCCCACTTCCGCGCTCTCTCGATGGCCAATCACTGAGAGACATCGTGGATCTTGCCAATAATGGGCTAGATGGCATCTGTCAGCGATCGATTATCGCCTCGCAATGGCCAGAACTCTACAGCGGAATCGACGGTTCCTGTGGAATCAAGTCCTGTGAGGGCATCGACCTCATCGGCGACCACATCACAGAGAATGCATCCTTCGAAAACATCAAGGAACATCGCGAGAATCCTGATGGCTTCCGAATTTTCATTGGGGGGCCTAGCATTATTCGGTCGCCTACAGACTCAGACTACATCCCATTTCTCGGGCGCCTTAGTCGCGGATTGTTCGAGCGACGCCTCGCCAGGGACAGAGGTATCCTGTTCGACGACGCCAGCCTAAGGGAGCAACTTTATGGTCTGACCGGTGGAATTCCAGTCCTCTGTAAGTCCCTCGATTCCAGGCTTATTGATGAGTGCTCTATTTCCAATGACAGCCTGCAACAGATTTTGGATTACAAGGATGAAATGTACCGGTCTGCCTGGCAGCAACTGAGCGGTGCGTCTTCGCTTGGTTTGACCGACCAAGAATTGGATCTGCTGGTGCGAATCTGCGCCATTCAGGATGGAGACTTTGATGGCCCAAGCATCCAGTCGGTTCTGAGTGACGCAGAGATGCTCAAAGGATTCTGCATCGATAAAGCTCTTGCGGCCGAGCCAATCGATACAGATCGTAGGAAGGATCAGCTTGTAGTGCTCCTCCGACTCGGCCTGCTCCCTGTATCACAGTCTGCGTCCTTTTCCCACATGCTCCCTTGGGAGTCTCTCGGAAAGATCGCGATGGACGATCCCATCCGTGCCGTGATCAAGCAGAGGTCTCAGAGTGCTGATTGAGCAGTCCCTGGCTGGAATTCGTCTTCCCTGGCGTTTTCCTGGATCATTCAATTTTTTTCACTCGGCTGCATCAAAATGCGGATCAGGGCAGCTATTCTTGTCTACCGTCCAGATTGGCCATTCTCCCAAGAACGACATCGTCAATCAGGTGATCCGTATTGTGCGCAACCTGGACTGGACATGCCTCTCCATCCCATGGGATATCAATTCTACGGTCTCCCCGATTCAATCCCTCAACCGGCAACTTCACGGCTGTGATTCGAGTTCGAAGATTGAACTTCTCCATCACATGGACCGTGAGTTACGCGGGAACGGCCCAACCGCAATTATTGCCATCCTAACCTCTCAGGATGAGTCAGAGGAGATATCTGGCGTTTTTTCACAACTTTACTCAGACCTGGACAAAATCCGCGCTGCCGACCAGACAGGCCTGAGCCTAGGCCTCGTCTGTTTTTGCCCGACTCATGACAATTATCAGCTCGATGTCACCCGTGGACTGCCAGTAGTCAGTCCCGACCCTCTCCTTTCAGGTCCTGACGAATTCGCGTGGAACGCCTACCTGCACCACCGTGTTGCCTGGGAAGTGGGTGGTCAGGTAGATAGCGCAAGTGAGCTTGCCTCAATGACTGCAGGAATGGAAATTGGGGATGACAATGCCTTTGAGGAGCTACTGAATCGCCAGGCAAGCATTGCGTTGTCCAAGCATGGCCTTTCCGCCGATGCCTGCATTCGGATATTGGAGCGTTGGCTTCGTGGGCAGGACGCTTTTATCACTCAGGAGCATCGTGACTTGTTAACATGGCGCCCCCAGGCAACCACAAGATATCTCAAGCCATATGTTGCGAGAGCGATTTTACTGAACAGATCGATATCAATTGCAAGCGACCTGAAAGACGCGATTCGATCGGCAACCGTATGTCAACCTTTGATTGGATGCCTTTTCTCGGCCACGCTCGAAATTGAATATAGACAGCGGCCCAAACACACAAAAAACGCGATCGACAGGCTTGATCAAGCCATTATTGATAAAGCCAAGAAAATGCATTCAGAATTTTGCGATCGTGATTTCATTGTGGAGCGCTTGCTTTATCCAAGTACTAGCCGAATAGCACCCTGTGGGCCTGATGACTGGCCAGGATTTCTCAGCTACGGACAAGTAGTCCCTCGAGACGAACGTGCTTTTCGATTGCGAAACGCTCTGGCGCACGGGCATCCGCCTTCATGGCAAGGAGTGGCGCTCTTGAGACAGTGTATCGACGATTATCGACTTAAGGAATGAGGAAGGGGAATAGGCTCGGATATGTGTAAATTTTAGGCTCTACGAGTTCTCACCTAAAATCGGTAGCGCTCTCGGACAGAGCGGCGGCAGAACTGAGATCCCCTCCCACGAAATTTAGTCTTCCAAGGGTGACGTAAACTGACGATCACATTGGATACGATAAAATCAAGCCGGGGTTTTGGCGCGAGAATCTGCGATTGGGCCTGAGCTAAAGCAGGGGAACCTTCACTCCTTCCCCTGGGCTCCGAGAGACCGGACCCGTAGGGTAGGATTGTACTTCAGACTACACAGCTTACCATCAGACGCTTCAAACACTCTCTTCAGCTTACTGCTTGAAATTGGTCCTTTGTCAGGGGAGAGAGGGGTTATAAACAGGTGGTGTCCACGGCCAGGATCTCCACCGTCACCGTCACGGCCTGTCCCGCCAGCGGGTGATTGAAGTCCACTGTGACGCCGTCTTCCCCGATCCGGCGGATCAGTCCCGGGATCTGCTCCCCGGTGGGGGTATCGAAACCCAGCACCAAGCCTTCTTTGAGGGGCAGGTCCCGGGGGAAATCATCGTGGGGCAGGGTCTGCACCGCCCGGGGCGAGGCAAAGCCGTAGGCCTGTTCCGGGGGCAGGGTGACCGTGTGGCGGTCACCGGTGGCCAGACCCATGACCACGGCCTCCAGGCCCGGCAGCAGTTCGCCCGCGCCCACGGTAAAGGTGACCGGTTCATCCCCGTCGGCGCGGGTATCGTCCGCCACGGTGCCGTCGTCCAGACACAGGCGGACATGCATGCGGACCCGGCTGCCGGGGCGGATCATGAGGCCTTGGGCGGAGGCTTGACCCCCTGCAGCAGGTTGGCGGCAATCAGCCAGACGGCGCCCACGGTGATGGCGCTGTCGGCGATGTTGAACACGGGCCAGTGGTAGCCGGCATAGTGCATGTCGATGAAGTCGATCACATGACCATGCCAGATCCGGTCGATGACATTGCCGATGGCGCCGCCGACCACCAGAGCCAGGCCCACGGCGGTTCCGACTTCCTCCCGCTTGAGCTTGGCCATCCACCACACCAGGATCACGCTGACGCCGATGGCAAGCACGGTGAAGAACCAGCGCTGCCAGCCGCCGGCGTCACTAAGGAAGCTGAACGCCGCCCCCTGGTTGTAGACCAGGGTGAAGTTCAAAAACGGCAGGATCTCCATGGGTGCGAACTGCACCAGCTGGTATTCCGCGATCCGCTTGGTGATCTGGTCCAGGACGATCACGGCAAAAGACAGCCATAGCCATTTGATCATGTTTTTTCCGCTTTCCGTTGGCGCCCCTCTCACGCGGGCGGGAGAGGGGGTGGGGTGAGGGCTGATGTGTCGATCAGGCAAAGGTCCTGCGTTCCCCTGCGCCCGCGACATTCTCCACGCAGCGTCCGCACAGTTCGGGATGCCCGGCATCGGCTCCCACATCTGCCCGGTGATGCCAGCAGCGGGGGCACTTGGGATGTTCGCACCGGGATACCCGGATGGCCAGGTCGTCTCCCTCCGGGAGGGTGGTGGTCACGGCATCCGCGGGGGCTTGGTCGCGGCCCTGTACCCGGGCATAGGAGGTGATCAGCACGAACCGAAGTTCATCGCCCAGACGGGACAGGATCTCCCCCAGGGGGCCGTCACAGTACAGGTCCACCTCGGCATCCAGGGAGGCGCCGATGCCACCGTCGGCCCGCAGCTTCTCCAGTTCCCGACTGACGAGCTGACGCACTTCCAGCACCCGGTGCCAGTCGGCAGCGCTCAGGGGGCCGTCCTCCGGCAGTGGGGAGAGGTGTTCATACCAGGTGGTGAGCAGCACCGAGGCCGGACGCTCCCCGGGGATGTGCTGCCAGATCTCCTCGGCGGTGAAGCTCAGGATGGGGGCCAGCCAGCGGGTCATGGCCTCCACCACGTGGTACATGGCGGTCTGGGCCGAACGGCGGGCGCGGCTGTCCGCCTGGGTGGTGTACTGGCGGTCCTTGATCACGTCCAGGTAGAAGCTGCCCATCTCCACCGAGCAGAAGTTGTGGACCCGCTGGTAGATCTGGTGGAACTGGTAGCGCTCGTAGGCCTGGGTCACGTGCCGCTGCACCTTGAGGGCCTGGTCCACCGCCCAGCGATCCAGCGGCAGCATCTGTTCCGGCGGCAGCAGATCCCGGGCCGGATCGAAGCCGTTGAGGTTGGCCAGCAGGAAACGGGTGGTATTGCGCATGCGCCGGTAGGCGTCGGCGGTACGCTTGAGGATCTCGTCGGACACCGCCATCTCGCCGCTGTAGTCGGTGGCTGCCACCCACAGGCGCAGGATGTCCGCCCCCAGGGTGTCCATCACCTTCTGCGGCGCCACCACATTGCCCTTGGACTTGGACATCTTCTGGCCCTGGGCGTCCACCGTGAAACCATGGGTCAGCACCGCCTTGTAGGGGGCTTCGCCCCGCATGGCCACGGCGGTGAGCAGGGAGGACTGGAACCAGCCCCGGTGCTGGTCGGAGCCTTCCAGGTAGAGGTCCGCCGGCAGTCCCAGCCCGGCCCGGCGCTCGGTGACGGTGGCGTGGGTGACGCCGGAGTCGAACCACACGTCCAGGGTGTCGCCAAGCTTGTCGAAGCGGTCCGCGTCCTCACCCAGCAGCTCTCGCGGGTCCAGACTGAACCAGGCCTCGATGCCGGCCTGTTCCACCCGCCGGGCCACGGCCTCGATCAGGGCAGGGGTATCCGGGTGCAGGGCGCCGGTTTCCTTGTTGACGAACAGGGGGATGGGCACGCCCCAGTTGCGCTGACGGGAGATGCACCAGTCGGGGCGGTTGGCCACCATGCCCTCGATGCGGGCGCGGCCCCAGTCGGGCACCCAGCGCACCTTGTCGATGGCGGTCAGGGCGGTTTCCCGCAGCTCCGCCTTGTCCATGCTGATGAACCACTGGGGGGTGGCGCGGAAGATGATGGGGGTCTTGTGGCGCCAGCAATGGGGGTAGCTGTGGCGGATCTTCTCCATCTTCACCAGCATGCCCCGGTCTTGCAGCAGCTGGAGGATGTGGCCGTTGGCCTCGTTCACGGATTGACCGGCGAACAGCTCGGTGGTGGGCAGGAAGCGACCGTCGCCGCCCACCGGGTTATCCACCGGCAGGTTGTAGCGACTGCCCACCACGTAGTCGTCCTGACCATGGCCGGGGGCGGTGTGAACGGCGCCGGTCCCCGCTTCCAGGGTGACGTGATCGCCCAGGATCACCGGTACCTGGCGGTCATAGAAGGGGTGTTGCAGCAGCATCCCCTCGAACAGGGCGCCCCGGGCATGGCCGACGATGCGCCAGTCTTCGAAGCCGTAGCGCCCCATGGCGGTTTCCACCAGGTCTCTGGCCAGCAGCAGGCGCTCGCCGTTGACCGCCACCAGGGCGTATTCCAGTTCCGGGTGCAGGGCCACCGCCTGGTTGGCGGGCAGGGTCCAGGGGGTGGTGGTCCAGATCACCACCGAGACAGGGCCGGTGGCGGCGTCATCCAGCACGGTGAGGCGCCGCAGGACGTCCTCGTCGTCCAGGGTGCGGAACCGCACGTCGATGGCGGGGGAGGTCTTGTCCTCGTATTCCACTTCCGCCTCGGCCAGGGCGGAGCCGCAGTCCACGCACCAGTGCACCGGTTTGTCGCCCTTGAGCAGGTGCCCCCGCTCGATGATCGTCCCCAGGGCACGGATGATGTCCGCTTCCACCGGATAGTCCATGGTC
The DNA here is from genome assembly GCF_022227765.1 of Ectothiorhodospira shaposhnikovii. Taxonomy (GTDB): domain Bacteria; phylum Pseudomonadota; class Gammaproteobacteria; order Ectothiorhodospirales; family Ectothiorhodospiraceae; genus Ectothiorhodospira. Next base: position 336,258 of record NZ_JAJMLZ010000002.1, on the reverse strand, counting down.
AGATAGGGGTTGTCCCAGTCGCCCAGCACGCCCAGGCGCTTGAAGTCCTCCCGCTGGCGATCCACCTGCTCATGGGCATAGGCGCGGCAGGCCTGACGGAAGCTGGCGGCATCGGCGCCGCGGGCGGTCTTGCCCAGCTTGCGTTCCACCTGCAGTTCGATGGGCAGGCCGTGGCAGTCCCAACCGGGGACGTAGGGGGCGTCGAAACCCGCCAGGGTGCGGCTCTTGACGATGATGTCCTTGAGGATCTTGTTGACCGCGTGGCCGATGTGGATGTCGCCGTTGGCGTAGGGCGGGCCGTCCGCCAGGACGAAGCGGGGACGCCCCGCGCTGACCTGGCGGATCTGCCGGTACAGATCCTGCTGCTGCCAGTCCGCCAGCATCTTGGGTTCCCGCTGGGCCAGGTTGCCCCGCATGGGGAAGTCGGTCTGCGGCAGGTTCAGGGTGTCTTTGTAGTCAGCCAATGTCGTATTACCTCAGTCGGTCCCGCGTGGCGCCGGTGATGTGGGGGCCGCGAAGAATTGCCGGGCCCGTGCCGCGTCCAGGGTGATCTGCGCGCGCAGGGCATCCAGTGAAGGAAAGCGTTGTTCGTCCCGCAGGCGGTGCAGCAGATCCACGTGCAGGTGACGGCCGTAGAGATCCCCGTCGAAATCGAACAGATGGACCTCCAGCCGGTTCTGTACCCCGCCCAGGGTGGGGCGGGTGCCCGCGTTGGCCACCCCCTGCAGGGGTTCCCCCGGCAGGCCGAAGACCTCGACCGCGTAGACCCCACGCACCGCCATGGGGCTTGGTCCCAGGCGCAGGTTGGCGGTGGGAAAGCCCAGGGGCCTGCCTCGCTTGTCGCCGTGGATCACCCGGCCGTTGATGCGGTAGGGGCGTCCCAGCAGTTTTTCCGCCTCCGCCATCCGGCCCAGTTCCAGCGCCCGCCGGATGCGGGTGCTGCTGACCCGTTCGCCGTCGATGTGAAAGGTGTGCATGTGGGCCACCTCGAAGCCATGGACCCTGCCGGCATCCTTCAGGGTCTGGAAATCCCCACCGCGCTGCCTGCCGAAGCGGAAATCGTCTCCCACCACCAGGTAGCGCACCCCCAGTTTTTCCACCAGCAGGATGCGGATGAAATCTTCCGGGGACATCCGCGCCAGGGCGGCATTGAAGCGCAGACACAGCAGACGGTCCACGGAGAAGCGCCGCATGGCCAGGAGCTTGTCCCGAAAACGCTGCAGCCGGGGCGGCGCGCCGCCGCCCGTGAAATATTCCCGGGGCAGGGGTTCAAAGCTCACCACCGTGGTGGGCAGGCCCAGTTCCGCCCCCTTCTCGGCCAGTTGCCCGAGCACGGCCTGGTGCCCCAGGTGGACGCCGTCGAAATTGCCGATGGTGACTACTGAGCCCCGGTGGCGGGGCCTCAGATTGTGGGCACCGCGAATCAGTTCCATGGGAGTTGGTCGCAAAAGTGCTGAGTATACTCAGGAGCGGCCGGGCTTTGACAGGCTTGCGCGGTCATTTCAGCAGGAAGGCCCTGGGTCGGACCCCCATGGCGAGCAGTGCCGCGCCATAGGTGGCCGCACCCAGGCCGATCAGGCCCAGCAGCATCAGCACCCGTTCCCGGGCGATCCAGGCACTCCACTGGGACAACTCCGGGGTGAACATCAGCAGCAGCCCCGTCATCAGACCCGTCGCCAGGAGCAACCGCCACCACAGCCCCGTCCAGCCCGGCAGGATGTGCAGCACCTTGTCCCGCCGTAGGCCCCGATAGAGCAGGGCGGCGTTCAGGTAAGCCGACAGAGCGGTGGCCAGGGCCAGGCCGGCATGGGGACCCGGCCAGTCCATCCAGACCCAGGGCACCACGATGACCAGGTTCAGCACCATGTTGGCCACCATGGCAATGATGCCCACCTTCACCGGTGTCTTCGTGTCCTGCCGGGAAAAATAGCCCGGGGCCAGGATCTTGATGAGGATGAAGGCCGGCAGGCCCGCGGCGTAGGCCATCAGGGACATGGCCGCCATGCGGGTGTCGCTCTCCAGGAATTCCTGGTACTGGATCAGGCTGGACAGGATCGGCGCCGCCAGCAGGATCAGGCCCAGGGCACAGGGGATGGCGATGAGCAGCGACAGCCGCAGTGCCCAGTCCAGGGTGCGGCTGAAGGCCATGGGGTCCTCCCCGGCATGCTCCCGGGACAGGCGGGGCAGAATCACCGTGGCGATGGCGATGCCGAACAGGGCCAGGGGCAGCTCCACGAACCGGTCCGAGAAATACAGCCAGGTGATGGAACCGGCCGCCAGGAAGGAGGCGATCAGGGTGTCCACCAGCAGGTTGATCTGCACCACCGAAGTACCGAAGATGGCCGGCAACATGAGCCGGCCGATGCGCCGGACCCCGTCATGGGCCCGTTTCAGGCGAGGGCGGGGCAGCAGGCCCACGCGCATCAGGAACGGGATCTGGAAGGCCAGCTGTACCGCGCCGGCGATGAATACACCCCAGGCCAGGGCGACCACCGGTTCCGCGAACAGGGGGGCGCCCCAGATGGCGGCGGCGATGAGGGAGAGGTTCAGGAACACGGGAGTGAAGGCGGGCACGGCAAAGCGACCCACGCTGTTCAGAATGCCGCCGGCCATGGCGGTGAGGGAAATGAACAGCAGGTAGGGGAAGGTGATGCGCAGCATCTCCGAGGCCAGGGCATGGCGTCCGTCTTCGCCGTGAAACCCCGGGGCGAACAGGCTGATCAGCAAGGGTGCCGCCAGCACGCCCAGCAGGGTGACCAGGAACAGCACCAGGGTGAGGGCGCCACTGACATGATCGAGCAGATCCTTGAGTTCCTTGGCCCCGCGCTTTTCCCGGTATTCGGCGAACACCGGCACGAAGGCCTGGGAAAACGCCCCTTCCGCGAACAGGCGGCGCAGAAAATTGGGGATGCGAAAGGCGACGAAGAAGGCGTCGGTGGCCCCGCTGGCGCCGAAATTCACCGCCAGCACCATGTCCCGCAGATAGCCGAACAGGCGGGAGATCAGGGTCATGCCGCTGACCACGGCGGTGGATTTGAGGAGTCGGCTCATCGGGGTGGAGGGTGGCTGGGACCGGGGCGATACGATACAGGATCACGGGTTCGGTGTGTCGGGTGCGCCCGCGGGACGCGGGGCACACCCGGTCAGCCGGTCATTCGATCTTGAGGTAGGCAAATCCCTTGCGGTTCTGCAGTTCGACGATCCGCACCACGCCGGAAGGCACCAGGGTGACGCCTTCGTGGAGCGCGTCACGATGCAGGTTCACCGAGGATCGGGTGATGTCGCACAGCTCCAGTTTGACCCCATGCACCGCCACCAGGCTGCCCAGCCGTCCCTTCAGGTTCTCCCGCTGGGCGGCCAGGGCCTCGTCCTCGGCAAACGGGGTGTCGGTCATGGGATCGTCGGTGAGGAAGCGGATGCCGTGGGCGACGAAGACGATACGGATGTCGTGATCGGTCAGCTGATTTTCATAATGTACCGCCATGTTGTTGATGCTGGTGAGCATGGCGCTGAAGCGGCGCGGATCGGCAAAATCCGCGTGATAGACCACGCGGGCCTCCGGCTCCGCCGCCCGGGCCTGCCAGGTCGGTAATGCCAGGGGAATGACCAGCAGGCCGAGCAGCAGCCAGGCCGGGATGGCGCGCCGGTGCCGGGTGGCCGGGGATGACAGGGTGTATGACATGTATGTGCTCCTCTGGTGGTGATGACCTTCCATGGGTGTTGTTGTCCTTGGTTCAGGTTCGGGTCATGTCGGCTTGCGGGCATCGGGACGATAGCCATGCCGCCCGTGATTGCGTTATGCTGCCGCGATAACCCCGCCCAGCATGGCTCGCGGTTGACATCCCCTTGCATTCCATGCAAACTTCCGTCCTTTTCCGGAACTGACCCGATTTTTCAGGAGATTCACCTTGGCTAACATCGCCTCCGCTCGCAAGCGTGCCCGCCAGGCCGAGACCAATCGCCAGCGCAACATGGCTACGCGTTCGCGCTTCCGCACCGCCGTCAAGAAGGTGCTGAAGGCCGTGCGTGCCGGCGACAAGGACGGTGCGGCATCCGCCTACCAGGCCGCCGTGCCGGTGATCGACAAGACCGTCACCAAGGGTATCATTCATGCCAACAAGGCTGCGCGTCACAAGAGCCGCCTGAACGCCCGCATCCGCCAGATGTGATGCCGGCGGGCCGGTTTCTACCGGCCGTCACGATGGATCTCTCGGAAAAAGCCCGGCTGATGCCGGGCTTTTTCTTTGTCTCTTCTTCCTTCGGCCCGCCCTAAACCAGGACCAGGTTGTCCCGGTGGATCAGCTCCGGCTCATCCACATAGCCCAGGATGGACTCGATCTCTTCCGCCTTGCGGCGCATGATCCGGCGCGCCTCGTCCGCGGCATAGTTCACCAGCCCGCGTGCCACCGCCCGCCCATCCGGGTCCAGGCAGGTCACCACGTCTCCCCGGGAGAAGCGACCCTTCACATGGGTCACGCCCACCGGCAGCAGGCTGCGACCGGCTTCGCGGATCACCCGGGCGGCCCCGGCATCCAGGATCAGCTCACCCTTGGACACCAGTTGCCCTGCAATCCACTGCTTGCGGGCCGCCATGGGCTCCCGGTCCGGACGCAGCAGGGTGCCCAGCGCCTCGCCGGCGGCGATCCGCTCCAGCACCGCCGGGTTGCGGCCGGAGGTGATCAGGGTGTGGGTGCCGGAGCGGGCGGCGCGGGAGGCGGCGGTGAGCTTGGTGGCCATCCCGCCCCGGCCCAGGCGACCGAAGGTAGGGGCCACCAGCTTGAGCAGTTCCGGGTCCGAAGCCAGCCCCTCGGAAACCAGCTGGGCGTCGGGCCGGGTGCGGGGGTCACGGTCATACAGGCCCTGCTGATCGGTGAGGATCACCAGCAGCGAGGCTTCCACCAGATTGCAGACCAGGGCCGCCAGGGTGTCGTTGTCACCGAAGCGGATTTCTTCCGTGGCCACGGTGTCGTTTTCATTCACCACCGGAATGGCCCCCAGGCGCAGCAGGGTGCGCAGGGTGCTGCGGGCGTTGAGGTAGCGGCGCCGATCCGCCAGGTCTTCGTGGGTGAGCAGCACCTGGGCGGCATGCAGGCCGTGACGCTGGAAGCGGCTTTCGTAGGCCTGCACCAGGCCCATCTGGCCCACGGCGGCGGCGGCCTGCAGTTCGTGCAGGGCGTGGGGGCGCTCGATCCATCCCAGGCGGCTCATCCCTTCGGCCACGGCGCCGGATGACACCAGCACCACTTCGTGGCCGGCCTGGGTCAGCCGGGCCACCTGCTCGGCCCAGTCTTCCAGGGCCGGCAGATCCAGGCCCCGGCCTTCATCGGTGATCAGGGCCGAGCCGATCTTGACGACCCAGCGGCGGGCCTTACCCAGCTGTTGACGTGTCGGTGCCATGTTCTTCCAGGTATCTCATGACATGTTGAATCAGGGCTTCGGTGCCCTCTCCGGTGGCTGCGGAGAGGGTGAATACCGGGCCGGTCCACTCCAGGGCTTCCACCAGTGCCCGGCAGCGTGCCTCCCGCGCTTCGGCGGGGATCAGGTCGACCTTGTTGATCACCAGCCAGCGAGGGCGTTCCAGCAATTCCGGGTCGTACTGCTGCATCTCGTGCTCGATGATCCGGACGGCCCGCTCCGGGGTATCGTCCGGGTTCGGTGGGTCGATATCCACCAGGTGCAGCAACAGCCGATTGCGGGACAGGTGCTTGAGGAACTGGATGCCCAGGCCGGCCCCGTCCGCGGCGCCTTCGATCAGGCCGGGGATGTCGGCCATGACGAAGCTCTGCAGGGGGCCCACCCGCACCACGCCCAGGTTGGGGTGCAGGGTGGTGAAGGGGTAATCGGCCACCTTGGGGTGGGCGCCGGAGACCTGGGATATCAGGGTGGACTTGCCGGCGTTGGGCAGACCCAGCAGGCCCACGTCCGCCAGTACCTTCAGCTCCAGGCGCAGCTGGCGCAACTCTCCGGGAGTGCCGGGCTTGGACTGGCGCGGGGCGCGATTCACCGAGCTCTTGTAGCGGGCATTGCCCAGGCCGTGAAAGCCGCCCTGGGCCACCAGCAGGCGCTGGCCGTGCTCCACCAGGTCGCCGATGAGCTCGTCGGTTTCCGCGTCGTGGCACAGGGTGCCCACGGGGACGGATACCTCCAGGTCGGCGCCGGACTGGCCGGTCATGTTGCGGCTGCGGCCGTTCTCGCCCCGCTGGGCTTCATAAAAGCGCTGGAAGCGAAAGTCCGCCAGGGTGTTCAGGTCGTGGCTGGCCACCAGGTAGACGGAGCCGCCGTCGCCGCCGTCGCCGCCGTCGGGGCCGCCGAAGGGCACGTATTTTTCACGGCGAAAGCTGACGCAGCCGTTACCGCCGTCACCGGCTTTGACCTTGATGGTGGCTTCGTCGACGAATTTCATGGCATGACCGGTTGGGTTGGGTGGGTAAGGCGCGATACTTGAGTCGGGATGATAGTCCCATCGGCCGGTCCTGTCAGGCCGTCGGGTCGAGGTCCGTGACGAAAAAAGCCCCGGAAACCGGGGCTTTTCGAGGGTATGTCTCGACCCTGCGGGTGACCGGTCAGGCCGGTACCACGCTCACGAACCTGCGGTTCTTCGGACCCTTGGTCTCGAACACCACTTTGCCGTCGGTCTTGGCGAACAGGGTGTGATCCTTGCCGCAGCCCACGTTCACGCCGGGGTGGAACTGGGTGCCGCGCTGACGGACCAGGATGTTGCCCGCGAGCACGATCTGACCGCCGAAGCGCTTGACGCCAAGGCGCTTGCTTTCTGAGTCGCGGCCGTTACGAGTGCTGCCGCCTGCCTTCTTGTGTGCCATTTCAAGTTACCTCTTCATCAACCGGAGATGGAAGTGATCTCCACCTCGGTGAAATGCTGGCGATGCCCCATGCGCTTGCGGGAGTGCTTGCGACGACGGAACTTGATGATTTCCACCTTGTCGGCACGTCCATGGGACTTGACGGACGCGGTCACCTTGCCGCCTTCCACGAAGGGTGCGCCAACCTTGACGTCTTCGCCGCTGCCGACCAGCAGGACGTTGTCGAATTCCACTGAGGCGCCGGATTCCGCGTCGAGCTTCTCGACCCGGATCACGTCACCTTGGGCAACCCGGTACTGCTTGCCACCGGTAGCGATAACCGCGTACATCTTGTTGATCTCCAGAAAGGGTCGAATCCAAAGACGCGGAAGTTTACCTTGACCGCAAGCAGTGGTCAAATACTGAAAACACCAAAACCCCAGGACACGCCTTGACACTGAACAGCTCGCTTCCTAGCATGCCCGAGGTTTCCTGCCCGAGCGAACGATTACCACCCATGGACCTTAACCAGATTCGCGACCTGATCGCCGATGACATGAAGGCGGTGGATGCCTGCATCCTGGAGCTGCTGTCCTCTCCGGTGGTGCTCATCAACCAGCTGGGCCACTACATCATCAGTGGCGGCGGCAAGCGGCTGCGGCCCATGATGGTGCTGCTTTCCGCCGGTGCCTGTGGCTACCAGGGCCGACATCACATCGAGTTGGCGGCGGTGATCGAGTTCATTCACACCGCCACGCTGCTGCATGACGACGTAGTGGACGCTTCGGAACTGCGCCGGGGGCGCGAGACGGCCAACGCCCTGTTCGGCAACGAGGCCAGCGTCCTGGTGGGGGATTATCTCTATTCCCGTTCCTTCGAGCGTCTGGTGGCCATCGGCAACATGCGTGCCATGCAGATCCTCTCCCATACCACCAGCACCATCGCCGAGGGCGAGGTGATGCAGCTCATCAACTGCCACGACGCGGACACCACGGAAGCGCGCTACATGCACGTGATCCAGTCCAAGACGGCCAAGCTGTTCGATGCCGCCAGTCGTCTGGGGCCGGTGCTGGCGGAGTTGCCGGATCCGGCGGAAGCGTCCCTTGCGGCCTACGGCATGCATCTGGGCACCGCCTTCCAGCTCATCGACGACGTGATGGACTACAGCAGCAGCAAGGAGGAGATGGGCAAGAACATGGGCGACGACCTGGCCGAAGGCAAGCCCACCCTGCCGCTGATCCATGCCATGCGAGTGGGCAATGCCGAAGACGCCGCCGTGATCCGCGAAGCCATCGAGCAGGGCGGGCGGGAGCATGCGGACCGGGTGCTGAAAGTCATCCAGTCCACTGGCTCCATCGACTACACCCGCCAGGTGGCCGAGGCCGAGGCCCGGCGGGCGGTGGAGAGCCTGTCGGTGCTGCCCCCCAGCCCCCACCGGGATGCCATGGCTGCCCTGGCCCATTTTTCCGTGGGGCGTGTGTTCTAGCATTGAATGAGATGTTGGACTTTTTACGCATCTCGTAGCAGAATACGCAGCTTCCCGGGGCCAACGGCCCGAGAGTCAGTTTACGGAGTGTAGCTCAGCCTGGTAGAGCACCGTCTTCGGGAGGCGGGGGTCGAAGGTTCGAATCCTTTCACTCCGACCAGTATCGAAAAAGCCCCGACACGAAAGTGTCGGGGCTTTTTTCATGCGTGAATTCAGGCGCAAAAAAGGCCCGGACTGAGCCGGGCCTGGTGTCGTCGGAATGTCAGTGGCTAGCCCCGTGAGGTTTCAGGGGCGGCGTCACCGAAGTATCGGGGTGGTGTCAGAGCCGTCACCGAAAAATCCGGGGAAGCTCTCCTGGAAGCCGGCATCCAGCTGTCTGGCCTTGAGGGTGACTTCGTGGACACAGGCACGGGTCTCGCCACTGCTGGTCTCGGCGAAGAACGTGTCCTGCAGTTCACCGGTTTCCGGGTCACGGAACTGGTTTTCATGGAAAAAAGCCTGACCGAAGGATGTCCACTCCAGTGTGCCGGGTATCCACTGGCCACGTTCCTCGTCCCAGATGAACTGCGCGTTCCAGTAAAGGTCCTCGAACGCGATGGTGTAGCAATTGGTGGTGACGGCACTGCCGGGGGTCTGCTGTTGGGCAAACCTGGCCCGTTGTAGGGCCTGGCCAAGACGCGTCTGCTTGTCTGCCTGATGGGCCTGGCGCTGGGCGGCGGCCGTGGCTCGGGCAGGGCTCGGGGCATCCCGATCCAGGGTGGGGGGGGCGTCCCTTTCCACCCATGTTCCGTCCGTGACCCAGTCAAGGTCCTGCCATTCGACCAAGGTCACCTCGATGGTGTCACCATTGGTGATGGCCCCTGCCGGCAAGGTGGCCGGATCGAAGGGAAGATCCGACAGGTCCTGATCCACCGACTGCCAGGCGACCCAGCGTAATTCACAGTTGAGACCGTCCGGGTCGCAGACCTGGGTCTGGTAGGTACTGGAGTACTCGTTGTCTCCATCAAGCATTTCCAGCATGGGGAGGCTCAGGGCGAACAGGCCGGCTTCCCGCCATTGCCATTCATCCTCTTGCCAGTTGTCGCGATAGGCCTCGATATACATCTCGGGCAGCACCACGAAGGCCCGGTTGCCGGATTCCGGGGCATAGTCCTGGAGCAGGGCGCCGGTACTGCCCACGTACCAGTCGATTCCGACGGATTCTTCATCGTTGAATTCGTCGTCTTCGTCCCATGCCTCATCCCAGCCCCAGCCGGGTGTCACCCAGCCCTGGTCGGTGTTGGTGCCCCAGACCACGCCCTGGGACAGGCCCGGCAGGAATCCCAGGCCGAAGAAGCTGTCTTCCCAGTCGTAATGGTGCTCGTCCCCGCCCTTGAACAGGATGTGCACTCCGGTGAGCCGGTTGCCCAGGCCCAGCATCGCCGCCGGGCTCTGGGTGCCGGCGCGGCCCGGCGCCCAGTCAAACCCCCGGGCATTGTTCAGTTCCTGCAGGTTGAGGGTGCCGTCGATGTCCCAGGTGGCACGCAGCATGTTCAACGCCACCTGATGCTCGCCCTTGTCCAGGTTCACCAGGGTCGCGCTGCCCGAGAGGGGGTCGCCCGATGTGTCGCCATCAGACCAGCTGCCGGCCACAATCAGGTAGGTACCCGGGGTAAGGGCGATCTCGCCTCGGGGGTTGTCGGCAGTGAGGGTCGTGCTGTTGACTGGATTTTCCCAGTCTATCCAAAGCCCTTCCTGATCACCATGGTAGCCACGGTCGAAGTCGCCGAGGCGCTCCGCCAGTTCATCCCAGGAGCCGTAGGGGAAGGGGAAGGCACGGACCTCGATCAGTTGGGTTGCGGGATCGATGTAGCTTGCCTGGGCATCGCCGCTGCCCGGCAGCCTGGCGCTGACCGCCACCACGGCACTGCCCGGCAGGTTGGCGTTTGACTGTGCCTGGGTGTTGCCGGTGTCGGAGTTGCACCCGGTCAGGCCGATCCCGGCGGCCACCAGGGTGGCCAGCAGGGTCTTGCGGAAAGGGATCTGCGTCTGCATGGCCCTTGTCTCCTTGTTCTGAGCTTTCAGAGTGGGCGGTGTCTGTGTATGGATGCTCATTGGATGATCACCTCCACATCGGCCCGGTCGGCGGTGACCCGCAGGCTGAGATCGCGGGTGGTTTCGGCCTCGTCGCCGTCGACCGCGGTGAGTCTGACGGTGTAACGACCCGGCGCCAGTTCTCCGGTCGGGATAGTGGTTTCGGCGCCTTCACCCTGCCAGGCCACGACGTCATCCAGCATCACGTCCCAGAAGTAGTCCAGGGCGTCATCCGGGGTGAAATCATCAATGGCCCGTGCCCGCAGGTGGATGGCCTGTGCGTTGCGCTCGGGCGCCGTTTCCGTGGCGGGAACGGTGTTGGGGGTGACCGAGGCGGAGAGGATCTCCGGTGGCTGATTTTCTACTACGGTGAGGTTGATGTTGGCCGTGGCGGTAGCCTGGCCATCGTTGGCCGTCACCGTGATCCGTCCGCTGGCGGCATCGATGATCGTGAAGGCATCGCTCTGAACCGAAACCGCCATGGGCTGTTCACCCTGAGTCCAGTCAAAGCTCAGGGTGTCGCCATCCGGGTCATGGGCATAGGCGGTGTAGGTGACATCGCGGCCTTCACGGACGCCGTTGTCCACACAGCTCAGGTTGAAGCTGGTGCCGCTGCAGCGCAGGTCCGCGGTCTGTCCGTCGACGGTCCGGCTGACTCGGGTGATGCGCGGGGTGCGGTTACCCACTGGATCGATCTGGATCGTGCGGCTGAGTTCGCCGGAGCTGGCGCCCTGGCTGTCGGTGGCTTCCAGCACCACATCCAGTCCACCCGCCGCGTCTGGTGCAAACCGGATGGTACGGCTGAGGTAGCCGCCTTCCGCGGTCTGCGAGGTGAAATCACCGCAATTATTGCTGACGCAGGTCAGAGTGATCGTGTCGCCGTCGGCGTCCCAGGCGGTCACCTGCAGGCCAAGGGACTGGCCCACAATGCCCGTGGCGGGAGCGGACATGCTCAGGGTCGGCGCCTGATTGGGCACCTCCAGGGCCACTTCGACGGTGATGCCGTCGTCGGTCAGCTCCGGATTGGTGAGTGTGCCGTTGACGTTGAAGTCTGCCTGGACATTGCCCGTACGTACGTTCATGTCCACGCCGCAGGGCACATCAAAGTCAAATCCCCCATCCTGACCGGAACGAGTGGATTGCCAGAAACGGCCGCCCTGGGCGGTGACGGAGCGGTTGGCGACCGGTGTGTCCCCTCGCAGGACCTGACCTTCCAGACGACAGGTATAGGGGTTTTCCAGGGTGATGGTCGACGCTGCGCAGTCAGTACCCTGGATCGGCGTGATCGCCAGGGTTTCCGTCCGCAGGGCTCTGGGGTTCCAGAGGGTGAACTCCCAGCCATCCAGGGAGAGATTGTCGGCGGCCAGGGTGGTGAAGCGCAGCTGCCCGTTGCTCACATGGGTCCACTGGCGGCCCCCATCCGGCAGCGAGATGTTCACCGTGCCGCTGAAGGGCGTGGTGGCATCGCCTTGGCCAAAGCGGATGTCGGCCGCGGCGCAGTAATCGGTGACATCACCGACCACGATGGGCCAGTCGATGTTCAGCCAGCTGACCCAGCTGTTGCCGTCGTTGATCTCCAGGCGGGCGTAGAGGGTGCCATCGAAGGCCACCGGATCGACGCCACCGTCGTACAGGGTGCCGTCACGGTCCGTCTCCAGGGTGGCCGGCCCGGCATATTTCCAGCTTCCGCCGGTGTACAGGTAGATGGGGACCTGGATGCCTGCCATGTCTTCATCATGGTCCTGGGTGATGGTGTTGTAGGTGCCGGGGGGGACGCGCAGCAGCACCGACGGGTTGCCCTCCGACGCGATGGCCGGGTCGTTGTTGCCGAAGTCCACCGCCAGATTGTTGCCGTCCTGATCCGACAGACGCAGCTGGGTGAAGGCGGTGGAAATCAGACGATACTCTTCAGGCACTTCCTGTGCCCCGGAAGCGCTACCGCTGCCGATGGCGTCCGGGTCCAGGGTGACGCCGTCCAGTTCGGCCCCGAAATTACCGGTGCCGACAAAGTCGCCGGGGAAGGCCTCCGCGTCGGCGGCCACGCTGGGATCAAAGTAGGCCATGGCGGCGGTCACCGCGCTGGTACCCTCACCCACTCGGGCTGCCGGAATTTCCAGCTGTACCTCGACATCATCGTCGCTGGCGGCGGCCAAGGCCCCGCCGGCCACGACGGCACGACTGCCGTCACCCCGGCGTACCACGCCGAACTGCAGGACGGCCTGTCCGCTGGCATTGAAGACCACGTTGTCCACGGCCTGCACGGCCACCTGCTCTGCCGCCAGTGCCAGATCCAGGGTGACTTGGGTGCCGGGCTGCAGGTCGCGGAAGATTCGGCTGGTCTGGATGTAGCCTTCACGAACGACTTCCGCCAGGATCCGGTCGGCGTTGCCAAACGCTTCGGGTACGATCAGGGTGAAGCGACCGTTCTCGTCGGTGGTGCCGGTGACGGGCTCATCGTTGAGCCGATTGGCCGGATCCCTGGTGGAGCCGTTGTAGAGCCAGACGCGGATGGTGGCATCCTCGATGGGCGCCGCGCGCAGATTGCGCGCGCCCATCGTGGCTTGGGAGGCAATGGCACCGGTGGCGCCGGCGGCACCACTGCGATCATCCCCCGCGATGATCTGGCCGGATACCTGGAATGCGGTGCCGGCCGATGATACCGGCGGTTCTCCCGGAGTGGGGGTCTCTGGTTTTGGGTCATTACCACCACCACCGCCGCCACACGCGGCCAGTGTGACCATCAGCGCCAGTGAGCTGCTGATCTTGAGCGCGGTGATCGCGCCATGGGGCGTGAATCTTGCCCTGTTTCTTTGATTTGGTACGGTCATCGGGTGTGTCTCCTTAATGGCCGAGGCATGTACGACACCCGATTTTGTCTGGCGAAAGCGGGTGTCTTTGAGAAAAACGCGGGAGCGAGCGTGAAAAAGCGCCGAAAAAGCCGGACTCTGCTAAATAGCTAGCACCGAGTTCCCCATATCCCCATGAACTGTGGACAAAAGGGTCGGTCGCACCGATAAGCGGTGCTGTCGGTGGGGTGTCTGAGGATAAGAGGCAGGTATCCGAATCCGGCCTGGTGCCGATCCGAATCGGTATGACCCCCTCGATGTCATGGAAGATGATCATTGCCCATGACTATGGGCCTGGACGGCAAATCCGGACAGTCGACTGGGTGTCACCCTGATGGCTCAGGGTGTCGACCTTTTGTAAACCCTTGGATGCATGATTTTGAAAATTCAGGGAATTTTACTAAGGCTGACTCCTGCCGCGATGAGTCCGCCGCCGACCAGGGTTTCCAGGGTCTCATGTCTGTCCATCCAGCGGACCAGAGTCGGGCTGATGCGGTAGTACTCCGCGATGATCCGTCTACCCCAGGCTGTCGAGGCCAGTCTTTCATCCCGGAAGCTGCGAAGCTCGGTCAGTGCGGTTTCCGCCCGGGCATGCTGACTACCTCCTAGCGCGGCGGATGCCAGGCATCGCTGGCGATCATCACTGCGGTTACCACCGATCTTGCCGTCATCACCGTGCAGGGTGGAAACGGAACGGCTGAACAGGTATTCGGAGCAGCCGGTGGCGTCATGGCCGGCACAGAGTCGGTAGCGTAATTGGACATCGCCCATGTCGCCCGCTGGATCCAGATAGGTGTCGTTTCGGGGTGAGAGGCGGGCCAGCGCCTGATAGGCACCGTTCCCGATGCGTCGATCCACTTGCAGCCACTGGGCGTGTTCGGAATGGTTGCGCCAGCGCAACCGAATGCCGTCACGGGTGGATTCCACCGTCAGTGCGGAGGGGGGCAGGGGCGGCGTTTCAAGGCTCAGGACCGGGGACCAGTCCGACAGGCCCGCGTTGTTCCCGACACGTATCCGATATTCGTAGGCGGTGGCTTCCGAGAGCTGGGCGGATGGGTCAAGGTAGTGTGTCATCTGACCATCTGCGTGTGTCACCAGGGGCAGAAAATCGTTGGTTTCGCAGCGACCCTCGGTTGTCCCATGACGAAGGCAGCGCTGGATTTCCAGGTGATCCGCCCGCGTGCTGTTAGTCAGCCATTCCAGTTGTATGCCCGATGAGGTACCGGCACCTTGCAGGTGGGTGGGTTGAAACGGGGGCAGGGTGGCAGGATCGGTGTGGAGCAGTGCGGAGAGATCAAGCAGGCCGCCGCTTAGGGTGGGATGCGGGGGGGCCATGGGCGCGACCGTCAGTAATACCCGCTCCCGCACCAGCTTCCAGTCCGCCCGGGTCAGCGCCGGGTCATGAGCCCAGAGCAGGGCGGCCGCGCCGGTGACCATGGGGGCGGCCATGGAAGTGCCGGTCTGGCGGCAGTAGCCCGGTGCCGGTGAGTTGCCGCAGCTTCTTGTCACCGGCCAGGCGCTGAGGATGTCCTGGCCGGGCGCGGAGAGGTGGACGGTGCCGGCGCCGTAGTTGCTGGAGCGTAGCCTGGCGCCATCCCGTGTGCTGGCTGCAACCACGATGATGTTGTCCAGTCGGTGGGCGGCGGGGAAGACGGGGCTCCGATCCAGATCCAGGCCGCTGTTGCCGGCCGCCGCCACCAGGATGACCCCTTGTTCGCGGGCGTAGGCGATGGCCTCATATTCGGCCTGAGAGCTACCGCGATACTCGTAGCTGGCATTGATGATGTGCGTTCGGCCGTTCTCGGCGGCATAGTAGATCGCTTCGATTGCGTCAGAGACCAGGCCGGTGCCGTCCGCCGCGAGGAATTTGAGCGGGAGCAGGCTTGCCCGCCAGTTGATGCCTGTGATCCCCTGTGCGTTGTCGCCCCGTGCGCCGATGATGCCGGCGACATGGGTGCCATGCCCGTTGTCATCCATTGGATCGTTGCCGGGAGGGGTGGCTGAACGATTGCTGACGAAGTTCCAGCCATTACGGTCATCCGGATAGCACTCCAGTCCTTCGGACCGACGCCCGGGGCAGTCGAATTCGGTCTGTGGATTCGGGTTTTGCCAGATGTTGTCGCGTAGGTCTTCGTGTTCGTAGTCGATCCCTGAGTCGAGCACACCGACCACGATCCGCGCCGCATCCGTGGACAGGCCCCAGGCTTCCGGTGCCCGGATATGATGAGGATTGTCACTGTCGAACAGGGCCCACTGCTCATTGAACAGGGGGTCATTGGGATACAGGGAGGTCAGGCGAACACGGTAGTTGGGTTCGGCATGGGCGACACCGGGTTGCTGGCGGTACCAGAGGATTGCCGATTCCAGATCCATGCCGGGGGGGATGTGCGCCCGACGCCATCCCCGGCGCAGGGTTCTGGGGCCGAGGTCATCCTTGCGGGCGGCAATGACAAAGGCCGCGTCGGGATCATTCTTGAGCTGGATGAGGATATCCTCAGCTTCGATCCTCGTGTCATCCCGGGCCTGCGGGGGATGTGGGGTGTCCAAGTGGGGCGGAGGCTGCGACACCTGTCCGGAAAGGACGGGTGCCAGCAGGCCCAGGCACAGGGCCAGGCATTGCAGGGGTCTTGTCAAGGCTGGAGGTCCCTTGGTGACGGGAGGGCCGAATGAATGCTTGCGTCGGGAGAGATATCTTTGCATGACTTGAGGGCGGCGGTCTGCTATCTGCGGGGAGTTTGATGCACCTTCGGGGTGGATAGTCCGGCGTCATCAAACTCCAGGCATGATAACGTTTGCATGATGATGTTCCGACACCGATGAATCTTATGACACCATACATCCGCTTGCTCAAATATCCAGCGTCGACTTTGCTTGTCTCGATCGTGATGCTGTCGGGCTGTGCCTCGCTGCCCGCCGGCCCCGACCCTGATGGGGATCGGCGCGCGCTGCAAAGGGCACTGGCAGGCCAGGACTGCGCGGCAGCTCAGGAGGCGGTGGATGGGTTGGCCCGTCATGATTCGCCGGGTGATGGGGTGGCTCGGGCCCGTCTGGAGACCGCATTCCTGTGCCTGGTATCCGATATGCCGGATTCGGCCTACGAGCAAAGCCGTCGTTTCATTCAGGCGTTCCCCGCCCATCCGGATCTGGATTACGGGTTCTATCTGCGGGCCATGGCCCGTTACGGCAGCTGGAAGGCGCTGCACGCGGAGGGTGAGATGCCGCCGGAACCCCGACAGGACATTGCGTTGGCGCGGGAGTCCTTCATCCTGTTCCGGGAGCTGGTGCAGCGTTTCCCTGATTCCCGTTACCGTGACGAAGTGGCCGCCTATCTGATGGCCCTGCGCGAGGGCATGGCGGCAGCCGAGATCCGCCAGGCCCGATCACAGCTGGCCCAGGGAAATCCCCGCCAGGCCCTGGCGCGGGCGGAGTATGTGCGCGAGCATTTCGGTGGTACGCAGGCCCTGGCCGGTGCCCTGGCCGTGATGGTGGAGGCCCATGAAGCCCTGGGTCAATCCGATGCGGCCGGCCGCGCCAGGCGTCAGCTGGAGATCCGCTTTCCCGACTCGTTGACCCCATAGGGAAATTCCATGACAACGTCCTCTCGCTTCCTGCCCCATGCCGAACGTCTGGTCTGGTTCGGCTTCATGCTGTTCCTGCTCATCGTTGCCATGATCCACATCTACCGGGGCTTCGGCCTGGAGCGGGATGTGTCGGCCGCCAATCAGGAGGTGCTGGCGCTGCAGATGCGTCTGGCCTCCCTGACCGCCGGGCAGGTGCTTGAATCCGCGCCCGTGGGGCTGACGCAAGGCGAGGCCAGGCGGCTGCAACGCCTGGGGCTGAATGATCCCCGGGTGCAGCTGGTGGCGGATCTGGCCGCCCAGCCCGAGCTGATCGGTCACGGGGGCGTGCTCGGGGGGAGCATGCACTTCGTGCCGGAGGAAATCCATGTGCTCAGTGACCGCTGGGTGCTGGCCGCCTTCGAGGACGGCCACATCCGGGGGCGCATGTTGCTGGAGTATGAAGTGGCCTTCGGCAACATCGCCTGGCAGGTGCTGGCTTCCAGCCTGGACTGAGCCATCGGTTCAGTGACCTGACGCCTGTTCCTGGTGACGGGCATCATGGCCATGGATGCCGGCGATCTCCCGCAGGCCGTCGGCATCGAGGATGGTGATGAACTTGCGCTGTACCTGGATCAGCCCCTGCTCCTGGAACCGGCTGAGCATGCGACTCACGGTTTCCACCGCCAGGCCCAGGTAGTTGCCGATCTCGCAGCGGGACATGGTGAGGTTGAATTCATGGCGGGAGAAGCCCCGCATGCCGAAGCGCCGTGACAGGTTCAGCAGGAAGGCCGCCAGCCGGGCATCGGAGGTGCGGTGTCCCAGCAGGGTCATCAGGTGTTCGTCGGTCTGGATTTCCCGGCTCATGATGCGCAGCAGCTGATGCTGCAGACCGGGGGTGCGCCCGGCCAGTTCTTCCAGTCGGTCGAAGGGAATCTCGCAGACACTGGCCGTCTCCAGTGCCAGGGCCGTGCAGGGATGAACTCCGTCGTTGATGGCATCCAGGCCCAGCAACTCGCCGGGCAGGTGGAAGCCGGTGACCTGTTCTTCGCCGTCGTTGGTCAGCACGAAGGTCTTGACCGAGCCGGTTCGCACCGCGTAGAGGCAGGTCAGTGGATCTCCGGCTTGGTAGATCACGTCTCGCCGCTGCACCGGGCGCTTGCGACTGATGATGCCTTCCAGCATGGACAGGTCTTCCACGGACACACCCAGGGGCAGGCACAGGTCGCGCAGGCTGCAGGCCTTGCACGCCTGCTTGAGTTCCTTGATGTTCATCACGTTGGTCGAGGACATGGATTCACCTTAGAACGGCCGCGGAAACGGCAGGGAGGGTCCCTGCCGGGTGGACACGGCCTTAACATACTTGAGCGTTGCTGTCAGGTACAAGCCTTCCTGACGTCGCAAAAGTGCCTCGCCAGACCGGACCCTGCCCGCGATCTCCGATGGCACGCAGATGGCGGGGTGGGCACATGATAGCCTGCCCGGCGGCTTCGGTCTTGGGCCACGGTGAATTTTAGGCCGACTCAGGGGGTGAAGTGTCGGGCGGCTTCGGCGCTGAAGCGGGCCTGGGCAAAGGCCGCCCGCTCCGCCGGCGAGGCGGTCGGCTTACCGTCCCTGCCGATGGCGGCATCGATCATGGCAATGCGGTGGCCCAGGCCGATGCCGTTGGCCAGCTGGACCGCCAGGCCGGGGCGGGCGTTGAGTTCCAGCATCAGCGGGCCGCGATCCCGGTCCAGCACCAGGTCCACGCCCAGATAGCCCAGACCCGTCAGTTCGAAGCACCCGGCGGCCAGTTCCAGCAGACGGTCCCAGCCCGGAATTTCCAATCCGCCGATGGGGGCGCCGGTGTCCGGGTGCAGGTCGATGATCTGGTTGTGCCAGACCCCGTGTTCGGTGCGCCCGCTACCCATGTCGATGCCGGCCCCCACGGCGCCCTGGTGCAGGTTGGCCTTGCCGTCCGAGTCCCGGGTGGGCAGTCGTACCATGGCCATCACCGGGTAGCCTTTGTAGACCACGGTGCGGATGTCGGGCACGCCCTGGAAGCTGACTTCCTCGAACATGGGGTGGAAGTGCACCCGATACTCGATCATCGCCTTGTCCGGCTGCCCCCCCAGACTGTGCATGCCGCTGAGGATGTTGGAGACATGGTGAGCCATGCTGGCCTGATCCACGATCTGGCCGCTGGCCTTGCGGAAATGCCCCCGCATGCGGCCGACGATCACCATGATGCCGTTACCGCCGGAGCCGTGGGCCGGCTTGATGACGAAGTCGTCATGTTTACCCACGATCCTGGCCAGATTGCGGATGTCGTGGTTGGTCTCGATCACGCCGTAGAGTTCGGGCACCGCGATGCCCGCGTCCAGTGCCAGCTTCTTGGTGAGGAGCTTGTCGTCCACCAGGGGGTAGTTGCGGCGGGGATTGAGTTCGGCAATGAACCAGGCGTTGCGCTGGTTCATGCCGACGACCCCACGCCGTCGCAGTTCCTTCGGGCTGATGAACCACTTCATGGGTTACCCCTGCCGGACAGGGCCCGGAAGCGCAGCAGTTCCGAGAGCCGGTAGCCGGTGTAGCGGCCCAGCAGTAGGGTCACGGCCAGCACGATCAGCAGCAGTTCGGGGAAGACGAAGAACAGATGATCGATGTAGGGGTTGATCATCAGCAGGTAGCCTGCCACCGCCACCGCCAGGCTGCCGATGCCCTGCCGGATGGCATCCGAGGGGCCGTGTTCTTCCCACACCAGTGACATGCGCTCGATGGTCATGGCCAGGATGACCATGGGGAACAGAGCGATGGACAGGCCGTGCTCGATGCCCAGGTTATGGCTGAGGATGCTGAGGGCGAGCATGATCATGATGACCACGATCACCACCGCCGCCAGTCGTGGCACCAGGAGCAGCTTGAGCCGTTCCAGGTAGAAGCGGATGGCCAGTCCCAGGGAGACGATGAGGGTGAACAGGATCACCCCTCCCAGCAGCTGCGTTTCCCGGAAGGAGAGGGCGATGAGGATGGGCATGAAGGTGCCGAAGGTCTGGACACCGACGATGTTGCGCAGCAGGACGATGAGCATGGCCCCGACGGGCACCAGCAGCAGCACCCGGTACATGTTCTGGGTCTGGATCGGCAGGCCGAACAGGGAGAAGTCCACCACCCGGGAGTCCATCATCTGGGCCCGTTGCTGGGCCACGTCCACGGCATCCTGGAAGTTCTGCGTCACCGCGAAGCTGATCTGGGGGTTGCGGGCCCGCTGCAGGCGGACCGGATCCTGATCCCCGTACCACCAGACCAGGAAGTTGGGGGGGTAACCCACGGCACCGGTATTGGGATTGATGGCCACCCACTGCCGGGTATTGTGGACTTCCAGCCAGACCTGGGGCTGGAGGTCGCGGGCACGGTCGGTGAGGGGAATGCCGTGCACCATGCGGGCGGGAATGCGGGCGCCGGCCAGCAGTTGGATGGCGGTCCGGACCTTGTCCCGATCCGTATCGGCGCGAGAGACGAACAGGGCCATGTTCTCGTCCGGGGTGTTGTTCATGTCCCGGATCAGCACCGTGGCAAAGCTGGTGATGTCGGCGGAACGTTCCCTCACCCGCTGGACCACGGCGTCGGCGGCGGAGCGATAGGGTTCTTCCAGGTTGGGCATGCTGACCGGGCCGGGGTAGGGCGCTTCCATCCGACGTTCGCGTTCCAGCTGGGACACCGTGGTGCGATAGTACAGGGTCTGGCGGCCACTGGGATGGCGGGTGGTCCAGATGGCTTCCCGGTTCTCGCCGGAGAGATCCGTGGTGAGGCCGTAGCCCCGGGAGATGAAGTTCTCGTCCAGCAGGGCGAAACGCTTGGGCTCGTTGGGGATGAAGACCCGGGCGGTCACGGCCCCGCCGGTGGGCTCGAAGCTCACGCGCGCCTCCACAATCCAGTTATCGGCGGTCTGCGCCGGCAGCAGGGGGAAGCCGAGGTTGTAGACCTTGTGGAAAAACATGCCCAGGCTGGCGCTGCAGAGCACCAATATCACCAGGGGGAGGTGGAAACGCTTCAACATGGGCGGTCCTTGTTGTGATCAGCGGTCTTCAGGGTCTTCTTCATCCTGCTCGATGTCCATATCCATGTCTGGGGTGTCTTCGTCCGATGGTTCGTCCGTGGTCGGCAAGTCCGGCGGTACGCAGGCCGGCGGCTGGGTGCGGGTGCGGGAGGAATCCACCAGGATGGCCCCCCGCATGTGGTTGCGGCCCACCAGGGCCTGGTAGGTGAGTTGGGTGCGATCGATCAGGCTCATCTCCGCCTCGCGGTAGACTTCGCCCATGCACAGGCCGATGCGGACCACGGGGCGACGCTGATGATTGCCGTCGTGGCGGATGATGCGCACGTAGCGGCTGATCTCGCGTTCGATGCGAACGGTGTTTTGCTCGTTTTCCGGGTCGATGATGTCGAAGGCGATCCACTCCCGACCGTCCCGTTCGAAGATCTTCTTGTTGAGGGCGTTGAGCGAGGATGTGGTGGCGCCGGTGTCCATCTTGGCCTTGAGCTGGATACCTTCGGGGAAAATCTCCACCCGCTCCACCCAGCCCATGATCTGCTGTTGTGTCGGGTGGACCTGCTCTGCGTCGGCCGGGGCCTGTACCGGTATCAGGAACAGGAGCAGGGCGGCAAGTGCGGGGAGCAGGGGGTAATGCATGAATGCCTCCGGTAATTTCGGTAATGGTTCACAATTTTAAACGCTCTCTCCCCGCCCGGACGGTGACGAGGACCCCATTTTCGGGCCGGCATAGGCGGCTTCCATCATGGTGATGAAGCGCTTGGCCTGGGGGGACAGGTGCCGACCGATCCGCTGCACGACCCCATAGCTGCGGGCCGGGAAGAAACGGTCCAGCGGTATGGCCGCCAGCTGTTCCTTGCCCGTCAGGCAGACATCGGTGACGATGGAAATGCCCAGACCCAGTTCCACATACTTCTTGATCACTTCCCAGCCGCCGGCCTCCAGGGAAACGTGGTAGTCCACGTTATGCTGCCGGAACACCAGGTCCACGATACGCCAGGTGGACAGATGGCGGGGCGGCAGGATGAGTCCATAGGGGCTGATGTCCTCCAGCTCGATCCGCTCACCCAGGGACGCCAGAGGATGGTTCTTCGGGGTGATGAGCTTGGGGTGGTAAGTCACGATGGGCTGGTAGGTGATGTCCTCCGGAACCTCCAGCATGGAGCCCACGGCGAAGTCCACCTCATCCCGGTGCAGCATGGCCAGACCGTCACGGCCCGTCACATTATGCAGCTTGATGCGGATGTGCGGATAGACCTCCGCGAAACGGCGCAGGGGTTCCGGCAGCACATAGAGGATGGTGGACTCCCCGGCTGCCACGTTCAGCTCTCCCGACTCCAGGCGACCGAAGCTGGCGGCGAAGGTTTCCTGGAGTCTGTCGATGCCTTCCACCAAGGGGTCGGCCAGTTTGTAGAGGGTCTCGCCTTCGGGGGTCAGCCGGATCTGAGGGCCGCGCCGCTCGAACAGCACGGTCTCGAACTCCCGTTCCAGGGCCTGGATCTGCAGGGAGACGGCGGGCTGACTTAGAAAGAGGGACTCCGCCGCCATGGAAATGCTGCCCAGGCGGGCGGCACGGCAGAAGGCCCTGAGCTGTTTGAGGCGATTCTGCTTGTAATAGAGATTCGGGACGGACCCCATGAATCTTCCCCGGTCGATTGTTAGTATTAAAGGTCAAAAGTGTCTTTTTGGGGCTGATAGCTTCGCTGAATACTCGTCTTGAGGCCATGGTCCCGGCTACAATTGCCGTTTCACGTATGCATAGGGCAGGAGTATGGATAAGTACGTTATCTGGTTTCAGGACCTGGGAATGAACGATGTCCCCCGCGTGGGCGGCAAGAATGCCTCGCTGGGCGAAATGATTCATGGCCTGTCCGAAGCCGGGGTTCGCGTCCCGGGTGGTTTTGCCACCACCGCCCACGCCTTCCGCGAGTTTCTCCAGCATGAGGGCCTGGCGGATCGCATCAACGGCCTGCTGGCCGATCTGGACGTGGACAACATCAGCGCCCTGCGGGAAGCCGGTGCCCGGATTCGCCGCTGGGTGGTGGAAACCCCGTTCCCGCCGGCCCTGAACGAGGCCATCACCGAGGCCTGGAATAAAATGGTGGCCGAGACCGAGGGCGAGTTCACCGTCGCCGTGCGCTCCTCCGCCACCGCGGAAGACCTGCCGGATGCCTCCTTTGCGGGGCAGCAGGAAACCTTCCTCAATGTCAGCGGGCTGGACGGCGTTCTCAAGGCCATCCATGAGGTGTTTGCCTCCCTTTACAACGACCGCGCCATTTCCTATCGGGTTCATCAGGGTTTTGATCACGCCGACGTGGCCCTGTCCGCCGGCGTCCAGCGCATGGTCCGGTCGGACATCGGCGCCAGCGGCGTGATGTTCACCCTGGACACCGAGTCCGGTTTCCGCGACGTGGTCTTCGTCACCGCCTCCTGGGGCCTGGGCGAGACCGTGGTGCAGGGTTCCGTCAACCCGGATGAATTCCATCTCTACAAGCCGGCCCTGAAGGCCGGCCGCCCCGCCGTGCTGCGCCGTCATCTGGGCAGCAAGGCCATCAAGATGGTCTTCGGCGAGAACGGGCAGTCCACCCGCACCGTACAGGTCGGCGAGGATGACCGCCTGCGTTTCTGCATTACCGACGCGCAGCTGGAAGAGCTGGGCCGTCAGGCCATGATCATCGAGCAGCACTACGGCCGTCCCATGGACATCGAATGGGCCCTGGACGGCGTGGATGGCCAGCTCTACATCGTGCAGGCCCGTCCCGAGACCGTGGAGAGCCGGGCCGACGGTCAGGTGATCGAGCGCTATCGCATCCGCTCCCCCCGTACCGAAGTGCTGGTGCGCGGCCGTGCCATCGGCCAGAAGATCGGCGCCGGCAAGGTGCGCGTGGTGATGAACCTGGACGAGATGGACCGGGTGCAGCCCGGCGACGTGCTGGTGACCGACATGACCGACCCCGACTGGGAGCCGGTGATGAAGCGGGCCGCCGCCATCGTCACCGACCGCGGTGGCCGCACCTGCCATGCCGCCATCATCGCCCGTGAACTGGGCATCCCGGCAGTGGTGGGCTGCGGCGATGGTTCGGCCCGCCTCAAGGAAGGCGATGCCGTGACCGTGTGCTGTGCCGAAGGCGACGAAGGCCGCATCTACAAGGGTGAGCTGGAGTTCGAGGTGCTGCGTACCCGTACCGACTCCATGCCCGAGGTGCCGGTGAAGGTGATGATGAACGTGGGCAACCCCGGTCGCGCCTTCCACTTCCGCAACATCCCCAACGCCGGGGTGGGTCTGGCCCGTCTGGAGTTCATCATCAACAGCATGATCGGCGTGCACCCCAAGGCGCTACTCAACTTCGACACCCTGCCGGCGGACTTGAAGGATGAAGTGGCCCGGCGCTTTGCCGGCTATCCGGACCCGGTCAGCTTCTACGTGGACAAGCTGGCGGAAGGCATCGCCACCCTGGGGGCCTCCTTCCATCCCGAGCCGGTGATCGTGCGCCTGTCCGACTTCAAGTCCAACGAGTACGCCAACCTGCTGGCGGGCGAGCGCTACGAGCCGGACGAAGAGAACCCCATGATCGGCTACCGGGGCACCTCCCGTTATCTGTCCGACGATTTCCGCGATTGCTTCGAGTTGGAATGCCGTGCCGTGCGTCGGGTGCGTGACGAGATGGGCCTGACCAACGTGGTGGTCATGGTGCCCTTTGTGCGGACCCTGGCCGAGGCCGAGGGCGTGATCAACCTGCTGGCCGAGATGGGCCTGAAGCGGGGCGAGAACGGCCTCAAGGTCTACATGATGTGCGAGATCCCCTCCAACGCGGTGATGGCCGACGAGTTCCTGCAGTTCTTCGACGGTTTTTCCATCGGCTCCAACGACCTGACCCAGCTGACCCTGGGTCTGGACCGGGATTCCGGCCTGGTGGCGGCCACCTTCGACGAGCGGGATCCGGCGGTGAAGAAGCTGCTGTCCCTGGCCATCCAGGCGGCCCGCAAGGCCGGCAAGTATGTGGGTATCTGCGGTCAGGGACCGTCCGACTACCCGGATCTGGCCGAGTGGCTGATGGCGCAGGGGATCGAGTCCATCTCCCTGAACCCGGACACCGTGGTGGAAACCTGGCTGCGTCTGGCCGGGGATGCCAACGGTCGTCAGGACGCCTGAGTACGTCCCCAGGGCATCCGGCTCCCGGCTCAGCCGGGCACCGGATGCCCGCATCTTTCCGGGATCGGGCCTTAAGGCCCGGTCCTTGACGAGGCCCGTTTCGTTCCATGACCCGCTCCGTCTTCTATGTCTCCGATGGGACCGGCATCACCGCCGAGACCCTGGGACACACCCTGCTGACCCAGTTCGAGCAGATTCACTTCAACACCGTCAGCCTGCCCTTCATCAACTCGAAGGAGAAGATGGACTGGGCGGTGCAGCGCATCAACCGGGCCGCCCAGAGTGACGGCGAGCCGCCCCTGGTGTTTTCGACCCTGGTGGATGCCCGGCGTCGGGAAGAACTGGCCCACTGTCGGGGTCTGATCTTCGATTTCTTCGATGCCTTTACGCCCCGCCTGGAAGAGGTACTGGGGGTGACCGCCCAGCATGTGGCCGGGCGTTCCCATGGCATGGGCAACATGCGGACCTATGCCGAGCGCATGGATGCCCTGCATTTCGCCATCCAGAACGATGACGGCGCGACCACCCGGGACTATCCCAACGCCGATGTGGTGGTGATGGGCGTCTCCCGGACCGGCAAGACCCCGACCTGCATGTACCTGGCACTCAATTACGGCATCCGGGCGGCCAATTACCCCCTGGCGGATGATGATTTTGACCGGGGCACGCTGCCGGCCTCCCTGGAACCCTATCGCAAGAAGTTGTTCGGGTTGACCGTGGACGCGGAGCGGTTGCATCAGATTCGCACCGAGCGTCGCCCCAATAGTCAGTATGCCAGCGTGGAGCAGTGCAACAAGGAACTCAAGGCGGTGGAGCGGATGCTCAAGCGGGAGGGGATTCCCTGCCTGAACATCACTCAGATGTCCGTGGAGGAGATCGCCGCCCAGCTGATGCAGCAGGCGGCGCTGATGCGGCGTATCTGAGGCTGTTATTGCTCCGTGCCGTCAGGGCCGACACATCCCTTCGCGGCCAGGGGCCGCTCCCACGGGGCGCTTTTCAATCCGGCAGATGTCTTTCCCAGCCCCGTGTCGGGTCGGCCATGACCAGGAACTCCGGATTGAGTATGCCTTCATGGGTGTTGTACCGCAGTGGGCTCAGATGGAGATCCGTGACCACCCCGCCGGCCTCGTGGACCACGCACTGGGCCGCGGCGGTATCCCACTCGCTGGTGGGACCCAGTCGGGGATAGAGATCGGCCTTGCCTTCCGCCACCAGGCAGAACTTGAGCGAACTGCCCATGCTGACGAGTTCGTGTTCACCCACCCGCTCCAGGAACTGCTGCATGCGTTCGGTCCCGTGGGAACGGCTGCCGGCAATGACCGGTTTCGTGCGCCGGTCCCGGTTGACCTGGATCCGTTCCCCGACGGTCGCCGCCGGTTCATGGCGATGGGCCCCCATGCCCCGGGCGGCACTGTAAAGCCGATCCAGAGCCGGGGCCGCCACCACACCGAGCACCGGTTCATGCTCGTGGATCAGGGCGATGTTCACCGTGAACTCGCCGTTGCGCTTGATGAATTCCCGGGTGCCGTCCAGCGGGTCCACCAGCCAGTAGGTTTGCCAGCGGGCGCGCTCACTGAAGGGAATCCGGTCCGATTCTTCCGACAGGATGGGCAGGCAGGGACTCAGGTCCCGCAGACCGGCGACGATGTGGCGATGGGCGGCCATGTCGGCCTCGGTGAGGGGGGTACGGTCGGACTTCTGCTCCACCTGGAACCCTTCGTCGTAGATCTCCATGATGCGGTCGCCCGCTTCCCGGGCGATGCGGCAGGCATTGTTGAGCAGGTATTCCAGGTTCAGGTCATCCAGGGACATGGCTTATCTCTTGAGTCGGTCGCGTACCAGGTACAGGGCGGCGATGGAACGGGCTTCAGTGCAATCTTCCCGGCCGACGAGACTGTCCAGATCGCTCAGACGCCAGGGAACGACTTCGATATCCTCGGGTTCATCTCCCGGCCGGCGCTCCGGATAGAGATCCTGAGCCAGGATGATGTGGGTGGTGTGGCTGAGGTAGCCCGGGGCAATGCTGAAGGACGTCAGATGGGTGAGTTGATGGGCGCCGTGGCCCACTTCTTCCATGATCTCCCGGTTGGCGGCGTCGAGCAGGTCCTCTCCCGGTTCCACCAGCCCCTTGGGCAGGGCCAGTTCATAGCGCTGGGTGCCGGCGGCATATTCACGGATCATCAGTACCGTGTCCGAGTCCAGCATGGGCACGATCAGCACCGCGCCATGCCCGGAGCCCACCAGCCGCTCAAAGCAGCGCCGGGCGCCATTGGCGAACAGCAGTTCCATCTCCTCCACGTGGAAGAGTCGGCTGCGGGCCACGGTGCGGCGGGTGAGGATGCTGGGTTTTTCAGGCATGACGGCAATACCGGCTGGGCAGGCTCGGGGCTCGGGCGAGCCGCGGCTGGCGGGGGTGGATCGGCATGCTGTCGCCCTCCGTCGGGAACGGGATATCCTGGGGATTGTACTATCTCAGTCCGGCTTGGGAAGAATCACCCAAGGTCAGGTTTTTCAGACACCATGGACATCAATGATGATGACAAGCAGATCACCCTCGGCCGCTCCCCTGGCGTGGGAGTCGGTGGACAGCGTTTTCCTGGACATGGACGGCACCCTGCTGGATCTTCACTTCGACAATCATTTCTGGCTGGAGTACCTGCCCCGGCGCTACGGGGACATTCGTGGACTGGAACCCGCCCGGGCACGGTCCGAGCTGATGGCGCGCTATGCCGGCGTTCGCGGTACCCTCGACTGGTACTGTCTGGATTACTGGCGTCATGAACTGGACATGGACATCATCGCCCTGAAACGGGAGATGGCCCATCTGATCGCCGTCCACGAGCATGTGCCGGATTTTCTGGCCGCCGTGCGGCGCCTGGGGCGGCGGCTGGTGCTGGTGACCAATGCCCATCGGGGTGGGCTGGACCTGAAGCTGACCCTGACTGCCCTGGAGGGACATTTTCATCGGGTGATCTGCGCCCATGAACTGGGACGCCCCAAGGAAGACCCCCGTTTCTGGGATTGTCTGCAGGGGCGGGAGCCTTTCGATCCCCGTCGTACCCTGTTCGTGGACGACAATCTGGATGTGCTTCGGTCCGCGGAGCGCTACGGGATTGCGCATTTGCGGGCGGTGCGTCGTCCGGATTCCCGGGCCGCGGAGGTGGATACCGGTGAGTTTGCCGCCATCCGGGATTTTCGCGACCTGATGCCGGAGTAGAGGGGCATGGAAGCGGGGACTTTGATTGCCGCTTTCGTCATCGGCCTGCTGGGCGGGGTGCACTGCATGGGGATGTGCGGCGGCATCGTCGGCGCGCTCACCCTGGGGATTCGTGGTCCAGTGCCCGGTGAGCGGGCCCGGCCCGCGCCCTTTTTGCTGGCCTACAACCTGGGGCGGATGACAAGCTATACCCTGGCCGGTGCCCTGGCCGGCGGTGTGGGCTGGTTTGCCGCTCACCTTGCCGACGTGAACCAGGCGCAGCAGGTGCTGCAGGTCCTGGCGGGTCTGTTCATGATCGCACTGGGGTTGTATCTCGCCGGTTGGTGGCACGGGCTGGTGTACCTGGAGCGGGCCGGCGGCCTGCTGTGGCGGCGACTGGAACCCCTGGGGCGACGGGTGATGCCGGTGCGTTCCCCGGCTCAGGCCCTGGGCCTGGGGCTGGTCTGGGGCTGGTTGCCCTGCGGTCTGGTCTATAGCGTGCTGTTCTGGTCCCTGGCCGCCGGTGGTGCCGCCCAGGGGGCGGCCCTGATGCTGGCCTTTGGCGTGGGCACCCTGCCCAACCTTTTGTTGATGGGTGTGTTTGCGGCCCGTCTGGCAACGGTGGTGCAAAAGGCCTGGGTGCGGGGGCTGGCGGGGGCGGCCGTAGCCGGTTACGGGATCTACATGCTGCTGGTTACCTGGTAGCGGGGCGGCAGACATCCAGTGGCGGCGGCAGGTGTTCGGGGGCATCCACGGCGACGCTTTTTTCCCGGCTCGTCGCGCCTGCCTCCAGCGTGACCCGGGACCGGGCCACGCCGCAGTGGCGGGCGATCAGTTTCAGGAGCCGCTCGTTGGCGGCCCCCTCCACCGGCGGGGCGGTGACGTAGACCTTGAGCCGGTCACCCAGGGGCTCTCCCAGCTTGTCCCGGGAGGCCCGGGGCTGCAGCTTCAGCCGCAGCACCAAGGTGTCGTGCCGCCATTGCCACCAGCGATTGCTGCCTGCCGCTTCAGAGTGCACTGATGAAGATCAGCAGCACGTTCAGGCCGATGATGGCCACCAGGGGAGACAGATCCACCATGCCCGTCTGCGGCATCACCTTGCGGATGGGGTTGAGCAGGGGGCGGTTCAGGCTGTAGACCAGGCCTGCCACCGGGTTCTGACTCATGCCGCCGGCCTGGAACCAGCTCATCACCGCCTGGATGATGATGCTGATGATGTAGATCCAGATCACCAGCCGCAGGATGGCCAGGATGCCGGCGATGAAGAGGGTGAAGGGATGAATCATCACGCCGAGGATGACGCCGACGATGAACAGTTCCAGCATTTTCAGGACCAGGATCAGCACCAGGGCCGCACTGTCCACCGGACCGATGGGCGGGATGAACCGGCGCAGGATGCGCAGCGGCGGATTGGTGATGGTCACCAGGAACTGGGAGATGGGGTTGTAGAAATCCGCCCGGGACAGCGCCAGCAGGGTGCGCAGCATCAGGGCCAGGATGTAGAGGCTGAACAGGGTGCCGATCAGGAAGACGGCGGCGTTTTGAAAGGCGTGTGACATGGATGATCCTCAGTCCCGACCCAACTGGTCGGCCAGTTCATGGGAACGGTCCCGTGCGGCGGTGAGGGCGCGCTGCATGAGTTCGCGCAGTTCGCCGGCTTCCAGCACCGCCAGGGCCCGCTCGGTGGTGCCGCCCCTGGAGGTCACCCGGGCGCGCAGGGTGGCGGCGTCCTCATCGGATTCCAGCGCCAGTTTGGCGGCGCCGAAGGCGGTCTGCAGGGCCAGCAGGCGAGCCGTTTCCCGGGGCAGGCCCAGGGCCGTACCGGCGTCTTCCAGGGCTTCGATGAACAGGAAGCAATAGGCCGGGCCGCTGCCGGAGAGGGCGGTGACGGCGTCCAACTGGGCTTCATCCTCCAGCCATACGGTCATGCCCACGGCGCGCAGCAGGGATTCCGCCAGATCCCGCTGCCGGGCATCCACCCGGGTATTGGCCGCCAGTCCGGTGGCACCGCTGCCCACCAGGGCCGGCGTGTTGGGCATGCAACGAACCACGGCCAGGTCGCCGCCCAGCCAGCGCTCGATATCCTCGCTGCGCACGCCGGCGGCGATGGAGACCACCAGCGGCTTGCGGGCCTGTACCTGGGGGGCCATGGCCCGGGCCACCTCGGCCATGACCTGGGGCTTGACCGCCAGTACCAGCACCTCGCAGTGGGCGATGGCCTCCGCATTGACGTCCGTGACGTGGATGTCCGGCCAGTGCCGGCCGACGAGGGCGCGCTGATCTTCGCTGGGATCGGCGGCCCACAGGGCACTGGGGTTCCAGCCGTCCGCCACCAGTCCGCCGATCAGGCTGCGGGCCATGTTGCCGGCCCCGATAAAGGCGATGTTTTCGTTCATTGTTTCCTTGGACCGCGGGATGGGTGTGGGGCAATGTTAACCTGAACGGCTGCCGAAGATCGCCGTTCCCACGCGCACCAGCGTGGCGCCTTCGGCAATGGCGGCCTCCAGGTCGTCACTCATGCCCATGGAGAGCGTGTCCAGGGTGTGACCACGCCGTATCAGGTCTTCCCGGGCCTCTCGCAGGCGGGCAAAGGCCCGTCGCTGGGTGTCGAAGTCGTCACTGGGGGCGGGGATGGCCATCAGGCCGCGCAGCCGCAGCCGGGGCAGGCCGGCCACCGTCTCGGCCAGGGCCGGCAGGGCCGCTTCGTCGACACCGGACTTGGTGGCTTCACCGCTGATGTTCACCTGGATGCAGACCTGCAGGGGCGGGAGCGACTCGGGGCGCTGATCGTTGAGGCGACGGGCGATCCGCTCCCGATCCACGGAGTGGACCCACTGGGCGGTCTCAGCGATGGCGCGGGTCTTGTTGCCCTGGATCGGGCCGATGAAATGCCAGGTCACGCCCCGGTCCGCCAGGGCGCGGGCCTTGTCCGTCAGTTCCGAGACGTAGTTCTCGCCAAAGGCCTGCTGTCCGCAGGCCAGGGCGGCGGCCACTGCCTCCGCCGGCTGGGTCTTGCTCACCGCCAGCAGCCGGATGTCCTCGGGGCGCCGTCCGAACCGTTCGGCGGCTGTCTGAATACGGCCATGCATGGCCTGGATACGTTCGCATATCTGGTTCATGGGGCTATGCTATATTCGCCTGAAACTTGCGTCACCTGTTGCACTGCACCTGTCGGGTCCCGAAGGGTCCGTGATCGGGCCTCGCGGATACGGTGCGGCACGGGGCGTCGAATCCTACATGGAGGGCTGGATGGATATCACCCAATTGCTGGCGTTCAGCGTCAAGAACGGTGCCTCCGACCTGCACCTGTCCGCGGGCCTGCCGCCCATGATCCGCGTGGACGGCGATGTTCGCCGCATCAATGTGCCCGCCATGGAGCACAAGGACGTCCACGGCATGGTGTACGACATCATGAACGACAAGCAGCGCAAGGACTACGAGGAGCGGATGGAAACCGACTTCTCCTTCGAGATTCCGGGGCTGGCCCGGTTCCGTGTCAATGCCTTCAATCACAACCGGGGCGCCGGCGCCGTCTTCCGTACCATTCCCACCAAGATCCTCACCCTGGAAGAGTTGGGCTGTCCCAAGATCTTCGAGAAGATTTCCGAATATCCCCGCGGCATCGTGCTGGTGACCGGCCCCACCGGTTCGGGCAAGTCCACCACCCTGGCGGCCATGATCAATCACAAGAACGAGACCGAGTACGGCCACATCCTGACGGTGGAAGATCCCATCGAGTTCGTCCACGAGTCCAAGAAATGCCTGGTGAACCAGCGCGAAGTGCACCGGGATACCCTGGGTTTCAACGAGGCCCTGCGCTCCGCCTTGCGCGAGGACCCGGACACCATCCTGGTGGGGGAAATGCGGGATCTGGAAACCATCCGTCTGGCCCTGACGGCAGCGGAGACCGGTCACCTGGTCTTCGGTACCCTGCACACCAGTTCCGCCGCCAAGACCATCGACCGTATCGTCGACGTCTTCCCCGCGGCGGAAAAGGACATGGTGCGGGCGATGCTGTCCGAATCCCTGCGGGCGGTCATTTCCCAGACCCTGATGAAGAAGATCGGCGGCGGTCGCTGCGCCGCCCACGAGATCATGTTGGGTACCCCGGCGGTGCGAAACCTCATCCGCGAGAACAAGATCGCGCAGATGTATTCCGCCATCCAGACCAGCCAGGGCGTGGGCATGCAGACCCTGGATCAGAGTCTCAAGGAGCTCCTGCAGCGGGGCCTGATCAGCAAGGAAGAGGCCCGCCGCAAGGCCGCCAACCCGGACAACCTGTAGCAACCCGCCCCGGCCACCCGCAATTGATCGCACGAGGTGCAGTTCCATGGATCGCGACAAGGCCATACGCTTCATGCACGACTTGCTCAAGACCCTCCTGAGCAAGAAGGGCTCCGACCTGTTCATTACCGTGGGTGCGCCGCCGTCCATGAAGATCGACGGCAAGATGACCCCCATCACCAATCAGCCGCTGTCGCCGGCCCATACCCAGGTGCTGGTGCGTTCCATCATGAATGACCGCCAGGCGGCGGAATTCGAACGGACCCAGGAGTGCAACTTCGCCATCAGTCTGCCCGGGATTTCCCGCTTTCGCGTGAATGCCTTCACCCAGCGGGGTTCTTCCGGCATGGTGCTGCGGGTGATCACCTCGGAGATCCCGTCTCTGGACGATCTGGGTCTGCCGATGCAGCTCAAGGACATCTCCATGACCCGGCGCGGTCTGGTCATTTTCGTGGGGGGGACCGGTTCCGGCAAGTCCACCTCCCTGGCCGCCATGGTGGGTTATCGCAATCAGAACAGTTACGGGCACATCGTCACCATCGAGGATCCCATCGAGTTCGTTCACTCCCACGTCAACTGCCTGGTGACCCAGCGGGAGGTGGGGGTGGATACGGAAAACTACGAGATCGCCCTCAAGAACACCCTGCGCCAGGCCCCCGACGTGATCCTCATCGGCGAGATCCGCGACCGCGAAACCATGGATTACGCCATTGCCTTCGCCGAGACCGGTCACCTGTGCCTGAGCACCCTGCATGCCAACAGCACCAACCAGGCCCTGGACCGCATCATCAACTTCTTCCCCGAGGAACGCCGCCAGCAGCTGCTGATGGATTTGTCGTTGAACCTGAAGGCGGTGGTGTCCCAGCGTCTGATCCCGCTGGCCACCGGCAAGGGGCGGGTGCCGGCGGTGGAGATCATGATCAACAGCCCGCTGATGTCGGATCTGATCTTCAAGGGCGAGATCCACGAGATGAAGGCGCTGATGGCCAAGTCCAACGAGGCGGGCATGCAAACCTTCGACCAGGCCCTGTTCCAGCTCTTCGAGACCGGCAGGATCACCTACGAGGATGCCCTGCGCAACGCCGACTCCGTCAACGACCTGCGTCTGCGCATCAAGCTGGACAGCAAGCGCGCCCGCAGCCAGAACCTGCTGGACGACACGGAAGGTCTGGAGATGGAGGCCACCCCGGAGGAGTCCGGGCTGCTCAAATGAACGGTGCCTGAAAGACCATGCTGATCGAACCCTATCTGAAGTTGATGGCCCAGAAAAACGCCTCCGATCTGTTCTTCACCACGGGGGCATCCGCCAGCGTCAAGATCGAAGGGGACATCCGGCCCATCAGTCGGCAACCCCTGCAGCCGGGGGCCGTCAAGGAGATGGCCTACGACATCATGGATGAGCGCCAGATCGAGACCTTCGAGCGGGAAAAGGAAATGAACCTGGGGATCTCGGTGGAGGGGCTGGGACGATTCCGGGTGAACATCTACGTGCAGCGCAGCGAGGTCTCCATGGTGATCCGCTTCATCAAGAGCGAGATCCCCACCATCGAGCAGCTCAAGCTACCGCCGGTGCTCAAGGAGCTGGTGATGCATGACAACGGCCTGATCCTGGTGGTGGGGGCCACCGGCTCGGGCAAGTCCACCACCCTGGCCTCCATGATCGATCATCGCAACACCATGGTTTCCGGTCACATCCTGACCATCGAGGACCCCATCGAATACAGCTTCACCCACAAGAAGTCCATCATCGGTCAGCGGGAAGTGGGCCTGGATACCCTGTCCTATGACAATGCGCTGCGCGAAGCCATGCGCGAGGCCCCGGACATGATCATGATCGGCGAGGTGCGGGATCTCAATACCATGAAGGCCGCCATCGCCTATGCCGATACCGGTCACCTGGCCCTGTCCACCCTGCACGCCGTGAACGCCAACCAGGCCCTGGATCGCATCATCAACTTCTTCCCGCCGGAGTCCAAGCAGCAGATCCTGATGGATCTGTCCCTCAATCTGCGGGGTATCGTGTCCCAGCGTCTGCTGGTGGGCAAGGATGGCAACCGGCTGCCGGCGGTGGAGGTGCTGGTCAACACCCCCTACATCTCCGAACTCATCCGCAAGGGAGAGATCAACGCCATCAAGCATGTCATGGAAAAGGGGGGCTCGGTGGGCATGCAGACCTTTGACCAGTCTCTGTTCGAGCTCTACAAGGCCGGACTGGTGACCCTGCCCGAAGCCCTGGCCAAGGCCGACTCCCGCGGTGATCTGGAGTGGCGCATCCACTTCGGTGGCGGGGTGAAGAGCCTCAAGAAGGAAGATGATGACCTGTTGCTGCCGGGAGACGCCGATCCCGCCGTCCGCGGCAGGAACGATGGCCGCAAGGGCTTTGAAGAAACCCTGCGGCCATTGTCCGAAACCAAGATCAAGGACTAGCGGGTGGCGGCGACAGGGTCCCGTTCAGCCGAACACGGATTCCGCCTCGAATACCGGTCCGTCCACGCAGACCCGTTTCATGTTGCTGCCCTGATCCGTTTGCACCTTGACCACGCAACCGGCGCAGCCGCCCACGGCGCAGGCCATGTACTCCTCCAGGGAGACCTGGCAGGGCAGATGGTACTCCCGAGCCAGGGCGGCACAGGCGTCCAGCATGGCATGGGGGCCGCAGGCATAGACCTGGACCTGGCGCCGCTGTTCCGGTGACAGGGCGTCCAGCCAGTGACGGGCAAGATCGGTCACATAGCCCTCATGGCAACCGGGAAAGCCCGCCAGACTGGTGAGCCGGGAGGGCACCCCCCAGTCCTCCAGCAGGGGCATGGCGGCAATCACCCCGTCCGGCATGCCCGGCACCAGGATGCGGGAGGGCGAGGCCTTGAAGGGAAAGGGCACTTCCGATCCCATGATCACGAACGGCTCGCTCACCGGATCCCTGCGCATGGCATCCGCCAGGAATACCATGGGCGGGATACCCACGCCGCCGCCCAGCAGCAGGGCGCGGGGGCGGTCCCCATGGGGCAGGGTGAAGGGCTTGCCGATGGGACCCATCAGGTTGATCTTCTCGCCCACCTGGCGCCGGGCCAGTAGACGCGTCCCCTTGCCCACCGCCTTGTAGAGAAATTCCACCCAGCCCTCATGCGGGTCCACCCGCATGAGGGACAGGGGGCGGCGCATGGGCAGTTGGGGGTCGCACTGCAGATGGGCGAAGCAGCCCGGCCGGGCGTGGGCGGCGCACTGAGGGGCTTGGACCCGCAGGATGTGCTGGTCGCCCGGGTGGGCGGTATGGGACAGGATCGGGGCATCTTCCACGAAGATGGTGCCGCGATGGGATTTGTTCATCATGTTTCTCCGCAAAAGGCCCTGCTCAGATCTGCCGGGCCTGCAATTCAAAGATCACCCGTCCCGCCACCAGGGTGTGGGTTACCCGGGGCCGGAAGTCCCAGCCGAAGAAGGCGCTGTTACGCCCGGCGCTGAGCCAGTTGTCCGGCCCTGGCGCATGCCCCCGTTCCGGGTCCACGATGGCGATGTCCGCCCGGGCACCCACACCCAGGGTACCCACCTTCAGGCCCAGGATGCGGGCCGGACCGGCGGTGACCCGGCGCACCGCCTCGGGCAGGGGCAGCACCCCTTCTTCCGCCAGTCGCAATACCAGGGGCAGCAGGGTCTCCAGGGTGGACATACCCGGCAGGGTGGCCGGGAAAGGGGCCAGCTTGGCGTCCGCCTCATGGGGTTGATGGTCCGAGCAGACCGCCTCGATGGCCCCTTCCGCCACGGCCTTGCGCAGCCCGTCCCGGTCCCGCAGGGTGCGCAGGGGGGGGATCACGTGACACAGGCTGTTGAAATCCGCCACGTCCATTTCGGTCAGGAACAGCTGATGGGCGCAGACATCGGCGCTGACCGGCAAGCCGTCCTCCACGGCCCGGGCCACCATGGCGGCTCCCCGCGCCGTGGACAGCCGGCAGACATGGATGCGGGCTTCGGTCTGGGCCGCCAGGGCCAGCAGCACGCCCAGGGCGGCGGTTTCCGCGGCTTCCGGGATGCCCGGCAGGCCCAGACGGGTCGCCACGGCACCTTCGTGGGCACAACCCTGGCCCGCCAGGGACCAGTCGATGGGGTGCAGATAGACCGTGATGTCGTGGCTGGCGGCGTATTCCAGGGCTCGGCGCAGCAGTAGGTGGCTGCCCATGGGCCGCAGGGCCTGGCTCATGCCCAGGGCGCCGGCCCGTTTCAGGGCCGCCATGTCGGACAGCTGCTGCCCCTTGAGGCCCGCCGTCAGGGCGCCCAGGGCATGGACCCGGACGCCGCAGGCCTGACGGGCGCGGCGGTTGATCAACTCGATCTGGGCCGGGGAGTCCACCACCGGGCTGGTGTCCGGTGGGCATGCCAGGGTGGTGATGCCGGCGCTGGCGGCGGCGCGGGTTTCCGAGGCGATGGTGGCCTTCTGTTCGTGCCCCGGCTCTCCCAGGCGGGCGGACAGATCCACCAGGCCGGGCAGCACCCAGCGGCCGCGGGCGTTGATGCGCCGGTCCGGGCTGTAATCCTCGCTGGGGGGGGCGCCCAGGGCGACGATCTCCTCGCCCTGGATGTAGAGGTCCGTGACCTGGTCCACGCCGTTTTCCGGGTCGATCACCCGGCCTTGTTCGATCAGCAGTTTCATGCGCCAGACCCCTGATTCATACTGCCGCCCATGATGGTGGACATGACCGCCATGCGCACGGCGATACCGTTGCTGACCTGTTCCAGAATGACCGACTGGGGACCGTCCGCCACCCGGGAGTCGATCTCCACCCCGCGATTGGCGGGGCCCGGATGCATGACGATGCAGTCCGGCGCCGCCAGGGCCAGGCGTTCCTCGGTCAGTCCCCAGAGCTGGAAGAATTCGTGCTCGGAGGGCAGCAGGCCGCTTTCCATGCGTTCCTTCTGCAGCCGCAGCATGATGATCACGTCCACGTCCCTGAGGCCGGCGCGGATGTCGTGAAACACATGCACCCCCAGGTCCTCCACGTAGGCGGGCAGCAGGGTCTTGGGGCCGATCACCCGGACTTCTCCGGTATTGAGCAGGTTGAGGGCATGGATCTGGGAGCGAGCCACCCGGGAATGCAGGATGTCGCCCACGATGGCCACCTTCAGGCGGGTGAAGTCCCCCTTGTGGCGGCGAATGGTGAACATGTCCAGCAGGGCCTGGGTGGGGTGGGCGTGGCGACCATCGCCGGCGTTGAGCACGCTCACATGGGGCGCCACGTGGCGGGCGATGAAGTGGGCCGCGCCGCTGTCCGCGTGACGCACCACGAACATGTCCACATACATGGCCTGGAGGTTTCTGAGGGTGTCCAGCAGGCTCTCGCCCTTGACCGTGGCCGAGGTGCTGATGTTGATGTTCAGCACGTCCGCCGACAGACGCTTGGCCGCCAGTTCGAAGGTGGTGCGGGTCCGGGTGCTGGCCTCGAAGAACAGGTTCATCACCGTCTTGCCACGCAGCAGGGGCACCTTCTTTACCGCCTGGGCATTCATGCCGGCAAAGGACTCGGCGGTGTCCAGGATCTCGGTGATCAGGGCACCGGAGAGTCCCTCGATGGTGAGCAGATGCCGTAGCCGTCCCTGGGCATTGAACTGCAGGGAGGGGGGCAGGGGACCGGCGGCGAGCCGGGATCTGGCCGGGCTATCCTGATCGATCATGACTCGGGCTCCAGTTTGACGATGTCCAGACGCAGGGGATCGGGTCCCCGCAGCTTCACCTGCTCGTCGCTTCGAAGTTCGAGATGCCGGCCCACCACCTGGGCCTGGATCGGCAGTTCCCGTCCGTCCCGTTCCACCAGCACGGCCAGCACCACCGAGGCCGGGCGACCGTAGTCGAACAGTTCGTTCATGGCGGCGCGGATGGTGCGACCGGTGAACAGCACATCGTCCACCAGCAGGATGTGGCGGCCATCCACGGCGAAGGGCAGGGAGGAGGGGCGCACCTGGGGATGCATGCCCATGCGGCTGAAGTCATCCCGGTAGAAGGAGATGTCCAGTTTTCCCAGGGGCTCGTTCAGACCCAGGCGCTGGTGCAATTGCTCGGCCACCCAGACCCCGCCGGTATGGATACCCACCAGGGCGGGGTCGGTGACGTGCTGCTCCGACAGGTGGTGGCGCAGGGCATCGGCCATGCGGTCCAGAAGGGTGCTGACAGGTTCGGTCATGAAGCGGTCTCTTGGGCAAGCCAGTGTTCCAGGAAGACGGCCGCCGCGACGGCGTCGATGTCTTCCTTGCGAATGCGCCCGCGCCGGCCTTCCCGGCGCCGGGACTTGAGATGGGACTCCGCCTCGGCGGAGCTGAACTGTTCGTCCACCTGCCGTACCGGCAGGGCATAACGGGCCCGCAGGCGATCACAGAAGGCCTGGATGCGGCGGGCCAGGGGGTGCTCGCTGCCATCCGGGGTGCCGGGCAGGCCCACCACCAGCAGGGCCGGCCGCCATTCCCGAATCAGGGCGTCCAGACGTTGCCAGTCGGGGATGCCGTTGCCGGCGGTCAGAGTCTCCAGGGGGGTGCTGGTGCGGGTGATGCCGTTGCCCACGGCCACGCCGATCCGTCTTTCCCCGTAGTCCAGAGCCAGGACCGTGTCCGGTATGCCGATGTCCCGCTCCCTTTTGCCGCGCCGGGCGCGGGTATCAGGCATGACCTGCCTGGCCGCTCATGAGGGACAGGTCCACCCCCAACTGGCCGGCGGCGGCCTGCCAGCGTTTTTCCGCCGGCTGCCGGAACAGGATGTCCGCATCCGCCTGGCAGGTGAGCCAGGCGTTGTCGCCGATCTCCTGTTCCAGCTGTCCCGGACCCCAGCCGGCATAGCCCAGGGCGATCAGGTAGGCGTCGGGACCGCTGCCCTCGGCCATGGCTTCCAGGATGTCCCGGGAGGTGGTGACGGCGATGTGTTCGCTGACCTGCATGGTGGAGGTCCACAGGCGGTCGGCCGGATGCAGGATGAAGCCCCGGTCCGGCTGTACCGGGCCGCCGTTATAGACCGGAATCCGGTCGGTGGGCACCTTGGGACTGATGCCCATGTGGTCCAGCACCATCTCCAGGGTGAGGTCCGTGGGATGGTTGATGACGATGCCCATGGCCCCCTCGTCCGTGTGTTCGCACAGGTAGGTGACGGCATGGTGGAAATTGGGGTCCGCCAGGGTGGGCATGGCGATCAGGAACTGGTCTGTGAAGTTCGCGCTACGCATGAGTCGGGTGTCGCGGCTGAGTACGACACCTAGTGTACACTTTCCCCATGTCCGGTCGTAGCGTCACCGATGATTGTCGGCCGGTCCGGTTCGGCTCGACGCCGTCGGCCACGGCGTGTCCCCTCTTGACGTTCGACGAGGATATTGCCCGAATCTCAAGATTCCGGTCGTGGGGCCGACAGTGTCACTAAGGATGTTCGATGGCATCCGCGGCCCTGGTGCCGCCATGTGTTGAGCGGCGCTTTTTTTCAGGATGGTGACATGCTTAATCGACTCCGGCTTTTGCCCAAAATGCTGGTTCTTTTCGGTGTGCCGATGGCGCTGGCTTTTGGACTGGTGGCGGTCATCGTCATTTCCCAGGTTAATCACCGGGTGGTGGCGATCATGGAGGACTCTGCCGCGGGCATGGCGTCGGGGGGTGCCGAAAGCGTGGGCTGGTGGGTGGAATCCCACATGGCGGTGGTGCGCACCCTGGCCCGGACTCAAATTCTGAGTACGGGAGATACGGACGCCATCTCGCGGCTGCTGGAACATTTCGGCGCGCATATGAGCGATGAGTACGAGGTGCTGTTCTTCGTGAACACGCAAGGGGAAGCCTTTTACCACAATCGTCACCGCTCCAATCTGGCCGATCGGGCCTATTTTCAGCAGATCGTGCGTGACAGGGCCCGCGAGGCGCTGGTGACCGATCCGGTCTACTCCCGCAGCACAGGGAATGCCATCACGGTATTTGCTCACGCCGTCAAGGATGACCGGGGTGAAGTCATCGGTCTGGTGGCGGTGACGGTGACACTGGATACCCTGACGGATATCGTCGGTGGCGCCGTGGATCAGCCCGGCGCCATTGCCTGGGCGCTGGGTTCCCAGGGCGTTTACATGGCCCACCCCGATGCCGATCTGCGCATGACCTCCAATGCCCTGGAGTCCCGCCGACAGGACTATGCGGGGTTGGCCCGGCGCATGGTGGACGGTGAGCAGGGGTTGGCGGACCTGGCGTTGCATGACGGGCGTGCCTATAAGGTCGCTTATCACTCGATTCCCCATACGCCGGGCTGGTCCATGGCCGTGGCCATTCCCGCCGACTACCTGATGGCCACGGCCCGGGAGCTGACGCTGACCCTGGCACTGGTATTCGTGATCACATTGCTGTTACTGGCGGGCATCATTCTTCTGGTGGCGCGGATGATTGTCAGCCCGGTGACGGAAACCCGGCTGGCTCTGGACCGGATTGCCGCCGGAGATGGGGACCTGACCCAGAGGTTGCGGGACAACCGCCACGATGAATTCGGCGATCTGGCGCGCAGCTTCAACACCTTCGTGAGCGGGGTGCATACCCTGGTGAGGCAGGTCTCCGTGGCCACCGGCCAGTTGGGCGCGGCGGCGGAGCAGTTGGCGGTGTCCAGTCGCCAGACCAGCGAGCAGGTTTTGCGGCAGCAGTCGGAGACCGAGCAGGTGGCCACCGCCATGACCCAGATGGCCGCCACCGTCACCCAGGTGGCAGGCAACGCCTCCCTGGCCGCGGATGCGGCCTCGTCTTCGGACCGGGCCGCCCAGGATGGCGCCCGGGTGGTGCGGCAGACCGCCCGGGAGGTGGGGGAACTGGCTCGGGAGGTCCAGGAGGCGGCGGCGGTGATCCATCACCTTCAGGACGATGCCGAGTCCATCGGCACTGTGCTGGAAGTGATCCGCGGCATTGCCGAACAGACCAACCTGCTGGCCCTGAACGCCGCCATCGAAGCGGCCCGGGCCGGGGAGCAGGGAAGGGGGTTCGCCGTGGTGGCGGACGAAGTACGCAGCCTGGCCACCCGGACCCAGGCTTCCACCCAGGAGATCCATGGGATCATCGAAAAGCTCCAGTCCGCCGCCCGGGCCGCCGCCCGGGTGATGGATGCGGGGCATGCCAAGGCCAGTGACGGCGTGGCCTCGGCCGAGCGGGCCGCCGAGGCCCTGCGGACCATCACTCAGACCATCGGCACCATCAATGACATGAACACCCAGATCGCCAGCGCGGCCGAGGAGCAGTCGGCGGTGGCGGAGGATGTCAACCGCTCCCTGGTCCGCATCAGTAGCGGGGTGGAACAGGCGGCGGATGGTTCCACCCAGATCGCCGCCGCTAGCGACGAGCTGGCCCGGCTTGCCGCGGAACTACAGGATCGGGTAGGGCGATTCCGGATCTAGTCCGTTGCGCCGGTTGTCTTAGCGGGTTCTGACCCCCTGGTTGCCCTGGAATACCCAGGTGCGTGTGATCATCAGCTGGTCGTAGGCCCTGCGCATCTCGGCGGGGAAGGGGGCGTAGGGGCCTGCCAGTTCCACGATGCGGCGGGCGGCGTCATCCAGGACCCGCTCACCGGAACTGGCGCCGACCTCGATGCTCAGGACCCGGCCTTCCTGGTCGATGAGGACACTCAGCACCAGGGAGCCGTTGAGGCGCTGACGGCGGGCCTCGTCCGGGTAGTTGAGATTGCCGACCTGTTCCACCTTGCGTACCCAGGCATCCACATAGGCGGCCTCCACCGCCGACTTGGCGCTCAGGGCGTCCACATAGTGGGTGCGGGCACGCGGGGCCTGGTAGCGGTCCCGTTCGGTCAGTTCCGAGCTGAGCCGGGCCATCTCCAGGCTGCGTTCCATCAGCTCCCGCGCACTCAGGGGCTGTTCGGGCATGGGGGCTTGCGTGATCTGTTCGGGCTGCGGCGGGGCCTGGGGGGCGGGTGTCATGATCACCTCGGTCTGCTCCAAGGGTACCGGATCGGGCGCGGCCGCCCGCATCTGCTCTTGGGCCAGGCCGTCGGTGGGCAGGGGGAGGGGCGCGGTGACCGGGCTACCGGGGCGGCCTTCGGGATCTTCCCTGCCGCTGGCCTGCTGGTCCGCCTGGGCCAGCAGTTCCGCCGTATCCGGTGGTGTCTCCGACCGAGTCCGGACCAGGACCACATCCACGGCGGGGCTGTGTACCTGGGGCTGACCGGGGGAAAACTGGAACCCCAGACCGAAGATCAGGATGCCGTGGAGGGCGGCGGCCACGAACAGGGCCAGGCCCAGTCGGTCGGTGGCGGTGATGGGAGCGGCGTTGGCCGTCATGGCGTTCACGGGGATCGGGACACCTGCTGGTACATCATGGCGGCTATTGTACCGCTCACCAGGCCGAACACCAGGGAAAAGCTCAGCAGCACCGGCAGTAGCTTGAGCAAGGCCGGGTGGGGGATGAACAACCACCAGGCCAGCAGGAACTGCCCCGTCATGTGGGCCAGCGCCGCCAGCACGCACAGGCCCAGGGGGCTGAGCCGGGCGCCCGCCAGGCGATGGGCCAGGCCCA
This sequence comes from Ectothiorhodospira shaposhnikovii, assembly GCF_022227765.1. GTDB lineage: Bacteria > Pseudomonadota > Gammaproteobacteria > Ectothiorhodospirales > Ectothiorhodospiraceae > Ectothiorhodospira. The sequence continues at coordinate 293,327 of NZ_JAJMLZ010000002.1, read as the reverse complement.
GCACGGCCAGGCTGCATCCGGCGCCGGCGGCACTGAGCAGGAAGGTGGGGCTGAGGAAAGTGCCGATCACCAGGCTGCCCGCCAGTACCCGCAGCAGGGTGACCCAGACCGCCATGCGCCAGCCGAACAGCATCAGCACCAGCACCGTGATGACGTTGGCCAGCCCCGGCTTGACGCCGGGCAGGGGGCTTGGAATCGCGGCCTCCAGGATGTGCACGGCGATGGCCAGTGCGGCCAGCCAGGCAATGCGATGATCTTCCCGGGTGGTCGGCAGCTGCATCAATAATTCACGCTGTCGAACACCCACTCGTCTCCCAGTACCTCGATGATGACCCGGTTGGGCAGGCTCACGGCCATGTCGCCGGCCTGGCGCAGCCAGCCGGCCTGCTGGCAGATGCCCTGGGAGCCGGGGGAGGCGGCGCAGCGGGCGGCGCCGTCCCGGATTTCCACCACAGTGATGCCGGCGGGTCCGGAGACTTCCAGTTGCCGGGGCTGATCCAGGGGCAGGCGGGCGATTTCCCGGTCGCCGGCCACCACCCGCACCTGGGTGGCGGGGGTGGCCGGCGTCCACAGCCAGGCATAACTGCCCGCCACCAGCAGGACGGCCATCAGGATCACGAAGGCATCGGCGCGGGTCATCATGGCAGCGGAGTGACGCGGATCTCCGGCGGCGTCCCTTCGAATTTCACCCGCTTCTCCATGGCCGGCGTCAGGTGGGCGATGCCGGCGTGATCGATCAGCATCACCTTGTCGACGCCCAGTTGCGCGGCGATCCGGGGCCAGTCCCCGGGGCCGGCAATGAACAGGGCGGTGCTGGCGACATCGGCCTCGGCGGCATTGTCATGGATGACGGTCACGGAATGGGTGCCGCGGGCCGGCTGTCCGCTGCGGGGGTCCAGAATATGGTGGTAGCGCTCCCCCTCGTGGAGGTAGTAGCGCTCGTAATCTCCTGAAGTGAAGATCGCCTCGTCTCCCCGGGTCTCGATGGAGGCCAGTACGCCCTGTCCGTCCGGGGCGCGGACACCGATGCGCCAGGGACGGTTACCCGGACGGCCGATGGCCCGCAGGTCGCCGCCGGCATTGAGAATGGCGTTTTCCACGCCCATCCCGCGCAAGTGTTCCATGGCCTGATGGATGCCGTAGCCCTTGGCGTAGGCGCCCAGGTCCAGCCGTACCGCCGGGTTGTGGCTGCGCATGCGGATGCCGTCGATCTCGATATCGGCCATGCTCGGCGCCTGCTCCAGGATGGCCCGGATCTGTTCCGGCGCCGGGGGTGGCCCCTGGGGTTCGTCCGTCTGGAAGCCCCAGAGAGCGAACAGGGCGCCCATGGCCGGATTGAACAGGCCATCACTGGCTGCATACAGGCGCTGGGCGTCCAGGATCAGGGGCAGGACGGAGGGGTTGGCGGAAAACGGCAGGCCGGTGGCCAGCAGTTCATTGGTCCGGCCCATGGGACCGGGTTCCCAGGCATGCCAGGCCCGGTGCATGTACTCCAGGTCGGCCCGAACCGACTCGGCGGCCCGGGCAGCCAGATCCCGGTCCGATGTATAGATGTTCAGTTCCACCAGGGTGCCGAAGGCAATGAATCGGTCCCGATGGATCTCCGGACGCTCGCAGGCGCCGAGCAGCAGGATCAGGCCCAGGATCGCCAGTGCCCGGAGGCCGTGCATGCCGGCTGACAGTGCGTGACGAGGGCTCATGTACGGGCCCCCAGGTGGCCGGCGATGGCGTCCATCAGTTGGCCACCGATATCGAGTCCGAACTGGGCATCCAGTTCCCGGATGCAGGTGGGGCTGGTGACGTTGATCTCCGTGAGATAATCGCCGATCACGTCCAGACCCACGAACATCAGCCCCTTTTCCCTGAGGGTCGGCCCCACCTGGCTGCAGATCCAGCGGTCCCGCTCGGTCAGCGGCACCCCTTCGCCCCGGCCGCCGGCGGCCAGGTTGGCGCGCCCCTCGCCCTCCGCCGGAATGCGGGCCAGGGCATAGGGCACGGGTTCGCCATCCACCAGCAGGATGCGCTTGTCGCCCTGGCGATATTCGGGCAGGAAACGCTGAGCCATGACGCTGCGACGCCCATGGTCGGTGACGGTTTCCAGGATCACCCCGATGTTGGTGTCGCCGGGGATCAGGCGGAATACCGATGCCCCACCCATGCCGTCCAGGGGCTTGACCACGATCTCGCCCTGCCGGGCCATGAAGTCGCGAATGCGGGCCGGGTTGCGGGTGACCAGGCTGGGGGGGCAGCACTGGGGAAACCAGGCGGTATAGAGCTTTTCGTTGGCATCCCTCAGGCTGGCGGGTCGGTTCACCACCAGGCAACCCTCGGCAGCCGCCAGTTCCAACAGATAGGTGCTGTAGACATACTCCATGTCGAACGGGGGATCCTTGCGCATCAGCACCACGTCCAGTGTCGCCAGGGGATGTTCTTCGGGACTGCCCAGTTCGAACCAGCGGCGAGGGTCGTCCCTGACCGTCAGCGGTCGGGAGGTGGCATGGACCCGGCCATCGGTCAGCCACAGGTCCTGCGGTTCCATGTAATGCAGTTGCCAGCCCCTTGCCTGGGCGGCCAACAGCATGGCCAGGGTGGAGTCCTTCTTGACCTGGATGGTCTGGATGGGGTCCATGACCACGCCCAGGCGGACCTGAGAGCCGTTCATCGGGCAACCTCGCACGATCTGGGGGGGAGTGGGTGCAATTCGTTCGACATGCGCACAAGATAAATGACTGAGCGGGATTTCTCACCACCTGGCCCCGTGATCCACGCCGGCAGTTTTGTTTGATACCCTCCAGACCATGGAGTAAATTCAAGACCCTGTCTGCAAACATTGATGTATCGGGGGCGGTGTGAACGAATACACCCAGGATGACAACGCCGGCCAAGAGGATCTTTCCGGCCTCAAGGTCATGGTGATCGACGACAGCAAGACCATCCGTCGCACCGCCGAGACGCTGCTGAAGAAACACGGCTGCGAGGTGGTGACCGCCACGGACGGTTTCGAGGCCCTGGCCAAGATCGCCGAGCATAAGCCGGACATCATTTTCGTGGACATCATGATGCCCCGCCTGGACGGCTATCAGACCTGCGCGCTGATCAAGCATAACCGGGTATTTCGGCAGACGCCCGTGATCATGCTGTCGAGCAAGGACAGCATCTTTGACAAGGCCCGGGGCCGGATCGTGGGTTCGGAGCAGTACCTGACCAAGCCCTTCACCCGGGATGATCTGCTGGGGGCCATTCGCCAGCACGTCCGGAAACAGTAAAGGTTCATGCATGTACAGGCCCCGCGTAACCTGATCCGGGGCGGAATTTCAATTCGGAGACGTTGTCATGACGTGCATCCTGGTGGTCGATGACTCCCCCACCGAACTTCATGTGATCAGCACCATGCTGGCAAGGCATGGCTATACGGTGGTCACGGCCTCCTCCGGTGAGGAAGGCATGTCCCGCGCCCGGGAGATCAAGCCCGATCTGGTGCTGATGGATGTGGTCATGCCGGGCCTGAACGGATTCCAGGCCACCCGCCAGCTTTCCCAGGATCCGCTCACCGCCGATATTCCCATCGTCATGGTGACCACGAAGGATCAGGAAACCGACAAGGTCTGGGCCATGCGGCAGGGGGCTCGGGATTACATCGTCAAGCCGGTACGCGAGAAGGAACTGATCAGAAGCCTCAAGGAAATCCTGTCCTGAAGGGGGCGGCGTGACCACGAACGCGATGACGGACCCGTTCTCCTATCTGCTCGAAGTGGAGCGCAAGGGGCGTTCCCTGGGCGGGCAGTTTCCGATCCAGGACGAGCTGCGCGGTGCTTGGAAAGGCGTCATGTTCCAGTTGCATGGCCGGTTGTTGCTGGCGCCCATGGATCAGGTGGCGGAAATCGTGACCCCGCCTCCCTGCACCCGTGTGCCGGGCGTCAAGCACTGGGCCCTGGGCGTCGCCAACATGCGCGGCAATCTGCTGCCTATGATGGACCTGCACGGTTTCCTGTTCGGCGAGAACCTTGCCGGCGAAACGCGGCGTCACCGTCTGTTGGTGATGAGTCATCAGGGCGTGTATGCCGGTCTCATGGTGGAGGCGGTGCTGGGAATGAAGCATTACTGGAAACAGGAGCGCACGGAAGATCTGCCGCTGGTGGACGAGCCGTTCAGGCCCTACCTGACGGGGGCATGCCGGCGAGGTGCCGAGCATCTGGCCGTGTTCAGCCCCTGGAAGCTGGTGGATGATCCGGATTTCATGAACATCTCCGCGTAGCCGCGGATACATGCAGGGTGTTGAGCCGTCTTCCGCGGCGCAATGGGTCGAGGAATCAATCTGATGAAATCGTCTTCAAGTGACGCGACAGGTCGGCTGGGAATCAGCCGGGGGATGCTGTTGCTTGCCGGCCTGCTGGTCGTCCTGATGCTGCTGACCGTGATGGCTTTCGTGCTGCATACGGGGCAGGTGGGCAACAGCCGCGAGCATGCCGCCTTGGCCTCCGAACAACGACTGATGTCCCAGCGACTGGCGGCGTTGTCGCGGGATGCGATGACGGGCCAGCCGGCGGTGTTTGTGGAGCTGCGCCGGCTGCGGGATCGACTGGATCTGGGATTGACCTACTTGCGCGAGGGAGATTCCGGGCGGGGATTGCCACCGGCACCGGAGGCCGTGGCCGATGCCTTGCGGAACGCCGAATCCGCCTGGAGCACGTATCGGGGCCATGTCAATGTCTTGGTGGATAATGAAACCGTCATTGCCGCCGTCACCACCCATGCCGCCGCCCTGGCGCAGGGACTGCCCCGGCTGCAGCTCCGTGCCGATACCCTGACCGACCGGCTGGCGGAGTCGGGGATTGATGCCCGGCTGGTCCATCTGGCCGCGCGACAGGCCATCCTGGCCCAGCGCATGGAGCGGGATCTGAACCGGATCCTGGCCGGTGACGACCTGGCCGTGACCGCCGGCCGCCTGGAGCGGGATGCCGCCGATTTCCAGACCGGACTTGGCCGACTGCAGACCGGGGCCGGTCTGCCGGCCGACGTGCGGGACCTGGTGCAGGAGATTGCCGCCGTGTTCAGCGGCGTGCGTCCCGACGTGGAGGCCCTGCTGGCCCAGACGGGCCGGCTGGGCCAGGTGGCCGAGGCCTCCCGTCGCATTCAGGCGCAGTCGCCGGCCCTGCTCAATGCCGTTGCGGCGCTGCAGCAGGATCTGGATCAGCGGGCCAGGAGCGGCAGCCTCTGGATGTATGCCGGCTATCTGTTCGCCCTGGCCGCCGTGCTGGTGCTGGGCCTGCTGGCCTACCTGTTCTACCAGGATGCCCAGCGCCGCCTGGCGGTCACCACGGAGCAGAACCGGCGCAACCAGCGGGCTATCCTGCGTCTTCTGGACGAGATGACCAACCTGGCTGAGGGGGATCTGACGGTCCATGCCACGGTGACCGAGGACATCACCGGTGCCATTGCCGACTCGGTCAACTATGCCATCGACGCCCTGCGCAGCCTGGTGACCACGATCAACCAGACCGCGATGCAGGTCTCCGGCTCCGCCGTCAAGACCCAGGCCACCGCCCTGCGTCTGGCGGATGCCTCCAATCTCCAGGCCCGTGAGATCGCTTCCGCCTCCGGCGCCATCACCGACATGGCCGACTCCATCGAGCAGGTTTCCCGCTCCGCGGAATCCTCCGCCGACGTGGCGAAGAAGTCCGTGGCCATTGCCTCCAAGGGCGCCCTGACGGTGCGCAAGACCATCGATGGCATGGACACCATCCGCGAGCAGATCCAGGAGACCTCCAAGCGCATCAAGCGGCTGGGTGAGTCCTCCCAGGAGATCGGGGATATCGTGAGTCTGATCACCGACATCGCCGACCAGACCAATATCCTGGCCCTCAATGCCGCCATCCAGGCCTCCTCCGCCGGCGAGGCGGGACGCGGCTTTGCGGTGGTGGCGGACGAGGTTCAGCGGCTTGCCGAGCGTTCCTCCAATGCTTCCAGGCAGATCGAGGCCCTGGTCAAGACCATTCAGGCCGATACCAACGAGGCGGTCATCTCCATGGAGCATTCCACCGCCAACGTCGTCAGTGGCGCCAAGCTGGCCTTTGATGCCGGCGATGCCCTGGCCGAAATCGAAGGGGTGTCCCATCAGCTGGCGGAGCTGATCGCCACCATTTCCAAGGCTGCCCGTCAGCAGGCCGAAGCGGCCCAGAACATCTCCAATACCATGACGGTCATCCAGGAAATCACCATGCAGACCTCCGACGGCACCAACGAGACGGCGGTCTCCATCGGCAATCTGGCCAATCTGGCCTCGGAATTGCGCAAGTCGGTCTCCGGTTTCAAGCTGCCGCAGTCCGAACAGCTGGAAACGGTGGTGCTCGGGCCGACGGATACCGCCGCTTCCGGCAAGTCCTGAACTTGAGGTCTGGATCGGCATAGGCCCATGATCATGGGCACAGGGTGGACCATGACAGTAGACAGCCAACAACTTACTGCACTGCGCTGGGTCAAGAAGGAACTGGATGCCCTGTTGACGGAAGCACGGGCTGCCCTTGAGACCTTCAGCGATGATGCCGGGCGGACGGACAGCCTGGAAGAGGCCCGCAGGTTGCTGGATCAGGTGGAAGGCACCCTACGGATGCTGGATCTCCACGGTGCCGCCATGCTGGCACGGGAGATGTCCGCGTTGGTCGGGGCACTGCTCGCCGGCGAGGTGACCGGGCGGGAAGAGGCCCTGGAAACCGTGACCAGGGCCATGCTCCAGCTGCCGGATTATCTGGAACACCTGCGGACCGGCCACCGGGATGTGCCGCTGGTCCTGCTGCCCTTGCTCAATGACCTGCGCACCGTCCGCAAGGCATCGCTGCTGAGCGAAACCGTCTTCTTCTTCCCTGACCTGGCCTCGATCAGCGCCAAGCCGCTGGAAGAACCGCTCCTGCCGACCGAGCAAGGGGTGGATATCCAGACCTTGGCCCGTGTCTATCGGCATCAGTATCAACTCGGCCTGGTCAGCCTGCTCAGGGGGGCGCAGATCGAGGCGGGGGCGCAGCGTATCGACAAGGCCGTGGCCGGGTTGCGCCGCTGTGCCCGGCGGGCCGAGGTGCAACGTTTCTTCTGGGTGGTGGGAGCGATCAGCGAGGCACTCCGCTCCGGCGGGCTGGAGCCCGGCGCTGCCGTCAAGCAGTTGCTGGGGCAGGTGGATCGCCAGATACGTTTCCTGATCGAGAACGATGAAGCCGCCATGGCGGCGGGGATTCCCGACGATCTGCTGCGCAATCTGCTGTATTACGCGGGGCGGGCCACTTCCCGCGGCCCCCTGGTCACCGCCGTGCGGGAGGCATATCGTCTCGGGGAACTGCTGCCCGACGAGGCGGAGCTGCGCGCCGCCCAGGAAGGGCTCAGCGCACCCAACCGGGAACTCATGCTGACCGTATCCCGCGCCATTCGGGAGGATCTGGCGGACGTCAAGGACAACCTGGACGTGTTCATGCACACCGGCGGACGACAGCGGGAGGCTCTGCGGCCCCTGGTGGGCAAGCTGCGCAGCATGGCCGACACCCTGGCCATGGTGGGGATGGCGGAGCCCCGCGAGATTGCATTGCGCGAGGCGGACATTCTTGAAGCCATCATGAACGGCGATGCCGCCCCGGAAGAGACGGTCCTGATGCAGGCCGCCGCCGACATGCTCAACATGGAAGCGGCGATCCGTTCCGCGGCGGAAGGTCGGGGAGACGAAGGGGGGGAGGAGGGGCTGCCCGGCACGCTCGGGGCCCTGTCGCCGACGGAGTCACGCGCCCTCATGCACTCCCTCATGGGAGAGGCGCTGGCCGATCTTGCCCGGGTCAAGGACGCCCTCAATACCTTCGTGCATGACCCCGGAAATACCGCCGTGGTGGGCGAGGTGCCCCGCACCCTGGATGGTCTGTCGGGTGTGCTGGCCTGGCTGAATCTGGCGGACGAAGTGACCCTCTTGCACGGACTGCGGGACGTGATCCAGGCCCGCTGCATCGATGACCCCCGGCCGCTGCAGTCGGATGAGGAAACCCTGCTGGCCGATGTGCTGACCGCCCTCGAATGCGCCCTGGAGGCACGCACGAGCGGCCATGGCAATGCCGATGACCTGCTGGCCCGCGGGCATGCCGCGCTGGCAAGGCTTGGCGGGGCCGTGGATGCGGTTGAGGCGTCGCCGTTCCCGGATGCGCCCCCCCTGGATGACCTGCCCGAGCTTGAACCCTTGCCGGACCTGCCCGAGGAGGACATTCGCTGGGAGCCGCTGCCGGAGCCGCCCGACGACATTCAGTGGGAGCCGTTACCCGGGCTCGAACCGTCAGCGGACCATGACGAGGACGTGTCGGATCACACTCCGCGGCTGGAGCCGTCGGAGGATGATCTGGAAGATGACCGTACACTGGTGATTCCGCGGCGGGTTCCGGAGTTTGAAGATCTGGAGCCGCCCCCGGCGGCGTCGGTCGTGCCGGCAACGGAGGATGACGACGACGAGGCCGGAGGCGGCCTCGTCGCGCTGGTCGAAGACCTGGACCCGGACATCCTGGAGGTGTTCCTGGAAGAGGCCGACGAGGAAGTGATCCGGATCGGTGAGCAGGTGCCGCGCTGGTGCGCACATCCGGACAATCAGGATGCCCTGGTCACGCTCCGTCGGTCCTTCCACACCCTCAAAGGCAGCGGCCGCTTGGTCGGTGCGCAGTTGCTGGGTGAATTTGCCTGGGCCAACGAAAACCTGCTCAATCATCTGATCGATGGTCAGGTCGCGCCGGGGCCGGAGGTGTTGGCCGCCATGGAAGCTTCCAGCGGGATGCTGCCCCGTCTGGTGGCCCAGATCCGGGGTGAACCCTGTTCCGTTGCCGAGGCCCAGTCCCTGATCCTGCGATTGCAGGCCCTGGTGGAACCGCAGCCGGTCGACATGCCTCTTGCGGCGGAGCCGCCGGAGCAGTCTGGACCCGTGTCACGCATGGATCCGGTGCTGCTGTCCATTTTCGGCGCGGAAACCCGCCAGCACCTGCGGACCCTGGAGGCCCTGCTGGACGAGGTGCCGCCGGGGGCCGCGGGCCTTCCCATCCAGTCCGAGCTGCTGCGGGCGATGCATACCCTCAACGGCAGTGCCCGTACCGCCGAGGTGCCCGAGATCTCCGCGGTCTGCGGCACCTGTGAGCGTTATTTGAATCTGCGCGCGGAAGCGGAGCCATCGGTGCCCCCGGAAGCCTTGCCGGATTTGCGCGCCCTGACCGTGCATGTGCATGGGGTTCTGGATGCCCTGGAGCGGGGGGATGCCTCCCTGCCCACGGCGGAGGCGCTGGAAGCCCGGTTCCGACAGCTTCACGAGCAGGAGCAGGCCCATCAGGAGGCCCTGCGCCAGGCATGGGACCTTGAGGCTGCCGAGCCGGCCGATGTCGCGTCGCCGGAAGCGCGCGCGGACCTGGATATCCTTGACTCCGAACCCGAACCCGAACCAGCGCCGGAGTTGGAGTTGGAGTTGGAGTTGGAGTCGGTCACGGACGAGCCGGATCCGGAGCTGGTGGCACTGTTCCTGGAGGAGGCGGTGGACATTCTCCATGCCGCCGATGCCTCGTTGGATCTTTGGTCCGAATCCCTGGGTAATCCAGACCCCGTACAGGCCTTCCAGCGTCAGCTCCATACCCTCAAGGGTGGTGCCCGGATGGCCGGCATGACCCCCATCGGCGATCTGAGCCATGCCCTGGAAAGCCTCATGATCGCCCTGACCGAGGGGGAACGGGCGCCGGAATCCCCCATGATCGAGGTGGCGCGACAGGCCCTGGATCAACTCAACACCATGGTGGAACAGGCCCGGCAGGGCGAGACGGTGGTCCCCGTGCCTCGGCTGGTGGCGCGTCTGCATGCCTTGATCGAGGGAGGCGAGGCCGTCTCCATCGCCGAGCCGTCCCCGCCGCCGGCAGTGGAGCCCGAGGCGGATACCGAGATCCGCCGCCGGCCGGTCCTGGAGCGTGCCGCCGAGCCGGTGATTCCCCTGCGCGTGGAAGCCGAACCGCCTCGGCCCGCCCCTGAGCCGGCCCGTGCCGGTGCCGCCGGGCAGGATGTGGTGCGTGTCCGTGCCGACGTGCTGGACAGCCTGGTGAACTACGCCGGCGAGGTGAACATCTACCATGCCCGCATGGAGCAGCAGATCACCAGTTTCGGCTTCAACCTGGGTGAGCTGGAACAGACCATCCAGCGCCTGCGCGAGCAGTTGCGCAAGCTGGAAATGGAAACCGAGGCCCAGATCCTGTTCCGTCATGAACAGGAGCAGGGCGCGGCCCGATGGCAGGAGGACTTCGATCCTCTGGAGCTGGATCGCTATTCCAATATCCAGCAGCTGTCCCGGGCCCTGGCGGAAAGCGTCAGCGACCTGTCCAGTATCCAGGGTTTGCTGGCGGATCAGGTCAAGGACACGGAAACCCTGTTACTGCAGCAGACCCGGGTGTCCACCGACCTTCAGGAAGGACTCATGCACACCCGCATGGTGCAGTTCGCCACCATCGTGCCTCGGTTGCGCCGAATCGTCCGACAGACCGCCTCGGAATTGGGCAAGCGAGTGGAACTGGAAGTCGAGGGCGAGGGCAGTGAGCTGGATCGCTCGGTACTGGAACGCATGCTGGCCCCCATGGAGCACATGCTCCGCAATGCCATCTCCCACGGCATCGAGGCGCCAGACCGGCGCCGTGCCCAGGGCAAGGACGAGACCGGGCAGGTGCGCCTGCACATGCGTCGTGAAGGTTCGGAAGTCGTGCTGGAAGTCGCCGATGATGGGGCGGGCGTGGATCTGGATGCCGTGCGGGCCAAGGTGACGCGGCTGGGCCTGTCCAGTGATCCGTCTCTGCTCACCGAGCAGGACCTGATGCAGTTCATCCTGGAATCCGGGTTCTCCACCGCCAGTCAGGTGAGCCAGATCTCCGGTCGCGGTGTCGGCATGGATGTGGTCAACAGTGAGATCAAGCAGCTCGGCGGCGTGCTGTCCATCGATAGCACCCGAGGCAGGGGGACCCGCTTCACCATCCGCCTGCCCTTCACCCTGGCCATCAGTCAGGCCCTGCTGGTGCAGACCGGTGACGAGATCTTTGCCGTTCCCCTTTCCAGCATCGAGGGCATCCTGCGCATGCAGGGGCGTGACCTGGCGGCGTTCCATGCCGCCGACGATCCCGTCTACGAGTATGCGGGCAACGCCTATGAAGTGAAGCATCTGGGTGCCCTGCTCAAGGTATCCCGTCCCCTGATACCATCCCCGGACGCCATGTGTCCGGTCCTGCTGGTGCGTTCGGGCGATCATCGCATCGCACTGCATGTGGATGCCTTGATGGGCAGTCGCGAGGTGGTGATCAAACCGGTGGGGCCTCAGGTTTCCCGGGTGAAGGGGATTGCCGGCGCCACCATCCTGGGGGATGGTCGCGTGGTGATGATCCTGGATGTACCGGCCCTGGTGCGGGCGGGGGCCGGTGTCCGACTGGCCTATCACGGCGTGCAGCCGGATACGGCGAGCGAGCGCCGGCGTGCCACCGTCATGGTGGTGGATGACTCCATCACCATCCGCAAGGTCACCGCCCGCGCCCTGGAACGCCAGGGCTACCAGGTGCTGACCGCCAGGGACGGGGTGGACGCGCTGGCCCAGTTGCAGGAGCAGGTGCCGGACCTGATGTTGTTGGACATCGAGATGCCGCGCATGGATGGCTTTGAACTGGCCACTCATATCCGCAATGACGCCCGTCTGCGCCGCATGCCCATCATCATGATCACCTCCCGTACCGGCGACAAGCACCGGCAACGGGCCATGGAGATCGGTGTTAATCGCTATCTGGGCAAACCCTATCAGGAGATGGATCTGCTGACGCAGATTCGGGAAGTGCTCGATGAGCATCAAGGCAGCGGGGGGGCGGCATGAGCGAGTCCATCAGCGACAGTGTCCATGCCTTCATCATTTCCCTGCAGGAGCAGAACCTGCTCCTGCCCCAGTCCGCCGTGGTCGAGGTGGTGACCCAGCAGGTGGTGCGGGAAGTGGCGAGCGCGCCGGACTGGTTGCGGGGCGTGTTTGAATGGCGTCAGTCCCAGGTGCCTATCGTCTCCCTGGACACCCTGCTGGGTGTGCCCAGGGAGCGTCAGACCCGCATCAATCGTTTTGTGGTCATGCACGGAATCGAGCGCTTGCCCGGGCTGGAGTACTACGCCCTGCAGGTACGGGGCATTCCCCATCCGGTGACGCTGAACCCGGCCGACATCCAGAATCTGCCCCGGCGGGAGGATGACCCGGCGGCGGTGGCGGCCCGGGTCAGGGCCAGCGGGGTACTGTGCATGATCCCCGCCTTCGAGGGCATCGAGCGCATGCTTAAGGACGTATTGAGCCGGCTCTGAACCAATCAGTCTCCCAGGTCGCCCCAAAGGGCCTGAATCACCGCCAGGGCCGCCACGCCGGCGGTTTCGGTGCGCAGGATTCGCGGTCCCAGCCGCACCGGCGTCATGCCTTCATGGACGGCTTGGCCGATCTCGTTTTCCTCCAGTCCTCCTTCGGGGCCGATCAGCAGGTGGATCGATGCCGGTCGGTTCCTGATGCCGGTGAGGCCGTGGGTGGCCCTCGGGTCCAGCACCAGCCCCAGTGCCTGTTCCTCCGCCCCCGGGCCGCTTCGGTACGCCCCCAGCCAGTGCGTCAGGGGCATGGGCGGCAACAGTTCGGGAATATCGTTGCGTCCACACTGTTCACAGGCGCTGATGATCACTCCCCGCCAATGGGCCATGCGCTTGTCCAGGCGTCGCTCGTCGTCGCCGCCCACGGTGCGGCGGGTAATCACCGGCTGGATCCGGGACACCCCAAGTTCCGTGGCCTTCTGCAGGCCGTAATCCATGCGATCCCCCTTGGCGATGCCCTGCGCCAGGGTGACCGGGAGGGTCGGCCGGGTATCCCGGGGGACACGGGCCTCGATGCGCGCCGCCGAGGCCCGTCGTTCGGCCTGGATCAGCGTGGCCGTGTATTCAGCGCCGTCGCCGTTGAAGAGGATCAGCGGGGCACCGGTGCGCAGGCGCAGGACCTGCACCACATGGCGGTGGGCCCGTTCGTCCAGGTCGACTTCCCGGCCGACGGCCAGGGGGTGATCCAGATAGCAGCGGGGGACTCTCATTCCGGTTGCGGGGTCAGGCCCAGGTTCTTCCAGATGGCCGAGACGGGGCCGGCCTGGTTCATGGTGTAGAAGTGCAGCCCCGGCGAGCCTTCGTGCAGGAGCTGATCGCACATGCGGCTTACCACCTCTTCACCGAAGGCACGGATGGCGTCCAGGTCATCCCCGTAGGCTTCCAGGCGCTTGCGGATCCAGCGGGGGATCTCGGCGCCGCAGGCGTCGGAGAAGCGGGCCAGCTGCTTGTAGTTGGTGATGGGCATGATGCCCGGCACGATGGGGATGTTGATGCCCATGCGCTCGCAGTCGTCGACGAAGCGGAAATAGGCATCCGCCGAATAGAAATACTGGGTGATGGCCGAGTCGGCGCCGGCCTCCACCTTGCGCTTGAAGTTCTCCAGGTCCTTGAAGGCGCTGGGGGCCTGAGGATGGAACTCGGGGTAGGCGGCGACTTCCAGGGTGAAGTGATCGCCGGTCTCGCGACGAATGAATTCCACCAGTTCGTTGGCGTAGCGGAACTCGCCGGGCTCGCGCATGCCGGAGGGCAGATCCCCGCGCAGGGCGACGATATGGCGCAGCCCGTTGTCCATGTAGGTCTTGAGGATGGATCGCATCTGTTCCGCCGTGGAGTCGATGCAGGACAGGTGGGGCGCGGCGGCAATGCCCGAATGTGTGTGGATGTCCAGCACCGTCTCCAGGGTGCGGGCCTGGGTGGAGCCGCCGGCGCCGTAGGTAACGGAGAAAAAGCGCGGTTCCAGCCTGGCCAGCCGGGTCCAGGTCTTGCGCAGCTTTTCCGCGCCCTCTTCATTCTTGGGCGGGAAGAACTCGAAGCTGAAGGTGCGTTCGTGTCGAAGTTGGGATTTCATGGGTCCTCCGCAAGGGATTGCGGGAAGCGTGATCCGATGGGCGCAAAAAACCCCTCTCCCGGGGGAGAGGGGCGGGTCAACCCCGTCCGATCAGTACCGGTAATGTTCCGGCTTGAACGGTCCGTCCACCGACAGGCCCAGGTATTTGGCCTGCTGCTCGGTGAGGCGGGTCAGCTGGGCGCCGATCTTCTTCAGGTGCAGGGAGGCCACCTTCTCGTCCAGGTGCTTGGGCAGCACGTAGACGTCGTTCTGGTATTTGTCGCCGTGCTGCCACAGCTCGATCTGGGCCATCACCTGGTTGGTGAAGGAGTTGGACATGACGAAGCTGGGATGGCCGGTGCCGCAGCCCAGGTTCACCAGACGGCCTTCGGCCAGCAGGATGATGCGGTGGCCGTCGGGGAAGATCACATGATCCACCTGGGGCTTGATGTTTTCCCACTGATACTTGCGCAGGCCGGCCACGTCGATCTCGGAATCGAAGTGGCCGATGTTGCAGACAATGGCCTGGTTACGCATGCGTGCCATGTGCTCGGCGGTGATCACGTTCACGTTGCCGGTGGCGGTGACGAAGATGTCGGCCTTGTCGCAGGCCTCGTCCATGGTGACCACCCGGTAGCCTTCCATCGCCGCCTGCAGGGCACAGATGGGGTCGATCTCGGTGATCCATACCTCGGCGGACAGGGCGCGCAGGGACTGGGCGGAACCCTTGCCCACGTCGCCATAGCCGCAGACCACGGCGGTCTTGCCGGCGATCATCACGTCGGTGGCCCGCTTGATGGCATCCACCAGGGACTCGCGGCAACCGTAGAGGTTGTCGAACTTGGACTTGGTGACCGAGTCGTTGACGTTGATGGCGGGGAAGGGCAGGGCGCCTTCCTTGGCCATCTGGTAGAGACGATGCACGCCGGTGGTGGTTTCCTCGGTGACACCCTTGATGTTCTTCAGGATGTTGGAGTACCAGCCGGGCTGCTGCTTGACCCGCTCCTTGATCTGGGCAAACAGTACCTGCTCCTCCTCGTTGGTGGGGTTTTCCACCACGGACAGGTCCTGCTCGGCGCGGGCGCCCAGGTGGATCAGCAGGGTGGCGTCACCGCCGTCGTCCAGGATCATGTTGGGGGTGCCGCCGTCGGACCACTCGAAGATCCGGTGGCAGAAGTCCCAGTACTCTTCCAGGGTTTCACCCTTGAAGGCGAACACGGGCGTGCCGGTGGCCGCGATGGCGGCGGCGGCGTGGTCCTGGGTGGAGAAGATGTTGCAGGAGGCCCAGCGCACATCGGCGCCCAGGGCCTGGAGGGTCTCGATCAGCACCGCCGTCTGGATGGTCATGTGCAGGCTGCCGGCAATGCGGGCGCCCTTGAGCGGCTGGGACTTGGAGAATTCCTCCCGGGTGGCCATCAGACCGGGCATTTCGGTCTCGGCGATGGCGATTTCCTTGCGACCGAAGTCGGCCAGGGACATGTCCTTGACAAAGAAATCCTGGTTCTTGGTATCTACCACGGCATTCATTCAACACACTCCTCAAAAAGCGTTGGGGCGAGGGTGCGATGGGGCCGGGGGAAATAACGCAACTCGCCGACCGCCATCGCGGATACAGCGAGCGCCGTTTTAGGAGGTGTCTGAGCCTGGCGAACCGAAGGGTCCGTTGCAGCGCTCCTCAGACTGAACTGGGTATTATAGGGGAAGCGTCGGGGCTTTGCATCGGTGGCATGTGTGCCCGCTCCCTCGCCGTTCTGCTCCGTCGACCGGATTCAATCTGGGTCGGGCGCGGTCGATTCATGCCCTGGCGATGGTTCGGTATGGCCGATCGGCCCTTTTTCCTTTTCACCCGGGCCCGTATCGGATCATGGTGATCCGGGTATGAAGTTTCCTGGGCATGAATGATCCGCGGTTTGACTCATATCTAAATCATGAGTATCTGCTGATGTTTGGTTCGGGTCGGCTTTGAGTCAGGTCGTCCGCGGGGGCTGGGGATGCTGACGGATCTTCGGCCTTGAATCTGTTGACTCTGCTCTGGGCCGGCTTGCACTGCCGGTTGAGTATGGCGCGGGAGTTCAGGCTCGGTTCGCCGGTGATCCCTCATCATCTTTACGGTGCTTGCGGGATTTGGCGGATGGGCTCGATTCTTCGGGCCTGGTCGAAGTGGCTTTGCAAGTCTCTGTCCTGAAAACTGTTTATCCAGGTCTTTGCATGTGGCGTGGAGTGAATTGTTGATGTGTGTCGGACTGCCGGGCGAGATCGGTAGTCGCGGGCCTGGATGTGCATTCTTTTGTCTGATGCTGATAAGTACATGCCGATCCGGAGACGGCGGAAGATCCTCTTTCAAGGCCGAATCCGGAATGGCGAAATATACAATAATTTCCTTGAGCGATGTGAAAACCATGCTGCGCTTATGTCATAATCACGACACACGTAGTATGTGTGATTTGCCTCATTCAGGGTGTGGGCTGAATATATCCGTATTCCGGTTCCCGTCGTAACTTCACCGCTGCATGGCCGTGATGCGATGGGGTGGTTGTTTCCGGTATGGATTGTTTTGTCGTCAAAATAATAGAAGTGTGTGGGCCAATATTTAGAATCATCGGCCTGCCGTATGATTTTCCGGAGAGATGAATGACCGAGACCATGAAAAACCCTATGGAAATGTCCGCCCAGGAACTCTATGCCCTGGCGCGCAAGCGGGAAGAGCAGGAGGCCGCGGCCAAGGAGGAGGCGGTGCGTGAGCAGCGCCAGGCCCTGCGTGAACAACGTCGGGAACTGGTGCGTCGGCATCGCAAGGAACTGGCGGCCCTGGATCGCGAGATCAGCAAGCTGGGCGGCAAGGTGTCCGCGGGGCGTGCCTCCCGTACCGTCGATGATGCCGGCCCCAGTCAGGTGATTTGTGAGATCGTGGCCTCCGAGCCCGAGATGTCCATCGGTGAGATTCGGGAACGTGCCGCAGCGGCAGGTCTGAATGTGAAGAACATCAGCCAAACCCTGGGTTACCTCAAAAAGCAGGGGCGTCTGGACTCGCCCCGGCGCGGTGTCTATCGGGCCGCCTGAACGGTGTTCCCGGCATCTCGTCCTTCTTGTTGAGGGCCCTGCCTTTCCCGTGCCCGCGATGCCATTCGCGGGCGCTTGACTTTGGGTGCAGCATTTGGTCCTCAAGTCATGTAGAATGCGCGCCCAAAATCTCTACCCCTACCATCTGAAATACCCGTGCAGGAGTCATATGTGAATCAAGCTGAAGCAGAACTGCAGTTGAAGGTCTGGAAAGAACTTGCCATCAGCAAGCAGATGCTGATGAAGGGGGCCACGGATGCCCTGGGTCTGGACCCTGAGTGCAGCACCGAGGAACTCAAGGCTGCCCTTGACGTTGCCATCCAGAGGGGCAACGAGGCGGATGTAAAGATCAAGCAGGCCAACGAGCAGGCCCGGCAGGCCATCGACGCCATGGAAAAGAAGGTCAAGGCCAGCGAGAAGGCGCAGATCCTGGCGGATGCCGCCCGCGAAGAGGCCCTTTCCCGGCTGCAGAGCGGTGAGCAGGACATGGCCGCGGAGCGCGTGGCTCACACCAAGGAAATGAAATCCATCAAGGAGCAGCTGGCCGAGAAGGACAAGGCCCTCAAGGCCATCAACAAGGCCCTGGCCGATACGCCTGAAAACGTCATGAAGAAACTGCGGCAGCTCAAGAAGCAGAAACATGACGAAGCCACCGCCCGCAAGCAGTTGGAAACCCAGCTTTCCGGTCTGCGCAAGGAAAAGCGTGAACTGGATGAAAAGGTGAGTACCCTGCAGGCCGCCCTGGAAAGCAGCGCCAAGCTGGTGGAGCAGTATCGGGAGCTGCGCAAGGTTTCCGAGCAGTTGCTGGACCAGGCCAAGGGCGCCGCCGGCGACGAAGCCCCGGCGCTGCCCGAGCTGGATGCCCAGCTGCTCGAGGCCATCGAACAGGCTGCCGCCGCCAAGTAATCCGCTGTCGTGGCACGGCCTTCGGGTCTGCCCCGCGGGCGTCCGGGTCTGCATGTGATGCAGTCGCGGCATGATCCCGGCATTATCACGGGCAGCCTTGTTCCGAGGCTGCCCAGGATTGATGCCGGTGTTTCGCGTGCGTCGTTTTCCGCTTCGTCTGATTTCTGATCCATGACCCGCCGTCATTCCTCTCCGCGCAAGTCCGCCGGGTCCCGTCCCGTCCCGCGCCGCTCCCGGCTCTGGTTGCTGGGCGCGGTCCTGGCCTGTGCATCCTTGCTGGGCGTGTTCCAGATGCCCCACTGGGCGCTGGATCTGCTGCCGCCGGAGTTGCGTCAGGGTATCCATCAGACCCGAGCCATGGTGGAGCCCCTGCTGCCGGAGGCCTGGCGTTACCGCCGCGACCCGGTGCCGGCGGAGGTGCTGCCCGTGACGGCAGCCAACTGGAGCCTGGCCCGCAGAGCCCTTTATGAGCGCGTCCATGCGGACCAGCCCCAAACCTTCTACTGCGGTTGTCGGTATGACGGCGACCTGCGTGTGGATCTGGGCAGTTGCGGCCTTGAGTCCCTGGTGACCGAGTCACGGGCCTTGAGGGTCGAGGCCGAGCATGTCTTTCCCGCCTCCTGGTTCGGTCAGTTCCGGCGTTGCTGGCAGGAGCCGGAGCGTTATGAGGCCTGCCGTTCCGCATCGGGGCGGACCCTGTCGGGGCGTGAATGCTGTCAGCGGGTCGATCCCGGTTTTTTGGCGGCCCACAATGATCTGCACAATCTCTATCCCAGCGTCGGCTACATCAATGGGCGCCGATCCAATTACGACTGGGGGCGGGTGTTCTGGTTCGGGGACCGCTATGGAGACTGCGAGATCCGCATCAGTCGCTGGCTGCGCCGTGCCGAGCCGCCCGATGCGGCCAAGGGCAGCATCGCCCGCACCATGCTCTACATGCGCGATACCTACGGTTTTCACCTGAGCCGCTGGGATGAACGCCGCTATTACGCCTGGAACAACCGGTATCCTCCCGATGCCTGGGAGCTGGAGCGTAACCAGCGCATCAAGGCGATTCAGGGGCTGGGGAATGCCTATGTGGAGTTCTGGCGACCGCTGCCCTGAGCGTGGTTTTTCCGAGCCTGTTTCCGGGGTGAAGGTTTTAATTGACTCGGCTCAACTTAGCGAAGATTTTCCGTTTCTTGAGCCCATCCCCGAGGTCATAGTCCAATCCTGTGAAGATGCTGAGACAATGAAATTGCGATTTGGGGGCGTATCAATCGGGGCTGTCATGGAAAATCCCTTGCCAGGAGATCAGCTTGATGTCGATGAGCTCTGCATTCTGAGCGGGCTGTTGTCACCTCCCACCATGGATACGCTGGAAGCGATGGAGGAGATGGCGGACAGCTGGAGCTGGCTCAAGCCGGCCCTGCCGGAACTGCGGATGCTGGGACTGCCGGTGCTGCGTCATGAATATCAGCGGCTCTTCACTGATGAGGCGTGTCCGGCCCGGGAGTCGGCCTGGTCCGATCAGGTGATGGCGGGCGGTACTCACAATCTGTTGGTCCTGTACCGGCAGGCCGGCATCGCCCTTCAGGGGCGGGCGCCGGACTCCCTGGCCATGCAGCTCATCTATGCGGCCTGGTACCTGGAGCAGGATCTGCCCAACTCACCCTACGGTTGGCGTGACCTGTGGGAGCATCTGTGCGGCTGGGTGCCACGGTTTGCCCGTTGCCTGCAGGAAAAGGCCGCTCTGGAGATCTATCGGGCGCTGGGGCGACGTCTGGAGGAATTGTTCACGCCTTGCGAATCCGGGGCATGACGGCCTGGGCGATCCGGTCGGCGGACGTTTCGGCCTCCGGATCCGTTTCCCGCGGGAAACCCAGGACGGGCACCGGCAGGCGCCTGCCGATGTCGGCCGCGTTGTCCATGCCGACGGGCGCGGGGCCTTCGCTGTGATTGAGTACCACCGCCGCCAGTGACAGGTTCCGATGCCGGATGGCCTCCGCGATCAGTAGGACATGGTTGATGACCCCCAGACGGTCCGGCGCCACCAGCACGACGGGCATGGCCAGGGCTTGGGCCAGGTCGGCGTTCAGCCCGTCTTCGGTCAGGGGAGAGTAGAACCCGCCGGCGCCTTCCACCAGCAGACAGTCTCCCTTCCTATCCTCATCCGGGGCGTGACAGGCCCTGATCAGATCCGCCAGGAACAAGGGATTGCCCGCCAGCCGGGCCGCCCGGTCCGGAGCCAGGGCGTGTTCGAAACGATAGGGGGTGATCCGGTCCAGTCCCTGCCCGCCTGCCGCTGCCATCAGGTGGGCCCCGTCGGCGGGCCAAAGCGCCCCGTCGCGCCGCTCACAGCCGGACTCGGCAGGCTTGCGCACGATCACCTTCCGGCCCTCCCGAGCCAGCGCACGGACCAGGGCACACCCCACCACGGTCTTACCGACGCCGGTGTCGGTCCCCGTGATGAACAGGCCGCTGGATGGGGAGGCGGACATCAGCTCAGGCCCGAGCCGGTGAGGCGTTCCAGGGCCTCCCGGTATTTATCCGCCACCTGCCTCACCACGTCTTCCGGCAGTGCCGGGCCGGGGTCGGCCTTGTTCCAGTCCAGGGTCTCCAGATAATCCCGCAGGTATTGCTTGTCGAAGGAGGGTGGACTCATCCCGGGGGCATAGGTGTCAGCCGGCCAGAAGCGGGAGGAATCCGGGGTCAGCGCCTCGTCAATCAGGTGCAGGATGCCGCGCTCGTCCAGGCCGAACTCGAACTTGGTGTCGGCGATGATGATGCCTCGCTCCAGGGCGTAGGCGGCGGCCTCCTGGTACAGACGCAGGGCCGTATCCCTGACCTGTGCCGCCACCGCCGGACCCAGCGTGCGCTCGGTATGGGCAAAGTCCACGTTTTCGTCGTGTTCGCCCACGGCGGCCTTGGTGGAGGGGGTGTAGATGGGTTCCGGCAGGCGATCGGCCATGCGCAGGCCCGGAGGCAGGGCGATGCCGCAGACACTGCCGTCGGCCTGGTAGCTCTTCCAGCCGGAGCCGATCAGATAGCCTCGCACCACGGCTTCCACCGGCAGGGCCTTGAGGCGTTTGACCACGATGCTGCGACCCTCCAGCGGCGCCCGCTCCACCGGATCGGGGATCACGTCGGCCAGGGTCAGGTCGCAGAGCTGGTTGGGCACCACATGGGCCAGCCGCTCGAACCAGAACTGGGAGATCTGCGTCAGGACCCGGCCCTTGTCCGGGATGGGGGTGGGCAGGATCACGTCGAAGGCCGAGAGCCGGTCGGTGGTGACGATGAGCATGTGCTGCTCGTCCACGGCATAGATATCCCGCACCTTGCCCCGGTGGATCAGGGGCAGGCTCTTGATCTGGCTTTCAAAGAGGGCGGCGGTCATGGCAGGCTACCGAAAAATGGCTGAACAATCGGTCATTCTACTATAGACAGGGGCTTTCACACCCTGTGAACTTGTCCCCCATGGCCGCTTCACTTAAGCTTCGCCGATGAAAAATCAATCCCCTCTCGTAGGCGTGGTCATGGGCAGTCAGAGCGACTGGCCCGTGATGCAGCACGCCGTCTCGCAACTGGAAGACTTCGGCGTGCCCTTCGAGGCTCGCGTGGTCTCGGCCCACCGTACTCCGGACCTGTTGTTCGAGTATGCCGAACAGGCGGCCGCGCGGGGTATCCGCTGCATTATCGCCGGTGCCGGCGGTGCCGCCCATCTGCCGGGCATGCTGGCGGCCAAGACCACCGTGCCGGTGCTGGGCGTGCCCGTGCCGTCCCGGTATCTCAAGGGGCAGGATTCGCTGCTGTCCATCGTGCAGATGCCCAAGGGCATTCCCGTGGCCACCTTCGCCATCGGCGAGGCCGGGGCCGCCAACGCGGGTCTGTTCGCGGTGGCCATGCTGGCCAATCAGGATGCCGCCCTTGCCGATCAACTGGAACAGTTCCGTCGTCGCCAGCGCGACTCGGTACTGGCCATGAGCCTGCCTGAACCGTCATGATCCTGCCGGGTAATACTCTGGGAATGTTGGGAGGCGGCCAGCTGGGCCGTATGTTTACCGTGGCTGCCCGTACCCTGGGTTACCGGGTATTGGTGTTGGATCCGGACACAGGCAGCCCCGCCGGCCGCATGGCCGACGAGCATCTGCATGCCGCCTACGGGGATGCCTGGGCGCTGGAGCAGATGGCCACCCGTTGTGCCGTCGTCACCACCGAGTTCGAGAACATCCCGGCGGACACCCTGCGTACCCTGGCCGGCTTCATTCCGGTCCGTCCCGGTGCCGAGGCCCTGGAGCGTACCCAGGATCGGGCGCGGGAAAAGGCCATGATCCAGTCCTGCGGTCTGGATACGGCCCCTTTCCGGGTGGTGACGGCCCTGGACGAGGTCGAGTCTGCCTTCGCGGCCGTGGGCGGGCCGGCCATCCTCAAGCGTGCCGCGCTAGGGTATGACGGCAAGGGCCAGATCGGCGTGGATTCGGCACAGGCGGCCCGTGATGCCTTCGACCAGCTGGGGCAGGTGCCCTGTGTGCTGGAACGGCGTCTTGACCTGGAGCGGGAGATCTCCGTGGTGCTGGCCCGCAGTGCCGAGGGCGAAACCCTCTGCTACCCCGTGGCCGAGAATATCCACCGGCACGGCATCCTGCACATGAGCATTGTGCCGGCGCGCATCCCTGGAGAGATGGCGGAGGCGGCCCGCCGTGCCGCCACCCACCTGGCCGATGCCCTGGATTACTGCGGTGTGATGGCGGTGGAATTCTTCATCACCACGGCCGGTGAGTTGCGGGTGAACGAGATCGCACCTCGTCCCCATAACAGCGGCCATTACACCCTGGACGCCTGCGTCACTTCCCAGTTCGAACAGCAGGTGAGGGCGGTCTGCGGGTTGCCCTTCGGCGACACGCGGTTGCTGTCACCGGTGGTGATGGTGAATCTGCTGGGCGACCTGTGGGCCGGAGGGGAGCCCCGCTGGGCCGAATTACTGGATCATCCCGGCGCCAAGTTGCATCTCTACGGTAAGAGCGAGGCCCGACCCGGTCGCAAGATGGGCCATTTTTGCGTGCTGGACGATGATCCGGAAAAGGCCATCGCCGATGCCGAGACCCTGTTTGCCGCGCTGGAACCGGGATCCTGACCCATGGAACGTGACGCCTACATCCGCTCTCTGCGGGAAGACATCGTCTTTGCCGATACCCTGCGGGGCCAGTCCCTGAATTTCCACACCACCTGGGGTCTGTTCTCACCCCGGGGCATCGATGCCGGCACCCATCTGCTGCTGGATTTCATCGAAGTGAACGAGACCGATGACTGCCTGGATCTGGGCTGTGGTTACGGCCCCATCGGCCTGACCCTGGCCCGTCTGGCGCCCCGGGGGCATACCTGCCTGGTGGACAAGGACTTCGTCGCGGTGGAGTATGCGGCAAGGAATGCCCGCCTGAACGGCATCGTGAACACCGAGGCCTTCCTGAGCAACGGCTTTTCCGCCGTCGGCGATCGCCGCTTCCATCTGGTGACCTCCAATCTGCCGGCCAAGGTGGGCAAGGAGATGCTGTACCTGTATCTGTACGATGCCCTCAATCACATGCACCCCGGCGGCCGGATCTACGTGGTGACCATCACCGGATTACGGCGCTTCATCGAGCGGGCCTTCAAGGAAGTCTTCGGCAACTACGACAAGGTCAAGCAGGGGCGGGAATACACGGTGGCCATGGCCGTCAAGCCCGAATAAGGGAGACCACGGTCTCCAGGGCGAAAACCGGCCGGACAGCCGACGCTCGCGTCGTCGATCGGAGCCTCGGAATTCCGGGATAGATATGACGCGGCGGGCTACCCGTACGAGTTTGGGGCGGTGGAGGGTTCTGAGCAGCGCTTGTGCAGAAACGCCGGCACTTGTTCTGCTGGCAACGGCCGGCTGATCAGGAAGCCCTGCAACTCGTCGCAGTGGTAACGCCTCAGGGAATCCACTTGATCCTCGGTCTGCTATCAAAAACGTGCGCGAAAGTGCGCACTGTTCCCTTCCTGCCCCGAACCCTTACCGGAATCGTATCTGACAGGCGTGACTTTCCCGACTACGTCTGGAACCATTCCAGACATAGCGCCACCGTTGCCGGACGGACTCGCCACGGGTAGGGCAGTTGCGGTTGCCAGCCGTTCAAGATTGAGCGCTGCGTTGTGATCACGGTCATGGCGTGTTCCGCACTGCGGACACGTCCATTCCCGATCCTTCAACGTCAGCGCCTCATGCTTCCAACCACAGACCGAGCACAGGCGGCTACTCGGATACCAGCGATCCGCCACGATCAGCTGGGTGCCGTAGCGCACCGTCTTGTATTCGATCTGCGAGCGGAACATCCCAAAGCCCACGTCGCTGATGGCACGCGCCAGCCGGTCGTTGGCCAGCATGCCCTTGACGTGCAAATCCTCGATCACCACCGCTTGGTTCTCGCGGCAGAGCCGCGTGGTGAGCTTGTGGGTGAAATCCGCTCGGATATTGGCAATGCGCTTGTGCAGCCTTGCCAATGTCGCAGCAGACTTCTGACGGTTGTTCGAGGCTGGCAGCTTCGTGCCTTTAGGGATGGATTGGTTCGGCTTAAGTCCGGCCTTGATCTTGGCCGCCGTGAGCTTGCGGCTGAGCCGACGGCTGCGAATCTTGAGCCGTCGTAGTGCGCGTTTGAGCGGCTTGGGCGCCTCAATCACTTCGCCGGTAGACAGCGTGGCAGCGGCCTTGACGCCGACATCCACCCCAACCACACCATCGCCTGTGCACTGGCGGTAAAAGTCGCTGTCTTTGACTTCGACCTGCACCGCAACAAACCAGCGATCAGCCGTGCGCGAGACGGTCGCGCCCAGGATTTTGCCCTCAAAGCGCAACGCTTCGGCCATCGCTACGTCCCCGACCTTGGGTAGCCGGATCGTCTTGTCTGTCATGCGAAACTTGTCGTTGGCCACATAGAAGCTATCACGGCAGCGCCCTTTTTTCTTGAACCTGGGCGCATGGGCCGGCTTGCCTACCTTGGTGTCCTTGAAGAACCGATCCCATGCCCTGGCCAGATGCGCAAACGGCTGGGCATGGGCGTCGCGATGGATGGTCTTGAGCCACGGCTGCCCGTCTTTGTCCAGCCATTGCGGGTCACGGTACTTGATAGCGTTGAACTGCTTCTTGAGCGCCATCGCCTCGGGCTTGAGACCGGCCGCATATTGCCCGTTCCACTCGGCCAGCGCCCAGTTCCAGACGCGCCGCGCGGTACCACAGGCACGCTTGAAGTAGTCGGTCTGTTCCGGTGTCGGGCACAGCGCGATCTTGTGGGTTAGTTGCATGGCACGTCACTCATATCGTTCTTCGGTCGAACGCCAGACCACTTCGCCGGTTTCCACGCAAATTACGCGAACTTCCTGTGCTTCAGGATCGTCTACGCCTTCTATGGCGATCGCCACCGCAGCCGATAGGATTTCGTGGTGTTGCGCGAAAACACTGGCGGGCAGCCAATCGCTTTCCAGCGGATAGCCTGATTCAATCCGGTACGTCATGTGTCGCGTCCTTCTTCAAGGCTTCGTCCAGTTTTTTCCGGTAGCTCCTCAACCCATACTGTTGTTTCCCACCCCTAATCGCTGATCACCGCCCGATTCGGAGCGAATTATTCCCCCGGTGAGGGAGTCGGTGCGGTGGCTTCATTCCGAGTATAGCAGGCATTCCGCGCCATATCCGACTGGAATGGTAGGTTAAGGGCCTTGCAACAACTTTTAACCCCCTTTATTTATTTCCGCTTGGACACCTGAAGCACGACTGGGGCGACCGCTGTCACGGCGGTAGAATGTATTGGACCTTGGACAGGCCCTGGCCCGGACGGAAAAACGGCGTTTATTCGTCCTATACTCCGGCTTGCGATTCCGACAGCCCCGGGCCAACCGGGCCTTGAGGGCGTACAATGTGGGGATTTACCCCGCTATGGGGTCGCGAGGTTTCCAGTGACCAGCAGCAGCCGCTTGCAAACCAAGGCCATGGGCGCACTGCTTGTGGTCATGCTCACCATGATGCTGGTCGTCGGCCTGTCCAGCATGGCGCTGATCCGGGATTTTTCAGTCCGTTCGGCCACGGAACATACCCGCACGGCGGCGGAGATGATCCGTGTTTCCCTCACCGAGGCCATGCTCAACGACACCATTGACCGTCGGGCCTCCATGTTGCGGCGATTGGCGGAGGTGAACAGCCTCAACGAGGTGCGGGTGATCCGCGGGGAACGGGTCATCGCGCAGCACGGCGAAGGCCTGCCGATGGAGACACCGGCCGATGACATCGACCGGCAGGTGCTGGCAAGCGGCGAGCCCTACTTCGGGTTGGTCGGCGGACTGTTCGGCGAGGAGTTCCGCGCCACCATTCCCTACATCGCCTCCTCCAACGGAGACATCAACTGCATGGCCTGCCATCAGGCCCCCGAGGGTGTCGCCCTGGGCGCCGTCACACTGACCGTCTCCGTGGGCCACATGAAGACCGCCGGCATGGTCACGGCCCTGTTCCTGGTGGTCATCATGGGGCTGTTCGGCGTGCTGTCCATGGTCTTTCTGGGGCGTCTGCTTCGCCCTTTGGTGGAGACCACCCAAGAAGTCCGCAAGGCCGCCAGACTGGCCAGCGGCGGGGATTTCAGCCAGCGGGTTCACAGTCGCAGTCGCGACGAGATCGGGCAGATCGCAAACCATTTCAATGAAATGGCCGATGCCATCACCCACAAGTTGACCGAGATCCGCGACCATGTGGCCCGGCTGGTGAATACCGCGCCCGACCCCAGGGCCAATCTGCTGGAGGAGACCGCCACCACGGTTTCGGGGTTGGTGAAGGTGGCCCAGTTCAAGCAGGCCATCGAGGAGGACCAGACCACCGAGGAAGTTTTCTTCCGCATCAGCGAAGTCCTGCGTACCGAGTTCGGCATGGCGCATTTCTCCATCTATCAGGTGGACCGGGACAAGCGTCTGATGGATACGGTGGTAGTGGACGGGGTGCTTCACGAGGAGATCCGCTGGTGCCGTCCCGACATCCTGGAACAGAGCACCATTTGCAGGGCGGTGCGCACCGGCCACGCCATCGATGGCCTGGAGAACCGTCACCTGTGTCGTGCCTTCGACAGCGAGGCCCTGGCCGACGGGCGCAGCTATCTGTGCCTGCCCATCATCCAGTCCGGCGGCGTGGGCAGTGTGGTGCAATTGGTGGTGCCACCCCAGAACATACCGGCGCTGATCCGTGCCCGTCCCCTGATCAGCGCCTATCTGCGGGAAGCGGCGCCGGTACTGCAGGCCAAGGGCCTGATGGCCAGCCTGCGCGAATCCAGCCTCAAGGACGCCATGACCGGCCTGCGCAACCGCCGTTTTCTGGAAGAGTATTCCGACAGCCTGGTGGCGCAGTGCAAGCGCCGTCAGATGCCCATGACCCTGATGATGCTGGATCTGGACTACTTCAAGACCGTGAACGACACCTACGGGCACGATGTGGGCGACCAGATCCTGCGGGAACTGGCCGGCATCTTCCAGGCCCATCTGCGTGAATCCGATCTGGTCATCCGCTATGGTGGCGAGGAGTTCATGATCATCCTGCTGGACACCGGCGCGGAGGCGGCGCTGGACGTGGCCAACAAGATCCGCGAGGCGGTGCAGGCCCATCCCTTCAGGGTGGCCGGCGCAGAGCTTCACAAGACCCTCTCCATCGGCCTGGCCGCCTATCCGGATGATGCCCAGGCCTTCTGGCAGGTGCTGAAATACGCCGATGTGGCACTATATGCCGCCAAGGAGAACGGCCGCAATCAGGTGGTGCGCTTCGCGCCGGAGATGTGGCCGTCGGGCGGGGAGTATTGATTGAGCGGTTTCCGGGTGGCGGCATGGACTCCCACCGTATCACCCCATGCTTAATTTTCCCGGCGCCTTGGGTTACATTGCCTCCACCACCCAAGGAAGCAAACCGAATAACGTTATCTCCGCCCCGGCTCCCGCCGGGTGCCGGGATGGCCGACAATAACGAGGCAAAGACCCATGGCAAAACCTGATCTGATCGCGCCCTCCATCCTCTCCGCCGATTTCGCCCGGCTGGGCGAGGAAGTCACTCAGGTGCTGGCCGCCGGCGCGGACATCGTCCATTTCGATGTCATGGACAATCACTATGTCCCCAACCTGACCATCGGCCCCCTGGTGTGCGAGGCCCTGCGCAAGCACGGCGTCACCGCCCCCATCGACGTCCATCTGATGGTCAAGCCGGTGGACCGCATCATTCCCGATTTTGCCAAGGCCGGTGCCGACTACATCACCTTTCACCCGGAGGCCTCCGAGCACATCGACCGCACCCTGCAACTGATCCGCAACGAGGGCTGCAAGGCCGGCCTGGTGTTCAATCCCGCCACCCCGCTGTCCTATCTGGACTATGTGATGGACAAGGTGGACATGATCCTGCTCATGTCCGTGAACCCGGGTTTCGGCGGTCAGAGCTTCATCCCCGCCACCCTGGACAAACTCAGGGAGGCCCGCCGCCGCATCGACGAATCCGGGCTGGACATCCGTCTGGAGATCGATGGCGGCGTGAAGGTGGACAACATCGCCGAGATCAAGGCCGCCGGCGCCGATACCTTCGTCGCCGGTTCCGCCATCTTCGGTGCCGCCCGGGCGGAAGATCCCAACCGCTATGACAGCATCGTCACCGCCATGCGGGCTGAACTGGCCAAGGTGTGAAGCCGATGACGATTCCGCAGCCCAAGATGGTGCTCATCGACCTGGACGGTACCCTGGTGGACAGCGTGCCGGACCTGAGTTTCAGTGTGGACCGCATGATGGAGGCCCTGGGCATGCCCACCCGGGGCGAGGCCAATGTGCGGCTCTGGGTAGGTAACGGGGTGGAGCGCCTGGTCAAGCGCGCCCTCACCGGCGACATGGAGGCCGAGCCCGAGCCGGACCTGTATGAACGGGCGCTGGCCCTGTTCATGGACATCTACCGGGACAACAATACCGGCCGTAGCCGGCTCTATCCGGGGGTGCGCGAAGGCCTGGAGGCCCTGGCGGAAGCCGGCATGCGCCTGGGCTGCGTGACCAACAAGCCGGCCCGGTTCACGGCGCCCCTGCTGCGGGCCATGGACATCGACCACTTCTTCGAACTGGTGGTGGCCGGTGATACCCTGCCGCGGAAGAAGCCCGATCCGGCCCCTCTGCTGTACGCCGCCCATCAGTTCGACGTCCATCCCAAGGATGCCCTCATGGTGGGGGACTCCCGCAGCGACGTGAAGGCCGCCCGGGCTGCCGGATTTGGCATTGTGTGCGTCACTTATGGTTATAATCACGGCCAGGATATCCGGGAGCAAAAGCCGGATTCGGTCATCGACAGCCTCGAACAACTGCCGGGGCTCATGGAGCAGATAGCCTGATGCCTGGGATTCTCATTCTAGTCCGGTCGACGCGATGGCGTGGGTGACAGCAGCCCGTTCACCCGCCGTGCCAATCTGTCCACCGGAAACGTCCCATGAGTCCCGAACAATTCGATGATCTGATCCGCCAGGGCTACAACCGCATCCCCCTGGTCCGTGAAGTGCTGGCCGATCTCGACACCCCCCTGAGCACCTACCTGAAGCTGGGCTCCGGTCCCTATTCCTACCTGCTGGAGTCCGTACAGGGGGGCGAGAAATGGGGCCGCTATTCCTTTGTCGGTCTGCCCGCCCGTACCGTGGTCCGGGTCCGTGGGCACCAGATCTGCGTGGAGGAGTCCGGCCGGGTGGTGGAAGAGGCCCGGGTGGATGACCCGCTGGCCTGGATCGAGACCTTCCAGACCCGTTTCCGGGTACCGGACCTGCCGGATCAGCCCCGCTTCACCGGGGGGCTGGTGGGCTACTTCGGCTATGACACCATCCGCTACATCGAGCCCCGCCTGGGTGGCGGTGAAAAACCCGATCCCCTGGGCGTGCCCGACATCCTGCTCATGGTGTCCGACGAGGTGGTGGTCTACGACAACCTGGCGGGACGGCTCTACCTGGTGGTCCATGCCGGTGCCGGTGAGCGCGAGTCCGCCGAGCGTCGCCTGGATGAACTGCAGGATCAACTGCGCCGGATCACCCATCTGCCACCGGCCCATCCCGCCCCCCGCAAGGTCAGCGAGTCGGATTTCATCTCCGGCTTCACCGAGGAAGGCTTCAAGGCGGCGGTGGATCGCTGCAAGCAGTACATCGTCGACGGCGACGTGATGCAGGTGGTGCTGTCCCAGCGTCTATCCATCCCCTACGGCGCCCGTCCCCTGGACCTCTATCGGGCCCTGCGCAGTCTCAATCCTTCCCCCTACATGTTCTACCTGGACCTGGGCGACCACCATGTGGTGGGTTCCTCGCCGGAGATCCTGGTACGTCTGGAGGACGAAGTGGTCACCGTGCGTCCCATCGCCGGCACCCGGCCCCGGGGCGAGGACGAGGCCAGCGACCGGGCCCTGGAGCAGGACTTGTTGGCCGATCCCAAGGAGATCGCCGAACACCTCATGCTGATCGACCTGGGCCGCAACGACGCCGGCCGGGTCTCCCGCGTCGGCAGTGTGCAACTCACCGAGCGCATGGTGGTGGAGCGCTACTCCCACGTCATGCACATCGTCTCCAACGTGGTGGGCCGGTTGCACCCCGGCATGACCGCCATGGACGTGCTGCGGGCCACCTTCCCGGCGGGCACCGTGAGCGGCGCCCCCAAGATCCGCGCCATGGAGATCATCGACGAGCTCGAACCGGTGAAGCGGGGTATCTACTCCGGCGCCGTGGGCTACCTGTCCTGGCAGGGCAACATGGACACCGCCATCGCCATCCGCACCGCCGTCATCAAGGACCAGACCCTGCATATCCAGGCCGGTGCCGGGGTGGTCCATGACTCCGTGCCCGACAATGAGTGGGCGGAAACCATGAACAAGGGCCGCGCCGTGTTTCGCGCCGTGGCCATGGCGGAGTCGGGACTGGAGATACAGCCCGCCTTGTTGCGCGGGAAGGGGCGATCCTGACGCCGCTTCCCGCGGCCTTTTCCCGAGTCCAGCCAACCTCATTACGGTACGGCACACATGATCCTGATGATCGACAACTACGACTCCTTCACCTACAACCTGGTCCAGTATCTGGGTGAGCTGGGGGCCGATGTGGAGGTGCGGCGCAACGACGCCATCACCCTGGACGAGATCGAGGCCATGGCGCCGGAGCGGATCTTCATCTCCCCCGGTCCCTGCGCCCCGGATCAGGCGGGCATTTCCCTGGCCGCCATCCGCCATTTTGCCGGCAGGGTCCCAATCCTTGGGGTCTGTCTGGGGCATCAGTCCATCGGCCAGGCCTTCGGTGGCCGCATCGTCCATGCCCGCGAGATCATGCACGGCAAGACTTCCCTGATTCACCACAAGGACATGGGGGTGTTCCGGGGTCTGACCGATCCCTTCGAGGCCACCCGCTACCACTCCCTGGTGATCGAGAAGTCCTCCCTGCCGGACTGTCTGGAGGTTACCGCCTGGACCGAGACCCCGGACGGGACCCTGGACGAGATCATGGGGGTGCGTCATCGCACCCTGGACGTGGAGGGCGTCCAGTTCCACCCGGAATCCATCCTCACCCAACATGGCCACGACCTGCTGAGGAATTTCCTGGAGGCCCCGCCGAGGGTTGACCCCTCTCCGGGTGGCCGCAACAATCCGATCACACACGACGACAGGGGGCGGGCCATACCATGAACATGCAGGAAGCCATTCGCGCAGTCACCGAGCAGCGTGATCTCACCGGACCCGAGATGGTCCATGTGATGCGCCAGATCATGACCGGCGAGGCCACTCCGGCCCAGATCGGCGGCTTCCTGGTGGGCCTGCGCATGAAGGGGGAGACGGTGGATGAAGTGGCCGCCGCCGCCTCGGTGATGCGGGAACTGGCCACCCGGGTGGAGGTGGAGGCCGGGCATCTGGTGGATACCTGCGGCACCGGGGGGGATGCCTCCGGCAGCTTCAACATCTCCACCGCCTCCGCCTTCGTGGTGGCGGCCGCCGGCGGGCGGGTGGCCAAGCACGGCAACCGCTCCGTGTCCAGCAAGTCCGGCAGTGCCGACGTGCTGGAGGCGGCCGGGGTCAATCTGGATCTGGGGCCGGAGCAGGTGGCCCAGTGCATCAACCAGGTGGGCGTGGGTTTCCTGTTTGCTCCCAGGCACCATGGTGCCATGAAGCATGCGGTGGGTCCCCGCCGGGAGATGGGAGTGCGCACCCTGTTCAATGTGCTGGGACCGCTGACCAATCCCGCCGGTGCCCCCAATCAGGTGCTGGGGGTGTTCAGCACCCACTGGCTGGAGCCCCTGGCCCAGGTACTCAAGCTGCTGGGCAGCCGGCATGTGATGGTGGTGCACGCGGAGGACGGCCTGGACGAGATCAGTATCGGCGCACCGACCCGGGTGGCGGAACTGCGCGACGGCGAGGTGACCAGCCGTATCATCGCCCCCGAGCAGTTCGGCATGCCGCGCACCCCCCTGGATGCCATCCGGGTGGATGGCGCCGAGGAGAGCCTGGCCCTGATCCGTCGGATCTTTGCCGGCGAGCCGGGTCCGGCCCGTGACATCGTCATGCTCAATGCCGGGGCCGCCATCCACGTGGCGGGTCTGGCGGACTCCATGGAGGCGGGAATCCGCCGCGCCGGCGAGGTGATCGACAGCGGAGCCGCCGCGGCCCGCATGGACGAACTGGCCCGTGTCTCCCAATCCCTGAAGGCGTGAACCCCATGACCGATACCCCCGATATCCTCAAGAAGATCCTGGCCCGCAAGCGCGAGGAGGTGGCAGAGCGCAGCGCCCGGACCTCCCTGGAGGATCTGGCCCGTTTCGTGGACGCCGCGCCGGCGGTGCGTCCCTTCCTGCGGGCCCTGGAGGATCGGGTGAATGCCGGGCGCCCCGCGGTGATCGCCGAGATCAAGAAGGCCAGCCCCAGCAAGGGCCTGCTGCGGGAGGACTTCGACCCGGTGGCCATCGCCCGCACCTATGAGCAGCACGGTGCCGCCTGTCTGTCGGTGCTGACGGATCATGACTTTTTCCAGGGGCATGAGGCCTATCTGGAAGATGCCCGCGCCGCCTGCGCCCTGCCGGTGCTGCGCAAGGACTTCATCATCGACCCCTACCAGGTCTACGAGGCTCGGGTGATGGGCGCAGACTGTGTGCTCCTGATCGTGTCCGCCCTGGACGATACCCAGTTGTCCGAATTGCTCAAGCTCTCCCATGACCTGGGCATGAATGTCCTGGTGGAGGTCCACGATGCCCCTGAACTGGAGCGTGCCCTGGCCCTGGATGCCTGCATCATCGGTATCAACAATCGCAGCCTGCGGACCTTTGAAACCCGCCTGGAAACCACGCTGGGTCTGCTGGCGATGATGCCGAAGAATCGACTGGTGGTGACGGAGAGCGGCATCCACACGACGGAGGACGTGGCGCGGATGCGCCGGGCCGGGGTGCATGCCTTCCTGGTGGGCGAGGCCCTGATGAAGGCGCCGGACCCGGGTCTTCAGCTGAGTGCCCTGTTCGATGCCTGATCCCGGGGCCGTGCTAGACTCGCTGTGACAGGCGACATAACAACAAGGTCGGGTTTCCCGCCCCATGATCAGGAGGTTTTGATGGCTCGATACACTCTCGTTCCCTCCCATGCCCTCACCGACGATGCGGTGGTGCATCGCTTCCGTCAGGGGCTACCGCAGCGGGTCACCATGGAAGACCCGGCCGTGGACGTGATGACGGACTTTCGTCGGGTGGAGGCCGTCACCGTCTCTCCCGAAACCGCCATGGATGCCGCGCTGCAGAAGATGATCCACTCCGGGGTGCGTCTGCTGATCGTGGTCTCCGACGACGATCAGATCCAGGGTGTGGTCACCGCCCGTGACATCCTGGGCGAGCGCCCGGTGAAGGTGGTGTCCGACGAGCGCATCGCCCACAACGCGCTGGCGGTCAAGCACGTGATGACTCACCGCAACGACATCAGCGCCATCGATCATTACGACGTGGTGCTGGCTCGGGTCGGGGACATCGTTGCCACCCTGCGGGAGGCCGGGCGTCAGCATGGTCTGGTGGTGGAATTCGAGAATGGCCGCGAAGTGGTGCGTGGCGTGTTCTCGCTGACCCAGATCGGGCGTCAGCTGGGGGTGGAGATCTCCGCCGAGGGGCCGGTGCAGAGCTTTGCCCAGATCGAGAAGCTGCTGAATCGATAAGCTACATACAAAGAACCCCGCCGATGGCGGGGTTCCTGTCTGCGGATTCGGTGCATGCCAACCCGACGGGTCGAACGGGACCCGTACGGATCAGGATCCAGCCATCCCTGACGTCAGGCGGGCTTGACGTTGGAAGCCGCCAGCCCCTTCGGGGTCTTCTGGGTTTCAAAGGTCACCTTCTGGCCTTCGGCCAGGGTCTTGAAACCGCTCCCCTCGATTGCGGAGAAGTGGACAAAGATATCCTTGCCACCGTCGTCGGGCGTGATGAAACCAAAGCCCTTGCCTTCATTGAACCACTTCACGGTACCGGTCAGCACTGCGTATTACCTCGTAGGAAAAAATATACTCGCAGCGTTCCTGCTGAAACCGGCGGCGGTCGATTGCCTTGAAAAGACAGGCGGACTTCCGTGCATGGTGATTAACAGGGCAACTGCGCCTCTCATCATACGCCCGGCCTTGGCGGGGCGCCATCACTAATTTGCCCTGATTGTTTTTCAATTTTGTGATGTATGTGCGGAAATTGCAAACTCCGTCACAAACAGGACGGTTACCCCGTTGCTTCCTGCTTCACCGGAACTGTTCCCATGCCGCCAACTTTTATTCTCCATCGCCGCCTGATCTGCCTGGAAGCCCTTGAGGTTTCAGGGAATGTCAAGGTGGCGCAGTGGTGCGCCGACCTGCCTGCCGGCAGCCGGGTGGCCTGGGTCGGGGGGGCGCCTCCGGTGGCTGTCGAGCATGTGCCGCTGTCCCGGGCCGACAGCCTGCTGGGCAGGGATCTGGATGCCCTGGTCTTCGATGCCGCCGCCGGGCTGTCCGCCGATGCCCTGGGCGCCGCCTCCGGGGCACTGCGGGGTGGGGGCGTCCTGCTGCTGATCCTGCCTGCCGCCAAGAACCCTCCAGACTCCCTGTTCCTGCACCGTTTCCGGCAACAACTGCAACGTGCCGCCGTGCCGTTCCTTGGACCGGATACGGCGGTGTCATCATGGCCCGTGCCCCGGGACCGGCCACCTCCAGATCCGACTGGGGACCCCTGCCTGACCGAAGATCAGCGCGATGCCGTGCAGGCCGTCAGGGATCTTGCCGAAGGACGGGCCGCGCCCGTGCTGGTGATCACGGCCGATCGCGGCCGCGGCAAGACCGCGGCTCTGGGCATTGCCGCGGCACGACTCATGACGGCCTCCCGTCCCGATGGCGATGGCATTCATATCGGCGTGACCGCACCCCGGCTCTCGGCCCTGGGACCGCTGTTCGAGCAGGCCAGGGGGCTGCTTCCCCCCGTTGCGGTACACGAGCCGGGGCGACTGCGCCTGGGGGCGTCGACGCTGCAATATGTCCCGCCCGATGGCGTCCCCGACCCGGTCCCGGATCTGATGCTGGTGGACGAGGCCGCGGGCATCCCCATGCAGTGGCTGGATCAGTGGCTCACCGCCTGTCTGGCGGCCCGCCGCCCCATCGCCTTCACGGGGACCATTCACGGCTACGAGGGGGGAGGGCGGGGATTTGCCGTGCGCTTTCGCCGCACCCTGGCGCGGCGCGTGCCCGATACCCGTTACCTGCATCTGGAAACCCCGGTGCGCTGGGCCGTGGATGATCCGCTGGAGGCCCTCATGGCCCGCGGTCTGATGCTGGACGCGGAGGCGGCGGAGGATGTGTCCATGACCGACGCCCGGCCCGTGACCTGTGAGCGCAAAGCCTTTTCCCGCGGGCGGCTGGCCGGGGACGAGGCCCTGCTTGGCGATATTTTCGGTCTGCTGAGCCTGGCCCATTACCGCACCCGTCCGTCGGATCTGCAGCGGATGCTGGATGACCCGGCCCTGAAGGTGGTCGGCCTGATGCACCGGGGGCGGGTGGCCGCCGTGGCCCTGCTGGCGGATGAAGGTGAACTGGGGGCGGGGCTGTGCCGGTCCGTCTGGGCGGGAGAGCGTCGTCCCCAGGGGCATTTTCTGCCCGTGAGTCTGATGCTTTACGGCGACATGCCGCCCTCGGGGGGGATGCTGCGCTATCGCCGCGTGGTGCGTATCGCCGTCCATCCCGCTGCCCAGGGACGGGGGTTGGGCACTGCCCTGTTGCAGGCCCTGGTCGAGGAGGCACGGGAGGCGGGCATCGACCTGATCGGGGCCGGTTTCGGCGGAACGGACCCGTTGCTGCGTTTCTGGACCGGGCAGGGTTTTTGTCCGGTGCGGGTAGGGGTGAAGCCGGAAGTGAGCAGCGGGGGCTGGGCGGTGACCGTGCTGCAGGCCCTGACCACGGAGGGGCAGGGGGTGCTGGACCCGGTGCGGGCCGGGTTTGGCCGCACCCTGCCGATGCTGTTGTCCGATCCTCTGCGGGGGATGGCGCCGGATCTGGCGGCCAGCCTGTTCCAGGGCCTGAAGCTTCCGCCCCTGTCCGGTGAGGATCGCCGGGTGATTGCCGCCTTTGCCCGGGGGCGGCGGGTCTATGAGGCCTGCCTGCCCGCCCTGCATGCCGGTGTGATTCGCGGCCTGGCGGCGTCCACCAAATCCCTGGAGGAAGACCACAGGGATGCCCTGGTGATGCGGGTGATCCAGCAGCGCCCCTGGGAAACGGTGGCACGGCATCTGGGGGTGTCCGGACGCAAGCCGGTGATCACGGTGCTGCGCCGTGCCGTCGCCGGTCTGCCTGATGATGGTTGAGCGGCGGATTTTTTCTTGCGATCTTCGTCGCGTCTGCCTAATATCGGACTCAAGCTCTCAACAAACCCCGAGCACTCCAGACACATGATTCACAGCGTAGTCAGCTTCCTGGTACTGGTAGTCGTGGACACACCACGGCCCGGGGGCTTGTTGCGCTGACGATCCAGCAACACTGATCAGAATCCAAAAAACCCCGGGCCTTGAAACCCGGGGTTTTTTATTGCCCATGACTTTTTCGTCAACCGACATCACCGCAGGAGATATCGCCCATGCCCGCCGACGCCGACACCGCTTCACCCCACCCAATGTCGGACAGCCCCACCCGAAATGGTGCCTGGGTGGTTCTGGAGGTGCTCAAGCGACATCGGGTGGAGACGGTGTTCGGCTATCCCGGCGGCGCCATCATGCCCCTCTACGATGCCATGGCCCAGGATGCCGCCCCCATCCGCCATATTCTCACCCGCCACGAGCAGGGGGCGGCATTTGCCGCCAACGGCCATGCCCGCGCCAGCGGTCGTCTGGGGGTCTGTATCGCCACCTCCGGACCCGGTGCCACCAACCTCATCACCGCCGTGGCCGACGCCCACATGGACTCCATTCCCCTGCTGGTGATTACCGGCCAGGTACCCACCGGCCTGCTGGGCACCGATGCCTTCCAGGAGACCGACGTCCTGGGTCTGACCTTACCCATCACCAAGCACAGCTACCTGGTGCGTCATGTGGACGAGTTGGAAGCCGTCCTGGAAGAGGCCATTCATCTGGCGCAGGAAGGGCGCCCCGGTCCGGTGTGGGTGGATATCCCCAAGGATGTGCAGCTGGCCCCCGCCCAGCTGTCCTCCGGTTCGGCTCTCGGGCACCGGACATCCGGCGAGGCCGAGACACCGGACGAGGCGGCACTGGCCCGCGCCCTCGACCTGCTGGGTGCCGCCCGGCGACCGGTGATCTATGCCGGTGGCGGTGTCGCCCTGGGCCATGGGGTGGCGGCATTTCGTGATTTCGTCGCCCGTACCGGCGCGCCGGTGGTGACCACCCTGAAGGGGGTCGGTCTGCTGCCGCCCGATGATCCCCTCAACCTGGGCATGTTGGGCATGCATGGCGCCCCCTGTGCCAACCGGGCGGTGCAGGCCTCGGACCTGTTGCTGGTGGTGGGTGCCCGTTTCGATGACCGTGCCACCGGCCGCCTGGCGGCCTTCGCCCCCGACGCCCGGGTGATCCACCTGGATGTGGATGCGGCGGAAATGGCAAAACTGCGGGCGCCCGAAGTGGCCCTGGTGGGAGATCTCAATCAGTGGCTGCCGCGCCTGGCCCTGCCGCTGTCCATTGATGACTGGCGCGAGCGGTGTGCCCGCTCCCGCCGGACGGAAGGGTTCAGGCTGCCGCCGGAGCGGCCCGAGGGCGGTTTCCCGGCCCTGCGGTTCCTGGATGCCCTGTCCCGCCGGGCCGGGGATCAGACCTATGTGGCCTGTGACGTGGGGCAGCACCAGATGTGGGTGGCCCAGTATTACGGCTTCCATCATCCCCGCCGGCACCTGACCAGTGGTGGCCTGGGTGCCATGGGCTTCGGCCTGCCGGCGGCCATCGGTGCCCAGCTGGCCCACCCCGACGCCCGGGTGATCAACGTCAGCGGTGACGGCTCCTTCATGATGAACGTGCAGGAGTTGGCCACCCTGGGTCGCTACGGACTGCCGGTGAAGATCGTGCTGTTCGACAACCAGTACCTGGGCATGGTGCGTCAGCAGCAGGAACTGTTCTACGAGGGCCGCCTGTCCTCGGTGGATCTGTCCGACAACCCGGATTTCGTTCAGGTGGCCCGGGCCTTCGGCATTCCGGCCCGCCGCTTCGAGGGCGCGGATGCCATGGAGGCGGCCATCCGGGCCTGTCTGGAAACCCCCGGGCCGTTGCTGCTGCACCTGCCCATTGAACGTGAACAGAATGTCTGGCCCATCGTCGGGCCGGGCATGTCCAATGACCAGATGATTCAGGAGGATGTGGCATGAGCCATCAGTTCCAGTTGTTCGCCCGCCCGGCCGAGGGCAGCCTTGAGCGGATCCTGCGCACCGTGCGTGCCCGCGGGTTCGAGGTGCAGGACATGAACGTGCGCCTGGAGGGCGGGCGTTACCACGTGCGCCTGCGGGTGGCTGGTCGGCGGGACCCGGGGATGCTGGCCCGGCAGTTGGAAAAGCTGTGGGATGTGGAGCACCTGGCGGCCCTGCAGGCGGCGCCGGAGGCCCGCGAGTCCCTGGGCCGGGTGAGCGCGGCGTAGCCGGGAGCGGCTACGGCTCAGGCCTTCACACGCCCCAGCGGATCATCCGGGTCCACCTCGTCGCGAAACGGTTTCTTGCGGTCGATGTGGGTGTACTGGTAGACGTTGCCCATCCAGTTGTTGATGACGGCCTCGGCGGTGTCGTGCCAGGTGTTGTCCAGGTGCTCGCAGATGAGCTGTTCCGGAAAGTCGGGGGGTGTGGTACCCCGTTTCAGGGTCAGGTCCAGGCGGTCCCGGTATTCTTCCAGGATCGCCTGGCTGCGGGGACAGAAATAATTGTCCACGAAGGGCGGGTAGTCCTTGCGCTCGCCTCGGGCATAGCGGGCCACCTCCCGCTTGTATTCCTTGAGCAGGCTGATGATGTCGTACTCCGGATGCCCCTGGAAGAAGACGATGCGGAACTCGTCCTCGCTCACCGCCAGATGCACCCCGGCCTCCTCGCTTTCCACCAGCACCTTGAGCCCGGCGGCCTCGAACTGCTGCCGTGAGATGTGGTTGAAACGGGAATGGGGCACGTCGAAGCGGGTATTGACCCCGGCCACCAGGGGGTGGGTGCGATCCACCACCCGGTGGGGGTAGACCCCCCAGCGCTTGAAACCCAGCGGACTGCGGGTCTGGCCGTAGCGGAACTGCATTACCGCGTGGGTGGCCAGGCAGGAGCACAGGGTGGAGGTGACATTGGCGTAGGCCCAGTCGATGACCTGGGCCAGCGGCTCCCAGAAGGGCTCCAGGGACAGGTCCGGCTGGGTGACATTGGCGCCGGTGATGATGAGGGCGTCCAGCCCCTGTTCCTGGATCTTTTCCAGCGGCTCATAGTACCGGGCCACGTGCGCCCGACCCTGGGGACCCCGTTCCAGGGCGTCCAGGGTGAAGGGATGGATGTAGAACTGGGCAATCTGGTTGCTTTCCCCCACCAGACGGCAGAACTGGCGCTCCGTGGCCGCCAGGGCGGCATCGGGCATCATGTTCAGCAGCCCGATGTGCATGGCGCGGATGTCCTGCTTGAGGGCATAGTCCGAAGGCAGTACCGTCTGACCTTCCTGCTTCAGGCGCGAGAAGGTGGGCAGTTCCGAATGGGCAACGAGCGGCATGGCGGGTGTCCTGACTGCGGGTTTGACGGGAAGGGTCGAAGGCCGTGGCGTCAGCGCTCCGGGCGCTGGCTGTCCAGGGCCTGTTCGATCAGACTGTTGAAATCCGCTTCGGTGCGGACCTGGGCGATGGCATCGGAATTGATGGTGTAGCCATAACGCCTGGCCAGGGCCTCGTAGCGGGGTAGACGATCCCGGAACAGGCGTGGGAAGGTCCAGCGCACAAAATCGTCCGGATCCATCTGGGCCACGTATTCCAGTTGCTTCTCTTCCAGATAGCGGGCCAGTTCCCGGTCCAGGAAGTCTTCCCGGTAATACAGGGGCTTGGGGCTTTCCTCGGCGCGGCGGATCAGTTCCTGCTCGTTGGCCTCGGTGGCCTTGATGTAGATGATCAGGGTGTGTTCCGCCAGCAGTTCCATGACACCGGGGTCATCCAGTTCGCAGACGCTGCCGCCGGCGTCGTTGATGACGTGATCGAAACCATAGATATCCTGGGCCTTGAGGATGAACTCGGGCACATCGCGCATGGCGGCCACTTCGGCGTCATGATGCAGACGCTGGCGGCGCTTGAACTCCCTCAGGGAGAGGCCTCCCCGTTCGGGATTGCCCAGCTTGCCGAGAAAGCTGGAGACCGGCTGCAGGTTGTCCACCGACAGGTTATTGACGATGCTGATGGAGTCGGAGCGCAGCAGTTCCTTGAGAAAGGGAATGTGCATCACCTGGCGCTTGATGTTGTCCAGGATCGGCTCATCCAGATAGCGGCTGCCGATACGGTAGTCCCCGGAGAAGTGAAACCAGTGGGCGCGGCGGAGCTGGTGGGCGAGGCGGGTCTTGCCCACGCCGGACATGCCCAGCAGGGTGATGGACTTGTTCTTCCAGTGCCGGTATTCGGAGGCCGTGAGTCTCAAGGGGGGGATTCCGTCATTGATGAATGGATCGGGCCGCATTTTACGGGATACGCCCGCAAAGTGGCGATCCTCGCCGCCCCGATCCCCGTATCTGCCCTGCGTTACAATGGGACTTTATTTTACCGGATATTCCCCATGCCTCTGCTCGTCTTTCGCAATATCAAGCTCGGTTTCGGTCAGCATCACCTGCTGGACGGCGTGGATCTGTCCATCGAGCCGGGGGAGCGCCTGTGCCTGGTGGGACGCAACGGGGTGGGCAAATCCACCTTCATGCGCCTGATCACCGGCGACATGCAGGCCGACGACGGCGAGATCGTGCGTCGAGACGGTCTCAGGGTGGCCATGCTGGAGCAGGCGGTGCCGGAGGGGCTTGGCGGCAGTGTCTTCGACGTGGTGGCCGACGGGCTGGGCCATGTGGGCGAACTGGTGCGTCGCTATCACCGGCTGGTGCATGACCTGGGCGAGCGGCCCGACGACCCCCAGGCGTTGCAGGCCCTGGAGCGTTGCCAGCATGAACTGGAGGCGGTGGGCGGCTGGACCCTGGAGCAGCGGGTGGAAACGGTGCTGTCACGCCTGGAACTGCGGGGGGAGGCGCCCTTCGACAGTCTTTCCGGCGGGCTCAAGCGCCGCGTGCTGCTGGCCCGCGCCCTGGTGACGGCGCCGGATCTTCTGCTGCTGGACGAACCCACCAACCATCTCGACGTGGATGCGATCCAGTGGCTGGAAGGTTTTTTGCTAGGGTTCGAGGGCAGCCTGCTGTTCATCACCCATGACCGGGCTTTTCTGCGTCGTCTGGCGACCCGCATCATCGAGCTGGATCGGGGCCGGCTCACCAGCTGGCCCGGCGACTATGACACCTACCTGCAGCGCAAGGCCGAGGCCCTGGAGGCGGAGGAGCGCCAGAACGCCCTGTTCGACAAGAAACTGGCCCAGGAGGAGGTCTGGATCCGCCAGGGGATCAAGGCCCGGCGGACCCGCAACGAGGGCCGGGTGCGTGCCCTCAAGGCCCTGCGGGCGGAGCGGGCCGAACGTCGGGAGCGTCTGGGCACCGCCCGCCTGCAGACCCAGTCGGCGGCCCCATCCGGACGCATCGTGGTGGAAGCCGAGAACCTGTGCTTCAGCTACGCCGGGAAACCGGTGATCCGTGACTTCTCCAGCCTGATCCTGCGGGGTGACAAGGTGGGCATCATCGGCCCCAACGGCGTCGGTAAGACCACGTTGCTGCGGCTCTTGCTGGGGCAGTTGCAGCCCGATGCGGGCACGGTGCGCCAGGGAACACACCTGGAAGTGGCCTATTTCGATCAGCACCGGTCCGCCCTGGATGAGGAGGCCAGCGTGGTGGACAACGTGGGCGAGGGTCGTGACCGGGTCACCGTGGGCGGCGAGAGTCGCCATGTGCTGTCCTGGTTGCAGGATTTCCTGTTCGAGCCGGCCCGTGCCCGCCAGCCGGTGAAGGCCCTTTCCGGAGGCGAACGCAACCGCCTGCTGCTGGCCAAGCTGTTCACCCGGCCCGCCAACGTGCTGGTGCTCGACGAACCCACCAATGATCTGGATGCGGATACCCTGGAGATGCTGGAGTCCCGCCTGGTGGAGTTTGACGGCACGGTGCTGGTGGTGAGCCATGACCGGGACTTCCTGGATAACGTGGCCA
Source organism: Ectothiorhodospira shaposhnikovii (assembly GCF_022227765.1). Classification (GTDB taxonomy): domain Bacteria; phylum Pseudomonadota; class Gammaproteobacteria; order Ectothiorhodospirales; family Ectothiorhodospiraceae; genus Ectothiorhodospira. The sequence goes on along the minus strand of NZ_JAJMLZ010000002.1, from coordinate 250,683 downwards.
CCAGCGTCATCGCCTGGGAAGGGGAGGGGCGTTTCCGGGAGTATGTGGGCGGTTACAGTGACTGGCTGCGCCAGCGCCCGGCTCCCAGGGGGGCGCCCGCCGAGCCGGCGCGGCCGGCGGCTGCCCCGGCGCCGGCATCGAAACCGGCGCCACGGGTGGTGAAACTCAGTTACAAGGAACAGCGTGAACTGGAGGCGCTGCCCCAGCGGATCGAGACCCTGGAAGAGGAACTGGCGGGGATTCAGACCACCCTGGGCGATCCCGCCTTCTATCAGCGCGGCGGTGACGAGATTGCCGCCATGCAGTCGGCCCTGGCGGACAAGGAAGCGGAACTCAATACCGCCTATGCCCGCTGGGAAGACCTGGAAGGGCGTTCCAGGGGATAGTGTGCATCAGGCCGACTTCTTCTTCGGCGTGTCCGTGTTCGCGTCGGGGTCGAACCGGAGCTTGTCGCCACAGCTGCGGCAGTAGTAGATCCGCTCTCCCCGCTGGGCGTTGCCATGTCGTCGCACCCCCAGGGCATAAACCCGGCAGGTACAGCGGTAGGGATAGGTCCTGACCTGGCGGGTGGGGATCAGGCTGAGATCGGTATCATGGGTGACACGGGGCTCGAATCCCAGTCTCGTCATCACTTCCTGCCATTCCGGGCCATGGGGGCGGCGACGTCCGGCGCCCAGGCCGAAACGGCGGTAGATCACGCTATGGGCCACCTCGTGGGCGATGGTGTCTGGAAAATGATTGTGCCAGTCGAGGGCAAAGATGTGGGGATTGAAACGCAGCGACTCCCGACCCGCCGTCACCCGCCATTGACCCGCCGCCCGTCCACGCAGATCCAGGCGTACTTCGGGAGGTGTTTCCTGAAGCCGGTAGAGTCGTGCCGCGCGGGCGTACAGCTCTCGGGCCTTGTCCTGGATGTTTTGTTGTTGTTCGGGATTGAGGGGCATGGGCAGTCAGCATTCGGATGATTCGAGGACCGATTGTGAAGCGGGGTTGGTCGGATCGCAACGACTGGTTTCGACATCGGCGGTTTGTCCGTGTTCCGGAACATGGGGTGACTTAATCCTGTATCTCTCCCGCATCTTGAGTTTTGACAGCTGTGTCGTTGCGAGGCGGTCACCGGTTTTTCCGAACTGAATTGAGTATTTCGTGGTTTTGACATTTTCAATGGGGTCGCGGAAAATGGCGCCACTCAGGAAGAGTCCTTTCCGGCTTTACTAATCATGTATGCCCAAAGTGCATCGGGTTCTTGGAACCCGATGCACTTTTTGTTTTCAAAAAAAACGTTATTTGAATCTCTGAAATTTTCGGGAGTTGTTAAGAATGAATAATATCCTGGACAGCATGTCTGCCGAAGAGCTCTATGTGCTGGCCCGTCAGCGGGAGGAGCAAGAGAAGGAGCGTGAAGCCAAGGCCCGGCGCGAACAGCTGGAAGCCCTGCAGGCCCGGCGCAAGGAAGTGGTGGCCCGCCAGGCCGCCGAGCTGGCCGCCATCGACAAGGAAATCAAGGCGCTGGGCGGTCGTACCGCGTCACGCCGCAAGGCTTCCGCCAAGGGCGGTGCAGGCGCCGGCAACGGCAATGCCAATCTCAGTCGCATGGTGGTTGATATCATCAACGAGCAGGGCGAGATGAGCACCAAGGAATTGAAGAGTCGACTGGCTTCCCAGGGTGTCGAAACCCGTAACATCAGCCAGACCCTGGCTTACCTCAAGCGCAACGGCCGCCTGCGCAACACCGGACGGGGAATCTACGCCGCCGCCTGAGGCTCCGGCACTGTCGGGCACCCGGTCACGGGTGCCCGCAAGGGCCTTCCCAGGGCTTGAGACCGCCGTCGGCGCATTTTTTTTGCCCTTCACGGGAGGTATTTCGGATCAGCCCTGATTTCGGCAACGATTTGATGCAATGGAAAAAATCCCGTTTTTCCCGAGGGGCTTTTCCGGCTCGGGCGGGGTTGGGCATGCATAACGCTATAGCATGTGAGCCACTAAGCGGATAGACTGGCTCCTGTGTGGTGGTGCGGGTTGTCCGTTTAACGTCGGCACGGGAACCGCTGCATGGAGCTGTAGTTAACTTGAAAGATCAGATTGAGGTTTAGTCAATGTCTACCGGTACTGTTAAGTGGTTCAATGAAACGAAGGGTTTTGGCTTTATCGCCCCTGCAGACGGTGGTGCCGACGTGTTCGTGCATTACTCTGCCATCAACTCCGATGGCTTCAAGACCCTGGCTGAAGGCCAGAAGGTCAACTACCAGGTTCAGCAGGGTCCCAAGGGCCTGCAGGCCGTCAATGTGACCATCGACGCCTGAGTTCTGTCCCTGCTAGAGCTGGGATCCTTGCATGAGGGTCCCAGCTCTTTTTTTTTGGCCCGTCCGCTCGGTCTTTTCTCCAGCTATCCTCCGGGCCTGTACCGGCAGTCATCCGATGACACGCCTCTGATTTTCGCCGGACAGGGACGTTCTTCCCGTACCTTTGAACATCTCCCCGCAAAGTGCCGAGGGCGCTTCCCTGCGCCCTTGGTGTTCGCCATTCAGTGATCGTTGGCGGCACCAGGGCCATGGGCATGGCCGTGGTCCAGCTCTTCCGGGGTGGCGTCCCGTACCTCATGGATCTTCACCTGGAAATTCAGGGTGACGCCGGCCAGTGGATGATTGGCATCGATGACCACGTCGTCCCCGTCGATGGCGGTGATGGTGACCACCTGCATGCCGCCATTGTCACCGCCGGCATGGAACTGCATCCCCACCTCCAGCTCATCCACCCCCTGGAACTGACTGCGGTTGAGGGTGTGAACAAGGCTGTCGTCCCGCTCTCCATAGGCCTGTTCGGGGGCCACTTTCACTTCCAGTTCATCACCGGCCTGCTTTCCCTCCAAGGCCTTTTCCAGCCCGGGAATGATGTTGCTGGCACCGTGGAGATAGGCGAAAGGCGCCTGTTCGGATGACTGGTCGATCACGCGGCCTTCTTCGTCGGTAAGCGTGTACGCGATGCTGACTACCTTGTTGCTGCCGATCTGCATGAGGCCGATCCTCTGATTCTTTATGAATGAAGCGCCAGTCTAACGCGCCTGGCATGTATAGATCACCCGCGGAACACAAGAACTCCGTCAGTCCAGGTGCAATTGTCCCGACTCCACCCGCATGGCGCGTTCTCCCTGCAACCATTGCAGCAGGGTCTTGCCCGCCAGGCGGGCGCGCCAGCCCTTGAGCAGGGCGCAGTCGGCATTGCCGGCGACCAGGCTTTCCACATCCTTGCGGGTGGCGATGGCCGCCGGGCTGATATCGTTCAGCTGGGCCTGATGGCGCAGCAGTCCCATGGCCACGTCCGCCAAGGCCTCCTGGGCCGGTGACAGCTGGACCCGGGGCGGCAATACGGGCCATGCCTCTTGCGGGCAGGACAGGCCCGCGCGCACCAGATCCAGCAGGGTCTGGCTGTGCCGGCGCAGGGTCTGTTCCTGCAGGCCCCGGATGCGCTCCAGGTCTGCCGGGGTGGAGGGCTTGCGGCGAGCCAGATCCAGGATCACCTCGTCCTGCAGCAGCCAGCGGCGGGGCCGGTCCGCCCGCATGGCCTCCTGCTCGCGCCAGCGGGCCAGTTCCCGGGCGATCGCCAGCTGGATGCCGCGCAGGGTGTTGATGCCCTTCAGGCGGCGCCACATGGCGTCAGGAGCCGGCTCGTAGCCGGCCGGATCGGCGAGGCGCCGGAAATCCTCCTCCAGCCAGGTCAGGCGGCCACTGCGTTCCAGGGCGTCACGGATCCGGGGGTAGGCCTGGGCCAGATAGCGGACGTCATCCGCCGCATAGGCCAGTTGCTCGGGGTCCAGTGGACGGCGGGCCCAGTCGGTGCGGGAATGGCCCTTTTCCAGTTCCACCCCCAGCACGGCCTGGATCAGCTTGCCGTAACCGATCTGATCACCATGACCCAGCAGGGAGGCGGCCACCTGGGTATCGAATATCGGCGTGGGCACGGTACCGTCCCGGTGGTAGAAGATCTCCAGATCCTGTCCCGCGGCGTGCAGGACCTTGAGCAGGTCGGGCCGCCGGAGCAGCCTGTCGAGCGGGGCCAGGTCTTCCAGGGCCAACGGGTCGATGCAGGCCACCAGATCGGGGGTGGCGACCTGGATCAGGCAGAGTTGGGGATAGTAGGTCTTTTCGCGGATGAACTCCGTGTCCAGGGCAAGCCAGGAGCAGGACTCCAGGTCGCGGCAAAGGGCTTCGAGGGCCTCGGGGGTGTCGATAAAGCGTGCATGGTCCATGGATGGGTCACGGTCTCCTGCCGGAGGCGGGTCTTGGCTCCGGTCTGTGGGCTTGGCCTGGCGGGCCTTCGGGTCGATAGTATACCGTTGACACCATCACACTCCCTTCTGTTGCACAAGGATCCCACCCATGTCTTTGCATCGATGGTTGTTCCACTGCCTGTTGCTGATCGCCCTGATCTTGCCCTTGCCGGCTTGGTCCGGACAGCCGTGGCTGGCGCCCCATCTTCAGGATCACCCGCTGGTGGGGCAGCGCTGGTCCCATCATGATTCACTCGGTGATGACGGCGCGGACCTGATCGACGATCTGCGACGGGCGGATTTCCTGCTGCTGGGAGAAGTCCACGGCAATCCGGATCACCACCGCCTGCAGCTGACCCTGGTGGAGGCGATGACGGATCGCAAGCCGGCTCTGGTGTTCGAGATCTTCGACCTGGAGGATCAGCCGGCCATCGATGCCTATCGGGCCGAGGGAGGGCGTGACGCGGATGGGCTGGCGGAGCGGACCGGGGTGATGGGGCGGCAATGGCCCTGGGACGAGTACCGGGCGCTGGTGCAGCATGCCCTGAACCACGGGCTGCCGATCATCGCCGGGAATCTCTCCGGCAGTGCCGCCCTGGCGGTGGCCCGCGAGGGCTTCCAGGTGCTGGATGAGGCCCTGTCGGATCTGGGGTTGGACGCGCCGTTGCCCGATGAGGCCCTGTCGACCCTGACCCGACGCATCCTGGATGCACACTGTGGTTATCTGCCCGAGACCCGGGCGGCGGGCATGGTCAACGCCCAGCGCGCCCGGGATGCCTACATGGCCCGGCGCATGGCGGCCGTGACGGGGCGGCCGGCCATTCTCATTGCCGGCAGTGGTCATGTCCGGCTGGACCATGGGGTGCCCCTCTATCTGCATCGGCAGGCCCCGGAGCGGACGGTGCTGAGTCTTGCCTTTGTGGAGGTGAGGGAAGAGGCGGCGTCGATGGCCGACTATGCCTCCGCCACGCCCCAGGTCCATCACTGGGTCTGGTTCACGCCGAGGCTGCGCATCACCGATCCCTGTGATGACTTTCGTGAACAACTGGAGCGGATGCGGTCGGGTTGACCCGGGGCACTCAGGCCAGGCTCAGGCACCAGCGGCGACGTATCCGTCGCAGGAGTACGAAAATCAGCGGCCACAGCAGGATGCTGGCGGCCAGCGGGGCCCAGTACAGCCAGGTGCCCGGCGCATGTCCGGTGATGCCGTAGACCCATAGCACCATCAGCTTGAACAGGGCCAGCAGGGCGCCGACGGTGATGGCCTGCTGCCACAGGGGGTAGACCCGGATTCGCTGATGCAGGCGGATGCTGATCCAGGCGATCAGCGCCATGGCCAAGGCGTGCTGACCCAGCAGAGCACCCTTGGTCACGTCCAGCAGCAGGCCGAGGAGCCAGGCGGTACCCACGCCCACCCGTCGCGGCAGAGCCATGTTCCAGTAGATGACCGTCATGGCCACCCATTCCGGACGCCAGTGGATGGCCCAGTCCGGCAGCGGCAGGATGGTCAGCACAAAGGCTGCAAGGAGGGTCAGGGGGATGACCAACAGCAGGCCGCGGATTTTATCCATGGTCCTCCTCCGTGGCTGCCGGGGTGTCCGTGTCAGCGGGCGAGGTCGGCCCGTTCCGGCGCCCCCCGTCGGCCGGCCACAGCAGCAGCACCTCCCGGGAGCGGTCCAGTCTGGCCATCGGCCTCGCCTCCACCACGGCGAAGGGTTCGCCGGAAGGGCGTTCGACCCGGACGACCCGCGCCACCGGATAGTCGGCGGGGAAACGTCCGCCCAGCCCCGAGGTGCTGATGATGTCGCCGGGCTCGATGTCCTCGCTGGGGGGGATGAAGCGCAGCGACAGGCGTTCGGGGTTGCCGGTGCCGACCGCCAGTGTGCGCAGGCCGGTGCGGTTGACCTGGACGGGCAGGGCGTGGCTGGGATCGGAGATCAGCAGGGCGACACTGTGCAGGGCGTTGACTTCCAGGATCTGCCCCACCACGCCGGCGGCATTGATCAGGGGCTGGCCCGCGTAGACGCCGTGAAAATGCCCCTTGTTGACCAGAACCTGCTGTCGGAACGGGTCCAGATCCACGGACAGCAGTTCCGCGATCACCACTTCCTCCCGCAGGCGCGTGGAAGTGTCGAGCAGTTCCCGTAGCCGGGCATTCTCCGTTTCCAGGGCTTCGAAGCGCAGCAGCAGGCTGCGCATCCGGAACTGTTCTTCGCGCAGGGCGCGGTTTTCGGCGATCAGGGTCTGGTGGGTGGAGAACTGTTCCCGTATCCAGTCACCGGTCCGCACCGGCAGGTCCGCCAGATACTGCACGGGATACACCAGCAGGGCGAGGGTGGTCCTGGCCTGCTGCAGGTGGTCGTGGCGATGATCCAGGGTCATGATCACCAGGGACAGGATCACACACAGTGCCAGCCGAAAAGCGGGAGACGGCCCCAGGTTGAAGAGCGGCTGTTTGATAGCAGGCCCTCCTGCGGCAATGAATCCATGGGGTGCGACGGGACGGACCCGTCAGGGTCCGCCGGGTGAAGGGGGAGTGGCGGCGCCGGGTGTCGGGACTATTCGATGGACAGGAAATCGGCACCGTGTTCGTCCAGCATCTCCAGCACCTTGCCGCCGCCGCGGGCGACACAGGTGAGCGGGTCGTCGGCCACCACCACGGGTATGCCGGTCTCCTCCATCAGCAGGCGGTCCAGATCCCGCAGCAGGGCGCCGCCGCCGGTGAGCACGATGCCCCTTTCCGCCACGTCGGAACCCAGTTCCGGCGGGGTCTGTTCCAGGGCCGTGCGCACGGCACTGACGATACCGTGCAGGGGTTCCTGCAGGGATTCGAGGATCTCGTTGCTGTTGAGGGTGAATGCGCGGGGCACGCCCTCGGCCAGGTTGCGGCCCTTGACCTCGATTTCCAGCAGTTCCTTGCCCGGGTAGGCGGAGCCGATCTCGTGCTTGATGCGCTCGGCGGTGGCCTCGCCGATGAGGATGCCGTAGTTGCGACGCACATAGGAAATGATGGCGTCATCGAAGGTGTCCCCGCCGATGCGCACGGAGGCGGAATAGACAATGCCGTTGAGGGACAGCACGGCCACTTCGGAGGTCCCGCCGCCGATGTCCAGCACCATGGCGCCGCGAGCCTCGTCCACCGGGATCCCCGCGCCCACGGCGGCGGCCATGGGTTCTTCCATCAGGTAGACCTTGCGGGCACCGGCGCCGGCGGCGGACTCGCGGATGGCGCGTCGCTCCACCTGGGTGGCGCCGCAGGGCACGCACACCAGTACGCGCGGGCTGGGCCGGAACAGATGGTTGCTGTGCACCTTGCGGATGAAGTGCTGCAGCATCTTCTCGGTGGTGGTGAAGTCGGCGATGACGCCGTCCTTCATCGGGCGGATGGCCTGAATGTTCTCCGGCGTCCGACCGATCATCTTCTTGGCCGCCGAGCCCACCGCCTCGATGGAGCGGGGGCCGCCGGGACCACGGTCCTGACGGATGGCCACGACGGATGGCTCGTTGAGCACGATACCCTTGCCGCGCATGTAGATCAGCGTGTTGGCGGTACCAAGATCAATGGAGATGTCGTTGGAAAGGAGACCGAGTATGCGGCTGAGCATGATGGTTTTTGGGCGTCGCCTGCGAAAGGCGCTACTCTAGCAACCGGGGGAGGCTTTGGGCAAGGCATGGACTATGCTACTTTAATCGGCTTCACAATGAATATCGGACACATTCCGGAGCGCGCCATGTCCCTGTCACAAGAACAGGTCAAGAAGATCGCCCACCTGGCACGTCTGAACGTGCGGGAAGAGGACCTGGACACCTACGCCCGCACCCTGTCGGACATCCTTGACTTCGTGGAGCAGATGGAAGGCGTGGATACCGAGGGCGTGGAGCCGATGGCCCATCCCCTGGAACTGTCCCAGCGCCTGCGTGCCGACGCGCCCACCGAGCCGGACCGGCGGGCGCATTTCCAGCGTATCGCCCCGGCGGTGGAGGACGGCCTCTACCTGGTGCCCAGGGTCATAGAATGATCAGGGGTGGGTCGCCCGCCGCGGCCAGCCTGACCTGCACAACGGCCTTCAAACACGGAATTTCCCATGCACGACAAGACCCTCGCTGAACTTGCCGCCGCCCTCGGGGACGGCAAAGTGTCCAGTGTTGAACTCACCGAGCACTTTCTGCGGCGCATCGAATCCCTGGATAATCGTCTCAACAGCCTGATCACCGTCACCGCGGAGCAGGCCCTTGAGACGGCCCGGGCCGCCGACGCCGCCCGGGCCAGAGGCGAGGCCGGGCCGCTGACCGGCGTGCCCATCGTTCACAAGGACATCTTCTGCACCGAAGGCGTACGCACCTCCTGCGCCTCCCGCATGCTGGACAACTTCATCTCCCCCTACGATGCGGGGGTGGTGGAGCGCTTCAAGGCCGTCGGCTGCCCGGTGCTGGGCAAGACCAACATGGACGAGTTCGCCATGGGGTCTTCCAACGAGACCAGTTACTACGGTCCGGTGAACAATCCCTGGGACACCCAGCGGGTGCCCGGTGGCTCCTCCGGGGGTTCCGCCGCCGCGGTGGCGGCCCGCCTCGCCCCGGGGGCGACGGGGACCGATACCGGCGGCTCCATCCGCCAGCCGGCGGCCCTGACCGGTATTACCGGCCTCAAGCCCACCTACGGACGGGTCTCCCGCTGGGGCATGATCGCCTTTGCCTCCAGTCTGGACCAGGGCGGCCCCATGGCCCGTACCGCCGAGGACTGCGGCCTGATGCTCAACGTCATGGCCGGTTTCGACGAGCGGGATTCCACCAGCCTGGAGCGCCCGGCTGAAGACTTCAATGCCCGCCTCAATACCACCCTCAAGGGCCTGAGGATCGGCCTGCCGCGGGAGTTCTTCGGCGAGGGCATGGATCCGGGCGTGGCCCGGGTGATCGATGAGGCCATTGATTTCTACAAGAAGCTGGGGGCCGAGTTCGTCGAGGTGGCGTTGCCCCATTCCGGTCTGTCGGTGCCGGTTTACTATGTGGTGGCGCCGGCGGAGTGTTCCTCCAACCTGGCGCGTTTTGACGGCGTTCGCTACGGTTACCGCTGCGAGGACCCCAAGGACCTGATGGACCTCTACATGCGCTCCCGGGGGGAAGGCTTCGGACCCGAGGTGCAGCGCCGCATCATGGTGGGTACCTATGCCCTTTCGGCCGGGTATTTTGATGCCTATTACCTCAAGGCCCAGAAGATCCGCCGCCTGATCGCCGACGATTTTCGCCAGGCCTTCGAGCAGGTGGATGTGATCCTGGCGCCCACCACCCCGACCACGGCCTTCCGCCTGGGCGAGAAGACCGCCGACCCGGTGACCATGTACCTGTCGGACGTCTACACCATCGCGGTCAATCTGGCCGGACTGCCGGCCATGTCCCTGCCCGCCGGTTTTTCGGAGGGACTGCCCGTGGGCATGCAGTTGATCGGCAACTATTTCGACGAGGCTCGCCTGCTGGGAGTGGCTCACCAGTACCAGCTGGGCACCGAGTGGCATCAGATGGCCCCCGCGGGCTTTGAATAACTGTTTAGACCTGGGGTCTGATAATGATGGAATGGGAAACGGTCATCGGGCTGGAAATCCACGCCCAGCTGTCCACGAAATCCAAGATCTTTTCCGGCGCTTCCACCGCCTACGGCGCCGAGCCCAACACCCAGGCCTGCGCGGTGGACCTGGGGCTGCCCGGCGTGCTGCCGGTGCTGAACCGGGAAGCGGTGCGCATGGCCGTCAAGTTCGGCCTGGCCATCGGTGCGCCCATTGCGCCCCGCTCGATCTTCGCCCGCAAGAATTACTTCTATCCGGACCTGCCCAAGGGGTATCAGATCTCCCAGTATGAGCTGCCCGTGGTGGGGCGTGGGCAGGTGGAAATCGAGCTGGAAGACGGCGAGACCCGTACCATCGGTGTCACCCGGGCTCACCTGGAAGAAGACGCGGGCAAGAGTCTGCACGAGGATTACCACGGCATGACCGGGGTGGACCTGAACCGTGCCGGCACCCCCTTGCTGGAGATCGTCTCCGAGCCGGACATGCGCTCCGCCCGCGAAGCGGTGGCCTACATGAAGAAGATCCACGCCCTGGTGCGTTATCTGGAGATCTGTGACGGCAACATGCAGGAAGGCTCCTTCCGTTGCGACGCCAATGTGTCCGTGCGCCGCAAGGGTACCGAGAAGTTCGGCACCCGGACCGAGATCAAGAACCTCAACTCCTTCCGGTTCCTGGAGCGGGCCATTCACTTCGAGGTGGAGCGTCAGATCGACATCCTGGAAGGCGGTGGCGCGGTGGTGCAGGAGACCCGCCTGTTCGACCCGGACAAGGGTGAAACCCGCTCCATGCGTTCCAAGGAAGAGGCCAACGACTATCGCTATTTCCCGGATCCCGATCTGTTGCCCCTGGACATCGAGCCCGCCTTCATCGAACAGGTCCGGGGTTCCCTGCCGGAGCTGCCGGACGAGAAGAAGCACCGTTTCATGAACGATCACGGCCTGTCCGCCTATGATGCCGGCGTACTTACCGCCAGCCGGGAAATGGCTGAATACTTCGAACAGGTGGCGGTCGCAGTGGAAGGTCAGGCCAAGCTGGCGGCCAACTGGGTGATGGGGGATCTGACCGGCGCTCTCAACCGGGAAGGCCGGGAGATCACCGACAGCCCCGTCTCCGCCGAGGCCCTGGGGGGACTGCTGCGACGCATCCAGGACAACACCATCTCCGGCAAGATCGCCAAGGAGGTCTTCGAGGCCATGTGGGCCGGTGAAGGCGATGCGGATCAAGTGATCGAGCGCAAGGGGCTCAAGCAGATCACCGATACCGGTGCCATCGAGCAAGTGATCGATCAGGTGATTGCCGACAATCCTTCCCAGCTGGAGCAGTACCGCAGCGGCAAGGACAAGCTGTTCGGCTTCTTCGTCGGTCAGGTGATGAAGCGCACCGGCGGCAAAGCCAACCCCGCGCAGGTGAACGATCTGCTCAAGCAGAAGCTGTCCTGACGCCCCTCCCCCCTCATCCCCCCTTCCCGCAGACGGCGCAGCCCGGGTCCTTCCTCACCCGGATGCTGCGCCACTCCATCGCCAGGGCATCCAGCAGCAGCAGCCGCCCCCGCACCGTGGGCAGGCCCAGCAGTAGTTTCAGGGCCTCGGTGGCCTGTAGTGTCCCCATCACCCCCGGCAGGCTGGCCAGGACCCCGTTGCGGCTGCAGGTCTCGGCGGTCTCCTCGCCTTCTCCGTAGAGACAGTGGTAGCAGGGGCTGTCCGCGACCCGGGGCTCGAATACCGACAGCTGCCCCTCCAGCCGGATCACCGCCGCCGATACCAGGGGGGTGCCCGTGGCCACACAGGCCCGGTTGACCGCAAAGCGGGTGGCGAAGTTGTCGGAACAGTCCAGCACCACGTCCACATCGGCCATGGCCTGGGCCAGGGCATCCCCTGTCAGGGCCTGGTCGATGCAGGTCACCCGCACCAGGGGATTGATCCCGGCAATGGATTCCTCGGCCGAGGTCACCTTGGGCCGACCGATGCGGTCGGTACGATGGATGATCTGGCGCTGCAGGTTGGACAGATCCACCCGGTCGAAGTCCACCAGGGTGAGCCGGCCCACGCCGGCGGCGGCCAGGTACAGGGCCACGGGACTGCCCAGCCCCCCCAGGCCGATGATCAGGGCATGGGATTGCCCCAGCCGTTCCTGACCCTCGTAGCCCACCTGGGGCAACAGGATCTGGCGACTGTAGCGCAGCAGGATCGGGTCATCCATGACCGGCGGGTTCCCGGGCGCCGGCGTCCAGGCCATAGGCGGCTGCCTGCTGGTCCGCATGGTAGGAGGAGCGCACCATGGGGCCGCTGGCCACCTGAGAGAAGCCCAGCCCGTAGGCCACCTGGGCCAGACGCTCGAATTCCTCCGGGGTGACGAACCGGCTCACCGGCAGATGGTGCCGGGAAGGTTGCAGGTACTGGCCCAGGGTCAGCATCTCGCAGTCATGGTCCCTAAGGTCCCTGAGCGCGGCTTCCACTTCCGCCGACGTTTCACCCAGCCCCAGCATGAGTCCGGACTTGGTGGGGATGTCCGGGTGTCGGGCCTTGAAGGCCTTGAGCAGGGCCAGGGACCAGGCATAGTCGGCGCCGGGACGGGCCTGCCGATACAGTCGTGGAACGGTCTCCATGTTGTGGTTGAAGACGTCCGGCGGGGCCTGATCCAGGATCTCCAGGGCGATCTCCATACGACCGCGAAAGTCCGGCACCAGGATCTCGATGCGGATCTCGGGGCACAGGGCGCGGGTCTCGCGGATGCAGTCGACGAAATGGGCGGCGCCGCCATCCCGCAGGTCGTCCCGGTCCACCGAAGTGATGACCACGTAGCGCAGGCCCATGGCCCGCACCGTGCGGGCCAGGTTCACGGGTTCTTCCGGATCCAGGGGATTGGGGCGGCCGTGGGCCACGTCGCAAAAAGGACAACGCCGGGTGCAGATGTCACCCATGATGATGAAAGTGGCGGTGCCGTGGCCGAAACATTCCCCCAGATTGGGGCAGGCGGCTTCTTCGCAGACGGTATGCAAGTGACTGTCCCGCAGTACCCGCTTGAGGCGTTGAACTTCCGGGCTGCCCTGGGCCCGGGCGCGAATCCACGGCGGCTTGCGCTGGACTTGCACGGTGGGGGCCACCTTGACCGGGATGCGGGCCACCTTGTCGGCGGCGCGCAGCTTTTCACCCTGAACCGGGCGCTGGGGGGGATGACTCATGGCATATCCTGTAGGGCTGGGATGGGCGTGCGACTGACCAAGGTGCTCAGACCACTTTGATGCCCTTGAGGAAGTCCATGACCTCGCGGATTTCTTCCTCGGCCTCGCTGATGATGTTGATCTTCAAATCGTCGTCGGGTTCGGGGAGTCCCAGCTTTTCGTAGGCGGGTACCTGGTGATAACTCGGCGCATGGGTGTCGTTGCGGTCGTGGGCTCTGCGGTAGAGGTCGGCGACCAGCACCACGTCACAGTAATCCGGGGTGTTGTGGCCGTTGCGTTCCAGGTTGCCGCACTCCCGCACCACCTGACAGATATCGGGACCAAGCCCCCAGTAATTGATCACCAGTTCCCCCACCACCGGATGCAGTCGGGTGAGGATGCTGTCGATCTCGGTTTCCGGGATGTCGCTGTACCGGCGCCCGATATGGTCCAGCAGGGGGACCATGCCGACCTGATAGAGCAGCCCGGCAAGCATGGCATGTTCCGGATCGAAACGCTGACTGTGGCGGGCCAGTACGTAGCTCAGGGCGGAGACGTGCACGCTGCGGTCCCACAGTGTCCGCATGCGCTTTTTCAGGGCGGGTATGTCCGTGCTGAAGACCTGTTTCATGGCGATGCTGATCACCAACTGTCGGGTGACATCAAAACCCAGTCTGACAATGGCATCCCGCACGCTGCTGACCGGGCTTGCACCGCCGTAAAGGGCGCTGTTGGCGGCCTTGACCAGGCCGCCGGTCACGGCCAGGTCCATCTGGATGATCCGCGACAGCCGGTAGGCGTCCGCGTCGGAGGCGTTGATCGCGCCCTGAATCTTGACGGCCACTTCGGGCATGGCCGGCAGATCCAGGCGTCCGGTGACGATATGCTGGTAGATCCTGGCGAAAAGGGCGCTCTCGGTGGGGCTGAGAATGGTTTCCTGCACCTCGAAATTGGCATCCCGTTGCTGTTGGCTGAGGGACTCGTACATGTTGCGGTCAATGCACAGGATCTGTGCCGGGGTGGCGCATACGGCAAACTCCCGCAGGTTTTTCGCGCTGAACAGAGGGTGTTGCGCCCGCGGGCTGCCTGCCTCGATCAGTATCGGCTTGTCATTGGCCACGAAGGTGATGCGTCCGGCCAGGACGTAGAGCATCCAGCGGTTCTCTTCCGCGGCCGTGATCCGTGTGCCTGGTTTGAGGGTTCTCACGGTGGCCTTGCTGGCCAGACTGCCTCGGGACTGTTCGCCCAGTTCCTGCAGTGGCTGCAGGCCGGTCAGTGTATCTGCGGAGATGCTGTCAGCCATGGAGTATGTTCCTGAGGGCGGCGATTTCCTGTTCGGTTTCCTTGAGCAATCCCAGGCTCATGTCATCGTCGAGCGGGCCCAGATCCAGTTTCTGGAAGGCGGGAACCTGATCGAGGGGGGGCAATGCCGCGCCGGTGCCGGCATCCCGCCCGCTGAGCAGGCGTGACACGATCACCAGATCGCAGTAGTCGCCGGGATTCGGGTGTTCCCGCTGCCAGTTGCCCGCATGTTCCGCCACGCTCACCAGTTCAGGGTCCATGCCCCAGTAGTTCAGTACCATGACGCCGGTCATGCCGCGCAGCTTGGTGATGGTGTGTTCCAGTTGTTCATCATTGAGATGGATCTCGTGACGGTCCAGGTAGTTCAGGATCGGGATGGTGCCGATCTCGTGCATCAGGCCCGCCAACTGGGCCCGGTCCGGGTCGAAACCCTTGAGGTGTCTGCCCAGCACATAGGCGATCGCGGAGATGTCGACGCTGCGGTCCCACAGTTCGCGCATGTGTTGGCGGGTTTTGGGGGAGCGGGCCTGGAAGGCCTGCCGCATGGCAATGTTGAACGCCAGTTTCTGGGTGGCGTTGAACCCCAAGCGTATGACCGCGTCGCGGATGTTGTTGATGGGCTTGCCGGCCCGGAACAGGGGACTGTTGGTGGCGTGCATGATGGCGCCCGCCACCACCGGGTCGGTCTGGATCACCTGGGTGATCTCGCTGACCCCCACGTCCGGATCCTGGGCCATGCGCTGGATGCGCATGGCCACTTCGGGCATCGGCGGCAGCTCCAGGCGGCCATTGATGGTGGCCTGGTAGAGATCCCGGAAGATGGAGCTCTGGGTCTCGTCCACGTCCACGTCCACCACCTCGACGCCGGCCGTGCGCTCCCGGCTCAGCAGGGCCGTGAAGACCTGCCGGTTGACGCGCAGGAGAATGCAGTCGGTTTCCGCCACGGCAAACTCCCCCTGGTGACGGTCGGAGAACAGGGGCTGGCAGGCCCGCTCCATCCCGCCGCGCACCTCTTCGGGCACGCCGCGGGACACCAGGCTCAGGCGACCGGACAGCAGGTACACCAGATCCGCCGCGTCATGGCCGGGGCTGAGTTTGTTGCCGGCGCGCAGGACGCCCTTGCGCAGATGGATCCTGAGCTGGTTGCGCCCGGCTTCTGACAGCTCGTTGATGGGGACGAGATCCTCGAAGCGGGGGGCATCGATGCTGGCTGCCATGGTGACGTGATTCCTGATGGCGGATTGGATGCGGACCGGGCCGGTAGCCGCATTCAGCCGGCGGCCGCCAGGGCCTGGTCCAGGTCTGCAAGGATATCATCCACGTGCTCGATGCCAATGGAAAGCCTGACCATGTCCTCGGAAACGCCGGCTTTTTGCAGCTCTTCCGGCGACAGCTGACGATGGGTGGTGGTGGCTGGATGGCAGGCCAGGGTCTTCGTATCGCCGATGTTCACCAGACGCACGGCCAGGTTCAGGGCGTCGATGAAGCGGGCACCGGCCTCGCGGCCGCCCTTGATGCCGAAGGACAGGATGCTGGCGGCGCGGCCGTCCATGTATTTTTGCGCCAGGGCGTGATCGGGATGGTCTTCCAGGCCGGCAAAGCGCACCCAGCTCACGCCGGGGTGCGCCTTGAGGAATCGGGCCACCCGCAAGGCGTTCTCGCAGTGCCGGTCCATGCGCACCGCCAGGGTCTCGATGCCTTGCAGGATCAGGAAGCTGTTGAATGGGGACAGGGCGGCGCCCATGTTGCGCAGGGGGACCACCCGGGCGCGGCCGATATAGGCGGCGGCACCGAAGGCCTCGGTGTAGACCACGCCATGGTAGGACCGGTCCGGCTCGCACAGGCGGATGAAGCGATCCTTGTGTTCCGCCCAGGGGAAATTGCCCGAATCCACGATGGCCCCGGCCACGGTGGTGCCGTGTCCGCCCATGTACTTGGTGAGGGCATGCACCACGATGTCGGCACCGTGCTCGAAGGGGCGGCACAGGTAGGGGGTGGGCACGGTATTGTCCACGATCAGCGGCACGCCGTGGGCGTGGGCCATGTCCGCCAGAGCCCGCAGGTCCGCCACGTTGCCGGCCGGGTTGCCGACGGATTCGCAGAATACCGCCCGGGTGTTGTCGTCCATCAGGGCGCGCATGCCATCAATGTCGCCGGGGGCGGCGAAGCGGACCTCAATGCCGTAGCGGGGCAGGGTATGGGCGAACAAGTTGTAGGTGCCGCCGTAGAGGGTGCTGGTGGTGACGATGTTATGTCCCGCCTCGGCGATGGTCATGATGGCATAGGTGACGGCGGCCATGCCCGAGGCCAGGGCCAGGGCGCCCACGCCGCCTTCCAGGGCGGCCAGGCGTTTTTCCAGCACGTCGGTGGTGGGGTTCATGATGCGGGTGTAGATGTTGCCCGCCACCTTCAGGTCGAACAGGTCGGCCCCATGCTGGGTGTCGTCGAAGGCATAGGACGTGGTCTGGTAGATGGGCACCGCCACGGCCTTGGTGGTGGGGTCGGGGCTGAAGCCGGCGTGAATGGCCTGGGTCTCGAATTTCATGGGGGGGTTCCGTAAGTTTTTCGGCGGTCGATGAAAAATCAGGCGTTCGGGTGCTTTTGCGCCCATTCTTCCGGGGTCATGGGGCGAATGGACAGGGCGTGCAGGGCACCGCTGGTGATCTCCCGCCTGACGGTGGCGTTGACCCTCTGTTCCCGCTTGAGGCGGCTGAGTCCGGCGAAGGATTCGCAGATGACCACGGCCTCGAAATGGCCTTCCTGGCCGCTGACGGTGACTTGGGCGTCGGGCAGCCCGGCGGCGATGAGCGCTTGTACCTGTTCTGGGGTCATGATTTGATCAATGGCAATCCGTGGTTCGGGGCTTCTGATCATAACGGATCGGGAGTCGGGAGGTCATGGTGGTCCGCTGCTGTTCAGTGCTTCCCGAGCAGCGCCTTCAACTCCTTGTGCAGTTGTTCCGCCGCCGGCCGGGACTGTTCGAAAATGGTCTCGAAACGGTAGAACTCCAATACCCGCACATTGCTGATCTTTGGGCGGATCAGGATGTCCGGTCGGACCCGCCTGAGCTTTTCTTCCAGGATCGAGAACTGCATGATCTGGAAGGTGTTGAAGCTGTTGTCGAAGTAGGACGGGTTGCCGTTGCCCGCACCGTTGACGCCGCCGTTACCGTTATCGTGGTTCGGCTCCCGCGTGCCCAGCACGTCCACGGCGATGGTGATGTCGCAATCCTCCAGCAACAGATCATAGGGGACGGGGTTGGTGAGACCGCCGTCCACCAGCACCCTGTCGCCCACGGTGACCGGGCTGAACAGCCCGGGCATGGCCATGCTGCCCTGGACGGCGGGCCAGAGATCACCGCTGTCGAACACCGCCATGCGCCGTTCCCAGAAGTCGGTGGCCACCACCTGCAGGGGGATCTGGAGTTCCTCGAAACGACCCACGCCGGCGATATCCTTAAGGAACTTGATGAAGGCGTCCGACTTCATCAGCCCGCCCTTGGCGCCGAAGGGCTCCAGGAACTTGATCCAGCGAGTCCATTCCCGGTTCAGCAGGGACTCGAACCAGGATTCGTCGTGGGCCACGGTGAGGGTGTCGATGGCATCATGGATATCCCGGGACGACAGGCCCGCCGCGTAGAGCGCCCCCATGATGGCGCCGATGCTGGAACCGGCGATGCGGTGCGGGACCACGCCCAGTTCCTCCAGCACTTCGAAGATGAGCACATGGGACAGGCCCCGGGCGCCGCCGCTGCCCAGCGCCAGTCCGACGCGGGGTGTCCGGCCCGCGGCGGCCGGACCGGGCAGACCGGCAAGGGCGGGCACGAGGGTGGCGGCCATCAGGGCCTTGAGGGCGCGACGCCGACCGGGATCGAGGGCGGTCATGGGCGAGGTCTCCTTTTCTGTAGAATGCCGTGTTGATCATACCGTGTCCGGAGGCCGCTGCCGAAGCCGTCGTGCTGCCGGTCGTCGGCCCGATGATTTGCCAAGTCCGTGGAGAGAAGCGTGGCCCTGGAACTGTTGCTGATGCCGCCTGCAAGCCCCCTGCTGCTCGTACTGGCGGGGGTGTTGTTCCGGCGGACGTGGATGGGGCGGACCCTGGTGGTGCTGGGCCTGCTGTTACTTTATCTGGCCTCGCTGCCGATGGTGTCCCATGCGCTCACCGGTGCCCTTGAAGACCGGGCCCGTGCCGTGCAGGCCGCACCGGATGAGGCCGGTGCTGTCGTCATCCTGGCCGGTGGAAGGCGCGCGGATGCCCCGGAATACGGCGGCGACACGGTGAACCACTTTTCCCTGGAGCGGGCCAGGTATGGTGCCTGGGTGCATCGACAGACCGGTCTGCCGATCCTGGTCAGCGGTGGACGGGTGGGGGGGGAAGAACCCCTGAGCGAGGCGGAGCTGATACAGCAGGTGCTCACCGGGGAATGGGGCGTGCCCGTGCAATGGGTGGAGGATCGAAGCCGTAATACCTGTGAAAACGCCCTGTTCAGTGCCGAACTGCTGCTGGCCGAAGGCATCGGGCATGCCGTCCTTGTCACCCACGCGGTGCATGTGCCCCGGGCGCGCTGGTGCTTCGAGCAGACCGGGTTGACCGTATCCGCCATGCCGACCTATTCCCGCCGCCCGGACCCGCGGTCGACGGAGGGGTTCGACGGACGGGGCCTGATTCCCCAGGCGGCTGCCCTGGAACGCACCCGCTTTGCCCTGCACGAGTATCTGGGCATGGTCTGGTACCGGTTCAGGTATCGCTGAGCCTCGGTTTCAATCGTCCTCACCCGTCGAGAACTCCCCGGACTGCACCGCGCTGACCAGCCGGTGCACCAGATCCCGCCAGGCCACCTGGCGGGTGAAGCCGACCACCTGGATTCGGGGCAGTCCCGACCCCTGGACGATGAAATACCCTCCCATGGGCGCCGGTGCCACCCCGCTCATCTCGCATACATCCCCGCGCAGGCGGCAGGACAGGCCCAGTTGGCGGTAGGAGAAGGACTCGAAGAAGCGCAGGAAGCCGGTGCCCAGCGCCCCACCCACGCCGCCGCCCAGACTCACCAGATTATCCACCGCCCGTTGGCTGATGCGACGCCGGAAATGACCCTCCAGGGGGGTGTGGAGGGCGGCATCGAAACGGACCGGCTCCCAGTTCACCAGCACCAGGTCATGCACGTGGCCCTGCAGTCGCCCCTCGATCCTGCCGAAGGCAAAGGTGCCGGTGATGGCGGCCAGATCCAGGTGGTTGATGTCCAGGTCGCCGGAGAGCACCGGTGCCACGCCGAACGGGTCCCGCAGGCGCAGGTTGCGCATCATGATCAGGCCGTCGAAGGCATGGATCAGCAGTCGTCCGCCGACGCTCAGTTCGCCCCCCTGGTAGCGCACCCGGGGGATGACCCCGGCCAGGGTGCCGGTGAACAGGGGGCGGTCCACCGCGGCGGCCAGCAGTTCCATGGCAATGGGGGTGATCCGGCCATCGAATTCCATCACCGGGTCATCGGTGGAGAGGGCCTGCGCCTTAAGTGTCTCCACTTCCAGCGCGCCGTCCAGGATCGGAATCCGGGCCGGTTCCAGCAGTCGCAGGCCGTCCTGTTCCAGTTGCAGTCGCAGGCGGGTATTGCCCAGGGGGATGCGATAGACGTGTCCGCCCACAAAGCCCAGGCTGCTGGTGGGTGGGATCTGTGCCGCGCTCCACAGGAAGCGACCGTCCAGGCCGTAGAGGCCCAGGCGTCCCAGTCGGTCGTCCAGGTAGACGTCCACGGCGGTCAGTGCCGCCTGGGACAGCTCGCCCTCCCGGACCTGCAGCCGGGCCGAGACCAGTCCCAGGGTTTCCAGGTCTTCCAGCACCGTGCCGTGGAGAAAGGGTTGGAGAAAGGTTTCGTACAGGACCGGCAGACGCCCCCGGCTCAGGATCAGGTCGGCCTCCCGCAGGGGTGGATCCCGCCGGGTGTCCAGATGCAGCCTGCCCACCACCTGCAGGGCCTCCCCCCAGGTCAGATCCAGCTGCTCCACCCGCAGTTCGCCACGTTGCGGTGAGCCGTTGAAAGTCAGTCCCACCCGGCCGGGGGCCTCGGGCGAGGACTCGGCATAGACCGGGTGGATGTAGCTGCCTCCCTCGGACCAGGTCAGATCCAGCCGGCCCCGCCAGCCACCGGCCTGCTGTCGGGCTTCCATGGCCAGGTCCATGGCCAGGTCTTCTCCCGCCAGGGTGCCGTCGGCGGCGCTGAAGGCGCCGGAGCGCCAGGACAGTCGGGATGAAAGATGCCCCAGGCCGTCGTCACCACCGGTGGCCTGCAGGTGGCCGGATAGGGCGCCCTGCAGCATAAGGTCGTCCAGGGGAATATCTGGTGCGGGCGAGGACAGGTCCGCGAGCAGACCCGGCAACTCCGCCACGGGCAGGGCCTGCAGGGTTGCCGTCGCCTGCCAGTGTCCCGGACCCAGCAAGAGGCGTACTCGAAGCCCGTCCATCCGTTCCAGTTCAAGGGCCAGATCCAGATCCAGCCGACCGTCCAGGCGCAGGGCCATGCGGCCCGTGCCGCTGCCATATCCCAATGCCGGGTGTCGCCATGTGACCTGCAATTGCGGGCAATCCAGGGTGATGTTGTCCAGCCCGCCTCCCCGGCACTGCAGCCGGACCTGCCGCAGTGCCCCCAGGGGTTCCGGGAGCCGGAGTCGTTCCACCTGGAGATCCAGGGTGTCCCGCTGCCCCAGGCTCAGGTCCAGGCTGACGCCTGCCATGGACCAGCCGTCGCCCTGAATGTCCCCGATGCCCAGGCGCAGACCGTCCAGGGCCAGGGCCGGGCCGGCCAGTCCCGCGGCCAGCAGGATCAGGGTTGAAAGGAGGAGGCGTCGCAAGGTGTTTGAGAGGTCCGCGTGTCCATGTACCGTACCACCAGACCCAGGTGGTAATCCCCCTCGGGCAGGGGGATCCGGACCCGGTAGCCCGCGCCCGGCGCCTCCGCCATTGCCTCTCCCGCAAGGCTGAACAGGGCTTCCAGGACCAGTTCGCGGCTGCCCGCCGGGGTCATCACCTCCAAACGATCTCCCACCGCAAACTTGTTCTTTACCTCGATCTCCGCCAGCTCGGTGTCGGGATCAAAGCCCAGGATCTCTCCCACGAACAGCTGGCGGGCGGATTCCGAGTGTCCCCGTTCATAATTCTGTGCGGTGCGGTCCTTGTTGCGGGTGAGGAAGCCGTCGGTATAGCCCCGGTTGGCCAGCCCCTCCAGGTGATCCAGCAGTCGCGGATCGAAGTCCCGGCCCGCCGCTGCATCGTCGATGGCACGGCGATACACCTGGGTGGCGCGGGCGGCGTAGTAGTGGGATTTGGTCCGGCCCTCGATCTTCAGCGCGTCCACCCCGATCTCCGTCAGTCGCCGCACATGCTCCACCGCCCGCAGGTCCATGGAATTGAGAATGTAGGTGCCGTGCTCATCCTCCTCCACCGGCATGAGCTGTCCGGGCCGTTCCCCTTCCTCCAGCAGGAATGCCTCGTTCGCCCGTGGATGACGTCCCCCGGCGGCTTCCTCCATCGGCAGCAGGTCGCCGGTGTCATCGGCCCGGGCGGGGTGCAGGCGGTAGCGCCAGCGGCAGGAATTGGTGCAGGCCCCCTGGTTGGCATCCCGGTGATTGAAGTAGCCCGACAGCAGGCAGCGCCCGGAATAGGCGATGCACATGGCCCCGTGCACCATCACTTCCAGTTCCGTGTCCGGGCAGTCCTGACGGATCCTGCTGATCTCCTCCAGGGACAGCTCCCGGGACAGGATCACCCGGGATAGGCCCAGCCCCCGCCAGAAGCGTACCGAGGCCTGGTTCACCGTATTGGCCTGCACCGACAGGTGCACCGGGATCTGCGGCCAGGTTTCACGGACCATCAGGATCAGGCCCGGATCCGACATGATCAGCGCATCCGGTGCCAGGGCCACCACCGGGGTCAGATCCTTGAGGAAGGTCTGCACCTTGGTGGGATGGGCGGCAATATTGGCGGCCAGGAAAAATCGGCGGCCCGCGGCGTGGGTGGCCTCGATCCCGGTCTGCAGTCGTTCCAGGGTGGAAAAGTCGTTGTTGCGCACCCGCAGGGAGTAGCGGGGCAGGCCGGCATACACCGCATCGGCGCCGTAGGCCAAGGCGTAGCGCAGGTTCTTCAGGGTGCCGGCGGGGGCGAGGAGTTCGGGGGTTTTCATGGGGGAAATGATACTTCAGTTGCGGCCGTGACGTGGGCGCGCTCCACGGCAAACCCTTCATCGGCAGGGGGATTCAGCCTTCTCTGATCCCATGGTGTAGAATCCCAGGATTGCACTATGAATCCCCCCAATGAAATTCCCCGAGGAAGGCTTGATGTCCCAGGTGTCCCGCTTGCAGGTTGAAACGGCTCTCAAGGAGATCCAGGATCCCTACATGGACAAGGACCTGATGTCCACCAAGGCCGTCAAGGATATCCAGGTGGATGGCGACAAGGTCGGCATCCGGCTGACCCTGGGCTATGCCGCCGCCGGCTGGCACGATGCGCTGCGCCGGGCGGTGACCGAGCGGGTGGGACGCATCCCGGGCGTCGCCGCGGTGGAGGTGCAGGTGGAGACTCGCATCGTCTCCCACGCGGTACAGAAGAATCTCAAACCCCTTCAGGGGATCAAGAACATCATCGCGGTGGCCTCCGGCAAGGGCGGGGTGGGCAAGTCCACCACCGCCGTCAACCTGGCCCTGGCCCTGGCGGGGGAGGGGGCCAGCGTGGGCATCCTGGATGCCGACATCTATGGTCCCAGCCAGCCCCGCATGCTGGGCATCTCCGGCAAGCCGGAGACCCGCGACGGCAAGACCATGGAGCCGATGGAAAACCACGGCATCCAGGCCATGTCCATCGGTTTTCTCATCGATGAGGATACCCCCATGATCTGGCGTGGCCCCATGGTCACCCAGGCCCTGGAGCAGCTGTTGCGGGACACCAACTGGAAGGCGCTGGATTATCTGGTCATCGACCTGCCACCGGGTACCGGCGACACTCAGCTTACCCTGGCCCAGAAGATTCCGGTGAGCGGTGCCGTCATCGTCACCACCCCCCAGGACATCGCCCTGCTGGATGCCCGCAAGGGTCTGAAGATGTTCGAGAAGGTGGACGTGCCGGTGCTGGGGGTGGTGGAGAACATGAGCATCCACATCTGTTCCAACTGCGGTCACGAGGAATACATCTTCGGCCAGGGCGGCGGCGAGCGCATGGCCCGGGACTACGGCGTGGAGTTCCTCGGCGCCCTGCCGCTGGATATCCATATCCGTGAACAGGCCGACGGTGGTCGCCCCACCGTGATTGCCCAGCCCGATAGCCGCATCGCAGAGATCTACCGGGAGATCGCCCGCCGCACCGCCGCGCGCCTGGCCGCCCAGGCCCGGGACTACAGCGCCAAGTTCCCCAACATCGTCATCCAGTAAAGGCAGGTCGTTTCATGTCGATCAAATCGGACAAGTGGATCCGCCGCATGGCGGCGCAGGGCATGATCGATCCCTTCGAGCCGGGGCAAATGAGGTACGCCGGGGAGGAGCGCATCATCTCCTACGGCACCTCCAGTTACGGCTATGACGTGCGCTGTGCCGACGAATTCAAGGTGTTCACCAACATCAACTCCACCATCGTGGACCCCAAGTCCTTCGACGAACGCAGTTTCGTGGACGTCAAATCGGATGTCTGCATCATCCCCCCCAACTCCTTCGCCCTGGCGCGGACGGTGGAGTATTTCCGGATTCCCCGCAATGTACTGACCATCTGTCTGGGCAAGAGCACCTATGCCCGCTGCGGCATCATTGTGAATGTAACCCCCCTGGAGCCGGAGTGGGAGGGGCATGTGACCCTGGAGTTTTCCAATACCACCCCCCTGCCGGCGCGGATCTATGCCAATGAAGGAGTGGCGCAGATGTTGTTCCTGGAGTCCGACGAGGTCTGCGAGACTTCCTACAAGGATCGGGGCGGCAAGTATCAGGGGCAACGGGGCGTGACATTGCCCAAGACCTGAGCGGCCCCGGCCGCGCATGGCGGGGTTGGCCTGCGGCACCGGCCAAGACTGATTCCAGAACATGACAGCGACCGCCAATTCATGTTTAATGGCGGTTTTCCCGGCGAGCCCACGCCGCGGTTTCGGGCGTCGGGTCGCGGCCCCGACCCCGGGCCGCAAGCCAAGAGGTAGCTTGAAGATGCAGCAACAGACGGCCGACCACCACGCAGACCCCGTGGTGGGCTACAGCCTACACAACCGCCGTTACCTGAACGTCACCAACCGTTGCACCCTGCGCTGCGCCTTCTGCCCCAAGTTCAACAAGACCTGGGAGGTGCAGGGATACCCCCTGCGGCTGTATCGGGAACCCACGGTGGAACAGATGCTCGACGCGGTGGGCGATCCGAAGGATTACGAAGCCGTGGTGTTCTGCGGCCTGGGCGAGCCCACCCTGCGCCTGGACGCCGTCCTGAGCGTGGCCCGGCAGCTCAAGGCCCGAGGCGCCCCCGCCATTCGCATCAATACCGACGGCCTGGCCAGTCTGGTCCACGGCCGGGATGTGACCCCGGAGATGGCCGGCTGCATCGATGCCCTGTCCGTTTCCCTCAATGCCCAGGATGCCTTCACCTACGAGCGGCACTGTCGGCCCAAACTGCCCGGTGCCTATCCGGCCCTGCTGGACTTCGTGCGTGCCGCCCGTGTCCATGTGCCCGAGGTCACCGTCACCGCCGTCGACGGCCTTCCGGGGGTGGACATCACCGCCTGCGAAGCCATGGCCCGGGAACTGGGGGTGGGGTTTCGTCGTCGGGTTCTGGATCAGGTGGGCTGACGATGTCCACGCTCACCGACCGCGTCAACACCCTGGGCAGCCACCTGCGGGCACGGTACGGCCAGCGGGTGCACAAGCTCACCGTGAGCGCCGGATTCATCTGCCCCAACATGGACGGCACCAAGGGCCGCGGCGGTTGCAGCTTCTGCAACAACGCCAGTTTTGCCCCCCAGGGGCAGGACGGCGGTGCCGTGCGCCGGCAGCTGGACGAGGGCAGGGCCGTGGTGGCCCGGCGCACCGGCGCCCGCCTGCATCTGGCCTATTTTCAGGCCTATACCAACACCTACGCCGAGGTCACCCGTCTCAAGGCCCTCTATGATGCCGCCCTGGAGCAGCCGGGGGTGGTGGGGCTGTCCATCGGTACCCGCCCCGACTGCGTGCCCGACGAGGTGCTGGACCTGCTGGTTTCCTACCAGGAACAGGGCCATACCTTGTGGCTGGAGTTGGGCCTGCAGTCCGCCTTCGACGAGACCCTGGGCCGGGTCAACCGGGGGCACGGCTTTGCCGAATACCAGGACGCCGTCCGGCGTGCCCGCGGTCGGGGTCTGTCCGTTTGCACTCACCTGATCATCGGTCTGCCCGGCGAGACTCCCTGGCATCAGCGGGAAACCCTGGCCCGGGTCTTGAATGAAGGCACCGATGGCCTCAAGCTTCATCCCCTGCATGTGGTCCGGGGCACCCGCCTGTCCCGCCAGTGGCGCGCCGGCGAATACCGGCCCTGGACCCTGAACGAATATGTGAACACGGCGGTGGACATGATCGAGATGACCCCGCCCGAGGTGGTGTTCCATCGCCTGACCGCCACGGCGCGCAAGCCCCTGCTGCTGGCACCGGACTGGTGCGGCAGCAAGTGGACGGTGATCAACGCCATCGAACAGGAGCTGACACGGCGGGGGACCCGGCAGGGTGCGCGTCCCCTGCATTCAGACAGTCACCTTCCAGGAACCCAGGAGAGTTGTTGATGAACCCAGATCGTATGGAGCTGGTCTGTCCGGCGGGCGGCTTCCCGGCGCTCCGGGCAGCCGTGGACAACGGCGCCGATGCCGTTTATCTGAGCCTGCGCGGCGAGACCAATGCCCGTAACTTCCCGGGCCTGAACTTTGACCGCAAGGCCCTGCAGAAGGGCATTGCCTACGCCCGGGGCAAGGGCGTGAAGGTCTACATGGCCCTCAACACCTATCCCCAGCCGGATATCTGGACCGCCGCCACCCAGGCGGTGGATGTGGCCGCCGAGGAGGGCGTGAACGCCGTCATCCTCGCCGACATGGGGCTTTTGCGCTATGCCGCCGATACCCACAAGGATCTCACCCTGCATCTGTCGGTTCAGGGGTCCGCCACCACCGCCGATGCCCTGAACTTCTACCACGAGCGCTACGGCGTGGTACGCGCCGTGCTGCCCCGGGTGCTGTCCATGTCCCAGGTGGCGCAGGTGATCGAGCGGGCCAAGCTGGACATCGAGGTGTTCGGCTTCGGTAGCCTGTGCGTGATGGTGGAGGGCCGCTGCATGCTGTCCTCCTATGCCACCGGCGACTCCCCCAACACCAAGGGGGCCTGCTCCCCCGCCCACGCCGTGCGCTGGATCGAGACCGGCCGCGGTCGCGAGGCGCGCTTGAACGGCGTGCTCATCGATACCTTCAAGCCCGGCGAAAGCGCCGGCTACCCGGTCATCTGCAAGGGCCGCTATCAGGTGGGCAGTTGCGATGACAGCATCTACGCCATCGAGGAACCCACCAGCCTGAGCACCCTGGACATCCTGGCCGATCTGCTCAAGATCGGCGTCAAGGCCATCAAGCTGGAAGGCCGTCAGCGCAGTCCCGCCTATGTGGGCCAGGCCACGCGCGTCATGCGCCAGGCCCTGGATGCCTGCCACGCCAACCCCGATGCCTACACCCCGCGGCCGGAATGGGCCTCCCAGCTCGCCGGCATGTCCGAAGGACGCACCCAGACCCTGGGTGCCTTGCACAGAGCCTGGCAATGAAACTTTCCCTGGGACCCATTCAGTATTACTGGCCCCGCGAGCGGGTCATGGAATTCTACGCCGCCGTCGAACAGTGGCCGGTGGACATCGTCTACCTGGGCGAGACGGTCTGCTCCAAGCGCCGCGAGCTACGTGCCGCCGACTGGCTGGAGGTGGCCGATCGCCTGGCCGCCGCCGGCAAGACCGTGGTCATGTCCACCCTGGCCCTGATGGAAGCGGAATCCGAGCGCCTGGCCCTGGAGCGCCTGGTGCAGAACGGTCGCTTCATGATCGAGGCCAACGATGCCACGTCCCTGGGCCTGTCCCTGGGCAAGCCCTTCGTCGCCGGCCCCAACATCAACACCTACAACGCCGGCACCCTGCGTGAGTTGCGGGACATCGGCGCGGTGCGCTGGGTGATGCCGGTGGAGCTGTCCCGGCATATCCTGGAAGCCATGCACAAGGCCCGGCCCGACGGACTGGAAACCGAAGTGCTGGTGTTCGGTCGTCTGCCCCTGGCCTTCTCCGCCCGCTGCTTCACCGCCCGCGCCCGCAACCTGCCCAAGGATGACTGCCAACTGGCCTGCCTGGACTATCCGGCGGGGCTGCCCCTGGCCACCCAGGACGGTAGCGGCTTCCTCACCATCAACGGCATCCAGCTCCAGTCCGCCGATCCCAACAACCTGATCGAGGCCATGCCTGACCTGCGGGCCATGGGGATCGACGTGGTGCGCATTTCGCCGGAACCGGAAGGCACCGAGGCGGTGGTCAGGGCCTTCCGCGGTTGCATCGACGGTAGCCTGACCCCGCGTCAGGCCCTGGACGCCATGAAGCCCCTGTTCCCCCGCTTCTGCGACGGCTACTGGGAAGGTGACGCCGGCATGAACTGGCGGGAGAGCGTATCGGCATGACGGTCCGGCCCTGCCGGGTCTGGACCGACGGCATCGCGCCGGGGGCTGAGCAGGTGGCCCGGGACCTTCGCCATCTGGCGGGTTCCGTGGCCGCCGACGAGGCCAGGCTGCGATTCCATCGCTATGAGCCCACCGCCAGCCTGGGCCGTCACGAAGCCGTCTGCCACGGGGTCCGCGGCACCTACTGCGACGAGGCGGGCATTCCCGTGGTGCGCCGGCTCACCGGCGGGGGCGCCCTCTATCTGGCGCCGGGTCAGTGCTGCCTGAGTCTGACCCTGCCCCGTCAATGGCTGGGGGAGGGGGATACCCTCACGGCGCTGATGGCCCGACTCAACCGTGCCCTGGTACGGGCCTTGGTGGGTCTGGGCATTCCCGCCCATACCGCCTTCCCCAACGACCTGGAAGTGTCCGGGCGCAAGCTGGGGGCGGGGTTTCTGGCCATCGAGGCCGGCGCCGTTCTCTATCAGGCGGTGATCCTGGAAAGCCTGGATACGGAAGTCCTGCTCAAGGTGCTGCGGGCGCCGCGGGAAAAGCTCAGCGCCCAGGGTATTCTCAGCGCGCGCCACCGTTTCATCACCCTGGAGGAGCTGCCGGTCAGGGATCTGGACATGGAGACCCTGAAGGTCGCCGTCACCCGCTCCCTGCTTGGGGAGTTGGCGCTGGAGGGCATCATGACCGCGCCCGACCCGGAGAAGGGCGTCTCATGGCTGGACGTGCCCATGGATCCCGCCCTGGACGAGGACTGGCCGGAGAGCGCCGACCGCAGTTGGCAGGCTTTTTTACCCACCCCCGGCGGTATCCTGCAGCTGCGCCTGTTGCCCGATGAGAGCGGGCGGGTGATCCGGGCGGCCCACTTCTCCGGCGCGGTGCATGTGGCACCGCCGGATCTGTTTCTCTCCCTGGCCGAGACCCTGGCCGGTGCGCCGATGGAGGCGGCGGAAGTGCGCATGATCCGCCGTTTGCGGGCAGAGGACGTTCAGCTTCCCGGGTTGGGTCCCGACGAATTGTGCCGACTGCTGCGCCTGACCCTGGGGCGTCGGGCCGAGCAGGGGCTGGGCCTGGATGTCCGACAGGCCAACCGGCTCATGGTCCACCGGCCTGAAGGGGTGGAAGGGGTCAGGGACATCCTCGGTCGGGCCTCGGTCATGCTGGTGCCTTACTGTGCCAAGCCCGCCTGGTGCGACTGGCGTCACGAGGATGCCTGCCCTGAATGCGGCGGCTGCGACGTGGGGGAGGCTTATCGTCTGGCCCGGGAGCGGGGCATGAAGGTGGTGACCATCACCCGCTATGAGCACCTGTGTCGGGTGCTGGAGCAGATGCAGGCGGATGGCGAACCCGCCTATGTGGGCATGTGCTGTCGGGATTTCTATCAGAAGCGTATCCATGCCTTTCGCGCCGCCGGCATCCCGGCGGTGCTCATGGACATCACCGGTGCCAACTGCTACGACCTGAACCAAGAAGAGGCCGCCTACGCCGGCGAGTTCACCGCCGAGGCCGAACTGGACATGGGGCTGGTGGAGAAGGTGATGGTGTGGGTGCCGAAGAAGCCGACGGATTGATCACCTCAATCCTTCTCGTCCGGTCCTTCCGCGGGCAGGAACAGCCCCACCAGGTCATTCAGGAACTGTCGCCCCGTCGCGGTCGCCACCAGCCGCGATGGGTCATCTTCCAGCAGTCCCCGGGCCACCGCTTCCGACCTTGCCGGCTCCAGGACCTCCAGCCCCAGGCCCGTGTGGCGGGTAAAGAGGGTTGACGGTACGCCCTCCACCAGCCGCAGGGCATTGAGCATGAACTCGAATGCCGTTTCCTCCGGGCCAAGCACCCGCTCCCCGTTCAGCGCACGCCCGGCCCGTGCCCCTTCCATGAAGGCCGCCGGCTGGCGGTGACGCCAGCGGCGCAGGATGCGTCCCTCCGCCGGTAACGTGAGCTTGCCATGAGCCCCGGCGCCGATGCCCAGATAATCCCCGAACTGCCAGTAGTTGAGATTATGTCGGCACTGTCGCCCGTTCCCGGCATAGGCTGAGACCTCGTAGTGCGCAAACCCCCGGGATGCCAGGCGGGTCTGCCCCTCGGTCATCATCGCCCACTGGGTGTCCTCGTCGGGCAGGGTGGGAGGGGCGGCGGCAAAGGCCGTGTTGGGCTCCAGGGTCAGTTCATACCAGCTCAGGTGCTCAGGCCCCAGATCCATGGCCGTGTCCAGGTCAGCCATGGCCTGGGCCACCGTCTGGCCGGGCAGGCCGAACATCAGGTCCAGGTTCAGGTTTTCGAATCCCGCCGCCCGCGCCGCGGCCACCGCCTCCCAGGCCTCCCGCCCCGTATGGATGCGGCCCAGTGCCCCGAGCAGGGCATCGTCAAAGGTCTGGATCCCCATGGACAGGCGGTTCACCCCCGCCGCCCGGTAGCCCTCGAAACGGGCCTGTTCCACGGTGCCGGGGTTGGCCTCCAGGGTGATTTCCGCATAGGGGCGGCAGATGAGACGGGCGCGGATCGCCGACAGCAGATGTTCGATGGCCTCGGGGCTCAGCAGGCTGGGAGTGCCGCCGCCGATGAAGACACTGTCGATGCATCGCCCCCAGACCATGGGCAGTTCCGTCTCCAGGTCCGCGATCAGGGCCTCCACATAGGCCTGTTCGGGAATCTTGTCGGCGGCATGGGAATTGAAGTCGCAGTAGGGGCACTTGCGCACACACCAGGGGATGTGCACATACAGGGTCAGGGGCGGTGGAGGTTGCGAAGAGAGCATGGGATTCCAGCTTGCGGTGGCAAGGTCCGGTCTCAAGTGTGCCGCACCCGGTTATCTTTTGTAATCCTCCAGGGAAATGCTGAACAGGCCCCTCGCCGTCACCCCCTCGAAGGCGGGCGTCTCGGCAAATTTCCCACCGTCACTCCCGCGAAGGCGGGAGTTCATGGTTTACGGTCTGCGAATGGATTCCCGCTGGCGCGGGAATGACGGGCTTGGATCATCCCTAAAGTCTCACCCATGCCTGCCGATAAACCCATCAGGCCCATAGTATCCGGCACAGGTGGTCCATGATTCCGCCCGTCTCCACTCCCGTCCTTCAGCCCACCACCCGATCTGCCGCGCCGGTGCCGGCGGCGCCTGATGGAGAGGCCGCCGGTGTCCTGGCCGACCAGGAAACCCGGCTCAACGAACATCAGGACTATCGCATCATTCGGCAGGTTCTGTTGCGGGATCAGCCGAAGCTCGAAGCCGGGGCCGGTGCTTCCCCGAAGGCCTCATCTTCTTCCTCCGAGCCGGTATCCCCCTCCGGGTCACCCGCGTCCGGGGCGGCTCCCGACCGTGGTGTGGAACTCCAGTGGCAGCAACTGGGCGTCTCCCGCCTGGACGTGAGCATCCGGGGCGCGGAGACCGGCGAGGCGGCGCGCATCCGCTTCGAGTCCGTGCGCATGGAACGTCTGCAGGTCAGTCTGGGCGGGGCGCCGCAGCAGGCCGATCCTCTGGTGCTGGATCTGGGTGGCGAGGGCATTACCACCACCGGGGTGGATGGCGGTGTGCGCTTCGACATCACGGGCGACGGGCGGCGGGAGCAGGTCAGCTTCGTCACCGGCAACAGCTGGTTCCTGGCCCTGGATCGCAACGACAACGGCGTCATCGATGATGGTCGGGAACTGTTCGGGGATCAGCACGGTGCCGCCCACGGTTTCGAGGAGCTGGCCAAGTTCGATGATAACGGTGACGGCGTGATCAACGCCCAGGACAGCGTGTTCGAACGTCTGCGTCTGTTCCAGATGGGGGCGGACGGGAGCCAGCGGCTCAAGACCCTGGAGGAGGCGGGCGTGGCCGCCATTCACCTGGGCTATGATCAGACCGCCCGGGCGCTGAATGCCTATGACGTGGTGGCCCAGCAGGGGCAGTTCGAGCGGACCGACGGCAGCAGGGGGGAGGCTTCCGACGTGCTGTTGGGCTATCGTGACCTGACCGCCTGAGAGAAACACCGATCAAGCCATGCCGCCGTTCCCCGCAAAGTGGCGGTGCGGACATGTTCTCCGCCGATGGATGCCCCTTACCGCGGCCCGCCCAGATGCGCCAGCAGCGAGGTGAGCGCCTGACCCCGATGACTGCGCCGGTTCTTTTCCTCGGCGCTGATCTGTGCCGCCGTCAGTCCCAACTCCGGCACCAGGAACACCGGGTCGTAGCCGTGTCCGCCATCTCCCGCCGGTCGCAGGGCCACGGCCCCCTCCCAGGTCCCTTCGCAGAGGATCGGCGAAGGATCCCGGGCATGGCGCAGGAAGGCGATGACGCAGCGAAAGCGGGCGGTGCGCCGATCCTCCGGAACCCCCTTCAGGGCTTCCAGCAGCTTGGTGTTGTTCTGCTCGGCATCGGCGCCGGGGCCGGCGTAACGGGCCGAGTAGATCCCGGGCGCCCCGTCCAGGGCGTCCACCTCGATCCCCGAGTCATCGGCCATGGCCGGCAGGCCGGTCTGTTCGGCGGCATTGCGGGCCTTGAGGATGGCATTTTCCACAAAACTCAGCCCGGTTTCCTCGGCTTCCCTGACCTGGAAGTCGGACTGGGGCAGAATCTCATGGCCGCTGCCGGCCAGCAGATCCGCAAATTCCCTGACTTTGCCGGCATTGCCGGTGGCGAGCACGATTTTCATTCTTGGCTCCGAAACGCGATACGGGGGGAGTGGCTGGTCATCTTTCGCGGCCGAGGGCCGGCTCCCACAGAGGTCCGTGCCCGTGGGAGCCGGCCTGCCGGCCCCCATTCCGGTGGACTCAGTTGCCCAGGGCCGCCTGCTGGGCCTGGATGATCTCGGCGATCCCCTTGCGGGCCAGGGCCAGCATGCCGTCCAGTTCCTCGCCCCGGAAGGCATGGCCTTCCGCCGTGCCCTGGATCTCGATGAAGCCGCCGGCTTCGTTCATGACCACATTCATGTCCGTTTCGGCGGCGGAATCCTCCAGGTAATCCAGGTCCAGTACCGGCACGCCTTTGTAAATCCCCACGGAGACCGCCGCCACACTGCCGAACATCGGGTCGCGCTTGATCTGCCCCCGGACCTTGAGGCCGGCAATGGCGTCGCACAAGGCCACGTAACCGCCGCTGATGGAGGCCGTGCGGGTGCCGCCGTCGGCCTGGATGACATCGCAGTCCACGGTGATCTGACGCTCGCCCAGACCTTCCAGATTGACCGCCGCCCGCAGGCTGCGGCCGATCAGGCGTTGGATCTCCAGGGTGCGTCCACCCTGTTTGCCCCGAGCCGCCTCCCGGCCCATGCGCTCATGGGTGGCCCGGGGCAGCATGCCGTATTCGGCCGTCACCCAACCCCGACCCTTGCCTTTCAGGAACGGTGGCACCCGCTCATCCACGGTGGCGGTACAGATCACCCGGGTATCGCCGTACTCCACCAGCACGGACCCCTCCGCATGCCGGGTGAAGCCGCGGGTGAAGCGGATGGGGCGAAGCTGGTCCGGGGCACGGCCGCTGGGTCGCATGGGGAACTCCTGAATCGGGCAAATGGCCGGGGATTATAGCGTTCCAGACTGCCCTGATGTAGGCCGGCTTTCCCGCCTGTGCCGGGATGAAGGATGGCGCCCTCTTGCTGTGGAAGGCCTGAAAGATCATTTATACTCCCTAACAAAATGTTTGTTCAGAATATGTCCAGGGGGATGTTGTACTGTTGTCCCGGCTCACTGGGGCCTGTTCCCGGCCATCAGTCGTGCCGCCATCCCTCCTTCAAGATTCTGTTCCCCCGCTTCTTGACTCGGTGGCTCCAGTGTTTTGTCCGGCAGAACCGGCGGATATACCCATGGAGGGTTGCGGACGACATGTGCCAGGATGAGAGCTGACATGGTTTGGTCATTGAAGGGATCCGACGCGATTTCAGGGATGGCCGTGCTGGTGGGTCTGGGGGTCCTGATGGCCGGGGCCTGTCTGCCCGCCGCCGCCGATGAACTGTTCGCCCTGGAGCAGGACTATTTCATGGATCTACCGGTGGCACTCACGGCCACCCGTCTGCAGCAGCCCCTGATCGAGGCGCCCGCGTCGGTCACCGTGATCGACCGCCAGTGGCTGGAAAGGAGCCAAGCACGCAGTCTGGCGGAGGTGCTCAGGATGGTACCGGGGTTCCTGGTGGGCGGTGAGAACGGCAACCGCCCGATCATCACTTATCATGGTCTGGGCGAGCAGTTCGTGCGTCAGTTGCAGGTCCTGGTGGATGGCCGGTCCATCTATACCCCCACCAACGGTGGTGCCCAATGGGGCAGCCTGGGCTTGAGTCCCGATGATATCGAGCGCATCGAGATCATCCGCGGCCCCAATTCCGCGGCCTACGGTTCCAACTCCTTTTTTGCCATCGTCAACATCCTGACCCGTCACCCGGCCGAAACCCAGGGGCGGCAACTGGTCACCCGCCTGGGTTCCCAGGGTGTTCGGGATCTGTGGATACGCCATGGGGGCACCACGCCCCGGGCCGCCTATCGACTGACCTACCATCACCAGGAAGACGACGGCTTTCGCGGCAAGCAGGATCAGCGCCGGCTGGATGCCGTGGATACACGCCTCGACTGGACGCTTTTGCCGGGCGTCACCCTGACCAGCCATCTGGGGGCTACCCAGGGGCAGAAGGGATCCGATGGTGCCGCCAGCCGCATGAATCCCCCTCGCACTTTCGAGCGGCAGACGGAATACGTGCACCTGGAGCTCCACAACAGCCGTGACCCCGACGCCACCTATCGGTTGCAGTACTACTATCAGCATAACGACCTGACCGATGAATACATCGCCCTGGACTTGCAGGGCAACCCTTTCGACACCAATCGCAACTCCCGTTCACGGCGCCATGACCTTGAGGCGGAGTCCCATCTGAAGATCTCTCGCGCCACCCGAATGGTGTGGGGGGTGGGGGCGCGTCTGGACAGCTCCGAATCCCCCTATTTTTTCGACGGCCTGGATTGGGTGCACAACCGGCTTTACCGGGTATTTGCCAATCTGGAGTGGTCGCCCGACCCTCGCTGGCTGCTGAACCTGGGCGGCATGTACGAGCACAACGACATCACTGGCGATGACCTGATGCCCCGGGCGGCCCTGGTCTACATGCCCGACGAGTCCCACAGTTTCCGGCTGGTGGTTTCCAGGGCAATCCGCACCCCGAGCCTGGCTGAAGAGAAGGTGCGCACCGCCGACGGGGCCATTGCCTCCGGCGGCGGCCTGGCGCCCGAGGTGATCCGATCCCTGGAGATGGGCCATCACGGCCACTGGGCCGGTGGCCGTCTGGTCACCGACATCAAGCTGTTTCGGAACAAGCTGGAGGATCTGATCCAGATCCCCTACAAGGTGCTGTACGGCATCGAGCCGGAGGGAGAATTCGTCAATGCCGGCGGCATGATCCTGCAGGGCGTCGAGACCCAGGTGACATACCGGCCCGGTTCACGGGTGTGGCTGCATGGAGGGCTGTCCCTGCTGTCCAGTCGTAGCAGCGACCGCGAGGCCCGCCTGCAGGTCGAGTCGGTGCCGGCGCACATTGTCAACCTGGCCCTGTCGTTTGCCCCGTCCGAGCCCTGGCTCATGACCGCCGAGTATTACCATTATGACTCGGTCCGTTGGATCGATGACCCGACCGGTCCCACCACCGATGCCGGTGATGGTTTCCTGGACCTGCATGTGCGTCGTGACCTGGGATCCCAGGCACAGGCGGCCCTTTCCCTGACCGATGTCCTGGCGCGGGGGTACGATACCCGTTCGCAAGGTTCACTGGTCAAGCCGAATCGTCGCAGCACCGAGGTCTATGTCAGCCTCCGGGTGGATTTCTGAGCTTTCCATGATCAGGAGCGGGATGAGATGACTGCGGATGTCGTGATCATCGGCGCCGGACTCTCCGGACTGGCCTGTGCGCTGACCCTGCATGAAAAGGGTCGTGAGCCATTGATCCTTGAGGCCTCCGATGGGGTCGGCGGTCGCATCCGCACCGACTACCAGGAGGGGTATCTGCTGGATCGGGGCTTCCAGGTGCTGCAGACCTGGTATCCGGAGGCGCGGCGCTTTCTGGACTACGAGGCCCTGGAACTCAAGCCCTTCCACACCGGGGCCCTGGTGGGGATCCATGGGCGCACCCACCGGGTGAGCGATGTCTGGCGGCAGCCTTCCAGACTGCCGGAGATGCTCTGGTCGCCGGTGGGTCATTTGCCGGACAAGCTGCATCTTTTGCACCTGCGCCGCCGTTGTCTGCGGGGCGACCTGCGTGAGCTGTATCATCGTCATGAGCGCCATGCCCTGACCCATCTGCGGGAAATGGGGTTTTCCGAACGCATCATCGAACGGTTTTTCAAGCCCTTTTTCAGCGGCGTGTTCTTCGAGCCGGAACTGGAAATGTCTTCCCGGGCCTTCGAGTTCGTGTTCCGGGCCTTTGCCCTGGGGGATACCGCCTTGCCCGCCCGGGGTATGGAGCAGATCCCACGGCAACTGGCCCAGCGCCTGCCTGTGGGCACGATCCGGCTCGACACCCGGGTGGATCGGATCGAGGGTAACCGGGTCTTTCCGGTCGCCGGCGAGCCATTGCAGGCCCGTCACATCGTCGTGGCCACCGACGGCCCCGAGGCCGCCCGTCTGCTGGGGCTGGAGGCATCGGAGCCGGTGCCTACCCGAGGGACCACCTGCGTTCATTTTGGCGCCGGACAGGCGCCTTTCGAGGGGGCCTACCTGATGCTCAATGGGGAGGGGCATGGCATCGTCAACAGCGTGCTGTGTCCCTCCGAGCTGTCCTCCCATTACGCCCCGGTCGGACGTGCCCTGGTGACCGTGAATGTCCATGGCGCCGAACACGATCCGGACGTTCTGGAGGCGGATATTCGTCGCCAGCTGACGGACTGGTTCGGCGCTGAAGTCAGTCAATGGGAGCGCCTCGCCTGCTATCGACTGCCCCGCGCCCTGCCGGTCCAGGCGCCGCCGGTTCCCTGGCCGGGCGAGGTCCCGCTGCGCCACGGCGAGCACCTGTGGTCCTGCAGCGAACTTGGGGCGGCCCCGTCGATCCAGTGGGCGCTGCACCTGGGGCGTCGCGCCGGCGAGGAAATCGCGACTGCCGGAGACTGACATGGGGTGTGGTCCGGAGGCCGGCATGAATGCGCTACAATCAACCCCACATTCGAGACCGCAAGGACACCCCATGATCCGCAGCATGACCGGATTCGCCCGTTGTGAATCCTCCGGCGATGTCGGCACCCTGGCCTGGGAACTGCGCAGCGTCAATCACCGTTATCTGGACGTGAGCACCCGTCTGCCCGAGGAGCTGCGCTCCCTGGAGGGGCCGGTGCGTGAGCGGGTCACCGCCCGGCTGGGGCGGGGCAAGGTGGAGTGCACCCTTCGTTTTCGCAAGGCGGACAGCGCCGACAGCACCCTGGAGCTCAACGACGATCTGGCCAAGGAACTCATCACCACCGTGGTCAAGGTGGAGCACTGGATGATGAATGCCGCCCGCATGAGTGCCATGGAGATCCTGCGCTGGCCCGGGGTGGTGCGTCAGTCCGAACCCGACCTGCAGCCGGTGCATGCCGCCGCCCTGAGCCTTCTGGACCAGGCGCTGGAGGCACTGCTCGACCATCGTGCCCGGGAAGGCGCCCATATCCATGGCCTGCTGGAAAGCCGCTGCCGGGCCATCGGCGAACAGGTGGCTCAGGTGCGTGCCCGTCGGCCGGAGGTGGTGGCGGCCTTGAGGGAGCGCTTGCGCACCCGTATCGGCGAGCTGGGTGTGGATCTGGAACCCGGACGTCTGGAGCAGGAGCTGGCCCTCCAGGCACAGAAGCTGGACGTGGCCGAGGAGCTGGACCGTCTGGACGGCCATGTGAAGGAGGTCCTGGCCTGTCTGCGGCGGGACGAGCCGGTCGGGCGGCGCCTGGACTTCCTCATGCAGGAGTTCAACCGGGAGGCCAATACCCTGGGCTCCAAGGCCAACGACATGGAAACCACCCAGTCCTCGGTGGAGCTGAAAGTGCTGATCGAACAGATGCGGGAGCAGATCCAGAATATCGAATGAGATCCTGTCCTCACCCACGCCACCCGATGCCGAGCCTTCATCCCCGTGCCGCATTTTCACTTCAACCTCAGCATCTCCCGCGACGACTACCTGCGCTACTACAGCGGCGCGGCCTCGGCGGTGGTGGCCATGTCCCGGGAGGGGCGGACGGTGCGTTTTCCGGCCTCCGCGCTGCGCCCGTTCGTGCTGCACGACGGGGTCCATGGGCACTTTCGGCTCACTGTTGACAACCAGTTCAAACTTCTATCACTGGAGCGCCTCTGACGCGCTTCGTCCCCTTGAAATCCTCCCGGACGGACCTATATCTGCTCACGACAGGGGCTAGCAGCCCAACCCGACGAGCAGTGAACAGGAGGACGTTATCATGTTGACCCGTTATGAACCCTGGAGTCTTCTGAATCAGTTGTCCCGTGAACTCGATCGCCTGCACGGCAGCGGTTACGGCAACGAGGAAACCGCCGCCGCCGCCGACTGGGTGCCGGCCGTGGATATCCGGGAAGAGAAGGACGCCTATGTCCTGCATGCGGATGTCCCCGGCGTGGACCCCAAGGACATAGAAGTGCACATGGAAAACGGTGTGCTCACCATCAGCGGCGAGCGCAAGGCCGAGACCAAGGAAGAGCGGGAGAATTACAAGCGGGTGGAGCGCATCCGCGGTAGCTTCTTCCGTCGCTTCAGCCTGCCGGACACCGCGGATGCCGAGCGTATCTCCGCCCGCAGCGTGAACGGTGTACTGGAAGTCCGCATTCCCAAGCAGGAGAAGGTTCAGCCCCGGCGCATCTCCGTGGAGGGCTGATGTCCGGCGACGGTCTTTTCCCGTGACACCCACCTTGCGCCGCGTTCCCACGCGGCGCACTTGCTTTCGGAGTATCCTGACGGGCCATGGAATACAAAGATTACTACAAGGTACTCGGGGTGGAGCGCACCGCCACCCAGGATGAACTCAAGAAGGTCTATCGCCGTCTTGCCCGCAAGTATCATCCGGACGTCAGCAAGGAACCCGATGCCGAGGAGCGGTTCAAGGCGGTGAACGAGGCCTACGAGGTCCTGGGTGACCCGGAAAAGCGCAAGACCTACGAT
Source organism: Ectothiorhodospira shaposhnikovii (assembly GCF_022227765.1). Classification (GTDB taxonomy): domain Bacteria; phylum Pseudomonadota; class Gammaproteobacteria; order Ectothiorhodospirales; family Ectothiorhodospiraceae; genus Ectothiorhodospira. The sequence continues at coordinate 211,663 of NZ_JAJMLZ010000002.1, read as the reverse complement.
CAACTGGGCAGCCACTGGCGCCCGGGACAGGATTTTCGTCCGCCGCCGGACTTTGACGCCTGGTTCGGAGGGGCGCCCGGCGGACGTGCCGGGGGTTTTTCCGGTGGTTTCCAGGACGGTTTCACCCAGAGCGATTTTTCCGAATTCTTCGAGGCCCTGTTCGGTCGGCAGGGCGCTCAGCGCACCCGCGGCCACCGTACCCACCGGGGTTTTGCCGGCCAGGGCGAGGACAGGACCGCCCGCATCCGCCTGGACCTGGAGCGCGCGGTAAAGGGCGGCTCCGTCTCCGTCCGCGTCGGCGACCGGACCCTGCAGGTGAAGGTCCCTCCCGGTGTGACCGAGGGGCAGCGCATTCGCCTGACGGGGCAGGGCACCCCGGGCATCGGCGGTGGCCCTGCGGGGGATCTGTATCTGGAGGTCCATATCAAGCCTCATCCCTATTTCCGCCTGGAAGGTCGGGATGTCCACCTGGACCTGCCGATCACGCCCTGGGAGGCGGCTCTGGGGGCGACGGTGAACGTGCCCACCCTGGACGGGCGGGTGGACATGAAGATCCCCGCCGGTTCCCAGTCCGGCCGCCGTTTACGGCTCAAGGGGCGTGGTCTGCCGGGAACCCCGCCGGGGGACCAGTACCTGGTGCTGCAGATCCACACCCCGCCCGCGGACGAGAAATCCGCTCGCTCCCTGTACGAGCGCATGAGTCGGGAGATGCCTTTCGATCCCAGGGCGCATCTGCGGTCCTGATGATTTCCGTGACTGAAATCGCCGCGGAAGATCACCGTGATGGGGCGGCGATGGCCGGCATTGAACCCGCGGACTTACCGACAGTCTCAATGGAGGCCTTGGCAGACCCTTTGTCGTCACTGCTGCGTAGGTCTCTTTATCGTCATTCCTGCGTAGGCTCCGTTGTCGTCATTCCTGCGTGGGCCCCGTTGTCGTCACTCCCTCGCAGGCGGGAGTCCAGGATTTTCAACCCGTGACTGGATTCCCGCGTTCGCGGGAATGACGGGGTGGGAATATTCCTGGGACGGGAACGGAACGTTCCAGGGAAGCGCGGGGCCTTCCTTTCAAGCAACTCAGTGTCTTGACGTCAAGAATTCGCCATGAGAACGAAACACCTTCATCCGTTGTGCAAACCTCTCCTGTGGCCCCTCCTGCTGGTACTCCTGCTGGGCCTGAGCCTGCCGGCAGCCGCCCGCCTGCCGGTGGAGGTGGATGGCGAGCCACTGCCGTCCCTGGCCCCCATGCTGGAGCGGACCATTCCCGGCGTGGTGAACCTGGCCACCCGGGGGCGGGTGCAGGAACGGGGCAGCCCGTTGTTTGATGACCCCTTCTTTCGCCGCTTCTTCGACCTGCCCCAGGTCCCCCGGGAACGTCAGACCCAGGGCCTGGGTTCCGGCGTGATCCTGGACGCGGAGAAAGGCTTCATCCTCACCAATGACCACGTGATCCGGAACGCCGATGAAATCGTGGTCACCCTACACGACGGCCGGCGTCTGGACGCCAAGGTGATCGGTACCGATCAGGCCACCGACCTGGCGGTACTGAAAGTGGCGGCCGAGGGTCTTCAGGCGCTCCCGGTTGCCGATTCCGATGCCCTCAAGGTAGGGGACTTCGTGGTGGCCATCGGCAACCCCTTCGGCCTGGGACAGACCGTGACCTCGGGCATCGTCAGCGCCCTGGGGCGGACCGGGTTGAGCGTGGAGGCCTACGAGGACTTCATCCAGACCGATGCCTCCATCAATCCCGGCAATTCCGGCGGCGCGCTGGTGAATCTGCGGGGTGAGCTGGTGGGCATCAACTCCGCCATCCTCACCCGCGGCGGCGGCAACATCGGCATCGGCTTTGCCATCCCGGTGAACATGGCCCTGCAAGTGATGGATCATCTGGTGGAATACGGCGAGGTACGGCGCGGACGCCTGGGGGTGTCGGTCCAGGACCTGACCCCGGACCTGGCCCGGGCCTTCGGCATCGAGCAGACCCGAGGGGCGGTCATCGCCCGGGTGGAACGGGGATCGCCCGGGGCACGGGCGGGACTCAGGGAAGGCGATGTGGTGACCCGGGTGAACGGGCGGGTCATTCGCAATGCCGCCGAACTGCGCAACGCCATCGGGCTGCTGCGGGTGGGTTCCACCGTGGAGCTGGAAATCCTGCGGGACAAACGGACCCGGGTGATCCGGACCCAGGTGGGCGAGATCCAGGTCTCCACGCTGGAGGGCGGGCGTATCAGTCCCCGCCTGGAAGGTGCGGCCCTGGGCGAGATTCAGGAAGACTCCCCCCTTCACGGCGAGGTGGAAGGGGTGGTGGTGGTCCGGGTGGCACCGGGTTCGCCGGCCGCCCGCGCCGGTCTCAGGCCCGGCGACCTGATCCTGTCGGTGAACCGTCGTCCGGTTACCAGCCTGGAGGACGTCAGGCAGGCCGCCGGCGCCGGCGGGCAACGGCTGCTGCTGAATCTGCGCCGTGACAACAGCGCCTTCTTCCTGCTGTTGCAGTAGGTTCCCGGGCCTTTTCTACATGCCGGGCGTGTTGCCGCTCACCCAGCGTTGCTGTCCGCTTTGCAGCCTTTCCTGTTTCCAGAAGGGCGCCCTGGACTTGAGGGCTTCCATGATGAACCGGCAGGCCTCGAAGGCCGCCTGACGATGGGCCGACCAGGCGGCAACGAGGACGATGGGGTCGCCGGGATGTATCCGTCCCACCCGATGGGCAATCAGCACGTCTTCCAGCGGCCACTGCCGGCGGGCCTCCTGCCCGATGGTCTCCAGCTGACGTTCGGTCATGCCGGGGTAGTGCTCCAGGGTCATGGCCTGAATGTCGTCGCCTTCGTTGAAGTCCCGCATGGTCCCGACGAAGACGGCGGTGGCGCCGAAGCAGCCGGCAGCCAGGCTTTGCTGATGGCGGATCAGCGTCTCCCAGGGTTCCAGGGCCTCGGCAAGGAGATGGACGGCCACGGCGTCAGCCCCCCGTCACCGGCGGGAAGAAGGCCACCTCGTCACCTTCCCGCACCGGGTGATCGGCGGCGGCATATTCCTGGTTCACGGCGATCAGCGTCCCGGGGGGCAGGGGGCGCCCCTCCTGGGCGCGGCGCCAGACATCCAGGGCACAGCGGATGCCTTCGGCGTCCATATCCTCCCGGGGGCGTCCCGCAAACTCCCGCAGGGAGGCAAAGTAAAGCACGGTGATGGTCACGGGGGTGTAGGCTCCGGTTTGCGACGCGTCGGATATTGTCCTGTGGGGATGGGCCTGAGACCATGGGCGTCATTCCCGCCATAAGGATAGTCCATCATGTCCAGATTGACCCATTTCAACCCGGCCGGCCATGCCCACATGGTGGATGTGGGCGGCAAGGACAGCACCCACCGCGTGGCCGTGGCCGAGGGGCGCATCGTCATGGCCCCCGACACCCTGGCGCTGGTGCGCACCGGCGGTCATCGCAAGGGGGATGTCCTGGGCATTGCCCGGGTGGCGGGGATCATGGCCGGCAAGAAGACCGCCGAGCTGATCCCCCTGTGTCATCCCCTGGCCCTGACCCGGCTGGAAGTGGAACTGGATACCACGGATCAGCCGCCCACGGTGTATTGCCGGGTGACGGCGGAAACCCAAGGACCCACCGGGGTGGAAATGGAGGCCCTGACGGCGGTTCAGGTGACCCTGCTGACGGTGTACGACATGTGCAAGGCGGTGGATCGGGGCATGGTGATGGAAGGGATCCGTCTGTTGCACAAGTCCGGCGGCCGATCCGGGGACTGGCATCACGCCCCCGCCCGGCCGGGGGAGTAGTGCGTCGGGGCGCTTCGGGTCAGCGCTGCATCAGCCGGATGGAATTGGCCAGCTGGCGCACCCGCCGCTTGATCTCCTCCCGGCATTGCCGGTATGACTCCAGGGTTCGGGCCTCGTCAGCCGAGGTCTCCGGGGCATCCAGAGGCCAGTTCTTGCTGATGAAGCTGTCCCCCCGGGGCGAGGGCAGGCGGGCCGGATCCGGGGTGAGGGTGACGATGAGGTCGGCCCACTCCAGCACCGCCGCATCCAGGTCCCTGGGTGCCAGTGCCGAGGTATCCGTGCCATCCTCCTGAAGTACCGTCAGGGTTCTATGGTCCGGATCACCGGCGCGCATGCCCACGGAGCGGATCTCGGCCAGATCGGCGAGGAATGCCCGGGCGTAGGCCTCCGCCATCAGGGTCCGGGCGGTGTTGGTCGGACCCAGGAACAGGATGTGAGGCTTGCGTCGCAGATTCGGCGTGTTGGTCATGGGCTGGCTCTTTCGGAAGGCACGTCAACGGCATCCCGCTGATTCTAGACGTTGCCGTCGCGGCGAACCGGGCTGCAACGCCGGCACTCAAGACGCGGATCGACGGCATGCAAGGGCAGAGGGGGGCCCTGCGTCTCCAAGCCGACCACGTTACACTGCAACATGGCAAGACCCAACACGTATTCCGACTCAAGCGAGGTAAGCGCCCGATGAAATGGATCAAACGTGCCCTGATGGCCGTGGCGGTCGTGCTGGTGCTGTTCGTGGCCCTGCTGATCTTCCTGCTGGCCACCTTTGACCCCAATGCCTACAAGGACCGCATCAGCGCCGCCGTCCAGGAGCAGACCGGCCGGGAACTCACCATCAGCGGCGACATCGGCCTGTCCGTCTTCCCCCGTCTGGCCCTGACCCTGGGGGAAACCACCCTGGCCAACGGGGAAGGCTTCCCCGATGCGCATTTCGCCCGCATCCGCGAGGTGGACGTGGCCGTGGCCATGTTGCCACTGCTGCGTCGTGAACTCCAGGTGGAGCGGGTGCGTCTGGAGGGGCTGGACCTGAATCTGGCACGGGATGCCCAGGGGCGCGGCAACTGGGATGACCTGTTGGGAGACGGGGATGCCCGGGATCTGCCCGCGGAGACACCGCCGGTGTCCCCCCCGCCGGAGGATCCCGACGCCATGCCCGCGATGCTGCGTGATCTGGATATTGCCGGCGTCGAAATCCGCGATGCCCGGATACGCTGGCGCGACGCCCAGGCCGGAACCGACCTGGTGGTGGATCCCTTCAATCTGACCCTGGGGCGTCTGCGTCCGGGTCATGAGACCCCGCTGGAACTGGCCTTCCAGACCCGGCTGGGAGAACCGGCCCTGACGGCGGCCACCGACCTGTCGGCCCTGCTGTATCTGGACATGGCCGATCAGCGCTACGGCCTGAGGCGGTTGACGGCGGTGCTGGATGCCCGGGGCGAGACCCTGCCGGCCCCCATTCGGGCGCGTCTGGAAGGGGATCTGTGGGCGGACCTGCGCAACGACATGGCCAAGCTGGAGCGATTGACCCTGACCGCCTTCGATACCCAGCTCACCGGGTTGATGGAGGTGGAGTCGTTGACCGGGGAACCCCGTGTGCATGGCGAGCTGCGCAGCGGACGCATCCATCCCCGCAATCTGATGCAGGCCCTGGGCATGGAGGTCCCCGAGACCGCCAATCCCGATGTGCTCAAGAACGCCGCCCTGGATCTGGCCTTTGCGATGCAGGGGGATCGTCTGGATCTGAGCCGGCTCGTGGTCACCCTGGATGAGAGCAGCCTGATGGGGAACGTCGCCGTGCGCGACTTGGCCGCCCCGGCCATCACCCTGTCCCTGCAGGTGGATCGCATCAATCTGGACCATTACCTGCCCCCCGCCGGGGACGGGCCCGCGCCCGGTGCCGGTCAGGCTCCGGCTCCCCGGGACGGCTGGCCGGAGGAGACCATCGAACTTCCGCTGGAACTGTTGCGGTCACTGAACCTCAGCGGTGATCTGAATATCGGTCGGCTGGTGGTCGCCAACCTGGATCTGTCCGACGTGGTGCTGGAACTGCGCGCCCGGGACGGTCAGGTGGATCTGCGTCCCTTCCGCGCCGCACTGTACGGCGGCCGGGTGGAAGGCGCACTGGGGTTGGACGCCCGGCGGGATACCCCCCGTTTCCAGGCCCGCAGCGACCTGCAGGGCGTCCGCATGGGGAACCTGCTTGAGGACCTCACCGGCGAGGCGCCCATGGTCACCGGCACCGCCAACCTGCGCCTTGACCTGAACAGCCGCGGCGAATCGGTCAAGGCCCTGATCGCCGGGCTCAACGGCAACGGGGATCTGCGCTTCGCCGACGGCGCGGTGAAGGGGATCAACGTGGCCCAGATCATCCGCGACGCGGAGGCACGGCTGCGGGGGCGTACCGTCGAGCCATCCGACGCACCGGTGCAGACCGATTTCACCGAGCTGACCGGCAGCTTCCGGATCAACAACGGCGTGGTGGACAACCAGGACCTGCAGGCGGCCTCGCCGCTGTTGCGGGTCCGGGGACGGGGCACCGTGGACCTGAACCGGGAGCGTCTGGACTACCGCCTGGATACCGGTCTGGTGGCCACCCTGGAAGGGCAGGGGGGGCGTCCGCTGGATGACCTGCGCAACGTGAATCTGCCCATCACCATCCGCGGCACCTTCAGCGAGCCACGCTTCGGCCTGGACCTGGCCTCCGTGCTCAGTGGGCGTCTGGATCAGGAACGGGAGCGCCTGGAGCGGCAGGTGCAGGAGCGGGTGGAGGAAAAGGTGCAGCCACTCATCGATCAACAGCGTGACCGGGTGCAGCAGGAAGCGGACCGTATCCGCGACCAGTTGGGCGACCGTCTGCTGGATCGACTCCGTTGAGCGCCGCGGGGGACTTCGGCGCCCGGTTGCTGGACTGGTTTGACCGGCACGGGCGCCATGACCTGCCCTGGCAGCAGGAGATCAGCGTCTATCGGGTCTGGGTCTCGGAGATCATGCTGCAGCAGACCCAGGTGGTGACGGTGATTCCCTACTACCAGCGTTTCATGGCCCGGTTCCCGGACGTGACCTCGCTGGCACGGGCACCCATCGACGAGGTCCTGCACCACTGGTCCGGTCTGGGCTATTACGCCCGTGCCCGTCATCTGCATCGGGCGGCCCGGCAGGTGGTGGAGCAGCACCAGGGCCGCTTTCCCGAGACCCTTGAGGACCTGGAGGCCCTGCCCGGTATCGGCCGTTCAACGGCGGCGGCCATCCTCTCCATTGCCTGCGGTCAGCGCCATGCCATTCTCGACGGCAACGTCAAGCGGGTACTGGCCCGTCATCGCGGCGTGGAGGGGTGGCCCGGCACGACGGCGGTCTCCCGCCGGCTCTGGGCATTGGCGGAGGCCATGACACCGACAGCGCGGGTGGCGGACTATACCCAGGCCATCATGGATCTGGGGGCCACCGTCTGCACCCGCGGCCGCCCCACCTGCGGGGTCTGCCCCGTCGCGTCGGACTGTGTGGCCCATGCCACTGATCGTCAGTCTCTCCTGCCCACGCCCCGCCCCCGGCGGGAGCAACCCCTGCGCAGCACGGTGATGCTCATCATCCGCGGCCCCGACGGGGTGTTGCTGGAACGGCGTCCACCGACGGGTCTGTGGGGCGGGCTGTGGGGCTTTCCCGAGGTGCCGTCCACCGGGGAGGCGGAGCCGTGGTGTCGGCGTCATCTGGGCACGGAAGCCCATGAAGTGCACGCGCTGGCGCCTTTCGTACACGTCTTCACCCATTTTCGGTTGCACATCACCCCGGTGCGGTTGTGGGTGAAAGACCCCGCGGCCTCCGTGATGGAAGCCCCCGGTCGGGTCTGGTATAAACCTGAAGCTCGTTCGGAGCTGGGGCTTGCCGCGCCGGTGGCCCGGCTTCTGGATCATATTGTGCACGAGGACGGAGAGATCAATGGCTCGCATGGTGAATTGCGTCTACCTGGGTAACGAGGCCGAAGGGCTGGATTTTGCGCCCTATCCCGGCGACCTGGGCAAGAGAATCTACGACAACGTCTCCAAGGAGGCGTGGCAGAAGTGGGTCCGGCATCAGACCATGCTCATCAACGAGTACCGGCTGACCCCGATCGATCCCAAGGCCCGCAAGTTCCTGGAAGAGGAAATGGAAAAATTCTTCTTCGGTGGCGGCGCCAGCATGCCGGAAGGCTACGTGGACCCCACCAAGTAGGAAAAAATCACGCTGGATGGTGCCCGGGGGCTTGACGAAAGCTCCCGTTACCGATTTAATACGCAACTTCGCTGCAACGCGGTTTACGGCAGCAAAAAACAGCAAGGCCAGGTAGCTCAGTTGGTAGAGCAGGGGATTGAAAATCCCCGTGTCGGCGGTTCGATTCCGTCCCTGGCCACCATACAAAAACCCCGGCTGCCGATGCAGTCGGGGTTTTTTTTCGCCTGCGCAGCAGCGAAAAGAGGCTATGCTAAGTCTCTCCGAAAGAATTCCCAAAGGCCCGACGGGAGAAATGCTGTGGATTGGCCGCTTATGGAAAAAGCTGCGACCGGGGCGAAAGCCGTTTTCCGGAACATGCCCTTGCCATTGCTCAGTGTGGATATCGACGGGACCATCCTTGAGGCAAACCCACTGGCCCGTGATCGTCTGGCCCTGCCGGAAGACCGCGGTCAATGGCCTGATCTGAGCCATTTCCTGCTTTCCCTGGATGCCGCCGAACTGGTGGATCTGATGGAAAGTTGCTGTCATCGGTCCCGCCCGCAGCAACTGCGGACAAAATGCCGGGACATCAACGGCCACAGATTCGAGGTCACGGTCCACCTGAGCCGCCTGGATGCAGATTCGGATCGGTGCTTCCTGTGTGCGCTGACCGAGGTCGATGATCCCCGGGAGGAGGCCACCGGTCTGCCCGCACCCTGGGCGGATGGCCTGACGGAGAGTTCACTGCGCTGGCGCTTTGCCCTGTTCGGTGCCGGTGACGGGGTCTGGGACTGGGACCTGGAATCCAATGACGTGGTTTATTGTGCCCGTTTTCGCCAGATCATCGGATTTTCGGACGCGGAACTGGACAGGAGCTTCGAACAGTGGGTGAGCCTGGTGCACCCGGATGATCTGAGAGGATTTTCCGGTGCCATGCAGGAGCACCTGCGGGGGAGTTCTCCCCACTATATCTGCGAGTTTCGCATGCGCTGCAAGGAGGGTGGCTGGAAATGGGTTTTGGCGCGAGGCCGTGTTGCCCGCCGGGATGAGAACGGCCAGCCCCTGCGTGTGGTGGGCACCCTGTCGGACATCGGCGCCCGCAAGAAGCTGGAATACGAACTGCGGCGCATGGCGACCACGGATTTTCTCACCGGGCTTTACAATCGCCGCCATTTCATTTCCCGCATGGCCGATGAACTGGCCCGCATTCGGCGTCGGCCGAATCCGCCCTCAAGCCTGTTGATGGTGGATCTGGATTACTTTAAAAGCATCAACGACACTTACGGACACTCCGCCGGTGATCTGGTGTTGCAGCATTTTGCCGATACCCTGCGAAGTTGTCTGCGCAGGATGGATCTGCCCGCCCGCACCGGTGGCGAGGAGTTCGCGGTCCTGCTGCCGGGAACCACGGAGCAGGAGGCCCTGATTCTGGCGGAACGCCTTCGTCGCAAGGTGAAATCCACGCCGGCCGTGACCCCGGGCGCCATTGTCGCGGTGACCGTGAGTATCGGCATCACCTTGCTCGGCCCTGAAGACAGTGGGCCTGATGCCACCCTGGGCCGGGCCGATGAAGCGCTCTACAGGGCCAAGAACAACGGTCGCAACCAAGTGGTGCTTGCGCCCCTCTGATGCCCGTCAACAACGCAATCCCGATGCATGGACGCGACAGACCTTTGCCGGAGTGGAAACCATGCGCGATGAAGACATCGGATGGCTTGTACCCGTCTGGCCGGCGCCGAGCGCCGTGCGTTCGATGACGACGACCCGCCTCGGGGGTGTCAGTCGGCCTCCCTTTGACAGCTTCAATCTGGGGCTGCATAACGGGGACGATCCCGAGGCCGCGCTGCAAAACCGTCGTCTGCTCAGGCGGCATTTGGCCCTGCCCCGGGAACCCTGCTGGCTTCAACAAGTGCATGGCGCACGCGTGGTGGATGCCGGTCGCTGCGGCGACCGACCGGAGGCGGATGCGGTGGTGGCCTTTGCGCCGGGATTGCCCTGCGTGGTGATGACGGCGGATTGTCTGCCGGTATTGTTTTGTGACCGCGCCGGCACCCGGGTGGGAGCGGCCCATGCCGGATGGCGCGGACTGATCGCCGGTGTGCTGGAAGCCACGGTCGAGGCCCTGGACTGCCCGCCCGGGGAACTGATGGCCTGGCTGGGACCCTGCATCGGTCCCGACGCCTTCGAGGTGGGAGACGAAGTGCGGGCCGCCTTTCTGCGGCATGACCCGGGGCACCGGGAGGCCTTCGTGCCGTCCCCGGCCGGGCGCTGGCTGGCGGATCTGCGGGCGCTGGCGCGACGACGACTGTCGGCCCGCGGCGTGCGCGACATGACGGCGGAAACCGCGTGTACCTTCAGTGATGCCCGCCGTTTCTATTCCTATCGCCGAGATGGTGACACCGGGCGCATGGCCTCCCTCATCTGGCTGGCGGACTGAGGGACATGCCGGTCTCCGGTCGCAGGTAGCGGTACTGTTCCATGACGCGGGTGATGTACTGGCGGGTTTCAGCAAACGGCGGGACCCCGCTGTGGCGTTCCACTGCCCCCGGGCCGGCATTGTAGGCAGCCAGGGCCAGGGTCACGTCATGGTCGAACCGTTCCAGCATCCTGGCGAAATAGGTGACGCCGCCGCGTATGTTTTCGGTGGGGTCGAAGGCGTTGCTCACCCCCAGTTCCCGGGCGGTGCCCGGCATCAGCTGCATCAGGCCTTGAGCCCCCACCCGTGACACGGCATGGCGGTCGAAGCAGGACTCCACCATGATGATGGCCCGAATCATTTCCTCATCGACGCCATGATGGCGTGCGTAGTGGCGGATGGTGAGTAGATGATCCAGGGCGCGCCGATCCATGGCGGCGCGAGTCACTCCCCGGCAGGCATGGGAGGCGGTGGGGCGGCCATAACGCCCCACAAAGGTATAGTCCGGACCCATGTCCCGTCGGTCGGTGAACATCGGGGTACCGTCCCGATCCCTGTAGATGTAGATCTCCGCGCTCAGGCCCAGGGGCAGGCAGAGGATCAGCACGGACAGTGTCCGTGCGGCCGGCCTGCCCCTTCGTTTGAGGAAGCGATGCATTGTGTTTGAACCTCTCTGCGCAGATCATAATGAATAACCCAAAAATCGGCCTCATGCATGTCTGGTCATTCATTCACCGATAATCACCCGGGTTTTCCGGATGGTCTGCTCAGGGCCCTGGCCCGACGATCCAGCTGGTCCCGGGCGGAACTGGCCCGGCACCTGATGGTTGCGGAGGCCGAAGTGGAATCCGGTCTGGAGGTGCTGGGCTCCCTGGGCCTTGCCCTGCTCAGGCCGGATAACCGGGTGGGGCTGGAAGATCCGTTGGAATTACTGGACGAAGCCCGCATCAGGGCGGCCTTCGGCGGCAACACCGACCTGACGCTGCAGGTCCTGGAGCAGGTGGATTCCACCAATACCCGGCTGGAGCAGATGCGCCGTCAGGGCATGGCGCCGCCGATGGCTTGCCTGGCCGATATTCAGTGGGCAGGGCGAGGGCGTCGGGGACGACAGTGGCTGATGCCGCCGGGCGCCGGATTGCCCCTGTCCATCCTCTGGAGCATCCGTCACTGGCCGGCACCGGACCCCACCATCACCCTGGCGGCAGGGGTGGTGGTCATCCGGGTGCTGGAAGCGCTGGGTGCCCGGGGGCTGAGTCTGAAATGGCCCAATGACATTCTGGTCCATGGCCGCAAGTTGGGCGGCATCCTGGTGGAAGGTCACGCCCAGGCAGGAGCGGGGGTCGACCTGATCCTGGGGTTGGGGCTGAATCTGCGCCTGCCCCGGGATCTTCCCATCGACCAGCCCTATGGTGACCTGCGGGACGCCGGCCTGGACCTGGACGTGTCCCGCAATGTCCTGGCCGCCAGGCTGCTGGAGGCCCTCACCGACATGCTAGCCACCTATCCGGAACCCGGTTTTGCCGCCTACCGGACACCATGGCAGGCCCATGATGCCTGTGCCGGGCGCCCGGTGTTGATCCGGGGCGCCCGAACCCTGGAGGGGACGGGGTGCGGCGTGGATGCGGGCGGTCGCCTGCAGGTACTGACGGCGGAGGGCATGGTGTCGGTGGAGGCGGGTGAGGTCAGCCTGCGTTTTGCCCCATGAAACTGCTGCTGGATGGAGGCAACACCCGGATCAAGTGGCTTTGCTGGGAGCATGGCCGGCCGGGGGAGGGGGGTGTCCTGGTCCATGGGGGCGAGGCCCGGCCGGATCTTTCCGGTCGCCTTGGCGCCTGCCTGGAGCCTCTGTCACCGGAGGCGATCTGGGTGGTGGAGGTGCTCGGCCCCGACTTTCGTCGGGTCTGCCGGGACATGTGCGAGGCACGTGGCTGGCCGGCGCCGCAATTCTTTGTGCCGGACTCCTGGCTGCACGGCATTTGCAGCGATTACCTGGAACCCGGCCGACTGGGGGTGGATCGCTATGCGGCCATGGCCGGCGCCCGGGCATTGGGGCATGAAACCGCCATCATCGTGGATTGCGGGACGGCAGTGACCCTGGATTTGCTGGTGCCGGAAGGCCGTCATCGGGGGGGATTGATCCTGCCGGGGTTGGGGCTGATGCGACGCAGCCTGGGGCTGGCACCAGGTGTGGCCGGCATGACCGAGGGCAGGGATGACTGCATCGTGGCCGTGCGCACGGCGGATGCCGTCGCTTCCGGTACGTTGCAGGGGCTGGCGGCGGCCATCGCGCATCTGAGTCATCGATTGTTCGAAATCGCCGGTACCGATGGAGGCGCGCCGGCGCGGTTGCTCACCGGTGGAGACGCCTTGCATCTTCACCCGCTGCTGGGTGATGACTGGTGCGTGGAGCCGCACCTGGTATTTCGCGGCCTGGCCCATGTGGCGGATCGGAATTGATGCGGTTGTTGTTTTTTCTGTTGCTGCTGCTGAATCTGGCCTATCTGCTGTATGGGCTGGCTCGGCATGCCCCGGAAACCCCACCGGAACCGACTGTATGGCAGCAGCCCGAGGGCATTCCCATGCTACGGTTGCTGCGGGAAGGTGGGGTGGCGGCGGAGGACGTCATCCCGGATGTCGGGCAGGCTGCATGTGTCAGCCTGGGACCTTTTGGTACCCCGCAGGCAGCGGCGCCCTTGCAGGCACGTTTGCTTCGTGAGGGGTTGGCGCCGCATGTGCGGCCGATGACCGAATCCAGACCCATGTCCTATTGGGTGGTGCTTGAGCCCGTTGATGGGCGCGCCGGGGCGCGGGCAGCCATCACCCTGCTGACGGCCCGGGGCATGAATGATCATTACATCATCACTGAAGGTCCCCATCGGGACGGCCTGTCGCTGGGGCTCTTTTCGGAACATGCAAGGGCCCTCAGACGCCTGGAGCAGGTGCGTGGGATCGGGTTGGAGCCCATCATCGAGACGCGCTATCGAGAAGTGAGTTTCTATTGGGTGGATGTGAATGTCTCCCTGCCCATGATCGGGATGCTGTCCCTGGAGCTGCCCGAGGGTATTTTTCCGGTGGAACGGGATTGTCCATGACGTTGGCCTCGGGCCTGCCTGAAAAGCGGACCAGGGATACCCAAATCATTGCTTGTGGTGGTAAAGTTGGCCCGTTGCCTGGATGTGGGGCATGGCCGGTATAGCTCAGCTGGTAGAGCAACTGATTTGTAATCAGTAGGTCCCGGGTTCGAATCCTGGTGCCGGCACCATTTTTTCCTTCCACCTGAATGCCGCCGTTGCGCGGATGCCTCATGAAGCAAAAACATGCTCGCTGGCTTCATGCCCTGGTCCCCTGGCCTGACGCCCTTGTCAGGCGTTCAGAGACTCAGGTCGCTCTGTCCGTGACCCCACTTTTTTCGAGCCTGTCAAAAAAATCGACTACACTCAGCAGCGAAGACTTGAAAAGTGTGAGCTGCGTCACATAGTATGTGTGACACAAGTCATATAAGTCCGTGACATGGTGTAAGGATATTGGACGGCAATCCGGCTGTCCCTGAATCATGGATCAGGTTGATCACCGCGTGTCACCCAAGCAAGAGAGAGGTTTGGGTATGGGCAATCCGGCAGAAGACAGGGTATTGGCCTCTGTTGTTGACAGTACGGAATATAGCGAAGTTCGATCTCAGCCGAGAGTTCGTTCTGCCGCAAACGGGGCGGGTGAGGCGGTCTCGGCGATGAGGCGGCCGGTCAGGGTCAGGCACGGCCATGTCAACATCCTTGGACGGGATATCTCCACCCCCATCATCATTTTGGCCTCCGCCGAGGCCCTGGTCTTTGGCTTGGCACTGTTGGCCGCCTGCTTCATCCAGCTTCCACTGGCACCCGCCCTCCCGGCCGTGCTGGATGTCATCTGGTCGCTGCAGATGCTGGCCTTTGTTTCCCTGGGCATGGTGGGCATGCTGAGCATGGGTCTTTACCGGCGAGGATTCCGCGGCGGTGCCAACGCAGTGGTGTTGCGCATCCTGGGGGCCGCCCTGCTGTCGGTCACCATGATGTCCATGCTGTTTTATGTCTTCCCGGATCTGCACTTCGGCCGCGGCATCATGGCCATCGCCATCGGCTTGGCCATTCCCGGCATATTGTTCACCCGTTTCGGCATCTTCCGACTGCTGGCCCATGATGCCTTCAAGCGTCGGGTACTGGTACTGGGGGCCGGCGATTCCGCCCAGCTGTTCAACCGTCTGCGCCGTAAGTCCGATCAGGTCGGTTTTGTCCTGGTGGGGTTCGTCCCCAGGCCTGGAGAATGCACCCGGGTATCCGATGACTCCACCCTGAGACTGGACGTGCCGCTACCTGAGTTCGTGCGCCGTCATCACGTGGATGATCTTGTCATTGCCTATGATGATCCCCGCGGCGGCTTTCCCGCCGAGGAACTGATGCATTGCAAGATGCAGGGCCTCCACGTACTGGATATCGCCGATTTCTTCGAGCGGGAGGCCGGTCTGCTCAAGCTGGACATCCTGCGTCCCTCCAGCATGATCTTCGGCCGAGGCTTTCGCCAGAGCCTCTATCAGCAATATGCCAAACGTGCCCTGGACGTGATCACCAGCCTGGCCATGCTGGCCTGTGTCTGGCCCTTCATGCTGATCTGCGCCCTGGCCATCATGATCGAGAGCAAGGGGCGGGGTTCGGTCATATTTTGTCAGGTACGCACCGGGCAGCATGGCAAGCCCTTCACGCTGTTCAAGTTCCGCAGCATGATCATGGATGCCGAGAAGGACGGCGTGGCCCGCTGGGCCCAGAAATCCGATCCCCGGGTCACCCGCTTTGGGGCCTTCATGCGCAAGACCCGGCTTGATGAGCTTCCCCAACTCATCAACGTGTTGCGTGGCGACATGAGCTTCGTCGGCCCACGGCCCGAGCGCCCCCAGTTTGTGGAACAACTCGGCGGCAAGTTGCCCTATTATCATCACCGGCACTGGGTCAAGCCGGGCCTCACCGGCTGGGCACAGATCCATTATCCCTACGGGGCCTCCGAGAAGGATGCCTTCGAGAAGCTCAAGTATGATCTTTACTATGTGAAGAACCAGAGCATGTCTCTGGATCTTCTGACCATCGTCCAGACCGTGGAAGTCGTTCTCTGGGGCCGAGGCTCCCGCTGAGAACGGCGGATATCAACGCTTTACCCCCAGGTATCATTCCCCGCCCCGACCCTCTCCCCATCCGGGAGAGGGAATGACCATGGAGGTTGCTCGTGTCCCTGGGCGTGACCGGATACGCCATCGCCGCCATCGGCTTTGCCGCCCTGCTGATCGTGCTCCTGATCGGCTGGCAACGCCGCCTGCAGGGGGCACTGCTGATCCTGGCCGCCGCTGCCGGCATCCTCTGGGCCTTGACCCTGGCCGCCCAGGCCATCTGGCCCGAACGCATCCCCCTGTCACTTGTTTTTCCCGCGGAACTGCTCCGGGATGCCGCCTGGATCGGTTTTCTCTGGGGGCTGATCTGGCAGGCACGCAGTCACCGGCGGCTACCGGTTTCCCGTGCCCCGGCCCGTCCCGGCCCGCCGTCATCTTCGGCGGGCAACCGATCCAGTACGTTACCGGCGGCCGACGCGAATGCTGATCTGAAGCCACCCTTGATCCTGCTGGGATTGGCGGCAGTGCTGCTGCTGATGGGGTTGGTGGCCTATTTGTTGCTCCAGCCCATGCTGCCGGAAGCCTGGATACGTGGGGATGTGCTGCTCGGCGGCAAGCTCCTGCTCACCCTCATCGCCCTTTTGCTGGTGGAACAGATCTATCGCAACACTTCCCGGGAGGGGCGCTGGGCCATCAAGTACCTGTGCCTGGGTGTGGGCGGTGTCTATCTGTTCGATTTCTACATGTATGCCGAGTCCCTGCTGTTTCGCAACGTGGATGCGGGCCTGTGGGAGGCGAGGGGATTTATCAATGCCCTGGTGGTGCCCCTGATTGCCGTGTCCGCGGCCCGTAACCCCCAGTGGTCGCTGGATGTCTATGTCTCACGGGGCATGGTGTTCCACACCGCCACCTTGCTGAGCGCCGGGGTCTACCTGCTGCTGATGGCGGCGGCGGGTTATTATCTGCGGGTCTTCGGCGGTGAGTGGGGCACGGTCTTCCAGGCCGTGTTCCTGTTTGCCGCCCTGATGAGCCTGCTGGCGCTGGCGGCCTCCGGGCGTCTGCGGTCGCAGTTCAAGGTCTTTGTCAGCAAGCACTTTTTCAACTACAAGTATGATTATCGGGAAGAGTGGCTGCGCTTCATCGCCACCCTGGCCGACGAGACCCGGCATGAGGCCTTGCCCACCCGAGTGATTCGCGCCCTGGCGGACATCGTCGACAGCCCCGGCGGGCAGCTTTGGATGCGCGACGGCGGTCGGCATTTCACTCAGACGGCCCAGATCAACATGGCCGAGGCCGGTGATCACGCCGAGCCGGTGGACGGCAGTCTGGCCCGCTACCTGCTGGATACCGGCTGGGTGCTGGATGTGGCGGAATGCCTGTCCGAACCCGAGCGACATGCCGGCCTGGAATTGCCGGACTGGATGCGGGACAGTGAACGGATCTGGTTGTTGATCCCCTTGAAACAGGGGGCCGAATTGCTCGGCTTCGTGGTATTGCTGGCCCCCAGGGCCCATCGCAACATCAACTGGGAAGACAGGGATCTGCTCAAGACCGCCGGACTTCAGGCCGCCAGCCACCTGGCCCAGATGGAGGCCCTGCGGGCGCTGTCCGAGGCCCGGCAGTTCGAGGCCTTCAACCGGCTGTCCGCGTATGTGGTGCATGACCTGAAGAACCTGATCGCCCAGCTGTCCCTGGTGGTCAGCAATGCCCGGCGCCACGGCGACAATCCGGCCTTTCTCAAGGATGCCATCGGCACGGTGGAGAACGCCGTGGAGCGCATGAACAAGCTCATGCTGCAGTTGCGTACCGGAGATCCGGGGCGTGACATGGCGCCGGTGGATGTGGGACTTCTGGCCGTTCGCGCCGTGGCGCAGGCCCAGGGGCGTGCACCGTTGCCGGAACTGGCTCACAATGGAGAGCCGATCCCGGTATTGGCGGACCCGGAGAGACTGTTGTCGGTGATGAATCATCTGATCCAGAATGCCCAGGAAGCCACGCCGCCAGAGGGCCAGGTGCGGCTTGGTCTCTGGCGTGACAGCCGCCAGGCCTACCTGGAGATTCGAGACACCGGCACCGGGATGACGAGTGAATTCATCCGCGAGCGACTGTTCCGGCCCTTTGACACCACCAAGGGGCTCACCGGCATGGGCATCGGCGCCTATGAAAGCCGTGAGTTCGTTCGCGCCCTGGGAGGGGATCTGGAAGTGTGGAGCGAACCGGGCGTGGGGTCGCGATTCCGGATCAGCATTCCTTTGGCCCAACCGCAAGAAGAAGCCCCTCTCCCGCGGGGAAAGGGGGCCCAAGACTAGAGCCCTCTCCCGTTGCGGGAGAAACGCAATCAAATCACTGCCAGTGAGGCACCCAGACGTTGACCGGAAGCACTCAGCAAAAACCCGTATTACTCCTGGTGGAGGATGATCCCGGCCTGCTCAGCCAGCTGCGCTGGTGTTTTGACGACTTCGAGGTCCTGACCGCCCAGAACCGGGATGAGGCCATTGCCCAGTTGCGTCGCGGCGAACCTTCCGTGGTCACCCTGGATCTGGGCCTGCCGCCGGACCCGGGCGGTGCGACCGAAGGTCTGGCCACCCTCGAACAGATCCTGTCCCTGGCCCCGGAGACCAAGGTGGTTGTGGTCACCGGCAACAACGACCGCGACAACGCCGTCAGGGCCGTGGCCTTGGGCGCCTACGATTTCTACCAGAAGCCGGTGGACGCGGACATCCTCAACCTTATCGTCAAGCGCGCCCATCGCCTGTTCGAGCTGGAGGCGGAAAACCGCCGCCTGTCGGCCCGTCAGGCCACCGAACCCCTGCCGGGACTCATTGCCGCCAGCCCGGAAATGCTCAAGGTCTGCCGCACCGTGGAAAAGGTGGCGCCCACCGATGCCACCACCCTGCTGCTGGGCGACAGCGGTACCGGCAAGGAGGTGGTTGCCCAGGCCCTCCATGGCCTGAGCCGCCGCAAGCAGGGGCCGTTCGTGGCCATCAACTGCGCCGCCATCCCGGAAAACCTGCTGGAGAGCGAGCTGTTCGGTTATGAAAAGGGCGCCTTCACCGGCGCCGTCAAGCAGACCCGGGGCAAGATCGAATATGCCGACGGCGGTACCCTGTTCCTGGACGAAGTGGGCGATCTGCCCATGCCCCTGCAGGCCAAGTTGCTGCGGTTCCTGCAGGAGCGGGTCATCGAGCGCATCGGCGGTCGGGGGGAGATCCCGGTGGATGTGCGGGTGGTCTGCGCCACCCACCAGGACCTGTCCACCCTCATCGCCGAGGACCGGTTCCGCGAGGACCTGTTCTACCGCATCAGCGAGATCACCATCCATATCCCGGCGCTGAAGGATCGCACCGGTGACGCCCACCTGCTGGCCCGGGTGCTGCTGGAGCGCTTGGCCGGCAAGCAGGGCCGAACCATGCGCGGCTTCTCCCAGGACGCCCAAAGCGCCATCGAACGCCATGACTGGCCGGGCAATGTGCGGGAGTTGGAAAACCGCATCAAGCGGGCGGTGATCATGGCCGAAGGCAACCAGGTGACCGCCGAGGATCTGGAACTGTCGGCCGACGGCGAGGATCCGCTCGTGCTCAATCTGCGTCGGGTGCGGGACGAGGCGGAAGGCCGCGCCGTGCGCCGCACCCTGCAGATGGTGGATGGCAACATCTCAAGGGCGGCGGAACTGCTGGGAGTGAGCCGGCCGACTTTATACGATTTGTTGAAGAAGCATGATTTGGGTCGGGAGGATACCTGAGTTGTGCGGTATAGAGTCGTGCTCTACATAAGAGAGCGGATCTGTCTATTGAAACACAGGCCGGTATCATGCTCCGACATCTTCCCGGCCCATGTTCGGGCACTTTCGGCGTGGCCGGAGTCTTCAAGTAGTCGGCGCGCCAGTCTGTTGACGCCCTCCGGGGATACCTGCCCGGCACGCATCCGTTTTCCCGCGCCCGATCTTTCGATGCAGATCATGTTCAGGTGCTGATCCATATTGTCGGCAATGCCCAGGATCGGCACGCCCGCGGCCAGGGCTTGCTGGGTGGAAAGGCTGCCGCCGTTGCAGACCATCAGCGATGAACGGGCCGCGGCCTTGATGCCGGGCAGGAAGTCGGCGGTCAGGGTGTTGGCGGGGACATGGTCGAGGGCGCGACCGGAGGTGGCGGCAATGACGGTCACGGGCAGGGAGGCCAGACCCCGAAGGATGCGGGGCAGGATCCTTTGATCCCCGGAACTGCCCAGGGCAACGTAGACGATGGGGCGGTCATTCGGCAGTCTGTCCCACCAGTCGGGTCGGGGCGTGTGCGGCGACCAGAGTATCGGTCCAAGCCACTGATGGTTGGCCGGCAGGGAAGTGGTCGGGACAAAATTCGGGATGTCCGCATAGAGTGTCAGATCGGCGTCCGTGTAAGCCTTCTGCAGGCTGTCGCCCAGACCGGGTAGTCCGTATTCCCTGCGGATAGCGTTGAGTGGCTGGGCGTGCCGGGCAAAGATCATGGGCTGAAGCCTGGCAAAAAACCACTCGGATGGCCCCACCCCCAGCACCCGGGTGATCGGATGTTCGGGCAGGGGAAATGCCAACTGCGAATAGGGGGACCAGTAGGCGTTGGTGATGGTGACGTAAGGCACCTTGCAAAGTCGCGCGCTGATGCCCAAGGAGATCCGGAAGTCTCCCACGACAAGGTCAGGTTGGGTGGATTCCAGTAGCTCGAGATCCGAGCGTACGTAGTCTCGTAGGGTCGATTTGTCGTAAACCGCCTTGCCCTTGGCAAGATTTTCCAGGAAATCCCTTGAAGGAATCGTCCGCAGGGGGCGCAGATCCCCGGGCAAGGCATCGAAAAGGTTCAGGTAGCGGTCATCACAGGCCAGGGTGACCCGGTAGTCTTCAGGGGGCAGGGTACGGGCCAGGGCCATGGGGCGCACCACATGGGCCAGGGTGACGGACTCACCGACGAACAGAATGTGCTTCCTTTCCTTCTGAATTTTTGTCTGAGCCTGACCCTCCGTCCCCGGGGTGTTCGTATCATGGGGCTTGAAGCTGGAAGTCATGAAATGGTTTTGTCGTGTCCGGATGATGTGAGCAGTTTTGACAGGGGCAGGCGCAGGGATCGTGCCGCCGGGTTGGGGCCGTAGCCGACCCGCCCCATGAAGACTCCCTGGCGTACCGCGGTCTCGCCCGCCAGGGCCTGCAGATCCCGGGTCAGGCGAACGGCCCGTTCCATGGATTTGGACTCCCGGCTGAATTCCACCTGTCCATGAACATAGGAGGCGAAGATCAGCGGCGTCATCTCCGGCTGGAATTGCAGGCCGAGCCGGGTTGCGGTCAGCCAGAAACGCTGCATGGCCCGGCCACCGGCAATGTAGTCATCCATGATGGTCAGCGGCTGCCTGGAAACGATGACGAAATGCGCCCCACAGTTTAGGGCCGGGAGCAGGTCCATCTGCAATCTCGGCAGCAGGGTGCCGCCCAGGTAGCGGTTGAGGAAATGAACCCGTTGCCAACTGGCCAGTGCCCAGCGCATCAGTTTCAGCCCCAGGGGATCCATGCCCAGTGCCTGATCGGGAATGCGCTCGGTGCTGTACTGTGCATTCCAGTCGATGATGCTGCTGTGGACCGGGTAAGCCTCGGGGGTGGTCAGGCGGACCAGAGCGTTATCCCAGAGCAGTCTGGCCATGCGGCGACGTTCCCCCGGTTCCTGCAGCCAGACTACATAATGATCCGGACCCACGGCGGCTTCCAGCGCATCACGATGACGGGATGTAAGGGGGCGGCGCTGCATGGATCGGCGCTGGGTACTACGGGCCGCAATGAAGGGTGCCAGGGGATGGCTTCGTGCCGGGCTTTCGATCAGTTGCACGTCGAATGTGGGCCGGTTTTCAGGCGCATCCAGCCGTCGCTGGATGTCGCAACGAAATCCATGGGTAGCGGCGGCGATGTCCAGGGTTTCCAGCAATCCGCCCAGCGCGATCTGGCTGGCACGGCCCCGCAGGTCATAGACCACATGGTCACGGGTGTCATGGCCGTGGATGGTGAAGCGGGTGTCGTCGTGAATTTCGAAACGCCAGGGCTGGGTGTTGTCGCCGCTGGGGGCCCAGCGGGCCTGGGAGAGGATGGTAGCCAGCGGCTTGGGCAGTTCGGGTGTGGCTGCGTCCGTGGATGCCCGTGCCGGTGCTGCCAGTAGACGCGCCACCTGTCGGTAGCCGAGTTTGCATTTCAGGGTCTGCAGGGGGCCTCGGTTGCCCCAGCGTAGGCGGCCCCGGCGATACCGCGGGCGGTAGGCATCGAATACATGATAGTAGGGAGCCGGATGGATCGGCCCCCTGTTCAGCAGGATCTTCACTGCCTCGGTTCCGGTGACGCCGGCGCAGAGCTGACAGGCCATGATGGTGGAGGGACCGCGTTTTTCAGCCAGATTCAGGCGTTGCGGGTCGACCAGATAATCACGATGGAAGCCTGACGGCGTGAGGCCCACCAGGAAGTTCACATATTGCTGTTCCACCGACAGCCCCGCCATGCGGAAATAATCCTCAAAACTCATGCCATCCGGGGTGAATATCAAATAGGCGGTACCCATGCCGATGGGGCCCGCGGTGATGGCGGGGATGCCCAGTTCGCGGCATCGGGCAAAGACTTGCGCACGTATCTGGGGAGCAAAAAAATCCAGCCCGTCCACGAACAGATCCACGCCCTCCAGAAAGGCATCGAGATTGTCCCCCTGGACACCCTCATTGAATACCTTCAGGTCCAGGGCCGGGTTGATGTCCTTGGCCATGCGCGCCAGCACTTCCGCCTTGGGGTGATCCAGGGTGCTTGTCATGGCCCCTGCCTGACGGTTGAAGTTGGCCTGCTCAAAGACATCCAGGTCGGCAATATGGAAGGCGCCGATGCCCAGTCTGGTCAGGGTGAGCAGGTGCGTACCGCCCACACCGCCCATGCCGGCGATGGCGATGCGCTTGCTTTTCAGCAGGATCTGTTCCGTTTCGGTGAGCCAGCCCAGGTTGCGTGAAAAGGCCGTCTGGTAGTCGAATTCCTGAATATTCATTCTGCCTCCCCAGGCGGTACTCAGGGCCGGCGCTTCACGTCGAGGCCCATGGGATGATCTTCGGCACGGATCGTGGTGGCCAGGTCATCCTGCGCCAGATTGGCGCGCAAGCTGGCTTCCACCCGATCGTAAAGCTGCCGCATGTCCGCATTGAAGCCTTCCACAATGCCTTCGGCACGGATATAGAAGGCGGTACGGGTGCCGTGATAGTCGGTGGGTTCGCCAATCTGTTCCAGCGGGATGCCAAGGCGCTTGAGGAGTTTGGCAAGCCAGTGCTCCACCATGATGAACATGTTGGGGCGACCCACCAGCAATGCAATGGCGGGGGAGGCGCAGATCATGGCCATGCTGACCAGGGGGTAGGTACGCATTTCCTCTTCGGAGGGCAGGTCGAGCTTGTCGGGCAGGGCGCCGATGCGGGTTTCGGCTTCCCGGGGTCGTCTGCGGAACTCGGGGTGTGCCGCCAATCGGGAAATTTCACACAGCGTGTCCCGTGGCGTACGGCGTGGGTGTCGGGGATTGGCGGGGTCCAGACTGGCCTGGCAGTACCTTTCCAGCGGCATCATGCCATCGGGATCTTTCAGCGTGGGTAGCACGACCCGCACGCAACCCGCGACGACCTCCTCGTCCGCCGGCCGCTTCTCCTTGTTGTCCCCTTGGTAGACCGCCATGCAATGGAGTGACTGGACATCGAAACTGTCCCGCTCCAGACCGTCAGGGCAATCGTCGGGGTTTTCAAACCCGAATTCCTTCACGTAGACGTCATATCTTGCCCGCTGTACCGCCCGGAGCTGTTCCGGGGTGCGGGCGAAATCAAGGCGGAAATACTTGAAGAAGTGGTCAATGGCTAGCATCGGTCGGCTTCATGGGTCAGGCGTGAATGGGCAGGCTCGGTGCGGTGAACGACCCCTTCCGGAACCCCTGAATGGGTTGCTCAAGTATATACCTGCTTGGAACGTTGCGCCTTCCCCAGTCATTGACCAGGCATTTTTTGTCGATGCGCATGCCATTGTTCTCGTCGTCTCTGAAAGTGAGGGCAATCCAAGCCCTTGCCCATGGGGTCCGCCTTGCGGAAACCCTGGAAATCACCCGTAAATTGAGTTCTTCACCGGAAGCTTTTCCGATCTGTGATCTACGTTTGGCTTGTAGGGTGGTCCTCTGATTACACTCAATGCGCCCATAAATCACGCGAAGTTGACCAAAATGATCGAGAATGACTACGAAGTTGTCGTTGCCGACACGAGGGAAACGCGTCGTATTCACCACCGTATCCGATATCAGGTGTATTGTCTTGAGACCGGGTACGAGGATCCCCATGCCTATCCCGATGGTCTGGAGCGCGACGAGTGGGATGAGCATGCCATTCCCTTTCTGGTGCGTCATCGACCGACGGAACAGTGGATCGGCACCATGCGGCTTATTCCCTCCATGGAGAGAGGGTTGCCATTTTTCAGTCTTTTGAGCCCCGAGGCAGAGGTAGACAGATTCAAGGCCGAAAGGGCTTATGAAATCTCCCGAGTCTGCATCCCCTCGGTTTATCGACGCCGAAATAGCGATCGGGTTGCAGCGCGCCGTGCACCAGAAAGATGTGATTCAGTTTTTCCCAGTGATGGCTTCCGCTCGCTGTTACGCAACGAAGGTGTTATTCGAGGCATGAAAATGCGACCATGGTACTCTTGGTCAGGCGGGGCCGACAGTGGTGAGTGCCTTGATATCCGTGCTTTGCGTGGTGAACTGGATCAGCGATTTCGCCATTGCTTGGACTCGAAGCATTGGGGCTCGTGTACTGCACCTAATGTGGATGGCAATGCGGTGATCGCTGTGCTGTTCCGAGCAGCGATAAGGACAGCCAGTCAGAAAGGAGTCGAGGCACTGTTTTTTCTGGTTCGGCCCTCTCTGGCGCGCATTTTGCGGAGATTTCAGTTTCAGATCGAGCGTGTGGGTCAGGGGTGTGAGCATAGAGGCTTGAGGTTTCCCTACCGCGCCGAGGTTTCCCCCGATTCCTTGGCGATGACGGCTTCAATGAGTCAGCAAACTCGCGAAGACATTTTGCCGAAACACTCCACTCTCGGAGGTACATGCATATAAATGCAAAATCTTCGCTATGCTCTTTATGAAACACTCGGGCTATTATGGCTTGAATAGGTGAATAAAGAGAGGGCTTGGCATGGGGCAAGGGCTTGATGGGGAAGCGGTTGATGATCTTATTAATGCGCAATGGGATGCTATTGTGGTCGGTACCGGCATGGGTGGCGCCACAATCGGCCATGCATTGGCTCGCATGGGTTGGCGAATTCTTTTTTGCGAAAAGGGGGCCTCCAAAAAGCGGGAGTCCTTGCGCGGCCAATATGCCGAGTCTTGGCTGGGCAGACCTGCGGTACCTGCTCCCAGACATGCTAAAACCCTTCGCGCGGCCGGTCGATTTTATCATGAGATAGAGGATGTTTCCGATGCTGATGCTCGCCGATTCATTCCCTTCATAGGCGCTGGTGCCGGCGGGTCTTCAGCCCTTTACGGCATGGCGCTTGAGCGCTTTTTCCCCGAGGACTTCTTGCCAGGCAGGTATCATCCGCTGGATAGGGTGCCTGCCCGATCTTCACAATGGCCATTCAGTTACGAGAGTTTTGAACCGTATTATGTGCGAGCTGAAAAGCTCTATCGGGTGCAGTTTGGCCCCGGCGGTGGTGAAGATGCAGGCTCGCTGCCGAATATGTCAACTCAATCTCGAGCTCTTTACGAACACTTTTCTTCTCAAGGTCTTACGCCGTATCGCCTTCCTCAAGGCTGTCGTTTTGTGGATGGATGCGTGGGATGTCAGGGTTTTTTGTGTGCGAAGGATTGCAAACATGAGCCAGATAATATCTGTCTGGAGCCCGCCTTGAACCAGGAAGGCGCGGCTTTATTGGAGAATTTCGAGGTCCAATCGATCGAGATGGAAGAAGGTCGCGCCACGGGCGTGGTAGGCCGCTTGGGTGATCGCCGGATAACAATCCGAGGTGGCGTCGTTATCTTGGCTGGTGGAGCGCTGGCCACGCCGGCACTTCTCCTGAATTCTCGCTCCGTGGTCTGGCCAAATGGAGTGGGCAATCATTTTGATCAGGTGGGCCGGTATTTGATGCGTCATTTGATTGATCTTTATGCCGTGTTCCCCAGGGTTGGCCCTGCCGAGGGTAATGCCAAGGAACTGGCGTTCAACGATTTTTATTGTGTTGACCAGCAGAAATTAGGTACCGTTCAGTCCTTTGGGTCAATGCCTCCCGGTTTTGTGCTGGCGGATCAAATGCTTCATGATCTTCAGTTGGGAACCAAGAAAACCATGCCGGTGATATTGATTCGGGTCATGAGGCCACTGATGGAGAAAATTTTTGGGCGATTGTTTGCTAGGGCTCATGTGCTGGCGAGTATCATGGAAGATACCCCTCATTCCGAAAATCGCGTCATGATTCACGATGACGACCCTGAAGTTATTCGAATTAAGTACCATGTGTCAACCTATGATGAAGAGCGACTGGCCTTGTTTCGAAGCAAGATCAAGAGTGTTCTGAGGCCGCTTCGCTACCTGCACATTCAGCAGGCCCATAATAATGAACGAATCGCTCATGTCTGCGGAACCTGTCGCGCAGGTACGGATCCAGCTAAAAGCGTGGTTGATGAGTGGAGCAGAGTTCATGGTACATGTAATCTTTATGTGGTGGATGCTTCCTGGTTCCCTAGTAGCGGTGGAACCAATCCGGCATTGACCATTGCGGCCAACGCGCTGCGTGTTGCTGATCACCTAGGCGAAAAAGGCAAAGTAACATGACACTGAAACTATGTGATTTTCGAGGTGATTGGGCTCTGGTGACCGGTGCGTCATCCGGGTTGGGTAAAGAGTTTGCGAGGCAGTTAGGCGCCATGGGAATGAACGTGGTACTGACGGCTCGTCGTGGGGAACTCTTGGAGGAAACTGCTCTTGACATCGAGCAAGTCCATGGCGTACAGACCAAGGCCCTGGTGGAGGATTTGTCAGATCCTGGCGCGCCAGCCCGAATCAAGAAAACCCTCTCCGATGAGGGTATCAACATACGATTGCTTTGTAATAACGCCGGCATGGGGCGATGGGGGCGTTTTGAGGATGGTGCTGGCGAGGATTATCAGCGCATGATCCAGGTGAATGTGACGGCGCCAATTTTGTTGTGCAGATTGTTTCTGGAGGATCTGGCGCGTCATGCATCCAGCCTGATCATCAATGTTTCTTCAGGCGCGGCCTACCAGCCAGTGCCTTATATGGCTGCCTATGCTGCTTCCAAGGCCAGCCTTCATCAATTCAGTCAGGCGTTGTATGGAGAATGGCTCAGCCGAGGTGTCCTTGTGAAAACCTTCGTTCCCGGGCCCGCGGATACCGAGTTTGATGAAAAAGCGGGAGCCTATGAGTCTGCTATTCAGGATAGAGCTTCTGCGGTCGCCATGGTGCAAGCGGCCCTTGCCGGGCTGGGCGATGATAAACCATTGATTGTGGCCGCTAAAGGTACATGGATGCAGCGCCTGTTCGCGGGGATTTTCCCCTCGGCCATGGTAATACGGCAGGTAGGCAAGATGTTTCGGCCTCCGGCTTGATGTTCAGGGCTTCTTGATTATGTCTACGATAAGGAGTGGGTCCAGATCGGGTGTCGGTCAATTTTCCACTTTTGCTTTTGATTCATGGTGGGCGCGGATAGGTTTTTCTGAAAGTTAATGAAAAATAAGGAATTATTTTTTTTGGCCCAATGATTGCATTTGTTTTGGACGGAAGGCGGGTTGGCAGGATGCCGTCAATCGCGCCGCCGTATCGCTAAAAATTGAGGAGATCCGTCCATGATGACTTGCAAAAAAATTGGAGCCTCGGCGGCTGTTGTTGCCGCGCTGATCGCGGTGAATCCGGCTGCGGCAGGTCCCCTTCAAGATATTAACGTGTTGGATGGTACTGGAAACACGATTGCCTCCAACGTCTTCAAGTTCCAGTACACGGATGCCAATGCGGTTGCCGTCGGCAAAGGTCCGTTCGGTTCCGATCCGTTTACTTCCGGCCCTAATCCGTTCGATTTGTACTATCAGTCCACGGTGACGTCCTTCCTGGATCGGGATAACAACACGATCTTCGGCGCACAAAGCCCTAACTATCAGTTCACTGTTGCCGCGCAGTTGCTGGAACTTGCCGTTCCTGGCGATGGCCCTAATAGTGTCAATTTTATTCCACAGGCCGGCACCATCTCGCTGTTTTACGATGATTTCAGTTCCGGGGTGGCAGCAAATTCGGCCACCGGGGTGGGGTTCACCGATGGTATCGAGATAGCCCGTTTCTCGGTTGTTGGAGGGGTTTCCTCCTTCACCTTGATCGATGCTGGCACCGGCACTGGTTCCACCAACTTTAACTTTGAACTTGTGACCGCGCTTGATTTCGTCAACGAAGACTATCTGCAAGGGGTGGAAGCGCCGATTTTCAATTTCCACTTCACGTCTCAGCTCGCTTTCCCTCCGGTTGGCACGATACCTTCCGGCTTCTTTACCAGCACGACCGATCCCACCTCTCCGTATCAGCCGTATGTATCGAATTCAACTCAATTCCCTGATCTTTTCCTGCAGGTTCAGGGATCCAATACCTTTAGTCGCGTGCCAGAGCCCGGCACAATCGCCCTTTTTGCTCTTGGTCTGATTGGTTTGGGGTTCGCCATGAGACGCCGGGGTTTTAACATGAATGCTGCCGCAGTCTAGCCTTTCCTGCTGACTCGGGTTTTAATTGGTTCTCTGTTTTTTAAGTTAGATTGTTGTTTTTTGAAGTGATTTTTGTAAGGCCGGCGGAATGTCAGCATTCTATGCCGGCCTTTTTTTTTGGGGCTTTTAAAGAGAGTCGCGCTTGATATGAAAACCAGTCCTTTGGATTTTCTCTTTTCAGGTCTATCCATTACATTTTTGTTATTCATTTCTTTGGTGACGGCTTTTGTTTTTTCGGTCGATTCCAAATATGGGGTAATTTTTGATATTGTGTTTTTTTTGATCTCTTATGGGGTGTATACGGGGCTTTTTCTTATGTTTTTGCGTCGGCTCAATCCGTACCCTGAAGGTGTTTTCTCCATGGATTCGCACGAGTTTATTTATTGGAAATTAAGTGCGGTATTAACGGATTTGGCGGAGAAGGTATTGCGTCCATTCAATACTGTATTCACCCAGGCATTGATATATAAGATCTTAGGGGCTGAGGTAGGCAAGTCACCCGCATTCGCCGGTACGATCCGCGATTTTCCGCTTATTTCTCTTGGCGATTTCTGTACGGTAGGCCAGAATTCGGTGATTACGGCACATATAATATCTGGAAATAAAATTGTGCTGAAGCGTATTGCCATTGGCGAAAGGGCGGTTGTAGGGATTAATTGTGTCGTGATGCCAGGGGTTACCATGGGTGCTGGAGCGGTTCTGGCTCCGGGAGCGGTTGCGACCACGGGAACCAACATCCCTGCCGGTGAGCTATGGGGTGGTATCCCTGCTCGCAAAATCAAAAGCCTGGATTCCGATTCAGCCTAGATCTGTTGGTGTGGCAGGTCGTTTTGCCAGCTGATGGGCCTCAGCGATTAGCCCCGGAATCCAGTTCTGCCATTTTTTGTTGAATCAGGGGGATTCTTGGGTCTTGAGGGCTCAGTCGTTGAGCTGCGGCCAGATATCTTTTAAGTCTTGCCATGTAACCGATATCCCAACCTATGTCATGTTGCATGTGATTTGCCAGTGCTTGTGCGGCGTAAATATGGAATACGGCAATTTCTGGAGCCTCTTTGGCACCCTGCTCAAATTCACGAATTGCGACACCATAATCATGTCTCTCAAGTGCCTTGGTCCCCTCTTGATATAATTTCTTAAGTCTGGGGGATTTTGCTATTTCCTTTAATTCATGTGGCAGGCCGGGGTGTGACTGACCACTTAATGCTCCCTTTTTCAGGATGTCAAGGAAATGGCTGATTCTTGGTTTTGAAGACTCCGTCGGTAAAAGGACTGGCAATGGGAGTGCCGCAGAATCGGTTATCTTGGATTGAGGTCGGACAATCAGGCTATACATTGCTGGAATTACAAAAAGTGTCAAGCAGGTAGAGATCATCAACCCCCATACAATGGCACTGGCTAATGGGCCCCACATCTGTGACTTGCCTCCAAGTCCCATTGCCAGTGAGAAGAGGCCGGCAATAGTGGTTATGGAGGTAATGAGGATGGGTATGAATCTGCGGCGTGATGCATGAAAGATTGCGTGTGAAATTGACATCCCTCTCCGTAGTCTGTCATTTGCTGCCGACATCAGGACTATCGCGCCATTGACGGCAATACCGGCGAGGGCAACAATTCCGTACATGGTGTAAACGCTAAGAGGATGTTGGCTAACCAATAGGCCAAGAAGTACGCCTGTCAATGCCATGGGTACGACAGCCATCACGATCAGAGGCTGGCTATAGCTGCGGAATTGTGTGCCCAGGATCAGGTACACCAGCAATAGGCCCAGCATGAAGAGCCAGGTGATGGCTTCGATGCTCTCTAGAATGTCGTCGAAGTCACCCGAAAAATCCAGATCCACGTTCGGAAACAGCATGGCAAACTGACTGTTCCATTGCTGCAACAGAAGCCGGTTAACCCCTGGTACATCCATTATCCGCTCGTCTACGGCGGCTTCAACAGTGATGGCTCGGCGCAGGTTGTAGTGACGGATGTTTCCTTCCCCTCGAACCACTTCATGATGTACCAGTTGGCTCAAGAGTATGACAGATCCATCCGGCAGGCTGATGGGAGTCTCCAAAAAACGCTGTATATCTTTCACTGCTTGGGTATCCGCACGCACCCGGACACCGATTTTCTCGCCACGGTCTCGCATGCTTGCAACCACCTCTCCATCGGTAAGCAGTCGAAGATCACGAATGACCTCCGCCGGGTTCAGTCCGGCGCGTAAGATTGCATCCGGGTTGAGGCGCAGGGAGAGTTCCATTCCTCCCGTGTAGGCATCATCAACGATATCGTGGGCAGCCGGGATCAGATCCAGTATTTCAATGATTCGATCAGCCGCATCCCTGATCTCTTCCAGATCATTGCCTCTTACCTTGACGCTGATGGGGCGACCCAGGGGGGGGGCGCCGGCAATGCGTCTTTCAAAGGTTATGCCATCCGGTCCGGGGATGCTCCGCACCGCATGCCGGACTGCTTCCATGATTTCATCCACACCGCGACCATTTCGAGCAGGGGGATGCAGACTTATCTGAATTTGTCCCTTTGCTGCACCATGAAGATCTTCGGCATTGGTGAATTGGATGCCGGCATAGCTGGCCATGGATCGTAGCTCGCCGGGTTTGAATTGGTTTTCTATGGCGGATTCTATAGACAAGGTAGTGCTCATGGTTTTTTCCAGTGGCGTACCCGCTGGCATCTCTACATTCACAAAGAATAGACGGGCTGAGTCGCTTGCAAAAAACTCTGTTCTGATGATGCCGCTGGCGACTGCGGCCAAGGATAGAATCAACAGGCCAGCGAATATCGCCAAGACCACTCGTGGTCGTCTCAGTGCGGAAATTAGCCATTTTCCGTAGTGGAGTCTGGCAACCCGTACGATGGTGCTTCGCCAGCGACCTGGACGTGAAAATCGGTCGGCCTTTGGTCTAGATGCAGCAATATGGCTGGGTAGAATCCAGAAAGCCTCGAGTAGGCTGAGCAATAATGCGATGGATACCACAATGGGTGCCACTTTCATGAATTCACCGAGCATGCCGGGAACAAGCATCAGTGGCAAGAAAGCGGCAATAGTGGTAAGGACGGCCGCAGTGATAGGTGCGGCAACCTCATTAAGCGCATCTAGTGCCGCATCCATGGCCGACATACCTTCCTGTATTCGTCGATGAATGGCTTCCGCTACCACGATGGTGTCATCTACCAGCATGCCCAGCACGATCATTAGTCCGAGCAGCACGATGACATTTAGCGTCTGCCCAATCAGTCCGAGAATCATAAACGTACCTGCAAGCGCGAAAACCAGGCTGAGACAGGTAGCGAAGGCGATACGAGCACCTAAGAGGACCCAAGTTGTAAAGAGGACTAAAAGGAATCCCACGATTGCATTGCGCTGCATGGTTTCTATAGCCATGCGTGTTGTCTGCGTCTGATCATCCAAAAGTGTCAGGGTGATTCCCGTGCCTTGGCTTGAATGCTGGTTGTAGTCATTCAGGTAAGCTTGAATTTGTTTGATGAATTCTATTTCATTGGCGTCGTCTTTCTTGAAGATCGGTAGCAGGATGGCTGGGTCTTGACGGTATTTCGCCAGATGATTGGGTTCTTGGTGGCCGCGAATGACCTCGGCAACGCTACGCAGCGGAATCTCTCCATGCGCTGAGAGTAGAGGGAGGTTGGCCAAGTAATCGGGATCGTTCTGTGTCCCTTGTAGTCTGACCAGCCATTCCTGATCTCCCAGTCCCACGGTGCCGGCGGCTAGATCGCGAAAGTAAGTGCTTACTGTCTGCGCGAGTGCGGATGGGGGCAGTCCAAGCCCCATCAGGGCTTCCGGCCGGAAAAGGACCTGTAGCTCAGGGTCGCGCAGGCCAATGGCTTCTATTCTGTCGGTGCCCGGTAGTCGCTTGAGGTCCTGCAATATTTGCTGGGCCTGAAAGCGCATGTTTTCATCATCTGCCAGGCCTGTCACGGCAATCATTGTGGTGGGGTAGGCATTGGCACTGCTTACGGTTGTAATTGTGGGTCTTCTTGCCTCTGGTGGAAGATCGCCTTCAACATTTTGAATTTCACGACGAAGATCATTGACCCGCTCATTATAGAGGCGCTCATTGATATCCCTGAAGCGGATTAGAATTAGAGAAATATCCTGTCGGCTGTTGCTGGAAATGAAGCGGATGTCATCAACCAGTTCTATGGCTTCTTCCAGTACGTCGGTAACTTGGCGTTCCACATCAATGGCGGATGCGCCCGGCATAATGGTTTGTACACCCACCCAGTTGAGATTGACCGTTGGATCCTGTTGCCTGGGGAGTTGAAAATAAAATATTACTCCCACGATAATGATAAACAGGAAGATGGCATTGGTCAGAAAGTGATTTTCCAGGAAGCGTCGGTACATGTGAATTCCGGTCAAGGGGAAATGACGCTGACGCGATCACCGTCTTGCAGGCCAAAACGTCCATCTACGATCAGTCGGGTGTCATCGGGCAGGTCCAGCGGAGGGGGTTGCCCCTCACGCACACCAGGAATGGGAATGAATCTGGCGTGTCCATCTTCTTCCACGAAGATTCCAAGGCCTGGGTCACGTCGTATGAGCAGGTCAGCAGGCGCGTGACGCAAATCTGTAATCCACTCAATGCGCCCTACCTGACCTGGCCGGGCGAATTCTTCAGTAAATACAAAGCGCACATCCACGCTGCGAAGTCGTTGGTCCACGATGGGTGAAATGGCGCGTAACTCAACCGGATAATGAATGCCGGCGGCGACGAACCGGATTCCCCCCGCAGCCTGCAGGGCGGGCAAATCCTGCTGCTGGATGTTGCCGCTGACCTCCAGGTCCCGGGCGTCTAGGATCCGTGCAATGGGAGTGCCGGGTTGCACTAACTCACCGATGCTGCCCAAGCGCTCGATGACCACGGCATCGAATGGGGCCCGAATCTCACACAGGCTGACACGCCGCTGAGTAGCACGGGTCGCTGCCTCCAGTCGCAGCACCTCGGCCCGGGTACGCGAGGCCTGAGCTTGGCGCTCGTTCAGGAGCTCGGCAGATACGGCCTGTCGGCGTGCCAGTTCTTGGGCTCTTCCCAATTGAAACTGTGCGAACTCGGCGTCTGCCCGCGCGGCCTGGGTCATGGCTCGGACTTGCTGGAGGTCTAGGGCATGTTCCTCGCAATCAAGTCGTGCCAGCAGTGCGCCCATCGCCACGTTTTCCCCCACCCGCGCGAGAACCTCCTGTAGTACGCCATGAATCTCAGCGCTTACCTGGGTATCGTTAAGACTCAGTGCGGTGGCTGGGGCGCTGCGCACCGGATGGAATCCAATGTCATGCAGGGAGCGTGTGGTGATGGGCTTTTCCCCCGCCATGGTCATTTCCATCGATAACGCTAGGAGCATCAGTAGGCAAGTGCTGACCAAGCCCCGAATCATGGTGTTGCCCTGCAGGATATCGACGTTCATGTGGTGTTCCGATGATTTCCCTTGACCAGTATAGCCTCTGGAAACACCGTGAGGCTTGCGGGTTTGTTGATTCGCTGATGATCACCGGAAAAGGCATAGCGTAAAATTATCTTTTCTGGATATCTTTGTGTGGGACTGTTTCTCGTTAGGCTGTGAAGGCGTATGCTCATCCGAATCGCAGCTATTTGAACAAGCGGCCACTTGGAGGTATCGCCATGGATCAGAAGTGTCTCACCAGATCTGTAAGACTGACTTTGGCTGGTCTGTTGGTCTCGGGAACGATGTGGGTCTCCGGTTGCGGCCAAGCCACTCTTACGGAGGAAGAGCGGCTGGAACGGGCCCAAGCCTATCTGGCTTCGGGTGAGGTACGGGCCGGGATTATCGAGTACCGCAACCTGTTGCAGGCCAATCCGGATCATGTGGAGGCACGCTGGCAACTGGGGCGTGCCCATCTGGAATTGGGTGAGGCGGCCGCGGCGTTGTCGGAATTTTCCCGGGCTCAGGCCATGGGCTGGAACGATCCCGAGGCAGTGATTTATTTGGCCCGTGCACGCTTGATGCAGGGTGATATTCAAACGGCGCGCGCGCAACTCCAGGCCCACAAGGCTGAGGACTTTGATGATCCAGCGGGTTTTCATATGCTGCTGGCTCGCGCCCATCTGGGTATGAACGACCTGGATTCGGCCGTTGCCTCGCTGGAGGCGGTGCTTGAGCAAGACTCCGCCAACGCACTTGCCTTGAGTTTCATGGCTCAGGTGTCTGCGCTGCGAGGCGATATGGATCGCGCCAAAGCCCTGTTAGCCGAGGCGCTGGCGGAGGCCCCCGAACATGCCTTGGCTTGGTCTCTGCTGGGTGATATCCATCGCAGTGAGGGGAGGTTGGAGGAGGCCGAAGAGGCGTATACCCAGGTGATTAATGCGACACCCAGCCCCTACATGGGTTATTTCAACCGTGCCCTCACCCGTGTGGCACTGCAATCCTGGAGCGGTGCAAAGGACGATCTGGCGGCCTTACGCCGGTTGGGGCCGGACCTGCCGGCAACTGCTTACGTCACGGGGCTGCTCGGCTTTTATGAGCAAGATCATCGGGCGGCCGTAAGCGCGCTGGAAGAGACCCTGCGTCTCAACCCGGATTTTCTGTCGGCCCGTTTCTATGCCGGGGCCAGCCATTTTGCCCTGGGTAATATCCAGCAGGCAGATACCCATCTGTCCCGATATCTTCGTCTTGACCCTCAATCGGCAGCTGCCAATCGCCTACTGGCGGCGGTGCGCATGCAAGCAGGGCAGGTGGATGACGCGGAGGTCCTGCTCCGGCGTGTTCTGGCCGAAGATCAGGCGGACCGGATCGCTCTGGATTTGATGGCCAGCGTGCAGGCGACCCGCGGCGATACCCAGGCCAGTATCGATTTGCTGCGTCGTCGCGTCGACCTGGATCCCGAGTCCTCGTCGGCACGTATGAACTTGGCCCGTTCGTTGATGCGGAGCGGTGATCGCGTGGGTGGCTTTCGTGAGCTTGAGGCCCTGAGCGAGATGCTCCCCGAGGTGGAGGGCCTGAAGTTGGTGGGCGTAGTGCGCCTGCTGGAGGAACGCCGATTTGAACAGGCGCTCGCCAGGGCGGATGAGTTTGCCGTGCAGTATCCCCAGGCAGCTTCGGTTCAAAATTTGCGAGCCGCTGCCTTGTTCGGACTTGGACGCGCCGAGGATGGTATCGCAGCCTTTGAGACGGCCCGTCGCTTGGATCCGGGCAACATCACGGCTACTCGCAATCTGGCCGTGCTCAAGCTGCAAATGGAAGGTGCGGATCAGGCCCGCGAAGTGCTGGAGTCTGGCCTGAAGGCCAACCCCGACAGTGTGCGTCTACTGTTACTTATGGCGGAATTTGAGGTGGAGCAAGGTGATTCGGCTCGGGCAGTGCCCCTCCTGCGGAGGGCGGTGAACGTGGCGCCGAATGCCCTGGAACCCCGCATCATCCTTGCTCGCCACCATCTGCAAGCAGGTGAGCCGGAATCGGCCCTCTCGGTATTGGATGGAGTTCGCGAACGTCATGGGGATAATGTGCCGTTGCTGGAGGCTTTGTCCGTGGCTCAGCTTGCGGCCGGTCTGATGGATCTCGGCATCATCACCTTGAGTCGTTTGGCCGAATTGCGCCCGGAGTCCCCTGAGGTGTATTTCCGTCTAGCTCAGGCGCAGGGGCAGACTGGTCGCTTTGATGACGCGCGGCGTTCCCTAGGGCGGGCGCTGGAGCGGGATGAAAATCATGCCGCTGCACTTCTTACGCTGGCTCGCCTGGAGCGTCAGGAAGGACGTGACAGGGAGGCTATGATGCTGGCACGTCGCATGCAGGGGTTGGAATCGGCCCGGGCAGCTGGATATCTCATGGAAGGTGACATCCTTGCCACACAGGGGGAGTTCGCCCGGGCAGCCCAAGCTTATGCTTCCTCTTACAATGTCCAGGTTTCCACTGAAGTTGCCCTGAAGCGTTTCGAAGCCAGGCAGCGTGCCGGTGACACGGCCGGAGCCCGTGAGCAGATGCGTGCGCACCTGGAGAATTATCCCGAGGATCATCCGTCACGCATGATGTTGGCGACCAGCCTGCTGGGAGCAGGTGATTATGCGGCTGCCCGGGAGGATTATGAGTATCTGATTGAGCGTTTTCCGGACAACCCCGTGGCACTGAACAACTTGGCTTATATATATCAGCTTGCCGGTGATGCACGCTCCCTCGAACTTGCCGAACGGGCTCATCAATTGCAGCCGGGCGATCCTAATATCAAGGATACATACGGCATGGCGATGCTGGATCATGGGGACAAGAGGCGTGCCCTTGCTTTGATTCGAGAGGCCCGCGAGGCACTGCCAAATGAGGCTTCAATCGGCTATCACTATGCCGTGGCCCTGGAGCGCAACGGACGCCAAGGGGAGGCTGTTACGGTCTTGCGCGGGATTTTAGCGGACGCCGGAGAATTTTCAGAGCGTCGACGGGCGGAAGAAATGCTTGCTCGTCTACAGTGAAAAATGTACCCACAAGCCAGCGGGGCGACTCATAGAGTCGCCCCGCTGGCTTTCCAGTCCGTCGTTGGAATGCCTCAGGCAACGATGCTGCGTCTACGGCGGTGCATCATACCCATGGCGCCTAAACCCAGTCCCAGCAAGGCCAGGCTACCCGGTTCGGGCACATTGAAAGGTATCGGGGTGGTGGAGATGACCGTGCCGAACTGAAAAACCGTATCCTGTGCCTCTGCAGTCCGAAAGCCGATGCAGGGGGCCGAGCTACCAGTAACGGCCAAGCAGGCACCGCTAGACAGTGTCTGCAAGCCGCCCGTGACTTCCAGGAAGCTGATGAAGTAAGTTTGGGTGTCATCTTCGCTGAACGAAAGACCGCCAAGTCCATCGTCGATAATGCTGGCATACTGGAATTCAAAATTGATGGAGCTTTGGTCAATCACGAAAATATCGGCACAGCCATTCGCGTTCAACGGATCGCTAAACCTGCCGCTTCCATCGGCGCACGTTGAACCTGGATCATTCGGTGTTTCGAGGAAGCTGATTTTGAAAGTCTGTTCCACCGGACCTAGGTCAGCTCCGGTAATCGGATCCAGGGGAGTCAGTGTAAGGCGAGAAAGAATATCGACACTTTGCAGTGATGTCCCTGTGATGGGCTGATTTCTGTGCCGGACGGAGACGTTAGGCACGGGAGTCTGTTCCGGCGGTGTTTCTATGGAGGTAGTGACCGTGGTGACTGACGGTCGGGCTCCGTCAAAATCGGGGGCTGAGCCGTAAAGGATGTCAAAGCCGCTGCGAGGCCCCCCGTTAACGCCTGTACCCCAGTTCAATGACAATCCATCAGCTGAAAACTGGATTCCGGTGCTGGGTTGAATGGTGGCCGTGTCGAAGAAGGTATCAACCGTCACCCGCCATTGGGTGATGTAGGGGGATGCCAGTGCCTGACCGGCAACTCCTCCCAGTGCGAACCCTGCAAGTATTGCGTATCTTGTGGCGCTTTTCATTGTTGCCGCTCCCCCTGGAGTGAAATGGTTTTGGATCATTTTCCATGTGAATGGAAAGCACCAAGCGCGCCAAGTTGTTGGTTACGGATTTAGTTATTGAAAGAAAACAATTTTTTCCTTTGAGTTGGCTGTTTTCCAAGCTTTAATGCTTGGTTGGGGGCTGTTCTTGTCAAGTCCTCCGACAGTGCTCACACCAACCCATACTGCCGCAACTTCTTCCGCAATGTCCCCCGGTTCAACCCCAGATACTGCGCCGCCCGGCTCTGGTTGCCGTCGCAGTGCCTGAGCACGGAGGCCAGCAGGGGGCGCTCCACCTCTTCCATCACCAGTCGATAGACGTTGTCCGGCTCGTGGCCGTCCAGGTGGGCGAAGTAGTCGTCCAGGGCCTGGTGCACGGCCTTGGCCAGGGTTTCACTCTCTCCCTTGATCTCGTGGGTCATGCGGCAATTTCCTCGCCTTGGGGGAGCGACTGGAAGTAGCGGGTGATCAGCTGTTGCTGGGTGGCGCGATCCGGGGCGCGCAGGATGCGGGGTCGCCAGTCGGCGGCGCCGGGACGGCCGTCCAGATACCAGCCGATGTGCTTGCGGGCGGTGCGCACCCCCAGGCTTTCTCCATAGAAATCGTACATATGGCTCAGGTGGGCCTGCAGCAGGGCATGGACCTGGGCCGGGGTGGGATCGGGCAGGTGCTCGCCGTGGGTCAGGTAGTGCTGGATCTGCCGGAACAGCCAGGGACGGCCCTGGGCGCCGCGGCCGATCATGAGGGCGTCGGCGCCGGTGATCTCCAGTACCCGCCGGGCCTGCTCGGGGGTGCGGATGTCGCCGTTGGCGATGATGGGGATGTCCACCGCCTGCCTGACCCGGGCGATGGCCTGGTAGTCCACGGTCCCCTTGAAGCCGCAGGCGCGGGTGCGGCCGTGGACGGTGAGAGCCCGGATGCCGTGATCCCGGGCCAGGCGGGCGATGTCGGGGGCATTGATGTGATCCCGGTCGACGCCCAGGCGGATCTTGAGGGTGACGGGCACCGGCACGGCGGCGACAACGGCCGCCAGGATCTGGGCCACCCGGGGCGGGTCGGCCAGCAGGGCGGCGCCGGCACTGCGGTTGACCACCTTGCGGGCGGGGCAGCCCATGTT
Organism: Ectothiorhodospira shaposhnikovii; assembly: GCF_022227765.1. GTDB lineage: Bacteria > Pseudomonadota > Gammaproteobacteria > Ectothiorhodospirales > Ectothiorhodospiraceae > Ectothiorhodospira. Next base: position 172,831 of record NZ_JAJMLZ010000002.1, on the reverse strand, counting down.
GATGTCGATGATCTGGGCACCCAGGTCGACGGCGGCCCGGGCGGCCTCGGCCATCATCTCCGGATCATAGCCGGCGATCTGGACGCTGCGGGGGCCGATCTCGCCGTCCTGGTCCAGGCGCAGGCGGGACTTGGTGGTCCCCCACAGGCTCATGTCCGAGTGGACCATTTCCGACACCGCCAGGCCGGCGCCTTGCTGTCGGCACAGTTGACGGAAGGGGCGGTCGGTGATGCCCGCCATGGGCGCGAGGATCAGTGGCGGGTCGACGGTGTGGGGTCCGATGTGCATGGGTCTTGAGGGGTGTGATGCGGGGCTTGCGCCGAATCGCCCATGATACCCAGTGGGGGGCGGGCTATAAACCCCTGCTCCCGGGCGGCGGGTCAGGGGGCAAGAAAACGGAACCGGTACGACACCGCCGCCGGACCCGGGTCCTCCACGTCCAGGCGGAGTTCCGCCGGCTGTGTCGGCGGCATGAGTCCCTCCGGGGGGTGGACCAGATAGGTCTCGGGAGAAAATCGCCGCGCGGCCACCGGGTTGCCCATGATGTCCATGAAGACCAGTTCCAGAATCGGCCAGGGTTGGGGAAAGTCGGCCCGGTTTTCCAGGCGACCGGTGATCATCAGGGCATCGGGGTGACCGGGATGGCTGTGGACCTGTCGACCGACCAGATGCAGGGAGGCCGGGTCGGTGCGCGGCGACAGCGGACAGCCGAGCCGGTCGCAGGCCTGGCGTACCCAGGGCTCCAGTTCCGGGTGTGTCAGCAGCCATTCCCGCTGATGGTAGGCCAGTTGCGCCATCAGTCCGAGGATCAGGACCAGGCAGGCCAGGCTCCAGGCCAGGGTGCCGAACACGGATCGAGGGGGGGCATGCGCCCTGGCCAGGTCGTCCTTGAGGACGGCCGGGATCATCAGGGGGGCTTCCGGTTCCGGGGCCGGCTCGGGAGGGGTTTCCGGCGGCTCGTCCCCGGCCATCCGGATGTCGAATACCCGGCGGCAGCTGTCGCATCTCACCCGGCCGCCCCAGGCTTCCCGCTCCGCGTCGGTGACGGGGAATCGGTGCCGGCAATGGGGGCAGCAGGCGAGCATGGAATCAGCTCGTGTCGCTGTGCCGGACGCCTTGCAGCAGGGTCCAGCCGTCCTGCCGGTCGGCCACGCTCATCTCGAACCAGGGCGCATGGGCGGAGGCAACTTCCTCGGCCTGACGGTCCAGCAATCCGGCGAGGATGATGCGCCCCCCGGCCCGGGTGCGTCGGCCCAGGGCCGGGGCCAGGGCGATGAGGGGGCCGGCCAGGATGTTGGCCATGGTCAGGTCGAAGCGGATCTCGTCCGGCAGGGCGTCGGGCAGTACCGCGTGCAGTCGCTCCGGCGCGATGCCGTTGCGCTCGGCATTCTCCCGGGTGGCGGTCATGGCCTGGGGGTCGATGTCCACGCCCCAGGCATGGCGGGCACCCAGGGCCAGGGCGCCGATGGCCAGGATGCCGGAGCCGCAGCCGTAATCCAGTACCTCCTGGTCCACGGGGGCGTGGCGGTCCAGCCAGCCCAGGCACATGGCGGTGGTGGGGTGCGTGCCGGTGCCGAAGGCCAGACCGGGGTCCAGGCGGATGTTGACCGCCCGGGGGTCCGGTGCCTCGTGCCAGGTGGGCACGATCCACAGGCGCTCCCCGAAGCGGATGGGCTTGAAGTCATCCATGCAGGCCCGCACCCAGTCCTGGTCCGGCAGGATCTCGTGGTGGATGCGGGCCGGCTCCAGACCCAGCGTCCGGGCCAGGGCGGCGGTGAGGCCGGGGATGTCGGCATCGGCGGCAAACAGTCCGGTCACCAGGGTATCCGGCCACAGGGGGGTTTCCCCTGGCAGGGGTTCCAGCAGGGGGAAGTCCCCGGCATCCCGCAGCATGACCGAGATGGCCCCCAGATCCAGCAGGGCGTCTTCCGCGGTGTCGGTCTGCTCGGCCGTGGCCGGAAGGGTGATCTGGATCATCAGCTCTGTGCCTTGAGTTTCTTTTCCAGGTAGTGGATGTCCGTGCCGCCGTTCTGGAAGGCCACGTCGTTGATCAGATCCCGGTGCAGGGGGATGTTGGTCTTGATGCCCTCGATCACGATCTCCGACAGTGCCCCGCGCATGCGTGCCAGGGCGATCTCCCGGGTGGCCCCGTAGCTGATGAGCTTGCCGATCATGGAGTCGTAGTAGGGCGGTACCTTGTAGCCATTATAGATGTGGGTATCCACGCGGATGCCCGGGCCGCCGGGGGCGTGGTACTGGCCGATGGTCCCCGGGGAGGGCATGAAGGTGGCCGGATCTTCCGCGTTGATGCGGCATTCGATGGCGTGGCCCTGTATCTTGACCTGCTCCTGGGTGAAGCTGAGCGGTTCGCCGGCGGCCACCCGGATCTGTTCCCGCACGATGTCGATGCCGGTCACCATCTCGGTCACCGGATGTTCCACCTGCACGCGGGTGTTCATCTCGATGAAGTAGAACTCCCCGTCCTCGTAAAGGAACTCGAAGGTGCCCGCGCCCCGGTAACCGATCCGACGGCAAGCGTCGGCGCAGCGCTCACCGATGGCGCGGCGCTGTTCTTCGGTGATGCCGGGGGCCGGGGCCTCCTCGATCACCTTCTGGTGACGGCGCTGCATGGAGCAGTCCCGCTCTCCCAGGCTGACCGCGTGGCCGTGTTCGTCGGCGATCACCTGGATCTCCACGTGCCGGGGGCGCTCCAGATATTTCTCCATGTAGACGGTCGGGTTGTTGAAGGCGGAGGCCGCCTCGTTGCGGGTCAGGGAGATGGCGTTGATAAGGGCGCCGTCGGAGTGCACCACCCGCATGCCGCGGCCGCCGCCGCCGCCGGAGGCCTTGATGATGACCGGGTAGCCGATCTTGCGCGCCAGGGCCAGGTTCTCTTCCGGATCGTCCCCCAGGGCGCCGCCGGATCCGGGGACGCAGGGCACGCCGGCGGCGATCATGGCGTCCTTGGCGGAGACCTTGTCACCCATCAGGCGGATGGTATCGGCCCGGGGGCCGATGAAGACGAAGCCGCTGGATTCCACCCGTTCGGCAAAGTCGGCGTTTTCCGACAAAAAACCGTAGCCGGGGTGGATGGCCTCGGCGTCGGTGACCTCGGCGGCGCTGATGATGGCGGGGATGTTGAGATAGCTGTCGATGGAACGGGCCGGGCCGATACACACCGACTCGTCCGCCAGGCGCACGTGCTTGAGATCCCGGTCCGCGTCGGAATGCACCGCCACGGTCTTGATGCCCATCTCGCGACAGGCCCGCAGGATCCGCAGGGCAATCTCACCCCGGTTGGCAATCAGTATCTTGTTGAACATGTGCTTGTCTGGCCCCTGGTCGTCGTTCAGTCGATGATGAACATGGGCTGGCCGTATTCCACCGGCTGACCGTTTTCCACCAGGATGGCCTTGATCACGCCCGCCTTGTCGGCCTCGATCTGGTTGAGCATCTTCATGGCTTCGATGATGCACAGGGTATCGCCGGCATTCACCGACTGGCCCACTTCCACGAAGGCGCGGGCGCCGGGGGTGGGGGCGCGATAGAAGGTGCCCACCATGGGAGCGGTGACCTGGTGGCCGGAGGGCAGGGCGGGCTTGTCTTCCACGGCGGGCGCCGGTGCCGGCGCGGCCGGTGCGGCGGCGGGCGCGGTGCCGGGAACCATGTACTGCTGGGGCGGCATCATGAAGGCGGTGCCGCTGTTGGGGGCTGCCCGGGTGATGCGGACCGATTCTTCACCTTCCTGGATCTCGATCTCGTTGATGCCGGATTCTTCCAGCAGTTCGATCAGTTTCTTGATTTTTCTGATATCCATGGCGTCTCAGCTTCGGTTGGTCAGTTGCATGGCGGCCTGCAGCGCCAGCGCATACCCGTGGGGGCCCAGGCCGATGATCACACCGGCGGCCACGTCGGACAGGTAGGAGTGGTGGCGGAAGGACTCGCGGGCAAAGGTGTTGGAAAGATGCACTTCAATGAACGGTATGGCCACGCCCAGCAGGGCGTCGCGCAGGGCGATGCTGGTATGGGTGTAGGCGCCCGGATTGATCAGGATGCCGTCCACGCCTTCGTGACGGGCGGCGTGGATACGGTCGATCAGGGCGTGTTCCGCGTTGGACTGGAAGGCGTCCAGGTCATGGCCGGCCTGTCGGGCTTGTTCGGTCAGGGCCTGGACGATGTCATCCAGGGTCCTGCTGCCGTACACGCCCGGCTCGCGGGTGCCGAGCAGGTTCAGGTTGGGACCGTTGAGCAGCAGGAACTTGGCCATGGGCTTCACAACATCGCGAGGACTGGAAAATGCCGGGCCTTGCGGGGTGAAAACCGCGGTCAGTCGCAGGAAAGATGAATACCCCCAAGGTGCAGGGGATTGTGCCTCATGGTTGGGGTGGTGTCCAGGGTCTGGGCCGGATTATGGGGTTTTTGCCGAAGTTTCCGGCATGTTCTAATAATTTTCCGAGAGGTTTCGTGGGCTCGTCCGGGTTGCGGTGGGTCTTCGTGTACCGTGGGAGCCGGCCTGCCGGCGAATCGCCGCGCTCGGGATTGCGCCGTCACAGCAGGGGCCGCAGTTCCCGCTCCAGCGTCGCCCGCGTCAGCTCACCCGCATGGATATACCGGATTCGACCCTCCCGGTCCAGCAGCACGCTGTAGGGCAGGCTGCCGAAGCGGTTACCGTAGCGGCGCGCCACTTCCATGGCGGTGTCCTCGCCGATGAGCACCGGAAAATTCACCATGTAGGTGTCCATGAAGTCCCGGACCGCCTGATGTTCGTCGATGGCCACCGCCACGATGGTGAAGCCGGCGGCCTCATGTGCTTCCTGTATCTCCACGAAGGTGGGCATCTCCTTGCGGCAGGGGGGGCACCAGGTGGCCCAGAAGTTGACCAGCACCACCTGATTGTCCCATTCGGCGATGGTGCGCTCCCGGCCCTGCATGTCGGGCAAGACAAAGTCGGGGCGTTGCTGGCCCAGCATCCCGGACCCGGTGAGCGCGCTGTCGGCCTGCTTGCCGGAGGAGAACAGGCTGAAACCGAAACCGGCCGCGGTGCCGGAGATCAGGGCGAGCGCCAGCAGGACCGGCAGCAGATAACGGCGCGAAGGACCGGATTGTGGTGATGACATGCTCAGGATCTCCCCAGGGCACGTTGCAGATGGTCGGTGAACTGGCGGGCGTTCATGTAGCCTACCACCCGTTGATGGGCCAGTTCCTGCCCCTGTCCGTCATAGAAGACCAGGGCCGGTGGGCCGAACAGGTTGAAGGCCCGCATCAGTTCCCGGTGGTCGCCGGTGTTGGCGGTGACGTCGGCCTTGAGCAGGCGGACCCCGGACAGGGCCCGGGCCACGTCGCCGTCCTGGAAGGTGGTGCGCTTCATGCGCACGCAGTCCACGCACCAGTCGGCATAGAAGTCCAGCATTACCGGCTGACCCAGCTCCCGGGCCTGGGCCAGCTCCCGTTCCAGGTCCGCCAGGCTGTCCACCGGGCGGAACGGCAGTTCGGCCTGGACCGCTGCCGAGGTGCCGGTGATGATGCCGCTCAAGGGCCGCAGCACGTCCCGGCCGCCGGAGGCGGCACCGATCATGACCAGAATCCCGTAGATCAGGATCACCAGACCCAGCCCCTTCCACAGCACCCGCCAGCCGCCGGCGTTCTCCGGCAGGGACTTCACCGCGCCCATGTAGACGGCGGAGACGATGAGCAGGGTGGCCCACAGGAACAGGGTGACCTGGGCGGGCACCACCCGCTCCAGCAGCCAGATGCCCATGGCCAGCAGCAGCACGCCGAACACGGCCTTGACGGCGTCCATCCAGGCCCCGGCCCGGGGCAGCAGCTTGCCGGCGGAGGTGCCGATGACGAGCAGGGGCAGGCCCATGCCCATGCTCAGGGAGAACAGGGCCAGGCCGCCGAGTATCGCGTCGCCGGTCTGGCTGATGTAGAGCAGGGCGCCCACCAGGGGGGCGGTGACGCAGGGACCGACGATCAGGGCCGACAGAAAGCCCATCACCGCGGCGCCGATGAGGGTGCCGCCCTGCTGTTTGCCGGACAGGGCGGACAGCCGGGTCTGGATGCCGGAGGGCATCTGCAGGTCATAAAAGCCGAACATGGCCATGGCCAGGGCGATGAACACGGCCACGAAGCCGCCGATGATCCAGGGGTTCTGGAAGGCCGCCTGCAGGTTGGCCCCCGCCAGGCCGGCGAATACCCCGGCCACGGTATAGGTCAGCGCCATGGCCAGGACGAAGACCAGGGAGATGAAGAAGGCCTTGCGGGTGGTGAGATCCTTCTGTCCCACGATGATGTTGGACAGGATCGGGATCATGGGCAGCACGCAGGGGGTGAAGGTCAGCAACAGGCCGAAACCGAAGAACACCAGGGCCACCAGCCAGATGCGCCCGTCCGCCAGTTGGGCGGCGATGCGGTCCTGTTCCGTCACGGGCGGGCCGCCGGTCGCGGGCCGGGGTTCCGGGGCCTGGGGGCCGCGGATATCGGTGAGATCCAGGCTGACGGTCTGGAAATGGGGGGGGTAGCACACCCCGATGTCGGCACAGCCCTGGGAGCGGGCCTTGAGGATCAGGGTGTCGGGGGCATCCTCGCCGCGCAGAAGGGGAATGTGGACGCGGATGTCATGACGGTAAGTTTCCACCTGGCCGAAGAATTCGTCTTCCTTGATGACGCCGGCGGGCCGGCGGGGTTCGCCCAGTTCGATGCCCTCGGTCTGCGACTCGAACCGGAACTGGGCACCGTAAAGATAGTAGCCCTCGGCGATGCGCCAGCGGGCCACCGCCGTGTCCTCATCCTCCAGGTAGGCATCGAAGGCGAAGGCCTCGTCCGGGGGCAGGAGTTCGTCTCCCATGCCGAACTGGGCCAGGGCGGGGAGGGCGGGCAGCAGCAGTGCCAGCAGCAGGAATCGCAGTGAGCGTCGCATCATGAGTCGGTGTTGTCGTCTATCCAGCGCAGGTAGCCTTCCAGGCCATGGGTGATTGGAACCGCGATGATCTCCGGAAGTTCATAGGGATGCAGGGCCTGCAGGGTCCGCTGCAGGGTGTCGAGGCAATCGGCCCGGGACTTGATGAGCAGGACGTGTTCCGCGTCCTCCTGAACTTCGTCTTCCCAGACATAGACGGAGGTGGCCGCGGGCAGGATGCTGACACAGGCCGCCAGACGGCGCCTGACCAGTTCACCGGCAATCTCGCGGGCACGGACCGGGTCGTTGAGGGTGGTGAGGATCAGCAACTTGTCGCTCATGGGGTGGGCCTTTTCAGATCGGAAACAGGTTTGGAATCATGGCAAGATCACCACCGCCGTCAACCCGGCCCGCAGCCCGAGCGCCTCCGGCGGTGAAAATACCACCTCCAGCCGGAAACGGGGCAGGGACTCGTCCACCGGTTCCAGCCCCAGCCCCCGCACCCGTCCGGCAAGGCGTCGGTCTCCCACGCGCACCTCCACCTCGGTGCCGGGCGAAAGCCTGTCGAGCACGGCGGCCTCCACGTCCGCCACCGCCAGCATGGGGCCGTCCGCCGCCAGGGTCAGCAGCGGCTGTACCCGCAGGGCATTGTGTATCACCTGTCCGGGGGCGACATGGCGGGCGATCACCCGGGCGTCCATGGGGGCGGTCACCCGGGCATGTTCCAGGTCCAGCCGCACCCGGGTCAGGGCCGCCTGCGCCGCCTGATGTTCCGCCTCGGCCATGCGTCGGGCGATCTCGGCCAGGGCCAGTTCCCGTTCGGCGATGAGGGTGCGGTCGTACATCTCACGGGTTCGATCATGCTCCCGGCGGGCCTCGTCCCTGGCCAGCCGCAGGCGGTGTTCCTGGGCGCGGGCCTGTTGTTCCTCCGCCTGCAGGGCACGGGTGTCCATCTCTAGCAGAGGCTGGCCCCGGCGCACCCGATCTCCCGGGTTCACCAGCACCCGGGTGATGGTGCCGGAGAGGGGGGTGCCCAGTTCCAGGCGGTCGGCCCAGGCCAGCCGGGCGGGGATCTCCTCGGCCTGGAGTGCCGGTGCCGTGGCCGTCAGCACCAGCAGGAGCAGCAGGATGGCCGGGCCGGGGCGAGTCTTGGAGCGCATCACGAATCCTCCTCCCCCACGGCCGCGGGTGAAAATGGCTCCGGTGCCAGTGGGTCTGCCGTGGTCTGGCCGGTCAGGAGAGCCAGTCGAGCCCAGGCCAGGGCAAGCTGGAACTCCGTACCGGCGGTGAACAGCATGGCCTCCGATTGCCAGGTCATGGCATCGCCCAGGTCCGTGGCCACTTCCATTTCGTAGAGACTGCGGCTGCGATCCAGATACAGGTCGCGGTAATCCGCCTGCACTCGGGCCTGTTCCCGCTGGATCCCGAGGCGCTGGATCTCCAGCCAGGTCTCCAGCACCGCCTGGCGCAGGGATAGGTCGAAATCCCGCAGGCGGGCGCGGGCCTCGTGCAGGCCGGCCTGTTCCCGGGCTGTGCGGGCGTCCACCCGGCCCCCGTCGTAGAGGGGGATGTCCAGTACCAGCCCCATGGCGAGGGGATTGCGGTCGCCGCCGAACTCCCGCTGCCACCAGGCGGCCTGGGCCTCGGCGCTCAGAGTGGGCCTGCGCTCCGCCCGCTGTGCGCCCACCCGGGCCGTGGCCGACTCCACGGCCAACTGCAGGGACCGGCGTCGGGGGTTGTGTTCCCGGGCCAATGTCCAGAGGGTGTCCACATCGGGCAATTCCCGGTCATTGCCTGCCAGGGCCGGGGTGCGCAGACGTCCGGGCACTTGGTCCGGCCGTCCCAGCAGGGCCGCCAGGCGCTGGCGGGTGATGCGCGTCTGCTGCTGACTGGCCAGCCGCTGCAGGCGTGCCGTCTGGTAATGGCTTTCCTGGGCCATCAAGGTGATATCGGAGACCTGTCCCAGCCCGTGGCGCTCCCGCAGGCGGTTGAGTTCGACAAAGGTCACCGCCATGGCCTCGTTGTCCCGGGTGTAGGTCAGGTCCGCCAGCAGCACTTCAAAGAAGCCCTGCATGATCCGCAGGCGGTGATCGGCCAGAACATGATCCTGTTCCCACGTCACGGATTGCACGGCGGATTCCGCGGCGGCCAGGTGATGTCGGGTGCGGCCGAAGTCATGGAGGGTCTTGCGGGCGTGCAGGATGGCCCGGGAGTCGTCATGGTCCTGCATCGGCGCCAGGTCATTGGGCTCCACCCAGCGGGGGTTGAGTTGCAGGCCCAGTTCCAGATCGGTGCGGCTGTTTGCCAGCCGCTGTTCGGCCAGGGCGGTGTCCAGCCCGGCGCGGGCCAGGGCCAGGCGGGGGTGTGCCGGATCGGCCAGGGCCAGTGCCGCCTCCAGGGTCAGGGGTGAGGGCAGGGGGGCGTCGGCCCCGGCCGGGCCGGAGAGGCACAGGGCGATCAGCAGGGGCAGGATGCGTCGGCTCATGACCCCCGCGCCTGCTCCTGACGTTCACGCCGGTAACGGCTGAAGGGCTGCTCCCGATAATGGCCCTCGACCACATATTCGCCGAACCAGATGAATTCCTCGGTCCCCGAGGTGGGGCCGGTCAGGCGGGCGATGGGCCGACCGTCGAGGTCGAAGAACTGGAATACCGGCGTGGCCCGGACCCGGTTCTCCTGAAACGCCCATTCGCTCTGGGTGGTGGGGTTGCCCTGGAAGTCGGTGATCTCGATGGCGCCTTCCACGTCCACGGCAAAGGCGGCGAAGTGCTCGCGGTAGAAATCCTGGACTTCGGGCTGGTTGAGGACGGTGTCCTTCATGCGGTGGCAGAAGGGGCACTCGTCCATCTCGAAGAAGATCAGTACCGCCTTCTTGCCCGCCTCCCGGGCGGTGTCCAGCTCTTCCTGGAAATCGCCGAAGGTGAACTGGAAGAAGTGCTCGTAAGGGTCCCGTTCCATGCCGTGGGCGGACAGGCTCCACAGCAGGACCAGCAGGCACAGGCCCGTGACGAGCCGACGCCCCGGCAGTGATCCGTTAACGCGCATGACTGGCCTCCAGGCTTCATATTTCCAATTGAAATAAGTCAATAACCGTGTTTTACCCAATCCCGGGGGTGGCTGGCAAGTGGGTGTTTCCGGCTTGAGATCCCGAAAAACGGGAACGGTATGTCTTGAATTCATGGGGGCAGGCCGCCAAAGTGACCCTTCTACCTGTCGGTGTATCCGACGTTCATCCACCACTCACGGATATCGCCATCATGCCCGTCTTTCCCATCCTGTTGTTGCTGTTCTTCACCATCCCCCTGATCGAGATCTTCGTGCTCATCAAGGTGGGAGGAATCATCGGTGTCTGGCCCACCGTCGGCCTGGTCATTCTCACCGCCGTGATCGGTGCCTACCTGCTCAAGCAGCAGGGGATCGCCACCCTGACCCGGGTCCAGCGCAGCATGGATCAGGGGCAGTTGCTGGCCCGGGAGCTGGTGGAGGGCTTCTTCCTGGTCATCGGCGGTGCCCTGTTGCTGACGCCCGGCTTCTTCACCGATGCCATCGGCTTTGCCTGCCTGCTCCCGTTCACCCGCCGATTGCTGGCGGCATGGATGATCCGGCGCGGGGTCTTCGCCGCCCATGCCCATGTCCATGCCCAGTATCAGGCCCAGGGCCGGCAGCCGCCGGGGCAGGGTGGCCGTGGACGCACCATCGAAGGGGAATGGGAGCGGGAAGAGCCGGTTCGCCCGGAGGTGGAGTCTCCGGAGCGCAACCGGGACCGGGAGTAGTCAGCCTCTCCCCCCCCTTGACATCCGGAAGTCCGCCCCTATTATTGGCACTCACCAAGGGGGAGTGCTAACAGCCCCTGGGATCAGACACAGTCAATCCAAAACCTGCTTCTAAGGAGTCAAGGCCCATGAATATCCGTCCGTTGCATGATCGGGTGATCATCAAGCGCATGGAAGAAGAGCGCACCAGCCCCGGCGGGATCGTGATCCCCGACAGCGCCACCGAGAAGCCGATCCGCGGCGAAGTGGTTGCCGTGGGCAAGGGCAAGAGCCTGGACAATGGTGATGTGCGCCCGCTGGACCTGAAGGTGGGTGACAAGGTGCTGTTCGGCAAGTACTCCGGCACCGAGGTCAAGGTGGACGGTCAGGAACTCCTCGTGATGCGCGAGGAAGACGTGATGGCCGTCATCGAAGGCTGATCCAGCCCTGCTCCCCACACAGAATACATTTTAGAGGATGAGACAAGTATGAGCGCGAAAGAAGTCCGCTTCGGTGATGACGCCCGTGCCCGCATGGTCAAGGGCGTGAACGTCCTGGCCAATGCCGTGAAGGTCACCCTGGGTCCCAAGGGCCGCAACGTGGTGCTGGAAAAGTCCTTCGGTGCCCCCACCGTGACCAAGGACGGCGTGTCCGTGGCCAAGGAAATCGAACTGGAAGACAAGTTCGAGAACATGGGCGCCCAGATGGTGAAGGAAGTCTCCTCCCAGACTTCCGACGTGGCCGGTGACGGCACCACCACCGCCACCGTGCTGGCCCAGGCCATCGTCCGCGAAGGCATGAAGGCCGTCACCGCCGGCATGAACCCGATGGACCTCAAGCGCGGCATCGACAAGGCCGTGACCGTGGCCGTGGCCGAACTGGCCAACCTGTCCAAGCCCTGCACCGACAGCAAGGCCATTGCCCAGGTGGGCACCATCTCCGCCAACTCCGACGAGTCCGTGGGCGAGATCATCGCTAGTGCGATGGAGAAGGTGGGCAAGGAAGGCGTGATCACCGTGGAGGAAGGTTCCTCCCTGGAAAACGCCCTGGAAGTGGTGGAAGGCATGCAGTTCGACCGCGGCTACCTGTCCCCCTACTTCGTCAACAACCAGCAGAACATGAGCGCCGAGCTGGATGACTGCTTCGTGCTGCTGTACGACAAGAAGATCTCCAACATCCGCGACCTGCTGCCCGTGCTGGAAGGCGTGGCCAAGTCCGGCAAGCCCCTGCTGATCATTGCCGAGGACATCGAGGGCGAGGCCCTGGCCACCCTGGTGGTCAACTCCATCCGCGGCATCGTCAAGGTGGCCGCCGTCAAGGCCCCCGGCTTCGGCGATCGTCGCAAGGCCATGCTGCAGGATATCGCCATCCTCACCGGCGGCCAGGTCATCTCCGAAGAAGTGGGCCTGTCCCTGGAGAAGGCCAGCATCGATGACCTGGGCATGGCCAAGCGCATCGTGGTCACCAAGGAAAACACCACCATCATCGATGGCGCCGGCAAGCACGACGAGATCAAGGCCCGCGTGGAGCAGATCCGTGCCCAGATCGAAGACGCCACCTCCGACTACGACAAGGAAAAGCTGCAGGAGCGTGTGGCCAAGCTGGCCGGCGGCGTTGCCGTGATCAAGGTGGGTGCCGCCACCGAAGTGGAAATGAAGGAGAAGAAGGCCCGCGTGGAAGACGCCCTGCACGCCACCCGTGCCGCGGTGGAAGAAGGCGTGGTCCCCGGCGGTGGTGTGGCCCTGGTGCGCGCCCTGGAAGCCATGGGCGAGGTCAAGGGCCTCAACCACGATCAGGACATGGGTATCGCCATCGCCAGACGTGCCATGGAAGAGCCCCTGCGCCAGATCGTGGCCAACTGCGGCGAAGAGCCGGCAGTGGTCATGAACCGGGTGCGCGAGCTCAAGGGTAGCCAGGGCTATAACGCCGCCACCGGTGAGTTCGGCGACATGATCGAGATGGGCATCCTGGACCCCACCAAGGTGACCCGTACCGCGCTGCAGAACGCCGCTTCCGTGGCTGGTCTGATCATCACCACCGAAGCCATGGTGGCCGAGCTGCCCAAGAAGAACGAGCCCGCCATGCCCGGCGGCGACATGGGCGGCATGGGCGGCATGGGCATGATGTAAGCCCCGCGGCCTGATTCACCGCAATGACGTGCCGTTTTAGCAACGGCAGCAAAGCCCCGCCTCGTGCGGGGCTTTGTGTTTGGGGTTAGTATTGCGCGTGTGGCGCTGCCACATTTTTCAGCCCTATTTCAGGAGAACATACGACATGCGTAAGACAACTTTTGCCGGCACCCTGGTACTGGCCTCGTCCGTGCTGATGGCCGGGACGCCGGTGGCCCTTGCGGACGTCGGCTATGCCTCGGACCCCCGTGGTACCGTGGTGCGTGATGGTTCCGGTGAGTGTGTCCGTACGCCCCGCTGGAGCCTGGATCGCGCCATCGAAGGCTGTGCCGGTTTCGTGGCTCCCGCGCCGGAGCCCCGCGTCGAGCGTGCTCCGCCCCCCGCCCCGGCGGCGCCAGCCCCTGCGCCGGAGCCCGTCTATGAAACCATTACCCTGGGTTCCGAGGTGCTGTTTGCCGTCGGCAGCCACCAGCTCAACCCGGCCGCCGCCACCGAACTGAACCGGGTGGCCGACCGGATCCGTCAGGCCGGTTCCCGTCTGGAGCGGGTGGTGATCAGTGGTCACACCGACAACACCGGTTCCCGGGCACTGAATGATCGTCTCTCCAAGGATCGTGCCGAGTCCGTGAAGCGTTTCATGGTCGAGCGCGGCATCCCGGCCCGTCTGATGGAAACCGCCGGTTATGCCTATGATCGTCCGGTGGCCTACAACACCACCCCGGAAGGCCGCGCCGCCAACCGGCGCGTGGAGATCCGCATCGAGATGGCCGAGCGGGTCAACTAAGTCAGAGCGTCTGTAAAAGCCCCTCTCCCCTTGTGGGAGAGGGTTGGGGTGAGGGGAGAACGACCGGGGCAGTTTCCTTGGGCCCCGCTCAGGCATTAATCTGGACGCTGGCCCTTTTCCGGCAAGCCCCATGTCCCGTTCCAGTCATGACCCTTCCCGCACACTGACCCTGCCCATTACCGGCATGGGCTGTGCCGCCTGCGTCACGCGGGTGGAAGATGCCCTGAAACCCCTTCCGGGCGTCGATACCGTCAGCGTCAACCTGGCCACTGAAAAGGCCGCCGTCACCACCTCGACCACGCCCGATGTCGTCGCCCTGGTCCACGCCGTCCGCGAGGCCGGTTATGACGTGGCCGAAGATACCCTGATCCTGGATGTCTCCGGGATGAGCTGCGCCGCCTGCAGCAGCCGGGTGCAGACCCTGCTGGAGCGGACCCCGGGCGTACTGGAGGCCAGGGTCAACCTGGCCACCGGCCAGGCACGGGTGCGAATCCCCGCCGGTGCCCTCTCCGCCGCGGAACTGGCCCGGCGCATCACCGAAGCCGGCTACGAGAGCCGGGTCCACGAGGCCGGGCCGGACCGGGAAGACCGGGAGCGGATCGAGCGCAAGCAGACGCTGTCCCGGTTGCGCCGCGCCCTGATCCTGGCGGCCGCCCTGACCCTGCCGATTCTGGTGCTGGACATGGGGGGGCATGTCTTCCCCGCCTTTCATCACATGGTGCATGGGGCGCTGGGTACCCAGACCGTGTATCTGCTGTTCTTCCTGCTGGCCACCGGGGTGCAGTTCGGCCCGGGGCTACGGTTCTATCGCCAGGGCGGCCCGGCCCTGATCCGGGGTGCGCCGGACATGAACTCCCTGGTCATGCTGGGGACCTCCGCCGCCTATGGCTATTCCGTGGTGGCCACTTTCCTGCCCGGGATCCTGCCGGCGGAGTCGGTGCACGTCTACTACGAGGCCTCCGCGGTGATCATCACTTTAGTGCTGTTGGGGCGGTATCTGGAAGCCCGCGCCAAGGGCGCCACGTCCGAGGCCATCCGCACGCTCATGGGCCTGCGTCCCCGCACCGCCCGGGTTTGGCGCGACGGCGACTGGACCGAGGTGGACGTGGATCAGGTCCTGCCCGGTGACCGGGTTCAGGTGCGGCCGGGGGAGCGCATCCCGGTGGACGGGGTGGTGGAGGAAGGCCGGTCCTGGGTGGATGAGTCCATGATCACCGGCGAACCGGTACCGGTGGACAAGCCGGTCGGTGCCGCCCTGGTGGGCGGCACCATCAACGGCCAGGGCGCCATGACCCTGAAGGCGCAGCGGGTGGGTTCGGACACCGTGCTGGCCCAGATCATTCGCATGGTGGAGTCCGCCCAGGCCGCCCGGCTCCCGATCCAGAATCTGGTGGACCAGGTGACCCGGTATTTCGTCCCGGCGGTGATGGGGATCGCCCTGGTCACGTTCCTGGTCTGGTTCTTCTTCGGTCCCGCGCCGGCACTCACCCTGGCCCTGGTGAATGCGGTGGCGGTCCTCATCATCGCCTGCCCCTGCGCCATGGGGCTGGCCACCCCCACCTCGATCATGGTGGGTACCGGAAAGGGGGCGGAGATGGGGGTGCTGTTCCGGGGCGGTGATGCCCTGCAGTCCCTGCGGGATGTCCAGGTGGTGGCCCTGGACAAGACCGGCACCCTGACCCGGGGGCGGCCCGAACTGACCGGGATCACGGTGCTGGAGGACTGGGACGAGGCCCGGGTCCTGACCCTGGCGGCGGCCCTGGAGTCCCGCTCGGAACACCCCCTGGCCCAGGCGGTGGTGCGTGGTGCCCGGGAGCGGGGGCTGACCCTGCCTGAGGTGGAGCGATTCGAGTCCCTGACCGGACGCGGACTTCAGGGCCGGGTGGACGGTCATGCGTTGATCATCGGTTCGCCCCGTTTCCTGGCCGAAGCGGGCGTTGACCTGGGAAACGCCCAGGAAGCCGTGGCAAGGCTGGCGGGGCAGGGGAGTACCCCGGTGCTGGTGGCGGTGGATCACCGACCGGCGGCCCTGCTGGGGATCTCCGACCCGCCCAAGCCGTCGTCGGCCGCGGCCGTGGCCCGTCTCAAGTCCCTGGGACTCAAGGTGGTGATGATCACCGGCGACGATGAGCGCACGGCCCGGGCGGTGGCCCGGCAGCTGGGCATTGACGAGGTGGTGGCCCAGGTGCTGCCGGAGGGCAAGGTGGACGCGGTGCAGCGTCTGCGGGCCTCCGGGGACAAGGTGGCCTTCGTCGGCGACGGCATCAATGATGCGCCGGCCCTGGCGGCGGCGGACGTGGGGCTGGCCATCGGTTCCGGTACGGACGTGGCCATGGAATCGGCCGGGGTGGTGCTGATGTCCGACGATCTGCGCCAGGTGGCCCATGCCATCGCCTTATCCCGGGCCACCATCCGCAATATCAAGCAGAACCTGTTCTGGGCCTTTGCCTACAACGCCACCCTGTTGCCGGTGGCGGCCGGCGTGCTCTACCCGTTCTTTGGGCTGTTGCTGTCGCCGGTCTTTGCGGCGGCGGCCATGTCCCTGTCGTCGGTCTCGGTGCTGACCAATGCGCTGCGACTCAAGCGCTTTGCCCCGGCGGAATAAATTTCCAAAAATCGGTTGACATGATAATGAGAAAGATTATTATTTAAGGCGTGTGTCGCATTTCTCCTCTTCTCGCACGCTTGGGGCCGGATATCCGGCCCTTTTTTTTTGCGCGGGATGGGGCTCTGTTCAGAACATTTTTAAACTCATGCCATTTTTTAATAAGGCTGATAAAGTTTATGCATGGACCTCACTAACCAAATCATCTTCTTCGGCAGCCTCATCCTGTTGGGCAGCGTCCTCTCCAGCGTCATCACGCGACGCCTGGGAGTCCCCCTGCTGCTGGTGTTCCTGTTCATCGGGATGCTCCTGGGGGAGCAGGGTCCGGGCGGGATCGAGTTCGAAGATATCCAGATGGCCCACCTGTTCGGCAGCCTGGCCCTGGCCATCATTCTCTTCGACGGCGGCATGCGCACGCCCATCGACAGCTTCCGGGTGGGGCTGCGCCCGGCCCTGGGGTTGGCCACCATCGGCGTGATCATCACCGCCGGCATCACCGGCGCCTTCGCCGCCTGGTGGCTGGAGATCAACTGGATGCTGGGCTTCCTGCTGGGGGCCATCGTCGGTTCCACCGATGCCGCCGCCGTCTTTTCCCTGCTCCATTCCCGGGGGCTTGAGCTGAAGCAGCGCGTGGGCTCCACCCTGGAGATCGAGTCCGGCTCCAACGACCCCATGGCCATCTTTCTCACCATCGTGCTCATCGAACTGCTGGTGGGCGGCCACGGCAACATGGGGCTCACCGTGTTGTGGGAATTCATTCGCCAGATGGGGCTGGGCGCCCTGGTGGGCATCCTCGGCGGCCTGGGACTGGTCTGGCTCATCAACCGGCTGGAGATCTCCCAGGGTTTCTATCCCCTGGTGGCCCTGGCCGGAGGACTGTCCATCTTCGGCCTGGCCTCGGTGCTGCAGGGCAGCGGGTTTTTGGCCATCTATCTGGCGGGCCTGGTGGTGGGGAACCGCCCCATGCAGGCCGCCCAGTACGTGAACCGTTTCCACGACGGGATCGCCAGCCTGGCCCAGATCGGCATGTTCCTGATGCTGGGGCTATTGGTGACACCCTCGGAGCTGATGCCCGTGGCCGTGGATGCCCTGCTGATCGCCGCCGTGCTGATCCTGGTGGCCCGGCCCCTGGCGGTGTGGCTGTGTCTGCTGCCCTTCAACTTTCCCTGGCGGGAGCAGGTCTTCGTCGGCTGGGTGGGCCTGCGGGGGGCCGTGCCCATCATCCTGGCCCTGTTCCCGATGCTGGCGGGGATCGAGGCGGCGGGGATGCTGTTCAACATCGTCTTCTTCGTGGTCATCATTTCGTTGATGGTCCAGGGCTGGACCATCACGCCGGTGGCCCGCTGGCTGCGGCTGGAAGTGCCGCCCACCACCCATATGGTGCAGCGGGTGGAGTTGGATATCCCCGGTCAACAGGAGCTGGAACTGGTGGCTTACCGGCTGGCGGAGAATACCCCGGTGGTCCGGGAAAAATGGACCAGCTTCACCCTGCCGCGCAGCGTGCGGGTGGTGGCCCATGTCCGCGACAAGGTCATCCTGGAAACCCTGGACATGCTGGACCTGCGGGCGGGGGATTACCTCTACCTGCTGGCCCCCCCCGATGACCTGAAGGTGCTGGATCGCCTGTTCGTGGCCAGTTCGGCGCCGGAACGCCTGTCCGAACGCAAGTTCTTCGGCGAGTTCGTGCTCAACGGCTACGCCAAGGTGGAGGATCTGTCCCTGATCTACGGCCTCAAGCTGCCTGAATCCGCCAAGGGCATGACCCTGGAGGAATTCATCCTGGATCGCCTGAACACCCAGCCGGTGGTGGGGGACCGGCTGCAGTGCGGCGAGGTGGAGCTGGTGGTGCGGGAGATGGCGGCGGACAGGATCGCCCGGGTGGGTCTCAAACTCAGCCGTTGAACACTTCCGATACCTTCACCCCAGCAGGGACTTGAGGTTGTTCAGGTGGGCCTTCCCCGTCAACCGGACTTCTTCCGGATCCGGGGGGCGGGCGTCGGGCCATTCCAGGTGTTCCTCGGGCAGTTCCGCCAGGAAGCGGCTGGGTTCGCACTCCACCGTCTCGCCGAAACGGGTGCGTCGGCAGGCATAGGTCAGGGTCAGGGCCTTCCTGGCCCGGGTGATGCCCACGTAGGCCAGGCGACGTTCCTCCTCCAGGGTGTCTTCCTCCAGGCTGACCCGATGGGGCAGCAGTTCCTCCTCCATGCCCACCAGAAAGACGCAGGGAAACTCCAGCCCCTTGGCGGCGTGCAGGGTCATCAGATGCACCCCGTCGGCCTCGGTCTCGCCGCCGGCCCGGTCCAGGATGTCCATCAGGGTCATGTGGGCGACGATTTCCCCGATGTTCTTGCCGTCGCCGGTCCCTTCCTTGGCCAGGCGTCCCATCCAGTCCAGCACTTCCTGCACGTTTTCCATGCGTTTCGAGGCCGCCTTGGGGTTGGCGCTCTGGTCCAGCAGCCAGGTTTCGTAGTTCATCTCCTCCACCAGGCTTTTGGCGACGGCGGCGGGGTCGCCGGTGGTCGCGGCCCGGGACTTGTCCTGCAGCCACTGGGCAAAGGCCTGCAGCCGCTCCGCCGCCCGGGCGGACAGGGTCTCCGTCAGGCCGAACTCGAAACAGGCGGTGAACAGGCTGACATGGCGGCGACCGGCATACTCTCCCAGTTTTTCCAGCGTGGCGGCACCGATCTCCCGTCGCGGCACATTGACGATGCGCAGAAAGGCGCTGTCGTCATCGGGGTTGGCCAGCAGACGCAGGTAGGCCAGGATGTCCTTGACTTCCGCCTTCTCGAAGAAGGACTGGCCGCCGCTGACCTTGTAGGGAATGTTGTTTTCCCGCAGCAGTTTTTCAAATACCCGGGCCTGGTGGTTGCCCCGATAGAGGATGGCGTAGTCCTTGAATTCCAGGCGGTGCTTGAAGCGATGCTTCATGATCTCGGACACCACCCGGGTTGCCTCGTGGTCCGCGTCCTTGCAGGGCAGCACCCGGATGGGATCGCCCTGGCCCAGGCCGCTCCACAGGCGCTTTTCAAACACATGGGGATTATTGGCGATCAGGTGGTTGGCGGTCTGCAGGATGCGGTTGGTGGAGCGGTAGTTCTGCTCCAGCTTGATGATCTTCAGGTGAGGGTAGTCCTGTTGCAGGGCCACCAGATTCTCGGGCCGGGCACCGCGCCAGGAGTAGATGGACTGGTCGTCGTCCCCCACCGCGGTGAGTCCCGCGTCCACGTCCACCAGCAGGCGGACCAGACGGTACTGGCAGGTATTGGTATCCTGATACTCGTCCACCAGCAGGTGGCGCAGGCGATGACGCCACCGCTCGCGCACTTCCGGATTCTCTTCCAGCAGGCGCACGGGCAGCACGATCAGATCATCGAAGTCCACGGCGTTGTAGGCCTTGAGCGCCCGCTGGTAGGCGGCATACAGGCGGGCCTGAGCGGCTTCCAGGTCATCCTCGGCGCGGGACAGGGCCTGTTCCGGGGTGAGCAGGTCGTTCTTCCAGCGGCTGATGCGATGGCGGGCGGATTCGGCCTCCACCCCATCGTCGTCCCGGTGGGTGAGTTGCTTGAGCAGGGACAGGGCGTCGGCGGCGTCAAAGATGGAAAATCCCGCCTTGTAGCCCAGGGTCTTGATCTCCTTGCGAATGAAGTCCAGGCCCAGGGTATGGAAGGTGGAGACCGTCAGGCCCTGGCTTTCCTCCCGGGACAGCAGCTTGCCGGCCCGGGCCTTCATCTCCCGGGCGGCTTTGTTGGTGAAGGTGATGGCGGCGATCCGCTTGGGGGAAAGCCCCCGATGACGGATCAGGTGGGCGATCTTTTCCGTGATCACCCGGGTCTTGCCGCTGCCGGCGCCGGCCAGCACCAGCAAGGGGCCATCCACGTACTCGATGGCGGCGCGTTGTTGCGGGTTGAGGGTGTCCATGGCGACGGGGGTGTGGGGCGGGGCGGCATTTTATCAAATTATCAGGACTTCAAGGCTTTCAGGGCTTTTATGGACATCGACACCACCGGCTGGTTGGACATCGCAACACGGGTGCCTTCCCCCAATCAGGATGCGCGTCCGCCGGGGATGACGCCGGAACTCATCGTCATCCACGCCATCAGCCTGCCGCCGGGGGAGTTCGGAGGACCCTGGATCGACCGGCTGTTCACCAATGCCCTGCCGCCGGAGGGGCATCCCTTCTTCGCCCAGATCCAGGGGCTCAGGGTCTCCGCCCATGTCCTGATCCGGCGCGATGGTGAAATGGTGCAGTATGTCCCTTTTCTCCAGCGGGCCTGGCATGCGGGGGTGTCCTGCTTTCAGGGGCGGGAACGCTGCAATGACTTTTCCATCGGCATCGAACTGGAAGGCAGTGATGTTCATCCCTTTACCGGTGCCCAGTATGAGCGGCTGGCCCGACTCATCACCGTCCTGAAAAAGACCTATACCGGCCTGGCCGATGCCCCGGTGGTGGGGCATTCCGATATCGCTCCGGGCCGAAAGACTGATCCAGGACCTTGTTTTGAATGGTCCAGGTTGCAAGTATTGTCGGATGCCTGATCTCCGGACATGGGAAGTTCTGAATGCGTCATTCCCGCGCAAGCGGGAATCCATCGCGGACTGGATGTTCTGGACTCCCGTTTTCGCGGGAGTGAGGGCATTTGCCGGGTGCGACAACAGATGGGCGCATTCAGGACTTTTTAAAAGTAAATCCAAGTTTTTTGCTTGGAGAAAATCATGTGATTTCGTAGTGAATCCGGTAGCGCCGAAACTTGCAAGCAGGATTTTGAGCAACGAAACTTTAGTCACCTTTTCAAACCCGGGAAGCCCGTCATGTCACTGTTCATCATACTTGTCACACTATTTGTGGAACGCTTCACGAATGCCGTCGAAAACCTGAGACACTTCTCCTGGCTGGATCGATATACCAGCCTGGTACGAGGACGTTGCGAAGGGTTCGGTCTTGGCGCCACGCCGACACTGGTCATCACCGTGGCCATCCCGCTGGTGGTGCTGGTCATTCTCATGCAACTTGTCGGCGGGATCCTGGGTGGCCTGGTGGGCGTGCTCATCGCCCTGGCCGTGCTGCTGCTGAGCATCGGGCCCCGCAACCTGGGCAAGGAAGTGGACGCCTTCCTGGAGGCCGGTGCCATGAAGGACGAGGAGCGGGAGATGAAGCATGCCCGCAACCTGCTGGGAGATCAGGTCCCGGATGATGCCGCCGAGCGCGCCCGGGCCGTCCTGCAGACAATGCTCACCGGCAGCAACGGCAGTCTCTTTGCCGTGCTGTTCTGGTTTGTGGTGCTGGGGCCCGTGGGTGCCCTGCTGTATCGTCTGGCCAACCTGATGCGCGCACCCCGGGGGGCGGAGCCGGACGGCTTCCAGCAGACCGCCACCCAGCTGCAGGGATTGCTGGACTGGATTCCCGCCCGTCTGGTGGCCCTGTTCTACGCCCTGACCGGCAGCTTCGACCGGGCCTTCCCCGTGCTGCGTGCCGGCATTCTGGGCAGCTGGGGCAACATGGCGGCCGAGAACGAGGCCCTGTTGCGGGATGCCGGTTGCGAGGCCATCCAGCTCACCGAGGAAGAACTCAAGGCGCCCCTGGAGGCCCGTTCCGCGGTGGAGCGTGCTTCCAGTCTGGTATTTCGCAGCGTGATCGCCTTCGTGGCCATTCTGGCGCTGCTCACCATCGTCGGGGTGAGCGGCTAGCGCCTCGTCGTTTCGATGGCCCTGCCGGTGCCCCATGGCCCGGCAGGGCTTGAGCAGGATTTTCCCCCATGACATGTATCGACCTTCTGCGCCATGGTGAACCGGCCGGCGGCGAACGCTACCGGGGCAGCGGCGTGGATGACCCCCTGAGCGAGCAGGGCCTGGAGCAGATGTGGCGGGCCGTGGGCGGTCGCGCCCCGACCTCGGGTCCCTGGAGCCGGATCATCAGTTCCCCCATGCGTCGCTGCCTGGATTTCGCGGCGCCGCTGTCCCGTGCCCTGAATCTGCCACTCACCCAGGTACCGGATCTGCGGGAAGTGGGGTTCGGCAGCTGGGAGGGGCGTACCCCGACGGAGCTTCGGCAAAACAGCCCGGAGGCGTTCCTCGCCTTCTTCCGTGATCCCATGCGGGCCCGCCCCCGGGGCGCCGAGCCACTGGAAGACTTTCGCCGACGGGTCGATGGGGCGCTGGATGACCTGATCCGCCGGCATGAGGGGGAGCACCTGCTGGTGGTGACCCACGCGGGGGTGATCCGGGCGGCCGTCTGTGCCGCGTTGGAGGTGCCCACCGAGGCCATGTACCGCATCAAGATTCCCTACGCGGGTGTGACGCGCCTGCGGCGGGATGACCGGGGCATGATGCTGGAATTCGTCAATCGCCGGCATCTGGCCGACTCCGCTTGATCGCAGCCCCCGCGGCTCATGCTAACCTTGCGCCCTTTCCATCGCTGCCGGGAGCTGCCATGACCCCATTCCTGAAGACCGCCATCGACGCCGCCCTGAGTGCCCAGGACGTGATCCAGCGCTACTATCGCCAGGATGTGGCGGTGGAAATCAAGCCGGACCAGACGCCGGTGACGGTGGCCGATCTGGAATCGGAAAAGGCCATTAAGTCCATCATCACCGCCGCCTTTCCCGATCATGGCATCTATGGCGAGGAAACCGGGCAGGAGCGCATGGATTCGGATTGTCTGTGGCTCATCGACCCCATCGACGGCACCAAGAGCTTCGTGCGTCGCTATCCCTTCTTCTCCACCCAGATCGCCCTGCGCCGTGACGGCGAACTGGTGGCCGGCGTCTCCAATGCCCCCGAGTTCGAGGAGATGGCCTATGCGGAAACGGGCGGCGGCGCCTTCCTGGCCGGGGAGGCCATCCGGGTGAGCGATATTCGCACCCTGGAGGCGGCCACCCTGTCCATCGGCAATGTCAAGACCCTGGCCGGTGGTCCCGGCTGGCAGGGCCTGGCGCGCATCGTCCAGCGGGTCAACCGGACCCGGGGTTACGGGGATTTCTACCACTACCACCTGCTGGCCTCCGGGCGCATCGATCTGGTGGTGGAATCGGACGTCAACATCCTGGATATTGCGGCACTGGCGGTGATTGTGCGTGAAGCGGGTGGAATCTTCACCGATCTTCAGGGCGGCCCCCTGACTCTGGAAACCACCAGCGTGCTGGCGGCGGCCACCCCGGAGCTGCATGCCGAGGCCCTGACGCTGCTCAACCCGTAAGAAAGCCGGGCCGACAACCGATGTTTGCCGGGATGCGTGGTTCGGGGCGCCTTCAGGTGGTGACGGGTGTCCAGATGCCGTTGATCAGTCCTTCCCCCGGCTGGAAGCGGTTCTTGTAGGCCATCTTGGGGCTTTGGGCATTCCAGTAGCCCAGATAGACATGGGTCAGGCCTTCCTCCCGCGCCTGCCGGATCTGCCACAGGATCGCCAGGGTACCCAGGCTGTGTGCCTGGGCCGCCGGGTCAAAGAAGGTGTATACCGCCGACAGGGCATCCGGCAGCCGGTCGACCACCGCAACACCCAGCAGCGAATCCTCTTCCCTGAACTCCACCAGCCAGGTGCGGCACCAGCGACTGGTCACGAATCCCAGGTAGCTTTCCGGCGTGGGGTTGTCCATGCCGCCGCCCCGGTGGCGGTGGTTCACGTAGGCCGTGTACAGGCGGTAATGGGCCGGATCAAAACCCACTTCCCGGATCGTGACCGACAGCCCGGCATTACGCTTGAGCACCCGGCGCTGACCGCGATCCGGCGTGAATTTCGCCACCGGTATCCGGTAGGGCACACAGGCCCGACACTGTGGGCACTGATGCCGATACACATGACTGCCACTGCGACGAAATCCGTGCTGAAGCAGTTCCCCGTAGACGGCCACGCTCATCGGTCCGCCCGGATCGGCAAACAGGCTCACCATCTTCCTGTTTTCCAGATAAGGACAGGTATCCGGCGCCGTGGCGTAGAAGATCAGGGATTCATGTCGGGACACGGTGTGAGTCCGGATCCTTTGGCCAGTGAGAAGGTAAAAAAAGGGCCGCCAGGGGCGGCCCGAAACCGTGTGAGGATGGAAACCCGCCAATCAAACGGGCGGATGGTCAAGGACCAGGAGACCCGGTAAACATCCTTCAACCATGCTTCGAGGCTAGTTCAGAGTCAGCCGTAAATCTCTGACCTGGATCAGTTGCGGGCGCCTACGAATGGTTCCGGCAAGCATGTTATGCTGGAAAACTTTGACGCAACCGGATAGATGTTCATGAATTCCGACAGACTCACTCAGCTGCACCAGGAGATCCAGCGCCGCATCATGATTCTGGATGGTGGCATGGGCACCATGATCCAGGGTTATGGATTGCAGGAAGCCGATTACCGGGGAGCGCGTTTCGCTGACTGGCCGTCGGACATCAAGGGCAACAACGACCTGCTGGTGCTGACCCAGCCGGGCATCATCCGCGAGGTCCACGCCGCCTACCTGGAGGCCGGCGCCGACATTCTCGAAACCAACACCTTCAACGCCACCCGCATCGCCATGGCCGACTACGGCATGGAAGACCTGGTGCCGGAGATCAACCGGGAGGCCGCCCGCCTGGCTCGGGAAGTGGCCGACGAATACACCCGCAAGACCCCGGACCGTCCCCGCTATGTGGCCGGCATCCTCGGTCCCACCAACCGCACCGCCAGCATTTCCCCGGATGTCAACGACCCGGGTTTTCGCAACGTCTGGTTCGACGAACTGGTGGCCGCCTACCGGGAGGCCGCCGAGGCCCTGCTGGACGGCGGGGTGGACATCCTGATGATCGAAACCGTCTTCGACACCCTCAACGCC
Source organism: Ectothiorhodospira shaposhnikovii (assembly GCF_022227765.1). Taxonomy (GTDB): domain Bacteria; phylum Pseudomonadota; class Gammaproteobacteria; order Ectothiorhodospirales; family Ectothiorhodospiraceae; genus Ectothiorhodospira. Next base: position 147,874 of record NZ_JAJMLZ010000002.1, on the reverse strand, counting down.
AAGGCCGCCGTGTTTGCCGTGGAAGGCCTGTTCGAGGATCGGGGCGAACGCTGGCCGGTGATGATCTCCGGCACCATCACCGATGCCTCCGGCCGCACCCTCACCGGTCAGACCACCGAGGCCTTCTGGAACAGCCTGCGCCACGCAAGGCCCTTCTCCATCGGTCTCAACTGCGCCCTGGGACCGAAGGAACTGCGGCCTTATGTGGAAGAACTCTCCCGCATCGCCGACACCCACGTTTCCGCCCACCCCAACGCGGGTCTGCCCAACGAGTTCGGCGGCTATGACGAAACCCCGGCGCAGATGGCCCGGGAGATCAGTGAGTGGGCCGGCAGCGGCCTGCTGAACATCGTCGGTGGCTGCTGCGGCACCACCCCGGACCACATCCGGGCCATTCGCGAGGCGGTGGAGAAACATCCTCCCCGTCCGGTGCCGAAGATCACCCCCGCCTGCCGCCTGTCGGGCCTGGAGCCTTTCAACATCACCGCCGACACCCTGTTCGTGAACGTGGGGGAGCGCACCAACGTCACCGGCAGTGCCCGCTTCAAGCGCCTGATCAAGGACGGTGACTACGAGACTGCCCTGGAAGTGGCCGCCGAGCAGGTGGAAAGCGGTGCCCAGGTCATCGACGTGAACATGGACGAGGGCATGCTGGACGCGGTGGAGGCCATGCGGCGGTTCCTCTGCCTGGCCGCCGCCGAGCCGGACATCTCCCGGGTGCCGGTGATGATCGATTCCTCCAAATGGGAAGTGATCGAGACCGGACTCAAGTGCATCCAGGGCAAGGGCATCGTCAACTCCATCTCCCTCAAGGAAGGGGAAGAGAGCTTCATCCATCAGGCCCGCCTGCTGCGACGCTACGGCGCGGCGGTGGTGGTCATGGCCTTCGACGAGACCGGCCAGGCGGATACCGAGGACCGCAAGGTGGAGATCTGCCGGCGGGCCTACCGGATTCTCACCGAAGTGGTGGGGTTCCCGGCCGAGGACATCATCTTCGACCCCAACATCTTCGCCATCGCCACCGGCATCGAGGAGCATGACAACTACGGCGTGGACTTCATCGAGGCCACCCGCCGCATCAAGCAAACCCTGCCCCATGCCCTGGTGTCCGGGGGCGTTTCCAACGTCTCCTTCTCCTTCCGCGGCAACAACCCGGTGCGGGAGGCGATTCACGCCGTGTTCCTCTACCACGCCATCCGCGCGGGCATGGACATGGGCATCGTCAATGCCGGTCAGCTGGCGGTCTATGACGAGATCGAGCCGGAACTGCGGGAGCGGGTGGAGGACGTGGTCCTCAACCGCCGTCCCGATGCCACCGAGCGCTTGCTGGAGATCGCCGACCGTTTCCGCGACACCGGTGGCGAGACCCGCAAGGAAGACCTGGCCTGGCGGTCGCTGCCCGTGGCCAAGCGTCTGGAGCATGCCCTGGTCAAGGGGATCGATGCCTACGTGGTGGAAGACACGGAAGAGGCGCGCCTGACCTTCGACCGGCCCATTCAGGTGATCGAAGGCCCCCTCATGGACGGCATGAACGTGGTGGGGGATTTGTTCGGCGCCGGCAAGATGTTCCTGCCCCAGGTGGTCAAGTCCGCCCGGGTGATGAAGAAGGCCGTGGCCCACCTGATCCCCTACATCGAGGCGGAAAAGAGCGACGACTCGAAGAACAACGGTCGCATCCTCATGGCCACGGTGAAGGGGGATGTCCACGACATCGGCAAGAACATCGTCGGCGTGGTGCTCCAGTGCAACAATTTCGAGGTCATCGACCTGGGGGTCATGGTGCCCGCGCAAAAGATCCTGGAGGCGGCCCGGGAACACAAGGTGGACGTGATCGGCCTGTCCGGCCTGATCACCCCGTCCCTGGAGGAGATGGCCCATCTGGCGGCGGAGCTGCAGCGGGAAGGCTTCGGCACGCCGCTAATGATCGGTGGTGCCACCACGTCTCGTGCCCATACCGCGGTGAAGATCGCCCCTGCCTATGAAGGGGTCACCGTCTGGGTGAAGGATGCCTCCCGGGCGGTGGGCGTGGCCCAGAGTCTGGTCAGCCCGGAGCTGCGCGGCCCTTATGGGGAGAAGATCCGTGCCGAATACGCGGATGTGCGCGAACAGCATGCCGCCCGCCGCAAGACCCAGGACTGGCTTACCCTGGAGGAGGCCAGGACCAACCGGACGCCGGTGGACTGGTCCGGTTACACCCCGCCGCGCCCCGCCGTCCTGGATGCGGATCAGGCCCCGTCCGTGGGCGGGCCGGCCCCGGAGATCCTGCGTCTTCATGGTCCCGACAGCATCCTGCTGCGATTTGACGACTATCCCCTGGACCGATTGGTGGACTACATCGACTGGACCCCGTTCTTCCGTGCCTGGGATCTGCATGCCGCCTATCCCCGCATCCTGCAAGACGAGATCGTGGGCGAGGAAGCCACCCGGCTGTTTGCCGATGCCCGGCCCATGCTGCGCCGGATCATCGACGAGGGCTGGCTCCGGGCCCGGGCGGTGGTGGGCTTCTTCCCCGCCGCCAGGGTGGATGCCGACGACATCCAGCTCTACCGGGACGCGGCGGGCCATGAGCCGCTGATGCGTCTGCACCACCTGCGCCAGCAGACCCGCAAGCCCCGTCAGGCCCCGAACATGTGCCTGAGCGATTTCATCGCCCCCCAGGGGAGCGGTCCGCGGGACTATCTGGGGGCCTTTGCGGTCACCGCCGGCGGCGGTATCGACGAACACGTCGCCCGCTTCGAGGCCGCCCATGACGATTACTCCGCCATCATGATCAAGGCCCTGGCGGACCGTCTGGCGGAGGCCTTTGCCGAACACCTGCACGAACGGGTGCGGCGTGAGTTCTGGGGCTATGCCGCCGGCGAGGCCCTGTCCAACGAGGACCTGATCAAGGAAAAGTATCAGGGCATCCGACCGGCCCCCGGCTATCCCGCCTGCCCGGAGCACACGGAGAAGGGCCTGTTGTGGGAACTCATCGACCCGGTGACCCATGCCGGCATGACCCTCACCGACAGCTATGCCATGTCTCCCGCCTCGTCCGTGTCCGGATTCTATTTTTCCCATCCGGAGTCCCGCTATTTTGCCGTGGGCAAGCTCAACCGGGATCAGGTGGAGGATTACGCCCGGCGCAAGGGCATGCTTCTGGAGGTCGCCGAGCGCTGGCTGGCCCCCAACCTGGGCTATGATCCGGACTGAACCGTATCCACACCGCCACATCCATCGGAGTTCCCATGCCTGAGTCCCGCGACACGGAATACGACTCGCATCGCCTGCTTTTGCGCAACACCCGTCTGGCCGATTACGACGACATCCATCACATCATGGAGGCCGTCTATCCCAATCTGGACGGCGCCTGGAGTCGGGAGCAGTTCGAATCCCAGATCCAGCGCTTTCCCGAAGGCCAGATCTGCATCGAGGACAATGGCCGGGTGGTGGCGGCGGCCATCAGCCTGATCGTGGACTACCGGCGCTGGGGCGACCGTCACAAATACTGGGAGATCACCGGCAAGGGCTTTCTCACCACCCATGACCCGGACGGCGACACCCTCTACGGCGTGGACGTGTTCGTGGACCCGGAATACCGGGGCATGCGCCTGGGGCGCCGTCTCTACGACGCCCGCAAGGAACTGTGCGAAAAGCTCAACCTGCGGGCTATCGTCGCCGGCGGCCGCATCCCCGGCTATGCCCGTTACCGGGAGGAGATGAGCCCCCAGCAGTATGTGGAACTGGTGAAGTCCCATGAGGTCACCGACCCGGTGCTCACCTTCCAGCTGTCCAACGACTTCCATGTGCGCAGGATCATCAACGACTACCTGCCCGACGACAAGGAATCCCACGCCTACGCCACCCTGCTGGAGTGGATCAACATCTACTACGAGGAGAAGGAAACCCTCATCGGCGCCACCAAGCAGGTGGTGCGGGTGGGGGCGGTGCAGTGGCAGATGCGGCCGCTGAAATCCCTCGACGAACTGCTGCAGCAGGTGGAATATTTCGTCGACGCGGTGTCCGGCTATCAGGCCGACGTGGTGCTGTTTCCGGAATTCTTCAATGGTCCGCTGATGGGCCAGTTCAACCAGGACAACACCGCCGAGGCGGTGCGTCATCTGGCCGACTACACCGACACCCTGCGCCAGGAGATGGTCAACCTGGCCCTGGCCTACAACATCAACATCATCGCCGGCAGCATGCCCGAGTACGATGGTCGGGAACTGCGCAACGTCTCCTACCTGTGCCGCCGGGACGGTAGCTGGGACAAGCAGTACAAGCTGCACATCACCCCGGACGAGCGATCCTACTGGGGCCTGAAGGGGGGGGACGAGGTTCGCATCTTCGAGACCGACTTCGGCAAGATCGGCATCCTGATCTGCTACGACGTGGAGTTCCCCGAGTTGCCCCGCCTGCTGGCGGACCAGGGTCTGCAGATCCTGTTCGTGCCGTTCTGGACCGACACCAAGAACGCCTACCTGCGGGTGCGTCGCTGTGCCCAGGCCCGGGCCATCGAGAACGAGTGCTATGTGGTCATCTCCGGCAGCGTGGGCAACCTGCCGAAGGTGGAGAACATGGACATGCAGTATTCCCAGGCGGCGGTGTTCACGCCCTCGGACTTCGCCTTCCCCCATGACGCGGTGGCCGCCGAGGCCACCCCCAACACCGAGATGACCCTGATCGCCGACCTGGATCTGGACAATCTCAAGGAACTGCGCACCCACGGGGCCGTGCGCAACCTGGTGGATCGGCGGCTGGACCTGTACGAGGTGCGCTGGAAGCGATAGCCGGAGGAGGAGGGGCTAACGCGCCTCCACCGGCACCACGAACCGTCGTCGCAGCCGGCCGGTGCGCCCCTTCACCTCCAGACCCAGCTCCCAGCGCACCCGCACCGATTCCGGCAACCGGGAGCTACTGCTGGGGGGCTGGTCCGTGGGTAACGGGAAATCCACGCCCAGCCGGCTGCTGCGACCCACTCCGGCGGTACGGGCGGCGGGTTGGGTCTCGTTCCAGAGTACCTTGCGCCAGCGGTCCTGCTCCCGTTCCTGGGTCTCGATGCAGGACAGGGACAGGATCACTTCCCGCCCACCCTCCAGGCCGTGGGGCAACTGGATCATCCCCGACAGTCTCTCTCCCAGCCGGGCCGGGAAGGGGTCCATGCGGAACACCACCTGTCCCCAGCGCCGGTTCTCCAGCCACTGGCGAATGCCCTGGGCCACCAGGGTCAGTCCGGCCAGACCGAACACGGCGATCACCGCCCACTCGATCCAGTCGCCATCGGCGGATGGCGAGATGTCCAGGAACAGGAATACGCAGATCCCCAGCCAGGTGATCCCGGCCATGAGTCCCACCGCCGGGGAACCCGCGCCCTCGGCCCTGATGACGTTGCTGCCTTGCATGGACGTGGCACCTCGTAAAAAGCCCGGGTGGCCGGCCGCGATTCAGCCGATGCCCGGTACCGTCTGCTGCATGGGGTCCGCCGGGGGCGGGTCTTCCGGTTCGCCGGGAACCAGCACCTCCAGCAGTTCCAGTTCGAAGATCAGGGTTTCCCCCGGCCCGATGACGGCGCCGGCCCGTCCCTCGCCGTAGGCCAGCCAGTGGGGCACCACCAGCCGGGCCCGGCTGCCCGCCGGCATGTGCACCAGGGCCTCCCGCCAGCCCGGGATCGTATCCCGTACCGCCACCACCGACGGCACCGCCCGGCGCCAGGAACTGTCGAACACCCGTCCGTCTAGGTGCAGGCCCCGGTAATGCACCACCACCCGGTCTTCCAGGGTCGGCACGGGTCCGTCACCTTGGGCCAGCATCTCCACCTGCAGACCGCTGGACAGGGTCACCACGCCGTCCCGCCGGCCGTTGCGGCTGCGATAGGCCTCGCCGTCCTCGATGTTCATCTCCACCAACAGGCGGGCCTCCTCGGCCTGTTCCGGCGTCAGTCCGCAACTGCGGGCGCCCAGGAACAGGGCCACCAGCAGCACCAGGCTCAGGGCCGCCAGGAACAGCACGTTGCGCAGTAGACTCAGCACCGGGTCACCAGGGGATGTCGCTGCCGTCGATGTCGATGAACCGGCCGCTGTCCACCAGGGTGAGATGGCTGATGGTCTGACGCATGGCGGTCACGCTCTGCTCCGTGGTGATCTCCGCATCGGGGCCGCCCATGTCCGTCCGCACCCAGCCGGGGTGCAGGGCCACCACCGTGATGCCCCGCGCCCCGAGGTCGCGTGCCGCACTGACGGTGATGGCATTCAGGGCCGCCTTGGTGGAACGGTAGATGTAGGAACCGCCGGAACCGTTGTCCGCCATGCTGCCCATCTTGCTGGAGATGTTCACCATCAGGCGTCGCCGGCCGGAGGCCACCGGCTCCACCAGGGCCTCCATGATCTTCAGCGGTGCCACGGTATTGATCCGGAAGGTCTCCAGCCACCCTTCCACGTCCGTGTCGCCGAAGGCACTCGCGGGACCATAGCTGCCGGCATTGTTGATCAGGATGTCCACCGGCGTATCCGTCAGGATGCCCGCCAGCGCCTGGATCTGTGCCGGATTGGTGACATCCAGGGGGTGTACGCTGACCCGGCCCCGGGTCTTGGCGGCCAGTCGGCTCAGCTCCCGGGCCTGCTCCGGGTGGCGACAGGCGGCCAGCACCCGGGCGCCCGCCTCGGCGTACTGCTGTGCAAACATCAGTCCGATGCCCCGATTGGCACCCGTGATGACGACGGTTTCCGTCATGCCGGTTTCTCCTTCAGCACGAAAATGACCTGACCGATAATGGCTTGAGTGCCGCAAGGGATCAAGCGACCGACGGAAGGAGGCCGTGCACTGACCAGTCGAAGGGCAACCCGGGGTGTCAGGCGCTACACTCAACCGTTAAAACAACAGCAATGCTCATGTCGGGCAGGAGAAAGGATCGATGGGTTCATCAGCGCATGCAGTCACGATTCTGGTCGTGGATGATTCCAGGGTCATGCGACAGGCATTGAACAAGATTCTCAATACCCGTTATCAAGTCCTTGAGGCCGAGGACGGGGAGGCGGCCTGGCGCCTGCTGCGGGGCGAACCCGCCATCGCCGCTATCTTCACCGATCTGTCCATGCCGGGACTGGACGGTTACGGCCTGCTCAAGCGGGTGCGTGACTGCGAGGATGCGCATATCCGGAAGCTGCCGGTGGTGGTGGTGACCGGCAACGAGGATGACGTGGGCACCGCGCAACGGGTCCGCGAGCATGGCGCCGACGAGATGCTGAAAAAGCCGTTTCGTGGCGAGGAAGTGCTCAAGCTCACGGAGCGACTATTGGGGGCTCCCTCCCCGGCGGTCGCGCCGGCCCCGGCGGGGGAACTGCAGTCCCTGCGTGATCAGCTGTCTCAGGCCCTGAGTCAGGCCGCGGCGGCGCTCAAGGCGCGGGACCAGCTGGAGAAGGAACTCAAGCAGGTGCGCACCGAGCTGATGCTGCGTCAGCAGACCTCGGATGAACGGGAAATGCAGGTGCGTCTGAAGCAGCAGGAACAGGCCCTGACCACGGCCCGTGCCGGTGAGCAGCGATTGGCGGCGGCGCTGGAACAGCAGCAGGCCCGCAACAACGAGCTGGAGGCGCGTATCCAGGGTCTGAACCGGGACCTGGAGCAGGCGGCCACGGAACTGGCTCAGGCCCGCGGGCGAGGGGATGGCCCCGATCGTCAGGCACGCAATCAGGAAGCCCGGATCAAGGCGGAGGAACTGGCCCGTCTGCAGGCGGAGGACGAGCTACTGAGTGTCAGCCGCCGTCTGGAAGAGCTGGAACAGGCGCTGGCCGCCGCCCATCAGGAAGTGCACGAGGCCCGGGCGGATGCGGGGCGGTTGCGCGGCGCCCACAGGGAGCGGGAGCAGCAGCTGGAGGAACGTTGTCGGCAACTGGAGGCGCGGCTGGCTCAGGTCATGACCCAGGTCGCCGAAGCGGCTCCCCGGGCGCCGGCGGAGGCTTCGCCGTCGGCGGGCGCCGAACAACCGGCCCCCACGCCCTCCGCCGGCATGGGGGAGACCTCTAGAAGCGATCGCAAGGGTGCGGAATCGGTGGCGCGGTGGGAAGAGGAGCGCAGCCGTGCCCGGCGCCGCCGGCTTTGGTTGATCGTTTCGGTGGGGGGCCTTGCGGCGCTGGGTCTGGCATTCTGGCTGGGGACCCTGCTGGGATGAGCGATGCCGACATGGCGGCCCGGGTTCCCGGGTGTATGATAGGTGGGCAACCACGGCGGGGGTGAGCATGTCACTGAGCATCGAACAACTGGTGGAAGAAGCCACGGGACTGGTCTCGTTGCCAGCGGTGGCGGTGCGCCTGAATGCCATGGTCAATGACCCGGACAGCACGGCGGCGGATATCGGCCGCCTGATCAGCCAGGACCCGGCCCTGACCATTCGTCTGCTGCAACTGGCCAACAGTCCCTTCTACGGTCTGTCCCATCGGGTGGAGACCATCACCCGCGCCGTGGCGGTGATCGGGACCTCCCAGATCCGGGATCTGGTGCTGGCCACCAGCGTGGGCCGGGCCTTTGACCGCATCCCCAACGAACTCATGTCCATGGAGGCCTTCTGGCGGCACAGTGTCTATTGCGGCCTCATCGCCCGGATCCTGGCCGAAGACCTGAACCTGCGTCACGGCGAGTCCATGTTCATCGCCGGCCTGCTCCATGACATCGGCCGGTTGCTGATCTTCAATCGGGAGCCGGACGAGGCCCATGAGGCCTTCCTGCTGGGTCTGCAGCATTTGAGTACCCTGCCGCCCCACGAAGCCGAGCGCAAGATCCTCGGTCATGATCACGCCCAGGTGGGTGGGGCGCTGGCGGCCCGCCTCAATCTGCCGCAAAAGCTTCAGGACTGCATCCGCTATCACCACGAACCCATGAATGCCACGGATCATCCCGTGGAGGTGGCCCTGGTCCACATTGCCAACAGCGTGGCCCACATGGCCGAGTTGGATACCCAGGACCCCGGCGATGCCCCACCGATCGACCCCCGGGTCTGGGAGCGGGTCGGTCTGGAACCCGGCGTGGTGCGCTCCCTCATCGAACGGGCCCAGCAGCAGGTGGTGGAGGTGGAGGCCCTGGTCCTGCACCCGTCCTGACCCGTTGTTCAGCGCCGGCCCGGGATCTCTGCCAGGGGATCGTCCGGCCAGGCGTGTTTGGGATAGCGTCCCTTCAGATCCTTCTTCACGTCCGGATAGGTCCGTGTCCAGAAACCGGCTAGGTCGCGGGTGATCTGGACCGGTCGCTGGGCCGGCGACAGGACATGCACCAGCAGCGGGACCCGGCCGCCGGCGATGCAGGGGGTTTCCCTCATGCCGAACAGCCATTGCAGGCGGGCCGCCAGCACCGGCACCTCCCCCTGGCCGTAATCCAGCCTGACCCGCTGTCCCCCCGGCAGAGACAGGTGGGTGGGGGCCAGCCGGTCCAGTTCCTGGGGCAGCGGCCAGTCCAGGCAGCCGCGCAGGATGGCCGTCAGGTCCAGGCGGTCCAGGTGGGTCAGCCGGCTCATGCCCTCCAGCCAGGGCCCCAGCCAATCTTCCAGGCCTTGCAGCAGGACCGCGTCCGACAGATCCGGCCAGGGGGGTCCCAAGGTTCGGTGCAGAAAGTTCACCCGTTCCCGCAGCCCTTGCGTGTCCCGGCTCCAGGGCAGACAGGCCAGTCCCGTGTCCCGGATGCCCTCCAGCAGGGCGGCGCGGATCCGCTCCGGGTCCGGTGATGACAGCGGTCGGGTCTCCAGGGTCAGTGCCCCCAGGCGGATGTCCTGCCGCGCAGTGACGGCCCCGGCCCGGCCGTCCCAGACCACCTGTTGCCGTCGCTCCATGAGCCGGGCCAGATGGACCTCCAGGTCCTGCCGGTCCAGCGTCGCGGCCAGAAAGATCCGTGCCTCCCGTCCGGCACCGTCCAGGTTGGGGACCACGATCCATTCCTGGCCGGAGAGGGATTCATGGCGACTGAAGGCGGCCCCGCGCCCTCCCGAGAGCCGGTAACGGGCCTCGCCGCCGGGACGACGTTGTCCGATCCGGTCCGGATAGGCCAGCGCCAGCAGCAGTCCGGCGGGTTCCCGGGGCGGGGCCAGCCCCTCGGACGGGGGCGAGGGGCGGCGCGCCAGGGCGGCGGCAAAGCGCCGGGCCTGTCGCAGCACCCGTTCCCGACTACCCCGGTGGACCCGGTGACCGGGCACGCCGCGACCCTCCAGGGCTTCCAGTCGCAGGTGCACGTCCGCCTCGGCGGGGCCGTCCAGGCCGCCGAGAATGTCCCGTTCCTCCAGCAGGGCCGCCAACCGGCAGGCCAGGGTGTCCAGTCCCAGACGGCGACCACCGAGCATCAGATGAGCGAGCCTGGGATGGGTCCCCAGGGCGGCGATGGCCTCGCCGTGGGCGGTCAGGCGTCCGTCATCGTCCAGCGCCCCCAGTCTCTGCAGCAGATCACGGCCCTGGGCCAGTGCCGCCGTCGGCGGCGGGTCCAGCCAGGCCAGTTCCCCGGCATCGGCGCCCCAGCGGGCCAGTTCCAGGGCCAGGGGGGCCAGATCCGCTTCCAGGATCTCCGCCGGACTGTGTTCCGGCATGGCGGCTTCGTCACTGGTGGTCCACAGGCGCAGGCACACGCCCGGTTCCAGGCGGCCCGCCCGCCCGCTGCGCTGGACGGCCGAGGCGCGACTGATGCGAACCGTCTCCAGTCGGGTCAGACCGGACGCGGGGTCGAACCGGGGCCGCCGGGCCAGGCCGCTGTCCACCACCACCCGCACGCCGTCGATGGTCAGGCTGGTTTCGGCGATGTCGGTGGTGAGCACCACCTTGCGGCGTCCGGCGGGGCAGGGGGCGATGGCCGCCTGCTGGGCTTCCGGGGGCAGGTTGCCGTAGAGGGGGTGAATGTTCACGTCCGTGGGCAGGTCGGTGCCGTCCAGGGCCTGGGCCACCCGCTCGATCTCCCGCTGTCCGGGCAGGAAGGCCAGCACGCTGCCGGTTTCCTCCGTCAGCACCTGCCGCAGGGTCGTGGTCATCCGGGCTTCCAGATCGGCATGACCCCGTCGCGACGGTTCCAGGTGACGGATGTCCACCGGGAATCGGCGTCCCTCACTATGGATCACCGGTACGTCGCCCATGAGCCGGGCCACCGGGGCCACGTCCAGGGTGGCGGACATCACCAGTATTCGCAGATCCTCCCGCAGCAGGCCCCGGGACTGCAGGCACAGGGCCAATCCCAGATCCGAAGCCAGGTTGCGTTCATGGAATTCATCGAAGATCACCAGGCTCACCCCCTCCAGGGCGGGGTCCTGCTGCAGGCGGCGGGTGAGAATGCCTTCGGTGATCACCTGCACCCGGGTGCGGGGACCGACGTGGCGCTCCAGCCGGGTCTGATAGCCGATGGTTTCGCCCACCGCCTCCCCGTGCAATTCGGCCATGAACCGGGCCGCGCCCCGGGTGGCCAGCCGTCGTGGCTGCAGCATCAGGATGGTGCCGGTGCACCAGGGGGCATGCAGGGCCGCCAGGGGCACCCGGGTGGTCTTGCCGGCCCCCGGCGGGGCCTGCAGCACGGCGGCACCCTGCTCGGCAAGGGCCTGCATGACCTGGGGCAGGACGGTATCAATGGGCTGGGGAGGGTGGGGCATGACGGGGAATGTTTCTGCCGCTGGGCTGTCGAAGGAAACACGGATTCTAACGCCATGTCGGCCTGTACCGGGTATGCCGGCCGTGGCGGAGATTGCCCGTGCGTGAGGTGAGGTCCATGAGATACGGCATCTGGATGTTTGTCCTGCTGCTTTGCGGTGTCCTGCTGAGCGGCTGCGCGTCCCGGCCTCCCGCGGCCATTGCCGATGTCCCCGATGAGATCCCGGTGCTTTCGGTGGTGCGGGCCGACCCCGAGGGCTGGCAGGGACGGGAGGTGCGCTGGGGCGGCGTGATCGCCGCGGTGGAGAACCGTCCGGATCACACCCTGGTGGAAGTGGTGGCCAGACCCCTGGACGGGCGGGGGCGCCCCCGGGAAGTGGATGCGAGCGAGGGGCGTTTTCTGGCCCATGTCCAGGGTTTTCTGGACCCGGTGGTCCATGCCGAGGGCAGGGAGTTCACCGTCACCGGTCGACTGGACGGGGTGGTGCATCGACCCATCGGTGAGTACCGGTATGCCTTCCCCCTGGTCCGGACCATCGGCACCCACCTGTGGGCCCCGCGGCCGGTGCCGGTTCGCGATCCCTATTACCATTATCCGCCACCCTTCCATTCTCCATTGTATGATCCCTGGTATCCCTTCCATCACCCCTATTACCGGCCATGGCGGTACTGATGATGCATGATGCCCTTGCCAGGAAAACGTCGCCCCGGGGAGTGCTCCCGTGGTGGCTGCCGATGTCGTTCCTGCTGTTCCTTGCCGGTTGCGCCACCGGCCCCCGTTTCGATGCCGGTGGGGTGGATGCCGACCTGACACCGGTGGCGGCGGTCCGGGATGCCGGGGTGCCGGCCGGTACCCGGGTGCTGTGGGGTGGAGTCATCGTCCATGCCCGCAATCTGGCGGACGTCACCGAGTTCGAGGTGCTGGGCTATCCCCTCGACCGCGGCCAGGGCCCCGCGACCACCCGCATGCCCCAGGGCCGGTTCCTGGCCCATGTTCCCGGCTATCTGGAGACCGTGGACTTCGAGCCCGGCCGGCGCCTGACCGTGACCGGCCGGATCGAGGGCACGGTATCGGGCAAGGTCGGGGAATCGCCCTACCTCTATCCCCTTGTGGCGGTGGAGGAATTCCACCTCTGGCCCCGGGAACTGGTCGCGCCGGCCCCTGCCGGTCCCTGCTTCAACATCGGCATCGGTGTGATCTTCAGGAACTGACCCGGCCCCATGGGCCGCCTTGCGGCTTGCGTTGCCGGTGCCTCCGGCGTCAATATCTCCCCCATGGACGCCTCCAAGGACAGTGGTCACCAGTTGTGGTTCACGCGCCGCGACGGCCGGGTCAGCGGTCCCCATCCCGGTCGCCTGGTATCCCGTTACCTGCTGTTGGGTCGCCTGGATATCGAGGATCAGATCAGCACCGACGGCGAGCACTGGAAGTGCATCGCCGAGCACCCCCATCTGGTGCCCGAGGAATTGCTGGATACCCACTCGCCGGAAGGCCGATTGCGGCTCCTGCAGGCCCGTCTGCGGGAGGATGAACGCCTGCGGGAGCGGCGCGCGCAGATGCCGGAAGGGGAGGACGAGGTGCCCCTGGAAGCCCGCGCAAGTCAGGATCGCCGTCGGCCCGAACCGGCCGAGATCCTGAGTTTCCGCCAGCAAAGGGCGGAGCTTCTGGAACGACCTGCCCGTGACCGTCCTCCCAGGCCCTGGGTGGTCTGGGGCGTGGGCGGGGTGCTGGGAGTGCTCCTGCTGGCCGGGCTGTGGGTGGCTTCGTCGGGGCGCGCGCCGCCCCCGCCGCCACCGGATTGTCTGGCCCCCGCCGCGCCCGGGGTGAACTGGAGTTATTGCCGCATGGTGGGGATCGACCTGCGCGGGGCCGACCTGAGTGGGGCCGTGCTCAGCAATGCGGACCTGCTTGCCGGGCGTCTGGAGCAGGTCCGCCTGGTCGGTGCGGACCTGAGCTATGCCGACCTGCGCCAGACCCGCCTCACGGACTCGGATCTGAGCGAGGCCCGACTCACCGGGGCGATCCTGGTGGAGGCCCGCCTGATCCGGGCACGACTGACGGGAGCGGATCTGAGCTATGCCGATCTGCGGGGTGCCGACCTGAGCGGGGCGGACCTCTCCGGCGCCAACCTCGGACGGGCGGTCTGGGTGGACGGCAGGATCTGTGCCGCCGGTTCCGTGGGGACGTGTCTGGAGCCCTGACTCGCCGAGGATGGTCTAACCCCGGTCACCCTGCTATGGTGACGACCCCGGCCCCGTCGGGGCCGTCTTCCGTTTCACGCCCTGGACACCCTGCATGGATCTTCAAGTCGCTTCTTCCGCGGATGAACCCCGGTTCACCCTGACCCTTGATGGTACCCGGATTACGGTATTGGGTACCGCCCATGTCTCCCGGGTGTCCGCCGATACCGTGAGCCGGTTGCTGCGGAGCGGGGATTTCGATGCGGTGGCGGTGGAGCTGTGTCCCAGTCGCCATCATGCCATTCTGGATCCGGACGCCCTGTCGCGGATGAATCTGTTCCAGGTGTTGCGCCAGGGCAAGGTCCCCATGGTGACCGCCAGCCTGGCCCTGGGGGCCTATCAGCAGCGCCTGGCAGAGCAGTTCGACATCGAGCCCGGTGCCGAGATGCGGGCAGCCATTGACGAGGCCCGTGCCGCTCACCTGCCCGTACTGCTCATCGACCGGGAAGTGGGCACCACCCTCAAGCGCTGCTACCGCAACGTCCCCTGGTGGCGGCGCATGAACCTGTTCACGGGCCTGATGGCCAGCGTGGTGAGCAAGGAAAAGATCTCGGAGGAGGAAATCGAGCGCCTCAAGCAGGGTGACGTGCTGGAATCCACCTTCACCCAGTTCGCCGAGGAATCCCGGGCCCTCTACACGCCCCTGATCCAGGAACGGGATGAGTACATGGCCGCCCGTCTCCGACAGGAGGCCCGGGAAGGGCAATACCGGCACATCCTGGCCGTGGTGGGGGCGGGTCATCTGCAGGGCATCCGCCAGGCCCTGGTCGGCACCGCCACTGAATCTCCGGCGGCGCTGATCCAGCGGCTGGATCAGGAGCCCCTCCCCGCCCTGTGGCCCAAGGTTCTGCCCTGGCTGATCGTGGCCCTGGTGATATCGGGCTTCATCCTGGGTTTCAGCCGTAATCCGGATCTGGGCTGGCAGCTGGTGAGGGACTGGGTGCTCATCAACGGCACCCTGGCCGGCATCGGCGGCCTGATTGCCGGCGGGCATCCGATCACCGTGATCACGGCCGCCCTGGCCGCGCCGCTCACCTCCCTCAATCCCACCATCGGGGTCGGTTTCGTGGCCGCGGCGGTGGAAACCTTCCTGCGCAAGCCCACGGTGGGGGATTTCTCCCGACTGCGACAGGACACCGCCCACTTGCGGGGCTGGTGGAGGAACCGGGTTTCGCGGGTGTTGCTGGTATTCCTGTTCACGACCCTGGGTTCGGCCATCGGCACCTACGCGGCGGGCTTTCGCATCGCCGAGCGTTTGCTGGGGAGCTGACCCGACTATGGCGTGCCGGCGGCCCCGGGGCCGCCGGGTTCCAGGCGGCGCAGGGACTCCAGGGCCCGCTCCGCGCGGTTGATGTGCGCCTGCAGGTCCGGATGGTCGGGGCGCAGCTCCAGCAGGTTGCGCCAGGTTTCCAGGGCTTCCGGGATCTTGCCGTCCAGATACAGGCGCCGTCCCGTCTCCAGTCCCAGGGTCACCTCCGCATCCACCGCCTTGGCCAGCTCCCGACGCAGGCGTCGCACCGTGGCATCCCGGGGCTGGGCCTGTTCCAGTGCCAGCAGGTGACGCCGGGCCGCGGGCAGGTCGCCGGCTTCCATTGCACCCTCGAAATTGCTGAACAGCACTTGGGTGCGTTGTGCCCATTGGGCCTGCAACTGGGCTTGGTGGGCCCGCCGCTCAAGGGCCTGTTGCCGGGTCTGTGCGGCCTGGGCCGACTGCAGCGCCGCTTCCGCCGTTGCGTCGGGAACCAGGGCCTGGGACAGGCTCAGGGCTTCCACCGCAAGGGCAAGATCCGCTTCGTCCATGGCGGACAGGCCCAGTTGCAGCAGGCCCTCGGCCACCTGTCCGGTATCCTGTTGTGCCTGCGCCAGTGCCTGTCGTATCGACGGGTCTTCGGGATCGGCCCTCAGGACCTGCGCATAGAGGGGGGTGAGGGTGGTCAGGGCGCGCCCCTGGGACAGCAGCAGTCTGACCCGCAGGTGCTGGAGATGCTCCTGCTGTTCCTTGATGGCACGGGCCCGGGCCGCCTTGAGGATCTCGCTGTCGGGGCGCACCGCCAGCCCATGGTCGTAACTTGCCTGGGCCTGGGTCCACTGTTCCCGCCGCAGGTGTCCGGCCGCCTGCATCAGCATGGCCTGCTCCACGTGTCGTTCGGCCCGCTCCAGCCAGGCCCGCAGGGCGGCCCGGTCGGCATCATCCTCGTCCGCCGGCAGGACGGCCATGATCTCCCGCACCAGGACGATGTCGCCCCGTTGCAGGGCCAGTTGCAGGCGTTGCTCGGGGCTGTAGGGCTGGACCAGCACGATGGCGCAACCCGTCAGGCCCAGGGCAAGCAGCAACGTCACGAGGGTCCGTAGCAGGGTCATGAGGGGGATTCCCCGGTGATCAGCGCATGGATATGACGTTCCATCAGCGGGCGATGGGGTTCGCTCACGTCCTCGACCACGCAGGTATTGACCGGGGCCTCCTTCCCGCGCAGGGACAGATAGCCATGGGGTCGGGTGTGGAGGGCCCTTGCCAGCTCGGTGTCCTCCATCAGGGCCGCGGGGATGATGATCTGCCCCGGGTCTCCCGAACCCATCAGGCGAGCCGCCAGATTGACCGTGTCCCCCACCACCGTGTACTGCATGCGATCGTCCGCCCCCATGTTGCCCGCCAGCATGAGACCACTGTTCACGCCCACCCGGAAGCGCACCGGCAACTGACCGGCGGCGACCCGTATCCGGTTCAGCCGGGATACCAGTCGCTGCAGCATCACCCCGCAGGCGATGGCATGGAAACGGTGGTCCGGGTCTTCCTCGGTGACACCGAACACCACCATCACCCCATCACCCAGGAATTTGTCGATGGTACCCCGGTAGCAATGGGCGATGCGACTCACGTAGCTGAAATACTCGTTCAGCAGTCGTGCCACCTGATCGGGCGGCAGCTGCTCGGACAGGGAGGTGAAGCCGGCAATGTCGGCAAACAGTACGGAAGCTTCCACCTGATGGCCGCCCAGTTCCAGTTGATCCAGATTGTTCATGATCTTGCGCGCCACGCCGACCGAGACATAGCGGCTCAGCGCCCCTTCCACTTGGGATTTTTCCTCCAGTCCCCGGGCCATCCGGTTGAAGGCCGTCATCAGTTGTCCGATCTCGTCCCGGCGTCGGGTTTCCAGCCGATAGCGGTAATCACCGGCGCCGATGGCCCGGGTGGCGAGCATCAGTTGGTCGATGGGGCGGGAGAGGTGCTTGCCCATGAGAAAGGCGGCAATCCCGGCCAGCAGACTGATGATTAGGGTGGAGAGCGCGATGGCGGTGACGGCATGGCGGACGGCGGTGTACTGTTCCACCTGGCTGAGGGTCACCACCGCGCTGCCCAGACGGACATCCTGAAACCGGATGTCGCCCGCATAACCGGAGACCTGGGGGTGATGGGGGGGCGCCACCGGCTGGTCCAATGTCTCCGGGACCAGTCCCGAACGGGCCAGGGGATGACCGTCGCGATGGTAGACGGCGGCTCCCATGACTCTGGGGCTGCCGGCCAGATTGATGATCAGGGCATTCAGGGCCAGGCTGTCATCGGCCAGCACCAGTTCCCTGGAGGTTGCCGCCAGCTGTTCCACCATGGCCTGGCCGAAGCCGTCCATCTGTTCATGGAGCAGCCGGCTCTGCTGGTTGATGATCACCAGACCGAGCAGGGTCACGCAACCGATGATCAGCAGCGAAATGCTCAGGCCAAGCTTGTGGGCAACCGGCAGGTGAGCCGGCCGATATGCGGTGAGATGGCGCCTCAGCCTGAGGAGGGGAGATGCCATGGCGGTCTCGGATGCATGGGGTGGCGGTATGGATGGCGTGATGATATCACGGGTTTTGTTCCGGACAGGATGACTTGCCGATGCGCTGGGTTACACTCGGGGAGCAGCAGCGACGCCCCTGGTTGATCAATGACGGGATGATCTCATGACCCTGACAGAATTGCGTTACATCGTGGCGGTGGCACGGGAGCGGCACTTTGGCCGGGCCGCCGAGGCCTGTCATGTGAGCCAGCCGACCCTGAGCGTGGCGGTGAAGAAGCTGGAGGAGGAACTGGGGGTGATGCTGTTCGAACGCAGCAAGACCGAGGTGTCCATCACGCCGGTGGGCGAGGAAGTGGTACAGCAGGCCCAGCGCATCCTGGAGGAGGTGGATACCCTGGTGGATCTGGCCCGCCAAGGCAAGGATCAGCTGGCCGGGCCCCTGCGCCTGGGCGCCATCCATACCGTCGGCCCCTATCTGCTCCCCCATCTGGTGCCGGAGGTGCACCGTCGGGCGCCGCAACTGCCCCTGATCATCGAGGAAAACTATACCTCCCGGCTGGCCGAGGGACTTCGGCAGGGGGATCTGGACGCCATTATCGTGGCGCTGCCCTTCGAGCAGCCGGGGGTGGTGACCCTGCCCCTGTATGCCGAGCCCTTTGTCGCCGTGCTGCCGGCGGATCATCCGCTGGCCCGCCGGCAGAAGCTGGACATTGATGAACTGGCCGAGGAGAACCTGCTGCTGCTGGGAGCGGGGCACTGTTTCCGGGAGCAGGTGCTGCGAGCCTGTCCCGCCTGTCATTCCGCGGTGACGTCGGGCAACCGCATTCAGCATTCGGTGGAGGGCAGTTCCCTGGAAACCATTCGTCACATGGTGGTGACCGGCATGGGGGTCACCATCCTGCCCTGTTCAGCGGCGGGGGCCGATCGCTATGCCCAGCACCTGCTGGCCATCCGGCGTTTCAATGACCCCGTACCCGAGCGCCAGGTGGCCCTGGCTTGGCGTAGCAGTTTCCCGCGCCCGCGTGCCATCGAGGTGATCCGGCAGGCCATCCTGGAGACCCATGTGCCCTGCCTGGAGCGTATCAGGGGCGTCGCCTGAGTCGGCTCAGTCCGCCCATTCGATCCGGTCGCGGCCGGTCTGCTTGGCCCGGTACATGGCCTGGTCTGCCCGCTGGAACAGGCTGTGGGGGGTATCTTCCTCCCGGTAGGCGGTCACGCCGATGCTGGCGGTGACCTCCACGTGGCCCCCGTCCCCCAGGGACAGGGGGTGGTTGCGGATGGCCTCATGGACGCGGGCGGCACCCTGGGCCGCGGCCTGGGTGTCGGTGCCGGCCATCAGGATGACGAACTCCTCGCCGCCGAAGCGGAACACCATGTCGCTCTTGCGGGTCACCTCTTGTAGACGCCGCGCCACCGCTATCAGCACTTGATCGCCGGAATGATGGCCGTGATGGTCATTGATGCGCTTGAAATGGTCCACGTCCAGCACCAGCATGGCCAGGGGCTGCGCGGTACGGCGGCACACGGCCAGTTCACGCTCCACGGCCCGGTTCATGGCGGCCCGGTTCTGCAGACCGGTGAGCGGGTCCGTCTGGGCGGCCTGCAGGGCTTCGTGATAGAGCAGGGCATTACGCAGCGGATAGATCAGCGCGGTCAGGGCCTCCTCAAGGGCGGCCAGCTCCGATTCCCGGAACTTGCGTCCCCGCAGCAGCCTGAGTTCTCCCAGTTCATGCTGATCCACCATCAGGTGGTAGCGGCAGCTGTGCCGGGACAGGCGCCCACGGCTCAGATGGATGCCCCGGTCTTCGCGGTCGAAGGTCAGGCCGTCGTGGGGAATACGCCAGGCGATGGAGTTGGAAAAGATATCCATCAGTTCGTCCAGGTCCAGGGTGGTCTGCAGCCGGTGCAGCAGCCTGGGGGTGTCGATCAGCTCGGCCGGGCCGGGGGGTGTGACGGGGCCACCCAGGAAACGCGGGGTCTTGACCACGGCATTGCCTGCCTGGTAGCGGGATTCAATCGGGGCCTGGATGATGTGACGGATCATGGGTCCTGTCTCGGCGCTGTTCCTCTGTGCAAACAGTTAAGCGAATTCCATGCCACTAATTGTTTTTAAGTAAAAACATATACTTGAGTTTTAAAGGTGGATGTGTGGCGGAAAAATGACGCCGCCGTGGGCCGGATTTTCCCCACCGGCGCCGGAAAGTCGTGCTGCGGTCCGCCCGGCCGGACTGATACACTCCGTCGCCATGCTCAGACTCGAACATCTCTCCCTGCGACGTGGCACCCGGGTCCTGATCCAGGACGCGGACCTCACCATTCACCCGGGCTGGCGGGTGGGCGTGACCGGCGCCAACGGCACCGGCAAGTCCAGCCTGTTTGCCCTGCTGCGGGGGGAACTGGCCCCCGATCAGGGGGAATGCAGTCTGCCCTCGGACTGGGTCATCGCCCATGTGGCCCAGGAAGTGGAAGGCAGCGAGCGCAGCGCCCTGGATTACGTGATGGACGGTGACGGCGAGTTGCGTCGACTACAGGAGGAACTGGCTCGGGCGCAGGCCGCCGGGGAGGGCACCCGGGTGGGGGAACTGCATGCCCGTCTGGACGCCATTGACGCCTGGACCGCGGAAAGCCGGGCCAGCCGGCTGCTCCATGGCCTGGGTTTCCAGCCGGGGGACGAACGGCGTCCCATGGTTTCCTTTTCCGGCGGCTGGCGCATGCGCCTGAACCTGGGCCGCGCCCTCATGTGCCGGTCGGACCTGCTGTTGCTGGACGAACCCACCAACCATCTGGATCTGGAGGCGGTGCTGTGGCTGGAACAATGGCTGGCCGCCTATCCGGGCACGTTGCTGCTGATCTCCCATGACCGCGACTTCCTGGACCGGGTGGTGACCCATGTGGCCCATATCGAACAGGGCGGCATCCGGCTCTACACCGGCGACTACTCCGCCTTCGAACTGGCCCGCGCCGAGGCCCTTGCCCGTCAGCAGGCCCTGCATGAACGCCAGCAGCGGGAAATCGAGCACATGGAGAAGTTCGTGGCCCGATTCCGGGCCAAGGCCAGCAAGGCGCGCCAGGCCCAGAGCCGCCTCAAGGCCCTGGAGCGCATGACCCGGGTGGCCTCGGTCCATGCGGACTCGCCGTTTCGCTTTGCCTTTCGTGAACCGGCGCGATTACCCGATCCCCTGCTGAAGCTGGATCGGGTGGCCGGCGGGTACGGCGGGACGGCGGTGATCCAGGCGGTGAAATTTTCCCTGCACCCGGGGGCTCGCCTGGGATTGCTCGGCCCCAACGGGGCCGGCAAGTCCACCTTGATCCGGATCATGGCCGGTGACCTGGCGCCCCTGACCGGCACCCGGGAACCGGCGCCCGATCTGGCGGTGGGATATTTCGCTCAGCACCAGCTGGAGCAACTGGATCCCCAGGCCAGCCCCCTGCTGCATCTGCAGCGCCTGGACAGCCGGATACGGGAACAGGAACTGCGCAATTTTCTGGGTGGTTTCGGTTTCGTGGGGGATCAGGCCCTGGCCCCGGTGGCACCTTTCTCCGGCGGGGAAAAGGCCCGGTTGGTGCTGGCCCTGCTGGTCTGGCAGCGACCCAACCTGCTGTTGCTGGACGAACCCACCAACCACCTGGACATGGAGATGCGTCATGCCCTGGAGCAGGCCCTGCAGGACTTCGAGGGGGCGGTGGTGCTGGTGTCCCATGACCGGCACATGCTGCGCAGTGTCTGTGATGAATTCCTGCTGGTGGCCGATGGCGGTGCGCAGACCTTTGCGGGCGACCTGGACGATTACCGGGATTGGCTGGCGGCCCGGGAGCGAACCCAGGGGGGCGGTGATGCCCGGGAGACCGGCGGCGAACAGAGCGCGGCGGCGCGCAAGGCGCGCAAGCGGGACGAGGCGGCGCTCCGGCAGCGGCTCAAGCCCCTGCGGGACCAGGTGAAGCGCCTGGAGCGGGAACACGAAACCCTGGAGCGGGAAAAGCAGACCCTGGATCAGTCTCTGGCGGACCCGGCGATCTATGAGGCATCCGCCAGGGAACGCCTGCAGTCATTGCTGGGCCGCCAGGCGGAAACCGCCCGGCGGCTGGCCGAGGTGGAATCCGCCTGGCTGGAGGCCTGCGAGGCCCTTGAGGCGGCGGCTGCGGATCTACTGCACGATGAAACCGGTGAAGTAAAGTCCATTGACGGCCGGTGAGCCGGTGTGCTCGGTCATGACCCGACGCAGGGTCTCCAGGGCCTCGGTACGCAGTTGCTCCCGGGCCGCGGCGGTCTGCACCAGCTCCGGGTCGCGGCCGCCGAAGAACAGGATCAGGTGATGCCGGATCACCGGCATGTGGTGTTCCACCAGTTGGGCCTCCTGTGCCGTCTCCACATAGAGCTGGGCATTGAGCTGTAGATACTGGGCCCGCCGGGGGTTGTCCAGGTTCACCACCAGGGCCGGCTGCAGGGGGATATAGCCCGGCCAGGTGGCTCCCCCGCCGGAGGGTGCGGCCCAGGCCGTCATGTGCCATCCCGTCAGGGCGATCAGCAGCAGGGCCGTGAGAAAAACGGTCGGCTTGGTTCTTTGGCGTCGCATGTCTTGAGCCTGTATGAAGAGCAGTGAGGGTCCCGGCCCCGGTCGATTCAGTGGCCGGGTCATGGGGTGGCGTCGTCATCGCCGGGAAAGATCACCGTGCGGCTTGGATCGATGCGCAGGATCTCGCGCCCCTGCTCCACGGGCAGCAGGTTGCGTCGGCCATCCAGAAAGGCGATGCACAGCCGCCCCTCCGCCAGGGCCGCTTGTTGTTCGGCCGTCACGTAGAGGTGCTTGATGGTGGTGCCCACCTGGAAATGATAGGCCACATCGGCTTCCTCCTTGTTCACCCGATGGGCGGCCACCAGTGTCCGTAGCTGCTGCTTGAGGGCGCGGGCATCGGGAGCGGCGCCGGCCCGAGGTGCCGCCGTCGAGGCCTGTTGTCTTCGGGGGGTGCCGGGAGGTGTCTGCTCCCGGGACTTGCCGGACCCGCGGTTCCGGGTCCGCGGGTCCCGGCGTCCGGGCCCGGCCCCATGGCCGCCACCCTTGCCCGGCTTGCCGTTGCGTGGTCCCCCGCGTTCGCCCTGACGGGGTTTGGGGGCCTTGGCCTGTTCGACCTGCTTGACCTGTTCTTCGGTGACCAGTCCGGCCTGGAGCAACTGCTCGCGGAGGGTCTGGGTCATGTCTTACTCCTTAACGTGCAAGATGCCGGGACCCCGCGGCAGCCTGGCCAACGGGTCCTGACGGTAGAATTGGCGGAATTGCCCGTAGACATCCGGACAGGATTGCGCCAGGGTCCAGGGTTCGGCAAAGAAATATTCGCTCATCACGGCAAAGAATTCACCCGGATCACTGGCCGCATAGGGATCCAGTTCCACCGGCTCGTCCCGGTCCAGCCGGGCATGGAGTTCATCGTAGGCCCTGCTCATGGCCCGGGTCCAGTCCTGGATGGACATTTCCGGGTGCAGGGGCGGCATGCCGTTAGCCACGCCGTTGCGCAGGTCCAGGGTATGGACGAATTCATGAATGGCCAGCGGCTCCCCCGCGGCCATCGCCGCCCAGGATAGCAGCACCGGTCCCCGTTCCCAGGCCTCGCCGCTGTAGGGGCTCTCGTCCAGGTGCAGGATGCCGTCATCGTCCATGATCTCCCGTCGGGGTAGGAAGTCGTCCGGATAGACGATGATGGTGGACCACTGGTCGTACCAGTCGATACCCAGCCGGAGGATGGGCAGGCACGCCTGCAGGGCGATATGCAGGGCCATGGCGGGCGTGATCTCCAGGCCATGGGCGCCATGGAGGTGCTTTTCGTCCAGGAACAGGGTGGCCAGGCGGCGCAGTTCCGCCCGCTCGGTACCATTGAAGCCGACGAGCATGGGCTGGGCCGCCAGCCCGGCATGCCAGAGGCTGTCCGGGATGGGCGCCCGGGCCAGGGTGCGGTGTCTGCGCCAGGATTTGAACAGGGGGATCATGCGGGGCTGCGCCAGGTCGGGGCGGATCAGGGGGGATTATGGCGTGTGGCACTGAAGTTTTCAGCCATGACCATAGTATGATGATGGGGTATTCAGGAAGGCCCCCATGGAGACGTCGACGTTGTACACCCACTGTGAAACACGCCTGCAGCAGATCCTGAACCTGGGCGGTGCCCGATGCCTGCGGGGTACCCGCATCGGTCTGGAAAAGGAGAGCCTGCGGGTGGACGCGGACGGCAGCATCGCCCGCACACCCCACCCCAGGGCGTTGGGATCGGCGCTGACCCACCCCTGGATCACCACCGACTATTCCGAAGCCCTGCTGGAGTTCATCACCCCGCCCTGTGACACCCCGGGCGAGGCGCTGGCCTTCCTGCGGGATCTGCACGCCTTCACCTATCCCCGCATCGGCACTGAATACCTCTGGGCCACCAGCATGCCCTGCGTGCTGGCGGGGGAGCAGGGGATTCCGGTGGCCCGCTACGGCGATTCCAACGCCGGGCGCATGAAGACCGTCTATCGTCTGGGCCTGGGGCACCGTTACGGCCGCCTGATGCAGGTGATCGCCGGGGTGCATTTCAATTTTTCCATGGGGGACTGTTTCTGGCCCATCTATCAGCAGGTACTCGGGGTGCCGGGCGAAGATGCCCGCCGGTTCCGCGACCGCGGTTATTTCGGCATGATCCGCAACCTGCAGCGCCTGGGTTGGTTGATCCCGTATCTTTTCGGCGCCTCTCCGGCGGTGTGCCGATCCTTCCTCGCCGGCAAGCCCACCACCCTGGCGGAGTTTGACGAGAGCACCTGCTATGAACCCTGGGCCACCAGCCTGCGCATGGGAGACATCGGGTATCAGAACCGCAAGGAAGAAGAAAGCGGCATCAAGGCCAACTACGACAGCCTGGAGGGCTATGTCCGTGGCCTGTCCCACGCCATCAATACCCCGTCGCCGGAGTATGCCCGCATCGGTGTGGAGGTGGACGGCGAATACCGCCAGCTCAATGCCAACATCCTGCAGATCGAGAACGAATATTACAGTACCGTGCGTCCCAAACCCCTGACGGAAGGGGATGAACGGCCCACGGTGGCCCTGGAGCGGCGCGGCGTGGCCTATGTGGAACTGCGTTCGGTGGACGTGAACGCCTTTGATCCCCTGGGTGTCAATGAGTCCCAGCTTCGTTTCCTGGAGGCTTTCATGATCCATGCCCTGCTGCTGGACAGCCCGCCCATCGGCGAGCTGGAGCGTTTTGCCATTGATCACAACCAGAGTGCCACCGCCCACCGGGGCAGGGACCCGTCGCTGCAGCTCATGCGCAATGATGAGCGGGTACCGCTGCGTGTCTGGGCCGCCGAGGTACTGGAGCAGATGGTGCCCTTGTGCCGGGTGCTGGATGACGGCCATGCGGAACAGCCCTATTCCCGATCCCTGGCGGAGCAACAGGCCAAGGTGGCCGATGCGGCGCTGACGCCTTCCGCCCGCATGCTGGCCCTGATGTGCGAGCACGAGCAGGGCTTCCACGAGTTTGCCCGGCAGATGTCCCTGGCCCATGCGGCCTGGCTGCGGGAAGCGGGGCTGACCCCGGAGCGGGAGGCGATGCTGGAGGCCGAGGCCCGGGAGTCTCTGGCGCGGCAGCAGCGCATGGAGGCTGAGGATGACGTGTCCTTCCCCGAGTATCTGCGGCGTTATTTTCGATAGGCCCTTTCAGAGTGGGCGGATGTCCAGGCCCACCAGCACCCGTTCCCGCTCCGACAGGTCTCCCACCACCCGGCGGATGGGAGGCGGTAGTTTGCGGATCACCACCGGGGTGGCCAGGATGCGCTCGTCTTCCGCCAGTTGCGGGCGCTCGATGATGTCCACCACCTGAATCTCCACCTGTTCCCCCTGCCGTCCCAGTTCCCTGGCCAGGGTTTCCAGGTTCTCGATGGCCCGCCTTGCCGCCGGGGTCATGCCGGCGATGTAGAGTCTGAGCTGGTAGTGGCCGGTGGTCATTGACGGCTCCTGGAGATGGCGGAGCGTGCCCGCTGGATATTGGCCAGACGGCGTTCGATCCCGGCAATCTCCCGTTCGATGTCCAGCGCCCGGGTATCCCGTTCCGCCCGTGCCAGCCGTTCCGCCGCGGCGTTGATCTCATCCAGTTCATGGCGTCGCTGCATGGCCCGGGACAGCTCGGTGTGCAGCTGTTCGATCACCTGTTCGTCCTCGGATTGGCGTGCCTCGCGAACCGTACCATAGGCAATGCCGCTTTCACCGATGTACGGGTCCTCGATCACCAGTCCCTGGTCGGTGAAACGGAATTCCTTCACCTGGCTGGAGATGGGCAGACCCCGTGCCTTGACCACGGTGATCAGACGATTCATCTCGCCGTTGTTCTCATGGCGCCGTAACTTGATCCAGACGTCGATCATGGAGGAGACATCCAGGTGACTCACGCCCTGGCTGTCATCGGTGAGCAGTTCCGTCGCCACGGCGGTGATGCCCGCCTCCTTGATGAGGTGGATCAGGCGCAGCAGCATGTCCTTGGCACTGTCGCCGGTGCGACGGGTGGCCAGGCTGCTGATGGGGTCCAGCACCACCAGATCGGGCTGATGGCGGCGAATGGAACGCATGATGCGCATCAGGTGTTCCTCCAGCCCCAGCTCCACGGCACGCACCGGTTGCAGGATCAGGCGGCGGTCGGCCTCGCTCCCCTCGGTGTGTCGGCGCAGGTCGGCGCCGATGCTCAACTGGTTGCGGACCAGTTCGTCCACGCTCTCCTCAAAGCTGATGTAGAGCACCTTTCTGCCTTGCTCGCAGGCGTTGACCGTCATGGCGGCGGCCATGCTGGTCTTGCCGGTGCCGGCCTGGCCCGAGAACAGCAGGGTGGAGCCCCGATAAGGTCCCTGGCCGCCCAGCATGGCGTCCAGGCCCGGAATGCCGGTGGAAAAATGTTCATCGGACACCCGGGCGCGGAGTACCGATCCGGTCACCGGGATCATGAAAATCCCGTCGCCATCCAGCAGGAACGGTGCCTCGCTGGTGCCGTGGCCACCGCCACGGCGCTTGACGACCCGCAGCAGTCGGGTCATGACCCGGTGGTCCAGGTCCTGCTTGAGGGCGATCACGCAGTCCGCCACGTAATCTTCCAGGCCGTAGCGCGTGGTGAACTCTTCCTGTTCACCAATGGTGATCAGGGATGAGGTCCGGCATTCCCGCAGCCAGTCGAACACCCGGGCCAGCTCCCCGCGCAGGGAGATCTCGGCGGAAAAGGCCCCCTCCAGCACGTCCATGGCATCCACCACCAGGCGCTGGGCGCCGGTCTTTTGCAGGGCGTGATCGATACGCGCCATGACGGCGGTGAGTTCCACGTAGTCGCCGACCACTTCGTTGCGATCGGGGCGCATGTCCAGAATCCGCAGGCGTCCTTCTTCGATGAAACGGTCGGCGGCGAAGCCGAATCCGGCGGCATGCCGGATCAGGGCCTCGGGGGATTCGTCAAAGGTGACCAGCACCCCGTTCTCCCCCTGCCGGATACCGTGGCAGAGAAAGGTGAGGGAGATGACGGTCTTGCCCGTCCCCGGTCCTCCGCGCAGGAGTGTGGGGCGGCCGCGCGGCAGGCCGCCCTGCAGCAGGAAGTCCAGTCCCTGAATGCCGGTGGCGGCGGTTTCAGGATTTGCCGTGGTCACAGATGGAGATCTCCGGTGTTTGAGTTTCAAAAAAGTGTCGTGCCGTCACTTGACTGGATCATGACCTGTTCATCATCGTCACTCCCGCGCAGGCGGGAGTCCAGGACTTTCGGTCCATGACCGGAGTCCCGGCTTTCACGAGGATGAGTCATGCAGAAACATTCCTTGAGTGGGGTCTTTATGTCCTGGGATACTGCCTCCACGGGCTGTGTGATTCAAGAGCCGCTATCTTCAGACTATCTATGGACGAAAAGCGCGAAGTGGTCTTCCTGGCCCGAGGGGTCACCAAGACCTACCTGATGGGCGAGGTCCGTATCCAGGCACTGCGGGGGGTGGACCTGACACTCCATGCCGGTGAACTGGTGGTGATGCTGGGGGCATCGGGTTCCGGCAAGTCCACCCTGCTCAACATCCTGGGTGGCCTGGATCATGCCGACGGCGGCGAGGTGCGCTACCGGGACCAGGATCTGGTCCGGGCCGACGACCGGGCACTGACCCGGTACCGGCGACACCATGTGGGGTTCGTGTTCCAGTTCTACAACCTCATCTCCAGCCTGACCGCCCGGGAAAACGTGGCCATCGTCACCGAGATCGCCCGCGACCCCATGTCGCCCGAAGATGCCCTGGCCCTGGTGGGGCTGGAGGACCGCATGGATCACTTTCCCGCCCAACTCTCCGGCGGGGAACAGCAGCGGGTGGCGATTGCCCGTGCCGTGGCCAAGCGGCCCGACGTGCTGCTGTGCGATGAACCCACCGGTGCCCTGGATTCCCGCACCGGGATTCGGGTTCTGCGGGTGATCCAGGACATCAACCGGGAACTGGGAACGACCACGGCGGTGATCACCCATAACGCGGTGATCGGCGAGATGGCGGATCGGGTGGTCCGGCTGGCGGATGGCCGGGTCCAGTCGGTGGAGGATAACCCGATCCGCAAGTCTCCCGATCAGCTGGTGTGGTGATGCGGGCCATCCACCGCAAGCTGTGGCGTGATCTGGCCCGGCTCAAGGGGCAGGTGGCCGCCATTGCCGTGGTGATCGCCGCCGGCATCATGGTACTGATCCTCTCCGTCACCACCCTGGATGCCCTCACCCTGTCCAAGGATCGCTTTTACGACAGTCATCAGTTTGCCGATGTCTTTGCCGATCTCAGGCGGGCGCCGGAAGGGCTGGCCCCGCGCCTGGAGGCGATCCCCGGCGTCAACCGGGTGCAGACCCGGATCAAGGCGCCGGTACGCCTGGAAGTGCCGGGATTCCAGGAACCGGTGCGGGGCATGATCCTGTCGCTGCCCGACGGCCGCCAGCCCGATCTCAACCGGCTGTATCTGCGCCGGGGTGGGTTGCCCGAGTCCGGTCGGGCGGACCAGGTGGTCATCAGCGAGCCCTTTGCCCAGGCCCATGACCTGCACCCCGGCGACCGGCTCACCGCCATTATCAACGGCCGCCTGGAACGGCTCATCATCAGCGGGGTGGCCCTGTCGCCGGAGTTCATCTACCAGGTGGGGCCGGCGGATCTGTTGCCCGACTACCAGCGCTACGGGGTCTTGTGGATGAACCGCAGGGGCCTGGCCCAGGCCATGGACCTGGATGGCGCCTTCAACAGCGTGCTGGTGTCCCTGCGGGCCGGTGCGATCGAGGCCGCGGTGATCGAGGCCCTGGACCTGCGGCTGGCTCCCTACGGCGGCATCGGCGCGGTGGGGCGGGAGGACCAGGTCTCCCATCGCTTCCTGTCCGAGGAACTGGATCAGCTGCGGGTGATGGCGGTGGTCCTGCCCACCATCTTCCTGGGGGTGGCCGCCTTCCTGCTCAACGTGCTCATGGGACGCGTCATCCGCACCCAGCGCCAGCAGGTGGCCATCCTCAAGGCCTTCGGCTACCACGACCGGGACATTGCCCTGCATTTCGGTCTGCTCACCGGCCTGATCGTGGTGACGGGCACCCTGCTGGGCATCCTGCTGGGGTCCTGGTCGGCGGAGGCGCTGGCCGGGGTTTACGCGGAATATTACCGGTTTCCCGAGATGAGTTTCCGGCTTCGACCCCAGGTGATCCTGCTGGCCCTGGCGGTGGCCGCCGGGGCGGCCCTGCTGGGTACCTGGCGGGCAGTGAGACAGGCGGTCAGCCTGCCGCCGGCCCAGGCCATGCGCCCACCGGCACCGGAACGGTTTCGGCACTCCCTCCTGGAGCGGTCGGCCCTGGGGCGCTTGTTGTCCCAGCCCACCCGCATCATCGTGCGCAACCTCTCCCGACACCGTTTCAAGGCCTTCATGTCCATGTTGGGCATCGCCCTCTCCGGCGGGTTGCTGCTGCTGGGGAGTTACCAGTTCAATGCGGTGGACCATCTGCTGGACATCCAGTACCGACTGGTGATGAAGATGGACCTGCACCTGAGCTTCACCGATCCCACCCCGGAGCGGGCCTTGGCCGAGTTGCGGACCCTGCCGGGCGTGCAGTACGTGGAGGGCTATCGCTCGGTCCCGGTGCGCCTGGTCCACGAACGCCGGGACTATCGCACCGTGATCCAGGGCATGGAGGCCCGGCCCCGGCTGCGGGGCCTGCTGGACGCGGATTACCGGCCTGTCCACCTGCCGCCGGAGGGGCTGCTGCTCACCGGCTATCTGGCGGAATATCTGGGAGTGCGACCCGGCGACAGGATCACGGTGGAGGTGCTGGAGGGGCACCGCCGTACCCTGCAGGTGCCCCTGGCGGGCACGGTGGATGAACCCATCGGGGTCAGTGCCTACATGGAGCGGCGGGCATTGAACGGTCTGATGCGGGAAGGGCCGGCCCTCTCCGGGGCCTGGCTCATGGTGGCCGAGTACGAGCAGGACCGGCTGTTCGAACGGTTGTGGGAGATGCCCCGGGTGGCGGGGATCGGCATGATCGATGATGCGGAGCGTCAGTTCCGGGACTATATCCAGGACACGGTGCTGGTCATGATGGGTATCCTGTTGCTGATGGCCGGTTCCATCACCTTCGCCGTGGTCTACAACAACGCCCGCATCGCCTTTGCCGAACGGGAGCGGGAACTGGCCACCCTGCGGGTGCTGGGGCTCAGCCGGAGCGAGGTCAATTGGGTCCTGATCGGCGAGATGGCCCTGCTGACCCTGCTGGCCATCCCCCTGGGGTGGGCCGTGGGGACGGTGTTTGCCTGGCTGCTGAACCAGGCCCTGAGCATGGACCTGTTCCGGATACCGTTCGTCATCACCCCGGCCACCTATGCCTTCTCCGCCGCCGGGGTCTTGCTGGCGGCAGTATTGTCGGTGCTCCTGATCGGGCGCCGGTTGGCGCGGCTGGACATGGTGAGCGCACTCAAGAGCAACGAATAACCGACAGACCTTACATCATGCCCTTGCTCAAGAAGATCCTGATCGCCCTCGTCGCCCTGGCCATTCTGGTGCTGCTGGGGCTGGCCCTGCGGCCCGCGCCCGTCCCGGTCAGTGCCACCGAGGTGATCCGTGGCCCCTTCGCCGAGTTTGTGGAGGAGGAGGGTCGGACCCGCCTGCGTCATGCCTATACCGTCACCGCCCCCATCCATGGCTACCTGCGGCGGGTGACCCTGGAGCCGGGTGACCCGGTGGACATCGACGATGTCCTGTTCCTGCTGGAGCCGGCCCCGGCCCCGGGACTGGACCTGCGCAGCCGGGAACAGGCTCGGGAGGCCGTCCGGGCCGCCGCTGCCCGGCTGGAGGCCGCCCGGGCCGAGTTGGAGGTCCGCCAGGCCGAGAGCCGCCTGGCACGACAGGAGCATGAACGCGGCGAGCGTCTGTTCCGGCAATCCCAGATTGCCGCCGAGGAAAGGGACCGCCGCCTGGCCGTGCGGGATGCGGCCCGGGCGGCGGAACGGGCGGCCCGGTACGGGGTGGAGGTGTCGGGCTTCGATCTGGCCTCTGCCCGCCTGGTACTGGAGATGGCCGATGGTCGTCGCGCCGGTGAGGAGAGCCCGGCCGTGGCCGTCCGCGCCCCGGTCTCGGGGCTGGTGACCCAGCGGCACCGGCACGACGAAGGCCCCATTCAGGCCGGGGAGGCGGTACTGGAACTGGGTAATCTGGATGATCTGGAGGTCAAGGTGGATCTGCTGTCCATGGAGGCCGTGCGCCTGCGTCCCGGGATGCGGGTGATCCTGGAACGCTGGGGCGGCGGCGAAGTTCTGGAGGGCCGGGTGCGGCGGGTGGAACCGGCGGGGTTTGAGAAGGTGTCCGCCCTGGGGGTGGAGGAGCAGCGGGTGCATGTCTGGTCCACGCTGTCATCCCCCCGCGAGCAATGGCGCCATCTGGGGGATGGTTACCGGGTGGAGGCCCGCTTCATGCTTTGGGAAGGGGATGACGTACTCCAGATCCCCACCAGTGCCCTGTTCCGGCACGAAGATGCCTGGGCCGTGTTCCGGATCGAGAACGGGCGTGCCCGCCTGCAACGGGTGGAGATCGGTCGTCGCAGCGGACTGTGGACCCAAGTCCTGGACGGCCTGAATCCGGGGGAGCCCATCATCACCCATCCGGGAGACCGGGTCCGGGAAAACGGCCGGGTCCGGGCCGAGTCACATCAAAACCCGAGTGGATGATCATCGTCATTCCCATGCAGGCTGTACTGTCCTTGCCGGGGCATTCTCCTGAGGCTGTCACCGCAGTCCCGCAGGGCCTTGGCCATCTGGGTGCCGTTCTGGTAGCGCAGGTCGGGGTTTTTCTGCAGGGCCTTTTTCACCATCACCTGGATCACCGGACCCAGTTCGGGGCGCAGCGACAGAATGTCCCCGGGCGGCGACTGGGCGATCTGCGAGATCAGCCCGGTCAGGGTGTCGGCCTTGAACGGCAGTTCACCCGTCAGCAGCTGGTACAGGCACACCCCGAGGGAAAACAGGTCGGCGCGGGCATCCACCGACTGACCCGTGACCAGTTCCGGCGACATGAAGGCGGGGGTGCCCTGGCGCGGACCACCGCCGCCGCGGTCGTGCCCGATGATGCTGGCGATGCCGAAGTCGGTGATCTTCACCGTCCGTCGCTCTCGGTCGTAGATGATGTTGGCCGGCTTGACATCCCGATGCAGGACGCCCTGTTCATGGGCATAGGCCAGTCCCTCGGCCACCTGGGCACAGGCCTCCAGTACCTCGGGGATGGGCAGCAGGGTGTCCGGACGGGTAAAGGCCTCCAGCGGCTCGCCTTCCAGATAATCCATGGCGATGAAGGCCATGTCGTGCTCCTCGCCCACATCGTAGACCGTCACGATATGGCGGTGATCCAGACGTCCGGAAGCCTCCGCCTCGCGAAAGAATCGCTGCTTTGCTTCCTCCCTGACCTCCGGCTCGAAGGCCCGGTCCAGGGCCAGGGTCTTGATCGCCACCCGGCGATTGATATGGGGGTCCACCCCCAGGTAGACGATGCCCATGGCGCCTTTGCCCAGTTGTCTTTCCACCCGGTAGCGGCCGATCATGGGCTGGTCGGTGCCGTCATCGGACAGCAGCAACGCCTTGCCGCCCCGGATGTGCTTCATGTCACCGAGACGGGGCTGTCTGGAGCCGGCGAAGGGCTTGAGGCGGGCCAGTCGTTGCTCGGTATCCTGGAATGCGGGATTCCGGTCCCGCAGATACTGAAAGACCTCCACCGCGCGGCCGTACTGACGTCTGCGCTCAAAGTCGCGGCCCAGTCGGTACAACTCGCCGAACAGCGGCTCCAGGGGGACATGACAGCGTTGCAGGGCCGCGAATGACGGCTCCAGGTGCCCTTGCTCCCGTAACTGCGCCCCCAACTGCAATCGAGCCTCGGCGGCATCCAGCCGATCCCGCGCCAGGCGTCGCGTGAGCCGGGCCTGGACCACCAGCAGCCCGTGCCCCAGCCCGACGAACAGGGCGGGGAGGATGAGCGGTAGCCACCAGCCCGTTGCCGTCAGGGTGGTCAGCGTCAACAGCAGCAGGCCGAGAACCAGGCCGCCGCTGCCGAGGACGGCGCGACGGGAGTCCGGCCCACGGCTTGCCGGCCAGAGCAGGTAGAGGGCCGCCGCCGCCAGCAGCCATCGCTCCAGGGCGTGGAATCCGCCGCCGACACGAACACGGTGACCTTCGTGGACGGCCCCGGCGGCCCAGGCGGTCCAGGCGGCGGGGGGCAGGCTCAGGCCCCCGTGGGTGATGAAGGGGGTCTGATGCGGCTGATTGAGGCCGATGACCACGGCCCGGCCCTCAATCGCGCTCGCCGGCACCCGTTCCATCAGCAGGTCGTCCAGTGTCCAGGTATCCAGCGCCTGTCCCCGGGGATCCCGCCGTGGCGGCACGGCAAGGAGCGACAGGTCAGGGCCAAGGCTCAGGACATCATCGCCCATCCGCACACCCCGGCCGGGTGTCACCACCAGATCACCGGGCGCATGTCCCGCCAGGATGGCCGCCAGCCCCAGGGCCATGCCCGGCGCATGGCCGCCACGTATCGGCAGCAGGGCCGGGTCCGGGGGGTGCGGACGATCCGCGGAGGGTGTCACGGCCACGGTGGCGGCCCCGGACAGGGGTGGGATCGGCACCCGCAGGTGACTGTCGGCCCCGGGCAGGACGGCCGGGCGTGCCAGCAGCCGCAGGACCGGCCATTGCGGCCAGGCCGGAGTGGTGCCGTCCAGCCGTCCTTCCGGCAGGGAGGCCGGCCCGCTGCCCCGATGCAGGGAGGCGGCCACCAGGGCCCTGCCGTGACCTGCCAGCGCCTGGGCCAGACGGGCATCGGTATCCTGGTCGGGGCGGGGTGTCAGGGGCGGGGTTTCCGGGTGATCCAGGTCCAGATGCAGGCCGATGCCCGCGGCCCCCATGACCTGCAGCCGATCCACCGCCCGGGCCAGGATGGCCCGGGAGTAGGGGGTGTGACGGCGGACGTCCTCGTCGCGGATCTCGATCAGGACCACCCCCGGTAGCCGGTCCGGCCGGGGCAACAACTGGGTGGCCGCCTGGCGGACATCCTGTTCCAGGGAACGCAGCGGCACGGTATAACTGCCCGCCAGCCAGGTCAGCAGCAGGACGATGATCAGGATCAGTGCCCCTGTGCCGGGACGGTTCGGTGAGCGGGACAAGGGGCCGAAAACTCCGCGCGTGGATTTCCCGTCAGTTATAGACTGCCGTGACCGGCAAGTCATCCGCCGGCGGCCCCGGCGGTGCCTGAACGAACCCGGTCGGCCCGGGTCAGACCTGAGAGCACTGGATGCTCGATTCCCATTCCCCATTTTCAGGAGACGTCATGAGCCTGCTCATCAAGGGCCAGCTGCGCAGCGACTGGCTGGCCGAGGAAACCGAGGACGGTGAATTCATTCGCAAGGACTCGCTGTTCCGGCACTGGATCACCCCCGACGGTGCGCCCGGGCCGACCGGCGAGGGCGGCTTTCCCGCGGAACCCGGCCGTTATCATCTTTATGTGTCCCTGGCCTGCCCCTGGGCGCACCGCACCCTGATCTTCCGTGCCCTCAAGGGGCTGGAAGATGTCATCGGCGTCTCGGTGGTGAACCCGTTCATGCTGGAGCAGGGCTGGCGCTTTCAGCCCTGGCCGGGGGCCACGGAAGATCACGTCAACGGCTTTGAATACCTGCATCAGGCCTATACCCTGGCGGATCCGGAATACACCGGCATCGTCACCGTGCCCACCCTCTGGGACCGGCATCGCCGGACCATCGTCAACAACGAGTCTTCCGAGATCATCCGCATGTTCAACAGCGCCTTCGAAGCGCATACGGATCAGCACGTGGACTTCTATCCCGAGGCCCTGCGGGGACAGATCGATGCTGTCAACCAAAGGGTCTATGACACGTTGAACAATGGTGTGTACCGGGCCGGGTTCGCCACCGAGCAGGCCGCCTATGAGCGGGCCTTCGACCGTCTGTTCGAGACCCTCGACTGGCTGGAGGCGCGGCTGTCCCGGCAGCGGTATCTGGTGGGTGACCGAATCACCGAGGCGGACTGGCGCCTGTTCACCACCCTGGTGCGCTTTGACGCGGTGTATTACAGCCATTTCAAGTGCAACCGGCAGCGACTGGTGGACTATCCGAATCTGTGGGCGTACACCCGGGAGCTGTATCAGGTGCGGGGGGTGGCGGAGACCGTGAACATGGATCACATCAAGACCCATTACTACGGCAGTCATGAGCATCTGAATCCCGGTGGTATCATCCCCCGCGGCCCGGCGCTGGATTTCATGGCGCCCCATGGCCGTGATCGCATTGACCCCCTCTCCCCGGGGGCGGGGGGTATTTCCTGACTTCCCCTCACCCCAACCCTCTCCCTTGGGGAGAGGGGGGGTGATTGCCCCCTTCCGTCCCTGGCGGAAGGATTCGATTTTGCCGAGGACTGAACGTGACTGGAAAGAAATTGATCGCCCCGGGCATCCTGACCCTGGCCATCCTGGCGGGGGTTGCCTACGTGATCCTGGCGGATCACGCCGCCGCGCCGCCGCCGGCCCGCGGTGCCCAGGGACCGGTGCCGGTGGTGGTGGCCCCCGTGGCCCAGCGCTACTTTGAAACCAGTCTGGAATCCCTCGGCACCGCCCGCGCCAATGAGTCGGTGGAAATCACCGCCCGCATCACCTCGCCGGTGGAGAGCATCGAATTCAGCGACGGTCAGCGGGTGAGCCGCGGCCAGGTACTGGTGCGTCTGGCGGCCGCCGAGGAGATGGCCGAGGCCCGCGAGCGGCAGGTCAGCGTGGAGGAACAGCGTCGGGAGCTGGAGCGCATCCGCGGCCTGGTGGCCGACCGCAACCTGCCCCGGCAGCGCCTGGACGAGCAGCAGTCCCGCCTGAGCGAGGCCCAGGCCCGGCTGGAGGCGGCCCAGGTCCGGGTGGCCGACCGGGTGATCCGTGCCCCCTTCGACGGTGTGGTGGGTTTTCGTCGCGTCAGCCTCGGTGCCCTGGTCACGCCGGGTACCGTCATCACCACCCTGGATGACATCAGCGTCATCAAGCTGGACTTCAGCGTGCCGGAAACTTTCCTGCCCGGGGTGGCCTCGGGACAGCGCATCGAGGCCCGCAGCGCCGCCTACCGGGATCGCACCTTCCAGGGCGAGGTCACCAGCGTGGACACCCGGGTCGACCCCGGCACTCGCGCCGCCATGGTGCGCGCCGCCATCCCCAACCCCGACGGCGCCTTGCGCCCCGGCATGCTCCTGACCGTCACCCTGGTCAAGGACCAGATGGAATCCCTGTCCATTCCCGAATCGGCCCTGATGCAGGTGCGGGATCAGCACTACGTCTTCGTGGTCACCGACGAGGACCGGGTGCGTCGACAGGATGTGGAGGCCGGTCGACGGGTGCCAGGCTACGTGGAAATCCTGGACGGCCTGGAAGCCGGAACCCGGGTGGTCCAGGAAGGCACGGTCCGCATCCGCCCCGGCAGCGCCGTGGAGGTGGTGCGTGAATACCAGCCCATGGGTGGCCGCTCATGATCCTTTCCGATGTTGCCAACCGCCGGCCGGTCCTGGCCGTGGTGATCAGCCTGTTGCTGGTCACCTTCGGGGTGTTGTCCTTTGATCGTCTGCCCCTGCGGGAATATCCGGATATCAACCCGCCGGTGGTGACGGTGCAGACCGATTATCGGGGCGCCAACGCCGCCATCGTCGAGACCAAGATCACCCAGCTCATCGAGGACCGGGTCAGCGGCATCGAGGGGATCAAGTGGATCTCCTCGGAGAGCATCGACGGCCAGTCCCGCCTCACCATCGAATTCCAGATCAACCGGGACATCGACGCCGCCGCCAACGACGTGCGCGAGGCGGTGGCCCGGGTGCTGCGACAGCTGCCGGACGAGGCGGACCCGCCCCAGGTGTTCAAGGCGGATACCAACGCGGATCCCATCATGTGGCTCAATCTGGCCAGCGAACACATGGACGGCCTGCAGCTCACCGATTATGCCGAGCGCTACCTGGTGGACCGCCTGTCCACCGTGGACGGGGTGGCCCTGATCCGGATCGGCGGCGCCAAGCGGTATGCCATGCGCATCTGGCTGGACCGGGAGGCCCTGGCCGCCCGGGGCCTGACGGTGGAGGACGTGGAGTCCGCCCTGCGGCGGGAAAACGTGGAACTCCCCGCCGGACGGGTGGACTCCCTGCAGCGGGAGTTCAACGTGCGCCTGGCCCGCGGCTATCAGAGCGCCGACGATTTTGCCCGCCTGGTGATCCGGCGCGGGGATGACGGCCACCTGGTCCGCCTGGGGGAGGTGGCCCGGGTGGCGGTGGGACCGGAGAACGATCGTACCGAACTGCGCGGCAACGGCGAGGACATGGTGGGCCTGGGCATCATCCAGCAGTCCACCGCCAACACCCTGGCCGTGTCCCGGGCGGTGCGGGCGGAAGTGGACCTGATCAACCCCACCCTGCCCGAAGGCACCCGCATCGCCATGAGCTATGACACCTCGGTGTTCATCGACGGTGCCATCAAGGAGGTGTTCACCACCCTGTTCATTGCCATGCTGGTGGTGATCCTGGTGATCTACCTGTTCCTGGGCAGCGTGCGGGCCATGCTGGTGCCGGCGGTGACCGTGCCGGTCTCCCTCACGGCGGCCTTCATCGCCCTCTATGCCCTGGGTTTTTCCGTCAACCTGCTCACCCTGCTGGCGTTGGTGCTGGCCATCGGCCTGGTGGTGGACGATGCCATCGTGGTGCTGGAGAACATCCATCGGCGCATCGAGGCCGGCGAGCCGCCCCTGTTGGCGGCCTACCGGGGGGCACGGCAGGTGGGTTTTGCGGTGGTGGCCACCACCCTGGTTCTCATCTCCGTGTTCGTGCCCCTGGCCTTCCTGGAGGGCAATATCGGGCGTCTGTTCACCGAGTTCGCCCTGGCCATGGCGGCGGCGGTGGCCTTTTCCAGCATCGTGGCCCTGACCCTGTCGCCGGTGATGTGTGCCCGTCTGATCCGCAAGGATACCGGCAAGACCGGGCTGAATCATGTCATGGCGGTAACCTTTGATCGTCTGTCGGCCCTCTACGGCAAGGCGCTGCGGGGTTCCCTCAAGGTGCCGGTGGTGACCGGGGTGGTCATGGTGGCCATGCTGGTGGCCATCATCAGTCTGGTCGAGCGCATTCCCAACGAATACGCCCCGCCGGAAGACCGGGGGGCCTTCTTCGTCCTGGTGGACGGCCCGGAGGGGGCGGGCTACGAGCACATGCAGTCCCAGATGCGCCAGGTGGAGGCCCGGCTCATGCCCTTGATCGAATCCGGCGAGGCCATCCGGGTGCTGGCCCGCACCCCGCGGGGCTTCGGCGGCGCGGAGGCGGTGAACAACGGTTTCGGCATCGTGGTGCTGGCCCACTGGAACGATCGTGAGCGCTCCGCCTGGGAGATCATGAGCGCCCTGTCCGCCGAACTGGCCCAGATCCCGGACGTGCGGGCCATCACCGTCATGCGCCAGGGGTTGGGCGGGCGCCGGGTGGGCCAGCCGGTCCAGTTCGTCATCGGTGGTCCCAGCTATGATGAACTGGTGGAATGGCGGGACCTGATCATCGAACGGGCTTCGGAAAACCCCAACCTGAGAAATCTGGATTCCGATTTCAAGGAAACCCGGCCCCAGCTGATGGTGACCATCGACAAGGACCGGGCGGCGGATCTGGGGGTGTCCTTCGAGAGCATCGGCCGGACCCTGGAAACGGTGCTGGGCTCGCGGCGGGTGACCACCTACATCGACCGGGGCGAGGAGTATGACGTGATCCTGGAGGGGATACCGGATCAGCGCCGGACCCCCGACGACATCCGCAACATCTACGTGCGCTCCACCACCACGGGGGCGCTGATCCCCCTGTCCAACGTGGTGAGTTTCGTGGAGCAGGCGGACGCGGCCACTTTGAGCCGCTACAACCGCATGCGCGCCATCACCATCACCGCGGGTCTGGCCCCGGGCTACACCCTGGGGGAGGCCCTGGAGTACCTGGAGCGTATCGCCGCGGAGGAACTGCCGGCGGAGGCACGCATCGACTACAAGGGGGAATCCCTGGAGTTCAAGGAGGCGGGTGGTGCCATCCTGTTCATCTTCGTGCTGGCCTTGGTGGTGGTGTTTTTGGTGCTGGCGGCCCAGTTCGAGAGCTTCGTCCAGCCGGCGGTGATCCTCACCACCGTGCCGCTGGCGGTGGTGGGGGCGCTGGTGGGACTGCTGCTGACCGGCCAGACCCTCAACATCTACAGCCAGATCGGGATCGTCATGCTCATCGGTCTGGCGGCCAAGAACGGCATTCTGATCGTGGAGTTCACCAACCAGTTGCGGGACACCGGACGTGAGTTCCGGGAGGCCCTGGTGGAGGCGGCGCAGATCCGGCTACGGCCGGTGCTGATGACGGCCTTCACCACGGTGATGGGCACCCTGCCGCTGATCCTGGCCAGCGGTCCGGGTGCGGAGAGCCGGTTCGTGATCGGCACCGTGGTGTTTGCCGGCGTGCTGTTCGCCACCCTGTTCACCCTGTTCGTGGTGCCGGTGGCCTACCAGACCCTGGCCCGCAACACCACCTCGCCGGGCGAGACCGGGAGGCGCATTGACGAACTGGACCGGCAACATGGGGAAGCCGGGGTTTGAGGTGCCGGGGAGATGGGGGCTATTCCGCCCCCTGAAACCGCAACGCCGCCGAGTTGATGCAGTAGCGCAGTCCGGTGGGCGGTGGGCCGTCCTCGAACACATGCCCCAGGTGGGCATCGCAGCCGGCGCAGCGCACCTCTACCCGGGTCATGAACAGGCTGCGATCCTCATGCCGTTCCAGGGCCGATTCACTCACTGGCTGCCAGTAGCTGGGCCAGCCGCTACCCGAGTCGTACTTGTGATCACTGTTGAACAGCGGGGCATCACAGCAGATGCAGTGATATACCCCCGCGGCCTTGTGATCATGGAAACAGCCGGTGAAGGCCCGTTCCGTGCCCGCCTCCCGGGTGACGCGATACTGCTCCGGCGTCAGTTCGGCACGCCACTGGGCCTCGGACTTGCTCACCTTCTCGTTCATGATGCAGACACCTCGTCGTTTTTTGATCCCCATCCGGGATCGGTTATGATCATATCGCCACGCTTCCCTATCCACCCTGGAGGGGCTGCCTTCGCCCGCCCCACGGGGGAGAATGGCCGGAAAGAATGTCAAGGCCGGTTCGTCCACGGACGATCTGTCGGGACCTTTCTCCAGATAGGGAGTGCGCAGTGAGTGTTCATCACATTGGGACAGTGCCGGGCAGGGAAAGACTCCCTGGGATGAGGTGTCCGCCATGACATGCCAAGACTGCCAGATCATCGAGCGCTGTGAACCCGGACCGGGGCGGCTCTATCTGGCGCCGTTCCTGTCCCACACCCTCAAGGCACTCCACAAACACCTGCAGGCCCAGGGCTATCCGGTTCACAACGGCATCGAAGGGGTTCTGGAGATCCGCCTGGGCAACGGTGATCTGCAGCCGCTGGCCCAACGGCTCAAGGATCAGTTGAGCGAGGCCGAGATCCGGGACTGTCAGGCCGCCTTGCTGCCCGAGGATCAATCCTTCGGCATCGCCCATCTGCCCCGTACCCAGAGCCTGCACGCCCTGCTGGCGCGGGCCTGCAGCGGCTGGCTGGTGGACAT
This sequence comes from Ectothiorhodospira shaposhnikovii, assembly GCF_022227765.1. GTDB lineage: Bacteria > Pseudomonadota > Gammaproteobacteria > Ectothiorhodospirales > Ectothiorhodospiraceae > Ectothiorhodospira. The sequence goes on along the minus strand of NZ_JAJMLZ010000002.1, from coordinate 107,126 downwards.
CATCGAGACGGAAAGCCTGGTGTTCCATTTCCAGCCCATCGTCCATACCCGGCGCCCGGATCAGATCTTCGCCTACGAATCCCTCATGCGCGGACAAAGCCCCGGGGAACACTCGCTCATCTATCCGGATCGGTTGCTGGAGCAGGCCAGGGCCGCCCGCCTCATGTTCCAGCTTGACCGGACCGCCCGCATCAATGCCATTCGTCAGGCGACGGGTCACAACATCCGCTGCAATATCTTCATCAATTTCAATCCCACCACCATCTACGATCCGGCCTACTGTCTCCAGACCACCCTGAACGAAGTCCGCCGGCTTGGCGCCGATCCGCAGCGTTTCGTGTTCGAAGTGGTGGAAACCGAGGCCGTCTCCGACACCGCCCACCTGCGCCGGATCGTGGATTTCTATCGCGAGGCCGGCTTTCGCGTGGCACTGGACGATCTGGGCGCCGGCTATGCCTCCCTCAACCTGCTGGCGGAGTTGCGGCCGGATTTCGTCAAGTTCGATCGTGCTATGGTGAAAGGGATCGACCAGGACCCCTTCCGCCAGAAGGTGCTGGCCAAGCTGATCGAAATGGCCGGCGAACTGGACATCGCCACCATCGCCGAGGGCGTGGAAACCCGCGCCGAATGGGACTGGCTGCGCGGCAGGCGGGTGGACTATGTGCAGGGTTACCTGTTTGCCCGCCCGGCGACACCGCCGCCGGCCCCCGAGGTGCCCGAAGATCCGAGATGACGACGAGGGAGACCCCCGCTTGACCGACCCCATCAGCTCCGCCTACCGCCTCCTTGAGGCCTCCCAGGTGCACTACCAGGGCCGGGTGGTCGGCACCATCGCCAGCCTGGATGCACAAGCCCCCGCCGAGAATTACGCCGACTGCTTCGTCCGGGATTTCGTCCCCTCCGGCCTGGTGTTCCTGCTGGACGGTCGCCACGACATTGTCCGCGACTTTCTGGCCCTGGTGCTCAAGCTGCGGGATCAGCAGGAAGAGGTGGAGGGTCACCGGGCGGTGGCCAAGGTGATGCCCGCCAGTTTCCGGGTGCTGTGCAACGAGGCCGGGGAGGAGGAGATCCACACCGATTTCGGTGACCGGGCCATCGGCCGGGTGGCACCGGTGGATTCCATGATGTGGTGGCTGATCCTGCTGGTGGCCTATGAGCGGGTCAGCGGAGATACCGCCTTCACCCGTTCCCCGGAGTGCCGGCGGGGCGTGCGCATGATCCTCAACATCTGCCTGCAGGATCGGTTCGAGATCTTCCCGACCCTGCTGGTGCCCGACGGCTCGTTCATGATCGACCGGCGCATGGGGGTCTACGGCCACCCCCTGGAAATCCAGTCCCTGTTCTTCGGCGCTTTGCGGGCGGCCCTGGAACTGCTGGACCCGGAAGACGCGGAAAGCCAGGCCATCCATCAGCAGTCGTGCAAGCGTCTGGACCAGCTCACCGAGTACGTGCGCCACTATTACTGGCTGGACGAGGACCGGCTCAACCGGATCCATCGCTACCGTACCGAGATCTTCGGCCATGATTCGGAGAATGCCCTGAACATCCATCCGGAGAGCATCCCCGCCTGGGTCAGCGACTGGTTGCCCCCGCAGACCGGCTATCTGGTGGGCAACCTGGGACCGGGACGGATGGATTTTCGCTTCTTCTCCCTGGGCAACCTGCTGGCGGTGCTGTTCGGTCTGGCGGACCCGGAGCAGGGGCGGCGCATCATGGCCCTGTTCGACCAGCGCTGGAGCGATCTGGCGGGGATGATGCCGGTGAAGATCTGTTTCCCCGCCATGGAAGGGGATGAATGGCGGCTGATGACCGGTTCCGATCCCAAGAACATCCCCTGGTCCTATCACAACGGCGGCAACTGGCCGGCCCTGCTGTGGGCCTTCGTCGCCGCCGCCCTCCACGCCGGGCGGGAAGACCTGGCCCGCCGTGCCCATGACACCGCCGCCCCCCGTCTCTACGCCAACGGCTGGCCCGAATACTACGACGGGCGCAACGGCCGTCTCATCGGCCGCCGCTCCAACTTCAATCAGACCTGGTCGGCCACCGCGCTGATCCTGTCACACAAGTTCATCGAGGACCCGTCCACCCTGGACGTCTTGAGCCTCAAGGGATACGAGAAACGATGAAGAAAACCCAAAGCAAGGCCCGTCAGGGCGAGGGCCTGTATATCGTCCTGATCAGCATCCACGGCCTGGTCCGTGGGGATGACCTGGAACTAGGACGCGATGCCGACACCGGCGGACAGATCAAGTACGTGGTGGAACTGGCCCGTGCCCTGGGCGCCCACCCCGAAGTGGGGCGCGTCGACCTGCTCACCCGCCGGGTGGTGGACAACCGGGTGTCCGACGACTATGCCCAGCCGGAAGAAGACCTGGGCAACGGGGTGCGGATCATCCGCCTGGACTGCGGCCCACGCCGTTATTTGCGCAAGGAAAAGCTCTGGCCCTATCTGGACTGCTTTGCCGACAACGCCATCAAGCACATCCGTCAGGTGGGCCTGATGCCGGACGTGGTGCACGGCCACTATGCCGATGCCGGGCACGTGGCGGTGCGGGTGGCCAACCTGATGGGAGTGCCGCTGGTGCAGACCGGTCATTCCCTGGGTCGGGTCAAGCGGGAGCGCCTGCTGGAGAAGGGCGCCACGGCGGACGAGATCGAGCGCCGCTACCACATCGGTCGCCGCATCGAGGCCGAGGAGGAGGTCCTGGGCAACGCCTACATGGTCATTGCCAGCACCCGGCAGGAGGTGGAGGAACAATATGCCCTCTACGACCATTACCGCCCGGAACGCATGGTGGTGATCCCGCCGGGCACGGACCTGAGCCGGTTCCATCCTCCCCGGGCCCGAGCCCCCCGTCCAGCCATTTACCAGACCCTCAAGCGCTTTCTCGCGGACCCGGACAAGCCCATGATCATGGCCCTGTCCCGACCCGACGAGCGCAAGAACATTCCCACCCTGGTCAAGGCCTATGCCGAACATCCGGCACTGCGCAAGATCGCCAACCTGGTCATCGTCGCCGGCAACCGGGACAGCATCCGCGAGATGGACAAGGGGCCGCGGGATGTCCTCACCGAGGTGATGATGCTCATCGACGACCATGACCTCTACGGCGCCGTAGCCTTCCCCAAGCATCATGCGGCCGACGATGTGCCCGATCTCTACCGCTTGGTGACCCGCACCCGGGGCGTCTTCGTCAATCCGGCCCTGACCGAACCCTTCGGTCTGACCCTGATCGAGGCTTCCGCCAGCGGCGCCCCCATCGTGGCCACGGAAGACGGCGGTCCCCGGGACATCCTGGCCCACTGCAACAACGGGGAACTGGTGCACCCCCTGGACTGCCGGGCCATGGCGGAGGCCATCCACGGCATCCTCGTGGACCCCGACCGCTGGAAGCGCCTGTCCGACAACGGTCTCAAGGGAGTGCGCCGGCACTATGCCTGGGAAGGTCACGCGGAGAATTACATCAAGCGGCTCAAGGGGCTGCGCCGGGAGGCCAGCCGCTATCGCCGGGGGCAGCAGCGTCTCTCCGGCAAGCTGTCCCAGGCGGATCGGGCACTGATTTCCGACATCGACAACACCCTGCTGGGTGACCGGGGCTCCCTGCGGGTGATGCTGCAACGGCTCAAGGAGCGGGGCAGGGGGGTGGCCTTCGGCATTGCCACCGGTCGTCGCCTGGACTCGGCCATCCAGGTACTCAAGGAATGGGGCGTGCCCACGCCGGACGTGATGATCACTTCCGTGGGCGCCGAGATCCATTACGGCCCGGAGATGACCGAGGACCAGGGCTGGTCCCGCCACATCGATCACCGCTGGAACCCGGAGGCCCTGCGCCGCCTGTTGCTGGACCTGCCGGGCATCACCCTGCAGCCGACGGAGGATCAGCGCCGCCACAAGCTCAGTTTCTTCGTCGACCCGGCCAAGGCCCCCGGCATGAAGGAGATCGAGCGACTGCTGCATCAGGAAGATCTGCACGCCAACATCATCTATTCCCACGACCACTTTCTGGACCTGTTGCCGGTACGGGCTTCCAAGGGCTTTGCCGTGCGCTACTTCGCCGACAAGTGGGGTATCCCCCTGGACCACACCCTGGTGGCGGGGGACTCGGGCAATGACGAGGACATGCTGCGGGGCAGTACCCTGGGCGTGGTGGTCGGCAATCACCAGCCCGAACTGGAACATCTCTACGGCTTCCGACGGGTGTACTTCGCCGATGCCACCCATGCGGGCGGCATCGCGGAGGCCTTCGATCACTACGACTTCTTCGGCCGCTGCGGGGTGCCCGGGGATGACGATGAGGAGTGACCGGCTGCCATGACCCCACCGGATGACCCGACACCCTCCGTCACCACCCTGAACCTGATCACCGGCTTTCTGGGCGCCGGCAAGACCACCACGGTGCTGCACCTGCTGGGCCGGCGTCCTGCCCACGAGCGCTGGGCGGTGCTGGTGAACGAGTTCGGGGAAGTGGGCATCGATGGCGCGCTGGTCTCGTCGGCGGGTGGCGACAGCGTGGCGGTACGGGAGGTATCCGGTGGCTGCATCTGCTGTACCGGCGCCATGAGCCTGCGGGTGGCCCTCACCCGTCTGCTGCGGCAGATTCGGCCTGACCGGCTGTTGCTGGAACCCACGGGCCTTGGGCATCCCGCCGGCATCATCGACACCCTGCGGGACCCCTGGCTGGCCCGGGCGGTCACCCTGGGCAACAGCCTCTGCGTGGTCGATCCCGGCGGTTTTTCCGCGGATCGTCTGTCCCGTTCAGCCATCTACCGGGACCAGATCAGCTTGGCGGATGTGGTGATCATCAACAAGAAGGACGTTGCCACCCCGCAACAGATCCAGGCCGTGGAGGATTACCTCAAGGGCCTGTACCCACCCAAGCGGGCAATCATTCATGCCCGGCGGGGCGAGGTGGACGCGGCGGTGCTGGATTTGCCGGTTGCGGGGGGGGTGTCCGGGCCGGTCCTGCGTCCGCTGGGCCGTGCCGTCCAGGCCCCGCCAGCGGACACCGCCCGGGGCTGGCACTTCGACCACGCACAGCGCTTCGACCTGTCGCGGGTGCAGGCACTGTTCGCGGCCCCGCCCTGGCGGGACCTGATCCGGGCCAAGGGAGTATTGCGCACCGGCCGGGAATGGCAGCGCTTCGACTGGGCGGAAGGACGTTTCAGCGCCGAGCCGGTGGCCTGGCGCCGTGACAGTCGGGTGGAGTGCATCGCGCCGACAGCCGCCATGGACTGGGCTGCCATCGAGGCCGGGTTCCGGGGGGCGATCAGCGCCGCTTCCCCCCACCCCGGCACGGGGGAGACTCGGCCACCCGACCTTCCCGGGCCGTCCACTCCTCCGGCGTCAGGGTATGCAGCGCCAGGGCGTGGATGCCCCCGGACAACTCCCGCGCCAGCAGACCATGGACCTGACGATGCCTTGCCAGCAGGCGCAGGCCCTCGAACCGGGGTGAGGCGACGGTGATCCTGAAATGGGATTCGGAACCCGGCGGCACGTTGTGCTTGTCGCTCTCGTTCACCACTTCCAGATGAACCGGGTCCAGCCCCTCGAACAATGTCTGCTCGATGCTTGCCTGCATGCTCATGGTCATATCCTGGTGCAATAGTCGGGTATGGGGCTATGATCATCAAGGGGCGTCCGTTTGGCAAGCTTGGACGCCCCCCATCTCAAAACGCTATAGTGCACCATGGAAGTCAGGCACACGCCCAACCCGGTTGTTCGCGCAAAATGATGAAAGAAACCGCCCCCGCCGCCATTCATCTCAAGGACTACGCACCCCCCCGGTGGCGCATCCTTTCGGTGGACCTGTGCTTCGTGCTGGATCCGGAGGATACCCGGGTCAGATCCCGCCTGACCCTGGCGCGCAACGGCCACGGGGAGGCTCCCCTGTCACTCAACGGCCAGGATCTGGTGCTCCACGACATCCGCCTGGATGACCGTCCCCTGCAGCCGGGTGACTATCATCTGGAGGGCGAGACCCTGACCCTGCACGATCTGCCCGAGCGCTGTGAACTCAGCCTGGAGACGGGCATTGCCCCGGCGGCCAACACGGCGCTGGAGGGGCTGTATGTCTCCGGCGGCAACTTCTGCACCCAGTGCGAGGCGGAAGGATTCCGTCGCATCACCTGGTTCCTGGACCGGCCCGACGTGATGGCCGTCTACACGGTGCGCATCGAGGCCGACAAGGCCCGCTATCCCGTGCTGCTCTCCAACGGCAATCTCACCGACAGCGGCGACCTGCCCGAGGGGCGTCATTTCGCCGTCTGGCACGATCCCTTCCCCAAGCCCAGCTATCTGTTTGCCCTGGTGGCGGGGGACCTGGTCTGCCGGCGGGACGGCTTCACCACCCGAACCGGACGGGAGGTGGACCTGCGCATCTACGTGCAGCGTCACAACCTGGACAAATGCGATCACGCCATGCGCTCCCTGCAGGCATCCATGCGCTGGGACGAGGACACCTTCGGCCGGGAATACGATCTGGACATCTACATGATCGTGGCGGTGGACGACTTCAACATGGGGGCCATGGAGAACAAGGGGCTCAACGTCTTCAATTCCAAGTACGTGCTGGCCCGTCCAGATACCGCCACCGACGACGACTTCGTGGCCATCGAGAGCGTCATCGCCCACGAATATTTCCACAACTGGTCCGGCAACCGGGTCACCTGCCGCGACTGGTTCCAGCTCTCCCTCAAGGAAGGCCTCACCGTCTTTCGCGACCAGGAATTCACCGCTGACCAAAGCCTGCGGGCGGTCAAGCGGATCCAGGATGTCCAGCGCCTGCGCACCCTGCAGTTCCCCGAGGACGCCGGTCCCATGGCCCACCCGGTGCGGCCCCAGTCCTACATCGAGATCAACAACTTCTACACCATGACCGTGTATGAAAAGGGCGCCGAGGTGGTGCGCATGATCCAGACCCTGCTGGGTCGTGAAGGATTCCGCCGCGGGCTGGACCTCTATTTCGACCGTCACGATGGTCAGGCGGTGACCACGGACGATTTCGTCAAGGCCATGGAGGATGCCAATGCCCGGGATCTTTCCCGGTTCCGCCGCTGGTATGACCAGGCCGGAACGCCGTTGCTGGAGGCGACCGGGGAGCATGACCCGCGGACCGCCACCTACCGGCTCACGGTGCGCCAGTCCTGCCTTCCCACCAAGGGCCAGCCGGAAAAGCTGCCCCTGCACATTCCCCTGGTCATGGCCCTGCTGGATGCCCGGGGGCAGGAGATCCCCCTGCGCCTGGAGGGGGAGGACAGTGCCGTTGCCGGTGAGCGCACCCTGGAGCTGACCGCGCCCACCCATGTCTTCGTGTTCCAGGACGTGCCGGAGTTGCCGGTCCCCTCACTGTTGCGGGGATTCTCGGCGCCGGTGAATCTGCGCTTCCCCTACACCGATGCGCAGCTGGCCTTCCTCATGGCCCATGACACGGACGACTTCAACCGTTGGGAGGCGGGCCAGCAGTTTGCCCTGAAGGTACTGCAGGGACTGATCGAGGCCGTCCAAGCGGGGCAACCCCTGACGCTGGATGCCCGTTTTGCGCAGGCTTTCGGCCAGGTGCTGGCCAACGGGGCGCTGGACGCCGCCCTGGTGGCCGAGGCCCTGACCCTGCCGGGAGAAGGCTATCTGGCGGAGCAGATGGCGGTGGTGGACGTGGATGCGATCCATCAGGCCCGACAGTTCCTGCGCCAGGCCCTGGGCGCCGCCCTGGGGGATCGGTTCCGTGCCGTCTATGAGGCCACGGCGGGGGCGCAAGGCATGGATGCGACGGCCATGGGACGCCGCCGTCTGTGCAACCTGTGCTTGGCCTATCTGTGCGCCTCCGGCGAGGCCGAGGCGGTGGCCCTGGCCCGGACCCATTATGGGTCCGCCGACAACATGACCGATGCCATGGGCGCCCTGCGGGCGTTGCTGGACTGCCCTGGGGAGGCCCGTGACCAGGCCCTGGCCCATTTCGAGGCCCGCTGGCGCGACGATCCCCTGGTGTTGGACAAGTGGTTCGGCCTGCAGGCGATGGATGCGGCCCCGGGCGCGCTGGATCGGGTGCGGGGACTGATGTCCCACCCCGGTTTCAGCATCCGCAATCCCAACCGGGTGAGGGCGGTGCTGGGGACCTTTGCCATGGCCAACCCGGTGCATTTCCACGCCCTGGATGGGTCCGGTCACGGGCTGATTACCGACAGCGTCCTGGAACTGGACGCCCTCAACCCGCAGATCGCGGCTCGGCTGGTGACCAGTCTGAGTCGCTGGCGGCGTTTTGACGAGGAGCGTCAAGGCTCAATGCGGCGCTGTCTGGAGCGGATCGTGGCCCATCCCGGACTGTCCCGGGACGTGTACGAGGTCGCCTCGCGGAGTCTGGATTGAAGCTGTTATTCGGTACTTCTATCGGGGATATTGTAAGAATCAATTTCAATAATCATTCGCATTTGTTTAGTCTCTCAATCAAGGACACATCAGATTCGGGAGACGCCGCCATGATCAAGACCGCCAGCTTCGCCGTTGTACACTTCACCGTCGCCTTTGCCGTGGTCTACGCCCTGACCGGCAGTCTCGTGATCGGTGGACTCGCCGCCTTGATCGAACCGATGATCAACACCGTGGCCTATCACTTCCATGAAAAGGTCTGGGATCGTATCCGTGCCCGCCGCGCCGCCCGCGATCAGGCCGCTGGTGTCGCCCGGGTTCCTGTCTGAGGAGTCAGATGGACAAAAAACCCCTGGAGATTCTTCGCAACACCTTCGGCTACGACCGCTTCCGTTCCCCCCAGGACGAGGTCATCCGGACCCTGTTGCAGGGCATGGACGCCCTGGTGCTGATGCCCACCGGCGGCGGCAAGTCCCTCTGCTACCAGATCCCGGCCATGGCCCTGCCCGGCACCGGCGTCGTGGTCTCCCCCCTCATCGCCCTCATGCAGGACCAGGTGGCCGCCCTGCGGCAGGCCGGGGTGCGCGCCGCCTACCTCAATTCCACTCTTGCGTCGGATGAAGCCAGGGCGGTGGAAACCCAGCTGCTGGATGGGCGGTTGGATTTGTTGTACGTCGCTCCGGAGCGTCTTCTGACCGAACGTACCCTGAACCTCCTTGACCGGGTCTGCGTCAATCTCTTTGCCATCGACGAGGCCCATTGCGTCTCCCAGTGGGGCCATGACTTCCGCCCCGAATACATCAAGCTTTCCCTGCTGGCCGAGCGCTGGCCCCGGGTGCCGCGCATCGCCCTCACCGCCACCGCCGATGCCCGTACCCGCGGGGAGATCCGTGCCCGCCTGTGTCTGGATCAGGCCCGGGCGTTCATCAGCGGCTTCGATCGCCCCAACATCCGCTATCGCATCAACCAGTCCGCCGGCAATGCCCGGCGGGAGTTGCTGCGCTTCATCCGCGACACCCATCCGGACGAGGCGGGCATTGTCTATTGTCTATCCCGCAAACGGGTGGAGGAGGTGGCCGAGTGGCTCACCGGACAGGGACTCACCGCCTTGCCCTACCATGCCGGTCTGCCCGCGGAGATGCGCGAAGCCCATCAGCGGCGCTTTCTCAACGAGGAAGGCATCATCATCGTCGCCACCATCGCCTTCGGCATGGGCATCGACAAGCCCAATGTCCGTTTCGTGGCCCACCTGAACCTGCCCAAAAGCATCGAGGCCTACTATCAGGAGACCGGCCGTGCCGGGCGAGACGGGCTGGCGGCGGATGCCTGGATGAGCTACGGCCTGCAGGACGTGATCACCCTGCGGCAGATGGTGGATGCTTCCGACGCCGATGAATCCCACAAGCGGGTCGAGCGTCACAAGCTGGATGCCATGCTCGGGCTGTGCGAGACCGTCACCTGCCGTCGCCAGACCTTGTTGCCCTATTTCGGAGAACCGCTCGCCGAACCCTGCGGTAACTGTGATAACTGTCTTGAGCCGCCGCAAACCTGGGACGCGACGGTGCCGGCCCAGATGGCCCTGTCCTGTGTCCATCGTACCGGGCAGCGTTTCGGCGTGAATTATCTGGTGGACGTGCTCAGGGGCAAGGAGGACGAGCGCATCCGGGGGTTCGGCCATGATCGGCTCAGTGTTTTCGGCATCGGTCGTGATCTGACCGTGAACGAGTGGCGGGGGATTTTTCGCCAGCTCATCGCCCGCGGCCTGCTCACGGTGGATCTGGAAGGGCACGGAGGACTGCACCTGAATCCGTCCTGTCGCCCCGTGCTGCGGGGGGAGGTTCCCCTGATGCTGCGCAAGGAGACCGTCCCCGCCCGGATCAGCCGGGAGCCACGCCGCTCAAGGGCGCTGCAACTGGACAGCCCCGAGGGTCAGCGCCTGTTCGAGGCATTGCGCGGTTGCCGTCGCCGGCTGGCGGATGAGCAGGGCGTGCCGCCCTACATGGTATTCAATGACGCCACCCTGCAGGAAATGGCCCAGGTGCGCCCCCACAGCCTGGCGGCCATGGCGGGCATCTCCGGGGTGGGAGAGAAAAAGCTGGAGTCCTACGGGCTGGCGTTCCTGGAAGTGATCCGGGAAGCGGAAGCGTAGCGGGCCGGTCTCGGGGCGGACTCAGCGGGCGTTGAATACCACGATGGTCTTGCCGTGGGCCGTGATCAGGCCCTTCTCCTCCAGTTCCTTGAGCACCCGACCGGCCATTTCCCGGGAGCAGCCCACGATCTTGGCCAGTTCCTGCCGGGTGATGCGGATCTGCATCCCTTCGGGGTGGGTCATGGCATCGGGCTGCTGGGCCAGTTCCATCAGGGTGCGGGCGATGCGTCCGGTGACATCCAGAAAGGCCAGATCGATCACCTTGCGGCTGGTTTCCCGCAACCGGGCCGCCAACTGGGTGGCCAGCAGAAACATGATCTGCGGGTCCTGCATGGCCAGGTCAAGGAATTTGGGGTAGTGGATCTCGGCGGTTTCAGTGGGGGCGCGGGTCACCACGCCGGCACTGCGGGCCTGGGAGGCAAAGATGCCCATTTCACCGAAAAACTGACCGGGATTGAGATAGGCCAGCACGATTTCATGGCCGTGCTCGTCCTCTATGGTCACGCTGACCGAACCCTGGATGATATAGTACAGCGTCTCCGGTCGATCCCCCGCGTGAATGACGGTGGAGCGTGCGGGGTATTGCCGCCGATGGCAATGAGACAGCAGTTTTTCCAGCGCCGGGTCAGGCATCTGCTTTTGCCTTGGCAACATGCTCATTGTCCACCTCGTAGAGAAGGACCGGTGGGGTGCCGTCGTGGGGTGACGGATTGTAGTGTCGGGGATCATGATTATTGTTTTTACCCCGCCACAGTTTATGGTAAAGCCCCCACCTTGTCGAATCAGAGGGGCGTCAGCCTTGTTCCAAGGGAAATCATGCAGATGAAATCAAGAGTGAAATGGGTGGATCACATGACCTTCGTGGCCGAATCCGGAAGTGGTCATGCCGTGGTCATGGACGGACCGCCGGAGTTCGGTGGACGGGATCTGGGGCCGCGTCCCATGGAAATGCTGCTGATGGGCATGGGCGGGTGTTCCGCCTTCGATGTGGTGCAGATCCTGCAGAAGTCCCGCCAGGCCATCACGGACTGCGAAGTGATGCTGGAGGCCGAGCGGGCCGAGGAACACCCCAAGGTGTTCACCCGCATCCATGCCCATTACATCGTCACTGGCCGCAATCTTGCCGAAAAGCAGGTGGCCCGTGCGGTTGAATTGTCCGCGGAAAAGTACTGCTCCGCCTCGATCATGTTGGGCAGGACCGCCGAGATCACCCATGATTTCGAGATTCGGGAGCCGGAGTGATCCGTCTACCGGGAGGGAAGGGCGCGGTGATAAACTGCGCCAAGGCTGTGGGTAAGGTGACGCCGTGGGCCGGTAAATCATCGCTGGAAAGTGATAACCATCAGTTACCGGTCTGTTGATTTGTGACGCAGTTCTCACTTATGCTCCTTTTCAAGGGGCATTTGCTGATTGGATCGGCTGTACTCAAGCCTGATTCAGAGCCAGTCCCCGCGACTGCCGGATTGCCCAGCGGACCTGGGTCCGTGAAAAGGAGGAGCACGTGAACAAGCATCGCCTGTCAGGCTGTATCGGTCTTCTCGTCGTTTCGTTGCTGATCCTGGTGCTCAGCGGTTGTGCCACCAGACATCCCCCCCTGGAAGCCGTGGAGTTCACCGGCAGTCCCGACTACATCATCGGACCGGGCGACAACGTCAACATCTTCGTCTGGCGCCAGCCCGAGTTGTCCATGTCGGTGCCGGTCCGCCCCGACGGCAAGATCACCACTCCCCTCATCGAAGATGTCCCCGCCGCCAACAAGACCCCGACCCAGCTGGCCCGGGACATGGAGGAAGTGCTCTCCGTCTATGTGCGTGACCCGGTGGTCACCGTGATCGTCACCGGTTTCCGCGGACCCTATGACCAGCAGATCCGGGTGGTGGGGCAGGCGGCCAACCCCCAGGCCATTCCCTATAACGAAAACATGACCCTGCTGGATGTCATGATCGCCGTGGGCGGCGTGACGGAGTTTGCCGCCGGCAACCGGGCCTCCATCGTGCGCAACATCAACGGCGAAGCTCGGCAGTTCGGGGTCCGCATCAATGACCTGATCAACAAGGGGGATATCGAGGCCAATGTGGCCGTGCTGCCCGGCGATATCCTCATCATTCCCGAGTCCTGGTTCTAAGACAGACTTACCCCCGCACGTCGGTAATACGGACGCCGGTTCGGCGTCCCGCGGTATGTGAAGGCGAGGAGACCGCCATGCAGGAAATCATCTCTCAGATCCTGGGCTACTTGCGCGACATCTGGCGCTATCGCTGGGTGGTCCTGGTGGTTGCCTGGGGGGTGAGCATGGCCGGTTGGCTCTATGTCTCCCAGCTGCCGGATCAGTACCGCGCTTCCGCTCAGGTACACGTGGATACGGAATCCATGCTCCGTCCCCTGCTCCGGGGCCTGGCGGTGGACACCAACGTCTCCCAGCGGGTGGCCTTCATGACCCGCACCATGCTGACCGGCCCCAACCTGGAAGAGGTGGCTCGGGCCACGGATCTGCACCTTCAGGCCCACACCGATGCGGACATGCAGCGGATCGTCGGTCAGCTGCGCAGTGGTATCAGTATTTCCGCGGGCCGCCAGGACAACGTCTACACCATCGCCTACACCCACGGCAATCCGCGGCATGCCTATGACGTGGTCCAGGCCCTGCTGAACCGTTTCGTGGAAGGTGCGCTGGGGGATACCCGGACGGATACCGACGTGGCACGGCGCTTCCTGGATCAGCAGATCCGGGAGCTTGAGCAGCGCTTGGCTGCCGCGGAGCGGCGTCTGGCGGACTTTCGTCGTGACAACGTCGGTCTGCTACCGGGGGATCGAGGAAACTACTACTCCCGCCTTCAGCAGGCCCAAAGCCTGCTGGAGGAAACCCAGCTGCGTCTGAGAGAGGCGGAAAATCGCCGCGAGGAAATTCGGCGACAATTGATCGGTGAAGAACCCACGTTCGGCATCATGGGTGGCACCCGGACCACTCAGGCGACGGCGGCCATTGATGCCCGTATTCAGAACCTTCAGGCCCGCCTGGACGAACTGTTGCTGACCTTCACGGAACGGCATCCGGACATTCAGAGCATCCGCCGCACCATTGAGGATCTGCAGGTCCAGAGGGAGGAGGAGATCCGTCTGGCCCGCCAGAGCGGTCCCAGCATGGAGCAACTGGATACCAACCCGGTGTATCAGCAGATGCGCATGACCCTGTCCAACGCGGACGTGGAAATCGCCAGCCTGCGGGTCCGCTTGCAGCAGCACCAGAGTCAGGTGGCGGAACTGCAGCGTCTGGTGGACATCATCCCCGACATCGAGGCGGAGATGTCGCGGCTGGATCGGGACTACAACGTCAACCGTGAACAGTACGAGCAGCTCCTGCGTCGCCGGGAGTCGGCCGCCCTGAGCCGTAGCGTCGAGGAGCGTGGCGAGCAGGTCCAGTTCCGGGTCATCGAGCCGGCTCGGGTCCCCTCGTCCCCATCCGCCCCCAATCGCCCCGCCATGTTCTCCATGGCCCTGCTGGCGGGGCTGGGCATCGGCGGCGGCCTGGCCTTCCTGATCGGTCAGCTACGGCCGGTCTTCGACAATCGCCGCTCCCTCAACAAGGTCACCGGCTTCCCGGTGCTGGGCACGGTGAGCCTGCTCACCAGTTCGAAGCGACGCCTGCGGGAACGGATCGAACTGATATCCTTCGCCGGCGTGGGAGGGCTGTTGCTGGCGGCATACTTTGCCGTGGTGGCTGCCGGCGGCATTCACCTGTCCATCGTTGAGAGGCTGCTGGGATGAGCGACAAACAGACCGATCTGAGCCTCATCGAGAAGGCGGTGCGCCGGTTGGAAGCCGGCCCCGAGACCCGTGACCTGCCTCGCGCCGAACCCGAAGCGCGGGCACCAGCCATAACCACCGCGGTCAGCCGCAAGACGACGGATGATCAACGGGAAACCCCGTCTGTTTCGGCCCCCATGCCGCCCTTCGACACCCTGCCCGATATTCCGCCGCCACCGCCGGACGTGGATCCGGCCTCGGATCGGTACGTGGCGCTGAATCTGGCCCATCTGCGGGAACAGGGCTTCATCACCGCCAACTCCGAACGCAATCATGTTTCGGAGGAATTCCGCATGATCAAGCGCCCGTTGCTGGCCAATGCCTTCGGCCGCGGCGCCGAACTGGTCGATCAGGGCAACCTCATTATGGTAACCAGCGCCAAGTCGGGGGAAGGCAAGACCTTCACCGCCATCAACCTGGCCATGAGCATCGCCATGGAAATGGACAAGACGGTGCTGCTGGTGGATGCCGACGTCGGGCGCGCCCGCGTCCATCATGTCCTCGGCACGCCCCAGGGGCCCGGGTTGATCGACCTGCTGCTGGACAAGGATCTGGACGTGGGGGATGTGATCATCAAGACCAATGTCCCCAAGCTGCGGGTCATCCCCATGGGACGCTACCATCCCCATTCCAACGAACTGCTGGCCAGTGAAGACATGCTTCGGCTCACCCGGGAACTGGCGGAGCGCTACCCGGATCGGGTGGTGATCTTCGATTCCCCGCCCTTGCTGCTGACCAGCGAGTCGGTGGTGGTGGCCGGTCTGGTGGGGCAGATCGTGTTCGTGGTCGAGTCCAGCCGCACCCTGCAAGGTACGGTGAAGGATGCCCTGGCCATGCTGGATACCTCCAAGCCCATCGGGCTGGTGCTGAACAAGGTCCGCCGCACCCTGGGCAACTACGGGTATGGATATGGCTACGGCTACGGTTACCACGGCAAGTCCGACACCGCCAAGGAAACGCCGGCATGAGAATCAAGCCCTTCGGCACCCTGTTAGGCTCCCTGGCGCTGGTGCATGTCGGCGCCGCCGCCCAAGCGGGAAGCTGGGACCTCACGCCCCGTGTCTCCGTGTCCCAGACCTATACGGACAACGTGAACCTGGCCCCCCGGAGCGAAGACAAGGAAAGTGATTCGGTCTCCCAACTCAATACCGGTTTTTCACTACAACGATCCGGCGGGCGCACCGATCTTTCCCTGGGCTACAACCTGCAGAGCCTGGCCTATTGGGAGGATGACGGTCGCAATACCGTCTATCATCAGTTCGCGGGTACCAGCACCACCACCCTGATCCGTGAGACCTTGTTCCTCGATGCATCGGCCAGTTACGGACAGCAGTTGAGGGATTCCAGGGACGGTTTTGCCGGTGACAACATCTCTACCGGGGCACGCTCCGACGTGGCCCGTTATTCTCTGTCCCCCTACTGGCGTCAGGGCTTCGGCAGTTTTGCCACGGGGGAACTGCGTTACACCTGGGACAAGGTGGACTACCAGTCCGGAGGCATCACCAGCAACAACAGCGAGAATCAGCGGATTCAGGCCACCCTGGACAGCGGTCCCCGTTTCACCACGGTGGGCTGGGCGCTGTCCTATTCCTGGGATAAGTCCGCCTACGACGACGGCACCGATGTGACCCTGGAATCCCTGGAGGCCCTGGTTCGTCTGAACATCAGCCCCCAGTTCAGCGTCTATGCGGCGGGTGGGGATGAGCGCAACCGGTACAATCGGGCCGCCGAAGCGGCGGACCCGGACGACACCTTCTGGCGCGCCGGATTCACTTGGTTGCCCGGTCCCCGCACCAGCCTGGATGCCTTCTACGGCGAACGCTTCTTCGATGATACCTACGGCCTGACCTTCAGCCATCGTTTCCGGCACGCGACCTGGCAGGTGAACTACTCGGAGTCCTTGGCCAGCCTCAATCGGGTGGAGTTCGTCCCCTTCCTCATCGTAGACGGCCAAACCGGGTTGCCTGTCGTGGATGACGATGGGTTTCCAATCTTCTTCCTTTTCCCTGAACTGGTGCCGGACGCCTACATCTCCAAGCGTCTCAATATCTCGGTGTCGGGACAGCGTTCCAAGCTTTCCTGGGGGCTTGCGGCCGCCCGGGAAGAACGACTCTACCAGACGGATCGGGGTGATCAGGAAATCAACAGCTTCAGTGCCAACCTGGGCTGGCGGGTCGCCCCGCGTACCCAGGCCACCCTGTCATCCCAGTGGCAGCGCTCCGATTATGATCTGGACAACCGCAAGGACGACCTGTGGAACGTGGGTCTCGGCCTGAGCCGGACCCTGGGTGCCAACACCTCCGCCGCCATTGAATACCGCTACCAGGAGCGTGACTCCAATCAGGACGATTTCGATTACCAGGAGAACCGCATCACCGCCACCCTGAGCAGGACCTTCTAGGGCCGCCCATGTACGAAGCCTATTTCAAACTGGATCGCAAGCCCTTCCAGCTCAGCCCCGACCCTCGGTGCTTTTTCGGTAGCCGCATCCACAAGCGGGCCCTGGCCTATCTGCAGTACGGCCTGAGTCAGGGAGAGGGTTTCATCGCCATCACCGGCGATGTGGGGACGGGCAAGACCACCCTGGTGCGCATGCTGTTCAACGACATCTCCGAGCGGGACTATTTTGCCGCCCAGATCGTCACCACCCAGCTCCACGCCGACGACCTGCTGCGCATGGTGGCGATGGCCTTCGGCATGCAGGTGGGTAGCGACAGCAAGGCCAACCTGCTCACCCGCATCGAGCGTTTTCTGGTGGACAAGTCCCGGGAAGGCAAGCGGGTTCTGCTGGTGATCGACGAGGCCCAGAACCTGCCGCCCCATGCCCTGGAGGAGTTGCGCATGCTGTCCAACTTCCAGCTTGCCGGTCGGCCGCTGTTGCAGAGCTTCCTGTTGGGACAGAATCAGTTCCGGCGCACCCTGCAGATGGCGGAGCTGGAACAGTTTCGCCAGCGTTTCATCGCCGCCTGCCACCTCACGCCGCTGTCACGGGAAGAGACCGAGGAATACATCCGTTACCGGCTGGAACATGCGGGGTGGAAGAACGACCCGGCTTTCGAGACCGAGGCCTTTGCCGAGATCTACCGGCAGACCCAGGGCATTCCCCGTCGCATCAACAGCCTGGCGGATCGGTTGCTGCTGTATGCCTTTCTGGAGGAACGTCACGGGATCGATGCCGAAGTGGTCCAGGCCGTGGCCCGGGAGCTGGGCGAAGAGATCAGCGCCATCCCGGAGGAGGTGGGTGTCGGTCCGGTGGAAGACGGCATGAACCGGGGCATCTATGACGGTCAGGGCCTGCCCGCCCATTACTCCTGGGGCAACATCGAGTTACGGGTGTCCGCCCTGGAGAGCCGGATTCAGTCTCTGGAGAAGTCCTTTTACCGGGAGGTTTCCCTGCTGCGGCGGGCGGTGAAACATTTGATGAAGGAGTGATCTTCTTGCAGACAATCAGGGGAGGCGCAAAATGATGAACACATCCAGACCCAGCCCCATCCAAGGCATCCGCAACGCGATGACCGTGGACGTGGAAGACTATTTCCACGTCTCCGCCTTTGAAAACCACATCTGTCGCGGCACCTGGGACGAACTCCCCTGCCGGGTGGAACGCAATGTGGACCGCATCCTCCAGCTCTTTGCGGACCACGACACCAAGGCCACCTTCTTCTACCTGGGCTGGGTGGCAAAACGCTATCCCGAACTGGTCCGGCGCACCCAGGCCGAAGGCCACGAGATTGCCAGCCACGGCTGGTCCCATATCCGGGCCACGGAGCAGACCCCCGAGGCCTTCCGCCAGGACGTGACCCGAACCCGGGCCTTGCTGGAAGACACCGTAGGTGCCCCGGTACTGGGCTACCGGGCCGCCAGCTACTCCATCGGCCGCGACAATCTCTGGGCCCTGGATACCCTGCGGGAAACCGGCCACCGCTACAGTTCCAGCATCTATCCGGTCCACCACGATCTCTACGGCATGCCCGAGGCACCCCGCTTCTCCTTCCGGCCGGGGCAGGGCGATCTGGTGGAAATCCCCGTCACCACCGTGGAAGTGCTGGGCAAAAAGCTTCCCTGCGGCGGCGGCGGTTATTTCCGCCTGCTGCCCTATGAAGTCTCCCGCTGGGCCATTCGTCAGGTCAACCAGCGGGACCGGCAGGCCGCCGTGTTCTATTTCCACCCCTGGGAGATCGACCCCGATCAGCCCCGTCAGACCGGGCTCGGGCTCAAGACCCGGGTGCGTCATTACCTGAATCTGTCCCGCACCGAAGGCCGGCTCAAACGGCTGTTGTCGGATTTTCAATGGGGACGCATGGATAGGATCTTTCTTGAACAGGCAGTGAATCCCGCATGAATGCAGTCATGGATACCAAGGGCAGTGACGCCCGCACAGCACCGACCATCCGTCATCTTGAGGATGGCGACGAGGCCCGCTGGGATGCCTATGTCATGGCATGCCCGGAAGCCACCTTCTTTCACCGCAGCGGCTGGCGCCGGGTACTGCGGGAGGCCTTCGGACATCCCGCGCACTTTTTGTACGCGGAACAGGACGGCCGGATACGGGGTATCCTGCCCCTGGGCCATGTGAAGACCCTGCTGTTCGGCAATGCCCTCATCTCCATGCCCTTTTGTGTCTACGGCGGCGTGGCCGCCGACGACGAAGCCACGGCCCAGGCCCTGATCGACGCGGCCCGGGATCTGGCGGAGGCACTTCAGGTGGATTATCTGGAACTGCGTCACCAGCATCGTCATTGCCCCCAGTGGCCCTGCAAGGATGATCTCTACGTCACCTTTCGCAAGCCCATCGAGCCGGAGGAAGAAGCCAACCTGCTGGCGATCCCCCGCAAGCAGCGGGCCATGGTGCGCAAGGGCATCAAGCACGGGCTTGCATCCCGGTTCGAGGATGAGGTCGCCACCTTCTTCGGCATCTATGCCGACAGCGTGCGTCGCCTGGGCACCCCCGTGTTCTCCCGCCGCTATTTCCAGTGCCTGCTGGACACCTTCGGCCAGGATGCCCGGATTCTCACCGTCACCCACCGGGACCAGCCGGTGAGCAGCGTGCTCAGCTTCTGCTTCCGCGACGAGGTGCTGCCCTATTACGGCGGCGGCATGCCCACGGCCCGGGAACTGGCCGGATTCGATTTCCTCTACTGGGAGGTCATGCGCCACGCCTGCGCCGCCGGCTACCGGTGCTTCGACTACGGTCGCAGCAAGCGGGGCACCGGCTCCTTCAGCTTCAAGAAGAACTGGGGCTTCCAGCCCCAGCCGCTCTACTACGAGTACCATCTGGTGAAGGCGGATGCCATCCCCGAGATCAACCCCCTGAACCCCAAGTACCGTCTCTTCATCGAGGCCTGGAAGCGTCTGCCCACCCCGGTGGCCAACCTGATCGGTCCCCGTCTCTCCCGGGGTCTGGGATGAACGACACCACACGCCCGGCGCTGCTCTACCTGGTCCACCGGATCCCGTATCCGCCCAACAAGGGGGACAAGATCCGGTCATTCAACCTGCTCAAGCACCTGGCGGGGCGCTACCGCATTCACCTGGGGGCGTTCGTGGACGACCCCCACGACTGGCGTTACCGGGAAGACGTGGCTTGCCTGTGCGAGAGCACCTGCCTGTTGCCGTTGCGACCGCCGTTGGCCAAGCTGGCGAGTCTGCGGGGCTTCATGGACGGCCGCTCCCTGTCGGAGCCTTACTACGACAGCCGACCCATGCGGCAATGGGTGCGCCGGATACTGGACCAGGGCGTGGAACGGGTCCTGATTTTCTCGTCCGCCATGGCCCAGTACCTGCGACCGGAAGACCATGCCGGTCGCAGGGTCGTGGTGGATTTCGTCGATGTGGACTCGGACAAGTGGCGCCAGTACGCCGCTTCCCATCGCTTTCCCATGAACCGGATCTATGCCCGGGAATCCCGTCGTCTGCTGGCCTTCGAGCGCCGTGTCGCGTCCCTGACGGACGCGGGTGCCTTCGTCAGTGAGCAGGAGGCGGCCCTGTTCCGGACGCTGGCGCCGGAGTCGGCCGGTCGCATCCATGCCATCGACAACGGCGTGGACGTGGATTATTTCAGCCCGGAACGAGAGTATCCCCGCCCGTACGGGGTGGGTGAGCAGCATCTGGTCTTCACCGGCGCCATGGACTACTGGGCCAACGTGGATGCGGTGTGCTGGTTTGCCCGAGAGGTCTTCCCCCTGGTGCGACTGGATCACCCCGATGCCCGTTTCACCATTGTCGGCGCCCGGCCGGCCAGGGAAGTGAAACAACTGGAGCAGATCGACGGCGTCCAGGTCACGGGCGCGGTGAAGGATGTGCGCCCCTATCTGACCCATGCCGAGGCGGCGGTGGCGCCGCTGCGGATCGCCCGGGGGATCCAGAACAAGGTGCTGGAGGCCATGGCCATGGGCAAGCCGGTGCTGGTGACCCCCCAGGCACTGGATGGACTGCGCGCCTGCGAGGGTCTGGAATGGCCGGTGAGCGAAGACCCGGTCACCCTGGCCCGGCTGGCCTGCGATGTCCTCTCCGGTAACCTGTCTCCGGGTTTGGGGCGGCTGGGGCGGGCCTGTGTCTGCGAACATTACAGCTGGGCCGAGCACATGGAGCGGTTCGTGACATTGTTGGAGTCGCCATGAACACCACTGTCTCAACATCGGCTGAACATCCATCAGCAGACCCGGCAGCCCCACGGAGTGCGGGCCTGTCATGGCCCCTGGCCCTGGGGCTCCTGGTCGCGGGCATGGGCGCCATGGTGCTCCTCTACTGGCCCAGTGTGCAGAAGCTGGTGCATATCTGGACCACTTCCGACACCTACGCCCACGGCCTGGTCATCCTGCCCATCAGCCTGTTTCTGGCCTGGCGCATGCGCCGCCGACTGGCCGAACTCACCCCCCAGCCCAGCTACCTGGGCATCCTGCTGATCGCCGCCCTCGGTTTCGGCTGGATTCTGGCCCGGGCCGCCGATGTCACCGTGGTCCAGACCTTCGTGGTAGTGGCCATGGTGCCCGCCCTGGTCATCACCATTCTGGGGCTTGGCATCTCCAGGGCGCTGACTTTCCCCCTGGCCTATGTCTTCTTCGCCTGGCCGGTGGGGAGCTTCCTGGTCCCCATCCTGCAGGACTATACCGCCTGGTTCACCGTGCTCATGCTGCGTCTGACGGGGCTGCCGGTATTTGCCGAGGGCTACTACATCAGCATTCCCGCCGGGGATTTCGTGGTGGCCGAGGTCTGCAGCGGCATCCGCTATCTGATCGCCTCGGTGGCCCTGGGGCTGGTGTACGCCTATCTGGTTTACCGCAGCCTCTGGCGGCGACTGGTGTTCACGGCCTTCGCCATCATCGTGCCCATCGTGGCCAACGGCCTGCGGGCCTACGGCATCATCATGATCGCCCACTGGACCGACATGGAACACGCCGTCGGGGTGGACCATCTGATCTACGGCTGGTTGTTCTTCGGCGTGGTGATGTTCCTGCTGTTCTGGGTGGGCAGCCTGTTCCGGGAAGACGACCATCCGGAAGAGGGGAGCCGGCAACAGCCGACCACACGGGCCGGGAACCCGTCCCCCATGGCGGTCTCCCCGGTGGTCATGCCCCTTGTCCTGGCCGCCGTGGTTCTGTCCATGGCCCCCCTGACCGAGATGGGCCTCAACCAGCGCATGGCCGCCCTGGCCGGTGACCGTTATCCGGTGGCCCCCCAGGTCACGGGCTGGACCTTACCCCAGCGGGACGAATCACCGGTCTGGCAGCCCCGGTTTGCCGAGCCGGATTACCAGTCCCAGCATGCCTACCGGTCTGAAAACGGACGTGAGCTGGCGTTGCACCTGTCTCATTACCGTCATGACCAGGCCGGTACGGATCTCATCACCTACGGCAACCTGATCTACGATGAAGTCCGTTGGCGCCGGATTTCCGAGTCCGGGCGCGGCGTGATCCTTGCCGGCGGCGAGCCCCACATGGTCCGCGAAACGGTCATGCGCGGTCCCGGAGATCGCGGCCGCATCGTCTGGCACTGGTACCAGGTGGCGGATCGTGCCACCGCCCGACCCATCGAGGTCAAGCTCCTGGAGGCCTGGGCCCGGCTCAGTGGCCATCGGGACGGCTCGCTGCTGGTGGCCGTGACCACGGAGTTCCCGATCACCGCCGATGAGGGGCGGGCCGTCCTGCAGGATTTCCTGACCCGCATGCCCGGGCTGATCCAGGTGGAATACCGGCCGGAGTCAGGCTCATGACCAACGGCCCGCGGGGTACACCACCGCTGGTGGCCCACATCATTCATCGTCTGGACGTGGGCGGCATGGAGAACGGTCTGGTCAACCTGATCAACCACATGCCGGCGGACCGCTACCGCCATGCCATCGTGTGCATGACGGACTACACCGATTTCAGTCGCCGCATTCGCCGCGACGACGTGACGCTGCATGCTCTGCACAAGCAGGAGGGCAAGGACCTCAAGGTCCACGGCCGGCTCTGGCGGCTGCTGCGCCGACTGCGGCCGGACATTGTCCATACCCGCAACATGGCCACCCTGGAGACCCAGGCCATTGCCGCCCTGGCGGGGGTGAGGCGGCGTGTCCATGGCGAGCATGGCTGGGACATCGGTGATCTGGACGGCTCCCGGGCCAAAACCCGGCACCTGCGCCGTGTGTTCCGGCCCCTGGTGGGCCAGTACATTGCCCTGTCCCGGCACCAGCTGGATTACCTGTCACGGCAGATCAGCGTGGCCCCGGCCCGCCTGAACCATATCTGCAACGGGGTGGATGTTGTCCGTTTTTCACCCCGGGACAAGGCCCAGGTCCGCTCCATCCTGCCGGAGGGATTCGCGCCCCCGGAGGCTGTTGTCATCGGCGCTGTCATGCGGATGCAGGCGGTCAAGGCCCCGGATATCCTGGTGGAGGCCGTGCTTGCCCTGCTGAGGCGGGATGAAGGGCTGAAGCGCAGGCTGCGTCTGGTGATGATCGGAGACGGCCCCCTGTGGGAGGGGCTGCAGGCCCGTCTGCGGGAAGCCGGTGTTGCCGACCTGGCCTGGCTGCCCGGCAACCGTGACGACATTCCCGACCTGATGGCGGCGATGGACCTGTGCGTGGTGCCTTCCCTGGCGGAAGGCATTTGCAACACCATATTGGAGGCCATGGCCACCGGTCTGCCGGTGATCGGCACCGCGGTGGGGGGCAATCCCGACCTGATCGAGCCGGGCCAGACCGGCACCCTGATCCCCGCCGGCGATCCCGAGGCCCTGGCCGACGCCCTGAGCGACTATCTGGACGACATGGCCCTGGCGCGGACCCACGGCGGCACCGCCCGGGAGCGGGCACGGCAGCGCTACAGCCTGGAAGCCATGGTGCAGGGCTACCTGAACGTCTATGACAGACTCTCCAAGAGATAAAAAACATGTGCGGCATCACCGGGATCTTCGACATCCAGGGCCAGGCCCCCATCGACCGGGGACTGCTGGAACGCATGAACCAGACCCAGTTCCACCGTGGCCCCGATGAAGGCGGCGTCCACCTGGAACCCGGGGTCGGGCTGGCCCACCGCCGCCTGTCCATCATCGACCTCTCCAGCGGCCAGCAGCCCCTGTTCAACGAAGACCACACCGTGGCCGTCACCTACAACGGCGAGATCTACAATTTCCCGGCGCTGACCGACACACTCAAGGCCGCCGGACACACCTTCCGCACCCATTGCGACACCGAAGTCATCGTCCATGCCTGGGAAGAATGGGGCGAAGACTGCGTGCGTCACTTTCGCGGCATGTTCGCCTTCGCCGTCTGGGACCGCAACCGCCAAAGCCTGTTCCTGGCCCGGGACCGCCTGGGCATCAAGCCCGTCTACTATGCCTATCTGCCCAATGGCCAGTGCATCTTCGCCTCCGAACTCAAGGCTCTGATGGCCCACCCGGATCTGCCCCGGTCGCTGGACCCCCGGGCGGTGGACGAATATTTCGCCTACGGCTACGTGCCCGAGCCGCGCACCATCTACCAGGGCGTACACAAGCTGCCCCCCGGCCACACCCTGCTGTTGCAGCGGGGCCGCGCACCGGGGGAGCCACGGGAATACTGGGACGTACCCTTCCAGCCCCATGCCCCCATGGACGAGGCCCAGGCCATGGAGGCGCTGGTGGAGCGCCTGCGCGAAGCGGTACGCATCCGTCTGGTGGCCGAGGTGCCCCTGGGGGCCTTCCTGTCCGGCGGCGTGGACTCCAGCGCCGTGGTGGCCATGATGGCGGGCCTGATGGACGACCCGGTCAAGACCTGCTCCATCGGCTTCAGCGATCCCCGCTACGACGAGTCCGCCCATGCCGCCCAGGTGGCCGAGCGCTACCATACCAGCCACCGGCAGCGGCAGGTGGACCCGGATGACTTCAGCCTGCTGGACCGGTTGGCGGATCTCTACGACGAACCCTTTGCCGACAGCTCGGCTCTGCCCACCTACCGGGTCTGCGAGCTGGCCCGGCAGGACGTCACCGTGGCCCTGTCGGGGGATGGCGGGGATGAGACCCTGGCCGGATACCGGCGTTACCGATTCCATCTACAGGAGGAACGGGTGCGCAACCATCTGCCCCTGGGGTTGCGGCGTCCCCTGTTCGGCACCCTGGGACGGATATATCCCAAGCTGGACCGGGCTCCCCGGATGTTCCGCGCCCGCGCCACCTTCCAGGCCCTGGCCAGGGACGCGGTGGAAGGGTATTTCAACAATATCGCGGTCATCCGCGACGAGCAGCGCCTGAACCTCTACAGCCCCGCCTTTCGGCGGCAGCTGGAGGGACACACGGCGGTGGACGTGCTGCGCCGCCACGCCGCCCGCGCGCCGGTGGAAGACCCCTTGTCCCTGGTCCAGTACCTGGACATGAAGACCTATCTGCCCGGCGACATCCTCACCAAGGTGGACCGGGCCAGCATGGCCCATGCCCTGGAGGTTCGGGTACCGATCCTGGATCATCCTCTGGTGGAATGGATCTCGGGCCTGCCGCCGTCGCTCAAGCTCCGGGGTGGGGAAGGGAAGTACCTGCTGAAGAAGGCCATGGAGCCACACCTGCCCAACGACATCCTGTACCGGCGCAAGCAGGGCTTTGCCGTGCCCCTGGACCAGTGGTTCCGCAGCCCCCTGAAACAGCGTCTGCAAGATACCATCCTCGGTGAGCGGCTACAGGATGCCGGTCTTTTCGAGATGAACACCCTCCGGCATCTGGTGGATGCTCATGTGAGCGGGCGCCGGGATTACAGCGCCCCCCTGTGGTCCCTGTTCATGTTCGAGGCGTTTTTGCGGCGCAACGAAGGGTGAGCGTCACTCCCGCGAAAGCGGGAGTCCAGGTTTCAAGCCGAGATACGATCGTCGATCAGTTCCCGCAGCATCTGCGCACCGTTGCGGATCATCTCCTCCGTGGTCGCCCAGTCCACGCAGGCATCGGTGATGGAACAGCCGTAGCGCAGCTTGGAACGATCCGCCGTCAGCGGCTGATTGCCCGCCTCCAGGAAACTCTCGACCATCAGCCCCACGATGGAACGGTTCCCCTCCCGGATCTGGTGCATCACATCCTTCATCACCAGCGGCTGAAGCGCCGGGTTCTTGGAGGAATTGGCGTGGGAGCAGTCCACCACGATGTTCCGGGGGATGCCGGCCTTGTCCAGGGCCTGCTCCGCCAGGGCCACGGAGACGGTGTCATAGTTGGGCTGCCCGTTACCGCCGCGCAGCACCAGATGGCCGTAACGGTTGCCCCGGGTGCGCAGGATCACCGACTGCCCGTCATTGCCGATGCCCAGGAAACTGTGGGGGCTGCCGGCCGATAGAATGGCGTTGATAGCCACGCTCAGGTCGCCGTCGGTGCCGTTCTTGAAGCCCACGGGAGTGGACAGGCCCGAGGACATCTCCCGATGGGTCTGGGATTCCGCCGTGCGGGCGCCGATGGCCGTCCAGGCGATCAGATCGCCGTAGTACTGGGGCGCGATGGGGTCCAGGGCCTCGGTGGCCGCCGGCAGCCCCAGCTCATTGATGTCCATCAGAAATCGCCGGGCCTTGGCCATGCCCTCGTCGATGCGGAAGGTGTCATCCAGATGGGGGTCGTTGATGAACCCCTTCCAGCCCACCGAGGTGCGGGGCTTTTCGAAATAGACCCGCATCACCAGCAGCATGACATCCGATACCTCGTCCGCCAGCGTCTTCAGGCGTCGGGCATAGTCCATGCCGGCCTCGGGGTCGTGGATGGAGCAGGGACCCACCACCACGAACAGGCGCGGATCCCGATGGTCCAGGATGTCGCACAGGGCCTTGCGCCCGGCGAGGACACTGCGGGCCGCGGCATCGGACAGGGGGAACTGTGCCTTGATCTCCCGGGGGGAGGGCATGTAGTCCATGGCGGCGATGTTGAGGTTTTCGGTCTGAGCTGTGGTCATGCGGGTGATCCGGCGTAAAAGGGTGACAATCTTGACAGTCTAACGCGAAAATGCATTGCATTGTGCAATGCGGTTCCAAGCCTCAAACTATCAGCCCGCCCAGAATTTTTCCCAAGACTTCATGCCCCGCCCAAAATTCGAAGAACAATGGCGTCAACGCTTCATTCAGCGCGGTAAGGTCTGTCAGGATGACGCCGACATCGCCGGCTGGACGCGGTCCGGCCTGGAGGCCCGGTTGAGAAACTTTCAGCGCCTCTGGCCGGGGGATGCGCCGGGCGCCCTGTGGCTGGACGTGGGTTGCGGGGCCGGCAGTTATACCCGTTATCTGGCCGGGCAGGGCGTCAGTCCCATCGGCATGGACTATTCCCTGCCCTCGGTACAAAAGGCCCGGGAACGCAGTCCGGCGGCGATGACCTGGGCCGTGGGGGATGTGACGCAGCTGGCGATCCGTCCCGCTTCCCTGGACGGTGTCCTGTGTTTTGGTGTGATGCAGGCCCTGTCACGGCCGGAGCAGGCAGTGCGGGAGCTGGTGCATGCCACCCGACCGGGTGGACAGGTCTGGATCGACGCTCTGAACCGTGACTGCCTGACCACCCGGATCCGGTGTCTGGTGGCCCGATTGACGGGGCGTGCACCGGGTCTTCGGTACGACCGGGTCGGTGATCTTGCCGTCTGGCTGGAACGGGAAGGGGCCACGGAGGTGCGGGTGCACTGGATCCCCATCCTGCCGGGGCGTCTGCAGCGGTATCAGTCGTTGCTGGAAAGGCCCTGGATGCGGCGGCTGATCCGGGCCGTTCCGGGGTTGGGCAGCCTGCTCAGCCACGCCATCCTGGTGTCCGCCAAACGTTCCCCTCATCCCCGGTCCTTCTCCCCCGAGGGGAGAAGGGGGTAAGACCAGTTCCCAATCCGTGGGGGAAGGTAAGCCCCTCTCCCCTTGCGGGAGAGGGGGTGGGGTGAGGGGAGAGCCTTGCTACGACGGGCAAGGATCAGATGGCGCGTCTGCGCCGCAGGAAGCCCATTGCGCCAAGCAGGCCGGCACCGAACAGGGCCAGTATGCCGGGTTCGGGGACGGCGGTGACGAGGTTGTTCGGGGTGTTGAGGTTGTCGGGATTGCTTTCTGATGATCCGCCTAATGAATTTGCGGACGGTAACCAGGAGCTGAAAATGGGATTTATCGAACCCTCGGCCTGACCTACGACGCTCAAGGGGGCGAAGCTGAGCCGAATGTATGGGATTCCCTCATTGGGCGCAGTGCCGATGGTCAGGTTACTCCAATTGAGAGCATAGGTACTAGCGTTCTTGCTAATTGTGCCGGTAAGCGAATAGGTATCAGACCATTCCCATTCGTCACGAGCACCTTCAAGCTTCAACTCCACAGTAATTATTCTGTTGTTAATGTTTGCGTTGGTATTCGTGACTTTGAACAAAAACGTGGGGATGCCCTGCACCTGCCAACCGTTGATTTCCCCTGATGTGCTGCCCGTCTTTTGAAAGCTAATTTGGTTAGGCGCGTTGGTTACCGTGGTCGTCAGGGTAATGACCGCAGCCTGAGCCGTACCCACCAAGGTGCCGGCGCCGACCAACAGTGCCATGACTAGATGCTTCAGTGTGTTGTTCTTGTTGTGGGCTGTGTTCATCGACGTTGGATCCTTCACGAAAAGCGCTCGGTGGAAAACTGCATGCTAGTTTTTAAGCATGAAGTGTGCCTGTAGCGGGGTGATGGCTTCCGGATGCGATTTTATGCGGAGTGCCTCAAGCTTTTAGTCTTGAGATTGTAAAAAAATCCGATGTTTCTGCCTGTCAGGATAGAAAGACCCCATGATGCGGCTTTTCAAGGCAGAAAATGGCTAATAAACCGCGCCCAGCCCCCAGGCCTGCCCTCGTTTTTGGGGGGCCATGCGGAGGCCGGACGATGAAGGCGGGGGTGGTGTCGGAATTTTTTACACTCAAGGCCGGCGTCCGGCCAGCCACAGCTCCAGCACCATCAGCACCCACACCAGCTCCCCGTAATAGGCGGCGTGCTTGTCCCGGTGCAGGCGGATCAGCTCGTCGATGAACTCGGGCCGGATGATGTCCCGCCCCTTGAGGCGGGTCAGTGCATCCAGGGCAAGATCCCGCAGGGGCGGATGATCCCGCAGCCAGATGCCGAAGGGCAGGCCGAAACCATGCTTTTTCTTCTGAATGATGGCCTCCGGCAGAAAATCCCGGCAGGCCTGTTTGTAGAACCACCGCAACTGGTTGCCCTTGAGCTTCCGCGCCGACGGAATCCGGTTGGAGAGCATCATCAGGTCTTCGGCCAGCATCGGATAGGCTACCTCCACCCCGGCCAGCCGGCAGGCCGTGTTCACCTTCACCAGATCGTTGTCGTGCAGGGTGAAATGCCAGTCCAGATACAGCATGCGGTTGAGCAGGGAAGCCCCTTCCGGTGCCGCGAACAGGCCTCGCTTCAGATCCCTGGGGGCATGCAGGTCCACCGTGCCGACGAACCCCGCCGTGAAAACCTCCCGGGGATCATGGCGCTCCAGGAAGGCATAGGTATCCATCCGATCCGGCAGCGGAATCCGCGCCTGAGTGACATAACTGTGGGCCTTGCGCAGCAGCGGCAGATTCGCCAGCGGGGCCGTGCCCGCGATCAGCCCCTGTCTGGCCCAGGCGGGCAGGCGGTTGAAATGCTCGAATACACCCTGCTTGGCATAGCGTTCGTTGCCGGCAAACAGCTCATCCCCGCCATCCCCGGCCAGCATCAGTTCCACCCCTTCCTCGCGGGCCTTGCGGGCACACAGAAACGCCGGCAGCACGGAGGAATTACCGAACGGCTCATCGCAAGCAGTCGCCACATGCGGCAGCCAGGTGGTGATGTCGTCCGGCGTGACGTAATACTCATGGCCGACGGCCCCGAAATGGCCTCGGGCAAGCCGGGCATATTCCATCTCGTCGTAACCGGGCACATCAAAACCGATGGAGTAGGCGTGGGCCTCGTCGCTCACCCTGGCCAGCATCCCGGTGACGGTGGAGCTGTCCAGTCCGCCGCTCAGAAACGCGGCGGTGCGCGGCGCTTCCGGCGATGCGGCAACATCGCGCACCGCCTGCTCGATGATCGCCAGCATCTCCTTGCCCGCCCCGGCCACATCCACGGGAGTTTCCTCAAAGCGGGGCAGCCAGTAGGGGCGTACCCGATGCGTCCCGCGCTCCCACTCCAGCACATGCCCGCCGGGCAGCTTGCGGATGCCCTGGTAGATGCTTCGGGGGCTGGGGATGAAATGACAGTACACATAGTCATGGATCGCCTGGGCATCCAGATCACCGCCCAGCCCCGCCTCCACCAGTGGGGCCAGGGCACTGCAGAAGCTCAGCCGGGTGCCGTCCTGGGCATAATAGAGCTGCCGGATGCCGATCTTGTCCACCGCCAGCAGGCCGCGCCCGCGTTCCGGCTCCAGGATCGCCAGCGCAAAAGGCCCCTTGAGGACGGTCAGTGCTGCCGCGCCCTGACGGCGGTAATCCCGGGCCAGTGCTTGCAGGACGGCATCCACGCTGGTAGCGTCGCCATGATGCGCCCGGCCTGTCAGGGTCAGGATCAGTCCATCGGTTTGCAGCACACCACCACCGGCAGCGGCACAGAAGGCCGGCCCTTGACTGACCAGGGCGCCGCCCTCCAGTCTTCCGGAAAGTGTGGAACGGATCACGGTGTCGAAGTCGTCGGCCGTGGTCAGCGCGCCTGCAATGCCCTGGGTTGGCCTCACGTCGTGCAACTTGGGGGAGTCGGTCATGGCGGGTGCATCATGGAACATGAATAATCATGGTAATCCGAACCATCGGGATGGACCAGCATGAGAATCGCGATCTTTGGGATGGGGTACGTGGGGGCGGTCTCGGCCGCGTGTCTGGCACGGGATGGCCATGAGGTCGTCGGGGTCGACATCGACCCGCACAAGCTGGATCTGTTGCGTCGGGGGCACTCCCCCATCGTGGAGGAAGGCATCCAGGAACTCACTGCCCAGGTGGTACAGGCGGGACGCCTGACGGTCACCAACGACGTGAGCGAAGCCATCCGCCGTTCGGAGGTGTCCTTCATCTGCGTCGGCACCCCCTCCAGCCGCAACGGCAGCCAGGATCTTGCCGCCGTGCGCAACGTGGCCCGGCAGATCGGCGAGGCCCTGGCCTTGACGGACCACTATCACACCGTGGTGCTGCGTTCCACCGTCAAGCCCGGCACCACCCTGGAGCTGGTGGGGCCGACGCTGGAATCCGCATCCGGCAAGCGGGTGGGGGAGGGCTTCGGCCTGGCCTTCCAGCCGGAGTTCCTGCGGGAAGGCTCCTCCATCAAGGACTATGATCATCCCCCCTTCACCGTGGTGGGTGCCGATTCCGAACGCACCCTGGACCAGGTGAAGCCCATCTTCGAACATCTGCCCTGCGAGTTCGTGGGTACCGGGATCGGCACGGCGGAAATGGTCAAGTACGCCTGCAATGCCTTCCACGCCCTCAAGATCGTCTTTGCCAACGAGGTGGGACGCCTGTCCCAGTCCCTGGGCCTGGACTCCCGCGAGGTGATGGAACTGGTCACCCGGGACCGCCAGCTCAACATTTCCCCGGCTTACCTGCGTCCCGGTTTTGCCTTCGGCGGCTCCTGCCTGCCCAAGGATTTGCGGGCGGTCCTCTACATGGCCAAGGAGCAGGACACCGAGCTACCCATGCTCGGCAGCCTCATTCCCAGCAATCAGCAGCAGATCGACCATGCGGTGGATTTTGTCCTGGACAGCGGCAAGCGGCGCGTGGGCCTGATCGGTCTGAGTTTCAAGAGCGGCACCGACGACATGCGCGAAAGCCCCCTGGTGGAACTGGCGGAGCGTCTGATCGGCAAGGGCATGGACCTGAAGATCCACGACCCCAACGTGCAGCTGTCCCGGGTCATCGGCGCCAACCGGCGCTACATCGAGGAGACACTGCCCCATATCGCCTCCCTGCTGATGGAAGATTGCCGTGCCCTCATCGAACACTCGGAAGTGATCGTCCTGGGGCTGAGTGATGCCCCGCTGGTGGCACAGTTGCTGGCCCATGCCGGTCCGGAACAGCAGGTACTTGACCTAGTGGGTATCAAGGACCGCGGCGCCCTCAAGGCCGCCTATCAGGGGATCTGCTGGTGAGCGAACGTCCGTCCCTGGTCTTTGTGTCACCCCGGTTTCTGTTTCCCACCGACGAAGGCGGCAAGATCCGCACCACCCAGATCCTGCGGGGCATGAAGGGCGGGCGGTTTCACATCACCCTCATGTCGCCGGCCACGCCCGAGCAGACGGCCCGACATCGGGAAGAGATCGAAGCGGTCTGCGACCGCTTCATCGCCTGGCCGGCCCGTAGTGTCGGGCCGTTGCACAGGATCACCCGGCTGCGCCATTTACTGTCCCTCAAGCCTGTTTCCGTGGCCGCCGGCGTGAACCCCGTTGCCCGCCGCCGGGTGCGTGAACAGCTTCAGCAGGGTGCCCAGGTGGCCGTGTTCGATTTCATCCACGCCGCCACCCTGGCCCCCCTCCACAGCCTGTGCCCCACCGTGATGTTCACCCACAACGTGGAGGCGGAGATTTTTCGCCGGCATGCCGAGGTGGCCGGCCACCCCTTGAAACGCTACGTCTGGCGGGGCCAGCATCGCAAGATGGCTCGTTTCGAAGCCCGGGAACTGCCCCGCTTCGATACCGTGGTGGCAGTCTCGGAACGGGATGCCGAGGCATTCCGGGCCATGCCCCGGAACCGTCGGGTGGAGGCCATCCCCACCGGCGTGGATCTGGACTTCTTTGCCTACCAGCCGCCCGGCGACGGGGACCACCTGATCTTCACCGGTGCCATGGACTGGCAGGCCAACATCGACGGCATCCGCTTTTTCATGGACGAGGTCTGGCCCTTGCTGGCGCAGCGTCGCCCCGGTGCGCGCATGACCGTGGTGGGACGCAGGCCCCATCCGGAACTGGTGGAGCAGGCGGCCCGGCGCAACCTGCCCTGGACCTTCACCGGCTTTGTGGATGACATCCGCCCCCATGTATACGGTGGCGCGGCCTATGTGATCCCCCTGCGGGTGGGGGGCGGCACCCGCATCAAGGCCTACGAGGCCATGGCCATGGGCCTGCCGGTGGTTTCCACCGGGCTGGGGGTGGAAGGCCTGCCGCTCACCGATGGCGAGCAGTTTTTGCAGGCGGATACCCCCGAGGCCATGGCCCAGGCCCTGGACCGGCTCCTGTCGGATTCGGCCCTGCGGCTACGGCTGTCACAGGCCGCCCGCCGCCACGTGGAAGATCACTGCTCCTCCCTGGCGGTGGCCAGGTGTTTTGAGGATATCTGCCAAAGGACCATGAACGGGCAAGGGTAGGGGGTGTTCCATGCATGAAGGGTTTGTTCGTTCGGTGGTGTTCCCCCTCCATGAACGCCTTCGGGGACGCGGCACTGCCGCCTGTTATGCCTCGCTGAGGGGCAGTGAACGCCTGTCTCCGGATGCCCTCAAGGCCCTGCAGGACCGCAAGCTGCAAAGGCTCATGACCCATTGCTGGCACCATGTGCCCTTCTACCGCCGGCGCTTCGAGGCGCTGGGGGTGTCCCATCCGGAAGAACTGGGCCGGGAGGTCCTGACCCGGCTGCCCCTGCTGGAGAGGGCCGATGTGCGCGAATACCTGGACGATCTGACGGCCGATGACCACCGGGATCGGCTGATTCGCCATACCACCGGCGGCTCCACCGGCCAGCCCCTGGTGTTCTACACCGATCCCATCAAGGAATCCTGGCACAATGCCGCCAAGTTGCGGGGCCGGGCCTGGTTCGGCATCGAGCCCGGGAGCCGTCAGGTGGATTACTGGGGGTCCCCGGTGGAGCTGAGCAAGCAGGACGCCTTGCGCCGCTTCAAGGACCGCCGGTTTCTCAATCAGGTGGTGATCTCTGGGCTGGACCTGCGTGACGAGGCCTTGGCCCGAGGCGCGGAACAACTGCGCCGTTTCCGTCCTCGACTGGTCTACGGCTACCCTACCGTGCTCTACCATGTGGCCCTTTACATGGAACGCCACCCACAAGCCTTCGGCGGCTGGCGCCCTGAACTGGTGACCTGCACCTCCGAAGTCCTCTATCCCAACCAGCGGGACAAGATGCTGGAGGTCTTCCAGTGTCCGGTGGGCAACGAATACGGTTCCCGTGACGGCGGACATCTGGCCCACGAATGCCCCGCCGGACGCTTGCACATCGCCGCCGAGCATGTACTGCTGGAGGTGGATGAGCCCGATGCACAGGGCGTGGGTGACCTGGTGGTGACCAATCTGGACGGCCACGGCATGCCCCTGCTGCGCTACCGTCTCGGTGATCGAGTGGCGTTGGAGGCGGAGCCCTGTCCCTGCGGACTCACCCTGCCCACCCTGGGGCAGGTCATGGGGCGTATGACGGATTTCATCGTGGCTCGGGACGGCAGTCTGATCCACAGTGCCGCCCTGGTGGGCATCCTGCGGGAACTGCCGGATCTCAAGCAGTTCCGCATCATCCAGCGTCGAGACCTGTCCATCGAGATCCTACTGGTGCGCGATGCCCCGTTCCCCCAGGCCCTGTTGGATGAGGTGTGTCGCGGGATGCAGGGCATGATGGGCACGGATCTTCCCGTCACCTTCTCGTTTCCCGACCACATCCCGCCGGGGAAGTCCGGGAAGTACGTCACCTTGATTTCGGAAGCCTACGCATCTCGCCCATGAACATACCTGAACCGACCTGGCGCATCGGTCTGGTGGGGCCGTTGCCACCCCCCCCCGGCGGCATTGCCAACCAGACCCGGCAGCTGGCCCGTCTGCTGCAGGAGGATCATCTGGTGGTGAAACTGGTCCAGATGAACGCGCCCTATCACCCCGGCTGGATTGAGCGCATCCGCGGCGTGCGCGCCTTGTTTCGTCTTGTCCCCTATGTGGTATCCCTGTGGCGGCTGTGCGACCGAATCAGCGTCATGCATGTCATGGCCAACTCCGGTTGGTCCTGGCATCTGTTCGCGGCCCCCGCCATCTGGATCGGGCGTATCCGGGGGGTGCCGGTGGTCGTCAATTACCGGGGCGGTGGGGCGGAAGCCTTCTTCGAGCAGTCCTGGCGCTGGATACGCCCCACCATGTCGCGGGCGTCGCGCATCATCGTTCCCTCCGGCTTTCTGCGGGATGTCTTTGGGCGTTTCCATGCCGAGGCGGTGGTGGTCCCCAATGTGATCGACCTTTCAAAATTTGCCCCGCATCGATCCTATGTCCCCTGTACCCCTGGAGCGGGGGGAGGGGGGCCGCACCTCATCGTGACCCGTAACCTGGAAGACATCTACGACAACGCCACGGCCATCCGTGCCCTGGCCCTGATCCGGGAACATCACCCCGAGGCGCGAATGACCATCGCCGGTGACGGACCGGAGCGCCCCGCCCTGGAGGCCCTGGTGCAATCGCTGCAACTGACGCCGTGGGTCACGTTTGCCGGCCGTCTGGAAGTTGGCCTGCTGCCGGACCTGTATCGCAGTGCCGACATCATGCTCAATCCCAGTCTGATCGATAACACCCCCAACTCCATTCTGGAGGCCTTGGCCAGTGGGGTTCCCGTCGTCAGTACCCATGTGGGGGGCGTACCCTATCTGGTGGAGGATGGCAGCACCGCCCTGCTGGTGCCTCCGGGTGAACCCCGGGCCATGGCCGAGGCCGTATGCCGACTCATGGATTCCCCTGGCCTAGTTTCACGGCTGCGCCGCAACGGTCTGGAGGCGGTGGGTGGCTTTCAATGGGAGCAGGTACGCCAGGTGTTATATGGCGTCTATCGGGAGGCGATGGAACCATGACACATTACACTGCAACCATTTCCGGTATGTCCCGCAACTTGCTGACTCCGGAGCCCAGTAGTCGACTGGATCGCGGCCTGGTGGATCTGACCGGAAGGCTGTTGCCCATGATCTGCAAGGGTGGCGCAAATGGGCGACTGTCCATTCTCATCTTCCACCAGGTCCTTCCCGAGCCGGACCCCTTCAGACCGGAAGCACTGGATGCCGAAACCTTTCACTGGCAGATTGCCTTGCTGGCGGAACACTTCAACTTGCTGAGCCTGCCGGAGGCCATGGAGAGACTGAGCCAGGGCACCTTGCCTCCCAAGGCGGTCTGCGTGACCTTTGACGACGGTTACGCGGACAATGCCAACGTGGCTTTGCCCATTCTGCTGAAGCATCGCGTTCCCGCCACGTTTTTCATCTCCACCGGCTATCTGGATGGTGGGCGGATGTGGCATGACACGGTGATCGAGGCCATGCGCCTGATGGAAACCGACCTGCTGGATCTGAGCGACAGTCTGGGCCAGCGTTTCCTGACCGGCTCGATTCATGAAAAACGCCGTTCCACTCGCCGACTCATTGCCCTGTTGAAAAACCTGGACCCTTCCGACCGTGATGCACTGATACAGCGCATCATCGAGCCCGTATCGAGCGGTTTGCCCACGGACCTGATGATGACCTCGAACCAGGTTCGACGGTTGCAGAAATCCGGCATGGTCTTGGGCTGTCATACGGTCAGCCATCCCATTTTCACGACCGTGGGCATCGAGACGGTGCGGCAGGAAATCCAGCAGGGACGAGCCGAGCTGCAGTCCCTGCTGGATGAGTCGGTGACCCTGTTCGCCTATCCCAACGGCCGTCCGTTTGATGACTATCAGGCCGAACATGTCAGGCTGGTGCGCGATCTGGGTTTCGAAGCCGCCTTCAGCACCGCCGGTGGCGTGGCTACCCGGAATGCCGACCGCTGGCAACTGCCTCGCTTTTCACCTTGGGATCGCATTCCATCCCGCTTCATGGCGCGCCTATTGCTCAATGCGGTCAATGCGGCTTCAACGCGGGTCCCTTTGTCCTGATAACCTCACTGTCGGGATGGTTGACATCCTCATCTTAAAATACCTCTCTGGCCTTTTTAAGGCTTTGATTATCAATGAATTAAAAAACTGGTGTCTTTTTTGCTTGTTTCAGGCGGAGAAATCAAGCGACGTCGGAGACATCAATGAAAACGCTAAAATCGGCATGTATTGCCGGCGGCATGATTGGGCTGCTGGCGATGGGGATGAGCGGTGTTGCTTCGGCGGCGCTGGTTGTTGATCGCGGACTCCCCAATACAAACCTCAATAACGTTGCCGGTCCGGATCGAAGCAACGTGGCTTGGGATTTCGGCAGTGAAGCCGGTGGAACCGGCGATGCATGGATTGCCGGTGATGATTTCACCCTGCCTTGCCTGTCCTGTCAGCCCAAGCACACCGACTACTGGAATATTTACCGGATCACCGTCTGGGCCATTGCAGGAGGGTATGAGTCCGATTTCCAACTGGGTGATCGTTACCAGACCATTTCCCTGTTCCTGGGGCAGGATCAGGGAGAAGACACGGTGGTGCCGCGCGTGGCAACAGCCAACGTGACCGGTAATGAGACGGACAATGCCAACGTCACCATCACTCCTGTGGATTATCCGGATAACCCCGGTGTGGCCTACCAGGGGTCCGGTGGCAGTTTCATTCAGATCTGGCAGATTGACTTCTTTGATCTGGGGATCTTCTCCGAAGGCCAATATCTCTTTGCGGCGGACGGCATCAGTACCACGGGTGATCCCCAGCCCCTGTGGTTCAACCATGCTTCCAACGCCGCTCTGAGCGGCACCCCTCAGGATCAGTCGGATGACCTGTACCGCTGGTTCTTCGGTAATGCCGGCCTGGATGAAATCGTTTTCGGTGGCATGGTGGATTCCGACGGTTTTGGTTGGGACAAGTCCAGCGACATCAATATCCGGGTCTATGCCGAGCATGTCCGGACGGATATCCCCGAACCCGGTAGCCTGCTGCTGATGGGCATGGGTATTCTGGGCCTGCTCTCCGCCATGCGTCGTCGCCGGATGTTTTCTTGATGGAATGAGCCCCGTCCGTCTTCACTCATAGGGCGTATCGGCAAAGGCCCCCTGCGTCACATGACGATGCAGGGGGCCTTTTCAGTCATGTCGCCGCCGCAGCCTGAGTACCTGCCTCAGCACATAGGCTTCCGCCCCGGCGGGGCGGCCCGCCAGCCACCACAGCAGGATGATGGCCAACATGTAGCTGACCATGCCCAAGCCGATGCGGGCCATCAGGATTAGCCATTCCGGTCCCGGGATCAACTCGCCAAGCTGCGTCACGCACAGTGCCATGAAAAGGGCCGCCAGCAGGGGCCGATAGACCACACCCACCAACTCGCCCACTTTCAGACCCGACAATGTCCGGGTCAGCAACCCGGCAAACACGGCCACCCCCAGTGCCGCCACGAACAATCTCAACCAAGCGATTTCCAAGGCACCCGCCTGGGGCAGGAGCATCACCGCGAGCACGGCAAAAACACCCACTTGCCACCAGGTATAGGCAGCCACCAGCTTCACACGCCCCAGGGTCAGGCAGACATAGATGCCGCTGGAGAGCAGGGCGGTGACCACCGTGACCAGCGCGATGATCTCCACGAAAGGCACGATGAACCCCCATTGCTCACCCAGCAGTATGGCCACTGCCTCTCGGGCCACCAGGGCCAGCCCCGTGCCGGCGGGAATCACGATCAAGGCCTGTACCCCCTGCGCCAGCAGGAATAGACGCTTGAGTTCAGTCAGATCCTGCTTCACCCGCACAAAGGCCGGGAACAGCACCCGATTGATCGGCGCCAGCAGTTCGGTGGTGGGCATGCTGGAAATCTCGTTGGCCAGGGAATATCCCCCCGTCACGGTGGTGCTGTCCCGCCGCCCCACCAACATCATGTGCAACGATTGATCCAGATAGACACCGATATTGCGCACCAGTACCCACTGTGAAATACCAAAAATCTCATGG
The DNA here is from genome assembly GCF_022227765.1 of Ectothiorhodospira shaposhnikovii. GTDB lineage: Bacteria > Pseudomonadota > Gammaproteobacteria > Ectothiorhodospirales > Ectothiorhodospiraceae > Ectothiorhodospira. The sequence continues at coordinate 68,597 of NZ_JAJMLZ010000002.1, read as the reverse complement.
AATCGGGCCAGACTCAGCCGGGGCCGCATGGGATGCATCACATAGCTCAATACCAGGCCGAAGGCACGCCCCGCCAAAGTCCCGATCACCAGTGCCCAGAACGACTGCAGCACGAAGGCGGCCCCGATGGTGGTCACAAAGCCGGCCATTCGCCGGGCAAACAGGAACTGGAAATCCTCGACAAAGCGCATCTCCTTCTGGAAATTCACGATGCCGATATTCTCCAGCCCGCTCAATAAAAAGGAGAGGGCAAGAATCTGTATGACCAGGGTGAGGCTTGGCTCGTCAAAAAAGACCGCCGCCCACGGCGCCGCCACCCACACCAGCGCGGCGGCCGCCGCACATTGCAGCAGACGCAGCGTCCAGGCCGTGTTGTAATGATCCTGAGATGGAGAGGGGGTCTGAATCAGGGCCACATGCACGCCCAGATCCAGCAGAACATCCGCCAGGCCAATGACCAGGGAGGCCATGACAATGATGCCGAAATCCTCGGGCGCCAAAAGGCGTGCAAGGATGATGACGCTGACAAGACCGATCAGGCGGTCGGTCCAGCGCATGGTGATGGTCAGCGCGGCGCCCTTGGCGACGCTGGTGGGGGTATTGGCCAAAAAAGAACGCTCTGATTATCTGTTCAGTTCCAGTGACCTGCTCGCTGCAGCCTGTTTCGCAGGCCGGGCAGTGGATGGCCGAGAGAATAAGCTTTCTCGGCTTGCTCCCTGGCGGCACGGTAATCTCTCAGATCAAACAGCAACAGTCCGAAATTGTAGTGAAATTCGGCGGAATCTTCGCCTAGCTCAGCGGCTTTTTCGAAATGAGGGAGCGCGCGCCGGGGATGTCCGGAGAGATGCAAATGCATGCCGTAGAGCATCCTGACGGTGCCATCGTCGGGGGTGAAGCGCATGGCACGGTCGAAGTAGCAGTCTGCGCTACGGCGCCAGCCACGTAGCTGATCCGCGTTAGGCAACCGTCCATTATTCAGTCTTTCGTATCTGGATACGGCCCACAGCGCACGGTGGTGGTTTGGCCAAGAGCGCAGGGTGTAGTCGATATCACCCAGTAATATGCTGGTGCGTCCCCGTTCCAGTCGCTCGATTTCGGGGGTAAAGTGGTTGTCTCCCTGAGGGATACCTTTGCTGAAATCCGCGCGGCGATAATCATTGGGACCGTCCGGATTTTTCAGGCTCCCACATTCCAGTTCTCCGCCAACAAATTGATTCGCATTCACAATAAAGGGGAATGGCAGCAAAAAAATGAATAAGGCGATGGTTCTCAGCATGGTTGCCCCGTCCTTTCAAGTCTGTTTACCATAAGTCTATTTCCCTGGGTCATGGGTGTACAAGCTGGATTTTGCCAGCAAGTTTCCAGATTTTATAGGGCGGGTGAATCTGATGACTAAAATTAAAGTCACAGCAGTAATCAATACCTTCAACCGAAAAGAATTACTTGAAGACGCAATCATGTCTGTATTCAAACAGACGTCGTCAGTATGCAAGTTGATCGTTATAGACGATGGCAGTAGTGATGGTACTTCCGAGGTGGTGGCTCAAATCGCAAAAAATGCGCCGATTCCAGTAGAGTATCATCGCTATGAACAGTCTGGTCTGTATCCTTCGAGAAATAGAGGGCTGGAAGCTGTTGAGGATGGCTATATTGCATTTTTGGATGATGACGACGCTTGGGTAGAAATACACATTGAGCGCTTGACTGAACTTGCGAGGTCTTTTTCTCAAGCAGTCTTTCTTGGTGGACTCATCTCCAGGCCTGAATCGAATATCCCTATCATGCCAGCCCCTCATTTGATGGATGATTATCACCCTGTTCCGGGGTTTTATGAAGTATATCAGCGCACACGGAGTCGGGAGTTAGAGCACATATTCTTTGTTGGTCATCTTTCGGCAGCATTGATAGATGCAGTCGCTGCTCGGCGTGTGGGTGGATTTGATTCCAGCATGAAGCTGAGGGGTGATGTGCTGATGGTTTGGGAACTTTCCAGAGTGGGGGATATTGTTCTTGATAAACGGGTTCATGCGTGGGCAAAGCGTGTTCCCGGCAGTCTTTCATCTGGAGTCGATATGGCATGTGATCCCGTGGGATTTCATCGAATACGTGCGCGAGCTTGTTTTTGGCAAGCCTATGCGATCAGGAAGATGATCGACGACCGCTCAAGGAGTAAGGCGCCTCTCATGCATCAGCAATTGAGCGATGAGTTGATTGGATGTTCCATGCATCTTCGTAGGGCAGGCGAAAGAAGTGAGTCTTTGCAGAAGGCGATGGAAGCACTCAAGGCTTATCCCTGTCGGAGGACGGCTCGTAATCTTTTGGGAGCTTTGTTTTTTCGTTCAGGGTGAAGTGCTACAGTTTTAGCGCAGGGGATCGTATTCTGCTTTAGAAAGTTGCAACAGCCATTGCTCAAGTTGGGTGACGCGCGTTTCCCAGCTATTCTGTTGTGCGACCGCAAGGCGCTGATCCGAGGATCCAGCGCCACCATTCTGCAAGCACGCTTGCAGTAGGTTGATCCATTGATGATCATCGTTGGCGATGGCGATTACATCGGCATATTCCCGAACAGAGGGAACATCTGAGCTGACGACTGGTTTTCCTGTTGCGAGATACTCATGCATTTTTAAGGGGTATATGTTTTTCCACCATCCATCGCCATCACAGCGATAGCACATGGTGTTGATATCCATGTGATTGGCATAAGACGGAATGATGTCGTGCCGGCGTTCGCCGAGAAAGTGTACATTGGTAGAGTTTAGGCAATGTTTGTATGCTGCAAAAAGTTCTGGGTCGGATTGTAATTCATTATGTGCAATCGGGCCTATTAAGCACCAATTCCAGTTTGGTCGAGCTTTGGAAATGCCAGCTATAATTCTCAAGTCCACCTTTTTGTTGATGGCTCCAATATAGCCGATCCGGGGCTGGGGTATGGCTGCAAGGTCATCAGGACAATTTCCCACATTTTGATAGTTGAATGCCTTCACGTCAGCCCCGTTAGGTAGATAAGCTATGTTTCTTCCGGACTCCTTTTCTAATATTTCTGCAATGCTTTTTGATGATGCCGTGACCAAGTTGGCACGCTGTAAAAGAGCGGTTTGGAAACTTTCTTTTTCCTCATTCCAGTCTGGCTGAGCGGAATAGAGATCATAGGCATGAAAGATGATCGGGTAGTGAGTTAAATATTCCACATAAGGCCAGAATCCGGGGTGAAAAAGCATCATAATGGGTTGGTTGTCATGATGCTTCATTGATATCTTGCAAAGGCGCCGAGTATGGTGTTTCAGCGCCAGTTGATCCCAGCGCGGTTGATTTCGCCAACGTGGTATTAATTTCCCGGCATGATATAGACTTACGCCATCTATCGGTTCTGTCTTGCCTAGCCAGTGACTTTTTTTCCAAGCATTTCCATGGCGATCCCACAGGTCCAGTGCTCCTGTTGTATAGTAAATTGGCCATCCTCGAGAAGCCAGGCGAGACAATAAGTGTTGTCGGTTCATCCACTGGCTTTCTTTCCATGGGTGAGGGGAAAAGGCTGCAATTGGAGGATGTCTATGAGGCATTTTCTAATGATGTAGCCGGTTTTGATTGATTATAATGGTATTGGGGAGGCGGGTGCGGCGTGAGAGCTGGAAGATTGTCATGTTATGATGTTTTATGTGTTGTGCTTATCAATTTTTAATGAGCTATATTCCCAATATTCTTTTTGCAAGGTAACCGGCTCTTCTTGCTGCATTTTTTGGCCCTGTATGTCCTAGGCGTTTTTGTAGTGCTTTTAGTATCTGATCGTCTTTTGGATGGTGTCGTTCCGCGAATCTCAATAAATTAATGAGGTAGGTGTGTTGAATGCGGTTTCGTATTCGGATTGATGAGACACGCTTTGGCGTTAACTGAGTGGGGAAGGCTTTTGGTATCGGCAAGTCCATTGCCCAGAAGTTTAGCATTGTGCGGATGCATTTCTCACACTCACCACAGTTTCTGTCAGGTCTTGGGCCTTCCCAGCACACCCGTAAATACTCTGATGCTTTTGTGTTTTTTGCTAGCCAGTACACTTTTTCCGTTCGATCAAAATCGCAACCATCATGCCTCATTTCCATGCATGCCGTTGAGGCTAAGGGGTCGGTCAATGGGGTGGACCCCCAAGGGAAAATGAGAGATTCATAGGGTTCTTCACTGCCTCGAACGGCATCAGCATAGTTGGCCTGGAATAGCAAGAAGCATGCCGCTAATTGTAGTCCAAAGCTGTCTTCCCATCTTTGAAGTAGTTCCCGACAATTCATTCGCATACGGATTAGTCGAACCCCGGAGCCATCCAGTATTTGTTCTGCACGTGTGGCGGCATTTTGGAAGAAATCATCACGATCCAGGGGGATATCCATGCCATGAATCAAAAGTGCCGCGGCGGGTTTGTATTTGTTACGGCCAGCTTGATTGTGTAGATGGCGGAACAAGGTAAACGAGGCATCAACGCCTCCGGAGAAGGCAAAAATCGCTGGCCGCTCATTTTTTGCCGGGACAGTTTCGCATTCCTCTTCGGCAAATATCTTGATGAGTTGATAACGCTCAGGTCGCCATCGGTGCCAGATGGCTTGTAGGGTTTCCAGTCCGTCAAGTAACTTCGGGGAGACCTTTCCTTCCACAACGATGTCGTCCTTCTGCTCCATCGCTTTCAACAGGATGGCACATAATGCATGATCGCCACACTGCGGATCACTCAATAGGTTCTGGTCTTGCTCGGGTATTTCATGGCTGAGAATGAAATCATCCGGCTCCAACCCCTTAAGCGTCCAGTTTACTTTCGACCAGCCCGATTCCGTGGTCACTCCACTACTTGAAAGTCTTATGGTCTTATCTGTCATGAACTGAGTCTCTCTCAGAAAGTGGACGTGATCGGTTATTTCGGCCCAGATGCCTGAAAGGTGTTGAATAATTCCTCAGCTTTATCCTTGGCTTCAGCGAGGGTTGATGCCGAGGCACATATGTTTTCTCCTGTATGCCAAGCATCACGGAAATTGCCGATCTTACGATAGTTATTATCTAGAACCACATGGGGAATACCCATTAAGGTGCAGAGAATGTGTGCATGTAGTCGGTCTGTAATGACAACATGGCCCGAACTCAGAATGTCGCAACCACGCTTGAGGCGTTCCTTGGCCAACTGATGGTAAAGCCGACGCTTGATACCATAGAGTATGGATGATCGACGCGGATATTGAATTTGTATTCTTTCGATGACTTTTGTGATCTGCTGGGTACGGGATGGCGATTCGTCGATCCAGTCGACAATAAGGGTATCTCCCAGTGGTGCTGGAAAAGCTTCGTCGTTGATTGCTTCCTTGTCCGTTCTCAGCAATCCAACCACGGGGTAGCGTGAGGGGGTGGTACGAGGCAGGTGGCCGAGGCAGAGAGCCATATCCGGACACAGATAAGTGGGGCCTTGATGAAGTCGTTGCCCCTGCTCCAGACTGTCATGATCACGAACCAGCAAGTGAAAATCCGGGTGGCCGCTGAAGGTGTCTCGGCACTGATCCGCGTTGGTTGCATCCCTGAAATGAATGGACTGAGGCAGTTGGATAATACGGTGTTGCCGGTAATGTCCGATGAGCTTTTCCCGCAGGGCCTGATGATGGGGCCAGAGATCCCCCAGATTGCCACCGCCTTGTATGAGTATGATCGCTGAGTCTGGCAAGTCAGGAAGGCCATAGTGCCGGATGCCGCAGTCTTCCACCGCGACCGTATGAAGATCGGGACGCTTGCTTAAAAAGGCCTCTTCCCCCAGCCAGATTGCGCTATCACCAACATTTGAATAATTTGGAAAATCGAACAGCGCTACGGGAGAGCCGTGGGCTATCAGCGGGTCCAGAATGTCATGCACCAGTGCGGCATACTTTAGTGCTTGAGATCCAAGGGCGGTAGTGGATTCGAAGTTATCTGATGAGTTAGACACGCTGATCTCGGGAGTGGAGTGCGACAAGCGATCCATGTCAGCCTCTATGATTAGTGCGAGTGCGCTGCTGTGGGCTCGAGTTTCGTCGATTTTTAGGATGACCCTGCCATCTCATGCGCTTCACCGTTTTGCTTTATAGGTCGTGACTTTTAGGTAATTGAAGCACTAGGAAGGGTTTTTGTGTGGCTGATATTGAGGGTTCGGATGTTTCTTTAGTATGGTTTTTTTTAAATTCCATTCATGGTCAATGTACACTGTACAATATTGACGATCAGGTACTTTTGTCGTCCCGAAGAATACCGAGTCTTCGACCGTGAAGCGCAGTGCGTTCCCAATCTGATCCAGTGCCCTGCCATGTGAGGCGACACGAATTGCTACCCGGTATTCTCCCAGTGGTAGCGGGCATCTGGGGATGTGGCAGCTAAGGATGCCCTGGGTGCCGGTTTGGCGTATTGAGAAATTTTTGAGCCCAGTGCTCACGCTGGTGATGGCAGTGCCGGTATCATTGTAGATGGTGAAGGTGAGTGACAGATCATCCAGGTTTTCGCTGGAGTCATACTCGAAACATAGTGTGGCGGACTCCCCCGCGATGAGTGACTCAGTCCGACTGCCTTGGCCATTCAGAAGGTAGCCCGATGTCAATCGCAAGGGGCCGCTTTGCTGACGCTCGGTGTTTTCATTAGAAAAGGCATTAGCACTACTTGACATCAGGCTTGAAAGATACCGTCCAATAACTTCCTTGGTATTTCCTTCATCAATGAGTTCTCCATTCCTGAGTGCAATGGCTCTGGAGCAGAGGTTTTGGACGGCAGCCATATTATGGCTTACGAATAGCACGGTGCGTCCGCTGCCCGCAACATCCTGCATTTTTCCCAAGCACTTTCTCTGAAATTCGGCGTCTCCTACGGCCAAAACTTCGTCAATGATAAGTATTTCCGGTTCCAGATGCGCTGCCACGGAAAAGGCTAGCCTAACCTTCATGCCGGATGAGTAACGCTTGACGGGTGTGTCTAAGAAGCGGCTGACTCCGGAGAAATCTACGATTTGCTCGAATTTTTCATCTATTTCCCGTTTTTTCATTCCCAGGATAGTGCCGTTCATGTAAATGTTTTCCCGTCCGGTAAGCTCCGGGTGGAAGCCGGTGCCAACCTCAAGTAGGCTTGAGACACGTCCGTGGATTTCAATGCGGCCTCTGGTGGGGTCAGTAATGCGGGACAATATCTTGAGCAGTGTCGACTTGCCTGCGCCATTTCTCCCCACAAAGCCGATGACTTCTCCTGATTGGACTTCTAAGTTAATGTCTTTAAGTGCCCACAGGATGTCATCCGATGTATTGTCTGTCGTGAATGTATCCAGACGTCTTAGGCGACGCAAATTTTTCAGAGGGGCTTTAATAAGAGCGGTGGTCGCCTGGACCAGGGTTTCAGGACGTTCTGCCTGGGAGCCAAGGCGGTAAGCTTTGCTTAATCCCTCAATCTTGATGACGATATCCTTCATGAGAAGGCTGTTTCTCCGGGGTGCGTGTAGGCGAAAATTAGAAGATTCCAGTTGAATTCTTTTGCTTTTGGGATTCAGGCAACATCTGCAAAGACGTGCTCCTTACGGCGGAAATACATGACTCCTGAAATGAACATGAGGACGGAGGTGGTCAAGCCGATGAGGATAAAATCCCAAGGTAATGCCCGAGTACCGAGTAGGGCTGCACGAAAACCTTCAATGACACCTACCATCGGATTCAAGGCATACAGGAGACGGTAGGCTTCAGGAATGGCGCTGGCTGGGTAGACTACAGGGGCTGCATACATGAGTAATTGAACGCCAAAGCTCATACCGTAATTAATGTCCCTGTACTGAATGGCCAAGGCTGTGAGCCATAAGCCCAATCCAGCAGCGGAAAGCGTCATGATCAGCACCAAAAGGGGAAGAAATAGTACGTCTGATGTGGGCATGATTCGGTAGGCAGCCAAGAGTAAACAGAGAATTACGAAGGCAATGAGGAAGTCTACGAGGCGGGCGCCGATAATTGCCATGGGCAAAATGAGTCGGGGGAAATAAATTTTACTGATGATCTGAGCGTTTGTGATCATGCTGGCCGTGCCGTCTGTAAGGCAATTGGAAAAGTAGGTCCATGGAACCAGCGCGACAAAGGCGAATACCGCATAGGGTGCTCCGTCCGACTCAACTCCCATCAGCCGGCCGAAAATGATGGTGAATACGATCATGGTTGCAACCGGCTGGACTACTGCCCAGCCGATGCCGATGGCACTTTGTGCATATCTTACCTTGATGTTTCTCCATATCAAAAACAGGAAAAGGTCCTTGTATTCTCTGAGTTCCCTCCAGTTGATCAGCTTCCAGCCGGTATGGGGTTCAATCACGGTGCGGTGAGGTGGTGCTGGTTCGTTCATCTTTCTGCTGTCCGTGTCGGCATGGCCATATTTGGGCATGGGGTCTTCTGGATGGTGGATGGGTGGCGTGATTTGCGTGCGGTCAATACTTTTGGGGCAAAAACGTGATCTGATTAGCATTTTGCATGGGTCCGCATGGGGATGCAATCACGGCAATGGGCGGTTTTAAGGTCGCATAAGGGCTGGCTACTGCCCAAGATCGGTATCTGATGCCGCCTTGGGCAGGTACATGCACGGCTGGTCGAGTTAAAGTACCATGCTGTTTCGATACCTCTCAATCGATTAAACAGGAGGTAGTCATGGGGGAAGTATCCAGTTTGATGATCTCGGTGATCCTTTGTACCCGGAACCGGTCGACGCAACTCCTCGGGACGTTGGCCAGTCTGGAAAGGCAGGATTTTCAGCATCCCTGGGAATTGATTGTCGTGGATAACGGTTCAACGGATGATACGGATCAAGTCATCCAAAATTTTATGGCGAAGACAAGGATTTCTATCCGGGCCGTATTTGAGCCTGCTGCCGGTTTGTCGAAAGCCCGTAATCGGGGGATCACTCATGGTAAGGGAGCATTCCTTGCCTTTACGGATGATGATTGCTACCCAGATCCAGGTTGGCTATCCATGATATATAAATGTTTTTTACAAGAAGATGTTGATTATTGTGGTGGCCGTCTGCTGCTTTATGATCCCTTGGATCGCAGAGTGTCCATTCAGGAATCTGAGGATAAGCAGAAAATACCTGCTGGCCAGTTTGTTGGGGCAGGTTTGATTTTGGGTGCGAATATGGCTTTCAAGCGTGAGGCAATTGTAGGCTTGAGGGGCTTTGATGAGCGCCTAGGTGCTGGAACGCGATTCTGTTCAGGAGAGGATACGGATATGTTTCGTCGGATGTCGATAGCGGGTTTTGATGGAATCTATGAGCCGGGGCTGGTCGTATATCATCATCATCAACGGCGCACTGATGAAGCTGAAAAACGTCTGCGGAGCGGTCATTCCCTGGGTAGAGGAGCCTGTATGATGAAATACTGTTTGTATGCCCCGGCCAGAAGTATGTATTTGCGTCATTGGTATTGGAGTCTCCGTAGGGCGGGATTCAAGGAAGGGTTTTCAGAGGTTTTTTCCGGGGTGCGATTCGCTTTTTCTTATGGGCTAAGACCTGATGCGGTATGGAGACATCCTAGTTCTATTGATCCAGTAATTAAGTAGCTATCTGATTACGCATGTGGCTCAGTTAGCTTTGGGATTTGGTAAGATATTCACCGGGTCTGGTCAGCGGGTTTTGCTTATATTGTAAATGCCATCTTGAACTAGTGGTGTAAGGGGCGAGGTCATGAGTCATGAGTCTGAGATTTATGATGAGCAGTTTTATGATCAGCATCGAATGCGAAAAGGCTACCCCTTTATAGCTGGGTTTCTTTTTGATGTTTTTAGGCCAAAGTCTGCCGTGGATTTTGGTTGTGGAATAGGTAGAACTCTATTTTTCTTGAAGTCTTTTGGGGTGGATGTAATCGGGATTGAGTCATCCAATGCTGCTCAATCTTCAGCTCAGGTTAAGATCTTACCTCTTGACCTATCGGAGCCTGTGGATTTGGGCAAGAGATTTGATCTTGTGATATCTATTGAGGTTGCAGAGCACCTTCCAGAGTGTAAGGCAGCCCTCTTTGTGGAAAGCCTGACAAGACACGCGAGTGAAGTAATTTTTTTTACAGCTGCGCAGGTCGGGCAGGGTGGAACAGGGCATGTGAATTGCCAATTCAAAGAATATTGGGCGGCTAAATTTATGTCACATGGGTTTCGACGCGCTAGGTTGTTTGAGTGGGTGATGAAATTTGCGATTTACCCATTGAGTTGGGAAATGCCGTGGGTCTCGAATAATGCGCAAATTTTTTTATGTTCAAATTATCCCATTAGATACGTGTTGGCTAGGTTGCCAGTGTATATTTATGAGGCGATTTTCTGGCGTTTCAAAATTAGTCGTCTAGGTGGGGGAGAATATTGGTTGCCAAGAAGACTTAGGCGTGGTGATTGTGGGTCCATTTAAAGGGTTCCATAAAAAATATCCTCGAAGGTATGTCATGCCCCAAGCCTCTCAATCTGATGGGCGCTCGCCAGGAATATTAGTGCTTTAGGTTTGGTGATGGAGAGCTTTGGTGAAGGGCGAGTTAGACAGTTGTTTGACAAGAGAGTCGTATGCGGGTTTTTGTTTTGATGCGGTTGCAGGAGCTTAGTCTGGTGGCGGATTGCTAAAGGGCTCTTTATGAGAATTATTCATGGGTCAAAATTTGATTTAAGGTGGTGGTTTGTTAAGTGTTTTTTGAGTTATCAGAGTGGAGGTTTTTCTGAAGCGATTTCGCAACTCGGGTTGCGGCGAGATGATGTGGTGATGATTCATTCATCATGGCGCACTAACAACGGTTTTGTAGGGCGACCGACCGACATGATCGCAACGCTTAGGGATGTTGTTGGGATAAATGGCTTGTTGGTTTTCCCTTCTCTAATTTATCAGAATGAAAGTTCTAAGGAGTTTCTCATCCGCAACGTAGCAATGGATGTCCGACGCAGCCCTTCCCAGATGGGACTGTTGTCCGAAGTGTTTCGTCGAGGCAAGGGCGTGCGCAGGAGCCTGAGTCCAACACACCCACTGCTGGCATGGGGGCATCGCGCCGAAGAATTTCTGGTGGGTCATGACGAGGCCCTGGTCCCTTTCGGGCCGCAATCGCCCTTTGGCCGTCTGCTGGAGTGGAACGGCAAGATCCTCACCATTGATGCCCCTTTTTCCACCGTGACCTTTACCCATTTCCTTGAAGATCGGATTGCGCAGACGCTACCGGTTCCATTGTACGAGCCTGAACCCATGGAAGGAACGGTGATTGATTACGAGGGTGTGGCTCGCAAGGTGCCTGTCAAGGTGCTCAGCGCCACTGCCAATCGCCTGCGTCGGGATGACCTTCTGGAGGCAGAACTGCTCAAAGAGGGGGTGTTGAAGCGCCGACGGGTGGGCAATACCCGGCTTGGCCTGCTGGATTGCCGGGCCATGACGGAGGTGGTGGACCATATGGTGGCTACCGGACGGCATTTTTTCGATTCACCGCAATGATTCCGCAGTTTTTTTTGCGCTGCTCCCCGCAGGGCAGCACAATAACCGGTTTCCAGGGCGCCTCTTGAGCCCATGAACCGGTAACGCATCGGTGCCGCCGGTGCCCCAGACAAGCCAGGGTGTGGATATGGCGATTACGGATACATTGCGTCAATACGGCCGTGTGATGGGAGACAGGCTGGGCATGGGGCTGCATGCCCCGGGAGAGATTCGGGATCACCTGCGGGGGGCAATGGATTGGCTCAAGCGCGCCCAGGATGCGACGCCCGATGCCGGTGTGGCCCAGACTTGGTTGGTGCGCTCCCGCCGCTGGGCGCCGTCCTACCCCGAGACCACGGGCTACATCCTGCCCACTTTCTACCGCTTTGCTCACCTGACCGGGGATATGGATGCCCGCGGCCGTGCCCGGGCCATGGCCGACTGGGAATGCGAGATCCAGTTGCCGGAAGGCGGTGTGCTGGCCGGTGCACTGGGCAGTTCGGATCAACCCACCATCTTCAACACCGGCCAGGTGCTGTTTGGCTGGGTGCGGGCATTTGAGGAGGAAGGCGAGGAACGCTATCGGGAGGCGGCCCTCAAGGCGGCTGCCTGGCTTTGCGATGTACAGGATGAGGACGGCTGCTGGCGGCGTTTCGGGTCGCCGTTCACGACCACGTCCATGAATACCTATAACACTCGCTCTGCCTGGGGCCTGGCCCGGGTCCATCGCATCACTCAGGAACCGCGTTTTCTGGCGGCGGCGGTGCGCAATCTGGAATGGGCGCTGTCCCAGCGCCATGACAATGGCTGGTTACCCCACAACTGCCTGCAGGACGACGCCCAACCCTTCCTGCATACCATTGCCTATGCCATGCGCGGATTCCTGGAAGTGGGGGCCTACGCACAGCGCGAGGATTTCCTGCACCAGGCCGTCACCATGGGGAACGCGGTGCTGGCCTCCTTGCCGCCGGATGGCTTTTTACCGGGACGATACGATGCCCGCTGGCAACCGACGGTGACCTGGTCCTGCCTGACGGGCAATGCCCAGATCGCCATCAACTGGGGGCGCCTGCACCAACTCACCGGCGAGGAGCGGTTCCGGGAGGCGGTCAGCCGGGTGAATGGCTTTACCCGTCGGACTCAGCGCCTTCACGGCGGCATCCCGGATGAGCGCGGTGGGATCAAGGGCTCCCATCCCATCAATGGTGGCTACCATCCCTGGCAGTATCCCAACTGGGCCGCGAAGTTCTTTGCCGATGCCTTGATGATGGAAGAATCCATCCTGGCCGGTTCTGGACGCCCCGCCATACTGTCCACCGACGCCGACTGGTCCTGAGCCCATGGAATCCGTGCACTGGGTCCGGGGCCGACCGGTCAACCTGATTCCCAAGCGCCCCGCGACGATCCTGTATCTGGAGACCGGCGTGGGGTTCGGCGGGGCGGTGATCAGCCTGCGTACCTGTCTGGAACACCTGGACGAGGCGTGTTTTCGTTCCGTGGTGGTGCATTCTCTGGATGATGCCAAGTTTGCCTCTTTCCCCCCGGCGGTGAAAACGATCCATCTACCGCGACGACACCGCATTGGGAGTGGCCGTCGGCGCCCCCTTTGGCAACGGCTGGATGCGGAGATATTCCGCTATGCCCACCACCTGGCCCGTATTGCCCGCACCGAGCGGGCGGATCTCATTTATCTGAATAATGATTTCATCGCCAACATGGCCGGTGTGATAGCGGGCCGTCTGGCCGGATGCCCGGTGGTGCTCCACGAACGCAATATTCCCAGCCCGGATTCCCGGCTGGCGGTGTTTCTCACCCGCTGGGTCAGCCGTTTCCTGGCCATTTCCGGTCCTGTCCGTCAGGGGTTGCTGGATCTGGGCGTGGCGCCCGAACGAATCACCATGGTGCCTGAGGGGCTGGATCTGGCCCGCTATGCCGCCAGGGATGCCGCTCAGGTGAAGGCTCTGCGGGAGCGGTTGGGCGTGGGGCCGGAAGATCCGATGGTGGTGATGGCCGGCATGATCATGGACTGGAAGGGACAGCATGTGCTGATCCAGGCTGTGCCCAGTGTCCTGGCCGTCCATCCCCGCGCCCGTTTCGTCCTGATCGGTGAAGCGCCCCCCGGGCGCGATGACTATCTACGCGCCTTGCAGCAGCAGGTGAACGAGATGGGTCTGGCGAACGCAGTATGTTTTGCCGGGTATCAGGACGACGTGCCGCTGTTCATGCAGGCCGCGGATGCGGTGGTGCATGGGTCGGTATCGCCGGAGCCGTTCGGTCGGGTGGTGATCGAGGCCATGGCCATGGGCACGCCGATCCTGGCCACGGACATCGGCGCGCCGCCGGAGATCATTCGTGACGGTAAAACCGGTTTCCTGGTGGCGCCCGGTCAGCCCATGGCCCTGGCGGAGGTACTCAACCGGGTACTGGGCGATACCGACCTGCGGACCCGGATGGGACGGGCGGCTATGAAGGAAGTGGCGCGCAAGTATTCGGTTCAGCGCCATGCGGGTCTGATCCAGGCCGTGTTCGATGAATTGCTGACACCGGATTTTTCCTTGAATCTTTATTTGGGGTGAGTGTGCTCATGACTGCCAGGCCGCATCGCCGGGTGTTGATCGTGGCGGTGGAGTTTCCACCGGTGAAGGGAATCGGCCGGTTGCGGCCACTCAAGTTCTGTCAACATTTGCAGGCGCTGGGGTGGGAGACGGCCGTGTTGACCCTGACGGAAGGGGGCATGCAGCCGGTGGACCGGACCACCCTGGATGAAATCCCCGATGGCACCCGGGTGTTCCGGGTGCCGTTGCCCCGCCCCCGGGAGCGCCTGGTGCTGGCCGTCAAGCGTTTGCTGGGGCTTGGCCGACCAGTGGATGCGGAGGCGACCGGGACGGTGCCGGGGAACGACTCTGTGCCGGGGCCGGGCACCCATGCGGTGTCGGCTTCCGGGCTGATCTCCTCCGTCAAGCGAGGGGTTGCCTGGATGGATCGTTTTATCCATCGGCATGTGCAGATCCCCGATGATCTGGTGCTGTGGTGGCCGCCGGCGGTCCGGCAGGGTGTCAGGATCGTGGATGAGTTTCGGCCCGACGTGATTCTGGCCACGGCCCCTCACTTCACGTCCTTGATTGTGGGGGCACATCTGTCCCGACGGACGGGAGTGCCCTGGGTGGCGGATTACCGGGACCTGTGGACCGGGGATGTGTTGCGGGCCTGGGTGCCTGCCTGGCGCCAACGGCTGGAACTGGCCCTGGAGCGGCGGTTGGTGTCCACGGCAGGGGCGGTGGTGACGGTGTCCGGCCCCAAGACCGAGGTGATGCGCGGTCGCCTGCCCCGATTGCCGGATGAGGCCCTGGTGACCATCACCAATGGGTATGATCCGGAGGAGTTCGATGAGGTCGAGCCGGAAGGGCAGACGCCAGGTGTGTTGCGCATCGTCTATGCCGGGCGTTTGTTCAAGAACCGGCGGGGCTATGAATTGCTGGAAGCGGCCGGGGGACTGTTGCGGGAGCGGCCCGATCTGGCGGGACGTTTCCAGTTTGAATATTACGGCGGGCGGGCGCCGGAGATCGTGGCGCGCATGGATGAACTGGTGACGCGGCATGGGCTGGAGCCGGTGTTCCGGTTCTTTCCCGATGTCCCTTACCGTCGCTCCAAGGCTCTGCAGAAAGGGGCGGATGTGTTGCTGCTGATCGTGGATGGGGGCGAAACCACTTCAGGGGTCATCCCCGGCAAGTTGTTTGAGTATATCGCCGCCGGGCGACCCATCCTGTGCGTGGCCGAGGAAGGCGCCACCCCGGAGATCATCCGCCGGGGGCGACTGGGATGGGTGGAGCGCCCGGGGGATGTGGCGGGCATCCAGGCACGTCTGGCCCGGATACTGGATGCCGAAGACGGGGTGTTTGATCCGGACCAGGACTATGTGCGGGGATTTGAGCGGCGCCATCTGGTGACGCGTCTGGCGCGGGTGCTGGAACAGGTGGCGGCCGGCGGACCTCGCTGATGGATGCCCCAATGAGCCGGGTGCGGGTCTTCGAGAGTCTGGCGGCCCTGCCCGTGGCGTGCCGGGCATTGTTCGAGCAGGCTGAGTGCCGTCATCCCTTCTGTACCTGGGCATGGTTTGAGTGCCTGATCGCCCATGGACTCAATCCCGATGACGCGCCCCGCTTCCCGGTGGCCTTCGATGCCGGAGGGCAGCCTGTCTGCGTGTTGCCGTGTCTGGTGTCCCGGGCGCGGCCGCGGCGCTGGCGGGCGTTACAGAATTACTATGCCCCCATGTATGGGCCGGTGATGGCGGCGGGATCACGCGGCGAACAGGGCTTGCGGGCGATTGTCCGTCATCTGCGTTCGACGCCCGGGCTGTGTGAGGGGCTGGACCTGGGACCCCTGTGCCTCCAGGGGCCGATGATGGGGCGGGTGGAGCAGGCGTTACGGGACGAGGGTTTCTTCGTGAAGCCCTATTTTCGTTTCGGCAATCGGTATCTTCCCACCATGGGCATGGACTGGGTTACCTATCTGGCCGGCCGGCCCGGGCACCTGCGCAGCACCCTGCAGCGCAAGGGGCGGCGACTTCGGCGTCTGCATGGGGTGGCGTTTCATCTGTACCGGCAGGTGGATGACGTGCCGGTGGCGGTTGCCGCCTACGAGTCCGTGTATGCCGTGAGCTGGAAACGGCCTGAACCTTTCCCCGATTTCATGCCGGGCTTGATCCACATGGCCGCGCGGACGGGAATGCTGCGCCTGGGGGTGTTGACGGTGGACGAGGCCCCGGTGGCTGTTCAGCTCTGGCTGCGTCATCAGGGGCGTGCCCATATCTACAAGCTGGCCCATGATCCGCGCTTTGAGGCCTTTTCCCCCGGTACTCTGCTGACGGCGCTCATGATGGAGCGCATGCTGGATGATGAACGGGTGAGTGAAGTGGATTTTATGACCGGGGATGACCCTTACAAAGCGGACTGGATGCCCCACCGCCGGGAGCAGTGGGGCATCCTGGCCCTGAATGTGCGTACCTGGCGGGGTGCCTTGCTGATGCTCAGGGAGCGTGTCGCGACATGGGGCGGTCGGTTGTTGCGGCGTGGCTGGCCTGGACGTTTTCCGGCGTCCTGACGAAATCCCTGGGCGCGGGCGATGAGGATTCGTGGCCCGGGTTTTCGGTGCCAACCTGTTGCGGGGCCGGCGCCTCCACGGTGTCCAGTTCCCGGCGCAGGATGATAGTGATGGCCACCATGGCGAACATCAGGTCGAAGTAGGCACGGTCCAGGAAGGCGCCGGCTACCAGGTATCCGAACAATCCTACCTGCATGGCCCAGGCAAACTGGCCCATCCACTCCTTGCCGGGGATATGCCGGGATTGCCTGCGTATCCGGTTCAGGGTGAGCAGGGTGAATAGGATCATGGTCATGAAGACCGCGAATCCCCCGAATCCGTGGTGCCCGATAACCTGGAAATACAGGCTATGGGCCACGCGGGCGGTGTTGGGGTGCCATGGTCCTTCAAAATTGGCGTAGCTCATCCAGACGCTGTTGGGGATATAGACGTTGTTGAAGCCGGCGCCCAGCAGAGGCCGCTCCACCGCCATGTTCCAGTTGACGCCCCAGGCCTGGACCCGCTGCATGGCGGAATGGTCTTCTTCATAGGTCTGGATGGTCTGCCAGCGGCTGACGAGCCGCTCGGGCAGGGTCACGCCGATGACGGTGACGGCCAGGACCGCTGCCAGGATCAGGCTGCCCTTTCTTCTCATCTTGAGGAACATGAACGGGGCGATGGCCAGGAGGCCCAGCAGGGCACCCCGGGAGTAGGTGAAGATGATGGCGGCCGCCGTCAGCCAGAATACGCTGTAGGCGGCATAGCCGGCGATCTTGGGGGAGCGGGACAGGATGCCCAGATCCACCCAGTTTTCCCGGAACATGCGGGCGATGATCAGCAGCATGGGCAGGACCATGATCATCGCTAGACCCAGGTCCGTGTTGCCCGCGATGAAGCTTCTCTGTGGCCCCAATACCATGTGAGCCCCTCCAGTGAGGATGGAAAACAATCCTCCCTTGAAGCCGTAGAAGCCAATGGAGCCGGCCACCACCAGGATCAGCAGCAGGGTGCGGGTCCGGCCGTAGATCAGCATGGGGGTGACGAAGGTCATGAGCAGGACTTTCATCACCGTGTCCCACTGGACCCAGGCCATGTGGCTCCAGGCGAAGTAGGTGGTCATGGTGATGTAGCCGGTGAAGATCACCAGGACGACGATCTCGCGGGTGAAGGGCAGGGGTTTGCGGTCCCTTGTGAGGACCAGGGCCGCGAGGGTGACCACCCCCACCATCATGGCTACCGGCATGTCGGTGATGAAGGTCCAGCCGAGTCGGTGGGGGTTCATGAGCCCGATCCAGTACCACATGAGTACCCCGATCCAGGGCATGAACAGGATGAAGGGCAAGGACCCGCCGATGATGATGAGTAGCAGTATGTCGCGCATGGCTATGTCGGAGTCATGGGGGCGGGAGCGTTTCGGGTGGCTCGGATAGGTTGTCCAGCCATGATGCCAGAGTTCGGGTGAGTTGACGCCGGGAATACCGACGAATGACCTCCGAATCCGGGCCGGGCGGGAGTCCGGCATCCATATCCTTCAGCAGGGTCAGCAGTGTCGGAGCAATCTGCTCGGGCTGGTCCAGGGGGGCCAGGTGCCGGTAGCCCATGTCTTTCAGGGTCCGGGCGGTGTCGCCTGCCGGGTCCGTCAGCCCCAGCAGCGGGCGCCTGGCCCGGAGGTATTCATAGAGTTTGGCCGGTATCTGCTGGTTGCAGTTGGCCGCCTGCAGGATGAGCAGACCGTCGGCCCGCAGCATTTCTTCCAGGGCCTCCCGGTAGGGCAGTGGGGGCGCCAGTTCCACCAGGGGTTGCAGTTGGTAACGGTCGATCAGTGTTCGCAGGTGGTCGCCGTTATGGTGAGCCCGCAGACGCAGGATGAATCGGTCCGGGTGGAGGAGGTCCTGTTGGCGGAGGGTCTGCAACGCCTGGAACAGGTGGGTGGGGTCGCGCTCGTTGCGGTAGACGATGCCGCTGTGCAGGAGGGTGATTCGGCCGGGGTGCAGGGGGCCCTTGGCGGCAGCCTGTTCATCGAGTCCGGCGAAGTTTTCTTCGGCGTAGCCGTTTTCGATCAGTTTGAATGATTCACCCGGGTAACGGGGGTAGCGATCCCGGTAGAAGTCCAGGGCGCCCGGCGTGGTGAAGCTGACGCCGGCGGCGGCACTGAATACCTGTTCTTCGATGCGCTTGAAGGCGGCCCAGGTGGCTGGATCTTCGGGGTAGCCCTCGTGGGCCATGGGGTCCCGGAAGTCGGCGATCCAGGGCAGGCCGCTGGCCCGGTGCAGCCGGTAGCCGATGGCATGGGCGGTGGCGATGGGGTAGGTGCTCCAGATGATCCGGGGGCGATAGGTCCGAATGAGTTGTCGGCCGCGATGGAGGGCGGCGGGAAGCCAACTGATCCAGCGATCCGGACGGGCCAGGCAGGCAGGATAGCGTCCCGCCAGGGCGAAATGTCGAGCGCTGTCGAAGGCTTGGGCTCGGATGACCGGGACGTGTGCGGGGATGTCACGGAGCAGGTCGGGGTTGGTGTTCGGGTAGGCGCGAGGATGGACGGTGAGCACGATGGGTTCCCAGCCGAACTCGGGCAGGTGACGCACGAACTGCAGGGTTCTCTGGATGCCGCTACTGCCCGTCAGGGGCGGGAAGTGATAGGCAATCATGAGGATGCGCCGGGATGGGTGCGGTCTGGCCACGGGTTGGGTTTCCGGGGGGCTGAGCAGGGCCTTGGCTATGTTAGCATTCCTTTTTGTTGTTGATCCTGACTCTAGACCATGGAGCGTTGTCCTTGGATACCCAGAAAGAAGTCCTGGCGGTGATTGATGAAGTGCTCAGTCTTGGTGGACGGGCGATGACCTTCGACGCGGATAGCCGGTTGTTGGGGGCATTGCCGGAGTTTGATTCCATGGCGGTGGTGAATCTGATCAATGGACTGGAGACGCGCTTCGATTTTTTCATTACCGATGATGAAATCGAGGGAGAGACCTTTGAGACGGTTGGTTCTTTGGTGAACTTTGTCGAGGCAAAACTCGCGGATTCCGCTTGATGTGAGGGTGTTGGCCATGCAGCGGGAGGCCTTTTTTCTGGGGCACGGTACCGGACGGCGCTTTTGTCTGGTGACCCGACCCGAGGGGTGTCCTGTTGGCGGGATCATTCATGTCCCGGCCTTTGCCGAGGAACTGAATACATCCCGCCGCATGATCGGTCTGGCGGCACGGTCCTTTGCCCGAGCAGGTTGGGTGGTCCTGCAGATGGATCTCCATGGCTGCGGCGACAGTGCCGGAGACTTCGGGGAGGCACACTGGGATTCCTGGCTTGAGGATCTGGACAGGGCCTGGGCGTGGATGGACGCGGACTGTGCCGGTCCCCGGGTGTTGTGGTCCTTGCGGGCGGGCGCATTGCTGGTGGCGGACTGGTTGAAGGGCACCGAGAGATCGGTGCCTTTGCTTTTCTGGCAACCGGTGACGCAGGGGCAGCGGCAGTTGAACGAGTTCTTGCGGCTCAGGGCCATGGCCGGGATGCTGGAGGGCGGAGAGGCCTCGGGAGTGGTTGAGTCGCTCAGGCTGGCGCTGGAAACTGGTGAGGGGGTGGAAGTGGCGGGATATTCTCTTGGGCCGGCGCTGGCGGCGGGGCTGTCGGCTGCCGAGTTGGTGCTACCGGAGGGGTTTCAGGCTCCGGTGGGGTTGTTGGAGGTGGCCGCCGGCGGCGTGCCGGGGCGAGGTGTCCAGCGTCTGGCGCAGGCATGGCGGGCGCTGGAGGTGCCGGTATGGGTGTCGGCAGTGGATGGCCCACGGTTCTGGCAGTCACGGGAGATCATGGTGGCACCCGCCTTGTGTGATGGGTCTCTGGATTTTCTGAAGTCGCTGGAGGCAGTCCGGTGAGTACGTTTACCGAGCGGGCGCTGTGTTTTCCCTGCGGTGATGATGAGTTGCTGGGGGTGGCGGCGGTGCCGGATGGGCCGGTCGGCGATGTGGGGGTGATCGTGGTGGTGGGTGGCCCCCAGTATCGGGTGGGGAGTCATCGCCAGTTTCTATTGTTGTCCCGGTATCTGGCCGGTGCCGGGTTTGCCTGTCTGCGCTTTGATTTTCGTGGCTGTGGGGATGCTACGGGCGAGTCGCCCGGGTTTGAGTCGGTGGACGACGATATCCGGGCCGCGGTGGATGCCTTGCTGAAGGCGGTGCCGCGGGTACGGCGGGTGGTGCTCTGGGGGTTGTGTGATGGTGCCTGGGCAGCGGGTGTCTATGCCCCCAAGGATGCCCGGGTAGCCGGGCTGGTGTTGCTGAATCCCTGGCTGGGTGAGGTGGGGGAGGATGCCGGTGTGGTGTTGAAGCACTATTACCTGGGGCGTTTTCTTGATCGGGGATTCTGGCGCAAGGTGTGGCGTGGGCGAGTGTCCTGGCACCGATCCGGTGGTGAGTTGCTGGGCCTGTGTCTGCGTGTGTTCAGACGCGGTGATGGGGTAGAAACCGGTGCTTCCCTGTCCGGGCAACTGCGGGACGCCGTGTTGCGGTCGAAGCGGCCGGTACTGTGGTTGCTCAGTGGCCGTGATCTGGTGGCCCGCCGGTTTGAGCGGACCGTTGAACAGGACCCGGTTTGGTCTTCATTGCTGCGGCAGGGGCAGGTGATGAACATCGAGGGGGCCGATCACACGTTTTCCCGCGCGCAGTGGCGGGATCAGGTGGCGGCAAGCACCCTGCGCTGGCTGCATGCCCTGCAGGATCCGCCGCCGCCCCCGGCAGCGCGTGTGCCTACGTCCGATCCGGCGACCACCCCTTGAGTACGGCGGCGATACGTTCCGCGGCCTTGCCGTCCCAGTATTCGGGGATGCGTCCGGACTTTGCCGGTTGTGCCAGCGCCTGGGTGACGGCTCCCATGATGGCTTCCGGTTGGTTGCCCACCAGGGTGTTGGTGCCCTCCGTGACGGTGATGGGCCGCTCGGTGTTGTGGCGCAGGGTGATGCAGGGAATGCCCAGGGCGGTGGTTTCTTCCTGTATGCCGCCGGAGTCGGTGAGGACCAGGCGGGCCTCCCGCATCAGGCCCAGCAGTTGCAGATATCCCAGGGGCGGAGTGCACAGGACGCGACGCGGGGCCAGGGTGTCCAGCAGGCCGAATTCCATCAGACGGCCACGGGTGCGCGGGTGAATGGGGAAGATGATGGGCAGATCACGGGCGATGCGGTTGATGCAGTCCGTGATGCCGGTCAGCACGGTCCGGTCATCCACATTGGAGGGGCGGTGCAGGGTGAGTAGGGCATAGCCCGCGGGTGAGTCGATGAGTCCGGCATCCAGGCCCTGGGCCTTTAGGGTGTCTGACGCCGGTATGGCCTGGCGCAGGTTGTAGTGCAGGGTGTCGATCATCACGTTGCCGACGAAGTGCACCCGCTCCGGGTCAATGCTTTCTTGTTTTAGGTTGTCCAGGGCGCTGCGCTCGGTGGTGAATAGCAGGTCGGAGATCTGGTCGGTCAGAACTCGGTTGATTTCTTCGGGCATGGTGCGATCCCGGCTGCGCAGCCCGGCCTCCACGTGGATGACGGGGACACCTTTCTTGGCGGCTACCAGGGCGCAGGCGATGGTGGAGTTGACATCACCCACCACCAGGATGGCGGCGGGCTGATGCTGATCCAGGACCGGTTCCACCCGACGCATGATCTCCGCGGTCTGCTGGGCGTGGGTGCCCGAGCCGACTTCCAGGTTGATGTCCGGGTGGGGGATGCCCAGATCGCGGAAGAAGGCGTCATTCATGTCGGCATCGTAGTGCTGACCGGTATGCAGGAGCAGGGCCGGTATCTCTGCCGCGGCGAAGGCCCGCATGATGGGGGCGATCTTCATGAAATTGGGGCGGGCGCCGACGACGCAGAGGATGGGGCGGATGGACGACATGAGGTCTCCTTGGCTTTGGGCGCCCGGGTCAGGCAGTTCGAGATGTCCCATGGCGCAAGGATGGTAGCTTAACCCGACAGGGATTTTTCGGCGACGGGCGGTGGTCCTTAGCTGGGTGCGCTGTAGGCAGGTCGCTGTCTTGGGCTGAATTTGTAATTATGCTCCAGATGAGAAAAGTGCCACTGGTTGGGTGGCCTGTCGATTCGGAACAACAGGTTCAGCGTAAACGGATATGGGATGTTCTGCCATATATTCGGACGACCGCCCGATCATGATATTTTGGATGGAGATCTCCATTGGCTGATGTGCCTCGAAAGGGAGTTAATTTTGCGGTGGCTGCCTGGTTGTCACTCCTGGCGGTGCTCTATGCCACCTTGATGCCGTTTGATTTCGGTAACCAGAGTGTTGCCCAGGCCTGGGCACATTTCACCAGTCTGGATGTCCCGCAAATGCGTGCCTCGGCGCGGCAGCAGTGGGTGGCCAACATCCTGATGTTTGTGCCTCTGGGGCTGTTCTGGACGGCCTGGTTGTCCGGTTATGTGCGCGGTTTCCTGGGGCGTTGCCTGGTGGGGCTGTTCGTGGTCCTGCTGGCCCTGGCGACCACGGCGATGGTGGAGTTCCTGCAGTTCTGGTTGCCCCGGCGAGAGCCGTCCCTGCTGGATATGAGCGGCAACTTCATTGGTGGCGTGGTGGGCGTGCTGGCATGGTATGGATTGTCGGGGCCGGGACGCCGGTGGTTGGCGACGCTGCGCCAGGGTGGGTTGACCGCGTTGCGAAGAGGGTTGGTGATCTATGGGGTGGCCTATGTGCTGTTTGCCTGGTTGCCGCTGGATTTCATCGTTTCCTGGCAGGAGTGGGTGGGTAAGCTGGAATCCAATGGCTGGGGGCTTTGGCGGGCGCCCGTCTCTGAGGATGCTGGCCTGCGCTGGTGGGTGCTGCGGAGCATGATTGTGGTGATGACCCTGCCTGTCGGTATCTTGGTGGGGTGGTGGATGAGGGAGCATTTTGCGGCTGTCTCGGGCTGGGGGAGATTCTTCCTGTCCGTGGTTGCCGCAATGATGTTTGGCGTGTGGGTGGAAATCGGGCAGTTTCTGACGATTTCCGGCATTGCCGAGGGTGGGTCTGCACTTTCCAGGGCGCTGGGGGTGCTTCTGGGGATCGGGCTGTTTGTGTGGCGCGGTCATTTCAGTCCGGGCCGGCTGCGCCATCGGGCGCGGCCGGTGGTGATGCTTTCGTTGATCCCTTACCTGGCGCTCATGGTGTTGCTCAATCTGGGCGGAAAGGGGTTTGTTCTGGAGGCGGGGGAGGTATCGGCCAAGCTGGAATCGATGCGATTCTTGCCGTTCTGGTATCACTATGTGGTGCCCGAGGCGGTGGCAATCGGCAGTGTACTGCTGCATCTGATGATGTATGCCCCCGTGGGCATCATGATGTGGCTGTGGCGTTGGGGGCCGTGGGGCGTCACACCCTTGGGTGGTCCATGGGTCGCTGTTGCGTTGGCGATGACGCTGGCCGTCGTGATGGAGTCGGGCAAGCTGTTCATGGCGGGGCTGAGGCCGGATCCCACAAGTGTCTGGATTGCGGCGGCGGCGGCTTGGGTGGGCTGGCAGGCCTGTGGGGCGGTCTGGTGGGGCTTGCGGGGGATTCGGGATTATCCTGCCCCGGAGCGCCCTCGTTCAGTGAGGCCGGTGACGGATTTTCCAGGGATTGAGCCACCGGATCCGGGGTTTGTTCGGGGGGGTGAATCCGGATGGACTGGGGGACGATGGCGAGTCTGAATGTGTCGCTGATGGTGGAGCCGTCCACAAGGTCAACCTTCCAGGGCAACTCGGATTCGCTGAAGGCCTCCTGGAGCAAGCCCAGGTGTCGCAGGCTTATGGGCGTTCTGGGCATGATGAGTAGATCCAGGTCCGAATAGGGTTTGGTCCTGCCGGTGACCCTGGAACCGAAGGCCCTGACTTCCGTGTCCGGCAGGTGCCGGCAAAGGATGTCGGACACGATTGCCCAGTGACGGGGCTCGATGTCGATGGGAGGCTTATTGATTGCGGGCATTGAGCTGTTCCAGCAGGTGTTGCGTATCCTTAAGGGTTTCATAGAACCATGGTGCTTCCCCATGTTGGTTGCCTGGTCAGACCAGGATTTCCGGAATGGTCGGATGCCCGAGGAATTTTTCCGGGCTGGCCGTCAGGCCGTAGGCCCCTGACTGAAAGATGACCACCAGATCACCGGGTTGGGCCTTGGGCAGGGTCATGCGGTCGGCCAGTAGGTCCAGAGGGGTACACAGGGGGCCGACTACCGAGGCGGTTTCCATCTCCGTTTCGTCCATGCGGTTGCCGATGGCCACCGGGTAGTTCTTGCGGATGATCTGGCCGAAGTTGCCCGAGGCCGCCAGGTGCTGGTGCAGGCCGCCGTCGGTGACCAGGTAGGGGTGGCCGCGGGAGAGCTTGCGATCCAGGATGCGGCAGACGTAGACCCCCGCCTCGCCCACGAAGTAGCGCCCCAGTTCGATCACCAGTGCCGCCTCCGGCAGGCGGCGGGCCGCTTCTGCCTGGAGCGTGGCCAGGTTGTCGCCGATGGGGGCCGGATCCAGGGGGCGTTCTCCGGGGAAGTAGGGGATGCCGAAGCCGCCCCCCAGGTTGAGGAACCGGATCGGTGCCGGGGCGTGTTCGGCCAGTCGGCAGGCCAGTTCAAAGCTTTTTTGCTGGGCCTCGACGATGGCGCCGGCTTGCAGGTTCTGGGAGCCGGCAAACAGGTGAAAGCCTTCAAAGTGCAGCCCGGCGTTGCCGATGGCCTGGAGCAGGTCCGGCACCTGCTCGGCATCCACGCCGAACTGTTTGGGGCCGCCGCCCATCTTCATGCCGGAACTCTTGAGTTCGAAGTCCGGGTTGACCCGAACCGCTACCCGGGCGGGCAGGCCCAGCTGTTCCGATGCCTGGGCCAGGAGGGGGATTTCCCGGAAGGATTCGATGTTGACCAGGATGCCGGCGGCCACGGCCTGTTGCAGTTCCAGCGGCTGTTTGCCGGGGCCGGCAAAGCTGATGTCGGCGGGATCGGCGCCGGCGTCCAGGGCCACCTTGAGTTCTCCGGCCGAGGCCACGTCGATGCCGTCCACCAGGCCGGCCATGTGGCAGACCAGGGCGGGCATGGGGTTGGCCTTCATGGCGTAGTGAAGCTGGATACCCCGGGGGAGTTGTTCCCGCAGTTGCGCCACGCGCCGGGTGAGCAGGCCGCGGTCATGGGCGTAGAAGGGCGTCTGCCCCACACGGGCGGCCAGCCGGGTGAGCGGCATGCCGCCGATGGTGAGTTCGCCGTCACGGACGGGGAACTGGGTCATGGGGGTGTGGGTGGGGGCGGGTTTGTTCATTTGTTGTCCGATGCCTTCGCAGACCATGCGCCGGCCAGCGCCTTGCGGTCCAGCTTGCCGTTGGGGTTGCGGGGGAGGGGGCCGTCATGGGCGTGGATGCGGGCCGGGACCATGTAGGCGGGCATGCGGGCCTTGCATTGGGCCAGCAGGGCGTCCACATCCAGGGTCGTGTCCGCCGTCGGCGGCGTGGCGATGACGGCGATGATCTGGCCCAGGGTGTCGTCGGGGATGCCGAAGGCCACGCATTCGCCTACCAGCCGGGTGGCGTAGAGGATTTCTTCCACTTCCGTGGGACTGACCCGGTAGCCCGAGGTCTTGATCATCTCGTCCCGACGGCCGATGAAGTAGAGGTAGCCGTCTTCGTCGTATCGCACCGTGTCGCCGGAGAAGACGGCGATCTCGGGCAGAACCAGACCAGACTCGCGGCCCGGGGCCAGGGCGGGCAGGGGCCTGAAGTGGCGGGCGGTCTTGTCTGGGTCGTTCCAGTAGCCCTGGGCCACCAGGGCGCCCCGCTGGACCAGTTCTCCCGGTTCGTTGGGGGCGCAAGGGCTGCCGTCTTCCCGCAGGACCAGGACTTCGGCATTGGGGATGGCCTTGCCGATGGAATCGGGGCGTCGATCCACCTCTTCCGGCGGCAGGTAGGTGGCGCGGAAGGCTTCGGTGAGGCCATACATTAAATAGGGGCGTGTGCGGGGCAGGGTATCCCGCAGTCGACGCAGGGTGGCCAGGGGCATGCGCCCGCCGGTGTTGGCGATGTAGCGCAGGTGTTCGTCGATGCCCTCGGGCCAGTCCTGCTGGGTGAGCTGAATCCACAGGGGCGGTACGGCGGTCAGGCCGGTCACCCGTTCCCGGACCAGGGCCTTGAGTACGTCCCGGGGCAGTAGATAGTTGAGCAGGACCACTCGGGCGCCGGCATGGAAGGCGGTGGTGAGTTGGGAAAATCCCGCGTCGAAGGACAGGGGCAGAGCGGCCAGCAGGGTGTCGTCGGCGTGGTTTTCCAGGTATTGGGCCACGCTTTTGGCGCCCATGACCATGTTGCGATGGGACAGGACCACCCCCTTCGGGCCGCCGGTGCTGCCGGAGGTGTAGAGGATGGCGGCCATGTCGGTGTCGATGATGCGCGGCTCCCGGTAGTCGGCGTGGCCGCCCGGTTCGGGCCAGCCATGGAGGGCGACGCCGGGCAGGTCGGGCATGTCGCCGGGGGCTTCGGTCAGGATGATGTGGCGCAGATCGTGGCAGTCCGCCAGGGCTTCCCGCAGGCCGCCGAGGCGGGCGGGCGAGGTGATCAGGATGCGCACGTTGCAGTTGCGCAGGATGTAGGCCACCTGGTCGGGCTTGAGAATCGGGTTCACCGGCACGAAGACGCCCCCCGCCGCGCTGGTGCCGAAGATGCCGGTGACGGTTTCCAGGCGTTTTTCCAGGTAGACGGCCACCCGTTCTCCGCGAGTGAGGCCGATGGAGGCCAGCGCGGCGGCAAAATCCCGGATGGCCTGGGTGGTGTGCCCGTAGGTCCGGGTGGTGTCGCCGTGGGTGAGGGCGGGGGCTTCCGGGTTGCGTTCGCCGGCGGCGAAGGGAAGATGGTGCAGGAGGTAGGTGCTGTCCATGGGGGCCTCGCGCTGTTTTTCAGGCATTCTGCAGGAGGTCTATAATCAAAGCCAAGCGCAATCATGGAGCGGACGCTGTGAAAAACCTGTCGACGAATCATCGCTCATCCCCGCGTTCTCGCCCTCTCGGCTGGTGGATTCTGGTTCTCTTGCTGGTGATGCCCCTGTCGGTGGCGGCATCGGAGTTGGCCGATGCCATCGCCCGGGTCAAGCCCTCCGTGGTGGGGGTGGGGACTTTCCAGCCGACCCGTTCGCCCCGGGCCAATCTGATGGGGACGGGATTTGCGGTGGCCGACGGGCGTCATGTGATCACCAATGACCATGTGATTCCCCTGACCATCGATACGGCCAACCGGGAGCATCTGGCGGTTTTCATTCCCGGTTCGGGGGATTCCGGCGAAATGCGTCGGGCGGAGCGGGTGGCTTCTGACCCGTTGCGGGATCTGGTGTTGTTGAGAATCGAGGGGGCGCCTCTGCCCGCATTGCGCCTGGGTAACTCCGACCGCCTGCGGGAAGGCGAGACGGTGGCGCTCACCGGTTTTCCCATCGGCGCCATGCTGGGGCTGGTGCCGGCCACTCATGTGGGGATTGTTTCCGCCATCACGCCGGTTGCCATGCCCATGCATTCCACCCAGCAGTTGGATCCCCGGGTGATCCGGCGCCTGCGTGATCCCTATGCAGTGTTTCAGCTGGATGCCACGGCTTACCCCGGTAACAGCGGCAGCCCCCTGTACCGGCCCGCGACCGGCGAGGTGGTGGGGGTGTTGAACATGGTATTTGTGAAGGAGGGGCGGGAGCGGGCGCTGGATCGGCCCAGCGGCATCAGTTATGCCATCCCCGGGAACTACATCCGGGATCTGTTACGGCAGGCGGATCTGACGCCTTAGAATGGGTCATTCCGATTCTTCCCCGTCATTCCCGCGAACGCGGGAATCCAGTCGCGGTTGGAGTGTCCGTCCTGGACTCCCGCTTTCGCGGGAGTGACGGGGTAGGAGCTGACGTGATGAGGCAGGCTCGGGAGTGACGGGGTAGGTTTAAAACGATCGCATGACCAGCACCTGCACCTTGAACAGGATGGCGGTCACCAGCAGGCCGATGCCGCCGGTGAGAATAACGATCAACTCCAGTCCGAGCAGGTAGTAATCACCCATCAGCCAGGTACCGGCGCTGGCAAGACAGGTGGCAATGCCCAGCAGAGCGATGAGGGTGCCAGCGAAGTCCAGGATTTTTTCCATGTTCCGGTCCTGTTGTGTTGGGTTGAGTTGGTGAGGTGGCTCCAACTTCAGAGTCTAGCAAGCAGCCGGCATTTTGCGGTTCGACGGGACTTCCGCATCAAGCGGGCTTTGCTGCTCTCATGGGACCATCATGGAGTCTGATTTGCATTGACCCTGGTGGGTTGTTTTCAATGGTAGGCCATGAGTTGAATCCGATATTCCGGTTGGCTGGGTAGCCTAGGTGTGAAGCGTTGATGTTTTGTCGGTTTTTTTTACATGCTGGATGTGAGTGAATGCTTTTCCGCCACGGTCGATGATGATGTTTTTGTTAGCCGCTATGGTTTGGGTGGGCATTATCATGGATGTGGGTGATGTCGGTTGTTTATCGTCAATTCAGGTGTCGGCTTGGTTTACAAAGTCAGGTTGATTTTGTGAGTGTTGTCACGTTACATTGCGCCCAATATCCCTGCGATTCCGGGGCTTGAGCGGGTTGGCTTTATTGTTGCATTGTTTTGTTGTAGGGCTTGACACCATATCCTGGGTGCGCCCGGACAGGTTTCTGGTAAGCTTGCGCAGTTGTGGTTGTTCTGAATGCTGCCGGTCCGAGTGAGAGGGGTACTGGCCCTTCCCGGTAGCTTCCGGCTGAAGCGTCTTGTTGCCTTGCTGCCATGAATTCCCACCTATTGCGAGGCTGGTTGTGATGGCTGACAAAAACATACCCGATACCGGTGATGAGCGTTCCCGCATGTTGCCTCCTTCTGACGGTGAGGCTTCGGGAATCTCATGCTCTCAGGGGGTGCAGTCCAGTCGAAGACGGTTTGCTCTGGCTGCCGGCTCAACCTCCGTCCTCTTCGCCTTGGTCAACAGGCCGGCCTTGGGAGCTTGGACCTGTGTCGCCGATACACCCTCCGGGTTTGATTCGCTGAAGGCCAGTGGTCGCAAGGGGGATCGGGAAAACTTGCAGTGTGGAAAATCCCCCGGATACTGGGGGAATGCTGCCGGGGTTAGGGGGGCGTCTTCACCCGAGTTGGATAGGCTCTTTGTCGAGGTATTCGGATCCGCAGGGCATTTTCAGGTTGTAGGGAGCGTTCTTGACGTGAATTCAAGGGTTGAGGCGTTGACTCTCCGGGATGTTGTATCCAGGCATCAGCATAAGAAGCTGTCGTTTCGTGATCCCGACAACCTTGCGCGTGCGTTTGTGGCCGCATACATGAATGCCGTTACATTTTCAGGCACTTATCCCTTGACTCCGGTCCAAGTGATATCGATGTGGACTGAGCTTGAAGCGACTGGTCGGTATGAGGTCAGGCCCGGGGTTTTCTGGGATAAAGTCCGCGTGAAGCAATATCTTGAATCAACCTACGAAAGGACTGTCTGGATTGATGATGCCGACGAGTTTTTCGATGTCTCGGACGGCTCTCCGGATTGACATTGGATATTGACGGGGCAGACGCGATCACTTGGCGGTTGCACCCTGCGGGCGTGATCGTTCGAACCCTGGATGATGGCGTGGCCGTCTTTCATCAGGGTTCGGGTGATGTCTTTGTGCTGTCCCGTTTTCACGGTGAGGTGCTGGAGCATCTGGCGGCTGGGCGCGGCGATTTCATGGCATTACTGCGGTCCTGCACCCCCGACACCGAAACTTCCGGATCCGAAGATCTCCGATGCAAAACCCAGGAAGCGTTGTATCAGGTCATGTCCACCCTGGAGGGGATGCAGTTGGTGGAGCGGACGGCATAAAGGCCTCCCTCCCGTTGGTTGAGGTGGGTGCCATCCCCGCCCGTGACTTCAGAGCGCTGGTGGCCGGTGCCGGTGCCATTATCCATTTCGGGCGCTTTTCCTTTCGCCTGAGTTCCCCCGTTGAACACCTGGCCGATGAAGTCCAGCGGATGTATCGGCATCACCCGGTGAGCCTGGAAGGGTTCGCCGACTTCCACGTGGAGGTGAGACCACCTCGCAATCTGCGGCGATGGTTCGGCAGGCAGCTTGAATTCCATGTGGATGGCAGTTCGTCTTTCTTCCCCTTGCCCCATGCGCAGGCCTTTCCGTTGCTGGAATGGGGGCTTAACTGGTGCGTGCATGACGCCGTGAAGGATTGCCTGATTCTGCATGCCGCCGTGGTGGAAAAGGGCGGCAAGGCTCTGTTGATTCCCGCGCCGCCGGGTTCCGGCAAGAGCACTCTGGTGGCAGGCTTGGTGCATCACGGTTGGCGGTTGCTGTCGGATGAGCTGGCGCCACTGGCCCTGGATGCACTCAGCATCGAAGGGCTGGCGCGCCCGATCAGTCTGAAGAATGACTCCATCGACCTGATCAAGGGGCTGGCGGGGGAGGATGCGTTCAGTGGGACGGTGCGGGACACCGTGAAGGGTTCGGTGGCGCTCATGCGCCCGCCCCGTGAGAGCGTGCTGGCCGTGCGGCGTCCGGCCGCCCCGGTGGCGGTGATCTTTCCGAAGTTCACCCGTGGTGCCCGGCCCGTGCATCGTGGGGTGGGGCAGGCTGCCGCATTTGCACTGCTGATGGAGAGCGCCTTCAATTTTTCAGCCCTGCGTCGGCAAGGTTTTGAAGCGTTGGCGGATCTTGTGGAGCGTTGCGGGTGCCACGAAATCGGCTACGGTAGCCTGGATGAGGGCATGCGGCTGGTGGAGGACATCCATGCCGCTGCCTGACGCGCGTGGTTCGGCAAGGGAACTGCTCGTGTCCGGGGTGCTGGATCCCGTATCCCTGGGGACCCTTTCTCCCGGCCAGTGGGACGTATTGATCAGGCAGGCCCGCCTGAGTCGATTGCTTGGCCGGTTGGCGGTGGGGCTTGAGGCGTGCGGATTACTGGCGTCCGTGCCCATCGGTCCTCGTCAGCATCTGGAATGGGCCATTGCCCGGGTGAATACCCAGGCAGAGGAGCTGCGGTGGGAGCTTTCCTGTATCGAGGAGGCGCTGTCCGGGCTGGATGTGCCGGTCATTCTGCTCAAGGGCGCGGCCTACCATGTGGCCGATCTGGCGTTTGCCGGAGGGCGCCTGTTTGGTGATATCGACATCATGGTGGCGCCGGAGGCGTTGCCTCGGGTGGAGGCGGCGCTGATGCTCAAGGGCTGGGTGAACAGTCATCATGACGACTACGATCAGCGCTATTACCGTGAATGGATGCATGAATTGCCGCCGCTGCAGCATATCCGTCGCGGCACGACCCTTGACGTCCATCATTCGATCCTGCCGCCCACGGCCCGTCTGAAGACCCGTCCGGACTTGCTGATGGATGCCGCGATGACCCTCGACGGCTGTTTCTTCAGGGTGCTGGCGCCGGAGGACCGGGTGCTGCACAGCGCGACGCATCTGTTCTTTTCCGAGGGCGAGATGGCCGGTGGGCTCCGGGATCTGTTGGATCTGGACGGGATGATCCGGGGTTTTTCGGGTGACGAGGACTGGCGGCGCCTGCTGCTGCGGGCGGCCGAGATCGGGCTTGAGCGTCCCCTTTTCATGGCGCTGCATTACCTGGATCGTCTGGTGGGTACCCCTGTCCCGGGAGATGTGCTGGATCTGGCGCGGCGCCGTTATCCAGTGGGGTTCGGAGGGGCGGTGCTGGACTGGGGGTTGAGGATGTCCCTGTCCCCTTCGGACACCCTGGATCGGGGTGTCCATCGGCGTTTGAGTGAGTGGTTGCTGATCATTCGGGGGCACTGGCAGAAAATGCCCCCTCATTTGTTGGTGATGCACCTGGGCAGGAAGGCCTTTGTTCGGCAGTCCTGAGGCCCGGTTCATCGCCGGGCCTGTTTCTTCTTAGTAGCGCGGCGCCCGTTCCCACTCCAGCGAGGTGCGAACGATGAACGCCAGGTCGTCGTGCCGCGGGGTCCAGCCCAGTGTGGCGCGGATTCGGTCCGCCGCGGCCACCAGGCTGGGCGGGTCGCCGGGGCGGCGCGGTTCTTCCCGGATGTCCAGCGGCTTGCCGTTCAGGCGCTCCACCGCATCCAGCACTTCCCTGACGCTCAGGCCGTGGCCGTAGCCCACGTTGAAGGTGTCTGATTCGCCTCCGGCGCGGAGGTGTTCCAGGGCCTTGAGGTGGGCGGCCGCCAGATCGCTGACGTGGATGTAGTCGCGCACGCCGGTGCCGTCGGGGGTGGGGTAGTCGGTACCGAAGATGGAGACATGGGCACGCTTGCCCACGGCGGCTTCGCAGGCCACCTTGACCAGCAGGGTGGCCTTTGCGGTGGACTGGCCGATGCGACCTTGCGGGTCGGAGCCGGCGACATTGAAGTAGCGCAGGATGACGTGGCGCATTTCGCCGGCGGCGGAGAGATCCCTGAGCATCCATTCGCTCATGAGCTTGGAAGTGCCGTAGGGGTTGATGGGGGCGGTAGGGCTGTCTTCCCGGGCGATGCCGTCGTGGGGGATGCCGTAGACGGCGGCGGTGGAGGAGAAGACAAAATGCTTGACGCCGGCCCGGGCGCAGCATTCCAGCAGGTTGCGGGTGCCGCAGGTGTTGTTGCCGTAGTACTTGAGCGGGTCGGCGACGGATTCGGGGACGATGGTGTGGGCGGCGAAGTGCATAACGGTGTCGATGTCATGCTCGTGCAGGATGCGGCTGACCAGCGCCTTGTCGGCGACGTCGCCGATGATCAGTTCGCCCTGGGTGACGGCGTCGGCGAAGCCGGTGGAGAGGTTGTCCAGGACGATGACGCGTTCACCGGCCTCGGCCAGCATCAGGGCGGTGTGGCTGCCGATGTAGCCGGCGCCGCCGGTGACCAGGATGGGTTTGTTTGACATGGTGATCCCTCGGGCTCAGGCCTGGATGGACCGGCCTCGGCCGATGGCGTAATAGGCAAACCCCATGTCTTCCAGGTGTCGCGGCTCGTAGAGGTTGCGACCGTCAAAGATGGTCGGGGTCTTGAGCTGCTTGCGGATCAGGTCGAAGTCCGGGCTGCGGAACACATTCCACTCGGTGACGATGGCCAGGGCGTCGGCGCCCGCCAGGGCTTCTTCGTGATCTTCGTACAGGGTCAGGTCCGGGCGCTCGCCGTAGAGGCGGGTGCATTCCTCCATGGCCACCGGATCATGGGCACGGACATGGACGCCGGCATCCCACAGGGCTTCCATCAGGGTACGGCTGGAGGCCTCGCGCATGTCGTCCGTGTTGGGCTTGAAGGAAAGGCCCCACAGGGCGATGGTGCGGCCCTTGAGGTCGCCGTTGAAGTGGGTGCGGATCTTGTCGAACAGGCGTTCCTTCTGGCGCTCGTTCACATCCTCCACGGCGGCCAGCAGCTGGGCCTTGAAACCCACTTGGCGGGCGGTGCGTTCCAGGGCCTTCACGTCCTTGGGAAAGCAGGAGCCGCCGTAGCCGCAGCCGGGATAGATGAAGTGGTAGCCGATGCGCGGGTCGGAGCCGATACCCTGGCGCACATGCTCGATGTCGGCGCCCAGTTTTTCCGCCAGGTTGGCCAGTTCGTTCATGAAGCTGATCTTGGTGGCCAGCATGGCGTTGGCGGCGTATTTGGTGAGTTCCGCCGAGCGGATGTCCATGGCCATGACCCGGTCATGGTTGCGGTTGAAGGGGGCATAGAGGGCGCGCATGAGTTCGGCGGTGCGCGGGTTGTCGGTGCCGACGATGATGCGGTCGGGCTTCATGAAGTCGTCGATGGCGGCCCCTTCCTTGAGGAATTCCGGGTTGGAGACCACGTCGAAGTCCACCTGGGAGCCGCGTTGGGCCAGGGTGTCGGTGATGGCTGCCTTGACCTTGTCGGCGGTGCCCACGGGGACGGTGGACTTGTTCACCACGATGCGGTATTCGCTCATGTTGTCGGCGATGGCGCGGGCCACGGCCAGTACATGGCTCAGGTCGGCGGAGCCGTCCTCGTCGGGCGGGGTGCCCACGGCGATGAATTGGAACAGGCCGTGTTTGACGCCTTCCGCCGGGTCCAGGGTGAAGGCGAGGCGGCCGGTGGCGGCGTTTTCGGCCACCAGGTCATCCAGGCCGGGCTCGTAGATGGGGATCTCGCCGCGCTTGAGGCGTTCGATCTTGTCGGGGTCGATGTCCACGCACAGGACGTGGTTGCCCACTTCCGCCAGGCAGGCGCCCGTGACCAGTCCTACGTAGCCGGAGCCGTAAATGGTGACCTTCATGTCGTGCGATATCCCCTGATGATGGATCTTGCTGGATGAAACGGGCATCGTAGCAAAGGCCCGTGATGACTTCATTAAGGAAGCGCTCCCTTCCCCGCGCCACTTCCCCGGGACATTCACCGCCATTGCGGGAATTTCACTTCAATCGAAATTAATGCTTGACAGAAGGGTCTCGCATGCGAATAATCACCGGCTTTCACCCCTGGAGGGGTTCCCGAGCGGTCAAAGGGGGCAGACTGTAAATCTGCTGGCTCAGCCTTCGAAGGTTCGAATCCTTCCCCCTCCACCAGATTTCTGGTTCCGGCGTTCAACCGAAAATGTGAGCGCCGGGATTCCTTCCTGAGTCAGGGAAGGTGAGGTGTTTTACTTGGCGTCCCGTGTGCCGCTTCGAGCGGGCGGGTGCCGGCAAGGCGACTG
The DNA here is from genome assembly GCF_022227765.1 of Ectothiorhodospira shaposhnikovii. Lineage (GTDB taxonomy): Bacteria > Pseudomonadota > Gammaproteobacteria > Ectothiorhodospirales > Ectothiorhodospiraceae > Ectothiorhodospira. The sequence goes on along the minus strand of NZ_JAJMLZ010000002.1, from coordinate 33,520 downwards.
AGTGGCGCTACCGGCAGTGCGGGGTTCCGCGGGTGTAGTTCAATGGTAGAACCTCAGCCTTCCAAGCTGATGATGTGGGTTCGATTCCCATCACCCGCTCCAACAGCATAGTGAATGAGTCCGGCCCATATAGCTCAGTCGGTAGAGCACTTCCTTGGTAAGGAAGAGGTCACCGGTTCAAGTCCGGTTATGGGCTCCAACGTATGTCTTTTTGTGTAAAGCAAGAACTTCAACCGGGGTGCTAGACCATGTCGAAGGAAAAATTCGAGCGTAAGAAGCCGCACGTGAACGTGGGTACCATTGGTCACGTTGACCATGGCAAGACCACGCTGACGGCGGCGCTGACGGTGGTTCAGGCGAAGAAGTTTGGTGGTGAGGCCCGTGCCTACGACCAGATCGACAACGCCCCGGAAGAGCGCGCTCGTGGTATCACAATTGCCACCGCGCACGTGGAGTACGAGTCCGACAATCGTCACTATGCCCACGTGGACTGCCCCGGCCACGCCGACTATGTGAAGAACATGATCACCGGTGCGGCGCAGATGGACGGCGCGATCCTGGTGGTGTCCGCGGCCGACGGCCCGATGCCTCAGACCCGTGAGCACATCCTGCTGGCCCGTCAGGTGGGCGTGCCCTACATCGTCGTGTTCCTGAACAAGGCCGACATGGTGGACGACGCCGAGCTGCTGGAGCTGGTGGAGATGGAAGTGCGCGACCTGCTGTCGAGCTACGACTTCCCTGGCGACGACACCCCGATCATCGTGGGTTCCGCGCTCAAGGCGCTGGAAGGCGACACCTCCGACATCGGCATGCCGGCCATCGACAAGCTGATTGCGGCCCTGGACGAGTACATTCCGGAGCCGGAGCGTGCCATCGACGGCGCGTTCCTGATGCCGGTGGAAGATGTGTTCTCCATCTCCGGTCGTGGTACCGTGGTGACTGGTCGTATCGAGCGCGGCATCGTGAAGGTGGGTGACGAAGTCTCCATCGTGGGTATCCGCGACACCATCAAGACCACCGTGACCGGCGTGGAAATGTTCCGCAAGCTGCTGGATCAGGGTCAGGCGGGTGACAACGTGGGCGTGCTGCTGCGCGGCACCAAGCGTGACGAGGTGGAGCGTGGTCAGGTGCTGTGCAAGAGCGGCTCCATCACCCCGCACACCAAGTTCGAAGCGGAAGTGTACGTGCTGTCGAAGGAAGAGGGTGGTCGTCATACCCCGTTCTTCAACGGCTACCGTCCGCAGTTCTACTTCCGTACCACGGACGTGACCGGTTCCTGCGATCTGCCGGAAGGCATCGAGATGGTGATGCCGGGTGACAACGTGAAGATGACCGTATCCCTGATCGCGCCGATCGCGATGGAAGACGGTCTGCGCTTCGCGATCCGTGAAGGTGGCCGTACCGTCGGTGCCGGCGTGGTCGCCAAGATCATCGAGTAAGCAGTAAGAAGTACTGGCGGAATCATCCGCCGAGGCGATACAATCGTCTGGCTGCATCGGCTTGAGTCCGGCGCCTGAAATCAGGCGCCGGGTTTGAATCGAAAAAGCAATTCGTTTGTATCGGTTGTTACAGGCCAGTAGCTCAATTGGCAGAGCAGCGGTCTCCAAAACCGCAGGTTGGGGGTTCGAGTCCCTCCTGGCCTGCCATCTCTCGCAGGCAGTTGCGATTGCAACCGGGTCAAGTTCTATCCCATGGCAGGTAAAGCGGAAGTAGAAGGTGCCGGTTTCGACACCGTCAAGCTGCTGGTAGCCGTTGGGCTGCTGGTGGCGGGCGTCATCGGCTTTTATTGGTTCTCGGACGGGTCGACGCTCTTCCGCGTTCTTGGCCTGCTGGCAATCAGCGGGGTGGCGGTGGGCATCGTGTTCACTACCGCCAAGGGTCGGGCGCTGGCTGGGTTCCTCCAGGATTCGCGCACGGAAGTGCGCAAAATGGTCTGGCCCACCCGGGTCGAGACCCTGCAGACCTCTCTGGTCGTCCTGGCTGTGACTATCCTCGTGGCGATCATGCTGTGGCTGATCGACATGCTGCTGGGGTGGTCGATTCGCGAATTCATCCGCTGAGCAATTAGGAAGTCAAGATGGCCCTGCGTTGGTATGTCGTGCATGCATATTCCGGTTTCGAGAATCAGGTGAAGCGCTCCCTCAAGGAGCGCATTGCCCGTTTCGACATGCAGGACAAGTTCGGGGACATCCTCGTGCCCACCGAGGAAGTGGTGGAGATGCGCGACGGACAAAAGCGCAAGAGTGAGCGCAAGTTCTTCCCCGGGTATGTCCTGGTCCAGATGGAGATGGACGAAGACACCTGGCACCTCGTGAAGAGCGTGCCCAAGGTGCTGGGTTTCATCGGCGCCAATGCCGATCGTCCCACGCCCATTTCCGACAAGGAAGCCGATGTCATTCTGCAGCGCATGCAGGAGGGCGCGGAGAAGCCGCGTCCCAAGGTCTTGTTCGAGCCCGGAGAAGTGGTCCGGGTGACCGACGGCCCCTTCAACGACTTCAATGCCGTCGTCGAAGAGGTGAACTACGACAAGAACCGCCTGCTGGTGGCTGTGCAGATTTTTGGCCGCTCCACGCCCGTGGAGCTGGAGTTTCATCAGGTCGAGAAAGTCTAGGTCTGTTGGAAGCACCGAATCGCGGCAGGACCCGGGGAGCCCCGAGTCCTGCCGCTTTTCCTCAGGGGAGCCGAAAGGCGCTAGCACCCACACTCAGGAGTTCATGTCATGGCTAAGAAGATCGAAGCTTACATCAAGCTTCAGGTGGCCGCTGGTAAGGCCAACCCCAGTCCGCCCGTCGGCCCCGCGCTGGGTCAGCGCGGTGTGAACATCATGGAATTCTGTAAGGCCTTTAATGCCCAGACCCAGAATCTGGAGCCGGGTCTGCCGATTCCCGTGGTGATCACCGTCTATTCCGACCGTTCCTTCACCTTTATCACCAAGACCCCGCCGGCTTCCGTGCTGCTGCGCAAGGCCGCCGGTGTACCCAAGGGTTCCGCCACCCCCAACACCGTCAAGGTGGGCAAGGTGACCCGTGAGCAGGTGGAAGAGGTTGCCCGTACCAAGATGCCCGACCTGACCGCCGCGGATCTGGACGCCGCCGTGCGTTCCATCGCCGGCAGTGCGCGCAGTATGGGTCTTGACGTGGAGGGCGTGTGAGATGGCAAAGCTGAGCAAGCGCATGCGGGCGATCCGCGAGAAGGTCGAGCCGGGCAAGATGTATCCGGTGTCCGAAGCCCTTCAACTGCTGAAGGACACGGCTTCCGCCAAGTTCAGTGAATCCGTGGACGTGGCCGTGAACCTGGGTGTGGACCCGCGTAAGTCCGACCAGGTGGTGCGTGGTTCCACCGTGCTGCCCAACGGCACCGGCAAGACCGTGCGCGTGGCCGTGTTCACCCAGGGTGCCAATGCCGATGCCGCCCGCGAAGCCGGTGCCGACATCGTGGGCATGGATGATCTGGCCGCCGAGGTGAAGGCCGGCAATCTGAACTTTGACGTGGTGATCGCCAGCCCCGACGCCATGCGCGTGGTGGGCCAGCTGGGCCAGATCCTGGGCCCCCGCGGCCTGATGCCGAACCCCAAGGTGGGGACGGTGGCCGCCGACGTGGCCGGCGCGGTGAAGAATGCCAAGGCCGGTCAGGTGCGCTATCGCACCGACAAGGGCGGCATCATCCACTGCACCATCGGCAACGTGAGCTTTGAGCCCAAGGCGCTGGAAGAAAACCTGATGGCGTTGCTGGGTGACCTGATGAAGGCCAAGCCGTCCGCCGCCAAGGGTGTGTACATGAAGCGGGTGACCGTTTCCACCACCATGGGCCCCGGCGTGCCGGTGGATCAGGGTTCGCTGGCGCTGTAATGGCTTCAAGTCCTTCTCCCCCCGCGGGGGGGGGGGAGGGCGTTTAAATGTTTAAGTTTGGGTGGGACTGCCGGCGCAAGCCGGTATCCGTCCAAGACCGCAGGCGTCCCGGTTGCCGGGACTTAATGGAAGTTTCAGGTCCGCCTGCGCAGACGGTGTCTCCCGATTCAGGTTCTTCCTGCTGAGGGTACGCCGTAAAGGTAGTCGGAGGCCCGGCCTCCGGCTTTATCACTCAGCGTCATCGGCGCATGCCCTTGACGTCAAACAGGAGGTATATCCGTGGCACTGAATCTCGAAGACAAGAAGGCGATTGTCTCTGAGGTCGCTGCGGTGGCCGCCAGCGCTCATTCGGCCGTTGCGGCCGAATATCGCGGGCTCTCCGTGGGCGAGATGACCGAACTGCGCAAGAAAGCGCGTGAGTCCGGCGTCTACCTGCGGGTGGTGAAGAACTCCCTTGCCCGTCGTGCGGTCGAGGGGACCGATTTCCAGTGCATGCAGGAAGGCATGGTCGGACCTCTGGTCCTGGCCTTCTCCCAGGAAGATCCGGGTGCCGCTGCAAGACTGGTCAAGGACTTTGCCAAGAACCACGCGAAGCTGGAGTGCAAGATGGTGTCCGTGGGTGGACAGCTGCTGGGTCCGGGCGAACTGGATCGTCTGGCCAGCATGCCGACCCGCGATCAGGCCATCAGCCTGCTCATGGCTGTCATGAAGGCGCCGCTCGACAAGTTCGCGCGCACCCTCAACGAAGTCCCGGGCAAGTTCGTTCGCACTGTGGCCGCCATTCGCGACCAGAAACAGGCGGCTGCCTGAGTACATTTTTGAACCGAATCGGGTATCACACCCTCTTAGGAGTTAACCATGGCTGTTTCGAAAGAAGAAATCCTGGAAACCATTTCCAACATGACCGTCCTGGAAATCGTTGATCTGATTTCCGCGATGGAAGAGAAGTTCGGCGTGAGCGCTGCCGCTGCCGTGGCCGCCGCCCCCGTCGCCGCCGCCGGTGGCGAAGCCGCTGCCGAGGTCAAGGACGAGTTCGACGTCGTCATGACCAGCTTCGGCGCCAACAAGGTCAACGTGATCAAGGTCATCCGCGGCCTGACCGGTCTGGGTCTGAAGGAAGCCAAGGACATGGTCGAATCCGCTCCCGCCACCGTGAAGGAAGGCGTGAACAAGGAAGAAGCCGAAAAGATCAAGAAGGAACTGGAAGAAGCCGGCGCCAGCGTCGAACTCAAGTAAGGCGTTGGTCTGGTCTTTGTTTCGCGACCTGGTCGCGTGACACCCGGGGGCTGGCGGTGATGCACCGCCGGCCTCTTGCTGCTTGCTCCACTTCACCCCGCACACAAGGGTGGCGTGTCGATTCTAGTGTGAGGAATCACAATGGCTTATAGCTACACCGAGAAGAAGCGCATCCGCAAGGATTTCGGCAAACGGCCCCAGATCCTCGATGTCCCCTATCTGCTGGCCACGCAGATTGATTCCTACCGTCAGTTTCTGCAGATGAGCGAGCCCCGTCAGGGCCGCGATGAGGTAGGCCTGCACGCCGCCTTCAAGTCGGTGTTCCCGATCGTGAGTTATTCCGGGTCCGTGGAACTGGAATACGTCAGCTACCGCTTGGGTGATCCCGTATTTGATGTGAAGGAATGCCAGCTGCGGGGGATGACCTACGCCGCTCCGCTGCGTGTGCTGCTGCGCCTGGTGATCTACGACAAGGAAGCCCCGGCGGGCTCCCGTGTGGTCAAGGACATCAAGGAGCAGGAAGTCTACATGGGCGAACTGCCGCTCATGACCGAGAACGGTACCTTTGTGATCAATGGTACCGAGCGCGTGATCGTGTCCCAGCTGCATCGGTCCCCCGGCGTGTTCTTCGACCACGACAAGGGCAAGACCCACAGTTCCGGCAAACTCCTGTTCAATGCCCGCGTGATTCCCTACCGCGGCTCCTGGCTGGACTTCGAGTTTGATCCCAAGGACGCCATCTTTGTGCGTATCGACCGTCGCCGCAAGCTGCCCGCGACGGTGCTGCTCCGTGCCCTGGGCATGGAGGAAGAAGACATCCTGGAAACCTTCTTCGAGACCAATACGGTCAAGATCCTCAAGGAAGGTTTCGAGATGGAACTGGTCCCGGAGCGCCTGCGTGGCGAGACGGCGGCCTTTGACATCTATGTGGGCGACCAGTTGCTGGTGGAATCCGGCCGTCGCATCACTGCCCGCCACGTGCGCCAGATGGAGCAGGCCGAGCTGAAGTCCCTGGAAGTGCCGGCCGAGTTCCTGGTGGGCAAGATCCTGGCCCATACCATCGTCGACGAGGACAGCGGCGAGCTGGTGGCCAATGCCAACGACGAGCTCACGCCCGACATGCTGGAGAAGATCCGTCGTTCCGGCACCAAGACCTTCCGTACCCTCTACACCAACGATCTGGATCACGGTCCCTACATCTCCAGCACCCTGCGCATTGACACCACGCGTTCCCAGCTGGAGGCCCAGGTGGAGATCTACCGGATGATGCGTCCGGGTGAGCCGCCGACCAAGGATGCCGCCGAGAATCTGTTCCAGAGCCTGTTCTTCAGCGAAGACCGGTACGATCTTTCCGCCGTGGGTCGCATGAAGTTCAACCGCCGCGTCGGCCGCGAGGAAGAAATCGGCCCCGGCGTGCTGGACAACAACGATATCCTGGACGTGATCAAGGTCCTGATCGATATCCGTAACGGCAACGGCCATGTGGACGACATCGACCACCTGGGCAACCGTCGCGTGCGTAGCGTGGGCGAGATGGCGGAGAACGTCTTCCGCGTCGGCCTGGTGCGCGTGGAGCGGGCCGTGAAGGAACGCCTGAGCGTGGCCGAGAGCGAAGGTCTGATGCCCCAGGAACTGATCAACGCCAAGCCGGTGGCGGCGGCGGTGAAGGAATTCTTCGGCTCCAGCCAGCTCTCCCAGTTCATGGACCAGAACAACCCGCTGTCGGAGGTCACCCACAAGCGGCGTATCTCCGCCCTGGGTCCCGGCGGTCTGACCCGCGAGCGGGCGGGCTTCGAAGTCCGTGACGTGCATCCCACCCACTATGGTCGCGTCTGCCCCATCGAGACCCCGGAAGGTCCGAACATCGGTCTGATCAACTCTCTGGCCGTGTACGCCCGCACCAACCGCTACGGCTTTTTGGAAACCCCGTACCGCCGGGTGGTGGACGGCAAGGTGACCGAGGAGATTCTGTATCTGTCGGCCATCGAGGAAGGCAACTACGTCATCGCCCAGGCGAACGCCACCCTGGACGAGTCCGGCAACTTGGTGGACGAACTGGTGTCCTGCCGATTCCAGAACGAGTTCACCATGTCCACCCCGGACAAGATCCAGTGCATGGATATCTCGCCCAAGCAGATCGTCTCCGTGGCGGCGGCGCTGATTCCGTTCCTGGAGCATGACGACGCCAACCGCGCCCTCATGGGTTCCAACATGCAGCGTCAGGCGGTGCCTTGTCTGCGTGCCGAGACCCCGGTGGTGGGCACCGGCATCGAGCGTACCGTGGCCATCGACTCCGGTTCTTCCATCGTGGCTCGTCGCGGCGGGGTGGTGGACTCCGTGGACGCGGCCCGCGTGGTGGTGCGCGTCAACGACGACGAGACCGAAGCCGGCGAACCCGGTGTGGACATCTACAACTTCATCAAGTACACCCGTTCCAACCAGAACACCTGCATCAACCAGCGTCCGCTGGTCCGTGTCGGTGACGTCATCGCCCGCGGCGACGTGATCGCCGACGGTTCCTCGACGGATCTGGGCGAACTGGCCCTGGGCCAGAACATGCTGGTGGCCTTCATGCCCTGGAATGGCTACAACTTCGAGGATTCCATCCTCATCTCCGAGCGGGTGGTGCAGGAAGACCGCTTTACCTCGATCCATATCGAGGAACTCACCTGTGTGGCCCGGGACACCAAGCTGGGGCCGGAGGAGATCAGTGCCGACATCCCCAACGTGTCCGAGGGTCTGCTGTCCAAGCTGGATGAGTCGGGCATCGTCTACGTGGGTGCGGAGGTGAAGCCGGGTGACATCCTGGTAGGCAAGGTCACGCCCAAGGGCGAGACCCAGCTGACCCCGGAAGAGAAGCTGCTGCGCGCCATCTTCGGCGAGAAGGCCTCGGACGTGAAGGACACCAGCCTGCGTGTCTCTTCCGGCATCGAGGGCACCGTGATCGACGTGCGCGTCTTCACCCGCGACGGCGTGGAGAAGGACAAGCGTGCCCTGCAGATCGAGGAAATGGCCCTGGAATCCGTCCGCAAGGATCTCAAGGACCAGCTGCGCATCTACGAGGACGACATCTACGACCGCGTGGAGAAGCTGCTCTCCGGCAAGCTGGCGGCTGGTGGCCCCGGCGGCCTGAAGGATGGCGCCAAGGTGACCCGCACCTATCTGAGCGAACTGCCTCGCGAGAAGTGGTTCGAGATCCGCATGCGCAGCGAGGAAGTCAACGAACAGCTGGAACTGATGCAGGATCAGCTCAAGCTGCAGCATGACGCCTTCGAGAAGCGCTTCAAGGAGCAGAAGGCCAAGCTCACCGCCGGTGACGATCTGGCCCCGGGCGTGCTGAAGATGGTCAAGGTCTACCTGGCCGTGAAGCGTCGCATGCAGCCCGGTGACAAGATGGCCGGCCGCCACGGTAACAAGGGTGTGGTGTCCATGATCGTACCGATGGAAGACATGCCTTACCTGGATGACGGCACTCCGGTGGATATCGTGCTCAACCCCCTGGGCGTGCCGTCGCGCATGAACGTGGGGCAGGTGCTGGAGACCCACCTGGGGTGGGCCGCCAAGGGCCTGGGTCAGAAGATCGGTCGCATGATCGATGCCAAGGCCCAGGTGGACGAGCTGCGCCGGTTCCTGGATCAGGTCTACAACCATGATCCCAAGAACATCAAGGAAGACCTGTCCCAGCTCACCGACGAGGAAGTCATCGAGCTGGCCAAGCGCCTGCGTCGCGGCGTGCCCATGGCCACTCCGGTGTTCGACGGTGCCGAAGAGCATGAGATCAAGCACATGCTCAAGCTGGCGGATCTGCCGGAAACCGGTCAGACCACCCTGTTCGACGGCCGTACCGGCGATTCTTTCGATCGTCCGGTCACCGTGGGCTACATGCACATGCTGAAGCTGAACCACCTGGTGGACGACAAGATGCACGCCCGTTCCACCGGTCCGTACAGCCTGGTCACCCAGCAGCCGCTGGGCGGCAAGGCCCAGTTCGGCGGCCAGCGCTTCGGGGAGATGGAAGTCTGGGCCCTGGAGGCCTACGGCGCCGCCTATACACTGCAGGAAATGTTGACCGTGAAGTCGGATGACGTACAGGGCCGCAACAAGATGTACAAGAACATCGTCGACGGCGATCACCGGATGGAAGCGAATATTCCCGAGTCCTTCAACGTACTCATGAAGGAAATCCGTTCGCTGGCCATCAATATCGAACTGGAGCAGGACTGAGCCAGGACCACATGACGGGGGCGGACCTTCCGTCCGCCCCGTCGGGCAATCAGGACGTGTCCGCTCCGACTCAATCGAGGTGAATCGATGAAAGATCTTCTCAATCTACTCAAGCAGCAAGGCCAGGTGGAAGAATTTGATGCCATCCGGATCGCGCTGGCGTCCCCTGAAATGATCCGGTCCTGGTCATTCGGCGAGGTCAAGAAGCCGGAAACCATCAACTACCGTACCTTCAAGCCGGAACGGGATGGCCTGTTCTGCGCCAAGATCTTCGGCCCCATCAAGGACTACGAGTGCCTGTGCGGCAAGTACAAGCGCCTCAAGCACCGCGGTGTGGTGTGCGAAAAGTGTGGCGTGGAAGTGACCCAGACCAAGGTGCGCCGCGAGCGCATGGGGCATATCGAGCTGGCCAGCCCGGTGGCCCACATCTGGTTCCTCAAGAGCCTGCCGTCCCGCATCGGCCTGCTGCTGGACATGACCCTGCGCGACATCGAGCGGGTGCTGTATTTTGAAGCCTTCGTGGTGGTGGATCCGGGCATGACCACCCTGGAGCGGGGCCAGCTGCTGAGCGACGAGCAGTACCTGGACGCCATCGAGGAGCATGGCGACGAGTTCGATGCCCGCATGGGCGCCGAGGCCGTGTTCGAGCTGCTGCGTTCCATCGATCTGCAGCAGGAGGCCAACCGCCTGCGCACGGAAGTGCGCGAGACCAGTTCCGACACCAAGATCAAGCGTCTGGCCAAGCGCCTGAAGCTGATCGAGTCCTTCCTGGAGTCCGGCAACAAGCCCGAGTGGATGATCCTCACGGTGCTGCCGGTGCTGCCGCCGGACCTGCGTCCCCTGGTGCCCCTGGACGGCGGTCGCTTCGCCACCTCCGACCTGAACGATCTGTATCGCCGGGTCATCAACCGCAACAACCGTCTCAAGCGCCTGCTGGAGCTCAACGCCCCGGACATCATCGTGCGCAACGAAAAGCGCATGCTGCAGGAGGCGGTGGATGCCCTGCTGGACAACGGCCGTCGCGGTCGTGCCATCACCGGCACCAACAAGCGCCCGCTCAAGTCCCTGGCCGACATGATCAAGGGCAAGCAGGGGCGCTTCCGTCAGAACCTGCTGGGCAAGCGCGTGGACTACTCCGGTCGTTCCGTGATCGTGGTGGGTCCGACCCTGCGCCTGCACCAGTGCGGTCTGCCCAAGAAGATGGCCCTGGAACTGTTCAAGCCCTTCATCTTCGGCAAGCTGCATCGCCGCGGCCTGGCCACTACCATCAAGGCGGCCAAGAAGCTGGTGGAAAGGGAAGGGCCGGAGGTCTGGGATATCCTCGAAGAGGTGATCCGCGAGCATCCGGTGATGCTCAACCGGGCGCCGACCCTGCACCGTCTGGGCATCCAGGCCTTTGAGCCGGTGCTCATCGAAGGTAAGGCCATTCAGCTGCATCCGTTGGTCTGTGCCGCGTTCAACGCGGACTTCGACGGTGACCAGATGGCGGTGCACGTGCCCCTGTCCCTGGAGGCGCAGCTGGAAGCCCGCGCCCTGATGATGTCCACCAACAACATCCTGTCCCCGGCCAACGGCGAGCCCATCATCGTGCCGTCCCAGGACATCGTGCTGGGTCTGTACTACATGTCCCGCGACCGCATCAATGCCAAGGGCGAGGGCATGATGTTCAGTGACGTGGACGAGGTGCACCGCGCCTACGAGAACGGCGTGGTGGAACTGCACGCCCGCGTGCAGGTGCGTATCCGCGAAGTGGTGGTGAGCGAGGACGGCGAGCATTCGGAAACCCTGACCCGCTACCAGACCACCGTGGGTCGCGCCCTGCTGTCCCGCATCCTGCCCCCCGGCCTGCCGTTCGAGATCGTCAACCGCGATCTGACCAAGAAGGCCATCTCCGGGCTGATCAACCACTGCTATCGTCGGGTGGGTCTGAAGGAGACGGTGATCTTCGCCGACCAGCTGATGTACACCGGCTTCAAGTACTCCACCCGGGGCGGTGTCTCCTTCGGTATCAACGACATGGTGATCCCGGACGAGAAGCTGGGCATCCTGGCGGCGGCCGAGACCCAGGTGAAGGACATCGAGGAGCAGTATTCCTCGGGTCTGGTGACCAAGGGCGAGCGCTACAACAAGGTGGTGGACATCTGGTCCCATACCAATGACCAGGTGGCCAAGGCCATGATGGAGAAGCTGGGCAAGGACGAGGTGGAGGACGCCGAAGGCAATCTCGTCAAGCAGCCTTCCTTCAACTCCATCTTCATGATGGCCGACTCCGGTGCCCGTGGTTCCGCCGCCCAGATCCGTCAGCTGGCGGGGATGCGCGGCCTGATGGCCAAGCCGGACGGCTCCATCATCGAGACCCCCATCACGGCGAACTTCCGTGAAGGTCTGAACGTGTTGCAGTACTTCATCTCCACCCACGGCGCCCGTAAGGGTCTGGCGGATACGGCGCTCAAGACCGCCAACTCCGGTTATCTGACCCGGCGTCTGGTGGACGTGGCCCAGGACCTGGTGGTGACCGAGCAGGATTGCGGTACCGACCAGGGCATCGTCATGAAGCCGATCATCGAAGGCGGCGACGTGGTGGAGCCGCTGCGTGAGCGGGTGTTGGGGCGCGTGCTGGCGGAAGACGTGCTGTCCCTGAGCGGCGACCTGATCATGCCCCGCGGCACCCTGCTGGACGAGGACTCCGTGGATGCCATGGAAGCCGCCGGCGTGGACGAGGTGGTGGTGCGTTCCGCCATCACCTGCCAGACCCGTCACGGCATCTGCGCCAAGTGCTACGGCCGCGATCTGGCCCGTGGTCACCGGGTGAACATCGGCGAGGCGGTGGGCGTCATCGCCGCCCAGTCCATCGGTGAGCCGGGTACCCAGCTGACCATGCGTACCTTCCATATCGGGGGTGCCGCCAGCCGTACCGCGGCCGCCAGCAGCATCTCCGTGAAGGGCAAGGGCTCCATCCGTCTGCACAACATCAAGACGGTGACCAACAAGCACGGCAACCTGGTGGCGGTGTCCCGTTCCGGTGAAATCGGCGTCATCGACGAAGCCGGTCGCGAGCGCGAGCGCTACAAGCTGCCCTATGGCGCGGTCATCCTGGTGGCCGACGGCGAGGCGGTGGAAGCCGGCAAGGAAGTGGCGACCTGGGACCCGCATACCCACCCGATCATCACCGAGGTGGCCGGTACCATCCGCATGCAGGACTTCCTTGATGGCGTGACGGTGAACAAGCAGGTGGACGACATCACCGGCCTGACCTCCACCGTGGTCATCGATCCCAAGTCCCGCGGCTCCCAGGGCAAGGACCTGCGCCCCATGGTGAAGCTGGTGGGTCCCAATGGTCAGGACCTGTGCCTGGCGGGCACCGAGATTCCGGCCAACTACGTGCTGCAGAGCGGCGCCATCGTGAACCTGGAAGACGGGGCCACGGTGGAGGTGGGTGACGTTATCGCCCGTATCCCGCAGGAGTCTTCCAAGACCCGTGACATCACCGGTGGTCTGCCCCGGGTGGCCGACCTGTTCGAGGCCAGAAAGCCGAAGGAGCCCGCCATCCTGGCGGAGCGTTCCGGTACGGTCAGCTTCGGCAAGGACACCAAGGGCAAGCAGCGTCTGATCATCACCGATGACAAGAGCGGCGAGACCCATGAGGAGCTGATTCCCAAGTGGCGTCAGGTGAATGTGTTCGAAGGTGAGCACGTGGAGCGCGGGGAAGTGATCGCCGACGGTGAACCCAACCCCCATGACATCCTGCGCCTGCTGGGCGTCACCGCCCTGGCTGAATACATGGTCAAGGAGATCCAGGACGTTTATCGTCTGCAGGGCGTGAAGATCAACGACAAGCACATCGAGGTGATCATTCGCCAGATGCTGCGCAAGGTGGAAATCACCTATCCGGGAGACAGCCGCTTCCTTACCGGGGAGCAGGTGGATCGTGCCCGGGTGGTGGAAGAGATGGACATGCTGGGACCGGACAAGCAGCATCCCCTGTATGATCGGGTGCTGCTGGGCATCACCAAGGCCTCGCTGGTCACGGAATCCTTCATCTCAGCGGCTTCCTTCCAGGAAACCACGAGGGTGCTCACCGAGTCCGCCGTGCGCGGTGCCCGGGACGACCTGCGCGGCCTGAAGGAGAACGTGATTGTGGGTCGCCTGATCCCGGCGGGTTCCGGGCTGGCGTACCACAAGGAGCGTCGTCGTCGCCGTCACAGCGAGGGGCTGACCCTGGCCGTGCCGGAAACGGCGCCTGCTCCGTCCCAGGCCCCGGTGACCCCCGAATCCAACGGGGATTCGGACAGCGCCGCGGCCTCCGAGGAATGATGCAGCAGTCTTTTGGTGGTGAGAGGGTCCGTCATGTCTTGACACTGACGGGCCCTCTGCCTAACATATCGCACCCTCGACAGGCCGGTAGGTCCGGCCTGTCGTTGTTTTTGGGCTAGGAGAAACGCTTTCATGGCAACAATTAACCAGTTAGTGCGCAAGCCGCGCAAGCGCCCGACGGAAAAGAGCAACGTGCCGGCCCTGGAGGCCTGCCCGCAGAAGCGTGGCGTGTGTACACGTGTCTATACCACCACGCCGAAGAAGCCGAACTCCGCGCTGCGTAAGGTCGCTCGTGTGCGCCTGACGAACGGTTACGAGGTCTCCAGCTACATCGGTGGTGAAGGTCACAACCTTCAGGAACACTCGGTGGTGCTCATTCGTGGTGGTCGTGTCAAGGATTTGCCGGGTGTGCGCTATCACACGGTCCGTGGCAGCCTGGATACCCAGGGTGTACAGAACCGTAAGCAGGCTCGCTCCAAGTACGGCGCCAAGCGTCCCAAGAAGGCCTAAGGGCTCGTTGAGATAAGACCATGTCCAGAAGATCTGAAGCTCCCAAGCGCACCATCCTTCCCGATCCCAAGTACGGGAGTGAGCTGCTCGCCAAATTCATCAATACCGTGATGCGCGACGGCAAGAAGTCCGTTGCGGAGCGCGTGCTGTACGGTGCCCTGACCCAGATTGAGTCGAAGAAGGGCGACGGTATCCAGGTGCTGGAGCAGGCCCTGGAAAACGTGCGTCCCCGCGTCGAGGTGAAGTCCCGTCGCGTGGGTGGTGCCACCTATCAGGTGCCCGTGGAAGTGCGCGCCGTGCGTCAGAACGCGCTGGCCATGCGCTGGATCGTGGATGCCTCCCGCAAGCGCGGCGAGAAGTCCATGGCCCTGAAGCTGGCGGGTGAACTGATGGATGCCGCTGAAAGCAAGGGTGCCGCCGTGAAGAAGCGTGAAGACACCCATCGCATGGCGGATGCCAACAAGGCCTTCTCGCATTACCGCTGGTAAGGCAACCGGCGGTCGGAAACAAGACTTTTCGAGGTAATTCAAGTGGCACGCAAAACACCCATCGAGCGCTACCGGAACATCGGTATCATGGCGCACATCGACGCCGGCAAGACGACCACGACGGAGCGTATCCTGTTCTATACCGGCGTCTCCCACAAGCTCGGTGAGGTGCATGACGGCGCTGCCACCATGGACTGGATGGAGCAGGAGCAGGAGCGCGGCATCACCATCACTTCCGCTGCGACCACCTGCTTCTGGTCCGGCATGGACAAGCAGTTCCCCGAGCACCGCATCAATATCATCGATACGCCCGGGCACGTGGACTTCACCATTGAGGTGGAGCGTTCCCTGCGCGTGCTGGACGGTGCCTGTGCCGTGTTCTGTGCCGTGGGCGGCGTGGAGCCCCAGTCCGAGACCGTGTGGCGTCAGGCCAATAAGTACCAGGTGCCGCGGATGGCGTTCGTCAACAAGATGGACCGCCCCGGTGCCAACTTCCTGCGCGTGATCGGTCAGATCCGCGACCGCCTGGCCGCCAATCCCGTGCCCATCGTGATGCCCATCGGCGCCGAGGACAGTTTCTCCGGTGTGGTGGATCTGCTGACCATGAAGGCCATCTACTGGGATGACGCCTCTCAGGGCATGACCTTCGAGGCCAAGGATATCCCGGCCGAGATGGTGGATCTGTGCAACGAATGGCGTGAGCACATGGTCGAGGCTGCTGCTGAAGGCTCCGAGGAGCTGATGGAGAAGTACCTGGAAGGCGGCGAGCTGAGCATCGACGAGATCAAGCAGGGCCTGCGTGCCCGTACCCTGCGCAACGAAGTCATCCCCGCCCTGTGCGGTACCGCCTTCAAGAACAAGGGCGTGCAGCGCATGCTGGACGCGGTGATCGAGTTCATGCCGGCCCCCACCGACGTGCTGGCCATCAAGGGTATCCTGGATGATGCGGCCGAAAGCGAAGGCGTGCGTCATTCCACCGATGACGAGCCGTTTGCCGCGCTGGCATTCAAGATCGCCACCGACCCGTTCGTCGGTACGCTGACCTTCTTCCGCGTCTACTCCGGCGTGGTGCAGTCCGGTGACAGTGTCTACAATCCGGTCAAGGGTAAAAAGGAGCGCATCGGCCGTATCGTGCAGATGCATGCCAACTCCCGCGAAGAGATCAAGGAAGTGCGCGCCGGCGACATCGCCGCTGCTGTGGGTCTGAAGGATGTCACCACCGGTGACACCCTGTGCGACCTGAACGACATCATCACCCTGGAGCGCATGGAGTTCCCCGAGCCGGTGATCTCCGTGGCCGTGGAGCCCAAGACCAAGGGCGACCAGGAAAAGATGGGTGTGGCCCTGTCCAAGCTGGCTCAGGAAGATCCTTCCTTCCAGGTGCGTACCGACGAGGAATCCGGCCAGACCATCATCTCCGGCATGGGCGAGCTGCACCTGGACATCATCGTCGACCGCATGCGTCGCGAGTTCAAGGTGGAGGCCAACGTGGGCAAGCCTCAGGTGGCTTACCGCGAAACCATCCGCAAGACGGTGGAGCAGGAAGGCAAGTTCGTGCGTCAGTCCGGTGGTCGTGGTCAGTACGGTCACGTCTGGCTGCGCATCGAGCCCCTGGAAGCGGGTACCGGTTATGAGTTCGTCAACGCCATCGTCGGCGGTGTGGTACCCAAGGAATACATCCCGGCCGTGGATAAGGGTGTGCAGGAGCAGATCAAGAACGGTGTCATCGCCGGCTTCCCGGTGGTGGATGTGAAGGTCACCCTGTTCGACGGCTCCTACCACGACGTGGACTCCTCGGAAGCCGCGTTCAAGATCGCCGGTTCCATCGGCTTCAAGGAAGGCGCCGCCAAGGCGGGCGCCGTGCTGCTGGAGCCCATCATGAAGGTGGAAGTGGTGACGCCGGAAGAATACATGGGCGACGTGATGGGTGACCTGAACCGTCGTCGCGGTCTGGTGCAGGGTATGGACGATGCCCCGGCGGGCAAGATCGTTCGCGCCGAAGTGCCGCTGGCCGAGATGTTCGGTTACTCCACCGACCTGCGTTCCGCCACTCAGGGTCGCGCCGTGTACTCCATGGAATTCTCCAAGTATGCGGAAGCGCCGGCCAGCGTGGCTGAAGCGGTCATCAAGAAGTCGTCCTGAAGATCGGCCTGATCGGACGTCACCAGATTCGAATATTGAAGGGGTAATACAAGGTGTCGAAGGAAAAATTTGAGCGTAAGAAGCCGCACGTGAACGTGGGCACGATCGGTCACGTTGACCATGGCAAGACCACGCTGACGGCGGCGCTGACGGTGGTTCAGGCGAAGAAGTTTGGTGGTGAGGCCCGTGCCTACGACCAGATCGACAACGCCCCGGAAGAGCGCGCTCGTGGTATCACAATTGCCACCGCGCACGTGGAGTACGAGTCCGACAATCGTCACTATGCCCACGTGGACTGCCCCGGCCACGCCGACTATGTGAAGAACATGATCACCGGTGCGGCGCAGATGGACGGCGCGATCCTGGTGGTGTCCGCGGCCGACGGCCCGATGCCTCAGACCCGTGAGCACATCCTGCTGGCCCGTCAGGTGGGCGTGCCCTACATCGTCGTGTTCCTGAACAAGGCCGACATGGTGGACGACGCCGAGCTGCTGGAGCTGGTGGAGATGGAAGTGCGCGACCTGCTGTCGAGCTACGACTTCCCTGGCGACGACACCCCGATCATCGTGGGTTCCGCGCTCAAGGCGCTGGAAGGCGACACCTCCGACATCGGCATGCCGGCCATCGACAAGCTGATTGCGGCCCTGGACGAGTACATTCCGGAGCCGGAGCGTGCCATCGACGGCGCGTTCCTGATGCCGGTGGAAGATGTGTTCTCCATCTCCGGTCGTGGTACCGTGGTGACTGGTCGTATCGAGCGCGGCATCGTGAAGGTGGGTGACGAAGTCTCCATCGTGGGTATCCGCGACACCATCAAGACCACCGTGACCGGCGTGGAAATGTTCCGCAAGCTGCTGGATCAGGGTCAGGCGGGTGACAACGTGGGCGTGCTGCTGCGCGGCACCAAGCGTGACGAGGTGGAGCGTGGTCAGGTGCTGTGCAAGAGCGGCTCCATCACCCCGCACACCAAGTTCGAAGCGGAAGTGTACGTGCTGTCGAAGGAAGAGGGTGGTCGTCATACCCCGTTCTTCAACGGCTACCGTCCGCAGTTCTACTTCCGTACCACGGACGTGACCGGTTCCTGCGATCTGCCGGAAGGCATCGAGATGGTGATGCCGGGTGACAACGTGAAGATGACCGTATCCCTGATCGCGCCGATCGCGATGGAAGACGGTCTGCGCTTCGCGATCCGTGAAGGTGGCCGTACCGTCGGCGCCGGTGTCGTTTCCAAGATCATCGAGTAAGCATCATGGCAGCCAAGCAGAGAATCCGTATTCGCCTCAAGGCCTTCGATCATCGTCTGATTGATCGTTCCGCCAGTGAGATCGTGGAAACCGCGAAGCGGACCGGTGCCCGTGTGAAGGGTCCGATCCCGCTGCCGACCAAGATGGAAAGCTTTACCGTGCTGATTTCTCCGCACGTCAACAAGGATGCCCGTGATCAGTACGAAATCCGTACCCACAAGCGCCTGATGGATATCATGGACCCCACGGACAAGACCGTGGACGCCCTGATGAAGCTGGATCTGGCCGCCGGCGTGGATGTGCAAATAAAGCTTAACTAGCCGCATTAGTTGTGGCATAATTGTTGGCTTTCCATGGCCCGGTGCAGGGTAACTTGTGCCGGGCCGTGATTTTCAGAACGCAGAATAATTTCTTCGGCGCTCCGTTTCGGGGCGGAAGCAAGAGGTAGTGTCATGGCAATCGGACTGGTCGGTCGCAAGGTGGGCATGACTCGTGTCTTCACTGAAGACGGGGTCTCCCTGCCGGTGTCTGTCATCGAGGTTGAGCCTAACCGGGTGGCGCAGGTTAAGACCAGCGACCGGGATGGTTATCGGGCCGTGCAGGTCGCGGTGGGCAGCCGCAAGGCAAGTCGTGTTTCCAAGCCCCAGGCGGGCCACCTGGCCAAGGCCGGTGTGGAAGCCGGTCGCGGGCTTTGGGAATTCCGTCTTGAAGACGGAGAAGGTGAAGGCATCGAAGCGGGTGCCAGCCTCAATGTGGAAGTCTTTTCCGCGGGTCAGAAGGTGGATGTCACCGGGACCAGCAAGGGTAAGGGCTTCCAGGGTGTCATCAAGCGTCATAATTTCAGCATGCAGGATGCCACTCACGGTAACTCGCGCTCTCACCGGGCGCCGGGCTCGATCGGTCAAAACCAGACTCCGGGTCGCGTATTCAAGGGTAAGAAGATGGCCGGCCAGATGGGGAATGAGCGCTGCACCGTGCAGAACCTGGAAGTGGTCCGGGTTGATGTCGAGCGCAATCTGCTCCTGATTCATGGTGCGGTGCCGGGTTCCACCGGTGGTGACGTGCTGGTGCGTCCCGCTGTTAAGGCGAAAGGTTGAATCTCATGAAGCTTCAGGTTCAAGACACCCAGCAGGACGTCGAGGTCTCTGATCGCGCGTTCGGTCGGGATTTTAACGAGGCCCTGGTGCACCAGGCCGTGGTTGCCTACATGGCAGGCGGTCGTGCCGGTACCAAGGCGCAGAAGAGCCGCAGTGATGTGCGTGGCGGCGGTGCCAAGCCCTGGCGTCAGAAGGGGAGTGGTCGTGCCCGTGCCGGTACCATCCGCAGTCCGCTGTGGCGTGGGGGTGGTGTGACCTTTGCGGCGCGTCCCCGGGATTATTCCCAGAAGCTGAACAAGAAGATGTATCGCGCCGCCATGGCCAGCATCTTCTCCGAGCTGGTCCGTCAGGATCGCCTGGTGGTGGTGGATGCATTCAGTGTCGATGCCCCCAAGACCCGTGACCTGAAGGCCAAGCTGGACGGCATGAATCTCGAGGGTGCCCTGATCGTCACCAGCGAGGCGGATATCAATCTCTATCTGTCTGCCCGCAACCTGCTCCGCGTGGGTGTGTGCGAAGTGGTGGATCTGAATCCGGTGGCTCTGGTGGGCTTCGACAAGGTGGTCATCACCGTGCCGGCGCTGAAGCAAGTTGAAGGGTGGCTGTCATGAACGAGGAAAGACTGCTCAAGGTCCTGGTGGCCCCGCATGTGTCCGAAAAGGGCACCATGCTGGCTGAGCTGAACAATCAGCACGTGTTCAAAGTGGCCGTCGACGCGACCCGCGTCGAGGTGAAGAAGGCGGTTGAGTCCTTGTTCGACGTCAAGGTCAACTCTGTGCGCATGCTGAACCAGCAGGGTAAGCGCAAGCGCATGGGTGTCCACGCCGGACGCCGCAAGCATTGGAAAAAGGCCTACGTGACCCTGGAAGCAGGGCACGACATTCAATTGGCCGGCAACGAGTAATCGGAAAGGTAACGCGAGATGGCGATCGTCAAGTCGAAACCCACCTCCGCGGGCCGTCGTTTTGTGGTCCGGGTGGTGACGCCCGATCTGCATAAGGGCGAGCCCTTCGGTCCTCTGCTGGAAAAGAAGCGCCGGTCGGGTGGTCGTAACAACCAGGGCCGTGTGACTGTGCGGCACGTGGGCGGCGGACACAAGCAGCACTACCGCATCGTGGACTTCAAGCGGAACAAGGATGACATCCCGGGCAAGGTCGAGCGCCTGGAATATGATCCGAACCGCACCGCGCATCTTGCGCTGGTCCTGTATGCAGACGGCGAGCGGCGGTATATCATTGCGCCCCGCGGCGTCAAGGCGGGCGATCCGATCGTCTCCGGCGTCCATGCTCCGATCAAGCCGGGCAGCGCGCTGCCCCTGCGGAACATTCCGCTGGGTACCGTGGTGCATTGCATCGAGATGCGTCCCGGCAAGGGCGCCCAGCTGGCTCGCAGTGCCGGCGCCGGCGTCCAGCTGGTGGCCCGTGAAGGTCAGTATGCAACCCTGCGTCTGCGCTCCGGCGAGATGCGTAAGGTGCATGTCGACTGCCGCGCCACCATCGGCGAAGTGGGTAACCAGGAACACAGTCTGCGCAAGTTCGGCAAGGCCGGTGCGAAGCGCTGGCTGGGTATCCGTCCCACCGTTCGCGGTACGGCCATGAACCCGGTGGACCACCCCCATGGTGGTGGTGAGGGCCGGAACTTCGGTCTGCATCCGGTCACCCCGTGGGGTGTGCCGACCAAGGGTTACAAGACCCGCAAGAACAAGCGTACGGACAACATGATTGTTCGCCGTCGCAAAGCGAAGTAAGAGGGGATAGGTCAGTGCCGCGTTCGCTCAAGAAAGGTCCTTTTGTCGATCATCATCTGCTGAAGAAGGTCGAAACCGCCGCCGCCAACAATGACCGGCGTCCGGTCAAGACCTGGTCCCGCCGGTCGATGGTCATTCCGCAAATGGTGGGCTTGACCATCGCCGTGCATAACGGTCGGCAGCACGTGCCCGTGCTGGTCAGCGAGAATATGGTGGGTCACAAGCTCGGGGAGTTCGCGGCAACGCGCACCTTCAAGGGCCATGTGGCCGACAAGAAGGCTAGGTAGAGGATCATCATGGAAACCATGGCTCAACTGCGATTTGCGCGTATATCGCCGCAGAAATGCCGCCTGGTGGCGGATCAGATTCGGGGACTGCCCGTCGAGCGGGCTCTCCAGGTGCTGAGCTTCAGCCCCAAGAAGGGTGCTCACCTGGTGAAGAAGGTTCTCGAGTCGGCCATTGCCAACGCAGAACACAATGACGGCGCTGATGTGGACGAGCTCAAGGTATCACGCATTTGCGTGGACCAGGGGCCGGTTCTCAAGCGCATCGCGGCACGGGCGAAAGGCCGTGCCAACCGGATCACGAAACGCACGAGCCATATCACTGTGGCCGTGAGCGCTGAGTAAAGTTAGGGGTCTGAGATGGGTCAGAAAGTAAATCCGATCGGCTTCCGCCTTGGGATCTCCGCCGACTGGGCGTCAACCTGGTACGCCGACGGACGGGATTATGCGGATAACCTGCACAAGGACCTGGAAATTCGTCAGTTCCTGAAGCAGAAACTGGCCCAGGCCTCTGTCAGCCGGATCCAGATCGCCAGGCCTGCGCGCCAGGCGTTCATTACGATCCACACGGCGCGTCCGGGTATCGTCATCGGCAAGAAGGGCGAAGACATCGAGTCCCTGCGCAAGGAAGTGGCGGGTCGACTGGGTCTGGCTGTCCCCAACGTCAAGATCAACATTGAAGAGATCCGCAAGCCGGAGACCGACGCGCAGTTGGTCGCCGAAGGGATCGCCCAGCAGCTGGAGCGCCGCATCATGTTCCGCCGCGCCATGAAGCGCGCCGTGGGCAACGCGATGCGCCTGGGCGCGCTGGGTGTGAAGGTTCATGTGTCCGGTCGCTTGAACGGTGCGGAAATCGCCCGCAGCGAGTGGTACCGGGAAGGCCGCGTGCCGCTGCATACGTTGCGCGCTGACATTGATTATGGGTTTGCCGAAGCTCGCACCACGTACGGCATCATCGGCGTCAAGGTGTGGGTGTTCAAGGGTGAGGTGTTCGACTTCGATAGCAAGACGGACGCTCCCCAGGATGGCAAGGCCGCGGTTAACTGAGGAGTTGAAAGATGCTGCAGCCCAAGAGGACCAAATTCCGCAAGCAGTTCAAGGGCAAGAACCGCGGTCTCGCCACCTCCGGCGAAAAGGTCAGTTTCGGTGAATACGCCCTGAAGTCCATGGACCGGGGCCGGATCACGGCGCGCCAGATCGAGGCGGCCCGTCGTGCCATGACCCGTCACATCAAGCGTGGCGGCAAGATCTGGATCCGGGTGTTCCCGGATGTGCCGGTCACCAAAAAGCCCGTTGAAGTGCGCATGGGTAAGGGTAAGGGCAACGTGGAATACTGGGTGTGCAAGATTCAGCCCGGTCGCGTGCTCTACGAGATGGAAGGCGTCAGTGAGGAAGTGGCACGCGAGGCCTTCCGCCTGGCCGCCGCCAAGCTGCCCATCAAGACCGCATTTGTGACTCGGCAGGTGATGTGATGAAGGTAAGCGAAGTACGTGAAAAGGGCAGCGACGAGCTGCGGGGCGAACTGCTGGAGCTCTATCGCGAGCAGTTCAAAATGCGCATGCAGAAGGGCACCGGCCAGTCGCCGCGTCCTGACCGCTTCGGCAAGATCCGTAAGGACATTGCCCGCATCAAGACCGTGCTGAATCAGCGTTCGATGGCAGGCGAGTGAAGTCATGAGCGAACAGGAACAGAAAGAACAGCGTGCGATCACCGGCCGTGTGGTGAGCGACAAGATGGACAAGACCCGTACCGTGCTCATCGAGCGCCGGGTCAAGCATCCGCTGTACGGTAAGTACATGCGTCGCTCCACGAAGCTCCATGTGCACGACGAGAACAATGATTCCCGGATGGGCGACAAGGTCCTGGTGAAGGAGTGCCGTCCCATGTCCCGGACCAAGACGTTCCGTCTGCTTAAGGTCGTTGAGCGCGCGCCTGAGTAAGCCGGTGCAAGTGACCACCGATAGGAAGTGAGATCAGAACATGATTCAGATGCAGACGGTTTTGGATGCAGCGGACAACAGCGGGGCGCGCCGGGTCCAGTGCATCAAGGTGCTCGGCGGCTCTCATCGCCGCTATGCCGGCGTGGGTGACATCATCAAGGTGAGCGTCAAGGACGCCATCCCCCGCGGCAAGGTGAAGAAGGGCGAGGTGTATAACGCCGTGGTGGTGCGGACGGCCAAGGGCGTGCGTCGTCCGGATGGTTCGGTGGTGCGCTTTGACCGCAACGCGGCCGTTCTGCTCAACAACCAGCTCCAGCCCATCGGCACCCGTATCTTCGGACCCGTGACCCGCGAACTGCGCGGCGAGCGGTTCATGAAGATTATTTCACTGGCGCCGGAAGTCCTGTAAGGCTGAGGTAAGAGACGATGCGCAGAATTCGACAGGGTGATGACGTGGTAGTCATCGCCGGCAAAGACAAGGGCCGCCGCGGTACCGTTCTGAAGGTGCTCGAAAATGATCGGGTGCTGGTCCAGAACATCAACATGGTGAAAAAACACCAGAAGCCAAACCCCTACGCGGGCGTGAGTGGCGGCATCATCGACAAGGAGATGCCCTTGCACATCTCCAACGTGATGCTGTACAACCCTGCGTCCGGCAAGGGCGACCGCGTCGGGTTCAGGACTCTGGAGGACGGCCGTAAGGTGCGCGTCTACAAGTCCAACAACGAAGTCGTCGACGCGTCTTAAGGTGGATCAGATGGCCAGGCTGAAAGCATTTTATCAGGAGACGGTGGTGAAGCAGCTCATGGAGCGCTTCAACTATTCCAACGTCATGGAGGTACCGCGCATCACCAAGATCACCCTGAACATGGGTCTGGGTGAGGCGGTGGCCGACAAGAAGATCATCGAGCACGCCCTGGGCGACATGACCGCCATCGCTGGTCAGAAGCCCGTGGTGACCCGTGCCCGCAAGTCCATCGCCGGCTTCAAGATCCGTGATGACTACCCCATTGGCTGCAAGGTGACCCTGCGCCGGGAGCGGATGTACGAATTCCTCGATCGTCTGGTGAACGTGGCGCTGCCCCGTGTGCGTGACTTCCGTGGTATCTCCGGCAAGTCCTTCGACGGTCGCGGCAACTTCAACATGGGCATTCGGGAACAGATCATCTTCCCTGAAGTGGACTACGACAAGATCGACGCCCTGCGTGGCATGGACATCACCATCACCACCACGGCCAAGACCGACGAGGAAGGCCGGGCGCTGCTGGAAGCGTTCCGCTTCCCGTTCAAGCAATAAGAGGTTTATAGAGCTATGGCCAAAACTTCCATGATGATGCGCGAACTCAAGCGCGCCCAGTTGGTTAAGCAGTACTCGGCGAAGCGCGCGGAGCTGAAGGCGCTCATCCAGAACCCGGAGACGAGCCACGAGGATCGCATGGCTGCAGTGATGAAGCTGCAGAAGCTGCCCCGTGATTCCAGTCCTGTGCGTCAGCGCAATCGCTGCCACCTGACCGGTCGTCCCCATGGGTACTATCGGAAATTTGGCCTGGGTCGCAACAAGCTGCGCGAGGCGGCCATGCGCGGGGATGTCCCCGGCCTGGTCAAGTCGAGCTGGTAAGAGGGAAACACCTGATATGAGCATGACCGATCCCGTGGCAGATCTGCTGACCCGCATCCGCAATGGCCAGCGCGCTGCCAAGACCGAAATCAGCCTGCCGTCTTCCAAGCTGAAGGTGGCCATCGCCAACGTCCTCAAGGACGAAGGCTACGTCGCCGATGTGGTGGTGAGCGAGCAGGACAAGAAACCCGTCATGACGGTGAAGCTGAAGTACTTCCAGGGCCGCCCGGTCATCGAGACCATCCGTCGCGTCAGCCGGCCTGGTCTGCGGATCTACCGTAGCAAGGATGAACTGCCCAAGGTGATCGGCGGACTGGGTGTCGCCATCGTCTCCACCTCCAAGGGTGTGATGACCGATCGCCAGGCCCGCGCCCAGGGTCAGGGCGGCGAAGTACTCTGCATCGTCTCCTAATCGGATTGAAGCCATGTCCCGAGTAGCGAAAAACCCCATCGCACTGCCCAAGGGCGTCGATGTGTCTATCAGCAATGAGTCGATCTCCGTGAAGGGGCCGAAGGGAAACATTGCCTTCCCGGCCAACCCGAACGTCGAGATTGCCCAGGAAGAAGGTGTGCTTACCTTCAAGCCTGCCAATAATGATACCCGTCACAACGCCATGGCGGGTACAATGCGCGCCGTTGTGAACAACATGGTGGTGGGTGTGAGCGAAGGTTTCCAGCGCAAGCTGGAACTCGTGGGCGTGGGCTATCGTGCCCAGGCACAGGGTAACAAGCTGAACCTGACTCTCGGTCTGTCCCACCCGGTGGAATACCCGGTGCCGGAAGGCATCAGCATTGAGACCCCCAGCCAGACCGAAATCCTGGTGAAGGGTGTCGACAAGCAGAAGGTGGGGCAGGTTGCCTCCGAGATTCGCCGCTACCGTCCGCCGGAGCCCTACAAGGGCAAGGGTATCCGGTATGCGAATGAACAGATCATCCGCAAGGAAGCGAAGAAGAAGTAGGCTAGGTGACCGCAATGGATAAGAAAGAAGCTCGACTCCGGCGCTCCAAGCGGGCCCGGTACAAAATCCGTGAACTCGGCGCCCATCGTCTCTGCGTGCACCGCACGCCGCGGCATGTGTACGCGCAGATCATCGCGCCCTCCGGTTCCGAGGTGCTGACCTGCGCCTCCACCGTGGAAGCCGATGTGCGCGGTGGCCTGAAGTCCACCGGCAACATCGAAGCGGCTGCCGCCGTGGGCCGTCTGATTGCCGAGCGTGCGGTCGCCAAGGGTATCAAGAAGGTGGCGTTCGACCGCTCGGGGTTCAAGTATCACGGCCGTGTGAAGGCGCTGGCCGATGCCGCCCGCGAAGGTGGCCTGGAATTCTGACAAGGGTGATGCAATGGCAAGTGTGAATGCGAGCGAGAACGACGGCCTTCAGGAGAAGCTCATCTCCGTCAACCGCGTGGCCAAGGTGGTCAAGGGTGGACGCCAGTTTCGTTTTACTGCCCTGACCGTGGTCGGTGACGGCAACGGCAAGGTCGGCTTTGGCTACGGCAAGGCCCGTGAAGTGCCCCTGGCCATCCAGAAGGCGATGGAATCCGCGCGCAAGAACATGCGCTCCGTCCCCCTGAACGATGGCACGCTGCATTACTCCGTGAGTTCCCGTCACGGCGCCGCGAAGGTCTTCATGCAGCCGGCTTCCGAAGGTACCGGTATCATTGCCGGTGGTGCCATGCGTGCCGTCTTCGAAGTGGCGGGTGTGCGTAACGTGCTGGCCAAGTGCATTGGCTCGCGCAACCCCATTAATGTGGTGCGCGCGACCCTGAATGGCTTGACCGCCGTGCATGATCCGAAGCTCATCGCCGCCAAGCGTGGCAAGAAACTCGAAGAGATCGTGGGGTAATCATGGCAGCCGCGAACGAACTCAAGGTGACGCTGATCCGCAGCAAGCATGGGCGGCTGAAGAGCCACCAGGCCTGCCTGCGCGGCCTCGGCATCCGTCGTATCCACAATCCGGTGGTCGTCAAGGATACGCCGGAAAATCGGGGGATGATCAACAAGGTATCCTATCTCCTGAAGGTTGAGGAGGTTTGAGATGAGACTGAACAATCTGAGTCCCGCACCGGGTAGCCGTCCCGACGCCAAGCGTCTTGGCCGTGGTATCGGTTCCGGTCTGGGCAAGACCGGTGGCCGTGGTCACAAGGGTCAGAAGTCCCGTGCTGGCGGTTATCACAAGGTGGGCTTCGAGGGCGGTCAGATGCCCCTGCAGCGCCGCCTGCCGAAGGTGGGTTTCCGTTCCCGTACCAGTGCCGGCAATGCCGAGGTGCGTCTGCACGAGCTGGCCGGTCTGGAAGGCGTGATCGATCTGGCTGCCCTGAAGGCCGCCGGCATCGTGCCGGAACAGACCGTCAAGGCCAAGGTGATTGCTTCGGGTTCCATTGACAAGGCCGTGAGCCTCAAGGGCGTGGCCGTAACCAAGGGCGCGCGGGCTGCCATCGAGGCCGCCGGCGGGCAAATCGAGGACTAAGTGGCCGCTTCCAATACAGCAGGGGGCGCAACACTAGGCGGGCTGGGGAGGTTCACTGAACTTCGCCAGCGCCTTTTGTTTGTGCTGATGGCGTTGGTGGTCTACCGCATCGGGACCTTCATCCCGGTGCCGGGGATCGATCCCATTGCAATGGCGCAGTTCTACGACGCTCAGTCGGGAACCATTCTGGACATGTTCAACATGTTTGCGGGTGGGGCCCTTGAGCGTCTGAGTCTGTTTGCCCTCGGGGTGATGCCGTACATCTCGGCGGCCATCATCATGCAGCTTCTGGCTGCAACGGTGCCGGCCCTGCAACAGATCAAGAAGGAAGGGGAGCCGGGTAGGCGAAAAATCACCCAGTACACCCGCTACGGCACGGTGTTCCTGGCCCTGATCCAGAGTATCGGTATCGCCATCGCCCTGAATCAGCAGGTGATCGGCGACACTACGGTGGCGGTGAATCCGGGTATCGGTTTCATCTTCACCACAGTGGTCTCTCTGGTGACCGGTACGGTGTTTCTGATGTGGTTGGGTGAACAGGTGACTGAGCGGGGTATCGGCAACGGTATCTCCATCATCATCTTCGCCGGTATCGTTGCCGGTCTGCCGGGTGCCCTGGGAGGGACTCTGGAACTGGCCAGCACCGGTGAGCTGTCTCCTGCCTTCGTGATCCTGCTCATGACCATGGGCATGGCGGTGATCGGTTTCATCGTCTTCGTGGAACGTGGTCAGCGTCGTATCACGGTCAACTATGCCAAGCGCCAGGTAGGGCGTAAGGTCTTCGGCGGTCAGAGCAGTCATCTGCCCCTGAAGCTGAACATGGCGGGTGTGATTCCGGCCATCTTCGCCTCCAGCATCATCCTGTTCCCCGCTACCCTGGGGACCTGGTTCGGGCAGGCGGAGGGCATGACCTGGTTGCGGGATCTGTCGACGGCCTTGGGCCCGGGACAGCCGCTCTACGTGATGCTTTATGGTGCGGCAATCGTATTCTTCTGCTTCTTCTATACGGCGTTGGTGTTCAATGCCCGGGAGACGGCGGAAAACCTGAAAAAGTCAGGTGCCTTCATTCCAGGTATCCGGCCGGGGGCGCAGACCGAGCGGTATATCGATGGTGTCATGACCCGTCTGACGGCGGTGGGTGCCATCTACATCACCGCCGTGTGTCTGATGCCCGAGTTCCTGATCCTGTACTGGAACGTGCCCTTCTACTTCGGTGGTGCGTCCCTGCTGATCATCGTGATCGTGGTGATGGATTTCATGGCGCAGTTGCAGGCGCACCTGGTGTCCCATCAGTACGAGGGATTGATGCGCAAGGCCAACCTGAAAGGCTATGGCAAGTCGGGCATGCTGCGATAGCAGGCCCAGCTAGAGGAAATTGAGATGAAAGTACGTGCGTCTGTAAAAAAGATTTGCCGCAACTGCAAGATCATCCGCCGCAATGGTGTGGTGCGTGTGATCTGCTCGGATCCCCGTCACAAACAGCGGCAGGGTTAACCGTTGATTCGGCGGCGTTCACTGGTTAGAATACCCGGCTTTTCCGCCGGTGCTTGGAGATAGCTGGATGGCTCGTGTAGCAGGTGTCAATATTCCGGACCACAAACATGCCGTGATTGCCCTTCAGGCAATTTATGGTGTTGGTAAAACCCGTGCCCAGAAAATCTGCGAGGCAGCTGGGATTCGTCCGGACATCAAGATCCGCGAACTCTCCGAAGACGAAGTGGAGAAGGTGCGTACGGAAGTGGGTCGTTTCACGGTCGAGGGTGACCTCCGTCGTGAGACCTCCATGAACATCAAGCGCTTGATGGATCTGGGTTGCTACCGGGGCTTGCGCCACCGTCGCGGCCTGCCTCTGCGCGGTCAGCGTACCCGCACGAATGCGCGCACCCGCAAGGGACCGCGTCGCCCCATCCGCAAGTAATTATCAGGATTACAGGAAACAGGTATGGCACAGGCCCCCACCCGGACCCGTAAGAAGGTCAAGAAGTCCGTCTCCGACGGTGTGGCGCATGTCTATGCGTCCTTCAACAACACGATCGTGACGATCACCGACCGCCAGGGCAACACCCTGTCCTGGGCCACGGCCGGTGGTTCCGGGTTCCGCGGCTCCCGCAAGAGCACGCCGTTCGCCGCCCAGGTGGCTGCCGAGCGTGCCGGTACGGCTGCTCAGGAATATGGTCTCAAGAATCTGGAAGTGCTCGTCAAGGGTCCTGGCCCGGGGCGGGAGTCGGCGGTTCGCGCCCTGAACAACGTGGGCTTCAAGATCACGAACATCAGCGACATCACGCCGATTCCCCACAATGGTTGCCGTCCGCCGAAGAAGCGGCGCGTATAGTCCCGGAGGAGCACCATGGCACGTTATATTGGTCCCAAGTGCAAGCTGAGTCGCCGCGAAGGCACCGACTTGTCCCTGAAGAGCCGCGTCCGCGCACTGGATTCCAAGTGCAAGCTGGACAAGGCTCCTGGGCAGCACGGCGATCGCCGTACCCGTCTGTCCGACTACGGTGTGCAGCTGCGTGAAAAGCAGAAGCTGCGCCGTATCTATGGAGTTCTGGAGCGTCAGTTCCGCAACTACTATAAGGAAGCGAGCCGCCTGAAGGGCTCCACCGGTGACAACCTGCTGCGTCTGCTGGAATGCCGGCTGGACAACGTGGTGTACCGGATGGGCTTCGGCAGCACCCGCGCGGAAGCCCGTCAGCTGGTGAGCCACAAGGCCATCCAGGTGAACGGTCGCACCGTGAACATCCCTTCCTACCAGGTCAAGCCCACGGACGTGATCTCCATTCGCGAGAAGTCCCGCAAGCAGGTCCGCATCCAGGATTCCCTGGCGCTGGCCGAGCAGTTCGGCTTCCCCGAGTGGGTGGACGTGGACACCAAGAAAATGGAAGGCGTGTTCAAGAACGCTCCTGAGCGCAGCGACCTGCCGGCGGATATCAACGAATCCCTGGTGGTCGAGCTCTACTCCAAGTAATCAGTTACGAGGTCTTTGATGCAGACCAAGGTCAACGAACTCCTCAAGCCTCGGCATATCGAGGTCCAGTCCATCACGGACAATGTGTCCAAGGTGGTGCTGGAGCCGCTTGAGCGGGGTTTCGGTCATACGCTCGGCAACGCACTTCGCCGTATTCTGCTGTCCTCCATCCCCGGCGCCGCCGTGGTGGAGGCGGAGATCGAAGGTGTGCTGCATGAGTACACCACCCTCGAAGGGGTTCAGGAAGACGTCGTCGACGTGTTGCTGAACCTGAAGGGCATCGCACTGCGCATGACCGCCCGGGACGAAGCCACTCTGGTCCTGAAGAAGAAGGGACCGGGAGTGGTCACGGCCGGTGACATCACCCTGGATCATGACGTGGAAGTGGTGAATCCGGAGCATGTCATTGCTCATCTCACCAAGAGCGGTGAGCTGAACATGACCCTGAAGGTGGGCAAGGGTCGCGGCTATCAGCCGGTCTCCGCCCGTCGTCAGGCCGATGGCGAGGATCGCCCGATCGGCCGCCTGATGCTGGATGCCAGCTTCAGCCCGATCCGTCGTGTGGCCTACAACGTGGAAAGTGCCCGTGTGGAACAGCGCACCGACATGGACCGTCTGGTCATCGAACTGGAGACCAACGGCACCGTGTCACCGGACGACGCCATTCGCCAGGCGGCCACCATCCTGCAGAGTCAGTTGATGGCATTTGTGGAACTGCGGGGTGACGAGACCGTGACCCAGGAAAGCAAGTCCATGGACATCGACCCGATTCTGTTGCGGCCGGTGGATGATCTGGAGTTGACGGTGCGTTCGGCCAACTGCCTGAAGGCGGAGAACATCTACTACATCGGTGATCTGATTCAGAGAACCGAAGTGGAGTTGCTCAAGACCCCGAACCTGGGCAAGAAGTCCCTGACCGAGATCAAGGACGTGCTGGCCTCCCATGGCCTGTCCATGGGTATGCGTCTTGAGAACTGGCCGCCGCCGGGCCTTAAAGAACACGAAAAGAAGAGCGCCGGTTAATCCCGGTCGTCTCGCAGATTTTGACTTAAGGAATATAAGCCATGCGTCACCGTCACTCGGGTAGGCAACTTAATCGCAACAGTTCACACCGCAAGGCCACCATGCAGAGCCTGGCGCTGTCGCTGTTCCGCCACGAAGCGATCAAGACGACGCTGCCCAAGGCGAAGGAACTGCGCCGGGTGGCTGAGCCCTTGATCACCTTGGCCAAGGAAGACAGCGTTCACACTCGCCGTCTTGCCTTTGCACGTCTGCGGGACGACGAGATCGTGGGCAAGCTGTTCAATGAACTGGGCCCTCGTTACCAGGCGCGTCCGGGTGGTTACCTGCGTATCCTGAAGTGCGGTTTCCGTAAGGGAGACAACGCACCGATGGCTTACGTGGAACTGGTGGATCGTCCGGAGCCTGCGGCTGCGGAGGCCGCCGAGTAATCTTTCTCGGCATCATCTGCTGTTCACGCTGTTCCGAAAAAGCCGGCCTTAGTGCCGGCTTTTTCGTGTCTGTGGTATCGGGGCCATGCAAGACTCTGAAAGGGGGGTGGGTTTGTGATCGTGACCTTCACCGATTTTGGCGGGGAGGGCCCCTATCTGGGGCAGATGGAGGCCGTGCTGGCTCATCGGGCGCCGCGTTCCCGGGTGATTCACCTGCAGAGCGACGCGCCGGCCTTCCGCCCCCGTGCCGCCGCCTATCTGCTGCAGGCACTGCTGGCGCCTTTTCCGTCGGGGTGTGTATTTTTGTGCGTGGTGGATCCGGGGGTGGGGACGCCCCGTCGTCCCCTGATGCTGCATGCCGGCACGCACTGGTTTGTCGGGCCTGACAATGGCTTGCTGCTGCCGGCGGCCCGTCGCCTGGGTGCGATGGAGGCATGGGTCATCCGCTGGGAACCGCCGTTCCTTTCCCAAAGTTTTCATGGTCGGGATCTGTTTGCGCCGGTGGCGGCCATGCTGGCCAATGGGGAAATCGTCCCGGGTGATCCGGTCCAGCCGGATGCGTTGCAAGGCTGGGACTGGCCGACGGCCCTGTGGGAGGTGGTCTATGTGGATGTCTACGGCAATGCGATGACCGGGATCCCGGCCGGCTCGCTGAGTGATGCCGTGGTGTTCAATCTGGCGGGTAGGCACATTCCCTATCGACGGGTTTTTGGGGAGGTGGGTCCGGGGGGGCTGTTTTGGTACCGCAATTCCATCGGCCTGGTGGAGATTGCCATGAATCAGGGCAGCGCCGCTCAGCGACTGGGGCTTGGGGTCGGTAGCCCCATTGAGTGCGCGGAATGACGGTGTTCTACCCGCGGGTGGGGTCGGGGCATTCTTTCGCCTTGGCGTGGATCGCGTATATCCTGATCCGTTTGGTCATTTCCGGGAGAGATTCATGAAGCCTGCTGGGGCGTATCGATTCAGACGAGCCATCCGGCCCTTTTCCTACACCGTGGCGATCGCCGCCTGCGGTCTGGGCACGGTGCTGGCGCTGCAGCAGGGATACGGTAATCTCTGGCTGGCGCTGCTGATCATCGGGGCGGGGGTGCTCATTCAGGCGGCAGTGAACCTGATCAACGATCATGCCGACCTACCGGTGCTGGAATCCTGTTTACAGGCCGCGGAAGGGGAGGCGCGCCGGGAGTGGGCGGAGGCCATCGAGCATGTTCGGCGTTATCACGCCCTGGGAATGATCTTCTTCGGCGTGTCCCTGTTGATCGGGCTGGGGCTTGTTCTGATGCAGGGTTGGCCCCTGTTGGTGATCATCATCCTGGGTCTGCTGGGGGGGTATTTCTATTCCGCGGAGCCTGTCCACTACAAGCGCCGGGGGCTTGGCGTGGTGCTGGTGTTCTGGTTCATGGGCGTCCTGCTGGTGGGCGGATCGGCCATGGCCATGGGGGCGCCGATGACCCTGTCCATGCTGGCGGTAAGCATCCCGTTCAGTCTGCTTACGTCCTTGGTGCTGCTGGCGAACGAGATCCGGGATCATGAGGAAGATCGCCGCCATGGTCTGGGGACATTGACGGTGAGGATTGGGCTCGATGCGGGACGATATCTGTATGTGGCCATGCTGGTGGGTGCTTACCTGGTCAGTTTGGGATTATGGTTGGCTGGTTTGCTGCCCTGGGTGTGGCAGCTTCTTTTTTCGTTACCCCTGGCCTTTGTGCCGTTGATGAAGGTTGTGAACCGCCAAGCCGATCGCAGCGATCTGCCACCGTTGACCGGAAAGCTGTTTGCGGTATTTGCCCTGCTGTTCCTGTGCGCCTTCGTGCTGGAGCTTGCGCTGTAGCGGTTTGCCAGCCCCTCTCCCCTTGCGGGAGAGGGGTTGGAGAGAGTGGGGAAGGGAGTGTCCGGGCTTGCGTGCTGTCGGGTTGTTTTTTTAAGTGCTTGAAAAGTTGG
>NZ_JAJMLZ010000019.1 GCF_022227765.1 Ectothiorhodospira shaposhnikovii | reverse complement strand
CGAGGGTCGCTTCGCCGATGTACTCGTGCCAGTGCTCGGTGGGTAGTTGACTGGCGATCAGGGTCGCCCGGCGGCCGTGGCGGTCCTCGATCACCTCCATCAGGTCCTGGCGCTGCGAAGCGATCATTTTCTGCATGCCCCAGTCGTCGAGGATCAGTAGTTCGGTCTTCAGCAGTTGCTGCATCAGGCGTGGGTAGGAACCGTCACCGTGGGCGATGCGCAGTTGCTCGAACAACGTCGGCAGGCGCAGGTAGCGCGCCGAGAGCCCCTGCCGGCAGGCTTGGTTGCCGAAGGCGCAGGCGAGCCAGGTCTTGCCGCAGCCGGTGGGGCCGGTCAGGCACAGGTTGTGGGCTTGGCGCACCCAATCGAGTTGCGCCAGTGCCGCGATGCGCGGTTTCTCCAGCCCGCGCGGGTGGCGGTAGTCGACGTCCTCGATGCAGGCGTGGACCCGCAGCCGCGCCGCCTTGAGCAGGCGGTCCAGGCGGCGATTCTCCCGGTGCAGGATCTCCCGCTCCAAGAGCAAGGCGAGGCGTTCTTCGAAGGCCAGTTCCTGGATGGCCGGCTGTTCCCGCTGCTGGCGCAGGGCGTCGATCATGCCGGTGAGGTTGAGCTGGCGCAGTTGGTCGGTGGTCTGTTGTGCGAGCATCGGGGTCTCCTCAGTGGTAGTAGCCGGCGCCGCGGACGTTGGCGTGCAGCGGCAGTTCGCGTGGCTCATCACGGTCCGTGTCGAGCGGCTGCTGGTCGAGACCGTTCTTGAGGATCGAGGCGATGCTCTGGTAGCTCACGGTGCGCACCGCCAGAGCGCGCTGGCAGGCCTTCTCGAGCCGTGGACGGCTGTACCGGCGGCCGAGGTTCAGTAACCCCAGGCAGGCGCGGTAGCCGTGTTCGGGATGAGGTCGGCCTTCGAGTTGGCGGGTGATCACCTCAGCGGTGCACGGCCCGATATCCTGGGCCCAGCGCAGGAACCGGCCGGGTGACCAGTCGCGGTGCGCCTGATGCAACTTGGGCATGTGTTCGGTGCAGGTGGAGAAGCGGCCCTGGCCGGTACGGGGGTGCGTGGCGACCCTCTGGCCCTTGTGCAGGATCTCGATCGTGGTGGCGGTCAGGCGCAGATCGAGTACCTGGCCCACCAGGGCGTGGGGCACGCTGTAGAAGCGCCGATCGACCTCGACATGGTAGTCGATCCCGGGCTTGGCCTTGCGCCACTCGGCGTAGACGTACTCGGCCTGCGGCAAGGGCTTGAGGGCGGGACGGTCGAGCTGCTCGAACAGATCCTTGCGGCTCTCGGTGCGCCGCTGGAAGCGCCGCTCGTTGAGCGCCGGCAGCAATGCGGCGATGGCACGGTTCACCTCGGCCAGGGCGAAGAAGGTGTGATGGCGCAGACGCGCCAGGATCCAGCGCTCGACCACCTGCACACCGACCTCGGCCTTCGCCTTGTCCTTGGGCTTGTACGGCCGTGCCGGCAGCACCGCGGTGCCGTAGTGCGCGGCCATCTCCGCGTAGGTGGCGTTGATCCCAGGCTCGTAACGGCAAGCCTGGGTGACCGCGGCGCGCAGGTTATCCGGGACGAGGAGTTGCGGCGCCCCGCCGAAGAAGCGTAGCGCGCGCTGGTGCGCGGCGATCCAGTCCGGCAGCGACTGGCTCCAGGTGGCCTCGGCGTAGGTGTAGCTTGAGGCCCCGAGCACCGCCACGAAGACCTGTGCCTGGCGCACCTCGCCGGTGGCGCGGTCGATTACCTCGACCGTGGGTCCGGCGTAATCGATGAACAGCTTCTCGCCCGCACGGTGATGCTGGCGCATGCTGCGCTTCTGCGCCAGCCGCCACTGGTGGTAGCGATGGCAGAACTGGCTGTAACGGTAGGCCCGCTCGCCGTGTACGGCGACATACTCGCTCCACAGCAACTGCAACGTGACGCCCTTGCGCTTGAGCGCCTGATGGAGGCTGAAGTGGTCGGGCTCGGCAAAGGCCGTGGGCTTGGCCGCGGGCGGGAACAGCAGGCCCTCCAGTCGGGCCTCGTCCAGGTCCACGGGCAGGGGCCAAGTGAGCCCGTGCGCCGCCGCCAGGCTGACGTACTTGCTGACGGCCCCCTTGGAGATCCCACAGGCCTGACCGATCTGGGCGTGGCTGAGCCCGCCGGCGTACTTCAGACGCAATACCTCGGTGATTTTCTTCATTGGAATCCTCGCTGCCGGCACCGCACACCCCTTGGGCTGAAAAAAAGCGCGGTTATGCCGGGAAAAGTGAAAGAATTCCAGCGAGTTGAATGAGATTCCGGGGATCGTGACCGCCGTTCCGGGAACGTGACCGCAGATTCCGGGCAGAACCCCGAAATCGGTCACGTTCAAACGGAATCACCGGTCACGTT
>NZ_JAJMLZ010000018.1 GCF_022227765.1 Ectothiorhodospira shaposhnikovii | reverse complement strand
GGCAAGAAAAAACCCCGACCGGTTTCCCGATCGGGGTTTTGGAATAGGTGCCTGGCAGTGACCTACTTTCACATGGGGAGGCCCCACACTATCATCGGCGCTGAACCGTTTCACTTCCGAGTTCGAGATGGGATCGGGTGGTTCCGGTTCGCCATGGCCGCCAGGCAAAACTGACGCCGATGCTGATCAACTCAACATCGGCAAAATCGGGAAAACATCAGGCATGTCATGTCGTTGCAACTACACACCTCAAACTGCTTGGGTGTTATATGGTCAAGCCTCACGGGCAATTAGTACGGGTTAGCTTCACACATTACTGCGCTTCCACATCCCGCCTATCAACGTCGTAGTCTTCGACGACCCTTGAGGGGCATCAAGTGCCCAGGGAGATCTCATCTTGAGGAAGGCTTCCCGCTTAGATGCTTTCAGCGGTTATCCCGTCCGTACGTAGCTACCCGGCAATGCCACTGGCGTGACAACCGGAACACCAGAGGTACGTCCACTCCGGTCCTCTCGTACTAGGAGCAGACCCTCTCAAATCTCCGACGCCCACGGCAGATAGGGACCGAACTGTCTCACGACGTTCTAAACCCAGCTCGCGTACCACTTTAAATGGCGAACAGCCATACCCTTGGGACCTGCTTCAGCCCCAGGATGTGATGAGCCGACATCGAGGTGCCAAACACCGCCGTCGATATGGACTCTTGGGCGGTATCAGCCTGTTATCCCCGGAGTACCTTTTATCCGTTGAGCGATGGCCCTTCCATTCAGAACCACCGGATCACTAAGACCTGCTTTCGCACCTGCTCGACGTGTCTGTCTCGCAGTCAAGCACCCTTGTGCCTTTGCACTCAGTGCGCGATTTCCGACCGCGCTGAGGGTACCTTCGCGCTCCTCCGTTACTCTTTGGGAGGAGACCGCCCCAGTCAAACTACCCACCACACACGGTCCCTGTCCTGGATCACAGGACGAGGTTAGAACTCCAAACATGCCAGGGTGGTATTTCAAGGTCGGCTCCACCGAAACTGGCGTTCCGGTTTCAATGCCTCCCACCTATCCTACACAAGCAGGTTCAAAGTTCAGTGTGAAGCTGTAGTAAAGGTTCACGGGGTCTTTCCGTCTAGCCGCGGGTACACTGCATCTTCACAGCGATTTCAATTTCACTGAGTCCCAGGTGGAGACAGTGCCGCCATCGTTACGCCATTCGTGCAGGTCGGAACTTACCCGACAAGGAATTTCGCTACCTTAGGACCGTTATAGTTACGGCCGCCGTTTACCGGGGCTTCGATCAAGAGCTTCGCCTTGCGGCTGACCCCATCAATTAACCTTCCGGCACCGGGCAGGCGTCACACCCTATACGTCCACTTTCGTGTTTGCAGAGTGCTGTGTTTTTAATAAACAGTCGCAGCGGCCTGGTCTCTGCGGCCCCCAGCAGCTACGGGCGCAAGGCCCTTCACCGCCAGAGGCGTACCTTCTCCCGAAGTTACGGTACCATTTTGCCTAGTTCCTTCACCTGGGTTCTCTCAAGCGCCTTGGGATTCTCACCCTGCCCACCTGTGTCGGTTTCGGGTACGGTCACACCGTGTCTGAAGCTTAGAGGCTTTTCTTGGAAGCTGAGCATCAATCACTTCGCTCCACGTGGGAGCTCGTCATCACGCCTCAGGATTGTGCCTCCGGATTTGCCTGGAAGCACTCCCTACACGCTTAAACCGGACACCAACTGCCGGCTGATCTAGCTTTCTCCGTCCCCCCATCGCAACATGGTGCGGTACAGGAATATTAACCTGTTTCCCATCGACTACGCATTTCTGCCTCGCCTTAGGGGCCGACTAACCCTGCGCCGATTGACGTTGCGCAGGAAACCTTGGGCTTTCGGCGGATGGGGTTTTCACCCATCTTATCGTTACTCATGTCAGCATTCGCACTTCCGATACCTCCAGCATGCCTTACAGCACACCTTCGCAGGCCTACGGAACGCTCCTCTACCACGCCACTTACGTGGCGTCCGCAGCTTCGGTACATGGCTTAAGCCCCGTTGAATCTTCCGCGCGGGCCGACTCGACCAGTGAGCTATTACGCTTTCTTTAAAGGATGGCTGCTTCTAAGCCAACCTCCTGGCTGTTTCTGCCTTCCCACATCGTTTCCCACTGAGCCATGATTTGGGGACCTTAGCTGGCGGTCTGGGTTGTTTCCCTCTCCACGACGGAAGTTAGCTCCCGCCGTGTGTCTCCCATGATTGCACTTCCTGGTATTCGGAGTTTGCAATGGTTTGGTAAGTCGGGATGACCCCCTAGCCATAACAGTGCTCTACCCCCAGGAGTGAGACATGAGGCGCTACCTAAATAGCTTTCGAGGAGAACCAGCTATCTCCGGGCTTGATTAGCCTTTCACTCCTATCCACAGCTCATCCCCTAATTTTTCAACATTAGTGGGTTCGGACCTCCAGTAGGAATTACCCCACCTTCATCCTGGCCATGGATAGATCGCCCGGTTTCGGGTCTAACGCAAGCGACTATGGCGCCCTATTAAGACTCGGTTTCCCTACGGCTCCCCTATACGGTTAACCTTGCCACTCACGTTAAGTCGCTGACCCATTATACAAAAGGTACGCAGTCACCCATAAAGGGCTCCCACTGCTTGTACGCACACGGTTTCAGGTTCTATTTCACTCCCCTCTCCGGGGTTCTTTTCGCCTTTCCCTCACGGTACTGGTTCACTATCGGTCGGTAGGGAGTATTTAGCCTTGGAGGATGGTCCCCCCATGTTCAGACAGGATTTCACGTGTCCCGCCCTACTCACTTTTCATCGACAAGATCTTTTCGTGTACGGGGCTATCACCCTGTATCGCCGGACTTTCCAGACCGTTCCACTAAAATCAAGCCAACTTTTGGGCTGTTCCGCTTTCGCTCGCCACTACTGACGGAATCTCGGTTGATTTCTTTTCCTTCGGGTACTTAGATGTTTCAGTTCCCCGAGTATCGCCTCTGCACCCTATGTATTCAGATGCAGATACCTCAAAAGAGGTGGGTTTCCCCATTCGGAAATCCCCGGATCAACGCTTGTTTGTCAGCTCCCCGAGGCTTATCGCAGACTACCACGTCCTTCTTCGCCTCCTACCGCCTAGGCATCCACCGTGTGCGCTTAACCGCTTGACCATATAACCCCAAAAAGTCTGAGATTAATGGCGCAGTTGCTCATGCGACATGACATTTGAGAGAACTAAACTACATTTACTCTCGCCTAGATGTTTTCCCGAATTGTTAAATAACTTCACC
>NZ_JAJMLZ010000017.1 GCF_022227765.1 Ectothiorhodospira shaposhnikovii | reverse complement strand
GGAGGGCATTATCGATGGCGCGCCCACCGGCAGCCACCGCCGCGCCGCGCAAGGAAACGTCCGAGTATCCTTGTCCCCGATGCCGGAAAGGTCGTTTGCATGTCATTGCCGAAATATCGCGTCCTGTCCCATATCCCACGCTCAAGGCGCGACGATGTTAAGTGATTGAAAAATAGCGGGTGACGGAGCAGGCTGACAACGGCCTCCGGAAAGGCCGGGCCTGAGTGCGGGCAAAACATTGAAACAGGGCCAACAATCAGGCTATGTTCATTCAAAACACACTTGCCAAGGACCCCCCAGCATGGCTCCACAGTGGCTGAAGGAACCCGCACAGGTAATCCACACCTGCCAAAGGGCCGCTCATGGCCCGCCTGGCCCACCGCCAAAAATACAATCCCCATTATAAAGATGTGCGGTACATGGCTTCGTCCAACAGACGTTTATCCGCCATGCTGCGCACAGCGGATAAACGCTTATATGTTAAGCGCTACCGATGTAGCCCAGATTGGAGGGAGTTGTGAAAAACATTGAAGTAGTGATTTTGGCCAACTCGGTGAAGCATCATCAGCATTGTGTCGCTGGTAAATGCATTGCCAATGGCCAGTGGGTGCGGCCAGTCTCAAATACAGACGGCGGGGAGCTGAGCCACGCGCAAGCACTGTGCAAAAATCCATACGGACAATTCAATGTAAAGCCTTTGCAGAAAGTTATTATGAGCTTCTCGACTCATGCCCCTTTATCACACCAGCCCGAAAACTATGTCATAGATGGTTCTGTATGGCGGCAGAATTTTGGGATCTCAGTCGGAGAACTGGATAACTACCTAGATACCCCTAACGATATTTGGGGTGGAATAGATAGGGTTTCTCACGCAAGTATCGTCTCAGGGTATATTGCTATTGAGCAATCTTTGTATCTTATCGCCGTTGAGAGCTTGCATTTATATAAAAATCAGTTCGATAGACGAAGAGCATCATTCTCCTATCGCGGAAATAACTACGATCTCGCTGTAACTGATCCCAACTTCGATAGAATCATCCAGAATAACGAGGTTCCTAAAGGTATTCTTTGCGTGAGTTTGGGCGAGGAATATCAAGGAAACTGTTTTAAGCTTGTTGCAACCATATTTTGATAGGAAATGGCATGAAGATTTATACTATCGGATTTACGCAGAAGAACGCGGAGAAGTTCTTCAAATTTATCAAGGCGGCCGAAGTCAAAACCTTGATTGATGTTCGTCTTAATAATGTCTCTCAGTTGTCTGGGTTTGCAAAGAGAGATGATCTAAAATTCTTCCTCAAAGAGCTTTGCGGATCGGATTATGTGCATCTGCCAGAGCTTGCGCCAACTAAAGATATCCTCAATGCATACAAGAAAGGTGACATGTCGTGGCAGCTTTATGAGGACAAGTTCCTTAATCTCATGGCGCAAAGAAATGTTGAGAAATCAATCAGTCCTGCGGTGTTAGACCATGGGTGTTTGCTGTGCTCCGAACACGAACCGCATTTTTGTCACAGGCGGCTAGTTGTGGAGTATTTAAACGAATATTCTAACCTAGACCTTAAAGTTAAACATTTATACTGATGAAAAAAATCCTTGTTCTTTATCCGAAACTTTTCAACTGTTACCAAAAGTTTCATAGAAAAATTGAAAAAATACTCTCTGCCTCAGATGCGGTTGAGCTGGTTTATCCATCGGATGAGAATGGTTTTATTCAGCGGATTTCTGATGAGAGTCAGAAAATTAATTCGACTCAGCGATCTGAGAATTGGAGTGTTAACGACGTGACCCACGCTATTGTTTTCGACGACGGTGAAGAGTTTCTAGAAGAGGTTGAGCTACTCAAAGAAAACTCTGTTCCTCTTCGACTCATAGATATTTCTATCACTCGAGTAATCAATATTAAACGTGAGCCAGAATATAAGGGTCTAAAAAGTACGCCCGAGTACGAGTACATTGGGCGGGGATCGTATTGGGGCAACCCTTATTCAATGTATGAAGACGGTGAAGATAGAGAAGAGGTCATTAGAAAGTACAAGTACGATTTTGATTTTGAGAAATTCTCAAATAAGGAGAAAAAAGAGGTATACAAGCTTGCTGGGAAGCGTTTGGGGTGTTTCTGTAAGCCAGATTCGTGTCACGGAGATGTGTTGGCAGATTTTTTGAATTCATGGGATGACGGTAAGTAATCGCTTAACAAGGCGCTGCTGTCGGACAAATTTTCCGCTGCGCTCCCAATTTGCCGCAGAGCGCGGCGTTAGCGAGACGAAGGAGTGCCTATGGCCACGCAGCAAGAATATGATAATTTTAAGGCTGAGACGCCACGGCGGACTCGATATCGCATGGCACAAAAAACTTTTCGCTATCCGGTCTACCAAAGTATTGAGGCCATTGGTCTGCTGCTTTTGGTGGCCCTGATATGGAATATATGGTCATTTGGGTCAACCATTGTCGCTAGCGCTATTGGTATATTGGCTGTTATTTTGGCGCTTCTGCACCATGCGAGTACGGCTATGCAGAAGCCTTGGTTGGCGCTTGCAGCTGGATTTGAGGCGTTTATCGTATGGGCACTTTATGCGTGGTGGCTGTCGAATTATTTCCAAGTGGATAATTTTTGGGCCTTTTGTGCCTTCGTCTTTGCTTTTCGGTTCGTCCAACGCGGGGAGCACGAAATCAACGTAAAGGCGTTTTTTGTGGCCCAGGGGGGCGAGCTCGCTAACCAATAAGTCAAGCCGACCGATTCTTCGCTGACGCTACGAATTGGCGGCTTACCAATGGCGTTATGTGTCCATTGGGAGTTTCGCATGATTACAGATATTGAGCAGCGCAGCAGCATCGGCCCAGACCTTCGACCGGAGAAACTGGAGACATATTGGAATGAGTACTTCCACTACCGGGACACCGCACCGGACTTACATGAGATTGTGGAAGAAAAGATGATTGCAGAACTTGATACTGCTCGCGCTACAAGCCGTCCCTATGTTGACTCCCAACAAATTATTTCTAAAGTACTGACGAAACTTGGTCCTTCCAGTAATTTTCATCGCCAGTTTGGTGAGCGGTTTCCAGACTTCAAACCAAATCAGACTTTGGGTATGCAACTATATGCGCTCATTGCTGCAGATGCTGAAACGTGGATCTACTCACCGACTCATCACTCAGGTCATCTACACCCACATGCTACATATTTTAAGCCGGGCACATAACCAGGCAAAGCAGTTCGCGGCTAGCGCCGCCGGACTCGCTAACGCTCGCCGCTGTTTGCGGCGTTAGATCAAAAAGACGTGTAATCCCTAAAGGGAGAACTAATGACAACAAGTTTGAGGAACCTGACGTCTTTTGGTGACGTTGCGGCTGAAGACGACGCTGTACTTGACTACTTTCTGGCGACTGACGCAGTAGCGCAAATTGAAAGAAAGCAAGCGTTCTTGGTTCTCGGCCGTAAGGGTGCTGGAAAGACAGCCATCGTGAGGCATTTCACTGAGGGCATGTCCGAGTCGCGGTCAAGGCCTCTCAATCTGAGAGGATATCCGTGGGCAATTCATGCTCAACGCATTGATCGGGGGGGCTCTGAGGTTGAGGCGTACGTTTCATCTTGGCGTTACCTTATTGCTCTAGAATTTGCATCAATGGTACTGGAGGATTCTGAGCGCCCTCAGCATGACAAAGTAGAAGCCCTAACAAGTTTCTTTAAAGACAACTACGGAGGTATAAATCCTTCGCTTTCAGATGTGCTTAGGCCGAAGCGTCTTCGCATAAGTAAATTTAGTCTTCAGCCAACGATACTCGGAAATTCAATCGGTGGAGTAGAATTAGAGCGGGGCCCTGGGGATCTTCAGTTAGGATCAGAGTTAAATGCGCTGACCACATCTATCATGGAAAGTTGTTATGCAATCGTTGCCAATGAATCTCTAGGCCCATACGTCCTTCATTTTGATGAATTAGATCAAGGTCTCTCCGCAAGTGACCACACTCGGGAGAAAATGCTCATTGGCTTAATAATTGCTGCCAGAGATGTCCGGCGTGAGTGTGCGAAGGTCAATGCACCCATGATCCCGGTAGTTTACTTGCGGACAGACTTATGGGATGACTTGGAATTTTCTGACAAAAATAAAATTGGACAAACTCTCACTCTTCGTTTGGAATGGACGAATGAATCGCTCCTTGCGTTAGTTAATGAGCGACTTAAAGTCAAGTTGGCTCCGAGTATACACTGGGAAAGCATAGTTGAGCCGTCGTTAATGCGGGGCTCCCAAACGAAATGGAATCATATTCTTGCTCGAACCTTTCTCCGTCCCCGTGACGTAATCAGTTTTCTGAATGCATCGCTTTCAGAATCAAGAATGCGGCCAGACGAAATTCTGGTGTTGTCGAACTCCGACATCATAAACGCGCGTGAGCAGTATTCATCATATCTGAAAGAAGAGTTGGATGATGAGATACTTCCTCATTGGCCGAAATGGGAGCAGGCGCTTCAAGCCTGTTCGGCAATGAATACTATCACGTTCGATCGTGAGGATTTTCGCAGAGAATACGAAGGACGCCGCACCAAAGATAATCCGGTTGGCGCAGACGATGCATTAGCATTGCTATACCGCTTCTCTGTTATTGGCTATTCACGTCGAAGCGGTTACGGAGGATCTTCGTGGGCCTTTCAATATACGGATCCTCAGGCAGGGTGGGATAATGCAGCGACACGATTCAAAGTTCACCTAGGATTGAAAGAGTACGCTAAGTTACGGGAAGAGCGGATTTAATGCATAGTCTGTGAATCCGGGAGGTCTAACGAGGAAATCAACCCGACAAACCCTTCCGGGGCTTCGCCCCTCCAGGCTTTGCGGGCTATTTCAGCG
This sequence comes from Ectothiorhodospira shaposhnikovii, assembly GCF_022227765.1. Lineage (GTDB taxonomy): Bacteria > Pseudomonadota > Gammaproteobacteria > Ectothiorhodospirales > Ectothiorhodospiraceae > Ectothiorhodospira. The sequence continues at coordinate 523 of NZ_JAJMLZ010000017.1, read as the reverse complement.
TTGGGCGTCAGGATTCGCACGGTGCTCTGTCCGAGCGAAGTTGAGACAAGAAATGAAATAGCGTACTGCTTACAGGAGTAATCAATAGTGCTTGTCTATGCGAACGAAATTGAGATTGTCGGTGACAATCCGGCCCTCCAAGTGCTGCGTGGAATATCAGGGTGGCTTTCGGAGAAGTTAGATGAGCGGGTTGTTATTCGAGAGGTGACGACACCGGGCGAACGCATTGGAGGAAACCCGCGAGTTTGGTTGCGGACTGATCGAGCGATTGCAGATAACTTTCGCTTGTATTCTTGGGTGCTGAAGCATTCTGACCCTAATGTGACAGGGAGGCAGTGGGTCACGGAACTTGGTTTGAAAGACGTAGATGGTGGTCCAGCCCATTTTTCTTGCGTCGTCTACACAGAAGAGCAAAGTATTCTCGTTTCTGAACCCGTTCAGGCGAGTCGTCCTCGCGTTGTTAAGTTCATAGAATCTCCGCAAGGAAACCCGCGATTTCAATCGCGGGAGGAATTGCGGGTGC
>NZ_JAJMLZ010000016.1 GCF_022227765.1 Ectothiorhodospira shaposhnikovii | reverse complement strand
TGTGTCGAAAAAGGCCTCTGCAACATCCAGAAACAACGATAAAGGCGGGCTGTACATGCGATGTACTCCGCCGACATCATGAAACTCCCAGCGCCTGTAGTCCGTAGTGACCGGAACGACGCGGAATCCGGAGCGATTTGCAAAATCAGATTCATTGAAGGTTGCCACATCCCCCGGTAATAAAATTTCGATATACAAATCCCCGCCGGGCTGAATAGCCCGGCACAGGTTCACCATAGCGCCACGGATTCGCTCGGGGTCGGCAAGATAGCAATAACCTGCCCAAAAACTGGTGACGAGTGCACAACTGCCCTCGGGCAGAGGCAGGGAGGCAATATTTCCCTGAACGAAACAAGCGTCTGGATTGCGAACACGGGCTCTTGATAACTGGGCTGAACTGAGATCAACTCCAAACTGGCGCAACCCACTCGGGAACTGAGAGAAATGCCAGGCTTGTCCGCAACAGCAATCAAGCCAGATGCCACCAACATATGCTTGGCGCTTTATCAAACTCTCAAGAATACGGCGATTGACGGCATGTTTGTCTGGCCAAGGAGAAAGATAATACTTTTCATACTGTACGGCATATACCTCATCATAGCTGACTGAAGTCAGCCCAAACTGCCGTACTTGAGCTTGCCCAACCTGCAAGGATGGCGCAAAAGTAGTCACTATCGTTCCCCACATATCTCGCTCAATGGAAAAACCCGGGCACAAAAACCTGTACCCCGTGCAAAACAGGGTCACAGAAAATCTTCAGCACAGAACATAAAGAACCCAAGCAACCACGACGCGAACAAACCAGGTGACTTTACGCGCCAACAGTCAACAGAACCCAAGAGATATGTATATCAACCAACCAGGACTATTATTGAGCCAATTCACAAAACCATGAATTGGGTAACCATATCCGGTCATTTCTTGTCGAACTGATGCTGAGCCATAGAACAATCAGGCACCGCCCAGCGACCCGGGCCAGGTAATACAGATCGCGCTGATTCCAGCCCTCATGGCGACATACCTGGATCTCTTTCGTCCTCAGAGCGGTGGCGGCGGCTCCGTACCGCCGGAGGCAGGTGCGGGACTCGGCACCGCGGCCCCGGGTGCCTTCTTCCACACTGTCTTGAGCCCCAAGGCGATGCCACCCGCCAAGACCAGGAGGCCAATGCCGAAGAGCGGTCGATAGACGATCCAGGCGATGGCGATGACCACCAGAGAGACGGAGGCGGAGATGATGAAGGCGACAATCCCGGTGCCCGTGGCCACGATTCTGCCGGCCATGGGCAACACGCTCGCCAGCACCGAGAGCGGCTTGAGCACCATCGTGAGGCCAAGGAACATCAGGAGCCCGCCGACGAACCGAAGAATCCAGGTCAGGAACGTGTTCGCGGCCATCGCGTCACTGAAGACCTCGTCGGCGGCGGCAACGCCGCTACGGACGAAAAGGAGCGGCCGTCCGGCCTGGGTCGGGTATGCGGTAAAGCTGTCTCCGGTCTGGCGCCCGACCACGGTGGCGGCGCCGGCGGGCGCCTGCGAAAAAGTGATGCGTACATCGCCGACCGCGGGACTCGCGGGGTCGGCACCGCGAAAGAGAGCGCCGTTGTGGATTCTAAATCCCGCCCCCGCGCTTGCGGGCAACGCGTCGAGGTGCTCGTCGGTCAAATGGATTGGCTGGAAGCTCGTGAAGCGAGTCAGGTGCGCACTCGTCAGCTGAAACGCGCCGAAACCCGCCGTCGAAGGGTGCAGGGTCATCTCGGGATACGGCATCTCCGTCGGGTTCCGGTGGCTCGGATCGTTGAAGCTCGATGACCGGATCAGGTTCGACGACCATTCCTGCCGGTAGGAATAGGTGGTCACCCGCTCCTCGGTGCCGCCCACGGACGTGCGCGTCTGCGTGGTGCTGTCTTCGCGCCACTGAAACATCTCCACCGTGCGCTTGAGGCCGGTTGCGGAGTGCGCCATGATCCCGAAAATATCGTCCGTCAGAGCCTCGTCCACCTCCACGGTCGCGATCACATGCACGAGCGCGCCCTCGTGGGCAGGATCCACGATGTCCGCGCTCACCGACACCACGGCCGCCGCCCCTTCCTGCAGCGACTTGGCGGTCTTCACCGCGCGGCCCTCGTTGAGGAAGAGAACGGGGAAAGAGATGGCGATCAGCAGGAGTCCGACGAGGATCCCCTTGATCGAATCCCCCAGCCGCTGGAAGACATTGCGGCGAGTTATGACGACGTTGCTATTCATGGCGGTTATCTCCCGATGCCAGGGCAATGCAAAGCCAAACGCGAAGCACCGGCAGACGCCGGTGTTCGCGTAGAGGCCGCCGAACTTCAGTCCAGATCGTGTTATTGAACAACGAATTCGACGCGTCGGTGTTCCATCATACCTACCCAAACCTGCTCATAAGTGTCTAAACAGGTTCAGTGCTGACGCGCCTCGCTCAGGTCATCCTGGAAAATGACGGCTTCAGTCCGCACGAACTGTGTCTGGGCCGGGAGGGCTGCGAGATCCGTCACGAGAATAACGAATTGTAAGCGGGTGTTGAGCTTGCGCTCGAAGGGAGGTTGGTGTCGGGTCTCGGCCCAAAACGGTCACCCAGCCATCCGGTAATAATGGCTGCAAAGGCCCAGGCTGCGGACACTCATCCCATACTGAGACGGCCGTGATGGGGCGCGGGACACGGAGAGCCCCCCCAGCCCCTTGAAGAAGCTTCTCTGAATTGAATTTCAATGACAAAGGGATCGGGCGCGTCCCGCCGGCCCCTCCGGTCACGGTTGCCGCGGCGACTCAAACAGGCAGAAATTGAAGAGCTGCACGGCACCAGCAGGTGTGGTGTGCTGCTCACTGGCATATCGCACCAGTCGCAGGTCCTCTGCAACGGTTCGGTAAGGAAATGAAACACGGCGCGGTCATGCCAGAGGTCGAAACGCGCTGCGGGCAAATCCACCTCGGTAATGTCCTGCGCTAGCCAGGACACCTTGCCGCCGGCATCCCCCAGGAGAGATCGAGAGGCCTCAAGGGCCTGACGCGACAGGTCCAGCACCGTGAGATCGTCATACCCCGCTGCCAGCAATTCATCCACCAGGCGGGAAGTCCCGCCCCCCACATCAATGATGCCGGCGGAGGACGGCAGGTTCAGTTGCCTGATCCAATCCAGCGACACCCCCCCGCCCTGCTGATACCAGCTGAGCGAATCACTCGCACGGGTGGCATAAACCTCATCCCAATGGGCTCTGTCAGACACGCTGGTCACTCAGCGGTACTCAAATTATCTGTAGCACACTCTAACGATCATTAGATATTAGGCCTTGATATCCATCAATCAAAACACGTAGGAGACGAATATGCACAAAGACTGGAATCAGACTGTGAAGCAACTGGGTGGACTCATGCAGGAAGTAGGCAGTGGCATTCCGGAGGTCGCCAAAGCCTTTGCTGCCATGGACAAGGCCGCGTGTCATGAGGGAGCGGTGTCCGCCAAGCATAAAGAACTCATGGCCCTGGCCATCGGCATCGCCCTGCGCTGCGAGGGCTGCATTGCCTTCCATACCAAGGCAGCCATCAAGTACGGCGCCACCCGTGAGGAGGTCATGGAAACCATCGGCCTGTCCATCTACATGGGCGGCGGCCCGTCCTATGTCTATGGTGCCCAGGCTCTGGAAGCCTTCGACCAGATGAGTGGGTGAGTGGTAAAGTCTTCAATCCACAGTTTCACCTCATGATCGGAAGTGCAAGGACCACCACGGTTTGGCAAGGGGCCTGATCGATGAGCCACACGCCACATCCTTCAGGGCGCGTAAGAGAAGTCTTCGGCGCCTTTCTGCTGCTGGGATTGACTTCCTTTGGTGGGCCCATCGCCCACCTGAGCTACTTCCGCACTGAGTTTGTGGAGCGGCGTCGCTGGCTCTCGGAACAGGCCTACGCCGATCTGGTCGCGCTGTGCCAGTTCCTGCCGGGGCCGGCCAGCAGCCAGGTGGGCTTCGCGCTGGGACTGATGCGCGGTGGCGCGTGGGGCGCGGCGGCAGCCTGGACAGCCTTCACCCTCCCCTCGGCCATCGTTCTGGTGCTGTTCGCTCTGGGCACCGCCGTGCTCGAGGGCCCCGTCAGCCAGGGCATCATCCACGGCCTCAAGGTGACGGCGGTGGCCATCGTGGCCCATGCCGTATGGGGCATGGCACGCAGTCTCTGCCCCGATTCGCGGCGCGCCGGCATCGCGCTTGCCGCAGTGTTCACCGTGGTGCTGGTCAGCGGCCCGCTGGGTCAGGTGGCCGCCATCATGATCGGCGCCCTGGCCGGCATGGTGCTATGCCGCACCCAGGACGCAACCCAAGCGCACACCCTTTCGCTGCCCGTCTCGGCGCGTGTCGGTCACCTGGCGGCACTGGCCTTCGTGTTGTTGCTGGTAGGTCTGCCCCTGCTGGCCTGGGCCAGCCCCTCGGCCACTCTGGCAGTCATGGATGCCTTCTATCGGGCCGGGGCCCTGGTGTTTGGCGGCGGACACGTGTTGCTGCCGTTGCTGGAAGCCGAAGTGGTGCAGTCCGGCTGGGTGACTCCCGATGACTTCCTCGCCGGTTATGGCGCCGCGCAGGCCGTGCCCGGGCCACTCTTCACCTTTGCCGCCTATCTGGGCGCCGTGATGGGCCCTCTGGGTGGCAGTCTGCTCGGCGCCGCTCTGGCTCTGGTCATGATTTTCCTGCCCGGACTGCTCCTGCTGGTGGCGGTGCTCCCCCACTGGAACCGATTCCGCCGCTGGGTGGGCGCACAGGCACTGATGCGCGGTGCCAATGCTGCTGTCGTCGGCATCCTGGGGGCTGCCCTTTATCACCCGGTCTTCACCAGCGCCATCCTGGGTCCCCACGAGTTTGCCCTGGCGCTCACAGGCTTTCTCTTGCTCAGCGTCTGGAAATTGCCCGCCTGGGCAGTGGTGATCATCCTGGCCGCTGGCGGCATCGTCATCACCCTGTAGCGGGCATCTCCATGCCCGGAAATCCGGCTCACCCGATGCCCGGTGAGGATGCGTGCCATGGTCATGCTTGATTTCCTGCAAAGCCATCGAATAGGGTCAGGGCATCGGTGGACATTGCCTTTGATCAAGGAGATCCCATGAAACACCAGCCGCTTCACCTGCCGGGCACGGTACTCACTGCCCTGGCGATGACCGTGACGGGGTCGGCCCTGGCCGCCGAGCCGGAGTTCGTCGACGAAGCCCGCAACGTGTACATACCCGCCCAGGATGAGCGTCTGCGGACCCTGCGGGTGGGCGCGGTCTACAACGACGAGCACATCCAGATCCGTTATGAATTCGAGACCGACAATCCCAGCTGGTATCACCAGTACTGGATTTTCGAGGACGGTGAATGGGTCCGTTACGGGCGCGGATCTCCAGGGCCGGATCCCCACGGGCTGTACGAGGACCGGATCTCCATGATGCTGGACGACGGATCGGTGCCCCACTTTGGCGAGCATGGCGCCTACATGACCGTCCATGAAGGTATGCGCACGCTCACCAATGCCGCGGATGGCGAGGCAGTGCGCGCGCATCCCGTCCTGGGCGAGGAAATGGGCCGCTCCGATGTGCGCAAGTACCTGCCCGGCAGTCGCAACGCAGTTGATGCTGAAGTCTCCTGGGACAAGCTCAAGTCCGATGAAGAGATACAGGCCCTGCGCGAACAGGGATACTTCCTGGACCTGTGGCAATGGCGCGCCCATCGCAGCCACCCGGTGGGGCATGCGGACAACAACTACGTGCTGCACTATCGCCTGAACAGCGAGGGCCAGGGGCCCTTCACCGACAACTGGGACGACAAGGCGGAGCGTCCCGCCTGGATGTTCAACCCCGGCATCACCGGCTTCAAGGCCATGGACCGACAACGCCTCATGGACCGTGACTACGCACAGGATGACTGGTACTACCTGTCCGAAGAGATCGCCGTCCCCTTCGACCCGAATCACGACTGGCAGGAGGGCGATGTCCTGCCCCAGCGCTTCCTGAGACAGCCCACCGGGAGCCGAGGCGCCATCGCCGCTGCGGGCGGGTATGAGGAGGGCGCCTGGCGCATTCGCTTGACCCGCACCCTGGAAGCCCCCAACCCGCTGGACAGCAAGTCACTGGAGGATGGCGGACGCTATCAGGTGGCCTTTGCCGTTCACACCAATGCCTCCGGCGCCCGCTGGCACTTGGTCTCCCACCCGCAGACCCTGGGCCTGGGCGTGGACGACGCCGACATCGTGGCCCAGCGTGTGGAGGGCGACCTTGATTCCACCGAGGTGGACTGGACCGAATTGCAGGTGTATTACCCGGGCCAGATCACCTGGCAGTGGCTCAACCGGGACGACCACCCGGGCCGCGAGGCCATTGAGGAAGGCGAGATCGGCATACGCGAGATCCACCTCACCCTGGAAGAGATCGCCGCCTTCTCGGTGGCCTTCGAACGCCAGCAACTAGTGGTCCAACCCGAGGATGATGACCGGGAAGAGGACAGGGACTGAGGGGCACGAGCGCCGTATGGGGTGACCCACCCGGTTCAGCCGGTCTGGTCCTTCAAAGCAGCCCCGCTGGGCTGCTGGCCCCGCCGTTGCCCGCTTTCCACAACCCAACCCATCGCCCACCGGAAAAACCGTCTCGCCACCCCTTGGCGGGCCGGTTTCGTCTGCATAGGCTGCCGCCGCTGCTAAGAAGGGGCTTCCCTTGGCACTTGACAGGCGGCGGCGTCGTTTCTCCGCGTCTCGCTCCTGGCGCCGCAGGATAGCGCCTGTTATACGTCCCACCCTTTCCGAGGTCGCCCATACCATTCTCTTGAGTAGTGATTAAGATGCCGTCCCGAGCTGAGTCCAAGCAGACCCGGTGAGTGCCATGGGGGCTGGAGCAATATTCGAACGAGCATCTCAGGAAATCGACTCCGTCGAGTCCCGCTCCAAAAGAGACTTTGTCATTCACAACCCCAAATAATCTACTATAATACTAGGGTATAAGACTGGCTTTCGTGCTGGTCACCGCGGGGACGTACAAGGGGTGATCCGTCATGCAACACGGGCGCTCACACATGCTGCAGGCCTATGCCCGGGAACGTTCGGTGCCGTCATTGCGGGAATCTCGTATGGCGCCGGATCGTGGGTTCAGCATGATGGAGGGCGCCCAGGATGCCGGCGAATTCTCCACGCCGGCCGTCAGCGACCTGATGCTGAGCCAGTCGGTTGGTCCTGCTTTCCACTATGTCTGCGACATCGGGGCCGGTCGATTTTCGGGACAGACCCAGCCGATGGACTTTGTTGCGGTTGCTCCCAACGTGGATACCTATTGCAGCGTTGCCGACCCGGCCCGCCTGCGGTTTTTGGGTATTCCCGGTGTGTTTGCACGCGCCTGCCTGGAGCGTGATGCCAGTGACCCTCTGGATTTCGGCCCCATCCACACACGCCATCACCGCGACCCGCTGATCATCCAGGGCCTGGCCCTTCTGTGGCAGGAGATGGGACGAGAAGACCCGGCCGCACGGATCTTCGTGGACAGCATGACGGCCGCCCTGGTGGTCCGTCTGAGCCGTCTGTCCCAACAGGTCGCCAGGGCGGAGGACTGTCGAGGGGGCCT
>NZ_JAJMLZ010000015.1 GCF_022227765.1 Ectothiorhodospira shaposhnikovii | reverse complement strand
TTTGATGCGGGTGCGCCATTACGGCTTTTTGGCCAATCGGTGCCGCCGTCAAAAGCTTGATCAGGTCAGGAGGGCATTATCGATGGCGCGTCCACCGGCAGCCACCGCCGCGCCGCGCAAGGAAGCGTCCGGGTATCCTTGTCCCCGATGCCGGAAAGGTCGTTTGCATGTCATTGCCGAAATATCGCGTCCTGTCCCATGCCCCACGCTCAAGGCACGACGATGTTAAGTGATTGAAAAATAGCGGGTGACGGAGCAGGCTGACAACGGCCTCCGGAAAGGCCGGGCCTGAGTGCGGGCAAAACATTGAAACCGGGCCAACAATCAGGCTATGTTCATTCAAAACACACTTGCCAAGGATCCCCCAGCATGGCTCCACAGTGGCCGAAGGAACCCGCACAGGTAATCCACACCTGCCAAAGGGCCGCACATGGCCTGCCTGGCCCGCCGCCAACAATACAATCCCCATTATAAAGATGTGCGGTACATGGCTTCGTCCAACAGACGTTTATCCGCCATGCTGCGCACAGCGGATAAACGCTTATATGTTAGAGGGCACGGCCAGTTGTCGGGTGCTAGGTACAAAGGGGAGAAACGATGTATCCAAATCGGAAACAGCTCTACAAAGATTTAGAGAAAATGAGATCGTCACGTTTGCTTGTCTACGTGACTGGTGATCGCCGGGGATTGGAAACAGAGATCCATTCAGAGGTAATTGACTTCTTTGTTCACCATTTGGACATCATTGGAGTAACGCCTAAGATTAGCTTGCTTCTCTATACACGAGGCGGAAACACCCTTGCCGGATGGAGCATCATTAATCTTATTCGCCAATTTTGTGATGATCTTGAAGTCATCGTCCCCTCAAAGTGCCACAGCACTGGCACCCTTATGTGCTTAGGTGCGAATCGAATCGTAATGACCAAGCAGGCAACCCTTGGGCCCATCGATCCAAGCGTAAACACACCGTTGAACCCGCATATTGAGGGCGCGCCTCTCAATGCCCGTGTGCCAGTAAGTGTTGAAGCGATTAGAGGCTATCTCGAGTTGGCAAAGGATGAGTTGAGCATTAAGAGTGATGAAGACCTGACCAATGTCCTTCTTAAGCTAAGCGACAAGGTTCACCCATTAGTGCTAGGCGACGTCTACCGCGCTCGCAGTCAAATTCAGATGCTTGGGAAAAAACTAATTCGGAACCAATTGCAAGATGAAGAGAAGATTCACGCAGCAATCTCTTTTTTGTGTAGCGAGTCCGGAAGCCATGACTACACAATTCATCGGCGCGAAGCGCGAGACAGCCTCGGGCTGTCGATTGAAAAACCGGATGACGTTCTGTACGCACTGATTAAGCGTATCTATGATGACATCCACGATGAATTGGAGTTAACTCAGGGTTACGACCCAAATGCGCTTTTGGGGGCGAATCAGCAGAACGCCTACCGTTTGGTGCGCGCTCTCATTGAAAGCGAAGCGGGCGGATCACATGGGTTTGTCAGCGAGGGAATACTTGGCCGGATGGTAATGAATGCACCCGACGGGACTCAGCAAGTCGCGCTCCAAGATCAGAGAACCTACGAGGGATGGAGACTCACACAATGACTAAATCAAATTCCGGTTCTTACGTCACCTACATAAGCCATACGGATTCGTCAAGCGGTTCATCCATTGCCGCTACGTCCGCAAAACCAGACAGCCTTGCATCACAGATGGGCACATCACCCATGGTGATTCGTGAAATGCCCTCTAACAAGGCGCTCCAGCCGACGGTTCCGCCGCCCTTCGGTCGGCAAACCCGCGGCTGAGCTTCGGCGTTAAGAATCTATTCAGACTATTGAAAGTAATTGGATCAAAGATATAGGAATAATTAAATGAAAGCATTTCTTTCACATTCGTCTCTGGACAAAGAGATCGTTCGAGAAGTAGCGAACCAGCTAAACCGACTTAACTGTATCTTTGATGAAAGAAGCTTCGATAGTGGTGTTGAGTTCCAAAAATCGATTGAAGAGAAACTCAGCCTTTCGACTGTTTTTGTTTTTTTTGCGACTAGAAACTCACTTGACTCGAATTGGTGCAAGTTTGAGCTAGAACAAGCTTTTTATTCAAAGCTGAAAGGAGCGCTCAAGCGTTCAATAGTGTTTATTCTCAATGATGATGTTGAGATAGGCGATTTGCCTAGCTGGTTAACAACAGCCTTGATTAAAAAGGTTAGTTCACCAAGTGCGATAGCGAGAGATATCAAGCACAGGCTTGAAGAAGCTGCGGAAGAGTTTCAGAGACCCGTGTTTTTAGGCAGATCTAAAGAACGTGACTTACTAGAAGAGGCGTTAAACCCTATCGACGGCTCTAAACCACCAAAAACTCTTGCCGTATTCGGGCTGCCAGGAATAGGTAGGCGATCTTTGGTGCGAAATGTGACAAAAGATCTTTTCTCCCTACATAAGTGTGTTGAGCTTGAGGTGGAAGCTGGTGAAACAATGAATTCACTATGCGCAAAACTAGCTGATATTATTGAGCCATACTCTTGCCAAGAAGAGCTTAGAGATATTGTAGAAGAGATAAACTCACTTTCCGAAACTGAAGCGCTAATACGTGTCACAAACAACATACAGTCGGTAATGTCTGCAAATGAACTTCCTATTTTCGTGGACTCAGGAGGGTTAACTCTTGATAACGGCTGTCTTTCCAATTTCATGAATCGAGTTATAGAAAGTGTAGAGCAGCTTCCGGATGCATATATTTGCTTAGTCCTTAGCCGGCGAATAAGTCGAGATAATGATGTTAAATTGGATAGCGTACCTATAGAACAGCTTAGTGGTAGAGCATCATCTCAGCTGCTTTCTAAATTGAGTCTACGCTCATCAATTACGTTAAGCCCAGAGAACATAAGAGACTTAACTGATTATATAAACGGATACCCACCAGCAGCGTATTTTGCTGTAAAGCAGGCATCGATTTATTCTGTCGATGCTTTAATGAGTGATAAAAGAAAACTGACCCAATTTAGTCAAAAGAGGTTTATAACACACGTACAGGATCATAATCTTACCGGTGAAGATATTCAGGTTCTTCAGGTCTTGTCTAATTATTCGCCTTTGCCGCTTTCGTGTATTTTATCGCTATATAAGTGTGAAAGGTCTGAAGCCCATGATCGAATCTATGAGCTCATAGATTGTTCACTTGTTAGGGTTCAAGATGGACAATTGTATAGAATAGCTGATCCAATTAAGGGGGCGGTAAATGAGGTTTTCGGCTACCCATCCAATCAAGATCTAAAGGTGGTAAAAAATAACCTTAATCATTATATCGACTCAGCACAGGATGAACATAAATTAGAGATTTCTCGTGTTTTGTTTAGATTGGGTTTCACGCTGGGTGATGAAAAAGCGACAAAAAACGGAATAAAACTAAATTCAGATTACATTAAACTCTTAGAAAACGCTTATCATCAGCGGAAGTATAAGGAAGCTATAGAAATAGGAATGGAAGCTATAAATGTCAATCCTGATAGTGCGAAAGCGAAGACGTTCTTAATCAAGGCTTTAATTCAGGAAGAAAAATGGGATGCTGCGCAGAAATATTTAGATAGCCTTTATCCGTTAGATGAATATCGCAATGTTTATTATTTGCAAGGTTTTCTTGAAAGAAAAAAGGGAGACTTGGCCAAGGCCATCGAAGCATACTCAAACGCGCAAAAACATGGTAGAAAAGGTTTTGCGTTGTATCGAGAGTTCTCTCATTGCCATCTAATGAGTGGGGATTTGGAGTCGGCGCAGAAAAATATCAACGAGGCATTAAGAATTCAGCCAAACAATAATCAAGTTATAGACATGGCCGCTAGGATAGCCATAAAGAAGGATGATCAAGAGTCTGCACAGAAATATATCAGTCAATTAGAACTTCTTGACACGCCAGAACATTATAAACTTAGGCTTTCTTCTTATCATCTTGCTTTTGGCAGGCCGGATCTTGCACTGAAATATGCTCGAGAGGCCGCAAATGTCGGAGGTCAACGCTTCTTCTCCGGAAGGGTTCAATTAGTCAAAGCTCTTATCAAGGGTGGGGAGTTGGCGGAGGCTGAAGAAGAACTAAGCAAGGTGAGATCTGACTTTCCGAAGAGCAAAAACGATATAAAAATCGCACTCCAGTCTAACTTAGAGCTGGAGAAAGGAAGCTCCAGTAATGCATTGCGAATTGTAGAGGGTTTTGTCGACAAAACCTCTAAACAATATAAAGGAATTAAGGCTAGGTGCTTAAGTAATCTTTCCAAAGACGTAACGATTCCCTATGAACAACGAAAAAAATACAAAGAGGATCTTGCTCAGTTCGGTGATTTCCATGACTTCAACTTTGATGAGATAGATTCTTAATCGGATAGCCGGGGGTTTTTCTCCCCCGGCCTCCACAACACCCCGCATGCGGGTCCGCGCGGGGCGTTTCCTCCGGAGTTCAAAGGACCATACAACCATGGTGACCTTCAACGCTGGTTACCCAACGAATCGCCAAGGCCGTTTCACCCGGTCGGGCGCATTACGGCCCTTGAGACACGCGGGTCTCGCTCGTTGCCGGAGGTTCGGGCCTTCACCGTGTCTCACCCATTACGGTGAGCATTTGGCTACTATGCCGTCTGCTGACTTCTGCCTCATCACGCCAAGCGTTGCCGATTGGCGCGCTGTCCGGGTCACGGTAGGGTCCGGTGGTGGTTCCAGCCCTTTCGAGCTGCCCTCAGTCCGGCTCCCGTGGCGACCACAGACCCGGTAGGGTTCGATGGTTATTCCGGCCCTTTCGAGCCGGCCCTCAGTTCGACTCCCATAGGGACACGGACCGCAAGTGAGACAGATGGCCCGCCCGGTGTAGTCCACTAGGGCCAGATAATCCTCGAAGGCAAACGGGATGCCAGGCTGTTCCCGTTCGGCGAATGCGCCTTCAAACGGCAGCAGCGGTTTCACCGGACCGATCCCACTGAAGGGTATGGCCGTGCCGGTGAAACACCGTCATCCCCCTCCAGCACCTTTTCCAGCCCGGGTGCCGGCTCGAAGCGGTCCCCATGACGGGTCTGCAACTCGCGCAGGCGCTTTGCCACCGCTTTCGGTCCCCGCCGGGCCAGTTCATGGAACGGTCCGCCCAGAAAGGGGGGGAATCCGATGCCGAAGACGGCTCCGATGTCTCCGTCCCGCCGGTGACGGATGATGCCTTCCTGGTGGCAACGGACCGCCTCGTTGATCATGGGCAGCACGGTGCGGTCGATGATTTCCTGGGCCGGCAGGCGTTGCCCGGGCTGTACCCCCAGTTCGGTGTAGACCGCTGCATCCACCTTGGGGGCGCCGCGCCCACGGCGATCATGGCGGTAGAATCCCTTGCCGGACTTGCGGCCCCGCCGCCCCTGGGCCAGCAGGCGCTCGCCCACCGGTGAGGGGCGCATGCGTTCGCCGAAGGCTTCATGCAGGATGGGTCCCACCTTGCCGCCCACGTCCAGCCCCACCTGATCCAGCAGGGCGAAGGGTCCCATGGGGAAGCCGAACCGCACCAGGGTGGTGTCGATATGGTCGATGGGCACGCCCTCCATGAGCAGATGGCAGGCCTCGTTCAGGTAGGGGGCGAGGATGCGGTTGACGTAGAACCCGGCCCCGTCCTGAACCACGATCACCGTCTTGCCCTGGTCCCGGCCCAGGGCCACGGTGGTGGCGATCACTTCCGGATCGGTGCGGTCGGTGACGATCACTTCCAGCAGGGGCATGCGTTCCACCGGCGAGAAGTAGTGCATGCCGATGACCCGTTCCGGCCGCCGGGCCGGCGCGGCGATCTGCGCGACGGGGATGGACGAGGTGTTGGTGGCAAAGATCACTGTCTCCGGACAATGGGCCTCCACATCCGCCAGCATGCGGTGCTTGAGTGCCAGATCCTCGAACACCGCCTCGATCACCATGTCCAGACGACCAAAGCCGCTGTAGTCCAGGGTGGGGGTGATGCGGTTCAGCCGGCGTCCCACCTCGAAGTCGCTTAGCCCCTGGCGCCGCTGCCGGGTCCGGATTTGGCGGTGCACATGGCCCATGGCCTCGTTGAGCCGTTCGGCGCTCACGTCCTTGAGCCGCACGTTCCTGTCGGCCTGGGTGCTGGTGACATGGGCAATCCCGGCCCCCATCAGGCCCGCGCCCAGCACGCCCACGGTCCGCACCGGACGAGGGGTGGCCGACGGCGAGGTGACCGGGTCCTTTTTCAGGGCATTGCCGGCCAGATACAGGGACATCAGCGCCTCCGCCTGGGGCGTCATGGCCAGGGTCCCGAAATGCCCGGCCTCGGCGGCGAGCCCCGCCCGCCGACCGGATTCCAGGCCGGTGCGCACGGCGTCGATGATGCGTTCCGGGGCCGGGTAGTTGCCCTGGGTGCGGGCGTGTACCCGCTTGCCGACCTGCCGGTAGACCAGGTGTCGCCCCAGTGCGTTGTTTTCCAGCAGGCGCTGGTGCCAGGCCCTGCGGCGGCGGGTCTGTTTCCCGTCCGCCAGGGCCTGCACCCGGGCACGGGCCGCCTGCATCAGCAGGGGCGGGGGCACCAGTTCATCCACCAGTCCCTGCCGCAGGGCCTGGCGCGGGCGCAGTTGGCGCCCGGTGAGCATCATGTCCAGGGCCTGCGGCAGGCCCACCAGGGCCGGCAGCCGCTGGGTGCCGCCGCTTCCCGGCAGCAGGCCCAGCTGCACTTCCGGCAGGCCCAGGCGGGTGGCGTCATGATCTGTGGCCACCCGGCCGTGACAGGCCATGGCCAGTTCCAGTCCGCCACCGAGACAGGGGCCGTGGATGGCGGCCACCACCGGCACCGGGAAGCCCTCCAGTCGGTCGAACAGGGCCTGTCCGGCGCGGGCCAGGGCGGCGGCGTCCTCGGCGCTGTCGCAGGCGGACAGCATGCGGATGTCGGCCCCGGCGATGAAGTTGTCCGGCTTGCCGCTGGTGATGATGACGCCCCGCAGGGTGTTGTCCCGTGCCAGGGTATCCAGCAGGGCGCCGCATTCGTCCACCATCTCCGCCCGGAGTACGTTCATGCGCTCATCGGGCAGGTCCACGGTGATGACGGCCACGTTCCGGTCATCCTTCTGCATGTGAAAGGCATTCATCAGTCCACCTCCAGGATCAGGGCCGCGCCCAGGCCGCCCGCGGCGCAGGCGGTGGTCAGCGCCAGTCCGCCGCCCCGGCGGCGCAGTTCGCGCAGTGTCTGGATGATCATGCGTCCCCCCGTGGCGGCGAAGGGATGGCCGTAGGCGATGGAGCCGCCCAGTACGTTGAAGCGATCCGGGTCCACCTCGCCGATGGGGGTGTCCCGTCCCAGGACCTCCCGGGCAAAGCGCGGGCACCGCCATTGTTTGAGATTGGCGAGTACCTGGGCGGCGAAGGCCTCGTGCATCTCCACCAGTGCCAGGTCTTGCAGCCGGATGCCGGCCCGGTCCAGGGCCAGGGGGGTGGCATGGGACGGACCCATCAGTCCGTCGTTGAAGGGGTCGATGGCGGTGAAGGCCCAGCCGCGAATGAAGCCCAGGGGGTCGAAACCCAGTGCCCGCGCCCGGGATTCGGTCATCAGCAGCAGGCTGACGGCGCCATCGGTGAGCGGGCTGGAATTGGCGGCGGTGACCGTGCCGTGGCGACGGTCGAACACCGGCGGCAGGCGTGCCATGTGTTCCAGGCTGGTATCGGGTCGCAGGGTGTTGTCCCGGGTGATCACTTCCCGGAAGGGGGGCACGATGCCGGTCATCACCTCGGCTTGCAGGTGTCCCGCCTCCCAGGCCTGGTGGGCCTTGTGGTGAGAAGCCACCGCCAGGGCATCCTGCTCCGCCCGTCCGATGTCGTGATTGCGGGCCATCTGTTCGGCGATATCGCCCATGCGCAGACCGGTGGAATAGTCCGCCACCGCCGGTGGGTTGGGCAGCAGATGCCCGGGGCGGATGTCCTTGAAGCAGCGCAGCTTGTCCAGCAGGGAGCGGGCCTTGCTGGCCCGCATGAAGGCGCGGGCCAGGGGGGCGCTGAGCTGAAGCGGCAGCACCGAGGTGGAATCGGCGCCGCCGGCCAGTCCCACCTGGATCTCGTTGCGGGCGATGGCGGCGGCCACGTCCACGGTGCTCTGCAGGCTGGTGGCGCAGGCGCGGGAGACGCTGTAGGCATCGGTTCCTGCAGGCAGGCCAGCGCCCAGCACCACTTCGCGGGCGATATTGGGGGCCTGGGGGAGGATCCCCACCTGACCGTAGACCACCCGTTCCACCAGCGCCGGGTCCAGGTCCGTGCGGGCCATCAGTTCGCTGGTGACCAGAATGCCCAGATCAATGGCGGACAGGTCCCGGAAGGCGGTGAGCTGCCGCGCAAACGGCGTGCGCAGCCCGGCCACCACCGCCACGCGCTGGCCGGGTCGGGTGGGTGCGGGGTTGGGTGTCTTGTTCATGCGAGTTCCCTTGGTGTGACGTCGGCCTGCCGTGGACACCCTGGAGCGATCCCGGCGGCATCATGGTTTGATAATCATCAAGGGGAACTCTAACAGTCGTTTGAATGAATAGGCAAGCCGGACTTGTGGTGCCCTGCCCGGCGGCAGCGGTCCCTTGAACAAGTAGCTCCAGTGTCGCAGGACCTCGTCATCGGACCAGGACTCCGCCTGGATCGGGTCCAGCTTGATGGATCGTCACCGAGCCTGGCTGCGCCTCAAGCCAAACCCGAAAAGTGTGAGCGTGACAGCATCCAGCGGCCTGGCTGACCGGGCAGTTCAATAAAACCGAAGTGCTGGTAGAACGCAGCCGCTTTCTGGGATTTGGCATCCACCACGATGGCAGCAACCGCTAGTGTTTCACCGAACTGCGGCGTAAAGCCCCCGGATTCATCCGTGGGGATATCAGCCGCATCGCTTGGTTGAGCATCCAAGGAAATAAGCTATACTTGAATTGCAATATACTTTGAACATCTTGCGGCTTCCTGTCTTTGATTGCGTCAATCAAAGACAGGGTAGATGGGTTGCAGGTGGAGTATATGCATATCCCGCGCATGCGGGCAGGCGTAGTTCGATGTTCGGCTGCGCCTCCCATC
>NZ_JAJMLZ010000014.1 GCF_022227765.1 Ectothiorhodospira shaposhnikovii | reverse complement strand
GTACCGCACCACATTGAGCTTCGCCCGCCGTGGGAAATGCTCCTTCAACCCACGTTCCAGCCCGTCCAACACGAGGTTGGCAAGGGTGGGCGAGATAATCCCGCCTTGCGGAGTGCCGGCCTGGGTCGGAAACAGACGCCCTTGGGCCACATACCCTGCCTTGAGCCACTTCTTCAGGATCGACACATCCATGGGGACATGCTTCACCATCCAGTCATGGCTGATATTGTCAAAGCAACCCTTGATATCGGCATCCAGCACCCACTCCGGAGAGTGGGAGCGTCCGAGTGCGTTCCGACATTGGACAATAGCATCCGCCGTGGAACGCTCGGGTCTAAAGCCGTAGGAATTGGGATCAGCCGTGGTCTCCGCGACAGGTTCCAGGGCCAGCAGATACAGCGCCTGCATGGCTCGGTCGTGCATCGTGGGGATACCCAGCGGGCGTTTCCCTCCGTTGGCTTTGGGAATGTGAATACGCCGAAGAGGCTTTGGTCGATAGCCTTTGGGCTCAAGAGCCCGGACGGCCATCATTTTCGACTCCGGAGTGGACCAGGTAATGCCATCCACGCCGGGGGTTTTGCGACCCCGATTCTCGGTGACACGCCTTACCGCGATCGCCTTTGCGCTCGATGAGCGTATCAGCAGCCGCTGCAGACGTCTGGCTTTACGCCAGTCACCAAGCTGAGCGCCTTCGCTATGCGGGTCTGTAGTCGTCGCACCGCCTGGTAGCTACTGAACCAATGAATCTGGTGCCAGTGCGTCCAGTCGGAGGAGACGACATCGCATTTATGTGAAATAGCGTCCATATCAGTCTCCTAGGTGAACCCCATCCCGGAACGGGACAGGAGTGGAGCGGGTGATGGGAATCGAACCCACGTCGCCTGCTTGGGAAGCAGGAGCTCTACCATTGAGCTACACCCGCGGTACCTTTGAGGACTGATACACGCTTCTCCCCTGAGGGGACCGTGTACAGTCCCCTCAGGGCGATTTCTACAGGCCTATCTAGCGACAGGCCACCACGTGGAAGTCAGCATGCTTTCGCATCGGGGCGATCGTTTCATCCCCTATCCCCACCATTACAGCAGGGCATTCGCTTTCTCCACGATCCTTTACCCGCTACGCCTTCGGCACACCTTGCGGTGGGCCTAGTCCCCGAGGGGACAGCGTGTCGGGCTTACCGCGTTCCGCGTCAATGACACGGTCTACGAGGGTTTCGCCTTTCCGCCGGTGGTGCTGATGTCAGCGTGTCCCGACCAAGCAACAGGACAACCGACCACTTGCCATTTTGGCTCAGGCCTGTCAGACGCTTTGGCCTGTTCAACTTTACGGCGTTTAACAGCGATTAGCTTACGCTAACCCTTTAGACCAGCCTAGCGCCTCACCAGACGCGTCTTCTGGTTACACATGCCACCCCTCGCGGGACGGCATGTACCCGCATGGGTGGCTACATTGTCAGGGCGCTTAGCACCGCGTCGTTACCAACGCCGCACCGCCCCTAGGCTACGGATGGCTGAACATCCGGTCCACTGCAATCGCCCGAAGACGATGCTGGACAATCATTGAAGCGGCCTTCGCCGCTAGGGCACCATGACCCCCGACCACAAGGGTCGGACGCTGATACCCGATTGGGTGCTACTCTACCCCTCTTAAACGTGGGGGAAGGCTAGCTACCTTTGCGACTCGCGTCGCACGCTTGGGAAGCTGAGGTTCTACCATTGAACTACACCCGCGCAGTGACCATAGTGTATGCGCTCGGGGTTCGCTTCTCAACGGTCACGACGCACGCGGGACCATGCGTCCCGAACGCGACGGCTTTACGTTAAGATGCCTCCCCTGCCATCCGTCTACTTAAGAAGATTCCACGATGGACATCATTGTCAATGGCGAAACCCGCCAACTGCCGGAGCCGCCCACCGCAACCGCACTGGTGGAAGCACTGGGCCTGACCGGTCGCCGCCTGGCCATGGAAGTGAACGGCGAACTGCTGCCCCGCAGCCGGTTCGACGCCCACCGCCTTGCTCCCGGCGATCGCATCGAGATCGTGCAGGCCATCGGCGGCGGTTAATCCTCAACACATACACGGTATCCCCATGTCGACCACAAGCCACTCCCCGGATACGACCACCGATTCCCCCCTGGTGATCGGCGGCACCGCCTATCGCTCCCGCCTGCTGGTGGGAACCGGCAAATACAAGGACCTGGAAGAGACCCGCCAGGCCACCGAGGCCAGCGGCGCCGAGATCGTCACGGTCGCCATCCGACGCACCAACATCGGCCAGAATCCGGATGAACCCAACCTGCTGGACGTACTCCCCCCGGATCGCTACACCATCTTGCCCAACACCGCCGGCTGCTATACCGCCGAAGATGCCGTGCGCACCTGTCGTCTGGCGCGGGAACTGCTGGATGGCCACGACCTGGTGAAACTGGAAGTCCTCGGTGACGAGAAAACCCTCTACCCCGACGTGGTACAGACCCTGAAGGCCGCGGAAACCCTGGTCGCCGAAGGCTTCAAGGTCATGGTCTATACCAGCGATGACCCGATCCTGGCCAAGCGCCTGGAAGAGATCGGCTGCGTGGCCGTCATGCCCTTGGCCGCCCCCATCGGCTCGGGCCTGGGCATCCAGAATCGCTATAACGTGCTGGAGATCGTGGAAAACGCCAATGTGCCCATCCTGGTCGACGCCGGCGTGGGCACGGCCTCCGATGCGGCCATCGCCATGGAACTGGGCTGCGACGGCGTACTTATGAATACCGCCATCGCCGCCGCCCGCAACCCGGTCCTCATGGCCTCGGCCATGAAACACGCCATCCTGGCCGGTCGCGAGGCCTACCTGGCGGGCCGGATGCCGCGCCGACGCTATGCCTCTGCCTCGTCCCCCATCGACGGCACCTTCTTCTAATCCATCGTTACTATCGGCGGACCCAACCGGGTCCGCCATGGCCTGATCCCGCCTCATGAATAACTCACTGCCTTTCACGCCCTCCGCCGACGGTCACCGCCGGGTCCGCAGCTTCGTCCGCCGTGAAGGACGACTGACCATCGGCCAGCAGCGCGCCCTGGATGACCTCTGGCCGCGCTGGGGGCTGGCATTCACGCCACAGCCGCTGGATCTGCCCGCCCTGTTTGGCCGACAGGCGCCGGTCACGCTGGAAATCGGGTTTGGCAACGGGGAGTCGTTGGCACGGATGGCCGCCGAAGACCCGGACCGGGACTTCATCGGGGTGGAAGTCCATCGCCCCGGCGTGGGACACCTGCTGCAACAGATCGAGGCCCTGCAACTCTCCAACCTGAGAGTGGCCTGCCATGACGCGGTGGAAGTCCTGACACTGCAGATTCCGGAAGGATCCCTGGACCGGATACAGATCTATTTCCCCGATCCCTGGCCGAAGAAGCGGCATCACAAGCGGCGCCTGGTACAGCCGGCGTTCGTGGCACTACTGGGATCGCGCTTGCGGGCGGGCGGCGTACTGCACCTGGCCACCGACTGGGAACCCTACGCCGAACACATGCTGACGGTGATGAATCAGGCCGCCGGATTCCGCAACCTGGCCGGCGAGGGTTTCAGCCCCCGCCCCGAATACCGTCCCCTGACCAAATTCGAACAACGGGGACAACGACTGGGGCACGGCGTGTGGGACGTCCTGTTTGCCAGGGAACCGGCGGTTACTTGATGACCAGCACCGGACAGGGGGCATGACCAATGACCCGTTCGGAGACACTGCCCATGAACAGGCGCTTGAGACCGGTGCGGCCGTGACTGCCGACCACGATCAGGTCCGCCCCACGGCCGCGGGCCACATCCACAATCACCGCGTCCGGCCGCCCCTGCTCCACCATGCCCTCCAGCCCCGCACCCCGCCCCCGACGCTCACGCATCAGACTGTCCAGCACCCGCTGCACCGTCTGACTGGCCTCTACCCGCCGCTCTTCGCTCTGATCCGGTGATGTGACCGTCAGCACCGTCAGGGGCAATTCGCAGACCTCGGCCAGGTGCGCCGCCGCCACACAGGCGGCATCCCCCAGCCGGGACCCATCCGTTGCCACCAGAATCCGGCGTCGGGGGCGATCCGCGCCCTGGGCGGCCACCAGCACGCTGCAGGGGGCATGACCGATGATCCTGGCGGTGGAATCCCCCACCATCAGACGGGCCAGGTCACTGCGCTGCCGACGCCCCGCCACAATGCAGTCCACGCGCTTTTCTTCCGCCGCTTGCACCACGGGCAGATAGGCATCCACGCCATGACGAATCACCGTCTCGCAGGCGATGCCCATGTCCACGGCCCGCTTGCGCAGGCGCTCCAGGTCGTCCCGAGCCGCCGCCGTCTCGTCCGCCACCCGGTCGGGCGCCATGGACTCATATTCCGGATTGGTCAGCACCACCCGCATGAGGATGAGCCGGGACTCGCAGCGGGATGCCGCGCCCAGCGCCACGGCTTCCGCGCCGGCACTGCATTCGGTGCCGTCGGTGGCCAGCAGGAGGGTCTGGAACCGCCCCACGGGGGAGAGCTGTGAGTCCATGGCAGGGGTCTCCTGGCGATAAGGTCGTTCAGGGAGCATAGCGAACTTGCTGTCCCACGGACCAGAGGCGCGGCCCTGTCCCGGGGCGCCATGACGCCCCGGATGGGGAGTTGCATTTCAAGAATATGATGAAATAATGGAAAGGTTTGAAATATATATAGCATAAGCTCATACACATATAATCCAAATGGAATCACTCGTTCTCACACCGCAGATGATGGTGGTCCTGGGGCTGCTGGGACTCACCATCGTCCTGTTCGTCACCGAAGTGGTTCGAGTGGATGTGGCCGCCATCTGCATCATGGTGCTGCTGGGACTGATGAGCCTGGTGCCGGGCCTGCACGACATCACCGATGTCCAGAACCTGTTCAACGGCTTTGCCAGTAACGCCGTCATGTCCATCATCGCGGTCATGATCATCGGCGCCGGACTGGACAAGACCGGTGTCATGAGCCAGGTGGCCAGCTTCATCATGAAGGTCGGCGGCCACACGGAACGGCGCATCCTGCCCATGGTGTCCGGCACCGTGGGCGTGATCTCCAGCTTCATGCAGAACGTGGGCGCCGCCGCCCTGTTCATTCCCGTGGTCTCCCGCATCAGCGCCCGCACCGGCCTGAGCATGTCGCGGCTGCTCATGCCCATGGGCTTTTGCGCCATCCTCGGCGGCACCATCACCATGGTGGGTTCCAGCCCCCTGATCCTGCTCAACGATCTCCTGCCGGAGGGCATGGAGCCCTTCCATCTCTTTGATGTCACCCCCATCGGCCTGGCCCTGGTGACCACCGGGATTCTCTATTTCGTCCTGCTGGGCCGTTATGTGTTGCCCGCCACCAAGGGGGAAAGTACCAATGCCGAAAGCACCGAAGCCTATTTTCAGCGGGTCTACGGACTGGACTTCGTGATCCGGGAAATGCGCCTGAGCGAGGAGAGCACGCTGGCGGGAAAGACCGTCGGCGACCTGGAACGGGAATTCCCCGTCATCGTCGTGGCCACCTTCATGAACGGAGAGCGTCGGGTCGGCCCCTGGAGCGGCCTGACCATCGCGCCCAATGCCCACCTGGCCCTGCTGGGGCGCCATGAAGCCCTGGAGGCCTTTGCCGCCAGAAGCGGCAACCGGCTCAACGACCGGCTGGACATCTTCGCCGACGCCCTGGCACCCAACCGGTCGGGCATCGGCGAGGTGGTGATCCCGCCCAGTTCCCATCTGGTGGGGCGCTCGGTTACCGACATTGCCATGCGCAAGACCTACGGGCTGTCGGTCCTGGGCATTCATCGGGGCGAGGAAACCATTCGCCAGGGTCTGCGGGAAGTCCCGCTGCAGGCGGGAGATGCCCTGGTCTGCCATTGCCGCTGGGACTCGCTGGCCCGGATCGAGAAGGACCGTGACTTCGTCGTCATCACCAGCGACTACCCCCACGAGGAGTTGCGCCCCCAGAAGGTGCATTTCGCCCTGACCTTTTTTCTCATCACCCTGGCCCTGATCCTGTTCACCGACCTGCGGCTGTCGGTGGCCCTGCTCACGGGGGCCGTCGGCATGATCCTGACCGGCGTGCTGAGCATCGACGAGGCCTACCGGGCCGTGAGCTGGAAGACGGTCTTCCTGCTGGCCAGTCTCATCCCCCTGGGGGCCGCCGTGGATCAGACCGGCACCGCCGCCTGGATCGCCCAGCAGACCCTCTCCCTGCTCGGCCAGGTGTCTCCCTGGATTTTGCAGGCCACCATGGCGATACTGGCGACGTTCTTCACCCTGGTGATGTCCAACGTGGGGGCTACAGTGCTACTGGTGCCGCTGGCGGTGAGCTTTGCCGTGGCGGCGCAAGGCATGGGCATGGACGCGGATCCAAGGGTATTTGCCCTCACCGTGGCCATCGCCACCTCCAACTCATTTCTGATTCCCACCCACCAGGTCAACGCCCTGATCATGGGACCTGGCGGTTACCGGGTCATGGACTTCGTGAGGGCGGGGGGCATCATGACGATTCTGTTCCTGATCGTGTCGTTGGTGATGCTGAACCTGGTGTTCTAGGCCCAGCACGACACGAACGGGACTCACGACTTTGCAGCGATGACAAGGCATACGGCCCGGGTCACGGCGACCGTGCCGATAGATACAAATAAATCAAATAAATAATGAGTCGCAGGCTTTTACCATCAAGCAACGAGGAGTCAGAACATGTCGAAGAAACATCCCATCGTGGCCGTCACCGGCTCATCCGGCGCCGGCACTTCCACCGTCAAGAATGCCTTCGAACACATCTTCCGTCGTGAGCATATCAACCCGGTGGTCATCGAGGGCGACAGCTTCCACCGCTACAACCGGGTGGAAATGAAGCAGGCGATGAAAGAGGCCGGCACCCGGGGCAACAACCATTTCAGCCATTTCGGCCCCGACGCCAACCTGTTCGACAAGCTGGAGGAACTGTTCAATACCTACGGCGAAACAGGCACCGGCAAGAAGCGCTACTACATCCACAATGATGACGAGGCCGCCCATCACAATGGCCGTCTCAACGGCAACCTCAAGCCCGGTGAGTTCACTCCCTGGGAAGACATCGCGCCAGGCACGGATCTGATGTTCTATGAGGGCCTCCACGGCCTGGTCAAGCACGGTGACACGGACGTGGCCCGACATGTGGATCTGGGCATCGGCGTGGTCCCCATCGTCAACCTGGAGTGGATTCAGAAAATCTTTCGCGACAACGCGGAACGAGGCTACACCGCCGAGGCCATTGTCGACACCATCCTGCGGCGCATGCCCGACTACGTGAACTTCATCACCCCGCAATTCTCCCGCACCGACATCAACTTCCAGCGGGTACCCACGGTGGATACCTCCAACCCGTTCATCGCCCGCGACATTCCCACCCCGGACGAAAGCCTGGTGGTGATCCGCTTCCGTGATCCCAAACGCTTCGGAGTGGATTTCGTCTACCTGCTGAACATGATCCATGACTCCTTCATGTCACGGCGCAACACCATCGTGGTGCCCGGCGGCAAGATGGGGCTGGCCATGGAGATCATCCTGGCGCCCATCATCCGCGACCTGCTGGAAAAACGCGGCTAAGCCCGACGTGCTCTGTACCCGCCGGGGATTGCCACCCCAAGCCCCGGCGGGACATCCCTCTCGGCCCCATTGCCGTGTCATTGCGGACATCCTGGATTACCATGCCCCTGAACGCTTGAAACGGACGGGAGAACATCATGCAATACAGGACTCTGGGCACTTCGGACATCCAGGTGAGCCTGCTCTGCCTGGGCACCATGACCTGGGGCGAACAGAACACCGAAGCCGAGGCCTACAGCCAGCTGGACATGGCCGTGGATCACGGCATCAACTTCATCGACACCGCCGAGCTCTACCCGGTACCCCCCAGGGCCGAGACCCAGGGGCGCACCGAAACCTATCTGGGCAACTGGCTGGCCCGGCGGGGACGCCGGGACGACCTGGTGATCGCCACCAAGGCCGCCGGCCCCGGCAGCGAGCTGGGCCATATCCGCGGCGGCCCCAGACACGACCGCGCTCACCTGGAGCAGGCCCTGCACGACAGCCTCCAGCGCCTGCAAACCGACTACGTGGACCTGTACCAGATCCACTGGCCCATGCGCAGCACCAACTACTTCGGCAAGCTGGGCTACGAGCACCAGCCGGAAGCCGATGACACCCCCATCGCCGAAACACTGGCGGTGCTGGGGGACATGGTCAAGGCCGGCAAGGTACGCACCATCGGCATCTCCAACGAGACCCCCTGGGGCCTGATGGAATATCTGCGCGTGGCCGAGCGCCAAGGCCTGCCTCGCGTCGTGTCCATCCAGAATCCCTACAACCTGCTCAACCGCGGCTTCGAGGTGGGGCTGGCGGAAATGGCGCACCGGGAACAGGTGGGTCTGCTGGCCTATTCCCCCATGGCCTTCGGCGCCCTGAGCGGCAAATACCTGGAATCACCCCCCGCCGATAGCCGCCTGACCCTGTTCTCCCGCTTCTCCCGCTACTCCGGGGAAACCGGCGTGGCCGCCACCCGCGCCTATGTGGAAATCGCCCGACGCCACGGACTGTCACCGGCCCAAATGGCCCTGGCCTTCGTCAACAGTCGCAGCTTTTTGACCAGCAACATCATCGGCGCCACCCGGCTGGAACAACTGGAAGAGAACATCGCCAGCCTGGAGATCACATTGAGCCAAGCCGTCCTGGAGGAGATCGAATCGGTGCATCAGCGCCACACCATCCCCTGCCCATGACGCCATCACGAGGAGGAAAGCCACCATGGCAAGAACAGAATCAAACATGCTGGAACTGGGCACCCAAGCCCCGGCATTCAGCCTGCCCGACCCGAGTACCGGCAAGCGGGTATCCCTGGATGACTTTCCCGATGCGAAGGGCTATGTCATCGCCTTCATCTGCAATCACTGCCCCTTCGTGCAGCTGATCCGGCACGAGTTCGCCCGTTTCGGCCGCGCCTATACCGAGAAGGGGCTGGCCGTCATCGCCATCAATGCCAATGATGTGGAAAACTACCCGGAAGACAGCCCGGAAAAGATGAAGGACGAGGCCCGTCGTTTCGGCTACACCTTCCCCTACCTGTTCGACGAGACCCAGGAAGTGGCCAGGGCCTATGACGCCGCCTGCACGCCGGACTTCTATCTGTTCGACGCGGACCGGCGGCTGTTCTACCGGGGGCAGTTCGATGCCTCCCGACCCGGCAGCGACATCCCGGTCACCGGCGCTGACCTGCGGGCCGCCGCCGACGCCCTGCTGGCGGGGCGGCCGGCACCCCAGGACCAGACACCCAGCCTGGGCTGCAACATCAAGTGGAAGGCATAGCCTGACACGCCTCCCTTCTCCCCCGGCAGGGGGGAGAAGGATCGGGGACGGGGCGCCGTCACGGCCCGATCAGGGCATCCACGTGCACGCAGGCCGACCGCCCCAGGGACGACAGGGCATAGCCCCCCTCCAGGCAGGACACCACCCGCCCTTCCCCATGGCGCAGGGCAATGTCCCTCAGCTTGCGTGTCACCCAGGCGTAGTCGTCCTCGATCAGCATGAAATCCGCCATGTCCTCCTCCCGGTGGGCATCAAAACCGGCCGAGATCATCATCAGCTGAGGCCGGAAGGCCTCCAGGGCCGGCAGCCAGTGCTCCGCCACCGCTTCCCGGAATTCCGTCCCGGTCGTCCCTCTGGCCAAGGGCACACCGACGATATGGTCGGTATCCACCTCCGTTCCGGTAAAGGGATAGAAGGGATGCTGGAACGTGGAACAGAACAATACCCGCGGCTCATTGCGGAAGATCTCCTCGGTGCCGTTGCCGTGATGCACATCGAAATCCACCACGGCCACCCGCTCCAGACCATGACGCGCCAAGGCGTGGGCGGCTCCCACCGCAATGTTGTTGAAGATGCAGAAACCCATGGCCCGGGCGCGCTCCGCGTGGTGGCCCGGAGGACGCACACTGCAGAAGGCCGATTTAGCCTCGCCGCCCATGACCAGATCCACCGCCAGGATGACCGCCCCCGCCGCCCGTCGGGCCGCCTGCAGGGTGTGCTCGGTCATCACCGTATCACCGTCATCCAGGCAGACCATCCCGCCGGAACCCGGTGCGGAGGCCTCCACCCAGTCGATATAATCCTCGGCATGGACACGCAACAGCTGCTCGCGGGTGACCAGAGGGGCATCATAATGACGCAGCAGCATGCTCAACCCCGAGGCCAGCATGCGATCATCGATGGCCGCCAGACGTTCCGGCACTTCCGGATGATGTGTGGCAACCCGATGCAGGGTACAGTCATGGTGGGTAATGAATGCGATGGTCATGGTCATGGGCTCCTTCGTGGTCATGACCATATTACCCCGAAGCAGTGCAGCAAAAAGAGGCGTGCAAACTGATGAAAGCCCTGCTCAAGAAGCGGTTTCGCCGCACCGCAGCATCTCCCATACTATACTCGGATGAACACTCACTCAGGGGCGTCGACCGTCGAATCATGGGACCACACTTTCTCAGCCGCATCTTCAATCCCCGCAGCGTGGCCGTGATCGGTGCCAGCGAACGGACCAACGCCCTTGGTACCCTGGTTTTCGCCAACCTCATCGACGCCGGTTTCAAGGGCGAGCTCTACCCGGTCAATCCCAAGCATGACACTGTCCAGGGTCGCAAGGCCTATCCGGATGTGGAAGCCATCGGTCGCCCGGTGGACATGGTGGTCGTGGCCACACCCGCGCGCACGGTGCCCGGCATCCTGCGTCACTGCGGCGAACACGGGGTAAAGGGCGCCGTGGTCCTGTCCGCCGGCTTTGCCGAGAGCGGCCGGGTGGGCAAGCGTCTGGAACAGGAAGTGATGGAGATCGCCAAGGAGTACGACCTGCGCCTCATCGGCCCCAACTGCCTGGGCATCATTCGACCCAACCGGGGCATGAACGCCACCTTCAGCAAGAACCGGGCCCTGCCCGGCAACCTGGCCCTGGTGTCCCAGTCCGGCGCCATCTGCACCGGCATCCTGGACTGGGCGGAAAGCCAGGAAATCGGCTTTTCCGCCGTGGTCTCCATGGGGGATGCCTCGGACGTGGATTTCGGCGACGTGCTGGACTATCTGGCCCTGGACCGAGAGACCCGCAGCATCCTGGTCTACGTGGAAGGGGTCCGCAACGCCCGACGCTTCATGAGCGGCCTGCGGGCAGCGGCCCGCATGAAGCCGGTCATCGTCATCAAGTCCGGTCGTCATGCGGAAGGCTCCCGGGCCGCCATGTCCCATACCGGCGCCCTGGTCGGTGCCGACGACGTCTTCGACGCCGCCCTGGAACGGGCCGGCGCCGTGCGCGCCATGACCATCCAGCAACTCTTCTCCGCGGCCCGCATCCTCTCCAGCGGCTACCGGATCGAAGGCAACCGGCTGGCCATCGTCACCAACGCGGGCGGCCCGGGGGTCATGGCCACGGACCGGGCGGTGGAACTGGACATCGCCATGGCCCAGCTCAGCGCCGCCACCATGGAAAG
Organism: Ectothiorhodospira shaposhnikovii; assembly: GCF_022227765.1. Taxonomy (GTDB): domain Bacteria; phylum Pseudomonadota; class Gammaproteobacteria; order Ectothiorhodospirales; family Ectothiorhodospiraceae; genus Ectothiorhodospira. Next base: position 21,481 of record NZ_JAJMLZ010000014.1, on the reverse strand, counting down.
CCTGAACAAGGCCCTGCCGGAACAGTGGTCCCACGGCAACCCGGTGGATCTACTGGGAGACGCCGATGCCAAACGTTTCGAATCGGCCCTCAAGGCCTGCCTGGATGACAACGGCGTGGACGGTACCATCGTCATGCTCACCCCCCAGGCCATGACCGATCCCCTGGGCGTGGCGCAGGCCATCACCCCGGTGGCCCGCAAGACCCAAAAACCGGTGCTGGCCTGCTGGATGGGAGACAATCAGGTACGCACCGCCCGGGAGCACTTCACCAAGGAACGCCTGCCCCACTTCACCACCCCGGAAGCCTCGGTGGAGGCCTTTGCCTATCTGGCCGCCCACAAGCGCAACCAGCGCTTGCTGCTGCAGGTTCCCGGCCCCCTTTCCGACCGCACCCGCACCGACGTGCAAGGTGCCCGGCTCATCATTGAAAGCGCCCTGTCGGAAGGCCGCAAGGTCCTGAGCACCATGGAATCCAAGGCGGTCCTGTCTGCCTTCCGTATCCCGGTCACCCAGACCATGCGTGCCAACACCGCCAGCGAGGCCCTGGTGGCGGCCGGCACCGTGGGGTATCCGGTGGCCATGAAGATCGACTCCCCCGACATTACCCACAAATCCGACGTACAGGGGGTGCGGCTGAACATCGCCAGCGCCGAGTCCGTGCGCAGCGCCTTCCAGACCATGATCGAGGACACCCGGCGCCTGCGACCCGATGCCCGCATCAACGGCGTCACCGTCGAGCGCATGCACAAGAGCACCTACGGCCGCGAACTGATGGTGGGCGTGCTGCGGGACCCGGTCTTCGGTCCGGTGATCAGCTTCGGCTCCGGCGGGACTTCCGTGGAAGTCATCAAGGACCGGGCCGTGGCCCTGCCGCCCCTGAACGAGGTCATCATCGAGGGCATGATCGCCCGCACCAAGGTGGCCAAGCTGCTCAAGGAATTCCGCAACATGCCGGCGGTGGACGACGAGGCCCTGGAGCAGGTACTGCTGCGGGTGTCGGAGATGGTCTGTGAACTACCGGAGATCCAGGACATGGACATCAATCCCCTGATCGCCGACGAACGGGGACTGGCGGCGGTGGACGCCCGCATCTCCGTGGACTATCCGCCGTCGATGCCGGACCGCTATGCCCACATGGCCATCCATCCCTACCCCGCCCACCTGGTGAGCAACTGGCAACTGCCGGACGGCATCAATCTGACCATCCGTCCCATCCGACCGGAAGACGCCAGGATCGAGCAGGAGTTCGTGCGCAATCTCTCGCCGGAGGCACGCTACTTCCGCTTCATGCAGGCAGTGCACGAACTCACCCCCCACATGCTGGTGCGCTTCACCCAGATCGACTACGACCGGGAGATGGCCCTGATCGCGGTGCGTGAACAGCCGGACGGCTCGGAATTGCAGATCGCCGTGGCCCGCTACACCGCCAACCCGGATCAGCAGAGCTGTGAGTTCGGCCTGGTGGTCGCGGACGAATGGCAGGGCCGCGGCATCGGTTCCCACCTGATGAACGAACTCATGGACGTGGCCCGCTCCCGGGGCCTGCGCACCATGGAAGGCGAGGTGCTGACCCAGAACACCAACATGATCGCCCTCATGCACCGACTGGGCTTCACCTCCCGCAACAGCCCCGAGGATGACGGCATCAAGGTGGTGAGCAAGCGGCTCTGACCTCACCGGCCAGGGCCGCCCGTCAGCTGCCGAACAGGATCGCATAGAACAGCGGTACCGCCAGCAGGGTCAGCAGGGATGCCAGGGCCAGGCCGAACATGATGGCGATGGCCATGGGCGCCCAGAACGGACCGGACAGGGCCAGGGGGATCATGCCCAGCACCGTGGTCAGGGCCGCCAGCATCACCGGCCGGACGCGGCTCACCGCCGCCTCCACCAGGGCCTGGCGCGCATCCTCCGCCCGCTCCATCTCCAGATCGATCTGCTCCACCATCACGATGGCATTCTTGATGATCATGCCCGACAGGCTCATCACCCCGAGCAGGGCCATGAAACCGAAGGGCTGCTGCAGCAACAACAGGCCGGCGCTGACCCCCACCACTCCCAGGGGCACGGTCAGCAGGATGATCAGGGAACGGCGATAGCTGTTGAACTGAGCCATGAGCACCAGCGCCATCAAGCCCAGCACCACCGGCACCGGCTGCAGGACACCCCGCTGGGCCTCGGCGGACTTGGCCGCCTCCCCGTCCCAGGTCAGTCGATACCCTACCGGCAATGACAGATCCTCCACCACGCGGGCCAGATCCCGCACCACCTCATGGGCGGTGACGCCGGGTACCAGATCCATCTGCAGGGTCAACGCCCGCTCCCGGTCCAGACGCCAGATCACCGCGTCTTCCCAGACCATCGAGATATCCGCCACCTGCAACAACGGCACCGGCCGGTTTCCCTGCTCCGGCCAGATCACCATGGTCTCTACCCGGGTGGGATCGGTACGCTCCTCCAGGGGGAAACGCCATACGATAGGGATGCGCTTGTCGTCTTCCAGGTAGACGCCGATGGCCTGGCCGGCAAAGGCGGTGGCCAGGGCCTCGGCCACGGCGGCACTGGTGACATTGGCTCGCCGGGCCCGTTCCTGGTCCACCTGGACCTGGATCTGCGGCGTCCTGTCCCGCCAGTTGGGGTGAACATGGGCCACCCGGGAATCGGCCCGCAGCCGGGTCGCGGCCTCTTCCGCCAGTTCCCGCAACACCACCCGGTCCGGCCCCAGGATGCGGAGCATCACCGGATAGCGCACCGGATCCCCCAGCTGCATGGGCCGCACCCGGGGTTCGGCGTCGGGGAAGCCCTCGCGCATGAAATCCAGGGTCCGGGCCATCATCGGCTCCAGATCCCCAACCTCGCGCAGATTGACCAGGATCTGGCCGAATGCGGGATTGGGACTTTCGGGCAACATGGGCAGATAGAATCGGGGGGCACCCTCGCCGATGAAGGCCGTTACCGTGTCCACTTCCTCGTGGCCTCCCAGCCAGGCCTCGATGGCCGCCATGTCGGCGGCGGTATGGGTGATACGGCTGCCCTCGGGCAACCAGTAATCCACCATGAACTGGGCCCGTTGCGCCGGCGGGAAAAAGATCTGCGGCACCAGCATGAAACCCAGCACCGCCACGATCAAAAGACCCACGAAGGCGGCCACTGCCGTGCGACGCCAGACCAGCACTGTGTGGAGCAGGCCGCGGAACCCGCCGTACAGCCGCCCCCCATAGGGGTCCTGCCCTTCGCCGCCGGCGCTCACCTTCATCCAGCGATGACACATCACCGGGGTGACCGTGATGGCCAGCACCCAGCTCAGCAGCAGACTGAAACCCACCACCCAGAACAGGGAGCGGGTGAATTCCCCGGTGGCGGTTTGGGTCAGGGCGATGGGGGAGAAGGCCAGCACCGCGATCAGGGTGGCGGAGAGCAGCGGCCAGGCAGTCTCGGCCACCGCCTCCCGCGCCGCCTCCAGACGATCCAGGCCCCGCTGCATCTTCACATAGGTGAGCTCCGCCACCACGATGGCATTGTCCACCATCATGCCCAGCACGATCACCAGCGCCCCCAGGGACACCCGGTGCAGGTCGATGCCCGTGATCCACATGGCGATGAAGGTGGCCAGGATGGTGAACGGCACCCCGGACCCCACGATCAGCCCGGTCCGCAGCCCCAGGGAAATCAGCAGCACGGCAATGACGATCACCACCGCCATGGCCAGGTTGACCATGAATTCGTTGATCGCCGTGCGCACCTCCCGGGGCTGGTCGGCGATGACGCCGAAGGCCATGCCCACCGGCAGGCCGCGGGTGATCTCGTCCAGGCGTTCGTTCACCAGACGCCCCAGGTCCACCACGTTCACCCCCGAGGTGGGCACGATGCCGATGGCCAGGGCAGGCGTCCCGTCATAACGCAGCAGGGCCTCGGGCGGATCGGCAAAGCCCCGGCGCACCTCGGCAAAATCCCGCAGATAGACCAGATTGCCGGTGACCGGGCTGCGGATGGCCAGGTCCCGGATCTGCTCCAGGGACTCGAACACCCCGCTGGCGAAGATCCGCACCTGCCGGGGCCCCAGTTCCACGAACCCGGCCGGGGCCACCACGTTCTGACGGTTCAGGGCCTGCACCACCAGATGGGGAGTCAGGCCCATCTCGGCGATCTTGTCCCGGGAGGTTTCCACGAACACCCGTTCCCCCTGGGCACCGAAGATCTCCACCTTGGCCACCCCGGGCACCCGCAACAACTCACGGCGCACGGTATCGGTGATGCGGTCCAGATCGTCGTACCCGTACCCCTCCCCGGTGAGCGACAGCAGCATGGCAAATACATCCCCATACTCGTCATCCACAAAGGGGCCGACGACGCCATCCGGCAAGCTCAGCGCCGCCTCGTTGACCTTGTGGCGCAACTCATCCCAGATCTGGCGCAACTGGTCGGGGCCATGGCGCTCCTGGATGTCCACAAAGATCACCGACACCCCGTCCCGGCTGTAGGACTCCACCTGATCCAGCGACCCCATCTGCTGGATCTTGAGTTCGATGCGCTCGGTCACCTCCTGTTCCACCCGCACCGCCCGGGCACCGGGATATTCGGTGTAGACCACCGCGGTGCGCACCGTGAACTCGGGGTCTTCCAGCTGCCCCAATTGGGTATAGGCAACGATGCCGATCAGCACCAGCAGCGCCACCACGAACCCCACGAAACGGCCATTGCCGATGGCCCAGACAGCGGCGTTCATCGGCGCGCCCCCCGGATGTCATCCTCGGTCAACAACCGCACCCGCTGACCTTCCTCCAGATGCTGTACGCCGGCCACCACCACCCGCTGACCGGGCTGCAGATCCCCCCGGACGCGCATGCCTTCACGCTCCAGGGGACCCAGGCTCACCGGAACCCGGTGCACCCTTTCATCCGCCTCGTCCAGGCGCCACACATGGGGATCGCCCCGGTATTCCGTCACGGCCGTCAGCGGCACCAGAAAATAGTCGGCAAGGTGTGCTTCCGGCATCGCCGCGCGAAAATCCACCCGGGCGGTCATGCCCGGCAGGATGCGACGATCCGGATTCTGCACGGCGATGCGCACCGGATAGGTCTGGGTATCCTCATCCACGTCCACCCCGATGGCCCTGACGTGGCCGGCATAGTCGCGGCCCAGGGCGGCAAAATGCACATCCACCGCCGTCAGGCGCTCACGGTGCACCACCAGTGTCTCCGGCATGCCCACCCGCAGCTCGATCACGTCCAGTCGATCCAGCACGAAGACCACCCGCTGGGGGCTCACCTGCTCGAAGGGTTCGACGGCACGCACCGCCACATGGGCATTGAAGGGTGCCCGCAGCACGGTGTCCTCCAGCGCCGCCCGGGCCGTGGCCAGCCCTTCGGCAAGGGCATCCCGCTGCCCCCGGGCCTGTTGAAAACCGGCCTGAAGACGGTCGAAATCGGCACGGCTGATGGTGCCGTCGGCCACCAGGGTGCGGCCCCGCTCAAAATTCGCCCGGGCCTCCGTCAGTTTGCCTTCGGCGGCCGCCAGCTGCCCTTCCAGTTCACGCACCTTGAGCCGGTAATCCCGGTCATCCAGTCGTGCCAGCTCGGTGCCGGCGGACACGTAATCCCCCAGATCCGCGCGCACCGAGACCACTTGGCCGGACACCCGGAAGGCCAGGCCGGTCCGTTCCGCCGCCTCGGCCCGGGCGCTGAAACTGCGTGCCGCCAATCCCGTCGGGCTTTCCAGCTCGACCGCCATCACCGGGCGCACCCGGGGTTCAGGTTCCGGTTCCGGCGGGCCACCGCAGGCACCCAGCAAGACGGCAAGCAGGGGAAACACGAAAGGAAACCAGGGTCGGCGGGGGGCAAGAGGAGGCATCCGTTCTTTCCTTTGGCGAGGACGGGTGAGGGTCAGACAGGGTATGGGTGCCAGCATAGCAGGGATGAGGCAGCCTTCGGACACGGGAGGGTGGGGCGGGCAAGATCCGAATTGCCGGTTATCAATGACAAGGGGCCGGCTGACGAATTAGCATTCGCTGATGAACGACTCAGGCTCCTGGACACTCTGGCTACTCGTACCCATGGCGTTGGTCGCGGGTATCGGCATCACCCTCTGGGCCACCACCCCGGAACTGACTCTGCCCGAGCGTGCCATCATCGTGCATGTACAGAACCGCACCGGCGAGACCATCCCCACGGTGGAGATCGGTTATGCCAACGTGGACACCGAACAACACACCACCCTGCTGCAGCTGCGAGCCGGCGAGACCCGCACCATCACCCTCAATCATGAACCGGGCCTGGGCTACAACATCGAAGCCCACCTGGCCGATGGCAGGGTGCTGGATATCTGCGGCGGGAGGCACCCAGAAAGCCGGGTGATGCGGGAAGTCATTACCCGGGACTCCATCCTATCGGGCATCGGCCAACCCTGACCGACTCAGGTATCAGCGCGCGGATTCACCAGGATTCGGCCCCAGGTCCTGCCCGCCAGCATGCGGCGGCTGAACTCGGGCAACTGCGACAGAGTAGCCTCCTCGCTCAGGATGGAGTCCAGATGAGGAATCGCCCAGTCACTGCCCAGCCGCTCCCACAAGGGGCCTCGCATGGGCAGGGGGCAGTTGGCGGACGTCACCCCCAGCAGTGACACCCCCCGCAGGATGAAAGGCATGACCGTGGTCCGCAGATCCGCCCCACCGGCCAGACCCACCACCACGATGTTGCCCCAGTCATCCACGGTCCGGGCCAGCCAGCCCAGGACTTCCCCCCCCAGCACATCCACGGCACCGCCCCAGCGGGCCGTCTCCAGCGGGCGAAAGCCCATGGACAGACCATGTCGGTCCAGTACCTCGGACGCCCCCAGCGACCTGAGCCAGGGAGCCATCTCCGGTTTCCCGGTGAGGCCCACCACCTCGTAGCCCTGGGCGGCCAGCAGACTGATGGTCAGGGCGCCGACCCCACCGCTGGCGCCGGTGACCAGGATCGGCCCCATCTCCGGAAGCTGTTGATTTTCTTGAAAACGCTTGAGAATCAGGGCGGTGGTCAGCCCCGCCGTGCCCAGGATCATGGCCTGGCGGCAATCCATTCCGGCAGGCAGGGGCACCACCCAGTCGGCGGGCACCCGGATGCGACCGGCGAACCCCCCGTGGTGATACTCCCCCAGGCCCGCCCCGGTGACCAGCACCGGATCACCGGGCTTGAAGCGGGTGTCCGAAGAGGCGATCACTTCACCGGCCGCATCGATGCCGCCCACAATGGGAGAACGACGCAACACCCGACCGCTGCCGGTAATGCCCAGGGCGTCCTTGTAATTGAGCGAGGAATAATGAACCGCCACCTCCACGTCCCCGGGCATGAGATCGGCCTCATCCATGCGGATGAAATCGACGCGCTCAGACCCTTGAACCTGGTCGCGTATCAGCAGGGCCGGGAAGGTGGCGTCCATGGGACCTCAGAAGTTGTAGCGCATGGCGGCAGCCAGGATGTGGACGTGACCGCGGGTGGTGCCGGAGATATCAATACTGGTATCCAGCGGGAAGGGGGGAGGCGAAGCTCCCTCCGGCGTCTCATAGAACACTCGACTCAACTCCAGAGACTCCTTGCTGATATCGATATAGGTATAGGCCAGGTCAAAGCCCCAGTGGGGTCCTTGCTGGTAACTGGCACCGAAGGAGAACCAGGTCCGGTCACCGTCGGGCGTGCGGGTCGAACGATAGCCGTCCTGGGTGGGCGTGCGGTCATACTGGATACCTCCGCGCAGGATCCAACGCTCATCCAGACGATACTCGGCACCCACTGCCAGGGCCCAGGAGTTCTTATAGTTCTGTTCAGTGACATTGTCTTCTGTACCATCACTGAAACGCACGCGGATCTCGTCAAAGTTCGACCAGTTGAACCAGCTGTATTGTGCCAACAAGGTCCAGCGATCATTCAATCGGTGCATGCCCCCTACACTGAGGATATCCGGCAAGTGCAGGGTTGCCTTTCCGCTTTGTGTCCGCTCAGTACCGCCAAGACCTGGGGGCAGAATGGTTCTGGCCTCCCCATCAAGGGTGTGCTTGATGCCTTGTCGATAATGGATGCCAAGGCGAGTATCCGAAGTGGCCTGAAAAATCATCCCCAGATTGAAGCCATAGTCCCAACTGTCCGCATCCAGTCGTACCTCGCCGCCATCGCCCGCCGGAGTAGGACCGCCCGGAGCCACCGGGTCCGGCAAGGCATTCTCCAGGACGGCATCCGCATACTGGATGTCCAGGCCGAAACCCACGGAAAACCGCTCATTGACCTGGTAGGCAATGGAAGGCTGGAAGTTGATGACCTTCAGCTCCGTCTCCGTGGAATCGTAGCGGGCAAAAAAATCCTTGTCGTAGGAGTTGGCCAGGCCGAAAGGGGCAGTAATCCCGAAGCCATACCAGAGCTGATCATTGAACGGCCTGGCATAGAAGAAGTTCGGCACCGGTGTGGGATCGTAGGGGTTGCCACCATTGCCGCCTTCATAAGCACCTGTATAGGTCGGTGTCGATGCCGTCGAACCATCATTGCGAACATCCGCCTTCGGCACCAGCAGATGCACCGCAACCTGGACCTCCGGCCCCGACAGATACGTCATCCCCGCGGGATTGAAGAAGATGGTACTGGCATCGGAGGCAATGGCGGCATCCCCCGCAAAGGCCCGCCCCAGGCCGCTGACACTTTGCTCCTGAATGTAGAATCCGGCCGCCTTGACCGGCTCGGACCACATGGCGCCACCCGCCAGCGCCAGTGACACGGCCGCCCCCAGTGAAAGGCCGTTGCGAATACGAACTGCCTGCATCGTCATCCCCTGCATCCCCTCTATTTTTAGTGTCGTTGATATTAAGTCATGACTGGATTCCCGCTTTCGCGGGAATGACAACCCAGTGACAAATCCAGTGACAAACCCAGCAACAGACTCAGTGCATCGCTTTGAGGAAGTCCTCTCCCCTTCCCGCCAATCGCGTCAATCGCACCGCCGAATCACTCCGGCACAAGTCTCAGCGATTGTTGTGCGCCTCGTACATCTGCTCGATCTCCCGCTGGAACTGGGCCATGATCAGGTTACGCTTCATCTTCATGGTGGGCGTGAGCAAGCCGCCGTCCACTTCCCATGGCTCCAGGGAGGCGGTCAGACGCCGCACCTGGGCATAGCCGTGGAACTCCTTGAGCTGAACACCCACCCGCTCCAGCAAGGCCTTTTCCACCTTGCGGCTGCGCAGGACCTCGGCATCCCGGGGATCCACCTCCAGCGTCTTGGCCAGTTTCTCCCATTCTTCGGGGTTGAGCACCACCAAGGCGCTCAGATAGGCCTTGCCCTCCCCCAGCACCAGGGCCTGTTCGAACACGGGGTCCAGGGTGATGGCCATTTCCATGTCGGCGGGCGGCACCTTTTCCCCGTTGCCCAGCACCAGGATTTCCTTGATGCGGCCGATGATGAAGATATGGCCCTGCTCGTCGAACCGGGCCTTGTCGCCGCTGTGCAGCCAGCCGTCGGCGTCGATGGTTTCCCGGGTGGCCTCCTCGTTGTTCCAGTAACCCTGCATCACCGAAGGGCCACGCACCAGCAGCTCGTCATCATCACCGATCTTCACCTCCACCCCCGGCAGGGGCGCGCCCACGCTGGCGGGGAGGTTGTCGTCGCATGGGCGAGTTCGAGGCGCTGTGCTGGGGCGCGCCCACGCTGGCGGGGAGGTTGTCATCGGGACGGTTCACGCTCACCACGGGACTGGCCTCGGTCATGCCGAAGCCGTGGAACACCGGCAGCCCCAGACCGATGAAGAAACGGGCAATGGGCGGCGGCAGCGGCGCGCCGCCGCAGACCGCATAGCGCAGGCGCCCTCCCAGACGGGAAGTCACCTTGTCGGCCACGATCTTCTTCAGGACCGGCCACAGCAGGAGACCGGGATGCCAGCCAGCCCGGCCCTGCTGATGCTCGAACCGGCGCCAGCCGATATTCACCGTGGTCAGAAACAGCTTGCGCGCCAGGGGAGACTTTTCCTCCAGTCCGGCGTTGATGCGGCCGTAGATGCGCTCATAGATGCGCGGCACGGAAATCATCACCGTGGGACGCAGGGTGAGCAGATCCTCCGCCAGCCCCTGAATGGAGCGGGCGTAGGCCACCTGGGCGCCCACCATCATGGGCATGTAGCAACCAGCGGTGCGTTCCAGAGTATGGGAGAGGGGCAGGAAGGAGAGGAACAGGTCATCCGCGCCCATGGGCGCGCACTGCTGGGAGGCATGGGCATTGGAGAGGATATTGTGATGGGAAAGCATCACACCCTTGGAACGTCCGGTGGTGCCGGAGGTATAGACAATAGTAGCCAGGCCGTGGGGGTCCGCCTCGTGGGTGATCAGTTCCCCTTCCAGTCCCCGGGTCCAGTCATCCAGGGAAACCAGGCGCTCTTCTTCGGAGAAATCCCCCTTGGGAATGGCCTCCACCGAGACGATGCGCTGTACCGTCTCCAGACGGTCCCGCACCTCCTGCAGCCGTCGCCACTGGGCCTTGCCTCCCAGGAGCAGCATCCGGGCACCGGCGTCCTGAAGGATATAGGCGATGTTGTCGGGCCGATCATCGGTATAGAGCGGGACGGTGATCAGACCCAACCCCATCGAAGCCTGGTCGAAAATGACCCATTCCCGGCAGTTGCGCAGCATGACCGCGACCCGGTCGCCGGGCTTGAATCCCTCCTTGAGCAGCGCCGCCTGCCAGCGAGCCACTTCCTGCGCCATTTCCTTCCAGGTTCGGGTCTGCCAACTGGAAGAGGCGGTGTCGAACTGACGAAAGGCCACCGCCTCCGGCGTTCTCTTGACTCGCTCCCTGAACAGACCCGCCAGGCTGCCCGCGGCTTCCGGCGAGATAACGTCGTTGAGCTCGTGCATGTTCTACTCCTCTTGCAGGGGTCTGACGCCCCATGTTTATTCAGCGTTCATGGACGCAATGCCGGGCGCGGCCCCGGAGGAGCAGGATCCCGGATCTTTTGAAAGTGAATATAACGTGATTAAACCCTCTCGGCCCAGTTGCCGGATTGAAATTCCATGACAGGGCGCACAGCCGTTACGGATTTACCGTTCCATCACCTCAGAGCAACCGGGCCACCCACAGCCGCGCGCGCAGCCCCCAGCCGGTGGTGAATCCCCGCTCCCGGAACCGGACATTACCCTCGGCATCCAGCACAAAGCTGGCCGGCACGGCCCCCACGCCGAAGCGGGCCGCCAGGGCGCCGTCCTCATCGGCGATCACCGCCTGGGTATAGCCATGCTCCGCCATGTAGGCCGCCAGCGTGTCGGCGTCGCCGGACTGCATGGCCACGGTCAGTACCGGCCAGGACCGGCTGATGGACTCGATGCTGCCCTGCTCCAGACGACAGATCCCGCACCAGGTAGCCCAGAAATGCACCAGCACCGGCGCGCCCTGGTAGTCCGCCAGGCTCACCGGAGTGCCGTCCAGCAGCCGGGCCTGAAAATCAGGCGCCTCGCCGCTGATCATGTCCCGCTGCAGCCAGGCCTTCAGGGCCAGAAAGATCAGCAGCACGATCAGCAGTTCGATGGCCAGTCGCCGCCAGCGACGCGCCCTGGAAGGAGAAGCCTCGGGCTTATTCATCAGCACAAACCTCTGTCTGCATTTGAAAATCCAGGACAGCAACCCACTGTTCCACCAGACAGGGCCGCTGAACGGGCATAATATCTTCCGGTCCAAATACAATGACCGGGAACAGGCACGCCCGATTTCCGCACCCGAATCGACGCTTCGTGCGTCCAGTCGGGCCAGGATCGATTAAGATCAAGTCAGTTAACACCCTGCATGTCCAAGGGGACCCAAGATTCATGACCGCAGTCACCGCACAACCCCTCCGCCACTTTCAGGTACCCGAAACCGCCTGGGTGGAGAGTCACATGCCCCGCTTCACCGGCGCCGAGCGCGACGCGGTGATCGAGCGGATCAAGACCCTGCTCAAGGAACGGGATGCCGTGCTGGTCGCCCACTACTATGTCCATGAAGACCTGCAGCGGATCGCCGAGGAAACCGGCGGCTGCGTCTCCGACTCCCTGGACATGGCCCGCTTCGGCCAGGAACACCCGGCCTCCACCCTGGTGGTGGCGGGGGTCCGCTTCATGGGCGAGACCGCCAAGATCCTCAGCCCCGAAAAGACCGTGCTCATGCCCACCCTGGAAGCGGAATGCTCCCTGGACCTGGGCTGCCCGGCGGATGCGTTTGAGGCCTTCTGCGACGCCCACCCCGACCGTACCGTGGTGGTCTACTCCAACACCTCCGCCCGGGTGAAGGCACGCGCCGACTACGTGGTCACCTCCAGCATCGCCGTGAAGCTGGTGGAACACCTCAAGGCCCAGGGCAAGAAGATCCTGTGGGCGCCGGATCGGCACCTGGGACACCACATCCGTGAAACCACCGGCGCCGACATGGTGCTGTGGGATGCCACCTGCGTGGTCCACGACGAATTCCGCACCCGCGGCCTGGACGACCTCAAGAAGGCCCACCCGGAAGCCGCCGTGCTGGTCCATCCGGAATCCCCCGCCGGGGTCATCGCCCAGGCCGACGCCGTGGGCTCCACCTCCCAGCTGATCAAGGCGGCCCGGGAACTGCCCCACCCCACCCTGATCGTCGCCACCGACAGCGGCATCTTCTACAAGATGCGCCAGGCGGCCCCCCACAAGACCTTCATCGAAGCCCCCACCGGCGGCCACAGCGCCACCTGCCGTAGCTGTGCCCACTGCCCCTGGATGGCCATGAACGGCCTGCACAACCTGCTCCAGGTACTGGAACAAGGCGGCAATGAAGTCCAGGTGGACGAGTCCGTGCGCGAGGGCGCCCTGCGCTCCACCCAACGCATGCTGGACTTCGCCCGGCAACTGCAGACCCCCGTCCTGGGACGCGGGGACGCCTAGGCGTCCCCGTCCCGCACGCGGCCCACGCCATGATCCCTCCGGCAACGCGTCAACCCGCCATCCCCATGGAGGTGTTCAGGAAGCTGGTGACCTCGCTCTCGCCGGAGGAACTGGCCCGCCTGCCCCCGGAAAAGCTACCCGAAAACATCCCCCTGGATCTGGTGGAAGAGGCCCCGCTCTACTCCCGGCGCGCCCTGGAAAGCCTCATCCTGGCGGCCAACGCCCATCACCTGGAACGTCGCCTGGACTTGCAGGCGCGTTACGGCGACGAAGTGATGGCCGCCCTGGACAAATCCAGGCTGACGGGAAATACCGCCAACGTGAAGATCTTCCACTACAAACTGGAAGATCTGGAACGCCTGCATGGCCGCTGGCAGGCCGATCAGGAACCGATCCTGCTGGATCGGCTGGGTCATGCCATCCGCGCGCTGAACGCCCTGTTGCTGGACGTGCGGGCGGAAAACAGCGATGCCAGCATGGCCGCCCAGCTCCTTCGACACCAGTCCGCCGACGGAGAACACGCGGAAACGATCCGGCAGGCGATCGTCAAGCTCCATCAGCATAGTGAGCGCATCGAAAACCTGCTCAGCCGCTACTTTCGTGTGCGGCTGGACATCGTGCAGCACGAGATGCACGACAAGCTCCAGCAAGTCAGCCGACTGGACCATCAGGCCGAGACACTCCGACAACAGATCGAACACCTGCGCACGGAGCTGGAACAGACCCAGACCCTGTGGCGTCGCACGGTCAAGAAAAACCAGACCAATCATCAGGCCGAACACCTGCAGTCCCGCATCAGCGCCCTGGTGGCGGAACAACGCGCCCGCGAGGTGAGCATTTCCGAAAACCAGCTGACCCTGTGGCTGGATGCCCTGGTGGACGCCGCCCTGCACCCGCGAACCCGAAACAACCTGCCCATCGGCCAGTCCGACGCCCGCATGGCCCTCTACGCCCTGCTCAACCGCTACTGCCAGCAGCAGGAATCGTCCGCCATGCAGATCGCCCGCAACCCGTTCCTGCAGGTCGATCCGGCCCAGGCGATCCGCTTCATGCTCCTGTCGGAGCAGTTCATCCTCGATTACTTCAGCAAGAAACGAAACGAGACCACCGCCTGGATCAGCGACGTGGCCCAGGTACGCAGCGAAGACCTGGACGGACTGGAACGGATGATTCTCGGCGAACTCAAGAAATCCAGCCGGTTCCGGCGCCGGGGCGGCTGAAGCCCTCGGTTCGGCCCAGTTAAAAACCGACCAGTCGGTTTTTAACGTGATACAGATCAAGACCCGTAGGCAACGCAGCGTGCCACACTGGCCACAGCATCCCCTGCAACGCCACACAGGTCTGCATCATGCGCCCCCCACTCAAGACACTGAGCATTGTCGCCACCCTGCTGGTGGTTGCCGCCGGCACGTTCTACGCCTGGATGCAGTTTCAGGACGGCGCCACCCACCCGGGTCTTGCCTCGGGTAACGGCCGCATCGAGGCCACCGAAATCGACGTGGCCACCAAGCTGCCGGGACGGGTGGCGGAGATCTTCGTGGACGAAGGGGATTTCGTCACCACCGGACAGGTCCTGGCGCAGATGGACACCCGCTCCCTGGAGGCCCAACTGGCCGAGGCCCGCGCCCAGCACCAGCAGGCCCTCACCACGGTGCTCAGCGCCAGGGCCCAGGTGGCCCTGCGCCGCAGCGACCTGGCCGCCGCCCAGGCCCTGGTGGTGCAGCGGGAAAGCGAGTTGGACGCCGCCCAGCGCCGGCTGGTCCGTTCGGAGAGCCTGTCCCAGCGGGGCGCCATCTCCGAACAGATCCTGGATGACGACCGCGCACGCACCCAGAGCACCCGCGCGGCGGTGGATGCGGCCAAGGCCCAGGCGGAAGCCGTACGCGCCGCCATCGCCGCCGCCGAGGCCCAGGTCACCGGCGCCGAGTCCGGCGTGACCGCCGCCGCCGCCACCATCACCCGCATCGAGGCAGACATTCTGGACAGTCGGCTCACCGCCCCCCGGGACGCCCGGGTACAGTTCCGGGTGGCCCAGCCGGGCGAGGTGCTGGGAGCCGGCGGCCGCGTGCTCAACCTGGTGGACCTGAGCGACGTATACATGACCTTCTTCCTGCCCACCGAGCAGGCCGGCCGGGTGGCCCTGGGCAGCGAGGCCCGCATCATTCTGGACGCCGCCCCCCAATATGTGATTCCCGCCCACATCTCCTTCGTGGCCAGCACCGCCCAGTTCACCCCCAAGACCGTGGAAACCGCCTCCGAACGCCAGAAACTCATGTTCCGGGTCCGGGCCCAGATCGACCGGGAACTGCTGCAACAGCACCTCACCCAGGTGAAGACCGGCCTGCCCGGCGTGGTCTGGGTGAAACTGGACCCGCAAACCTCCTGGCCTGACGCACTCGCTGCCCGGGTACCCCGCGGATGAACGCCGCCCCCGTGGTCGCCCGACTGCAAGGGGTGGGACTGCGCTACGGCCCGGTCATCGCCCTGCGGGACATCCACCTGGAGATCCCCACCGGCCGCATGGTGGGCCTGATCGGGCCGGACGGGGTGGGCAAATCCAGCCTGCTGGCCCTGCTGGCCGGCGCCCGGGCCATGCAGACAGGACAGATCACGGTCCTGGACGGCGACATGGCCGACCGCCGTCACCGGGAGGCGGTCTGCCCCCGCATCGCCTACATGCCCCAGGGACTGGGGCGCAACCTCTACCCCACCCTGTCGGTGGAAGAAAACCTGCAGTTCTTCGCCCGCCTGTTCGGCCACGACGCCCCCGAACGCCGCCGCCGCATCGACGACCTCACCGGCAGCACCGGCCTGCAGCCCTTCCTGAGCCGCCCGGCGGGCAAGCTCTCCGGCGGCATGAAACAGAAACTGGGCCTGTGCTGCGCCCTGATCCACGATCCCGACCTGCTGATCCTGGACGAGCCCACCACCGGCGTCGATCCCCTGGCCCGCGCCCAGTTCTGGGACCTGATCACCCGCATCCGCAAGGATCGCCCGCAGATGAGCGTGCTGGTGGCCACCGCCTACATGGACGAAGCCCAGCGTTTCGACTGGCTGGTGGCCATGGACGAGGGCCGGGTTCTAGCCACGGATACCCCGGCGGCCCTGCTGGCCAACACCGGCAGCCGGCACCTGGAAGAGGCCTTCATCAAGCTGTTGCCGGAGGAAAAGACACGGGGCCACGAACCGGTACGCATCCCGCCCCTGGAGGATGGCGAGGCCCGCGACGTGGCCATCGAGGCCCGGGACCTGACCATGCGCTTTGGTGATTTCGTCGCGGTGAACCGGGTGAGCCTGCGCATCCGCCGGGGGGAGATCTTCGGCTTTCTGGGCTCCAACGGCTGCGGCAAGACCACCACCATGAAAATGCTCACCGGTCTGCTCCCCCCCAGCGAGGGTCAGGCCTGGCTATTCGGGCACGAGGTGGACCCGCGGGACATCGACACCCGCCGCCGGGTGGGCTACATGTCCCAGGCCTTCTCCCTGTATGGGGAACTGACGGTGCAGCAGAACCTGGTGCTGCACGCCCGTCTGTTCCAGGTGCCCGAGACGGAGATACCGGCCCGGGTGGACGAGATGGTCCAGCGCTTTGACCTGGAAGACGTGCGCAACAGCCTGCCCGATAGACTGCCCCTGGGGATGCGCCAGCGGCTTTCCCTGGCGGTGGCCATGGTCCATCGCCCCGAACTGCTGATCCTGGACGAACCCACCTCCGGGGTGGACCCCGTCGCCCGGGACAACTTCTGGCGCCTGCTCATCGACCTGTCCCGGCGAGACAGGGTGACCATCTTCATCTCCACCCACTTCATGAACGAGGCCGAACGCTGCGACCGCATGTCCATGATGCACGCCGGCCAGGTGCTGGACAGCGATGTCCCCGCCAGACTGGTGGAAAAACGCGGTGCCGACAGCCTGGAACAGGCCTTCATCGACTACCTGATCGAGGCCGGCGCGGGCACCGATCAGGCCGCGGCGGACGACGGCCACAAACCCCAGGCCACGCCCCGGACGCCCCCTGTCCCCACCCGCGGTCACAGCCGTAGCCCCCGGTTCAGCCCGCAACGGCTACTCAGCTACCTGTGGCGGGAGACCCTGGAACTGCGCCGCGATCCGGTCCGCGCCTCCCTGGCCCTGCTGGGTTCGCTGATCCTCATGGTGATCATGGGGTTCGGCATCAGCCTGGACGTGGAAGACCTGCAGTACGCCGTCCTCGACCATGATCAGAGCACCCTCAGCCAGCACTACACCCTGAGCCTGGCGGGTTCCCGCTACTTCAACGAACGGCCCCCGATCCGGGACTACGCCGACCTGGACCGGCGCATGGTCAACGGCGAACTGACCTTGGCCATCGAAATTCCGCCCGGCTTCGGGCGTGACCTGCTGCGGGGTCATCCGGTGGAGATCGGCATGTGGATCGACGGCGCCATGCCGCGACGGGCGGAGACCGTCCGCGGCTACGTCCAGGGCATCCACCGGCAATGGTTGCTGGAACAGCAGGCCCTGCGCCTGGGCACCGCCGCGGCCACCCCCGTCGCCGGGATCGAAACCCGCTTCCGCTACAACCCGGACGTGCGCAGTCTGCCCGCCATGGTGCCGGCGGTCATCCCCCTGCTGCTGCTCATGCTGCCGGCCATGCTCACCGCCCTGTCGGTGGTGCGGGAAAAGGAAATGGGCTCCATCACCAACCTCTACGTCACCCCGGTCACCCGCGTCGAATTCCTGCTGGGCAAGCAGATCCCCTATGTGGCCCTGGCCATGATCAATTTCCTGCTCATGGCCCTGCTGGCGGTGACCCTGTTCGGCGTGCCCGTCACCGGCAGTTTCCCCACCCTGCTGCTGGCGGTGCTCATCTTCAGCATCATCTCCACCGGCATGGGCCTGCTGGCCTCCACCGTCACCCGCAGCCAGGTGGCCGCCATGTTCCTGGCCATGATCGGCACCCTGATCCCCGCCATCCAGTTTGCCGGCATGATCCACCCGGTGAGTTCCCTGGAAGGCGCCGGCCGCCTCGTCGGCGAGATCTACCCGGCTACCCACATGCTCCTCATCACCCGGGGCGTTTTCAGCAAGGGGCTGGGCCTGAGCGACCTGTACACCATCTTCTGGCCCATGCTACTGGCGGTGCCGGTGATCATGGGGCTGTCCATCCTGCTGCTGAAAAAGCAGGAGCGCTGACCATGCGCCGCCTCATGAACATCCATCGCCTGGGCGTCAAGGAACTGTGGAGCCTCCTGCGGGACCCGATCATGCTGGTCCTGATCCTCTACACCGTCACCATCTCGGTGTACACCGCCGCCACCGCCCTCCCCTCCGGCATCAACATGGCCGCCATCGCCATCGTCGACGAGGACCAGTCCCCCCTGTCCGCCCGCATCACCTCGGCCTTCTATCCCCCCATGTTCGAGCGGCCGGCACTGATTACCTGGGCCGAGATGGACCCGGGCCTGGACGCCGGACGCTACACCTTCGTGCTCAACATCCCGCCCAACTTCCAGCGGGACGTGCTGGCCGGACGCTCGCCGGACATCCAGCTCAACGTGGACGCCACCCGCATGAGCCAGGCGTTCATCGGCAACACCTACATTCAGCAGATTGTCATGGCGGAGGTGCAGGAATTCGTGCAGCGCTACCGTGACGCCACGGGGCCGCCGGTGGATCTGGCACTGCGCGCCCGCTTCAACCCCGGCCTTGACGAGGTCTGGTTCGGCGCCCTGATGCAGATCATCAACAACGTCACCTTGCTCTCCATCATCCTCACCGGCGCCGCCCTGATCCGGGAGCGGGAGCACGGCACGGTGGAACACCTGCTGGTGATGCCGGTCACCCCCGGTGAAATCATGCTGGCCAAGATCTGGTCCATGGGCCTGGTGGTCCTGCTGGCCGCCACGGCGTCCCTGTTCCTGGTGGTGCGGGGCCTGCTGGGCGTGCCCATCCAGGGCTCGGTATCCCTGTTCCTGCTGGGCGCCGCCCTGCACCTGTTCGCCACCACCTCCATGGGCATCTTCATGGCCACCCTGGCCCGCAACATGCCCCAGTTCGGGATGCTGATGGTACTGGTGCTGCTGCCCCTGCAGATGCTCTCCGGCGGCATCACGCCACGGGAAAGCATGCCCGAGTTGGTGCAACAGGTGATGCTGGTGGCCCCCACCACCCACTTCGTGGAACTGGGCCAGGCCATCCTCTACCGGGGCGCCGGCCTGGACGTGATCTGGCCCCAGTGCCTGTTCCTGCTCCTGATCGGTACGGTACTCTTCAGCGTTTCCCTGGCCCGCTTCCGCAAGACCCTGGGACGCATGGCCTGAAGAACGCGCGCCCCCCATATCGGCAACCGGAACGTCATCATGTCCAGCACCGTCGCCCCCCGGCCTCCCGCCAGACGCCGCCGCCTCGCCGCCGAAGAACGCATGCGGCAGATCATCGAGGCAGCCCTGATCGAGTTTTCGGAGAAAGGCTTCACCGCCACCCGGATGGATGACATCGCCGCCCGGGCCGGCCTGTCCAAGGGCGGCCTCTACGCCCACTTCAAGAGCAAGGACCAGATTTTCGAGACCCTGCTGTTCAAGGTGCTCAGCCCCAGTTTCAACAACCGCAAATGGATGCTGGACGATGGCGACACCCTGGCGGAGGTGGTGGACGCCTTCATTGCACACACCTACGACCGGGTTACCGACCCGGATTTCATCGCCGCCCTGCGCCTGCTGATCACCGAGAGCCACCGCGCCCCCCACCTGGTGGACTACTGGCGCCGCGAGGTGCTGGACACCTATCTGAAGGAACAGCAGACCATGCTGGAGCACTGCCGCGCCCGGGGCCTCGTACGCCACAGCCCCCTCACCCAACAGGCGGAACTACTCATGGCCCCGGCCCTGTACGCCGCCATCACGCGGATGATCTTTGGAGAAGAAGCCACCCAGGCCAGCCTGAAAGACCTCAGACGCGCCCATGCACAACTGCTGATGGAATTGCTGGAGCCGGTGGAGGCGTGAAAATCGCCGCAGGATGAACTAGCCTTGGTGGCAGTGTGGATTTTCGGCAAGGAGCCGGAGACATGGAGATCAACAGGGCCGGTGCAATACCAGCCAACTGTGTACTGACGCATCTTCCCGCCACCCACCCCGGGTGGCGATGGAACCGTGCCGGCGAAGCGGGTGGGCTTCGGCGGTGGGTTTTTTCTTTGGGTTTCCTTTCATTGAGTCATGAATTTACCGGCGGGGCTGGCTGGGGCCAGGGGGTTTCTGCTGCCCGGATGGGGGTGGCAGATGGCGAGGATTGATTCTGTATATCACCGATATGGAAGAGTCTGTCTTTCCTGGGAAAGGCCGACTCTGTCTAATCTCAGTTACATTCTGAAAGGAGTAAGCAGTGTCGTTCTTTAGGAATCGAAAACTTAGAAAAGTCGCTGAAGAAAACGGAATCAACTTCGATGGTCACATGGGGCTATCCATCAACGGCAAGCTTGTCAGCGAGTTTGGCTATTTGCTCAGGTATTACACTGATGGCAATCTGGATTCATTTTCTGACAGGTCTAAACTTTATGCTGTGAAAAGCCAGGTGATCGAGGCTGTAGACCAAGATCTAGCTGCAGAAAAAACACGAGAAGAAGAGGCTCTGGGAATATCAAGAGCCACCGCAGAAGCCAACCTAAGAAACTTAAAGGCCATAGTCACTGCATTATCAAATTACTATGAAGCAGAGATGGCTTAATGTAATCGGATAGCCGGGGGTTTTTCTCCCCCGGCCTCCACAACATCCCGCATGCGGGTCCGCACGGGGCGTTTCCTCCGGAGTTCAAAGGACCATGCAACCATGGTGACCTTCAACGCTGGTTACCCAACGAATCGCCAAGGCCGTTTCACCCGGTCGGGCGCATTACGGCCGTTGAGACACGCGGGTCTCTCTCGTTGCCGGAGGTTCGGGCCTTCACCGTGTCTCACCCATTACGGTGAGCGTTTGGCTACTATGCCGTCTGCTGACTTCTGCCTCATCACGCCAAGCGTTGCCGATTGGCGCGCTGTCCGGGTCACGGTAGGGTCCGGTGGTGATTCCAGTCCTTTCGGGCTGGCCCTCAGTCCGGCTCCCATGGCGACCACAGCCCCGGTAGGGTTCGATGGTTATTCCGGCCCTTTCGAGCCGGCCCTCAGTTCGACTCCCATAGGGACACGGACCGCAAGTGAGACAGATCTCCCCGAATAAGAACATGAACTTTCAGTGCACAACCGCCGCATTTACCCTATCCCCTGCACCTGATGGGCTTTGTCACCTTGTGCTGACTCGCCCGGGGACTGAGCCTTATATGCGATTTACTCGCCCCATCCCTGGGGCTCGCCCTTCGGGCCAGCCTGCGGCTGTTCAAAATCGCTCCCGGCGATTTTGTCTGTCCGTCGGCTCGCCCTTTGCGCTCGGGCTTCCTTCAGACATTCCCTCACGGGTTTGCCCTTGCCGTCGGCTAGTAGTTACAGTCGTCCACAGAGTGGACATCACAGGTACTCCTACAGGGGACTTTCACCCCATCAGTTCATGCCCATGTCGGGCGTACACAAAAAGCTGCGCGCGGATAAATTACTCGCTGCGCTCCTAATTTACCGGTGAGCTT
>NZ_JAJMLZ010000013.1 GCF_022227765.1 Ectothiorhodospira shaposhnikovii | reverse complement strand
CTGATGGGCCATGCGGATCAGATCGGAAAACTCACCCGCAATGTCCGGCGCACCGCTGTGGTCGATATTCAGGCGCTTTCGGTTGAGTGCCAGCAGGTGCCGGATACGGGCATCCAGGGTGTCCCGGGTCTGCATGACCCCATCGGCAAAACTGATCCGGACGACCGGATGACGGGTCTGCCAATCCCAGCGGTCATGGATATACAGGCCGCGGAACAGGGGCTCGTTGGCCTCAAACAGTTCCTTGAGGGTGTCCAGCAGCAGGCTCTTGCCGAAGCGTCGGGGCCGGGAGAGGAAGTAATACTTCCCTTCCTTGATCAGCCGATGCAGCCAGGGGGTCTTGTCCACGTAGTAGTAACCCTCGTTGATGATCTCGGCGAGGGATTGCACTCCGATGGGGAGATTGAGCTGGGTAGCCATGGAAGGAACTCGGCTCCTGGAGGTTCATTGTCGGGGCAGAATATCATGAAGCTACTGCCTGTCTTTTTGGAGTTGTTTTGTTTCGATTTTTTGTTTAGCTTCAATTTTTATTTGGACACCCATTTTATTGAAACCCTTTAAGGAATGCGCTATGATGCTTTCATGGCTCAACCTCGTCACGAACAAGTCTCGCTTTCTGAAACGCCCTGGTACCACGTGGTCAGCCGATGCGTAAGGCGTGCTTTTTTGTGTGGCCGCGATCAGTTCACCGGCATGAACTACGAGCATCGGCGGGGTTGGATCGAGGAACGCATGTTGGCTCTGTCCAACATCTTCGCCATCGACATTGCCGCCTACGCGGTCATGTCCAATCACTATCACATTGTGCTGCGTGTCGATGCCGGACGTGGCATGGACTGGGGAACGGATGAGGTATTGAAACGCTGGACACAGTTGTTCAATGGCCCCTCCTCCGTGCAGCGCTACCTTTCAGAAGGTCCGGAACGGCTTTCAGCGGCAGAGGCCACCCAAGTGGAAGAGCACGCGGAACTGTATCGCGCCAGGCTGCACGACCTCTCCTGGTTCATGCGGGTTCTTAATGAGTCCATCGCCCGTCAAGCCAATCAGGAAGATGGCGTGAAAGGGCGTTTCTGGGAAGGGCGTTTTAAAAGTCAGGCCCTACTGGATGAACAGGCGTTACTGGCCGCCATGGCTTATGTGGATCTAAACCCTGTCCGTGCCGGAATCGCACAGGATCTACAGGGATGCGAGTTCACCGGCATAGCTCGCCGCATCCGAAATGTCGCCAGAACTCAAGCGCAACGAAGAAAGCCGGCCGACAGCAGCAGGGTCACCTGCCATGTCTCACGCTCACGGTCCAGTACCAGCGCAGACCATGCCTCCGAAACGGGGAAACTGCGCTCGGAGCAGCATCTCAAATCACTGCAACCAGCCCCCTTGATACCGTTCGATCCGGCGACACGCTTTGAAATCGCCATTCCTTTTGCCTTCGAGGATTACCTGGAGTTGGTTGACACCCTGGGGCGCTGTATACACCCCATGAAACGCGGCCTCATCCCGGAAAGGACACCTCGCCTTCTGTTACGCCTGGGCATGGAAACTGAGGCTTTCGTCGCTCAGTCGGCCAGCATGCTCAAGTCCTTCGGCCCCGTCATCGGCGCCCCTGATTCACTTTGCGAGTTGGCCGCCAGAAAAAGAAAACAGAGAGTGCGAGGTATCCGAGTTTCCAGGGCCATCTTCAACCGAAAAGCCGCCTGATCATCATCAAACCAGCCACTGGCCGGCTCCTTCCCCCCCAAAAAATCAGCGCATGTTCCACGTGACACTTCACACACGGAAAATCAGTTGGAACTCCATCCATCTGTTTTCAATGGAATTTTCCATCTACCTTAGAAAATAATTTAAAAAACCAATGTAAGAGTTTATTTTTCAAAAATAAAACTTCAAAATAGATTAGAAATAATAAGTAATTATCTGTTTATAAATAACTTTTTAGGGAACAGTGGTCACACCTTAAACCGTCCCACGCGATCTTGCAGATCGGCGGCAAGGCGCGCCAACTCCTCGCTGGCGGCAGTGATCTGGTCGGCACCCGCCGCCGTCTGTTCAACACCTTCATTGATGTTGATCACGTTGCGGTTGACCTCTTCGGCCACCGCGGACTGCTCCTCGGCAGCACTGGCAATTTGGGCATTCATGTCATTGATGGTCCCGATGGAACGATTGATCACCAGCAGGGATTCTCCCGTACGCGCCGCCTGCTCCACACCCGCATGAGCCTTGGTGCGTCCTTCGCCCATGGACTTGACCGCCTTCGCGGCACCAGACTGCAGGCGCTCGATCATCTCCTGCACTTCATTGGTAGAAGATTGGGTGCGGGACGCCAGCGTACGCACCTCGTCGGCCACCACCGCAAATCCCCTACCCTGTTCTCCAGCCCGGGCTGCCTCGATGGCTGCGTTCAGGGCCAGCAGGTTGGTTTGCTCGGCGATGCCGCGGATCACATCCAGCACCTTGCCGATCTCGTCGCTGTCCGCCGACACGGTACCGATGACCTCGGCGGATTCCTCCACCTGCCGAGCCAGGGCCCGGATGGTGTCGATAGTCCGCTCAACCTCCCGGGTCCCTTCCCTGGACTGATCATCGGTGCTGCGCGTGGTGCTCGCCGCCTCGGTGGCATTGCGCGCCACTTCCTGGACCGTGGCCGCCATCTCATTCATGGCGGTGGCCACCTGCTCCACCTCCGATTGCTGGCGCCGTACCTGCTGACGCATTTCTCCACTGGTGGCGGAGAGTTCCTCCGCGGCAACCGCCAATTGCGCAGAAGCCCCCACCACCTGCTTCACCAGACCGTGGACACGATCCGCAAAGCCGTTGAAGGCCCGGGACAGATCTGCCACCTCATCCCGCCCCTGCACCGGCAGGCGCCGCGTAAGATCTCCGTCACCCTCGGCGATGGATTGCAGATGTGCCGTGGTGGTTCTCAAGGGGGTGACGATGACCCGGGTGAGCAGCCAACCCAACAGCACGGCCAGACCCACCGCCGTCAAGACGGCGATGCTCATGGTGGTGGCGGAAGCCATGGCGGTGCGCTCTGCTTGCGCCTTCACGACCTCCCGTTGCTCACTGAGCCCGGCGCCCAGTTCATCCAGCAACCCCCGGAGAGTGTTAAGGTGACCCAAGGTCTGCCCTTGGTAGATCTCCAGTCCCTGACCCCGATTGCCATTTTCCATGGCACGCAGGATACGAATGGCTGTCTGATGCAATTCCCGGTGCGGCTGCTCAATGGCATCAAAAGTACGCCGGAAATCCGCGGGCGCCAGTTGATAGGCATCGCTGCCACGAAAACCGTAGTACCACTGTCCGAAGTCACACCGGGTATAGTCCAATTGACCCCGGAACTCGGTTCCGAGCACAAAGACATTGGCCAGATTGTTCACCCAGACCAAGTGATCCACCTCTTTTTGCACCTGAAAGATGGCCTGCTCGTAGGTCTCCGCCACACGCTCCTGCGCATCACCCATCCGACTCAGGCCATTCCAGCCAATCAGGGCAATCACCAGCAGTATCACGAGGACAATGCTGAAAGAGGCGGCCAGCTTGCGGCCAATGGTCAGGGAGGACAACATGGCTCTGGGATCCTGTGGCGTACGCCAAGCGTACTTCATTGTTTTCTTATCGGCATTACCAAGTGGTTCTTGACCACTCGGCCACGAGCCTACCTCGGGCACGAGGCGTCAGCCAGCGGTCAAGAGGAAGAAGTGCTTTGCGCGTTGCCCTATCGGGCTGTGGAATAGGGTATGGCTATCGGATGCCTAGAAAGCAAAAAGCCCCTGATTTCAGGGGCTTTTGCATGGCATATGGCGGAGAGAGAGGGATTCGAACCCTCGATGGGCTTTTGACCCATACTCCCTTAGCAGGGGAGCGCCTTCGACCACTCGGCCATCTCTCCGGTATTCTGGCTGGCTGATCTCATTTAGCTTGCCGCCACGCCGTCCTTAACTCCGACGGCAAGCCGATATACTACCCAAATGATGAGCTTACGTAAAGTCCTTAAAGGCAAAAATCAGGCGTTGCCTTCCGTTTCCTGCTCGCGCTGGATGCGCTCGTAAATCTCTTCACGATGCACGGCAACATCCTTGGGCGCATTGATACCTACACGTACCTGGTTGCCCTTCACGCCCAAAACCGTGACCGTGACTTCGTCACCGATCATGAGGGTTTCACCAACCCTGCGAGTTAAAATAAGCATATTCCTTTCTCCAGACTGGATTCAATCACCTTGTGTTTTATAGTCCGGACTCTGCGGTCCGGTATTCGACCGGCTTGATGCCGGTTCTTTGCTTCCAAGGGCGGACCGGATCCAGGTCCGCCCATCAGGGCACCTGCACTCACTTGCGGGCGCCTGATCACTTGCCGGACTGGGCATGCTCCAACTCGAAGGCATCATGCAGGGCACGCACGCCCAGTTCCAGATACTTTTCATCCACCACCACGGAGATCTTGATCTCGGAAGTGGAAATCATGCGAATGTTGATGCCCTCGGCCGCCAGGGCCTCGAACATCTTGCTGGCGATGCCGGCATGAGACCGCATGCCAACGCCGACAATGGAGATCTTGACGATCTTGTCGTCACCGGTCACTTGACGGGCACCCAAGGCCTCGGCACGGGAACGGACGATCCCAAGAGCCTTTTCAAAATCATTGCGATGGACGGTGAAAGTAAAGTCCGTGGTGCCGTCGGCTCCCACGTTCTGGACGATCATGTCCACTTCGATGTTGGCATCTGCCACAGCACCCAGCAGTCGATAGGCCACACCGGGCTGATCGGGCACACCGGCAACGGTCAACTGGGCTTCGTTCTGGTTAAAGGCGATCCCGGAAATGAGCGCCTGCTCCATGCTCTCTTCCTCAAAAGTAATGAGCGTGCCTTCTCCTTCCTGAAAAGAGGATAGAACACGCAACGGTACATTGTATTTGCCGGCGAATTCGACGGCGCGTATCTGCAGAACCTTGGACCCCAGGCTGGCCATTTCCAGCATCTCCTCGAAGGTGATGCGGCTCAGCCGCCGGGCCTTGGGAACGACGCGGGGATCAGTGGTGTACACCCCGTCCACATCGGTGAAGATCTGGCATTCATCGGCCTTGAGCGCTGCCGCCAGCGCCACGGCCGTGGTGTCGGAACCGCCACGCCCCAAGGTAGTGATATTGCCCAGCTCGTCCACCCCCTGGAATCCGGCCACCACCACCACCTTGCCGTCGGCCAGATCACGTCGCACGCGAGCGCCGTCGATGTCACGGATACGGGCCTTGTTATGGGCGCTGTCGGTGAGGATCTGGACCTGGGCGCCGGTATAGGAACGGGCCGGACATCCCTTGGCTTCCAGGGCCATGGCCAGCAGGGCGATGGTGACCTGCTCTCCGGTGGAGAGCAGGACATCCAGCTCGCGACCATCAATGTTGGAGCGAATGCTTCTGGCCAGTCCCAGCAGCCGGTCGGTCTCGCCGCTCATGGCGGAGACCACCACCACCACTTCATGCCCCTGCCGACGCGCCGCCATGACCTTATCGGCCACGTTCTGAATGCGCTCAATGCTGCCGACCGAGGTACCGCCGTATTTTTGGACGATTAAAGACATATTCTTTTACTTGGATATAGGCTTGTCATTAGACAATACTGCCTTGCCATGTGGAAGAACCGTTCATCGAACACCGGGTACCACCCATGCATTCAAAGACGGGCCTGGACCCATTCCGTGACCGAGGCGAGGGCTTGATCCAGCCCTTCGGGTCGGGTACCCCCGGCCATGGCCATGTCCGGACGACCGCCGCCGCGACCACCCACCTGCTGAGCCACCTGATTCACCAGCTCACCGGCCTTGATACTGCCGACATGCCCCTTGGTGACTCCCGCCACCAGGCTGACCTTGTCGTCCTGCACAGTGGCAAGCACGATCACCGCCTCGCCCAGCTTGTTCTTGAGCTGATCCACGGTATCCCGCAGGGACTTGGGATCCGCGCCATCGAGGCGCGCGGCCAGGACCTTGACGCCGTTGATCTCCACGGCCTGATCCGACAGGCTGGAGCCGGCCTGGGAGGCCAGCCTGGCCTTGATGGCCTCCAGTTCCTTTTCCAGGGCGCGGGCCCGGTCCAGCACCTGCTGCACCTTGTCCGCCAGGTCGCCGCGACTGGCCCGCAGCAATTCCGCCGCACGGGAGAGCTGCTGCTCGGTTTCGCCGATGTGCTGGAGCGCGTTTTCCCCGGTCACCGCCTCGATCCGACGGATGCCCGAGGCCACGCCGCCTTCGGAGATGATCTTGAATACCCCGATGTCACCGGTGCGCTGCACATGGATGCCGCCACACAGTTCGGTGGAGAATCCGCCCAGGGAAAGCACCCGCACCTCGTCGCCGTATTTTTCGCCGAACAGGGCCATGGCACCGGCGGCCAGGGCCTCCTTGATGGGCATGATGCGCGCTTCCGCCGCCACGTTGGCCCGAATGGCGCGGTTGACCATGACCTCCAGACGCTCGATCTGATCCTGGGTGACGGGTTCGAAGTGAGAGAAGTCGAACCGCAGCCGGTCCGGTGCCACCAGGGACCCTTTCTGCTGCACATGCTCCCCGAGGACTTCCCGCAGGGCGGCATGCAGCAGGTGGGTGGCGGAATGGTTCAGGACCACGGCCTGGCGGCGGTCCTCGTTGACCCGGGTATGGACCGGATCACCCGTCTTCAGACACCCCCGCAACATCAGGCCGTGGTGAATGAAGACCCCGCCCTGCTTGACGGTGTCGGTGACCTGGAACTCGCCCTCGGGACCCTCGATCACGCCGGTATCGCCCACCTGGCCACCGGACTCGGCATAGAAGGGGGTGGTGTCCAGCACCACACTGCCCTCTTCAGATTCATTGAGGGTTTCACAGCCCAGCCGATCAGGGCCGGCGGCCAGGCGCACCACCCGGGCGTCGCCGGCCACGGCCTCGTAACCGACGAAGTCCGAATCCGCCACCCCCACGGCCATGGCGCCGGCATCGGCCATCTTGAAGGTGCTGGCGGCACGGGCGCGGTCGCGCTGCTGTTCCATTTCGTGCTCGAACCCGGCCATGTCCAGTTCCAGACCCTTTTCCCGGGCGATGTCGCCGGTCAGGTCCACCGGGAAGCCGTAGGTGTCGTAAAGCTTGAATACCAGGCCGCCGGGGATGGTCTTGTCGGCAATGCGGCCGAGGCCTTCCTCCAGATGCTTGAGGCCGTGCTCCAGGGTTTCCTGGAAACGCTGCTCCTCCAGCAACAGGACCTGTTCCACCTGGCCCTGAGCCTTCACCAGTTCCGGGTAGGCATCCCCCATCACCTGCACCAGCGGGGCAACCAGCTTGTGGAAGAAGGGTTCGCTCAGACCCAGTTTGTGGCCGTGACGGGCGGCGCGGCGAATGATCCGGCGCAGTACATAGCCTCTGCCGTCATTGGCGGGCATCACGCCGTCGGTGATCAGGAAGCTGCAGGAGCGGATGTGGTCGGCGATAACCTTGAAGGACGGGGCATGGGTATCGTGGGTCCCTACCAGGCGACCGACCGCCGCCAGCAGGTGCTGGAACAGGTCGATCTCGTAGTTGGAATGCACCCCCTGCATCACCGCCGCCAGGCGTTCCAGACCCATGCCGGTGTCCACCGAAGGCTTGGGCAGGGGGTTGAGGTTGCCGTCCTTGTCCCGCTCATACTGCATGAAGACCAGGTTCCAGATCTCGATGTAGCGGTCGCCGTCCTCCTCGGGGGAGCCGGGCGGACCGCCCCAGACATGGGGACCGTGATCATAGAAGATTTCGGTGCAGGGACCGCAGGGACCGGTGTCCCCCATCTGCCAGAAATTGTCGGAACCACCGCCGGGCTTGTCGCCGATGCGGGTGATGCGATTGAGGGGAATGCCGATCTCCCGGGTCCAGATGTCGTAGGCCTCGTCGTCGGTCTGGTAGACCGTGACCCACAGACGCTCGGCCGGCATCTTCAGGACGACGGTGAGGTATTCCCAGGCATAGTGGATGGCGTCACGCTTGAAGTAGTCGCCGAAGCTGAAGTTGCCCAGCATCTCGAAGAAGGTGTGATGACGGGCGGTGTAACCGACGTTTTCCAGGTCGTTGTGCTTGCCACCGGCCCGCACGCAGCGCTGGGAGGTGGTGGCGCGACCATAGGGACGATGCTCGCGCCCCAGGAACACATCCTTGAACTGGACCATCCCCGCGTTGGTAAACAGCAGGGTGGGATCGTTCCCGGGTACCAGCGGACTCGAGGAGACGATTTCATGTCCCTTGGAGCGGAAGTACTCGAGGAAACTGCTTCGTATGTCGGCGCTTTTCATGTCTTGTCTTCGTCGGTCATGACACGGCGTATGATGTCCGTGGGGAATCCTCGATATTGCAAAAACCGCATCTGCTTGCTGCGTTCCCGGTAATCAACGGGAAGCGCCGGACCAAAACGGCGGATCCGGACATCGCGGGCCAGGGCTTCCCAGTCGGCCTCCGCCTCGTCCAGGACGGCCTGCACCAGGGAGTCGGCAACACCCCGTTGCCGCAGGTCCGCACGGATACGCGTCGGGCCGTGACCCTGCCCGACGCGATGTCTGACGAAACTTTCCGTGAAACGGGCATCGCTGAGCAGGCCCCGGGATTCCAGTCGGTCCAGGGCGACCTCGACGGCGGCCTGCTCCAGACCCCGTTCCGTCAGCTTGGACCTCAGTTCACCACGCGAGTGCTCCCGACGGGCCAGCAGGCGAATGGCGGCATCGTCCGCCGACTCGGCGTCAGTCTTCTGCCGGGACTTCAGGCTCACTCTCTACCGCCCCACGCTTGGGCAGATACTTTTCCCGAATCTGGGCCTCGATATCGGCGGCAATCTCCGGGCGTTCCTTGAGGAAGTTGCGGGCATTGTCCTTGCCCTGCCCGATGCGCTCGCCCTTGTAACTGTACCAGGCACCCGCCTTGTCCACGATGCCGTCCTTGACGCCCATGTCGATCACCTCACCCAAGCGGGAGATGCCCTCGCCGTAGAGGATCTCGAAATTGGCTTCCCTGAACGGCGGGGCCATTTTGTTCTTGACCACCTTGACCCGGGTCTCGTTGCCGATCACCTCGTCGCCCTTCTTGATGGCGCCGGTGCGGCGGATATCCAGTCGCACGGAAGAATAGAACTTGAGAGCGTTGCCGCCGGTGGTGGTTTCCGGATTGCCGAACATGACGCCGATCTTCATGCGGATCTGGTTGATGAAGATCACCAAAGTGTTGGAACGCTTGATGTTGGCCGTGAGCTTGCGCAAGGCCTGGGACATGAGCCGGGCCTGCAGACCCACATGGGCGTCTCCCATCTCACCCTCGATCTCGGCCTTGGGGGTCAGGGCGGCCACGGAGTCCACCACCACCACGTCCACGGCGCCGGAACGCACCAGCATGTCGGCGATCTCCAGGGCCTGCTCACCGGTATCCGGCTGGGACACCAGCAGGTTGTCCACGTCCACACCCAGCTTCTCGGCATAGGTGGGGTCCAGGGCATGCTCGGCATCCACGAAGGCCGCGGTGCCGCCCTGCTTCTGACACTCGGCGATCACCTGCAGGGTCAGGGTCGTCTTTCCCGAGGACTCCGGGCCGAAGATTTCCACCACCCGCCCCTTGGGCAGGCCGCCGATGCCCAGCGCGATATCCAGCGCCAGGGAACCGGTGGAGACCACCGCCACATCGCGCACGGCGGTGGAATCCCCCATGCGCATGACGGCGCCCTTACCGAACTGACGCTCGATCTGACCCAGTGCCGCGGATAGTGCCTTCTTGCGATTCTCGTCCACTTCAAAACCCCTTTTGATCGTCCATGAAACCGCCTGCGAGGGCTCCGCCCCGTGGTAAACGTGAGATTATCCCATACATGGCCGCTTTCTTGCCAATTCCAGATCGTATTCGAACCCGGCAAAACGCCGGAGTCAAAAACAATGGATCGCCCCCGTCAGGGCCAGGGCGACCCCCTGACGACGGATGGCCTCGCGATCACCCGCCAGGCAATGATGCCGCACCTGAACATCCCGCCCTGGCCGTGCCCAGGCCAGCCAGAGAGTTCCCACCGGCTTGTCCGGCGCCCCCCCTCCGGGACCGGCGATACCGCTGACGGCAACGGCCAACCGGGCATCACTGTGGTTCAGCGCACCGATGGCCATGGCCGTTACCGTCTGCTCGCTGACCGCGCCGAACGCATCGATCAGACCGGGATCCACCCCCAACTGACGAATTTTCGCCCGATTGCTGTAGGTGACAAAACCCCGATCGAACCAGGTCGACGAGCCGGGCAGGTCCGTGACGACCTTGGCAATCCATCCACCGGTACAGGATTCCGCCAGCACCAGTGTCTCGCCATGACTCCGCAACTGCTCCCCCAGTCGGCGAGCCAGGGCTTCCAGTTCGGCGTCGGACGGAACCATCATCACAGCATGCGCAGGATCCTGGCGGCCACCAGGTAACCCCCGCCCTCTGCTTCCACGCGATGCACTTCCGCTTCCGCCCTGAAGGGCAGGACGGCGGACTGTCCAGCGGGATCAATGGCGACAGTGAGCAACGTGCCCACGGGCAGGGCGGTGTTCAGGTGAAAGGACAGACCAATGGCACTCAGATCCCGCCCCAACCCCCGGTGCTCCCGGCCGGTGGCCTGCTCCGTTATCTTCATGGGATGGTCCAGTTGCAGACGCTGGAAATCCCGTCTTTCATCAAAATCCAGGCTCATCTACTCCCCCCGCAATGGGTCGGTCGTCAGCACATGACTTGCATGACTGTCGGATATGACCTTTTCGGAAGGATTCGTCAACCCCCCGCTATCACGTACAGGCAGGTTGAGCTAGCCTCAATCCATCCACTACCCGCGGGAAAAACGCCATGGTATCCTCCCCTTCAGGACAGACCGAGACGCAAAAGTTGCTCGCGGAGATCCGCGCCGACTATGCGGCCACCGCCGACACCACCGGCCTTTCCATCCCCAATCCCGCGGTCCTTGCGGCCATCGAACGGGTTCCCAGGGACCGGTTCGTGCCGGCTGCCGGCCGTTCCCGTGCCTGGGATAACACAGCGTTGCCCATCGGCTACCGGCAGACCATTTCCCAGCCCTTCGTCGTGGCCCTGATGACGGACCTGCTGGCACTTCGGCCCGGTGCGAAGGTGCTTGAGGTGGGAACCGGCTGCGGCTATCAGACAGCCATTCTGGCAGAGCTTCCTGTTGATGTATACAGCATTGAGGTCATCCCCGAACTGGCCCGCACCGCGCACGAACGACTCCACGCCCTGGGTTACAGCAAGGTTCACACACGCACCGGGGATGGCCATGCCGGCTGGCCGGAGGCGGCACCGTTTGACGGCATCATCGTCACCGCCGCCGCCGACCGCATGCCGGCGCCCCTGGTGGAACAGCTTGCCGTCGGAGGACACATGGTGATTCCGCTGGATACCGGCTGGGATGCACAGATGCTGGTGGTGGGGGAGAAGCAGGAAAACGGCGAACTGGACACGCGGCGTGTGCTGGCGGTACGGTTCGTGCCGTTAGTGAATGCGAAGGAGGAAGGGACGGGTTAGCTCCGATCCCTTCCTCGGGCGGCCTCAGAGGAACTGGGGCAACTGTCGGCGGATATCCATGGGATCATGGGTGGTGAGGTTCTTGTCGATCTCGCCGGCGACGGACTTCTGGGTGACCGCATCCATGCAGTTTCTCAGCGCGCCCAGGAATGCCGGCGCGGCAATGATATAGAGCTTGCTGAACTGGCCGGTGGCCCGGGCATTGTTCAGCCGGTCGCACAAGGTGCGGGCAAAGCGCTGTGCTTCATGCTTTTTCGGCGGTGTTTCCTTGCCCATGGCGTGGCGCCCATCTCCGGTA
This sequence comes from Ectothiorhodospira shaposhnikovii, assembly GCF_022227765.1. GTDB lineage: Bacteria > Pseudomonadota > Gammaproteobacteria > Ectothiorhodospirales > Ectothiorhodospiraceae > Ectothiorhodospira. The sequence continues at coordinate 47,021 of NZ_JAJMLZ010000013.1, read as the reverse complement.
CTGTCGAACACCCTCCCCATGCGGTCCGACTGCAGGTCCTGCTCATGCAAGCGGGCCTCCGGATGCGTGAGATCTTCCACCTCCACCAGGGGACTGAAAGACTTTTCGGCGCTGAACACTCTGGCCCGACTCGCATCCGCAACAATGACCCATGTTGTCATAGACGAACCTCCTATCTGCATTGCAAGGAAAGCCGGAACCAAGTCCGGCGGTGAACAACTCACCGTCTGTAAAATTCCCTGACGCTTTCTTTAAGCTTAGACGATTTCCGCCCGGGAGGTTCCCATGATCCGGTCATGGTAATCTTCGCCGCTTGAACAATGGATGCAACAGACGATTGATGACCACCAGCGACCTGTCCTCCCACACCCCGATGATGCAGCAGTACCTGAAAATCAAGGCCGATCATCCGGATATCCTGCTGTTCTACCGCATGGGCGACTTCTACGAGCTGTTCTTCCAGGACGCCACCCGGGCCGCCCGCCTGCTGGACATCACCCTCACCCGCCGCGGTCAGTCCGCCGGGGAGCCCATCCCCATGGCCGGCGTCCCGGTGCACGCGGCGGAGTCCTATCTGGCCCGTCTGCTGAGACTGGGCGAGTCGGTGGCCATCTGCGAGCAGGTGGGAGACCCCGCGGCCGCCAAGGGGCCGGTGGAGCGCAAGGTGGTGCGGATCGTCACGCCGGGCACCGTCACCGACGAGGCCCTGCTGGAGGAGCGCCGGGAAAATCTGCTGGTCTGCCTCAAGGCCCGGGGTGAACAGACCGGGCTGGCCATCCTGGATCTGGCATCGGGTCGCTTCCAGGTCCAGGAACTCAAGGGCGAGGAACCCCTACTGGGGGAACTGGAACGGCTACAACCCGCCGAGATCCTGATCCCCGAAGACATGCGCCTGCCGGGTCCGGAACGGGGCGGTGTCAAACGCCGTGCCCCCTGGCACTTCGAGACCGAGGCCGCCCGCACCCTGCTCACCCGCCAGTTCGGCACCCGGGACCTGGCCGGGTTCGGCTGCGATCACATGCCCCTGGCCATCGGCGCCGCCGGCGCTCTGCTGCAATATGCCCAGGAGACCCAGAAGACCGCCCTGCCCCATATCGACGGCCTGAGCGTACAGCGTCGGGACGACGGCATCATCCTGGACGCGGCCACCCGCCGGAACCTGGAACTGACCACCAACCTGTCCGGCGGACGCGACAATACCCTGGCCCACGTCCTGGATCAGGCCGCCACCGCCATGGGCAGCCGCCTGCTGGCCCGCTGGCTGCACCAGCCCCTGCGGGATCGCCGGATCCTCAAGGGACGCCACGGTGCCATCAGCGCCCTGCTGGATACCCGGGCCTTCGAGCAGATCCAGCCCCAGTTGCGGGGCATCGGCGATCTGGAACGGATCCTCACCCGAATCGCCCTGGGCTCCGCCCGCCCCCGGGACCTGACCACCCTGAGGGACTCCCTGGCCGAACTGCCCGCCCTGCAGCAGACCCTGCACCCGCTGCGAGCGGTGAGACTGCGGGAACTGGCCGAGGGCATCGGCGAGCACCCGCGGGTGGTGGATCTGCTGCGCCGGGCGGTGATCGATCAGCCACCGGTCCTCATCCGCGACGGCGGGGTGATCGCCCAGGGTTACGATGCCGAACTGGACGAGCTGCGCGCCCTGTCGGAAAACGCCGATCAGTTCCTGCTGGACCTGGAGCAACGGGAACGGGAACGCACCGGCATCCATAATCTCAAGGTGGCCTACAACCGGGTGCATGGCTATTACATCGAGATCAGCCGCGGTCAGTCGGATCGGGCCCCGGACGATTACACCCGGCGCCAGACCCTCAAGGGGGCGGAGCGATTCATCACCCCCGAGCTCAAGCGCTTTGAAGACAAAGTCCTCTCCGCCAGGGAACGCGCCCTGGCGAGGGAAAAGCAACTTTATGAAGCCCTGCTGACCCAACTCCACGCTCCTCTGCCCGACCTGCGCCGCAGCGCCGAGGCCCTGGCGGAACTGGATGTCCTGGCCAATCTGGCGGAACGGGCGGACAGCCTGGATCTCACCGCACCGGAGCTGACCGACCAGCCGGGTGTGCGCATCGAGGACGGGCGCCATCCGGTGGTGGAGCGGGTGCTGGACGAACCCTTCGTTCCCAATGACCTGACGCTGGACCCCAAGCGCCGCATGCTGGTGATCACCGGCCCCAACATGGGGGGCAAGTCCACCTACATGCGCCAGGCGGCCCTGATCGTGCTCATGGCCCACGTGGGCAGCTTCGTGCCGGCGCGGCGGGCCCTGATCGGACCGGTGGACCGGATCTTCACCCGTATCGGTGCCAGTGACGACCTGGCCTCCGGCCGTTCCACCTTCATGGTGGAGATGACCGAGGCGGCCAACATCCTCAACCACGCCACCGAGCACAGCCTGGTGCTGATGGACGAGATCGGTCGGGGCACCAGCACGTTCGATGGCCTGTCCCTGGCTTTTGCCTGCGCCGAACACCTGGCCACCCGCAACCGGGCCTTCTGCCTGTTTGCCACCCATTATTTCGAATTGACCGCCCTGCCGGACCAGTACCCCACCATTGCCAACGTCCATATCGACGCGGTGGAACACGGGGACCGGATCGTGTTCCTGCACGCGGTCAAGGAAGGACCGGCGAATCAGAGTTACGGCCTGCACGTGGCCGCCCTGGCGGGCGTCCCCAAGGCGGTGATCCGGCGTGCCCGTCAGCGCCTCAATGCCCTGGAGCAGCAGAGCCTGGCGGGACCGGGACAGGGCCCGCAGATGAGTCTGTTCGCCGCGCCGCTACCGGAGGAGGAAGCACCCGCGCCACCCGAGGACGGCCCCGACACCACCAGCCAGGCCCTGCGTACGGCGGTGGATGAACTGGACCCGGACGGGATGACACCCCGCGAGGCCCTGGTGGCCCTGTACCGGCTCAAGGAACTGGCGGCGCTGCTGCGGGAGTAGCGCCGGCAGAAACCCTGTTTTTCAAGGCGTTTGGCGGAATGTGAATGCCGGGTATGATGTCATCAGGGAGGCGTCACTGATCCAACCATAGGGAGACACCCATGGCATTCGTCGTTCTTGAGAACTGCATTCGCTGCAAATACACCGACTGCGTGGAGGTCTGCCCCGTGGACTGTTTCCACGAGGGTCCCAACTTTCTGGTGATCGACCCGGATGAGTGCATCGACTGTTCCCTGTGTGAACCCGAGTGTCCGGCACAGGCCATCGTGCCGGAGGACGAGGTGCCCGAAGGTCAGGAGCACTTCATCGAGCTCAACGCGGCACTGTCCCGGCAATGGCCGGTGATCACCCGGCGCAAGGATCCCCTGCCGGATGCCGAGTCCTGGAACGGGCAGCCGGACAAGCTCAAGCACCTGGAAAAGTAGCAGGCTACGCCGGATTATGCGGACACCAGCATGACCACCGCGTGGGCGGCGATACCCTCTTCCCGCCCGGCAAACCCCAGTCGCTCGGTGGTGGTCGCCTTCACGTTCACCTGGGCAAGATCGATCTGCAGATCCGCCGCCAGGTTGGCCCGCATCTGTTCCACGTGGGGGGACATCTTGGGGGCCTGGGCAACGAGGGTGGCATCCAGATTGCCGACCTGCCAGCCCAGGGCCTGTACCTTGGCCAGGACCTCCCGCAGCAGCACGCGGCTGTCGGCCCCCTTGTAGGCGGGATCCGTGTCCGGGAAATGACGGCCGATGTCCCCCAGGGCCGCGGCCCCCAGGATGGCGTCGGAGACGGCATGCATCAGCACATCTCCGTCGGAATGGGCCTTGAAGGCCTTGTGATGAGGCACCTGCACGCCGCCGATGATGAGGTGATCGCCCTCCATGAAGGCATGGACGTCATACCCGTGACCGATACGAAACTTCATTGCCGCTCCTTCTGGTCCGAAGAGAGCCCCCGAGGTGAGACACCCGTGGGGCAGGAAAGAAAGTTCAGGGGAAAGATCCCCCGCTCCCGCATCCGGCAAGTCATCGCCGGGACAGATAGAACTCCGCCAGGGACAGGTCTTCCGGCTGGGTGATCTTGATGTTGCGGGCACTGCCCTCCACCAGCAGGGGCGCCTGTCCGGCGTGCTCCATGGCCGAGGCTTCGTCGGTCACCAGAAAACCCTCGGCCAGGGCCCGCTCCAGGGCCGCCTCAAGGGCCGCCAGACGAAACATCTGCGGCGTGAAGGCCCGCCACATGGCCCCGCGGTCCACGGTGGCGGAAATGCGGCCATCGGGGCCGGCCCGCTTCTTGGTATCCCGTACCGGCGTGGCCAGAATGCCGCCCACCGGATCGTCCCGCAGGGTATCGAGCAACTGATCCAGGTCCCCGTCGCTCAGACAGGGCCGCGCCGCGTCATGGACCAGCACCCAGTCCCGGGGATCGGCGTGGGTCATGAGGGCCTTGAGGCCATTGAGCACGGAATGACAGCGCTCGGCGCCACCGTCCACCACCCACAGGGGCTTGTCGGTCCTGATATCCAGATCCCCGAACCAGCCATCATCGGCACTGATCACCAACACCACGCCGCTGATGCGCGGGTGCCGGAAAAAGATGTCCAGGGTATGTTCCAGTACCGTGCGCCCAGCCAGGGGCAGGTACTGCTTGGGACGGTCGGCGCGCATGCGGCTGCCGACACCGGCGGCGGGAATCACCGCCCAGAATCCGGGAGTTTTCGTCATCGTTGTCCGCCAAAGCGGTGGCGATCCACCACCTGGAAAAAGATCTCGTCCTCGGCAATCATTCCCAGTTCCCGTCTGGCCCGTTCCTCAATGGCTTCCAGGCCGGTCTTGAGATCGATCACCTCCGCTTCCAGCGCCTCGTTACGGCCGCGCAGTTCCTGATTCTGCGCGCGCTGGGTCTCCAGTTCCTGACGCAACTGCCAGACCTCCATCAGGCTGCCTTCACCGAACCAGAGTTTGTACTGGAGCCCCAGGAACAGTGCCAGCAACAGGGTGATGAGCCATTTCATCCGGGGGAGTCCAGCGCGTAGGGTCGAGGGAAGTCACCATGCCCGGGCCTGGACCACCTTCCCCTACCCGGAGGAAGGCGGGCCAGGCCGGACGCTGTGGATCAGCCCAGACGCTTGAATGCCGCCTTGCCGGCATAGCGGGCGGAAGCCCCCAGCATTTCCTCGATGCGAATCAGCTGGTTGTACTTGGCCACCCGGTCGGAACGGGACAGGGAACCGGTCTTGATCTGACCGGCCCCCGTGGCCACGGACAGATCGGCGATGGTGACATCCTCGGTCTCGCCGGAGCGGTGGGAAATCACCGCAGTATAGCCGGCGTCGTGGGCCATGCGGATGGCTTCCAGGGTCTCGGTGAGGGTACCGATCTGGTTGAGCTTGATGAGGATGGAGTTGCCGATCCCCTTGTCGATGCCCTCGCGCAGGATCTCGGTGTTGGTGACGAACAGATCGTCACCCACCAGCTGCACCTGGTCACCCAGACGCTCGGTGAGCAGCTTCCAGCCGTCCCAGTCGCCCTCGTCCATGCCGTCCTCGATGGTGATGATGGGGTACTGCTTCACCCAGTTCGCCAAAAATTCCACCATGCCGGCGGCATCCAGGCGCTTGCCTTCGGAGGCCAGCACGTAGGCGCCGTCCTTGTAGAACTCGGACGCGGCACAGTCCAGACCCAGGAAGATGTCCTTGCCCGGGGTGAAGCCGGCCTGATGAATGGCCTCCAGGATGGCCTCGATGGCCGCCTCGTTGGAGGGCAGGTCCGGGGCGAAACCACCCTCGTCACCCACGGCGGTGGACAGTCCGCGGCCATGCAGCACCTTCTTCAAGGCATGGAAGACCTCGGCACCGTAGCGGATGGCATCGGCGACGCTGCCGGCGCCCACCGGCAGGATCATGAATTCCTGCATGTCGACGCTGTTGTCGGCGTGGGCGCCGCCGTTGATGATGTTCATCATCGGCACCGGCAGCAGGGTGGCCCCCTCACCGCCCAGGTGACGGTACAGGGGCAGGCCGGTATCACGGGCATTGGCGTGGGCCAGGGCCATGGACACCGCCAGCAGGGCATTGGCGCCCAGGCGACCCTTGTTGGAGGTGCCGTCCAGCTCGATCATGCGCCGGTCGATGGCCTCCTGATCGGAGGCCTTGAGGCCCAGCAGGGCTTCGCGGATCTCGCCGTTCACGTTGGCCACGGCCTTGCGCACGCCCTTGCCCAGGTAGCGCGCGTCACCGTCCCGCAGTTCCAGTGCCTCGCGGGAGCCGGTGGAGGCGCCGGAGGGTACCGCGGCACGTCCCACCGCGCCGGAGCCCAGCTTCACATCGGCTTCGACGGTGGGATTGCCGCGGGAGTCCACCACCTCGCGGGCCAGAATATCAACGATCTCGGTCATGGGTCATGATCCCCTGTTGCTCAATTCAAGAACTGTTGTTCGATAAACCCCTGGGCCTTGACCACATCGTCAAGGTCCTTGAGGGTGTTCAGCAATGCCTCCAGATGGGGCAAGGGCCAGGCATTGGGTCCGTCGGACAGGGCCTTGTCCGGGTCCGGGTGGGTCTCCATGAAAAGACCCGCCACCCCGGAGGCCACGGCGGCCCGTGCCAGGACCGGCACGAATTCCCGCTGGCCACCGGAGCTGGCGCCCCGGCCGCCGGGTTGTTGCACGGAATGGGTGGCATCGAATACCACCGGACACCCGGTCTCCCGCATCACGGCCAGGCCGCGCATGTCGGAAACCAAGGTGTTGTAACCAAAGGACACGCCCCGTTCGCAGACCATGATCTGCGTGTTGCCGGTCTCGCGGGCCTTGTCCACCACGTGTTTCATGTCCCAGGGGGCCAGGAACTGGCCCTTCTTGATGTTCACCGGCAGACCCTGGGCCGCCACGTTGCGGATGAAGTTGGTCTGGCGGCAGAGAAAGGCCGGGGTCTGCAGCACGTCCACCACGGCGGCCACCTCGGCCAGCGGGGTGTCTTCATGCACGTCGGTCAGCACCGGCACGCCGATCACGCGCTTCACCGTCTCCAGAATCTGCAACCCCTTCTCCAGGCCGGGACCACGAAAGCTTCGACTGGAAGACCGGTTGGCCTTGTCGAAAGAGGACTTGTAGATGAAGGGGATGCCCAGGCGATCGGTCATTTCCTTGAGCAGACCCGCCGTGTCCAGGGCCAGCTGTTCACTCTCGATGACGCAGGGGCCGGAGATCAGGAATACCGGCTGGTCCAGACCCGCCTGGAAATGACAGAGTTTCATCGGGGTTCTTCACTCTGGTTGAGCATCTTTTCATGCTGCAGCCGGGCTGCCTTGACGAAACCGGCGAACAGCGGATGGCCATCCCGGGGGGTGGAGGTGAATTCCGGGTGGAACTGACAGGCCAGGAACCAGGGATGGTCGTTCAACTCCACCATTTCCACCAGCGCCCCGTCCATGGACTTGCCCGAGATCACCAGTCCGGCCGCCTGCAGCGTCTCCAGATACTGGTTGTTGAATTCATAGCGGTGACGATGACGCTCACTGATCACCTCGGCACCATAGACGCGCCGGGCCAGGGAATCCGGGGCCAGACGGGCCTGCTGGCCGCCCAGGCGCATGGTACCGCCCAGGTCGTCATCGCTGCTGCGCTGTTCCACCCGGCCTTCCCGATCCTGCCACTCGGTGATCAGGGCGATCACCGGGTGGGGCGTCTCGGGACGGAACTCGGTGCTGTGGGCCTGTTCCAGGCCGGCCACGTTGCGGGCATATTCGATCACCGCCACCTGCATCCCCAGGCAGATGCCCAGGTAAGGCATCTTGTGCTCGCGGGCATGACGCACCGCGGCGATCTTGCCCTCCACACCCCGCTCGCCGAAGCCGCCGGGCACCAGGATGGCATCCACCTCGGCCAGGCAGTCGGTGCCCGCGGTCTCCAGGCGTTCGGAGTCGATATAGCGGATGTTCACCTTGGTGGCGGTGTGGATGCCGGCGTGGGTCAGGGCCTCGTTGAGGGACTTGTAGGACTCGGTGAGTTCCACGTACTTGCCCACCATGCCGATGGTGACCTCGGCCTCGGGAAACTCCATGGCGTTGACCACGTGCTTCCAGTCGGACAGATCCGCCGGCGGGGCCTCCACATGCAGCTTGCGCAGGACGATCTCGTCCAGCTTCTGGGAATGCAGCCACAGGGGAATCTTGTAGATGTTGTCCACGTCCACGGAGGAGATGACCGCCTTTTCCTCCACGTTGGTGAACAGGGCGATCTTGCGACGCTCCCCCTCCGGCAGCGGATGGGTGGAACGGCACAGCAGGATATGGGGCTGGATGCCGATGGAACGCAGTTCCTTCACCGAGTGCTGGGTCGGCTTGGTCTTGATCTCGCCGGCGGCGGCGATGTAGGGCACCAGGGTCAGGTGGATGTACAGGACATTCTCGCTGCCCAGTTCCACCCCCATCTGGCGGATGGCTTCCAGAAACGGCAGGGATTCGATGTCGCCCACGGTGCCGCCGATTTCCACCAGGGCGATGTCGGCCCCTTCGGCCCCGGCCCGCACCGAGCGCTTGATCTCGTCGGTGATGTGGGGAATGACCTGCACGGTGCCACCCAGGTAGTCACCCCGACGCTCCTTGCGGATGACGTTCTCGTAGATCTGACCGGTGGTGAAGTTGTTGCGCCGGCTGGTCCTGATGCGCACGAACCGCTCGTAGTGGCCCAGGTCCAGGTCGGTTTCCGCGCCGTCCTCGGTGACGAAGACCTCGCCGTGCTGGAACGGGCTCATGGTGCCGGGGTCCACGTTGATGTAGGGATCCAGCTTGAGCATGGTGACCTTGAGACCACGGGCCTCAAGGATCGTCCCCAGGGAAGCAGCAGCAATGCCTTTACCCAGGGAAGACACCACGCCCCCTGTAATGAACACGTATCGCGTCATGAGATTTTCGTCGGGATTGGAGAATGAGTGCGCCAACGGCGCCGGACGGGAGGAGAGGATACCAGAGGGGGGTATCCCCCCTCAATCACAGCCATGCTGAGCGTGTGAACGGAGACTCAACGCAGATTGAAGGCCACCGGCAGGACCACTTCCAGTCTGTGCTGAGGCAGTTCCGGCGGCATTACGGGCAAGGGTTGTGCCCGCTGCAGCATGCTGGTCACTTCCCGATCCAGCAGCGTGTGCCCGGAACTGCGTTCAATGCTGTGTGACAGCACTTCACCATTTCGGTTCATCACAAAACGCACATAGACCACGCCCTCCTGGCGACGCAGCTGTGCCTGACGGGGATATTCCTTGTGCCGCTCCAGCCAGGCACGCACTACCTGCAGATAATCCTGAGTGGCCGCCGGGTCACCGCCGGCGGCCTGCCCCGCCTGTCGACCCGACTGGTTGGACGCGCTTTCGCGGGAGTCCTCCCTCGACTGTCCCTGGGGCTCGGCTCGAGGCTGGGCCACGGGAGCAGGCGTGGGCTCGGCCACCGGCTCCGGTTTGGGCTGCGGCCTGGGCTTGGGCTCAGGCTTGGGCTCAGGCTTGGGTTCCGGCTTTGGCTCGGGCTTGGGTTTGGGTTCAGGTTCAGGCCGCGGGCTTGGTTCGGGCTCGGGTTCGGGTTCCGACACCGGCTCTGCCACCGGTTCGGGCTGTCCCGCAGGCTGCCCGGCAGGCCCAAGACCGATCACCACCCCGGCTTCGCCAGGGGCCTGAGCCCCCTCCGTGACCACGTCGTCGCTGCGGGCCAGCCACCAGAACACCGACAGATGCAGTCCCACGGCCAGCGTCAGGGCCAACACCCAGCCCATGCTTCTCAGAGGCATCAACGATCCCCCGCCAGGACCGTCAGCAGGCGCACCTCTTCCACCCCCGCGGCGCGAAGCAGTTCCATCAGGTCCATGAGTTCATCGGTGGAGGCCGCCTGATCCGCCTTGATGCGCACCAGCGGCTCCGCTTTTGCCGGAGCGTCCCGGCGTGTCTCCATCTCCGCCTGCAGGCGTCCTTTCAGGGTATCGGCATCCATCTCCTCATCGTCCAAAGCCAGCCGGCCATCCCGGCCCAGTAGCACCAGCCAGCCTTCATCATCGACGCCGGCCTCGTGGCGGGAATCAGGCGCTTCCACTTCAAAGACATCCTGGGCGGTCAGGGCACCGGCCACCATGAAGAAGATCAGCAGCAGAAAGACGATGTTGATCAGCGGGATCAGATTCTCTTCCGGGGGCTTGCCGGAATACTCGGGTAACTGCATGGGACCTTACTCCCGTGACAAACGCAAGGACACGGGCTCTGCCTCCCGCACCCGGTCCAGGACATTGACCACGGTCTGCAGGGGAACCTCCCCCGCCGGCTGGACCACCACCGTACGGGCGGGCTCCATGGCCAGTTGCTCACGCAGGGCAATGACCAGCCGCTCCACCGACACCGGTTCACCCGCTAGCCGCAGTTCCCCCCCCGGAAGGATCTGCACCGCCAGGGGCGGCTGGTCCTCGGTGGCGCTGGACTGGGAGGAAGGGGTACTCAGGGTCACCGCGCTCCAGTCCAGAAAGCTGCTGGCCAGCATGAAAAAGATCAGCAGGATGAACACCACGTCGATCAGGGGCGTGAGACTGATGAGCGCCCGTCGACGGGGGGCCGGTGCCTCAATGTGCATCGCCTGCCGCCCGGTCCTTCCAGACCTTGATATGGGCTTTCTGCGCCGACTTGATGGGCGTGGGTTCCTGTTGCCGCTCAGCCGCCGGCGGCGGCAGAGTAAAAACCTGGGTCAGGGCATCCTGCATCCGATGACGAAAACGCTCCACCCAGCGCTCCAGGCCGTTGAGCACCGCCACCACCGGGATGGCCACCGCCAGACCCACCGCCGTGGTCAGAAGCGCCACCCAGATGCCGCCGGAAAGAATGGATGGGTCCACTCGGTTGCCGGCCGCCTCCAGCTGCTGGAAGGCGGCGATCATGCCCAGTACCGTACCCAGCAGACCCAACAGCGGCGCCAGGGTGCCGATCACTTCCAGCATGCGGAACTGACCCCGCAGACGCTCCAGCCAGTTCACTGCCACCCGGGTGGCCTCTTCGCGCACCAACGGTTCGGGACGAGCATTGTCACGCCGCCCCTGGATCGCCACCTCCATCACCCGTGCAGCGGGGCTGCGGCTGCGGGAGAGGGTTTCCAGAGCCGGCTCCACCCGGCCGTCGCGCCAGTGTTCCAGGGCCGTCTTCAGACTGCGCTCATCACCCAGCCGCCACCACAGGAACTGACCGATCTTGACCAGGATGATGGTGAGGGCCACCACGGACATGATCAGCAGGATGGCCACCACCGGACCGCCCAGATCGATCATTCCCTGCAGGGCGTGCACGATCCCCGTCGTGTCCGCGACATCGGCCTGCGTCACCCCCGTTTCCCCCAGACCGGTATCCACAAGGCCGGATTCCACGGGCGCCTGCCCGGCGGGACCGGATTCGGCAATGCCGGCTTCTGCGGCGTCTGGTGAACTCATGAAACAGCTCCTTGGAGGCTATCCACAATAAGGTTGCGTCAATGGTCGCTCATGTTAGTAGTATTGCAAATCATTATCAACGCTCAGAAATAAAAAGCGCCGGAGCTTCCACTCCGGCGCCGGATTCACGCGGGTAATCCAAACTCCGGAGCGATCTGGGCCAGCCAGGCCTCAAGGCGTTCATCGGTCAACTGGCTCTGATTGTCCTGGTCCAGCACCAGCCCGACGAATTTGCCGTCCACCACGGCCTGGGAAGACTCGAATTCGTAGCCCTCGGTCGGCCAGGCCCCCACCACGCGACCACCACGGCCGGTGACCAGATCATAAAGCTCGATCATGGCATCGACGAATTCGTTGGGATAGCCCACCTGGTCCCCCAGTCCATACAGGGCCACGGTCTTGCCGGTGAAGTCCACCGCTTCCAGGTTGGGCAGGAACTCCTCCCAGCTCTCTTCCTCGCAATCGGCGGACAGACCGGGCAACTGGCCGGAGCCCATGGTGGGCGTGCCGAAGATCAGATAATCATACCCTGCAATTTCATCGGCGCTGGCCTTGTTCACGTTCTGCGGCTTGGCCATGGTCTCATCGTCGTATTTTTTCTTGATCATCTTGGCCACCTTGCGGGTATTGCCGGTGGTGGTGCCGAAAAAGATCCCAATGCGCGCCATGGAAATGCCCTCTTTAAGTGAAGATGACTGATTCGGAACAGCCTTTGCATCATGCAAAGCAAATCCGGTGCCAGCCAGATTGGCTTCCCCGAAAATCGTTTTAACCTGCTGTTTAAAGGGGTTATCAAGCCATCCCGTATCCGTCGTTCTCACCTGCTTTCGTTGTCGACTTTGCGACAAGAAAAGCGCATATACGACAAACCTGAGACCCGACCTGAACCCTTAATCCCGATGGGCATTGATTGAAATACGGGATAAACCCTTGAAATTCTGATCCAACCTGCTCAAGGTAAAAAGATGCACCGAAGCGACAGGTAGCGCCTGGATGCGGCGGCCCGTGAAGGGTTGAACCTACCTCGCGGTCACGCCCGCGAAGGCGGGAGTCCAGGGATTTGAGTCCGTCGTTGGATTCCCGCTTGCGCGGGAATGACGGACCGCGTCCCTTGCCTGTCGGAGCTTGATCACACCAGCCCGGCAAACCATGGTCGTCACGACGACCACCTCATGGTCCCGAGGCGCTGCAAAGGCCTCGCGGACACCATCAACGGCCCAGCACTGGCCGGACGGCGCACCACCCGCTTCGGGTTTTCGGCTGCGTCTGTCATCCACATCGTGCGGGTGCACCTGCGCCCCGCGTTTCTAGCGTCCATCCAGACGGATGGCGGGGAGACCTCGATGTCAATCACCATGACCAAACAGGATTTCGGAACCAGACCGGTGGAACGCCGGGAGACGGACAACTACGTCCGTGAATACGTGGAACCCTTCGTGGACAAATGGGACGAGCTCATCGACTGGGACAGCCGGGCTGCCAGCGAAGGGGATTTCTTCATTCGAGTACTCAAGGAGCGGGGTGCAAAACGGGTCCTGGACGTGGCCACCGGCACCGGCTTTCACTCCATCCTGCTGCGGGAAGCGGGATTTGACGTGGTCAGCGTGGACGGCAGCGCCCAAATGCTGGCCAAGGCCTTCGATAACGGTCGCAAGCGGGGCCACATCCTGCGCACCACTCAGGCGGACTGGCGGGAACTGAACCGGGACATCTACGGCCGCTACGATGCCGTGGTCTGCCTGGGCAACTCCTTCACCCATCTGTTCAATGAAAACGACCGCCGCAAGGCCCTGGCCGAGTTCTATTCGGCCCTCAACCACGACGGGGTGCTGATCCTGGATCAGCGCAACTACGACGCCATCCTGGATCACGGCTATTCCAGTACCCATACCTTCTACTACTGCGGCGACAACGTCTCGGTCTACCCCGAGCACGTGGACCCGGGCCTGACTCGCTTCCGCTACGCCTTTCCCGACCAGTCGGTCTATCACCTGAACATGTACCCTCTTCGCAGGGCCTATGTGCGGCGCCTGATGCGGGAGGTGGGTTTCCAGCAGATCGAGACCCTCGGCGACTTCAAGGAGACCTATCACGAACAGGAACCGGATTTCTTCATCCATGTCGCCGACAAACGCTACACGGGAGATCCGGCATGAGCCATCACTATGAAGGCGCCGTCGCCACCGCCCGCGACTACTACAACAGCGATGATGCCGATACCTTCTACCACCGGGTCTGGGGTGGCGAGGATATCCACATCGGCCTTTACGAAACCGAGGACGAACCCATCAGCGACGCCAGCCGCCGCACGGTGGCCCACATGGGCGACATGCTGGGAGAACTCACCCCCGAGCACCGGATCCTGGACCTGGGCGCCGGCTACGGCGGAGCCGCCCGCTATCTGGCCGGTAACTTCGGCTGCCGTGTCACCGCCCTGAACCTGAGCGAGGTGGAAAACACCCGCAACCGCCAGATCAACCAGGCGCAGAAGCTGGACGATCGCATTGACGTGGTGGACGGCAGCTTTGAGGACATCCCCTGCCCCGACGGCCGGTTCGACGTGGTCTGGTCCCAGGATGCCATCCTGCACAGCGGCCGAAGGGCCAGGGTGCTGGCGGAAGCCGCCAGGGTTCTCAAGCCCGGCGGGGTATTCATCTTCACCGACCCCATGGCCACCGACGACTGCCCCGACGGGGTCCTGCAACCCATCCTGGATCGCATCCACCTGGAAACCCTGGGCTGCCCCGGCTTCTACCGGGAAACTGCCGGGCAACATGGACTTCAAGAGATCGGCCTTGAGGATCACAGCCATCAATTGCCGCGACATTATGCCCGGGTGCTACAGGAGACCGAGGCCCGGGAAGCGGATCTGGCCGACAGCATCTCGCCGGACTATCTGGCGCGCATGAAGAAGGGTCTGAAGCACTGGATCGACGGTGGTCACGCCGGGCACCTGTGCTGGGGCATCTTCCGTTTCCGCAAGGCCTGAACCCTTCCATCCATCCGTTCCAAGAACAACTCACAGGCATTCCCATGAACAAGACCTACCTGTTCACTTCCGAATCCGTCTCCGAAGGCCATCCGGACAAGCTCTGCGATCAGGTCTCCGACGCCATCCTGGACGCCTATCTGGCGCAGGATCCCAAGGCCCGTGTCGCCGCCGAGACCTTTGCCCAGACCGGCATGGTGCTGGTGGGGGGCGAGGTCAAGTCCACCGCCACCATCGATCTGGAAAGGCTGGTACGCCAGGTGGTGCTGGACATCGGCTATGATCACTCCGACAAGGGATTTGACGGCCACACCTGCGCCGTCCTCAACACCCTGGGCGCCCAGTCCATGGATATCAACCAAGGCGTGGACCGCAGCCGACCGGAAGACCAGGGAGCCGGCGACCAGGGCCTGATGTTCGGCTACGCCTGCAGCGAGACCGATGTCCTCATGCCGGCTCCCATCCACTTCGCCCACCAGTTGGTCCGTCGTCAGGCCGAAGTGCGCAAAAACGGCACCCTGCCCTGGCTGCGTCCCGACGCCAAGAGTCAGGTCACCTTCCGCTACGAGGGCGGCAAGGCGGTCTCTGCCGAAGCGGTGGTGCTCTCCACCCAGCACGCCCCGGATATCTCCCAGCAGGACCTGCACGAAGCGGTGATGGAAGAGATCATCAAACCGGTACTGGGCGCCCGGTGGCTGCACAAGGCCACCCGTTTCCACATCAACCCCACCGGCCGCTTCGTCACCGGCGGCCCCCTGGGGGACTGCGGCCTCACCGGCCGCAAAATCATCGTCGACACCTACGGCGGCATGGCTCGTCACGGCGGCGGCGCCTTCTCCGGCAAGGATCCGTCCAAGGTGGACCGTTCCGCCGCCTATGCCTGCCGCTATGTGGCCAAGAATATCGTCGCCGCCGGCCTGGCGGAACGTTGCGAGGTCCAGGTTTCCTACGCCATCGGGGTGGCCGAACCCACCTCCATCGCCGTGGAAACCTTCGGCACCGGCAGGATCGATGAGCAGCGGCTGACGGAACTGGTGCGGGAGCACTTCGACCTGCGGCCCTACGGCATTCTCACCATGCTCAATCTGGAACAGCCGGTCTACCGGCCCACCGCGGCCTACGGTCACTTCGGCCGGGAGGACCTGGACGTGACCTGGGAGAGGACCGATCGGGCCGAGGCGCTCCGGGCGGCGGCAGGCTGATGCCGTGTCATCCTGCTCCCCATGAGGGGAGCAGGACCCCGCCACCCTACTTGCGGCCCACCGCCGCCTTGAGCGCCGCCGCCAGTGCGCCTTCCGGTTGGGGTTCGGCACGTGCCGTATCCCCTCGCCCCTGATTGCCCTTGCGTCCCTGACCACTCCGAGACTCCCGGGTCGGACGGCCGTTCGCCTCCCTTCCCGGCTCATCGTCCAGACGCATGCTCAGGGCAATCCGCTTGCGCTCGAGATCCACCTCCATCACCTTCACCTTGACCACGTCACCGGCCCGCACCACATCCCGCGGATCCTTGATGAAACGGTCCGACAGGGCGGAGATGTGCACCAGCCCGTCCTGATGCACCCCGATATCCACAAAGGCGCCGAAGTTGGCCACGTTGGTCACCGTGCCCTCCAGCACCATGCCCGGCTGCAGGTCCTGCAGTCGCTCCACCCCCTCCTTGAAGGCCGCGGTACGGAACTCCGGCCGCGGATCCCGACCCGGCTTGGCCAACTCGGCCAGGATGTCCCGCACCGTGGGCTCGCCAAAGGTCTCGTCCGTGAACCGGGACGGGTCCAGCCGCTTGAGGAAGGCCTCGTCGCCAATCAGCTCACGCACGTCCCGACCCGTCTCGGCCACGATCCGCCGCACTACCGGATAGGCCTCCGGATGCACCGCCGAGGCATCCAGCGGATCCTTGCCCCGGGGGATGCGCAAAAAGCCCGCCGCCTGTTCAAAGGCCTTGGCCCCCAGACGGGGCACTTTCTTGAGGGCGGCACGGCTGGCAAAGGGCCCCTGTTCGGTACGAAAGGCCACGATATTCTCCGCCAGCGTGATGCCCAAGCCCGACACCCGGGCCAGCAGGGGCGCGGAGGCGGTGTTCACATCCACCCCCACCGCATTCACGCAGTCCTCCACCACCGCATCCAGCTTGCGGGCCAGCTGAGCCTGATTGACGTCATGCTGATACTGGCCCACGCCGATGGCCTTGGGTTCGATCTTCACCAACTCCGCCAACGGATCCTGCAGACGACGAGCGATGGACACCGCCCCACGCAGGGACACATCCAGATCCGGCAGCTCCGCCGAAGCCAGGGCCGAGGCGGAATAGACCGAGGCGCCCGCCTCGGAAATCACCACCTTGGTCAGCCCCAGCTTGGGGTTCAGGCGCATCAACTCCCCCACCAGGGCGTCCGTCTCCCGGGAATGGGTCCCGTTGCCAATGGCCACCAGGTCCACCTGGTGCTTGCGGGCCAGGGCGGAGAGGGTTTCCAGGGTTTCCCGCACCTGATTCCGGGGTGGAAAGGGATAGACCGTGGTCGTCTCCACCACTGCCCCCTGGCCGTTGATCACCGCCACCTTGACCCCGGTGCGCACCCCCGGGTCCAGCCCCATGGTGGTACGGGAACCGGCCGGAGCGGCCAGCAACACGTCCTGCAGGTTGGCGCCGAACACCCGGATGGCCTCCTCGTCCGCCAGATCCCTCAGCCGTCGCTTGAGGGCCACGTCCAGATGGATGGACAGCTTGGCCCGCCAGGCCAGGCGGGCATGTCGGGCCAGCCAGGCATCCGCCGGCCGCCCCCGATCCGACAGTTGGAAGCGCCGGGCAATGGCCGCCTCTCCGGGCGAGGCGACAGTGTCTTCCTCACCCCGGGCCTGGGCCTCGGTCCAGGCCACCTCAAGCCGAAGGCACTCCTCCGCCTGCCCCCGGAACATGGCCAGGGCCCGATGGGAAGGCACCTTGCTCAAGGGCTCCACGTGATCGAAATAGTCACGGAATCGGGCCCCCTCCTGCTCCTTGCCCGGCACCACCTTGCTGACCAGAAAGCCCCGCTCCCAGCCGTGGTTACGCAGTTCTTCGATCAGGTCCGCTTCCTCGGCGATGCGCTCCATGAAGATGTGCCCCGCCCCTTCCAGGGCGGCCTCCACGTTGATCTCCTCGGTGGTATAACCGGCGGCCACCGCCTCCGGTACCTGGCCGGGGTCCGCCAGCAGGGTATCCAGCAACGGCTCCAGGCCGTTTTCCCTGGCAATCTGGGCCTTGGTACGGCGCTTTTTCACATACGGGCGGTACAGATCCTCCAGGCGGGTCTTGGTATCCGCCTCGCGGATGGCCGCCGCCAGGGAGTCGGTGAGTTTGCCTTGCTCCTCGATGGCCTTGAGCACCACCTCCCGGCGGGCATCCAGCTCCCGCAGATACCCCAGACGCTCCTCCAGGCTGCGCAGTTGGGCATCATCCAGGCCGCCGGTGGCCTCCTTGCGGTAACGGGCCACGAACGGCACCGTGGCGCCGCTGTCCAGCAGTTCCACGGTGGCCTTGACCTGATCGGAACGGACGCCCAGTTCCTGGGCGATGCGGTGGGAGATGTCAGTCATGGAATCAACACATCCAGGGAAAGAAGTCGGAATGGGCAGAGGATATCAGCATTGACGGCCTGTGGACGTCCCGGGCGGGAACAGGCAGCCGGGTGGATCACAGCGGAATCAGGAAGTCGTGTACTTTTGACCCCGCTCAAGGATTTTGAATGTTTGCAGTTTTTATCACATACCCGTCTGTCTCCCCCACTTGACATCCCATGCTGTCAACGTAGACTGACAACCATGCTCGAATCGGCCGAATATCACCGGTATTCGGTCGAGATGGAGCAAACTGAGGTTTTCAGGATCGGACTCACCTCTCCACCTCCGTGGATCGCCGAGTGCCGCATCTGAAAACAGGGTGATGTTTTTAAGCTGACTGTTTCCGCGTCAGTGGTCATGTCGGCATTGAGCGGCCCGGTCTTTACGCAAGACCCGGTTTAATCATCTTCAGAGGGCGTTATAACAATGAGTGAGTACAGACCCAGCAGTCCCAGCAATCCCCGCGACGACTGGAAACTGTGGCTGGTTGTCAATCCCGGCACCTGGCTGATGCCGATCCTGATGGCTGTCCTGGTGGTTGCGCTGGCTGTCCACGCTGTCGTGTACAGCAACGACAACTACAATCCGCTCACCTACACCGTTTCCGAGTAATCGAGGATCTTGATCATGGAAAACAGCATCTCCGGCCTGACCGAAGAACAGGCAAAAGAATTCCACGAGCAGTTCAAGACCACCTTCACCGTGTTCATGGTCCTGGCTGCCGTTGCTCACTTCCTGGTGTACATGTGGAGACCCTTCTACTAAGAAGGCCCGCAGGTTCGCCGTGCTGAAGTAGCACGACAGGGGCAGAGATGATTTCATCTCTGCCCTTTTTCGTTTTCTTCCAACACATCGTGATTGATGCCGCACATCACGACATATGGCGGCTTCAGTCGCTCAGCAGCTCTTCCCTGATCCTGGCCATGCCGCCCCTGCCCTTCATGCCCTTACTGGCGGCGATCACGGGAATCTTCCTCGCCTTGAGTTCCTCGATGGCCTGCCGATGCATGGCAATTTCCTTGGCACGCATTTTCTCCACCTCTGCCCTCGCCTCCTCCAGGGAGTGAAACCATTCACCACTGTGGGCATATTCCGGCAATGTGAATATCTTGCCCAGATCGTCGAAAAACAGACGAAAGCAAACGGTTTTGCGATCTTCGGAGGTATAGTGGGCGCCGACCTTGACGATGCCCTTGGTCAGCGCCCATTTGGTGACGTAAACCTCCATCACGGTTTCTGCTGCCGGCTGGTTTTCCATTGCTGTCCCGGATTTCCCGTCGTTCAAACATGAAGTGATTATAGGCGCTTTACAGCAGCCAAGGGGCGATGCCCGGCAGCAGAAAGGCGGTCATGATGCCCGCCAAGCTCAGACCAAGCCCGGCAAAGGCACCCGCGGTGGCGCTGATGCCGAAGGCCTGGGCGGTGCCGAAACCATGGGCGGACAAGCCCAGGGCAAAGCCCTTCACCCGATCGTCCTGGATACGCAGCAGACGAATGAGCAGGGGTGACAACAGGCAACCGATGGCTCCCGTCAGCAGCACCAGCGCCGCCGTCAGGGATGGCAGGCCGCCCAGCTTTTCGGTGATCCCCATGGCAATCGGCGACGTCACCGACTTGGGTGCCAGGGACAACAGGGTAATACGATCCGCTCCGAGGGCGGCGGCCACCATGACCGCGCTCACCGCGGCCACACAGGCGCCGGTGAGCCCGGCCACCAGCAGGGGCAGCATCAACTGCCGGATCTGGTGACGGTTCTCATAAAGCGGGATGGCCAAGGCCACCGTGGCGGGCCCCAGCATGAAGTGAATGAACTGGGCACCGTCAAAGTAGGTGTCATAATCCGTACCCGTCAACAACAGGATGCCGATCAACAGCCCCATGGACAGCAATACCGGATGCAGGACCATGCCGCCGCCCAAGCGCCGGTTGAGCCAGAGGCTGAACTGGAACACCACCAGGGTCGTGGTAAGCCAGAGCAGCGGACTGGCGGCGAGAAAGGCCCAGATGTCGGTGAAGTCTTCATTCATGATTCATGACGCCGAGCCCGCAACCGGATCAGCCCGCTGAGCACCAGCATGGTAACCACCAGCGCCAAAACGGTACTCACCAGCAGCGCCGCCAGGATGGGCAGCCAGTCCCGGGCCACCAGACCGAAGTGCACCATCAGGCCGACGCCCGCGGGCACGAACAGCAGGGCCAGATAGCGCAACAAGGTATCGCTGAAGGCCTTGAGTGCCGGGGGTGTTTCGCCGCGGATCACGAGTCCGGCAAACAAAAGCAACATTCCCAGTACGGGCCCCGGGAAAGGCAGGTCCAGCACCAGCACGGTGACCTCACCCACCAGTTGGCACAGCAGGATGATGATAATGGCTTGCAGCATGATCACACGGCAGCCGTGATGCCGCCACCCAAACCCCGCGCCAGTTCCGGTAATCCCGGAACATCATGCAGCGGAGCCGGCGGCACCATGTCGTTCAGCCGTTCAGGGACACTCCCCCATCCGGCGGGCCGTGATATCCGTCTGCATGGGCATTGTGCCCATGGGGCCTTCCAGTTCGGCATTGACCTGGCCACTGAGGCGGTCGCCCTGGAACCGCATGTCGGCCGTCATCTGAACTTCCATGCCGTTTTCCCGGCAGGTCATATCATAGCGCATGGTGTCGGCAGTGACCTGAAGATTGGACAGGTCGCAATGTTCACTCAGATCCATGAATTCCGGCCCCCGGGCAACATCGTCCGCAGTGATGCACTGGCGGTTGGTCGTGGTGTGCTCGGGAAAGGCGGTGTTCCCCAGAATGCGGGTGACATTGGTGAATTCCCAATCGCCCGGCTGAATGTTCAGATCCACCGCCAGGGCACTGTGGGAGAGCAACAAGAGGGAGCCGGCAATGAAGGCCGGACGCAGGACACGCATCATGCATGACTCCAGAAGGAACGGACAGGATGGATCATGGTAGCAGCCCGACCCCTGCAGTGGCCACAACCGCATAAATGCAGGTGATGTTATGCACAGACTCAAGATGCCATAAACCATCTGATCAACGACTGTCAACCACTGCCATGAAAAAACACCAAAAACCAATAACTCTATGATTTATTTTGATTTAATAAAATTGATCACTTCATGACCAATTTAAGACAAGCGCCGGAAGGACGGGGCCTGGCGTCGTTTCCGGACATGGTATCCACACACTTATCCACAGCTTCTGTGGATAGCAGCGGTTTCTCGTTGCAGGCGGATGACTTAGCCCCCTTCAGCGGGAAAGCACTTGAGGTAAGTCCGCTATCTGCCTACCAAGGCCTCGCGACGTTCCAGCTGGGCAAAGCATGCCAGCATGGCATCCCGGGCCATCAGGAGTTCGGACTGCAATACGTGCAGTTGCCGCGGCGACGCGCCTGCCTTTTTCCGCTCACCCAGGGACAAAAGCAGCTCATGCACCCTGAGATGGGCGCCCCAAAGATCCGCAAAGGCCTCATGCATGCCGTAACGGGCTGATCCACTGCCGTTGTACCAGCGGACAAAGCGGGTATTGAACAGATCATCCGGAGGCTGATGGGGCTCTTCATGGAGGCTGAGCATCATTCCCTCGAACCAGCGCTGATAGCCGCGCACCGCCACCGATATGTTCAGGTCACCCGTCAGCCCCTCGCCAAGATGGATCGCCAATGCCGGACGCCGTTGCGACCATTGCCGAATCCAGGCAGGCAGCGCCTCCGGGAGCATGGGACGGGCAATGCCGTACCCCTGGCCATGGCGACACCCCAGGCGGATGAGATAGGCCGCCTGCTCCATGCTCTCCACCCCTTCGGCGATGATCTCCTTGTTGAAGGTGGCGGCCAACCCCACGATGCTTTCGACGATATCCAGATCATTGGGGTCTTCCAGCATGTCCATGACGAAGCTGCGATCAATCTTGAGCACATCCACCGGCAGGCTGCGAAAATAGGCCAGGGAAGAATAGCCCGTGCCGAAATCATCCAGCGCAAACCGGACCCCTAGCTTCTTGCAGCGGGCAATGACACTGCCCGCCTGGTAGAGATCGCTGAAGGTGGCGGTTTCCAGGATTTCACATTCCAGGGACTCCCGCGATAACTGGGGATGACGCGCCAGCGCCGC
Source organism: Ectothiorhodospira shaposhnikovii (assembly GCF_022227765.1). Classification (GTDB taxonomy): domain Bacteria; phylum Pseudomonadota; class Gammaproteobacteria; order Ectothiorhodospirales; family Ectothiorhodospiraceae; genus Ectothiorhodospira. The sequence continues at coordinate 24,926 of NZ_JAJMLZ010000013.1, read as the reverse complement.
CTCCAGGTAATCGGCAAAGCCCGGTTCCAGAAGATGATCGGCACTGACGTTGACGCTGATATGCAGACGCAGCCCCTGAGCCTGCCAACGGGCCAACTGCTGCAGGGCCTGCTCGATGACCCAGCGGCCCATCTCGGGTTCCAGCTCGCTGCCGCTCAGGTCATCAAGAAAGCTAGCGGGCATGAGTAATCCCCGTTTCGGATGCCGCCAGCGCAACAGGGCCTCGGCTCCGGTCACCCGACCGCTGACCAGATCCACCCGGGGCTGGTAATGCAAAAGGAACTGCCCTTCCCGTAGACCGGTGGCCATGGACCTGATGAACTCCATCCGAGTCTGCTGGCGGCGACTCTGGTCCAAGTCAAAGACGGCATAGCGGTTCTTGCCGGCCTCCTTGGCCTGGTACATGGCCTGATCCGCGTGTCGGATCAGGGTATCGGCGTCATGGTCGTCGCGGGGGAAGAAGGTCACCCCCATGCTGGCGGACAGCCGCACGCAGACACCGTCCAGGATCGCCGGCTCGGCCACGGCGGTGAGCATGCGCTCGAAAAGACGGTGCGCCTCGTCCGCATCATCCAGATGATTGAACAGGAGCACGAACTCGTCCCCTCCCAGCCTGGCCAGGGTGTCATCGGCACGCAGCAGGGTCTTGAGACGCTCTGCGATAACCAGCAGCAAACGATCCCCCATGGCATGGCCAAAACGGTCGTTGATGGGCTTGAAGCCATCCAGATCCAGATAACAGATCGCCATCGGCGAGAGGTTCCTGCGCGCGCGGGCGATGGCCTGGGAGATACGGTCGGCCAGCAATCGACGGTTGGGCACACCCGTCAGGATGTCGTAGTGGGCCATCCGGTCCAGTTCATGCTGGTGAATCGAGATGCGACGAATAAGGTCATTGAAGGCATTCACCAGCTGACCCAACTCATCGTCGGCATGGAAACGGGGCATGCTCAGGGGCCGCAACGGCCCCACCGGCAACAGTCGCGCCTGCTCGGCCAGGCGCCGCAAGGGCAAGGCGACAAAGCGGGTCAAAAACAGCAACAGACCCGACATGACGATGACAATCACCGTCGCCAACAGGGTCATCACGGTAATCAGGATTTTGGCTTCATCGCGCGGATCCGCCACGCTCATGACCATGACCGGCGTCTGATCGAGGGTCGCCAGGCTCAAGGAACGCCGGGCGATATGAACGGAGGCCTCGCGAATGAACTCGTCACCGGCCTGACCGGCCGGCGGCAGCCGGGGCCAGGCTCCCGACAGCAGGGCATCGGCCGGCAGGGGGCCGACAAAGAGCTGGCCATCAACCATCCAGCCCAATCCCTCCAGGCCGGCCGCCTGCCTGACCCGATTGAACAGGCTCAGGCGGTCGGAAAGGATCACGGCGCCCTTGAGACTGCCCAACCGGCGACCGGTATCCGGATCACGAAAATGTCGGGACACCACCAGCACCAGATGGGGGCGTCCATCCTCATCCACCATCGCATGCAACCGGGCATCCGACAGCCCGCCCTGATGCTCATGCTGACGGGACAACCACTCCAACAGGGCTTCCCGACGGTAGACGGCAAATCCCCCCGCCACCCAGCGGGCTTGGTCTTCGCGACTGATGATCAGACCATCAAAGACACCCTGCAGATCAAACTGCGCCTGACGTAACAACAGATGCTCCGCCAGATCCTGGCGTCCTTCCAGAACCGCCTGCTGCAAGGGACGTAGACGCATGATTTCATGGCTCATGCGCTGGATGCCTTCGATTTCCTGATCCAGGATCAGGGTTGCCAGGGCCGCACTACGGTCAAAGCCGCGCTGCAGTTCCGCCAGCGTGGCCTGACGTGTCCCCTGGATGGTCAACACCACGGCCAGCACACTGAACAGCACCATGCCGCCGCCCAGGGCGGCAACGATCGTGGTGATCAGTGTGCGTCTGGCCATGGGCAGGGTGTTCCCGGTTACCGTTCGGAGACATGTAGCGAAAGGCTGGATGGTTCAGTCGACTCCGATGGCGGACCGGAATAGCGAAAGGCTCGCTGCTTGAGATTGTCGATGACGGCGGCATCCATGTCACGGGTCACCAGCACCATTTCCCCGGAAAATACTTGAGGTACCCGATGGCCCTGCCCCCGCAGATCCATCGCAATGGCCTCGGCCATGGCCACCCCGGCATCATCATTCATACGCATGACAGTGGCCGCCAGCGCCCCGCTAGCGATCAGGGAAAGTTCTTCGATACCACCGCCCCAGCCATTGATCAGCAGCCCTCCTTGAAGATCTGCGCTTGCCGCGGCCGCGGCGGCGCCGAGAGCGATATCGGTGGCGCAGGCATAGATCAGGACCAGATCCGGATAACGCTCCAACGCATCCTCGGTCGCCCGGCGGGCCACATCCATCCGAAGATGGGTCAGGTAGGTGTTCCGGAGCCGGAGGTCAGGGAAGGCGGCGATTTCCCGGATGAAGGTGCCTCCCCGGGCCTGGCTGATGTAGCCTTCACCCGCGAAGAGCACCACCACGTCCCCCTTTCCTCCGGTGACCTTGATCAGGTGGCGGGCCAGCATGCGCGAGCCTTCGACATGATCAAAACCCACATACAGGAACGGCTGCATGCCGTCCCAGGCCCGCACGGGGGTGGTGATGTTCTGGAGGATGATCTTCGGTCCGGTTCCGCCCGCGGAGGACATGGCCAACAACCGCTCGGTCAGGCGATGATGAATCGGCGTATCCAGTGTATAGACAAGATAATCGGGCTGCCCGGCCAGCACCTGACGCAGCTGCTCCGCCTGCAGCACGGGGTCGGTGTCGCCGGGCTGACTGGAATGGACCGCAATGGAGAGATCAAGCCCCAGGGCGTGTGCACGGCGACTGAAGGCCATCAGGTTACGCCGCCAGTAGTCGGAGGCCTGCAGACCGGGATACAGCACGGCCACCCTGGCGACAGGCCGTTCACCAACATCGGCCGGTGGCGGCGAAGGAGCGCTTCCGACCCGCTGGGCGAAGTCGTGGAACAGCACCTTCTGCAGCGGGTAGCGTGCCAGGTAGCTATCCATGTCCCAGTAATGGGGCAAATCATTCGCCTGCGGGCCAGGACCCAAAAGCAGGAGCAGCAGGCTCAGGCTGAAAAGACAAGAGCGACGGTTCATGGAGCGGGCGGGTTCCTCACCGGTCGATCGGCCAAGCATAGCAGAGCCGGGCACCCGCATACCCCCGGAATCGCGCCTTGGCGGCCCACGGCATACTGTTCCCGAACTAGCCCAGCAACAGCATGCCGCCACGCAGCCAGTGAATCAGCTCCCCCGGATAGGGCAGCAACCACACCAGGGTCACGAGGGCCGCCGTGGCCAGCAGGGAACCGGAGGGAAAGGCCGGTTCCCAGATTTTAAGGGCGGATCCGAAGGATCGCTTGATCCGGGCGTTGTTGATGTCCACGCTGTAGAGTTCATCCAGTACGAGATGAATCAAAAACCCGATGAAGAGTGCGATCCCCTGCAGCCAGATGAGCAGGGGTTCGGCCGCCAGGCAATGGAGTCCCAGCCAGATCCAGCCCAGTCCCCACAGACCGCCCACCACCAGGCTATGACACAACCCCCGGTGACGGGTGAGTTTCTGGAACAGGAAGGCGGCGGGATAGCGGATCAGCAACCAGACCAGAAACCCCACGGCGATGGCTTCACAGGAAACGGTCTGCCCGGGCAGGGTGAACAGGGGCGTGGTCTGCATCTGGATCGTCAGGCTTGAGGCAACGATGGCCGCCGCCAGCGCCAGCAGGGAAAACAGCCAACGCTGGGGCCGGCCGCCATCCACGTCAATGTCGGGCAACAGGGTACCCGCCACCAGGAACACACCCAGGACCAGGCTGTCCGGCCAGGAGAGCATGCCGGTGACGGCAATCCCCGAGGCCATGCCCGTGGCAGCCATGCCGGCAACTGCCACATGGGTTGAAAAGTTGGCCATAATTGATTGTTATTACCTAAAACATTAACAATCACGATATCTTAGCATTATGGCTGAATGAATGGACAGTACACCTGCCCGAGTGGATCATTTGCCCGGACGAGGTTGCATGAGTTCGGCGGCATTCTCCCGAATCCACTGCTCAACCCGGGCATTGAGCGCCTTGACGTCGCCATCCTCGCAGGCCATGGGCGGCCCGATCCGCAGATGGATGGTGCCTGGATGGCGCAGCAAAGATCTGTGTGGCCAGCAATCACCGGCATTGTGGGCCACGGGCAGCACTCGCCTGCCGGCGCGACAGGCGAGCATCGCGCCACCGGCATTGAAGCGACCCAGTTGGCCGGGGAGCTGACGGGCGCCTTCCGGATAGATCACCACACTGATGCCCTCGTCCAGCCGTTCCTTGCCCGTCTTGAGGATGGTCTTCAGGGCGGCAGCCGGACTGCCGCGATCAATGGCAATCGGTTTAAGCAACGCCAGCCCCCAACCGAAGAAGGGAATGCCGAGCAGCTCGCGCTTGACCACCGTGGCCTGGGGCGACACCAGTAACTGCAGGTAAAAGGTCTCCCACTCACTCTGATGATTGGACATGATCACGACCGGCTCATCCTGGGGGATGTGTTCGAGCCCCTCCACGCGGACGTCAATCCCGTTGAGGGTGCGTAGCAACCATAGGGTGGCGCGGGTCCACAGATTGACGAACCGATAGCGTTGCTCAAAGCTCTGGAACGGCGCCACCAGCAGACACAGCACGCTGTGAACGATGCCCATGAGGTTGTAAAGCAGGAAAAACAGCCAGCTGCGCAGCCGGATATCCAGATCGGGCCGGGGTTGTGGCATGGTTGAGACTCCAGACAGACTCGAATTCATGGTTCGGGTGGTGATCAGATCGGGGCCTGCATGGCGATCCAGGCCTGCCCCAGACTCAGACCGCCGTCGTTGGGCGGCGACCATTGCGGCTTATAGACCCGGAAACCGGCACCGGTCAGCCGCTCCACCAGATCCTGCATCAACACCTGGTTGAGACAGCAGCCGCCACCCAGCACCAGGTCACGAATGCCTTGAGCCTTGGCCGCCTCGATCAGCCAGCAAGCCAGGCCCTGGGCCACGGTGGCATGAAAGACGCCGGCGCCCGCCCCCGGATCCATGCCGTCGGCAAGTCGGGCCAGCAAGGGCATGAAATCCAGCACCCCCTGCTCCATCACCCACCCCCCGGACAGGGGAACTTCCGGGCCGTGGCGGGCGGCCAGCCCTTCCAGCAGCATGGGGGCCTGCCCCTCGAAACGGGCCACCCATTTCACCCGCAGCAAGGCGGACGCCGCATCGAACAGGCGCCCCAGACTGGTGGTGAGGTGGGGATTGCGTTCGGTGTCCATCTGCTTGGGCAAGCCCTGGGCGGCGGCAAAGACCTGATACCGATCAGGGATCTCGTCTGCCCGTCCGAGGGCATGCAGGACCGCGGCAGCCATGCGCCAGGGTTCACGGGTGGCCTGGTCGCCACCGGGCAACAACAAGGGACGCAAATGCCCCAGACGCTGGTAACGGGCGCCGTCGATTCGCAGCAGCTCCCCACCCCAGGCGGTACCGTCATCCCCCAGGCCGTAACCGTCCAGGGCCAGCCCAAGCACGGGACGGTCCAGCTGGTGCTCCGCCTGGACCGCCGCCAGATGGGCATGATGATGCTGGATCCGCAGCAATGGCACATCCAGCACCTTGGCCAGACGCATGGCAAGGCGGGTGCTGTAGTAATCCGGATGCAGGTCACAGGCGATGCGCTCGGGGCGAATGCGCAGCAGCAGCATCAAGTGCTCCACGGTCTCGTCCAGGGCTCGGCAACTGGCGGGACTGTCCAGATCCCCCACATGCTGGGACAAAAAGGCCTGCTGCCCGCGGGTGATGCAGGCGGTGTTGTTATACCAGGCCCCGGTGCCCAGAACACAGGGGCCGGTCCGGGGCATGCGCACCGGCTCCGGCGTGAAGCCCCTCCCCCGCCGCAGAAAGCCCGGACCGGTCGCCGTCATGCGGACCACGCTGTCGTCACAGCGCACCCGGATGTCCCGGTTATGTACCAGCAGAGCATCGGCGATATGCCCCAGCCGGTCCACCGCGCCCTGGTTGGTGATGATGACCGGCTCGCCGAAGGGATTGGCCGAGGTGCAGACCAGCAGCAGGGACTGGGGTTCTTCCTGCACCCAGCGAGTGCCGTCGGGCCGTCCGGCGGCCTCGTGGAACAGCAGATACTGCAGGGGGGTATAGGGAAGCATCACGCCCAGGCGCTGCATCCCCGGGGCCACCCCTTCCAGGGTGGGACGGCTGTCGGGCCTTCGGCGCAGCAGGACAATGGGCCGCGCATAGCCCTTGAGCAGGTGTGTCTCTTCCGGCAACAAGTGCACCAGATCCCGGATCGAGGCCAGGTTGGCGGCCATGATGGCAAAGGGCTTTTCCTCCCGCTGCTTGCGCGCCCGCAGCCGGGCGACGGTGTCCTCGTTGCGGGCATCGCACATGAGGTGAAAGCCCCCCAGGCCCTTGACCGCCAGAATCTTGCCTTCCCGGATCTGTTGCAGTGCCGCCCGGATGACGTCACCCACCGGCAACGGCATGCCGCCGGGGTCCAGCAGGCTCAGCCGGGGACCGCACTCGGGACAGGCATTGAGCTGGGAGTGAAAACGGCGCTGACCAGGGTCCTGGTATTCCCGGTGACAGGCGGCGCACATGGTAAAGGAGGCCATGCTGGTATGGGCGCGGTCATAGGGGATGGCCGTCATGGCCGTGTAGCGAGGACCGCAATGGGCACACCCGATGAAGGCATCGCGGTAGCGGCGATTGCCCGGGTCGAAAAGCTCTTCAAGGCACTGAGGACAGACGGCGGCATCAGGAGTCATGCCGGTGGCAATGGCGCCGCCCACGCTGGGCACGATGGCAAAGCCGCACATTTGCGGAATGGGTTCGAGCGGATTGGTTTCGACCACATCCACGCGGGCCAGGGGCGGCGGATGATGAGCCAGCCGATGCAGGAACTGGTCCACCGCCGGCCGTGGTCCCTGAATCATGAGCTCGACGCCGGCGGGATCATTGCGCACCCAGCCGGACAGCCCCAGCTCCGTGGCAAGCCCATGAATGAAGGGCCGAAACCCGACCCCCTGAACCTGGCCGCGAACCCAGACACGCAGACAAATGATGATGGGATGTTTCTTTGACATAAGGAAAATCTTATCGGATCAGTGGCGCCAGAAAGCCGGGGTGAACAGCACCAGCAGGGTGAAGACCTCCAATCGCCCCAACAGCATGGCAAACATCAGCACCCACTTGGCCAGATCACTGATGCTGCTGTAATTTTCAGCCACGCTACCCAGGCCCGGCCCCAGATTGGTGATATTGGCCGCCACCGCGGAAAATGCCGTCACCTGATCCAGCCCCGTGGCCATCAGGATCATCATCATCAGACCGAACAACGCCACATAAGTGGCAAAAAACCCCCACACCGCATCCACCACCCGGTCGGGCACCGGCTTGCCGCCGACCTTGATGATCACTTGGGCCTGGGGGTGCACCAGTCGGATCACCTCCCGATACCCCTGCTTGATCAGCAGCATGAACCGGATCACCTTGATCCCCCCGCCGGTGGACATGGCACAGCCGCCGATGAAGGCCACCAGCACCAGCAGAACCGGCAGGAACAGGGGCCACTGGTCAACGCTGTCGGTGACGAAACCCGCCGTGACGCCGATGGAGACGGTATGAAAGATGGCCTGGTGCAGGGTGTCGCCCCAACCGCCGTAGTGCCGGGTCAGCATCAGGGTGGTCGTGACCACGATCCCCGTGGTCACCATGATGCCGATGAACCAGCGCACCTCCGGTTCTCGCAGATAGTGCCGGAAGGAACGGGTTCGCCAGGCCAGAAAATGCATGGCGAAATTGATGCCGGCGATGAGCATGAAGACCACACAGATCATGGAAATCAGTGGACTGTCGAAATGACCGATGCTGGCGTCGTAGGTGGAGAAACCGCCGATGGCCACGGTGGAGAAACTGTGGCCGATGGCATCGAACCAGCTCATCCCCGCCGCCCAGTAGGCGGTGGCACAGGCGATGGTCAGGGTGAGATAGATGTACCACAGGGCCTTGGCGGTTTCGGCAATGCGGGGGGTAAGCTTGGAGTCCTTCACCGGCCCCGGAGTCTCGGCCCGATAAAGCTGCATGCCCCCGACCCCCAGCATGGGCAGGATGGCCACCGCCAGCACGATGATGCCCATGCCACCCAGCCACTGCAGCTGCTGGCGATAGAAGCGGATGGACTCCGGCAGATCGTCGATCCCGGTAAGCACCGTGGCCCCGGTGGTGGTGAGCCCGGACATGCTTTCAAAGGCGGCATCGGTGATGGAGATGCTGGGGGCATGAGAGAGGGTCAACGGCAGGGCGCCGGACAGGCCCAGCACGGTCCAGAACAGCACCACCACCAGGAAGCCGTCACGGGTGCGCAGTTCCTGACGGTGACGGCACACCGGTAACCAGATCAGGGTACCGACGATCAGGATCACCCCGAAGGACACCAGAAACGGCACCAACCCCTCGTCGTCGTAAATGATCGCCACCAGTGCCGGCGGCAGCATGGTGACGCTGAACAGCATCAGCAGCAGCCCGACGACACGGAGCACCGAAGACCAGTACATGAGTGATTCCAGGGGAGTCCAGGGGCGCATAAATTAGGCCACAGGAGGTGGATGGTGCAAACAATTTGGGGGTTTTAAGGCACGGAAGCGGCCTTGACCCGGGTTTCCCGGGGGTCTAGGGTAAAAAAACGAGGAAGAAAGCCCGTTGCGAGCGGAGACCGCCATGCCACATCGTCATGCACCCCATGCCCTGTGGGCATTCGCACTGAGCATCATCCTGCTGATGCCGACGTCCGTCCTCGCCCAGGGCGTGCCCACGCTGGATGCCACCACCCAGACCGCCCGTGCCGGTTATTACCAGCTCCGCTGGGGCCTGGAAGGGGCCGACGGCGCCATTTACCGCCTGGAAGAATCCCGCGCCACCGACTTCCGGGAGGCACGGGTTCTCTACGAAGGCGCCGACCGGGCCACCGTGATCAGCGGCCGCGGTGACGGCACCTTTCACTATCGGGTCCAGGCCACCCTGGCCGACGATTCCCGTTCCGACTGGAGTCCGCCCCTGACCGTCGAGGTCAGGCATCACGCACTCCATCAGGCCCTGACCCTCTTTGGCGTGGGCGCCGTTGTCTTCCTGGCCACCATCGCCCTGATCGTCACCGGCAGGAGAATCCGATGAGCATTCAGGAAACCGCCATTCTGGAACCGGGGCTGGCCTGGCTGCTGATCGCCCTGTTCACCGCCCTGTACGTGGGTCTTGGCTGGTACTTCGGTCGCCGGGACAAGGAACTGGATCAGTTCGTGTTGGCCGGACGCAAGGTGGGACTGGCGGTGGGGACCGCTACCGCCATGGCCACGTGGGTCACCAGCAACACCACCATGATGGCCCCGCAGCTGGCCTATCAGATCGGTCTATGGGGCATGATCGGCTATGCCCTGGGTTCCGTGGGTCTGCTGCTGTTCGCCCCGCTGGCCAAGCGCATTCGGCTGCTCATGCCCCACGGCTATACCAGCGGCGACTTCGTCCGTCTGCGCTACGGCCATCTCGCTTGGCGGATCTTCCTGGCCATTTCCATCTTCTACAGCTTCGGCTGGCTGGTGAGCCTGGGCATGGCCGGCGGCGTGCTCACCCATGCCCTCTCCGGCATCCCCTACTGGCAGGGCATGACGGTGATCCTGGCGGCCTGCGTGGCCTACACCCTGATCGGCGGCTTTCGCGCCGTCATCGGCACCGACTTCATCCAGTCGATCCTGATCCTGGTCGGCCTGGTGGCCATCGCCTGGCTGGTGATCGGTCGCATCGGCTTTGACGAGATTCACCTCAGTCTGCGGCTGGAACGACCGGAACTGCTCACCCTGCTGATGCCGGCGGCGATCATGTTCCTGTTCAACAACCTGCTGTTCGGCATGGGGGAGATCTTCCATTCCAACGTGTGGTGGACCCGGGCCTATTCCTTCCGCGAGGGGGTGGGCATGTGGGCCTACCTGCTGGCAGGCATCTTCTGGGCGCCAATCCCCATCGTCGCCGGTTTCATCGCCCTGGCCGCACCGGCACTGGGGGTGAACATTCCCGCCGCCGACATGGTGGGTCCCATCGTCGCCTCGGAACTGCTGGGGCTGGCGGGGGCCATCATCGTGCTGGTGATGGTGTTCGCCGCCCTGGCCTCCAGCCTGGACTCCCTGCTGGCGGCCACGGCCATGCTGGTGGTGCGGGACATCTACTACCGGCACCTGCGCCCCCAGGCCACGGCGGCCCATCTGCGTACCGCCACCAAGGTCACCATTCTGCTGCTGGGGGTCATTGCCTGGCTGCTCTGCCTGCCGCGCATCACCACCCTGGCGGAACTGCTGCATTTCACCGGAGCCTTCGTGGCCAGCACAATCTGGCCCATCGCCGCCGGGCTGTACTGGCGTCGGACCAACCGCATCGGTGCTTCCCTGGCCATGGTACTGGGTAGCCTGGCGGGGATCAGCGCCTATTTCCTGATCGGTTTCTACGTGGGTGCCCTGGTGGGTGCGGCCGTGTCCATGGTGATCGTGCTGCTGACCACCTGGCTGTGGCCCCAGTCCTTTGACTGGGAAACCCTCAAGGAACCGCCGCCCAGACATTGAACCCGGGAGCATGCCATGGCATCCGTTGAATTCCTGACCGTGCTGATCGTCACCTCCACCGTCATCACGACCCTGTGCATCCTGGTACTGCTGGGGTTGGTGATCCGGGACTGGCGCAACGGGACCCTGTGGTAGACGCGGGCGCATCGGTCCGCTCTGATAGAATGCCCTGCCCGCCCCCATCCGGGGGCGGCGGTATTCCGTCATCCCCTTTGCAGAGGCGACATGGCCAGTTCCAAGCATATCTATCGAGTCTGTTTCATCAATCAGGGCAAGGTGTACGAGGTCTTCGCCCGCCAGGTGTACCAGAGTGAGATGTATGGTTTCGTGGTGGTGGAAGAGTTGATCTTCGGCGAGCGCAGCGCCATCGTGGTGGACCCGGGCGAGGAGAAGCTCAAGACCGAGTTTGCATCCGTCACCCGCAGCCTGATCCCGATGCATGCCATCATCCGCATCGACGAGGTGGAAAAGGAAGGTGTGGCCAAGATCAGCGAGCTGGGCGCCAACGTCACCGCCTTCCCCGCCAGCTACCTGCCCCAGGGTGGGACCCCTCCGCGCAAGGATGGCTAGAAAAAATCGGCAAAGGGATTTGCCAAACCAGAAAGATTCAGGTATCTTTCGGCACCTTGATCGGGACGGGCCAGGCCCACCGGATCAATCGCTGCCACTGCGCGGCGAAACAATCAGCGGAGAGGTGGCCGAGCGGTCGAAGGCGCACGCCTGGAAAGTGTGTATACGGTAACCCCGTATCGAGGGTTCGAATCCCTCCCTCTCCGCCATACAAAAGTACAAAAAAGCCACCGGAAACGGTGGCTTTTTTGCTGTCGGCCCGGTGTTTAATCAAACACCACCGTCTTGTTGCCGTGCACCAGCACCCGGTCTTCCAGATGGTAACGCAGCCCCCGGGCCAGCACGGCCCGCTCCACGTCGCGCCCCAGTCGCACCAGATCGTCCACCGTGTCGTCGTGACGGACCCGGATCACATCCTGTTCGATGATCGGCCCCTCGTCCAGTTGATCGGTCACATAATGACAGGTGGCACCGATGAGCTTCACGCCCCGGTCGAAAGCCCGATGATAGGGCCTGGCGCCGACAAAGGACGGCAGGAAGCTGTGGTGGATATTGATCACGCGCCCGGCATAACGGGCACACATGTCCGGGGGCAGGATCTGCATGTAGCGGGCCAGCACCACCACGTCCGCGCGGGCCTCGTCCACCAGTTGAGAAACCCGGCCAAAGGCCGATGCCTTGTCCTGCCGGTCCACCGGGACATGGTGATAAGGAATCCCGTGCCACTCCACATAGTCCCGCATGTCCTCGTGGTTGGAAATCACGCAGGGGATGTCCATGGGCAGATCCCCGGAGCGCCAGCGATAGAGCAGATCCGTCAGACAGTGATCCAGTTTGCTCACCAGGGGCACCACGCGCCGGGGCAGACGGGCGTCGGTGACGTGCCACTGCATGGCGAACTCCCCGGCGATGGGTTCGAAGGCCCGACAGAAACCGTCGAGGTCGAAGGGCAACGTGCCAGCATCGATCTCGTAACGCATGAAGAACCAGCCGGTGGAGGCATCCGAGTGCTGGCTGGCCTCGGTGATGGAACCGCCGTGACTGGCCAGAAAGCCGCTCACGGCGGCAACGATGCCCACCCGGTCAGGACAGGAAATGATCAAACGATAACGATGCGGTGACATGAACCGGGATCCCTTCCGCGCTCAGCAACGCTGACCGGACTGCAGGCTGGGGCAGTCGCTGCTGACAGTGCGCCCCTCCCCCAACCAGCCCAGGATGCCGTCGGTCACATTCATCACCCGGGTGTAAGCCGCCTCTTCCACCATGAACCGGGCCAACACCCCGGTGCGGTTACCCACCCGGCAGATGAGCACGAAGGGCTCATCCCGCTCCACCACCCGGGTCAGATGTCGGGGGAAACTGCGCACGAAGCGGCCATTGGCGTCAAAGGCGGTGATCAGGTAGCTGCCTTCCACCACCCCGGTTTCGCGCCATTCCTCCGGACGCCGGATGTCGATGACCTTGACCCCGGCGGCAATCAGTTCGGCCAGTTCGTCATTGCTCACGTTGGCAAAGGGCGGCGGCTCCACCGCCACCAGTTCCAGTTCGAAACGCAGGGTGGCATTGGGTGGGATCACCCGACCGGCGCCGCGCTCACCGTAGGCCAGTTGAGGCGGGATGATCAGTTCCCGCTTGCCGCCGGCCTGCATGCCCACAAGACCCATCTCCCAGCCGGGGATGACCTGCCCCTGCCCCAGGATCAGGCTCAGAGGCTCGCCCCGTTCATGGCTGGAATCAAAGCGGGTACCGTCTTCCAGCCAGCCGGTGTAATGCACCTGCAAGGCATGGTGACGATCGGCCCGTGGACCGTCGCCGACTTCAAGATCGCGGATCTGGAGTTCGGCGGCACCCGCCTGGGCAAACCACCCCAGGCAGATCAAGGCAAGGGCGGCAAGAAGAATGAAACGTGGCTGAGTCATGGCGCACTCCGTGGACGACACTTCGAATCGCGCCATGGTAGCGGCCCCGGGGGCGACAAGACCAGCCCTGCCGGAAAACCTGCACGCATACGTTACTTGAAGGGGGGTGGCAACCCACACCAGCCACACCCCGGCGCCCAAGTCCACTGTTACCGTTGCTCCCTTCCGGGCCTGGCGGGGTTCACAGCTTATTGTCGCGAGGGGACCGGTGCAGGTCACCATTGCTCGGATAAGGCTGGGGATTATGGGGTGAGCGGCAAGAACCGTCAACCTGGCGGGCGCGGGACCACCCTCCACCCAAATCCTGATAAGATGGCGCACTCTCACGATCCAGACGCTTGAAGGCGCAAACTGATGACTTCCAATATCCCAGGTTATCGTCGCCATGTCACCGTCCCCGTCCGCGTCGGCCATGTGGTGGTCGGCGGTGATGCCCCGGTGGTGGTGCAGTCCATGACCAACACCGATACCGCCGACGTGGAAAGCACCACACGCCAGGTGGCCGACCTGGCCCGGGGCGGGTCGGAAGTGGTGCGCATCACGGTCAATACCGAAGAAGCCGCCGCTGCCGTCCCCCGCATCCGCGAAGGCCTCGATGCCATGGGCCTGAATGTACCTCTGGTGGGGGATTTTCATTTCAACGGGCATCGCCTGCTCAGCAAGTATCCGGCCTGCGCCGAAGCCCTGGCCAAGCTGCGCATCAACCCGGGCAATGTGGGCCGGGGCGCCCGGCGCGACACTCAGTTCGCCCAGATGATCGAGATGGCCTGCCGCTACGACAAGCCAGTGCGCATCGGCGTCAACTGGGGCAGCCTGGATCAGGAACTGCTGGCCCGCATGATGGACGAGAACGCCCGCCGGGATCAGCCCCTGGACATCCAGGACATCAACCGCGAGGCGCTGATCGAATCCGCCCTGAGTAGCGCCCGGCGCGCCGAGGAGATCGGCCTGCCCCACGACCGCATCCTGCTGTCCTGCAAGGTCAGCGGGGTGCAGCCGCTGATCCGCGTCTACACGGAACTGGCCGCCCGCTGCGACTACCCCCTGCACCTGGGGCTGACCGAGGCGGGCATGGGCGTGAAGGGCATCGTGGCCTCCACCGCCGCCCTGGCGGTGCTGCTGCAGCAGGGCATCGGGGATACCATCCGCGTCTCCCTCACGCCGGAGCCGGGTGCAGACCGGGTCAAGGAAGTGATTGTGGCCCAGGAGATCCTGCAGAGTCTGGAACTACGCCGGTTCAGTCCGGCGGTGGTGGCCTGCCCTGGCTGCGGTCGCACCTCCAGCGATTATTTCCAGCATCTGGCCCAGGATATCCAGAACCACATCCGCCACAACATGCCCGAGTGGCGCAAACGCTATCCGGGTGTCGAGGAGATGACCGTGGCGGTGATGGGTTGTGTGGTCAACGGCCCCGGCGAAAGCAAGCATGCCAACATCGGCATCAGCCTGCCGGGCACCGGCGAGATGCCGGTGGCCCCGGTCTACGAGGATGGGGAAAAGACCGTCACACTCAAGGGCGACCACATCGCCGAGGAATTCCAGCAACTGGTGGAACAGTACATCGAACGCCGCTACGGCAAGGGCTGATCAACGCAGTGTCCTGATCGGCTCGATCCGGGGACGTGGCCTGGCGCCGGCTGCCTGTTCCAGCCGCAGCAACTCGGCCTGCGCCAGCCCCACCAGGCGATTGAATCCGGTCTGTGCCTGCTTGTCCAGGGCACAGGCCTGGGAACGTCGGTCGGCATAAACCATCCCCATCGGACGTTCCCCGACAAACAGGGAATGCACGAAAAATTCCCTGACACCAATGGCTTCCCTGAGCGGCTCCGGCACCTGCGACCACATCCCGTCCACGTTGCCCGGGTTGAGCCAGAACGAGGTGGGCCGTTTCATCAGCACCGCCAGTAGATGCCGTCCACCGACGTCAATGGTCATGCGGTTGAAGTCGGGTTCATAGTCGGTGCCCTCCATACAGACCGGCACCAGCCGCCCACTCTCCTCATCCAGACGCGCGAAGAGCACTCTGTTCAGTCCAAGACCATGGTGCAACCCGGTCAGCAACACCGAGAGCACCTCATTCTCATCAATAAGATCGGCAGCTTGCAGGCGCGCTTCCGCCTGGACAAGCTGATTGAAACGAGGCGCCAGGCAGAAGGCCGGCGCGGGTGATATCCCGCCTTCCTGAACCCGTGCGTCGATATCCTCGATCTTCAGTTCCGCAACGGGCGCCACGCCGTAAAGATCCACCTGCAGATTGAATTCTTCGGACACGCGATTCAGCTGGGCCACCACTGCCGCCGGCTCCAGTTCCAGATAATCCGCTGCCAGCCGCAGATCCCTGGCCAGACCCGCCGTGCACCAACCCCGCATGGCCTCGCGGGTCAACTTGGCCGCAAGCATGACGCCCAGAGTGCGAAGATGGCGGGCATTGGAAGGGCACATGCAATGTCGCACCATGTCCGGTAGCTGCCAGTGCTCGGCCAGTCGGTGGCCGACGGCACGCAGGTTCAGATCCAGTGCCACATATTCGGCCTCATGGGGAAGGACGGAACCATCGCTCATCAGGGTGAGGTAGCGATGGATCCGGCGTTCCTCATGGGCGGCCAGAAGCAGCTCGCCCAGGTTGTAAAACAGGCCGGCCAGGGAAACCTCGCCGGGAACCATGTCGTGACGGATGTCACCCCAGACCTCCGTCAACAAGGCGGAATAGGCGGAACGCGCGGCCACCTGGGCATAGCGGGTCCGTGCCTCGGGATCTTCCAGCAGCTGATCCAGGGGCACGACCTGCTCCAGGCAGCGCAAAATGCCCTGAATGCCGATCATCATGACGGCTTCGTCCAGGGACACCACTTCGGTACGGAAATGCCGATGGGGCACCGCATTGGCCATGCGAACGACATTGAGCGCCAATCCAGGATCCCGTTGGATCAGACGGGCCACCAGACGCATGCTGGAACACTCATCCGAGTCCAGATTCGCCAGCAACTCACGAGTTCCCGGCAACAGTGGCAGGCCCCGTGCGCCGAAAGCACTGACCCACTCATCCAGTACGTTCTTGCCCATCATTTCGCCTCTTCAGATTGAGCAGTGCTTCACACGGATAGATTCGGTTATTATGGCTCGCATTCTCACATCCTAGCCAGCCCAATGCCCCAGCCAGGCACCCGGAGGAATACGGCCCGTGAATCTGATCTTAGGCTCAATCATCGTTACCGTGGCCGTATTGGGCGGATGGGCCCTCCATGGCGGACAGCTCATCCTGATCTGGCAGCCCTATGAGTTCATCATCATCCTCGGGGCGGCGCTGGGAGCTTTCGTGATCGCCAACCCGATGAAGACCATCCTCAAGGTCATCACCCTCATTCCCAAGATGATGGCCGGCCCAGTCTACAAAAAAGACGATTACATGGAACTGCTGGGCCTGATGTATGACCTCTTCACCAAGGCGCGCAAGGAAGGGCTGATGGGTATCGAGGGAGATATTGAAGAACCTGAAAACAGCCCACTGTTCGAAAAATATCCGCGGGTACTGAAAAATCACCACGCTGTGGAATTCATCTCGGATTACATGCGCCTGGTGGTCAGCGGCAGCATGAACTCCTTCGAGCTGGACAACCTCATGGACATCGATATCGAAACCCACCACCACGAGGCGGCAGAACCCGCCCATGCAGTGAGCCGGGTGGCCGATGGCCTGCCCGCCTTCGGTATCGTCGCGGCGGTGCTGGGCATCGTAAATACCATGAGTGCCCTGGATGGTCCCATCGATAAGATCGGCGGCCTGGTGG
Source organism: Ectothiorhodospira shaposhnikovii (assembly GCF_022227765.1). Taxonomy (GTDB): domain Bacteria; phylum Pseudomonadota; class Gammaproteobacteria; order Ectothiorhodospirales; family Ectothiorhodospiraceae; genus Ectothiorhodospira. The sequence goes on along the minus strand of NZ_JAJMLZ010000013.1, from coordinate 7,979 downwards.
CCGCGGCGCTGGTGGGTACTTTTACCGGTATCCTCCTGGCCTACGGTTTCGTGGGTCCATTGAGCAATGCCCTTGAACGCCGTGCCGACGAAGAAAGCAAGTATCTGGCGGTCCTCAAGGCCTGCATCCTCGCCAATGTCCAGGGTTACAGTCCACAGGTGGCTGTTGAGTTCGGGCGCAAAGCGATGACTTCCAACATGCGCCCCAGCTTCATTGAGCTGGAACAGCATCTGCGCGGCAACAAGGAGTAGCAGCCTTGGCGATGGAGGAGAAAAAACAGCCGATCGTCATCAAGCGGATCATCAAGAAAGGCGGCCACCATGGTGGTGCCTGGAAGATTGCATTCGCGGATTTCGCCATCGCCATGATGGCCTTCTTTCTGCTTTTGTGGATTCTATCGGTCACGGATGATGTGCAGAAGGCAGCGATCTCCCAATATTTTCAGGATCCCTCCGCCGCCATGGGGATCAGTCCCACCCCGCCCCATCCGACCGAAGGTGATGGTGCCTCCCCCTCCATTATCGATTTCGAGGGCGCCATCGACATGGAACGGGCCGAAGAAATGGCCCAGGAACTGGATCGCCAGCGACTGGAAAACCTCAAGGAAGTGCTGGAAGAAGCCATGGAGCAGAGCCAGGCACTGGAGCCCTTCAAGGATCAGTTACTGCTGGACATCACACCGGAGGGTTTGCGTATCCAGATCGTCGACAGGGAAAATCGCCCCATGTTCGACCTGGGCAGTTCCCAGCTCATGAACTATTCCACGGCCATCCTGCGTGAACTGGGTGCCATCATCAATCAGGTTCCCAACAAGATCAGCATTACCGGACACACCGATGCTCGCCCCTTCATCCGGGCCAATTACAGCAACTGGGAACTGTCCGCCGACCGGGCCAACGCAGCCCGTCGGGCCATGCTGGCGGGGGGCATGGAAGAAAACAAGGTGGGCCGTGTGGTCGGGCTGGGTTCCACGGTGCTGTTTGACAAAGAGAACCCGGAAAACCCCATCAACCGGCGCATCAGCATCATCGTGATGAACCAGGCGACGGAAGCCTCCATCCTCAAGGAGGCCTCGGTGGAATACCAGGGCGATCAGCCCCTGCCATTCACGCCCTGAGTGGTTCCAGGCTCCGCGGGCCCAAAAACTCCAACGCCCCACCGGCGTCACGGGCCCGCAATACCCCCTGGCAGACCATGCCGCCCTTGAGTACCAGGGCGGCATGGCGATCCTCGATGGCCTGACACAGGGCAAGACAGCGCTCGGCTTCACGCTCCCTGCTTCCCGGCACATGGGCATCGTAGAGTCGGTGGACCAGCACCGGCACCGGCAAGCCAAGTCGTGCGGCCTCCCCCTTGAGCACGCCCTGCACGCCGATGTCCAGGGCCTCCCCCATCACCTCCATGGGCGCGGCCCCCACGCACCAGGCCAGATTGCGCAACTGCACCTCATCCAGGGCATCACCGACGATGATCAGTCGTTCCGTCCGCTCCCCCTGGGCATGCCGGCCATCACGATACAGACGCAGGTAGTCCAGCTGGGACAGATTACCCTGCAACAAACGGGCGATCAGGCGCACCAACCCCTCCCGGGGCGGCTCCCCTCCCCCGCCCTCGCCTCCCAGATCACGCACCGCCTGATGAATGCTCTGATACAGCCGCAGGGAAGCCACGCGAGGCTCCAGGGACAGGGTCTGACGATATAAAACGGCACTGTCGACGAAGACATCCGTGCGCATCCGGCCATGGGCGTCGGGCACATGGATCCGGATCCCGTCGGTGTCCGTGTCCACGCCGATCAACAGGGTATCCACCGGCGGGGGGCGGGACAGGCCGTTGCCCAGGGACTCCCTGAAACAGTGGAGGCGCTCCAGTAACGAAGCCGCAAGGGTTTCGACATTGCCCTCGGCCTCACAGCAAGGCTGCGCAGCCTGGGTGGACCGGAAGTGATAGACGCAAACCTTCAGGTAGCGGGACGGGACGTTGGCCGGAACGGGCACCCCTTCCAGATGCCGCAGCAGTTCACAGTAGCGCCAGTGCTCCACCTGGCTGTCCACGTCGAAGAACCCACCCACGCGGGCACAGGGCCGAACCTGCAGGCCCGGCAGGCGCAGGATCAAGCGCTTGAGCCCCATCAGGCGACCATCCGGACAGGCACTCGCCACCATGGCGTGGACATCACAGTCCAGCAGCTCCCCAAGCACCGTTTCCACATCCATCATCGGGGCGGGGCAGTCGCTCCAGGCCCCTTCCACCATCTGCGACAGGATGCGAAAGATGCCGTGGGCATACAGCCGGCGCACATCCAGTCCACCGACCCAGGAGCGCTCGACCACTTCATCCGGCCATGAAAAACCCAACCGATCCTGGGCCATGGCCTGGATCCTACGAGCGTGGTCGGGGCCCATGGCCTGGTACTGCATCTCCCGAAGCGCTGGGATCAGGGCTTCCAGCTTGGCTTCGAACACCTTCTCGAAGGCATGCAGTCTGCCGTGGTTAGCCGACGCGGCCAGAGGATGATGCATCCTGTCGGATGAAATCCGGGTCTTCGGATCCGGGGCCATGGTCATGTCCTGCTCGCTCACGCCTGATCAACCTCTCGTTGTACGGTCAGGCCCGTGAAAATTCGACTGGAATACTCGATTTTTATTCCTGTTCCCATTAGGCAATACTCATATGATGTGGCTGTGACCAGACACGGAGCCAGCGCCTCCGTCTGGCCGAGGATAATCCTGCCCCATGGAGGCAAGGCACATGAACTTCACCTTCCGACAACTCAAGGCCTTCGAGGCGGTCGCCCGAAATCTGAGCTATACCAGAGCCTCGGAAGAACTGCATCTTACGCAACCGGCCGTTTCCATGCAGATCAAGCAGCTGGAAGAACATGTGGGCCTGCCCCTGTTCGAGCAGATCGGCAAACGGATCTATCTTACCGATGCGGGCAAGGAGCTTTATCACTACAGCTGCGCGATTGCCAATCAGCTGGCGGAAGTGGAAATGGTGCTCAACGAGATGAAGGGCCTGCGGCGCGGGCACCTGAACATAGCCGTTGCCAGTACGGCCAACTACTTTGTCCCCCGGCTGATTGCGGCGTTCCATCGACGTCATCAGGATATCTCCGTGACCCTGGAGGTCACCAACCGGGAATCCCTGCTCAAGCTGCTGGACATGAATGCAATGGATCTGGCCATCATGGGCCAACCCCCCTCGGGCGAGCCGGCCGCCCACCCCTTCCTGGAGAATCCTCTGGTGATCATCGCTCCGCCGGATCACCCGCTGGCGCGGGAAAGCAACATCCCGGTCTCCCGTCTGGCCACGGAACATTTCGTGGTGCGCGAAGAAGGCTCCGGCACCCGGGGCGCCGCGGAACGTTTTTTCGAGACCCACGGCATCACCCTGCAAGCCACCCAACAGATGCACAGCAGCGAAGCCATCAAGCAGGCGGTGGAAGCCGGGCTGGGCCTGGGCCTGCTGTCCCTGCACACCCTGGAGATGGAACTGATTCTGAAACGCTTGGTGGTGCTGGACGTGGAAGGTTTCCCCATCCAGCGCCAATGGTATGTGGTCCACCCCCGGGGCAAGCGTTTTTCCGGCGTGGCCCAGGCCTTCATGAAGTTCACCCTGGAGGAAGCCGGACACCTGCTCAAAACACCCGAATGGCGGAATTAAAAAACCCCGGCAGGCGTGTTGACAGCCCCGGGGTGCCTCCCTATAATCACGCCTTCTTCGCACTTGGGCGGTTAGCTCAGCGGTAGAGCACTGCCTTCACACGGCAGGGGTCAGTGGTTCGATCCCACTACCGCCCACCAAATTGAAGTACAAGCAGTACCAAGAAGATCTCTAAGCCCCCGGAAACGGGGGCTTTTTTGTTTCCGCTCGTCCCGTGAAAACCCATGAGATCCTTTGACAGCCGGGGGCAACATTGGGGGCAACTCTGTAGCCCCCTGCAGGAGTTGCCCCCATGCCGCTGACCGACGTCGCGATTCGCAAGCTCAAACCCGTCGAAAAGACGAAAAAGCTGTTCGCCAGTCACGCCTTCTCCCCTTGCGGGAGAAGGGTCAAGGATGGGGGAAAAAGTCTCGCGTCGTTTCAGTGAGCCTGACCCGAGCGCAGGGCAATCACCTCGGTCAAGGACAGACCCGTGGTCTGGGCAATCTGCTCGTCGGTCAGCAAACCCAGCTTGAGCAGGTTCATGGCCGCCAGGCGCTGGCCTTTCTGCAGGCCAATCTCCTCGCCCTCCTGCCGTCCTTCCTGCCGTCCCTTCTGCCGCTCCTTCTCCGCCCACGTCTGAAGATTTTCCGCCAGCATTGCATGGTCCTCCACCAAACTGTTGATCTCTTCCAGCGCCTGCTCCGCCTCGGCACCCAGACGCTTGAGGTGACGCTTGAGCCAGCGGGTGATCACCTCGTCCAGTCGCGCCTTCTCCGGATGGGCACGGATGCGGGCCGCCAGACGTTTCACCGCCCCCTGCAGGGCCTCCACGTCCTTCGACGCCTTCTCCACCTCGAAAATCCCGCTCAGCGGCGTATCCCGCTTCGCCAGTTCGTCCTCGGTGAAGGCCGATTCGTTCACCAGATAGTAGCGCAGGTGAGGCTGATAGACCCGCAGGAACATCGGCGGTTCCGGCCGGACCATTCGGTAGATGTCCTCCCGCGCCGTCCAGCGCTTCGAGCCGTTGTACAGTACCACCGGAAAGATCGGCGGCATCCCCTTGCGGGCCGTCGTGACCTTCGTCTTGATCAAGTGGTCGTAGAAGCAGGCCACGTAATGCAACATCCGGATCGGCAGGCGATGATCCACCGTGGACTGGAATTCCAGCAGCAGGTAGACAAATACCCGCTGCCTGACACCCTCCCAGTCCACCTCCACCGACCAGACCTTGTCTTCAAACTTTTCATTGAACAGGGGCGTGATGTAGTTCCCGCTGTGGTCCGTCAGGGTGGAGAAATCCATCATCGCCGACACCTCCGGCGGGGCAAATCCCTCCATCAGCTGTCGGACCAGTTCCGGATAGCTGAACAGTTCCTTGTAGCCCGTGTCGTGGTGGTTGACCATGCGCTGTCCTGGGTGAAGATCCGTCCGTAGTGTGCCATACCCGCCCCTGGCTTGGCCGGTCCTCCACCCTGGGGTAAACCACCGACTGACCTGGCCGGGATGCGCTGGGGGACCACGACACGCTCCCGTGGACAGAGGGCTCTGAAAAACCACCCCCCGCCCAAAAAACCGTTTTCCATTGTCGCCACCCCAACCTTCCGGGCCCGCGCTGTCCCCACGGCCGTCATCGCTAGAGGGCGCGATCCCGGCTGAAGTCGGCGAGCCGTGAGCACCGCCCGGCAGCAGACCACCCCGCCCCGGCATCCGGCCCAGCAGGGCCTGATCAGCCGTCTGATCGCGGCGGTGGCCTCGGTGCTGTTCTGGCTGTTGATCGCCCGGGGCGAGCCCTAGGGATGGGGGGAGTAAATCGCATAGAAGGCGCAGTCCCCGGGCAAGTCAGCACAAGGTGACGAAGCCCATCAGGTGCAGGGGATAGGGTATCGGGCGCATCTGGCCCGACTGGCCGCGGAATTGGCGGCCCTGGCGCCCCTGATTGATGCGGCCGAGCGCCACGCCAACCCCGATGCCCGCATCCGCTTCCAGTACGACTGGCTGCGCCAGGACCTGGAACGGGTACAGCATCCTTACCGTTGTTTCCGCGGCTGCTACGCTCCGAAATTCCACACCCGGTACCGCTTGATCAAGATCAAGGGGCCACTGGTCGCACACTCGCGACAATCCCCCCATGTACCTGACCATCAAACACCTTCACGTTACGCTGGCACTGATCTCCATCTCCGGGTTCATCGTCCGCGGCCTGCTGCACCTGTGCCACTCACCCAGGGTCAGGCACCGTTTCGTGCGCGTTGCCCCTCATGTGGTGGACACCTGTCTTCTGCTCACCGGGCTGTGGCTGGCCTGGGTGTGGCAGATGCACGTGGTGCTTCAGCCCTGGCTGGTGGCCAAGCTCACCGCCCTGCTGGCATATATCGTGCTGGGAATGATCGCCTTCCGCTTCGCCCGACATGATGCCGGCCGGGCCGCCGCCTGGTTGCTGGCCATCCTCGCGTTCGGCTACATGCTACTGGTGGCTCATACCAAACAGGCCGTCCCCTTCTGATTTCCCCGCCCACGGTGCCCCTATGCTCAACTTGGCAACAAAGACCTGGAATCAGTACAGCGCCGCGCCCCATCGACTCATGTTCCTTCCCGGCATGATCCAGCTGCTGCTGGTCGTGATCTACTGGGGCATCGAACTGACGGGGCGGTACACCACCCTATGGTCTCCTCTCTCGCTGAACGTACCGGGCTTTGCCCTTCATCCATTCCTGATGCTCTATGGGGTCTTTCCGTTCTTCATGTTCGGATTTCTCATGACCACCTATCCCCGCTGGATGAACACGACCGAGATCCCCCGGTCCCGCTATGTGCCGGCCTGGGTCGGCCTCACCGTCGGCATGGGGCTGTTCTACATAGGCCTGTTCAGTCAGCCCATCTGGGTCATCCTGGGGCTTGTGCTGTTTCTGGCCGGCTGGGCCTGGGCGCTGGCGGCGCTGTGGGCGGTGTATCGTGGCGCCCCCGCCGCCGACCGTTACTACGAAACCTGGCTCAACACAGTCCTGGTGATGGGATGGCTGGGGGCGGCTGCCTGGCTGGGGTGGCGCCTGGGCGCCCCCACCTTCTGGTATGCCTTCTCCCTGAAGGCCGGATTCTGGTTGTTCCTGATCCCGGTGCTGGTGATCGTCGCTCACCGGATGATCCCGTTCTTCTCCAGTTGCGTGCTTCGCCCCTACACCCTGGTGCAACCACGCTGGTCGATACCACTGATGGCGGTCGCCGTGACCGGTCATGTGGTGCTGTCCTTGACGGGGCATTGGCAATGGCGATTCATCGCCGACTTTGCCCTCGCTTTCCTGGCGCTGCATCACGCCTGGCACTGGGGTTTTCGCCGCGCCCTCGCCCACCGTCTGCTGGCCGTGCTGCACATCGCCTGGGCCTGGTTTGCCGCAGGCATGCTCCTGCACGGGGTGCAGAGCCTGATCCTGATGACGACCGGACACTGGTGGTTCGCACACGCACCTCAGCACGTCCTTGCCCTGGGCTTCATCACCACCATGACCCTGGGCATGGCCACCCGGGTCACGCTGGGGCACTCGGGACGTGCCCTTCAGGTCAACGGATTCACCTGGGCCTGCTTCCTGTCCCTCTCGGGAGCCACCCTCACCCGTGTGGCGGCCGATGTGCCCTGGCTGCCGGGGGGATACACGGGACCATTGAACCTGACCACCGCACTGATCTGGCTGGCCTTCATCACCCCCTGGGTGCTCTACTACGGCCCCATGCTCTGGCGCCCCCGCGTTGATGGCAGGACAGGGCCTTGAGCGGTGTCGGGCGGGTGGGACACATGACCGCAAGTCGGGTGCGTGTCACGCGCCCTGCTGATCGTCCTTCCCAGGTAGCGCGCAGAAGCCGTGCTCCTCGGCGCCCAGCGCAGCATTGAACTTCGCGCTCATGTTCTGAAAACCGATCCAGGCGGTCAGCGCCGTGATCTCGTTCTCGCTGAATTCGTCGCGGAGCCGGTCAACCGCGTCGCTTTCGATGTCGGCGCAGGTCAGGGTCACCGCTTCTGCCCAGCCAAGCGCGGCCCGTTCGCGAGCGGAAAACAATTCGCTGTCGCGCCACTGCGCCACTGCGTTTGCCTTCGATTCCTCCCCGCGCGCCTTCAGGAAGTTGTGCGCGTTGAGATCCACGCAGAACCGACAGCCGTTGAGCTGGGCAATGCGAATCGAGACCAGGGAACGCAACGCGGTGTCTATCGGATAGGACCGGCGCTGAAACGCCGCCAGCAACACCAGCATGCCGATAAAGGCGCCGGGCAGACGGCCCCATAGCCAGGATGGGGCCAGCACAGCGCCGTGCACCCGCCGCTGACGGCCCAGAAACCAGCG
>NZ_JAJMLZ010000012.1 GCF_022227765.1 Ectothiorhodospira shaposhnikovii | reverse complement strand
TATCATCATGACGGTTCCTTCATGACTCATCTCGTCGGTACCGGTCGTCGTGAACCCGGCGCGCCGGCGATGCACCCAACACGGGAGGATTGAAAATGCCTGGACTCGGTAGCCGTAGTACCAAGTTGGAGGAGCTGGCGAAGCGCCTGGCAGAATCCAATGGACTTGCGGACCTGGAAGTGGAGGCGGGTGAAACCCGGGTTCTCACTTTCCAGTCCTCCGAGATGCGAAAGTTTTTCACCACCATCGAGGTTGATAATGCCAAGGCACTCAAGGACATGATCGGCGTGCCCGATGAAGCCGTGACTGTGGGCGCTGCTCCGCTCACCAGTACGCTGGCGCGATCGCGTGTCCTTGAAACAACACTGCCGATACGCGCCGAGGGTCTGCGGGTGAACCTCGGATCGTTGGCGACAGGCGCCTTGCCGGCCCGGACAATCAATCCTGCCATCCTCACCGATCCAGCAGCGGAAACCAGTCTCAAGCAGGAAGCCACCGCTGTGGCACGCGTGGCAACCGAGCCTATGCCGGAATCCGCGGTACCATCGGAGTCAGGATCAGTTTGAAGCGCGCCGTGGTAGCGGGTTGATTTGGGCATGGCATGGACGCGTTCCGTGCTGGCTGGGGTGAAGTGAAGGATGCCTGTGATGAGTCGATTGTTCAGGAAATCGTATCACCCGCCGGGCACCGCGCCGGGCACGTTACCCGAGCAGGTGGCGACAGGGGAGGAAGCTCGTATCCACCTCCTGCGCTACCACGGGGCTGAGGTCGTGGAAGAAGAGGACTGTGCCCTTGAACAATGCCTGCCTCCTGATGGACAGGGCGTTCTCTGGTGTCACCTGCAAGGACAGCCCTCAACGAAGCAGCTGGCACGCCTGGGCGAATTGTTTCCCCTGCATCCCCTGGCAGTGGAAGATGTCGCGCATCACGGACAGCGGCCCAAGGCCGATATCTTCGCGGCCAGCACCAGATAGGCCGTGTACGCCACGTAGTACGCCGGGCTTGCATGATCAGAAAGCCGGTGTAGGCGATAAGCAGTGCGAACAGGAAGCCCGCCTGCATGCGGCTGATGATGCCATCAAGGGCCAGCACGATCAGGAGCACAGACGCACAGATCATGATCGGGACTTCCTGGCGAATGATCTGGGTATTCACCCCAGAATGCCTGGATCCACATGATCACTCAGAGCCTCGGTAAAAGGGCCTACGGACGCAAGGCCGCTATCGCCCGACCGTGCTATAGGTCACTGGGAAAGAGCTGCATGCAGTACCCGCAGACGCTGGCGCTGCATCCGCAGGCGATACTCCAGTTCCTTGTAGGCCGTTCGCATTTCGATGCGTGTCCAGCGGTCGCGCAGCGCCTCTCGCCCGACCTGTACCCGGCGTGCCTGCCACTGCTGCCACTGGGTTACGGTCTCTTTGAACTGATGATATTCCCTGTCCAGGGCCTCACTCCAGCTAGGGGCCACACCCGTGACCTCAAGCCGCGTCCGAAGCCTGGCAAACTGGGTGGAAATGCGGGCCCGCTGGATCCTGAAGCGGGGTATGCGCCGACGGTCGTGCGCCAACCCCACCCAGGCACACAGGTTGATGAACCACTTGGAGGGATCGTACTGCCACCAATGAATTCCATTGCGGTAGTCCGACTGAAAGGCATGGTGATAGTTGTGGTAGCCCTCACCCCAGGTCACCAGAGCCACCAGGGCATTGTCCACGGCCGTATTGTCATCGCTATAGGGGCGTTTGCCCCAGGTGTGGGCCAGAGAGTTGATGAAAAAGGTGAAATGGTGGCTGACCACCAGCCGCAAAACCCCCGCCAGCAGCAGCATGCCGACCACATCCCCGAGCATCAAGCCCATGGTCAGGGGGAACAGCAGATTGGTGGACCAGGCCAGCAGCCAGTAGTACCGGTGCTGAAAGCGCACAATCGGGTCTCGGGTGAGGTCCTTCACGGTGCTGAAATCGGGCTGGCTCGCGGGCCACTCCCGCAACATCCAGCCTATGTGTGCGTGCCAGAATCCAGACCGAATGGAGTGGGGGTCGCGATCCACATCATCCACGTACCGGTGATGATTGCGATGCCGGGCCGCCCAATTGTAGATGCTGTTCTGCAATGCCATGGCGCCGAACACAGCCAGCAACATTCGCAGGGGCCAGCGGGCCTTGAAGGTTCGATGGGCCCAGAGGCGATGATACCCCACGGTGATACTCATACCCCCCAGGGCCAGCAGCACCCCGAAGGTCAGCCAGGCCCATCCGCTGTACCCTTGGGTGAATCCCCACCAGGGCACTACGGTCAACGCCAACAGATTGGTGAACGCAAAAAACAGTGAAGTGGACCAGGCCACGGGGGGATTGATTCTGGGCACGGGAAATACCTGCATGGACAAGAAGAGAGCGGGGCACCAGGATGAATACGCGTTACCCCCGCCTACTAGGACAGCCAAACTCCAGCAAAATGCCGCGTGCCGCGTATTTTTTGGCTCCATCGCCAGGTCTTCCCTCTCTGAGATCGCACTTCCCCATGGCATCGGCAGATGAGGTCATGGATACCGGGACGCCGGGCATTGCATATCAGGCAGAGGAAGGGGCCGCTTGCTCCTGGGGTCCGGGCAGGCCTGGATTGGGTATATGGCTTCTGGTTGGGTCAACGGGATGCAGTGACGTGGAGCGGTGGGAATATGTTAGTCTTTCATTCCCCAAGTCCTTCCCTAACCTTCATGCCATGGAAAAGACGCCTGCGATATCATTGCTCGTTGCTATCGTGACCGATGATGTTTCCGATCGGGCATTGGATATTGCCCATGGCGAGGGTATCTCCGGCGTGACCATGGTGCCTGCGAGCGGCATTGGCAATCCCCCCATTAAGACATTTTTCGGCCTGACTTTTCAGAGCCCTATGACTATCCTGTTCTGGATAGCCGACGGCGAACGTGCCAACCGCACCGCACGCAAGCTTCGCGATGAACTGAATCTGGACAGCCCCCGCCAGGGGCTGGCGCTGACTCTGCCCGTGGATCAGATCCATGGTCTGCGTCTCCAGGGGCCCACTGACCACCAGACCGGGCCTGGCGAACACTGAATCCCCCGGACGGCGACCCCGGCACGAGACAACCACTGAACCCTTAGAGCCCCCGCATGGACTGGATGTATACCCTGATACTGGTCGGGGCCGGCCTCATTGCGCTCTCCGTGATGACCAGCGCATTGGCCTTTCGTCTTGGCACTCCATTGCTGCTCGTTTTTCTCGCCATTGGTCTCATCGCGGGAGAGGATGGCTTGGGCTTGACGTTCAATGACGCCGACACGGCCTATTTCGTGGGCAGTCTGGCACTGGCGGTCATCCTCTTTGATTCCGGATTCAACACTCGGGTGCAATCACTCAAGCGTGCCGCGGCGCCCGCGTTCGTGCTTGCCACCGTGGGAGTTTTGCTGACCACGCTCTTTGTGGGGGCGGCGGCCCGGTTTCTGTTCGATCTACCATGGTTCCACGCCCTTCTTCTGGGCGCCATCGTCAGTTCCACCGATGCGGCTGCTGTCTTCTTCCTGCTGCGTACCGGCGGCATCAAGATCTACAAGCGAGTGCGCTCCATGCTTGAGGTGGAGTCGGGCTCCAATGACCCGATGGCCATCTTGCTGACCATCCTGTTCATCGAATTAATCCTGTCCGACGCACCGGGCAATCCAGCCATGAGTCTGATGTCGGGCTTTGTCCTGCAAATGGGTCTGGGCCTGGTGATGGGCGTCGTGGGTGGCTATCTCATTGTCGAGATCATCAACCGGCTTCACCTGGAGGATGCGCTCTATCCCATCCTGGCGATTGCCTGTGCCGTGAGTTTGTTCGCAATCACCGGGTATCTGGGTGGCAGCGGTTTTCTGGCGATCTATGTCGCGGGGGTCGTCGCCGGCAATCTGGGCATGAAGGCGGCCACATCGCTACGCCATCAGCAGAAGGGCATGACCTGGCTGGCTCAGATCATCATGTTCCTGGTGCTGGGATTGTTCGTCACCCCGTCGGAACTGGGGTCCGTGCTGTTGCCGGCGCTGGCCCTTGGGCTCTTCCTGATCCTGGTGGGGCGACCGTTGGCCGTGTTGCTGTGCCTGCTACCCTTTCGCTATGACCGACAAACCATCACCTTCAATGCCTGGGTGGGTCTGCGTGGGGCTGTTTCGATACTCCTGGGCATTCTGCCGGCGGTAAAGGGGGTCGAGGGCGCAGAACTCTTCCTGAACACCGCCTTCATCATCGTGATCACCTCGCTGCTGGTACAGGGATGGACCATCAAGCCGGTGGCGCGCTGGTTGAACCTGATCGTGCCTTCCCAGCTAGGCCCCCTGGAGAGGATCGAACTGGGCCTGCCCGGCAATGGCCGTCATGAGCTGCTTGTGTATCGCGTCATGCCCGATTGCCCGCTCACATCGGGTAAGACACTGCCGCGCTGGGCACGACCCTCCCTGATCGTGCGGCGGGGCCGGTCCATGCGCCCTGGGCCGTCGACACGACTTCATGCCGGTGATCAGGTCTATCTGTTTTCACTTCCCGAATACACACCCCTGCTGGATCGGCTTTTTTCGCAAACCCGGGCACCTAATCTGGATGACCAGGAGTTTTTCGGCCAGTTCACGGTGAACGGTGATTGCCAGCTGTCGGATCTGCTGGAGGCATACAATGTCCCCATGCCGGAGCATCTGCCCGTGAATCAGACAGTGACTGACTTCCTTGCTGATGAGTTGGGGGGATATCCGGTGGTGGGTGACCGGGTTGAGCTGGGTGCCATCGACCTGGTGGTCAGGGGTGTTCAGAAGGGCACAATGATTACCGACGTGGGGCTGGCGGTTCACCGCGAACGGAATGACGGTGTGTATCAGAAACAACCTCAGTATTCGCTGTCCCGGCTTTGGAAAAGCCTGAAGGTCAAGGATCAGTAACGGGTCGTCGTGATGGTCTGGATGAGCATCCACATGCTCGTGGTATGTTTTCCAACCCAAGTAGTGGCCAGCGACAGCAGACCAACCCTTTTCGGTCATTCCGGTACTAAAGGCCAAGTGGCTGGTTTGGGCCACGGCGAATCGCGGCCGATTGCAGACAACAGCTTCGGCCACCGCGGTGTGCTCGTCTCGGGCACAGTAACCGGCATGGGAATTCTTGCCCCGAGATAGGGGTTTATACCCTTGGGAGAAAAACGTCATGGATTTTTCGGATCCGACCGTAGTCGAAACCTGGCAATCCGTTGATGACCGGGTGATGGGTGGGGTTTCACGCAGTTGCCTGCGCTACGATCCGGCGGGCTTTGCGGTGTTTGAGGGGGTGATGTCCCTGGAACAGGGGGGCGGTTTTGCCTCGGTGCGCAGTGGTCTGTTTCCGGGGTTTGCGCCTGGAACCGATGCCCTTGTCCTTGAGGTGTGCGGCGACGGCAAGGCCTACAAGCTGTCGTTGCGGATGGATGAACAGTTCGACGGCATCAGCTATCAGGCCGCGTTTCAACCACCGGCGGGTGTCTGGACGCAGGTTCGGCTGCCTGTCCGGAACTTTGTGCCCGGTTATCACGGACGGCCGGTACCCAATGCCCCCACGCTGTTGCCGGAACGGATCTGTCGGGTCGGTCTCTTGATCGCCAGGCAGACACAGCCGCCAGGCGATGCATCGGCATCCATGGAGGAGGGCGCGGAAGGGGCTGTCGTCACCACGGGATACCCGCAGGCCGGATCTTTCCGGTTGGCCATCAAATCAATGCGATTCCATGTCCCTGCCGCTGATCCCGCCGTGCGTTTCTGAGTCGGAACACGGCAACGGCGGCGGCCAGTTGTTCCGCCTGATCTTCCAGGGATTCCGCGGCGGCGGCGGCTTCTTCCACCAGGGCGGCGTTCTGCTGGGTGACGTCGTCCATCTGCGACATCGCCTGGTTGATCTGTTCAATGCCCTGGCTTTGTTCATCCGACGCCGCCGCGATTTCAACGATGATGTCGCTGACACGCTTGATCGCCAGTATGATCTCCTCCATGGATGCGCCGGTGTCATGCACCAGTCGGGTGCCGTTTTCAACGATGCCGATATCTTCCCTGATCAGCGTCTGGATCTCCTTCGCGGCGGCTGAAGAGCGCTGTGCCAGGGTGCGGACCTCGCTGGCGACAACGGCGAAGCCACGTCCTTGCTCGCCCGCCCGCGCGGCCTCCACGGCGGCATTGAGCGCCAGGATGTTGGTTTGGAAGGCGATGCCGTCGATGACGCTGATGATACTGGTCATCTTTTCCGAGCTTGCCGTCAGTTCGCGCATGTTTTCAATGGCTTGCCTGACCTTGTGTCCCCCTGTTTCCGCCACCGCGCTGGCCTGGGTGGCCTGTTGACTGGCCTGGCGGGCATTGTCGGCGTTCTGCCGGACGGTGCTTGTCATCTGCTCCAGGCTGCTGGCGGTTTCTTCCAGGCTGGCGGCCTGTTCCTCGGTCCGCTGTGACAGGTTGGTATTGCCCGTCGAGATCTGGCCGGCCCCGGTGCTGACGCTGAGTACCGCTTCGTTGATCTGATGAATGATGTCGGACAGTTTTTCGGCGGTGTCGTTGGCCGAGGTTGCCAGTATCGCCAAATCCCCTGAATGATGCCCTTCAACGCGCAGGCTCAGGTCGCCTCGGGCCTGGGCGGCCATGACGGTCTGGATCTCGTGGATGGCCTTTTCCAGGGCGCCGACGGAGTCGTTGACCATGTGCTTGAGCTTCAGCATTTGCCCGGCGGCTTCGGCCTCTATCCGGTGTCGAAACACCCCGGCCGCCATCTGCTCCATGACGTTGATGATGCCCTGGGTGCTCTCATCCAGTGAGTGCATCCCGGTGGCGGCATTTTCCAGCATGCGCCGGAATTCGCCCTGCACCCGGGTGGGATCGATGGATACGCTGAATTCCCCGCTCCGCAGGGCCCGCATGACCTTGGCCAGCTCATTCATGGTGAGCTGGATGGTGTCGGCGCTTGCATTGAAGCCTTTCTTGAGGCTGTCCAGGTCGCCTGCGTAATCACCGCTGATCCGTGAGCCGAAGTCGCCGGCTGCCAGGGCGTTGACCGACGTGTTGACTTCTTCAAGGGCATGCCGCTGGGATTCGAGCAGGGCATTGAAGGCGGTGATGACGGCGCCGATCTCATCCCTTCCATGGTAAATGATCCGTTCATTGAAATTACCCGTGCCGCGTACCCGTTCCACGGAATCCACCAGCAGTTTCAGCGGTCCGGTGATGCCCCGTGTGATCAGGATGCCCAGCAGGGTGGCGAGCAGTACGCCGACAATCACGGCCGCCAGACTGATGCCCTCCAGCCACCGGGCCTGGGAGAGACCGCTATCGACTTCCGATGCCGCCGCTCTCATGTTGAGTTGTACCAACTGGTCCAGTGCCTGAAACGCGGTTTCCTGATGGCGCAGGGTCTCTCCCATGGTGAGCGCGGCAATCTGGCGCCAATGGGTCGTGAAGTCTCCCTGCGGGTCTGCGCGGCGCATCTCATCCAGTGCCTGGTGCAGGCCGAGGATGGCGTTGTTGGCCTGCAGCCAGTTGGGCAGGGTGGTCTGAAAAGCCTCCCAGGCCGCCGCCTCGTCGGCACTCTTGGGCAGTGCATTGTAGCGGTCGACCGCCTGGCGGTATTCGGCGCGGGCGCTTTCGATGGCCCGGTACTGTACGGCCCGCGCCTCCTGCGTGGCGGTCTGATCCATGAGGGTGCGGAAACTGCTCACCACCTCGCCCAGCGCCACTTGCATCTCCAGTACCGTCTGCACCGCGGGCAGCCGCAAGGCCCCCAACTCGTTGATGGCGGACTCGCTCTTGACCGCCCCCCAGTAGCCCAGACCTCCCAGCGCGAGGGTGATGAGGGCAACGGTCGCAAAACCGGCGGAGATTTTTGCTTTGATCGACATCGACGGTCGTCCTGGTAACAATCCGGGAAATCAGGGCTGCGGGCTGCAAATGTTGGAAATGATAGGCTTTAACGCGCTGGTATGCTCGCCCATGGCGATCACCTTTGATAAACCTCAATATGGGTTGCGGGTTTGTCCTGCGGGGGGCACAGAGGGGGCGTTTCCTATTCCATCCAGAATGGATTTAAAAAGCCTCCTGATGACCCTCTTTCAGGCTTCGGATCGCTATCCTGTCCTCTATCATAATTGAAGTGGTCCGGTGGACACACAATGGCCTTCAGGAATGCCCAGCCCTGGGCGGGTTCAAGCATCATGTCGCAAGAACAGCCGCATGCCTGCGGACGCTCGGCGGAATGCATCAAGGGCGGTGCGGCGTTCAGGGATCTTCTTGAGCACCTGCCCCAGCGCATCTTCATCAAGGATACCGCCCATCGCTACGTGTATTGCAATCGGCGGTTTGCGAACGACATCGAACTTCAGCCCGAGGACATCATCGGCAAGAACGACCATGCCCTGTTTCCCGGGCATCTGGCCGACCAATACGTTCGCAACGACCAACAGGTTCTGAGTACCGGAAAGCAGCAGCAGTGGGAAGAGCGGTTCTTCAACGCCGCGGCGGGGGCCTACCTGTGGGCGCAGACCACCAAGATCCCCTGGCGCGACGCCGAGGGCAGGATCACCGGCGTCATCGGTGTTTTTGACGACATCACCGAACGCAAGGCAGCCGAAGATGCCCTGCGGCTGGCCAAGGAAGAGGCCCAGAGCGCCAACAAGGCCAAAAGCCTGTTCATGGCCATGACCAGCCATGAAGTGCGTACCCCCCTGACCGCCATGCTGGGGCTGATTGAATCCCTGCTGGAAACCCCTCTGACCGACAAGCAGTACCGTCAGGTGGAAGCCCTGCACCGATCCTGTGAAATGCTCCGCGGCATCGTCAACGACATCCTCGACTTCAGCGAATCGGAAGCCGGGCAACGGCTCAGTCTCAATCCCGAACCCACCAATGTCCGCAAATTGCTGGAGCAGAGTGTGGAACTGATGGAGGGGATTGCCCGCGCCCGGCGCAACCGCATCGTGTCCTGGATTGACCCGGCGCTGCCCGAGCATGTGTTGGTGGATTCCCTGCGGTTGCGCCAGGTTCTCTGGAACATCATCGGCAATGCCAACAAATACACCGAGCACGGCACCATCTCCATTGGCCTGAGGTGCCTGCCCCATGCCGGGGCCGGCCCGGCCGCGCCTGATCTCTATCGATTCCAGTTTGATATCAGCGATACCGGGATCGGCATCGATCCCGAGATCCAGGCCAGGCTCTTCGAACCGTTCTACAAGGATCACTCAAGCCTGATGAAACAGGTCGGGGGCGCCGGCCTGGGTCTGGCCATTGTCAGAAACCTGGTCACGGCCATGGGAGGCGAAGTCACCCTCCGCAGCCAGCGGGAGCAGGGCACCACGGTCAGTTTCCAACTGGATCTGCCCCGTGCCGACCCATGCGGACAGTCACCGCGGTCGGACGGCAACCCCGCGGTTCGGCCCGTCCTCGCAGAGACATCCGCCTTGATATCCCCTGACAGGCATCACCTCCTGGTCGTGGACGACAACGAGGAAATCCGGGAACTGGTCAAGGAGACGCTGGAGTCCCTGGGGTGTGACGTGACCACCGCCGGCAATGGCAAGGAAGCCGTGGCACTGGCCCTTGAAAACACATACGACCTGATCCTGATGGACTGCCAGATGCCCGTCATGAGCGGTCTGGAGGCCACCCGCCATATCCGCTCCGGCCAGCCCGAAGCGCAGCATACCCCCATCGTAGCCCTGACTGCCGCTGTCATGAAGGAGGATGTCCGCAATCTTGCCCTGGCCGGCATGGATGATCATTTGAGCAAGCCCTATACACGCAACGAACTCAAGCGTTTGCTGGAGCGCTGGCTGGGAGGGGGGGTGCCTCGCCGAAGCATCCGAAATGGACTTTAAGCCGGGGGAAAGGGGTGCTTGTGCCGAGTGAGCGGTTGTATCCTTTTATCACGGAAATCCTTAAGGACCGGTTCGGGAATGATCTTGTTCGGAATATCCCCGGTCCATGCGGGTAGGTACATCACGGCAAAGGAGCAGTCAGCATGCTGGAACGGAACACACTACCTTCCGAGGAAAACCCGAACGCCGGCTTGCTACAGATTCAGGATCAGGCTCCGATCACCCCCTTCCAGGTGTGGTGGGTGCAGCAGCAGTCCGGTCTGTCGGATGAGTCGCTATATGAACTGCAAAGGCGCAACATCGATGTTTTTCTGGAAACCAGCATCACCGCGGCCCTGAAAAAGCCGGGCCAGGCCCTGGAAGTGGACTGCCTGGTGCTGGATGTCAGTCATGTGGAGGCGCAGGCCTTTTCACTGATCGACCAGGTGCGTGCCTGGGCCCATGTGGAGCGCAAGATGCCGCCCTCCATCATCGTGCTAAGTGAGTCGCTGGATCAGGCAACCCTGCGCCGGATCTTTCGCAAACAGGTGGATGACCTGCTGCCGTCCCCGGTGAACGGGGATGAAATTGCCGAAGCGGTGGTGAGAGGCGCGGGCATCACCCGTCTCCGCAGCCACATGCTGCCCGAAAGCTATCTGGACACAGCCATTCAGATCAATCGTTATTTTGCTCGGCACGATGTCAAGGCATCGCTGGGCGAAGATCTGCCGGAAGGCAATTATGCCGAGGTGATCAAGGCGGTGGAAAAGAACGCGGACCTGCCGGTATCAACCTATCCGGTGGTACTGCTCAGGGCGTGACATCCACCTGCGGCAGGACAGGCTCGCTTCCACATGAGGTCCTGGACAGGCTCATGGCTCCAGGGTGAATACCCGACGCCGATCACCGGCATGAAGTCCAAATGACAATCGCGCCCATTCCACCTCGCCGAACACATCCTTGATGCCTTCAGGGTCGAATCTCACCTCCAGCCAGTCCGGCTCATCACCCTCCAGACGGCGGAAACCCAGCTTGCCTGCGCCCCCGGAAAGGTCGAGCCGCCAGTTCTCATCATCATTAGAAAGCCGTCCAGCTAGGCTATGGCTATTTAGGCTATGGCTATTCAGGGGTACAGGGGAACCCGCTTCCGGTAGGGCAGAGCCTTCCTCCCCCGTGAGAGTGGTGCGGTAGCGAACATCGGCAGGATTAAAAGCGGTACATTCATCTTCAATATTGGGCATCCAGCCCTCGTCATCCCAGTACTCCGTCTGCCAGCGAACCACCAGTGGACCTCGCGCTCCAAGGTCATTGTCCAGTCTGAGGCGGCCCAGTCTGAGCTGTGTCGTTCCGACTTTAACCGGCGCATCCCGTAGGGAGTGATCAGCAATATTTTTGATACTCACCGTCAACTGTGCAGTCAGGTTGGTCGGATCTTGCCTGCTGGTGGTTATCTTCAGAGTCACCCGACTCTTTTTGTCATTCCAGTTGCCTACAGTCACTTCCTGTTTTTTGATAATGTTTTCGTCTTCTGGATCCAGAAGGATGTCAAAAATCAGGTTTTCTCCGCCAATCTCAGGCCTCTGCTCTTCATCTCCATCCCATTCAAGCGTGAAATCCACCCAGACTGCCTCACCCAGATAGGTGAAGACTGACGGACACTCCGGAAGGCTGAACCTGGACTCAGCCCGGTTGACAAGCTGCGGATCTGAAATCACGAATTCAGCCCCTACGGCGGACGTCAACATCATGGCCGGCAGGATGAGGAACATGCCGGCTGTTCGAAAGGGCTTGCAGTGCATGAATGGATGGGCCTTGGAATCAGTCGTTCTGGGACGTTGGGACGATAAGCTGTGATCTTGCGGTTCGGCATATGTCAGAACCGATGATTGCATCAGAATGGCAGGCGCTGGCCATTAGGTCATACAGGGTGAGATCCGGTTCGATATCCGGATACGAAAGGCAAATCAGAGTGGTCGACAAACCTGTGTCGAGGAAATCCTGTTCTACTTCAGTAGGACATTGCTTCGGATTATTTCGCAGTTCGACATTTGCCTTCTCAAGCCTTCCCAGTGCCGCATACCAGGCCTGGTCCGCGATGAACGCCCTGGACTGGGAGGCATGCTGTTGAGATGCAATCTGGGCAAGGACGGCACCGACCACGCTTAGGAGGGTGATCATGATAACTGCGGTGATGAGAGCGCCCCCTGACTGGGTGGAAGGGCTGCCCTGGCTGAAGGTATGAGGCAGCGGACTCATGGCGCATTCAAGACCTGTACCCGGGTGAACAGGGACAGGGGTTGTCCCTTATGCGAGAGATTCAGTTCCATTTTTACAAGACCTTGCATCGGGTTGTATGAAAAGTCGCATGATTTCACACCGGTTGCCAGAAGGGCGTCAGTCGGGGTCTTTGGGGCATCACAGAGAGTGAATGTCCGACGCCTCAGTTCACCTTTGTCACAGACATATTTGACGGCATGGCGCACGAGATAGAAGCGCTGCTGGGGCGAGTGTGTCCTGAATGCGGCCTCTTCAAATGAAATTCGGTCAGGATGGATTTTAGAAACCCTGGCAAGCTGTTCGCAATAATAAGCATCCATGCCTGTCTGCCCGGTGTTGTAAATGGAAATCCGACAATCGGAATTACAGGCGTTCTGCAGGTCTGTCGGTATGAAACCATGAAACCCGAAGTCACCTTCTTTTGCCGTCACATTCAAGGCGGATTGTCCATATCGCTGGTAACGACCGGCACCGAGCACGGGAATGAACTCCAGAGCATTTTCGTCAGTATGGATCCGGATACTGTTGGGCAAGGCACCCCGCAATTCGCGGGTCATGAGGGACATGGCCATGTCCGCGGTATCCACCTGCTCGGCACGAAGACTGGATTCCACCATGAACCGAACCGGCTGGATCAGGAATGTGAGGGAAAATGCCGCCAGTATGCCGACCAGCGTGATGGCAAGGATCAGTTCCAGCAGGGTGAAGCCCCTGCAATCAGGGTGTCTGATCCGGCGTGGGCGACTGTGGCAGGGGAGAAGGGTCATCTTAGGGTTCGCGCATAACCGGTGATCGGCTGAATCTCGATGGTATGGCCGCCCCTGATTGTTACAGTGACGGCGGCATCGACCGGTTGATGAAGCCCCAACGGGTTGAATTTCAGTTCCAGCGGATCTTTCGGATCAATGATATTGCCCGTTCCGGAGTAATCACCAGGCCGTGAGGGGTGGGGAATGGGGTATGTATCGTCAGGATCATGGCAAAAAAATACTTCGTATCCATCAGGATCGAGCTTCATGCAAACCGTTTTTCCGGTATCGGATGCGATGCGACGGGCATCCCTGAAGGCCTGGGTCAGTTCATTGGCGAATCGGTAATCCTGGAAGCCGTCAATATTGATTTTTGGCCAGACAACGGCGGCCAGAGCGCCGATCAGCACCATGATGAGGAGCATTTCCAGTAATGTGAGGCCGTGTTGAGACATCTGGAAATTTTTTCGCCCTGTCATATGCAGTTGATGAAACCCTGCAGGGTGATGGATGCCGGTGATCTTTCGTGTTTCACGGTGATGGAGACCGGGCCTGCGTTTTCATGGAAATTGCTTGGTGCTATGGTGACGGTGAAGCCCGTATCACTGGGTATATCGGGTTTTTCACATTTTCGGAGGATCTCATCCATATGTGCCCTGGCGACATGTCTTGCCTGACTCTGATGCCAGGGCTCTCCCTGGGACAGGATGGGGCCGGACAGCGTCAGAAACAGGGTTGCGGCTATGCCGATCAGGGTGATGCCGATGACGGCTTCTATCAGGGTGAATCCTTGTTCTCGCTTCGATCCCGGCAGTACATGTGGCATGTTGCAGTCTTTTGATTGAATCCAAGGAAGCAGATCCCTTGCTTCCATTTGTTTGGATCGGTTTTTTTATGGTTGGAAATTTTATGGTGTTACTGGTTATCGTTGTACGTATCTTCCTGTGAAGGTTGCCAAAATAGTTGTGCAAGAACTGTCACTAACCAAGCAAATGTTGCAGTCCGTGATCCAAGGGGCAGTGTTAGGTATTGGTTTTTCTCCAACTTTAAATCCATTGGGAATGCCATCTTCAAGAAGAATTCCTGAATCCTTGCAATCACTAATATTTTTAACCGTTACAAAAGGATCCGGCATCAAGGAGGCAGAATAGTTGATGCTATGCGCAGAGTTGAGGTTTTGAGCGAGTGCCTGTGCTGTTGCTTTTTTTGCACCTTCTGAAAGATCCGTAAATCTCGGTATACCTACCGCAGCCAGTAACGCAATAATGACAATCACAATAATCAGCTCGATCAACGTAAAGCCTTTCTGAGTCTGAATGCCTTTCATGCCGGGTTGTCCTCTTCTTTGAGTTGAGATTTCCGTGTATTCATGCGACATCAATGATCGGCTTTTCCGTTTGATTTTAGAACTTCCTCTTTCAGTTCATGGTTATTTTTGTTTTCACTGATTAGAAATGCTCTTCATGCAGTCCTGTTGCCGAGTCATGCTGCATTCGCACTGAGTTTAGATTAACTCAAAGCCAAAAACGGCAATTATGAAAAATATCTGAAATGGTGGTATTTGTGGGCTTTGATGGATGTACTTCAATGATGGTTTTACCTTCGTTTGCGATGAATCGATTACAGGGTGACTCGCCCCAGATCCCACATGGGCAGAAATACCCCCAGTGTCAGTACGAGTACCACCATGCCCAGGAATAACAGCAGGATCGGCTCGATCAATGACGATAGATTCTTCAGTTCATGGTCTACTTCACGTTCATAATGATCGGCCGTTTCTTCCAGCATTGCCGCCACATCACCGGTCTCTTCTCCCACATTGATCATCTGCAGCAGCAGGGGAGAAAACAGCTCGGTGGACTGGGCGGTGCGGGAGAGGCTGTCGCCGCGCTCGATGCCTTCGCACATGCGCTTCACCTTGCTGCCGATGTATTCGTTTTCAAGGGACTGGGACACCAGCGTCAGTCCTTGTATCAGTGGCACGCCGGAACGGATGGTCATGCCGAAGGCGCGGGCAAAGCGGGCCATGGTGCTGCGAAAGAGGATGTCGCCGAAGAGGGGGATGCGCAGCTTGGTATGGTCCCAGGCCAAGTGGCCGTCTCGGGTGCCCACCCAGTAACGAAAGCCCATCCAGCCGGCCGCCAGCAGCAGGGCCAGGAGCCACCACAGGGTGATCATCAGGTCCGATGCGCCGATGATGATCCGGGTAGGTAGGGGCAGGGATACCCCCTGCCGGGTGAAGAAGTCGGCAAAGGTGGGAATCACCCACGTGAGGATGACCGTCAGCGAGGCGAGCATGGCGGCCACCACCAGGAAGGGATAGCGCAGGGCGCTCCCCACCCGGCGGCGAAAATCCCGCTCCTGTTCCAGATGATGGGCGATCTGGTTGAAGGATTCCTGCAGGTTGCCGCTGGATTCGCCCACCCGCACCACGCTGATGAGCATGGGTGGGAACACGTTGCGACTGCGCATCATGCCTTCCGCCAGCGTGCTGCCTTCCCCCAGGGCTTCGGCGATCTGTTCAATGCCCTGCTTGAGTAACGAATTGTGGGTGGCGGCGGCCAGGCTGCCCAAGCCCTGGATCAGCGGCACGCCGGCCCGGGTCAGGGTGTACATTTGCCGGCAGAACAGCGCCAACTCGTCCAGGGATGGCCTGTCCCAGCCCAGCCAGTGCCGCCAGTCGCGCACTTCCGGGGGGCGTTCGAGCATCGGCTCGATGGAGATCGGCGTCAGGCCCCGTTCCATCAGGCGGCGGGCCACCTGGAGGCGTTCACCGGCCTCCATCCGTCCCGACTGAGCCGTGCCCGCGCTGTTGCGTGCGCGCCAGAGGAACTCGGGCATCAGGATAGGCCTCCACGCAGGCTGAGGAGCGTTTGCGGCGGCTCTATTGTCGTCGCCTCCCGGTGGTCGTCCAGACCGCCGGCCAGACGCATGACCTCGTCCAGGGTGGTGATGCCCTGTTCGGCGTAGTCCAGGGCGCATTGCAGCAGGGGACGGTAGTCCCGGGAGTGACGAACCCGGTGCATGAATTCCCGGATGTCCCTTCGTCGCAGGGCGTCGGTCAGGGCCTCGTCCATTTCCAGCAGTTCATAGACTCCGATGCGGCCCCGGTAGCCGGTATTGCCGCAGAAGGTGCAGCCTGCACCGGTCTGAAAGCGGACCCTGTCCGACGCCGACGGGCTACGGTGATGGCGCCACCAGGCCTGCTGATGCCGATCCGGGGTTACCGGCCTGGCACAGTGCTCGCATACCCGGCGTACCAGCCGCTGGGCCATCACCGCATCCAGGGCTGCTGCCAGCATGTAACCCTCGGCGCCCATGTCCAGCAGCCGGCTGATACTCTCGGGGGCGGAGCTGGTGTGCAGGGTGGAAAACACCATGTGGCCGGTGATGGCTGCCCTCAGGCCGATCAGGACGGTTTCCTGGTCGCGCATTTCGCCCACCATGACCACGTCCGGGTCCTGGCGCAGCACGGTGCGCAGGGTACGGGCAAAGTCCAGGCCGATCTTTTCCCTTACCTGCACCTGGTTGATCCGCGCCAGCTGGTATTCCACCGGGTCTTCCACGGTGATGATCTTGCGGTCGGGGGTGTTGATCTCGTTCAGGGCGGCGTAGAGGGTAGTGTTCTTGCCCGAGCCGGTGGGGCCGGTCACCAGGAACATGCCGGCAGGGCGCTGGATGATCCGGCGCACCTTTCCGGCAATGGTGTCGGGGATGCCCAGGTTGCCCATGTCCAGCAACGCAGCGCTTTGATACAGCAGGCGCATGACCACCGACTC
Source organism: Ectothiorhodospira shaposhnikovii (assembly GCF_022227765.1). GTDB lineage: Bacteria > Pseudomonadota > Gammaproteobacteria > Ectothiorhodospirales > Ectothiorhodospiraceae > Ectothiorhodospira. The sequence continues at coordinate 50,960 of NZ_JAJMLZ010000012.1, read as the reverse complement.
GCCGTGCTGGATGGGCATGGTGGACAGGCGCACGTCGATGGGCTGATCCTTCACCCGGATGGTGAAGCGGCCGTCCTGGGGCAGGCGTCGTTCGCTGATATTGAGCATGCCCATGAGTTTGATGCGGGTGACCAGGGCCGAGGTGATGCGGTCCCCGGGGATCACCTGTTCCTGTAGGTGACCGTCCACCCGCAGCCGGATCCTCAGCAATTGGTCACCGGGTTCGATGTGGATGTCCGAAGCCCCCACCTGGATCGCATCCGCGAACAGGGATTGCAGCAGCTTGATGACCGGCGCATCCTGAGCCGGTTGGTTCAGGCCCAGATCGGACAGGTTGTAGTCCCGGCTGGAGATTTCCTGGCCCAGTTCCTCGGCCAGGGAGTGGATTTCGTCGGTGCGCCGGTAGACACGGTCGATGGCGTCGAGCACGGCCGCTTCGCTGGCCAGTACCGGTTCGACGGGTAGGTCCAGATGGTGCTGGATCTCGTCGCAGGCAAGCAGGTCGGTGGGGTCGGCCATGGCTACCCGCACGGCATGGCCCAGATCCTCCAGCAGGATGGCGCGAAAGCGGCGGGCATGGGCTTCGGGCAGGCGGCGAACCGTGCGTGAACACAACTGAAACTGTCTCAGATCCACCCAGGCCAGCCCCGCCTGGCGACTCAGGTTCTGCAGCAGGTCCTGCTCGTTCACCAGGCCCATCTCGATCAGGATGTGTCCCAGACGGCCGCCGTCCCGCGCTTGTCGGCTCAGGGCCTGATCCCGCTGGGCCTGGGTAATGACTCCGGAGGCGCACAGCAGTTCGCCGATTCTGTTGCTGGGCATGGCGTGTGGCTCTACCATCATTCCCCCGCTTGCAGTTGTTGCATGCGCCGGCGATGCTCATCGATCTGGCGGTCCCATTCCAGATCCGAAGCCACCACGATGGGGCGTAGCAGGATCACCAGTTCGGTCTTGACGGCGCTTTCCCGCTGACTGGAGAAGGCACGACCGATGATGGGCAGGCTGCTCAGGCCGGGAGTGCCGGCCCGCTGCTGACGGGTGGACTCGCGCATCAGGCCGCCGATCACCACCACCTGACCGCTGCGGGCGCGGACGATGCTGTCGGATTCGCGCACGGTGGTGCGGGCCAGGGGCAGGATCTGTTCTTCTTCGTCACTGATGGTGATGTTGCGGATCTGTTCGGTGACTTCGCTCACCGTGGGCCGCACATGGAGGATCACCTGTCCATCGGGGGCCACCTGGGGGGTGACGTCGAGCACGATCCCTGAGAAGAAGGGGGTGAGCTGTACCGAACTGGCACGGGTAGTGGCGGTGGTGCCGGTGGCGGTCTGGGCGGAAACGTCGGTGACGAAGAATTCGTCCTGGCCCACCTTGATGACTGCCTTCTGGTTGTTGACCGTGGCCACTCTCGGGCTGGACAGCACCTGAGTGCGGCCCTGGGTCTCCAGCAGTTCGATGAGGGCGGCGAAGTCTCCGGCAACGGCGGCCACCAGGGTGGAGCCGCCGAACAGGGTGATGTCGAAGTCCTCGGCCAGGGCGCCGAGCGTGCGGCCCCGGGTGGCGGCAAAGCCTTCATCGAGCAGGGCCGGTCCATTGAACTGTCCGGCGGCGACGGAGCGGCCGTCGATGCGGCCCAGGGCCGCCCAATTGATGCCCGACTGGAAGCCGTCGCGCAGTTCCACTTCGACGATCTTGGCTTCCAGGATCACCTGACGCTGGACGCTGCCCTGGACCGCCTCGATCAACTCGGCCACCATGCGGTGTTCATCGGACATGGCCCGCACCGACACCACGCCGGACTGGCGGTTGACGATGACCCTGCGTCCGTCCTGATCGCCGATGATGTTTTCCAGGCTGGCGGACAGGTCGTTCCAGAACCGGGATTCGGAATCGGTCTGGATGCGGGTGCTCAGGCCCCTTTCGTCATCGCCGGCGGTGGTGCGGCGGCCCGTGAAGTTGCTGTCCGTACCGACGGTTTCGGTGGCCTGGCCGGAGCTGACGCGGATGCTGGAGCGTCCGCTGCGCTGCACGTCCAGATAGTTGACGTGGTAGATCCGGCTTTCCAATCGCGGCGGGCGCACGGTGTAGCCGAAGGCGTTGCGTCGGTATTCGAGTCCGTAGACTTCCTGCATCACTTCGAGCACCTGGGGCAGGGTGACCTGGCGTAATTCCAGGGAGATGATCTGGTCTACTTCCGGATGCACCACCAGGTTGGTGTCGGTGCCTTCCACCAGACTCATCAGCACTTCGCGGGCGGGTGCATTGCGGACCACCACGTCGAAGCGTTCGTAGGCCGGCATGGGTTCCGGTTCGGGTTCGATACGGTGGGCCGGTGCGGGTGTCCGGGCTTCGACCGGGGGGACGGGCATTGTGAGCGCGTCGAGATTCAGGGCCGTGTCGATGGCTTCCGCAGTCTTGGCCGAGCGTTCCTGGATACTGGAGCAGCCCGCCACCAGGGCCAGCAGGGGAGGAATCAGTAGCCATGTCATGCGGGTGCGATTCGGGTTCGTTCGTGGCCGAGGGCCGCTCCCACGGGGGGATGAAGGTGCGGGTTGCTTCATGAATTCATCTCTATTTGTCGAACCGTAGGCTTATCGCCCCGAAGGGCGGATGTCGACGGCATGGACTTCAGTCAACCGGAGTGTGATGTCCCGGCCTTCATGGCTCAGTGCCACCGCCGCGGCTTCGATCCGGATCACCCGGGCACCGTCCACGGTTTCACCCACCCCGACACGCTGTCCGTTGATGATGGCGATGCGCCGTTGCGGCGCCATCAGCACCGATTGCAGGACCCACCCCCGGGTGGTCGCCTGCTCGGCATCCAGCATGCCCTGCCAGGCACGCAGTTCCTGCGGGGTCGGAGGGCGGGTCGGGTCAGCCAGGGATAGGGCCGGGACAAGACAACCCGTGCTCAGCAAGGCTACGGCGACTCGGCCGGATGTCTTCATCTTCATAGCCCCAGCCAGTTTTCGTCTGCGGACAGACCGTACAGGGTCATGCTCACCCGATTGATCGGCCATTGGGGTACCTCAAGCTGCAGTGTTTCCCAGAAGACCCCGTCGGGGAGGTCTTCGACCAGTCCCATGAAATCCACCACGGCGGCAAAATCGGCTTCCACCACTAGGCGCAAACGATGGATGAAGATGCCTGTGGGGATGCCCTCGTCGCCGCGCTCGAACCGCAAGGGTTCCGGCGGCAGGTTGGCCAGTTCCACCACGCTGACCCCGGGGCGATCCCGCAGCAGACCGGCCAGTACTCGGATGGCCTCCCGGGGGGAGGCAAATCCTCGGTGCAGGGTTTGCAGTTGCTGCTCCAGCTGCCCCAGGTCCGTGCGCAGGGCATCGCGCCGGGCTTCCAGCCCAGCCTCGGTCTGATCTTCGGGCTGGAGGGCGAGCTGCTGGATCGCCGTCATCAAGTCTTCCACCCGGGTCTGGATCTGCTGCATCTCTGCCTGCTTGTCGAGACGGCGCTGTTCCAGCGGATGCAGGAACACCCGGTCCCACGCCAGTACCAGCACTATCAACACCAGGAAAGTCATGAGGAGGCGTTCACGCAGGCTGTAACTGTTGATGCGATCAGCAAACCGCGCAATGAACGACATGGTTCAGTTACCTTCGGGTCGAGTGGAGATCACGAACTGCACACCGGGGGATTCGTTTTCGGCCTGTTGGACGCGGACCTGGTGAAAGCGCAGACCTGCAAGGGCCGGTTCCCGGGTCATGCGGTCCAGGTAGGCGGGCACAAGGCGCGAAGCCAGGGCTCGGCCTTCCAGGCGCAAGCCTCGACCCTGGTCGTCCAGGGTCACGCCGGTGAGCCAGAGCCCGGACTGGTTCGAACGGTCCAACGCCTGCAGGGGTGCCCGCAGGTCCACCCCGGCCCGGGGCAGGTGCAGTTGCAGGACTTCGATGCTTCGCTCCAGCCGTTCACGGCGGGCCGTCATCGCATCGATATCGGCCTGGAGGTTGTCGGCTCGCGTCTGGGGAGGGATCAATTCCCGCAACCGTTGCAAGTCTTCCTGTAACTGCCGCTCCCGGGCGCGCATGTCGGCCAGGGATTGATTCAGCAGCGTCGCTTCCCGGGTCTGCAGTCCGGTATGCACGGCCAGCACCAAGGCCAGGATCAGCGCCAGTAGCAGCATGTTGCGTAATGAGATCCACACCCGTGGTCCAGGGTTATGAATCCGGTAGAGGTTGATGCTTTGTTTCATGCCGTCTTAGTCCTCCAGGCGCAGGGCGCCGCCCACGGCGATCATCAGGGGGGCGTGGGCCTGAGGGTCGATATGGGTGTCCGGCGGGATCTCCAGCAGATCTTCCAGACTCATCGGCCTCATGCGGGTCTCCTGCTGCATCCATTGCACCAGTGCCCCGTCCCCCGGAAACCCGGTGATCAGACTCAGTGCATGCTCGGCACCGCCACCAGCGACATGGCGTTCGTAATACTCCAGGGAACGGCAGATCTCATCCCACAGCCGCTGTTCGGACACACGGGTGGGTGGTGAGGATGCCTCCGTCATGTCGAGTACCGGCAGGTCTGGCTGGTCCAGTTGCCGGTAACCCAGCGGCAGGCGGCGGGTGAGAAACAGCAGGCGATCCCGGATCACCACGATCAGGCTCCGATCCATGCCCACGTGCACGACGGCATGGACATCGTGACGGCCATCGCGACGGACGGCCAGGTTACGCAATGCCATTTCCAGGATATCCACCGTCTCCAGACGAAAACCGGCTTCCTGGACCTGGCGGGCACGCTCACTGATCAGCGAATCCCGGGCCGCCACCACCTGGATCATGGTCGAACCACCCCCGCGCTTGTCCTGGAGCGGGGTGGGAAAGGTGTCGATCACGGCCTCGTCGGCCGGATAGGGCAGGGCATCGACCAGCTTCCAGCGCAGGGCTTCCTGCAGTTCCCCCGCTTCGACCCGGGGTTCTTCCAGCAGGATGCAGGCGTATTCACTGGGGGCCAGTACGAAATGGGTACGTGCCTTGCGCAGATGACTGCGCCGGACCTGATCGCCCAGCGTCTGGATGTTCCGTTGGATGTCCTGACCCGGCCACCAGCCGTAGTCCACCAGCCGGGGACGTTGGCCGGTGCCGGTATCCAGTACGGCCATCGCCAGTCCTCGGGGCTCCTGATGCAGGCCGACCCGGTATCTGGAAGGCGAGAATCGGTTGAGCGTCGGCACAGGTATGCCTTCCTTGTTGACGATGAACGTGAGATTCCATGTTATCCATCAGGCCGCAACTGCCTACGGCATCATCAACCGATATGGAAGATTTTTCGATGCCCCGGTAATTCTGTTGTCCGGTTCAGGGTTTTACTTATAAAGCGACCTATGTCAAATACTCCATATTGGATCAATACGAAGTGGCCCAAACCGCTCTATGGTGTAGATTCAGTAATGACTAGTGCAAGAACTGGATCAGGAGTCCGCCATTAATTCATGAATATGAAATGAATGCTCTGGATTGTACCGTTTTGGATTATGGTTTCAGTTTTTATCAAACATGAACTTATGATAAGTTGATTCTCGAGGCTTTGGTCTTACAAAGCCTTGGATTTGTGTTGAATCTGATACCAATGTGAAGGAGAACTGACATGGCTAGTGTCCAAAAGACGACTGATTCTGCCAGTCTTGCAGAAGTGGTGGACCGCATCCTTGATAAGGGCATCGTGATTGATGCCTGGGTCAAGGTTTCCCTGGTCGGTATTGAGCTGCTTTCCGTTGAGGCCCGCGTTGTGGTCGCTTCCGTGGAAACTTATCTCAAGTATGCCGAGGCCATCGGCCTGACAGCCAATGCGGCTGTAGCCGAGTAAGCTGAATCAGGCCTGGCCTGATTCTTTGATACGAACTCCTACAGATCATATCTGTGGGAGTTCTTGCCAATGCAGTGAGAGGTTTCAGTGGATGGGTAGCCCGAGTGAACTAACCTTGTTGAGTCTGGACAAGAGTTCCAGTTTCATCGAGACGCCTTATGTAAAGGACATTACCGAGCGTGCACTGGAGTACATTCATGCGGGCTATGCCGTGCATTTCTGCGGTCCCGCCGGTACCGGGAAGACCGTCATGGCCATGCATCTGGCTGCGCAGCTGGGTCGACAGGTGGTCCTGATTCATGGTGATGATGAGTTCGGGTCCTCCGATCTCGTGGGTTCGCAAAGCGGTTATCGCACCTCCAGCGTACTCGACAATTACATCAGCTCAGTGGTCAAGCGTGAGGAGCGCGTCAGCCGGCAGTGGGTGGACAATCGCCTCACGTCGGCCTGCAAGTACGGTTTCACCCTGATCTATGACGAATTCACTCGCTCCAGGCCGGAAGCCAACAACGTCCTGCTCTCCGTGCTTGAGGAACGACTGCTCAACCTGCCGGGGGTGCACAAGGGCGACAACCTGTTGCAGGTACATCCCAACTTCACGGCGATCTTCACCAGTAACCCGGAGGAATATGCCGGCGTTCACAAGACCCAGGATGCGTTGCTGGATCGCATGTTCACCCTCAGAATCGACCATCCGGATCTGGACACTGAAGTCCGTGTCACGCAGTCATCGTCCGGGCTACCCCTCGACCAGGCCCGGGCCATTGTCTCCATGGTTCGCGCCTTTCGTGACTTTGGGGTCAACAACTCCCGCCCCACCATTCGTGCCTGTCTGATGATCGCCCGGGTGATGGCCGCGCGAGGGACTCCCGTGGACGCCGCCGACCCGCGTTTCCGGCAGTTGTGTCATGACGTCATCGGGGACGAGTGCGTCAAGATCCGGCATGACGACAAGGATCTGGGCGGCCAGATGCTGGATGAGTTGATCGATGAGCATTGCCGCCGTCCCGCCGCGCGCAGGAAGCCGCGGGCGGTCAAGTCCAAAACCGCCGGCAAATCCTCAAAAGAGACGGCCAAAGTCATGGCCAAGGCCGGTAACGCCTGAAACGGAGCCATCACCCCCCTGGAGGATTGCCGTCATGAAATCGCCCATCAAGAGTCCCTCTCAGGTCAAGACCCTTTCATCCATCGTCGATCACCGCCGATCACGCAGTTCCAGTGGAGCCCTCATGGAACTTGCCATGTTGGAAATCGAGCGGCAACGGCTGGTGCTGGAACAGGAGCGGATGGCGGCCCGCAATCAGGAGATCAATCGGCGCCTGGAATCGATCACTAACAAATCAGCACTGCTCTACCAGTTCGTGGAGCGTCCCGATGCGATCCCCGCCGTCAAAGGCAATGAGAGCATGTCGGCGACGGCAGGACTGATGCCCGGCTTGCGAGTACGCACGCGTACATTGAACTACTGATCGGCTACTGCAAACTGAGTCAACAAGATGGCCACTACAATAAAATCAAAATCGAGATTATATATTTATGCCATCATTGAGGCAGACCAGGCCCGTTCTCTGGGCAAGATCGGCATGCAGGGGGCAGAGGTCCGTTGCATCGTCGAAAATCAGCTGGCTGCGCTGGTCAGTAGAACCGATCAGATTCGCCTGCGACCGCAGCGCGCTAACCTTGTGGTGCATAACGGCGTGATCAAGCAACTCACGGATGTCGGTACCTCCTGCCTGCCATTGGCTTTCGGCACCATTGCCGCCGGAGAAAGTGCCGTTCGATCCCTGTTGCGCGAAGAGCATGACACCCTGCTGGAGCAGGTACGTTATTTCCATGACAAGGTGGAAATGGGGCTGCGCGTCAAATTCGACGTATCCAATATCTACGAATACATCATGAACACCCACCCTGAACTCAAAAAACTGCGCGACGAAATTTTCGGCTCGCAGCGAGACCCCGGTCGTGATGCCAAGGTGGAGTTGGGACGGATATTCGATCGTTTGTTGAATGAAGACCGACGAGTTTGCCTGGAAAAGGTGCAACCACTGCTTGAAGCGGTGAGTGTGCAGGTCCGTAGCAATGATCCGCGCAATGATCACGAAATCATGAATCTCGCCTGTCTGGTGAGCCGTGACCAAGTCAAGCCTTTTGAAGATGCGGTGGTCAAGGCGGCGAGCCAGTTCGGCAATGAAGTGTCCTTCAATTATTCCGGTCCGTGGGCACCCTTCAACTTCATCGATGTCAGGTTCGATGCCGAGAGGCTCCGTGCTTCTTCTTGATGACATCCTCATGTCCCCGGCCAAGGGCTTGTTCGCGCTGTTTCGCGAGATTCATGATCGTGCCCGTGAAGAGATTGAAGGTGAGGCCGAACGAATCACCCAGGCGCTAACCTCGCTCTATGAACAACTGGAGGCCGGTGAAATCAGCGAAGAGGCTTTCGAAGCCCATGAAGCGGAACTCCTGGACCGTCTGGATGAAATCTGGGCAGAGACCCAGAGTCCGGTAGAGGATGAAAGGGATGAAGAGGATGAAACCGAATACGAGGAAGCCGATGAGGGTGAAAGCACCGCGAAAGACGATTTCACCCAAGCCTCGAACTGAATTTCATCATATGTCTAAGGAGCTTAACCATGTCTGGCACTTCCAAGCAGGAATGTGACATGTTCATTGATGTGGAATTGACCAATGTCGCTGAAAAAAATCTCGCTGAAGCAGGTTTGTCCGAAGTACCGGCAGCCACCCCGGGAGATACAGCTCGGGTCAATAATCTGGAAATGATCCTGCTGGATAGAACCCTCGACATGGCCTGTCAGTTCAAGCAGGAAGGCAAACTGGAACAGGCCGTTGATCTGTATTGGCAGTTGCTGGATGAATACCCGAAGTCGTCACAGGCTGCACGTGCCGTCGAGTTGCTGCTGGAACTGGCTGATTTCTATGAAAAAACCGATTGCCGTCATATCGCCTTGGGCATCTATGAGCGACTGAGAGCCTGGAACAGCCAGTCCTGAACTTACATCCCAGCTCGGTGATCAACACCGACCGGTTCGCAAGAGGCGTCGATGCCACGAGACAACCCCTCATTATGTGAAGCACTTGATCAGGTACTGGAAAAGGGCGTCGTGGTCTCCGGAGAAATCATCATATCGGTTGCCGATATCCATCTGGTCTATGTAGGCCTGACCGCGGTGGTTGCCTCAGTGGAAACCCTGCGGGAAAAACCGGCCCCCGTTGCCGCCGAGGAGTCAGTCCATGTCTCAAGTCACGAATGAACTCCGTGATGCGCTGCCGTCGCAGCGCATCACCCTCAACCCGGATGACATGCACAAGGGGCTGGGCCAGCTTGCTCTCACCCTTATAGAACTCGTCCGCCAGCTGCTCGAAAAGCAGGCCTTGCGGCGTATCGAGGCCGGTGGTCTCAGCGATGAGGACGCAGAACGGCTTGGACTCACCTTCATGCGACTGGAAGAGGAAATGCAGCAGCTCAAACAGCAGTTCGGCCTCACCGATGAGGATCTCAACCTGGATCTTGGCCCTCTGGGCAAGCTGCTTTGAGGACGACGACTTGAGCCACAGTGTGCAGCAGACTCCAACCCGTGTCTCCCAGCGCATGCCCCATGCCATGGATACCGCCACGCTGGGCGATATCCTCGAACGCATCCTGGACAAGGGCGTGGTCATTTCCGGAGACATCAAGATCAAGCTCGTGGACATCGAGCTGCTGACGATTCAGATCCGTCTGCTCATCTGTTCCGTGGACAAAGCCCGGGAAATGGGCATCAACTGGTGGGCTTCCAATCCCTACCTCAACCCTGTCGAAGCCACGGAAAACCAGCAACAACTGGAGCGCATGCAACAGCGCATCCGGGAACTGGAGACCGCACTGGCCCAACGGCCGGCTGCTACCGCCGAACACAATCCCGTCAAGGGAGGAGGAGTAACCCATGACCCGCAAGCCGGATGACGACAAGTACGCTGAAGGTAGGGAACGTCTCGACGAGATTTCCCGCCGTCTGAACATGCTCTTTGGCAGCGCCGGCGAGGGAGAGCAGGGCAAGTCCCAGGCTTCCGTCTCCATCGGCGGTAACCTGCTCGGTACCGTCACCGGCATGCTCGGCCAACTGGGCGACCTGGTGGACAAGGCCCAGCAAGCCGGTGGTCAGGTCCATCGCAGCGGTGAATTCAGTGATACCGGCGGCACCGGTGCGAGGGGCGTCTACGGCGTCTCTGTCCGTGTGGGCATCGGTGGGCACGACCAGGGCGACATGCAGGTGAACACCTTCGGCAATGTTCGCCGCAATCCCGATGACGGTGAGGTGGAGATCCAGTCCATTCGTGAGCCCCTGGTGGACGTTTTCGATGAAGACGACCACGTCCTGGTGGTGGCCGAAGTCCCCGGTATCCTGGATGAGGATCTGAGTCTCGAACTCAACGAGGACATCCTCGTCCTTCATGCCGAGCGGGGTGACAAGAAATACCACAAGGAAATCCTGCTGCCTCGCGGGTTCGGGACCGAAGCCATGACCCGCTCCTGCAACGGCGGTATTGCCGAAATCCGCCTGGCCAAATGAACCGCCCTTGAAGGAACGACCCAACCACCATGACCACGCTCACCGGGACTTCCAGCAGACCGTCCGATAGCCATCCAGCTGACCCTGATCCGGGCCTGCGCTTGAAGGTCAGCGATGCTGCCAAGCGCGATGCCGGACGGGCCATCGCCCGCATCGACCCTGCCAACCTGCAGGCCCTGGGGTGTCAGATCGGAGATATCGTGGAGGTGGTGGGCGCACGCAACACCATTTGCCGCGTCATGCCCGCGTTCAAGGAAAACCGGGATCAGGGCCGGGTGCAACTGGACGGGCTGAGCCGCACCAATGCGGGCGTCTCCCTGGATGATGCTGTCATCCTGCGTCGGGTCAAGGCCGCCCCGGCGCAGAGCATCGTGCTCCAACCCACCGATGTGGTGCCCGCCCAGCGCGACATGAAATACATTGGCAGCCTGCTGGACGGTACCCCCGTTTTGCGGGGGGACCGGATCCGGGCCACCCTGTTCGGCAACCGGCATGCGGAATTTGTGGTAGTCCAGGCCAATCCGCCGGGCCCCGTCTTCATCGGCCCGACCACGCGCCTGAGCATCTCCCGCGGCACCGACAAGGACAATTCGGGGGAGGGCAGACCCAAGGCCTCCGGCCTCTCTTACGAGGATGTGGGCGGGCTTGGTCCTGTGGTGCATAAAGTCAGGGAAATGGTGGAACTGCCCCTGCGCTATCCCCAGGTTTTCGAAAAACTGGGTATCGACCCACCCAAGGGCGTCCTGCTCCACGGCACCCCCGGCACCGGCAAGACCCTGGTGGCCCGGGCCGTCGCCAACGAGACCGATGCGCACTTTCTGCACATCAGCGGACCGGAGATCATCGGTAAGTTTTACGGTGAATCCGAGGCCAAGCTGCGTCAGATCTTCGAGGAAGCCCAGCGCCGCGCACCCTCGATTATCTTCATCGATGAAATCGACGCCATTGCCCCCAAGCGTGAGGATCTGGGCGGGGAAAAGCAGGTGGAACGCCGAGTCGTGGCCCAGCTACTGGCCCTGATGGACGGACTGGAAGGGCGCGGCAAGGTCATCGTCATTGCTGCCACCAACCTGCCCAATCTGCTGGATCCGGCCCTGCGCCGCCCGGGTCGTTTCGACCGCGAAATCATCATCCCGGTCCCTGACCTGCCGGGGCGCTTGCAGATCCTGGAAATCCATACCCGGGGCATGCCCCTGGGGGAAGACGTGAACCTCAAAGACATCGCCGCCCTCACGCACGGCTATGTGGGCGCCGATCTGGAGGCCCTGTGCCGGGAAGCGGCCATGGCCTGCCTGCGGCGGGTGTTTCCGCAGATCGAACTGGAGGTGAACGACCTCTCGCCGGACACCCTGATGGCCCTGGAAGTCGGGTTGCAGGACTTCGACGTTGCCCGGCGCGAGGTGGAGCCATCCGCGTTGCGCGAAGTGTTCGTCGAGGTGCCAGTCACCACCTGGGACGACGTGGGTGGGCTGGAAGACGTCAAGGATCTGCTCCAGGAAGCCATCGAATGGCCGGTGCGCTACCGCCATCTGTTCCGCAAGGCCGGCATCCATCCTCCCAAGGGGATTCTCCTTTCCGGGCCGCCAGGTTGCGGCAAGACCCTGCTGGCTCAGGCCAGCGCCCAGCCCACGGAGATGAACTTCATCTCCATCAAGGGTGCGGCTCTGCTCTCCCGCTATGTGGGCGAATCCGAGGCAGCGGTGCGGGAAGTCTTCCGCAAGGCCCGCCAGGTCGCCCCCTGCCTGATCTTCTTCGACGAGATCGATGCCCTGGTCCCGATCCGTGGCAGCGGTGAAAATGCCGTGGCCGACCGGGTGGTGGGGCAGTTCCTGGCAGAACTGGACGGGGTGGAAAAGCTCGACGACGTCCTGGTACTGGCCGCCACCAACCGGCCTGACCGTATCGATCCGGCTCTGCTACGTCCGGGCCGCTTCGATCTCCATGTGCGGATTCCCGTGCCCGACGGTGCGGCTCGCCTCTCCATCCTCAATGTGCATACCCGCGGCAAGCAATTGGCCGCCGACGTGGATTTGAAGGAGATCGTCCGCCGTACCGAAGGCTTCAGCGGCGCCGATCTGGCATCACTGTGTCAGCGGGCGGCCATGGAAGCCGTGCGCGAGTGCGTGGCCCGTGGTCCCGATCAGAGTGACTGCGAGGTCATCCTGGAGAAAGCCCACTTCGACGAGGTGCTGGAGTCCATGAAACGATGACCGAGGCGCTCTATCTCTACTGTCTGGCCCGTGGCGGCTCTATCCATGCAGACGCCCTGCCGGCACCGTCGGCGTGGGCCTCGGAAGGGGACAGGGTGCCGGTGTTACTGGAATGCCTGGAGCACGAGGGCATCGTCGCCCTGTATGGCCGGGTGGATGCCGACCAGTTCAGTGATGAAAACCTGCAATCCCTGGCCTGGCTGGGTCCCCGTGCCGTGGCGCATGCCCGTACCGTGCAGGACATCATGGCCCTGGGGCCGGTGCTGCCGGTGAAGTTCGGTACCCTGTTCCAGTCCCCGGACAGCCTGCGTGCGTTCCTGGCCGGTCATCACGCCGCCATCGAAGGGCAGTTCCAGCGCCTCAATAACAAATCCGAATGGAGCATCAAGGGCTTCATGGACGCAGCGTGCGTGCAGGATCGCATCAAGGCCGAAGACCCGGATATCCGCGCCCGGATCCGCGCGCTGCCGGAGTCTCCGGGCAAGCGCTATCTGCTGATGAAGAAGCTCGACACGATCATTGCCGGGCAGGCTCGTCAACAGATGGAAGACTTCGGTAGGGAAATCGTGGCCCAACTGGCCCATATGGCCGAAGAGGCGGCCCCGTTATCCCTCCATGGTCGCGAAGCAGCCGGCCGGGATGAGCCCATGGTGTTCAATCACAGCTTTCTCGTCGACACCGACTGTTCCGATGCGTTTCAGTCACAGGCACTGGCACTGGCCGACCAGGTGCGGACAGAGGGCCTGATTCTGGTGGTGCAGGGACCCTGGCCCCCCTACAACTACTGCCGGGAACTGACGGATACGGCTGCCGGGACCTGAAACAGCGGTCGCACATGCACCTCGTTACCCAGGTGAGACGGCACATCGTGGGACAGCCCGATGAACAGCACCCCCAACTCTCCCGTCTGCAACGTCTCCTGGATGCGGCGGGCGATGAAGGCATCCCGCTCCTGCAGCAAGCGTGATGTTGTCGCCCGCGTCTCGGCGGCGGGCTCACCCTGATCGGCCATTTGGGCTTGCTGTAGCGCCAGTTCCTGCTGTAACAGCGTCGCTGACTCGGTACCCGTCAACTGCGCGCCCTGATCAGTCAGTCGTGCCACCAGCTGATAATTTCGGCTGCCCTTGGCCGCCACCTCGTCCACGATTTTCCGTTCCTGGTCGCAGACGGGCAGGCCATCCTGGTAAATCCGGACCTGTTCCATAGGTACTCCGGTAAAGCGGATGACCGACATCAGGGCTTGCTCGATGCCGTCCCAGAGCTGCTCCACCTTGGCTTCCTGCGCCCGGACGGCGTCAATCCCACCGGCCGCCGCCCGCTGCTGCTCGACATGCTCCCCCACGGAACCCAGGTCGGCCAGGGAGTGGAACACGGGAACGAGAATAAGTACTTTCTTGGTCATCGGGACGTAAAAACACTGGATGGGACGAGCCCGCAGTGTCGCCCGCGAATCCGCCCAAGTCAAAACCACCCCTGGCTGCGATCCACGTTGACGATGAACGTGAGATTCCATGTTATCCATCAGGCCACGCCTGCCTACGGCATCATCAACCGATATGGAAGATTTTGCGATGCCCCGGTGATCGGCTTATTCGGTTTGAATGGCTGATACTGACTCGATCCATGCCAAAGGCTCCATATTGGAGCAATGAAACGTGGTCCAGGCGGATCATTCCGGCTAACCTTTGCCGCCATCTCGCCGACGATCTTGCGTTCCTGGCCGCAGACGAGCAGGCCTTCCTGGTAAATCCGGGTTGTCCGCGAATCCGCTCACGTTAAAGTCCGCCAGGATGGCCTATGAGACTCCTACCGCTGACGCTCGTCCTGATTCCATGTTTCCTCCCGTGGCCCGCTTTCGCCGATGCCTGGGAGGATCTGGTGGAATCCTGGTGGACGCCGGTCCTGGTCGATGCCGACCAGGAAATCGCCCTGCGCAACGCGGTGGCCGAGGCGGTGCGTCTGCAGCCTTCCCTACGTCGGGAACAGGCCCGTCGCGAGGAACTCGGTGAAGGGGTGCGGGAGGTCCGGGCCGAGTGGCTGCCACGGATTCATGTGGGCCTGGAGCAGCGCAGCAGCCTGAGTCACACGGAACGGCGTGCCTTCGACAGCGGCTCCCGGGTGGGTGCAGTGGCCGGCGTGTCCCAGCGACTCTATGACTTCGGCGCCTCGTCGGGCCGTCTGCAGGCTGCTCGTGGCCGGCTCATGGCACAGGAGTGGCATACCCGGGCCATGACCGAGCAGTTCGTCCTGGACGCCCTCGGTGCCCATTATGACCTGGCTCGGCATCAGGCCCATCAGACCCTGGCGGACATCAACCTGGCCCGCCACGAGGCGATCGAGGCCCGGGTGCTGGAGCGGGTGGCCGGTGGCGCCGGATCCCGGGCAGATCAGCTGCGCGCCCAGAGTCGGGTGGCTGACGCCCGTGCCCGCCAGGTGGCCGTCTCGGGTCGCCGGCAGCAGGCGGCGGCCATCTATGAGGCTTGGTTCTTCAGCCGCCCCGGCCCCTTGCCGCGACCGCAGTTCGAATTTTCTCCGTGGCTCATGGCAGACCTGACAACGGCGCAGGCCACCGCCGACAACCCCGTCCTGCACGAGGCCCTGGCCCGTATCGAAGCCGGTCGGGGTGAGCGTCGGGCCGCTGCCGGAGAACGCTGGCCCCAGTTGCGACTGGACCTGCAGGGACGTCGTTTCGATGTCGATCGCAGTGATCAGGGCGACACCGATCTGGCCCTGCTTGTGACGGTCGACTACGCCCTCTACAACGGCGGCGCCGCTGGTGCCCGTCTGGCCCAGGCCCGGGAGCGGGAGCGCCAGGCCCACTGGGAACGGCAGGCACTGGAGCGTGAACTCATGCACCAGTGGCATGGCGCCGAGGCCGAGGTCCGTGCCCTGGGCAGTGAACTTGCGGCCCAGTATCAGGCCTTCCAGGCCGATCAGGCGGCGGTGCTGGCCTATGAGGCCCAGTTCAGCATCGGCCGGCGCAGTCTCAATGATCTGCTGGATGCCCAGCGGGATCTATTCCAGACCTCGTTGCGGCTGGTGGATCTGCGGGTGGCGCTGGACCTGGCCCGGTTCCGCCAGCTGGCGGTGGCCGGCGCCTTGCTCGACGCCCTGCAGATCGACGCCGTGACACCGAGCCAGAGCATGGGAGCGGGCATGGATGAATGACGACCAGGCAAACGCGGTGACGGCGGATCTGGAACAGTGTCTACTGTTTTTGTCGCAACACTTCCGCATGCCCCTGTCCGCCGGCGCGATCCGTGCCGGCAAGGTGGGGCTGGATCCGGGCATGGACGTGGCGGCCTTTCTGGACGCCGCCGACCGCTTCGGCCTGACCACGGCACTGGGGCGTCGCGACCTGCGGCAATTGTCCGATGACCTGTTCCCGCTGGTGGTGTGTCTGGGAGAGCAGCGCGCGGTGGTGGTGCTGTCGCGACTGGACGAGGACCGGGTGGCGGTGTTCGATCCGGTCTTCGGCGATACCCCCGTGGAACGCAGCCTGGAGGCATTGCAGGCACAGAGCGGTGGACGGGTCATTGCAGTTCGCCCCCGTCACCGACCCGGCAGCGGCGCAACCCCGGTCGAGGATGCGGGTGGTCACTGGTTCTGGAGCGCATTGTCCAGCAATCGCTGGACCTACGTCCAGGTCATGCTGGCGGCGGCCCTGACCAACTTTCTGGGCTTGTCCACGGCCCTGTTCATCATGGTGGTCTATGACCGGGTGCTGCCCAACGAGGCGATGGAGTCCCTCCTTGCCCTCACCCTGGGAGTGGGAATTGCCCTGGTGTTCGACTTTCTGGTCAAGACCTTGCGCGCCGCCTTCATCGAGGCCGCCGGTCAGAAGGCGGACATGCGCATGGGGCGGCGTATCTTCGATCATGTGCTCAACCTGCAGATGCGCTCCCGTCGTGGTTCGGCGGGGGGCTTTGCCAGCACCCTGCGGGAGTTCGAGACCCTGCGGGATTTCTTTGCGTCTGCCTCGCTGGTAGCCCTGGTGGACCTGCCGTTCATCCTGCTGTTCATCTGGGTGATCTCCCTGATTGGCGGCCCGCTGTATCTTATTCCGTTGCTGGCGGTACCCCTGGTCCTGCTGATGGGGCTGGCGTTGCAGCCCTTTTTGGTGCGGATCTCCCGCGATGCCTACGAGCAGGGGCGGAGCAAACAGGGGGTTCTGGTGGAGACCGTCACCGGGTTGGAAACCATCAAGGCCATCGGGGCCGCGCCACTGGTGCGCGAACGCTGGGAAGAGAGCGTGCGGGATCAGTCGGGCACCGGCCGGCGTGCCCGGGCGATCCAGCAGTTCGCCCTCAATGCCACCGCGTTTGCCCAGCAGGGGGCGCAGGTGGCCATCGTCGTTTTCGGCGTGTTCCTGATTGCCGACGGTGTGATTTCCATGGGCGCCATGATCGCCGCCGTCATCCTCACTGGCCGCATTCTTGCCCCCCTGGCCCAATTGGCCCAGACCATGACCCGAATCAACCAGGCCCGTCAGTCCTACCAGGCCATCGACCAACTGATGAAACTCCCCAGTGAGCGCCCCAGCGGACGCCGTTTCCTGAGCCGTCCGGATTTGCGGGGCCGGATCGAATTCCAGGATGTGGATTTCACCTATCCGGATCAGGGCCAGCCTGCCCTCAGGGGGATCAACCTGGTGATCGAACCCGGCGAACGGGTGGCCCTGCTGGGGCGGGTGGGGTCCGGGAAGAGCACCCTGGCGCGTCTCATGCTGGGTATCTATGAACCTGACCAGGGGGCCGTGCGGGTGGATAACACGGATCTGCGCCAGCTGGATCCGGCCGATCTGCGGGGCCATGTGGGCAGTGTACTGCAGGAGGCCTGGCTGCTGAGCGGCACCGTGCGCCAGAACATCGCCGTGGGCCATCCTCACGCCGATGATGCCCGCATCCTGGCGGCCGCCCGCCAGGCCGGTGCCCACGAATTCCTGGCCCGGCATCCGATGGGGTATGACCTGATGCTGGGGGAGCGGGGCGAAGGCCTGTCCGGTGGCCAGCGCCAGCTCATCTGCCTGGCCCGGGCACTGCTGGGGGATCCCCGCATCCTGCTGCTGGACGAGCCTACCAGCGCCATGGACGTGCAGACCGAAAAGGGCGTGATCGAGCGTCTTGGGGCGCTGCCCAGGGATCGCACCCTGATCCTGGTCACCCATCGCACCAGCCTGCTGGCGCTGGTGGACCGGGTGATCGTGCTGGACGAGGGCAGGGTGGTGGCCGACGGCCCTCGCGAGCGTGTCCTGCGCAACCCGGCGACAGCACAGGATCCGGTACCACGGAAGATCAGGACATCATGACATGAGCGGACAACGGGATTTTGATGACTTCCTGCGCGATCAGGGCATGGGGCGCTCCCTCGGCGGCAGCGTCCTGCTGGGAGTGATGGTGCTGTTCCTGGTGATTGCCCTGGTGTGGGCTCATTTCACCGAGATCGATGAAGTCACTCGCGGCCAGGGCAAGGTGGTGCCGTCACGAAGCCTGCAGGTGGTGCAGAGCCTGGAGGGGGGCGTGGTGCAGGAAATCCGGGTCACCAAGGGCGACCGGGTCCGGGCTGGAGATGTCCTGCTGGAGCTGCGGGGCGGTTTGCTGGAAGGGGACTATGAGGGCAGTCTGCAACGGTTTCATACCTTGCAGGCACGCATGCAGCGGCTGCAGGCCGAGATCGGCAACACCCCGCTGGCATTCAGCCCGGAACTACAGGTCCTGGCCCCCGAGGTGACGGACGGTGAGACCCGTTTGTTCGAAGGACGGCGGGCGGAGCTGACGGCGGAACTACAGGTGCTGGCGGTACAGCGTCGTCAGCGTGAACAGGAGCAGGCAGAGCAGCAGGTGGCGCTACGCACCATGACGGCTGGCCTTGAACTGGCCTGGGCAGAGCGCAACCTGATCCAGCCGCTGGTGGAACGGGGGCTGGAGCCGGAGTTGTCTCTGCTGCAGATCCGGCGCACCCTCAACGAGCTTGAGGGGGAACGGGAGCGCATCCGTGCCGGCCTGGTGCGTCTGGAGGCGGCCATCGACGAGGTGGCCGAGCGCAAGCAGGCCCTGACCCGTGGCTTTCAGGCCCGGGCGTTGGCGGAACTGAGTCAGGCCACCGCCGAAGCCGCCGAACTGGGGCGGATCCTGCCGGCCAAGGCCGACCAGGTAGCCCGCACCCGGATCCGCTCGCCGGTGGACGGTGTGGTCAACCAGCTGCACGTGACCACGGTAGGCGGGGTGGCCCGGCCCGGCGACCCCCTGGTGGAAGTGGTGCCCGCCGACGATGCCCTGCTGGTGGAGGCACACATCCGTCCTCAGGACATCGGCTTTCTCTACCCGGGCCAGCGGGTGCGGGTGCATATCACCGCCTACGACTTTGCCCGTTACGGCGCCCTGGAAGGGCAACTGATCACCCTGGGGGCGGATGCAGTGGAGGTGCCCCACGCGGAAGAGAGGCTCTACCCGGTGCGGGTACGGACCGAGGGCTACCTGTACGACGCCGACGGCCTACCCTTGGACATCATCCCCGGCATGGTGACCGAGGTACATATCCTGGGGGGAAAGCGCAGCGTTCTGGCTTATCTGTTGGAACCGGTGGTAAAGGTGCGTGATCGGGCCTTTCGTGACTGAGGGATCGTCCGCTCATAGCGGTTGCCGTAGCGGTAGCGATAGCGGTAACTGGAATATCCGTAGTAGCCGTGATATCCCGCCCCCCGGGAGACGGGCACATACCGGTTGAGCACGAAACCCAGTATCTGGCCGCCGGCCCGCTGCAGGCGTTTGACCGTCTCCTCCACTTCCCTGAGCCCGTGGCCGCTGCTCTCCAGCACCACCAGCACTTCCATGCCGTGGCGTGCCAGACCCGCCGCATCGGCAAACATCAGGGCCGGCGGGGTGTCGATCAGAATGTAGTCGTAGTCATCGGCCACGTCCTTGAGCAGGTTGTCGAACTGCGGACTCATCATTAGGCTGAAGGAGCGTGTCCTCCGTTTGCCGGCACCCAATACCCGCAATACCCCCGAGGAACTGCCCAGATCGAGCACGGCATCTTCGAGCTTGCACTCACCGGAGAGGTATTCGGTCAGGCCGATCGAGCGATGCTCCGGCGGCAGATACGGATCCAGCGACTGTCGCCGCAGGTCGGCGTCGATCACCAGCACGCGGGCACCGCCCTGGGCCAGGACGGCTGCCAGGTTGATACTCATGAAGGACTTGCCCACGGCCGGGCGCGGTCCCGTGATCACGATGGGGGTGGCCCGCGCGGTCTGTCGTCTTGCCATTCTCAGGCCGGTACTCAGGCTGCGGATGGCTTCCACCGCGGGTTCCTCCTCGTCGATCTCCTGGAGAGGATGAATCTGTTCACCCTGGCGGGCATCGCGCATCAGCCGCCGCTGCAGGCGACTCAAGGGTACCACGCCATGGACCGGCAGACCGGTCAGTTGCTCAAGCTGATCGGGGTCGTGCACCCGGCGTCCGGCCGCATGCAGCAGGAAGGCCAGACCCACGCCCAGCATGGTTCCCAGCAGTCCGGTGATGAGGAGGATGCGCTGGGTGCTGGTGCCCACGATGCGGTGCTCTTGCACCGCGGGATCGATGATGCGCACCGAGCCGACGATGCCTGCCTGAGCGATTTCCAACTCCTGGGCGGTATTGAGGAAGTTCACGTAAATTTCGGTGGCGGCCTGGGTTTCACGGCGCAGTGCCAGCAACTGCTGCTGGGAGGCCGGCAGTCGGCTGACTTCCTGCTCCATCTGTCCCATTTCCTGACGCAGCCGTGCGATCTGACGGTCCATGGACTGGATTTGAGGATGCTCCGGCGTCAGGCGCAGCAAGGACTCTTCCCGGGCGCTCTGCAGTTCCGTCAGACGGGTATCCAGGTCTACCAGCCGGTTGAGCACCCGTGAGGCATCCCGGTCCAGATCCACGGTGCCCTCACTCTGCAGGAATTCGATCAGTGCCTGTTCCGACAACTCCACTTCCCGGCGCAGGCCCGGGATCTGCTGTTCAAGAAAGGCCAGGGTGGCGCGCGCCTGTTCCGAGCGGCGCTCCACATGCTGGCGCTGATAGGCGTTGGCGATGGCATTGGCGATGCGCGCCGCCGCTTCCGGTGTCTCGGCGCTCACGGAAAGGTTCACCAGTCCTGTCTGTCGCCCCTGTTCACGGGCGTTCATGCGACCTCGCAGATCCCGGATGGCGGCCAGATGCGAGCGCTGGCGCAACTGGAACTTCGTACCCGGCAAGGCCTCCAGGGCATGGACGCGCAGGGCCAGATGCTGATCTCCCCGGGTGATGAAGAGGGGGGCGTCCACCGTTCCGCGGGCGAGCAGCAGACTTTCGTCTGCCGTCCATACGTTGAAATGCCCGTCGCCGAGGGTTTCGAGGATCACCATTCGCTCCTGCCAGGGACCCTCGAAGTCCAAGGTGGCTACCTCCGGAGCGGCATTGTAGCCGGCATAGGGCACCAGCCAGCCGCCCAGCAACGGGAGGGAGAGCAACAGGCTGTCACCTGCCAGAGGGCGGCCGAGCAGGGGGGGCGACAACGGACTGACCACCATGTCCAGGCGCTGTTCACTGACCACTCTGCCCAGCACCATGCGGGACTGCATGATCTCGATCTCGGTGGGAATCCCCCGGGATTCGGGCATGAAGTCCGTATCAAGCTGGAAGGCGAACATGGGGGTCTTGAGTTCCACCTGCAGCAATGCACTGGACTCGTAACTGGGCAGGTTCTGCCAGGACAGGAAGCCGCCGGCCATCAGCCCGGCCGCCATGGCGCCGATGATCTGCCATTTGCCGCGCAGGAGGAAGTCGAGGATCTGACTCAGGTCAATGGTATCCCCGTCCGTCTCCACAGGTTTTCCCACCGTGACATGATCCATGTTCGAGCCTTCATTGGTACGGGGCTTGTCTTCCGGTTTATATGACATGAGTCGTCAGTCGCTTTCTGGATTTGACCAAGCTTTCAGTTTGATCCCAGATTGATGGGACCGCGGTCGGTTTCGCGCAATATCACCAGCGTGGGGAGCAGCTGATTGATGAAACGATTCCAGCGGGTGATCGGAGCGGCATCCACAAAGATCACGTCTCGCTCCGCCAGGGCAAAGCGGTCTCCCAGCAAGAGACCGTCGGCACGGCGCAGATCAAGGTAATACACCTGGGGTCTTTCGCTGCTGCCGCGCAGCACGTACACACTACCGGCGCGGGCAGTGCTGGGGTTCAGGCCACTGGACTCGGCCAGTGCCTGAGTGAGCGTGAGGCCGGCCCGGGGCAGGGTGAGGCCGGTGGTGCGGGAGACCTCGCCCAGCACGTAGACGCGGGAGCCGCTGTTATCCGGCACATAGACCAGGTCCGACTCCTGCAGAACCAGGCTGTTGAACAGTTCCGCCAGTTCCAGGGTGGATAGCAGATCCACCTGGAAATTGCCGCCATTGCGCGATACCAGCACACGGCGCAGGTCGGCATCCTCGGTAGGACCGCCCGCCTGGTGAATGGCATCCATCACTGTCAGTGGCTGATCGGCAATGAAGACCTGCCCAGGGGTGTTCACCTCACCCATCACCCTGACCGGGCGGCCTCGGAAACTCACGATCCGCACGTCCACCTGCGGTGACTCGAACACACGGGAGAGCTTCCGGGTGATCAGCCCCTGGGCGTCCTTGGCGGACAGGCCGGCCACTTCCACGCGACCAATGAAAGGAAAAAAGATCGTGCCGTCGGCGGCGACCACATGGCGAGGTTGTTGCTCCCGCTCAATGAGCATGAGCTGCTCATGGCCCCAGGTCGTGATTTCCAGTTCATCGCGGGGGGCAATATGATAATCGCCGCGTAAGGCGTCGACCGTTGCCAGGGGGAGGTTGGAGAGAGCGGCGCGAGGGGGAGTATCGCGACGGGTCTCCGTCAGGGTCGTCGTGATGGGGATCACCTCCACCAAAAGCCCGTTGTTGGTCTCGTAGACACCATCCGGCCCCGCACTGTGTAGCAGTTGTCCCGGCGTGGGCATGGTCATTCCCGGTACCAGGGTGCAACCCGACAGCATGGTCAGCAACATGAGAGCCAAGGCAATCCTCGACCTCTGCGGATGCAGCCACTCGAACATGAGCCCGCCTCTTTGAAGGATGATTACAAGGTTGAGGATTCTATCCTTGCCGGACCATTTAGAGTTCCGGTGATGGCGGCAAAGCATCCGAAGTGGAGGTTTCTATATGTGGAGGGGGCTGCGATCCGGGCAACCCCTGGACAGGTTGCATGGGACACGTTGCCTCCAATTCGTCGACCGATTGAGTGCCAAAGGCAACAACCATCCGGGATGGTGGCTTTTGTTCCACAGCCCGCCGAGGGGGGCGGTAGAGTCATTCACATAGAGTCATTCATATAAAGCCGAAATTCAGTAAATAGGGAGATGACTTCATGGCACCGATCATTCGTACACCGACTGTTCAACGCAATCTTTCTGCTGAAGAGATCGTTCCGATGAGCGGTGCCGGCTCTGATAGCCGGCTGAAATGGGTACGGATGTGGTTGCAACGACACCGGCAGGGTGCGCTGATTGCCGGAGTGAACGGGGTGTTGCTGGCGCCCTTGCTGGCCCAGGCCACGGAGATGACGCCTGAAGGGATGGTACCGGCCTGGCGGGTGGGGGGGCTGCTGGATCTGGAGTTCCAGGATGACGGCGGGCTGCTGCTGACGCTTGAAGAAGGTCGGTCGATCCGGGTCGGGCCGGAAGCGATGACCGTCGTCGAAGATGTGCCCTATCTAAGCGAGTCCTGGCTGGCGGAGCAGGGGTTGCCGATTGCCGATAACACGTTCGAAGGGACCGTGGCGGCACCGGACCCGGTGCCCCTGAGCGAGTTACCGGGGGTGGTGGAGGTGATACCTCACCCGGATGGTTCGGTCAGAGTCCTGATGGAGGATGGAAGCGTCGTCCCCCTTGCCGCGGATACCATCACATGGGTTGAGGGAGCGCCTCATGTGGGCCAGGCTGGCCTGGAAATGCTGGGTCTGTGGCCGGCAGCGGACACCCCGTGGACCCTGCAGGATCTTGACCCCACGCATGTTGCCCTGGGGGTGATGGGGGCGGTCGCTGCCATCGCCTCCATCTCGTCCGGGTCATCCAGCACTCCCCTTGCCCCCGTGGTCCCACCGGACGCTCCAGATCCTTTGCCGCCCCTGACCGCAGACGATGACACTGCGACCATCATCAGCAGGATGGATGCCGCCGAGCCCGGCACCGTCATTGTGAATGCCACCGGGATGACACCGGCACAGCTCAATGCCATTGCCGACCGGATCGACAAGGTGGCGACTGACGGTCTTGACGGTACCCTGAACCTGAGCAGCAGTCAGTCCGCGGATCAGCTTGATGCCCTGCTGGGCGATGCCCTGGCCGATACCGCCACTGTCAATGTGGATGCCCAGGGCATGAATGCCGCCCAGCGGCGGGTCCTGGCGGACAATATCGACAGCCTCAATGGTGTGAACAACCTGTCCCTGGATGCCGGGGATTCAGTGGTTGCCATGGATCTTTTGCTGGGCAGCGATGCGGTAGCCGATGGATCAGCGACGGTCAACGCCACCGACATGGATGCTGCGCAGCTCAACCTGGTGGCCGACAACCTGGCGAAGCTGGCAATCGATGGCCTGACCGGGAAATTGTTGCTGACCCAGGCCCAGAATCCCGCACAGATGCAGTCCCTGCTGTCCCGCGTGGATGCGGCAACAGAGGTCACCGTGGATGCGGCCGGCATGGGCTTCGAGCAGCTGGAAGCCGTCGAAGCTGCATTGGTTCAGGTGGATGCGATCGTCAATCTCGGTCTGACCACAGCCAATAGCACCTCGGCCCTGATCCGGGCATTGCTGGACAGTGAAGTCGTGGCCGATGGCTCAGTCACGGTCGATGCCGAGGGCATGGGGCTTGGTCGACTGCAGGCTGTGGCGGACCACCTGGACAAGGTGGAGGCCATCAACAACCTCAGCCTGACCCAGACCAACAGCACGGTCGATCTGATCACGAACCTGCTGGGCAGTGATGTCGTGGCTGACGGTTCAGTCACCGTCAATACCACCGGCATGCCGGCCGCCAGGCTGGATGCGATTCAGACCCACTTCGCCAAAGTGGCCGACATCACCGTGGGTACCGGGCAGACCCTGAGCCTGGAGATGGAGGACTTGGCCGCCGGTGCCCGAGTGGCGGGTGCCGGTACCCTGAGCCTGAGCGGCACCCTGAGTGCCGCACAACTCACGCCGGAGGCACTGGCGGCCCTGAATGTCGAGATCGCCCGTGTGGACATCCGGGCGGCCGATCTGGCGCCGGACGTGACCATCCTGACCTTGCCCGGCGGTACCACCCTGCTGCTCACGGCAGCCCAGATGGAGCAGCTCAGTGCCGGTGAAGGCCTCATCGGCGCCGATGAGGCCACCACGGTGATCATCGACGTCACCGGACTGGATCTGCTGGCCGATCCCCCCGCCGAACTGCTCGTCAGCATGGTGCTGGGTGGCGGCGACGACCGCCTGGTGTTTGATTTTGGTGATGACGCACCGGCCGGTGCCGCTGTGGCACTGCGCACCGGCAGTCTTATCGACTTTGGTGGGGGTGACAACACCATTGAGGCCCTGGGTGGTGCCGTGTCTCTGGCCGAGGCCACGCTGACGGTGGACGAGGCCGCCGGCGGCACACTCATCCGTTTCAATATCAACTCTGCCCTGACGTTATCGGTGGAACAGTTCCAGGGCTTGTTGAGCCTGCTGGATGCCGAACAGTTCAGCAGCCTGGCCGGCGCAGGGAGCCTGCGCGTGATCGGTGAGGCGGACCCCGCCATGCCGATAGACCTGCAGGAGGCATTCGGCGATAACTTCCAGCCCGGTGGCCTGCGGCCACCCACCCTGGAATTCACGGATTTCACCCAGGGTGATGTGGATGCCGGACGGCTTGTGCTGCCCGTTGCCGGGTCCACGGTGCGCGTCCTTCTCGGCGAGGCCGCCGTGGAGGGTTTCGATCAGGAAGTGGTGTTCAGTGCCGATATCACGGTGTTCAACTGGAGCCAGTTGGAGACCCTGGTGGAGGCCATCCGTGCCCAACAGCCGGGCAGCGAGATCATCACCGGTATTGTTCTGGGCAACACGGTCACCATCCGGCAAGACCTTTCCCTGCAGGATCTGGGTAACGTCGCTACCCTGGACACGGGTGAGTACCATCTGTGGGTCAACGAGAATGTAGCGCTGGAACTGCCATTGGCCCTGGCCGATGGCGTCCGTGTGACGGGTGCGGGTACC
The DNA here is from genome assembly GCF_022227765.1 of Ectothiorhodospira shaposhnikovii. GTDB lineage: Bacteria > Pseudomonadota > Gammaproteobacteria > Ectothiorhodospirales > Ectothiorhodospiraceae > Ectothiorhodospira. Next base: position 25,109 of record NZ_JAJMLZ010000012.1, on the reverse strand, counting down.
GTCGAACTCACCGCTGCCCGGGGCGTGCTGACGGCAGACTTGTCGGAGATCACGGTGGAAAATCTCTCGCTCAACGTGGGAGAAGGTGATGCGTTTGACCTGACCGGCGCGGATCTTGGAGATACCCTGCGGCTGGGGGTGGAAGCGGGTGGCAAATTGATTGTCACGGCCGCTCAGGCCGATGGCCGTTACATGGAGGTGGACCCGGGCGGGGTCCTGGAAATCAGGGACCTGGGTGCCGAGGAGCGCGATCTCACCCAGATTCAGGCCGGGCCTGACGCCATGGTCACCGCGTATCTGGCGGATGACATGGTGACCCTGGCCCCGGGAACCCTACTGGGGGTGGCTGACGTAAGTCTGGCCCCTGGACAGACCCTTGTCCTGCGTGCCGGCCAAGCCAGCAGTCGCGACATCGTGGGAGAAGCAGGCACCGCGGTGGTGCTCTCGTCACTGGGCAGCGGACGTGTGGACCTGGACCTGAGCGGTGTCGCGGTCGAGACTTTCACGACCCAGATCACCGCCAACACCACGTTGTCTTCGGGCAGTGTGCTTGGCAGCCTGACCCTGACCGTGGCCGCCGGTCAAGCACTCAGCCTGACCGCAAGTCAGGCCGATGCACGTGAGATTCAGGGCGGTACGGTCACTGTCCGTGAGTTGTCGCAGACACCGGAGGCGGATCTGTCCGCCATGACCGGCAGCCTGCGTCTGGCCCTGGCCGACGACACCGAGGTGACCTTCACGGGCCGCCTGCCGGAGACCGGTCGGGTTCGAGTGGATGGTGACGGGAGCGTGCTGGACCTGCGCCAAGTCGACTCTCTTGGCGAGGGCGGTTTGTCCGTAGCCTCTGGAACCACTGTGGTGATCGAGTTCGCGCAGATACCCGATGCCGGTATCCTGGGTGAGGGGACCGTCCGCATCACCGGCCTGGAACGGGCGCTGGATGCGGATCTTTCCCAACTCACCACCGGGACCGTGACGGCGGAACTGGATGCCACGGACAATCCGCAGTTCAGCGGGAATCTGGGTGCTGCCTTGGTGACGGTGTCGGGCGGCGTGCTCAGTCTGGCCGCCGGTGCCGACATTGCCAATGCCAGTTTCATTATCCAGGCGGATGCCGCCCTGCTGCTTTCCGCCGAGCAAACCTTGTCGCAGTTGGAGGGCTTGCTGGGCCAGCAGACCAATCCGGATGCAACCTTGCTGGTGAATGCCCAGGGCATGAACGCCGCCCAACGGCAGGTCCTGGCGGACAATATCGGCAGCCTCGACAGCGTGAGTCATCTGTCCCTGGCCTCGACTGATACCGCCCTGACCATCACGACCCTGCTGGGCAGCGATGCGGCGGTGGATGGATCAGCGACGGTCAATGCCACCGGCATGACATCCGCACAACTCAACGCGGTAGCAGATGCCATTGCCAAGGTAGCGGCTGCCGGTCTTGGCGGCACCCTGATCCTGAGCAGCAGCCAGTCCGCGGGTCAGCTTGATGCCTTGCTGGGCGACGCCCTGGCCGATACCGCCACTGTCAATGTGGATGCCCAAGGCATGAATGCCGCCCAGCGGCAGGCCCTGGCGGACAATGTGGCCGGGGTTGACAGCCTGAGCAACCTGTCCCTGGAGGTGGCCGATTCGGTCCGGGCTATCAATGCTCTACTGGGCAGCAATGCGGTGGCGGATGGGTCGGTCAGTGTCCAGGTGGACCCCTCGGATCTGATACCCGCGCAGATCAATGCCCTGCGTCAGTTCATCGGCAAGGTTGCCCCCGTTGATCGTCCGCCCCTGGAAGCGATCCAGATCCTCACTGCCGACGATTCTGTAGCGTCGATCATCGAGGTGCTCGACCTGCGCCAGTCCGGCGAAGCCATTGTCCGTGCTGATGGCATGGATACCGCACAGCTGGGCGCCGTGACAGATCGAATCGACAAGGTGGCCGTGGGAGGACTCGTGGGCACCCTGTCAGTGACCCTGGCGTCGATTGGCCTGCTCGACATCCTGTTGGGCGACGCTCTGGCCGATGCTGCCACCGTCAACGTGAATGCCCAGGGCATGAACGCCACTCAGCGGCAGACCCTGGTGGACAATATCGACAGGTTCGACGGTTTGAGCAACCTGTCCCTGGAGGCGGCCGATACCGCCCTGACCATCACGACTCTGCTGGGCAGCGCTGCGGCAGCGGATGGATCAGCGATGGTCAACGCCACCGGCATGACATCCGCACAACTCAACGCGGTGGCGGACGCCATTGCCAAGTTAGCGCCCGCCGGCCTTGGCGGCACCCTGAACCTGAGCAGCACCCAGTCTGCGGGTCAGCTCGATGCTCTGTTGGGTAACGCCCTGGCCGATGCCGCCATCGTCAACGTGGATGCCCAGGGCATGAACGCCGCCCAGCGGCAGGTCCTGGCGGACAATATCGGCAGCCTCGACAGCGTGAGTCATCTGTCCTTGGCCTCGACTGATACCGCCCTGACCATCACGGCTTTGCTGGGCAGCGAGGCCGTGGCGGCGGGATCAGCGACGGTCAACGCCACCGGCATGACATCCGCACAACTCAACGCGGTGGCGGACGCCATTGCCAAGTTAGCGCCCGCCGGCCTTGGCGGCACCCTGAACCTGAGCAGCACCCAGTCCGCGGGTCAGCTCGATGCCCTGTTGGGCGACGCCCTGGCCGATACCGCCACCGTCAACGTGAATGCCCAGGGCATGAACGCCGCCCAGCGGCAGGTCCTGGCGGACAATATCGGCAGCCTCGACAGCGTGAGTCATCTGTCCCTGGCCTCGACTGATACCGCCCTGACCATCACGGCTCTGCTGGGCAGCGATGCGGTGGACCCCCGTTCCGTCGCCGTGGACACCACTGGCCTGGCGGACGATCAGCTGGCTGCACTGCGGACATATCTGGACAAGATCGACCTGAATCTGGTGACCGGTACCCAGCCATTGGTGCAAGTGATCAACGAGACCCAGAACACCGGATTCATGGACCTTGGCGAAGCCATTGCATCCGCCGAGGCCGGTGACGTGTTGCGACTGGCGTCGGGTGAATACATCGGCGACATTCGCATCGATAAGCCGCTCACCCTGATCGGACCCAACCAGACGCCGATTCCCCGTGATGAGGAGGGCAAACCGTTACCGGACCTGCAGGATGATGTCCGTGAGCACCCGGAAGCCTGGATCAACGGCAAGATCACCATTGCAGCCCCGGATGTGACCCTGGACGGCCTGCGGCTGCACCACGCCAACGGCCCGCTCACCTGGGATACCGGCATCCTGAGTGGCGACGGTCTGGACAACTTCACCCTGAGCAATAGCTACGTCACCGGTTATGTGGGCGACAAGGCACCCAGCTTCATGGGCGGTAGCTACGATGGCCCCCCGGTAGCCACCGGCTGGACCCTATCCGGGAACCTCTTCGGGGGGGTAGTGGGAGGCGTCGGCGGCGCCCTCTATCTGGGCGGCCTGGAAGCATCCAGCATCACCGACAACGTCTTCTGGCGACCGGCGGCAGGGCATTTGTACCTGTCTTCCCTGCAGGATGTGGAAATCAGCGGGAACGCCTTCTACCACGGCCTCCACGCGGGCGGCGCCAACTTCGACGGCTTGGCGGAATTCTTCGAGGAAGGTAGCGGCTATGGCTATGCGCGGCCGCCGGGCTACGGCACACCCAACGGTTACGGCGGTGAAGACGACGACGTACTCTTCTTCGGGCGCAACTTCTGGATGGAGTTCAAGGGCCAGAACGACGATGTGCGCATCATCGACAACCAAGGCGCCTACAACAGCGGCGGCCTCCAGCTCTTCGGAGAAGGCGAGACGCCGTACCGCTTCGACAACTTCCTGATTCAGGGCAACGAGTTCGTGGATTTTGTCAACGCCGATCCGATGGGCATCCTTGGGGCCGGTCGCGCCCAGTCGGGTTTCAACGGCGTCATTGTGGTCTCCCTCAACGAGGGTCACAGCGCCGAAAACCTGGTGATTATTGACAACATCATCGATGTGGCCGTCGACCAGATCTACTCCATTCGTGACATCGTTTCCCTGGTGGAGATACGCGGCCACCTGGAGGGGCTGACGCTGCAGGAAAACAAGCTCTACTGGTCTGAGTCCACCAGTTGGGTACAACAGGGGCTGGCAGAACTGGGCGCCCCGGCAAGCACCTACGAGGGTGTGATCCAGGGTGTGGCCCTGTCCGGCGGCCTGCAGGGCACAGTATCGTTCATCGATAACGAGTTCGTCACCGAGTGGGTGGACAGCACCGGTACCATCCAGCAACTGGGACTGGATATCCGTCGCGAGCTTATCGACGGCTACGGCGAGTTCCAGGCCGTGGTGACGGTGCCGGCCGGCAATAACTTCACGGGCTGGGACGCGGATGTGGTCATTCGGGGCTTCCTGGAGGGCCAGCTGGATCTCACGCTGGGTGCAGACATCGGGCTGGTGGAAGTACCACCGATCATGATGTCCATGATCTCAATGATGTCCATGAGCACCGATTCCGACGCGGCACAGGGTGGCACCTTCATGGCCTTTTTGGACTCGGAACTCCAGACCGAGGACGCCGGCCAGCTCTGGATACAGGGTGATGACGGCCAAGCCTATCTGCTGGATCTTTCCGGCGGTGACACGACCCAGGCGGGATCTTTCGATACTCAGCCCATCTGTCTGGAGGGCCCCTGCCTCTGGCATGATGTTCCAACGCAACCCGAGGTACTGTGATGCCCAACTCCCTGGTGAAAAAACCGCAACCCTCCCTGCACCCGGGCGTCACGCGGCCCGGATGCAGACTGGGACTGATCGGCCTGCTGGTCATCCTGCCGGTGGTGCCTGTCTGGGGCGGCCAGGTCCCCGTCGTTCCCCCGGAGGCCATCATCGTGGTGCCCGTCCCGCCCCCGCCCCCGCCCGCGGTAGCACCCCCATCGGTGGTAGCACCCCCATCGGTGGTAGGGCCTCCGCCGGTGGTAGGGCCTCCGCCGGGGACCGAGTTATCACCGCCGGTGATAACTCCCGATACCGGAGGCGGAAGGGCAGGGGATGGGCCTGCGCGTGCCGCCGACATGCCCGTGTTACCGCCGGCCGTGCTTGATTTTCCGGTATCCCAGCTCACGCCCCAGGGTCTCAGCCAGGCCTCGACTCTGGTGGAACAGGCACTGGAACAGCCACATCACAGCCCGGAAGTGCGCGAATCCCTGCAGCGACTTCTCAACGACATCAAGCAGGCGCAGTCGAGGTAAACCCGACTGCGTCGGATACCAGATGCATGGCTAAAACACGTTGCCGAACACAAACCCCACCGCCAGGATGTAGCGTTGCCCCTCACCTAGGCGGTCGGTGACATCTCCCACGGCCAGGGTGACCTGTAGGTTCAGATCACGTTCCAGATAGGTCACTCCGGTGATCCACTCGTCACCGACCCACGAGGCCGAGGCGGAAAAACGTGACGTCAGCCCCACCCCGGCACCGAAAAAACCATCCTCATCGCGACCCAGGCCGCTGATTGCCGTGCCGTACCCCGCAGTCAGCATCACCGGCATCGGGCGCCCTCCGGAGGTGGACAGATCCAGCAGGGTGCTTGCCGACACATAGCGATTCTGATCCGCCTCCCGGGCATCGCCCCAGCGCATCAGGTTGCCCACCCCCAGCGCCACCGACGACACCCCACCCGCTGTCAGGCCCGGGAGCTGACGGTGCAGCTTCAGATTCAAGTTGCCGTCCTCACCCAGTTGGGAAGGCGTGGTGCTAATGATGCCCAGCGTGACATCCAGACCCACCCACTGCCGGGCATCACCCAGCCCCAGGCCCACGCCGGCAGACCCGTCGTAATCCCGGGCGGCGGAGCGCTCGCGACGATCCGTCAGCACTCCGGCGGCAAAGACCGTCCCGTGAGGCATGCCGAACCCGGAGGTCACGCCAAACTGCCCCGCCTGCGGCGGCGGCGGTGGGGGAGGCGCCGCCAGCAATCGTAGGGAGTCCAGAAACTGCGCCTCGGTCAGCTCGGTACCGGCTGCCGCCACCGGGGCGGCGCACAGCGCTGAGCACATCAGTGGCAGGGTCACTAGGGCAGAGGATTTCAGGCGATCACGACAGATACCACGGTGGATGGTCAGCGCTTTCATCAGGCACAAAACTCCAATCGGTTTTAGCCATCATGGTCCACCCTGGGTCGCTCCCCGAGATAGTGAATTTGAGTCCGCCATGGAAGTAAAAATCAACCAATATGGATGATGTTGCCGTCATCGGGTGAGAAGTAGCCGCTATCCTGGATTCAATGTTCGTGTAGGAACAATGCATGCCGTTATGCTGAATCACTGGTATCTGGTCTACTGCAAACCCAGGCAGGAAGCCCTGGCCGCATCGAGACTGCGGGCGCAGGATTACCGGATCTACCTGCCGCGACTCAAGCGTCGCGTTCGTCGCGCGGGGCGGATTCGTGAGCTGGAAGAGGCCCTGTTTCCCCGTTACCTGTTCGCCGCCCCAAGCCACGAGGACCAGAGCATTGCACCCATCCGTTCCACCGTGGGCGTCACCAGCCTGGTCCGTTTCGGCGAGCAATACCCGTACATCGATGCCGGCATCATCAGCCTTTTGCGGGGCAGGGAAGACCCGGCCACCGGCTGTCATCACCTGCCGGCGGATCTCCCCCAACCCGGCCAGCGGGTGGTCATCACCCAAGGCCCGCTGGAAGGTCTGGAAGGCATCTTCGAAACCCTTTCCGGAGAAACCCGCGTCTTCATCCTCCTGGACTGGCTAGGCAAACAGACCCGCGCCCGCATCAACCTGGAAGACATCCGAAGGATTGCCTGACCCGCCCAGCCCGGCCTTACACCCTGGAAAGCCACTCCCCGACGCCCTGCCGGATTTCCTCGTGGACCCGCTGATACACCGACTCCGACCGCCGATAAGGATCCTCGATCACCCGCTCCGACCAATGCCCCAGCAAAAAGACCTTGCCGCGGGCGGAAGGGGACAGCTCCAGCAGATACTGACGATGCACCGGCTCCATCACCAGAATCAGATCCGCCCGGCGGACATGATCCTCGGTCACCTGCACCGCCCTGTGCTCCTCCAGAGATAACCCCTGATCCGCCGCCAGCCGCCGGGTGATCTCATCCGCCGGATGACCCACCAGCGCCCCGATCCCCGCCGACTCGACACGGACATCCCGCCCCGCCGTCTCCAACTGTTGCCTAAGACAGGCTTCGGCAAACGGGCTTCGACAGATATTACCGGTACAGAGGATCAGCAAGTGTTTGAACATGGGGCCAGCGAAGGTCTGATTCAGAGGGTGAGACAGTGTTTTAACATGTCGAACGAAAACGTGTGCGGCAGAGGCCGGCACACAAGGATGGCACTGGCGGCTCAATGGTCATGGGTGATGCCGGGGGCAGGGACGATACCGTCGTAGCCGCTCATTTCCACAAAACCCATGCCTTCCAGGGCACCGCTGACTCGCACCCCGCCTTCCCAGTAGAGCATGAAGATGCTCTCCCGACCGTCGAACTCACTGTTCTCACGCAAGGGTTCGATCTGCAATCGACCCTCCGGCAGTTCGATCTCCCAGGCCGCGGGATAACGCAGACCCGACTGCGGGCTGGTCCATTCCCCAAGGCTGCGAACCCGGATATCTCCGGATGAAATCGTTTCCGAAAGTCCCTGGCGGGAACGGGTACCCAGGGTCGTCAGCGGGCTGCCGTGCTGATCGTAGAGTTCGTAAATCATCAGCTCCGTGCCGTCCTCCAGATGCAGGGCAAACCAGTTCCAGCCCAGCCTGGTGGCTTCGAAATCCCCCCACTGGTGGTCGAACCAGACCTCTCCGGTCACCGGGACCGGGGCGTCCCGGCCTACCCGGACCTGCCCCCGGGCCCGCATGCGCGGTCGTGAGTAGTAATAGCTGATGCCCGCGTCCCCGAAGTCCAGCAGGCCCGGGGTGGCCGAGCCGTGAGCTTTGTGCAAGACTGGCGGCCAGGGGTCCGTCAGGGCCAGGGTCAGATGGAATGCGTCCTCGTTCATGATGACCACATGGTCGTCACCAAACCCCGATACCCGCCAGTCCGCATAACGGAAATCGAAACCTTCGGCGTTGACCGGGGATGGGATACCGGCGGTACGGTGCTGAGCGGTATGGCGGCGATCGTTGTCATGATCGGTGAATGAGCCATGGAAGACGGTATGTCGCACGATGCCGTCGCGCAGGAAGACGGTGACATGGAAGCTGTAATGCTCGCCCTGTTCGCCGAACAGGTGGCCGCTGTAGTACCACCATTCGGTGGCGCTGACATGGGGGGCTTCATCTCGGGGGAGCACGAGCGGCGGCAGGGCCGAAGTGCGTTCCCGTGCCGGCGGCATGGGGGTTTCGTGGTGATGCCGTGCCTGACCATCCGGGCCTGGAACCAGAAGTACCCAGTACAGCAGGATAACCGTGGCGATCAGGGTCAGGGCAATGAAGGGACCGAGGAATCGCCGCCAGAGGGGGAGGCGTTTTTTGGAATGTCGGGAACGCCCGCTGCGTCGGGGTGTGGTTTGACCTTCCTGAGTCATCCGCTTGATTTCCTCTCGGCCGTGGGAGCGGGCCTTCTCAGGTCCGCTCCCACAGGGGCAGGATTGCCCACAGAGTCAGAACTCCCGCACGGTCGGGACTGCCCTCGGAGTCAGGAACTGCTCCCAAAGGCTGGACTGCTCCTACACGCGCCGCCGCCGCATCCCCGCAGCCGCCAGACCGGCCATACCCAGACCAAACAGGGCCAGACTGCCGGGCTCGGGCACGAACTTGATCTCTGCATTGGTTAGCGAAAATCCACCGGCGATGATGCCGGTGTAGGGGGGGACCATAGCATTAAGAGGAGGTGAGAGGGCGTCAACAATCGATTCCCTCAAATACGCACCAGCAAGATCAAGCAGGCGCTCAAACCCCATCCAGTCCGCAAATGTCTCGGAAATCTCCAGGTTCACAGAGTTGCCGTTGTAGGTGTAATCAACCGTCACGACCCCTGATCCCTGTGTATTGACCAGCATGGTCCCGATGCTATTGTTGATCGCGGTAATGAAGGCATTGCTTGTGAAACCATCATAAACAATATCGAAAGAGCCGAATCCGGTTTGGGTTGACAGTGGACCAAATGACAGCGGAATAATCTCCATGCCGCTCAATCCTGGATCCGGAATCCCGAGCATGCCCTTGAAGATATTCATGAAGCCGGCAGAGGTGACCGAAAAGATTGGAGCTGTTTGCGGTAATGGAAGTGGCGCATACAAATCCAGTTCCCCCTTCACATACACCCCCTTCAGCTGGGTCTCCGGCAGGGCAACAAAATTGACATCCCCGACAAGATTCGTTGCCGTGATAGTGAACGCTCCATCACTATCATTCAGTCCTGAAATCAACAAGTTCCCAGTCAAACTATCCGTCACCGGGATCCAGCCCGCGGAAACCGGTGCCGCGACCGCCAGAGCGGTGGTCATGCATGCCGCAGTCAGTAGCTTTTTCATGCGTTCTTCCTTTCCTTGTCCTTGATTCGTGAGTGCAAAGCTCATGTACAGCCGTGCGGTCAGCAAAATTTGTACCATTCCATCATTCATTTTGAAAATAAAGGAATTTTCCCGTCGCTGCTCGATAGGGAAAGACTTTAAAAAAAGTAGGTGTAAAAAAGGTCGACATGTCTTGGGGCGAATCCGTGCCCAATGATGGATTCCCGCGTTCGCGGGAATAACACCGTCACTCCCGCGAAAGCGGGAGTCCAGGGGTTTATCCCGGAGCTGATGGATTCCCGCGTTCGCGGGCATGACGATGCAGGAGGGCGACGACTCATCAACCATGCACTGATGCTCGTAAACCTTTGTATAGATAAATACCCACACAAATAATGTCAGAATATTTTACAAATACCAGCGGCCCCACCGATTGACTGTTTTATTATTCAGTCCTCAAAAAATCATAACCTTCTGAAAAGCCAATCATTCCTCAAAAAATACAAAAAGTGGCCCATCTCTTGCTGAGCGATAGCCGCTACTGAAAACTGAACGGACTGCCCAGGTACATCACCTCCCAGCACTTTCAGCGGAGGCATACCCCTTGCCCAGGCCAACGACGGCACAACCGGAAACCCGGTGACCCGTGGGCAAGGCGCAGTCCCGACATAGCCTGATGGAACCATCTCAATGCGGAGTGCTTGGATGTGGCTTAGACACTGCCCCGGGCAGGCGGCGACCTCGTGGGTCAAGCCCGGGAATACCCATGGTCGGGTCTGGAAAGCCTGGCTTGCCCTCGTCATCCCGATCGGGCTGATCCTCAGCCTGTCCGCTTGTGCCGTGGCGCCGGGTACCACCGCCAGCGGCATGCGGGATACCTCATCCATCCCCCTGCCGGTGATCCAGGACGACCAACTCACCGCCGCCAACATCAGCGTGCGGCCCATCACCGCCGAGTTGATCATCCAGCAGCTCAACAACGGCATCGGCGCCTTCCCCGGACGCGCCGCCGCCGCCCAGACCCAGGTCATGGGCGCCGCCCTGCCGGATTTCGGCCTGCAACACCAGGACTACCGGCTCGGCCCCGGCGACATCATCAGCGTGATCGTCTGGGACCACCCGGAACTGACCATCCCCGCCGGCTCCTTCCGCTCCGCCGAACAGGCCGGCACCCTGGTGGCCGAGGACGGCACCATCTTCTATCCCTACGTGGGCGTGATCGAAGTGGCCGGCATGACCGTGCGCGAACTGCGCCAGGTCCTCATCCGACACCTCTCCCGGGTGATCGAACGGGTCCAACTGGACGTGCGCGTGGTCTCCTTTCGCAGCAAGCGCGTCTACGTGGTGGGGGAGGTGGCCTCACCCGGCATCCAGGCCATCGACGACATCCCCATGACCCTGCTGGAAGCCGTCAACCGCGCCGGCGGCTTCAGTGATCAGGCCGACCACGGCAATGTGCTGCTCACCCGCGACGGCGCCACCTACCGGGTCAACGTCCAGGCCCTGTACGAGGACGGCGACATCACCCAGAACCCGCTGCTCCAGCACGGCGACATCGTCAACGTGCTCGACAGCCAGTTCAACAAGATCTTCGTCCTGGGCGAGGTCAGAAACCCCGGCTCCTACGTCATGAACCGTCGCCGCGCCACCCTGGCCGAAGTGCTCAGCGATGCCGGCTTCGTCGACCAGGACCGCTCCGACCCCGGCTGGATCTTCGTCATGCGTGACGAGGAGGGCGGGCAACCCCGGCTCTACCATCTCAACGCCAAATCCCCCGACGCCCTGCTGCTGGCGGAACGCTTCCACCTGCAGCCCCGTGACATCGTCTATGTGGACGTGGCCGACATCGTTCGCTTCAACCGGGTGATCGCCAACATCCAGCCCACCTGGAGCCTGCTGAACACCGTCAGCGGCGTGCGCTATCCCCTGTTCGGGGGGCGTCAGTGATGAACCGTCCCCCGCCGCATACCCCCGTCAACGAACCACCCCGCGTGGGCCATCCGCCCGCCGCGCCGGTGGAAGACGACGGCGACACCATCCACATCGGCGAACTGATCGGCACGGTCCTGCAGTACAAGTGGCTCATCGCGGCCGTTACCGCCCTGGCCCTGTGCGGCGGCATCTTCTCCGCCTTCACCGCCACCCCCATCTACCGGTCCGATGCCCTGCTGCAGGTGGAGGAAAAGGGCAAGAGCCTCTCCGCCCTGCAGGATGTGCAGGCCATCATGTCTGACAGCGTTACCGTCAGCGCCGAACTGGAAATCCTGCGCTCGCGCATGATCCTGGGCCGGGTGGTGGACCGCCTGGGGCTGGAAATCTTCGCTCGGCCGGCCTACCCCCCCGTATTCGGCGATGCCTTCGCCCGACGCCACGGCGGCAGCGAACTGGCCGGAGCCCGGTTCGGAATGGAACGCTACGCCTGGGGCGGCGAGCGCATCCGCATCGAAAGCCTGGAAGTGCCCCCCAGCCGCATCGGCCAGGGCATGACCCTGCTCACCGGCCAGAACGGCATGTACACCCTGCGGGATCGGGACAGCCGCATCCTGGTCACCGGCCGGGTGGGGGAACCCGCCACCGGCAGCGACATCCAGATCTTCGTCTCCGAACTCCATGCCCGCCCCGGCACGGAATTCATCGTCGGCCGTCGCAGCCGGGGTGCCGCCATCGATGCCCTGCGCGGCCAGTTCGAGGTCCGGGAACGGGGCAGGGGGTCCGGCGTGCTGGAACTGGCCCTGCGTGGCCCCGACCGCGCCAGCCTGACCACGGTGCTGGACGAGATCATGAACGCCTACGTGCGCCAGAACGTGGAACACCGTTCCGCCGAAGCGGAAAACACTCTGGTCTTCCTGGAATCCCAGCTGCCCCTGCTCAAGAGCCAGCTCGACGCCGCCGAGGCCGCCTACAACAACTACCGCCAGACCCGCGGCTCCGTGGACCTCACCATGGAAACCCGCAGTGTGCTGGGATCGATCGTCGAGGTGGATAACGACATCATCCGCCTCCAGCAGCAGCGGGAAGAACTGCGCCAGCGCTATACCGCGGAACACCCCCGCATGGTGGCCCTGGATGCCCAGATCCGCCGTCTGAGCACCCGGCGCAATCAGCTCGAAGGCCAGGTCTCCGAACTGCCGGACACCCAGCAGACCGCCCTGCGCCTGCGCCGGGACGTGGAAGTCTCCACCGCCCTCTACACCAGCCTGCTCCACAGCGCCCAGCAACTGCGCGTGGCCCGGGCCGGTACCGTGGGCGATGCCCGCATCATCGATTCCGCCGTGGTCTCCCGTGGCCCGGTGGCCCCCAGCCAGCAGCGGATCCTGCTCATCAGCGTGCTCCTGGGCCTGATGGCCGGTCTGGGCCTGGTCTTCCTGATCCGCGCCCTGCGGGTGGTGGTGGAAGACCCGGAAACCATCGAAAAACACCTGGGCCTGCCCGTGTACGCCACCATTCCCCACAGCAAGGCGGAAGAGGACATCTCCCGGCAATCCCGTCGCGGCCGCATCTCCGGTGAACTGCTGGCCATCACCCGCCCCACCGACGATGCCGTGGAAAGCCTGCGCAGCCTGCGCACCACCATCCACTTCGCCCTGCTGGACTCCTCCCGTGGCTCGCTGCTCATCACCGGCCCCTCCCAGGGCGTGGGCAAGAGCTTCATTTCCAAGAACCTGGGCGTGGTCCTGGCCCAGTCCGGCAAGACCGTGGTGCTGGTGGATGCCGACCTGCGCAAGGGCCACATGCATCGGGAGTTTTCCATCTCCCGGGAAGGGGGCGTCACCGAATACATCGCCGGCACCATCGAACTGCCGCGCATCATCCGCGCCACGCCCCAGGACGGACTCAAGGTAGTCACCACCGGCCAGATCCCGCCCAACCCCTCGGAACTGCTCATGCACGAGCGGTTCACCAGCCTGCTGGACACCCTCTCGGGCATGTTCGACATCGTCATCGTCGATGCCCCGCCCATCCTGGCCGTGTCCGACGCCGCCATCATCGCCCGCAACCTGGGCGGCGCCACCTTGCTGGTGGCCAGGGCAGGGCGGCATCCGATCCAGGAAATCGAACAGTCGGTCAAGCGCCTGTCCCAGGCCGGGGTGAACGTCAAGGGGGTGATCTTCAACGACCTGGACGTCAATCGCCAGCGCTACCGCTACGGGTATCGCGGCTACGTGTATCGCTACGGCTATCGGTCATGACCTGATCAAGCGCCCCTGTCAGGGATTTATGCAGTCACCTTCGACCCCGCCGTCGGAGTGCCGGAGAACGGACATGCTCCAAGGAGACAGAACGTGCTGGATTTGCTGATCATTGGGGCCGCCGCGCTCTTCTCCGTGGCCGCCATCCGACTGGCCATGGCCTTTTCAGAGGCCTATGGTCTGGTGGACCATCCCGGGGACCACAAGGCCCACAAGCGCAGCACTCCCTTCGTTGGGGGCTTCGGCATCCTCAGTGCCTTTGCCCTGGGGGTGGTCATCCTGGACCAGACCCACCCGGAACTGCGCTTCCAGTGGCTCCTCATGGCCACGGCGGCGTTCGCCATCTTCATCACCGGCCTCACCGACGACCTCATCCGGCTGGGGTTTCGCCTTCGCCTGCTGGTCCAGACCGGCGCCGCCCTGGTCATGACCCTGGGCGCCGGCGTGATCCTGATCGACCTGGGGCCGCTCCTGCTCGGCCACCCCCTGCACCTGGCCATGCTGGCCATCCCGTTCACCCTCTTTGCCACCGTGGGCGGCATCAATGCCCTCAACATGATGGACGGCATCGACGGTCTGGCGGGCACCCTGTCCTTCGTCACCATGGCCCTGATCGCCGTGCTCATCGCCCTGGCCGGCGGCTCTCCTTACTACATGCTGGTGCTGTGCCTGCTGGGCGGACTGGCGGGATTTTTGTACTTCAACCTGCGCCATCACGGTCAGCCCTGCGCCCGGGTATTCATGGGCGACAACGGCAGCATGCTGCTGGGCCTGCTGTTTGCCTGGATCCTGGTGGGCCTGTCCCAGGGGGAGGGAAGTGTGATCCAGCCGGTGGCGGCCCTGTCTCTGTTCGTCATCCCCCTGCTGGATACCCTGAGCGTGATCCTGCGCCGCCTGTGGCTGGGCCGTTCCCCCTTCACCCCCGACCGCAGCCACCTGCATCACCTGCTGCAGCGGGCCGGATTCCGGGTGGATCACGCAGTGGCGTTCATCACCCTGCTGCATCTGGTGCTTGCCACCGCCGGCCTGGTGCTGCTCCATGCGGGTGTCCCGGAATGGCTCATGCTGGCAGGCTTCCTGGCCTTGTTCGCGGGGTATTTCTACCTCACCGTCCGCCCCTGGCGGGTCGTCCCCACGCTGCGCCGCCTGCATACCCGGATGACACTGGTGCCGGCGACCACCACCGGGATCTACATCGGCGACAAGGCTGCCCGCGACCCCAAGGCCCTCATGCGCGCCCTGGCCGAGGAACTGGACCCCAGCGAAACCTTCTGCCTGCGGATCTATGAACACAATCCCGGCACCCCCCAGGCGGGCATCCGCTACGCCCTGGTGGAGATCCCCCTGGAGGACGAAGAAGCCAACTCCGACGCCGTCACCCGCTACACCCGGCGCCTGAAAAACAACCTGAGCATCCACCAGGACCTGACCGTCCGCGCCCTGGTGGCCCGCAAGCGCGACAACGACCCCCGCCAGGAAAACCTGGCCCGCAACGCCAACCAGCGCTGCCGCGACCGGCGGATCCACCATGCCTGCACCCTGGTTTTCGAAGCCCACGCCTTCGTCCAGCGCGGCCTGATCGTGGACGGCCAGGTACGGGACATGGACTGGCTCTCCCACCCTGATCCCCAGGCACTTCCCAAAACCCGCCCCCAAGGGCTGGCCGCACAGGAACGCATCAAGACGGAGGGAGACACCTGATGCCGACCGCTACGCAAACCCGCCCGACCCAACGGCGCTTCGACACCCGCGCCTCCGTGCGTGATCCCGGCATCGGCACCTTTGTTCGGGACTTCAACACCGGCACCCCCTGGTATGTGGTCCAGACCAAGCCGCGCCAGGAACACATCGCCGTCAGCCACCTGGCGGAGCAGGGCTACCATACCTACCTGCCATTGCACGCCTGCTGGAAACGTCGCCAACGCCGCTGGACCCGCGTCCGCGAGGTCTACTTCCCGCGCTACGCCTTCTTCAGCCCCGCCCACCCCCAGCAGGGCATCGCCCCCGTCCGCAGCACCTGCGGCGTCAGCCGAGTGATCTGCTTTGGCCACACCCCGGCCACCATCGCCCCCCGTCTGCTCCAGGAACTCCACACCCTGGAACAGACCCTGCAGCACCTGGACCCGGACACCGCCGCCAGCCTTTTCAGGCCCGGCGACACCGTCCGCCTCACCGACGGCCCCCTGGCCGGCCACACTGGCATCATCTCCACCTGCGCCAAGGACCGCGTCACCGTGATGATGACCCTCCTGGGCCAGCACAGCCCCGTCACTGTCCCCATCGACGCCATTACGCACGCTCCATAGCCCCCCCTGGGAGCCAGCCGTGTGACACCAAGGCTGGGTGCGGGCCTCGCCCGCGAAGGCTGCGGGCATAAAGCATCGCCAGGGCGCTACTATCGCAGCGCATCGCCGGCAGGAGGCGAGTTCTCCGGTTCCCGATGGCAGGTCAGTTGGCAGTCCCTGCCTTCACGTCTACCATGGGCAGCAAAAAGCGACGGTAGACATTCGCACATGCGAGATTATCGAAGGCAATCTTCCGAAGTGGCAGACGAAAATGGCCTTGGCATGGGCGGGGCTTCGCCAGGACGGCTTGATGGCAGGCCCGCTCCCACGGGGAGCAGTTATTTTGCCGAAAAGCCCGGACTCCATCGAAGACCGCTCCCTGAGGAGCCAGGCAAATGAAGCTCGACACGCTGACACTGACTAATTTCCGGCGCTTTAAAAGCCTGGAGGTTACTTTTCATCCAGAACTGACTGTTTTGGCTGCCAGGAATGGCCAGGGAAAAACCAGCGTGCTGGATGCAGCCACGGTGGCACTGGGCACGTTTGTTGGAGCTTTTGATTTGGGTAAATCCAAGTCCATCGAATACCGTGATGCCAGATACCAGCGTCTTCAAGGCCGCTCGGATAATGAGCAAGTTTTCCCGGTTCGTATTGAAGCAACCCTGGACTGCTTGAATGCCCCCGTAGTCCGTGAGCTGGGAGCTAAAGGGCGAACGACGGTTAAAGGTGCCGCCGAGCTGACAAACATGGGTAAAGCGCTCATGGACCGTGTGCGCGGACTGGAGCCGGTCGACTTACCACTATTGGCGTACTACAGCTCCGGTCGTCTGTGGAATGCTCACAAAAACATCAGCCGTAAAGCAGTGCTCAGCACCAGCCGCACCATGGGTTACGAAGACTGTTTTAGCTCCGCATCCAGTTTTACCCAGGTTCAACAGTGGATGACAAAAGCCACACTGGCCGTATTGCAACAGAAAAGCATGGATGCCTACGAAAACTACACACTGCCGGACCAGATTGAAGGCATCCGGAACACGGTGGATAAAGTGCTGAAAAACGAGGGTTGGAGTGGCTTTCACTATAGTGTTCAACATGAAGAGTTGGCCATGACCCACCCGGATATGGGCGTGTTACCCGTTTCGCAACTCAGCGACGGTGTACGTGCCATGGTCTCTCTGGTCGCCGACATGGCGTGGCGTTGCGCAAAACTCAACCCCCAAATGGGCGCAAGGGCACAGCAGGAGACACAAGGTATCGCCTTGATTGACGAAGTGGACATGCACCTGCATCCGGAGTGGCAACAAACAGTCATTCAAACCCTGCGCGAGGCGTTTCCCCATATCCAGTTTGTTGTAACCACACATAGCCCCCAGGTATTGAGTACCATTCGGCGGGAAAATATCCGTGTTATCCAAAGTGATACCGCGGGTGGCGCGACAGCAGAGCGACCGCTGGCCAGAACCTATGGTGAACCGAGCAATACCGTGCTACAGGGTGTGATGTTGGTGGATCCACAGCCACCGGTTGCCGAGAAAAAAGACCTTCAGCGCCTGACCGAATTGGTGGATCAAGGGCTTTATGAAAGTAGTGAAGCAAAAGCCTTGAGATCTCACCTGGAAGAGATTCTGGGTGAAAAACACGCCCAACTGCAGCGCCTGCAGCGCAGTATTGAAAGGCAGAAGGCACTTCAGAGATGAGGGAAATAAAAAAACAGGGAAATGGTGGTTATCATCTGAATCAGGCAAACCAAACGCCTCCAAAAACCACTACACAAGCCACAAGCCGATGGAGTCGCTTCAATCACAAACCGGAAGTGATGAAATATCTGCTGGATGAGCAATACCATCTGTGCTGTTATAGCGAATTAGACGCGAACGCCTATGGTATCGGCTTTCACATCGAGCATGTTGAGAACAAAAGCCAGAACCCGGGACGGACTTTTGATTACAGTAATCTCGCGGCCAGTGCCATAGATGCACAGCGTATCGGGGTTCTAAAAGGCCGCCAGCAGGCAGCCGGTGTGCCAACTGATCTTTTCGGGGGGCACGCACCGGGTAAACAAGGTGCTGTGGATATACAAAGATTTGTCTCACCCCATCAGCCCGATTGTTCCAGATTCTTCTCTTACCTTTCAGATGGACGCATTGTGCCCAAAGAAAATCTGAATGAGTGGGACAGCGAGCGGGCCCAGTACACCATCGATGTTCTGAATCTCAACAGCCAATTTTTGCAGAGCGAACGCAAACAGTGGTGGGATGAGCTGAGCGAATTGTTTAACGAACACCTGGATAACGAAATGGATCTGCACAGCCTGGCGAAAGTGGATCTTTCCCCTGTTTCTGGAAAACTCAAATCCTTTTTCAGCATGACACGACAATTTTTCGGCCCTATTGCCGAAGATGTTCTCCGACATGACCAACCAGAATTGTTATGACAGCCCCCACTTAGAGCACCCAACAGCCCCATAAACGAATGCTCGGGGACAAGCGCCACGATATCCTGTTCATCGGCTACCGGGCCACCGCACCCCGGCCACGCCATTCAGAAATACCGGCCATGATGAACCCCTCAAGGCCCACCCCCAAATTCCCCCTTGAAACCCCCCAAAAAAAACAGTACCGTTCAAACCCTGAACAACCAAAACCGCACCCGCGGTCGAGCGACCACCCCTGAATCCCCAGGGACCGGACCCGCTTCCTTCATGCATCCCCCAAACATGCACGAAGATGGCGGCAGCATGCCTGCAGCCCCTCAAGCCATCAAATACCCAGCCCGCCAAGCTCCACCTTGGACACCCACAGCGATACCATTCGCCTGCGGCTCCTGCGTCTGCTGGCCGACAACCCCCAGCTCACCCAGCGGGAACTGGCACAAGCGCTGGGCGTGAGCCTGGGCGCCACCCACTACAGCCTGCGCGCCCTCATCGACAAGGGCCTGGTGAAGGCCGAAAACTTCCGCAACAGCCAGAACAAACGCGCCTACGCCTACCTGCTCACCCCCAAGGGCCTCACGGAAAAGCTGCACATCACCCGCGCCTTCCTGGCGCGCAAGCAAAAGGAATGCGAGGCGATTCAGCGGGAGATTGAGGTGTTGAAAAAAGAGTTGGGCAGCGACTTGAAAACAGAGTCGGACAAGGCCGTACAACCACGCAAGCCAGGGCGCTGAAAAGTCTCACCCTCGTGGAGCTGGCCTTGCCAGCGAATCGCTGCGACAGCAGCGCCGTGGCAGCCAGGCTTCATACAGAGTCAGGAGCAAATGGAGGCATGTGCCCTACGGAGTGGGCGATCGTCGCGTGCCTCATGGCCATCCAGAGTGCCAACGAGCCCGTGGGCAAAGAGCTTCCTGAGCTGACCGCAGGACAATCGGAACAAATCGAAGCATTCGCCCTGCGAGGCGAGATCAAGGGTCTGAAGGACGGAAGGGCAGATTTGGTAGCGGAATGAGTCCCTTTCTGCTTTCCCGGACATCGGCACGGGCGCTCGAGGTGTCCTGTCCGGGGGCTGGTCCTTGTGGGAGCGTGCCTTTTGCCCGGGAAGGCGGCGGGCACTATCTCCCAAGCACGGGCTTGTTACCCCTTCTAGCCTCTGACCGGACTCCTGCACGCAAGCCTGGACATTTGTTTACTTATTGGTAAACTCCATGGAAGAGTACCAAGGTGCCAAGCTGACCATTCGCTACTGCGAACAACCGCCGCCGGGGAGCGGTGCTGAGGCCTGGATGCCGCCGAGTCTGCAGGAGGCCCTCTCGTCAATCCAGGCCGGCAAGCATGCCAGCTGGCTCGCGCGCTTTTATAACCGCCGCAGGCAATTGGCCGACACAGGCAGGCTAAGGTCGCCGGATTACTGGAATACCGAAGGCGACTTACCCAATGGGAAGAACTTCTATGCCATCAAGGTGGACAAGATCCGGGCCTATGGATGGTACTCAAATCGCCATGGTGGGGTGTTTTACGTCAGTCACTTCGCTTTCAAGAAGGGACAAAAGCTCGCTCAAAAGGACACGCATCGCGTGATCGAGAACTGGCGAAAGATTGAGGAGTCACAGACATGACCGATTTTCTGGACCGTTGGGCTGCCGAAAGCCCGGAAAACGCCCGGCTAGTAGCCCAGGAACGGCTCATTACCCAAGTCACGGAGGCACTCTGGCAGGAAATGGAAGAGGCTGGAGTCAACAAGGCCGACCTGGCAGCCCGCATGGGCACCACCAGAGGCTACATCTCCCAGATCCTGAGTGGATCCCGCAACATGACCCTGCGCACCCTGGCGGATATCTGCTTCGCCCTGGGCAAAAGCCCTGATTTCTCCCTGAATGGCGCCGAGGCGGACGGCTGGGAATTCAGGCCCGTTGAAAAATTCACCTGTGGGCACCCCAGGATCCGCTACACGGAAACCGGCAACGTGCTCCATCCCATGGATTGCTGGAAGACCGCAGCCTGAAGCATGGATCGCTCACTCATCGAGATCGCCACCAAGGCCTTGAGTATCCGCGCGGTTCACCTGCGCGGCGGCCACATCCGCTGCAAGGAGGGCGTTCTTCCGCCGTATCTTGATGATGAACTGGATCTCACACCCCAGTTCCGTGGCAAGCCGGGCGCCAGGATCGATATCCTGGGCTTTGAGGAGCAGACGAAAGCGATCCCGCGCCGCATAGCCATGTGCCACTTCCAGGCCGGTGTCCGTCTTGTGAACAATGCCAGTGTGACGGAAACTGCCCCAGTGGATGAAGAGGACGTGTACCTGGAGATCACGGCGGATTTCTGCGCCGAATACGACATCCGTGACGGCATCGAAGACGAAACGCTGCAACCCGCGCTTGAAGAATTTTCGCGCTACAACGTGGGCTATCACATCTGGCCTTACTGGCGGGAATACGTACAAGGCACGTGTGCCCGTATGGGTATCCCCCCCATCCCCATTCCCATGTATATGCTCAAGGCTCGCGACTCCAACGAAGCATCAGAATCCTGTCAGCCCACCAAGTGAAACTCCGCCAGGTCATCCTCGAAAATTACCGCGTGTGGGGGCACTGCGCAGTGCCTCTCGGTCCACGGCTGCCACTTTGTATTGGGGAGAATGGCTCCGGCAAGACAGCGCTTGGACGAGTGCGTGATCAACCCCGTGATGGAGCTATGCGCCGGGAAATTACCTCGCAGTTCCCCCCGATGATGAAAGATACGGGCTGCATGACAGCCGCCGACCCGCACCACAGGGCTTGCAAACGCCCACGGGGCAGGTAACTCCTTGCACTCAAGGGTGCACGGGGATGGCGGTAGCGTGCCTGAAAGCCCCCACAACAGCCGCCCACATGAACCCGGACCCCACACCTTGATCACAGTGTTCTCCAAGGCCCTGGCCCTGCTCACCCCCCGAGAACGCCGCCGGGGCAGCCTCGTGCTGGCCATGGTCATCCTCATGGCCCTGCTGGAAACCGCCGGCGTGGCGTCCATCATGCCCTTCCTGGCCGTGCTCGGTAATCCCGAGGTGGTGTACACCAACGCTATCCTCTCCAGTCTTTACGAAGGCCTGCGCTTCACCAGCACCCAGGGCTTTCTCATGGCCCTGGGCGGCGCCATCTTCGCCCTCATGCTCTTCTCCGCCGCGTTCCGCATCCTCACCCATTACGTGATGAACCGTTTCATCGAGATGCGCCATTACAGTCTCAGCGAGTAGCCTGTTGTGTTGCCCTCATCTTTGACGCTCATACCGTGACTGAGAACTGCTTGGACGACCGTAAATATGTGACGGCAACGTTGCGGCAGCAACTGATCCGAGGCGGCGCAGGGAGCATGGTCGTCAAGCTTGCCAGTGTAGCCTTAGCTTTCGTTACAGCTATCGTGCTGGCCAGGACTCTAGGTGCGGAAGGCTACGGTGTTTATGCGTTCGTTCTATCGCTAATCATGCTGCTAGCCATCCCCGCACAGGTCGGGTTGCCGCAGCTTGTCGTGCGAGAAACCGCCAAGGCCCAAGCGAACGTCAACTGGGGACTCATGCGGGGCCTCTGGCGATGGAGCAACCTCTTCGTAACCCTTTTTTCTGTAGTAGTGGTGACGCTCGGGGGAATGGCATTCTGGCTGGGCAGCGAATGGCTAGGTGATCAACGCTGGCAGACCTTGGTAGTAGGGTTTGCGCTGGTGCCATTAATCGCGCTGGGGAATGTGCGCGGGGCGGCACTCAGGGGGCTGCGTCGTGTTGTCCTGGGACAACTGCCGGAGAGCATACTGCGCCCCGGGCTTCTCCTCGCCATGCTTCTGGCGGTCGTGTGGTGGTGGAACGCAGAGGTATTGACGCCGGCCAGCGTAATGGGTTTGCACGGATTAGCGGCGTTAGCGGCTTTTTTGGTAGGAGTTGTATTGCTCCTACGCGCTAGACCGAGAGCGCTACGTGCAAACCCGCAGCCCCAGTATGAATCGGCTTATTGGCGCCGTGCTGCTGTGCCGCTCGCTATGCTTGCGGGACTGCACCTTATTAATTCCCATACCGACATAATCATGCTGGGCACGATTCGAACCGACGAAGAGGTCGGTGTTTACCGCATTGTCCTCCAGGTGGCTACATTGGTTGTGTTCGGCCTGGACGCCATGAATCAAGTACTGCAACCACATTTTGCCCGCTTGTACGCGCAGAATGACTTGGCGCGGCTACAACGATTGGTTACAAGGAGCGCGCGCATTATTCTATTACTCGCTCTTCCCCCGGTCCTCGTGATGGTAGTGTTTGGCGGGCCATTGCTAGAGTTGCTTTTTGGGGTTGAGTATCGCCTTGGTGTTTTAGCACTCGGTATCCTGGCTATCGGACAGCTTATTAATGCTGCCATGGGTTCAGTGGGTATGCTGCTGAACATGACTGGGCACGAGCGAGATACGGTACGAGGCGTAGCGATTGCAGCTGTATGTAATGTTGTTATGAATCTTGTGCTGATCCCTCCATTCGGCCTAAATGGTGCGGCAATTTCCACTGCTATGACACTCCTGATCTGGAACATGATCCTGAGATATTATGTGTTTAAAAGGCTGGGCATTGAGAGTGTTGCAATCGGACCCAATAAAGGCTTGCACTCGGGAGTTTCTAAAAATCGCACCTTATAAAAAACTTCCAGATATGGAAGGGGAAGACGAGACAGATGATCAGCAGCAGATTCAATGAAAAGACAATGAGGTCCTCAGGAGCGCCATATTATTTTCTATGCATACTGGAAATGCATGAATCATTATGTCTGTGCCGTCACTCATTACAGATAGACTGCCTACTTGAGTTCTTGTCCCAAGTTTTACAAGACAATCCTGCCTCCGGCACTAGTGAGAAGAATGATCTTCACAACTTGATCATGCACGGCTCTTGCGAGTCACGTCATGAACCTTGGTAAGCCTAATCAAAAGTCTTGCCAGTTCACCATGCGATTAAAATTGCATCATTCGGTTTCTACAGCAGGGCTTAACTGCGTCTTAGGTCACGGAATCCGGATTAGATGGAGAAAATACATCAGGGTGGGAGGCTCGCCATTGTGATGCTCCGGTGGGTTAATCTTTCGAGGTGCCCTTCAGATAAAAAAGGTTGACTTATGCACATGATGGGGTATTTACGTAAAAATTTAAATTTATATCGACGCTATCCTTACTGGAGTCGTGAGAAAGTTGTTTTTGTGCATGTCCCAAAGGCAGCCGGGACCAGCATCAACAAAGCGCTCTATGGGCGTACCATCGGGCATTACACCGCAGTAGAGATTAGGTCAAGGTTTCCGAGGTTGTACAGTCGTTCATTTGTTTTTTCTGTGGTAAGAAATCCTTGGGACAGATTGCTTTCTGCCTATCGTTTCGCGAAGGTTGGTCGTACAGACTCAATGGGTATAGCCCATCCTGAACGATATCAAATACCCGAATTTTCGACCTTTGAGCGCTTTCTGCAGGAGTGGCTCGTTTATCAGGATTTGCATAAGGCAGATTACGTGTTTCAGCCGCAGACCCGTTTTGTTTGTGAGCCTGAGTGCACGCAGGAAGTCATTGTAGACTACTTGGGAAAGATGGAGGATCTTGAAGTCGATATAAAGGCAGTAGAGAATAAGCTGGGCCGCTCATTAAAGCTTCCTAGGTCGAATGTCACACAAGATAGCAGGTACGACTTTCGGAATGCATACTTGAATCCCGGGATGATCGATATTGTGCAGCAGCTTTACGCTCATGATATCAGTGCTTTTAATTATAGTTTTGAATAGGTTGTGGGCTGCAAAGGAGGGGTTGTAGGTACGACTTGTAGTTTCTGACCTTTTTCAAGTATTGAGCGGTAGGTTTAACCAGATTAGTGCATCAGAGCAATCTGAGTTTGATCGATATTGGCGGGCAGTTTACGGTAAAAAAATATCAAATCATTGGCATCGATTGTATACGATGTTGTTGCAGACTATGCATCCGCACAGATTTTTGTCTTGTCCTCACGTTTCGAAGGCTTTGGTCTCGTTGTGATTGAGTCGTTTTCACTTGGAACGCCGGTGATAAGTTTCGATATAGTTGGACCCTCCGAACTAGTACGTCATGAAGTGAATGGACTATTAGTAGAGCCTCTAAATGCAAGGGGGTTGTCTGCTGCTCTCTCAGATCTTTTATCGAATCCAGCAAAGCGACAGACGTTCGCAGAAAATGCGTTTATAGACTTACCGTTATTTAATCCGGATTCAGTTTTTGCCGCTTGGGAAGAGGCTATTCTGTCGACCAGTGATAATCTCTAAAACCATTAGATTTTGGTTCTTGTAGCCGTAAAAGGTCCTTTTGTGCTTCTTGGTCCAGCGGGTGTCACGGTCTTTCTGCCGCAACTGGTGCGGCTTGTCCTCCCAGCTTCGGGCATCTTGCCCTCCCTGATCGCCCCATTCTCAGGCAGTGCTGGCCATCATCACAGGCATTTTTACGCCAGAGATACAGAGTGGCCGCGCTGATCCCTTCTTCCTCTGCCACCTGGGAGATAGATAGCCCAGGTGTTGGGCGTGAACAGCTTCTTGAGCAATGCTTCCCGGCGTTCTTCGGAAACTTCAACGGAACCCTATCGTCACCCTCTTCAGGATTTAAGATTCTAATTGCAGGTCGGTCTCCAGCGACCTTTCCAGCGCGAGGGTTGTACTCAGACAGGATGTTCAGTAACTGGATGACGCTCAGATGTGGAGTCGGAATTGATGGGCTCGTCACAAGCTG
>NZ_JAJMLZ010000011.1 GCF_022227765.1 Ectothiorhodospira shaposhnikovii | reverse complement strand
AAGTCGGATTGGGTTAGCTGCAGCGCATCCACATTGACGCTGACCGCCAGGGAATGTCCCCGCTCACGCCATTGACTGATCTGCGCCAGCGCCGCATCGATCACCCAGTCGCCCAGGCCCACCATCAACGGGTGGCCCGCCAGCTGCGGCAGGAACTCGCCGGGCGGTAGCAGGCCCCGCTCCGGGTGCTGCCAGCGGATCAGGGCCTCGGCACCCATCAAAACGCCACTCTCCATGGCCACCTTGGGCTGATAGAAGAGCACGAACTCATTGTTATCCAATCCCTGGCGAATCGCTTCCAGCGCCTCGTGCCGATCGCGTTGGTAGCGATCATGTTCCAGATCGAACAGGTGGTAACGATTCCCGCCGGCGAGCTTGGCCTGGTACATGGCCTGATCCGCCTGGCGCAGTAGCTGGTCGGCATCAATCGGTTCGGTCTGGGGATAGAGACTGACCCCCAGGCTGGCACAGACCTGCAGGCTGTGTTCCCCATCACTCACCGGGCAGGAGGCGGCGTCGAGCAAGCGTCGCAGCAGCGGGGTTGCGGACTCGACATCGGGCAGATCCAGCAATACGGCAACGAACTCGCCCCCCCCCAAACGGGCCAGAGTATCTCCATCACGCAGGGAAGCCTTCAGCTTTGCGGCCAAGGCGACGAGCAAACGATCCCCCACATCATGGCCGTAGTCATCATTGACCCTCTTGAAGCGGTCCAGGTCGATATAGACCAGCGCCAGCTGCTGTCGACGCCGTGCCATCAGAGCCATCCCCTGCTGCAGACGGTCCGCCAGCAAGACCCGGTTGGGTAGACCGGTGAGCGCGTCGAAGTGAGCCATGTACTCCAGTTGCCGCTGCTGCTCCTTGAGCTGCGTGATGTCGGAAAACAGCCCGACGTAGCGCTGTATGGTGCCGTCGGCATCGCGCACCGCGCTGATGGTCAGCATCTCGGCATAGGAGTCGCCGTCTTTGTGACGGTTCCAGATCTCGCCGGTCCAACTGCCCTCGTCCTGCAGGGCCCGCCACATCTCGGCGTAGAAGGCTCTACCTTGCTTGCCGGACTTGAGCAAGCGTGGATTCTGTCCCAACACTTCATGCCGCCCGTAACCGGTGATGCGGGTGAAGGCGGCATTGACGTCGATGATGTCGCCCTGTGGGGTCGTGATCAGGATCCCCTCGTTAGCGTAATGGAATACGTTGGCGGCCTGCCTCAACTGTTTCTCCGCCGCGGTACGCTGGATCTCGGAGGCCACACGATCGACGAATAACCCCAGCAAGGGCAGAGCCAGGCCGCGCACTTGCTCCGTCAGCGGCTGCCGGCCCAACGTGAGCAGGACCCCCAGGGTTCGATCCTGCTTGTCGATCAGTTTGTGGCCGACGCACGCCTCGACGCCGATCTCCTTGAGCAGAGGGTCATCGGGGAACAGGGACAGGCTGTCTTCCGGATAGCAGACGGCCCCTTCTTCGATGATATTCGCACAGAGCGTCCCCGCCAGGTCGTCGTGGAAGGGCGTGAGCAAATGGCCATCGCTCCAGCCGGCAAACGCCTCCAACCGGTGCTGTTCCGCCTCCAGTAGGCCCACAAAGGCGATGTCGGTGCCCAGCGCCTCGCACAGCAGGCGGCAGGCGTGGCCGAAAAACTCGTCTCCCCCCAGCCGGGCCAGGTCGCGATTGAGAGTGGAGAGAACCTGTTCGAACTGCTTGCGCCTGGTGATGTCACGCATCACCCCCACTGCGTGCCACCGGCCATCGATCTGTAGCGCCGACGTGGACAGTTCCATCTGCACTTCGTGCCCGTCACCATGCAAGGGCTCAAGCTCCGTGAGGGTCCTGAACATGGGACTGGAATCTGCCAGGACACATGCTGCATCGCCGCGAGCGATTGCTTCACGGTGACGCTCGGGCGCGATGACCTCGTGAACGGTCCGCCCGATCAAGGCCTCCGGCGAGAGCCCAAGAGTGGTTTTGAACGCCGGGTTGCAGTACACCAGCTTGCCTCTGTCGTCGGACATGAAGATAGGGTCCGGCGAGGCTTCGGTGACCGCGCGCAGCATGGCCTCAGACTCCTGTAGTCGTTGCTCCGCCTGGCGCCGTTGCGTCACTTCCTGAAAGGCGCCCGCCACACGGACAATGCACCCATTATCATCATGTATCGGCTGCGCTACCGTACGCACCCAGACGCGCTTCCCGGAGGCGCTCAGGATCTCAAGCTCCTCGTCATATGGCATCCCGTTCCGGGCGCACGCCTCAAACAGTTCGGCAATGCGCTCACGGTACTCGGGGGCGTAATACCTGATGCCTTCCCTGACCGAAACCGTCGAACCGAGCGGCATATCGTGGATACGGCAAACCTCATTCGACCAGTACACCCTATCGGTTTCCAGATCAACCACCCAGCCACCGACTTTCGCAACCGACGCGGCGATGCTCAGAAGTCGCGTATTGTCCTCAAGCTGGCGTTTGATCGAGGCCAGGTAAAAGGCGCGCTTGGTGAGCCACCACACGCATACCGCCATCACCAGGAGAATCAAGAGATTGAACCCGGCCGTACGACTCAGATTTTCCAATACCTGTGCCCGCAGGTGGTGAAGGTCGGAATAGACCGTCAGTTTTCCAATATGACGCTGATCCCCTTCATGGTCATACAACAACACGAAATCAAACGACTCGAGATCGCCAGGGTCTTCCGTCGTCCTCAGAAGCGGCTGGTACTCCCCCAGGACATATTCGTAGACGGATACCGCATCGATGTACGGCAGCCGGACCAATCCCCCGGCAATCAGGTTCAACTGCTGCTGTTCGAAGAAAAAAACTGCGGCGGCCGTGGGGTCGAGATAGCCTTTCTCTACCGACTGCAAGGCCTGATCACGATCCTTTACTCCCTGCTGATAGAAAACGTAGGCCTGAAACAGCAGGATGAGCAATGTTACAACGATGCTCACCAGGACGATGAACCCAAGGTGCCTCGTTCTTGTCCAGGCCGTTGGCATGATCTAACCATCTCCCTTGGTCTCACAAAGGCGGGGTACATCTTTGCCGTGATGGAAACGGGAATATCGACGAAAGTCGATCGAACCGAAACTGCGTATCCAGGCGCGAATGTCCTCCGCCGTGGCGCGGACGGCAACCATCGGCTCAGATAGCAGCGCAGAGCTTGAGTCGCTGACAGGATCAAGCCCCCGCAGGTGGTCGTGCAAATCGATCATCACCTGAGCCCACAGCAAGCTGGTGCAGGCGACGGTTGCCACCAGTTCGCCCTTCAGCACGGCATCAATGCCAGCATGTGATAGATCCAGTCCGCCGGTCAGCACAACCGGACCGTCATCGGCCGGATGATGATCGATTGCTTCAGCAGCACCGATCGCCAACTGGTCACTGGCTGCCCACAGCACAGAAATCTCGGGATAGCGGCGCAGGATCCGGCTGGCCATCCTGCGTCCCTCCTCCGGAGACCATTGGGTGTAGACCATCTGCACCAACCGGACATCCGGATGTTCGTCCACTGCTCGGCGCAGCCCGGCTTCACGCTGAATGGATCCGTACCAGGACCTGGACCCATTGATGCCCGCCACCTGAATCGTGTCAGCCTTCCCTGCATTTGCCTCCCGGGCGGCGGCGATCAGTTCCTGCGCCAGGAGATAGCCTTTCCGCTCTTCGTCTTCATGGAAATAACCAGCCCAGTACGTATAGTCCCGGCCAGGCCTTTTCCCTATTTCTGCCAGTTCTTCAGGAAAAAGCGGGCCGTTCAGGAAAAAGGGGATTCCCATTTTCTCGGCTGCCCTCATCAACCGGCTCGCCTGTCCAAACTCAACCGAGAAGATGGCCGCATCCGGCAGAGGCTCTGTCGTCAGCCGCCTCACTCCAGCCGACACTGTCGCAAAGCGATCCAGAACACTAAACTCATGAATCTCAAGGTCGATCTCAAGATCAGCGGCGACGGCGTGTAGCACCGCATGGATCTCTGGCCAATAGGTATTATCCGCCGTGGTTGGGGTAAAGACCGCAATACGGAGTCTCGAAGACTCAGGGGCATTATTGCCGACGATAACGGCAACCGGGGGAGTCTCCACGCGCGGTGGATCTGCATGACTTGCCAGAACGTACCCCAAGGCAGCATTAAAAATAAAACCGAAAATCAATAAGCACGCTACCGCAAATACAGTGCGCCTGAATGCGAGTCTCTGCAATGCCAGCAGACAAGACATGAGGATGAATCCTCTTTGATGCCGGGTTATGGCACACATTGCGGGTTCCGGAGAAACGCTGGCAACGCGCCAGTGCCGGACTTCACCCGCGCCATCGACCAGACCCCAGGAGCATCACTATAACTTTTTCGCTTTATCCCCTTCTACAAGGATCGTAAATCGAGCACACGAGAATCCCATTATCGAGATGGGTCAGTGTCTCTGCTCAAAGAGGAAGATCCGATTGAGCGGCCTTGCTCTGGCAGGCCTGGACAGCCTTCACCAGTGGGTCGTCATCGGCGGGCGCGTGGCCCCAGCTATTCATGTGGATCAGTTGCTCCAGCGGTAGTCTGGGACGCCAGCCGGCGGTTTCCAGTTCCGGTCGGTCGTGGAACTGATTGACGCGACCAATGCAGAGATAGGCCACGGGGACGATATCCTCGGGTAGATTAAGCACCCGATTGATGTCCTCGGGCCGGAAAATGCTCACCCAGCCCACGCCCAACCCTTCACTGCGAGCGGCCAGCCACAGGTTCTGTACTGCACAGACGACGCTGTAGAGATCCATGCGATGATCGTGGGTACGGCCGATCACGACGGGGCCGGCGCGATCCCGGTCGCAGGTGATGCACAGGTTGACGGGGGCGTCCAGGATGCCTTCCAGTCGCAGGCTGCGGTAGATTTGCCGACGTTCGCCCTCGAACATCTCCGCTGCTTCTTCGTTGGCGAGGCTGAAGGCCTCGTGGACCCTGCGCTTCACGTCCGGATCCTTGACCACCACGAAACTCCAGGGCTGCATGAAACCCACCGAAGGGGCGAAGTGGGCGGCGGTGAGGATGCGTGCCAACATGTCGTCGGGTATCGGGGTGGAGAGGAACTGCCCCCGCACGTCCCTTCGACAGAGGATATTGCGATAGATGGCTATGCGCTCCGCCTCGCTGAAGCGGTGAGTATCGGGTATTGGTGGATCATTCTCGGTCATCATCTAGCCGCTCGACTTTATTCTTTATTTTTTCCGGAACGCAAAAAAAAGCCTTTACCACCGAGTGGTAAAAGCTTTTTTATCGCCGGACGGGCCCTGATGCCGGGCGGGACGCAGATTAACTGCCATCCCGCCCGGGATGCGTGGGCATCAGACGCTTTCAAGCCAAGGCTTGATTTGCCGGCTTACGCCTGCGCCACGACCTGCTCGGTCTTGTCAACCAGAGAGGCGCTGTGCATCCAGTTGAAGCGCTCGGTGCTCAGCAGGATGAAGTGAATCAGAAGAGCCAGCACGGCCAGGAAAGTGAACAGGGCAACCAACGCTCTGCGAGGATCGAACAGCAGCCAAGTACGCCACA
Source organism: Ectothiorhodospira shaposhnikovii (assembly GCF_022227765.1). Classification (GTDB taxonomy): domain Bacteria; phylum Pseudomonadota; class Gammaproteobacteria; order Ectothiorhodospirales; family Ectothiorhodospiraceae; genus Ectothiorhodospira. The sequence continues at coordinate 89,250 of NZ_JAJMLZ010000011.1, read as the reverse complement.
TATTGAAATCTCCTATATCGGAAAGAAACTGCTACTACTGCTTCACTTAAGGCACGGCTTGAGACTTGATTCGCCCTTGCAGGCGACAAGTCTTACCAAGCCACACCCCAGGGACGCCACATCCAGGCCAGAACGTGGGCAACGGCGGCAACCGCCAGAAAACCCATCATGCTGGTCATGAAGACACCATGAAACTCCATGGCTTCATCTTCGCTGAGCCCCGAGAGCGAACCTTTCGTTTCATCAACCATTTGAATTTCCTCTAAATAAGTCTTACTGGAAATAGCGCGCTGACTCAACGCGGTCACGTATGACGCTGCAAACGTTACACTACGACAAGTGCCGAGTTCCTGATCCAGCACAGGTAAATTCCTAAAAACGGGTTCCGCGGCGCTTTTCACGGAACTTCATCCAACGGGCGCGAGACGCGACTCACCCGTAATCGGGCCCTCCGGCGTAGGGCAAGTTGGCCATCTCTACCAGATCACGATTGAAGGTGGTCAGGTCGTCCTGCCCAAGATCCGCCAAGCGTGCCCTGCCGGCCGCACGCGCCAGCACCTGCATCAGCTGCACGGAGGCCAGCAGGAAGCGGGCAAGCCCGACGCCCCCCTGTTCCGGGTCCAGTCGCTGACGCAACTCCGGATCCTGGGTTGCGATGCCCGTCGGGCATCGGTTGGTGTGGCAGATGCGCGCGCCGACACAGCCCACCGCCTGAATCGCACTGTTGCCCAATGCAATGCCATCGGCACCCAACGCCAGGGCCTTGACGAAGTCCGCCGGCGTGCGCAGCCCTCCAGTGATGATCAGTGTGACTCGTCCGCTCGCACCGCGCGTGTTCAGGTAACGCCGCGCCCGTGCCAGCGCCGGAATGGTCGGCACGCCGATATGATCCCTGAGCAGGGCCGGCGCGGCGCCGGTTCCACCACCACGACCATCCAGGATCACGTAATCGGCACCCGCCTCCAGGGCAAAACCCAGATCCCGCTCGATGTGGTTTGCGGAAAGCTTGAAGCCGACCGGAATTCCGCCGGTTCGCTCGCGGATCGAATCCGCAAAGCGCCTGAAATCGGCGGGTGTTTCAAGGTCCGGGATCACCGGAGGAGATAACGAATCCCGACCAACCTCAATACCTCGCACCTCGGCGATCTCTTTCGAGACCTTGGCACCGGGAAGCACGCCGCCGACACCGGTTTTCGCACCCTGACCACCCTTGAAATGGAACGCCTGCACCTTTTCCAACAATGCCTCGGAGTAGCCGTAGCGGGCCGGTCCCAGTTCAAAGAGGTAGCGCGAGTTCTCGGCCTGCTCTTCCGGCAGCATCCCGCCTTCCCCGGAACAGATGCCGGTGCCGGCCCGTTCGGCGCCCCGCGCCAGCGCGATCTTGGCCTCCCGGGACAACGAACCAAAGCTCATGTCCGTGACCAGCAGGGGCATCTCCAGACGCAGGGGACGACGGGCCTCCGGGCCGATCACCAGTTCGCTGGCCACATCCACGTCGCCGGTCAGCGGCCGACGCGCGAACTGCGCGGTGAGGATCTGGATATCGTCCCAGGATGGTATACGATCGCGCGGCACGCCCATTGCAACCGTGGGACCCATGGCCCCAACCTCTTCCAGTCCACCTCGGGCGAGAGCATGGATGAATTCCACATGGGGTTCGGTCTTGGTGTTGCGCGGCGCGGGAGCAGCGTCATCTTCGGTATCTTCCACCTCACCGCCCACGCCGTCGAATTCCTGTCCAATCGCGCTTTCCGGCACCTTCCCATGGCTGCCGTCGCAGTAGGGAAGATCACCCGACTGCTTGCACATGCACAGCCAATTCTCACCATCATCACGGGGCTGGAACGAGATCGGCTCGATACCGGTACCCTGGTGCGACCCATCGCAGAAGGGTTGATCCCTGGAACGCCCGCAACGACAAAAGTCATACCTCTTGCCCTTTTCAAGGGTGATGCCCACCGGTTCCACGGCCGCCACAATAGGTTTCGTCATCATTTCCCCCTCAAAGTTGCTTCGCGCCAAGCGCGTACTTTTTTCCAATCAGCAACCCGAGTATAGGAAACGAGATGACGACGGCCGCCACCCTCTCCCACGGGGGAGAGGGGCTTTCCGGAGGATGTCAACTCATTCCGGTTCAAGCATACGCGGGGGCAAAGGCCTTTTCCGGATCCGTGACCGGGCCGTCCACGCCCCAGTACGGGGACATCTTGCGCAGTCTGGCCACGATGTCCGGCATGACGTCGATCACCCGGTCGATCTCGGCCCGGGTGTTGTAGCGGGAAAGGGAAAACCGCACCGAACCATGGGCCGCGGTGTAGGGAATCCCCATGGCCCGCATGACGTGGGAGGGTTCCAGGGAACCGGAGGTGCAGGCGGAGCCGCTGGACGCGGCGATCCCCGCCTGATTCAGCAGCAACAGGATGGACTCCCCTTCAATGTACTCAAAGGCCATGTTCAAGGTGTTGGGCAGCCGATTGTCCTGGTCCCCCATCACCAGGGCATGGGGAATGCGTGCCGCCAGGCCCGCCTGCAGATGGTCCCGCAGGGCGCGGACTTCAGTGTTTTCATGCTCCATGTGGGTCATGGCCAGCTCGGCGGCCTTGCCCAGGGCAACGATGCCGGCGCTGTTTTCGGTGCCGGCCCGCCGTCCCCGTTCCTGATGGCCGCCCCTGAGCAAAGGCCGAAAGCGCAGGCCCCGGCGCAGGTAGAGCACGCCGATGCCCTTGGGGGCGTGGAGCTTGTGACCGGACAGGGAAAGCATGTCGATGGCGGAGGACTTCAGGTCGATGGGCAGCTTGCCCACCACCTGCACCGCGTCGGTGTGAAACATTACACCCGCTTCCCGTGCCATCCGGGCCATGGTCTCCACCGGGAACAGGGTGCCGGTCTCGTTGTTGGCCCACATCACCGTCACCAGGGCCACCTGATCCGACAGCAGGGCGGCGTAGTGGTCCAGGTCCAGTCGTCCCCTGCCATCCACCGGCAACCGATGGATGGTGTAACCCTCCTTCTCCAGCTGTTCGCACACGGTGAGGATGGCCGGGTGTTCCACCACGGTGGTGATGATCTCCCGGCGCTGGGGCTGGGCCTTCACCGCCGAGAGGATGGCGGTGGAGTCGGACTCGGTGCCGCAGGAGGTGAACACGATCTCCGAATCGTGCGCCGCCCCCAGCAGGGTCTGCACCTGGCCCCGGGCCTGCTTGATGGCGTGCCCCACCCGGTTGCCGAAGCTGTGGATGGAAGACGGGTTGCCGAACTGCTCGGTGAAGAAGGGCAGCATGGCCTCCACCACCGCAGGGTCCACCCGGGTGGTGGCGTTGTTGTCCAGATAGATGGGTTCCATGATCATTCCTCCATCGCCATGACCCGCACCGACATCCTGGGCATGATGCGAACCGTGTTGCCGCGGCGGGCCTCGGGCTGGGCGGTGACATGGTTTTCCGGGTCGAAAGCCTCGCCCCGTTCTGCCAGCACCCGCACCAGGATCTCCTCAATGCCTTCGTGGCAGGCACTGCAACCGCCGCCGGCCTTGGTGTAGAAGGTCACGTCCTGGACCGTGCGCAGGCCGTTCTCGCGGATGGTCTGCTCCACCTTGACGGCATCCACGGCAAAGCACTTGCAGACCAGGGCACCTTCTTCGTGGTCATCCTTCCAGACCTCGCCGCGATAGTTGGCAACGGCCGCTTCCAGGGCCTCCCGTCCCATGACGGAGCAGTGCATCTTCTCCGGCGGCAGGCCGTCCAGGAAGTCGGCGATGTCCTCGTTGGTCACTTCCAGGGCCTCGTCCAGGGTCATGCCCTTGATGAGTTCGGTCAGGGCGGAGCTGGAGGCGATGGCGGAACCGCAGCCGAAGGTCTGGAAACCGGCATCCAGGATCACCTGGGTCTCAGGGTCCACCTTCAGGGTGAGGCGAAGGGCATCCCCGCAGGACAGGGAACCCACCTCGCCGATGGCATTGGCCCCTTCGACCGCGCCGGCGTTGCGGGGGTTGAAGAAGTGCTCTTTGACCTTTTCGGAATAGTCCCACATGGCTTCTGTCCTCCGGGATTCTAGGGTTCAGCTCGCCAGGGCGGCGGGGGCATGGGTATGGCAGTTCTTGGGACAGACCTTGGCGCAGGCCTGGCAGCCGATGCAGTCCATGGCGTCCAGCAGGCGCATGACCATGGAGGCATCGTCATCGAAATCGTCGTCGTCATCGTCGATTTCCCGTTCCACCAGTTCAAAGCAGTTGCGGGTACAGACCTTGTAGCAGCGGCCGCAGCCGATGCAGTTTTCTTCCTTGAGTTCGGTGATGAAGGCCGGTATCCAGGGGGTCCCGCCCCGGGTGAGGCCGGTGATGTGGGTCATGGGTGTCGCCTCTTCTCTATGTATGTTTTTTGTCTCCCTTCTCCCTCAGGGGGAGAAGGGCCGGGGATGAGGGCTTGCTTGTTACATCCCCGCCACGTCCGGGTGATCGCCGACGATGTTCAGGGCCACCGACAGGAGCTTGTCCGCCTCGGTCTTCATCTTCGACAGGCTGTCGAAACCGAAGCGATGGACGTCACGCAGGGTCTTGTCCACCACCAGCAGCTTGCCCACGGAGATGATCACGCGGCCAAAACCCTCCCCGTTCAGGCTGAGCATGACCGTGGCCATGCGGCCGCATTCCTTCTCAATCAGCACCGCGACGGCGTTGTAGAACGCATTCACCCGTGCCAGGGTGGCCCGGTCCATGTCGGCGACCAGGGGGATCTCCTTGCGCTTTTCCGGGGTGATGACGAATTGGGACAGCAGCGCTTCGTCGGATTGCCCATCCCGGGTTCCGAAGGTGTCCAGGGCCCGCATCTGGCGAACCATCTCCTTCATGAAATCAGTTTCCAGAATGGGATCAGCGGTGGTGTTGCTCATGGATGTCTTCCCCAAATGTCCACAGGTTGATGGATCAGGCTTCTTCTTCCCATGGCTCGGCGGCCATGGCGTCAAACCGGTCCGGGTCCGAACGTCCCTGCTGCATGGCCTTGGCCAGCCAGGGCGGCGGACAACCGTCCCGAATCACGTCCTGAAGCTCGCCCAGCAGCGGACCGATGCGGGTCCCGTGGGCCACCTTCAGGGGTTGTACCCCCAGGGCCAGGAGCTGCTTCACCGCCGAGGCGCCCGCCGCTTCGCAGTACACGGCGGCACAGCCTTGCAAGGCATCGAACTTGGCCATCAGCTTGTCCTCATGGCCGTCCCGGGCCTGCATGCCGAACTGCACGGCCTCCACCAGTGCACTGCCCTCGCTTTCCAGGCGGTAGATGGCCAGGCACTGGGCGGACCCGAAATGCTGGTCCACCCGCTTGAGGTCCGTACTGGCAAAGGCAATCAGAACCGGGGCTGGCGATGACATGACGGCGGTCTCAGTGACAGGCGGCGTAACCACCTGCAGGCGACGCTGAAGTCCCATGGCGAGGACCCTCCGGAAGGTCGGTGTCGGGGGAACGGTCGTAGATGGAGCGGTAGGGGGTCACGCCGTGGTGGGACGCCACCCGCAGGTTGGCCAGATCAAACAGGGCCTGCTGGGCACCCCCATAACCGATCCAGGTCCGCTGGAAGCCGCCCAGCCAGTCGTACTGGGGGAACCCGGCCCGCAGCAGGGGGATGCCCAGCCGCTGGGCCGAGGCCACCCCATGGGCATTGGCAATGAGCAGTTCCGCTCCCTGCTCCCGGGCCATGGCCTCCAGGTCTTCCAGGTCGCCGATCTTGATGGTGCGTACTGAAAGGCGATCCAGTACCGGCGCCTTGACGGGCACGGCGGCGGCCACCACCTCGCTGCCCACTTCCCGCAGCAGGGCCGAAAACCCCGCCAGCAGGTCCGCTTCGCCGGCCACGGCAATGCGTGCCAGCCCCATCATGAAATGGGTGTCGAGCATGGCGTCCTGCAGACGGGCGCGCTGGCGGCGCAGCCGGGCCGGCACCGGCCGGCCACTGAGCCGGGACAGGGTCAGCAGCAGTTCATCCGTGGCATCCATGCCCATCAGGCCGTCAAAACGCAGATCCGGCACGCCGGTACGGGCCTTGAGCAGGTCCGCCGCCGTCGCCATGGAGGCACCCACCACCAGGGTGGCCTGGGCATTCCCCAGCGTAGCCAGTGCGGACAGGGGCGTGCCGCCGGTGGTCAGGGCGGACAGACGGGCCTCGTCCAGATGACCATCCAGGGAGGCGGACAGATCCGGCAGGACCACCGGTTCCAGGTCGAACGCCTCGATGATCTCCTTGAGATGGTCCACGTCGCCCGGGGTCAGGCTTGACCCGACCAGCACGTTGAGCTGCCGGGGCCGACTGCCGGGGACCGTCCCGGCCGCCTTCGCCTCGGGCACCAGGGTATCGATGAGGGCGGTCACCGCCAGGGCAAAGCCGGTCTCCGCCGAGCCGCAATAATCCGGAGTGTTCACCGGCACCACCGCCACCTGGGCAAACTCGGGATGCTGCATCCGGAACTCCCGCACCACCCGATGGATGTCGGCCCCTTCCGTTTCCGACAGTCCGGTGGTGACGATGCCGATCAGGGCCGGCGCGGACTTGTTGCAAATGGTGGCCAGGCCTTCCACCAGGGCCTCGTCGGCGCCCATGACCGCGCTCACCTGATCCATGGCGGTGGTCTGCAGGGGGATGGGTTCCCGGAAGTGGCGCACCAGAAACACCTTGGCAAAGGCGGTACAGCCCTGGGCGCCATGGAACATGGGCATGGTCCGATCCATGCCCAGGAACGCCAGGGCACCCCCCAGGGGCTGGCTGGCCTTGAGGGGGCTGACGGACAGGGCCTTGTTGCGCTTGAGGATTTCGGGCATGTCAGCGGACCTCCGAGGTGGCGGGCATGCCGTCGGCATCCCAGGGGGCGGGTTCGCGGACCCGGGGCCAGATGGGGCTTTCCAGGGTGATGGCCAGCTGACGGGCCAGTTCCAGCATCCCCTCGTAACCGGCGTAGGCGTGTTCCCGTTCCTGGTTGATGTCCAGGAAGGGCATGCGGGCCTTGAGGGCGGTATAGAGGTTGCGGCCGCCGGCGATGAGCATGTCGGCCCGGGTTTCTTCATAGATGCGCAGCAGGTTGGCGGGACTGCCGTCCTCGATCATGACCGCGTCCTCCCCCATCAGCTGGCGGATGCGGGCCTTGTCGGCATCCGTGGACTTGCGGGTGCCGGTGGCCACCACGGTCATGCCCAGATCCTGCAGGGCGGATACCACCGACCAGGACTTGACGCCACCGGTGTAGAGCAGCACCCGCTTGCCCCGCAGGCGGTCCCGCCAGGGTTCCAGGGCGGCATGAATGCGGGATTCTTCTCGGGCGATGAGGTCCTCGGTGCGCCGGGTCAGATCCGGATCATCGATCAGGCAGGCAAAATCCCGCAGGGCCTGGGACATGTCCTGCACGCCGTAGAAGCTGCCCTCGAACCAGGGGGTGCCGTAGCGCTCTTCCAGCTTTCTGGCCACGTTGATCATGGCCTTGGAGCAGACCAGCATGTTGGCCTGGCTGCGGTGCATGGACTGGATCTGGTGGAAGCGGGCGTCCCCGGACAGGGTGCAGAGGATGCGCAGGCCCAGCTCGTCGAACAGGGGCAGCACGTGCCAGAACTCACCGGCGATGTTGTATTCGGCGATGAGGTTGACCTGATGGACCCGGATGCCGGGGCGTGTCGCGGACGCCGGGATGGGGTCCGGCTCCCGGGTACCCACCACCTTCTTCACCATGGTCTCGCCGGCGATGCGATTGCCCAGGTTCTTGGAGCCGTAGAAACCGGCGGCATCCACGTGCACCACCGGTACCCCGAAGCGCTCCTGGGCGGCCTTGCAGACGGCATCCACGTCATCGCCGATGAGGGCGGTGACGCAGGTGTTGTAGACGAACACCGCCGGAGGTTGGTGGGCCTCCACCGCTTGGCGGATGGCGTGGAACAGGCGCTTTTCGGAGCGGCCCATGATCACGTCCTGTTCGGTAAGGTCGGTGGTCATGCCCAGACGGAACAGGTCCGGCCCGCCGGAGGAGCGGGTACCCCGGTTGTCCCAGGTGTTGCCGGCGCAGGCGATGGGGCCGTGGACGATATGGGCCACGTCGGCCACCGGCAGCAGGGCGATCTGGGCGCCGTCGAAGGCGCAGCCGCCGGCGGTGGCGCCGGGCTTGGGCCGGGTGCAGCCGCCCTTGGGCTTGTGGGTGTTGTGGGCACAGGCCGGTTCGTCCAGCAGTGCCTTGATGTCCTGTGCCTTCATGCCTTGCCTCCGCGTTTGGCGCGTTGTTGATGTGATGAAATGCAAGGAGCGGGCCAGGCTGAATAATGGCGTCAAGCCATTGTTTATTTAAGACTTTCAGGAACGGAGGGATTGTTGCGAATGTGACAATGGTGGGAGGATTGGAGCAAGGGTGTCATTGCGGAGGATGGGTCGCCCCTCATCCCCGGCCCTTCTCCCCCGGGGGGAGAAGGGCGTCATCAAATCTTTCAGGCTTCCACCCCGGCACGGAATTTCTCCAGCGTCGGCGGTTGGCGCCCCATGGATTTGGCCAGCCAGGGCGGGGGCGCGCCCTTGAGGACACCCTGCAACTGGGTGATGACCTCCGAGGCCACGCTGCCCCGGGGAAACTTCACCGGATGGACACCGGCGCGGATCACCTTGGCGGCGGCGGGACCACCGATGCCCTGGACATACAGCACCTGGCAGTCATTCACCATGGCGGCGCGGGCGGCGTTGCGGTCGTCGGTCAGGTCGGCGGTTTCCGTCTCGCGGATGTCCACCAGGCGGGATTCAGTGGCGGATACCTGATAGACCAGGAATCGCAGACAGGAGCCGAAATGCCCGTCCAGCTTTTCCCCGGTATTGGAGGCCATGGCGATGCGCACGGAATCCGGCATGTCACCGGGCACGTAGTCCTTGATGGCGGGCAATCCGGGCTCCACGTCCCGTTCCCCACCGAGATAGCGGACGGCCATTTCCAGGGCCTCGTCGCCGGGTCCGCCCTCCTCCCCCGATTCCGACTTGGGACGCTTGAGGGCCTGGCGCAGATCCGCCACGGTGAGCCTGGCCAGGCCGTCCTCCCGGATGGGGGCATCCACCTTCTCGATGATGGCCTCGATCAGGCGCGGTAACTGCACCCCGGGCAGGACCCGGCTCGCCAGAGCGATGCGCAGGGCGCATTCACGGTTGAGGATGTCGGGTGACATGAGGATCTCCTGATGGTGTCGGTATCTGGCGCATTCATTGGCCCGGTTCACCATCACAGGCGCTTGACGCGCAGGGTGATGGGCAGCCGGGGCGCCGCGTCCATGGGCTCCAGGTAGTAGCGGGAACCATCCGCCAGGGTCAGTTCCCCGCCCCAGCGGTCGGGGCCTTCGTGTTCCATGGAGACGATCATCTCCTCCAGATCCTTCTTGGGAACATAGAGGGTCAGGCCCCCGGCTTCGGTCTTGTTGATCATGACGCTGGGCATGATGGTGTACTCTCCGGCGAAGTGAGCCCCTCTCCCCCAGGGGGGAGAGGGGTTGGAGTGGGGGCGCGGGTGGATCAGCGAACCAGATCGTAGTTGTAGTCCGTCTCGCCCATGATGCGGGTCTCTTCGTCCAGACGCTCCAGCACCGCGTTCACCAGGGTGGTGAGGATGTACATACCGCCCTCATAGCCCAGGGTGGTCATGCGGTGCAGGTGGTGGCGGTCGAAGATGGGGAAACCGATCCGCACCAGCGGTACCTCAAACTCCTTGCCCTTGGCCAGCGTGTCGCGCTGGATGAACTTGCCGTAGGAGTTGCCGATCAAAAAGTCCGGCTTGTCGGTGAACACCAGGGAACGCAGGTGCCACAGGTCCCGGTTGATGTGCACTTCGCTGCGGGCGCCGTAGGGGCTCTCGGAGAGGATCTTCTCCATCGCCTTCTTCCAGCGCTTGTTGGCATGGTGCACCAGGATGTGCCTGGGCTCGGCGCCCAGTTCCATCAGGAACTTGGCCATGCCCATGACGAAGTCCGCATCCCCGTACAGGGCGTAGGTCTTGCCGTGCAGCCAGGTGTGGGAGTCGGTGATCATGTCCACCAGACGGCCCCGTTCCTTTTCCAGGGAGGCGGGGATCGGCTGGCCGGTGATCTCCGAAACCTTCATCAGGAACTCGTCGGTCCACTCCACACCCATGGGGATGTTCAGCTTGGGCACTTCATGGTTCCAGGTGCCCTGCACGAACTTCTTGGTCTTTTCCAGTTGCCAGGGCTGCAGCAGGATGGTGTCCCGGGCGTTGGGGGCATCCTTGAGCTCTTCCTGGGTGGTGCCGCCGGCATACATGCGGTACTCACCGTCGGCCGGGGTATCCAGCACCTCTTCCGGGTCGCACAGCAGGGTGGCGTCCACGCCCATTTCCTTCATCATGCGCTTCATCACCCGGTAGTTGCCCAGGTAAGTCTCGAAACCCGGCACCAGGTTGAGCTTGCCGTTCTTGCCGGGCTCCTTGCCTTCCATGTCGTTGACGGTGAAGTAGCGGATGGTGCCCTCGAACATGTTGTCCCAGCCGGTGGTATGGCTGCCCACGAAGGACGGTGTGTGGGCATAGGGCGTGGGGAAGTCCTCGGGGATGTAGCCTTCCTTGCGGGCGTTGCCGATGAAGGCATTGAGGTCGTCACCGATGACCTCGGCCATGCAGGTGGTGGAGATGGAGATCATGGCCGGCTTGTACAGGGCCTTGGCGTTCTGCAGGCCTTCCATGATGTTCTTCTGTCCGCCGAACACGGCGGCATCTTCGGTCATGGAGTCGGAGACGCAGGCGATGGGCTCGCGGAAATGACGGTTGAAGTAGGTGCGGAAATAGGCCACGCAACCCTGGGAACCGTGCACGTAAGGCAGGGTGTTCTCAAAACCCAGGGAGCACAGCACCGAACCCAGGGGCTGGCAGGCCTTGGCCGGGTCCACGGTCAGGGCCTCGCGCTGGAAGTTCAGTTCCTTGTACTCTTCCGTGGTGGTCCACTGAAAGACTTCCTGCACCTTTTCGGGGCTGTGGGCCTCCTCGGCGACGGCCCGCTTGCGGGCCAGGACTTCCTGATACTCCTCGCTCTGGAACAGGGGGTAGCAGGGCTTGATGTTGTCTGCGTTCTGGCTCATGGTGATTTCTCCTGCCGCGCCACCAATCTGTGGACGAACGGTCTGGAATGACATCTGTCGGTGGCCGTGACGCCGGTTGCGGCGGCGCCACGGTCAGTTTCAGGCGGCCTTGGCAGCCGCTGCGGCCTTCTTCCACGGGGCCTGAAGCTTGTCCCAGCAGGGATTGTTCAGGGTCATGTCCATGTCCCGGGCGAAGATGGCAAAGCCGTCATAGCCGTGGTAGGGACCGGAGTAATCCCAGGAGTGCATCTGCCGGAAGGGAATGCCCATCTTCTGGAAGATGTATTTCTCCTTGATCCCGGAACCCACCAGGTCGGGCCGTACCCGCTTGACGAATTCCTCCAGCTCGTAGCCGGTGACGTCGTCGTACAGCAGGGTGCCCTCACCCAGGTCCTTGATGGTGCGGTCGTAGTCGTCGTTGTGGGCGAACTCGTAACCGGCACCCACCACTTCCATGCCCAGGTCCTCGTAGGCGCCCACCACGTGACGGGGGCGCAGGCCACCCACGTAGAGCATCACCTTCTTGCCTTCCAGGCGCGGACGGTACTTCTCGATGATGGCGTTCATCTCGGGGGTGTACTTGGCAATCACCCGCTCCGCCCCTTCCTGGATCTTCTCGTCGAACAGCGCGGCAATCTTGCGCAGGCTCTCGGCGATCTTGGTGGGACCGAAGAAGTTGTATTCCATCCACGGGATCCCGTACTTCTCTTCCATGTGGCGGGCCAGGTAGTTCATGGAGCGATAGCAGTGCAGCAGGTTCACCTTGGCCTTGGGGGCCAGTTCCAGCTCGGAAATGGTGCCGTCGCCGGACCACTGGGCCACCACCCGCAGACCCATTTCCTCCAGCAGGATGCGGGAGGCCCAGGCGTCGCCGCCGATGTTGTAGTCGCCGGTCAGGGCCACGTCGTAGGGGGTGGATTCGAAGCTGGCATCGTCATCGCGGTTGGGCAGCACCCAGTCGCGGATGGCATCGTTGGCGATGTGGTGACCCAGGGACTGGGACACGCCACGGAAACCCTCGCAGCGCAGCGGCACCACCGGCTTGTCCAGTTCCTTGGCCTTCTTCTTGGAGACGGACTCGATGTCGTCACCGATCAGGCCCACCGGACACTCGGACTGGATGCTGATGCCCTTGTGCAGGGGAAACAGGGTCTGGATCTCGTCGATGAGCTTTTCCAACTTCTTGTCGCCGCCGAAGACGATGTCCTTCTCCTGGAAGTCCGAGGTGAAGTTCATGGTGCCGAAGGCGTTGATGCCGGTGTGGCCGGTGTAGTAGTTGCGGCGACCGGCGCGGGAATACTGGCCGCAGCCGACGGGGCCGTGGGAGATATGGACCATGTCCTTGATGGGGCCCCAGACCACGCCCTTGGAACCGGCGTAGGCACAACCGCGGATGGTCATCACCCCGGGCACCGACTTACGGTTGGAGACGATGCACTTCTTGGCCTGTTCGACATTGGGGTCACTGACGGCCAGGTGCTTGGCACGGTCCTTCCGGGCCTTCTCCGGATAGACCTCGAGGACTTCCTGGATCAGGGCCTCGGCTTCTTCGCGTTTCATTGCGCACATTGCGATTTGCTCCTCTTGCGCCGCCACTTATCCGTGGACACGCGCCAGGTGGAATGCTCATGAACACGCCGCGTTGCGGCGCGCCTGCCAGCGGAAGGCCCCCCTCGGGGCACCTCCCTTCCGGCCCAGCCCCTTATGCGGTGGCTTCTTCTTCCGCGGTCTTGCCGACGATGCTCTCGTCTTCCGCGTCGAGGATGCCGAACTCCATCAACAGGTCTTCCAGTTCATCCATGGTGCAGGGGGTGGGGACCACGAACAGCTTGTTGTCGATGACCTTGCGGGCCAGGGCCCGGTATTCGTCGGCCTGCTTGGCCTTGGGGTCGTACTCGATCACGGTCATGCGGCGGATTTCGGCCCGCTGCACCACGTTGTCGCGGGGCACGAAGTGGATCATCTGGGTGCCCAGCTTTTCGGCCAGGGCGATGATCAGCTCGTCTTCGCGGTCGGTGTTGCGGCTGTTGCAGATCAGGCCGGCCAGACGGACGCTGCCGGAGCTGGCATACTTCACGATGCCCTTGGCGATGTTGTTGGCCGCGAACATGGCCATCATCTCGCCGGAGACCACGATGTAGATCTCCTGGGCCTTGTTTTCGCGGATGGGCATGGCGAAACCACCGCAGACCACGTCGCCGAGCACGTCGTAGAAGACGAAATCCAGGTCTTCTTCATAGGCGCCTTCCTCTTCCAGGAAGTTGATGGCGGTGATGACGCCGCGACCGGCGCAACCCACGCCCGGCTCGGGACCGCCGGACTCGACGCACTTGATGCCGGCATAACCGGTCTTGAGCACGTCTTCCAGTTCCAGGTCTTCCACGCTGCCGGCATCGGCGGCCATCTGCATGATGGTTTCCTGGGCCTTGGCGTGCAGGATCAGACGGGTGGAGTCGGCCTTGGGGTCGCAGCCGACGATCATGATCTTCTTGCCGGCCTCGGCCAGGGCCGCGACCAGGTTCTGGGTGGTGGTGGACTTGCCGATACCACCTTTACCGTAGATTGCACATTGACGAAGGGCCATGGCTTTGTTCTCCTCTGCCTGACTGTTGCGATTGGGTGTGCGTGCAACCTGTATTCAGCAATCCCCGTGCCAGACCGAAAATAAATACATAAACCACTGTTTAATAAAATAAAAATAATCATCAGACCGTCCAACACCGGACGTGAGATACACGACAAAGACCCCGGTTCTGTATGGATAACGACACCCCGCCCCCCCCTTCCCTGCCCGCCGCGGCCCGCCTGCCCATCAATCGCTGCAATCTGCCCGCGGTGATCCTGGGCAGTCTCACCTTTCAGGACCACCCCGCCCCGCTGGAGCTGGACGGGGTCCGGGCACTGCACGGGGATTTGTGGCGTCATCTGGACGGGCTGGACGAGCCGGCGGTCCGCATCCATGACTTCATGGCCTACATGCGGGGTCATTTCTGCCTGGATGATCCGGCGGCCTGCGGGCTGGCGGAGGGGGAAGCCGGCGGACGGGGACGGGCGGACTACCTGCGCACCCTCCGGGGCTGGTGGTTCAACCCGGACGGCCGGGAGGCGGCGGTCCTCAAGGGCTGGGCGGAATCCCGTTTCGGACTGATCACCCGTTTTCACCGCGAACCCCTGCCGGATGCGGAGTCACTGGCCTATGGGCGGTTCATGCAGGAACGGGCGGGCGGGGTCTACAACACCAACGCCCTGGAATCACAGCTGGACCTGCTGTACTCCTATACCCAGTACGAGCTGCGACGGCGGGCACCCGAGCGCACCCATCTCACCCTGTACCGGGGCGTGAACCGGCTGGCGGACCACGAGGTGCTGGCCCATCTGCCCGGTGGCGAAGCCCTGGTGCTGTTGAATAACGTGAATGCCTTCAGCGCGGTGCGGGAACGGGCGGACGAGTTCGGGGACTACATCCTGACGGTGAAGGTGCCGACGGCCAAGGTCTGCTGCTTCCAGGACCTGTTGCCGGGGGTACTGCAGGGCGAGGGAGAGCACCTGGTGATCGGCGGGGTGTATCGGGTGAAGGTGAGCCTGATATAAAGCCCCTCAGGGCTTTTGTGTCGGCCTGCGGTACCAGAACCAGGTGAGGCGGCGGGAGCGTAGGGCAAAGGGCACCAGCAGCACCGTCGCCGTCACCAGAAAGTGCTGCCAGGGAGAAAACCACTGGGCCTTGCGCCCCGAGGTCCGCACCGTCGGTTCCGGCAGCACGCGAAACCGCTGCCCGCGGCGGCGCCCCCAGCGCTTGAGGCGGCGGGACAGGAACACCTCCTCCCCCGCATAGACCTTTTCACTGAAGCCGCCCACGGCCTGGAAGGCCTCCCGGGTGCAGAAGACATAGCACCCGGCCACCAGCCCCAGTCTCAGGGACAGCCAGTTCCAGAACCGGCTCCCCAGACGATAGAACCCGTACTCCAGGTGGTCGAACTCCAGCCGGGCGCCCCCGGCGCAGACCTCCCCCGAGGCCAGGGCGTCCAGGCTGGCCCGCAGCAGCGCCCGGGGCGGCCAGGTATCGGCATCCACGAAGATCAGCCAATGCCCCCGCGCCACTTTGGCCCCCGCATTGCGGGCGCGGGCGATACGACGCACCGGCTCATGCACCACGACGGCACCTGCCGCCCGGGCGATGTCGGGGGTGTCGTCGTCGGAATCGTTGTCGACGACGATGATTTCATACGACTCCGGCAGGCCGTCACAGGCCTGCCGGAGGTTGTCCAGGGTGCGCCCCAGCAGCTCGGCCTCGTTCCAGGCGGGAATGACGAGGGAGACCTGGGGGGCGGCCTTCGGCATCAGCCCACCCAGACCCGGGCATTTCTGAACATCCGCAACCACGGGCCGTCCTCGGCCCAGTCACGGGGATGCCAGGAATACTGCACGGTGCGGAACACCCGCTCCGGGTGGGGCATCATGATGGTCACCCGGCCATCCTCCGTGGTCAGCCCGGTGATGCCCAGGGGCGAACCGTTGGGGTTGGCCGGATAGCGCCGGGCCGGCTCGCCCCGATTGTCCACATAGCGCAGGGACACCAGCCCCGAGTCCATCACCCCTTCGGCCGAGTCGCCGCCGAAGTCCGCCCTGCCCTCGCCGTGGGCCACGGCGATGGGCAACCGGGAGCCTTCCATGCCCCTGAGCAGCACCGAGGGGCTGGGCATCACTTCCACCAGGGACAGGCGGGCCTCGAACTGCTCCGAGCGGTTGCGCTCGAAACGGGGCCAGTGTCCGGCACCGGGAATCAGGTCCTTGAGCTGGGACAGCATCTGGCAGCCGTTGCACACCCCCAGGGAGAAGGTGTCCGGCCGGTGGAAGAAGGTCTGGAAGGCCTCCCGCAGGCGGGGGTTGAACAGGATGGAACGGGCCCAGCCGCCACCGGCGCCCAGCACGTCGCCGTAAGAGAAACCGCCGCAGGCCACCAGGCCGCGGAAGTCCGCCAGATCCACCCGACCCTCGATGAGGTCGGTCATGTGCACGTCCACGGCGGCAAAGCCGGACAGGTGGAAGGCCGCGGCCATCTCCACCTGACCGTTCACCCCCTGCTCCCGCAGGATCGCCACCCGGGGACGGGTACCGGTCTGGATGAACGGCAGGGCCGGGTCCTCGGACGGGTCAAAGCCCAGCACCGGGGACAGGCCGGGGTCGCCGTCGTCGGCCAGCGCCTCGAAGGCCTCCCGGGCGCAGTCGGGATCATCCCGCAGGGCCTGCATGCGGTAACTGGTTTCGGCCCAGCACTGGTACAGCTTGCCGCGGGGGGCCTGGAACAGGATGTCGTGGCCCCGACGCAGGACGATGGCCTGGTCGTCGTTGAGGGTGCCGATGACGTGGCTATGATGGCCCAGACCGGCGCCATGGAGTACCGCCAGCACGTCTTCCACGGCGTCATGATGCACCTGCACCACCGCACCCAGCTCCTCGCAGAACAGGGCGGCGTGGTCGTCCTCGCCCAGGTCATCCAGATGGACGGTGACGCCGGTGCGGCCGGCAAAGGCCATCTCGCACAGGGTAGCCAGCAGCCCGCCGTCGGAACGGTCGTGATAGGCCAGCAGGTAGCCCTCCCGATTGAGTTCCTGAATCGCGGCGAAGAAGCGCTTGAGCATGTCCGGATCATCCAGATCCGGGGCATGATGCCCCACCTGGCCGAACACCTGGGCCAGGGCGGAACCGGCCAGACGGCGCTGGCCCTTGCCCAGGTCGATGAGGATCAGGTCGGTATCGCCCTGGTCGGTGACCAGCGCCGGCGTGAGGGTGTTGCGCACGTCGCTCACCGGGGCAAAGGCGGAGATGATCAGGGACAGGGGCGCGGTCATCACCCGCTCCTCGCCGTCCTGTTGCCAGACCGTGCGCATGGACAGGGAGTCCTTGCCCACCGGAATGGCAATGCCCAGGCGGGGGCACAGTTCCTCTCCCACGGCCCTGACGGTGTCGAACAGGGCCGCGTCCTCCCCCGGATGACCCGCCGCGGCCATCCAGTTGGCGGAGAGGCGGATCAGGGACAGGTCGTCCACCGCCGCCGCGGCCATGTTGGTGATGGCCTCGCCGATGGCCATGCGGCCGGAAGCGGCGGGATGCACCAGGGCGATGGGGGTCCGTTCCCCCATGGCCATGGCTTCGCCGGTGTAAGACCAGTAATCGCTGGCGGTGACCGCCACGTCCGCCACCGGTACCTGCCAGGGGCCGACCATCTGATCCCGGGTCACGAGCCCGGTCACGGTGCGGTCGCCAATGGTGATGAGGAAGGACTTGGAGGCCACGGCGGGCAGACGCAGTACTCGGCGCACGGCCTCGCCCAGATCCATGACCGAGGTATCCACCTCCGGTTTCTGGAAACTGCGATGATGCACGTCCCGAAGCATCTTCGGGGGCTTGCCCAGTAGCACTTCCATGGGCAGGTCCACGGGGTGATTGGCGAACAGGGCATCGCCCACCAATAGACGCTGTTCGGCGGTGGCCGTGCCCACCACGGCAAAGGGCGCCCGCTCCCGTTCGCACAGGGCGGTGAAGGCCTCCAGGCGGCGGGCGTCGATGGCCAGGACGTAACGTTCCTGGGCCTCGTTGCACCAGATCTCCATGGGGGACAGGCCCGGCTCGTCGGAGGGCACGGTGCGCAGCTCGATGCTGCCACCGCGGCCGGCGTCATTGAGGATCTCGGGGATGGCATTGGACAGGCCACCGGCCCCCACGTCATGGATGGAGAGGATGGGGTTATCCGCGCCCAGGGCGGTACAGCGGTCGATGACCTCCTGGCAGCGGCGCTCGATCTCCGGATTGCCCCGCTGCACGGAGGCGAAATCCAGTTCCAGGGCGCTCTCGCCACTGGCCATGGAGGAGGCGGCGCCGCCGCCCAGGCCGATGAGCATGGCCGGGCCGCCCAGCACCACCACGGGGGTGCCTTCCGGCAGGGCCAGCTTCTCCACGTGCTCGGCGCGAATGCTGCCGACGCCGCCGGCGATCATGATGGGCTTGTGATAGCCCTTGAGTTCCGGTTCTCCCGCGCCGGGCACCAGGGCCTCGTAGGTGCGGAAATAGCCCGCCAGGGCGGGACGGCCGAATTCATTGTTGAAGGCGGCGGCGCCGATGGGGCCGTCCAGCATGATCTGGCGAGCGGATTCGATGCGCTCGGGCTTGCCGAAGTCCTGTTCCCAGGGCTGCTCGAAACCGGGGATGCGCAGGTTGGACACCGAGAACCCGGTGAGTCCCGCCTTGGGCTTGGACCCCCGGCCGGTAGCGCCCTCGTCGCGGATCTCGCCGCCGGAACCGGTGGCGGCACCGGGGAACGGGGAGATGGCGGTGGGGTGGTTGTGGGTCTCCACCTTCATGATGATGGGCAGGTCCAGCGGTTGATCCCGGTATTCACCGCTCACAGGGTCCGGGGTCAGGCGTCGGGCCTTGTGGCCCTGGATCACCGAAGCGTTGTCCCGGTAGGCGGAGAGGATGCCTTCAGGGGCATGGGCATGGGTGTTGCGGATCATGGCAAACAGGGATTTTTCCTGGGGCTTGCCGTCGATCACCCAGTCCGCGTTGAAGATCTTGTGGCGGCAGTGCTCCGAATTGGCCTGGGCAAACATCATCAGTTCCACGTCGGAGGGATCCCGGCCCAGGGCCTCGTAGGCATCGGCCAGGTAGTCGATCTCGTCCTGGGTCAGGGCCAGGCCCAGTTCCCCGTTCACCCGGGCCAGGACGCCATGGGGGTCGTCCCCCAGGGGGATCGTCCGCAGCGGTGCCGGCGCCGCGTTGGAGAACAGGGCCACCGCCTCGTCCCGTTCATGGAGGACGGTTTCGGTCATGCGGTCATGCAACAGGGGCAGGATGCGTGCCAGGGCATCGGCGTCCAAGGGGGTGTCGCTGTCGATCCACCAGGCGGTGCCCCGCTCGATGCGCCTGACCACGCCGTCCAGGCCGCAGTTGCGGGCGATGTCGGTGGCCTTGCTGGACCAGGGGGAGATGGTGCCGATGCGGGGGACCACCAGGATCAGTCGGCCCCGTCCTGCGTCGGCGGTGCCGCCGCCGTAGGTCAGCAGCTGTTCCAGCACCTGACGATCACGGGCACTCGGTTCCCGCTCCGTCTGCACGAAGTGCTCGAAACGGGCGCTGACGGCGGTAATGGACGGCACCGCTTGGCGCAGGGCCTCCAACAGGCGTTGACGGCGGAAGGTGGAGAGGGAAGGACTACCCGGCAGACACAGCATCGATGACCCCGAACTTACGGTGCGTAAAAGGGGCAATGATACTGCAAAGCGGCAAGGGACGGGGACGGAGTTGCGCCGACTTGCCGCCCTTGGCGCGGGCTTCGTATACTCCGGGCCATTTGCAAAATTCCTACCATAATACACAACCAATTCTGACAGGACGTGCCGACCATGACCATCCAGTCCTTCCACCCCCCCGTTCGCACCCTGATGGGTCCCGGCCCCTCCGATATCAACCCGCGGGTGCTGGCCGCCATGAGCCGCCCCATCATCGGCCACCTGGACCCTGCCTTCGTCGGCATGATGGATCAGATGAAGGGCCTGCTGCAGTATGCCTTCCAGACGCAGAATGCCCTCACCCTGCCCGTCTCCGCCCCCGGTTCCGCCGGCATGGAAACTTGCTTCGTCAACCTGGTGGAACCCGGCGATACCGTGGTGGTGTGCATCAACGGCGTGTTCGGCATGCGCATGAAGGAGAACGTGGAACGCTGCGGCGGCACCCCGGTGGTGGTGGAATGCGAGTGGGGTCGTCCGGTGGACCCCCAGCAGCTGGAAGACACCCTCAAGGCCCACCCCGAAGCCCGTCTGGTGGCCTTTGTCCACGCCGAGACCTCCACCGGGGCCTGCTCCGATGTGAAGACCCTCACCCAGGTGGCCCATGCCCATGACTGTCTGGTGATCGTGGACACCGTCACCGGCCTGGGCGGCTGTGAACTGCGGGTGGACGACTGGGGCGTGGACGCCATCTACTCCGGTACCCAGAAGTGTCTGTCCTGCACCCCGGGCCTGGCACCGGTGAGCTTCAGCGAGGCCGCGGTGGCCCGCATCAAGGGGCGCAAGCATCCGGTGCAGAGCTGGTTCATGGACCTGAACCTGGTCATGGGCTACTGGGGTCCCAATGCCAAGCGGGCCTATCACCACACCGCCCCCATCAATGCCCTCTATGCCCTCCACGAGGCCCTGGTGCTGCTGCGGGAAGAAGGTCTGGAGAATGCCTGGGCACGGCACCGGCATCATCACGAGGCCCTGAAGGCGGGCCTGGAGGCCATGGGTCTGAACCTGCTGGTGGACGAGGCCCACCGCCTGCCCCAACTCAATGCGGTGAAGGTGCCCGACGGCGTGGACGAAGCCCGGGTGCGCGGTCTGCTGCTGGAGCGCTACGGCCTGGAAATCGGCGCCGGACTGGGGCCGCTGGCGGGCAAGATCTGGCGCATCGGCCTGATGGGCTTTGGCTGCAACCGCAAGAACGTGCAACTCTGCCTGCATGCCCTGGAAGCGGTGCTGCTGGAAATGAACGCCCCCATCGAGCGCGGCCACGCCATGCCTGCCGCATTGCGGGTATACGCCGGCTAAGCGGGGAGAAAGGTACCCGCCATCAATGCCCGGGCCTGGGTGGCGACGGCGTCCGCCACCCGGCCATCCAGGGCACTTCGCCACGGGTGAGGAATGGAGGCCTCACCGTACAGGGCACCGGCGATCATCCCGGCGATGGCCCCGGTGGTGTCCGCATCCCCGCCCCGGTTGACCACGTCCACCAGGCAGTCTTCCAGGTTGTCCGTGTCGAACAGGGCCTGGAACACCGCCCGCAGGGTGTGGACGATGAATCCACTGGGATTCTCCTCCCGTTTGCCCCGAAAGCGGAACTCCGGATGGGCCGTCACCAGCGCCTCCACCGGCCCCTGGATCAGATCCGCGGGGCCGTGGCCCTGGACGGCCATCCGCACCATGGTGGCCACACAGGCCGTCCCCGCGTCGGACAGAGAGTGATGGTGGGTGATCCGCCCCTGCAGGCGGCAAGCGGCAAGGAGCGTATCGAGGGGCTGGTCCAGGGTCGCCAGCACCACGGGCAGGACCCGCATGCAGGCACCATTGCCCGCGTCATTGTCGTTGAGCGGCGTCTCGATCTCACCGGTGCGCCGATACCGGATGATGCCGCGACGCACGGTATGGCCGATATCCACCGGACGATCCCGCATCCACTGACTGAAGGCCTCGGCCATGGCCACCCCGTCCAGGTCGCCGGATGCCAGGATCGCCCGGCCCAGGGCCAGGCTCATGGTGGTGTCGTCGGTGACGGCGCCGGCCTTGAGGTTCAGCCAGCCGCCGCCGATGATGCGCCGATGCACCCCATGAACGGCCTGTATCTCCCGAGGCGTCATGAACTCCACCGTGGCCCCCAGGGCATCCCCCACGGCCAGCCCCAGATAGGCCCCCAGTCCCCGTTGCAGTGGTGCTTTCGACAATCAGACCTCCGGCCCGAAACACACCGCATAGTCCTGACAGACCTCACAGGACGGTGACCGGCAGATCAGGATGTCTTCGGCCAGGCAGAGCTGGCGGTAGAGGAATTTCTTCCATTTCATGTCCTGGGCATTGAGTGCCACCAGCCCCGGGAAATTGTCCCGCATCAGCCGGGTGAGCTGATCACGACTGCGCAGCCCCAGATCCTGCCAGAGATGATCCGGCCCCATGCAGGCGGCGGCCACGATGGCGGCCAGCCAGACCTCGGAGGGATCCCGTCCCCGGCGATGGGACAGCAGCAACTGCTGTAGATCCCGCCGTTCGTCCAGGCGCTGCACCTCCACCGGCTCCAGGGCAGGCGGGTTGAGGGTCAGCCCCGGAAAGTGACGACCGAGCATCTGCCGGTAGTCACTGCCGGACAGCCCCAGATGCGCCGGCAGGACGCCGCGACCGCCGATCCAGGCGGACAACAGACACGCCAGCAGATCATCGTTGGGCAACCCCCCGGCATGGGCAAGCAGTCGGTCGTGGAGGCTGTCCATCCTGCCCTCGCCGGCCTCGGCAACCTCATCACAACCACCGACCCGGGGCGGATGGCCGGCGCGGTGCCGGCCATGGGGGCTTTTTTTCCAATGCACGGTACCCGCCGGCACCGGCGTGACGGCGTGTGAGGCTGCCATGTTCGACGCTGACGGATTCAGTGGCATGGGTATGTCCTCATGTTGCCTGTCGTCGACCGCCTGGGGTTTGCAGGCTGCGTCACGCGCACTGCGTAGCCTCTTCCGCGGCCATGTCCAGGCGCCCGGCGGCCATCATCTCTCGGTACACGGCCATCACCGCATCCTCGATGGGGGCCATGGCGTGCTCGCCGTTGGGCATGATCCCGGCCGCCTCAAGTACCGACCAGGGTTCAATGCCGATACGGGCACAGAGCAGCACCTCGCAGTCCTCCAGGGCCCGCACCGTGCTGGCCAGCACCTGGGCCCGGTCATTGCAGGCCTCCGGTCCGGCGCAGTACAGATCCGCCCGCCGGTGCCCCTCGAACCGAACCCCTTCCGGCGTGGCCTTGTAAATCAAAAACTCCCGGGCATAGCCGAAATGCTGATTGACCAGGCCGCCGCCCTTGGTGGCCACCGCCATCAGCACCGGGCGGGCGGGCGGTTGTGCGGCGGATCCGGCCGAAGGTATTGAAGTCACAGTGCCTCCCTGGCGCTTGCGCGCCGCCATGCGTTCCCTGATCGCCGCCTGGACCTGATCCCGACGTTCACGGACCGCGTCGTAGTCCGGCAGGTCCTGATCAATGCGCGCCAGGCTAAATGCCTCGCCCCGATCCTCGCCCAGCATGCCCACTGCGTCGGCACGGCACTGGCGGCAATGGCGCATCATGTTCATGTCGCCCTCGCACGCATCCCGCAGGGCGGACAGTTCCGCCTCGGTGGGTCCGCGCTGACCGTTGAGGCCGAAATAGGTGCCGTGGGCCGGGTCGGAGATCAGGGGCATGACGTTGTGCAGGAAGGCGCCCTTCTCCTTGACCCTGCGGGAGACATCCTTGAGATGGTGATCGTTGATACCCGGAATCATCACCGAGTTGACCTTCACCAGAACGCCCCGCTCCACCAGCATTTCCAGGCCTTTCTGCTGCTGGCTGATCAGAATCCGCGCCCCTTCTCGGCCGAACACCCGGCGACGCTCCCACAGCACCCAGGGATGGATGCGGGCGCCGATCTCCGGGTCGATGCTGTTGATGGTGATGGTGACATGATCCACGCCCAGCGCGACCAGCTCATCCACATGCTGGGGCAGTGCCAGGCCGTTGGTGGACAGGCAAAGCTTGATGCCGGGGTCCTGCTCCCGGATGCCCCGGAAGGTGGCAAAGGTGCGGGTTGGGTTGGCCAGGGCGTCACCGGGTCCGGCGATGCCCACCACGGTCATCTCGGGGATGGAAGCCGCGACGGTCAGGGCCTTGTGGATGGCCTGAGCCGGCTTGAGGACCTCGGACACCACGCCGGGACGGGACTCGTTGGAGCAGTCGTACTTGCGGTTGCAGTAATGACACTGGATGTTGCAGGCCGGAGCCACCGCCAGATGCATGCGGGCAAAGTGGTGATGGGCCTCTTCCGAGTAGCAGGGGTGATCCTGGATCTTGGCCTGGATGTGGGCGGGCAGTCCGGGTTTCCGACCGTGGCTGTCGCCGCAACCGGAACTGGGCTTGGTGCTGGCGCACCCGCCCTGGACGGTGACGGGGATTTGAATGATTCTGTCGGGCTTTGGGTCCATCACAATCCTCCCAGGGTGCCCGCCGCAGCGGGATTGACTTGGTTTTCCTGGAGGCATGCAAGACCTGTGCCCGGCCTTTAATGGGTGGTATTTGTCTGTTTTTAATGGATAAAAAAAAGATCACCCAGGGAGAATGTGGGGCTTGCCACAGGGAAATGTCGGGAAAGTCACAGCCACCGGCTAAACGAAGCCGTAGCGGGGAATGACCGCCTCCGGGCGCAGGTCGAACTGCGCGTCATACCCCACCTGAACCAGATACAGGCCGTCCGGCGGCGCCGTCACCCCGCCCTGGCTGCGATCCCGGGCTTCCCGCAGTTCCGCCAACCAGTCACTGGGCCGCTCGCCTCGACCCACGCACATGAGGGCGCCGGCGATATTGCGCACCATGTGATGCAAAAAGGCATTGGCCCGAATATCCAGATAGATGAAATCCCCATCGCGGGTCACCGACACCGACTGCACCTCCCGGATGGGATGACGGGCCTGACAACCCAGGGCACGGAAACTGCTGAAATCATGTTCGCCCAGCAGATGCTGGGCCGCCTCGTGCATGGGCTCCGCCGCCAGGGGACGGTGATACCAGGTCACCCGCCCACGCAGGACGGCGGGACGGGCCAAACGGTTCAGGAAGACATAGCGATAAAGGCGCCAGCGAGCGGAGAACCGGGCATGGAAATCCGGTGCCACGGGCCTGACCCACTGCAGACTGATCTCCGGCGTGAGATTGCTGTTGCCGCCCAGCAGCCAGGCATGGGGCGGACGGTCGGCGGTGGTATCGAAATGCACGATCTGACAGGTGGCATGCACCCCGGCATCGGTACGGCCGGCACAGGTCACCTGCACGGGATGATCCGCCACCTTGGCCAGCGCCCGTTCCACCAGGGGCTGGATGGTGCGGCCATCCTTCTGCTGCTGCCAGCCCCGGAATCCGGAGCCGTCGTATTCAAGTCCGATCGCCAGTCGACGGGGGGTGTCGTTCATTGGATTCGTGGGGCATGAATGGGAGGCGGGATGATACCAGTTCCCGGCATCAGTGCAGGGCGGCCAGCAGCAGCGGTAGCAGGATCAGGCACAGCAACAGCCACTGACCCGGTCCCGGTGGCGGCACGGGATCCAGGCGAATGGGCTCCAGCGGCGCCTTCTCCGCCTGCTCCAGCACCTCCCGAAACAGACCGGTGGCCCGCTGCCCCAGCCCCTGAAGCCGCGCCTTGGGACCTTGCGGCGCGGTATCCGGACGGCCGGCGGCGGCCAGTATCCGGACTTGGGGCAGTGCCTCCAGGGTCAGCACCAGCCGCACGGCGAAACGTTCCCGGGGCAGGCCCAGCGGCGCCAGGGGACGGGTGAGCCACAACAGCCCCTTGACCAGGGATTCCCGCGAGGTGACATGCAGTAACCAGACCACGGCGGCCACCGCCAGTACCAGCACCAGGGTCCGCTGCAGGCCCATCACCAGACCTTCCCGCCCCGGAGACCAGGCCCCCATCCATTCCAGCAACGGCGTACCGGGGGTGAACCAGCCAAAGATCAGGATGATGGAAAGAAAGAACCACTTGAGGCGGCGGGACATCGCCAGGAACCGCCCCACGCCCTCGGCGCCGGTGGCCGCCAGCGCGACGGCGGCCAGTAGACCGCCCACCGCCAGCACGGCCCAGCCGGCCTGGGCCACGCACAGGATGAACAGGACGACACCCAGAATCTTCAGGGCCGGGTGCATCCGCTCAGACACTCAACATCACGCCGGAGCAGGGTCAGCGGATCTGATCCAGCAGTTCCCGAGCCTCCTGCTGCTGCAGGGCATCACCTTCCGCCAGGACTTCTTCCAGGGTGGCGCGGGCACCTTCCGCGTCGCCCATGTCGATGTAGGCGCGGGCCAGGTCCAGCTTGGTGCTGACTTCATCGCCGAGGCCGAAGGCATCTTCCAGACTCTGGGTGTCGTCCTCCAGATTTCTCAGATCATCTTCGGTAAAGGAGTCCTCCAACAGACGTACCGTATCGTCCGCATCGTCCTTCCTGGAGGACTCGGACACCTTGAGGGTGGCGTCTTCATCCGCCCAGTCCAGATCCTTGAGATCGATTTCCAGCGTTGCCTCGTCCTCAGGGGACGGCGGTTCCGCCGGCCGATCAGGCGTCGAGGCGGGGTGCCGCTCAGGCCGGTCGAGATTGACCGTCTCATCCCCCTGATCCGCCGGCGCCGGAGGTTTGGCGGACTCCGACTCCAACGCGTCAATGTCGAAATCCAGGTCCCCCAGGCTGAACTGGAGGGTGTCCTCCTCCTCGTCCCGAACCCTCCCGGCATCCCGGGTTGGCTCGGTCGGCGCCGCGGCATCCTGCATACGGGTCGGCGCTTCTTCTTCACTCCCTGGCTGCAGTGCCGTCGGTGCTTCCTCATCAATACCGGAGGCATCGGAACGGTCCTTCACCAGGGTATCCAGGTCATCGTGGATATCAAAATCCACATCGCCCAGGGATACATCCAGATCCTGCGTACTCAGGAGATCGCTGTCGTCGCTGCCCGCCGAAGACACTGGGGAAGATGCCTTGCCCATGCCCTGATAGAGGCTGTTACCCGGGCTCAGTTCCTGTCCCATGGTCACCAGTCGATCCCACAGGGCGGAAGCACGGTCTCCCTTGAGTTCGGACATCCGTGCCGCCGTCTCGTCGAAGGCGCCCTGGTTGCCGGTGGCAAAGTAGGTTTCCGCCAGCTTGAACTGGTAATCGGGACGCTCGGGCTCACGGACCAGGGCCTCCTTGAGCAAATCCTCGGCCTGCTGGTAGAGGCCGTAGGCCAGATAGACATCGGCTTCGGCGATGGTGTCGTCATTGATCACTTCATCCCAGCTGCCCGCCTCGGAAGGTGTACCGTCAGCAGCGGACACGGAGATCTGGGGCAATGGGGTCTCCACGGTATCCATCATGGCCGTGGAAGTCAGGTCAACCTGCGCGGTTTCACTGCCCGTCATGGTCCCGGACGAAGCGGGTCTGGTCGCCGTCGCGGCCAGACCGGCACCCGCCGCCGCGGCCCCGGTGGTCAGGGTGGCGGTACCGGTACCGACTGCGGAAGCCGGCGTCTCCTGCTCACGGAACGAACGCATCGGCGGGGCGGTCGCCTCCCCGGCCTCATCGGACTGACCACGCAGACGCCGCAGGGTCAGCAGGATCAGGGCAAGGATGAGAAGGATACCGAAGCCCCCGCCGATCAGCAGGGACGGGCTGCGCAACAGCTCGGCCAGGAAGCCGGTCGTCTGGGGCTGAGGTGCCGGTACGGTGACGGGAGGCTGGGGAGCGGCAGGCGCAGCCGGTGCCGGGGCCTCCGGTGGGACCTCAGGCACCGCGGGCGGCAGGGGTTCGGGGATCATCGGTGCCGAGGGCGGCACCGGCGCGGGCATGGCATCCATGTCCTCGCCCTGGGCAAGGGCCAGTTGCCGTTGCAACTGTGCCAGTTGCTGATTGTTCAGTGCCAGCAGGCGACCCTGACGTTCCAGCAGGTCTTCCAGTTCGCGGATGCGGTCCCGCAGTTCGAGACTTTCCTGGCGCCGAGTTTCACTGGTCTCCCGCAGCAGGGTCAGTTCCTGTTCCAGGCGTGCCGCCCGATCGGCCGTCCGGGCATCGGGTTCGGCCACGATCTCCAGGCGTCCCTCCTCCGCCGTCCTCGGCGCCGGATCCGGCAGTGCCACGGCGGGGGGCGCGGGCGGTGCATCCGGCGCGGCCGGAACCTGGGGCCTGGGCGGCTGTTCGGCGGCACGGGCCCGATACTCCCGCCACAGACGGTGCTGAGCGGCCACCTCGCGACGGGCCTCCGCCGCGCTCAGGGCCATGATCTCGTCACGCCCGGGCACCCGCAGCACGCTACCGCTGCGGACATTGTTGATGTTGTCGTCGGGGAACGCCTCGGGATTGGCGCGCAACAGGGCCATCATCATCTGTTCGACCGAGATACCGGCATCCGGACGCAGTCGCGTGCCCAGGTCCCACATGGTGTCCCCTCCCCTGACCCGGTAGGTGGACGGGGGGGGGGTCGCGGCATCCGGGCGGGGCGTACCAGGCGGCGGCGGACGGCGGTCGACCGGAGCGGGAGCGGTCACGGCGGGGGCCGGCGGCTGTGCCCGTTCGAACATGGTGGGCGGATCCAGGAGCACGGTGTACTCACGGACCAGTCGACCACCGGGCCAGCTGGCTTCAATCAGGAAATTCAGGAAGGGTTCGCGGATGGGGTTACGGGAGGTGACCCGAATCACATGACGTCCATCCGACGTGGTGACCGGCTCGAACTGAAGATCGGAGAGCAGGTGGGCGCGATCAATGCCCAGACGCTGAAACAGGGCATCGGGGGCCAGCCTGACCACCAGGTCTTCCATCTCCCCGGGGCGCACGGACAAGAGGTGGATCTCCGCCCGCAGGGGCTGATTCAGTGCCGAACGGGTATCGATCTCCCCCAAGCCAAGGGCCACGGACGCCCCCGGCGCCATGAGTGCCCACAAGGCGGTTCCCAAAGCCAGTCTGCGCACGGCATGTCCCCTTTCTGAAACGGTCCGGCCAAGTCCCCTGCCGATGTGACGCGCCCTGCATCCGGACCGGCGGAACTGCATTGCCGGTCAGGTGCAGGGACAGGTCAGGACCTATGCTTAAAGAAAATCTTTTATCAAAACTTCCGCGATTTGAATACTGTTCAAGGCCGCGCCCTTGCGGACATTGTCCGCCACCACCCACAGGTTCAGGCCGCGGGGATGGGAGATGTCTTCCCGGATGCGCCCGACAAACACCGGATCCTGGGAGGCACTTTCCGTAACCGCCGTGGGATAACCGCCGTCACGGCGTTCGTCCATGACCACCACGCCGGGCGCCCTGGACAGCAGTTCACGGGCCTGTTCGGCGGTGAGCTTGTCGCGGGTCTCGATGTGCACCGCTTCGGAATGACCGTAGAACACGGGCACGCGCACCGTGGTGGGGTTCACCTGGATCCGGTCATCCTCCATGATCTTACGGGTCTCCCAGACCATCTTCATTTCTTCCTTGGTGTAGCCATTCTCCATGAAGACGTCGATGTGCGGCAGTACGTTGAAGGCGATCTGCTTGGGATAGACCTTGCATTCCACCGGCTTGCCGTTGAGCAACTGAGCGGTCTGGGTAGCCAGTTCCTCGATGGCCTCCTTGCCGGTGCCGGACACGGCCTGGTAGGTGGCCACGTTGATGCGCTCGATGCCGGCGGCATCGTGCAGGGGCTTGAGGGCCACCAGCATCTGAATGGTGGAGCAGTTGGGGTTGGCGATGATGCCGCGGTTCTTGTACCCGGCCACCGCATGGGGGTTGACCTCCGGTACCACCAGCGGGATGTCGTCGTCGTAACGGAACTGGGAGGTGTTGTCGATCACCACGCAACCGGCGGCAGCGGCCTTGGGTGCATACTCCTTGGACACGGAGGCACCGGGTGAAAACAGGCCGATCTGCACCTTGGAGAAATCGAAGGTGGCCAGGTCTTCCACCACCAGTTGCTTGTTACCGAAGGCCACCCGGCTGCCGGCGGAGCGGCTGCTGGCCACGGCATGGACATTGCCTACCGGGAACTTGCGTTCCGCCAGGATGGACAACATGGTCTCGCCCACGGCGCCGGTGGCGCCGACCACGGCCACATCATAGGTTTTGCTCATCGCTCAATAATTCCTTGGATTCGGTATCTGTCGTTCGAACTGCGTTGTGTATCAGTCTAACAGGTACGCCGGTATCCGCACGAAAATCCCGGATACCGGCCATCGTCTGCCTTGCCCGTCAGTCCGCCAGCGCGGCCACCACGGCCTCGCCCATCTCTCGGGTTCCCACCTTGCGGCAGCCTTCGGTCCAGATGTCGGCGGTGCGCAGCCCCTGATCCAGCACCCGGCCCACCGCGGCTTCCACGCGGGCGGCCTGGGCCTCTTCGTTCAGGGTGTAGCGCAGCATCATGGCCACCGACAGCAAGGTGGCCAGCGGATTGGCCACGCCCTGGCCGGCGATGTCCGGGGCGGAGCCGTGAATGGGCTCGTACATGCCCTTGCCTCCGGCGTCCAGGGAGGCGGAAGGCAGCATACCGATGGAACCGGTGAGCATGGCGGCGGCATCGGAGAGGATATCGCCGAACATGTTTTCCGTCACGATCACGTCGAACTGCTTGGGTGCCCGCACCAGCTGCATGGCCGCATTGTCCACGTACATGTGGGACAGGGCCACCTCCGGGTACTCCTTGGCCACCCGCTCGGCCACCTCGCGCCAGAGCTGGGAGACTTCCAGCACATTGGCCTTGTCCACCGAACACAGGCGGCGATCACGTTTCATGGCGATCTCGAAACCACTGCGTACGATGCGTTCGATTTCCGGCTCGGAATAGATGATGGTGTTGAAGCCTTCCCGCACCCCGTCCTCGCGGGTCTGGATGCCGCGGGGCTTGCCGAAGTAGGCACCGCCGGTCAGCTCGCGCAGGATCATGATGTCCAGGCCGCCAACGATCTCCGGCTTCAGGGCCGAGGCGGATGCCAGCTGCGGATAGAGGATGGCCGGGCGCAGGTTGGAGAACAGGGCCAGCTCGGAGCGGATGGCCAGCAGCCCCCGTTCGGGGCGCAGTTCCCAGGCCAGCTGGTCATAGCGGGGGCCGCCCACAGCACCCAGCAGGATCGCATCGGCAGCCCGGGCCAGGGCTAGGGTCTCGTCGGGCAGCGGCTTGCCGGCGGCATCATAGCCCGCGCCGCCGATGGGGGCCTCTTCCAGTTCCACGGCCAGGCCGAAACGGTCCTTGAGCGCGTTGAGAAGACGAGTGGCCTCGGCAACGATTTCCGGGCCGATGCCGTCACCGGGCAGGATGAGAATGTTCTGGGTCATGAATGTCGATTCTCCGCGATGAATGGAATTGGAGAGAGGGGCTTTGCATGGGGCTCCCTTCTCCCCCTTGGGGGAGAAGGGCCGGGGATGAGGGGAAAGGCTCAGAACAGCCAGGGCGCCTCGGTCCGACGACGGGCCTCGTAGGCCCGGATATCCTCCCCGTGCTGCAAGGTCAGGCCGATGTCATCCAGACCATTGAGCAGGCAGTGGCGGCGGAAGGGGTCCACCTGGAACGGGAAGGATGCCCCGGATGGCGTCACCACGGTCTGGGCCTGAAGGTCCACGGTCAGCCTGTAGCCCGGCGAGGCCTCGGCCTCGCGGAACAGTTGATCGACAATGGCCTCGTCCAGAATCAGGGGCAGCAGGCCGTTCTTGAAGCTGTTGTTGAAGAAGATGTCCGCAAAGCTCGGCGCGATGACCACGCGAAAACCGTAGTTGGTCAGGGCCCATACCGCGTGTTCGCGAGAGGAACCGCAACCGAAGTTCTTGCGCGCCAGCAGGATCCGCGCCCCCTCGTAGCGAGGCTGGTTGAGTACGAAGTCGGGGTTCACCCGACGCCGGCTGTGGTCCATGCCCGGCTCACCCGGGTCCAGGTAGCGCCAGTCATCGAACAGGTTGGGGCCGAAACCGGTGCGTTTCACGGACTTGAGGTACTGCTTGGGGATGATGGCGTCCGTATCCACGTTGGAGCGGTCCAGCGGACAGACCAGGGCGTTGAGTGTCTCGAATTTTTCCATCACTGCGGTACCTTTTGTCAGTTGAGCTCACGCACGTCCACGAATCGGCCCGTCACCGCCGCCGCCGCGGCCATGGCCGGACTCACCAGATGGGTGCGGCCACCCAAGCCCTGACGACTCTCGAAATTACGGTTGGAGGTGGAGGCGCAACGCTCGCCGGGCTCAAGCCGGTCCGCATTCATGGCCAGGCACATGGAACAGCCCGGTTCACGCCATTCGAACCCGGCATCCAGGAAGATGCGATCCAGCCCCTCCTGTTCCGCCTGCTGCTTCACCAACCCGGAACCGGGCACCACCAGGGCCAGCTTCACGTTCCCGGCCACGCGACGTCCCTTGACCACCTCGGCGGCGGCGCGGATATCCTCCAGGCGGGCATTGGTACAGGAACCGATGAAAATCTTGTCCACGGTGATGTCGGACACCGGCATGCCGGCGGTCAGGCCCATGTACTCCAGAGCCCGGCGCATGCCGTTGGCCTTCACCTCGTCGGCCACCGCGTCCGGGTTGGGGACCTTGCCGGAGACCGGCAACACCATTTCGGGAGAGGTGCCCCAGGTCACCTGGGGTTCGATGCCGGCGGCGTCGATATGCACCACCCGGTCGAACCGGGCATCGGGATCGGAATGGAGTTCGCGCCAGGCCGCCACCGCCTGGTGCCAGTAGGCCCCCTTGGGTGCAAAGGGACGACCCTTGACGTAATCGATGGTGGTGTCGTCCACCGCCACCATGCCGGCACGGGCACCGGCCTCGATGGCCATGTTGCAGACGGTCATGCGTCCTTCCATGGACAGGGCGCGGATAGCGTCTCCCCCGAACTCAATGGCATAGCCGGTACCACCGGCGGTGCCGATCTCGCCGATGATGGCCAGCACGATGTCCTTGGCGGTGACACCGGGACCCACCTGCCCGTCCACGGAGATGAGCATGCTCTTCATTTTCTTCTGCAACAGGCACTGGGTGGCCAGCACATGCTCCACCTCGGAGGTGCCGATGCCCATGGCCAGGGCACCGAAGGCGCCGTGGGTGGAGGTGTGGGAATCGCCACAGACCACGGTCATGCCCGGCAGGGTGGCCCCCTGCTCCGGTCCAATCACATGGACGATGCCCTGGCGGATGTCCCCCATGGGGAAAAAGGTGAGCCCGAAATGCCGCACGTTCTGCTGCAGGGTCTCCACCTGGGTGCGGGAGACCGGATCGGCGATGCCCTGATCCCGATCACGGGTGGGTACGTTGTGGTCGGGGACCGCCACCACGGAGTGGCTGCGCCAGGGCTTGCGGCCAGCCAGTCGCAGGCCCTCGAAGGCCTGGGGCGAGGTCACCTCGTGGACCAGATGCCGGTCGATATACAGGAGCGCGGTGCCGTCCTCTTCGGTACGGACCACGTGGGCATCCCAGAGCTTGTCGTAAAGGGTCTTTGCAGTCATCACGCTTACCTCGGTGTACGCTGGGAATGAGGATAGGCCGATCTGTTTGATAACACAAATTCATGTTATTCATGAATGAGATTCCCATAAAGAATGCATATCCCGATCATGAGGCCCTTCATCCCCGGCCCTTCTCCCAGGCGGGGAGAAGGATCAAGATCAGTCTCAGCCACTCTGCCATGATGATTCTCCATGCTGATCGATAACCTGAAAGCCTTCACCGCCGTTGCCACCGCCGGCTCCTTTTCCCGGGCCGCGGAAATGCTGCACCTGACCCAACCAGCGGTGAGCAAGCGGGTGGCCGCCCTGGAGGAAGAACTGGGACGCCGGCTGTTCGACCGCATCGGCCGCCAGGTCAGCCTGACCGAGGCGGGTCGCGTATTGCTGCCCCAGGCCCGGCGCATCCTGCTGGACCTGGAAGAGACCCGTCGGCTCCTGGACAGTCTGTCGGACCGGGTGGAAGGCCCCCTGGTGCTGGCCACCTCCCATCACATCGGCCTGCGGCGTCTGCCGCCGGTGCTCAAGGCCTTCGCCCGGCAATATCCCGCCGTGGAGCTGGACATCCGCTTCATGGATTCCGAGGATGCCTGCCGGTTTGCGGAACAGGGGCTGGTGGATCTGGCGGTGGTGACGCTGCCGGAGAGGCCCTCTCCCCTGCTGAGCTGCCGGGTGATCTGGGATGACCCGCTGGTGCCCATGGCCGCGCCGGATCATGATCTGACCCGGGGGGATGTCACCCCGCAACGGCTCAATGCCCATGCCGCCATCCTGCCGCCGGCGGGTACCTTCACCCGGGGTCTGGTGGAGCGGGCCTTCCTGCCCCTGGGTATCGCCCCCGCCCGGATTCTTGAGACCAATTATCTGGAGACCATTCAGATGATGGTCGGGATCGGGCTGGGCTGGGGGGTATTACCCCTGTCCATGGGGGAATCCCTGCAACGGCTGGCGCTGGAGGGGTTGACCATGGGACGGTCACTGGGCTGGGTCACCCACCGGGAACGCACCCGTTCCAACGCCGCCACCGC
Organism: Ectothiorhodospira shaposhnikovii; assembly: GCF_022227765.1. Classification (GTDB taxonomy): domain Bacteria; phylum Pseudomonadota; class Gammaproteobacteria; order Ectothiorhodospirales; family Ectothiorhodospiraceae; genus Ectothiorhodospira. The sequence goes on along the minus strand of NZ_JAJMLZ010000011.1, from coordinate 55,396 downwards.
CCTGATCCGACTGCTGGAAGCTCAGCGGGCAATGTCCGGCAGACTGTCGGAGTTTCCGCCCATGGGATGAGAGCATTCCCGCAATGCAATGTTCCTGTACCGACCATGAGCCACTTTCGCCCGATTGATCGTCATACTGCTTGCATCATCGAGCATGCTGTAAAGCAGCGCCCCCCAGACCCGCCATTGAGTAGGTTGAGTGCCATGGAGTCGGCGTTGGCTTGCCTGCGTTCCGACAGCATACTACCGCTGTCGAAGCAGCTTGCCCCCTTTCCCTGCCTATTCAGCGAGACCGCAAATGTACCTAAGCGTCGTGGGTCTACTCGTCGGAACCGTCTTCTTTGCCTTTTCGCTGACGCCCTCCCTGCTACCACGCCCGTTCCTGATCCAGGGCGTGATCTCCGGACTTTCTTTCGCCGCGGGTTATGGTCTGGGTGTCGCCGGCGTATGGTTCTGGAAGTACCTGGAATTGCCAACCCCGAGCAAGCGGACGGTCCGATTCACCCAGGTCGTTGCGGGCCTGCTCTGCGTGCTGATCACGTTCAGCTTCATTTGGCAGGCATCGGAATGGCAGAACTCCCTCCGCGCACTGATGGGAATCGAAGAACTCGCGGGTGTTCAGCCGGTGCTGTTGGGCGTCATCGCCGCGCTGGTGTTTGTACTGATGCTTTCTTTGGCTCGTCTGTTCAAGTGGGTCTTTCGTACACTGTCCATCAGGCTCCACCGGTACGTCCCGCGCCGCATATCCCAGATCTTCAGCATCACCGCCGCCGTGTTTCTGTTCTGGACGGTGATCAACGGCGTGCTGGTCAGTTCAACGCTGCGTGTCTTGGATCGTTCCTTCCAGCAACTGGATGCACTGATCGACGCCGACCTGCCACATCCCGTGCATGCCTGGCAGACGGGCAGTCAAGAGTCGCTGATCAACTGGAAGGATCTGGGCCGACAGGGGCGCAGTTTTGTTGCCGGCGGCCCCACCGCCGAGGAACTCAGCGATTTCTTCGACACACCGGTACCGCCCCCGATTCGGGTTTACGTGGGCCTCAATTCAGCGGATACCCCGGAGCAACGGGCCCGCCTGGCACTGGAAGAACTGAAACGGGCGGGGGGCTTCGATCGCTCCATACTGTTGCTGGTGACACCCACCGGCACGGGCTGGGTGGATCCCTCATCACAGAACACGGTGGAGTACCTGCACCGAGGGGATATCGCCACGGTCGTGGCACAGTACTCCTATTTAAACAGCCCGCTCACCTTGCTGACCGACCAGGGTTATGGGGCGGAGAATGCCCGTGCCCTGTTTACGGAGATCTATCATCACTGGCGCACCCTGCCCCCGGAATCCCGGCCGCGGCTGTTCCTGCGTGGCCTGAGCCTGGGTTCGCTCAACTCCGATCTCTCCTTCGACCTCTTCGACATCATCAATGATCCCTTCGACGGTGCCCTGTGGAGCGGACCACCGTTTCGCAACGAGACATGGCGCAGGGTAACGGCTGAGCGCGATCCAGGCTCCCCGGCCTGGCTGCCCGAGTTCCGAGGCGGGTCGGTCGTCCGGTTCATGAATCAGGAACAGAGGCTCAATCACGGCAAAGAAGAATGGGGAACATTCCGAATCGTCTTTCTGCAGTATGCCAGCGATCCGATCACCTTCTTCAGCCCCGAGTCCGCCTGGAAGGAGCCGGAGTGGATGCGCGAGCCACGCGGCCCGGATGTCTCCCCGGATCTGCGCTGGTTTCCCATCGTGACCATGCTGCAACTGGCCGCCGACATGATGGTGGGCACCGCACCCAAGGGATTCGGGCACGAGTACGCCCCGACCGACTACATCCACGCCTGGCTGGCGCTAACCGAACCCGAGGGCTGGAGCGAGTCCGAACTGCAACGCCTGCTCGCACTGTTTGACTAAAAGACAGTCTCCGGAAGCCTGTGACAGGCTTCCGGAGACTGGGAGAGAGGTCTTTGGGGTTCAGAAACTCCCGAACAACGTCCCCAAGGTGATCAGCACAATCAGCGAGAGGAAGGGCGCCACCATCGCGGCCATCGCCAGATCGAAATAGGCCTGGCGGTGTGTGAGGCCGCAGATGGCCAGCAGGGTGATGACCGCGCCGTTGTGCGGTAGCGTATCCAGTCCACCCGTAGCCACTGCAGTAACGCGGTGCAGCAATTCCGGACTGATCCCTTGGGCGTAAGCCATCTCCAGATAGGTATCACCGAGGGTCGAGAGCGCGATACTCATCCCGCCCGAGGCCGAGCCGGTCATTCCCGCCAGCACGTTCACGGCGATCGCGAGCGAGATCAGCGGGTTATCGCCCCCAAGGCCGACGACCGCATCACGAATCAGCACGAAGGCACCCAGCGAGGCGATCACGGCCCCAAAGCCCACCAGACTGGCGGTGTTAAAGATCGGCAGGAGTGAGGCGTTGGCACCATTGTCGACGGACTGCGTGAGCTTGGGCAGCCGCTTCCAGTTCAGGGCGATCACCGCCAACAGGGAAAGCACCAGGGCCGCGGTCACCGACCAGATCCCGCGCACCTCATCAATGCTGGTCTCGCCGTACAGCGGCAGGGCCAGGAAGTCCGTGTCCATGTTCGGGATGATCACAAAAGTGAACAACAGGTTGATCGCGATCACCAGCACCAGCGGCAGAACGGCGACGAATACCGGTGGCCGACTCACAGGACGCTCCTCCACCGGAAGTTCCATCAGGTCGAAACCCTCACCCGCCGCGCGCTCCCGCAACGCCTTGTTCGGGACGAATTCCGCGTCCGGGTGGTTGCCGTAGCCTTCCGCGGCCAGCTTGCGCGCGCGGTAATTGAGCCAGAGCATGCCGAGGCTGAACATCACCAGCGCCGTGATGATTCCAAGCCCCGGTGCCGCGAAGGGAGAGGTCCCGAAGAACGGCATCGGGATGGCGTTCTGGATGGCGGGCGTACCCGGCAGCGCCGTCATGGTAAAGGTGAAGGCGCCCAGGGCGATGGTTGCGGGAATCAATCGCTTGGGGATATCGGCCTGCCGGAACAGGGCCGCCGCAATCGGGTAGACCGCAAAGGCCACCACGAACAGGGACACCCCGCCGTAGGTCATGACGGCACAGGACAGGACCACGGCCAGGATCGCCTGGCCGCTGCCCAGTTTGGCGATGATGGCGTCGGCAAGCACCCGGGCGCTGCCGGAATCCTCCATCAACTTGCCGAACACGGCGCCGAGCAGGAATACGGGGAAATACAGTGTGATGAAGCCGCCCGCCGAGCCCATGAAAATCTGCGTGTAACTCGCAAGCACCGGGCCATCCATCGTTGCCACCACCGCGAAGGTGGCCAGCGCCGGCGCAAGGATCAGGAGGCTGACGCCTCGATAGGCCAAATACATCAGCAGGCCCAGTGCGATGACGATAACCAGGATCCCCATCATGGCTTCGGCTCCGTTGGCTGGTCGGATGAGGTGGATGTGTCGAGGCTCGGTGGCCTGAAGCTGTCGGTAAAAAGGCTCTTCAGATCGAAGGTGGAACGCTTGCCCAGATCATCGAAATGACGTTCCAGGAAGCTCCCGGCCCAGGCCTGGCCGCGTTCCTTGAGATGGGTCAGATAGCCCCATTCGGCGTTCATCTTGCTTGAGGCATCCAGATTCTTGAGTTCTTCGTGGGCATGGATCAGATGCACGTAGATGTCGCGGTAACGCTCGGATTCGAGTTGCTCGACCTCGATCAACTGGTGCAGGAGTTCGATGGAGCGAAGTTCCTTGATGAGGCTGGCGTTGAAGGTAATCTCGTTGAGTCGATTGATGATCTCGCGGCCGGTGCGCGGTAGTTCTTCCCTTACCAGTGGATTGATCTGAACCACGATCAGATCGCGCGTGGCGCGATCCTCGACCAGCGGGTAGAGCGCGGGGTTCCCGATATAGCCGCCGTCCCAATACGCCTCACCGTCGATCTCCACGGCCTGATACATGAAGGGCAGGCAGGCGGAAGCCATCACCGAGTCCACCGTGAGATCCGGCTGGGTGAAGGTGCGGCCGCGGCCGGTGCGCACATTGGTGGCGGTCACGAAGACCTTGAGATCCTTGCAGTGGTTGACCCGTTCGAAATCCACCCGCGAAGCGACGAGGTCACGCAACGGATTGATGTTCAGGGGATTCAGTTCGTAGGGCGAGAACTGCCGGGTGAGATGTTCGAAAAAGAGGTAACCGGGCGAGTGATCCAGGCTGTAGCGGTTGGTCATTCGGTCCCAAAGCGACCGCTGTATCGGGGAGAGCCGCGCCGCGTCGCTGACCGCCTTCCAGAATCCGGCAAGCGCTTCCCTCGCTCCCTCGCGCCCCCCCTGATCCAGGCCATCGGCCATGACCACCGCGTTCATGGCACCCGCGCTGGTGCCGCTGATGGTGGCGATCTCGATTCGCTCATCCGTCAAGAGCCGGTCCAGCACCCCCCAGGTGAGTGCGCCGTGAGCGCCGCCCCCCTGCAAGGCGAGATCCACCGTTTTTATATCCTTCCCGGCCCTTCTCATCCGAAGTCTCCCTTGACCCCCGAAGCTCTGGCTAATACCGCAACATGGGCACCGTGTCCAGCGTCGGATACAGAAAACCGGACCGGATCGACACTTGCCTCTGGTGAATGCCCCGGAAGCATTGCGGAGCGATTCCCGCCCGGGGGCGAGAGAACGGCTTCGCAAGGAGTTATCGCACCGGGATACCGGTATCCGGATCCCGTGTCGGCCGTGGGCCCCGTTCCGGTCCCTCCAGGTGGAGATGTCGTACTTCCGGGGGCTTGATGAGACCGTGCTCCACAAGATGGAGATGGAGAATGCGGCGGATCTCGACGATGGCCTCGGGGGTCTGCTGCACACTGTGCCCCGCATTCACGAGCAGCGTGCTGGCCGCGCCGGGAAGATAGGCGCTGGCGAACGGGACCACGCCGTCGCTGGAATTCTCGGGCGGGTCCGAGGGATCGTTGCGGGCGATGATGGAGTGGTAGTCGATGCCGGGGGCGATGCCGAGCCGTGACGTCGCTTGCAGGAAGGGATTTGCGGCATCGAGTTGATGGATCGAGGTTGGCGTGCCCCTCAACCTCTCGGCGCTCTCCGGCAGATCCTGTGCAATCGCCTCCGCAACCGCCGCGATACGGAGGATCACATCGGCCGGCAGGCGCACCAGCCTGGTGACGAATCGGCTGAGCCAATTGCCGGCGAACGGCGTGCCGGCATGCGGGCTGGCGAGGAAGACGGAACGGCTGACGCCTTCCAGCGGCTCGAAGCGAATGTAGGGTTCCAGGGGCGCCAGCGCCGCGCGCCTGTCGGAATCCTCGGGGACCCCCAGCGTCTCCATCCAGATATCCTCGCTGCCCTCCAGGATCAATAAACGCGCAATCACCCCACCCATGCTGTGTCCGATCAGGATCATGTCCCGACCGGCCCTGGCCTGCCCCCGGGCATCGACCGCCGCCAGGGTCCGTTCCAGGGCGTACCGGATCTCGAGATGGTTGATCGCGATGGGCAGATTGGTCGGGTAATGCACCTGCCAGATCTGGAAATGGTCGCGCAGGGTCGCGTCACCAAGCACTTCGTTCGCAAGATTGGCCCAGGCCTCCGGACTGCTCGCCAACCCATGCAGCATGATCACGGTAAACCGATCGGGGTCATAGGGCTGCATGAGATGGATACGCGGGTGCATCAGAGACGTATCGCGACCGAGCGTGCTGAGCAGGCCCTGGCGACGGAAACCCGCACGGGACAGCCACAGGGCATAAGAGGCGCTGAAATTCGCGGCCACCGGCACATGCTGACCACGGACCCACGTGGTCCTGCTCCGGTTGGGGTCCAGGATGAGAAGTCGTGCCTCCCGTCGGGACAGCACCTGATCCAGTCCTTCGCCCTCGAACTCCAGCAGGACCGTGGCGGGAGAAAAGCCGATATCCCTCATCGGGAGATCATGCTGGCCGGAGATGTCCGGGGTCCACACGGCGACCAGTTCGCCGCCCAGGCCATCTCTCCGGTAGGTGTTCTGGAGGCCGCGGATCTGCAGGCGCGTGGGCGAGACGATGGATGCGAGACGTTCCGTGCCTCTCTGCAACCGCGGCTCGACCCGCCCGATCGTGAGGCTCCACTGACCGATATCCCGGACCGTACCCTCCACCGGCATCACGGGTGCATCCGCCCTTCGCGTGCGCTGAAATACCAATGTAGCGACACGTTCGACGCTGAAATTATAGTAGTCACGCACCCGCGTCTGGCGGTTTTCCAGCGCGCGCTCCTCCGGTGGACGGGCGTCGAGAAACAGGAAGGCGTACGCGAAACGTGCTGCATCCAGGTAGTCCGCGATGACCTCGTCGGAATCTGCGCCCCTGGCCGCCTGTTCGGTCCGCAGGGCCTTCGCGAGGGACAACTCGGACAGCACCGCCAGAATGCTCTCCGTGTCCTGGTCACCCACCTGGTAGAGCAGTGAGATGCAATCGGACGGCGAGCGCTCGCAGCGTGGTGCTTCGCTCCCCAACAAGAACAGGACGCTGCGCGTTTCCACACTGAAGACGCCGGTCGTCAGGTAGTCGCCGCGCCGCTCCGCGAAGGCGGCCCGCGGATCGGCGTCATCGATGCGGACCGTGGCGCATCCCGCCAATGCGAACAGCGTTATGTACACGACCATCAGCCGGATCAGAGTCACGTCGGTCTCGCGCCGGAACGGGATGTGGGCTGGACGGATTTCACGTTCAAATGCCCGCCCTTTTCTGAAGCGGGAGACTATCATTGCGGCATCGGTTGTGCGACATTCCGGGAAGGGGAAAACCGCTCGGCGGGCCGAGGGAGGGTGCTGTGCGCTTGCGTTCAGTATGGTGGCGGATCGTCAGGTTCACTCCGACCCTTGGTCAGGTACCGGAGTCTTCCGCAAGGATCGGATGGGCTCTGGTTCCGGCGCTTGCGGCACTGGTCCTGCTTACCGCCTGCGGAGGTCCCCCCGAGGACCTGACGGGGGCGCCTCCGCGATTGGTGGATTCGGTACTGCTGGGGCCTCCCGAACTGCCGGCGCGCCGACAGTTTCCCGGTGAGGTGCGCGCGGATCAGCGTGCCGAACTCGCCTTCATCGTCTCCGGACCGCTGATCGATCTCCCCATCCAGGAGGGACAGTTCGTCGAGGCGGGAACGCTGCTGGCCCGGATCGACCCCCGCGATTTCGTGAACGAGCGCGACGGGCGACGGGCGGACCGGAACGAGGCCCGATCCCGGTTGGACCGCATCGAAAGAGCCTTCGTATCCGGGGTAGTGACGGCGGCGGAGCGGGACCAGGCCCGCGCGCGCTTCCAGGTGGCCGACGCCGAACTGGCGCTGGCGCAAAAGCGCCTGGAGGATACCGAACTCCTGGCCCCGTTCCCGGGCCGCGTCGCCCGCCGCCTCATCGACAATTTTCAGACCGTGCAAGCCGGCGAACCCATCCTGCTGCTCGAAGACATCAGCCGGCTTGAGGTTCGCATCCAGCTACCCGAACTCGACGTGGTGCGGTTGCCGCCGGCCGGCCGATCCCTGCTCGGCACCGAGGTCGGAACGGTCAGCTTCGAAGTACTGCCGGGGAGACAGTTCCCGGTCTCGGTGAAAGAGCTGGAAACGCGCGCGGATCCCCGCACCAACACCTACCGCGTGGTCCTCGGCCTGCCCGCTCCGGAAGGGGCCAACATCCTCCCCGGCATGAGTGCGAGCTTCGTGCCCCATGACGAGATCGTGGATATCCGTTCCATGCACTTTCTCCCGGTGGAGGCACTCCAGGCCACATCCGATCGCAGATCCTTCGTCTGGCTGCTGGACCCTGAGCAGTCCACGGTGCAGCGAAGGTTCGTGCGGATCGGGAGCCTGAGCGGCCGTACCGTTCAGGTGCTGGAGGGCCTGTCGGAGGGTGATCGGGTGGTCACCGCCGGTGCCGCCTATCTCGCCGACGGCGAACGAGTCCGGACGAGGGACTGATGATGAACATCGCCGAGTTGTCGATTCACAAGAAAGTCATCGTCCTGTTCATCACCTTCCTGACCATCGGCGGCGGCATCTTCGCCTACGAGAACATGGGGCGGCTGGAGGACCCCGAGTTCACGATCAAGGTGGCCAAGGTCGTGACCCATTATCCGGGTGCCAGCGCCGAGGAGGTCCAACGCGAGGTGACGGACGTGCTGGAGACCGCAATCCAGCAGATGCCGCAGCTATGGCGGATTACCTCCCAGTCCACGGACGGGCTGTCCATCATCACACCGGAGATCCAGCAGGCCTATACGGCCGCGGAAATGCCGCAGATCTGGGACGAACTCCGACGCCAGGTCGGCGACGCTCAATCCCGCCTGCCACCCGGGGTGCTCCCCTCCGTCGTGAACGACAATTTCGGGGATGTCTTTGGTGTGTACCTGGCCATCACCGGAGAGGGCTTCACGTACTCGGCGCTGAAGGATTACGCCGACCTGTTGCGCCGCGAACTCCTGCAAGTCCCCGGTGTTGCGAGCGTCGCGCTGAACGGCGTTCAGCGCGAGCACATCTTCCTGGAGGTTTCACGCGCCCGAATGGCCCAACTGGGCATCCCGCTGGAACTCGTGTACCGGACCATCGGCGAACAGAACACGGTGACCGATGCCGGACGGGTCAGCGTCGGGGGTAGCCGGATCGTCGTGCGGCCCACCGGCGAGTTCGATTCCGTGGAGGCCATCTCCAATGTACTGATTCCGGATCCCACCGGCCAGGGGCGGCTGATCCGGGTACGTGACCTGGCGACCGTCACCCGCGGCTACCAGGACCCGCCCACGGCCCTGATGCGCTTCAACGGCAAGCCGGCGATCGGACTGGGCATCTCCACCGTCTCGGGCGGGAACGTGGTGGTGATGGGTGAACTGGTGGAACAGCGACTGGCGGAGCTTGCGCCGCTCACACCCGTCGGCATGGAGATCGACGTGATCGCCTTCCAGGCCCGCGCGGTGACCGAGGCCATCAACAACTTCATCGTCAGCCTCGCCCAGGCCGTGGCCATCGTCATCGTCGTGTTGCTGGTATTCATGGGGCTGCGCTCCGGCCTCATCATCGGCGTCGTGCTCCTGGTGACCATCCTTGGCACGCTGATCGTGATGTATGCGCTGGACATCACCCTGCAACGCATCTCGCTGGGTGCACTGATCATCGCGCTGGGCATGCTGGTGGACAATGCCATCGTCGTCACGGACGGGATCCTGGTGCGCATTACCCGGGGCATGGACCGGATCAAGGCCGCAAAGGAGATCGTCGCGCAGACGGCCATGCCCCTGCTCGGCGCGACCGGCATCGCGGTGCTCGCCTTCGTCCCCATCGGCTTCTCCGCCGACAACACCGGTGAGTACACCCGTTCCCTGTTCGTGGTGATGCTGGTTTCGCTGCTGCTGAGCTGGATCACGGCCCTGACCCTGACCCCGCTGCTCTGCCACCTGTTCCTGAAGCCGGAAAAGGCGTCCTCCGGCGGTGAAAGCCGGTTCTACCAAACCTATCGCAGATTCCTGGTGCTCTGCATCCGGGTCCGTTACCTGACCCTGGCCGCGACGGTCGGCCTCCTCGTCCTGGCCATCATCGGCTTCGGCATGCTTCGGGAAGGGTTCTTCCCGCCATCGACCCAGCCCCAGTTCATGGTCAACTACTACCTGCCGCAGGGGGCCGACATCCACGCCACCTCGGCGGACATGAAGGTCATCGAGGACTACCTGCTCTCCCGGGAAGAGGTGGTCGCCGTCTCCAGCTTCGTCGGCAGCGGCGCCCAGCGCTTCCAGCTGACCTACACCCCGGAAGACCCCAACCGCAGCTACGGTCAGCTGATTGTCGAGGTGGATGACCGGCGCAGGATCGGTGACCTCACACTCGATGTCTACGACTTCATCCGGGACACGCTTCCAAACGGCGAGCCGGTCGTGAACCTGTTCCAGCTGGGACCCGGCGGCACATTCAAGGTCCGCGCGCGGTTCAGTGGTCCGGACCCGGAGGTCTTGCGTGACCTGGCGGCGCAGGCCGAACGGATCATCGCTGATTCCGGACTGGCACAGATCGCAACCACGGACTGGCGTCAGCAGACGATGGTGCTCGCGCCGCAGTTCTCCGAGGCGCAGGCACGGCTTACCGGCATCGATCGGCCCCAGCTGGCGCGTGCCCTGCAGCGCGCGACCGAGGGCAACATGATCGGTCTCTATCGCGAGGGTGACGACCTGATTCCCATCATCTCCCGGGCGCCGGAGGATGAACGTCGAGACGTCGCCAGTCTCGGCGACGTGCAGATCTGGAGTCCGGCAGCCGAACAGGCGATCCCGCTACGGCAGGTCGTCAGTGGTTTCGAGGTGGAGTGGGACAACCCGATCATCATGCGGCGCGATCGCGTGCGCACCATTGAAGTGCGAGCCGACGCCTTTCCCGGCGAGTTGGCCAGTACCCTGCTGGCCGCGGTCAAGCCCCGGATCGACGCGCTGGAACTTCCGCCGGACTACCGCCTGGAGTGGGGCGGCGAGTTCGAGGACTCGGCCCGTGCCCAACGTTACATTGCCGCCGGCATCCCGGTGCCGCTACTGCTGATGGTCCTGATCCTGGTGCTGCTGTTCAATAACCTGCGCCAGCCGCTGGCGATCATGCTCACGGTGCCGCTCGCCGTGATCGGTGTCACCGTCGGGCTTCTCCTGGCCAACGAGCCGTTCGGCTTCATGGCGCTGCTGGGCTTCCTCGCACTGTCCGGCATGTTGATCAAGAACGCCATCGTGTTGATGGATGAGATCAACCTGGAACTGCGCGAAGGAAGGATGCCCCTGGATGCGGTGCTCAACGCCGGTGTCAGCCGTATCCGACCGGTGGTGATGGCCGCGGGTACCACGGTGCTGGGCATGCTGCCCCTGTTCCAGGATCCCTTCTTCGTCGGCATGGCCGTGACCATCATCGGCGGACTCAGCTTTGCCACGGTACTCACGCTGGTCGTGGTGCCGGTGCTGTACGCAACCCTGTACCGGGTGCCGTCGCGATCCAAGGACGAGCCCGTCGACCCCGGTCCCGCGGTGCCGGCGTCCTGAGGAGAGGAACATGAGAATGATCCTGCTGGTGTTGGTATTGCTGCACGCCGGGGCGGCCCAGGCGCAGACCGCCGCCCGGACCCTCCTGGATGAGACCGGGCGGGCGCCCCTGGTGCAGACGCTTGTGGTAGGGGTTGACGCGGAAATCCTGGAACTGCCGGGACGGGTACAGGCGACCCGGCGTTCGGCGCTGGCCTTCCCCGTGTCCGGGCTGCTGAGCGAACGGCCGGTAGTCGCCGGGCAACGGGTCGCCACCGGCGAACTGCTGGCTCAGCTCGATCCGCGCGACCTGCAAAACCGCGTTGCCCTGGAGGAAGCCCGGCTGGCGCTTGCGGAAGCGGATTTCCTGCGCTTCTCCAGACTGGCCGGCTCGCCCGTGTCGCCGGTGACCCCGGCCGAAGTGGACCGGAAGCGGGCCGAATTCGAGATCGCGACGCTGCGCACCGCGCAGGCGCGCAAGATCCTTGAGGACGCAACGCTCACAGCCCCCTTCGACGGCATCGTCGCCGCCACACTGATCGAAAACCACCAGAGGGTTCGGGCCGATCAACCGGTACTGCTGCTGGAAGCATCCGAGGCACTGGAGGTCGTCGTCGATCTCCCTGAACGGGTGTTGGGACGTTTGAGCGAACTGCCGCGCGATAGGCCTGTCGCCGAGGCCGTCTTCGCCGCGGCCCCCGACCGGGCATTTCCCGCCCGGGTCACCGAGATCGCCACCCGGGCCGACGCCGTCACCCAGAGCTTCCGGGTGACCCTGGCAATCGACCGGCCCGAGGACATCAATCTGCTGCCCGGCATGACCGCGACCGTCCACGCGCGCCCCACCGTCTACCTTCGGTCCGTATTACGTGTTCCCCTGAGCGCGGTGGGCGAAACCGAGGCGGGGGATGCTTTCGTCTGGGCGGTCGATCCGGAGACCTACGTCATCGAGCGCCAAGTGGTGACCCTGGGCGAGGCCGACCGCGACACGGTGATCGTGCTGGAGGGGCTGCACGGTGGCCAGAGGATCGTCTCCGCGGGTGTCGGCCGGCTACAGGCCGGCATGGTGATCAGCCCCTATCGCACCGGGATGTTGAGTCAATGACACGTCAGTGGTCCTGCGCCGCATGACCGGTCCGGGGTTCATCGAGCTCGGACTGATCATGTGGGTGCTGGTTGCCGCCATCTGGATCCATGTCGCGCGGGCCACTTTTGCGGCGGCGGTGGGCTTTATCGCCTTCGGCCTGTTGCTGGGGCTGGTCTGGGTGCGCCTGGGCGCAGTGGGGGTGGCCCTGACCCAGGCAGCGGTGGCCGTCGTGACCGGCGTGTTGCTGCTATCTGTCGCCGCCCGCATGCGTGCCGGTGAGGAAGCCGCCGTTCTGGAGCGTCCCGGACCGGCCATGCGCAGTCTGATCGCAGTGCTTTGCATCGCGGTTTCGATGACGGTCGCGCTCGCCATGCTGCTGGAGGGTCCGCCGAGGCAGTCGCCCTCTCCGCTCCCGGCCGGCATGTCCGCGGCGCAAGACGCGAAGCGTGCCGAACGGTGACGCCGACCATCACCACGCTGTATGGGTTGCTCGCCGCCGCGCTGGTGGGCGTGGGCCTCTACGGGCTTGTGGTGCAGCCCCATCCACTACGCAAGATCCTCGCATTCAACGTGCTGGGCGGTGGCCTGTTTCTCGTGTTCGGCGTGGTCACCCAACGAGGAGCGACAGCCGGGTTCCCCGCGGACCCGGTGGCCCAGGCCTTCGTGATCATCGCCATCGTCGTGGCACTCGCCGGCACCGCACTCGCCGTGGCGATCATGCTTCGGCTGTTCGCCGAGACCGGCCGGGTGACACTACGCCCCGAGCCAAAAGACTCCGGCAAGGGCAAGGACGCTGATTCGTGAGTCCCGTGACCGCGACACCCGAGGGTTTCCTGCTGGTCCTTGCGATCTTCGGGCCGGTACTCGGCATCCCGCTGCTGCTGGTACTGGGGGGGCGGCATGCGGAACGGATCGGGCTCGTGCTGCTGGCGCTCGAACTCGGCATTGTCGTCGCCATCGCCGCCACCGTGATCCGTCGCGGCGATGCACTGGAATATGTGCTGGGCGGCTGGGCGCCCCCCCTGGGTGTGCTGCTACGTGCCGACGGGCTCTCCATCGTGATGCTGGCCACCACCGCGGTCGTGATCGGCGCGGCCGGACTCTATGCCCGTTCCGATTTCGGCATGCCACGTGGAATACCCGAGACCAGGGCACCGCGGGTGTTCTGGACCCTGTTGCTGACGATCTGGGCCGCACTCAACGCGGTCTTTCTCGCTTCGGATTTGTTCACCCTGTTCGTGGCACTGGAACTGCTCACCCTCGGTGCCGTCCCGCTGGTCGGTCTGAGCGGACGCGCGGAGGCCCTGACCGCCGCCCTGCGTTATCTCCTCTTCTCGCTGCTGGGCTCCGCCCTGTTCCTGCTGGGCGTGGCGCTGCTCTACGGGTCCTACGGCACGCTCGATATCGCCCTGCTCGCCGAGCGCGTCCGTGTCGAACCCACGACCCAGCTGGCAGCCGCACTGATGACGGTGGGGCTACTCACGAAGACCGCCCTGTTCCCCCTGCACATCTGGCTGCCCGCCGCCCATGCCGGTGCCCCGGCGGCCGCCAGCGCGTTGATCTCGGGACTGGTGGTGAAGGGCTCCTTCGTGCTCATCATCCGGGTGTGGGTGGATGCGCTACCCGGCGTGGCGACGCCGATGGCGGCTCAACTGCTCGGGGCCCTGGGGGCGGCCGCGATCCTGGTGGGAAGTGTGCTTGCCCTCAGGCAGGTGCGACTGAAGATGCTGATCGCCTACTCGACGGTGGCGCAGATCGGCTATCTGTTTCTGGCCTTCCCGCTGGCAAGTGCCACCCAACTCGGTACCGCGGCCTGGACGGGCGGGATCCTGCAAGCGGTGTCGCATGCGCTGGCCAAGGCCTCGATGTGTCTGGCGGCGGGTCTGATCACGAAGACGATCGGACATGACCGCATCCTGGACATGGAGGGCATCGGACGCGTACTGCCCATCCCCCTGTTTGCGTTCGGGCTGGCCGGCCTTTCGCTGATGGGTCTGCCGCCAAGCGGCGGCTTCATGGCCAAGTGGCTGCTGCTGCGAGCCGCCATCGAGGGTGCGCAGTGGTGGTGGGTCCTGATCATCGTCTCGGGGGGGCTGCTGACCGGTGGTTACCTGTTCCGCGTACTTTCCCGTGCCCTGGCCCAGACGGATAGGGCGCTGCCCCTGCGCGCCCCGGTGGACCGGCGCGGGGAAGTTCTAGTGCTCGGCCTCGCGCTGCTCTCGATCGGCGTCGGCCTGGTGCCGCTGGCCTCCCTGTCCATCGTCCACATCGGACGCGCCCTGTGAATAGCCTGCTGCTGATCGCCACCTGGGCCGTCCCGCTCGCGATGCTGGCGGCCTGCCTGTCCCCGCGCGTTCGCGCCCGCATGCCGGCGCTGCTCGGACTGGCTCCGCTGCCCGGCCTGGCCGCGGCCCTGCTGGCCCACGACGCCACACCGCTGGTGCTGGACGATTCCCGCCTCAATCTGACCTTTTCACTCGATCCCATTGCAGCCGTGCTGCTCGGCGCAGCCTCGCTGCTCTGGATGATCGCGGGGATCTATACACGAAGCTACATGGGCAAGGGTCCAAACGCCGCGCGTTTTGCCCAGTGGTGGCTGCTGACGCAGGTGGGCAGCCTCGGGGTATTCGTTGCGGGCGATCTGCTGACCTTCTACATCGCCTTTGCCATCGTGAGCCTGGCCGCCTGGGGCCTGGTCGCCCACGACGATACCCCCCCGGCTCGCAGGGCCGGCGTGCTCTATATCGGCCTCGCGGTATTCGGGGAGGTTTGCCTGTTGCTTGCCTTCGCGCTGCTCGCCGCGTATGCGCCGGGTTCCAGCATCGCGATTCAGGACGTCGTCGCGGCACTGCCCGAAAATCCCGCCCGACATTACATCGTCGGGCTGCTGATCACGGGCTTCGGTTTGAAGGCAGGCCTGCTGCCTCTACACGTCTGGTTGCCGATCGCACACCCCGCGGCCCCCATGCCGGCCTCGGCGGTTCTCAGTGGTGCGATCATCAAGGCGGGCGTGATCGGGTTGATTCTGTTCCTGCCTCTCGACCCGGGCCTGACCGGCTGGGGCACGGCGCTGACCGTGATCGGGCTGCTGACCGCCTTCTACGCCGTGCTCGTCGGCATCACCCAACAGAACCCGAAGACGGTGCTGGCTTACTCCAGCGTGAGCCAGATGGGCGGCGTGGCGACGGTGCTCGGCATGGGTCTGGCGACGGGCAATGCCTCGGCTACCATGGCGGCCGCCTTCCTCGCCGCGCATCACGTGCTGGTCAAGGGGGCGTTGTTTCTTTCCGTCGGCGTTGCCGCCCATTCGGGGGGGCGACGCGCCTGGACACTGGTGCTTCCCGCGGGGCTATTGGCGCTCGCGCTGGGCGGTCTGCCGCTCACGGGAGGGGCCCTGGCCAAACTCGCCGCCAAGACGCCGCTGGGGGACGGGCTCGTTGCGACCCTCGTCACCGTGGCGGCGGCGGGCAGTACCCTGTTGATGCTGCATTTCCTGTTCCGGCTCGCCGACACCCGCGCCGGGTCCCCGGTGGCCCGGGCCAAGGCTGGTCTGCTGATCCCCTGGCTACTGATGGCTTTCCTGGCCGTGGCCCTGCCCTGGGCGCTGGCCCCCACACTCGTGGGTGTTACCGCCGCGCAGAGCCTCGTCCCCAAGGCGCTCTGGGCCGCCGCCTGGCCGGTATTGCTTGGTAGCGTCCTTGTACTCGCCCTGCGCCGTTTCGGCGCGGCCCTGCCGCGCGTGCCGGAAGGGGATATCCTGGTGCTCGGGAGCGTAACCGCACGCGCCGGCCGCGTCATCGCAAACGTGATCGAACGCGTGGAACGTCGCCTGTGCGACTGGCCTACCGCGGGCGTGTCGCTGCTGGTGCTGACCCTTCTTATCGGGGCGGCGCTCTTTGCGGGCCCCACGTTGTTTCGATGAGTCCAAGGTTGAGAGGACCCGCCGCAACGCCAGCAAGCCGCCATCCATGCTGAGACGGAAAGATCCAGCCTTGCATCATTCACCCTGTGATGGCTTATACATCAATCACAGACACTGCGGTTTTATTCAGTTGCGGCTCTAGTGCTAATGATTACTTCGGGAAGATGGGGCACGCCCCCAGGCGGCCTTCCAGGCCCGGCTGCCGGCCATGGCGGCCAGCCAGCCCAGACCCGCCATCACCGAGGCCATCACATAGACCCAGGCCGGCCCCAGGCCATCCCAGACATAGCCGCTGATCAGGGCACCGATGGCCCCGCCCATGCCGAAGCTCAGGGAGGAATACAAGGCCTGCCCCCGGCCCTGCTGGCGCCCCACGAAGAACTGGTGCACCAGAGAGATGGCGGCCGCGTGATAGAGCCCATAACTGGCCGCGTGCATGAGCTGCACCAGGATGATGATGGGCAGGCTGTCCACGAACAGCGGCAGCAGAGCCCAGCGCACCATGGTGACGAACATGGCCACCGCCAGCAACGGCCAGGCACCGAAACGGGGCAGCCACCGGTGCATCATGAGGAACACGCCCACCTCCGCCAGCACCCCCAGGGCCCAGAGATAACCGGCCATGGTCCGGGTGTAGCCGTGGAGTTCCAGATACAGGGTGAAGAAGGCGTAATAGGGGCCATGACTGGCCTGCATCAGGAAACAGGCCACCAGCAGCAGGATCACCGCCGGACTGGACAGGGTGGACCAGATAGAGACGGGGGCAGACTCGTGCACCGGCGCCTGACCGTCACGGACCTGCAGGGTGCTCAGCCACATGAAGCCCAGCAGCGCCAGCACGATCCAGGGCAGGACAGCCACATCCACCCGCTCGAACACCGCCCCCAGGGAACCCACGGAGAGCACGAAACCGATGGACCCCCAGAGCCGGATGCGGCTGTAGGCATGGGTGCTCTTGCCCAGGTGGTTCATGGTGGTGGCCTCGAACTGGGGCAAGGCCGCGTTCCAGAAGAAGCTGAACAAGGCCATCACCACGGCAATCCACCAGTAGCCGCTGTAGAACAGCAGCCCGGAAAAGCACAGCATGGCCAGGGCGGCGGCGATGCGGATGACTAGGGTGCGACGCCCCGTATGATCCGCCACCCAGCCCCAGACATTGGGGGCGATGATCTTGGTGGCCAGCACGATGGCCATCAGCTCACCGATCTGTCCGGCGGAGAACCCCTGCTCGTTCAGATACAGCCCCCAGTAGGGCATGAAGGCGCCGATACTGGCGAAATAGAAAAAATAGAAGCTGGAAAGTTTCCAGTAGGCGGCAGGCATGGGGTTTTACATGATGGCGCGGCGGGATGGCCGCTCAGGGCTGTCCCGCGGGAATGTCCGCCATGGTCACCGACACATCGCCGTTCTGTCCCCGATGCCGCAGGGCATGGTCCATCAGGACGATGGCCAGCATGGCCTCGGCAATGGGGGTGGCGCGAATGCCCACGCAGGGGTCATGACGTCCGGTGGTGATCACCTCGATCGGCTGTCCGTCCACGTCCAGGGAGCGCCCCGGGATGCGCAGGCTGGACGTCGGTTTCAGGGCGATGCTGACGCGAATGTCCTGGCCGCTGGAGATACCTCCCAGCACGCCTCCGGCATGGTTGGAGGCAAAGCCCTCGGGCAGCATCTCGTCCCGGTGCTCAGTGCCCTTCTGCTCCACGCAGGCGAAGCCGTCACCGATCTCCACCGCCTTGACCGCGTTGATGCCCATCATGGCATGGGCAATGTCCGCGTCCAGGCGATCGAAGATGGGCTCGCCCCAGCCGGGGGGCAGCCCGGTGGCCACCACGTTGATGCGGGCGCCGATGGAGTCGCCGGACTTGCGCAGCTCATCCATGTAGGCCTCCATCTCCGGCACCCGGTCCGGGTCCGGGCAGAAGAAGGGATTGGTCTCCACCACGGACCAGTCCACCTGCCGGGCGCGGATGGGGCCGAGCTGGGCCAGATAGCCCCGCACCTGGACACCGAAACGTTCCCGGAGGTATTTCTTGGCAATGGCACCGGCCGCCACCCGCATGGCGGTCTCCCGGGCGGAACTGCGGCCGCCGCCCCGGTAATCCCGCAGGCCGTATTTCTTGTGGTAGGTATAGTCCGCATGGCCCGGCCGGAACTGCCGGGCGATGTCGGCATAGTCCTTGGAGCGCTGATCGGTATTCTCGATCATCAGGGCGATGGGCGTGCCGGTGGTGCGCCCATCGAACACCCCGGAGAGGATCTTCACCTGGTCCGGTTCCCGACGCTGGGTGGTGTGCCGGGTCTTGCCCGGCCGCCGCCGCTCCAGGTCCTGCTGCAGGTCGGCCTCGCACAGGGCCAGTCCGGGCGGACAGCCATCGACGATGCAGCCGATGGCCGGCCCGTGGCTCTCACCGAAGCCGGTGACCGTGAACAGCTTGCCGATGGTGTTGCCCGACACGTTCAGATCACCTTGGAATAGCGCTGTTCGGTGGCCTGGCGCAGGTAACGGTCAAACACCATGCAGATGTTCCGGATCAGCAGGCGGCCGGCGGGCTGCACGGTGATGGCGTTGCTGGTGACCTTGAGCAGGCCATCGGCCTCCATGGGCTTGAGTCCTTCCAGTTCCTGGGCGAAATAGTCACCGAAAACGATGCCGTGGGCCCGCTCCACGTCTGCGAACGCCAGTTCGAAGTGGCAGATCAGACGGGTGATGACATCCCGGCGCAGCAGGTCGTCCGTATCCAGTTCCACGCCCCGGAACACGGCCAGGCGGTTCTCATCCAGGCACTGGTAATACTTCTCCAGGTCGTGGTGGTTCTGGCTGTAGCTGTTGCCCACCACGCCCACGCTGGTGGAACCCAGGCCGATCAGATCGCAGTTGGAGTGGGTGGAATACCCCTGGAAGTTGCGGTACAGGGTGTGGTCACGCTGGGCCACGGCCAGTTCGTCGTCGGGACGGGCGAAGTGGTCCATGCCGATGTAGACATACCCGGCCTCGGTGAGCTGCTGGATGGTCTGCTGCAGGATGGTGAGCTTGTCGGCGGGATTGGGCAGGGCATCCTCGTCGATGCGGCGCTGGGGCTTGAAGCGGTCCGGCAGGTGGGCGTAGTTGAATACGGATATCCGAGCCGGGTTCACTTCGATGATCCTGCGCACGGTGTCGCCGAAAGTGTCCGGAGTCTGATGCGGCAGACCGTAGATCAGGTCCACGCTGGTGGAGCGGAAGCCCAGACGCCGGGCCTCGTCCAGCACGCTCATCACCTGGGCTTCGGTCTGGACCCGGTTGACGGCCTTCTGCACGGTCTCGTCAAAGTCCTGCACCCCGAGGCTGATGCGGTTGAAACCCAGCTTGCGCAACAGCGCGAGGGTGTCGTCATGCACCTCGCGGGGGTCGATCTCGATGGAATACTCGCCGGTATCGTCATCCAGCAGCCTGAAGTGCTCACGGGTCTTGTCCATCAACTCGATCATCTCGTCATGGGAGATGAAGGTGGGGGTGCCACCCCCCCAGTGCAACTGGGTCACCGGGCGGCTGCGGTCGAACAGTTCGCCCTGCAGGGCCATTTCCTTGTAGAGCCGATCCAGGTAGGGGCGGGCCTTCGCGCGGTCCTTGGTCACCACCTTGTTGCAGGCACAGTAGAAACACACGGTGTCGCAGAAGGGGATGTGGAAATACAGGGACAGGGGACGGCCGCTGGCGTTGGTGCCCCGGGCGATCTCCGCATAGCGATCGGCATCCAGACCTTCGTGGAACTGCACGGCGGTGGGATAGGAGGTGTAGCGGGGACCCGCCGTGTTGTAACGGTTGATCAGGTCCAGATCGAAATCGATGGTCTGCGACAAGCTCATGACGGCATTGGTACCCGGTCTAGGAATGTAACTGTCTATTGTAACCGCTCGGGACGGATGTGCCGAACGTATTGGGGGATTTTGGTGACTTGTGCCAAGTCGACGGCCATCCCGGGACGGTTTTACGGTTCACCCCTACAGATCCAGCGCCTGCAATTGCTCGGCGGTCAGCAGGAATACCCCCTCCCCGCCCGACTCGAATTCCAGCCAGGTGAACGGCACGTCGGGCAGGCGCGCTTCCAGGGCCGGGGCGCTGTTGCCCACCTCCACCACCAGGATGCCGCCGGGGTTGAGGTGATCCGCCGCGCCCCGCAGGATCTCCAGGGCCGCATCCAGGCCGTCCGGCCCCGAGGCCAGTCCCAGCACCGGCTCATGACGGAACTCCGGAGTCAGGGCCGCCATGTCCCGGGCGTCCACATAGGGAGGATTGCTGACGATGATGTCATAGCGGCGCCCGCCCAGACCCTTGAAAAGATCGGACTGCACCGCTTCCACCCGCCCTTCCAGGCCGTGACGACGGATATTCTCCCGCGCCACCACCAGGGCATCGGGGGAAATGTCGCCCAGATCCACCTTCGCCTCGTCAAACACATGGGCGCAGGCAATGCCGATGCAGCCGCTGCCGGTGCACAGGTCCAGTACCCGATGCACCGCCCCGGCCTCGATCCAGGGCGCAAAACCCTGCTGGATCAGTTCCGCCAAGGGGGAGCGGGGCACCAACACCCGCTCGTCGACGAAGAATTCCAGCCCCATGAACCAGGCCTGACCGGTCAGGTAGGCGGCGGGCTTGCGGGTCTGCACCCGTTGCTCCAGCAGTTCCGTCACCCGCGCCCGTTCGTCCCGGGTGAGACGGCATTCCAGCCAGGGACCGGTCATGTCATGGGGCATGTGCAGGGCGTGAAGCACCAGCCAGGCGGCCTCGTCCAGGGCATTGTCGGTGCCATGGCCGAAACTCAGGCCCGCGGCGGTGAAACGACTCATGCCGTAGCGAATGAAGTCACGGACGGTCAGCAGCCCGTCGGTAGCGGTGGAATCGGTCATGGAAATCAGCCAGTGCGGTTCAGGGTGTGGAATAATACGCCCATGAACGATCAAGTGGCCAACTGGCAGGACTGGCTCAAGGCCCTGCCCCTGTATCTGCTGCCCCATCATGGGATCTCGCGGCTGGTCTACCGTCTGTCGCGCTGGGAAACCCGGCACAAGGACCCGGTGGCACGGTGGTTCATTCGCCGCTATGGCCTGGACATGTCCGAGGCCGTCGAATCGGATCCGAGCCGCTACGCCAGCTTCAACGACCTGTTCACCCGCGCCCTCAAGCCCGGCGCCCGGCCGCTGGACCCCGCCCCGGACACCCTGATCAGCCCGGCGGACAGCCGCGTCAGCCAGCTCGGCCGCATTCGCGACGGGCAGTTGATCCAGGCCAAGGGACACGCCTACTCGGCCACTGCCCTGCTGGGCGGGGACGCAGACCTGGCGGCGCCCTTTGCCGACGGACACTTCATCACCCTCTACCTGTCCCCTCGGGACTATCACCGCATCCACATGCCCTGGAACGGCTCCCTGCGGGAATCGGTATACGTGCCCGGTCGCCTGTTCTCGGTGGCGCCCTTCACGGTCAAGACCGTACCCGGCCTGTTCGCCCGCAACGAGCGCCTGGCCTGCCTGTTCGAGACGGATTTCGGCCCCATGGCCATGGTGCTGGTGGGTGCCATCAACGTGGCTTCCATCGAGACGGTCTGGGCCGGCGAGGTCACGCCGCGCAGCCCCCGGACACCGTGCCGATGGGACCACCGGGACAACCCGCCGACCCTGGCGCGGGGTGAGGAAATGGGGCGATTCAACCTAGGCTCCACCGTCATCCTGCTACTCCCCGAACAGGTCTCCGGCTGGCTGCCGGCACTGGCGCCTGGGCAGGCGGTGCGCATGGGCCAGGCCCTGGCGCGACGCTGAGGCGAGGCCGGACCCTTGCGGGTCCGGCGCAGAACTGCTATTTATACTCGGATTTGATGCGCCGCGTCATGCGCGGCAGCCATATCACGGGGGGCGCAGCCGGTGTCTTCACATCACCATCGGCCGCCGCAAGCACCCGGACGCCCCTATCGTGGCGAATAATAGAGAACATCCATGAGCGAGAAAGATCACACATCGACGCCCGATGATGACCGGGCGTCGAAGGCGGACGATACAGATACCCCTTCATCCGTCACAGCCGAGTCCACCCGCGAGATCGGGGGCTACCAGGGTCCCGAGCCCACCCGCTACGGTGACTGGGAACAGCGCGGACGTTGCACCGACTTCTGAAAGCAGCCCGGACCACCGGGCACTCTTGCACCCGCTATCCTCGAGTATTGCACGACTGAACGACCTGCCCCGCCCCGGAGCGTCATGCGTATCACGGGTTCGGGGCCGCAGACCGTCAACACCCGCACACTGCGGATTCTTCAAGCGGAGCCTTCCAAGCCATGCCAAACGACAACCGGCCGCTGTCACCCCATCTGCAGGTCTATCGGCCGCAGATGACCTCGGTACTCTCGATCCTGCACCGGATCACCGGCGTGATCCTGAGCGTCGCCAGCCTGATCCTGGTCTACTGGCTGGCCGCCCTGGCCGCCGGCCCCGAGGCGTTCGCTCGGGCCGAGGCCCTGCTGCATGGCTGGATCGGGATCGCGATCCTGATCCCCGTCACCTTGGCGCTGTTCTATCACCTGTGCGCCGGCATTCGCCATCTCGTCTGGGACGCGGGTGTCGCACTGACCATCAAGGGCGTCTACGTCACCGGCTGGACCGCCCTGGCCACCACACTGCTTCTGACCCTGATCTTCTGGGTCGTCGTGATCTGACGGGGATATCCACATGAGCCTTCGTACACCACTCGGCCGGGCCCGCGGCCTCGGTTCCGCCAAGGACGGCACCCACCACTGGTGGGTGATGCGTCTGTCCTCCATCGCCCTGGTACCGCTGATGCTGTGGCTGATCTTCAGCCTGGCCACCCTGGCCGGCGCGGGCTACGAGGCCACCCTGGCCTGGGCCGCCAAACCCCTGAACACGGTCCTGTTGATCCTCGGCGTCGGGGTGATGTTCCACCACATCCAGATGGGCCTGCACACCGTGATCGAAGATTACGTGCACAGTGAAGGCAAGAAATTCACCGTGCTCATTGCCATGACGTTTCTCGCGTGGCTGCTGGCGATCATCGGGATCGTCGCCATTTTGCGCATTGCTTTCGGGAGCTGATTGATGAAGGGCGACTACAAGATTGTCGACCATGCCTATGACGTGGTGGTGGTGGGCGCCGGTGGCGCCGGCCTGAGAGCCACCTTCGGCATGGCGGAAAAGGGTCTCAAGACGGCCTGCGTGACCAAGGTATTCCCCACCCGCAGCCACACCGTGGCCGCCCAGGGCGGCATCTCCGCGGCGCTGGGCAACATGGGCGAAGATGACTGGCGCTGGCACATGTACGACACCGTCAAGGGCTCCGACTGGCTCGGCGACCAGGATGCCATCGAATACATGTGCCGCGAGGCCGTGCCCGCCATCATCGAGCTGGAACACTACGGCGTGCCCTTCTCCCGTACCGAAGACGGCAAGATCTATCAGCGGCCCTTCGGCGGCATGACCACCCGCTTCGGTGAAGGCCGCGCCCAGCGCACCTGTGCCGCCGCCGACCGTACCGGCCACGCCATCCTGCACACCTTGTACCAGCAGGCCCTCAAGCACCAGGCGGAATTCTTCATCGAATACTTCGCCACCGACCTGATCATGGACGGCGAGACCTGCCGCGGCGTGATGGCCCTGAACCTGGTAGACGGCACCCTGCACCGCTTCCGCGCCCATCTGGTGGTCCTGGCCACCGGCGGCTACGGCCGCAGTTACTTCTCCTGCACCTCCGCCCACACCTGTACCGGCGATGGCATGGGCATGGCGCTGCGCGCCGGCCTGCCCCTGCAGGACATGGAGTTCGTCCAGTTCCACCCCACCGGCATCTACGGTGCCGGCTGCCTGATCACCGAAGGGGTGCGCGGCGAAGGCGGCTACCTGACCAATTCCAAGGGCGAGCGCTTCATGGAACGCTATGCCCCCAACGCCAAGGACCTGGCCTCCCGCGACGTGGTCTCCCGCTCCATGACCATCGAGATCAACGAAGGTCGCGGCGTGGGTCCGAAACAGGACCACATCCACCTGCATCTGGAGCACCTGGGTCCGGAAGTGATCAACGAGCGCCTGCCGGGGATCGCCGAAACCGCCAAGATCTTCGCCGGCGTGGATGTCACCAAGGAACCCATCCCCGTGCTGCCCACGGTGCACTACAACATGGGCGGCGTCCCCACCAACTACCGTGGCGAAGTGGTCACCCTCAAGGACGGCAATCCGGACCACATCGTGCCGGGCCTGATGGCCATCGGCGAGGCGGCCTGCGTGTCCGTCCATGGCGCCAACCGTCTGGGCTCCAACTCCCTGCTGGACCTGGTGGTGTTCGGTCGTTCCGCCGCCATCCGCGCCGCCGAGATCGTCAAGGACATCGGCGCCTCCGTGCCCGACCTGCCGGCCGGCGCCAGTGACGCTGCTCTTGAGCGTCTGGACCGCCTGCGCTACGCCAACGGCGGCCGCTCCACCGCCTCCATCCGCGGCGACATGCAGGAATGCATGCAGCGCTATGCCGCCGTGTTCCGTACCGGCGAGACCCTGCAGAAGGGCTGCGAGCGCATGGATGAGGTGTTCCAGTCCTTCGGCGACGTGCGGGTCACTGACCGCTCCCTGGTCTGGAACTCGGATCTGGTGGAAACCCTGGAACTGGAAAACCTGCTGGGCAGCGCCGTGGCCACCATCCGCTCGGCGGTGAATCGTCAGGAAAGCCGCGGCGCCCACGCCCGCGAGGACTTCCCGGAGCGCGACGACGAGAACTGGATGAAGCACACCCTGTCCTGGGTCGACGCACAGGGCAAGGTCAGGCTCGACTACCGCCCGGTGCACATGTACACCCTCAGCGATGACGTGGAAGTCGTGCCGCCCAAGGCACGGGTCTACTGAGCGCAGATTCAGGAGAACGCAAGACCATGGCCCAGTTTGTATTGCCAATCAATTCCCGGATCAAGAAGGGCAAGACCTTCAAGGCCGAGGGTGCCACCCACGTCAAGCGCTTCAACATCTATCGCTGGGACCCGGACAGCGGTGAAAACCCGCGCATCGACACCTACGAGGTGGACCTGGACACCTGCGGGCCGATGGTGCTGGACGCCGTCATCAAGATCAAGGACGAGATGGACTCCACCCTCTCCTTCCGGCGCTCCTGCCGGGAGGGGATCTGCGGGTCCTGCGCCATGAACATCGACGGCACCAATACCCTGGCGTGCACCAAGGCCATCGACGAGATCAAGGGAGATGTGAACATCTACCCGCTGCCGCACATGAAGGTGGTCAAGGACCTGATTCCGGAAATGACCCACTTCTATGCCCAGTATGCGTCCATCAAGCCCTGGATCCAGACCCAGACCCCGCCGCCGCCGGATTCCGAGCGGCTGCAGTCCAAGGAAGAGCGCGCCAAGCTGGACGGCCTGTACGAGTGCATCCTCTGCGCCTGCTGCTCCACCAGCTGCCCCAGTTACTGGTGGAACGGCGACCGCTATCTGGGTCCGGCCATCCTGCTGCAGGCCTACCGCTGGATCGCGGACAGCCGTGACGAGGCCACCGGTGAGCGTCTGGACGCCCTGGAGGACCCGTTCAAGCTGTACCGCTGCCACACCATCATGAACTGCACCCGCACCTGCCCCAAGGGCCTGAACCCGGCCAAGGCGATTGCGGAGATCAAGAAGCTGATGGTGATCCGGCGCTGAGTCCGCTGGATATCCCCGTCCCAGGAAATACCCCCGGCCGCGATGGCATCCGGCCGGGGATTTCCGCGCCGCCGTTCGCAGGCGGACCTGCCCCACGGACTTCGTTCCTGCCTGTCCATGAGTCCTGAATGATGAGCGATATCGCCCGATTACGCTGGCACTGCCGACGCGGCACCAAGGAGCTGGATCTCATGCTGGAGGGGTTCCTGCTCGCCCAGGGTGAACACCTGGATGCCGCGGAACTGCAGACCTTCGAGCAAATCCTCAAGCAGGAAGATGACGACCTCCAGCGCTGGCTCCTCTACGGCGAGCCGGTGGAAAAGGCCGAACTGGCCACGATGATCGACCGCGTCAGGCGTCACTTCATCGAGCGCTGAGCCCGCCTTTGTTGCGCAACATCAAAAACGGTTGACTACCGCCTCCACCCCGGGGCAACGGGCCTTGACCAAGCGCTCGACGATGTTGCGCAGATCCAGCGCCGAGCGGGGACACCCCACGCAGGCCCCTTTGAGACGGACGATCACCGTCCGTCCCTCCAGGTGCAGATACTCGATATCGCCGCCATCCTGCATCAGCACCCGACGCGCCTCCTCCACCGCGGCCCGCACGGCCGCCTCGTCGATGTCACCCCGGGCCGGTGCGTCCTCCCGCATCCGGGCGGCCAGGGTCTGGGCGCGATCCAACCTCAATGCCAACTCGGGGTCCACGGCCTCGATGGCATCCAGTTCCGCCTCGGAATAAACATGGTGGGCATCAGGACTCAGCAGCGAGTCCAGGTCGGTTCTGGTTTCGGTCATGACGGTCATGCTCCTGCCCGTGATCACGGCTCCGGCCCCGCAGTCTGCCTGTCCCTGGCTGCCCGGCGCAAGCGCAGACGCAGCGGCCGCAGATCCCCGCCGACCACCGCATCCCGGATCAGCGGCAGTTGCAGGCGGCGCCCCGTCTCATCCCGCAGCAACAACAGGATCAACCCCGGCAATACCACCGACTCGGGCAGGATCCGCGCCATCACCCGCCGACCGTCCCGTGACTCCAGCCAGCATGTCCCATCGGCATCCCAACCCACGGCACGCCACTGTCCGGGAAATGGCCCCACACCCACCCGGCGCACCATCAGCACCAGACTGCACAGGCCGCCCAGGGTGGCCGATACCTGCCCCCAGAACGGCAGGCCGCTGCTCCAGACGGATGCCAGCGCGGCCATATGAACCAGAAACAGCCCTCCCAGGACCTTCGCGGAGGACTTCAAGCGCACAAAATACCCACGACTGTTCGTCACCATGACCACGGTCAAAGCTCCCTGCAAAATATCCCTGTCATCCTTAGGCCTTCAAAACCATCATTCAGCATCATGTGACATGACCCGGACACGCCCTCCGGGTTTACCGCCCATAACCGACTATTAAAGTGGGAAAACAACGACTTAATCCCGAATTCATGGCAGCATACCTTGCTGTTATTGTGCATAATGTTCGGGCTGGATAGCATCAACGGAATTTTCGACTCACCGGAGTCATCAACATGCGGTCGTCACCTAAAGACACCGCGGGCTAACCGCCGCCACAAAGACCCGTATGGTCGCGGGGGCCAACGGCGGCAAACTTGCAGGAGATAGGTATGTCATCGACAGAAATAGCCGCGAATATGCGGGAGTTCTTGATGGTTGGGGACAGCATGCTCACGGTCCTGGGTTTTGTGGGCGCGGGCTTGCTGGGCTTCTGGTTCGGTCGGCAGCAAGGGGACGCCGGTCGGGTACGGGACCTGGAAAAGGAACTGGACAACCAGCAGCGCAAGATCAACAACTATCGATCCCAGGTCAACCGTCACTTCGAGAAGACCGCCACCCTGTTCACGGGCATGGCCCACTCCTACCGTGAACTCTATGATCACCTGGTAGACAGCTACGATCGCCTGGGTGACGGCCCCTCCAACCGCTTCCTGCCCCGCCGCGCCTCCGCGCTGCTGGAACTGTCCAAGGAAGAACAGAGACGCGCCATCCCCGCCGCCGCCAAGCCGGCTCAGGCTGCCGCTCCCGCCGCCAAGGCTCCCGCCGCCGCCAAGCCTGAAGCACCCAAGGCCGCCCCCGCGGCTCCCAAGGCTGCCCCTGCTCCGGCTGCCGCTCCCAAGGCCGCTGCTCCCGCACCGGCACCCAAGGCTGCTCCGGCCCCGCAGAAGCCCGCCGCTGCCGCCGCACCTCAGCCCAAGCCCCAGAGCCGCCCCGATCCCCGTGGCGCCACGGCGCTGAAGCGCGACATCAAGCCCAAGGCTGCCGAGTCCGCCAAGACCATGCCCGGCGCCACTTCCGTCAAGGCCCCCGGCCAGCCTGATCGCATCCGCCTGGCCGCCAAGGACCTGGAAGCCACCAAGAAGTAAGCGCTTCAGACCCAGGACGAGCACCGGGGTTCTCTCCCCGAGGGACAGGCAGGTCCCGCATGCACATCCCGGCCTCGTGCCGGGATGTGCGTTTATGGCGCCTTGCCCTTTCTCCCCTTGTATCGAACTTTGGTCTAAGATGGCGTTCGGATATCGAGACATCCCCAAAGGTGCGAACTGATGAAACCCGAGTGGAAAGCCTTCCTGCTCGACGCCGGTGCCGAGATGGACAACGACCGGGTATCCCACTACGGCAACCCGGAGCGTGAACGCAGCGTGGCCGTCACCGGCGACGTGATCTGCGATCTGTCACACCTGGGATTGATCAGTGCCCACGGCGAGGAGGCCTCCGCCTTCCTGCAGGGGCAGTTCACCTGCGATGTGGGCGAGGTCGGTCCCGGGCGAAGCCTTCCGGGTGCCTGGTGCACCGCCAAGGGCCGCATGATCTGTACATTCCGCCTGTTCAACCGCGGTGATGCCTTCTACCTGCGCCTGCCCAGGGAACAGGTGGAAGCGGTGCTCAAGCGTCTTTCCCTGTACGTGTTGCGGGCCAAGGTGAGCCTGGAAGACGCCGGTGGCGCCTTCATCCCCCTGGGGCTGTCCGGCCCACATGCGGAGACCCTGCTCAGGGACGCCGTGGGTGGCGACATCCCCGCCGAAGCGAACGCCTGTACCCGTCATGACGGCATCACGATCATTCGCATCCCCGGTCGCCATCCCCGCTTCGAGCTGTACGGCGACCTGGAATCCATGCAGCGACTCTGGCAGGCCCTCAATGTCCATTGCGCCCCGGTGGGCGCGGCGCAATGGGCCTTGATGGACATCCTGGCGGGGATACCCAATCTCTATCCGGCCACGGCCGAGGCCTTCGTGCCGCAGATGACCAACCTGCATCTGCTGGACGGCGTGAGCTTCAAGAAGGGCTGTTATCCGGGACAGGAAGTGGTGGCCCGGATGCAGTACCTGGGCAAGCTCAAACGCCGCATGTATCTGATCCACCTGCCGGTGGAAACACCACCACGGCCCGGAGACATCCTCGTCGATCCGGCCCAGCCATCCGATCAGCCCGCCGGCACCATCGTCGATGCCCAGCTCCATCCCGATGGCGGCGCCGCCGCCCTGGCAGTGATGCAGGTCGTCAGCGCGGAAGCCGGGGAACCCCGCCTGGAGGGGCCGGAAGGTACCCCGACCCGGGTGGAGGCCCTCCCCTACGCCTTTGACCTGGCGGCAGCCCCCTGATGATGGAGCGATGACCTTTCGGGAGCCATCACCGTGCGTTTTCTGTTCTTTCTGTTCGTCGTGATCCTGCTCATGCTGTGGGCGGCCTACTTCAGCCGCCCCGGCAACAGGAAACTCTCCAACGCCCTGTACATCACCGCCGGGATCATGGGGGTGCTGTTCGTGGCCGGCTACCTGCGGCTCGTCTGATCCGACCGGGCCTTCATCGTCCCTTCTTTTTGATGTGCCGCATCAGGCGCTTGCGCTTGTGGATCTGGCGGGGTGTGAGGGTATTGCGCTTGCCCTCGTAAGGGTTCTCGCCGCTCTTGAACTCCAGCCGGATGGGAGTACCCACCAGTTGCAGGTGTTCGCGGAAGTGGTTGGTGAGGTAACGCTTGTAGGCCCCCGGCAGCTCGTCGGTCTGGTTGCCGTGGATGACGATCACCGGTGGATTGCGCCCCCCCTGATGGGCATAGCGCAGCTTGATCCGCCGTCCCCGCACCAAGGGCGGCTGATGCGCCACCACGGCGCTTTCCAGCAGACGGGTCAGGACACTGGTACCCATGTCCCGGAAGGCGGACTCATGGGCCCGCTGAACGGCGCCGAACAGGTCGCCGACCCCGGTGCCGTGAAGGGCGGAAATGAACCGCCGTTCGGCAAAGTCCAGGAAGGGCAGCTTGAGCAGCAGGTCGGTCTTCACCCGATCCCGCTGATCCGGGGTCAGGCCGTCCCACTTGTTGATGGCCACCACCAGCGCCCGACCGGCGTCCATCACCATTCCCAGCAGATGGGCATCCTGTTCGGCAATGCCCTCCCGGGCATCCAGCAGGAAGATCACCACATGGGCGGCGTCGATGGCCTGGATGGTCTTCACCACGCTGAACTTTTCCACCGTCTCCTTGACCCTGGAACGACGCCGCACACCGGCGGTATCGATCAGGGTATAGACCTGGCCATCCCGTTCAAAGGGCACGAAAACGCTGTCACGGGTGGTGCCGGGGATGTCCGTGGCCACCATCCGCTCCTCGCCGAGGATGCGGTTGATGAGGGTGGACTTGCCCGCGTTGGGACGCCCGACAAAGGCAATGCGAATGCCCGGCCAGCGCTCACCCTCGTCCTCGTCATCCATGGCTTCGGGCAGCAGGGATCGGACCGAAGCCATCAGAGCCTGGATACCACGACCATGAGAAGCGGCAATGGAACGAGGTTCGCCCAAACCCAGGCGGTGAAATTCGACGGTGACCGCCTGCGGGTCCACGCCGTCGGTCTTGTTGACCACCAGCACGATCGGCTTGTTGAAGCCTCTCAACTCCTGGGCAATGGTCTCGTCCGCGCCGCACAGGCCGGCGCGGCCATCCACCAGAAACATCACCAGATCCGCTTCACGGATGGCCTGGCGAGTCTGCTGAGCCATCAGTGTATCCAGGGTATCGCTCTCGCCGCTGAGACCGCCGGTATCCACCACCATGTAGCCGTAGCCGCCGACGCGACCGGTGCCGTACTGACGGTCACGGGTGAGTCCGGGCAGGTCCGCCACCAGGGCGTCGCGGGAACGGGTGAGCTGATTGAAAAGGGTGGATTTTCCCACATTGGGGCGCCCTACCAGGGCAATGACGGGCTTCATTGGGACATACCGATGTTATGAAAAATTAAGAATCATCCCGGGAACGCAGGGTGACGGCACTCAGGTTGCCCCCCCGCCCCAGGACGTAGACGACACCGGCACGCACCTGGGGTACCCCCATGATGCCGTTACGGTCGGTACGGATGCGGCCCTCCAGGGTACCGTCCTCGGGGGCCAGCCAGTGCAGGTAGCCCTCGTAATCACCCACCACCACATGGCTGTCCACCGGCACCGGCAGGGTCACCCCCCGCAGCCGCAGAAGATCCTGCTGCCAGAGGGTGGCGCCGTTGCGGCGGTCCAGGGCCCAGACATGGCCAAAGGCATCGGTGAGCAGCAACAGGTCGCCCGCCACCGTGACACCGCGATAGGAGGACAGATCCCGCTGCCAAAGGGTACGTCCATCGGCCACGCTGAAGGCGGCCACCCGGCCCTGATAGGCCGCGCCGTAAACCACCCCGCCGGCCAGGTCCAGCTCGCCGTCCACATCCACCATGCGTTCCAGTTCGGAACGACCGCTGGGGATGGCCAGGGCCGTTTCCCAGATCACGTTACCGCGGGCCAGACCGAACATGGCGAGCCGACCATTGTCGAATCCCGCCAGGACACGCCCGGACAGCATCAAGGGGGTACCGGCTCCCCGCAGGCTCAAGGCCGGGGTACTGCGTCCCGCCAGCCAGCGCGGTTCGCCGGTCAGGACATCCAGAGCATGGAGGCGGCCGTCGTTGGTCCGCACGACCACCAGCCCCTGTTCCACCTCGGACACGGCCATGACCTCGCTGGAAAGCATCCGGCGCCACAGTTCCTGGCCATCCTCCGGGCTCAGGGCGATGGCCTCCCCGCGCCCGGTGCCCACCACCACCACCTGGCTGCCGCCGTTGACCCCGCCGGTGACGGGTACCCGCAGGTTCGTCCGCCACAGGCTGGCGCCGTCTTCCAGATTCCAGGCGGAAACCCGCCCGTCGGCATCGGCAACGATAATGCGATCCCGGCCCAGGTAGGGGGAAAGCTGGAGATAGGACTTGCCCGCGCCGGAGCCGGTATTGCGGCTCCACAACACCCGGGGCGTCACCTCCGCTTCGATCCGGGGCAATGGCGCGGGCGGTTCCGCGGTATCCCGGCTCCACAGCCCGCAGCCGCTGACCAAGGTGGTGACGAGCAGTACGGCCAGCAGTCGCGGCATCATGAACCAGTCACCTCGACCGGGGTGTTGAGCGCATCCCGCTTCATCTGCAGATAGTCGGAAAGTCCACCCGAAATCAGCATGGCGCGGTCATAGGCGGCCCGGGCCCGGGCATGATCCCCAAGGGCGCGATGGGCATCCCCCCGCAGCTCTTCCACCAGGGCCAGGAAACCTTCGGGCACCGGATCCTCCAGCAGTTTCAGGGCATCCTGGGCACGGCCGTCGACAATCAGGACCCGAGCCAGACGGGTCCGTGCCACCTGAACCATTTCCGGAGTGCGGGCCTGGGCCATGGCCCAGCGCAGACGCCCTTCCGCCAGCACCAGGTCATCCCGCTCCACCGCCAGCCGTGCCAGCTCCAGGGCCGCCAGGGCCGCATAGGGTGTCTTGCGATAGCCTTCCATCAGGGTCGTGCCATGGTCGTGGGCGATCTCGCTGCCCTGCCGGGCGGCGGACACCATGGCCATGTAGATCTCCGAGGCATCCACGGCGCGAGACTCCACATGGCCCGTCCACAGACGCCAGCCCACGACACCGCCGAGGCCCACCACCAGACCCAGGATCACGGCGGTACCGTTCTCCTTCCACCATCGCTTGATGGCCTCGACGCGTTCCTCGTCGGTCGCGTAGGACATGGATCATTCTCCTTAAGATTGTGCGGATTCAGAAATCGATGTGGCCCGACAGCCCCAGCAGTTCGGGGAGACGTTCACTCAGGTCGGTCATGGAGACCGTGACCTGGGGACGCTCCGGGTCGCGCAACGGTTTGACGGACACCTGTCCGGCCGCCAGTTCCGCCTCACCCAGGATCAGCGCCACCGCCGCGCCGCTGCGATCGGCACGCTTGAGCTGGGCCTTGATACTGCCGCCGCCGCAATTGACCAGCAACCGAAGCTCCGGAACGGCCGAGCGCAAGGCCTCGGCCAGGGCCATGCCCGCCGTCACGGTCTCCTCCCCCGCCAGGACCAGATACGCCTGGGGCGGCGCGGCCCGAGGCAGGCCGCCATCGTCTTCCAGCAGGCTGAGCAGACGTTCCACGCCCATGGCAAAGCCGGCCGCCGGCGTGGCCCGACCGCCGAGCTGGGACACCAGACCATCATAGCGGCCACCGGCGCAGACCGTACCCTGGGCGCCCAGGGCATCGGTGATCCACTCGAACACGGTCCGGCCGTAGTAGTCCAGACCGCGAACCAGACGGGGATTGATGGTGAATTCGACGCCGGCCCGGGTCAGGATGGCCTGCAGGGTCTCGAAGTGGGTTCTTGAAGCCTCGTCCAGATGGTCCAGCAGGCTCGGGGCCGCCTGGATCAGCGGCCGCAGGTCCGGATTCTTGCTGTCCAGAATGCGCAGGGGGTTGGTGTGTAGCCGCTGGCGGGATTCCTCGTCCAACTGGTCCTGATGGGCCTGGAAATAGGCCACCAGGTGCTCGCGATAGGCGGCGCGGGCCTCCGCGGATCCCAGGCTGTTCAGCTCCAGGCGCACCTGCCGAAGCCCGAGGGATTGCCACATGCGCGCGGTCATAAGGATCAGTTCGGCATCGATGTCGGGGCCTTCCATGCCGAAGGCTTCAACACCGATCTGATGAAACTGGCGGTAGCGGCCCTTCTGGGGCCGCTCGTGACGGAACATGGGACCCATGTACCAGAGTCGCTGCTGCTGATTGTGCAACAGCCCATGCTCCACTCCGGCCCGGACACAACCCGCCGTACCCTCGGGACGCAGGGTCAGGCTGTCGCCGTTGCGATCCTCGAAGGTGTACATCTCCTTGGAGACGATATCCGTCACCTCGCCGATGGAACGGGCGAACAGGTCCGTGCTCTCCACGATGGGAAGGCGGATCTCCTGATAGCCGTAACTGCTCAAGGTATCCCGAATGCGGGATTCCAGCCACTGCCAGGCGCCTGTGTACTCGGGCAGGATGTCGTGCATCCCCCGGATGGATCTAATCTGCCTGCTCATCAATCTCGGATCTGTGTCAAACGGTCGGAACGGCGGCGCGGATGACGCCGACGGCGGACGACGCTATCAGCGCCGCCCCACGGTGAAACGGGCGGTGTTGTCGGCCCGGGTATCTCCGGACATGTCCATGGACTGACCATTGAAGGTCAGACGAACCCCCGGGGCGTTACCCAGGAATACCCGGATGGGCACGGCCCCCTCGATGCGACGCTCGGACCCCTTGCGCATCAGACCCACCAGAAGCCGATTCCCTCCCGCATCGGTGATCTCCACCCAGGAGTCTTCCTCGAAGCGCAATACCAGGCGCCCCTGCCCCGCCGGTGGCGGCGGCTCGGTGGCGACGGGCGCAGTCACGGCTTCGGGCGCAGGCGCTGCCGGCGCCGCCTGGGTTGCGGCGGGCGGCGCCAGAGGCGGTTCCGGGGTTGCCGGGGCGGGGGCGCCGGACTCGACGACCGGGGACTCCGAATCCGGCGCTTCCAGGGTCGGTACGATCCGGGCGGGAAGCGACGGAACCGAGGGCTCGGCGCTTACCGGCGCGGTTGCCTCGCCACCGGCCTCCGGTTGCGCCGGATCACGGAACAGGTCGCCGGAGAACAGGAACAGGCCGAGGATCAATGCCGCCAGCAGCACCACCCCGATGATGATGACCCAGGGGCCCGCGCCACCCGAAGCGGCGGGAGCCGCGGCCGCCGTGGTGCGCGCCGTGCTCCTGTCGTCGCCGGAGGCGAGCGAGGGCGCGATCTCCAGTCGCTCCCGAAGGGCGCCGGTGGCCTGCTCCAGGGCGCTGATCATGGGCTCCGCATCCACTTCCAGGATCTTGGCGCAGCCGCGCAGATAGCCCCGCACATAAGGCGGTTCGGGCAGTTGTTCGAAACGATCCTCTTCCAGGGCTTCCAGGGTTCGCAGCGGCAGATGCAGGCGCGCCGCCAGATCCTCCCGAGCCATGCGGGCCTGCTCGCGGGCGGCCCGCAGCAACGTACCCGGCGAAGCCGCCGCGGGCGAGTGCGTACCCCAGTCTTCTTGTTGCATTCTATCTTCTGCCACGGGATTCGGTTTCCAGCAATCGTGTGGTCTGTTCTGAGTCCGGGAAATCGTTCTTCAAGCGCAGGGCGCAGACCCCGGAGGCATCCCGGTTGCCCAATTCCAGTTCGGCCCGATAGCAGATCCAGAGGGTCTCCGGGGTGTGGGGCATCTGTTCCGTCAGGCGCTGCAGATAGGCACGGGTCTGAAGATAGCGTCCGCGCTCGAAAGTCAGGCGCATCATCTCATACAAGGCGGGGACATGGCGCGGATTGCTTTCCAGCGCCCGCCGGAAATAGCGCTCCGCCTGCTCCTCGTCCGGCTTTTTCAGGATGCAGATGCCCGCGTTGGTCCAGGCCACCTCGGGCGTGGCGTAAAGAGGATTGTCCGCCGCGGCGCGAAACGCCCGATCGGCCTCGTCCAGGCGATCCTGCCGGCACAGGAAGGTCCCGTAGTTGTTCTGTACCAAGGCATTCCCCGGTTCAAGATCCAGGGCGCGCCGGAAGTGACGATCCGCCAGCCGGGGATCACGCAGCCGCTCCTGCAGCAGGGCGTAGGCGGCGTGAACCTGGGCGGACCCGGGATCCTGGGACAGGGCACGATCCAGATTGCCCTTGGCCTGCTCCAGTTGATTGTTGCGCATGTAGTGCAGACCCAGTTCCATGTTCACCTGGGCGGCACGCTGTTCACGCTCCTGGACCTGGGGCGTGACGGCGCAACCGGCCAGCAACAGGCCGGTACAGAGCATCAGACCGGGCAGAACAAGGGTCGGCTTCATGGTGGCGCGGCTCCCGGCGGGTTCTCCAACGCGGCAAAGCGCATCACACGGCGACTCCGGTCTTCCACCCATCCCACCAGCTGACCGCAGGCGGCGTCGATGTCGTCGCCGCGGGGACGGCGCGTGATGGTGGTGTAACCGGCCTGCACCAGGATGTCCCGGAACCGGTCGATGGCGGCACCGCTGGAGCGGCGGTAACGGCTTTCCGGAAAGGGATTGAAAGGGATCAGATTGACCTTGCAGGGCACGTCCCGCAACAGGGCCGCCAGTTCCCGGGCCTGGGCCTGGCTGTCGTTGATCCCGTCGAGCAGGACATATTCCACCGTGACCCGGCTGTGATGACCCCCGTTGCCCACATAACGACGGCAGGCCGCCAGCACGTCGGCGATGGGGTACTTGCGGTTCAGGGGCACCAATTGGTCGCGCAGGGCGTCATTGGGCGCATGCAGGCTCAGGGCCAGGGCCACCTGCAGACCGGTCTCGCGCAGCCGGTCCAGGGCCGGCACCACGCCGGCGGTGCTGAGGGTGACACGGCGCTTGCTCAGGCCGTAGGCGTTGTCCTCCAGCATCAGGGACATGGCCGCCACCACGGGTTCGAAATTGAGCAGGGGTTCGCCCATGCCCATAAGCACCACGTTGCTCACCACCCGGCTCTGCCCCTCTTCCGGTTGCAGATGGCCGCGGGCGGCATGGAGCTGGCCGATGATCTCGGCGGCGGTCAGGTTGCGGTTGAAACCCTGACGGGCGGTGGAACAGAAGCTGCAGTCCAGGGCGCAGCCCACCTGGGAGGACACGCACAGGGTGCCGCGACCTTCCTCGGGAATGAACACGGTCTCGATGCAATTGCCGTCGTCCAGCCGCAGCAACCACTTGTGGGTGCCGTCGCGGGCGGCCTGGGTCATGACGATTTCGGGGGCACGGACCTCGGCATGTTCGGACAGCCAGGCCCGCAGACCCTTGGTCAGGTCCGTCATGGCGGCGAAATCAGTGATGCCCCGCTGGTGGATCCACTTGAGCACCTGCACGGCACGGAAGGGCTTTTCGCCGTGAGCGACGAAGAACCCGGCCAGTTCCTCCCGCGTCATGCCCATCAGATTGGTCTTGGTACTTTCATTCATGGATCTGTCCACCGGCGGTGGCCGGAAAAGCTGTGGGGCAAGCCCCTGCCGGGGGCGGGCAAACCCGCCCCCGGTTCGGCGTGACGCCGTCCGTCAGCGGGTGCGCTGGCAGAGTTCTTCGGGCTTGAAGAAGAAAGCGATTTCCTGGGCGGCGGTGTCGGCGCCATCGGAGCCGTGCACGGCGTTCTCGTCGATGCTGTCGGCGAAATCGGCGCGGATGGTGCCGGGGGCGGCATCCTTGGGATTGGTGGCACCCATCAGTTCACGGTTCTTGGCAACGGCGTCTTCGCCTTCCAGAACCTGCACCATCACCGGACCGCTGATCATGAAGCTCACCAGATCATTGAAGAAGGGGCGCTCCTTGTGCACGGCATAGAAGCCTTCCGCCTGTTCGCGGCTGAGCTGGATCATGCGGGCGGCAACGATGCGCAGGCCGGCCTTCTCGAAGCGGCTGTAGATCTCGCCGATCACGTTCTTGGCGACGGCATCGGGCTTGATGATGGAAATGGTGCGTTCAACAGCCATGGAATGGAACTCCGATATGGGATATGGAAGTGCAAGATTGCAACGCAGGCCGTCATGACCTGCGTCAAGGGAAGAAGATTGCATCGTGATGCAGAGGGGGAATGTTACCTTGCGGGGCGGGTGACAGACAATGACCCGGCACCGAAGGCGGCATGGACAAGCCCGGCTCCGGAAGGAAAAACCGATCGCGGGAGAACGGCGACCCTAGCCGTCGTACTCCTCCATCCAGGCCAGTTGCACGGCCTCCAGGATGCGCTCGCCGCAACGCTCCGGATCATCCTCGAAATCCGGCAGGGCCATGATCCAGTTGCGCAGGTCGACGAAATTCACCTGGGTCGGATTCACGTCCGGATGGGCCTCCTGCAGGGCCAGGGCGATGTCCAGACTATCGGTCCATTTCAAGCTCATGGGGCAGCCTCCTAGTGATGCTCGGACACCTGATTGATGGTGTAACGGGGAATCTCCACCACCAGATCCCGATCCCCCACGCGGGCCTGACAGGAGAGGCGCGAATCCGGCTCCAGGCCCCAGGCCCGGTCCAGCAGGTCTTCCTCGTCCTCGGTGGCCTCATCGAGGCTGTCCAGTCCCTCCCGCACATAGACATGGCAGGTGGTGCAGGCACAGGACTTCTCGCAGGCATGCTCGATCTCAATGCCGTTGGCCAGGGCGGCATCGCAGATGGAGGTCCCGGACTCCACCTCGACGGCAGCCCCCTCGGGACAGATCTCCTCGTGGGGAAGAAAGATGATTTGCGGCATGTGGTCGTTCACTCCCAGCTGGGTTTATTCGAATTCCTCGACACGATGGCCGGACATGGCCTTGCGGACGCTCTCGTTCATGCGCCGGGCGACGAAGGATTCGCCGGCCTTCTCCACCTCGGCAATGGCCCGGCGGATGGCCTCGTGATCCTCTCCCCGGCGCGCCTCCAGCAATGTGCGACTGGCCGCGCGGATGCCCTCCAGCTCGTCCGGATCCAGCAGATGCCCATCGGCGGCCAGGGCCGATTCCAGGGCTTCCAGGACCCGGTCCGCCTCCACCTGTTGTTCCCGCAGGCGACGGGCCTGCATGTCCTCGGCGGCATGGCTGCGGGAATCGGTGAGCATGGACTCGATCTCGCCGTCGGTGAGACCGTAGGACGGCTTCACCTCGATGCCGGCCTGTACCCCGCTGACCATTTCCCGGGCCGTCACGTTGAGCAGGCCATCCGCATCCACCTGGTAGGTCACTCGCACCCGGGCGGCCCCCGCCACCATGGGCGGAATCCCGGACAGGGTGAAACGGGCCAGGGAACGGTTGTGGTCCACCAGATCCCGCTCGCCCTGAACCACATGCAGGGCCATGGCCGTCTGACCATCCTTGAAGGTGGTGAATTCCTGGGCGCGGGCCACGGGGATGGTGGTATTGCGGGGGATCAGATGCTCCACCAGGCCGCCCATGGTCTCGATGCCCAGGGACAGGGGAATCACGTCCAGCAGCAGCATCTCGTCGCCGGGCTTGTTACCGGCCAGGATGTCCGCCTGCAGGGCGGCCCCCACGGCCACCACCTTGTCCGGATCGATGTCCACCCGGGGTTCGCGGCCGAAGAACTCCCCGACCCGCTCCCGCACCCTCGGCACCCGGGTGGAACCGCCCACCATGACCACGTCGGTGATCTCCTCGCGGCTCACCCCGGCA
Organism: Ectothiorhodospira shaposhnikovii; assembly: GCF_022227765.1. Classification (GTDB taxonomy): domain Bacteria; phylum Pseudomonadota; class Gammaproteobacteria; order Ectothiorhodospirales; family Ectothiorhodospiraceae; genus Ectothiorhodospira. The sequence goes on along the minus strand of NZ_JAJMLZ010000011.1, from coordinate 16,238 downwards.
TCCCGCATCGCCCGCCGACAGGCGGACAGGGCCTTGCTGATCAGGGGGTCGATGAGACAGTTCATCTGGTGGCAGGTCATGCAGCCGGTCCAGTATTCGGAGTCCGAGCGGGCCACCCGCAGCTGGGCCTCGTCACGATCGGTGAGGGCTTCCTTGACGGCGCAGGCGTCCAGGATGAGCTGGCGCATGCGGTGATGCCCCGCGTCGCCCTCGATGCCCGCCTCCTGCATCATCCAGGCGGCGATGGCGCGGTCAAAATCGTCCCCTCCCAGAGCACTGTCGCCGCCGGTGGCCAGGACCTCGAACACTCCTTTGTGCAGGCGCAGGATGGAGATGTCGAACGTCCCCCCACCCAGATCGAACACGGCGATCAGGCCTTCATGGCCCTGATCCAGGCCATAGGCGATGGCGGCGGCGGTGGGCTCGTTCAACAGACGATACACGTTCAGGCCGGCCAGGCGGGCGGCATCCTTGGTGGCCTGGCGCTGGGCATCGTCGAAATAGGCGGGCACGGTGATCACGGCCCCGTCCAGATCCCCACCCAGGGAGGCTTCTGCCCGCCCACGCAGGGCCTTGAGGATCTCGGCGGAGACCTCCACCGGGGTCACCTCCCCGGCCTGGGTACGGATGCGGGGCACGCCGCCCTCGCCCGGCGCGAAATCGTAGGGAACATGCCCGGCCAGGGTCTTGAGATCGGCCACGCCGCGCCCCATCAGGCGCTTGACCGAAGACAGGGTGTTGAGGGGGTCCAGGGCGGCCAGGCGCCGGGCCTCATGCCCCACCAGCACCCGGCCCTCGGTACCGTAATGCACCACCGAAGGCAGCAGGTGAAGGCCGGCCTCGTCGGGCAGGGTTTCGGCCACCCCGTTGCGCACGGTCGCCACCAGGGAATTGGTGGTCCCCAGGTCGATCCCCACCGCGAGACGTCGCTGATGGGGGTCCGGCGACATGCCGGGTTCGGAGATCTGCAATAGCGCCATGGCAAGTTGAATCCGTCTTGATGGTTTCTGGGGGATACCCCGGTTCAGGGCAGGTCGTCTTCCAGACGCTCGCGGATACGCTCCAGCTCCTCACGCAGACGATTGAAGAACCGCAGCTTGAGGACCTGCTCCCGGGCCTGTTCCAGGTCATCGGCGGCCCAGGCGGCCTCGAAGGCCCTGATCAGGGCATCGTGACGATCATCGATGTCCGCCGCCGCCCGATCCAGGGCGGCAAAGGGATCGGCGGCATCCGGCACCGCTTCCAGGGTCTCGCGGAGCGCCATCTGGTCCATGAGAAAGTCGGGATCGGTGGCGGTGGCCCGGTCGTCATCCACCGCCACGCCCCGCAGACCGAGCAGGTAGCGTGCCCGCCGGGTGTCGTCCCGAAGGGTGGCATAAGCCTCGTTCACATGGGACGCCCCCTGCACCGCCAGACGGCGCTGTGCCTCCGGCGCCTTGGCAAAGCGGTCAGGGTGCAGTTCGGTCTGCAAGGTGCGATAGGCCCGGGACAAGGCCTCCCGATCGATGCGAAACTGCCTCGGCAGGCCCAGCAGGGCAAAGTAATCCCGCCCGAAATCCAGCAACGGACCGCTGGACGCCCCCGGCTCAGACATTGAAGCTCTCTCCGCAACCGCAGCGGGAGTTCTCGTTGGGGTTCTTGAACCGGAACCCTTCGTTAAGGCCTTCACGGGTGTAATCCAGCTCGGTGCCGTCCAGATAGACCAGGCTGCGGGGGTTGATCACCACCTTCACGCCCTTGTCTTCGAAGACGGTATCACCCTCGTCCAGTTCGTCCACGAACTCCATGATGTAAGCCATGCCGGAGCACCCGGTGGTCTTCACGCCCAGGCGCAGGCCGATGCCCTTGCCCCGCTTTTCCATGAAGTTGCGCACCCGGTCGGCGGCGGTGTCGGTCAATGTGATGGCCATGACTCTTGCTCTCCTTATCAGGCGGTTTCAGCGTCGATCGCGCCGCCGGATTTCTTGCGATAGTCGGCAATGGCGGCCTTGATGGCATCCTCGGCCAGCACCGAGCAATGGATCTTCACCGGCGGCAGGGCCAGTTCCTCGGCGATCTCGGTGTTCTTGATGGCCGCGGCCTCCTCCAGGGTCTTGCCCTTGACCCACTCGGTCAACAGGCTGGAACTGGCAATGGCGGAACCGCAGCCATAGGTCTTGAACATGGCCTCCTCGATGACCCCGGCGTCGTTGACGCGGATCTGCAGCTTCATCACATCCCCGCAGGCCGGGGCGCCCACCATGCCGGTCCCCACCTGGGGGTCCGCCTTGTCCAGGGAACCCACGTTGCGGGGATTTTCATAGTGGTCAATGACTTTGTCGCTGTAGGCCATTTCCGGTTACCTCTCCAAATAAAATGTCTTCACGCCCCGCGGGGCAGGCACTGCGCGGGATCAATGGGCGACCCACGCCACCGATTTCAGATCCACGCCTTCCTGATACATCTCCCAGAGCGGCGAGAGTTCGCGCAACTTCTGTACCGCCCCGCGGACCAGGGCGATGGTGCGATCAATGTCTTCCTGGGTGGTATAGCGCCCGACGGAGAAACGAATGGAACTGTGGGCCAGTTCGTCGTCGCGGCCCAGGGCACGCAACACATAGGAAGGTTCCAGGCTGGCACTGGTGCAGGCGGAGCCGGAGGACACGGCGATATCCTTGAGCGCCATGATCAGGCTCTCGCCCTCGACGAAATTGAAGGAGACATTGAGGCTGCCCGCCACCCGGCGCTCGGCATCGCCGTTGAGATAGACTTCCTCCATGTCCGACAGGCCGGCCCAGAGACGGTCGCGCAACAGGCGCAGACGCTGGTTTTCCTGGGCCATCTCCTCCCGAGCGATACGAAAAGCCTCGCCCATGCCGACGATCTGGTGGGGCGCAAGGGTACCGGAGCGCATGCCCCGCTCATGGCCGCCGCCGTGCATCTGGGCCTCGATCCGCACCCGGGGCTTGCGACGCACATAAAGGGCGCCCACGCCCTTGGGGCCGTAGCTCTTGTGGGCGGAGAAGCTCATGAGGTCAACGGGGAGCCTGGCCAGATCGATGTCCACCTTGCCGGTGGACTGGGCCGCATCCACGTGATAGAGGATGCCGCGGGCACGGGTGAGATTGCCGATGGCCTCGATGTCCTGGATCACGCCGATCTCGTTGTTCACGTGCATCACGGACACCAGCACGGTGTCGTCACGCAGGGCGGCCTCCAGCCGGCCCAGGTCGAGCAGGCCATTGGGCTCCGGGTCCAGGTAGGTCACCTCAAAGCCTTCCCGCTCCAACTGGCGACAGGTGTCCAGGACGGCCTTGTGCTCCGTCTTCATGGTGACGATATGGCGTCCCTTCTTCTGGTAGAAATGGGCCGCGCCCTTGATGGCCAGGTTGTCCGCCTCGGTGGCGCCGCTGGTCCAGACGATCTCCCGGGGGTCGGCGCCCACCAGGGCAGCCACCTGCTCGCGGGCTTCCTCCACCGCCTTTTCCGCCTCCCAGCCGAAGGGATGGGAACGGGAGGCAGGGTTGCCGAACAGGCCGTCGATGGTGAGATGGCGGGCCATCTTTTCCGCCACCCGTTCATCCACCGGGGTGGTGGCGGCATAGTCCAGATAGATGGGTCGGTTGTTCTCGCTCACGGCTTCACTCCTGGGCCTGTTCATTCCACGGACTGGGACGCAAGCCCGGCGCCGGCGCCACTGCGGCTACCGGAAGGCTGGCGTGACATGATGCTGTCCTGACGGGCGGCCACTTCCTGAACGCCGTTGCGGCGCATGACATCGGCCAGGGTGATGTTGGCCAGGAAATTGTGGATCTGGGCGCTCAGATCGGACCACAGATCATGGGTGAGACAGCGATGGCTGTCCTGGCAGTCCACGGTGCCGCCGCAGCGGGTGGTATCCACTTTCTCGTCCACCGCCGAAATGACATCGGCAATGGCCAGTTCATTCGCCGGTCTGCTCAGGGTATAGCCCCCGCCGGGACCGCGGGTACTGACCACGAGACCGCGCTTTCTCAGGCGCGCAAAAAGTTGTTCCAGATAGGATAGTGAGATACCCTGTCGGCCCGAGATATCCGCCAGGGAGATCGGTCCCTGGTCGTTGTGGATCGCCAGATCCAGCATTGCCGTCACGGCATAGCGCCCCTTCGTTGTCAGTCTCATTGCCTCTCTCCCGTATGATCCGTCCGGGTATGCTAACAATACCTTATCTTTTTGGTCAAGTATTAACGCCCCGCCGTGACTCGGCACTGTCCTGCCCCTGAGCGGACGGGCCGGCCAAATCCCCCAGTTCATCCGCCTGGATCTCCTGAATGTGGGAGTCATCCACCTGCGCCCCCAGGGCCTTGAGGGCATGGCAGTTCTCGTCCATGCGCTGATCCAGGGTATGCAGATGATCCAGGATGCGGGTAATGGCCGTGGCCACCGGGTCCGGCATGTCCTGGGTGGTGCCGTAGGCATCGAACCCCATCTTCAGGGCCATGTCCTCCCGGCGTCGGTCCTCGTCACTTCTGGGCGTGATGATGCGCCCGGGAATACCGACCACCGTGGCCCCGGGGGGCACGTCCCGCAGCACCACCGCGTTGGAACCGACCCGGGCCCCCTCGCCGATGCGGATGGGGCCGAGGATCTTGGCCCCCGCCCCCACCACCACGTTGTTCTCCAGGGTGGGATGACGCTTGCCCTTGCCCCACGAGGTGCCGCCGAGGGTCACGCCGTGGTAGAGGGTGCAGTCGTCACCGATCTCGGCGGTCTCGCCGATCACCACCCCCATGCCGTGGTCAATGAAGAAACGTCGGCCGATGGTGGCCCCCGGGTGAATCTCGATTCCGGTCAGCCAGCGCCCCAAAAAGGCCAGATAGCGGGCCAGCCAGCACAGGCGCAGGCGCCACAGCCCATGGCTCAGGCGGTGCAGCAGCAGGGCATGCAGCCCCGGATAGGTGGTGAGCACTTCGAAGGTATGCCGGGCGGCCGGGTCCCGGTCGAAGACACAGCGAATATCGTCGCGCAGGCGTTGGAACATGAAGGGTCCTGATGGCCGGCCCGCGGAAACACGGCCGGCATGGGTCTTTTTGGGGCCATTGTACCCCGATCTTCAGGGCTTGCCAGAGTGTTTCGGTGGGCCTTTGGCCGCCTGGGTCAGGATGCCCCGCAGGATGTTCACCTCGTTGATGGTGGGATCGGCCTTGGCAAACAGGCGCCGCAACCGCCGCATCAGGTGCCTGGGGTTGTCCGGATCCAGAAACTCCAGCAACAACAGCGTCTCCTCCAGATGGGCATAAAGCCGCTCCAGCTCTTCATGACTGGCGGGCAGTTCCCCACCGGTGGGCGCCGGTGCCGATGCGGGGGCATGGGCCAGGGCGGCCATGCGCAGCTCGTAACTGAGCACCTGCACGGCGGCCGCCAGATTCAGGGAGCTGTATTCCGGGTTGGAAGGGATATGGATCAGGGCCTGGCAGCGATCCAGTTCCTCATTGGTCAGCCCCGTCCGCTCTCGCCCGAACAGCACGGCCACCGGCCCCGTCGGGACGGCTTCGAGCAGTCTGGCCGCCGCCTGTCTGGGGTCCAGTTCGGGCCAGCGCAGGGTGCGCTGGCGGGCACTGGTACCCAGCACCAGGCGACAACCCGCCAGCGCCTCGTCCAGATCATCCACCACCTGGGCACCGGCCAGCAGGTCATCGGCCCCGGAAGCCCGGGCCGTGGCCTCGGCACTGGGATAATCCTGGGGGGCCACCAGCCGAAGGTCCGACAGGCCCATGTTCTTCATGGCCCGGGCCACCCCGCCCACATTGCCCGGATGGGAGGTATTGACGAGCACGATCCGGACCGGATTCAGTAATTCCATGGGTTCAGTTATCATCTATGGCTACGTATCTTCTTTGATCTCCCCGCGGCCTGCACGGTCGCGGTCCTGTTTCCCAGCCCATCCCGGAAGTCTTCCATGCATCCCTTGCTCAATATCGCCGTCAAGGCGGCCCGCGCCGCGGGACAGGTCATCGTACGCCATGCGGATCGGCTCGATACCGTCACCATCCAGGACAAGCAACCCAACGACTTCGTGACCGAAGTGGATCGCATGGCGGAACGGGAGATTATACGCGTGATCCACCGGGCCTACCCCGGTCACGCCATCCTGGCGGAAGAAAGCGGCACCCAGGGCAGCCACGAGGAATTCCAGTGGGTGATCGACCCCCTGGACGGCACCACCAACTACCTCCACGGCATCCCCCAATACGCGGTCTCCATCGCCCTCAAGCAGAAGGGACGCCTGGAACACGGGGTGGTCTACGATCCGGTCAAGGAAGAACTGTTCGCCGCCAGCCGCGGCGCCGGTGCCACCCTCAACAATCGACGCATTCGCGTGACCCAGCCCCGGGACATGACCGGCGTCCTGCTGGGCACCGGCATCCCCTTCCGGGAAGACCAGAACCTGGACTACTACCTGCGCACCCTGAGCGCCCTGCTGCCGGGCACCGCCGGCGTGCGTCGCGCCGGGGCGGCTTCACTGGATCTGGCCTATGTGGCCGCCGGTCGACTGGATGGTTTCTGGGAAATCGGCCTGCACGAGTGGGACATGGCGGCCGGCGTACTGATGGTACAGGAGGCCGGCGGCCTGGTGAGCGACCTCAAGGGCGGCCCCGACTATCTGGCCACCGGCAACGTGGTGGCCGCCGGCCCCAAGGTGTTCAAGGGCATGCTGCAGCGGCTCAATCCGGTAGTGAACCGGGCGTGAAATTGCACGGGTTTATCGGCCGAGAAGCCCGTTCCTCGAATACCCCCCGATCTTCCTGATCCTCGGTCAATTCCATACCAGGACTTCCAAATGGCTCGATACGCCGCGCTTTGCGCGGCGTGCTATCGCTGTCACTCTCGCGCCCGGCTTTCATCACCCGAAAAACCGATCCAGTGCAGGAAGGATTGATGCTGCGCAGGATGATAGCGGCGTTCGAACTCGCTATGAACTACTCCCGCCAAGCCTTTCAGGCTATGGCGTGAGTTTCGCGCTTCACGGGGCGTGCCGGATCATCCGGGGATGATTCGGTCTTACCGCCCTCCACGCATCGGCCAGGTTCCCGACCGGATAACTGCTGCTTGGCCCAGTTCATCAAGACCCGAGCGGCGTTTTCGTCCCGCGAGCAGGACGCGCCACAGGGGCACTCATGACGCCGCTGACCGAGCGACTTCTTCTCCTGCCGCCCGCAGGCGTGGCAGGTCTGCGAGGGCTTGAGATGCCGCGTCGGAGCCTCCATCGCCCAGGTCCCAGCCTCTTCCGCTTTGTACCCGAGCAATTGATGGAAGGCCCCGCCAGCGGCATCGAGGATGCTGCGGTTCAAGCCCTTTTTGTACTGACCGCCCGAAGCGGTCATGGTGCGGATGTTCAGTGCCTCCAGGCCCAGGACAGCGAATTGCCCAACAAGCCGCGCTGTCGTCTGATGCTGAAAATCGTGGCGCTGGTTCGCCACCTTGCGGTGGAGGCGACGCAAATGCTCGTATGCCCTCTGGAGACGGTTGGAAACGGGAAACCGGCGCGTCTTCCCGGACGCTTTCCTGGCCTCCTCCTCCTTGCGGGAAATATCGCGCTGGACCCGGCGGATTTCGTCCAGTGTCCTGGCCAGGTAGCGCGGGTTATCGATGGTCTCGGTCCCTGCTGGCGTGGCCACGGTGGCGAAGGTTTCCAGCCCCCAATCCAGACCGCCCAGTGTGTCGCCGCGTTGACGCGCAGGCTCGCAGTTCAGCGTCACCGATGCGTACCAGCGCCCGTTGCGACAAAACAGCTCGCAGGTCTTCGGCGTGCCTGGGGTGCGGGGTTTGCCCCGGATGGCAACCTTGCCGATTCCACTGAGCCTCAGCGTCCCGTGCTTCATCCGCTCGTTGGTCATCAGACGCCAGCCGTCACCGTGGGTCTTATAGCCCCAACCCTTGAAACGGTGCAGCGGCTTGAAGCGGGGAAAACCGGGCGTTTCGCCGTTTTTGATACGGCGAAAGAAGTGCTGGAACGCCAGATCCAGACGCTTGAGGGTGACCTGTTCGGACTGGGCGTTGATATCGCGCAGGAGCTTCGATTGGGTGCGCCACTCGGTCAGCCGCTTGCACTGGGCCGAGAAGCCCAACGACTCCTGCCGCTCGCTCCAAGCCTGGCGTCGTTCGGCCAGCGCCTCGTTCCACAACAGGCAGTGGACCCAGCGTTGGTGCTCCAAGGCGGCAAGCTGGGCCGCCGTGGGGTAAAGCCGATATGTGACTTTGCGCTGGACCATGCTGAAAGTATACTTGGTTATTATGGACTCGCAACCGCCAAAACGGCTCTACCATTGCACATATCGGCTCCAGTATCATTTGGTTATCGTCACCAAGTACCGGCGCAAGTGCATCACGAGACCAATGCTTTTTCGCCTGGAAGAAATCGTCCGTGCTACCACCAAAAGGTGGGAAGGCGAGGTTCTGGAGTTCAACGGCGAACCGGATCATGTGCATCTGCTCCTGGAGCTGACGCCGCGCACCGCGCCATCTGCGTTCGTGAATAATCTCAAGACCGTCACCTCGCGACTGATCCGCAAGGAGTACGGGGAACACATACGGCGCTACTACTGGCACAAGCCGGTGTTCTGGTCTCGCAGCTACTGCATCATCAGCGTCGGCGGTGCGCCGCTCTCGGTCCTGAAGCAATACATCGAACAGCAGGAAGCACCGGAGTGATGGCGCTACGCGCCATGCGCCGCTTCACCACCCCCTAAGCCGCTGAGCGGCTATAGGCGGAGCACTGCGGCGCTATTTGGTAGAACAAGGGCTTAAGCTTCTGGTGCGACGTAGCCAGCAGCAGGAAATTCGCAAGCTCCGGGGTCGAATCAAGTGGGAAGGCGACCTCGACGAAATGCGAGGCGGCAAATAATATTGGTCGATACCAGTGTCTGGATCGACTACCTTAACGGCGCTCAGAGCCGGCATACCGATGCTCTTTAGCTGCTATTGTTGAGGGCGTCGTTGCCATGGGGGATTTGATATTTCTGGAAATTCTTCAGGGAATCCGGGACGACCGGGAATACCGCACGACCAAACAAAGCCTAATGACGCTGGACCCGCTTGAAATGTTTGGAAAAGACATGCCCGAGAAGTGCGCAGAGAATTACCGAGCACTGCGCAAAAAAGGAATAACTATCCGAAAAACTACGGACGTGATTATTGCGACCTACTGCATTAAGCAGAAGTTGCCCTTGCTTTTCACTGACCGCGATTTCATTCCTTTTGCTGATCATCTCGGCTTGGTCTCAGCGCTGCCGGAAACGTAACGCCTCAATAACCGAGGCTACAACGGAGCGGAGCGTAGTGTAAGCCGTCCAGCGCCGCAGACGCGAAGTTGACTGACAGTTGACATCCTCCCCTCCCTCTCGCTGACGCTCGCCGGGACCGAAAGCGGCGGCAAAGCGCCTGAACGAACTGCAGACCCGTCATGGGGACCGCTTCGAGACGGCACCCGGGCTAGAGAAGGTGCCGGAGGAGGATGGCAGTGCTTCACCAGCACGGCCATTTCCTTCAGTGGGATCGGTCTGACCTCAGCACTTTCACCTCGTCCAGGGGCAGGCCCGTGGTCTGGGCGATCTGCTCGTCTGTGAGCAGATCCAGCTTGAGCAGGTTGATGGCCGCCAGACGCTGGCCTTCCTGACGCCCCTTCTGTCGCTCCTTCTCCGCCCACGTCTGAAGATTTTCCGCCAGCATCGCATTGTCCTCCACCAAACTGTTGATCTGTTCCAGCGCCTGCTCCGCCTCGGCACCCAGCCGCCTGAGGTGACGCTTGAGCCAACGGGTGATCACCTCGTCCAGCCGGGCCTTCTCCGGGTGTGCCCGGATGCGCGCCGCCAGCCGTTTCACCGCGCCCTGCAGGGCCTCCACGTCCTTCGACGCCTTCTCCACCTCGAAAATCCCGCTCAGCGGCGTATCCCGCTCCGCCAGCTCGTCCTCGGTGAAGGCCGATTCGTTCACCAGATAGTAGCGCAGGTGAGGCTGATAGACCCGCAGGAAAACCGGCGGTTCCGGCCGGATCATCCGGTAAATGTCCGCCTTCGCCGTCCAGCGCTTCGAGCCGTTGTACAGTACCACCGGAAAGATCGGCGGCATCCCCTTGCGGGCCGTCGTGACCTTCGTCTTGATCAGGTGGTCGTAGAAGCAGGCCACGTAATGCAACATCCGGATCGGCAGGCGATGATCCACCGTGGACTGGAATTCCAGCAGCAGGTACACGAATACCCGCTGCCTGATGCCCTCCCAGTTCACTTCCACCGACCAGACCTTGTCTTCGAATTTTTCATTGAACAGCGGCGTGATGTAGTTGCCACTGTGGTCCGTCAGGGTGGAGAAATCCATCATCCCCGACACTTCCGGCGGGGCAAACCCCTCGATCAGCTGGCGAACCAGCTCCGGGTAGCTGAACAGTTCCTTGTAGCCCGTGTCGTGGTGGTTGACCATGCGGCGTCCTGGGTGGAGATCAGTCCGTAGTGTGCCATAGCCCCGGCTTGGCCGGTCCTCCGCCGAGGGATAACCTGTCGCGGAGGACAAGGCGATCCTGGTACGCCGTCATCAACAATTCCAAAGAGCCCGACAGCTTCGCCCGGAGCGCTGGAGTGGAAAGACTCGTAACTGGTCGCATGTCGATACCGTCACCATGAATCCTGAGCGCGTTGCTCAAGATCAGCCACTGAAAATGGCTGCATAACTGATGTGCTCTCAGGCGACAACTTCATTGACAGCCGCCGTTCGGCATTACTTTCGATGGGCCCAGTAGTACGGCTCGCGATGGAGGTGCATTACCGCCAGGATCACCAATTCGTTGCCGCTTACGTCGTGATGGTAAATGACTCCATACGGGAATCGGCGGACAAGACACCGGCGAATGCCTTCTTCAATAAAAGGCCACATATTGGGATGTTCTGAGGTTCGCTCTATCGCCGCATATACCTCGGCCGCGAATTGGTACCCAAGTGTCGTTTCTCGCTCCTCGTAATAATCAATTGCGAGTCGAAACTCCTCCCGAGCTTCTGGATGGAACGAGAACCTCATCACGAGAACCGCTTCCAGATCTCTTCAAAGACCTCCTCTCCAGGTACCGGCTTGATCGTACCTGAACGGATCTCATCCAACCGTCGCTTGGCTACTTCCGCCCACTTCTTGTCGATTTCCGACTCCGGTGGATTCAGGCTCTTGAGCACCGAGTCGGCTACCCGCGCACGCTCCTCCACAGGTAGTGATTCGATTTCTCGCAACAAGTCTTCTGTTTTCATGGCACCTACTCCACAGAGAACTCTAATAAGTTTACTGCTTTTCTGGCTTTGCACCTGACCGCCCTTCTACTTGCCGAACGCCCGAGCACAGCGGCACGAACGAAGTGAGTGTCCGGTGCCGCAGGCACGAACTGCTACGACTTGTGTACGCCCGGCATGGGCATGAACTGATGGGGTGAAAGTCCCCTGTAGGAGTACCTGTGATGTCCACACTGTGGACCAACGTAACTACTAGCCGACGGCAAGGGCGGCCCCGTGAGGGTCTGTCTGGAGGAAGCCCGAGCGCAAAAGTGCGAGCCGACGGACAGAAACCGCATAGAAGGCTCAGTCCCCGGGCGAGTCAGCACAAGGTGACAAAGCCCATCAGGTGCAGGGGATAGGGTAAATGCGGCGGTTGTGCACTGAAAGTTCATGTCCTTATCCGGGGAGATCTGTTCCGCATGCGGCCCGTGCCGCCATGGGAGTCGAACTGAGGCCCAGTCCGAAAGGACTGGATACGCCATCGAACCCTACCATGGCTGTGGTCGCCATGGGAGCCGGACTGAGGGCCAGCCCGAAAGGACTGGGCATCCCACCGGACCCTACCGCGACCCGGGCAGCGCGTCCAACGGCAACGTTCGACGTGACGGAGCAGAGGTCAGCCGAGGCCATAGTCATCGCACGCCCGTGGACGGGCCTCGCGGTGAAGGGCCGAACATGAGAAGACAAGGCGGAGCCGTGGATTGCTCGCACGCGTCGTCGAACCCGTCCGGGGGAGACGCGTCGCGGCGTGATACCACGCAGCCAGCCTTGCACGACGACCTGATGGAGCGGGTGCTGGCAAGCGAGAACATGCGACAGGCATGGAAGCGGGTGAAAGCCAACAGGGGCGCCCCCGGTGTCGATGGGATGCACATCGAGGACTTCCCTGAGTTCGCGCGTTCGAACCTTCCGGTCATCCGCCAAGCCTTGCGTGATGGCACCTACCGGCCACAACCGGTGCGACGAGTGACCCTTCCCAAACCCGATGGGGGCGAGCGACTGCTTGGCATCCCGACGGTGACGGATCGGGTCATTCAACAGGCCATGGCGCAAGCTCTGGGGCCGATCTTCGATCCAGGATTCTCGGATTCGAGTTTCGGCTTCCGACCCGGACGCTCCGCCCATGGAGCACTGAGACGGATACAAACCCATATCACTGATGGCTACCGCATCGCCGTCGACCTTGACCTGGCGAAGTTCTTCGACACGGTCCAGCACGACATCCTGATGGCCCGAGTGGGCCGCAAGGTGCGCGATAAACGGCTGCTGGCGTTGATCGGCGAGTATCTGCGGGCGGGTGTGCGGGTCGGGGATACTCTTGAGGCAACGGTGATCGGGACACCCCAGGGTGGTCCCCTGTCGCCCTTGCTGGCCAATATCCTTCTGGATGACCTGGACAAGGAACTGGAAGCGCGAGGGCATCGGTTCGTCCGGTATGCGGACGACCTGCTGATCCTCGTGCGGAGCCACCGCGCCGGGGAACGAGTCATGGCGAGCGTGTCTCGCTTCCTGACCGGCACCCTCAAGCTGGTGGTCAATCCGCACAAGAGCCGCGTGGTCAGGACCAACGACTGCCAATTCCTGGGATTCACCTTCCGGGGAACCAAGCTGCGATGGTCCGAGCGCGCCTATCAGGACTTCCGTCACCGGCTGCGAAAGCTCACCGGCCGGAGCTGGGGCGTGTCCATGGATCACCGGCTCAAGACGCTGACGGAATATGTCCGTGGTTGGATGGGCTACTTCGGCATCTCGGACTACTATCGGCCCATTCCCGAGCTGGACCACTGGCTGCGACGACGTATCCGCATGTGCTACTGGAAACAGTGGCGCGGGGTGCGAAACCGTATCCGCCACCTGCTGGCCCTGGGAACGCCAAAACGCGCCGCCATCTGGACAGGCATGAGCTCCAAAAGCTACTGGCACCTGTCCCGATCCCTCGGCACCCAGACCGGGATGACCAATGACTAGCTGCAATGCCAAGGCTTGATCAGCATCCGCGATCAATGGATGAAGGCGCATGGTTATACCTGAAATCGTCGTGTGCTCCCTTCTTATGAACCGCCTAGTGCGGACCCGCATGCTAGGTGGTGTGGGGAGGGCGGGCTAAACACCTGCCCTTACCCGATTCGGCATCATTTGCGTGCCGCGCTCGAATCTCCCGACACTTGCCAACTAACAACTCAGCAAGCTCCTGTACCTGTTCCCCGAAGTCTCTTTCTCGATTCCACCCATAGTGTCCCACCTTTGCCGCGTCATCAAACACCCCGACGGGTGCTGTGTTTAGAACGATTGGGATAACTTCACCCGAGCTGAAACGGCTCTTGAACTGATTAGACTCAAATTTAGTCCATATTCTCTTTGGATAGTCTGGCCCCAATATACAGATTACGAGTGCTGCATCAGAGGCGTAGATCGGCCCGAGGTACTCTTCGACGTCCTCTGCCAATATCCGATGCTGCTCATTTTTATCATAAAATACTTCAAGTTCACGCTCCGATAGCTCGTTAAAGATCGCTTCTGCGATATCCCGGTCGGAGCCTGCGAACGACAATGCGAAATCGTATTGCGATGGAAATTCTATAGATATATATCCAATCTCCTGGGCAAATCTGGACCACGAGAGATTTCTAATGTAGAAAACGAACTGGGGATCCTGCACTACTAAGGTCGCATTAGTTGAATCATAATGAATAACGCTCTGAATATCCTTGGACGCGGCGACCAACTCTTGCAAGAATCCCTTAGTTGCCACTTGAGAAACGCTGCCCCTTTGCTGTGGGTGGCGATCGGCCTCGCGGTGAACGTTAATTGACCAAGAGTTGCTCAGGCTTACCCAGTAGAGCAGGTGAAGATAGGGCGCACGCCCTTCACGGCGCAGTTTGGAACCACGGGCGAATGCCATCGCAGTATCGTGAAAGGTCCGCGACAAAGCTTCCATTACATGATTCTTCACCGCCTCATAGCTTTCGGCAGTAGTGGACCTTTCGGCCTGCTCCTCGAAAATATTGCTCCTTAAACAAGTGTGATATGCAAGCATCTGCGCAATGTAGAAACTTCCCTGCGCAGCTTTGGAGATCTCGTCAACGATGTTGATATCCACATTCAACGCTGCCTCTCCTTGGCGAAGCAACTGTTCGATCTTAAACTGAGGATTGGCTTCAAAGGGGATAACTTCAATCCGATTCGCTAAATCCTTGCCAAAGGCAAGCAATGATTGGCCAGCATTCGTTATTCCTAGCACTACTAACTTGCTATGCGCCGCACTTTCGTCAGCCAGAGTCTTCATCAGATCGGCAATCGATCTTTTTGCACCGTCAGATAAGCGGTGAAAGTCATCAATCAGAACGGTGCCGAGTGGTAGCTGATTTGGCAGATCCTTGATGAACGCGACGTCATCGGACTTCCGACCGGACAATAAAATTATCTTTTCATCCAGTCCGGCTTCTGAAATGGCTTTCATCACTGCCGTAGTCTTACCAATGCCGGAAGGACCCTCGACGACGATGCTTCGGCCAGCCGTTCGCAGCGCAACCAACAGGCGCGGATACTCGACAGGCTGGACAAACGTATGCTCCGGAACGCCCGAAAGGACGAAGACCTCTTGGAGCTGATTGGGTTGCGTTTCCATTTACATTTCCTATGACGCCGAACGCAAAGCTTTGCGGCAATTTTGGAGCCGCTGTGCGGCGGAAAAGTTGTCCGACAACAGCGTTTTGTTGGGCGGCAACAGCACAGGGCTTATCTCCCTGGCAGGGGGAGGTGTTTACCACAGTGTCCTATGACCACACGTTTTGAGCCCTGGTCGACCTCAAAATGCACACGTATCGTCGCTGTTGGGTCGTCGGCCACGCCAACCTTCAGATGTTTCAGCATTTCGATTTCTTGCCCATCAAAGTCGAATTTTCGGTAGGCAGAATATTGTTTGTTATTAGTAACTGTCTCGGATTCTCTTGCGGAAAATTCATTATTAGTGAATGTCGAGCGTGCTGCTGTGTCGCCTCCTTGCATGTAGGCAGGCAGATACTCAGTCACGAGCCTGTTAAGCATGTCCAAGAGTCGCCGGTTCTGTGCAAACGAGCTAACCTCCGCTGCACTTTCAATCGCAGTCGGCAGGACTACCAGGCGCCGCGGATATACCTTAGCTAACAGGTTTAAGCTTTCCTCCGGCGTTGGCCCTTTGGAATCTGCAGCAAGGCCGATTAGTTCGTTGACGACTTCCTCGTCTTCTTCCAAATCCACGGGAGCATCGCTTCTCTGGCTATTAATATACGCGGTTTGCTTAATATGCTTTTCCAAATCTTGAATTTTTTCTTCACTTTCTAGCAGAGTAAACTCTAAGCTCTCTTTTTGCTGTTGTTCTTGATCTAGCTCAGCACTGAGCCGGGACAGCTCTTCATATACCATCCCTAACTCATCTCGCAGCGCATCATCAGGCTTTTCTGCCAGCTCAGCGATACGCCTTTCCAGCCTAAGTTTGGCCGAAAGGTTTCTTACACCCTCTGGCCTGATTCGATTTCGCTGTCTTGGAATATTGGTATTGTGACTAACTCGCCCTAAAATCAGGCACTCTTTCTTGTGTGACGTGTCCAAATCGACGGGAATATCCCGAGGCAGAATTCGGTGAGTAAAAACTCTGCCGTCTCGGTGCGGCACGCGAATAATATTAATTGCGCCAGCCCATGCAGAATATTCACGCCCAAGGATATCCGCCATGTCATAGCTGTTAAATCTCTGGGCAACACCTACAACCTGCGCCAACCCAAACAACATGTTTTGCAGTCGCTGGGGCTCTACCGTGTACTTTCCCTCGTTATCGGGACTAACTAGCACAAGAGGATAGTTTCGAGAGGAATTATTAATGTCGGCTAAAAGGCCGCGGTAAGAATCAATGTCGTCGCCGACCCACTTTACGGCCGAGCCAATGCTGCCAGGTGAAAACTGAACATTCGGTTCATCTTGTACATTCGAGAA
>NZ_JAJMLZ010000010.1 GCF_022227765.1 Ectothiorhodospira shaposhnikovii | reverse complement strand
CTTGTTCTGGTGGACCAGGCGCTCGATGATCGGCGTCTTGTCCACGTAGTAGTAGCCCCCCTCACGGATCTCGGAGAAGGTCTGAATGCCAATGGGGAGTCTGAGGCGCTGTTGGTCAGCCATGCCTGGCCCTCCGGGAACATGTATCGTGCCGGCGGCAGTCTATCATGGCCCCTAGTGGTTCTTCGCTTGTGTGGGTTTGGCAGCTGCGAGCACAGGGACTATATCGTCCGTACTTTCCGCTGGCCTACCATGTGGCGCTGTGAAGGGCACCGAGGTGGACAAGCCCAGGAATCTCACCAAGAGTGGGGCGGCCATGGCGAGGTGATCAGCGTTTGAGGTTGCGATAAAAGTTCTCGTGGGTGCCGATCAGCAAGAGCAGTCGGGTTGCCGGGTCGTACTCGTAGGCGAGCAGGAATTGTTGACCGACGCATGGGAATTTGTAGACAAACACACCGGCAAGATCGCCCTTCTTGGCCTCGCCCCGCTCAGGCTGGTCGATGATGGTTGTGATTGCAGCGTCGATGGCGGCCTGCTGGTTGCGCTGAAGGCGCTTGTAGGCACGGCTGAAGGCGTTGGTTTGCAGGACCGTGATCATTCCCGGGAAAGGCCTTCCGGAATAAAGGGTATGGCCCGTTCGCGGCCTTCTGCGCGAGCGATGAGCAAATCGCGTACGAACTCGACCGGCAGGTCGGGATTGTCGAGAGCGGCCTTACCCACTTTGGCCCAGAACTCGATCTGACCGGCGATGGTGCGGCATTCCGCCCGGGCCTGGGCCTTGGCACTTTCGTACAGTTCGTCTTCGATGCGGACAGGCATGCCCATGATCTTCTCCTGATGGGATTTGCTACTTTTGTAGTCTGCCTTGTCCTCCTCCCTGTGTCAAAAGGGTTTCTACGTCGAATGCCACGATCTGCCGCTGCTCGCGGGAGAACTCCACACCGATCAGGTGAATGGGTTTGCCGGTGGCGCGGTACTTGTCGGCATAGCCCTTGGCCTTGATCTGATCCAGGGCCTTGCCCTCGGGTAGCTGCTCCACCACCTTGAATTCAAACAGGTAGAGGTGGCCGCCGAAGTCGACGGTCATGTCCACCTTGCCGTGGTGGCTGGCGTCTTCCACCGTGACCTGGACCCCCAGGGCGGCGAAGTGGCTGTAGAAGACGCTGGCATAGTGCCCTTCGTATTTCGCGATGGGGTTGTTGCGATACCAGTCGTGGGGCAGGCCGGCGTAGAGGGCCTTCAGGTGGGCTTCGAGGCTGGCCAGGTCGGCGGTCTTGAGCAGGCGCGGCAAACGGATGACCACATCATCGAAGACGGCATGGCTGACGCCCAGCGCCGGCAGCAGGGCCTCGTTGAGGCTGATTTCCACCTCCTGGTTGGGCAGGCCCAGTTTGTAGAGGGGCCGGTTGGGGACTTCTTCGTGGATGTCCTTGAGGGTGAGGTAGCCGGTTTGGAACAGCAGGGCATCGGTGGAGATGTCGTCCACATCGAAGCGGCTGAGCAGTGCCGGTCGGCTGTGCCAGGCGGTAAGCTCGGGGGTGAAGACGCCGCGTTCCTTGAGCAGGTTCACCAGGAAGGTGGGCGTCGCGCTCTCGAACCAGTAGGGACCGATTTCGCGATTCTGGAGCAACAGCAGGACGTCGAAGGGGTTGTAGACCGATGTGACCTCGGAACCGCCCCAGCGGTAGCCGTTGTACCACTGGCGGATGGTCTCGCGGTCCAGGCCGGGCAGCTCGGGGGCGAATACCGTGTCGATATCCTCATCGGTATAGCCGCAGATCGTTGAGTATTCCGGCAGCAGGGTGATGTCGCGCAGGTTGTTCAGTCCCGAGAAGAGGCTGACCTTGCTGAACTTGGAGACGCCGGTGATCAGCACCAGATGCAGGTGGGGGTCGGCGTCCTTGAGTACGCTGTAGAGGTTCTTCAGCCCCTCGCGCAGTTCGCGGGCACGGTCCGGTTCCAGAATGTTGTCGAGGATGGGTTTGTCGTACTCATCGATCAGCAGCACGACCGGCTGGCCCGTTTCCCGGTGGGCGAGTTCCAGCAGGTCGGAGAACTCGCCGGGAATATCCGTCTCGGGGCTGGTGGCCTGGGTGAAATGCTCGCGCTCCTTGCGCAGCTGGTGGCGAATGCGCCTGTCCAGCTCCTCGCGATTGCGCATCACGCCGCTGCCGAAGCTGAGGCGAATCACGGGATGCGTCGTTTGCCAGTCCCAGCGGTCGTGGATGTAGAGCCCCTCGAAGAGTGCTTGGTGACCCTCGAACAGGCAGCGCAGGGTGTCCAGTAGCAGGCTTTTGCCAAAGCGTCGGGGGCGGGAGAGGAAGTAGTACTTGTTCTGGTGGATCAGGCGCTCGATGATTGGCGTCTTGTCCACGTAGTAGTAGCCCCCCTCACGGATCTCGGAGAAGGTTTGAATGCCGATGGGGAGTCTGAGGCGCTGTTGGTCAGCCATGCCTGGCCCTCCGGGAACAAGTCTTGTGCCGGCGGCAGTCTATCATGGCCTTGGTGGTGGTCGTTGTCGTCATCTTTTATCTTCATCTTCATCTTCATCGCCACGGCTACGGCCACGGCCACCGGCACCGGCACCGGCATTATCATCGTCACTCCCGCGAAAGCGGGAGTCCAGTGCACGGTTTCAGTCTGCCACTGGATTCCCGATTTCGCGGGAATGACACCTCGGACGTTATTTCGCTGGCAGGATGGCTCCCACGGGGCTTCCACGAGGCAGGCTTTTCAGGAAGAAACCCATGGCTGTGGCATCATTGGCCGGTCAACGGGGTGATGGCACAGGGGGATTTTCGTTGTTTCAGGTTTTCGGTACCTGCTCAAGGACATTGAGCCGCAATACACGGGTTGCCCGCATGCTCGGCGCCCGCCTGGTGCATGTTTCCGCATGGAGAAAGCCTCCGGCCGAAGTGACCACCCTGGTGGGCTGGGGGCGCAAGGGTCCTGCCTTCAAGACCCTGGCCTTGGCCGAAAAACATGATCTGCCCTTCATCACCCTGGAAGATGGTTTCCTGCGCTCCTTCGGGCTGGGGGTCAACGGTACGCCCGCCCTGTCCGTGGTGGTGGACGATCTGGGGATCTATTTTGATGCCCGGCAACCTTCCCGCCTGGAGCAGATACTCCAGCATGAAACGTTCTCGGCGCCACGCCTGGTGCAGGCCGATCTGGCCCTGGAGCGACTGCGTCGGGGGCGTCTGACCAAGTACAACCAGGGCGCCGAGGTGCCTCCCGGCGCTTTCGATCCTGATCGCAAGCGGGTCCTGCTGGTGGATCAGACCGCCGGGGATGCCTCCATCACCTGCGGTCTGGCCACGGAAGAGACCTTTCTTCGCATGCTGGAGGCCGCCTTCGATGAGCATCCCGATGCCCAGGTCTGGATCAAGACCCATCCGGATGTCCTGGCCGGGCGCCGTCAAAGCTGTCTGTCCCGGGCCCAGGCCCGTCGGGATGTCCACTGGATCACTCAGGACTGGCATCCCCATGACCTGCTGGGCCATTTTCACCATGTCTATGTGGTTACCTCCCAAATGGGACTGGATGCCCTGATCGTGGGGCGTCCGGTCACCTGTTTCGGAGTGCCCTTCTACAGTGGCTGGGGGTTGACCGATGATCGTGCCGGTTGCGATCGGCGTACCACGCGGCGCACCCTCAGGGAACTCATCGCCGCCGCCTATCTGCGCTACCCCCGCTACCTGGATCCGGAAACCGGCAACCCGGGGGATTTCTTTCAGGTCGCCGACTTCATCGAGCGCCAGCAGCGTGTCCGCGATCAGTGGCCCCGGCGCTTCATCGGTGTGGGGGTTCAGCGCTGGAAGCAGGCCCATTTGAGGCCGCTGTTGGCCCAGGCACGGGAGGGGGTGGTGTTCGTGCCGACACCGAAGGCCGCGGCGGCGATGGATCCGCGGCCCGGTGATGCCTTCGTCCATTGGGGGCGGGATGCGCCGGAAGATTTGATGACGCTTGCCGGGGAATGGGGGCTACGCACCTTTTTTATCGAGGACGGTTTCTATCGCTCGGTGGGATTGGGTTCGGATCTGATTCCGCCGCGTTCCCTGGTGCTGGATGAACAGGGACTCTATTTCGATCCCCGGACGCCGTCCGATCTGGAACGGCTGCTCAACACGGCGGTGTTCCAGCCGGATGAACTGGCGCGGGCGCGTACCGTGCGTGATCTGATCGTCCAACAGGGGCTGACCAAATACAACCTGGAAAGCCATGCCCCGGTGCAGTGGCCCGCCGGGGACCGTCCGGTGATCCTGGTGCCGGGGCAGGTGGAGGATGATGCCTCCATCCGCCACGGCTGTGCCGGGGTCAACACCAATCTTGGGCTGATCCGGGCCGCCCGGGCCGCCTGTCCGGAGGCCTTCATCGTTTTCAAGCCGCATCCGGACGTGAGTTCCGGCAACCGGCGAGGGCACGTGCCTGATGACCAGGCGCTGGCTCACGCGGACTGGATCGAGCGGGAGGCCAGCGTGGTGGCCTGTATCGAGGCGGCGGATGCGGTACATACCATGACTTCCATGGCCGGGTTCGAGGCCCTGTTGCGGGAAAAACCGGTGGTGGTCCATGGTCGTCCCTTCTATGCCGGATGGGGGCTGACACAGGATGCCTTGCCCATGCCCGGGCGCACCCGCCGGTTGACGCTGGATGCGCTGGTGGCCGGGGCCTTATTGCGTTATCCGCTGTACTGGGACGGGTCGGTGCGGGGCTTCGTGTCCTGCGAGTCGGTGCTGCGGGGGCTGGTGGCGGAGCGCGATGCCCTGCAGGCGCAGGGCAGGCTGGTGCATTTGCGGCGGGGCTGGGTCCGACGGCAGGTTCGCAAGGTCAGGGGCCTGGTGGCGGGCCTGCTCCCGGATCATCAATCCCGGTGATCACGGATGATGGCGGCCAGCATGTGGATGATCAGGGCGCCGAGGATGGCCAGGATGCTGAAAACGGTGATGTTGTACACCCGCCGTGGCTCCATGGCGTATTGGGGGTAGGTGGCCTCCTGCAGCACCGAAACCTGCTTGAGGGTGCGGGCGGCTTCAACCCGGGTGTTTTCCAGGGAGGCCAGGGCGTTGGCATAGAGTTCCCGGGCAAACTCCACCTGCAGCAGCAGGGTTTCATATTCGGCGGCCAGACGATTGAGGGCGTCACCGCTCTGGGCCGCCATGCGGGTGCGTTCGATGTCGATCTGGTTGCGAATGGCCTGGATCTCGCTGCGCAGACGGACCATTTCCGGCGAGGTGGGACTTTGGGACTCACTCAGGGCCATCTGTCTTGCGCTGAGCTTGGCCAGTTCCGCCTCCAGTGAGGCCACCACGGTGCTCAGGCTTTCCACCGTGCCGGTGGGGGAGACGAGGCCGTGCCGGTTCTGGAAGGCCAGGAGGTTTTCCCGGGCCTGTTCCAGCCGCCGCTGCAGGTCTGCGACCTGGATTTCGATGAACCGGACCTGTTCGGTGGCCAGGCGCTGGCCCATGGCGTTCATGTGGGCCTCGCCTTCGCGCATGAGCTTGATGACCATGGCCTGGGCCAGATCCGGATCATAGGCGCTGGCCCTGATGCGCATGATCTGGGCGTATTCGTCCATCTCCACCTTGACCCGGCGCAGGTAGTGGCGGTGGAATTTTTCCAGCGGCAGGTCGGCGTCACTCAGGCGCGAGAACCGATCAATGCGCCGGTCGCTGTAATGTCCCCTGAGATCGAAGGCCTCATCCAGCTTGCGGGCCATGTCCACCGACAGCAGATGATCCCGCAACAGCAGCATGTCGGCCATGTTGCCGCCACCGGTCATCAGCGATGCAAAGCTCAGGGTGGGTGGGGCGATCTGCGGGGTCTGCAGCACCACGTTGGCTTGGGAGACGTAGCGATCCGTGGAAAGCAGGGACCAGTAGGTGGCGGCGCCGATGATTAGGAGCAGGCAGACGGGCCAGTAGAAGTGTCGAAGGAATATGGTTTTCATGATGATTGTGCGGATGCGGGTTTCGATGCAGGGGGCCTGGGGGCAGCGCTCGGGGCCGGTTTTGCACTTTTGTCCTTGGTGCCGATGCTCTCGTGATAGGCCTTGATGGCTGCGTCGATGCTATCGAACCAGTGGGCATGGCCTTCGTGCAGGAAGATGCCTGCCTGGCACAGATCTTTAAGGATGCCCTCGCTGTGGGACACCATGATCAGGCTGGCCTGTCCTACCTTGTCCTTGAAGGCCTTGGTGGCCTTTTCGCGGAACAGTTTGTCCCCGACGGCGGTGGCCTCGTCGGAGAGGTAGACATCGAAGTTGAACGCCAGGGAGAGACCGAAGGCCAAGCGGCTGCGCATGCCGCTGGAATAGGTTTTGACGGGTTCATCAAAAGCCTTGCCGATCTCGGCAAAGTCTTCGACAAAGCGGATGACATCCGCGATGGACCGTTCACTGCCGTGGATGCGGGCAACAAACTTGCAGTTCTGGCGTCCGGTCATAGAGCCCTGGAATCCCCCCGCCAGTCCGATGGGCCAGGAAACCCGGCAGCGGCGGATGATCTCTCCCCGATCCGGGGTGTCCATGCCGCCGATGAGTCGGAGGAGGGTGGACTTGCCGGCACCGTTTCGGCCTACCAGGCCCACGCTCACGCCCTTGGGGATCTTCAGGTCGATGTCCCGCAATACCCAGTCGCTGCCATGGTGATTGTGATAGCGCTTGTAGACGTGGTTGATGTGGATCATTGGGCCTTGAGTCGCTGGGAAAAGCGCAGATGCATGGCCAGTCCGAGCGCGGTGCTGCCGATGATCCAGTACCACAGGTACAGCAGATCCACGCCGGGCATGGTCTTGTAATGCTGGAAGAAGGCCAGGCGCAGTGCTTCCAGTCCATGGACAATCGGGTTGTAAAGCAGCACCTCCTGAACATGGTGCGGCAGGGTCTGCAGGGGAATGATGACTCCGGACAGGATCAGTAGCGGCAGCATCATGACGCGAACGATGATGCCGATCTCGCTGACCAGGGTGGCGGCCACCGACATGACCAGACCGATGCCCATGCCCAGTAGCCACAGCAGGCACCAGACGTAGAGTACACCCAGGGGATCGGCGGGAATGACGGGATGACCCAGCAGGCCGGCACCGATCAGCAGAATGAGAAAGACCAGTGTCTTGAGGATGCCTTCCACCACGTTGCGGACCAGGACCGGGTCCACCGGCAGTACCTGGCGATAGGCAAACAGCCCCCGGTTGGCCTCCACGGCTCCCAGCGAACGGGTGACCCCCTCCCTGAACAGGAAGAAGGCGGTCAGACCGACGATGAGCCAGGTGACGAAGTCGGCTCCGAAGATGTACTGAACCCGGCCTATCAGGCTGCGGATCCAGACCATGACCACCACGAAGGCCAGTGGCTCCGCCAGCATCCAGAACCACGCAAACCGGTCTCCCGATGTGCGCGCCACCGCTTCCCGCAGAAACAGCGCCCGCCAGACGCTCCATGTGACCTGCCAGGGGGTACGCATCAAAGATCCACGACAACCTTGGTGGCGATGGCGATCTGGTAAAGGATCTGGGTGAGGGTGGCGGCCAGTTGCAGGTTCTTGGTGGGTACTTCCGGCAGCACCAGGATCTCGTCGCCGGGGCGCAGGACCACTTGGTCGGCGGCGCGGACCTCGCCGTTCTGACGCACCACCAGGATGTGTTTGCGATCCGCGTGCTGACTGAAGCCACCGGCCCGGTCGATGTAGTCACGCAGGCTCTGACCGGGGACATAGACCATGGCCTGGGGGATCAGCACCTCGCCGCTGATGAGCAGGGAATCGGAACGCTCCGGGATGGTGATGATGTCGCCGTCCTGCAGGCGGATGTCGGCGATGCGGTCCTCGCTGGCCACCACCATGCGGCCGGTGGGCTGTACCTGTCGCGCCCGGGCGACGAAGCCTTGGATCAGTTCCGCCTCGCGGGCGCGGATGGTGGCCTCTTCGGGCGTGGCGGACGAGGCCCCCAGGTAGGTGGTCTCCAGGCGCCGCAGGCTATCTTCCAGGGATTGACGCTGGCGTTCGGCCACCGACAGGCGACGGATGGAGACGGCGGTGACGTCGGTCAGGCGCGGATCGACGGCGATGCTGTCCAGCAGTTCCCGGAGACGGGCATCCTTGGGCACGGCGAAGCGGGAGGGCCCCATGTAGCTGCCTTCCACCTGAACCACGATGGTGTCCGGCCGCTCATCGGCGGAGAACAGGATCTCGTCACCGTTGTTGAGCGGGGTGCGGCGGAATTCCTCCAGGCTCAGATAGGCGGAGAAGGGGCCTTGGGCACGCACGCCGCGCACCAGGACATGGGAGGCATCCGGCGTGTGCTGGGCCAGATCGAGCACGCTCTGGCCGGTGAGGGTGTCCGGTTCCAGTTCGAAGCGGTGGGGGCGGGCCACGTCACCAGCCACGGTGACCACGGGGCCGCGGCGTTCCACCACCAAGGTGTCGCCATCCTTGAATTGGGGCCGGGGAATGCTGCCGGTGAGCAGGAAATCGTACAGGTCGGCCAGGGCGATGGTCTCGCCGTCGCGGATCAGGCGCACCCGGCGGTAGCTACCGGTGTCCTGGTCGATGCCGGCGGCCTGATCCAGGAAGTAGAGTAGGGAGTCGTGGGGGCTGCCGGCGTAGCGGCCGGGGTTGACCACGTGCCCGGTGACGAACAGGGCCACGGGCTGGATGCCCTGGAGGTTGGTGTAGACCTCCACGTTGTCGGTGAATACGGATCTGACGGCGCTTCTGACGCGACCGTCCAACTGGCCGTGGGGCAGCCCCTGGACCTGCACCGGCCCCACATAGGGGATGAAGATGTTGCCTTGGGCGTCCACGGGCAGTACGCGGTCGATTTCCACCGCGCCCCAGGCCCGCAGGGTGATCTGATCACCGGGAAGGATGCGGTAGTCGGGGCTCAGGCCGGCGGCGCGGGTGCCGCGAAAGCCGCCCTTGAACAGGTGGGCGCCGAAAGGGGCGATGCCGGTGTCCCGGCCGAGGGTGCCGGGTACGGGGCCGTGGGTGCCGGTACGCCAGTCCACCGGAGAGGGGGGCTCCAGGGTGTCTGGTATGGGGGCGGCCTGCTGGGCGCGGGGGAGGTCTCCCATGCCGCTGAAGCTCTGTGCCGCGGCGGTCATGGGCAATGCCGGGAGCAGCATGATCAGCAGCAGGGTTGTCACAAGCCATGCGGCGGGGCGACCGGTTTTGGGCAGGCTTTGGGCGGTTGTGCAAAGGCTCATGGTGTGATGTCCCCGACCGGGCCGGTGAGTACGCGAACTTCTTCCCATTCAGCTTCGCTCTTGCGGCAGACCAGGGCCGGCCGTTGTCCATGCTCGCCTTGCACCACCAGGCCGCGGCAGGTGCGTCCGCTGGCGGCGAAGTAGGTGGCTTCGGCGTGGATGAGGACGTCATTGCCCCAAGGACTGTCCGACAGTGCAATGCTGCTGCCGGCGGGGGCCTCATTGAGGAAGCTGTTGAGGGCGGGTGACAGGGCATCCATGGCGTCCGGAGCATGGATGCTGAGCCAGGCGCCTTCGGTGGGCGCGGTCGGCAGGGTGTTGCAGGCCGTCAGGGTGGCCATACAGATCAGGAGGGCCAGGGGGGTGGATCTGGCCTTGTGCAAGGTGTAACCCATGGTGTGCTTGCTTGAGTCCGGTTGCCACTGGAAGTGGGAGGGCGGCTGTGAAGACCCGCCGGGGTGTGCGGCAGTTTAACCTGTCGAGGCAGGGATTTGAACGTGCGCTTCGCGGGCAACACTCTCCCCCTTCGTGATAGATAACAGCTTTTTGGGCGATTGAAATCTTCAATTGCATCTATCCGACAGTCTGGGTATTATTGCACCACAACATTTGGAATGCGTCTAAATCACAACCTTTGGAGAAGCCTGTCATGTCCCTGATCAATACCGAAGTCAAGCCCTTCAAGGCCACCGCCTTCCACAACGGCGAGTTCGTCGAGGTGACCGACGAGAGCATCAAGGGCAAGTGGTCGGTGTTCTTCTTCTATCCGGCCGACTTCACCTTCGTGTGCCCCACCGAACTGGGCGATCTGGCCGATAACTATGCCGAGTTCCAGAAGCTGGGCGTGGAGATCTACAGCGTGTCCACCGACACCCACTTCACCCACAAGGCCTGGCACGACAGCTCTGAAACCATCAACAAGCTGCAGTTCCCGATGATTGCGGATCCGACCCTGACCATTTCCCGCAACTTCGAAGTGCTGATCGAGGAGGCCGGTCTGGCCGAGCGCGGTACTTTCGTGGTGGATCCCCAGGGCGTGATCCAGATCGTCGAGATCAATGCCGGCAACATCGGTCGTAACGCCGAGGAACTGCTGCGCAAGGTGAAGGCGGCCCAGTATGTGGCGGCTCACCCCAACGAAGTGTGCCCCGCCAAGTGGAAGGAAGGGGAGAAGACCCTGGCCCCGTCCCTGGACCTGGTCGGCAAGATCTGAGCAGGTTCGCTCACGCCCATTGAATTGCCCAAATCTCCTATTCCTTGCCCGGGCCGAGTCCCGGGCATTTTTTTATGAGGTCATTCGGCATGCTGGACGCCAATCTGCAGAATCAATTGAAGGCTTATCTGGAAAAGGTCACCCAGCCTTTCGAGATCGTGGCCACCCTGGATGAACGCCCAAAATCCAATGAACTGCTGGAGATGCTGCGGGAGATCACCGCCCTGAGCGACAAGATCTCCCTGCGCACCGACGGTCGGGATAACCGTCGTCCCTCCTTTGCCCTGGTGCGTCCCGGCGAGAGCGGACGGGTGGCGTTTGCCGGTCTGCCCATGGGCCATGAGTTCACCTCCCTGGTGCTGGCCCTGCTGCAGGTGGGGGGGCATCCGCCCAAGGCCTCGCCCGAGGTGATTGAGCAGATCCGGTCTCTGGAAGGGGAGTTCCTGTTCGAGACCTATTATTCCCTGTCGTGCCAGAACTGCCCCGACGTGGTGCAGGCCCTGAACCTGATGGCGGTGCTCAACCCGAACGTGCGTCACGTGGCCATCGACGGCGCCCTGTTCCAGGACGAGGTGGAGACACGGGAAGTGATGTCCGTGCCCAGCATCTTCCTCAACGGTCAGCCCTTTGATCAGGGCCGCATGAGCCTGGAGCAGATCCTGGCCAGGATCGACAAGGGGGCGGCGGAGCGGGAGGCGAAAAAGCTCAATGAAAAGGCCGCCTTCGACGTGCTGGTGGTAGGCGGTGGTCCCGCCGGCGCCGCGGCGGCCATCTATGCGGCCCGCAAGGGCATCCGTACCGGGGTGGCGGCGGAGCGTTTCGGTGGTCAGGTGCTCGATACCATGGCCATCGAGAACTTCATCTCGGTGCCCCATACGGAAGGCCCCAAGCTGGCGGCGGCGCTGGAAAACCACGTCAGGGAATATGAGGTGGACATCATGAACCTGCAGCGGGCCGCGAAGCTGGTGCCCGCCCAGGGTGAGGCCGGGCTGCACGAGGTGCATTTCGCCTCCGGCGCGGTGCTGCGCAGCAAGACGGTGATCCTGGCCACCGGTGCCCGCTGGCGGGAGATGAACGTACCCGGTGAGCAGAAGTATCGTGCCAGGGGCGTGGCCTACTGCCCTCATTGCGATGGTCCCCTGTACAAGGGCAAGCGGGTGGCGGTGATCGGCGGCGGCAACTCCGGCGTGGAGGCGGCCATCGACCTGGCGGGCGTGGTGGCCCACGTCACGTTGATCGAGTTCATGACCGAGCTGCGGGCCGATGCGGTGTTGCAGAAAAAGCTGCGCAGTCTGCCCAACGTGGACATCATCACCCATGCCCAGACCATGGAAGTGAACGGGGACGGCAGCAAGGTGACCGGCCTGACCTACAAGGATCGGGATACGGATGCGCTCAAGCGTCTGGATCTGGAGGGGATCTTCGTGCAGATCGGTCTGGTGCCCAATTCCGAATGGCTCAAGGCGTCGCCGGTGGCGTTGTCCGCCCGGGGTGAGATCGTGGTGGATGCCCATGGCATGACTTCGGTGCCCGGGGTGTTTGCGGCCGGTGATGTGACCACGGTGCCCTACAAGCAGATCGTGATTGCGGTGGGCGAGGGTGCGAAGGCGGCGCTGGGGGCGTTTGATCACCTGATCCGGCATTGAATTCCGGATCAGGTCATTCCTCCGCCGATGGGAATCCAGTGTCGCCATGATGGTATGTCGGGATTGAACTTCCGTCATTCCCGCGAAGGCGGGAATCCAGTGTCGCCGGTGCTCCTGGACTCCCGCTTTCGCGGGAGTGACGGGTTTTTTGGCGGGAGTGAAGAGGTTTTTTACGGGAGTAACGAGGTTTTTTGTGGGGGTGATGGGTTCCCATGAGGGAGTGAGGACGGCAAAATTTTTGGTGATGGATCGGGATTTCTCAACATTTCCCTTGTCCAATCCCATCAGACACCCCCATTCACCTGGAGGATCTCCCCATGGATTCACGACGCAAGCGCGCGGAAGAGGCCCGGCAGAAGATCCTGCAGTCGGGCAACAAGGAGCTGATCGACCGACTGCATTTCCTGGAGGCCACCCAGGGTAATCCCCGGATCGCCGCCCGAGGTCGCCGGAGCGGACCCGGGTTGCTGGGCACCGGCCTGGCCGCCGCCGGCGGGGCCTATCTGGGGACCCTGTTCGCCGGCATGGTCCTGAGCTCACAGATGCAGCAGGCTTTTGCCGACGTGGCCATGGACCTGGGCGTCTCCCCGCTGGACATCGGCCTGGACACCGCGCATCTGGATCTGGATCCCGGTGACATGGGCGCGGACGAAGGCGGTTTCCTTGACGGTTTCGGGGATGACTTTTTTGATATTTGAGTCTCGTCTCCAAGGTTTTGCCTCAGCGACCCAGTGGTCGGACTGATCCTTGCTGCCGCCCATCGGTCCTTTGTCACCGCCCCTGCACAGGCTGGCTGCCGCTGGTTTCTTGCCGTCATTTCCTCGCAGGCCGGCTGCCGCTGGTCTCTTGCCGTCATTTCCTCACAGGCCGGCTGCCCCCGGCCCATTGCCCGTCACTCCCGCGAAAGCGGGAGTCCAGGAAACTCCGTGACTGGATTCCCGCTTGCGTGGGAATGATGCTGCATCAATCAACCCTTAGCCGCATCAATCAACCCTTAAATGAGGGGGGTGAACAATCAAGGCGGATGTTGCCGCGGGTGACGTACAATCACGATGGATGTCGCCGTGGACGGGGCATTGACTGGGTGAACACGATCTGCCGCTGGATCACAGGGTAATTTGACTATGCGGCTTGCTCTGAAAAGGGGAGCAGAAGCATGGCGGGGGCGGGACGTCGGTCAGACATGAGACGGGGATTCGAGGGCATCAGGGCACCGGCTTTTTCCCTGCGTCTGCTCATCGGCCTGCCGCTGGTGCTGCTGACCATGATATCCGCCGCGCTGGTGGCCTGGCTGGCGATTCACGATGGTCGGCTGGCCGTGGACGATATTGCGCGTCAGCTGCGCACCGATGTGCTGATCCGGGTGGAAGATCGTCTGACCGGGTATCTGGGCATCCCCCCCGCCGTTAACGAAGCCAATGCCCGGGCCCTGCGCAGCGGTGTGCTGCGACCGGAGGATACCGCCAATGTGCAGCGTTATTTCCACGGTGTTCTCAGTACCCACCCCTCGCTGGCCTACAGCTTCTTCGGCACCGTGGAAGGTGAGTTTTATGGCGCCCGCCGGCTCAGGGACGGGGATATCCAGGTGGTGCGCGCCGGTGCGGTGACCGGTGGGGATTCCCATAACTTTTCCACCAATGATCTCGGGGATGCCCTGGAGCTCAGGCAAGTCTATCCCGGTTTTGACCCTCGCGCCCGGCCTTGGTACCAGGCCGGGGTGGCGGCGGACGGTCCGACCTGGACGCCTATCTACCGGCATTTCGTGATCCACGACTTGGCGCTGACCGCCGCCCAGCCCTTCAAGGACGACGACGGGAATCTGCTGGGTGTCTTCGCCGTGGACTATGTGTTGACTCAGGTGCATGACTTTTTACGCCGCATCGACCTGAGTCCCGGCGCCCTGATTTTCGTCATGCAGAGGGACGGGCATCTGGTTGCTTCGTCGTCGGCGCCCGAGGGCGGGTTTTTTCGGGAGGAGGCCGGCCGTTTCCTGCCATTGCGGGCAGTGGACTCGGGTATTCCAGCGCTGGCGGAGGTTGCCCGTCTGCTGAGTGCCAGGCCCGGCGGCCTGGCGGCCGTCGGGGAGGAGGAACTGCTCACTTTTGATCTGGACGGAGAGCGCCAGTTTCTCCAGGTGAAGCACTTCGCACCGGCACCGGGGCTTGACTGGGTGCTGGGGGCGGTGGTGCCGGAACAGGATTTTCTCGGCAGTATTCACGCCCAGACCCGGGATACCCTGATCATGATCGCAGGCGTATTACTGGCGGCCCTGCTGTTGGGGGTGTGGATCGCGGCCCGTATCGCCTCTCCGCTGGAGCGCCTGGGCATGGATGCGGATCGACTGGCAAGGGGGGACTGGGAACGCACGCCGGGCCATACTTCCATTCGTGAATTCAATCTGCTGGATCAGGCTTTCCAGTCCATGTCCGGGCAGTTGCGTGGTCAGTTCGAGCGCCTGGAATCCCAGGCACGGGTGATCTCCGAGCAGAACGTCCTGCTGGAGCAAAGGGTGGCGCAGCGAACCGAGGAACTGGATCGGGCCTCCAGCCGGTTGCGGGCCTTTTTTGAGAACATCCCTGGTTACATCGTTATCGTCGATGCGGATTTTCGCATCGTGAGCGCCAGTCAGGGCCTGCTGGAGCTGTTCGGTCTCAATCTTTCCTCCGTGCTGGATCAACCTTGTTACCGCATTGCCTGGAACGAGATCGATCCTTGTCCACAGTGTGCATTATCGGAATGTTTTCGTTCCAAAAAACCGATGGTCCGCTACTCCACGCCCCGGGAAGAAGACCGTTTCGGGGGGAAGGCTTTGCAGATCTTCTCCGGCCCCATCCTGAATGAGGAGGGGGAAGTGATCGGGGGCATGGTCTATTACACCGATATCAGTGACCTGCGGGTCATGGAGCGACAGCTGATCAGTGCCCGTGAGGCGGCGGAGTCGGCCAATCAGGCCAAGAGCGAGTTTCTGGCCCGGATGAGCCATGAGATCCGGACCCCCATGAATGCGATCCTGGGTTTGAGTGAACTGGTGTTGCTCAATCAGCCCGCCGGGCAGTCGCGGGACTTCATGCACATCATCGAGCACTCGGCCCGGCATCTGCTCACGATCATCAACGACATCCTGGATCTGTCAAAGATCGAGGCCGGACGCATGGAACTGGTGGAGGCGGATTTTGATCTTCACCAGGTTCTGGCAGAGGTGATCGAGACCCTGCGTGTGCCGGCCGAGGACAAGGGGCTCGCACTGACACTGGAGTTGGCCCCGGATCTGCCACGCTACCTGAAAGGGGACGCGCACCGATTGACCCAGGTTCTGATCAATCTGATCGGCAATGCCGTCAAGTTCACCCAGCAGGGGTCGGTGCGATTGCAGACCCATTGTCTGGGTAAGCCGGACCAGCGACTGCGACTGGCATTCGAAGTGATCGATACCGGTGAGGGGATTCCCCCGGAACGTCAGCGTGAGATCTTTCAGGCCTTCACCCAGGTGGACGGCTCGGCCGGACGCCGCCATGGCGGCACCGGGCTGGGGCTGACCATTACCCGTCAACTGGTGGAGAAGATGGGGGGTGAGATCACGGTGAGCAGTCGTTCGGGAGAGGGCAGCACCTTCCGTTTCACCGTGGCCATGGCCCCGGGCAAGGCGGTGAAGGCATCCGTCCTGCCCGCGGTTGAAACACTGCAGATTCAACCCACCCGCTCCTGGCATGTGCTTTTGGTGGAAGATACCCCGGCCAACGTGGTGGTGGCCGTGCATCTGCTCAAGCGGCTGGGACACCGGGTGACGGTGGCCGATAATGCCCAGGCCGCCTTCGGGTATCTGACAACGGAGTGTCCCGATCTGGTCCTGATGGACGTGGAGATGCCGGGGATCAACGGCTTTGAGGCCACTCGCAGAATCAGGCAAGGGCAGGCCGGCGAGGCCTGTCGGGAGCTGCCGGTGATCGGCCTGACGGCCCATGCCCTGAGCGAATACCGGGAACGGGGACTGGCGGCGGGGATGAATGATTATATCTTCAAACCCATCAGTCTGGCCGGGCTGGGACAGGCCATTGACCGGGTGATGGGCGCTCGAACGCCCCGTGAAATCGAGACCCTCTCAGCCGCGGAGGAAGAGACCCTTCCCATCGTGGATCTGTCCGTGGTGCTGCAGCGTTTGGGAGACGACAGTATCCTGTTGATGGATACCCTGTTGACCATCCTGCCCGAGTTGCCGGAGCGGCTGGCTGAACTCAGGCAGTCTCTCACGGAGAATGATCTGATCACGGCCCGTCGCATGGCACATACCTTGAAGGGGCATCTGATGACCATAGGGGCTTCCGCCGCGGCCACGGACCTGGCAAGTATCGAGGCCGGGCTCGGGACCGATCATCACGATCAGGCGCTGGACATGATCGAGACCCTGGATGATGCGTTGCTGCTGATCTACGAACAGCTTCCGGGTGCATTGACGGCCGTGCTGGGCACCTTGCCCCGCCATCGCCAGGTACTTCGGGAAGGTATGCCGAAAGTGGAAGCCTTGCTGGTGGGGATGCGGTCGGAGGCCCTGTCGTCGCTTGAGTGACGGCGGCCCGTCCCCGGGTGAAATTCAGCCCCGTGGCCATTGTTGAGCCACCGGGACCCATCTATGATCGGGGTATGCCCAGATACCCTTCAGCACATCTGCTTATGCTTCAGGCCCTTGTGGGCCTTTCTTCCCGAATTGTCCGGACGCCGGTCGGCGGACCGGCAAGGGGAGGGTGACCATGGCCCGGGGCGTGGCGGCACCGATGCCGCAGGCGGGACTCAACGACTGGAAGGCGGTCTGGAATCGGCTGCTGCCCCTGGATCGACACCGGGCGGTGATCTCCTTTCTGGAACGTCTGCGGGAGCCGGCCTCCCGGCTTGAGCTGGTATGCGACGCCACCCTCAAGACCCTGGCGCGCCGCAAGGGGTTTCGCGTTGAAACCCTAAAGCGCATGAACAACCATCAGCTGGCCGATGTTTTGCTGCCCCATGTGCCGGTGGTTCTGGGGGCGCGGGAATGGACTCTGCTGTTCCTGGGGTACTTCGCCGACTACAAGTCGGCCATCATGTGCCGATTCCTGGATCTGTGCGGTGTCCCCCATGATGAACGGGGCTTCGTGGTGGGCGGGGACGACAAGATCCATCCCCCCGCCGACATGGTCAAGGCCAAGGACGCCCTGGTGGAGGAGTTCGGGGCCATGGAGGTGGGTGTCTATTTCCATGTGCTCAAGCTGATGGACCCGGATCTGTGGCGGTTTCTGGACCCGGTGCTGCCGGCCCTGGACCAGGCCATGGCGGCGGCGGAAGCGGCCCGACAGAAAGAGCAGTCGATCGTGGTGGAGGAGGCCAACGAGCGGGCGGTACTGGATGTTTCCGAGGAGTTCACTCAGCTGGACCGGGTGGTGATGGAACAGATCATCGCCACTCTGGCCGAGGAAGACCGGGCCCTCAAGCCCGACGAATTGGTGGATCTGGTGGAATCGGTACATGCCCTGGATACCAGTCGCAAGCGCAGCTATTTTCACCTGGGTTTTCTCGACGCCCTGTTGCCCGGGCGACGTCCCGACATGGGACGCCCCGAGATGAATGACGAACGACGCCAGTGGTATCTGGCGGGACTGCTCAGCGGCTACGTGCGGCAGCAGAATCATGCCTCGGTCAGGGATGCCCTGCACCGGTATGCCGCCATCTTCCGGGCCGCTTCGTCCACCCCCGGCGGGGCCGGGGCCGGCATGCTCACCGAGGTACACCCCTATTTACTCACCCACGGATTCCAGAACGAGGCCACCCGCTTGTTGCGTGGCCAGCGCCGGCATCTGACCCCGGCGACCGCCGCGCTGATTCTCCAGTCCGCCACCGATGCCATCCACCGAGGCGATGCAGCCATTGCCAACGTGTTGCTGGTGGAACTGCGGGAGGGCCTGCCCCATGTGGCATTGGACATCACCGAGCGGGCCGCTCTTGAGGCCGGGGTGGGGCGCCGTCTGGGCCAGGCCCTGCAGTTGCAGGGCAATTTCTCCGCGGCGAAGGAGGCCTTTGCCGGGCTGATCGCCGAAGGGCGTCTGATGTCGCCCCGGTTGCATGCGGACATGGGGCTGGTGCTGGGGGGCTTTCGTTCCCTGGCCGAACTGGTGTTGCCGCCGGGCCTGGATCGGGTGCGCGCGATCCTGGCCCAGCTCCGACAGGGAGAGCGGTATTTCACCGAGGCGGTGGAACGATTCGGGTCGGCGGCCCTGGGGGCTCACTATGCCCTGGGGGTGCGGGATTTTCTGCGCTGGATGGAGACCGACAGCGGTGACGAGGCCCGGGAGCAGGCCCTGATGCATGTGAATGCCGCCCTGATCGGGATGATGACGGAAACCGATGCCCAGGACCCGGAGCGTCCGTTGTTGGTGGATCGCTGCCGTTTCATGCAGGCCGTGCTCATGATGGCCCGGCTGGATGCCGCCTCGGCCCAGGCGGCCATGGAGACCTGGCGGATGCTGCTGGCGCGGGACCCGTCCGCGGCCCCGTGGCCGGAGTGGGGGATGCAGCGTCTGCTGGAATGCGCGGATCTGGTGGATCCGGCCCTGGCGGGAGAGATTGCCGAATCCCTGTGGTGTCGGCACGGACAGGCCGTCCTGCCGCTGATCCACCGGCCGGAATGGTTTGCCCGCTCATCCCGGCTGTTGGACGATCTGCAGATCCTGTGCCGGGATGGCGCTGATCAGCCGCTGCAGGCCCGCTGGGAACGTCTGTCACTGCTGGTGTCGGCGGCCCTGTCGGCGGGGCGACTGGAGACGGCTCAGGAGGGGCTGGACGGGCTGGAGCACCTGGCCCATGAGGATTCCCGGTTCTGCGAACCCATGCTCGATCTGCTGGAGGCGCCGGCCCGGCTGGATCCGGCCTGGTCGGAGACGGATATCCTGCGCGCCCGGTTCCGCCTGTATCGCCGGTTGGGCCGTGATCCGGAAGCCTTTGCCCAACTCAGGGCCCTGTTCTTTGCCCTGCGCGATGCCCGGCCCCTGGAGGCCGCTCAGACCCTGGCGCTATTCCGCGAGTGCGGCGCGGCCCCGGCCCAGTATGAAGATCTGGTTTTGCCCGGTGCCGAGGCGGAACACGACGAGGACAGCGAACTGCTGGAGCAACTGGAGGGCGGGGCCGAGCTGACCGTCTTGTTCGTGGGTGGTAACGAGATCCAGGCCCGGTACAGTGATGACCTGATCCGGGAAATCACCGACCAGTGGCCGGGAGTCCGGGTGGAGTTTCGTCACACCGGCTGGTCTTCCAACTGGGGGCGTGATGTCAATCACCTCAAGCGTCAGGCGTCGGAGGCCGACGCGGTGGTTCTCATGACTATGATGCGGACCACCCTGGGCCGGGTCCTGCGCGAGGCCCTCAATGACCCGCCCCGGCCCTGGATCCCCTGCACCGGCACCGGCCGCCAGGCCCTGCTCCAGAGTATCCGGCATGCCGCCCTGATCGGCCTGCGCACCCGCGGGCGGTCGGTGGTCACCGGGTGAGGGGGTAGGGAAGAACGGTCAGGGCTTGTGTTCCAGGTCCAGCTCCGGTTGCAGTTCGGTGCGGGGGTCCAGTTCGGCCGCCACCGCCGAGGTACGGGTGACCGGCACGAAGCCGGCCTTCTCCTCGGGCGCCACCGGAGGTTCCCGCAGGATTCGCCATAGCGCGAACAGGGACAGCAGCAGGATGATGCTCCCGAACAGCAGGGGCAGCACGCTGATGGATGCGACACTCACCGCAATCCCGGCCAGCAACGGCCCCAGGGTGGCACCGATGCCGTTGAGCAACAGCAGCCCCTGGGTGCCTTCCAGCACCTGGGTGACATCCAGTCGGTCATGGGTATGGGCCACCGCCAGGGCGTAGAGACTGAAAGCAAACCCGCCGTAGAACAGGGCCGCCACCAGCAGTACCAGCAGTGACTGATCCACGGTCATGAAGATGCTCAGGGCCGCCAGGGCCGCGCCGGCACAGGCAAAGACCAGCACCCAGCGCCGGTCCCGATGGTCGGAGAAAAAGCCGATGGGCCATTGCAGCAGGGCGCCGCCCAGGATCACGGCGCTGACGAAGGCGGCCACCCCCAGGGGTTCGATGCCGGACTGCTGGGCATAGATGGCTCCGAACCCCCAGAACCCGCCCGAGGCGATCCCCGCCACCAGCGCTCCGACCACGCCCACCGGCGTCCTGCCATAGAGGGTCTTCAGCGGCAGGGCCTGGGCCTTGATGGGCGTGGGCTGCAAGGCCGGCGTCAGGGCGATGGGGATCAGCCCCAGGGAGAACAGAATGGCCACCAGGGCATAGCTGGCCAGATGCCCCGGTCCGTAGATCAGTACCAGGAACTGTCCCACGCCCAGCATCACCAGGCAGACCGTCATGTAGAAGGCGAAGATCTGGCCCCGGTTCTGTCGTGCCCGTTCGTTGAGCCAGCTTTCGATGACCATGTAAAGCCCCACCACCGAGATGCCGTTGAAGATGCGCAACACCCACCACACCCAGGGATCGAAGATCAGACCGTGGAGCAGGGCGGCGATGGCCGACACGGCGGCCAGGGCGGCGAAGGCACGGATGTGTCCCACCCGTCGGATCAGGCGGGGGCAGAGGAACGAGCCGATGATGAAGCCCATGAAGAAGCCGGACATGACCAGGCCGATCAGCCAGCTCGGCAGGCCTTCCTGGGCGGCGCTCAGGCCCAGCAGGGTACCCAGCATGCCGGAGCCGCAGAGCAGGATGCCCATGCCCAGGAGCAGGGTGGATACGGATGTGAGGGTCGGAAACACGGGCGGCGTCGATGTGAAATAGGTCAATCCCGAATCTTAGCGTGTCGGGCACATTCTTCCAGTGCCTGTTTCGGGTATAATCCGGTGCCTCGCACTCTCGCCCTGTCCTGCCCGGATGGCGAAATTGGTAGACGCAAGGGATTTAAAATCCCTCGGCTTTGGCCGTGCCGGTTCGAGTCCGGCTCCGGGCACCATAATGATCAATCGAAAGCCCGATCTCCCGGTGGGCAGGCCAGCAGGCCGCTGATTTCCTGACTGAGCCGGTCCAGCACCCAGTCGAAGGCTTCTCCGTAGCGTGATTCATAAAAACGCCGGCTGCCGAAGGCCACCGGCGTGGGGTAGAGTACGTCGCCCTTGGCTTCACGGGCCGCTCGGCGCTGCAGGAGCAGTTCTCCGGTGTCACCGGCAAACACGTAGATTTCCACTTCACTGCGACGAAGGTAGGTGTTGCGGATGAGGCCGACGTTTTCATAGCCGATGTCGATGATCACCCCGGCCAGCAGGTAGTTGACCTCCATCTCCCGGGCCAGGCGTCGTGCCCGTTCGCGGATCTCCGGTGCGTGGGGATTGGGTAGTCCGTTCAGGGGTTCCAGCAGCCGGCGATGTTCCGCTCGCCGTGGCGGTGTTCCCGTACGGATGGAAAGGCGGTGAAGAATTTCATTGGGCACCCCGGGTTCGATGCCGTTGAGACTGCTGGTGAGCTGCTGATGGGGTTGCAGAAGTGGGAAGTGGACGGCGCCCATCCGGGCATCCGGGTCACCGCACAGGGCCTGTGCGGCGTCCACCCGGATGCGGACATGGTAGATGTCCCCTTCCTGCCATTCCCCGACAATGTCATACCGTGAAATGCGGGCCGCGGTGTCCAGGCGGGTATCGTCCTGGATCACCGCGGCCTCACCTACCTGGGATCGTCCCCTCACCGTGATGCCCAGCTGGGCAGAGGCGTTCCATAGGGCGTCTTCCAGGGCATCCCGCCGGGCTTCGGTGATCGATCTTCCGGCCGAGGACGCCACGCCCTCGGCAAAGATCACGTCAGCCAGCACTGCACCGGGCAGACAGAGCAGGGCCAGCAGCAAGAGCACCTTCACGGCGAACCTCCCGGTCAACGGGGATAGTAATGGTAAGGTGCATTGTAACCGCCGGGGCCGTAATCACAGTAGGATCCGGCGCAGTGTTGCCAGTAGGGGCGCGGGGCGGCCCGGCGGATGGGGGCGCAGC
The DNA here is from genome assembly GCF_022227765.1 of Ectothiorhodospira shaposhnikovii. Taxonomy (GTDB): domain Bacteria; phylum Pseudomonadota; class Gammaproteobacteria; order Ectothiorhodospirales; family Ectothiorhodospiraceae; genus Ectothiorhodospira. The sequence continues at coordinate 123,441 of NZ_JAJMLZ010000010.1, read as the reverse complement.
CCCAGGCACCGCACTGGTTGGGTACGACGGCAGGGTGATAAGGCGCCGCCGGAGCCACATAAGCCGGGCTTCTGACCGGCGCGCCCACCGGCACCATGCAGGTTTGCGGCTGGGTGACACAACTGTAGAACTGGCGGCCGACGGTGAGCTCCAGGACAGTCTCGTAGATGTCGTCATCGGCAAGGATGACATCCACCACCCGGGCACCGGTGACCTTGGCATTGACATAGGTTCGGATCTGGTCATGGCGTGCCGCCATGTCCCTGACGGTGGAGCTGCCTTCCAGGTTGATGCCGTAGACACTTTCGGCCAGATTGCGATAGGCATCCAGGCGGCTGGCGCGCATGGCATTGAGCTTGAGTTGTGCCTGGGTCTGATGGACGCTGGGTGTCACCGCGCCGTAGCCGCTGACCCGAATGACCCGGTCTTCATAGTGTCCATGGTAGACGACGGGAGGATGTGCGTAGTGCTGTGCGCAGGCGGAAGTGACGAACGAGAGTATGAGCACGAGCAACAGCAGACTCATTTTTTTCATTTTTATCTCCTTGAGATGGAACCAGCCTTAGTTATTCCTGCAGTGTCCCATCGATCTGCCGACATGACCTCGCCGCGGCCATGCCTCAGCCTATACCCGGGCACTTCGTGGGATATCCGATGAATGTCCCCTTCATTGAACGTATCGGCCGGGGGCATGGAACTCTTTAGGAATATTCCGACCCTGTCTCCGGCCGTTATTCCCCGGCGTCACTCCCGTATTTATCAGCCGTCACTCCCGCGAAAGCGGGAGTCCATGGGGGCACCGTGACTGGATTCCCGCGTTCGCGGGAATGACGGGTTCGGAACATCCATGGCCGGGTCAAGAAAATGAGGGGGAAGCCGACACAGGGGGATATCCGCTCATGGATTCACCATGGAAATTCGATCATCGAAGGGTCAGGTCATGATGCGCAGTGGCGTTGTGTCGGGGCGATGCACCCATCTGCCAGGGTTGCATGGTTTGCTCCTCGGTCTTTGCCTGTTGCTGGTGACGGCGTTCATGCCCGCGCTGGCCGGTGATGATGACCGGCTCCAGGCGGCCAGGATGGCACTGGAGCAGCAGGATCCCCTGCAGGCATTGCGTCATCTGCCGCTGGAATCCCATCGTCTGTCCACGACCCTGGCGCTGCAGTCCTTGGCCATCCGTGCCCAGGCCGAGGCGGCGCTGGGACGTCATCTGGATGCGATCACCACCTGGAATCGTGCCCATGCCCTGGCGGAGGATGCCGCTTCGCAGGCATGGGCACGGCAGCAACTGATGCACTGGCTGCAAGGGCTGGATACCGCTGAATTACGGGCCCTGAGAAGCCGGGCATCCAGCCCGGATACGGTGAATCGTCTGGATGAGGCATTGCGCTCACGGGGGATCGAGCCGCCCTCTGCAGTGCGGGTGGCCTTGGTGCCCACACGGCCGGTCGCGCCGTCTTCGACCGGCTCCCTGCCTGGCACGGTCACCGGTGCGGGAACACCGATTTCACAGCGGACGGGCATGGCGGGCAGTGGCTCGCCGCCGCGCCGGATCGCGGTCATCCTGCCCCTGACCGGGCGTTACGGCAGCGTCGCCCGCGGCATCCTGCAGGGGATTGAGGCGGCCCACGAGGACGCCGGCGTCGCCTCGTCCGTCGTGTTGCGTGTCCACGATATGGGTGAGGATGCCGGCGATGTGCTGCGTCATTACGAGGAAGCCGTGCGCGAGGGGGCGGATCTGGTCATCGGCCCCTTGTCCCGGGAGGCCGTGGACCGGCTGGCTGCTCGTCCCGGCGCGTTGCCAGTGCCGGTGCTGGCCCTGAATCATGGGGAAGGACGCAGGCAGTATCCGGCGCATTTTTTCCGTTTCGGCCTCAATCCCGAGGATGAAGCGGTCGAAGCGGCCCAGCGGGCCTTTGCCCAGGGGCACCGACGGGCGGTGGTGATGGTGCCGCGCACGGATCTGGGCGAGCGGCTGCGGGTCGCCTTTCGTGCCCGGTTTGAAGCCCTGGGCGGGGAAGTGCGATCAGTGCAGACCTTTCCCCATCAGGCCACGGACTTTGGCGATGTGATCCGTGCCGGTGTGATGGCGGATGAACAGGGGCGCGGGCGTCGGGATGTGGACATGGTGTTCATCTCCGGCGAACCCCGTCATGCCCGGCTGATCGTGCCCCAGTTGCGTTTCCATCAGGCGGGTGATCTGCCGGTTTTTGCCACCTCCCACGTCTTCTCCGGGCGTATGGATCCGGGTGTGGACCGGGATATGGAGGGTGTGCTGGTGGCCGACATGCCCTGGTTGCTTGGCCAGACCGGTCCCCGGGCCGGCCTGGAGACATCGCTGGATGCCTCCCTGCAGCGATGGCCGCGCATGGGGGCCTTTGGCTATGATGCCTATCGGCTGGGGATGCGGCTGGGCACTTTGCAACAGGGAGGCGGGGAGCGTCTCCATGGTCTGACGGGCACCCTGACCGTGGATGATCAGGGGCGGGTACACCGGACGCCGGAGTGGGCCCGGTTTGTGGATGGTAGCCCCCGGGTGATTTCGGGCTGGCGGCAGTGAGGGATTGGCCCCGGGTTTTGTCTGGCGACTCTGGTTTTCAGTCCTGGCCGAGATCGGTTTCGGTTGTGTCGGGCGGGGGATATGTTACTGATGGTTCGGACGGGGGAGGATGGTACTGGTGGTCATGTGGCCTTACAATCATTTCCATCATTTCGCCGTTGTTGCTTCCGCGGAAGCGGGTTGTTCTCCTGATCTTCGTTTGTTCCGCGGCACCGCTGTCGTCACTCCCGCGAAAGCGGGAGTCCGGGATTTTTCAGCGCGGACTGGATTCCCGCTTTCGCGGGAATGACGTCGTGTAAGGAAGGCGTCGTGTAAGGAAGGCGCCGTTCAAGGAAGACGTCGTTCAAGGAAGACGTCGTTCAAGGAAGACGTCGTTCAAGGAAGACGTCGTGTAGGGACACGGGGAGGCCTTTTAGGGAAAGGACATGGGAAGGGCTTCGTGCCCGGTGGTGCGGCCGGTCTTCAAAACCGGTTGGGGCCGTCAGGCGGTCCCGGGTGGGTTCGACTCCCACGCCCTTCCGCCATTGTCCGTAGCGGCCCTTGGCCGCTAAGGGGGGCGTTCAGCCCAGATCCACCGTCGGGGTGCCTGCCTCCAGCCTGCCGATGGTTGCCGCTGCTTCAAACCCATGGCTTCTGAACAGGGCCAGTACCGTGGCCGCCGCCTGTTCGTCGCAGGCCACCAGCAGGCCGCCGCTGGTCTGCGGATCGGTGCCGATGCGCCAGGCCCAGTCCGGCAGATGGTCCGCCAGCCTCACCGCGGCCCCATAACTCTCCCAGTTGCGCTCCATGGCCCCCGGCCCCAGACCCTGTTCCGCCAGGGGACGGGCCGCGTCCAGGATGGGTAGCCGGGAGAACTCCACCCGGGCCGCCAGGCCCGATCCCCGGCAGATCTCCAGCAGATGCCCCAGCAGGCCGAAGCCTGTGACATCGGTCATGGCGTGGACACCGGGCAGTTCCCCCAGGGGGATGCCCACCCGATTGAGGCGGGTGGTGGTGCTCAGCATGGCCTGGTAGCCGGCGGCGTCCAGCAGGCCTTTCTTCAAGGCACTGCTCAGCACACCGATGCCCAGGGGCTTGCCCAGGATCAGCACGTCTCCGTCCCGGGCCTGATCGTTGCGTTTGACCCTGTCCGGGTGGACCAGCCCCAGGGCGGCGAGGCCATAGATGGGTTCCGGACTGTCGATGGAATGACCGCCCGCCACGTTGATGCCCGCCTCGGCGCAGATTGCCGCCCCCCCCGCCATGATCCGGCGGATGGTGGACACCGGCAGTTTGTCCAGGGGCATGCCCAGGATGGCCAGGGCCAGGATGGGGGTGGCGCCCATGGCATAGACGTCGGACAGGGCGTTGGTGGCGGCGATGCGGCCGAAGTCGAAGGGATCATCCACGATGGGCATGAAGAAATCGGTGGTGGCCACCAGGGCCTGCTGGTCGTTGAGCCGGTAGACGGCGGCATCGTCGCTGCCGGCATTGCCCACCAGCAGGTCCGGCTGAAACACCCCCTGGGTCAGTCCCCGCAGGGCCTCCTGAAGGACGGCTGGGGCGATCTTGCAGCCGCAGCCGCCGCCGTGGGAGAGGGTGGTGAGGGGGATGTGGTCGGTGGTGGACATGATTGGATTCCTTGCAATGGGTGCCGATGGATACGGAACGGGTGTTCAGCGCATGCGCCATAGGGAGTCCCGGAATACCCGGTGTTCATCGCCTACCCGGCGGCAGTAGCCGATGCGATCAAAATACTCCAGGATCTGGATGGCCACCTTGCGGCCGGTGCCGATGCGGTCCCGGAACGGAGCCGCCAGGGCCGCCCCCTCGGTGTCGGACAACTCGCGGACGATGGCTTCCAGTTCGGCCACTGCCTCCCGGTGGAAATAGTGATCATGGGCGATGCGGCAGACCTGCCCCATGGCGGTGAGCTGCTGCATCAGGGCCCGGATGTGGGTCTCATCCTGGGACAGGGCGCGGGCAATGTCCCGCACCCGGGGGGGATTGAAGGGGTCGGCCTGGACCAGGGGCAGGATTTGGTTCTGCCAGAGTGTTTCCTGATCCGGGGACAGGTGCAGACAATGGTCGGGCAGGTGCAGCCAGGGGGCCTGTTGCCGTACGGCACCTGCCGCTAGCAGTTCATCCACCAGGGCGGCGAATACAGGGCGGGCCAGGGCAGGGGCCACCCGGCGCCGCAGGCGTTCCCGGTCGGGACCCAGGCGGTCGGGGTGATGGGCATGCTCTTCCCCCAGTTGCTTGAGTGTCCGTGTCTTCAGGTCCTGCCAGAGTCCGGGATCAAAGGCCACTGGACCCGCCGGGGTTTCGAGGGTCAGCAGATCCGGCGTGTCCGCCAGTCGTGTCTGCTCGGTCGGGTCCAGGTTCCACTGGCGGGACAGTGTTTCCAGATTCAGGCCGCCCGGCGCCTGGGGCAGGGCCTGGCGTAATGCCGCCAGGGGATCGTTCTGTTCCCAGGCCCGCAGCAGGGCCAGACGCGAGGCCGTGCGCCTGCCCCGGGCGGGTCCCCAGGGATCCAGGATCAGGCCGCCCCCCAGATTGCGGCGGGCGGAGACGTCCCGCAGCACGAAGCGGTCCCCCCGCAGGGCGTGGGTCTCCTGGGACAGGACCAGTTGCACCAGACCGTCGGCTCCCGGCGGGATGGCCTCTCCCTCCAGGACCGCCACCCGGGCCATGAGCCGGGCGGCCCCCAGGTGCAGGTGGACCGGTGTCCAGTGGGTCAGCGGGCCGGGCGCGTCCGCCAGCACCCGCAGTCGGGCATCCAGGCGCACGGCGGGGTGGTGAAGGTCCGGGTCCACCACCCAGTCGCCCCGGCTGACGGCCTCCCGGGTCAGATGGGGGCCGGTGAGGTTGAGGGCGCAGCGCTGGCCGGTCAGGCCCCGTTCCGCCGGCCGGTTCTGGGCATGCAGGCCGCGGACCCGCACGTTCAGGCCGGAAGGACTCAGGCACAGGTGGTCGCCGACCCTGACCTGTCCGGCGTGGACGGTGCCGGTGACCACGGTGCCGGTCCCGCCGAGGGTGAAGCAGCGATCCACCGCCAGCCGGAAACGGCCCTCATGCCGCCGTTCGCCCTGAAGGCGGGCCTGCCGGTGCAGATGATCCTTGAGGGCCGCCAGACCCCGGCCGGTGATGGCGGAAACCGGCAGGACGGGGGCATCGGCCAGGGCGGAATCCCGTAGCAGGGCCTGGACCCGGGAGAGGACCCGGGCCAGTCGGTCCTCGTCCACCCGGTCGCATTTGTTCAGGGCCACCGTGCCCCGCTCCAGTCCCAGCAGGGAAAGGATTTGCAGGTGTTCCAGGGTCTGGGGCATGGGACCGTCATCGGCGGCAATCACCAGCAGGACGTGGTCGATGCCGGTGGCCCCGGCCAGCATGTTGTGGATGAGCCTTTCATGCCCGGGCACATCCACGAAGCCCAGGCTGAGGCCGTCATCCAGGGTCTGGTAGGCATAGCCCAGGTCCAGGGTGATGCCCCGTGCCTGTTCCTCCTTCCAGCGGTCGGCGTCAACGCCGGTGAGGGCCTTCACCAGGGCGGTCTTGCCGTGGTCGATATGGCCGGCGGTACCGATGATCATGATGCGATCTCCCGCAGGCGAGGTAGCTGGGATACGAAATCGGCCTCATCCTCCAGGCAGCGCAGGTCCAGCCACAGGGCCCCGTCGTGCAGCCGGCCGATCACCGGCACGGGCAGGTCCCGCAGCCGCTGTTCCAGGCCTTTGAGGGTGGTGCCGGCGCCCCGTCCCCGTTGGGTGGGCTGGATGACCAGGGCCTGGCTGGGCAGTCGGTCCACCGGCAGGGCGCCGCTGCCGATCTGGCTTCGGCAGGGACGGCTGGTGACCGTCATGCCGTCCCCCAGGGCCGCCTGCAGGGCCGGCAGCAGGCGTTCGGCCTGGGTGCGGATCCGTTCGACGGGGCGGCTGAGCAGGCGCAGGGTGGTGAGTCGTTCTCCCAATCGGTCCGGGTCCCGGTAGAGACGAAGCACGGCCTCCAGGGCGGCCAGGGTCATCTTGTCCACCCGCAGGGCGCGCTTGAGGGGGTTTTTCTTGATGCGGTCGATGAGGTCGGCTCGGCCCACGATCAGCCCCGCCTGGGGGCCGCCCAGCAGCTTGTCACCGCTGAAGGTAACCACGTCGGCGCCATGGGCCAGGGTGTCCTGCACCGTGGGTTCCCGGGGCAGCCCGTGGCGACTCAGGTCGGTGAGGGTGCCGCTGCCCAGGTCCACCATGAAGGGCAGTGCGTGGGCGTGGGCCAGGGCGGCCAGTTCCGGTTCGGGAACCGTGTGGGTGAAGCCCTCGATGGCATAGTTGCTGGTATGGGCCTTGAGAATGAGGCGGGTGCGTTCGGTGAGGGCTTGCTGGAAGTCACGGGCGTGGGTGCGGTTGGTGGCGCCCACCTCCACCAGCTTGCAACCGGCCCGGCTCATCACCTCGGGGATGCGGAAGGCGCCGCCGATCTCCACCAGTTCCCCCCGGGAGATGATCACTTCCTTGCGCAGGGCCAGGGTGTTGAGGGCCAGCAGCACGGCGGCGGCGTTGTTGTTGACCACGGTGGCGGCCTCGGCACCGGTGAGTTCCCGGATCAGGCCGTTGATGAGGGTGTCCCGGTCGCCGCGCTTGCCGGTGGCCAGGTCGAACTCCAGATTGCCGGGACGGGTGGCGGCCTGGATCACGGCGGTCATGGCCTCCTCCGGCAGCAGGGCGCGGCCCAGGTTGGTGTGCAGGACGGTGCCCGTGAGGTTGAACACAGGGCGCAGGCGCGGGGTGGCGGCGGCCTCCAGCACGGCTTCGGCACGATCGAGGAAGTGGTCGGGGGTGGGTGAGGGTCGGGGGTCGCCCCGCCACTGATCCAGTACCAGGCGCAGGGCCTGGATCAGGGAGCGGCGACCGTGTCGGTTCTGTAGGGGGACGGCCCGGGGATGGGTGAGCAGCCGTTCCACCGCGGGAGGGCGGTGGCTGGGGTCGATGCTGGTGGGTGATGGGGAGCATTCGGTGTCTGTTCTGGTGGTCATGGTCCTTGACTCGGCCGTCACGCGGCACTGGGTTACTGTGGGGAGCGACGGTTGTGCTTTCAGCGGCGCTGTTTGCGGGCAGGCCCGCTCCCGCGGGGTTTTTGGGGTTGCATCAGGCTGTGGTGGCGGGTGCCTCTTCCAGATAGAGCAGCAGATTGATGCCGCTGGGGGTGTAGCCTTCCTCCCCCAGCAGCAGGTCCAGGGCGAGGGTGGCCAGATGGTCGGCCACCGGGTCGGCCCGGGGATCGGTTTCCAGGTTGATGAGCTTGAGATAGCTGCGACAGTGGCCGCAGACTTCGGCCTTGACGGCCGGGTGATGGCCTTCCAGACCCGGATACTCCAGATCGGTGGTGGCATGGCAGTGGCTGCATTTGAGCCGCTCCAGATGCCACTGGCTCTGGCACAGGCTGCAGTGCAGGGTGCGGCGACCATGGATGCCGCCGCCGCTGTGGATCACCCCCGCCACCGGGGGGCTGCCGCAGACGGGACAGTGGGTGGCCTCGGTCTGCGCCGGGATGCCCTCCACTGCCGTCTGTCCAATCCACACAGTCCAGTGGGCCTGCAGGGCCGCCGCCAGCAGTGGGGCGGCGGCCGGGTCCCGGGCACTGCCATGGCCACGGAGGATCTCCCTGGCCATGGCGACCCGATCCGGGTCGGACATGTGCCGCAGCCGCCGGATGGCGGCCCGGGTGGGGGCCGGAGCCGATGGTTCGATCTCTTCCAGCAATGACCGTAGACCGGGTTGCCAGTGACGGATGTCCGGCAGCCCGGCCGCCGGGAAGGGCAGTCCCCGGGGGGCGGGGCGGGGCAGGGTGTCCGGGGCCCTGCCGGTCAGCGTCTCCACCAGGCGGTGCTGGGCCTGGGTCAGGGCGGCCATGAACAGCAGGAAGGCCTCCACCGGATGATCCTGTGCCAGTCCCTGGAACCGTTCCGCCCGCCGGGTGAACAGGCTGTCCGGGTCGGGCAGTTTCAGGAATGGTGCCGGGGTGCCGGGACCCTGGATCTCTCCCGGCCGCAGGATGGTGGTCATTTACGCTCCTCCTGGGTGACTTCCCGGTACCACAGGGGGTGGTGCTTCTTCGCCCAGGTCCGGCTCACCGTGCCCTTGACCATGGCCTGCAGGCTGCCCTTGACCCAGATGGCGGCATAGATGTGCAGGATGATGACCATCATCAGCAGGATGGCGCTGAAGGCATGCACCAGGATGGCGAACCGCACCAGACCGATGGGGAAGACCGGGGCGAAGTAGGGTTGCCACATGATCAGCCCGGAGAACAGCAGCAGGAACATGCCGATGACCGTGGACCAGTAGATGATCTTCTGGCCGGCGTTGTAGCGACCCACCGGGGGCAGGCGGCCTTCCCGCTTGTGCAGGGCGTCGGGCAGGTAGCGGATCCAGCGCAGGTCATCCCGGTTGACGAGATTGTGACGCCAGAATCGCACCATCAGCACCATCACCGACACGAACATCACCAGGCCGATGAAGGGGTGCAGGATGCGGGTCCACTGGCCGCCGCCGAAGAGGTTGGTGAGCCAGTACAGGGACGGATGGAACAGGGCCAGCCCCGACATGGCCAGGAGGATGAAGGTGACGGCCACGATCCAGTGGTGCAGTCTTTCCCCGTCCTTGTAGCGCCGGATATCGTCTTTATTCGACATGGCTGGATTCCTCCTTGCGGTCCCGGGTCTTGTCGCGGGAGGGGGCGTCGTCGTCCTCCTCCGCCACATTGGGGCCGTGCTTGATGAAGTGCAGGAAGGACGCCATGGCCAGCAGGGCCAGGGCACCGATGGCCAGGGGTTTGGTGATGCCCTGCCAGAATCCCACCATGGGACTGATGCGCGGGTCTTCGGGCAGGCCATGGTATAGCCCGGGTCGATCCGCATGCTGCAGCACGTACATGACATGGGTGCCGCCCACGCCGGGCGGGTCGTAGAGTCCGGCGTTGTCGTAACCCCGGCTGTTGAGGTCCGCAATGCGCAGGACCGCCTGCTGTTTCATGTCCTCCTTGGTGCCGAAGGTGATGCAGCCGGTGGGGCAGGTGGTGACGCAGGCCGGTTCCAGGCCCACGGCCACCCGGTCGGAACACAGGGTGCACTTGTAGGCCCGGTTGTCCGCCCGGGACAGGCGCGGGATGTCGAAGGGACAGCCGGCGATGCAGTAGCCGCAGCCGATGCATTTCTCCGAGATGAAGTCCACGATGCCGTTGGCATACTGCACGATGGCTCCGGGGGCCGGGCAGGCCTTGAGGCAGCCCGGGTCGTCGCAGTGCATGCAGCCGTCCTTGCGGATGAGCCATTCAAAGGAGAAATCATCCGGTTCCACTTCCGAGAAGCGCATCAGGGTCCAGGTGTGCTCGTTCAGGTCCTGGGGGTTGTCGTAGACGCCGGTGTTTTCCCCCACCGGTCCCCGCAGGTCATTCCATTCCATGCAGGCCACCTGACAGGCCTTGCAACCGATGCACTTGGACACGTCGATGAGCTTGGCCAGTTCCGTGTGACTGCGCACGCTGGGGGAGGGCAGGCTGGTGGCCGAGCGGTTCTTGATATCAAGACTTTGCATGGATGCCATGGCGCACCTCCTCAGGCCTTCTCGATGTTGACGAGGAACGCCTTGAACTCAGGCGTCTGGGAGTTGGCATCGCCCACGAACGGCGTGAGCACGTTCGCCAGGTAGCCCTTGTTGGCCACGCCGGTGAAGCCCCAGTGGATGGGAATGCCCACCGTGTGTACCGTGCGGCCCTCCACCCGCAGGGGCTTGATGCGTTTGGTGACCACTGCGGTGGCGGTGATCTCCCCCCGGTTGGACTCCACCGTGACCTGGTCGCCGTTGGCGATCCCCTTTTCCCGCGCCAGGGCTTCGCCGATCTCGATGAACTGGGACGGCTGGACGATGGCGTTGGCCAGGGAATGCTTGGTCCAGAAGTGCATGTGCTCCGTGAGCCGGTAGGTGGTGGCGGCGTAGGGGAAGTCCCGGGCGGTGCCGAAACTGGCCCAGTCGTTGGCGAACACCCGGGCCGCCGGGTTGCTGGTCACCGCGGGCTGGTCGGGATGGAGCGGGTTGTAGCCCAGGGGACTTTCGAAGGGTTCGTAATGCTCGGGGAAGGGACCGTCGTTCATGCCCGCAAACAGTCGCGCCACCCCTTCGGGCAGCATGATGAAGGGACTGACCTGTTCCCCGGGGGCGGCGGTGGGCCGCATGTCGGGGATGTCCGGCCCGCTCCAGCGACTGCCGTCCCAGGCAATGGGAGCCCGGCGGGGATCCCAGGGCTTGCCCTGGGTGTCGCAGGCGGCGCGGTTGTAAAGGATGCGCCGATTGGCCGGCCAGGCAAAGCCCCAGCCGGGGTAGATGCCCAGGCCGGAGGGGTCCGCGGTGTCGCGGCGGGCGGTGAGGTTGCCCTCCGCCGACCAGCAGCCGCTGTAGAGCCAGTTGCCGCAGGCGGTGCCGCCGTCGTCCCTGAGCTGGCCGAAACCGGCCAGCTGGCGCCCGGCGGGTATATCGCCGATGTCCTGCAGCGCCCGGCCGGAGATCTCCCGCAGCAGTTCCGGCGCCGAGGGTTCGTCCGGATTGCCGTAGGGCCAGTGCAGGTGGACGATGGGGTCCGGGTAGGCGCCGCCTTCCTCCTCGTAGAGTCGCTTCAGTTCCAGGTACAGTCCGGCGATGATGCGCCGGTCGGTGCGGGCGACGCCCGGAGGATCCACTGCCTTCTCCTTCCAGGCGATGACCCGTCCGGAGTTGGTGAAGGTGCCGTCTTCCTCGGCAAACAGGGTGGTGGGCAGGCGGAAGACCTCGGTCTGGATCTGGCGGGTATTGACCGGATTGAACTCGCCGAAATTGCGCCAGAATTCCGACGTCTCCGTGGCCAGGGGGTCCATCACCACCATGTATTTCAGGCGTGCCAGGGCGGTGCTCATCTTGGCCTTGTGGGACACCGCCGCCAGCGGGTTGAAGCCCTGACAGAGGAACCCGTTCATCTGCCCGGCGTGCATCAGTTCGAACATCTGCAGCACGTCATAGGGCTTGTCCACGTGGGGCAGGTAGTCCCAGGCGAAGCCGTTGTCGGCGTTGGCGTGTTCGCCCCACCAGGCTTTCATCAGGCTGACATGGAACTTGGGATAGTTCTGCCAGAAGCTCATCTGGCCCGGGCGCACGGGCTTGAGGGCGCGCTTGTCCATGAAGCCCTCAAAGCTCTGGTCGTCATCGCCGGGCAGTCCCAGGTAGCCGGGCAGGTTGGTGGTGACCAGGTTCATGTCCGTGATGCCCTGCACGTTGGCATGGCCCCGTAGCGCGTTGACGCCGCCGCCCGGCATGCCCATGTTGCCCAGCAACAGCTGGATCATGGCCATGGTGCGGATGTTCTGGGAGCCGACGCTGTGCTGGGTCCAGCCCAGGGCGTACATGATGGTCATCACCTTGTCGGGCCGGGACGTTTCGCCGATCATCTCGCAGATCTTCAGGAAACGGTCTTCCGGTGTGCCGGTGATGCGACTGACCACCTCGGGGGTATAGCGATCGAAGTGGGTCTTCATCAGCTGGTAGACGCAGCGGGGGTGCTGCAGGGTCTCATCCGCCCGCACGTAGCCGTCCTCGCCCAGCTCGTAACCCCAGGAACTGCGGTCATAGCGGCGGTTGACCTCGTCGTAGCCGGAGAACAGACCGTCCGCAAAACTGTACTCCTCCTTCACGATCAGGGCCGCATTGGTGTAATGGGCCACGTATTCGTGATTGATCTGTCCGGTCTCCAGCAGGTAGCGGATGACACCGCCGAGGAAGGCAATATCGGAGCCTACCCGCACGGGAGCGTAGTAGTCGGAGACAGCGGCGGAGCGGGTGAAGCGGGGATCCACCACCACCAGTTTTGCGCCCCGGTTGGCCTTGGCCTCGGTGACCCACTTGAAGCCGCAGGGATGGGCCTCGGCTGCGTTGCCGCCCATGATGAGGATCAGGTCGGCATTTTTGATGTCGACCCAGTGATTGGTCATTGCACCTCTGCCGAACGTCGGGGCCAGACTGGCCACCGTCGGGGCGTGTCAGATGCGTGCCTGGGTATCCACCGCCGTCATGCCGTAGGCACGGGCGGTCTTGGCGGTCAGGTAGCCGCTTTCATTGGCGGCGGCGGAGCTGGCCAGAAAACCGGTGGTGTTCCAGCGGTTGACCCGCTGCCCCTGGTCATTGAATTCCATGAAGTTGGCATCGCGGTCATCCTTCATCAGACGGGCGATGCGGGTGATGGCCTCATCCCAGGAAAGGGTCTGCCACTGATCCGAACCGGGTGCCCGGTACTGGGGCTGACGCAAGCGGCTGTCGCTGTTGATCATGTCCATGAGCCCGGCACCCTTGGGGCAGAGGGTGCCCCGGTTCACCGGGTTGTCCGGGTCGCCTTCCACGTGCACCAGGGCGGCCTTGGCATTCTTGGCGCCGGAACCCCGGGTATAGAGGATCACGCCGCAGCTGACGGAGCAGTAGGGACAGGTGCTGCGGGTCTCCCTGGTGCGGGCCAGTTTGAACTGGCGCACCGAAGCCTGCAGCTCGGTGGGGGAGAAGCCCATGACCGCCAGGCTGGATGATCCCAGCCCGACGCCGCAGAGCTTCATGAACTGGCGTCTGGTGACTTGCATCGATCGGTTCTCCTCCGGGCCTGTTGTGGTATGTGGGCCCTTGCACATCGCGGACGATGAGGGTCGCTGTGGGGTCGGCAACGATGATTTTCATTTTTGTAATAGGTATATAAGCTAGAGCGTAGACCCGGAATTGAGTATGGTCAATATTCCTTGCCGCCGTCGGCGCGAACCCCGACGGCGGCGCGTGGTCGGATTGCTGTGGCGGTGTGCCCGCCGGCCCAATGAAGGAGGTTTGAACCCTGTGTCCCCGGTGCCTGATCCGATCCCGTTTTCCAACACCTATGCCCGCCTGCCGGAGACCTTCCATGTCCGGCTTGACCCGGATCCGGTGCCTGCCCCCTCCCTGATAGAACTCAATCACGACCTGTGTCGGGAGCTGGGCATCGATCCCCTGTCCCTGACGCCGGAAGTCTGGGCCCAGGTGTTTGCGGGTAACCGCGTACTGCCCGGCTCGGAGCCCCTGGCCATGGCCTATGCCGGCCATCAGTTCGGGCATTTCGTGCCCCGGCTGGGGGATGGGCGGGCCATCCTGCTGGGGGAAGTGGTGGATGTGCGGGGGCAGCGTCGGGATATCCAGCTCAAGGGATCGGGCCGTACCCCGTTTTCCCGGGGAGGCGATGGCCGTGCCGCCCTCGGTCCGGTGTTGCGTGAGTATCTGGTCAGCGAGGCCATGCATGCCCTGGGCATCCCTTCGACCCGGGCCCTGGCCGCCGTCTCCACCGGAGAACCGGTGCTGCGGGAAACGGTCCTGCCGGGGGCTGTGCTGACCCGGGTGGCAGCCAGTCATGTGCGGGTGGGGACATTTCAGTATTTCGCCATGCGTGGCGATCGGGCGGCGCTGGGGCAACTGGCGGACCATGTCGCGGATCGTCATTACCCCTGGACCCGTGAGGCGGACCAGCCCGGTCTGGCCTTGCTGGAGGCCATCGTGGAAGCCCAGGCAAGGCTGGTGGCCCTGTGGATGGGGGTGGGGTTTATCCACGGGGTGATGAACACGGACAACATGGCCGTGTCCGGACAGACCATCGATTTCGGTCCTTGCGCCTTCATGGACGTCTATCATCCGGATCAGGTCTTCAGTGCCATCGATAGCCGGGGGCGTTATGCCTATGCCAATCAGCCGGCCATGGCCCAGTGGAATCTGGCCCGATTGGCCGAGACATTGCTGCCGTTGATCGGCTCCGACGAAAATCAGGCGCTGGAATCGGCCACGGATCTGGTAAATTCCTTCTCCGAACGGTTTGCGCGTCACTGGATTGACGTGATGGGCCTCAAGCTGGGGCTGAGCACGGCCGATAAGGGGGACATTGCCCTGATTCAGGGGTTGCTGCAGGCCATGCAGCAGGGCCAGGCGGATTTCACCCTGTGTTTTCGTCATCTGTGTGATGCGGCCGAGGACGAGGGGCAGGATGAGCCGGTTCGTCGCCTGTTCACGCAGCCCGAGGCCTTCGATGCCTGGGCGCGGCAGTGGCGGTCACGCCTGCGCCGGGAGGGAGCGATGTCTCCCGGGGCGCGGGCCGCGCGCATGCGACGGATCAACCCGGCCTGTATTCCCCGCAATCATCGGGTGGAACAGGTGATTGCGGCGGCCGTGGAGGCGGGGGATTTCGGGCCTTTTCGGCGGTTGCTCAAGGTGGTGCGCAATCCCTGGGCACTGGCGGAGGACGACCAGGCCTATGCCCGGCCTCCGGACCCGGCGGAGCGGGTGTACCAGACTTTCTGCGGTACTTGATCGGGGCGGATCCGGGATATCCGGGTTTTGCCTGTCACTTTGCGGTTATGCTGAAATGAGATCATGACGACAGACGATCCCTTCAAGGATGTGCTGGTGATCAGGGATCGACTCCCCCTGGCGATGGAACCGGTGGACGGGATTCCTCCGGCTGAAGAGCTGGCCCGGATCAATGAAGCCAATGAAAGCCTGCTCCGGGTCTGCGCAGGCATGGATGATGTTCAGCCGCGACGGATCGATGACGCCGGTGAGGTGACCCAGGAACTGCTCAGAATCGAGTCGAAGGTCAACCTGCTGGTGGAAATGGTGAGTCTGTTGCTGCATGCCCATGCGCGGATTCCGCCGCCGGTTCCTTTGCGGATTTCCGCCGAAGGCCTGGGCTGGGTCCAGCCGGAGTCCCTGCCGCCCGGGCAGGCCCTGTGCCTGAGCTTTTATCTGTGTCCCCAGTTTCCCCGGCCGCTGACGCTGTATGCCCGGGTGACCTCGTGCGAGGCCGCGGAATCGGGCTATGATCTGAGCGTGCTGTTCCAGGGAATGAGTCCGGCACTCGAAGACGGCATTCAGAAAATGGTGTTCCGGCGCCATCGACGCAGCATCGCCCAGAGCCGGTCCAGGCGTGATGAAACCCCGAACTGAACGGGTCGGGACGGCGGCGCAGGTCAACTGAGCCTTTTCAAAAAGCGGTTATTGTTTCGGACCCATGGAACGGTCCAGGGCGTATATTTATGACACTTCAAGACCCATTATCGACAACCGAAGACGCGGACGGACAGCCTCCACTGTTGCCCGATGTCGTCCTGGTGGTGGCGGGGGATGCCCGGCGCGCCGAACGCATGGAAACCATCCTGGACTTTCTGGGCTGTCGTCCACGGGTGATGTCGCCACGGGAGTGCGGCGCTCATCTGCGGGAGCAGACCCGGGGGGACTGGCTGGCGATTCTGGTCAGCGGTTGCGCCGTGGCGCATGGGGCCGAGCTGGTGGAACCCCTGTCGGCGCTTGATGGATTGCCCCCACTGATCCTGGCGGGTGCCGCCGAGGAATTTTCATCCCTGCCGGATGCGATGCATCCCCGGGTGCTGGGTCGCCTGGACTTCCCCCTGCGTTATCCCGCCTTGTCGGGCAGTCTGCAGACGGCGCGTCATCTGGTGGTCAACGGGGTCTCGCCGGACAAGGTCCGGCATCAGGCGCTCTACCATTCCCTGGTGGGGTATCACCGGACCATGCAGCGTATCCGTGAGCTGATCCAGCAGGTGGCGATGACCGATGCCAATGTGCTGATTCTGGGCGAGACCGGGACCGGCAAGGAGGTGGTGGCCCGCAATGTTCACCAGTGCTCGTCCCGTGGCGGCAAGCCCTTCGTGGCGGTGAACTGTGGCGCCATTCCCGGAGAATTGCTGGAAAGCGAGCTGTTCGGTCATGAAAAGGGGGCCTTCACCGGCGCCATCACCGCCCGTCCCGGTCGCTTCGAGCTGGCCCAGGGCGGCACCCTGTTCCTGGACGAGATCGGTGACATGCCGCTGCCCATGCAGGTGAAGATCCTGCGGGTACTGCAGGAACGTACTTTCGAGCGTGTGGGCAGCACCAAGACGCTGACCACCGATGCACGCATCATTGCCGCGACCCATCGGGATCTGGAGGTGGCGATCCAGGAAGGCACCTTCCGGGAAGATCTGTATTATCGACTCAATGTATTCCCCATCGAGGTACCGCCGCTGCGGGATCGGCTCAGGGACCTGCCCTTGCTGATCGATGAGCTGGTGACCCGGATGGAGGCCGAGGGACGCTCCGGGGTGCGGTTTTCTCCCGCTGCCCTGCGGGTACTGTCCCGTTATGACTGGCCCGGCAATGTTCGTGAGCTGGCCAACCTGGTGGAACGTCTCTCCATCATGTTTCCGGGAGAAACCGTGTCGCCTGATGACCTGCCCGGCAAATTCAGGGCCGGCCTGAGTGAACAGGATCTGCAGACCATCAGTGCGGCCGAGGTCGATGCTCCCGTCACCCTGGAGGCCGGGTTGCCCGAGTCCGGGCTGGATCTCAAGGAGTACATCAGCGATCTGGAGACCCAGCTGATCCGGCAGGCCCTTGATCGCTCCGACGGGGTGGTGGCCCATGCCGCCAAGTTACTGGGCATGCGCCGGACCACGCTGGTGGAAAAGATGCGGAAATACGGCGTCCAGCGGGATGATATGACGACGGAATCCTGACGCAGTTCTGTTTTTTGTTTTTAAGTATCTGTTTTTAATTGTTTTTATTTTCTGGCACGTTACCTGCTTCTGGAAGGTTGCAGGCCACTCCATCGCCGGTGTTACGTCACCGCCGGGAGGGCCGACAACCGGACCACATTTCGGAGCAGGTGAGATGACCCAGGCAACACTTCTGACAATGGACCCTTCCGGCGGGGCCTTCGAGCTGGTCGCGGAGGACCCGCGGAGCCGGGAACTGGTGGAGCTTGCGCGTCGTGTTGCCGCCTCGGAAGCGACCGTGATGCTCAACGGCGAGTCGGGGGTGGGCAAGGAAGTCTATGCCAGATTCATTCATGCCCACTCTCCCCGCGCCGACGGTCCCTTCGTGGCGGTCAACTGCGCAGCCATTCCCGAAAACATGCTGGAAGCCATGCTCTTCGGTCATGAGCGGGGGGCATTCACGGGGGCCTATGAATCCCGTCCCGGCAAGTTCGAGCTGGCGGAAGGGGGGACCCTGCTGCTGGACGAGATCTCCGAGATGGATCTCTCCCTGCAGGCGAAATTGCTGCGTGTGCTGCAGGAGCGGGAGGTGGAGAGGCTCGGCGGACGGCGTCCCATGCAGATGGATGTCCGGGTGCTGGCCACGTCCAACCGCAATCTCATGCAGGCGGTGGCGGAGGGCAAGTTCCGCGAGGACCTGTTCTACCGGCTCAATGTCTTCCCCCTGGTCATTCCCCCGCTCCGGGAGCGTCCCGGCGACATCCTGCCCCTGGCCCGACGACTGATCTATATCCACGGTCGCGCCATCGACCAGGCCAATCTCACCACCGCCGCCGCGGCACGGCTGATGGATCACACCTGGCCGGGCAACGTGCGCGAGCTGGACAACGTCATCCAGCGGGCCATGATCCTGCGCGACGGAGAGGAACTGGATGCCGCCTCCATCCAGTTCGAGGCCATGGGGAAGGTCGATGCCGCGCCCCATGCTTCTCTCCATGCCCCTGTCTCGGAGCCGACGTCCGCCGCCACCCAGCGCCTGGGTGACAGGCTGAGGTCCCGGGAAGAACAACTGATTCTGGATGCTCTCAGGGTGGAAGAGGGCAGCCGCAAGGACGCCGCCGCCCGTCTGGGCATCAGCCCGCGCACCCTGCGCTACAAGCTGGCCAGACTGCGCGATGCCGGCGTGACCATTCCCTATTGACATGCATTGATGCTTGGTCCGCCGATGCGGGCCGGGAGGGTATCGAGATGAGTGACATGCAGATCAACCAGGTGCTTCAGCAGATGCGCGTGCTGGCGGCCAGTGCCGGTCTGGAAGGGCCCAAGGCCGCGGTGCCACCACCGGCGCAGCCCAATTTTGCCGCGGCGCTGAAGCAATCCATGGACAAGGTGAACAGTGCCCAGCAGAAGGGCAATCAGCTGGCCACCCGGTTCGAGATGGGGGACCCTGACGTGGATCTGGCCCAGGTGATGATCGCCACGCAAAAGGCCAGCATCTCCTTCGAGGCCACCATGCAGGTGCGCAATCGTCTGGTGTCCGCCTATCAGGACATCATGAACATGCAGGTGTAGGTCCTTTTAAGGAAGCATCATGGCCACTTCACTGACCACGACGTTCAATCAGCAGATGCAGGGTTTCACCAGTCTGCCCCGGCAGAGCCAGGTCGGCTTGCTGGTCGGGGTGGCGGCGGTGGTCGCCCTGGTGGCGAGTCTGTTCCTGTGGGTCACCCGGCCATCCTATGCCGTGCTCTTCCCCGGGTTGGGAGAACGGGAGTCGGCTCAGGTGATGGAGGCACTGGGGCGTCAGGGCATCAACTACCGGATCGACCCCATGACCGGCGCCCTGACGGTGCCCGCGGGACGGGTGCATGAAGCCCGCCTGCAGATGGCGACGGAAGGATTGCCGCGCACGGGGGGATTCGGTTTCGAGCTGATGGAACAGGATCAGGGGATCGGAACCAGTCGCCTGGTGGAGACGGCCCGTTATCACCGTGCCCTGGAAGGAGAACTGGCCCGTTCGGTATCGACCCTGGCCAGCGTGGAGACGGCTCGGGTGCATCTGGCCATGCCCCGGGAAACCGTGTTTGTGCGTGACCGCACCAAGCCCAGTGCCTCGGTGCTGGTCAATCTCCACCCCGGCAGGACGCTGACGGAACGTCAGGTGGCCGGCATTGTCCATCTGGTTTCGTCCAGCATTCCCGATCTGGAGCCGGAGCGGGTGACCGTGGTGGATCAGCGAGGTCAGTTGCTGACCCCCAGGGACGAGGATGAGGGCATGAATCTCTCCACCCGTAACCTGGAATTCACCCGCCGCATGGAAGAGAGCTATGTCCGACGCATCATGGACATCGTCTCGCCCATTGTCGGACCCGACGGGGTGCGCGCCCAGGTGTCCGCCGACCTGGACTTTTCCCGCATCGAACGCACGATCGAGAACTATGACCCCGAACTCACGGCCCTGCGCAGCGAGCAACTTGCGGAGGAGGAATCCCGCGGCAGTCTGGGCATGATGGGTATCCCCGGTGCCCTGACCAATCAGCCGCCCGCGGGTGGCGTGCTCGATGCCGAAGGGGAGGGTGTGCTGGGGCCTGATGCCGCCGCCATGCCCGGCTCCAGCAGTCGCCGCATGACCCGTAATTACGAAGTGGATCGCACCATCAGCCACGTCCGCGAGGCGCCCGGTACCGTGCGTCGCCTGTCGGTGGCGGTGGTACTGGATTTCCGTGAACAGTTGAATGAGGATGGGGAGATGGTGCGCGAGCCCATCCCCCAGGAAGAACTGCAGCGCATCGAGAACCTGGTGCGCGAGGCGGTGGGCTTTGATGCCCGTCGCGGCGACAGTGTCAATGTCATGAACGCCCCGTTCCGCGCCGTGGCCGAGCCTGATCCCTTCCCCGCGCCGGTGATCTGGCAGGAGCCCTGGGCTCAGGATCTGGCAAGAATGGCGCTGGTGGCACTGGTGGCCCTGCTGCTGATCCTCCTGGTGGTCCGTCCCATGCTCAAGGGACTGGCCGCCAAGGGTGCGCCGGAAACGGAGGAAGAAGCGGAGGAGCGCAAGCGCCTGGAAGGTGAAGGGCTGGGAGAAGATCAACTCAGCCTGACCCACGAGGGCGCCGGTGAACCTCAGGCCCTGCCGGGTAAGAAGCCGGCAAGCTATGAAGAAAATCTGCAGCGGGTGCGCGAACTGATCAAGGAAGATCCCAAACTGGTGGCTCAAGTGGTGAAGAACTGGGTGGCTGAAGATGGATCCTAAGAGCAAACTGTCCGGGCCCGACCGGGCCGCGGTTTTCCTGATGAGCCTGGGCGAGGAATCGGCCGCCCAGGTCCTCAAGCACATGGGTCCCAAGGAAGTGCAGCGGATCGGGACCGCCATGGCCTCCCTGTCCAATGTCTCCAAGAAGGAGGTGGGAGAGGTGCTGGATGACTTCATCGCCGTGGTGGAGGAGCAGACCGCGCTGGGCATGGGGTCGGACGAGTACATCCGCAGCGTGCTCACCTCCGCCCTGGGCAAGGACAAGGCGGACGGGGTGATCGACCGGATCCTGCTGGGACGCAACTCCAAGGGGCTTGAATCCCTGAAGTGGATGGACCCCCGCGCCGTGGCCGAGGTCATCCGGCTGGAACATCCGCAGATCATCGCCATCGTCCTGTCCTACCTGGATCCGGACCATGCCGCCGCCGTGCTGTCCTTCCTGCCGGATCGTACCCAGCCGGACATTCTGATGCGCATTGCCACCCTGGATGGAGTACAGCCGGCGGCACTGATGGAACTGGACGAGATCCTGGAACGTCAGTTTGCCGGCAACCTGAACGTCAAGTCCTCGTCGGTGGGCGGCGTGAAGAGTGCCGCCAACATCCTCAATTTCATGGACTCCACCAAGGAAGGCATGATCATGGACAAGGTCCGGGATCTGGACGAGGGCCTGGGGCAGAAGATCCAGGATCTCATGTTCGTGTTCGCCAACCTGGTGGATGTGGACGATCGCGGTATCCAGTCCCTGTTGCGGGAGGTGTCCACCGACTCCCTGGTTCTGGCCCTCAAGGGTGCCGACGACGCGGTCAAGGACAAGATCCTCCGGAACATGTCCAAGCGCGCCGCCGAGATGCTGCAGGACGACCTGGAGGCGAAGGGGCCGGTGCGTCTGAGCGAGGTGGAGGTCGCGCAGAAGGAAATCCTGAGCATCGCCCGGCGCATGGCCGAGTCCGGCGAGATCGTGCTCGGCAACAAGGGCGCCGAGCAGATGGTCTAGTCCGGACGGAGACACTGAATGATCGAACGCATTATCACATCGGAAAAGGGGACTGGTGCCAGGCGCTGGGAACTGCCCGATATCCATGCGCCCCTGGCGGATCAGGCATCTGATCCCGAACCGTCGGCGCCGGAGACAGAGGCGGAAGACGAGGCGCTGGATTCGGCGCCCGGTTTGCCCACCGCCGACCGCATCATGGACATCGAGCGCCAGGCCCGTGAAGAAGGCCTGCGGGCGGGACAGGAGGAGGGGCGCCGACTGGGGCTGGAGCAGGGTCGCAAGGAAGGATTTGCCAAGGGACAGGCGGATGGCCTGAAGGCCGCCGAGGCCGCCGTGAAGGAGCGCCTGGCGCTGCTGGACCATCTGATCCAGGGGCTTGAGCAGCCCTATGCGGCGCTGGATGCCGCAGTGGAGGACGAACTGGTGCAACTGGCCATGGCGGTAGCCCGCCAGCTGGTCCGCCGCGAGTTGAAGACCGACCCCGGGGCGATCGTCGCGGTGCTCAGGGAGGCCCTGGAAGCCCTGCCCAGCGCCGAACGCAAGCTGCATCTGCACCTGCATCCGGATGACAGCAAGCTGGTCCGGGAAACCCTGCGGCTGGATGATCTGGAACGTCCCTGGTCCATTGTCGAAGATCCCACTCTCAGTCGCGGCGGGGTGCGGGTGATCACCGAAACATCACGGGTGGATGCCACCCTGGAATCCCGTCTGAATGCCGTCATTGCCTCGGTATGGGGCGGGGAGCGCAGCACCGATCAGGGGGGAGGCGGCGGCGATGACTGACACCCGCCGGTTGCCGCCCGCGCTCCGTCCCGACGTGCGTTCCAGCCTGCTGGCGGAGACACTGGCCCGGTATCGGGCACGGGCGGCCCGTGCCCAACCGGTTGTCGCGGAGGGGCGTCTGGTCCGGATGGTGGGCCTGACGTTGGAGGCGGAAGGTTGTCAGGCCTCCATCGGTGGGCGCTGCCGGGTCATCAGTGCCGGCGGCCACGAGGTGGAGGCGGAAGTGGTGGGTTTTTCCGCGGAACGTACCTTCCTGATGCCGGTGGGCGACGTCAGTGGCCTGACGCCGGGCGCCCGGGTGATTCCCACCCGTCATGCCCGCGACACCCAGGTGGGTGACGCCTTGCTGGGGCGGGTCCTGGACGGTTCCGGGCGGCCGCTGGATGGTCGCCCCGCGCCCCAGTGCGATGCGCATGTCTCCCTTAACGGTCGCAGCATCAACCCCCTGGCCAGGCGCCCCATCCACGAACCCCTGGACGTGGGAGTCAGGGCCATCAACGGCTTGTTGACGGTGGGCCGGGGTCAGCGCATGGGGCTGTTCGCCGGTAGCGGCGTGGGCAAGAGCGTGCTTCTTGGCATGATGACCCGTTACACCACGGCGGACATCACGGTGGTGGGCCTGATCGGGGAACGGGGCAGGGAAGTGAACGAATTCGTCCAGAACATCCTCGGTCCCGAGGGCATGGCGCGGGCCGTGGTGGTGGCGGTGCCGGCGGATCATCCTCCCCTGATGCGTTTGCACGGGGCCATGCTGGCCACCAGCATTGCGGAATACTTCCGCGACAAGGGGCATGACGTATTGTTGCTGATGGATTCCCTGACCCGGTTTGCCCAGGCCCAGCGGGAGATCTCCCTGGCCATTGGCGAGCCGCCGGCGACCAAGGGGTATACCCCGTCGGTCTTTGCCAAGTTGCCCCAACTGGTGGAACGGGCCGGAAACGGGGATCAGGGTAGTGGGTCCATCACGGCTTTCTATACGGTGCTGGCCGAAGGGGACGACACCAATGATCCCATCGCCGACGCCGCCCGGGCGATCCTTGACGGCCATGTGGTCCTGTCGCGACGGATTGCCGACACGGGACGGTATCCGGCCATCGATATCGAGGCCTCCGTGTCACGGGTGATGAACGAGATCGTGGACCCCGGGCATATCCAGGCCGCCCGCCGCTTCAAACAACTGTATTCCCACTATCAGCAGAATCGGGATCTCATCAGCGTGGGTGCCTATCAGCGCGGTGCCGATCCTCGGGTGGACGAGGCCGTTGCCATGCAGCCCAGGCTGGAACAGTACCTGCAGCAGGACATGCGCCAGTCGGTGACGTTCAAGGACAGCCTGAAGGCACTGGATGGACTGATGGAACCGCCGCCGCCCCCGACCGGCGGTGACGAGCGGGGCAGGCAGCTGATCCGTTGATGGGCTGTAACCAGAGAGGTAGGTCATGAATCGATCCAAACGCATGGAACCCGTGGTACAGGTGGCGGATAACCGCCAGCAACTGGCCGCACAGCGCCTGGGTCAATCACAGCAGGCCCTGGAAGAGCGCGTCGCGCGTCTGGAGGAGCTGAGCAGCTACCGTGACGAGTATGCCCAGCGCTTCGAGTCCCAAAGCGGGGTGGGCATGACCGGCATGTCGGTGCGGGACTACCGCCTGTTTCTGCACCGTCTCAATGAAGCGATCGAACAGCAGGCGAGGCTGGTGGCCGCCGCTCGGCGCGAACTGGAAATGAGCCGTGGGCGTTGGGTGGAGGCCCGGGGCAAGACCGAGGCCCTCAATCGTGTGGTCGAACAGTTCCAGCACGAAGAGCGCAGGGCGCAGGACCGACGGGAACAGGCGGAGCAGGACGACCGTAACGGTCGCCGGCGACATGACATCGAGTGATTCCTGGCCCGTATATTGCAAACGTTTATCATCATTTCGGGACTCACCTGATACTGTCGAGGGTCTGGCCATGAACATGTCATTCATGCCCTTTTCTGCACTGAACGCCCTGCCTGCCCTGGGGGGGGATTCGCGCAGTCCTGTCGCTGCCCTGACCGGGGAGGGCGCCGATTTTCACCTGAGCCTGCTGGGACAGTTGCAGCAGCTGACGGGCGGCCATCCGGACCCGATGCAGTCCGTGGCCCTGGATGCCTTGCTGGCGCAGGATCCGACGGCGATGATTTTCCCGCCCGACTGGCTGGCTCGGCTCATGGATGAGGCCGGCATCACCCTGGAGGATCTGCGGCAGGAGGGGGACGATACCGCAATGGCCTCCCTGCTGGCGGCATGGCAGCAACTGGCCGAGACGGGCCGGGGATTGCCGGGAATTGCCGGGGAATCCTTCAATCCCGGGGGGGATCGTCGCCCGGAAGGGGGCGGGCTCACCGCGCTGACGGCGGCGTTGACCCAGGTGTTGCACGGGCAGCAGGGCGCGGGAGCGGCACAACAGGACGGGAGCCCGATCATGCCTCAGGCGTTGCATGCCCTGGTGGCCCGGTTGGGCGGGGAGGGCGGGCGTGACGCGGCCGCTCCCCTGGCGCCGACCAGTGCCGAGACATTGCCTGCCGGTCAGGCCCAGCCCCATTCCCCGACGCAGCCCCTCCCCCTGCGTGCCCTGGATGTGGACGTGCCGATGTCACGCCCCAACTGGGGGCAGGCGGTGGGCAGCCGGGTCCTGTGGATGGTGAACCAGAACATGCAGGGGGCGGAACTGAGGTTGAGCCCACCCCACCTGGGGCCGCTGGAGGTGCGCATCACCATGGAGGGCGATCGTGCCAATATTCAGTTCCTGGCCCATCATCCCCAGGCCCGCGAGGCACTGGATGCCGCCATGCCCAGGCTGCGGGAGATGTTTGCCGACAGCGGCGTGCAGTTGGGTGATGTGGATGTTTCCGGTCGCGAGGCCGGCGGACAGGACGAGATGGCTCGGGACGAGGCCGGATTGCGTCCGGATGATCCCGACGGTGTCGATCCGCGTGTCGCCGGAGACGGGACCGCGGGCGCCGCCGATCCGAACGGTACCGGCCTTCTGGATGCCTATGCCTGATCACCTTTCCCGGCCTCTAGCGGCCGCGGAAGGTGCCGTCGTCGATGCCGCGCCTCTTCGGGGCGGCGTCTCCTGTCCGACCACCGTATAATTCCCTCCCTGTACACCTTGCCTTTCCGGCGGGCCGTGTCGGCCCGTCGTCCCGTGGCTGTCGTCGGTCGTCAATATTTCGTCACGTCCTGGTGTTCCTGGTTCTCAGGTAATTGATTTTATGGCACTTTGTGTTTCTTTTTTATCTGGCACGGGTGTTGCTTCTTTCCATGAAAAACGGAGGCCCAGGCAGTCATGGCCAAAAAACCTGAAAAAACCGCCGCCCCCAAGCCCACCAAGGGCAAGGGCGGCATGCTGAAGCTGATAGTGATCATTCTGCTGACCACCTTGGTGGCCGCCGGGGCCGGCGGCGGGATTGCCTGGTATCTGCTGGGCGGTAGCGAGCCGGGGCAGGATCGTCCGGAGCCGGTGCGGCCGGCCATTTATCTGCCTCTGGACCCTCCGCTGGTGGTGAATTTCCAGGGCTCGGGCCGGATACGCTTCGTGCAGGTGGGCATCGTGGTCATGGCGCGGGATCAGGCCGTGCTGGACGGGGTGAACCGCCACATGCCGGTCATCCGCAATAACCTGATGATCCTCATCGGCAACAAGACCTATGACGATCTGATCACCGAGGCAGGCAAGGAACAGGTTCGCGCCGAAGTGCTGGAGGAAGTGATCAACGTGCTGGGCACGCGGGGAGAACGCACCCAGGTGGAAGCGGTGTACTTCAACAGTCTTGTGATGCAGTGAGGCAGAGTGATGGCCACCAGTGATCTTCTTTCCCAGGACGAGATTGATGCCCTGCTGCACGGGGTGGACAGCGGTGCGGTGGAGACCGAGGATCAGTTGCTCGCTCACGATGGCGTGGCCAGGGAATACGACCTGACCACCCAGGATCGTATCGTCCGGGGGCGCATGCCCACCCTGGAGATGATCAACGAGCGCTTTGCCCGTTACATGCGCATCGGGCTGTTCGAACTCCTGCGTCGCTCGGCGGAGATTTCCGTGGGCGGGGTCAAGATGATGAAGTTCGGGGAATACGTGCACTCCCTGTATGTGCCCACCAGCCTCAACATGGTCCGGGTCCGGCCGCTGCGGGGTACCGCACTGTTCGTGCTCGACCCCAAGCTGGTGTTCATCCTGGTGGACAATTTCTTCGGCGGGGACGGTCGCTATCACGCCAAGATCGAAGGGCGGGAGTTCACCCCGACGGAACTGCGGGTGATCCGCATGTTGCTGGACCAGTCCTTTACGGATCTGAAAAAGGCCTGGGCACCGGTGATGGATCTGGACTTTGAATACAACCGCTCCGAGGTCAATCCCCAGTTCGCCAATATCGTCAGCCCCACCGAGGTGGTGGTGGTCTGCTCCTTTCACGTGGAACTGGACGGCGGTGGCGGTGAAATGCACGTGACCATGCCGTATTCCATGATCGAGCCCATCCGTGAACAGCTGGACACGGGGTTGCAGAGCGATCGGGCGGACGTGGATGACCGCTGGGTCAAGGCTCTGCGCGAGGAACTCAAGATGGTGCAGGTGGAACTCACCGCCAAGCTGACGGAGACCGAGCTCACCGTGGCCGACATGATCAACCTCAAGCCCGGTGACATCATTCCGGTGGAAATTCCCGAGGAAGTCACGATCCGGGCCGAGGGCATCCCCGTGTTTCGCGGTCGTTTCGGCACGTCGGACGGTTTCAATGCCATCAAGATTACCGGGCCGATCCGGCTCAGTGAATGAATACAGCGAGGATGACCTCCATGAGTGACAAAGATCAGGACAACAAACCCGAAGCCGAAGAAGAGGATATCTGGGCGGCGGCCCTGGCCGAACAGGCCGAGGCGGACCAGAAGGCCGGAGGGAGTGCCCCGGCCGCCGATGAGGCCGCCGGGGGCGCACAGGATGCAGGCGGTGCCGCGAGTGGCGAGGCCGCCAACAAGGGTAATGCCTGGAAGGATCCCACGCCCAGAATGTCCTTTGAGGATCTGGGTGCCGAAGCCACCCCCGGTCGGGGTGCCGAGGGCGGTGCCGAGGTCAACCTGGGTGTGATCCTGGATGTGCCCGTGACCATCTCCATGGAAATCGGGCGGACCAGGATCCCCATCCGTAACCTGCTGCAGCTCAACCAGGGTTCCGTGGTGGAACTGGATCGCCTGGCCGGAGAACCCCTGGACGTGATGGTCAACGGCACCCTGGTGGCCCATGGCGAGGTGGTGGTGGTGAACGAGAAGTTCGGTATCCGCCTGACCGACGTGATCAGCCCGGCGGAACGGGTTCGCAAGCTCAAGTGAGGCGTCCCATGTCCCTACTCAAGCCCTTCATCGGTGTGGTGCTGCTTCTGCTCATGCCCCTGGCCGTGTCGGCGGGTGAGTCGGGAGGGGGGGTGCCCGGACCGGGCATCACGGGGGATGGCGCTGCCTATCTGGGACAACTGGTGATGGGCCTGATCCTGGTGATCTTCGCCATCCTGTTGCTGGGCTTCATGATGCGCCGCATGGGCGGCATGCACAGCGGGGTGTCCGGAGAGCTGCGGGTGCTCGGTGCGGTCTCCCTGGGGGCCCGCGAGCGCATGGTCCTGGTCCAGGTGGGCGAGACCCAGTTGTTGCTGGGGGTGGCGCCGGGCCGGGTGCAGACCCTGCATGTCCTGGATGCGCCGGTCCGGACCGGGGAGGGTGTCGCGACCCAGGGCCGTCATGGCGGCGGTTTTGCCGAGCGCCTGCGTCAAGCCATGGGCCGGCAGGGAGGGACGTCATGAGGGCGCTGCTGCTGTCACCCCTGGCGCTGCTGCTGCTCCTGTGGCCGGCCGCTCCGGTGATGGCGCAGGCCGGTATCCCGCTGCTGTCGGTGGACACGGATCCGGGCGGTACTCAGACCTATTCGGTCACGCTGCAGATCCTGATCCTCATGACCCTGATGAGCGTGCTGCCGGCAGCCCTCATCATGATGACCTCCTTCACCCGGATCATTATCGTGCTGGGGATCCTGCGCCAGGGCATCGGCACCACTCAGACCCCTTCCAATCAGATCCTGATCGGACTGGCCCTTTTCCTGACCTTCTTCATCATGGCGCCGGTCTTTCAGGCGGTGAACGAGCAGGCCATCCAGCCCTTCATGGCCGAGGAGATCGGTCAGGAGGAGATGGTCAAGCGGGCCTGGGTGCCGCTGCGGGACTTCATGCTGGAGCAGACCCGGGAGACGGACATTGCCATGTTTGCCCGCATTGCCGGGCATGACGGTTTCGAGGGACCCGAGGATGTACCTTTTTCCGTCCTGGTACCCTCGTTCATCACCAGTGAACTCAAGACCGCCTTCCAGATCGGCTTCCTGATCCTGATTCCATTTCTGATCATCGACCTGGTGGTGGCCAGCGTGCTCATGTCCATGGGCATGATGATGCTCTCCCCGCTGATCATCTCCCTGCCGTTCAAGATCATGCTGTTCGTGCTGGTGGACGGCTGGGCGATGATCATGAGCACCCTGGCCACCAGTTTCTTTGTCTGAACCGCGAGGAGCATGCCGATGACGCCGGATACCGTGGTGGAAGTGGGGCAGCAGGCCGTGTGGGTCATCGTGCTGATCGCCGCGCCGGTGCTGCTGACCGCCCTGGCCATCGGTCTGTTCATTGGCATGATCCAGGCCGCCACCTCGATCCAGGAAATGACCCTGTCCTTCATTCCCAAGCTGCTGGGCATGTTTGCGGCCCTGGTGATCGCCGGCGGCTGGATGCTGGATCTGTTGGTGGATTACTGCCTGCGGCTCTATGAGAGCATCCCCGGGCTGATCGGGTAGGCGTCATCGGTCATGTTCAATTTCACCGACACCGAACTCATCGCCCTGGTCACCGCCTTCCTGTGGCCGTTCGTGCGCATCGGCGCGATGCTGATGGCGGCGCCGATCTTCGGCGCGGGGACGGTGCCGTTGCGGGTGCGTCTGGTCCTTGCCATGGTCCTGGCCCTGCTGATCGCTCCTCTGCTGCCGGCGGCGCCCGCCGTGCAGCCCCTGAGCATGGAAGGGTTGATCGTCACCCTCCAGCAGGTGCTGATCGGGGTGACCATGGGGTTCATCTTTCAGATGGTCATGAGCGCCCTGACCATGGCCGGTGAGTCCATCGCCCTGTCCATGGGGCTGGGCTATGCCTCCATGGTGGATCCCGCCATGGGGGTCCAGGTGCCGGTGGTGTCCCAGTTCTTCGTGATCATGGGTACCCTGATGTTCCTGGCCATGAACGGCCATGTCGCGCTGCTGGACATGTTGTTGCAGAGCTTCTACCTCATGCCCATCGGTGTCGATGGGCTGACCCGGGTGGATTTCTGGGGCGTGGCGAGCTTCGGGTCCGCCATGTACGTGGGGGCCTTGCTGGTGGGGCTGCCCATCGTGGCGGCCATGCTGATGGTGAACCTGTCCATGGGCGTGATCACCCGGGCCTCGCCCCAACTCAACATCTTCGCGGTGGGCTTTCCCATGATGATCATGCTGGGTTTCGTCCTCATCATGCTTAATCTGCCCACCCTGGAACCCCGTATCCGTGATCTGGCCATGGCCGGGTTCGGACTCATCCAGCGCATCCTGGGAGGCTAGGCCATGGCCGAGAATGAATCCTCACAGGAAAAAACAGAACAACCGACGCCCAAACGCCTGCGGGACGCCCAGGACAAAGGGCAGGTGGCCAGTTCCAAGGAACTCAACACCACCTTGGTACTGCTCACCGGGTCCACCACCTTGCTGCTGTTCGGCGGAGCGTTTCTCAATCATATCCAGGCCCTGATCCGAAATAGCCTGATCATCGATCGGGATCGCATCTTTGATCCCTCCTTCATGATGGTGGCGCTGCAGGCACGCATCGGCGAGGCACTGATGATCCTAGCCCCCATGTTCCTGGTCCTGGTGATTGCCGCCATCACCGGGCCGGTGGTCATGGGCGGGGGGCGCTTTCGTCTCAAGGGACTCCAGCCCAAGCCGGACAAGCTCAGCCCCATCAAGGGGCTCAAGCGCATCTTCGGTCCCCAGGGACTGATGGAACTGGCCAAGACCCTGGCCAAGTTCTCCCTGATCGCGGTGGTGGCAATGGGCATCCTCTGGCAGTTTTCCGATCGCCTGCTGGGGTTGGGGGGGCAGGAGATGGTGCCGGGCGTGGTGAGCGCCGGCTACATGATCGCCTGGACCTTCGTCGCCCTGAGCGTGGCCCTGATCCTGGTGGTCATGATTGATGTGCCGTTCCAGTTGTGGAATCACCAGCGCCAGCTGCGCATGACCAAGCAGGAGGTCAAGGATGAGTTCAAGGAGACCGAAGGCAAGCCGGAGGTCAAGAGCAAGGTGCGTCAGCTCCAGTACGAGGTGTCCCGGCGCCGCATGATGGCCGAGGTGCCCAAGGCCGATGTGGTGGTGACCAACCCGACCCATTTTGCGGTGGCCCTGAAGTATGACCAGCAGAAGGGCGGGGCGCCCCGGGTGGTGGCCAAGGGGGCGGATCTGGTGGCGGGGGAGATCCGGGAGGTGGCCAGACAGTCCGGTGTCACCCTCCTGTCGGCGCCGCCCCTGGCCCGGGCGCTGTACTACAGCACCCGTCTGGAGCAGGAGATCCCCGCCGGACTCTATGTCGCCGTGGCCCAGGTGCTGGCCTATGTCTACCAGTTGCGTGCCGCGCTGCGTGAAGGCGGGATGGTGCCGACACCGCCTACCGATCTGCCGGTGCCGGAAGAGTTTCTCAAACGTGATGTGCCGCCTGCGGAGAATGCATAAATGGCGAGCTTTGCAGACAGTCTGAAGAATGTGAACCGCATGGGGCTGGGAGCGCCGTTGCTGCTGATGGCGTTGCTGGCCATGATGGTCATCCCGCTGCCGCCGCTGGCCCTGGATCTGCTGTTCACCTTCAACATCGCCCTTTCCCTGGTGGTGATCCTGGTGGCGGTATACACCCCGCGCCCGCTGGAATTCGCGGTGTTCCCCACCATACTGCTGGTGGCCACCCTGCTGCGCCTGGCCCTGAATGTGGCCTCGACCCGGGTCATCCTGCTGGAAGGACATACCGGCACCGATGCGGCGGGCAATGTGATCCAGGCCTTCGGCGATTTCGTGGTGGGCGGCAACTACGCCGTGGGCCTGGTGGTGTTTGCCATCCTCGTGATCATCAACTTCGTGGTGGTGACCAAGGGCGCCGGCCGTGTCTCCGAAGTGAGCGCCCGCTTCACCCTGGATGCCATGCCCGGCAAGCAGATGGCCATCGACGCCGATCTCAACTCGGGGCTGATCTCCCAGGACGAGGCCCGTAAGCGCCGGGAGGAGGTGGCCCAGGAGGCCGACTTCTACGGTTCCATGGACGGTGCCAGCAAGTTTGTCCGGGGGGATGCCATCGCCGGCATCCTGATCCTGTTCATCAACATCGTCGGTGGCTTGGTGATCGGTACCCTGCAACACGGCATGAGTGTGGGGGATGCGGCCACCAACTACGTTCTGCTGACCATCGGCGACGGCCTGGTGGCACAGATTCCTTCGCTGGTGCTGTCATCGGCCACGGCCATTATCGTGACCCGGGTGTCGACCGCCCAGGACATGGGCCAGCAGGTCGTCAAGCAGTTGTTCGGTTCTCCCCGCGCCCTCTATGTGGCGGGCGGCATCGTTGGTGCCCTGGGACTGGTGCCCGGTATGCCAAATATGGTGTTTCTGAGTCTGGGGGCCCTGATGGGCGCCGGCGCCTACCTGATGAGCCAGCAGCGCGTCGCCGAGGAGGCCGCCGTGGCCCGGGCGCTGGATGAGGAGGCGCCGCCCCCCACCAGTCCGGAGATGAAGGAATTGACCTGGGATGACGTGCCGCCGGTGGATCTGGTGGGTCTGGAGGTGGGATATCGCCTGATCCCGCTGGTGGACCGTTCCCAGGGGGGGCAGCTGATGGCCCGGATCAAGGGCGTGCGGCGCAAGTTGTCCCAGGAACTGGGTTTCCTGATTCAGCCGGTGCACATCCGCGACAACCTGGACCTGGGGCCTAATCACTATCGGCTCACCCTGATGGGCGTGACCACGGGGGAGGGCGAGGTGTTCCCGGACCGAGAACTGGCCATCAATCCCGGACAGGTCTTCGGTCAGGTGAAGGGGACGCCCACCAAGGACCCGACCTTCGGTCTGGATGCGCTCTGGATCGATCCGGCGCAGCGGGAGGAGGCCCAGGGGCTGGGCTATACGGTGGTGGACGCGGGGACGGTGATTGCCACCCATCTGTCTCAGATCCTGCGTGACCATGCCCATGAACTGCTGGGCCACGAGGAGGTCCAGCACCTGCTGGACACCTTGGCCAAGCATTCACCCAAGCTGGTGGAAAACCTGGTGCCCAAGACCCTGGCACTGGGGGTGGTGCTCAAGGTGATGCAGAACCTGTTGGCGGAGCAGATCCCGGTACGGGACATGCGCACCATCGCCGAAACATTGGCGGAGCATGGTGCCAAGAGTCAGGATCCTGACGCATTGACGGCCGCGGTCCGGGTCTCCCTGTCGCGGGCCATTGTCCAAAACATTGTGGGAACCGCATCGGAACTGCCTTTGCTGGCCATTGATCCAGCGTTGGAACAGATATTGCAGAAATCCTCACAGGGAGGCAGCGGCGCAGGACTCGGGATCGAACCCGGACTGGCCGAACGCCTGCAGCGTTCCATCGCAGAGGCCTCCCAGCGTCAGGAGATGTCGGGCGAACCTTCCGTGTTGGTGGTGTCGCCGGACATCCGGCCCTGGATGTCCCGCTGGCTGCGTTCGGCGGTACGCGGGCTCCATGTCCTGGCCTACACGGAAATACCGGACAGCAAGCAGATCCGGGTGGTGGCCACCGTCGGTAGGGAAACGGGTTAGTGCAACGGGGGTAACGGGTTACCGTCATGAAGATAAAACGCTATTTTGCACCGGATATGCGCCAGGCCATCCGCCTGGTGCGGGAGAGTCAGGGACCGGATGCGGTGATCCTTTCCAGCCGCAGCGTGGAGGGCGGCATTGAGTTGATCGCCGCCATGGACTATGACGAGGAGGCGGTAATGGAGATGGCCGCCCAGTCGGGTGAGCCGGTATCCAGACCCTCGCCCCTGTCCAGACCCTCACCCCTTGCCGCCGAACGGACGGTCTCTCCCGCCGTGGGGGCCGGCTCCGGCGCGCCCGATGACGGGCCGGAGGCCCCGCGCAGTCCCGGGACGCCTCGGCCCGAGGCGGTACAAGCTCCCGCACTCCGGGAAGGCATCCGAGTCCAGACGGGGGAATTTCCGCCTCTGCGCGCCCGTCGTGATGATGGTT
Source organism: Ectothiorhodospira shaposhnikovii (assembly GCF_022227765.1). Classification (GTDB taxonomy): domain Bacteria; phylum Pseudomonadota; class Gammaproteobacteria; order Ectothiorhodospirales; family Ectothiorhodospiraceae; genus Ectothiorhodospira. The sequence continues at coordinate 89,981 of NZ_JAJMLZ010000010.1, read as the reverse complement.
GGGCGGAGGAGGGGCTGCCCGCCCTGATGACGCCGGTGGTCGATCCGCCGCCTCCGGCCACGGAACCCGAGCCCGTGAAACCGGCCAAGGCCCGCAAGGTCGTCAACATCGAATGGTCCCAGGAGCCCACGCTGCTGGCCATGCAGAAAGAAATTCAGGGGTTGCGCGCCATGCTGCAGGACCAGCTTGCCAGTCTGGCGGGCCAGGAGTTCATGCGCCGTGATCCGGGTCGGGCCGGCGTGGTGGCCCGGTTACAGCGCATGGGGTTGGAGCCGGAGCTGGCCAAGGAGATTGCCTTGGCTGTCAGTCATCCCGAGGACCCCGCGGAGGCCTGGCAGGAGGCCCTGACCCAGCTGTCCGGTCGCCTGGCGGTCACTCCGGACGGTATCCTGGATCAGGCCGGCATCATCACCCTGGTGGGGCCGAGCGGCGTGGGCAAGACCACGACGGTGGCCAAGCTGGCGGCGTTGCAGAGCCTCAGGCACGGCCATGACTCGGTGGCCCTGATCACCACGGACGCCTACCGCATCGGCGCTCATCGACAGTTGCAGACCTTTGGTCAGATCCTTGAGGTTCCCGTCTATCTGGCGCAGACAGCACGCCAGCTGGGCGATATGCTAGAGGGGTTGAAATCCAAGCGGCTGGTCATCATTGATACGGCGGGTACCAATCAGCGGGACATGAAGCTGCTGGCCGAACTGGAATCCCTGACGGCACTGCCTTCCGCCAGGACCCTGTTGGTGATGGCCGCCAATGTGCAGAAGGCCGTGATGACGGAGACCGTGAAATCCTTTGCCCGATTGCAGCCGGAGGGGTGCGTACTGACCAAGGTGGATGAAGCCGCTTCGTTGGGCGAGGCCCTGTCGACCCTGATCCGGGCAGGCCTGCCGCTGACCTTCGTCAGCGAAGGCCAGCGCATCCCCGATGATTTGCGTCCGGCCCGTGCCGCCCGACTGGTGGCCACCGCCGCCAGGATGGCGGATGCCGGTGGCGAGCGGGCGGATGCCCGTCAGGCCCAGGTGGTTTCTCCCATGTTCCGCGAGCCCATCAACCAGCCCAATGCCAGGTATGTCCATGCCTCCAGCCAGTGAGCCCAATATGGCCCGGTTATCCCCGCCGGCGGGAGCGGTGTCCCCGGTGCGCGTGCTGGCGGTGTCCAGCGGCAAGGGCGGGGTGGGCAAGACCAATGTGTCGGTGAACCTGTCCGCGGCCCTGGCCCAGGGCGGCAAGCGGGTCATGCTGCTGGATGCGGATCTGGGGTTGGCCAATGTGGACGTGTTGTTGGGGTTGCAGCCCAAGGCCAACCTGTACCATGTCCTCAACGGCGAAAAGACGCTGGAAGAGGTGTTGCTGGAAGGCCCCGCCGGCATGCTGATCGTGCCGGCGGCCTCGGGCATTGCCCGCATGGCGGATCTGGAACCGGCACAGCATGTCGGTATCATTCGTGCCTTCAGCGCCCTGTCTCACCCCTTGGATGTACTGGTGGTGGATACCGCGGCAGGCCTGCATGACAGCGTGACCCGGTTCTGCCGGGCGGCTCAGGAGGTGCTGGTGGTGGTGTGCGACGAGCCGGCCTCCATCACCGATGCCTATGCCCTGATCAAGGTGCTGCACCGGGATCATGGCCTGATGCGGTTTCGCATCCTCGCCAACATGGTCCGTAACGACAATGAGGATGAGGGCAGGGCCCTGTTTCGCAAGCTGGTGTCCGTCTGTGACCGTTTTCTGGAGGACGTGATCCTTGATTACGTCGGCGCCATTCCTCATGACGACCTGTTGCGCAAGGCCGTGCAGCGTCGGCAGACTGTGCTGGAGGCCTATCCCTCCAGCCCTGCCGCCCGTGCCTTTCGCAGCATTGCCGGTCGCGTCGATCAATGGCCCATGCCCCGCAACACCCGGGGCGGGATCGAATTTTTTGTGGAAAGGTTGATCAACAGTGGTCGAAACGACCTGGAGCCAGTCACATCAGTGCCATAGCCATGTATGCCAGCGCAGAGTCAGATCATACTCGACTGGTGGATGAGCATGTCGCCTTGGTCAAGCGAATCGCTTACCATCTGCTCGCCCGCCTGCCTGCCAATGTGCAGGTGGAAGACCTGATCCAGTCCGGGGTCATCGGTCTGCTGGAGGCTGCCCGTCATTATGACCCTTCCCAGGGGGCCAGTTTCGAGACCTATGCCGGCATCCGGATCCGAGGTGCCATGCTGGACGAGGTCCGTCGCAGTGACTGGACCCCCCGCTCCGTGCATCGCAATGCCCGGCGCATCAGCGAGGTGATCCGGGAAATTGAAAACCGGGAAGGGCGCGAGGCAAGCGGTGCGGAAATCGCGGCTGCCCTGGGCGTGGACCTGGACACCTACCACGACATGCTGCGGGATGCCGCCGGCAGCCGGGTGCTGGGTTTTGATGATCTTTGCGACGGGGATGGTGATGTGGACAATTTCCTCCCGGCCCAGGGGCAGACGCCCCTGGAGTCCATCACCCGGATGGATTTTCAGACAGCCCTGGCCGAGCACGTCAATGCCTTGCCCGAACGGGAGCGTTTGATCCTCTCGCTGTATTATGATGACGAACTGAACCTGCGGGAGATCGGTGAAGTGCTCGGTGTCAGTGAGTCCCGGGTGTGTCAGATCCATGGTCAGGCGCTGGTTCGTCTCCGGGCCCGCATGGCCGACTGGGTGGCCGACGGTGAGCGGGTCTGATTCCCCGCTTGCCGGCAGAATTTGATTTCAGAATGCCGGAGCGCCCCGTTCGGGGATCTCGCTTCGGTACGTGTTTAATCGGGAGGTTATTGTGGACAAGAACATGAAGATCCTCATCGTGGATGATTTTTCCACGATGCGCCGCATTATCAAGAATTTGCTGCGGGATCTTGGATACAACAATACCGCCGAGGCTGATGACGGCAGCACTGCGCTGCCCATGCTGCAGAACGGTAACTATGACTTCCTGGTCACCGACTGGAACATGCCCGGCATGCCCGGCATTGATCTGCTGCGGGCTGTGCGTGCCGATCCCCGCCTCAAGGACATGCCCGTCCTGATGGTGACGGCGGAAGCCAAGCGAGAGCAGATTGTTGAAGCGGCCCAAGCCGGCGTCAATGGCTATATCGTCAAGCCTTTCACCGCGGAAACCCTGAAGGAGAAGATCAACAAGATCTTCGAGCGGCTTCAGGAAAAAGGGTGAACAACGTCATGGAGAACCAGGAAGACAGCAAAGAAGCCCTGTTCAGACAGCAGCAGCTGGAACGTGCCCGGGAGCTGGTCACGCTCATGGAGTCGGGGGACGAGGAAGGGGCAGGGCGTCTCATCGAGGAAATGGGTCGCATGCACGAGAGCCTGCTGTTCCAGGAGCTGGGCAAGCTGACCCGTGATCTGCACGAGGCTCTGAACAGTTTCCGTCTGGATTCCCGGCTCTCCGAACTGACACACCAGGATATTCCCGATGCCAAGGAACGCCTCAACTATGTGGTTGCCATGACCGATCAGGCGGCCCATCGCACCCTCAATGCCGTGGAGGCGGCATTGCCGGTTTCCGAGGCACTGGCAAATCGGGCACGGATACTCGGGGCCGACTGGGCCCGTTTTCGCCAGCGGGAAATGACCGTGGACGAGTTCCGGTCGGTGAGTCAGGCCCTGGCCGACTTTCTCCAGGATACGGAACGGGACGCGGAAACCCTGCGCAGTCAGCTGTCGGAAGTGCTGATGGCCCAGGATTTCCAGGATCTGACGGGGCAGGTCATTCGTCGCGTCATGACCCTGGTGCAGGATCTGGAGGATAACCTGGTGGGGCTGGTGCGGATTTCCGGCAAGCGCCTGTCCACGCCGGAGGGCAAGGACAGGGACGCGGGGGTTCAGCCGACGGGTCCCGCGGTCAAGGGGACCTCGGATCATGGTGACGTGGTGAAAAGCCAGGATGATGTGGATGACCTGTTGTCCAGTCTTGGATTTTAAGGCCGGGCCTGTCATCGGAGCACCCGCCGGTTTCAGATTTCGCCGCTCCGGCCGCCAAACCGGAATATCAGGGTGCGTTTGCACCGGGCGTGAGAGACGGACATGAGTCTGGATACCGACGACGAAATCCTGCAGGACTTTCTGGTTGAGGCCGGCGAATTGCTGGAGGGTCTCAGTGAGCAGCTGGTGCAGCTGGAACAGACCCCCGATGACAAGGACCTGCTCAATGCGGTCTTTCGCAGCTTTCACACCATCAAGGGCGGAGCCGGGTTCCTGAGTCTGGATAACCTGGTCAAGATCTGCCATCGCGCCGAGGATGTCTTCAACCTGCTGCGCCAGGGCCAGCGCCATGTGGACAGCAACCTGATGGATATCATCCTTCAGGTGGTTGATGTGCTGAATCGGATGTTCGACGAGGTGCGTTCCGGCACGCAGCCGGCGCCCGCGCCGGACCCGCTGATGGCTGCCTTGGAACCCCTGACGCTACCCGAGGGAGAAGAGGAGGCATCGGCACCGCCGCCCCCTCCAGCGATCCCCGCGGCACCCGAGCCTCCGCCCGCACCGGCATCGGCATCGGGGGAGTTGCAGGGGGACATTACGGATGATGAGTTTGAAGCCCTGTTGGACGCTCTGCAGGATCAGAAGCAGAATGGCGGCCCGCAACCGTCGCCCGCCGCCGCCGTACCATCGCCGATGTCCGCCGGCACGCATCGGGCCGAGGGTGACACCATCAGTGATGAAGAGTTTGACCAACTCCTGGATGCGCTGCAGGGCAGAAAGCCGGGGGCGGCCTCTGCCCAGCCGGCATCCTCCCCGGGGGCGGGGGACATCATCACCGATGATGAGTTTGAAAACCTGCTGGATAATCTCCATGGCAAGGGGGCGGCGCCCAAACCCGTGACACCCGCCGCTCCGGCGCCGTCCGCTGCCAGGCCTGCGCCGCCGACGGAGACGCCGGTCGGTGGTGTCGACAAGGGAGCCAAGCCCGCCGCTCTGGCTGATACCTCGGTCCGGGTGGATACCAAGCGTCTGGATGACATCATGAATCTGGTGGGGGAACTGGTGCTGGTGCGCAACCGCCTGGCGACCCTGCGCTCCCGGATGCGGGATGAACAGGTATCCAAGGCCGTGACCAACCTGGACGTGGTCACGGCGGATCTGCAGGCCGCGGTGATGAAGACCCGGATGCAGCCGATCAAGAAGGTGTTCGGGCGCTTTCCCCGGGTGGTCCGGGATCTGGCCCGCAGCCTGAAAAAGGAGGTCAATCTGGAACTGTGGGGGGAGGACACCGATCTTGACAAGAACCTGGTGGAGGCCCTGGCCGACCCCCTGGTGCATCTGGTGCGAAATGCGGTCGATCACGGCATCGAGTCGCCGGAGGAGCGCCTGGCCGCCGGTAAGCCCCGTGCCGGTCACGTGGTCCTGTCCGCAGCCCAGGAGGGTGATCATATCCTGCTGACCATCTCCGATGACGGCAAGGGCATGGACCCGGAGGTGTTGCGCGGGAAGGCGGTGGAAAAGGGACTGATGGATGAAGATGCGGCATCACGGCTTTCCGATCACGATGCCTTCAATCTCATCTTCAGGGCGGGCTTTTCCACCAAGACCGAAATTTCCGACGTCTCCGGTCGCGGTGTCGGCATGGATGTGGTCAAGACCCGGATTGCCCAGCTCAATGGGCGGGTGGAAGTCACTTCCGAACTGGGCAAGGGCAGTACCCTGAGCATCCGTCTGCCGCTGACCCTGGCCATCCTGCCCACCTTGATGGTGGTGCTGGGCCGGCAGCGTTTTGCGTTGCCGTTGGCCAATGTGAGTGAAATTTTCGACCTGGATCTGTCCCGGACCAACCGCGTGGATGACCAGGAGGTCATCATGGTGCGTAATCGCTCCCTGCCGCTTTACTATCTGCGGCGGTGGCTTGTGCCCGGCAGCAGCGATGAATACCGGGGCATGGGGCATGTGGTGGTGGTGTTCAGCGGTAATCAGCGCGTGGGCTTCGTGGTGGACAGCCTGATCGGCCAGGAAGAGGTGGTCATCAAGCCCCTGGGCAACATGCTGCACGGCGTTCCCGGTCTGGCGGGGGCGACCATCACCGGTGATGGTGGCATTGCGCTGATTCTTGACGTGCCTGGGCTTTTGAAGAATTACGCCAGAAGGCATTGATCTGACCTGCTCTCGCATCATCCCGATCGACTCGGACGCGAGGGCCCATGACCTGGAAAAGACGGAGAGACTTGATGGCGGTTCGCGTTCTGGTGGTGGACGATTCCGGATTCTTCCGGCGTCGCATCGTGGAAATCCTGAATGCCGATCCGTCCATTGAGGTGGTGGGGACTGCCGGCAACGGCCAGGAGGCGGTGGAACTGGCCGCCAGTCTGGGTCCGGACGTGATCACCATGGATATCGAGATGCCGGTGATGGACGGCATCACCGCCGTCAAGCGCATCATGGCCCGTCATCCGGTGCCGATCCTGATGTTTTCCTCCATCACCACCGAAGGGGCCAAGGCCACCCTGGATGCCCTGGAGGCCGGGGCGGTGGATTTCCTGCCGAAGAAATTCGAGGAGATTGCCCGTGACCAGGAGCACGCCAAGGAAGTGCTGCGACGGCGTGTCAAGGCAGTGGGTCGGCGGCGCTTCTCCCGGCCCACGACCTCAACCACGGCGGTTGCCTCGCCATCCGGCGCCGCTTCTCGCGTGACGCCGGCGCCGCCACTGTCGGGCAGGCCGGTGATGGTCGTGCCGCCTGCCGGTACGCCGGTACCCCGATCGGCCAGGAGCGTCCCGGATCGCACCCCGATCCAGCTCAGGGATTTTCGGGTGGTTCTTATCGGGACCTCCACGGGAGGGCCTTTGGCACTGCAGAAGGTGCTGTCCGAACTGCCCGCCCATTTTCCACTTCCGTTGTTGTTGGTGCAGCATATGCCGGGCACCTTCACGCCGGCCTTCGCTCAGCGCCTGGATCAGCTGTGCCGGATCCGGGTCAAGGAAGCGGCCGACGGCGATGTGCTGGCCCCGGGACTGGCCCTGCTGGCCCCCGGCGGCAGGCAGATGCTGGTGGAGGCCCGTTCAGGCCAGCAACGGATCAGGATCACCGACAGTTCACCCGAGCAACACTATCGCCCCAGCGTGGATGTCACTTTCAATTCCGCTGCCGCGGTGTTTCGCGGCGATGCCCTGGCCATCATCATGACCGGCATGGGTGCCGACGGTCGGGAGGGAGCGCGACTCCTGAAACGCTGCGGTTCGAAGATCTGGGCCCAAGATGAGGAGAGCTGCGTGGTGTACGGCATGCCGGCCGCGGTGGTGGATGCGGGGCTTGCGGATCGGATTCTGCCGCTCTCTCAGATCGGCAGGTTGCTGGCGGAGGGGAGCTGACCCATGGATATCCTGACGCTGATCGGTGTACTGCTGGCCCTGGTGGCCATTTTCGGTGGCACCATTGCCAAGGGCAGTGGCCTGGCAGCTCTGTGGAATCTGGCCGCGTTCGTGATTGTGGTGATCGGTACCATCGCCGCCGCCCTGATCCAGGCCCGGCCGGCGGTGTTCCTGCAGTCCATGAAGATCCTGCCTTGGGCCTTCATGCCGCCGCGTCTGGATCCGGAGGCGATCATCGAGCGGATCATCGGCTGGAGTCAGGTGGCCCGCAAGGAGGGCCTGCTGGGGCTTGAGTCGCTGGCGGAAACCGAGGAAGACCCGTTCGCCCGCAAGGGCCTGCAGCTGTTGGTGGACGGCACGGAGCCCGAGACCATCCGCACGATTCTGGAAGTGGACAGCCAGACCCGTGAAGATTTTCACACCCAGGCCGCCAAGGTCTATGAAAGCATGGGCATCTATGCACCGACCATGGGCATCATCGGCGCGGTGATGGGCCTGATGGCAGTGATGCAGAACCTGGCCGATCCCAGTCGCCTGGGTGCCGGCATCGCGGCGGCCTTTGTGGCCACCATCTACGGGATTGCCTCGGCCAACCTGTTTTTCCTGCCCGTGGCCAACAAGCTCAAGGCCATCATCCAGAATCAGGGGTCTTATCGGGAAATGATCATTGAAGGAATCATCTCCATTGCCGAGGGTGAGAACCCGCGCAATATCGAAACCAAACTGCAGGGGTATCTGCACTGATCCGTTGGGCCATGCACCATGGCCGCGGCTCTGAGGAGGTTGCTGGAAGCCTGTCATGTCGAGACGTCGCAAAAAACACGAGGATCATGTCAATCACGAGGCCTGGGCGATCCCCTATGCGGATCTGCTGACCCTCCTGTTGGCCTTCTTCGTGGTGATGTATGCGATCTCGTCGCTCAACGAAGGTAAGTACCGGATCCTTTCCGAGTCTCTGGTCGAGGCCTTCAGGGCTACCCCCAGAACCATCGAGCCGGTTCAGGTGGGTGATCTGACCCGCTCACCACGTCCTTCCGTGGTGGAGCCGCCGCCCATCACCTCTCCTGCGGAACTGGGGCAGATGACCCGCAGCCTGGAAGAGATTCTGGTGGACATGGATCTGGACGGACTGTCGGTAGCCATCGAGGGCATCAATGCCATGGCGGACCAGATCGAGGTGGCCATGGCGCCATTGATCGAGGCAGGCCTGATCGAGGTAGGACGGGATCGACTCTGGATCGAGGTCCAGATCAATACCAGCATCCTGTTCGCCAGCGGCAGTGCCGAACTGGCATCGGAAGCGGTGCCGATACTGGAGAGACTGGCCGCCATCCTGGCCCAGTTTCCCGCGCGCATCCATGTGGAAGGTCATACCGACAATATACCCATCAGCACGCCGGTCTATCCTTCCAATTGGGAGCTGTCATCCGGGCGGGCCGCCACCGTGGTCAACCTGTTTGCCCGCAACGGGGTGGATCCGGAGCAGATGGCGGCCATCGGATTCGGTGAATACCGCCCCAAGGCCGACAATGCGACACCGGAAGGGCGTCTGCGGAATCGTCGTGTCAACATCGTGGTGCTGGCGGGGCGTCGTCCCGGCATGGGAGAGGGTGCCCCGCCGGAGATGCTGCGCGAGGATATCCAGATACTGTTGCACCAGGGACGACGTACTTTGGAGGATCAGCCATGACCGTAGTATGGGCTGTCGCCAATCAGAAGGGGGGGGTGGGCAAGACCACCTCCACGGTATCCCTGGGCGGGCTGCTGGCAGCCAGGGGGCATGAGACCCTGCTGGTGGACCTGGACCCGCACGGTTCCCTGACCGCTTATTTCGGCGGTGATCCGGAAGGCGCGACCGGCGGCGTCTACAGCCTGTTTCACCAGGCCGCGGAAGGCCGGCCGATCCAGGCGGCCGGGGCGGTACGCGCCACCCGCTTCGATCACCTGTACATCCTGCCCGCATCGACGGCCCAGGCCACGCTGGATCGTCAGCTGGGGACCCGGGAAGGCATGGGGCTGGTTATCAAACGGGCGATCCAGGGACTCCAGGGGCGCTTTGAATACGTCCTGCTGGATTGTCCGCCCATGCTGGGGGTGTTGATGGTGAATGCACTGGCGGCCTGCAGCAAGCTGCTCATCCCGGTACAGACGGAATATCTGGCCATTCGCGGGCTGGACCGCATGCTGCAGACATTGAAGATGATCCAGCGTTCCCGCAAGGACAGCCTGGAATACGTGGTGGTACCCACCCTGTTCGATCGCCGTACCCGCGCCTCCACCCAGGCGCTGTGGGAGCTGCGTGACAATTACAGCGACTGCCTCTGGCAAGGCGTGATCACGGTGGATACCAAGTTCAGGGAAGCGGCCATTGCCGGCATGCCCCTGCCCATCATGGCGCCGGACGCCCGGGGGACGGAGGCCTACGCACGCCTGCTGGCGAGCCTACTGGGACAGGACGACTTTCGTCAAAGGGCCGCATCATGAACCAGCGGGATGACAGGCCGGAGGCGCGCAAGCAACGGATCACGGTGGTGGATGAACCCCAGGCACTCACCGCCTATCTGGATGACCTGCTGCAGGAAATTGCGGAAGTCACGCCACGGCCGTCCGCGCCGGAGGCACCGCCGGCCGTCGTCAAGACCGCGCCCGCCGCCCCGGCACGCGCCCTGGTGACCCCGATCAAGCCGGTACCTGTCGCACCGCCGCCGCCCCCGACGGCACCGGTGCAGGATCACCCCCCGGCCTGGGCACGGAAGCCCTTTCAGTGTCTGCTGTTCCGGCTGGGCGGGGTGACGCTGGCGATTCCACTGGTCAAACTGACCGGCATTCTGGCGATGCCCAGGGACATTACCCCCATGCCCGGTCACAGTGCCCTGTTTCTGGGACTGACGGAGCACCACGGCCGCAAGGTGAAGGTGGTGGATATCAGCCCCCATGTACTGCCACCGGATCGTCTGGCGCAAAGGCCGCCTCCCGGCAACCTGATTCTCATCGACGAGGGGCGTTGGGGACTGGTCTGTGACCGGGTGGAAGAGACCCTGACCCTGTCTCCCGAGCTGGTGCGCTGGCGTTCGCCCAGCGGCAAGCGGCCCTGGCTCTCCGGCACGGTGATCAAGCATCTGTGTGCGATACTGGATGCGGATTATCTGGCCCGGAGCCTGGAACAGGGGACCTGGGGCTGAAGGCATTTCCTGCAGCCTGAATTCCAATATCAAGATCCATTGCCGGTCACATGACATGATGCACCCGGCCCGAACAGAGGTTTCATTTCATGGCAAAAGAATCCCAGGCGGCAGCTGCCACTCAGTACGTCACCTTCCGGCTTGCGGAGGAGACCTATGCCATCAACGTCATGCAGGTGCAGGAAGTGCTGCGGGTGACGGAGATCGCGCCGGTACCCGGGGCACCCCATTATGTGCTCGGTATCATCAACCTGCGCGGCAATGTGGTCACGGTGATTGATGCCCGTCGTCGCATGGGGCTGATGGACAAGGAGTCCGATGATGCCTCCAGGATCGTCATCATCGAGGTGGGTGGACAGGTGGTGGGCATCATGGTGGACAGCGTGGCCGAAGTCATCGAGCTGGCGGCCCGGGATGTGGAGCCGGCTCCGAACGTGGGCAACGATGAAAGCTCCAAGTACATCCAGGGCGTGGCCAGTCGTGACGGCGAGCTGACCATCGTGGTTGACCTCAACAAGCTGCTCACCGATGATGAGTGGGCCGAGGTGGCAACCCTTTAAGAGGGATGACCTTCTTTTCCGGAGGCACGCCATGGCCGCAGATCTCCCGATTCCGCCTGCCCACCCACTGGTGCCGGGGCGCCCCGTGCCCGAGGAAGGGGACGAGCGGGGGCGGTTTCCCCGTTCTCCGCCCCGTCGCAAGCGACCGGAAGACGATGCGGACGACGAGAGTCAGGATGACGGCAAGCCGCCCTCCGGGCCGCCGCGCAGGTCTGACCGGGATGATGACCCCAACCACATAGACGAATACGCATGATTCCTTACATCGTCATGACCCTGGCCTTGCTGATTGCCATGGCAAGTGCCGCGGCCTGTTTCTGGCTCAAGCACCAACTGGATGGCGTGCGCAAGCGCCTGAGCCTGCAGGAAACCTCCGTGCTGGCCCTGAGGGGCGCACTCAGTGCGCTGCACAGCGAGGAACAGCAGTTCGAGGCTTATCGCAAGAAGGTGGATCAGCAACTGCGGCGTCTGGCGGAGCAGCAGGAACAGGTGCTCATGCGCGATGTGGACGAAGGCCCTTACCGGCAGGCCATGCGCATGGTCAGACAGGGGGCGACCCGGGATGACCTAGTGGCCAGTTGCGGGCTCTCATCGGGGGAGGCGGAACTGCTGCTGGCCATGCATCGCGATCAGTCCGTGTCCTGATGTCTGCCGGCATCGGCGGGCGTCCTGCCGCTGAGCAGGTAGATGAAGGCCAGGACTTCCGCCACCGCCACATAGAGATTTTCCGGAATCTCCTCACCCAGGGGGACGCGGGAAAGGGTCATGCTCAGGGCGGCATCCCGATGAACGGGCACATCATGGGCCCTGGCGATGTCCAGTATCCGCTCCGCCAGCTCCCCTTCACCCTTGGCCGTCAGGCGTGGGGCGCCGCTGCCGCCGTAGTGCAACGCAATTGCCTGCCGCCGGCCCTGCTTGTGTTCGATGGGTGTCTTCATCAGGCGTGGCTGTCGATCCAGGGGCCGTCCGCGGCGGTGGGCGAGGGTTCCGGGGGTGTTCCGGTGCGGCAGTTCAGGCTGTGAACCTGAAGATTCCTGGCTTCCAGGTTGTCCTTGAGCCGGGGTAGCGCGTCTTCAAGGCGTCGACGTGTCTCTTCCGAGCCGACCCGGAAGTGGGTGCTGACATCCTGTCCCCGGACTACGATCCTGACATGCACCGGTCCCAGTTCCGGCAGATCCAGGGCCAGATCCGCCTTCCAGGCATGTTCACGGGCATCATCCCCGTGACCTTGGCGAGCCTCCCGTTCCAGACGCATATGGACGATGTCGACCCCCTGTTCTGCGCGCAGGGCCAGTTCCAGCAGCCACCGTGGCTGAGAAACCTCGTCCGGTTTTTCCGTGGACGAAAGCTGGTGGATCACCAGTCTGGCCAGGGATCGCTCCACCTGCTGGCGCAGTGCGTCCAGCAACAGAGGGGCGGGCAGGAGTGCGGTACCGGCGGCCGCCGGAGCGCGAGGCTGGGCGGTCGGTAAGGTGTTGGGCAAGGGCGGCGGCAGATCCGCCGTCACTTGGCCGCCCCGGGGCAACGAGGTGCGCGGCTGCAGGGGCAGGGCGCGCAGTTGTTCGGCCAGGGACAGCAGGCGTGCCTTCAGGTCCTGGGGGAGATCCGTGCGCGCCGAAGGTGCGGGGTGAGCAAGCCGGGCTTCGTAGAACAGGCCCGACCCCAGCATCACCTGGCGCAGACCTTCCGGGGTGGCAATGTGTGAGGGGGTGGGCAGGGCCTGCCACAGACGTTGCAAGGCCTGGGTCAGCGGTTCGGGAATCCCGGCGGCACCGGCCTGTCCCGGCTGGTTCAATGCATGCAGGCTTGCCAGCAGGGGAGCCTGTCCCGACTGCTGGGGCACCCATTGTCGGAGCAAGGTCGGCAGGATTGCCTGCGGCGTATTCGGCGATGGAGAGTGTGGCGCGGACTGCAGCGGAGATTGCGGTGTGGAGGGTTGTGGCGACGATGCTTCCCGCAGCAGGGACAGTTCCAGTCTGGGGTTGACGGCGGTGACCTGCATCCGCAGGCTATCCCCGGCGCGCACGACCACCGGCAGGCGCAGTGCCAGGGTTTCACCCGCCAGCCGTAACTGGACGGCATCTCCTGCATTCAGACTGCCGGTCAGAACCCTGGCCTGGAGGATCTGTCCGGTCTGTAGGCGTTGCAGGAGATTGCTCAGCGTGCCGGCCTGCAGGTCGGCAGGTGGGAGACGAATCAGCTGGGGAGCGGAAGTTTCCATGGATGGTCTAACCATAGCCTGCGTCGATGCGCCCTGGCAACGTGCCTGGAGAGTGTCGGGATGGATGATGAATGATCAAGAAATGGTTTCAGCGGCGCAGGCAATCCGGGCCTGTTGACGGAGATTTCAAGATGAAAGTGAATGTCCTGTTCGTTTGCATGGGGAATATTTGCCGATCCCCCATGGCTCAGGGTGTCTTCGAACATCATGTGGCACAGGCCGGTCTTGCGGATCTGCTTCATGTGGATTCCGCGGGGACCCATGCCTATCACGTGGGCGAGCCACCGGACGAGCGGGCGCGGCGCACGGCCCAGGCTCGGGGGATTGACCTGTCCGGGCAACGGGCTCGGCGCATCGAGCGCGCGGATCTGGAACGGTTTGATTACGTGATGGTAATGGACCGGGACAATCTGGAGAACGTCCGCCTGATGGGCGAGGGGCGTCCCGGCATGCGTCTGTCCCTGTTCATGGAGTTCGGCAACCACTGGTCCGAGCGGGAGGTGCCGGACCCTTACTATGGTGGTTCCACCGGCTTTGAGCGGGTCATGGACATGGTGGAAGACGCTTCAAGAGGATTGTTGTTGCACCTCTGTCAGGCTCACGATCTTCCGTTGAAGGGCCGGGGGTAGTCCCCCCGGCCCGGGTGGCGGATCGGGCCTCGCCGTCAGCGATCCGTCGTTTCCTGGCCCTTGCCGCTGTCCGTCGTCGGTGTTTCCTTGCCGTTGTTCACCGGACCGGCGGGCGCCGGTTTGTCGGTGGGCGCGGATTTGTCAGTCGCGGCCGATGGTTCCGGAGCGGTGGCAGTAGCGACCGTGCCGGCATGTTCCTTCGCCGTCCTGGCGGCCTCTTCCTTGCTGGTGCCGGCCGTCGTGCGTCGGCCTTCCCCGCGGCGATTGCCGGCCGGTCTCTGGGCCTTGACGGAACCCGAGCGACGGGGTTCCCGGGCGTCTTCCGCCACGCCCTTGCCACCCTCGTCCGGCTTGGCCGAGGGGGCGGCCTGCAGATCCTTCTCCCCTGCGGTCTCCTTTACCGGTGACGCCTTCTCCTGGGTGGGCTGGGCAGCCTCACGGGCCGGCTCCACCTTGGGTGCCGGTTGCCCGGCAGACTGGGGTTCCGTCGAGACGACCAAGGGCTTGGCCGCCGGCGGCGGGGGCAGCCGGTGGTCAGGGTCGGCGGGGGGGGCGGCTACCGGGGATTCCTGTCCGGGTTGCTCTGTTTTGGGCGTGGTCGCTCCGGTTTCTGCCTGACGCGGGCGCCGATCCCTGGCGCGGCTGTCCTCACCCTCTCCGGAACGTTGCTCCGCACCGTCGGAAGGCGCCTTGCGGCCTTCCTGTGTCGGCTCCGTGGTGGTCTGAGCATCGCCCTGACGATTGTTTTCCGCGCCGCGCGTCTCATCACCCGAGCCTGTGCCGCGGCGACGACGGCGCCCACCACGGCGTCCCCGGCTGCGGGTGCCGCTACCGGTGGCACCGTCCCGGTCCCGACGCTCCTGAGCTGGGGGCTGGGTGGTTTCGCTCGGGCGGGATTCCTCGACGGTGGCCGCCGATGGTGTCTCGGCCGCTCTGGATTCCACGGTTTTGCCGGCGTCGGATTCTTCGACGCGCCTGGACGATTCCGGGCGCTGACCGCCATTGCCGCGCGAGCGCTCATCGTTGCCCGTATCCCGACCGCGGCGGGAACGGGGGTTGCGACGAGAGCGTCCCCTGCCCGTCTCGGCATCACTCTCCTGGGGCTGGCGCTCACGCCGAGCGGGAGGCGTGCCGCTGTCAGCGTGTTCGCCGTGGGCCTGGCCGCCCTGTGACTCAGAGCCGCGGACAGGTTGACTGCGTTGCGCCGGGCGAGGTGGCGTGGCCTGCGGCGCCACCGGGCGCTCTTCATTGGAGAACAGGCTGCTCCAGATGCGGCTGAACAGGCCGGGCAGGGACACCGGAGAGACACCACGGCGATCCTGAGGGGCGAGTGGCCTAGCCCGGGGCTGCATGTCCGGTTGCACCGGGGCCGAGGGGGCAATGGTCTGCACCAGCGCCTTCTCCAGCCGGCTCTTGCGGGTCTGATTCACCAGTTCCGGTTCATCTTCGGTCAGGATCTGATAGCTGCTCTTGCCTTCGAGTTCTTCCGTCACTTCCTCGCCGCGCATGCGCCGTACCGTGAAATGGGGCGTCAGCATGTTGGGAGTGGGCACCAGGGTGATGTCCACTTTGTAACGGCTCTCGATGGTGGAGATCACGTCCCTTTTTTCGTTCAGCAGGAAGGTGGCCACATCCACCGGCAGGTGAGCCAGCACGCGTCCGGTTTTCTCCTTCATGGCCTCTTCTTCCACCAGTCGCAGCACGGACAGGGACAGCGACTCCACGCTGCGGATATGGCCGTGACCATTGCAGCGGGGACAGACGATCTGGCTGGATTCCCCCAGGGAGGGACGTAGGCGCTGGCGGGACATCTCCAGCAGGCCGAAGCGGGAGATGCGTCCCACCTGGACCCTGGCCCGGTCCATTTCCAGAGCCGAGCGTAGACGGTTTTCCACCTCGCGCTGGTTCTTGTTGGGGGCCATGTCGATGAAATCGATGACGATCAGGCCGCCCAAGTCCCGCAGGCGCAGTTGCCTGGCAATCTCCTCGGCGGCTTCCAGGTTGGTGTTGAGGGCGGTTTCCTCGATGTCGCTGCCCTTGGTGGCGCGGGCGGAGTTGACGTCGATGGAGATCAGCGCCTCGGTGTGGTCGATGACGATGGCACCGCCGGAGGGCAGTGTCACCTCCCGCTGGAAAGCGGCTTCGATCTGGCTTTCGATCTGATAGCGGTTGAAGAGGGGGACATGATCTTCGTAGAGCTTGAGCTTGCGCAGACTGTTGGGCATCACCTGCTGGACGAAATCCCGCGCCTGACCGAAGACCTTGGCATCATCGATGATGACTTCGGCGATGTCGTTACGCATGTGATCCCGCAGGGTACGGATGATCACGTTGCTTTCCTGATAGATCAGGAACGGGGCCTTGCGGCTTTCGGCAGCCTCGGCGATGGAGTTCCAGAGGGTCTTGAGGTATTCCAGATCCCACTGCAGTTCTTCCACGGTGCGGCCGACACCGGCGGTGCGGGCGATCAGGCCCATGCCCTGAGGGACGTCCAGCTGGGCCAGGGATTCGCGGATCTCGCTGCGTTCCTCGCCCTCGATGCGGCGTGACACGCCGCCGGCCCGGGGGTTGTTCGGCATGAGCACCAGATAACGCCCTGCCAGGCTGACGAAGGTGGTCAGGGCGGCGCCCTTGTTGCCCCGTTCCTCTTTTTCCACCTGGACGATGAGTTCCATGCCCTCCTTGAGGGAGGTTTTCGGCGAGGCTTCGGGGCTGTCGGGCTGGTTCAGATAGCCGCGGGCAATTTCCTTGAAGGGCAGGAAGCCGTGGCGCTCCGAACCATAGTTGACGAAGGCGGCTTCAAGGCTGGGTTCGACGCGGGTGACGACACCCTTGTAGACGTTGGCCTTTTTCTGTTCGCGGGAAGGCAGTTCGATGTCCAGATCGTAGAGTTTCTGGCCGTCCACCATGGCCACACGCAGCTCTTCCGGCTGCGTGGCATTGACTAGGATTCGTTTCATGAAGTGTGTCTCGGGTGCAATGCCCGGCCACGCCCCGGCGGTCACACGGCGTCGGCGGTGCTGCATGGAGGGGGCGCGCGCCGCCGATCATCAGGGCGCATGCGAACAGCCATGGGAGCACGACGCCCGCATGTGCAGGGCATGGGGGCGTGGGGGCAAGATTGTCCAAAAAACCGCTCAGAATATTCAAAAGGATCTTTTTTCTAGAGCGTGGATATCCATGACGGGGAACGACACATGCCCTCTGGGCAGGCATTCTCCGTTTGGTGTTCTGTCGGTCGCGGGAGGTGGGCGATTCGGGAGGGTTTGCGGCAACCACGAGGCTGCGGGGGCCGCTCCGATATCTGCCGAGTCAACCCAGCGCGACACGTCATGATAGCAATCCGGTAAAATTCCATCAAACCTTTGAGTGACCTGTTATTATTCGATGATGTCCAAAAGCCCCGAATCCAGCCCTTCGACGGTTGTCCACGTCCAGGTCAGCGCGGCCGATGCCGGACAGCGCCTGGACAATTTCCTCCTGCGCCATCTCAAGGGCGTGCCTCGTACCCGGGTCTACCGGCTGCTGCGCAAGGGTGAGGTGCGAGTCAACAAGGGCCGCGCCAAGCCCGATTACCGGGTTGTGACCGGGGATAGTGTAAGGATTCCGCCGGTCAGCCGCAGTGAGCCGCGTCAGGACGACCGGCCGCTACCCCCGGGGCTGGTGGATCTGCTGGAACGGTCGGTGCTGCTGGAAGACGACGACCTGCTGGTGATCAACAAGCCCGCCGGTCTGCCGGTGCATGGGGGCAGTGGCGTGGCCTTGGGGGTCATCGAGGCCTTGCGCAAGATGGGCCGTGGCGAGCCCTTCCTGGAACTGGCCCATCGCCTTGACCGGGAGACCAGCGGCTGCCTGGTTCTGGCCCGCAACCGCCAGGCGTTGCTGGCCTTTCATGAACTTCTGCGTGGCGGTGGGATCGACAAGATCTACCTGGCCCTGCTGGCGGGGCGGTGGCCGGGGGGGGAGCGTCGGGTGAACGCGGGTCTGGCCCGTAATGTCCGTCGCGGTGGCATCCGTCTGGTACAGGTGGATGAGGAGGAGGGCCGTGACGCGGACAGCCTGTTCATCCCGGTGCGGCGTTTTGACCAAGCCACCCTGATGGATATCCGTATCGGCACGGGGCGAACCCATCAGATCCGTGTGCACGCCGCCCATGAGGGACATCCGGTGGCGGGCGATCGGCACTACGGTGATTTCGAGTTCAATCGCCGGTTGAAGACACTGGGGCTCAGGCGCCAATTTCTGCATGCCCGTGCCCTGCATTTCACGCTGCCGGGCAGCGGCCGCACCTATGCCGTCGAAGCCCCGCTGGAACCGGAGCTGGCGCAGGTGCTGAAGCGGCTTGCATCGCTGGATTGAGGTCTTTTCCCCGTGACATCTGAAAACCCCTATCAACTGCTGGTCTTCGACTGGGACGGCACCCTGATGGATTCGGTGGCGCGCATTGTGACCTGTATGCAGTCCACCATCGAGGTCCTGGGTATTGCCCCGTTGCCGGAACAGCGTCTGCGTCACGTGATCGGCCTGGGCATGCGGGAAGCCATCCTGCAGCTCTATCCGGACGCGGACGAGGATCTGTTCCATGCCTTCACCCAGGCCTATCGGGAACGGTTCCTGTTCACCGACGACACCCCCATGCCCCTGTTTGCGGGTGTGCCGGAACTGCTGGATGACCTGCGTGGACAGGGATACTGGTGTGCCGTGGCCACCGGCAAGTCACGGATGGGACTGGATCGGGTGCTGGAGGAAACGGGCCTGGGGCCTCGCTTTCTGACGACCCGTTGCGCGGACGAGACACTCTCCAAGCCCCATCCCCAGATGTTGCTGGGCATCATGGACGAGCTGGGCGTCATGCCGGCGCGGACATTGATGATCGGCGACAGCACTCACGATCTGCTGATGGCCCGCAATGCCGGTACCGACGCCCTGGGTGTCACCTCCGGTGTCCATTCCGCCCGGGAACTGCAATCCCATGCGCCCAGGGGCCTGCTGGAAGGGGTGGCGCAATTGCCGGAGTGGCTGAAACGCCGGTGCCAGGGGTGGTCCTCATAGGGCCTGTGGTCGAAAACATCATGTGCAATCAAGGATACTTCAACCGATGAATGCTTCAATGGATCCCGATGACGGCCAGCGCCGTTCCGCCCCGGAGAATTGGGAGCGGGAGGCGCTGCGCGAGATTGCCCTGGCGGGCGTCAAGGAGCGTCGCGCCGCCCGCCGCTGGGGCATCTTTTTCAAACTGCTGGGCTTTGCCTATCTCTTCTTCATCCTGTTTGCGGTGATGGACTCCATGCCGGGCCGGGACGCGGATCGCAAGGCGCCCCACACCGCCCTGGTGGATGTCCAGGGCATCATTGCCGAGGGGAGTGCCGCCAGTGCCGACCTGGTGGTGAGGGGCTTGCGGGCCGCCTTCGAGAACCGCAATACCGTGGCGGTGATCCTGCGCATCAACAGCCCGGGCGGCAGTCCGGTACAGGCCGGTTACATCAATGACGCCATCCGGCACCTGCGGGAGCAGCATCCCGATATCCCGCTCTATGCGGTGATCTCCGATGTGGGGGCTTCCGGTGGCTACTATGTGGCCGTTTCCGCGGACCGGATCTATGCCGACAGGGCCAGCATCATCGGTTCCATCGGGGTGCGCATGGACAGCTTCGGCTTTGTGGACGCCATCGACCGCCTCGGCATCGAACGCCGTCTGATGACGGCGGGCGGCAACAAGGGGCTGCTGGATCCCTTCATGCCCGTGCAGGCGGATGAAAAGGCCCATGTCCAGGCCATGCTGGATCGCATCCACATGCAATTCGTGGAGGCGGTGAAGACCGGTCGTGGCGATCGGCTGGCGGATGATCCCCGCCTCTTCACCGGCCTGATCTGGACCGGCGAGGAAGGCGTTGAGCTGGGTCTGATCGACGGCCTGGGCAGTGCCGGTTATGTCGCCCGGGAGGTGGTCGGCGAGGAGCGGATCGTGGACTTCACCCGGCGCCAGGATCTGTTCACCCGTCTGGCGGAAGGCCTTGGGGTGGCTGCCCTGAGGGTGTTCCAGGACGGGTTCCAGGGCACCTTGAGATAGCGCCGGCAGCGGGAGTGTGCAGGATCAGTCATCGTTCTTGTGGGCGGAGACACCGGCGGTGAGGGTATAGCGCATGGCATCTTCCAGGGACAGATCCAGCGGTTCCACCCGCTCCCGCGGCAACATCAGGGTGTAGCCGCCGATCTGATAGCTCATGGGCAGGTAGACGGCGATCATCCCTTTGCCGCCCAGGTTGTCGGGCAGTCCGGTAAAATCCTCCCGGGTGACGAATCCCACCAGCTTGCCTTCCAGCCCCGGCAGGGTGACCAGCACCGCCTCACCGAAGCGCTTCTGGATGTCGCTGGAAAAGAGCCGGGTCACGTCCCGCACCGTGCCGTGAATGGTCTTCACCACCGGGATGCGCTGCATCCAGCCTTCCACCCAGTTGAAGATCCCCTGCACCACATAGGCCCGCATCAGGAGTCCCAGCACGAAGATCAGGCCCAGTCCGGTGACGAGCCCCAGGCCCGGGAAATAGAGAATGTCGGGCAATACCCACTGCAGTACCGCGCCCAGCAGGTTTTCCAGGGTGTTGCCCAGCCATAACAGCAGGACGATGGTGACCAGGAGTGGCAGAATGGCCGCCAGGCCGGTGAGGAAGGTTCGGGTAATTCCTTTCAAGACAGGTCTCCACTTGAACTGACAACACGATAAAGCTCAACTATACCCCGGGTTGTTGTCTAGCTTGGTTGACACCCGGGGCAGGGCGATCTAATTTGACACGCATTCCAGGGTGAATTCGTCCGACCGCCTCACCCGGCCCAATCTATCAACAGGCACCAAGAGCATCATGGCAACAAAGCCCAAGTCCACAGTTGATCATACTCCCGTCCGGGTTGTCATCGTGACCATGGACACTCATCTGGCCAGTGCCAC
Source organism: Ectothiorhodospira shaposhnikovii (assembly GCF_022227765.1). Taxonomy (GTDB): domain Bacteria; phylum Pseudomonadota; class Gammaproteobacteria; order Ectothiorhodospirales; family Ectothiorhodospiraceae; genus Ectothiorhodospira. Next base: position 69,113 of record NZ_JAJMLZ010000010.1, on the reverse strand, counting down.
GGACCGGGCACGGATCAAGCTCCAGAAAGACCTGCCGGGCCTGACGCTGAGCCTGCATGCCGCCTCCGAGTGGCAGGGCGACCAGGAGGCCCTGGAGGCCTGCCGGTCGGACATCGAGAAGGCGGACATCATTATCGCCACCATGCTGTTCCTGGAAGACCAGTACAAGCCCATCGTGCCGGCCCTGGAAGCCCGCCGTGACAACTGCGATGCCTTGGTCTGCGCCATGTCCGCCGCCGATGTGACCAAGCTGACCCACATGGGCAGCTTCGACATGTCCAAGCCCAGCAGCGGCCCCATGACCCTGCTCAAGCGCCTGCGGGGCAACAAGGACAAGGAATCCGGCGGGACCGCCGGCGCCCAGCAGATGAAGATGCTGCGGCGCATTCCCCAGCTTCTGCGCTTCATCCCGGGCACCGCCCAGGACGTCCGCGCCTATTTCCTCACCCTGCAGTACTGGCTGGGCGGTTCGGAAGAGAACATGAGCAACATGATTCGCTTCCTCGTCGACCGCTATGCCTCCGGCCCTCGCGCCGCCCTCAAGGGCAAGGTGCCGTCCTCCATGCCGGTGGAATATCCCGAGACCGGCATCTATCACCCGGACATGAAACCGCGCATCTCCGACCGTCTGCAGGATCTGCCGGTCCGCTGGTCCGACAAGAATGCCAAGGGTCGGGTCGGGGTATTGGTGCTGCGCTCCTATGTCCTGGCGGGTAATGCCGGCCACTACGATCCGGTCATCCGCAGCCTGGAAGAGGAAGGCATGCAGGTGGTGCCGGCCTTCGCCTCCGGCCTGGACTCCCGTCCCGCCATCGAAAAGTTCTTCATGAAGGATGGCCGTCCCACGGTGGATGCCGTGGTGTCCCTGACCGGTTTTTCCCTGGTGGGCGGTCCTGCCTACAACGATGCCCGCGCCGCCGAGGAGATCCTGTCCAAGCTGGACGTGCCCTATGTGGCCGCCCATCCGGTGGAATTCCAGACCCTGGACCAGTGGGGCAACTCGGACCGCGGCCTGTTGCCGGTGGAAAGTACCATCATGGTGGCCATCCCGGAGCTGGACGGCAGCACCGTGCCCATGGTCTATGGGGGACGTCCTGGTGGTGAAGGGGCGGTCTGCCAGGGTTGCGACACCCCCTGCACCTTCAGCCAGATCGAGAACCCGCAGGACATGTCCACCTGCAAGGAGCGTACCGCCATGCTGGTGGCCCGGGTGCGCAAGCTGGTGGCGTTGCGCCGCTCCGAGCGCGCCCAGCGCAAGGTGGCCATCGTCCTGTTCAACTTCCCGCCCAATGCGGGCAATACCGGCACCGCCGCCTACCTGGCGGTGTTCGAATCCCTCTTCAATACCCTCAAGGCCATGAAGGCGGAAGGGTACCAGGTGGATTTGCCCGAGAACGCCGACGCCCTGCGCGAGGCGGTGATCAACGGCAACCGGGAGCAGTACGGCTCCGATGCCAACGTCCATACCCTGATCCCCGCCGAAGAGCACGTGCGCCGGGAGCGCTGGCTCAAGCAGATCGAATCCCAGTGGGGCGCCGCGCCGGGCAAGCTGCTCAGCAACGGCAGCTCCATCCTGGTCCAGGGACGGCAGTTCGGCAACGTGCTGGTGGCCGTGCAGCCGTCCTTCGGCTACGAAGGCGACCCCATGCGCCTGCTGTTCGAGCACGGCTTTGCCCCCACCCATGCCTTCTCCGCCTTCTATCGCTACCTGCGGGAGGATTTCAAGGCTCACGCGGTGCTGCATTTCGGTACCCACGGCGCCCTGGAGTTCATGCCCGGCAAGCAGGTGGGCATGTCCGGCACCTGCTGGCCGGACCGTCTCATCGGCGATCTGCCCAACCTGTACCTGTACGCTTCCAACAACCCCTCGGAAGGGGCCATTGCCAAGCGCCGCGCCGGTGCCACCCTGATCAGCTACCTGACCCCGCCGGTGGCCCATGCGGGGCTGTATCGCGGCTTGCTGGACCTGAAGAGCTCCCTGGAGCGCTGGCGCGGTCTGGAGCCCGAGCAGGCCCATCAGAGGGAGGAACTGGCGGCCCTGATCCAGTCCCAGGCCGCCGAGCTGGAGCTGTGCAAGGCCGAGCCCCTGTGGGATGTCTCCGATGCCGGGGATGCGGACACGCAGATCCTCAAGCTGAACGAACAGATCCTGGAACTGGAGTACACCCTCATTCCCCACGGCCTGCACGTGGTGGGGCAGCCCCTGTCCGAAGAGGAGCGGGTGGACATGCTCCTGTCCATGGCCGAGGCCACCGACGAGAGTCGGCCCGACCGTGACCTGATCGAGGCACTGGTCCGCACCGGTTCCGCCGACAAGGCGGTGAAGCAGACCGGCGCCCAGGTGGACGACGCCACCCTGGAGCGTCTGCGTGAATTGGCCAATGCCGACCATCTGCTGGCCCAGGAAACTGAGCTGGAAGGCATCCTCAAGGCCCTGGACGGACGCTACCTGCGCCCGGCCCCGGGCGGTGACGTCATGCGTACCCCCGAGGTGCTGCCCACCGGCCGCAACCTGCACGGCTTCGATCCCTTCCGGATCCCCAGTGCCTATGCCCTCAAGGATGGCGCCCGCCAGGCGGAACGCCTGCTGGCCCGCCATGTGGAAGAAGGCAACCCGCTGCCGGAGTCCATCGCCCTGGTGCTGTGGGGCAGTGACAACCTCAAGACCGAGGGCAGCCAGATCGGTCAGGCCCTGGCCCTGGTGGGTGCCAGACCCCGGTTCGACAATTATGGTCGCCTGGCTGGCGCCACCCTGATTCCCCTGGAGGAGCTGGGGCGTCCCCGGGTCGACGTGGTGATCACCCTGTCGGGCATCTTCCGCGACCTGCTGCCGCTGCAGATCAAGCTGCTGGCCGAGGCCACCTTCCTGGCCGCCAGCGCCGATGAACCGCTGGATCAGAACTTCGTCCGTGCCCATGCCCTGGCCTACCAGGAGAAGCACGGCTGCGATCTGGAAACCGCCGCCCTGCGGGTCTACGGCAACGCCGATGGTGCCTACGGCTCCAACGTCAACAACCTGGTGGAGAACGGCCGCTGGAACGACGAGGACGAACTGGCCGACACTTACACCCAGCGCAAGGGCTTTGCCTACGGCCTGTCCGGCCGTCCGGTGAAGCAGGACGCCCTGCTCAAGAGCATGCTGGCGGACGTACAGCTCACCTACCAGAACCTGGATTCGGTGGAGCTGGGCATCACCACGGTGGACAATTACTTCGATACCCTGGGCGGTATCAGCCGGGCAGTGCGTCAGGCCCGGGGCGGCCAGGATACCCCGGTATACATCGGTGACCAGACCAAGGGTGACGGGACCGTCCGCACCCTGTCGGAACAGGTCGCCCTGGAAACCCGAACCCGGATGCTCAATCCCAAATGGTATGAAGGGGCCCTCAAGCATGGCTATGAGGGCGTGCGCCAGATCGAGGTGCATATCACCAATACCATGGGATGGTCCGCCACCACCGGTCAGGTGCAGCCCTGGGTCTACCAGAAGCTGTCCGAGACCTTCATGCTGGATCCGGAGATGCGCGAGCGTCTGGCCGCCCTCAACCCCACTGCCTCGGCCAAGATGGCCAATCGTTTGCTGGAGGCTTCGGAGCGCAACTACTGGCAGCCCGACGAGGAGACCCTGGAGGCGCTGCGCCGTGCCGGCGAGGAGCTGGAAGACCGTCTGGAAGGTACCTACGAGCAGCCCCCGGCGGCATGATGGGGTGAAAAGGGAAGTAGTATGAAAAAAGGGCGGGATATCCCGCCCTTTTTCGTGCCTGTCTTTCTGGTTTCGGCGTGTCCGGGTTCCTGTCGTCCCGGAGAATCCGTCAGCTCAGTCGACGCATGTAGTCTTCGTAGCCGAAGGTCTTCACTGTCCTCACGGCCCGGGTATCCTCTTCCACCCGGCAGATGGCGGGCAGGCGGATGCCGTTGAAGGTGGTGGTCTTGACCATGGTGTAGTGGGCCATGTCGGTGAATACCAGACGTTGTCCGATCTCCAGGGGACGGTCGAAGGAATACTCCCCGACGATGTCGCCGGCCAGACAGGTGGAGCCACCCAGACGATAGGTGAAGGTCTTCTCCCCCGGCATGCCCGCGCCGATGATCTCCGGTCGATAGGGCATCTCCAGCACGTCCGGCATGTGGGCGGTGGCGGAGGTGTCCAGGATGGCGATGGGACCGGCGTTCTGCACGATGTCCAGCACCGTGCACACCAAGTAGCCGGTGCGCAGGGCGATGGCCTCGCCCGGCTCTAGGTAGACCGTCACCCCCGGATGACGGGCACGGAAATCCCGGATCAGGCGGATCAGCCGTTCCACGTCATAGTCGTCCCGGGTGATGTGGTGACCGCCGCCGAAGTTGATCCACCGTCGGCCCGGGATGTATTGCCCGAACCGGGCCTCGAAAGCCTCCAGGGTGTGCTCCAGGGCATCACTGTTCTGCTCGCACAGGGTGTGGAAATGCAGGCCTTCCAGGCCCGTCAGGTCCACCCCGGCCAGATCCACCGACCGGGTCCCCAGGCGGGAGCCGGGGGCGCAGGGGTCGTAGAGGGCCACCTTGCCTTCGGAATACTCCGGATTCACCCGGATGCCGCAGGAGATGTGCCGGGCCGCCCCGGCCACCTGCGTGCGAAAACGCTGCCACTGGGTGGGGGAGTTGAAGCTGATGTGGTCGGCATATTGCACCACCACCTTCATCTCCTCGTCGGTGAAGGCGGGGGAGTACACATGCACCTCCCCACCGAACTTCTCCGCCCCCAGGCGGGCCTCGTCCTGGCCGCTGGCGGTGGTGCCCACCAGGTATTCCCGGACCATGGGGAAGGTATCCCACATGGCGAAGCCCTTCAGGGCCAGCAGGATGCGACAGCCGCTGTCGGCCTGGACCTGCTTGAGCAGGGCCAGGTTCTTGCGCAGCAGGGCGTCGTCCACCACGAAGGCGGGTGATGGGCAGGCATGGACGTCAAAAAAGGGAGGGGTCGTCTTGTCCATGGGCGATCAGGCCAGGGGATCGCTGTCGGGATCCAGTTCCACCATCTGCCAGGGCAGGCCCATGTCGCCGATGCGCTCCATGAACGGATCCGGGTCCAGCTGCTCCACGTTGAACACGCCGGCACCCTGCCAGATGCCCTGTACCATGAGCATGGCGCCGGTGACGGCGGGCACGCCGGTGGTGTAGGAAATGGCCTGGGACTGCACTTCCCGGTAGCAGGCCTCGTGGTCGCAGATGTTGTAGATGTAGACCTTGCGCCGCTTGCCGTCCTTGATGCCGTCCAGGATCACGCCGATGTTGGTCTTGCCCTTGGTGCGAGGCCCCAGGGAAGCCGGGTCGGGCAGGATGGCCTTGAGGAACTGCAGGGGGATGATCTCCTTGCCTTCGAAGCGGATGGGCTCGATGGAGGTCATGCCCACGTTCTCCAGCACCTTCAGGTGGGTGATGTACTTTTCGGAGAAGGTCATCCAGAAACGGATGCGCTTGAGACCCTTGATGTTGCGGCACAGGGACTCCAGCTCCTCATGGTAGAGCAGGTAGATATCCTTGGGACCGATGCCGTCGAAGTCGAACACCCGCTTTTCCGCCAGGGGAGCGGTTTCCTTCCACTCGCCTTCCTCCCAATAGCGGCCGTTGGCGGTGATCTCGCGGATGTTGATCTCGGGGTTGAAGTTGGTGGCGAACGGGTAGCCGTGGTCGCCGCCGTTGGCATCCAGGATGTCGATGCGGTGGATTTCGTCGAACAGGTTCTTCTGACCCCAGGCGCAGTAGATGTTGGTCATCCCCGGATCGAAGCCGCAGCCCAGGGTAGCCATGAGGTTGGCCTTGGCGTAGCGGTCCTGGAACGCCCACTGCTCCTTGTACTCGAACTTGGCCTCGTCGGGGTGTTCGTAGTTGGCGGTATCCAGGTAGGGGGTGCCGGTGCGCAGGCAGGCTTCCATGATGGTCAGGTCCTGGTAGGGCAGGGCCACATGGATGAGGACATCAGGCTTGAAGGACTCGATCAGGGCCACCAGGGCCTCCACGTCGTCCGCGTCCACCTGGGCGGTCTGGATGGGACGGTCCAGCTGGGCCGCGATGGCGCGGCACTTGGCCTCGTTGCGGCTGGCCAGACAGATCTCCGTGAAGACCTCCGGATGCTGCGCGCATTTGTGGGTGACAACTCCGCCAACGCCGCCGGCGCCGATAATCAGGACTTTGCTCATAGGCCTCGAATCAAACTGGGAAAGATGTGAGAAAAAAGGCGGATCGGACCGGGGTCCGAGACAGGATCATGTTGCAGTGGATGAATTGTGCACCGGGTCCATGACACTCCGGTGTCACGAACCCGTTTGACCGGGGATGATGCCCCTTGATGGGCGCCGGTATCAAGCCCTCTCCACCGCAAAACTCACCGCATAGCGTCGGTTGCTGCCGAACACCAGGGCCATGCGGCCCTGTCCGTGGGTGTCGATTCCCAGGTCCTTGATCCGGTGGAGGGCCTGGGCCTGGTTGAGCCTGCGCAGGGAGGTTTCCACGCTGCCCTTGTGACGGCGGATGTAAAGATTCAGGTCGGGGCGGACGGTGGCCTCAATGTCCTGTTCCGCCTGGTGCATGTCCAGGTTGCCGGAGAGGGTGCGAAGGCCCTGGGGGGATACCTTGAACAGGCGCTCCAGGATGCGTTGCATGCCTTCGATGGGATCTTCCCCCAGATACAGGTTCCACAGGAAACGGCGGACGCCGTAGTCATCGTTCCACCAGCCCCGTTCCGGATTGAGCACATGCACGCCGACGGGGAGGAGGCGATAGGCACCCAGGCCCACGTCATCGGTAAGGATCTCGAAACTCACCTGACGACAGGCCAGATGTCGACGGTTTTCCTTCATCATCAGGGCGGCATTGCGCGGGGTCAGCAGTTTCAGGGCCATTCGGTCCCGGGACTGCAGGGGTCGGCCGCGCTGCACACGGATGGCGTCGATGACTTCCAGGGCACAGCGGGTAATCATGCCCTGGTCGCGGATCAGGCCATGGGGGTCTTCCTGCTTGGTGCTGTTCATGCGACTACGCAATCGGCTGTCAATGGATTACTCTCCGCGAAAGGAAGCTATCGCGCTTGTGCCCGACAGGATACTGGATCCATGCAGGTTGAAGAACACGACATCGTCGACAAGCTGGTCATCCCTCCCCAACCGGAGGTGCTGCGAGTGGTGGTGGCGGAGTCCAGAAGGGAGGATCCCGACCTGGGGCGGGTCGCCCGGCATATCGCCGGTGATGCCAGTATCGCCGGCGGCGTGTTGCAGATCGTCAATTCCCCCCTGTTTCGACGGGCCCGGGAGATCAGTTCCATTCAGCAGGCGGTGATGTTGCTGGGTTTTAACCGGGTTTACGCCATTGTCCGTACCGTCGCACTGCGCAATGCCATGGCTCAGTATCCCGGCATGGCGGCCTTCTGGAAACGCGGGGTCCATGTGGCGGAGTCGGCGGCCCGGGCGGCACGGGTGATCAAGCGCCCGGATCTGGTGGACGAGGCCCATCTTTTGGGGTTGTTCCACATGGTGGGGATTCCAGCCCTGTGCAGTCTGATGGGCGATGAGTATGTCGCCCTGGTCAAGGCGGCGCCGACGAAGGGATGGTCGGCACTGTTGCCGGAGGAGATGCGCTTGTTCGGTGTGCAGCATCCCCGGGTGGGGGCGCTGATCACCCAGCGCTGGCATATTCCCCCGGCGGTGGTCCACGCCATCGACCAGCAGTATGCGGTGGACCAGATCACGCATCTGGGAACCCTCCATGAAGACGTGCCGGATCTGGTCGTCATTCTCAAACTGGCCCTGCGTTTTGCCACGGCGGTGGATGCCTCCCTGATGACCTATGCGGAATGGAGCATCAGCAGCGAGCATCTGGTGGATTATCTGGCATTGCCCGATCCGGCGGCGCTGGATGCCCTGGTGGACGAGGTGGCGATGCAGGACTGAGCCGAAAGAGAAAGGCAGGCATGGGATCATGCACCTACTCCTGCTGCGTCAGCATTTCCCAGAAGTGCATCACGTCGGACTTGTGGCACAGTTCGGTACCCGAGGTGAGCACCGTGGCCGTTCCCGCCGCCACGCCCAGGGCGAAGGCCCGGGAGATGCTTTCACCGGTGGAAAGGCCGTGGGTCATGCCGGCCACGAAGCTGTCACCGGCACCGACGGCGCTCTTGGCGGTCACTTCCGGTGTCTTGAGCCAGGCGATGCCGTCCCGGGTGGCCAGCAGGGCGCCATCATGCCCCAGCGTTACCGTCAGGATCTCGACGCCTCCATCGGCCACGATCTCCCGGGCCGCTGCTTCCAGTTCCCTGGGGTCTTCCAGATCCCGTCCCATCAGCGCGGCAAACTCACCCCGGCTGGGCTTGGCCAGGTAAACGCCTTCTTCCAACGCGGCCGCCAGTGCCGGTCCGGAGGTATCCAGGACCATCCGGGCACCGCGTCGCTTGGTCATCACCGACAGACGGGCGTAGACATCTTCCGGTGTCCCCCGCGGGATACTGCCGCTGGCGATCACGTAGTCGAAGTCCAGCAGTTCGATGAAATCCAGGGCGGCCTTCCACTCGGCCGGCTGCACCGTGGGACCTTCCGGGGTGAAGCGGAATTCCTGTCCTGAACTCTGTTCGTAGACCACGTGGCTGACCCGGGTGGTTTCGCGGGTGTGGACCCGGTGAGCCATGACCCCGGCATCGGCCACCAGTTCGTCGAGCACGTCACCGGACCGTCCACCGGCCAGATAGACGGCGAAACTCTGCCCGCCAAGCTCGTTGACCACCCGGGCCACGTTGATGCCGCCGCCGCCCGGGTCCATGCGCTCGTTGGTGGTGCGGATCTTGTGGACCGGCCTGACCTTGTCGGTGGCGCATGAGGCATCCACGGCCGGATTCAGGGTCAGGGTGACGATTCTCTTTGTCATTGGTTGTCCTCTTGGTTGTCCCGCTTCATCTTATGCCCCCACCAGGGGGAAGGTCACGCTCATGCCCCAGGCCAGGGCCAGGGCCACCGCCGTCGCGCCCACCCAGGGGTGCCCCGTGGCGCGATATATCCACCCGCTGAGCAGGCCGTAGACGGTGAGACACACCAGGATCGCCGGCAGGATGATGATCAGGAAGAACAAGGTCTCCAGCCGCAGGGCCACGGCCAGGATCAGGGACAGGAATAGAAAGACCTTGGTCAGGGCATAGGCCCCGCGGGCCGCTTCAGACCCTCGGGTCATCCATTCGTCGGCGGAGAAGAACAGGAGCATGCCCAGAAACACCAGCGGCAGGATCAGCGCCCGCTCCGGTCCGGGCAGATAGCCGGTGACATAGAGATGAACGGGGATGCCGATGGCCAGGGTGAGATAGCCGGCCGCCAGCAGCACGGCCGGAGCCAGGGCCTGCCAGCGGATGGTGGCCCCGGCGGATTCCCGGTGGCGACGGGCCGACCATCCCAGCAGGCCCCAGCAGAGCAGGCCATAGACGGCAAAATGCAGGGCCAGGTAGTCCACCAGCAACAGGGGCAACAGCCCCACGGGCACGGGCCAGAGCAGCAGGGGCGTGAGCAGGGCCGGTAACCAGAGGATTTTCAGCAATTGCCGACGGGGCAGGCCCAGACCCACCGACGGGACCGCCACCCGGGGCAGCAGGCGGGAGAGGGGCCAGGCCAGGGCGATGATGCCCAAAAACAGCAGGCCCAGCCAGGGGCCGCGCCGGTCCAGATCACCGTCGTGGCTTGCACCCGCCGGGCTGACGCTGGCGTTCAGCCACGCCAGGGACTCCCGCAGCATGTCCCGCGCGTAGAGCACGCCAATGTGTTCCACCCCGCCGGCCAGAGCCAGGCGCCGGGCCGAGCCGTCCGCCATGTTGCCGTAGGTGACGCCCGTCTCGGGGGTATCCGTCAACGGGGCAAAAGCCGCCAGGGCGGCCTGATGGAGGCCGGCGGGTTCGAGCCCGCCGAACACGAACAACAGGTTGTTCAGTGTCTCCATGGGAAAGGCGCCCGAGATGTAGGGGGAGAGCAGCACGGCGGCCCGGACCCGGTCGGGGTGTTCATGCATGTGCATGAGTATGATGTCCCCGGCCATGGAGTGCCCCAGCAACGCCAGGCGTCCATCCGAACGGGGCAGGGCCAGGCCCGTGGTCACCGCGGTCTCCAGCGCTCCGCCCAGCAGGCCGCGACGCTTGTCCTCGTCCAGCAGATCGGCGACGAAGGGCTGGGTATTGGCGCCGTGACCGGGGAAGTCGAAGGTCAGGGCGATGTACCCGTTGCGGGCCAGGGTGATGGCCAGGGGCTGCATCATCTGCCGTGAGCCGGCAAAGCCGTGGGCAATGACCGCGACCGGGGCGGGAGCCTCCCGGGCCGGCAGATATAGGGTCATGGGTACGCCATCCACCTGAATCTGACGTATCTCGAGCCCCCGGGTACCGGCATGAAGTTGCCAGAGGGCGGTCAGAATGGCCGCCAGGGACACCAGCGCCACCACCCAGAGGGCCAGGGTCCGTCCGTTGCCTGAAGAATGGAATGCCTTTGCCATGCCTTGCTCCATGATTCTGGATGCCCAGTTCCGGATGTTCACCGTTTACGGCTCGCCAGGGCAAGACCGTGACGCGTGAATCCCCTGATTTGTGTCAGAAGTGATACCATCATTCCGTTTGGCAATATCTGCCACGACTCCCGTCACCTTGCATCAGGCACAGGCCGTGGTCTGCCCCGGGCAGCTGTCTGCCATCCCCTTGCCGTCGTCGAACCGTCAGCACCTTTGAGGAGTGTCATTCATGCACAATTCCCCCTGGTCCGGCCGCATGCCCGGTCTGTTCATGGGGCTTCGGGCCGCCTGGAAGGAAGGCTACGGTCTGGCCGACCTGCGCAAGGATGTGATGGCCGGCCTGACCATTGGTATTGTCGCGGTGCCCCTGGCCATGGCGCTGGCCATCGCCGTGGGGGTGCCGCCCCAACATGGCCTGTACACGGCCATCGTGGCGGGGGCCATCATCGCCCTCACCGGAGGCTCCCGTTTCAACGTCTCCGGGCCCACGGCGGCCTTCGTGGTGATCCTCATCCCGGTGGTGCAGCAGTACGGTCTGGGCGGCTTGCTGGTGGCCACCGTGATGGCCGGACTGATCCTGATTGCCCTGGGGTTGACCCGCATGGGTGCCCTGATCCAGTTCGTGCCCTATCCGGTGGTACTGGGGTTCACCGCCGGCATCGCCGTGGTGATCGCCACCCTGCAGTTGCCGGATTTTCTGGGGCTGACCGTGGATCATCTGGGAGAGCACTATCTGGCCAACCTGGGGAGCATCGTGTCCGCCTTCCCCAGCATCAACCCGATGGAGTTGGGGGTGGGCATCTTCACCCTGCTGATCCTCGTCTTCTGGGGACGTCTCAAGGTTCCCGTGCCCGCACCCCTGGTGGCACTGGTGGCGGCGGCCCTGGCCACATGGGCCCTCAATCACTGGCTGGGCGGTGGGGCCGTGGATACCATTGCCTCCCGTTTCACCTGGGAATACCGGGGGGAGTCGGGGCAGGGGATTCCGCCCATTCCCCCCGCCTTCGCCCTCCCGTGGCATCTCCCCGGTCCCGACGGGCAACCGTTGCAGCTGAATTTCGATCTGATCCGGGCATTGCTGGGGCCGGCCTTTGCCATTGCCATGCTGGGCGCGATCGAATCCCTGCTCTGCGCCGTGGTCGCGGATGGGCTGAGCCGAACCCGCCATGATCCCAACTCGGAATTGATCGGGCAGGGCCTGGGCAACGTGGTGGCACCCTTCTTCGGCGGCATCACCGCCACCGGTGCCATCGCCCGGACCGCCACCAACATCCGCAGCGGGGCCCGATCCCCCATTGCCGCCGTGGTCCATGCCCTGGTGGTGCTGATCGCGGTGGTGGGCCTGGCCGGCGTGCTGGGCCATGTCCCCATGGCGGCCCTGGCCGCGCTGCTGTTCGTGGTGGCCTGGAACATGAGCGAGGCCCACCTGTTTGCCCGCACGATCCGCTCCGCTCCCAGGCCCGATGTGGCCATCCTGCTGATCTGCTTCGGCCTGACGGTGCTGTTCGACATGGTGCTGGCGGTGGCCGTGGGCATGGGGCTGGCGGCGGCCCTGTTCATTCATCGCATGTCCCTGATCACCCACTCCGACCGGGTGCAGACGGACCGTCATCCGGATACCCGCTCACTGCCGGCGGCGGTGGCCCTTTATGACGTCAACGGTCCCCTGTTCTTCGGTGCCGCGGAGAAGGCCATGTCTTCCCTGCGGCTGGTGGACCCCGGCGTGAAGGTGGTCATGCTGGACATGCGGGATGTCCCCAGCATGGACGGCACCGCCCTGGTGGCCTTGCAGAGCCTGATCACCGATCTGCGTCAGAAGGGGATCGCCCTCATCTTCGTGGGCATGAAGGCCCGCCTGATCGTCAAGCTGCGCCGGGCCGGGGTACGCAAGGAGGCGGGGCGCCTGACCTATGTGACGGACATGGAGGAGGGCGCCAGGGTGGCCCGGCGCTGGCTGGGGTGATGGCGGCAATCCGGCGGCAGGTCACGCAGCCTACGTGACCTGCCGCCGGGTTCGGTCAGGGCCGGCGTCAGCCTTCCCGTTGCGCCCGTTGCACCGCGTCGAACTCCCGTTTCATGTCCTCGGTCGGGCCCTTGCCCACCCGACTGAACAGGAAGATGGCCAGGGTGGCCAGGATGAAGCCCGGCAGGATCTCGTACATGTCGAACAGGCCGCCCTCGTAACGTTCCCAGATCAGTACCGTGAGCGCGCCGGTGACGATCCCCGCCAGGGCGCCGTTGCGGTTCATGCCGCGCCAGAACACCGACAGGATGATGACCGGCCCGAAGGCCGCGCCAAAGCCCGCCCAGGCATAGGACACCAGATCCAGCACCGCGGCATCCGGATTCAGCGCCAGCAACGTGGCCAGCACGCCGATGCCCAGCACCGTGCCCCGGCCGATCCAGACCAATTCCGTATCCGAGGCAGCGGGGCGGAAGAAGCGCTTGTAAAAGTCCTCGGACAGGGCCGACGAGGACACCAGCAGCTGGGAGTCGATGGTGCTCATGATGGCCGCCAGCACCGCCGCGATCAGGCATCCGGCCACCCAAGGATTGAACAGGGCCTGAATCAGCAGGATGAACACCGTCTCCGGGTTCGCCAGTCCCGCTTCGCCGAAATAGGCAATCCCGGCAAAGCCCGTGAGCATGGCGCCGAACAGGGCCACCACCATCCAGGTGATGCCGATGAAGCGGGCCAGGGGAATGTCGCCGGGACTGCGAATGGCCATGAACCGGGCCAGTACATGGGGTTGCCCGAAGTAACCCAGGCCCCAGGCCATCAGGGAAATGATGCCGAACAGGGTGATATCGTGAAAGGCATCCAGGGCGCCGGGATTGAGCTGCGCCACCATCTGGCTGGTCTCGGTCCAGCCGCCCAGGTTCATGATGGTGATGACGGGTACCAGGACCAGGGCCACGAACATCAGGATGCCCTGGATGAAGTCGGTCCAGCTCACCGCCAGAAAGCCCCCCAGCAGGGTATAGACCAGGATCACCGCGGCGCCGATGGCCAGGGCCAGCTCATAGTCGATGCCGAATGTCCCCTCGAACAGGGTGCCGGCGGCCACCAGGCCGGCGGAGGTGTAGAAGGTGAAGAACACCAGGATCACCAGGGCCGACACCACCCGCAGGGCCGAGGTCTCGTCCCGGAAACGGTTCTCGAAATAGGCCGGAATGGTGATCGAGTCCCGGGCGGCGGCGGTGAACCGCCGCAGGCGCTCGGCCACGAACTGCCAGTTCAGATAGGCGCCGATGGTCAGCCCGACCGCGATCCAGAGCTGGTTCATGCCAGCCGCGTAGACTGCTCCCGGCAGGCCCAGCAGCAGCCAGCCGCTCATGTCCGAGGCCCCGGCCGAGAGGGCGGCCGTGCCCGCGCCCAGCCGTCGTCCGCCCAGGATGTAGTCCGACAGATTGCTGGTCACCCGGTAGGCCAGCAGGCCCACCAGGATCATCAGGATCAGATAGACGATGAGGGTCGCCAGCAGGGCGAAGTTGATTTCCACGCTACCGGTCATCACCCGTGCCTCCCCAGGCTGTGGCGCAGCAGGCTGACGAGCGACAGCAACACCAGCAGGGGCATGGGCACCAGCAGCCAGAACCAGGTGGCGGTGGTCAGGGTTTCTTGCATCACGGACTCCCGTTGAGAAGGACAGGGCAGGATCGTGGAACGATCCCGATGCGAGCGGCTATTCTAAGAAGGACACCCCGTCGGGGCCAGCCGCGGACGCCCCGCCGACATGGCGTGCATTTGCCACAGGACAACAAGAACATGAGCCGATACGTGTACCCGGACCTCGACGCGCTGTCCATCCAGGATCGCGAGTCCATCATGCTGGCCTGCCGCATGGATGAAGCGGAGGCGGTCAAGGCCCTGCTGTCCCATGCCTCCCAGGAGGAAGAGGCGGCGACCCGCGTGCGTTTCCTGGCCCGGGGGCTGGTGCGGGGCATGATCAAGGCCCAGGAACACCAGTCCGGCATCGGGGCGCTGCTGCATGAATACGACCTTTCCTCGGAAGAGGGCATTGCCCTCATGTGTCTGGCCGAGGCCCTGCTGCGGGTGCCGGACAAGGCCACCGCGGACCAGCTGATCCAGGACAAGCTCTCTGCCGCCCACTGGGATGCCCACCTGGGCAAGGACCGGCCCTTTTTCGTCAATGCCGCCACCTGGGGACTGTGGATCAGCGAGCGCATCATCGACACCGAGGATCGCCGCCACTGGCTGGGGGGAACGGTCCATCGTCTGCTGGCCCGGGCCGGTGCTCCCCTGGTCCGTTCCGCCGTGCGCCGCGCCATGGCCATGCTGGGCGATGCCTTCGTGCTGGGGCGCACCATCGACGAGGCCCTGAAACGGGCACGTCCCCGGGAGCAGGAGGGCTATTGCCATTCCTACGACATGCTGGGGGAGTCGGCCCGCACCGAGGAGGATGCCCGGCGCTATTTCGAGGCCTACCGGCAGGCCATTCAACGCATCGGCGAGGCGGTGGACCTGCGCGCTCCATTGCGGGAACGACCGGGCATTTCGGTGAAACTCTCCGCCCTGGATGCCCGCTACGAACCCGGCCAGGAAAGCCGTCTGCAATGCCGGCTTCTGCCCCGTATCCTGGAGCTGTGCCGGCTGGCCCGGGATCAGGGTATCTCCCTGTGCATCGATGCCGAGGAATCCTGGCGCCTGGATCTCTCCCTGGACGTGATGGAGGCCCTGATCGCCGATGCGGACCTCAACGGCTGGGATGGCCTGGGCATGGCCGTGCAGGCCTATCAGAAACGGGCCTGGGCCGTGCTGGGCTGGCTGGAGCGGCAGGCCGCCCGGCATCGTCGTACCGTCATGGTGCGACTGGTGAAAGGCGCCTACTGGGACACGGAGATCAAGGACAGCCAGCAGCAGGGATTGAACGATTATCCGGTCTTCACCCGCAAGGCGGCCACCGACGTGTCCTATCTGGCCTGTGCCCGCCGCCTGCTCCAGGACAGTCCCCACCTCTACCCCCAGTTCGCCACCCACAATGCCCAGACGGTGGCGGCGGTGATGGAGATGGCCGGCGACAGGGAATACGAATTCCAGCGTCTCCACGGTATGGGGGAGGGGCTCTACGGGCAACTGGTGGAACGGTCCGGCCAGAGTCGCCGCCATTGCCGGATCTATGCCCCGGTGGGCAGTCACGAGACCTTGCTGCCCTATCTGGTGCGGCGCATGCTGGAAAACGGCGCCAACTCGTCCTTTGTTCATCGCCTGCACGAGGAACATCTGGAACAGCTCATCACCGATCCGGTGACCACCCTCAAGGGTTACGGTACCTGGCGCCATCCACGCATCCCCCTGCCCGGCGCCCTCTATGCCCCCTCCAGACGCAACAGCCGGGGCCTGGACTTTGCCGACCGCCAGACCCTGCGGAAGCTGGCGGCGGACATGAACCGCATCGGGGCGCGTGCCCCCTGGAACGGTGGCCCCCTCTGCGGCGGGCGGCTCAGGACCGGCCATGGACATGGGGTCTACGCGCCCTCCGATCGGGGGCGGGAAGTCGGCCGCGTCACCTGGGCCGGTGACGAGGATCTGGAGACGGCCCTGGCGGCCGCTCATCAGGCCTGGACGGCCTGGGATGAACGCCCGCCGGCCCAGCGGGCGGCGATCCTGGACCGGGTGGCCGATCTGCTGGAGCAGCACACGGCGGAGCTTATGGTCCTGTGTGTGGAAGAGGCGGGCAAGACCCTGCGGGATGCCCAGGCCGAGGTGCGCGAGGCGGTGGATTTCTGCCGCTATTATGCCGCCCAGGTCCGGGAACGGTTCATCCGGCCCCTGTCCCTGCCCGGGGTCACCGGGGAGCGCAATGAACTTACCCTGCGGGGCCGGGGGGTGTTTCTATGCATCAGCCCCTGGAATTTCCCCCTGGCCATCTTCACCGGCCAGGTGACCGCCGCCCTGGCGGCGGGTAACGGGGTGATCGCCAAGCCGGCGGAACAGGCCAGCCTGGTGGCGGTGCGGGCCACGCAACTCATGCATCAGGCCGGCGTGCCGGTGAACGTGCTGCACTGTCTGCCCGGTCGGGGAGAGGAGATCGGCCCCCGATTGGTGGCCGATCCGCGCATCGCCGGGGTGGCCTTCACCGGCTCCACCGAGACCGCCCGTCTGATTCACCGGGGGCTGGCGGCCCGGGAGCATGGCCCCATCGTCCCCCTGATCGCGGAAACCGGCGGCATCAATGCCATGGTGGTGGATGCCACCGCCCTGCATGAGCAGGTGGTGACGGACATCCTGCGTTCGGCTTTCTTCAGTGCCGGTCAGCGCTGTTCGGCGCTGCGGGTGTTGTGCGTGCAGGAGACGGTGGCCGAACCCCTGCTGGAGATGCTCAAGGGCGCCATGGACACCCTGGTGGTGGGAGATCCCCACTGGCTCTCCACCGATGTGGGACCGGTGATCGACGACCGGGCCCTGGCGGCTCTGCAGGCCCATGACGAGGAGATGAGGCGCAAGGATCGGCTGCTTCACCGTGCCCGTCTGTCGGGCGGCTGTGAGCGGGGCAGTTTCATGATCCCGAGCCTGTATCGGCTGGAGCGGCTGGATGAGTTGCCGGGGGAGGTGTTTGGTCCCATGCTGCATGTGCTGCGCTGGCGTACCGGTGAACTGGACGGGTTGATCCGTCAGATCAATGCCACCGGCTATGGTCTGACGCTGGGAATTCATAGCCGGATCGATGCCGTTGTCCACCGGCTGGCCCGTCAGGCGCGGGTAGGGAATACCTACGTCAATCGGGATATGGTGGGGGCGGTGGTGGGCAGCCAGCCCTTCGGCGGCGAGGGGCTGTCGGGGACCGGTTTCAAGGCCGGCGGCCCCCACTATCTGCTGCGTTTCGCCACCGAGCGGGTACTGACGGTGAATACCACGGCCACCGGCGGCAATGCGGGTTTGCTGGTGATGGGGGAGGAGCGAAATGCCGGACGCGGCAAGGGGAAAACGTGACCGGCAACCCGGAAGCCGGGTAGGTGTTGTCTGCATCTCCCCTGTGGGAGCCGGCCTTGCCGGCGAGAGCGGTGTTTCCAGTGGCACCGCGGCTCGCGGGCAGGCCTGCCCCCACAAGGTGGCTTCCGTGAGGCGGAATCAGGAAGACGTGTTGCTGCCGGAGGCCGAGGGGGTCTTCTTGGCACGGGGACGGCGAGCGCGGGGCTTGGGCTTGGGTGCCGGGGCTTCCTCCTCGTAGTCATCATCATCCAGTTCCGCCTCGATCACCCGGGCGCGGGCCGACGTGCTGCCGCGCCGAGGGGCACTGCTGTCGGACGGCCAGAAACCACTGCGGGCACGACCGATCCAGCCATTGATGTGGCCTTCGATCATGTCCTGGGTATCCTGCGGCAGGTCGCGGAAGATCAGGGTGGCCGCCACCGCGATCACAAGTATCCCGCCGAGGAAGGTCAGCAGGGGCTGGAAGAAGACGATGGCCACGAAGGCCGCCGCGGCGATCAGGATCATACGTGTTCTGGCAGGCATGGTCTCTCCGGGAATGAGTGGATACATCGGAACGGGCCCCGGGACATCTTCGTCGGCTGGAGATGCCTGGGCACAATAACATTACATAGTGTGCATGAATTGCCGGCCGGTTCCTAGTTTCAGCGGGTTGTCCGGTACATGTCTGAACTCGGGTGGCCTTCCGATTGCCTTGACATCCCGCGAAAGCGGGAGTCTGGAGATTCGACAGTCTTCCTCTGGATTCCCGCCTGCGCGGGAATGACACGGGGTCGGTGCTTGCTCTGCAGTGCCACTATACTTTCGTGGTATTCCGGCCGAATCCTTGTGACGGCATTATCGCCGGGACCACAACAGATGGGAGATGTTCGATGTTGAAAATCCAACCTCAGGGGGTGATCGCAGCCCTGCTGCTGTCCCTGTGTCTGCCAATCCACGCCCAGACCGACTGGGGTGAACGTCTTCGCCGTGCCTTGCCGGCCAGTGATGCCCAGGCCCCGGCATCGGGACAGGAGGCGGGCCTCAGGGATCTGCTCAACACCAGCAGCGACCATGCGGTTTCCACGGCCGGGCAACAGGGTGGATTCCTGGACAACCCCGGGATCCGGATTCCGTTGCCGGGTATCTTGAAGGATGCCCAGGGGCTGTTGAGTGGTCTGGGCCTCTCGCAGCAACTGGATGATCTGGAGACCGCCATCAATGCGGCGGCGGAACGGGCCGCGCCGGCGGCACGCCCCATCCTGGCGGAAGCCGTCCGGGACCTGCGTTTTGAGGATGTGCAACCGATTCTGGGGTCTGCTGACGGCGCGACCCGTCATCTGCGGGATCGCCAAGGGGAACGGGTCGCCCAGGCCCTGTTGCCCGAAACCCGCCACGCCCTGCGGGAGACCGGCGCCACCCAGGCCCTGTCCAGTCTCATCGACCATATCGGCACCCGTCTGCCGGGGATATCGGCGCTGCGGGATTTCGATCTCGATACCTATGTGAACGACCAGACCGTGGCCGGCCTGTTCGATCTGATGGCCGAGCGCGAGGGCATGATCCGGGAGGATCCGATGGGACAGGGCGGCCAGATGCTCAGGGGATTGTTCGGGCGTTGACATGGCCATCCCGGGGCGGGTCAGCCCCCGATCCGGGCGGCGATTGCTTCGCCCAGGGTGCGGGCGGCCGGTCGTCCCCATCGGTGAGCGCATGTGATCCGAGGGTCAGGCCAGTAACCGGGCCTCCCGCAGCACGTCTGCCATTTGTTCCAGCGCCTCCGGGTTGGCCAGGGCGCCGGTGTTTTCCCTCATCTCCGCGCCCTGAAACATCCTTGCCACCGCCAGTTCCACCTTCTTGCCGCTGCGTGTGTAGGGGATCTGGGGTACGGCCAGGATCCGTGCCGGGACGTGTCGAGGACTGGCGTTGGTGCGGATGCGGGTGCGGATGGTCCGTTCCAGTTCCGCTGTCAGGGGCTGATCCGGGGCCATGACCACGAACAGAATGACTTGCACGTCCCCCTCCGGGTCCGGCGCCCCCACTACCAGGCTGTCCAGGATTTCCGGAATGGTCTCCACCTGGCGGTAGATCTCCGCGGTGCCGATCCGGACGCCGCCGGGGTTGAGGGTGGCATCGGAGCGGCCGTGAATGATGGCGCCGCCGTGGGTGGTGAACTGGATGAAGTCCCCGTGGGCCCAGACGCCGGGGAACTGTTCGAAATAGGCACTCCGGTAACGACTGCCGTCGGGATCGTTCCAGAATCCCACCGGCATGCAGGGCAGGGGCTTGAGGCAGACCAGTTCCCCCCGTTCCGGGCCGGCATCACTGCCGTCCGAGAGAAAGGCATGGGCATCCACCCCCAGTTGTGCGCACTGAATCTCGCCCCGGCGCACCGGCAGCAGAGGGCTGCCGCCGACAAAGCAGCCGCAAATGTCCGTGCCGCCGGAGATGGAGGCCAGCATCAGATCCTTCTTGACACCGTGATAGACCCAGTCGAAGTCCTCCGCCAGCAAGGGGGAGCCGGTGGAGAAGATCACCCGCAGGGCGGACAGATCATGGCTTCTGCCGGGAATGAGTTCCAGCTTGCGGCAGTTGCCCAGGAACCGGGCGCTGGTGCCGAAGTGGGTGACGCCTTCCTCGGCCGTCAGATCCCACAGCCGGTTCATGTCGGGGTGGCCGGGCGAGCCGTCGAACAGCACCAGTCTGGCGCCGGTCAGCAGGCCGGACGCGAGCCAGTTCCACATCATCCAGCCAGTGGTGGTGAAATAGAAAAAGCAGTCATCGGGACCGATGTCCCCGTGCAGCAGCAGTTCCTTGCTGTGGTTGAGCAGCATGCCGGCAGCGCCGTGAACGATGCATTTGGGCACGCCGGTGGTGCCGGATGAATACAGGATATAGACCGGCTGATCCGGCGGCCCCTGCACGAACACCGGTTCGGCGTCGGCATGGACGGCCATGATCTCCTCCCAGCTCAGGAAACGGTCATCCTCCGGGTGGCCCAGCTCCGGCACGATGGGCAGGGAAATCACGCCGGCCAGGGTCGGCAGGCCCGCGGCCAGATCCAGGTTCTGCTGCCTGCGATCAAAGCACTTGCCGTTATACCGGTAGCCGTTGGCGGCCAGGAGCACCTTGGGTTCGATCTGGCCGAAGCGATCCAGAATCGCCGCGGTGCCGAAGTCGGGAGAAGCGGAACTCCAGATGGCCCCCATGCCGGTGGCCGCCAGCATCCCCACCAGGGCCTCATGGGTATTGGCCACCACGCCGGCCACCCGGTCCCCCGGTTCGACCCCCTGGGATTTGAGCGCGGCCTGCAGGGCGGCCACCCGTGCCAGCAGTCCGGCCCGGCTCAGCCGTAGGGCAGGGCGGGATTCGCTGACTTCCGTGATCACTTCCCGGTCATCGGGCTGGTCGATGACGTGGCGCAACAGGTTCTGGGCAAAATTCAGCCGTGCCCCCGGAAACCACCGGGTACCGGGCATGGCGGGGTGGTCAAGGACATGCTCGTAAGGCCGACTGGCGCGAACCTGGGTGAAGCGCCAGATGCTCTCCCAGAAGGCCTCCAGGTGTTCCACGGACCAGCGGTGCAGCGCCGGGTAGTCCGGGAAATGGCCGTAGCCTGTCTGCGCCAGCCAGGCCTGGTAGCGGGCCATCCCGCTCTCCTTCAGTTCACGTGTTCCCGGTTGCCAAAGGATTTCAGCCTGAGTCGCCATGATGTCTCTCCGCGGACCTTGTGGGTGGTGCAATGCTGATTGGGTCTCAAGGTTACCGTTTACGTCAAGGAAAATAAATATTGACGTTACCGTAAACGTAATCTAGTTTTAGTCGGTGCCCGGCGTCTTGCGACCGGAGCACCCAGACAAGAATCACCACCAAAGAAAGTGATGGGAGGAGTCAATGATGGGTATCAGACCCAGCCACCTTGCGTTGGCCGGCCTTCTGGCCGTGCCCGGCGCCCAGGCCGTGGAATACAAGTTCAATGGCGACATCGATGTGCGCGGTTTTGATCGCAGTATGGCCACCGGGGGCAACCAGAACGGTTTTGAGCAGCGTCTGCGTCTGCGCACGGACATCCGCATCCAGGACGGGGTGAGCGTGCATGCGGGCGTCAATCTGATCAACGACACCTGGCGGGGGGACACTTCGGGTGATCTGAAAGATCTTCAGCAGAACCAACCCTTCACCGACGGCCGGGATCACCGCACCGTGACCCTGGACTACGGCTATGTCAGTGTGCCTCTGGGGGAGGGCTGGCAGCTCCGGGCGGGCCGGCAGATTGCCAACTGGAACTTCGGCATCACCGTGGCGGACGACCGACGTGACCGCATCATCCTGCTGGGGCCGGTGGCCGACGGGGTGACCTTCCTGGTGGGCGCGGACCAGCGTCGCAAGAAGACCCTGGATGACAACAAGGACGACGGTTACCTGCTCTATACCGGCCTGACCGGCCGCAACAGCGGCTGGGCCTGGGGGGCGCTGCTGGGCTACTACCTGGGGGATGATGAGAAGGATGCCACAGGGGACTACGAATCGGATCGGTTCTACAACGTGCGCGGCGGCACCCTGATCTCCCCCTGGGTCCAGGGCAAGGTGGGCGAGGTGGAACTGACGGCCGGTGCCCACTATCTGGGCGGTGGGGATGCCCTGTTCACCAATGACACCTACGCAGGATTTGTGCGCGGCGGTTTTGACGTCACCCCCGCCTTCAAGCTGGAAGGTCAGTATTTCTTCAACCTCAATGGCTCTCTGATCGAGCCCGGGTTCGACAGCTTCTCCAGCCTGATTCACAGCAGCCCCCGCCACGATGCCACCGCCACCCGGATCGACGCCCTGAGCATGTCCGGGCTGGGGAAGGGAGCCAGGGAGTTCGAGGGAGTTCGACGGGACTTCGACCGTCATCTGATTGCGGTCCGTGGCACTTTCAGTCCCAGCGACAGCTGGCAGCTCAAGCTGGCCGCCGGTTGGGTGCAGTATGACGGTCTGGCACGGGATCTGAACCAGTCCGAGGATGTGGTATTCGGTGATATCCAGCTCCACTACCATGTCACCCAGTCCACTCGTCTTTGGGCCACCTACGGCTTTGCCGATACCGCCGATCTGCTGCCCGACCGGGACAGCGTCAACGCGGTGAGCCTCAATTTGCAGACGCGATTCTGATCGCGGGCCATCCTTCGGGGAGCCGAACGGCTCCCCTTTTTTCGTAATGGATTTGATAGAGATGGACTTGCAACCACCGGACCCTGCCGGCTCCCTTGCCTCACGCTACGCCCCGTCGGGGCTTGAACAGATCCTGCGTCAAGCCCTGATCCAGGCTGGGCTGAACCCGGATCGACTCGCCTGCGATGATGTCGCCGCCATCGATCAACTTCATGTGGGCGGACGGGCGGCCAGTCGTCGGCTGGCGGACCGGGCGGGTTTTTCCCAAGCTGAGCGGGTGCTGGATCTGGGCTGCGGCACCGGGGGCACGACCCGTCTGCTGGCCCATGACCATGGGCTGCGGGTCACCGGCCTGGATATCACGCCGGATTTCGTGTCCACCGGCCGGTGGCTCAGTCGCGCCACCGGGCTGGCCGCCAGGACTGATTTTGTTCACGGCGATGCCCAATGCCTGCCCTTTGCCATGGCCACCTTTGATGCGGTCTGGGCACAGCATGTGTTCCTGAACGTGCCGGACCTGCCGCAAGCACTGGATGAGATCGTCCGGGTGCTGCGTCCCGGCGGGCGACTGCTGATCCATGAAGTGGTGGCAGGGTCGGGGGAGGGGGCGTTGCAGTTACCCGTGCCCTGGGCGGACCTGCCCCGGCACAGCCATCTGCCGGACCTGGCAACCCTGAAAGCGCGGCTGGAGACGATCGGACTGCGTCCCCTGTTCATGGAGGATATCAGCGAGCAGGCGCTGCAATGGCGCCGCAAGCACACGGGCCGTGAGGCCCGGGGCGAGTCCGGGGCGCTGAACCCGTCACTGATCTTCGGCGAACGCTTTTTCGTGATGGGTCGCAACGTGATGGAGAACCTGGCGGCCGGTCGGATCCGGATCATTCAGGGCGGGTGGGAGCGCGCCGGCTGACCAGTCTTCAGATATCACAAGGCGCCATGGCGCGGGCCACTCGCGAGTTCACGGGCCGTCCCAACTGTCCGCAGATCCAGTGGGCTGTTTCCACCAGGGTCGCCAGGTCCACCCCGGTGTCGATACCCATGCCGTGCAGCATGTAGACCACGTCCTCGGTGGCCACATTGCCCGAGGCGCCCCGGGCATAGGGGCAGCCCCCCAGGCCCGCCACCGAGGTGTCGATGGTGCGGATGCCCAGTTCCATGACGGCGTAGAGATTGGCCAGGGCCTGGCCGTAGGTGTCATGGAAATGGGCCGCCAGCTGCGCCATGGGCACGACCTCGGCCACCCGCTCCACCATGCGACGGGCCTTGAGGGGGGTGCCGGTGCCGATGGTGTCTCCCAGAGAGATCTCATGGCAGCCCATGGCATGGAGGCGCGCCGCCACCCGGGCCACGGCCTCCGGCGGGATCTCGCCCTCATAGGGACAGCCCAGGGTGCAGGAGACGTAGCCCCGTACCGGGATGTCCAGCGCCCTGGCCCGTTCCATCACCGGGGCAAAACGGTCCAGACTGTCGTCGATGCCGCAGTTGATGTTCTTGCGGGAAAAACTTTCCGAGGCCGCGGCAAAGACCGCCACGTCCCTGGCGCCCGCGGCCACGGCGGCCTCCAGACCCTTGAGGTTCGGCGCGAGGACCGGATAGCGCACCCCGGGTCGGGGTGCCAGGGCGGTCATGATCTCTCCATGGTCCGCCATCTGGGGCACCCATTTTGGGGAAACGAAGGCGGTGGCCTCGATCCAGGTCAGGCCCGCGTCGGCCAGGCGCTCGATGAGGCTCAGTTTGACGGCCGTGGGAATGGTGCCCGGTTCGTTCTGCAGGCCGTCCCGGGGACCAACCTCCACCAGACGCACTGACGATCCGGACAGGTTCATCGGGCGATCTCCCCGTCGCGGGCGCGCACCAGCACGCTGGGCTGGAGTTCGACCACCACTTCGTCATACTGGTTGATGCCGGTCCACTGCACCCTCACCACCCCCCAGCCGGGCCGGGATTCCCGTGGGCGGGCCTCCAGGATCTTCAGATGCAGTCGGATGCGATCACCGGGGCGAACCGGCTTGGCGAAGCGAATGCCTTCCACCCCCACGCCGATCTGGCCTTCCGCCAGGGGCATGCCGGAGCGCACCGCCAGGGCGGTCATCACGCCGATGGTGTGCCAGCCACTGGCCACCAGACCGCCGAACAGGGTGTGACGGGCGGCCTCCGGGTCCACGTGGTGGGGCTGGGGGTCGAATTCCCGACCGAAGCGGATGATGTCCGCCTCGGTCATGGTGGTGGCCTCGGTCTCGAAGCACATGCCGGGACTCAGGTCTTCCAGATAATAGGGGGTCGTGATGGGTGCCATGGGTCATTCTCCCTGGCGAATGGTCAGGAGCTGGGCGCCTTCGGTCACCTGTTCGCCTTCGCTGTAGTTCACGCTGTCGACGATGCCGTCGGTGAGGGCGCTGATCTGATACTCCATCTTCATGGCCTCCAGCACCATGAGGGGATCGCCTTCCCGTACCACGTCACCCGGCTTCACATGGACGGCGACCACCAGGCCCGGCATGGGGGCCATCAGGCTGCCTTCCTGGATCTCGTCGTCCATGCCCGCCGCCAGGGGATCATGGATCACCAGGTCACGGGTGTGACCCGCCATGAAGACACTCAGACGGCGTCCTTCCTGCAACACCCAGGCATCCTGATGCACGCCGTCCACCTGCATGCGCAGGCGACCATCGGGCTGCAGATCGCCCTGGACCCAGTGTTCACCCTGTCCCAGGTCCAGGCGAAAGCCCGTGTCCAGATAGTGGGCCACCACCTTGAGATCCCGGTCTCGGGCCGAGTCGAAAAAGTGCAGGGTGCGGTGGCTGTCGGTGTTCAGGCGCCAGCCGGTGGTGGCATGCCATGGGGAGGTGATGTCGCCGGACTGACGCGCTCGCTCCCGGGCCGCCTGCTCCACTCGAAGCAGTTCATGCAGGGTGGCGGCACAGAGCTGTCCGTCATTGATCGGTGGTACCGGCGGCAGCAGGTCGGCCCGGTGGGTGTCGATGAAGCCGGTATCGATCCGTGCCTCGGCAAAGGCCGGATGGCGGGCCAGGCGGGACAAAAAACCCACATTGGTGGTGGTGCCCACGACGATGAAGGACTCCAGGGCCGTGGCCAGGCGGCGCAGGGCGGTCTCCCGGTCCTGATCCCAGACCACCAGCTTGGCGATCATGGGGTCGTAGTGAACGCTGATCTCGTCGCCTTCCTGTACGCCGGTATCGATGCGCACGTGCCGGCTCGACGGCGGGGTGCGCAGGTGGCCGATGGTGCCGGTGGCGGGCAGGAAATCCCGATCTGCGTCCTCGGCATAGATGCGGGCCTCGAAGGCATGCCCCCGGATGGCCAGGTCAGCCTGTTCGCAGGGCAGAGGGTGACCGGCGGCCACCCGCAGTTGCCAGGCCACCAGGTCCTGGCCGGTGATCATCTCGGTGACCGGGTGCTCCACCTGCAGGCGGGTGTTCATTTCCATGAAATAGAATTCGCCGCGACTGTCCATGATGAATTCCACGGTGCCGGCGCCCACGTAGCCGATGGCGCGGGCGGCGGCAATGGCCGCTTCGCCCAGCTGGTGCCGACGCGCCTGATCCAGGCCGGGGGCGGGCGCTTCCTCGATGACTTTCTGATGTCGCCGTTGCACCGAGCAGTCCCGTTCGAACAGGTGGACCACCCGGCCCTGGCTGTCCGCAAAGACCTGGACTTCCACGTGGCGGGGTTGGAGCAGGTATTTTTCCACCAGCACCCGGTCATCGCCGAAGGCGGAGCGGGCCTCGCGCCGGGCCGCTTCCAGGGCCTCGCGAAACCGGTCCGGATCATCCACCCGTCGCATCCCCTTGCCGCCGCCGCCGGCGGAGGCCTTGATCAGGACCGGATAGCCGATCCGTGCGGCCACGTCGGCCAGCAGGGCAGGGGACTGATCGTCGCCGTGATACCCCGGCACCAGGGGCACGCCGGCGGCTTCCATGATCGCCTTGGCGGCACTCTTGGAGCCCATGGCCTCGATGGCCCCCACCGGGGGACCGATGAAAACGATGCCGGCCTCGTCGCAGGCGCGGGCAAAATCGGCGTTCTCGGACAAAAACCCATAGCCGGGATGGATCGCCTGGGCGCCGCTGCGTCGGGCCGCCTCCAGGATGCGGGGGATGTTCAGGTAGCTATCTCGGGCCGGTGCCGGGCCGATGGGCCAGGCCTCGTCGCAGGCCTTGACGTGCATGGCCTCCCGGTCCGCCTCCGAATAGACGGCCACGGTACGAATCCCCAACTCGCGGCAGGTACGGGCAATGCGGCAGGCGATCTCGCCCCGGTTGGCAATCAGTATCTTGTGGAACATGCTCGATTCCCTGCGGTTGGGGGCCATCAGGCCGGGTCGGAGGGGCACCAGGCGGGCTGCCGTTTTTCCAGGAAGGCACCCAGGCCCTCCTGGGCTTCCCGACCGGCCCGGATGCGGGCGATGCGCCCGGCGGTCTCGGTCACCAGGGCGGCGTCGATGGGGCGATGGCTCACGTCCCGGACCAGGGCCTTGGCGGCGGCCATGGCCTCGGGGCCGTTGCGACGGATCTGGTTCAGGGTCTGGAGGATCTGTGCATCCAGGGCGGCCTCGTCCGCCAGCACCTGATGGATCAGGCCGATGCGCGCGGCCTCCCGGGCATCGATGCGCTCCGCGGTGATGAAGTAGCGCCGGGCCTGGCGTGCCCCCATGGCCTCGATCACGTAGGGGGAAATGGTGGCCGGGATCAGGCCGAGGCGAACCTCCGAGAGGCAGAAATGGGCCTGCTCCGTGGCCAGGGCCAGATCGCAGGCGGCCACCAGGCCCACGCCGCCGCCCAGGGCGGCGCCATGGACCCGGGCGATGGTCGGCGGGTCCATGCGATAGAGGGTATCCATGAGATCCCCCAGGGCCTGGGCATCCGCCAGGTTTTCCGCCTCGGTGTAGTGGGCCATGCGCTTCATCCAGCCGATGTCGGCGCCGGCGGAAAAACTTTTGCCGGCGCCTGCCAGCACCACGGCGCGTACCGCCGGCGACGCCGATACCCGGCGCAGGGCCTCGGTGAGGTCCCGGATCAGGGCGTCGTCGAAGGCGTTGTGCCGCTCGGGACGGTTGAGGGTGATCCAGGCGATGTCGTCCCGGATCTCGCAGGTCAGGGCTGAGGTGTCGGGCATGAAAGGGCTCCTTGCGACTACATGCGGAACAGGCCGAAGCGGGTCTCGCGGATGGGGGCATTCAGGCTGGCGGAAATACCCAGCCCCAGCACCATGCGGGTATCCGCCGGATCAATGACGCCGTCATCCCAGAGCCGGGCGGTGGCGTAATAGGGGTGGCCCTGGCGTTCGTACTGCTCGCGGATGGGGGTCTTGAACCGTTCCTCTTCGTCGCGGGTCCAGGTTTCGCCGCGACGTTCCAGGGTATCCCGCTTCACCTGGGCCATCACGTTGGCCGCCTGTTCGCCGCCCATGACGGAGATGCGGGCATTGGGCCACATCCACAGGAAGCGGGGCGAATAGGCGCGGCCGCACATGCCGTAGTTGCCGGCGCCGAAACTGCCGCCGATCAGGACGGTGAACTTGGGTACCTGGGCGCAGGCGACGGCGGTGACCATCTTGGCGCCGTCCTTGGCGATGCCGCCGGACTCGTACTTGCGTCCCACCATGAAGCCGGTGATGTTCTGCAAAAATACCAGGGGAATGCCCCGCTGGCTGCACAGCTCGATGAAATGGGCGCCCTTGAGGGCCGATTCGGAAAACAGCACCCCGTTGTTGGCGACGATGCCCACCGGGTAACCGTGGATATGGGCAAAGCCGCAGACCAGGGTGGTGCCGTAGAGGGCCTTGAATTCGTCCAGCTCGGAGCCGTCGACGATGCGGGCGATCACCTCGCGCACGTCGTAGGGCTTGCGGCTGTCGGCGGGGATGATGCCGCCGATCTCGGCCGGATCGTACAGGGGGGGGCGGGTGGGGCGAATGTCCATGTCCACCCGCTTGCAGCGATTGAGGCGACCGACGCTGCGGCGCGCCAGCCCCAGGGCATGGGCGTCGTTGAGGGCGTAATGGTCCGTGACCCCGGAGACGCGGGAATGCACATCGGCCCCGCCCAGTTCCTCGGCGCTGACCACCTCCCCGGTGGCCGCCTTCACCAGCGGCGGCCCGGCCAGGAAGATGGTGCCCTGTTCCTTGACGATGATGCTTTCCTCGGCCATGGCGGGCACGTAGGCGCCGCCGGCGGTACAGGAACCCATCACCACCGCGATCTGGGGAATGCCCTGGGAGGACATCACGGCCTGGTTGTAGAAGATGCGACCGAAGTGATCCCGGTCCGGAAAGACCTCGTCCTGGCTGGGCAGGTTGGCACCGCCGGAGTCCACCAGATAGATGCAGGGCAACCGGTTCTGCCGGGCGATCTCCTGGGCCCGCAGATGCTTCTTGAGGGTCATGGGGTAATAGGTGCCGCCCTTCACCGTGGCGTCATTGGCCACGATCATGCACTCCTGGCCGCAGACCCGGCCGATACCGGCGATGAGGCCGGCGGACGGCACTTCATCGTCGTACATCCCCAGGGCCGCCAGTTGGGACAGTTCCAGGAACGGGGAGCCTGGGTCCAGCAGGACCTGGATGCGTTCCCGAGGCAGCAGCTTGCCCCGGGACAGATGCCGGTCCCGGGCCCGTTCGCTGCCCCCCTGGGTGATGCGGGCCACCCGGGATCGCAGATCTTCCACCAGAGCGCCCATGGCGGCCTGGTTGGCGGCAAACTCCCCGGATCGGGTGTCGATCTTGCTCTTGATGACGTTCATGATGGTCCCTGACTCCCCTGTGCTGGCGTCCCCGACGATGGGCTGAAGCAGGTTCAGCGGGTTTCCTTGAACAGTTCGCGGCCGATCAGCATGCGCCGGATCTCCGAGGTGCCGGCGCCGATCTCGTAGAGCTTGGCATCCCGCAGCAGGCGCCCGGTGGGGTATTCGTTGATATAGCCGTTGCCGCCCAGGCACTGGATCGCCTCAAGGGCCATCCAGGTGGCCTTTTCGGCGGCAAAGAGGATGGCGCCGGCGGCATCCTTGCGGGTGGTCTCGCCCCGGTCGCAGGCCCGGCCCACCGCATAGACATAGGCCCGGGAGGCATTGAGGCTGGTGTACATGTCCGCCAGCTTGGCCTGCATGAGCTGGAATTCGCCGATGGCCTGGCCGAACTGCTTGCGTTCGTGCACGTAGGGGATGACCACGTCCATGCAGGCGGCCATGATCCCCAGGGGGCCGGCGGCCAGCACCGCCCGTTCATAATCCAGGCCGGACATCAGTACCTTCACCCCTTCGCCTTCCTTGCCCAGGATGTGGTCCGCCGGGATCTCGCAGTCCTCGAAGATCAGTTCGCAGGTGTTGGAACCGCGCATGCCCAGCTTGTCCAGTTTCTGCGCGGTGGAAAAGCCCTTCATGCCCCGTTCCACGATGAAGGCGGTGATTCCCCGGGGGCCGGCATCGGGGTCGGTCTTGGCGTAGACCACCAGGGTGCTGGCCTCGGGGCCGTTGGTGATCCACATCTTGTTGCCGTTGAGGATATAGCGGTCGCCTTCCTTGCGTGCCCGCAGGCGCATGCCGACCACGTCGGAACCGGCGCCCGGCTCGGACATGGCCAGGGCGCCCACATGCTCGCCGGTCATCAGTTTGGGCAGGTACTTGCGCTTTTGCGCCTCGGTGCCGTTGAGCTTGATCTGGTTCACGCACAGGTTGGAATGGGCGCCGTAGGACAGGGCCACCGAGGCCGAGGCCCGGGAGATCTCCTCCATGGCCACCATGTGGGCCAGATACCCCATACCGGTGCCGCCGTATTCCTCGCCTACCGTGATGCCCAGCAGGCCCATTTCACCCAGCTTGGGCCACAGATCCTGGGGGAACTGGTTCTCCCGGTCGATATCCGCCGCCCGCGGGGCAATCTCGGCGGCGGCGAACTCGGCCACCGCATCCCGCAGCATGTTGATTTCCTCGCCCAGGGCAAAGTCCAGCGTGGGGAAATGGCTCATGGAAAGTCCCTCTGTGTTGGGTGGTTGTGATGGAGCTTAAATTCCGTTGACGTAAACGTCAATATTTGGGCGTAAGTATTTTACGGAAAGGTTAAATCTGGCCGAGATGAGGGCGGAAAAGGGGGGGCGGCACCGGGCGCGGTGCCGTTGCCGGTGGGCCGGGAGGGCTTCCCGGCGTCAGTTCGCCACAGAGTCCTGCTGGGTGGCGGCCGTCGGATCGCGACGTGTCGGTCGGCGGGCGGCGGCATTCTGGTCTTTTGCCTTGCGCTGCTCCTGCTGTGCCAGCAACTGCTCGCAATGGGCATAGGACTGATCCAGTTCCCGCAGGGTCTCTTCCAGGTCTGCCCGCTGGCGGATCAGGTGCTGGCGCTTTTCTTCCAGCACCGAGAGGTAATAGCGCAGTTGCTGGGACTCGCCATGGGCTTCGTCATAGAGATTGAAGGTCTCGCGGATCTCGGCCAGGGTGAAGCCCAGGCGCTTGCCACGGAGGATGAGCTTGAGCCGGGCCCGGTCCCGGCGGCGGTAGAGGCGCTTGGAGCCGATGCGAACCGGGCTGAGCAGGCCTTCGTCCTCGTAGAAGCGGATGGCGCGGGTGGTGACGTCGAATTCCTTCGCCAGTTCACCGATGGTGTAGGTGGTGCCGTTGAGGTCGTGTTCCCGGATGGTCGGCTGGGGTTCGCTCATGATGTTTTCCCATGGGTTATGGAGGCTTCCTGGCTGTGGTGTCGCCGCGTGGGTCCTGATTTGGACCCGCTGGACTCGATCAGGTTTCCGTTTACGGAATATTCTACGCAATTGCCAACTTGCCTGCATGGGTTTTGTGCACTGCACATAGAAACCCCAGTGGAATCATGGAAAAAATAGTTGACGTAGACGTAAACGGTAACTAGATTAGCCATAACTTCATAACCAGATCGACGTCAACCGAAACGTCGGCGCTCCGGAGGAAGGAGATCATGAGTCAGCCTGACCGCAGTTATGTGCAGGGCAAGGGGGGGGAGCCGCTCCAGGGTACCACCGTGGGGGAACGGTTGCGCCTGCTGGCGACCAGCCACCCCGAGGGCCCGGCCCTGGTGGACTGTGCCCACGGTGTCCGCCTGAGCTGGAAGGCGATGGATGTCGCGGTGGACCGGCTGGCCGCCGCCTTGCTGGGGCTGGGTCTGCAGCCGGGGGACCGGATCGCCATCTGGATGATGAACCGGAGTGAATGGACTCTGACCCAACTGGCCGCGGCGCGCCTGGGCATGATCTCGGTGAACATCAATCCCGGCGTGCGCAAGGCGGAGTTGCAGCGTTTCCTGAACCTGGTGCAGGCGCGGGCCCTGGTGACCCAGGATGCGTTCAAGACCAGTGACTACATCCGGATGCTCCAGGAACTGCTGCCGGAACTGGCCGAGGCCGAAAGCGGCATCCTGAACGCCGTCGCCGTTCCGTCACTGCGCCGCGTGATCCGGGTGGGGGAGGCGAGCACCCCCGGCATGCTCGATTTCACCAGGCTCATGGAGGGTGACGTCGACCCGGAGGCCCTGGCCGAAGTGGCGGCCCTGGCCGCCCGGGTGGAGATGGATGATCCCGTGAACATCCAGTTCAGCAACGCCATGGGCGGCGAGCCCGCCGGCACCACGCTGACCCACCACAACATCATCAATAACGGCTACATGGTTGGGCAGACCCTGCGCCTGGGGGCGGATGACCGGGTCTGCATCCCGGTCCCCCTGTTCCACTGCTTCGGCATGGTGATGGGCAACATGGCTTGCCTGGGACATGGAGCGACTATGGTTTATCCCGGCGAGGCCTTCGATCCGCTGGACACCCTCAAGGCCGTGGCCGGCGAGCGATGCACCGCCCTCTACGGGGTGCCCGCCATGTTCAAGGCCATGCTCGACCATGAACGGTTCGCCGATTTTGATCTGGCTTCCCTGCGCACCGGGATCATGGCTGGGGCGCCCTGTCCACCGGACACCATGGATCAGGTGATGCGCCTGATGCACATGGATCAGGTCACCATCGGCTACGGCATGACCGAATCCTCTCCCATCTCCTTCATGAGCGACGTGAATGACCCGGTGGAGCGGCGCCTCAACACCGTCGGCACCATTCGCCCCCACGTGGAGGCCAAGGTCATCGACAGCGAGGGCCGCATCGTCCCCAGAGGGGGCACCGGCGAGCTGTGCGTGCGGGGGTACAACGTCATGCGCGGGTACTGGGACGATCCGGAGCTGACCCGGCGGGTGGTGGATGCCGCCGGCTGGTTGCATACCGGCGACCTGGCCCGGATCGACGAGGAGGGTTACTGCCGCATCGTCGGCGGGGTCAAGGACATGATCATTCGCGGCGGCGAGAACATCTACCCCCGGGAGATCGAGGATTTCCTGCGCACCCATCCTGGGATCCGGGATGCGGTGGTGGTGGGCATTCCCGATGACCGACTGGGGGAGGTGGTCTGCGCCTGTGTGGAACTTGGGTCCGGGGTATCGCTCACGGAGGCGGAGGTCAAGGACTTCTGCAAGGGGCAGATCGCCCATTTCAAGATTCCCCTGCATGTGCGTCTCTATGAGGCATTTCCCCGCAGTACGGGGCGCGCGCTCAAGTTCATGCTGCGTGACGAGGCCCTGGCGGCGCTGGGCATCCCCGCGCCGCCGGCGACCTGAAGGCGGCCCGGCCCCGCCGCGAGCATGCAAGGGGGCTGATCACGGAAACAGCGACCGGTACCGAGCCGCCCCGGCGGCCACGGGCCGGCTACGGCCCATCAACGCAACACACCGCCGGCAGCCTGGCCGCCGGCAGTCAAGATCACCAGGCATCGGGAGGGTAAGGCGTGACACAGACTCAGCATGACGCCGACCAGGACATCGTACTGGAATGCGACCAGGTGAATCGCTGGTTCGGCGGTCTTCAGGCACTCAAGGGCATCTCCCTGTCGGTACGCAAGGGAGAGATCTTCGGACTGGTCGGACCCAACGGCTCGGGCAAGACCACCCTGGTCAATGCCATCACCGGCTTCTATCCGCCCCAGCAGGGCCAGATCCGCTTTCTGGGTGAACCCATCAACGGACTCAAGCCCCATTGCATCGCCCAGAAGGGCATCGCCCGCACCTTTCAGAACGTGGCCCTGTTCCGGGGCCTGAGTGTGTTGGACAACATCCTGTTGGGCCGTCACATCTTCATGCGTCCCAGCATCATGGCCTCCCTGTTCTACTGGTGGTGGGCGCAGAAGGAGGAAGTGGCGCACCGGGTCAAGGTGGAGGAAATCATCGATCTGCTGCAGTTGGAGAGCGTGCGGGACGAACCCGTGGATGTGATCCCCCTGGGGATGCAGAAGCGCGTGGAACTGGCCCGCGCCCTCTGTGCCGAGCCCCGTTTCCTGGTGCTGGACGAGCCCATGGCCGGCATGAACCAGGAAGAAAAGGAGTACATGGTGCGCTTCATCCTGGATGCCCGGGAGGCCATGGGTACCACCATGCTGCTGATCGAGCATCACATGGACGTGGTCACCGCCATCTGCAACCGGGCCGTGGTGCTCAACAACGGCGAGAAGATCGCCGAAGGCCCCACCCGCGAAGCCATCAATGATCCTGCCGTCGTCACGGCCTATATCGGGAAGGTCAAAGATGCTGCCTGAAAAGATACATCAGAATCTGGAGAGCTCCAGGGCCATGCACCCTGGCTGGCAGGATCAGGACCACCTGATCCGGCAGCTGGTGAACAATGCCCGCGACCATGGTGACCAGGTCGCCCTGCGGGAGCGGGACCGGGGCATCTGGCAGGAATATACCTGGCAGGATTACCTGGAACGGGTCATGGCCCTGGCCGCCGGTCTGGAGACACTGGGGATCGGTCCGGGGGACCGGGTCCTGGTGGTGGGGGACAACCGGCCGGCACTGTATTTCGGCATGCTGGCGGCGGTGACCCTGCGGGCTGTGCCGTCCCCGGCCTACCCGGACACCAATCCCCAGGAAATCCAGTCCCAGATGGAGGCGGAGTCCATCCGTTGTGCCCTGGTGGAGGACCAGGAGCAGGTGGACAAGCTGCTGGGCATCCGCGCCGCCGGCTACGGCCATCTGGATCACATCCTGTTCGATGACCCCCGGGGTCTCAAGGACAAGGAACCCCGGGGTGCGCTGGCCCTGGAAGACCTGCTGGCTCGGGGCCGCGCCCGACTGGAACGGGAGCCGAACCTGGCCCGGGACCTGCAGTCCCGGCCCTCGGTCCATGACACGGCGGTGCTGCTGCACTCCTCGGGTACCACCGGTGCCCCCAAGGGCATTCCCCTCAAGCATGGGCACATCCTCTCGGGGGTGCGCAATGCCTCCCAGGCCGGATATTTCCGCGAAGGCGAGGTGCACATGGCCTACCTGCCCATGGCCTGGGTGGGTGACTTCATCTTCACCATCGGCGCCGCCCTGGTACTGCGTTTCTGCGTCAATATCCCCGAGCGCCAGGAAACCGCCCTGCATGATCTGCGGGAAATCGCCCCTACCCTGTACTTCGGTTCGCCCCGGGCCTGGTCCAACATGCTCACCCGCATCCAGGTGGGGATCAGTGAATCCACCGGCCTCAAGCGTCGCCTCTATCACCATTTCATGCCCTTTGCGGTGGAACTGGAACGGCGTCGGCTGGAGGGCAGGGCGCCCACGGCGGTCGAGCGTGTCTGGCGCGCCGTGGGGGAGGTGCTGATCTTCGGCCCCCTCAAGGATCAGCTGGGACTGGCCCGGGTGGAGCGGCCCTATACCGCCGGCGAGGCCATGGGGGAGGACGTGTTCCTGTTCTTCCGCGCCCTGGGCCTCAACTTGCGCCAGTTCTACGGCCAGACCGAGAACTGTGCCCTGTGCGTGGCTCAGCCACCGGATTCCATCAGCCTGCACACCGCAGGTCGACCCTTCCCCGGGGTGGAACTGAAGATCAGCGACGATGGCGAGATCCTGGTGCGTTCCGACAACATCTTCGACGGTTACTTCAACAATCCCGAGGCCACCGCCGAGACCCTCCAGGACGGCTGGATGCATACCGGGGACGCGGGCTATCTGGAGGAGGACGGTCAGCTGGTGGTACTGGGCCGAGTGTCCGAGGTGGTATACACCCGGGGTGGCGAGCGGTTCATCCCCACCTACGTGGAGAACCGGCTCAAGTTCAGTCACTACATCAAGGATGCCTGCATCCTGGGCAAGGATCGGGACTATCTGGCCGCCCTGATCGTTATCGACATCGACGCGGTGGGGCACTGGGCGGAGGAAAACGGGGTGGCCTACACCTCCTTCGCCGACCTGTCCCAGAAGCCCCAGGTCTACGAACTGGTGCGCAAGGAGGTGGCCCATGTGAACGGAGTGCTGCCCGAGGCCCTGGCAATCCAGCGCTTTGTCAATCTGCACAAGGAGTTCGACCCGGACGACGGCGAGGTGACCCGGACCCGCAAGCTGCGGCGCAAGGTCATCGACGCCCACTACGCCCCCATCATCGAATCCCTCTACGACGGCCGCGGCGCCATCGAGTTCGAGGCAAGAATCAGTTACGAAACCGGCGAGTCCGGCACCCTCAAGCGCCACCTGGCGGTGGCGGACGTGACCGGTGCCCGGCTGGCGGAGGAGGTGTGACCCATGGATTTCCAGTTCCTGATCGAATTGACCATCAACGGGGCGCTGACCGGGCTCATGTACAGCCTGGTGGCCCTTGGCATCGTGCTCATCTACAAGTCCTCGGGGGTGCCCAATCTGGCCCAGGGGGCCATGGTGATGATCGCCGCCTATCTGGTGTGGATCTTTGCCGGCCTGCTGGGCACGCCCATCCTGGTGGCCCTCTTCATGGCCCTGGTGGGCATGTTCCTGTTCGGCATGCTCACCGAGCGCTTCCTGCTGCGCAAGATGGTGGGGCAGCCCATCATCATGGTGGTCATGCTCACCCTGGGCCTGGAGAGCCTGTTGCGCGGCATCGGCCCCGGCCTGCTGGGGGCGGCACCCAAGAGTCTGGACCTGGGACTGGACATGATGCCCATCATCATCGGTGACGTGTTCATCAACCGGGAATATCTGGTGGGCGGCCTTATCGGCGCGGCCATGGTGGGCCTGTCCCTGCTGTTCTTCCGCACCCGCCTGGGCACCAAGTTGCGGGCGGTGTCCGACAACCACATCTCCAGCTGGTCCGTGGGCATCTCCGTGGAGCGGGCTGTGGCCATCTCCTGGGGGCTGGCGGGGATCTCCGCGGTGGCCGCCGGGGCCATGTGGGGCTCGGTACAGGGGGTGGACTGGACCCTGACGGCCCTGCTGTTCCCGGCCGTGGCCGTGGTCATCCTGGGCGGTCTGGACAGCATCTACGGCGTTCTCATCGCCGGTCTCATCGTCGGCATCCTGGGCAGCGTGATCCCCGGTTACGTGGACCCGCTGGTGGGTGGCGGCACCCGCGACGTGGTCACTTCCCTGATCATCCTGCTCACCATCATGTTCCGTCCCCACGGCATCTTCGGCCGTGAAGACATCGAGAGGGTCTAAGCGCCATGTTCTATCGACTGTCCGGCATTCACCATACCCGTTACGAGTCGGCGCGTGCCCTCTGGCCCGTGACCGCCGACCGGCGGATCGTCCAGGGATTGTTGCTGCTGGCAGTGGCGGCCCCTTTCCTGCTCTCCGACCTGTATCTGACCAGCTACATGCTGCCCTGGCTGATCTGGACCGCGGCGGCCCTGTCCCTGACCCTGCTGATGGGCGTCGCCGGCCAGCTTCACTTCGGCTTTGCCGCGGTGATGGCCATCGGGGCCTATACCAGCATCCATCTGACCCGGGCCGGGGTGCCCTTCGAACTGGCCCTGCTGGGTGCCGGCCTGATGGCGGCCCTCATCGGTTGCCTGTTCGGGGCGGCGGCCCTGCGGGTGAAGGGGCTCTACCTGGTGATGGCCACCCTGGCCATGCAGTACCTGGTGGAGTGGACCATCATCAACGTGCCGGCCATCTCCGGCGGTGCCCAGGCCACCCTGAGCACCCCGGACGTGACCTTCCTGTTCATCCCGCTCCAGAGTGACGGCGCCCTCTACTACACGGCCTTGCTGTGGACGGTGGTGGTGACGCTGTTGATCATGAACATCAAGCGCAGCAGCTTCGGGCGTGCCCTGGTGGCGGTGCGGGACAAGGATTTTGCCGCCTCGGTGATCGGCGTCAACCCGCTCAAGTACAAGTTGCTGGCCTTCTTCGCCAGTTCCTTCCTGGGCGGTGTGACCGGCGCGGTGCTGGCGTTCTGCTACTACCAGGCGGTGACCCCGGAACAGTTCGGGTTCAACGTCTCCATCCAGCTGGTGGCCATGGTGCTGGTGGGGGGCCTTGGCAGCGTCATCGGTGCCTATCTGGGGGCCGGATTTGTCCTGCTGCTGCCCATCGTGCTCACCAACCTGCTGGCCTTCGTGGCCCAGTTCGACCTGATTCCCATCTCCTTCAATCTGCTGTCGCACATTCCATTGATGGTCTACGGGGCACTGATCATCGGTGTGATTCTGTTCGAGCCCCTGGGACTGGCCAAGATCTACGACAACATCCGCAAGTACTTCCTGGTCTGGCCGTTCCGTCATACCCAGAGCTGATACCAACCAGGCCCCCGGGCCAGATGATGATAATGAGGAGTATGCCATGAAGACATTGCTCAAAGGGCTGGCCGGGGTGGCCGGCGCCATGGCACTGGCGGTGGGAGGGACCGCCAGTGCCGACAAGGAACCGATCAAGTTCGCCCTGTTGCAGGACTTCACCGCCGTCTACACCTTCGTCTCCAGCGAGTACAACCAAGGCCAGCAGGACTACCTGCGCCTGATCAACGAAACCGGCGGCGTCGAGGGTCATCCCATCGAGACCATCATCCGCGACACCGCCAACGAACCCCAGCGGGGTCTGGAGGCCTACAACCGGGCCCGGCGCGAGGGCGCCGTGCTGGTGGACTTCTTCAGCACGCCGGTATCCCGGGCGGCGGTGAACCGGGTACTGCGGGATGAAGTGGTGATGATCACCGCCCTGCACGGGCGCGGCGATGCCTCCCACGGCGAGACCTTCCCCTTCGTCTTTCCCATGATGGCCACCTACTGGTCCCAGGCCACGCTGCTGGCGGACTACATCGACCGTCATCAGGGCGGTCTGGCCAACAAGCGCATCGCCCTGGTGCATATCGACTCGCCCTTTGGTCGCGAACCGTTGCCGGTGCTGCAGGAGCTGGCCCAGCAAAAGGGTTTCCAGCTGCGCAGCTTCGGTTATCCCAGCCCGGGCACTGAACAGTCCGCCACCTGGTCCGATGTGCGTCGCTACCGGCCCGATCATGTGATCATCTGGGGTGCCGGCGGCGGTCAGCAGGTGTCCGTGCGCGAGGCCATTCGTAACGGCATCCGTCCTCAGAACATCCTTTCCGTGGTGTGGCTGTCGGAAACCGATGCCCGAAATGTGGGCGGTAACCACATGAACGGCGTCAAGCGCTTCGAGGCGGTGGCTTCCGGCCGGGAGCCGGCGGTGATCCAGGACATTCTCACTCACGTGGTTGAACCGGGTCTGGGTGCCGGTCCCGCCGCCAATGTGGGATCAAGCTACTACAACATCGGCGTGGCCACCATGGCGGTGGCGGTGGAGGCCGCCCGCCTCGCCATCCGTGAATTCGGCGCGCCCCTGACCGGAGACACCCTGCGTCGCGGCTTTGAAATGATCGAGGGCTTCGATGCCCGCGGCCTGATGCCGCCGGTGACCCTCACCGCCACCGACCACCAGGGCGGCGGTTATGGCCGTGTCTCCCAGTGGAACGGCCAGACCTGGGAACCCCTGACCGACTGGAGCAATGCCTTCCAGGAGATCGTCTGGCACGAGATCGAGAAGGATGCCCAGGGTTTCAGGGACGGCCGCTAGCCCGTGGTCGGCCACCCCGGTGCCGCCGGGGTGGCACTCTCCGGAACCCTCCACCACAGACAGGAAAACGGTGTTCCCATGCTGACATCATCGAATACCGCCGTGCCCCTGCGGGATACGGCCCAGCCCCTGCTTGAACTGAGCAACGTGGAAGTGGTGTATGACCGGGTGTTCCTTGCCATCAAGGGTGTGTCGCTGAAGATCGAGCAGGGGCAGATGATCGCCCTGCTGGGCAGCAACGGCGCCGGCAAGAGCACCACCCTCAAGTCCATCAGCGGTCTGCTGGCACCGGAACGGGGTCTGGTCACCCGCGGCAATCTCTGGTTCAAGGGACAGGACATGCTGCCGCTGACACCGCCCAAAAGGGTGGCCGCCGGTCTTGTCCACGTGCTGGAGGGACGGCGCATCTTCGAGCATCTGACCCCGGAGGACAACCTGCTGGCCGCCTTCCCCCTGCGGGGCAGCCGACAGCGCTATCAGGAACTGCGGGAACAGGTGTTCACCTATTTCCCCCGCCTCAAGGAGCGGGCCCGCACCAAGTCCGGTTACCTCTCCGGCGGTGAACAGCAGATGCTGGCCATCGGCCGGGCCCTGATGACCGAGCCGGACCTGATCATGCTGGATGAACCCAGCCTGGGCCTTTCCCCGCTGCTGGTGCAGGAGATCTTCGAGATCATCCGCAAGATCAACGAGGAACAGGGCATGAGCGTGCTGCTGGTGGAACAGAACGCCACCGCCGCCCTGGCCGTGGTGGACTATGCCTACCTGCTGGAAAACGGTCATGTGGTCATGAGCGGCGAGGCCGCCGTGCTGCGGGAGAATCCGGATGTCCAGGAGTTCTATCTGGGCGGCGCGGGCAAGGTGGATTACCTCAACGTGAAACATTATCGACGCCGCAAGCGCTGGCTTGCCTGAGTCGCGCAACGTCCTCAACAAGGAGTCATGTCATGTCTGCTGCCGTCACCATTCCGCTGGATTCAAGCGTCCGCTCCCAGGCGGCCCTGCGACCGGGGCTGTCACTGGCGGGTCAGCTGGGCCTGCGGGTCCGTCTGGCCTCCGTGGTGTCCCGGGATCAGGATGCCGGCGAACGCAAGGCGCTGTTGCAGAGCATCCTGGCGGCCCGGGGACTCAATGATGCCCTGGTGGAAGTGATCACCCATGCCTCGGTCACCGACGGGGTGATGGAACTCATCAATCAGGACCCGGACTCGCCGGTGGTCATGTCCACCCATGCCCGCGGCCTGGTGGGGGAGGCCGTGGCCGGCAGTGTGGCCAGTCACATGGTACGGAATACGCACCGGCCCCTGCTGTTCACCGGGCCGGAGTTTGCCGAGGAGTGGACCGGCCCGATCCGCACCGTGCTGGTCTGTCTGGATGGTTCGCCTCTGTCCGAGGCCATGTTGCCGGAGGCCGTGTCCTTTGCCCGGGCCATTGGCGCCGACATTCGCCTGATCCAGGTGCTCAAGCCCTCCTTCGGCGTGGGCGGTGGCGCCGACTCCGGGGAATGGGTCTATCTGCGCCGGGTGGCGGACCACATGCCCGAGTTGCACGGCATGTCCGTCAACTGGGATGTGCTTCATGGCAAGGACGTGGCCCAGGCCGTGGTGGAGTATTCCGCCCTCATCAAGGGGGCCGTGATTGCCATGACCACCCATGGTCGTGCCGGTCTGCAGCGGGCGCTCATGGGGAGCTTCGCCCGCGAGGTGGTCCGCGCCGCCCGCTCGCCGGTGCTGGTGATGCGTCCCGAAGACAAATCCTGAAGGAGAATGCCCATGAAGGTACTGGTACCGGTGAAACGGGTCGTGGATTACAACGTACGGGTGCGCGCCCGCTCGGATGGTTCCGGCGTGGACCTGGCCAATCTGAAGATGTCCATGAACCCCTTTGACGAGATCGCCATGGAAGCGGCCGTGCGCCTGAAGGAGGCGGGGCAGGTGAGCGAGGTGGTGGCGGTGAGTATCGGCACCGATGCCTGCCAGGATGTGCTGCGCACCGCCCTGGCCTTCGGCGCCGACCGGGCGGTTCTGGTACAGACTCCGGAAGCCGCTCTGGAGCCGGTGGTGATCAGTCGCATCCTCAAGGCCATCGTGGATGAAGAAGCGCCACGGCTGGTGCTCATGGGCAAGCAGGCCATCGATGACGACTGCAACCAGACCGCCCAGATGCTGGCGGCCCGTCTGGGCTGGGGGCAGGGCACCTTTGCCTGTCGGCTGGCGTTGGCGGACGGCGAGGCCCGGGTCAGCCGGGAGGTGGACGGCGGGACCCGCACCGTGGCCCTACCGTTGCCGGCGGTAGTCAGCACCGACCTGCGGCTTAACGAACCCCGCTACCTGAAACTGCCCAACATCATGAAGGCCAAGAAAAAACCACTGGACATCAAGCCGCTTGAAAGCCTGGGCGTGAATACGTCCACCGGCATCCGCTGCCTGGGCGTGTCGGAACCGCCGGCACGCAAGCCCGGGGTGCGGGTGGAGAGCGTGGAAGACCTGCTCCATCGGCTCAAGCATGATGCCCAGGTGATTTGAACAGGAGAACAACCATGACAGTCCTGGTAGTGGCGGAACACGATCATAAAATCCTTTCCGATGCCGGTCGCCGGGCGGTGGCGGCGGCGACGGCCCTGGGGGGCGACGTCCGGGTTCTGGTGGCCGGTCATCATTGCGGTGCCGTGGCCGAGGCCGCGGCGCGGTTGCGAGGCGTGACGCAGGTGCTGCTGTGTGATGACCCGCTGTACGCACATCAGCTGGCGGAGCCCCTGGCGGTACTGATCGCCGCCCTGGCCGCCGACCATCAGGCGGTGGTGGCCGCCGCCACCAGTCATGGCAAGGATGTCATGCCCCGGGTGGCGGGCCTGCTGGACGTGGGCCAGGTATCGGACATCACCGCGATTGAGAGCCCCACCGTCTTCCAGCGTCCCATCTATGCGGGCAATGTCATGGCCCGGGTCTGTTGCGAGGAGCCCATCCGGGTGCTGACCATCCGCACCACGGCCTTTGCCCCGGCCCCCGAGGACGGGCAGGCGGAGATCACGGCCATCGCCGCCGGCCCCGATCCGGGCCTGTCCCGGTTCGTGGAGGATGCCATGACCCGCAGCGAACGGCCCGAACTGGGCGCCGCCCGGGTGGTGATCTCCGGTGGGCGGGGCGTCGGCAGTGCGGAGGGCTTTGAGTTGCTGGAGGCGGTGGCCGATGAACTGGGTGCCGCCATCGGTGCCTCCCGGGCGGCGGTGGACGCGGGATTTGTGCCCAACGACTACCAGGTGGGCCAGACCGGAAAGATCGTCGCCCCGGAGCTGTACATCGCCGTGGGCATCTCCGGCGCCATCCAGCACTGGGCCGGAATGAAGGACAGCAAGGTGGTGGTGGCCATCAACAAGGATGAGGAGTGCCCCATGGTGCAGACCGCCGACTACGCCCTGGTGGGGGATCTGTTCGAGATCCTGCCGTCGTTGCGGGACGGACTCAGACAGATGAAGGCCTGACCCGACACCCTGATACGGAGACACCCGCCATGTCGGAACGTGAAAGCATGGAATTTGATGTGGTCATCGTCGGCGCCGGCCCGGCCGGCCTGGCGGCGGCGATCCGTCTGCGGCAGCTGGCCGAGGCCGCCGGCCGGGAACTGTCGGTCTGCGTCCTGGAGAAGGGTTCCGAGGTGGGTGCCCATATCCTTTCCGGGGCCGTGTTCGACCCCCGGGCCCTGAACGAACTCATTCCCGACTGGCAGGCCCGGGGGGCACCCCTGCATACGCCGGCCACCGAAGATGCCTTCCTGTGGCTGGGGCGGCAGCGGGCGTTCACACTGCCCCTGCCGCCCCAGATGCACAACCAGGGCAATTACATCATCAGTCTGGGCAATCTCTGCCGCTGGCTGGCCCGGCAGGCCGAGGATCTGGGGGTGGAGGTCCTGCCCGGATTCCCGGCGGCGGAGATCCTGTTCGATGACCAGGGTGCGGTGATGGGCGTGGCCACCGCCGACATGGGTCGTCTGGCCGATGGCAGCGAAGGCCCCCAGTTTGAGCCGGGGGTGGAACTCCACGCCCGCCAGACCCTGTTCACCGAGGG
This sequence comes from Ectothiorhodospira shaposhnikovii, assembly GCF_022227765.1. Taxonomy (GTDB): domain Bacteria; phylum Pseudomonadota; class Gammaproteobacteria; order Ectothiorhodospirales; family Ectothiorhodospiraceae; genus Ectothiorhodospira. The sequence continues at coordinate 25,622 of NZ_JAJMLZ010000010.1, read as the reverse complement.
CTGTCACGGTTCACTGACCAAGCAGTTGATGGCCCGTTTTGCGCTACGGGACGGCGTCGACCCCCAGACCTACGGCCTCGGGGTCAAGGAACTCTGGGAAGTGGACCCGGCAAGGCACCGTCCCGGCACCGTCCGTCATACCATCGGCTGGCCACTGGATCGAGGCACCTATGGCGGTGGATTCCTCTACCACTTGGAAGACCATCAGGTGGCGGTGGGTTTCATCGTCGGACTGGATTATCGCAACCCCTATCTGAGCCCCTTCGAGGAAATGCAGCGGTTCAAGACCCATCCGGCCATCCGCGAGGTGCTGGAGGGCGGGCGCCGCATTGCCTACGGGGCCAGGGCCTTGGTGGAGGGCGGTTGGCAGAGCATTCCCCGTCTCGGTTTCCCGGGCGGCCTGCTGGCCGGAGACGCCGCCGGTTTTCTGGATGTGCCCCGCATCAAGGGCAGCCACAACGCCATGAAGAGCGGCATGACGGCGGCCGAGGCGGTATTCGATCTGCTGGCCGACGGGGCCGGGCAGCGGGGCGAGGCCACCGATTACCGGCAGCGTCTGGATCAGACCTGGGTGATGCGGGAACTGCATGCGGCCCGCAACATCCGTCCCGGTTTCCGCTGGGGCCTGTGGGGCGGTCTGGCCCATGCCGCCCTGGAAACCTATGTGTTCAAGGGCCGGGCGCCCTGGACCCTGCACCATCATCCGGACCATGCCGCCCTGCGGCCGGCGGCATCCTCGACCCCCGTCGACTATCCCAAGCCCGACGGCACGCTCACCTTCGACCGGCTTTCTTCGGTGTTTCTGTCCAACACCCATCACGAGGAAGGCCAGCCGGTCCACCTGCGACTGCGGGACCCGGCGCTGCCCCTGTCACTGAATCATGCCCGCTTTGCCGGTCCCGAGACCCGCTACTGTCCGGCGGGCGTCTATGAATATGTGGAGGAGAACGGTGCCGGGCCGCGACTGCGGATCAATGCCCAGAACTGCGTGCACTGCAAGACCTGCGACATCAAGGACCCGGGTCAGAACATCGACTGGGTGGTGCCCCAAGGGGGGGATGGCCCCAACTATCCCGCCATGTAGGGCCATCCCGGGGCGGGTCAGCCCCCGATCCGGGCGGCGATTGCTTCGCCCAGGCTGCGGGTGTTGCCTTGTCCGCCGATGTCGGGGGTCAGCACCCGGGGATCACCCTCGGTCAGCACCGCTTCAAAGGCCGTCACGATGGCCTGGGCCGCCGCCTGGTGGCCCAGGTGTTCCAGCATCATCGCCGCCGACCAGGTCTGGCCGATGGGGTTGGCGATCCCCCGGCCGGCAATGTCCGGGGCACTGCCGTGCACGGGCTCGAACAGGCTGGGGAAGGTGCCGTCGGGATTGATGTTGGCCGACGGGGCCACGCCGATGGTGCCGGCACAGGCCGGTCCCAGGTCGGAGAGAATGTCGCCGAACAGGTTGCTGGCCACCACCACGTCGAACCAGTCGGGGTGGAGCACGAAGTTGGCGGTGAGGATATCGATGTGGTACTGGTCCACCGTCACCTCCGGATAGTGCCCGGCCATGGCCTTCACCCGCTCGTCCCAGTAGGGCATGGTGATGGAAATCCCGTTGGACTTGGTGGCGGAAGTCAGTTTCCGGCGGGGGCGGCGGTTCGCCAGTTCAAAGGCATACCGCAATACCCGGTCGATGCCGATCCGGGTCATCACCGTTTCCTGGATCACCACCTCCCGCTCGGTGCCTTCGAACATGCGGCCGCCGATGCTGGAATATTCGCCTTCGGTATTTTCCCGTACCACGTAGAAATCCATGTCGCCGGGGCCGCGGCCCGCCAGGGGACTGCGGATGCCGGGCAGCAGCTTGCAGGGGCGCAGGTTGATGTACTGGTCGAAGGCGCGGCGGAACTGCAGCAGGGAACCCCACAGGGAGATGTGATCCGGTACTCGTGCCGGATCGCCCACCGCACCGAAGAAGATGGCGTCAAAGCCCTTGAGCCGGTCGAACCAGTCTTCGGGCAGCATGCGGCCGTGGGCCAGGTAGTAGTCGCAGCAGGCGAAGTCGAAATGGGTGTAATTCAGGTCGATGCCGAAGCGTCGAGCCGCAGCTTCCAGGGCGCGCAGGCCCTCGGGCATGACTTCATTGCCGATACCGTCACCGGGGATGACGGCGATTGAATGTGACATGAAAGACTCCAGTGGCCGTGCCTGCCCTGGCCGGATCAGTGAGTAATGGTGCAACGCACCCGGATCTGGCATATGGTATCGCCTAAATCCCCGATTGTGTCATCCCTGCAACGCTTCCCGGGAGTCCCTGCATCATGTACCCCTTCAGGATGTCGCTGTCCCTGCTGTTCGCCGCCGTCTCCGGTACCGCCTGGGCGGGCCAGGTGGTGGAAGTCACCGTGTTCCCCAGCCAGGCCGGCGTGGTGATGGAGCACACGGCCACCCTGTCCGCCGGGCAGGGGGTGATCACCGTGGACCGGCTGCCCGCCGATCTGGACACGGCCGGCTTGCGGGTCAGCGCCCGGGGGCCCGACGGCTTGATACTGGGCACCCTGGAGACCCGGGTGGTGCATGGCCGTGATCTGGCCCACCCCGCCGAGCAGGCCCTGACGGAAAGACTGCAGGCGCTGGAAGACAGCAAGCGGAGCATCACCGACGAGATCCGCGCCGGCGAGATCCAGCTGCGTCTGGTGGAGCGGATGGGGCAGGCCTCGCCGCCGGGGGAGACGGGCCTTGATCCGGACCAGTGGCCGCGGGCCTGGCGGGTGGTGGGGGAGGGCGCCCTGGACATCCTGCGCGCGATCCAGAACCACGAACAGTCCCTGCGCGACGTCGAGGCGGACATCCGGCGTATCCGTGACGAACTGGAGACCCTGCAACGGGGCCGCCGGGATACCCTGGAGGCGCGGGTACATTATCAAAGCCCGGCGGCGGGAGAGGCCGTCCTGAGGCTGGAATACCGGGTGCGCCATGCCGGCTGGCGTCCCATTTACGAGGCCCGTCTGGATACCGCCACCGGTGAACTGCGGTTGGTGCAGCGGGCGGAATTGAGCCAGAATACCGGCCAGGACTGGAACAACGTGATCCTGCGACTGTCCACCGCCCGCCCCGAACTGGGCGGCCGGCTGCCGGAACTGCAGCCCTGGTATGTGGACGTGGCCCGGCCGACACCGGCGCCCATGGCACGACGCGCCCAGGAAGCGGCCATGGATGCCCTGATGTCCATGGCACCGGTGCCGGAAATGAAGGCGGGGGAGCAGGTGGCCGACCTGGAGGCGGCGCAGTTCAGCGCCCTGTACCGGATCGCGGGGCAGGTCACCATCCCCTCGGACAATCAGCCTCATCGTCATGCCCTGGCGGAGCATCGCCTGGAGGCCACCCTGTCGGCCCGCGCCGTGCCCCGGCTGATGCCCCATGCCTACCTGTTTGCGGAAACCACCTTCGAGGGCGAAGCGCCGCTGCCTGCCGGACAGGTGAACCTGTTCCAGGACGGCACTTTGGTGGGCCAGGTGCCGCTGTCGGCCCTGCAGCCCGGCAGTCCCCTGCGCCTGGCCTTCGGCGTGGATGAGCGCATCGGCATCCGCTATGAACTGGACCGGGACAGCCGCGGCCAGGAGGGACTGATCCGGCGTCAGCAGCGGCTGGAGCGGGCCTACCTGATCTCGGTGCATAATGCCCATCCTCGGCCGGTGGACATCACCGTGCTGGATCAGCTTCCGGTGGCCCGGGACGAACGCATCAAGGTGGAACTGGGCAGTCGCGCCACCCCGCCCAGCGAGCGGGACGTGGACGGCAAGCGGGGGGTGCTGGCCTGGCACCAGTCTCTGGAACCGGATGCCCGGACCCGGATCCGCTTTGCCTATACCCTGACCTGGCCGGAAGACGTGGAGGACATCATTGGATTGCGCTGAACCATGAAGCGGTTAAGAACCCATTACGAAAATCTGCAGGTCACCGAGAACGCAAGTCCCGAGGTGATCCGGGGGGCCTACAAGTTCCTGTCCCAGAAGTGGCACCCGGACAAGAATCAGCATCAGCGGGAGAAGGCGGAGCGGATCACCAAGATCATCAACGATGCCTATACGGTGCTGTCCGATCCGGAGCGGCGCCGGGAGCACGACACCTGGATCGCCAACCAGCGCTACGCCCGGGGATTCCAACCACCGGAACCGGCGGCCAGGCCCAGTCGTGCCCGCCGCTATGCCTATCAGTATTCCTACGCCCTGTCTCCAGCCCCGATGGGACGGGGCGAGCGTTTCATCGATCTGGGCGACGGCACCGTGATGGATCTGAAGACGGGCCTGCAGTGGTTCGTCCACTCGGTGGGGGAGTCCTGGAGCGGCGGCACGGTATACGGCAGTCCCGATGTCTTTTCCGCCGAGTCGGCCATGATCCGCTTGCAGTATTTCAACAGCAGCGGTCATGCCGGATTCCGGGACTGGCGCATCCCCAGCAAGAGGGAACTCAAGTCCCTCTATGCCCGCAGTCTGATCTCGTTTCGGCGAGGCTTGGACGAGTCGGTCTTTTCCCGGGATTACAAGGCGCCCTACTGGACCCTGCACGATAACCCCTGGCTCTACGAGAACCGGCCCCGGGTGGTCTCCCTGACCACGGACAATTCCTCCAGCGACACCGACGAGCCCTTCGGGCGGTTGCGCTGGGTGCGCGGCCCCGATCCGGCCATGCTCGTCGAACTGCTGCATCAGATGGCGCGGGAGTGCATGAACCAGCGTGCCTTCGACAAGGCCATGATCCATCTGGAGTCCGCGTTGAAGCTCGCGGCGGAGCCGGGACGGGTGGACCCCGATAATCTTATGGTCATCCAGCGGGATCTGGCGGTGGCCTGTTTCGAGGCCCGGGATCATGAGGCGGCGGAAGGCTGGTTGCTCAAGGTGCTGGCAGGGAAACAGGAGGAATACGGCCATGCCCACATGGAGGTGTTCCATACCCTGGTGGACCTGGCCGCCCTGCAGAAATCCACTGATCGTCTGCCCCAGGCCCGGGATACCCTGCTGGAGGCCTATGAACTGCTGGGCCGCCTGGACGAGTATGACCAGGCGGCCCAGTTGGGGGTGCTCTACGATCTGCTGGTGCTGCTGATCTGGAGCCGGGATTTCGCCCGGGCCGAGGCCCTGATGACCGAGTACGTGGAGGGGCTGGGCGACGAGGGCTTCAGCCACCTGCCCGAGCGCACCATCCTCATGTTTCTGGTGCTGGGCCTGCTGCGGGAGACCATGGGGCAGGGGGACAGCGCGGCGGATCTGTACCGCCTGTTCCTGCGCATGGCCCCGCCGCCCCTGGCGTCGGCGGGGGACTTCAAGCGAGTGGGGGACTGACCGTCTCAGGCCACGGCCCTGATCAACGAGACATGGCGGCGATCCACGTTGCCGGCAATGGAGGATTCCATCCATTCCCACAGTTGGGTGGAAGCGGTCATTCCGTAGCGCAGGGTGAGGTCGGCGTAGTCCACCCGTCCGGCCATTCGCCGGCGGCCGGGGCCAGCGTTCGAGCGCCCCAGACGCGAATGCCCTCGCCGGGAAAGAAACGGATTTCCATCAGCTCGCAATGGCTCAGGACGGCATCATAGGCGGATGCCCCGGTCATGCCGGGGGCGGCCACGATGGCCACCTCGTCCACCGTCTCAAGGACATTCAAGCCCTGATGGCTGCCGCTGAGTTGGTCCTCGCTCTGGCAGTTGACCACGTAGCAGCGGCTGCCGCCATTGAGAAAAAAACCATAGACGGCCTGTGCCAGGGGGTTGCCGACGTGATCGCCCCCGTTGGAGGCGAATTCCCGCAAGAACTGGGTCCAGTTGCTGGTGCCGACCGCTTCGTGGGGGTGTGCCGACCGGATCGGTGCGATGCCCACGAAGCCCGCCGTGCTGGTGCTCACCGCCTGGATGGGGCGTGCGCCGGAGGGCACCTCTTCCACATACACCCCGGGTGCTAGATATTTACCCATCGCGCAGCTCCTGTGCCGGGAGCGGGAACTGACGCACGCTATCGGTTGTTGACGAAGCCGGGGCAACGTGGTGGTTTTCGCCTTGATGCGAGTCAAGGCCGGTCCGCCGGCCGGTTACCGATACTGCGCCCACCTTTTCAGATCCTTCCAGGAGCGCAGACATGAATTGCAACCAGTGCGAACAGACTTTCCGCCAGACCGCCTGCGTCAGCTCGCCGGGCACCTGCGGCAAGGACGAGAACATGCACTCCCTGCAGGAGTTGCTGCTCTACGGCCTCAAGGGCATGGCCGCCTATGCCCACCATGCCCGCCGTCTGGGCCAGTCCGATCCGGACGTGGCCGCCTTCATGGAGGAAGCCCTGTTTGCCACCATGACCAACGTCAACTTCAACATGGACAGCCTGCTGGCGCTGTGCATGCGCTGCGGCGAGATGAACCTGAAGGTGATGGAGATGCTGGATCGGGGCCATGTGGAGACCTTCGGCCAGCCCGCCCCGGCCACCGTCAGACACGGCACGGTGGCCGGCCCCGGCATCCTGGTGACCGGCCATGATCTGCTGGATCTGTGGAACCTGCTCAAGCAGGTGGAGGGCACCGGCATCATGGTCTACACCCACGGCGAGATGCTGCCGGCTCACATGTATCCCAAGCTTCATCGACATCCGAACCTGGCCGGCAACTTCGGCGGCGCCTGGCAGGATCAGAAGCGGGAGTTTGCCCAGTTTCCCGGCGCCATCCTGGCCACCACCAACTGCGTGCTGATCCCGCCGGAAAGTTATCGGGATCGCCTGTTCACCACCCGGGCCACGGCGGTGCCCCAGGGACAGTGCATCGAGGGTGACGATTTCTCCGCCGTGATCGAGGCCGCCCGGCGCTGCGCGCCTTGCCCCGATGCCGTGACCGGTGAGTCGGTGGTGGGTTTCCATCACAGTGTGCTGCTGGCCCATGCCGAGACCCTGCTCGACGCGGTCAAGGCCGGTCAGATCCGTCGCTTCTTCGTCATCGGCGGCTGCGACGGCGCGGCCAAGGGCCGCAACTACTTCAGCGACTATGCCGAGGCCACGCCCCAGGATACCTTCATCCTCACCCTGGGCTGCGGCAAATACCGCATCCGCGACCACGACTACGGCGAGCACCTGGGTTTCCCCCGCCTGCTGGACATGGGGCAGTGCAATGACGCCTACGGCGCCATCCGGGTGGCCACCGCCCTGGCCCAGGCCATGAACTGCGGGGTCAACGAACTGCCGCTGACCCTGGTGATCAGCTGGTTCGAGCAGAAGGCGGTGGCGGTGTTGCTGACCCTGTTGAGCCTGGGGGTGAAGGGGATCACCCTGGGGCCGAATCCGCCGGCCTTCATCACCCCCGACGTGTTCCAGGTGCTGCAGGAACGGTTTGATCTGCGTCTGACCGGTGGTGATCCCCGCGGGGATGCGGCCCGCGCCGTGGCCTGAGCCTAGCGGCGCAGGTGTCTGAGAAGTGCCAGGGCTGCGGGGTAGTCGAAGTGTTCGATGTGCCGCCGCAGCGCCTGGACTTCCGTCCCCAGTGTCCCGTGCAGCCAGTGACGGTGTGCTTCATAGACATCGACGATGTCGGTGTCGTCACTGTCCAGCAGCGCTTCCATCCGATCCAGTACCCGCTCTCCCTCTTCAGCGGACAGGGCCTTGGCGTCGTGGTCTTCGGCATCCGCTCGGCAGAGGGCTGCATCGGTGGCCGGGAAGCCGGCCCGCAGGCTGTCCAGGGTCTGCCGCAATTGTTCGCACAGGGTGTTGAGCATCTTCGTGTCCTGTGTGTCCCGTCCCAGCCGTTCCAGTTCGCGGGCAATGACAGCGATGGTATCGGCACCCAGATTGGCGGCCGCCCCCTTGAGGGCATGGGCCCGTCGGCTCAATGCCTCCCAGTCCCTTCGCCCGGCCAGATCCCTGAACAGTACAGGGTCTTCACCATGGTATTCCAGGAAGCGGGGGATGAGCGTCCGATACCGTGCATGGTAGCCGGCGGCGGTGGCCAGTCCCCGGGGAGCCACATGCATCGGATCACGATCCCGCACCTGCTCCGGTTCTGCATCGGCGTTATCCGGCGTGTCCGGATCCAGCCATCGCACGATGGTTCGGTAAAGCAGCTCCGGGTCCACGGGCTTGGGAATGAAGTCATTCATCCCCGCCGCCAGGGCGGTGCGTCGGTCTTCCTCGAACACATTGGCGGTCATGGCCAGAATGGGGGGGTGGTCATTGCGGCCGGGCAGGGCACGGATGCAACGGGTGGCGGTCAGGCCATCCATGTCGGGCATGTGGACATCCATCAGGATCAGGTCATAGTCCGTCGTCGACGCCATGGTCAGGGCCTCAGCCCCATCCCGTGCGCTGTCCACCGAAAGGCCGACCCGGTGCAGAAGCTCCGCGGCCACTTCCTGATTGATGGGATTATCCTCCACCAGCAGCACCCGCTTGCCGGTATGTTGCCTGATACGCTCCGTGGCGGGGATGCTCTCGTTTCCCTGATCGTCGGCGACGGTACCGCGGGCACGACCTTGATGGAGCCTGACATCAAACCAGAACAGGCTGCCCTTGCCGGGTTCGCTGCGGGCGCCGGCGCCTCCCCCCATGAGCTCCGCCAGTCGACGGGTGACCACCAAGCCAAGGCCGGTTCCGCCGTATTTTCGGGTGATGGAAGTATCCGCCTGCTCGAAGGGCTGAAACAGCAGGTCCAGGCGGCTTGCCTCGATCCCAATGCCGGTATCTTCCACCTCGAAGCGGACCCGAACCGTGTCCCCCCGGCTCGATAGCCGTCGGGCGCGCAAGGTGATCGTTCCCTGTTCCGTGAATTTCACCGCGTTGCCCGCCAGATTGAGCAGCGCCTGACGCAGTCGGGCCGGATCGCCTCGCAGCCAGACGGGTACCGAGTCGGTTTCGGTCTTCAGGGTGAGACCCTTGGCGCGCGCCGTCTCGGAGATCACCGAGCGCACATGATCCAGGATGGCGGAGAGGTGAAAATCCTGTTGATCCAGGCTGAACTTGCCGGCTTCGATCTTGGAAATGTCCAGGATGTCGCTGATGATGGAAAGCAGGTGATGGGCGGCACTGTCCACCTTGTTCAGTTTTTCCCGTTGCGCGGGGGTGGCGTCGCCTGTGCGCAACAGGTGTACCAGGCCCACGATGGCATTGAGCGGGGTGCGGATCTCGTGGGTCATGTTGGCCAGGAAGGCGCTCTTGGCCTGATTGGCGGAATCGGCTCGCCGACGGGCATCCTCCAGTTGCGCCGTACGCTCAGCCACGAGATTTTCCAACTGGTGCCGGTGGCGATCGAGTTCCGCCGCGGTGCGTTTCTTTTCGGTGATGTCTTCCTTGACCGCGACATAGTGAGTGATGCCGCCGTCCGGCTGTCGAAGCGGGGCGACATGGCCGAATTCGATGTACTCCGTGCCGTTCTTGCGTTGGTTGTAAAACTCCCCCTTCCAGGGTTGTCCCTGGGTCAGATGTCGCCACATGTCCTGATAATGGTCCGGCGGGGTTTTGCCGGACTGCAGGATGCGCGGGTTCTGCCCCAGGACTTCATCGCGGGTGTATCCCGTGGTCTGCAGAAACGCCTCGTTGACATACAGTATGCGCGCCTGTAGATCCGTGATGACGATGCTATCGGGGCTTTGCTCGATGGCCAGGGAAAGCTGGCGCAGGTGATTTTCGGATCGCCGGCGTTGCACCCGGTGCCAGGCCTGCTCGGCAATCAGTCGCAGGGTTTCCGTGTCGGTATCGGTGTAATCGGTTGGCTTGTTACCCACACCGGCCAGCATGACCACGCGGTCCTGTTCGATCACCGGCACGACCAGTATCCGTCGCGGGGGGGAATGGCCTTGCGGCAGACCGTCCCTGTCTCCGTGGCCGGCATAGTCGTTGATGATCACCGGTGCCTTCCGACGCACGGCATCCGCCCAGGGACCGGCCTGGCTCAACGCGTGATGTCGTCTGATCTCGGTTCGATAGAACCGGGCCAGGGTCTGTTCCGACCAGGCCGCCAGATCAATCCGGTCGCCGTCCTCATGCACGAAATGGATGAAACCGATACCGCTTTCGGTCAGGTCCTCCGCGATGGTCAGGGTGTGTTGCAGAAAGGTATTCTCGTCAAGAATCTCGGCCGTCTTGGGCAATTCGAGCAGGGCCTCGGCCCGCCGCGCCAGCAGGCGCAGGGTCCGGGCCTGATGGTGACGTTCGGTGATGTCCTCCGACAGGATCATGATGCCGCCGACGCTGCCGCCGTCATGGCGCCAAGGGCGTACTTCCCAGCGCAGCCATTGAACGGTGCCGTCGGCGTGCTCGAACCGGTCTTCCTCGGCACGGACGATCTCGCCGGCCAGTCCGCGCCGATGGACGGCTTTCCAGGCCTCGCTGATCTCGGGGAAGACGTCGTAATGATACGCCCCCGGGATTTCCTGCTCGCCGCGGCCGTAGGTGTCCCGCCAGCGGCGGCTGGTGGCCAGATAGCGCATGTCCTGGTCGAACATGGCCAGACCCGCGGGGGCATGCTCGATGAACTGTCGCAGCAATTCTTCCCGCTCCCGCAGGCGGGACTCCGAGGCTTTGAGCTGCTGCTGGTGCTGTTCGGCCACGGCCAGACTGTCTGCCTTTTCCCGGCTGATGGCCCGTTCCAGCTGCAGACGGCGGCGCTGGTTCAGCAACATGGCCGTGGCCGTGGCCACCAGAAGGCCCATCAGGATGGCCATGAAGATCAGGATGACCCAGGACAGGTCTCCGCGTGCCTCAAGCAGCAGGGATTCATGGTTCATGGAGGTGGGGGTTCGGCATCGGAATGGCGATGGGCGATGCGCGCGAACTCATCATAGACGGCCATGAAGGCATCCGTGACGTCGGGATCAAAATGGCGGCCACGGGCATCGCCGATGAAGTCGCGGGCCTCGGTCATGGGGAGGGCCGGTTTGTAGACCCGGGGCGAGGTCATGGCATCGAAGACGTCCGCCACCGCCATGATCCGGGCCGATACCGGAATGTCATCTCCGGCCAGACCGTCCGGATAACCGCTGCCGTCCCATTTTTCATGGTGCCAGCGGGCGATCTCCTTGGCCAGGATGAGAAAGGGAACCGGGCGTTCCCACGTCGGCCTCCGCCCGCTCGATGGCATCAAAGCCCAGTCGGGCGTGAGTCTTCATGATCTGCCATTCATCTTCCGTGAGCGGGCCGGGTTTGAGCAGGATGGCATCCGGGATGCCCACCTTGCCGATGTCATGCAGGGGCGCCGACTTGGTCAGGAGTTCGATGTTGGCGGGAGTGAGTTGGGACGCGAAACGGGGATGGTCCCCGAGCTTTTCCGCCAGCAGCCTCACATAGACCTGGGTGCGCAGGATGTGGTTGCCGGTTTCGGGATCACGGGTTTCCGCAAGATGTGCCAGGGCGCGGATACCGACCTGTTGGGCGATTTCGTGATCCAGCATCCGGCGTGCGATCTCCGCCTCCAGATAGTCGTTCTTGTTCTGCAGAAAATCGCGGGCCCGCTTTACGTCCAGCTGAGTGCGTACCCTGGCACGCAGCACGGCGGGCTTGATGGGCTTGGTGATGTAATCGTTGGCACCGCATTCCAGGCCCCGTTCCTCGTCGACGGCATCACTCAGGGCGGTGAGAAAGATGACCGGGATATCCCGGGTATCGGGCCGGGCCCGAAGGGTTTTCAAGACACTGTAGCCGTCGATCTCCGGCATCATCACATCCAGCAGGATGAGATCCGGAAAGGGACTGGAGGCGGCCGCCTTGAGCGCGTGGCGCCCCGAGCTGGCCGCTCTGACGCGATAATCGGCACGCAGCAACTCCGTCAGCAGGGACAGATTGACGGGTTCGTCATCAACAATCAGGACAGTGGGCTTGTCCATGTGACCGGACTCTATGGCGGCATCCGACTGAAAGTATACCGGTCATGATCCGAACGAGCCCGTACCATCGGTATCTGGATTGTCTCAGGTCTGTTTTTCTTGCTCTGATTCCGGATTCTGGAACAGGGCCTCCACCGCGGCTTTGGGCCAGGAAAACGAGCGGTTGCCGCCGCGTCCCTTGACCTTGCCGCCGAGCTTGCGTCCGGCCGGGGTCAGTTCCAGCTGATCCTTCTGATTCTTTTTCAGCAGGCCCCGGGATTCCATCTCGGCGAGGAACTCGGGGGTCTTCAGCTTCAGTGCCGCGGCGATGCGGGATGAGGGCTGGCGATCCTCGTCGGCGGGCGCGGTGTTCTTCTTTCCTGCCGCCGTCTTGGGTTGGGGTTTCGGCTCCGGCTCCGGTTCGGGTTCGACGGCCGGCGTCTCGATGGCCGGCGTCTCGATGGCCGGGATGTCTGCCATCTCTTCTTCCTCCGGCGCCGGATGGTCGTCCGGAGATATCGGCGCCACCTGATCCAGACCCAGACGTTCGTAATAGTCCAGCGGCGCGGCATGGTGCCGATCCGCCAGATCGAAGCCGATCCGTTCCAGGCTGTTCAGATCCACCCGGTTGACCGCCCGTTGCATGAGGGCCTTCGCTCCCTGGGTGATGGGCGTCTTCATCCGCTGTTTGCTGTACCAGGGCAGGAAATCCCCCATCTTGATGACCCGGGAAGCGTAGGCATCCGGGTCATCCAGCACGATCCGGTCATGATCGTCCAGTACCAGGCAGGTTTCGATGGGGTGGGCCAGACGGATGCCCATCCGCTTGGGCCACCAGCCCGCATCCAGGATCTGCCCCAGGATCTGCGCCTTTTCCTCCAGTTCCTGGAACGGTTGCCGGTACGCGGTCAGCCAGCGGTTGTTCTCTTCGGACCAGATCAGGCTGTCACCGGTTGCGGTGATCCGCAGGGAACCGCAGCCGACGAGGACGGAGTCCACCAGGGTGATCTGCAGGTTGCGGTTGATGAGCAGGTGATCAAACTCCACGAACCGGCCCTCGTGTTCCAGGCGCAGGTCATGCAGGATCACCACGTTCTCGTCCAGGGGGTCCATCTGCATTTCCAGCAGTTCGGCGAACATGTGGATGGATTCCCGGAGCTGCACCTGCAGCAGTTCCCGATGAATCTCGTCCGCCTGCCCGGGATAGGACTCCATCAGTCCGTGGAGCACTTCTGCATGGTGGGAATGATCGTCAGGATGCTTGATCAGCATGGTGAAACGCCTTGGCCGCTATGGGTGAGTACCGGCTGGACGGTCAATCGGTGAATCCCTGCGTTCAGTCCGGATAAGGGGGGACATTAAAATAATGTCCCGCCGGGATCAAATGATCCCCGTCAGGGCAGGTGCGGGCTGGCCAGGTACGCCCGCGACTGCATCTCCAGCAGGCGGCTGACACAGCGCTGGTATTCGAACCGCAGTCGCTGCCCCTGGTAGATCTGTTCGGGTCGGACCTCGGCCGAGACGATCAACTTGACCTTGCGATCATAGAACTCGTCCACCAGGGCCAGAAACCGTCGTGCGGCATTTTCCATGGCGGCATCCATGACCGGCAGCCGGGAGATCAGCACGGTGTGAAATTCCCGGGCGATTTCCACGTAGTCCAGCTGGCTGCGGGGGCCATCGCAGATATCCTTGAAATCGAACCAGACCACGCCGTCGGCCAGCCTTTGCACCGGGATGTCCCGTCCTTCCACGGTCAGTGTTCCCCCCAGGGTGCCGGGTTCCGGCGCCAGGGACAGGAAGGCCTCGTGGAGTCGCGCGTCGGCGGTGTCATCCAGTGGGGCGTGGTAGATCTCGGCCTGTTCCAGGGCCCGCAACCGGTAGTCCACGGCCCCGTCCAGATGGACCACCTCCAGATGGCGCTGCAGGATGTCGATGGCGGGCAGGAACAGGTCCCGCTGCAGGCCGTCCTTGTACAGCTCCCGGGGCGGGATGTTGGAGGTGGTGATCAGGGTCACGCCGTTCTCCATCAGCCCCGCCAGCAGGCGATGCAGGAGCACGGCGTCGGTGATGTCGGAGACGAAGAATTCGTCCAGGCACAGCACCCGCGCCGTGGCCAGTCGGCGGCTGACGACGCGGATGGGATCGGGCTGGTCCTTGAGGGTCTTGAGTTCGGCATGGACCCGCTGCATGAAACGGTGAAAGTGCAGCCGCAGCTTGTCTTCCAGGGGCAGTGCCTCGAAGAACCGGTCCACCAGGAAGGTCTTGCCGCGACCCACATCGCCCCAGAGATAGAGGCCGCGCACGGGTTCGGCGGGTGCGGGTGTCCGGCGCAGCCAGCGGGTGATGGCATGACTGCGGGCGGGAGGGCGGGGCGGGGCGGCCTGCAACGCATCCAGGATGCGCTGCAAATGCTGCCAGGCCCGCTCCTGGGCCGGGTCCAGGGTCTTGTCCTGGAAGTCATCTTCGAGCAGTGGGCGATGTTGCGGCATGGCGCAGGCTCAATCAGACGGTGATGTAGCGGCGCAGCATAACATGAATCGATTTGGTGATAAGCAAATGCCGTATTTTCATTATGGTTTCAGGCGGGAAGCCGCCATGGCAGCCGGCACTGTTCAGGTCGGGGCAGGGCGGTTAGCATTACGGGTCGTTGACAGCCTCTTTGATCCAGTTTTGACTCCATCGCCGATTTTGAACGAGAGTAGACATCCATGAACAAAGCCCCGGCCACCGATCTGCAAGCCCTGCTCGAACAGCCCACCCCCGATGCCAATGGCTGTTTTGGTCCTTACGGCGGTCAGGCGGTGCCTCCCCATCTCAAGGCCATCATGGATGAGATCGCCGAGGCTTTTCTGGCCATCCGCCGGACCGAGGCCTATCAGAACGAACTGGCGGAGCTGTATACCTATTACGTCGGTCGTCCCAGTCCCATTTATCACGCCAAGCGCCTGAGCGCCCATTGCGGTGGCCGGGCCGAGATCTACCTCAAGCGGGAAGACCTGAACCACACCGGTGCCCACAAGATCAACCATGCCCTGGGGGAGGCCCTGCTGGCCAAGCACATGGGCAAGACCAAGGTGATCGCCGAAACCGGTGCCGGCCAGCATGGCGTGGCCATGGCCACCGCCTGCGCCCTGGTGGGCCTGCCCTGCGAGATCCACATGGGTGCCGTGGATATCGAGAAGGAACACCCCAACGTCACCAAGATGAAGATCCTGGGTGCCAAGCTGATCAGCGTGGAAACCGGCACCCGCACCCTCAAGGACGCCGTGGACAGCGCCTTCGAGGAATACATGAAGGATCCGCAGAACTTCTTCTATGCCATCGGTTCCGTGGTGGGGCCGCATCCCTTCCCCATGATGGTGCGGGACTTCCAGTCCATCATCGGCCGCGAGGCCCGGGAGCAGTTCCTGACCCTCAAGGGCGAGCTGCCGGACTATGTGGTGGCCTGCGTGGGCGGGGGTTCCAATGCCATGGGTCTGTTCTCCGGTTTCATGAAGGATCTGGGGGTGCGTCTGGTGGGAGTGGAGCCCAGCGGCCGCGGTCTGGGGCTGGGCGAGCACGCGGCGACCCTGACCTACGGCAAGCCGGGCACCATGCACGGTTTCCATTCCTACATGCTGCAGGACGAGGCTGGTGAGCCGCAGCCGGTGTATTCCATCGCCTCCGGCCTGGATTACCCCTCCGTGGGTCCCGAGCACAGCTATCTCAAGGACATCGGCCGCGCTGAATACCATGCCCAGGATGACGAGGCCTGTCTGGACGCCTTCATGAGCCTGTCCCGTCTGGAAGGGATCATTCCCGCCCTGGAATCCGCCCATGCGGTGGCCTGGGTGATGAAGGCCGCCCGGGAAGCCGAACCCGGCACTCGCTTCCTCATCAACCTCTCCGGCCGTGGTGACAAGGACGCCGACTTCGTGGCGGAGCGTCTGGGCCTCTGACAAGTTCCCTGTGGGAGGGGCCTTTGGGAAGCCTTTGTGTCATTCGTGGCCAGGGGCCGCTCCCACAAGCCCCACCCATAAAACCAGGCACAGCCCTCTTTTTGCGAGAGAGCGGATCTTGACCCGGAAAAGGGCTGGCGGTAGCCTGCTCGACAACTGTCTTGTCCCTAGGACCATCCCGACATGACGGAATCCCCGAAGGCTGAACCATCCCACCAGGACCTGCCGGAATCCCTGCCGGGCAAGGCCTATCGCCTCTGCACCGAAGGTGACAGGCGCTGGTGCCTGCTGCGGCGCCTGATCAACCTGCTGTATTTCTGGAAGATTGATTACTGCGCTGGCCGTCACTACGAGGATTTGCGGCGTCGACAAATGTCGGAGCCGGGCAGGGAAGGCGGCCACTGATCCCCTTACCGATGCCACTTTCCCCGCTGCCCGCGGTCCAACCTCATCATTTGCTGATGAGGGCATGTCATGAAATCCATCATCGCCGAACACTCTCGCGGCGTCCTCCACGGGCGCCTGCTGCTGCCTTGGGGCGGGGCTCTGCTGGCTGTGTTGCTGGTGCTGGCACTGGGTGACCCGGCAGCGCCACGGGCCGTTGACGCCGACACGGCGGCTTTGCTGAAGGGGTTTGCCGGACTCAAGACGGTGCTGACCCTGGGGGCGCTGACGCTTGTGAGCTGGCGACTTTTGAGGCCCGTGGACCGCCGGTATCTGTTGGGGTATGCCCTGGGGGTGGCGGCCATGGCCGGAGCCACGGCCATGGTCTGGCAGTTGTCGCATCTGGGGGTGGCGTCGCTGTTCTTCCATGGTGGACTGTTCACCCTGCTGTTCATGGGTTGGCGGGACGTGGATCCACTGTCCGGCCTGGGGCGCAATCGGCGGCCGTGAACCTCCGGCGGCCTCTCTCGTCACTCCCGATTTCCCCGCCCGTCACTCCCTGCTCCCCCTCCGTCACTTCAGCTTCAACCTCCCGTCACTCCCGCGAAAGCGGGAGTCCAGGGGATTCTGCACGCGCTGGATTCCCGCCTGCGCGGGAATGACGGATTTCGGATAGGCCTTCAACTCTGATCAGACATCCCCATCCACTTCCTGCCGGGGCAAGGCACCCAACAGTCGATCCAGATTCTCCCGGAACCGCGCCTGCTGGGATTCACCGGCTTCAAGGAACCGCACATCCTGCTGCACCAGCGCGGACATGATCCGCCCCGCCTCTTCCTGGGGACGATCCAGGAATGCCAGCACGGAGCGGTTGAACTGCTCCTGCATCTCCCGCATGAGCTGACCAAGGCGCAGGCCGGGCCGGGCACGTTCGCCTTCCTCGATCTGCTGGGTCTGCTGATACCGCGCGGCGGCGGAATACTGCTCCACCCGGGTCATGCTCAGATCCATGGAGGCCAGCTGGCTGCCGTCAAAACGCAGATCGGGGACCATCTCGAAGGCTTTTTGCACATCCCCGTTGAAGAACTCATTGGCCAGGTTGCTGACATCCCGCACCAGGTTCTCGATGGCCTCCAGTTCCTGGGCATTGAGATCGCCCTGCACCGAGAACCGATAGCCGCTCTGTTCGGCCCGGCTCACGTCCAGCCATTGCATGGACTGATTGCCGTCGCCGCGCATCCCGCCTCGGGCCTGGATGTCGGTGGCGCTCTGGAACTGGATGGTCACCTTGTCGCCTTCGCGGGTGGTCAGGGTCAGCTCCAGGCTCTCGGCGCGACTGTAACGCTGCATCACCGACAAATTGGTCAGGGACGACAGGGACTGCCCCTGCCCATTGGGTGCCAGGGCCGCCAGGCCCTCGAAAGTGAGCCGCTGCGTTTCGTCCACCTGTTCGGCGATGCGGCCGTTGAGCAGGTTCAGGCCGTCCAGGATCTCCCTGGCCTCCCTGAAACCCCGTTCGACGCCCTTCATGGCGCTGTCGTACATGGACTGAAGCTGTTCTTCGGAAGCCCCGCGGGCGCGGGCGTTGGCCAGGCCCATTTCCACGAACTGGGTGATCCGGTCGGCCACCTTGTCCGGGGTGTAATCCTCTGCCTTGAGCTGCTTGAAACCGGCCGCGTTCATCCCGGGCGTATGCTTGGCCAGGGCCTCCAGGATACGGGTCTGCAGATTCGAGAGTGCGCGGGTGCTGTCGCTGTCGGTACGGCCACCGGCCTGGGACATCCCCTGATTTCTGGCCTTGAAGTCGGGGGTGTTGGGAAGGACCGTGACGGGTGTGTTGATCTTGACCACGGTGAACTCCGGGAATGATGGGTATGCTGACTGTAGCGGCAGTCTCTTGAGCGACTTTAGGGATATGCTGGAAAAAATGATTCCTGAATCCGAGCTGTCATTCCGGCCTTTGGACCAGCCGTCATTCCCGCGCAGGCGGGAATCCAGTGCGTGTAGAACCTCTGGACTCCCGCTTTCGCGGGAGTGACGGCAGGTTGAAGCGGGAGTGACGGCAGGGTCAGCACATTCATGGGGAAACATATCGTACTATGACAGTCAGAAAAGCCATGCCCCTCGGCGCCACGCTGCGCTGGATGGTGGGCGCCGATCCAACACCGGAGCAAAATCCGGAACAGGGCGAAGGAGGGAAGGTGATCCCACTGACCCATCATGAAATTCTCAAATTGGTGGCACCCTTTTCACGGGATGGCCGCCGGGTGGATCTGGCGGCCACGGACCGGCAGGCACGAACCCTCGTCTTCCAGCCCGTCGAGCATGCGTCGGTGGGTCTGGCCGGCCTGACCCTGACGGAAACCCTCACCCTGGAAAACCCGAAGACCGACCAGTTCCGCCTGGTCCGGACCCTGACCCATGCCTCGGGAATCAAGGCCACGCTGGAGGTGGAAGGACCCACGGTGGAAGGGGTCTACCGGCAGCTCACCAAGGTGGCCCCGGCGCAGCAGTTCATGCGGGTGGATGGCGTGCTGGCGGCCCTGGATTACCGCGTCCGGCGGGTGGCGCGGCGCCGTCTGCAGGGCGGGGAAATCTGGCCCATGCGCTTTGCGGGCGGAGAGGCTGTGGTGGCCGGTCGACGCCTGACCCTGGACGCCCGCCAGGTGGAAGGCCTGCCGGCCAAGCTGGTGCTGGAAAAACCGCCCGCCGGGGAAGTGGCCCTGCCCGCCGATCTGCTGGCCGTGCGAGGCCGGGCCTGGCGTCCCCTGCAGGCCACCGACAGCGGCTGGAAGTCCACGATCAAGTTGGCCCATCGGGAACCCGAGCGTTCCGAGGACGCGGAAAACAAGTTTGCCCAGACCATTTCCCATCTGGTGGCGATCTTCTCCCGCCCTCCCGAGGATTTTCATGCCCGCTTCCTGCGTCGGCGCTGGCAGGTGGTCTTTCGTCGCAGCCTCCCGGTCCAGGGGGTACTGGGCATCCTGGCGCTGGTGCCGGTGCTTTACCTGCTGGGTCTGGGCCGCGAGGAGCCCTTGCCCCTGTGGACCACCGGCATTCCCCCGGTCCTGCTGCTGGCGGTCTTCTGGAGCTGGTCGCGGGAGGTGCCGGTACTGGAGATCCCGCCCCCGCCCAGACCCCTGGACCTGCCCGCCTGGACCCGGGATACCGATGCCTGAGCCGATATGGCACAGTCCCAAACGATCAACCCCGAGGACGGATATAACGCATGCAAGGCAACCCCATGAACATCCCCGCAGTTTCCATCGCCGCGGCCAAGCAGGCCCTGATCGAGCAATATGCCGATCCGGTGCTGCGGCGCAGGGCCTCCATGCTGTGGGGGACCCGGGGGGTGGGGAAATCCTCCATCGTTGCCCAGTTGGCCCGGCATTATGACGTCCCCCTGGTGGACCTGCGCCTGACCACCATCGAACCGGTGGACATTCGCGGCGCCATCTACGCGGACGAACAGCAGTCCCGCACCGTCTGGTTTCCGCCGGAATTCCTGCCCGAGGCCGATACGCCCGAAGGCGTCCTGTTTCTGGACGAACTGACCGCCGCGGACCAGCGCCTGCAGATCTCCGCCTATTCCCTGATCCTGGACCGCCGTGTCGGCCATTACCTCCTGCCCGAAGGCTGGATGGTGGTGGCGGCCGGTAACGCCCGCTTCCACGGCGCCGTGAGCCACGACATGGGCACGGCCCTGGCGGACCGCATGTTCCATTTCAACGTGCAGACGGTGATCGACGCCTTTCTGGAACATGCCCTGGCGCGGGGATTCGCCCCCGAGGTCATGGCCTACCTCAAGGTGCGCGCCGACAAGCTGGACGACACCCAGACCCAGCTGGCCAACGACTACCTGATCGGCGCCAGCCCCCGGGGCTGGGAAGACATTTCCAACGTGCTCAAGTCGGGAATGTCGGACAGTGCCAAGCGCCTGTTTGTCCAGGGACGCATCGGTGCCGCCAACGCGGCGGAATTCTTCGGCGTGTTGCGGGAAATCCAGGCCGGGGTGGACGTCACCCGTCTGCTGGACGCCGCCCCCGGCAAGGAGACGGCGGCCCTGCTGCCCCGCACCCTGGACGGTCTGTACGGCATGATTTACGGCCTGCTGGCGGCAGTGACGGGGGAGCACGGCATGGCCCGGGCCCTGGAGATCGTGGAGCAGTATCCGGACATCCGCGGCGATGTTCCCCTGCCCATCCGCGAAGCCCAGACCCTCACCATGGAACTGCTCATGCACCGGGCCCTGTCCCTGGGGCTGGAGAATGCCGTGCTGGGCAGCCCGGTCTACGGGCGCTACATGGAACAGCGTGGGGAATGAACACACCCGCCTTCACCACCGGCCCCACCCACCGGGGCACCCGCGCCATCCAGACCCTGGTGGAGTTCGCGCCGTCCACGGGCGGCCTGGCCCTGTGGGTGCAGCACCGTGACCTGCCGGATGGCCGGGAGGCCATCACCGTCGCCAACGACGGCCATACCATTGTCTACGGCCCCGCCTTCGAACGACTGCCTCATCCCCAGCAGGTGGGCCTGGTGGCCCACCAGGTGCTGCACGTGGCCCTGCGCCACCCCCAGCGCATGCAGGCCATCGCCCGACTGAGGGGCAGCGTGGACCCGGACCTCTTCAATATCTGCGCCGACGCCATCGTCAACAGCAGCCTCGGGCACCTCACCTGGATGGCCCTGCCCAAGGGTTCCGTCACCCTGTCCAGCCTATTGGGCGACGTGTTGCAGATCCAGCAGAGCGAGGAAAAATCCTTGCTGGAATGGGACGTGGAACGCCTCTATCGCCAGATCGACGACCGTCGGCCCAGCGACTCGTCTTCCCGGCAATCCAGTCAGACATCCCGGGAGGGTGACGGCGGCTCGGGACCCGCCCGGGAAGGGCAGGGCGGTCAGGCCCAGGCCATGGAAGACGGCCCCCGGGCGGCCCGGACCCGTCAACTGGGGGCGGATATTCTGAGGGATCTGCTGCCCTCCGACGAGGATGCCCTCAAACCGGAAACCGTGGCGGAGCAGAGCCGGGAATGGGCGCAGCGCATCACCCGTGCCCACGCCGGGGACGGGGACTTTTCCATGCTGCGGGGCCTCATCGCCGATCTGCCCCGGGTGAAGGTGCCCTGGGAACAGGTGCTGCGTACCCGGGTCAGCCGGGGACTGGCCCGCCGACCGGAAGTGTCCTGGTCCCGGCCCTCCCGGTCCTACCTGGCCAATCGGGGGCGGGCACCGGGAGGGCGACGCATGCCCTGGGAACCGGGTATGGTCACCGCCGCCTCGGTGCCCCGTCTGGTGCTGGTGGTGGACGTGTCCGGCTCCATCGACGAGGCCCTGCTGGGCCGTTTCGCCACCGAGATCGAGGCCATCACCCGGCGCACGGAATCCCGCCTGGTGGTGATCATCGGCGATACCCGGGTGCGGGCGGTGGAAGAGCTGGAGCCGGGGGTATCCAACCTGCGAGACATCGTCTTCGAAGGCGGCGGGGGCACGGACTTCACGCCTCTGCTGCAGGCCGCGGATCGCTACCGGCCCGACATGGGCGTGGTGCTCACGGATTTGCAGGGGCCGGCCGGGTTTCGGCCCGGCTGGCCCGTGCTGTGGGTGGTCACGGCGGCCTTTCAGGACGCCGAACCCCCCTTCGGCACCCGGCTGGTGCTGACCGACTGAGGCTTACGGCATCAGCCGGGTCAGCCCCCAGCCCGCCTCATCCCGGTGGTAGCGGAACCGGTCATGGAGCCGGTTATCCCGGCCCTGCCAGAACTCGAAGGCCTCCGGCACCAGTCTGAACCCGATCCAGCTCTCCGGCCTGGGCACGTCCCCGTCCGGATGACGTTCCTGTACCGCCTTGAGACGGGCCTCCAGGGCATCCCGACCGGCGATGGGGGCGCTCTGGTGCGAGGCCGCCGCCGCCAGTCGGCTGCCCGGCGGACGGCTGCGGAAATACGCCTCCGCCTCCGCCTCGGTCAGACGCTCCACGATCCCCTCCACCCGAATTTGCCGCTCCAGCGGCGCCCAGAAAAACAGCAGACAGGCCCGGGGATTGTGGGCCAGCTCCCGTCCCTTCTGACTGCGGGTATCGGAATACCAGCATAGCCCTCGGGTATCCAGATGCTTGAGCAGGACCATGCGCTGGGAGGGCTGACCGTGGTCATTCACCGTGGCCAGGGCCATGGCGGTGGCATCGGGCTGGTCCTCTGCCTCCGCCAGCCAGCGGCCCAGTTGCACGAAGGGATCGGCGGCCAGGTCCGCCCGGCGCAGGCTGCCCCGGCTATAGTCACGGCGGGTCTGTCGGTGGTCGATCTGGGTCATGACTGGCTCCGGCAACGGCCCAGGATCTCGCCGGCGGCGATGGTCCCGGACAGGATGGTGGGGGGCACCCCGGGTCCCGGCACGGTGAGCTGGCCGGCGAAGTACAGGTTATCCAGCTTGCGGCTTTGCATGCGGGGCTTGAGGAAGGCAGTCTGCATCAGGGTGTTGGCCAGGCCGTAGGCATTGCCCTTGAAGGCATGATAATCCTCGGTGAAGTCATTCTGGGCATAACTGCGGCAATACACCACATGCTCGCGGATGGACTGGCCGGTGATGGCCTCGATGCGGTCCATGATGAGGGTGTAGTAACGATCGCGCACGGCCTGGGTATCCTCCAGCCCCGGGGCCACCGGGATCAGGACCATGAGGTTTTCCTGGCCTTCCGGTGCCACGGAAGGGTCGGTCTGGGAAGTGACATTGATGTACAGGGAGGGTTCCGTGGGCCACTGGGGATCTTCATAAATCTGTGCCGCATGGGCCTCGAAATCCGCGTCGAACAGCAGGGTGTGGTGCAACAGCCCCTCCAGCTTCCTGTTCACCCCCATGTAGAAGATCAGGGAGGAGGGAGACATCACCCGCTTGTCCCAGTAGGCCTGGTCGTAGGTGCGGGCCTCCCGGGGCAGCAGGACCTGTTCCATGTGGTGATAGTCGCCGGAGGCGATGATGAAATCCGCCTCGAACCGCCCCTGGTTCGTCTCCACCGCCACCGCCTTGCCGTCCCGGGTGTCGATGCGGGTGGCCTCGGTACTGAAGTGGAACGTCACCCCCTGTTCCTCCGCCAGCCGGTGCATGGCCCGGGCCAGCTGGTGCATGCCCCCCATGGGATACCAGGTGCCCAGCTTGATATCACCATAGTTCATCATGCTGTACAGGGCCGGGGTGGTGCGGCCCGTCCCCCCCAGGAACAGGATGGGGAACTCCAGCATGCGCTGGATGCGGGGACTCTTGAAGTAGCGGCTGATGTGGCTGCGGAAGGAGCGCAGCAGGTGCATGGAAAACAGATACTTGAGCAGCCGCAGCTGGGCGAACTCCATGATGGACAGACAGGGCTTGTTGGCGAACTCGCCGATGCCCACGGTGTACTTCACCTCGGCCTCCTGCATGAAGGCCCGCAGCTGCGCCCCGGCGCCGGGTTCGATGCCCTCGAACAGGGCTTCTGCTTCTTCCATGCTGGCGGGGATCTCCACATAATCATCCTTGCCGAAATAGATCCGATAGGACGGGTCCAGCCGTTTGAGCTCGAAATAGTCCGACACCCGACGGTCGAAGCGGGCGAAGAAGTCATCGATCACATCGGGCATCCAGTACCAGCTGGGTCCCATGTCGAAGGTGAACCCTTGCGCCGAGAACTGTCGCCCCCGTCCGCCGGGGATGTCGTGGCGTTCGATCACGGTCACGTCCATCCCTTCCCGGGCCAGGGTGGCCGCCGCCGCCATGCCGGAAAAGCCGGCACCGATAATGGTGATCTTCTTCTTGTTTGTCATGGGGTTATCCGAATCTCTGGTCGATGCGAAGAAAGGCCACACGATACAAGAAAACGGGGGAGTGGGGCGCCCAAAAAACGCAATTCAAGCCGTTCATCGCTGCATGTAGTCACGCGGTGGTGCCGAGCAGACCAGCAACCTCGCCGCGCGGGAGCTCACCGCGGTAGAGGATCGCTTCGAGGATGTTGCCCGCCCTGGGCGGCAGGTTGCCGAACCGCGTTTCTTCTTCCGCCCACATTCTGTTCACCCGTTACGGCGACCGCGGGCTGCCGTTCGTGGTCATCACCACCCCGGATTCGGTAGGGGCAGCCACTGCCCGGCCAGCTCCCATTCCCGACGTCCTGACTCGCCCCTTAGCCGGACCGTAAAGCAGTTCATGGGCGGGCTCCCCAGAAACCGGGCCACGAAAAGATTGGCGGGCTGGTCGTACAGGGCCATCGGGGTGTCCACCTGCTGCAGGATACCCCCGGCCATGACGGCCACCCGCTGCCCCAGGGTCATGGCCTCCACCTGGTCATGGGTGACATATAGGAGCTCGCCGAGAAACGAGTCAACGTGGCGAGCGCGAATAGACGAATAGATGGGGGGCATCGCGGCGGGCATTCGGACAGTCCGGATCACCAGGGGGTGGCGGCTGGATTATCAGGCATCTTGCACGGATTCAGCGAGCGCCTGCACCTGGAAGGCGAGATCAACGCGGCACAGCACTGGGGAAAACAGCACCACCTTGAAATCAATGCGACCGCCAGCCCGCGCTGGCGCACCTTCCCCTGAAATCATTGTCTGGATACGTCCTTTGCCCACGGTCTTGGTCCATCGTTCGAACGGCCACCCCTGAGGTCGGGATGGAAGACCTTTGATAGGGTGGGACGTAACAGTCTTAAAGACGCAGGATCTCGGGCTTGAGTGACCACAGGATCATGAGCATTTCCTGCTGTTCACGTTCGCCGATGTCGTGCTGCTGCATGGCCTGGACGATGTCGTCCACCACCGCCACGTATTCCTCTTCACTGATGTTCATCCCGCGATGGGCGCTCACCATGTCCAGACCGGTGTACGACTGCGGTCCCCCGGTTCCGGCGCAGATGAACTCTGCTGCCAGCCGGATCACCTTGTCGCGATCACTGTCCACGTAGCGGTTGCGCACGGCGGGGTTCTGCCTGTGAAGGTCAAAGATCGTCGTCGCCAGTGCGTGAATCTTGTCTTCGCCCCCCAGGCGCTCGTATAGGCTGGACGAATTCATGAAAACCTCCTTTGATTGCCACCTGTCGTTGAGGTTAGGCGGGCCGGCATGGACTGACTTCCATCTGCTTGCGGTCACTTTTCACTTCTTGCGGTTTCAGCTACTCGATCGGGCCAGGACTCAGATCTGGTCCCGGTACTGCTGACGGTAGGTGCCGGGGGGCATGCCGGTGGCCAAGCGAAAATGGCGCACCAACTGCTGATGCGAATAGCCTGTGGCCGATGCGACCGCGCAGATGGGTAAGGAGGTGGTTTCCAGCAGTTCCCGGGCCCTCTGCAGGCGCAAGCGCGTCAGATAACGATGGGGCGGGTCCCCATGGGAGTGTGTAAAGGCCCGGGAAAAGTGCCATGGAGACAAGTCACACAGCGCCGCGAGCTCGGTCAGCGTGACACGCTGATCCAGATGACTCTGCATGTACTCGATCACCCGTGCCGAGTGGTGTGGAGCCAGGC
>NZ_JAJMLZ010000001.1 GCF_022227765.1 Ectothiorhodospira shaposhnikovii | reverse complement strand
GTTGTTCAGCGGCAGCCTTGGCAGAGCGAAGCGGCGACAAGGCTGTCCGGTGAGGGCCGTCTGGCCCGGAAAGAACTGGAACACTTGATTAGCAATCGGCTTCACTTGAAGAATTCTGCGGCTGCCCGAGTGACAAAAAACTTCCTGCTACCTTTACTCGTGACATCCAACCGAACCAGAGCAGCAGACACAAGCGAATCCAGATCGTCTTTGATGAACCGGCGGTCGCTGTATCTGAGCTTTCCGCCAGTGCCTCCGATGAGGAGATACTCATCGGGATCGCCGGTAAATACTTTGCGTTCCATGAAGTACTCGGCACCAGATTTTACGAGTTGTTCGAGAACCGAGATTGCTTGCTCCGACAATGGCGGCTTTGAGTTCAAAGCATTAGCAAGGCTGCCAAATCCCTCAAATTGACTCGCAAGTTGGGCAATCCGGTTATCCAGTTGCGAAAGGCGCTCAACGAGCAGGGAATGGTTTGTTGCAAGAATATTCGAGAGCTCTTGGGACAGTATCGAATTTCGCTCGATGGCGCCGGCAACTTCCTCGTAGTGCTTTTCTTTGAGCCATGTCGTAAACTCGGTTAGCTCCGTTCCAGACCGCTCAGCTTTGAAATTGGAAAGAAGGCCGACAATCGTTGCGAATGTACCTGCCGCGGTTAGAGGATCCATTGTATTCTCCGATTGCTAACATATTCGACAGAATCGGCCTTTCCCAGGAAAGACAGATTCTGTCTAGCATGGCTTCAGACCTTCGGACCTTGCCACCCATCCCCAAAGTATTGCATCATCAGGAAGCAGTTTCGTCAGACCCTGATTGGAGCCAAGGACATGGCCAAACCTCCTCTTACGGACAAAGAGCGTATTTTCTGGTCCCGCTTTAGCAAACATTTGATTCAAAAAGGAATCAAGCCTGAATCGGTGCGCTGGTATCGGATTCGGGCGGAGCAGTTCATCCGTGCTTTCCCCCGCCGACGACTGGCCTCCCTCACCCCTGACGACATCTCGGGCTATCTGCTCAAGGTGGGCGAATCCCCTAACTTGAAGCCTTGGCAGTACGTGCAGGTCATCGACGCTATACAGATTCTGTATAAGTTGGCACACACGGAATGGAGTGAAACGTTCGACTGGGACTACTGGCGCGCTTCGGCCAAGGCCTTGGAACCACAGCACGCGACGCTGGCCCGGGAATATGTGCCTCCCACATCGGCGGAGTTTGCCCGGCATGTGGGTGACAAACGCTTTGCGCCGTTGATACTTTCCCATCAGCCTGTTTTTGAAAAGCTCGTTGCGGTGATGCGAACCCGCAACATGTCCATCAGGACGGAAAAATCCTATATAAGCTGGATCTGCCTGCGGCTTCGCGTACAGGACGTGGAATTTGAACGAAGCTTGATCATGGTGAGATCCGGCAAGGGGAACAAGGACCGGATCGTGCCCTTGCCGGAATCGCTGGTTGGACCATTGAACGAACACCTGGAAACCGTGCGTGCCCTGCACGCCAGGGATGTTGAGCAGGGACTGGGGGAAACCCTTTTGCCTGACGCACTGGCACGGAAGTATCCCAATGCCCCTCGTGAATGGCGTTGGCAGTTTGTCTTTCCCAATCGCGGCGGTCTCGCCGTCAGAAGCCCCCTGGATGCCTGAAACACCCTGTGCCCCTCGCTGCCTGTCCAGCGGGGGCTTCCTTGGATAACCGCCCTCTCCTGCCCTGCCCCATTCGGGCCGCACGGGTTCCCTGTACTCCATGACCTTTCCAATGCATGGTCCTGAAGTCGAGATTAGCCGATTTTGTGACGCACTTCCTGTTTCAGGTCAGGTTTTCCGTGCTGATCGCCAGGGGCCTGGTTTGAGGATTGTCCCGCGGATACGACGCGCGCGCCGCCCGACAGGGCACGCAGCAGGATGGCGATGGTGCTGCCGTTGTGAAGCAGGGAGGCGGCCACGGGGCTGAGCCAGCCGAAGGCCGCCGCGGACAGGATGGCGGTATTGAGCCCCACCGTCAGGCGGAAGTTGCTGTCGATGAGGCCGCGGGTCGACAGGGCCAGGGCGCGGGCATCGGCAACGCGGGCGATGTCGTCTTCCAGCAGGGTGATGTCCGCCGCCAGCCGGGCAATCTCGGCGCCCTGGTGCATGGCGATCCCCACATGGGCGCCGGACAGGGCCGGGGCGTCGTTGATGCCGTCTCCCACGAAGGCGATGCGTGCCCCCTGGGCGGAAAGTTCCTGCAGGATGCGCGCCTTGTCCTCCGGCAGCAGTTCGGCGTGATAGCCGTCCAGGCCCAGCAGTGCGGCCATTTCCCCGGCGCGGTCTTCATGATCCCCGGTGAGCATGTAGATGCGCTCGATACCCAGGCCGCGCAGGCGGGCCACGGTGTCGGCGCTGTTGTGGCGCAGGCGGTCCTTGAGACCCAGCACCCCGAGCAGCTCGCCACCGAATCCAATATAGAGCAGCGTCTTGCCCTGGCGCTTGAGCGATTCAATCACCTGGGTCTGGGGGGCAATGGCAATCCCCTCGTGTTCCTCCAGGAAATGACGGGAACCCACGACGATGCGCTTGTCATCGATGACGCTGGCCACCCCGTGGGCGACGATGAACTCCACTTCCTTGTGGTTGAAGTGCTGCTGATGGGGCAGCCGTTCCGCCGCTTCCACCACGGCAATGGCCAGGGGATGAAAGTAGTGCTCTTCCACCGAGGCCGCCAGATTGATGAGATCCTCGGAGGTGAAGGCGGCATCAAAGGCGATGGAGTCGGTGACTTCCAGCTCTCCGCAAGTGAGGGTGCCGGTCTTGTCGAAGACCACCGTATCGGCCTCGGCCAGGCGCTCCAGTGCCCCTGCCCCCTTCACCAGCATGCCGGTCTTGCCGGCGCGGTACATGGAGGACTTGAAGGCCACGGGAGTGGCCAGTTTCAAGGCACAGGAATAATCCGCCTGCAGCACGGCGGCAACCCGGTTCCAGTCCCGGGATACGGCCCAGGTGCCAGCGGACAGACCCAGCACCATGGGTACCAGCCGGTCGGCCAGTTGGGAGGCCTCCAACTGGGTGTGGCTCTTCACGTTCAGGGACTGCTCCACGAAGTCCGCAATCCGGGCCGCGGCGGCATGATGGCCCACCTTTTCCGCATAGATGCGGATGCGCCCCTCTTCCACCAGGGTGCCGGAGAGGGCCGGGTCACCCCGGCGACGAATCACCGGCACGCTTTCACCGGTCATGGTGGCCTCGTTCACCAGGGCCTCGCCCCCCAGTACGGTCCCATCCACCGGGATGACCGTACCGGTGGCGGCAATCACCGTATCGCCCACCCTTACCTCGCGGGCGCTGATCAGGACTTCCACCCCGCCCCGCTCCACCCAGACCTCCGCGTCCGCCGGATGCAGCAGATGCTTGAGCAGATCGTCGGAGCGACGTTCGATGGTGTGTTCCAGATACTCACCCAAGGCCAGCAGCAGGATGGTGGTATTGGCGGCAAAATAGTCCCGGCGGCCGATGGAGATGACGACCGCCAGGGCCTCCAGCACGTGGGAGCTGATGCCCTTGCGGAACAGGTCCTGCACCGCCTCCCCCATCACCGGCAGGGCGGTCAGCAGGGTGAGCGGCAATCGCAGCCACAGGGGCAGCCAGCGGGACAGCAGCATGACCGCGCCGCTCAGACCCACCGCCGCCAGTCCGCTGCCGTGGCGTTCGGGCAGAGGCGCGGTCGGAGACACGGCCGGTGCCGTCAATGACAGCAGGGCGCTTTCCAGATGGATGGGATCGGTAAGACCGTCTTCATAATGGATCACCAGACATTGAATGCGCCGGTTGACCCGGACCCGGCAGACTCCCTGAAGGGACTCCACCGCCCGCTCGATGCGATGGGGTTCCAGAGGCATGCCCGGCCGGCACCAGTAGCGCAGGCGGATTCTGCCGGCAACGGCGTGAACCGGCTCCAGCCGGGCAAACCAGGGCGCATCCATCAGCGGTCTCCGTGCCGTTCCGCTTCCATCTCGGCCTTGATGTCAGCCATCTGTTCCTTGATCTCTTCCACGCCGCCGGCCACCCCGGCGTACAGGTCCAGGCCCGCCTTCATGATCTTGCGACGCATCTCCTCGTCGCTCAGGATCCAGGCGGCGCCGGCTCCCACCATCAGGCCCAGCAGGAACTTGTCCCGATGAGGGCCATCCAGCATGTGGGTCAGACGATGCAGCCAGCCTTCATCATCCCCCCGGTAGCGCTGTCTGCCACGACGTTCCTGGTCATCGGCATCGCCTTCCGGCCCCCCGTAATACCCGGCGGCCCTGGGATCCCCCGCGGGCATATCCTCATCCGGATACCAGGGACAGGGACCCTGGCCCCGCCCCCTGCCAGGCCAGGGTCCCGGCCCATAACCCGGCCCATAACCGTAGCCATGAAAACCCTCCCATGACGCTTTGGCCTTGTTCTTCTTGCGCTTCTTACCCATGTACCTTCTCCTTGTCCTCCCGCCCCTGGGAGGGGCGCAGGAGTCGTTCGATGATCATGACGCCGGCGGCGCCGGCGGCGGCGGCCGTCAATGCCGACAGATAATCCCCCCGTCTCACCGCGTTGGCGGCACGGGTGCCCGCCACCAGGGCGGTCCCGCCCTGCAAGCCATGGCGCACGACCCGGCGCAGGGCGGGTCGGCCGGCCGGGGGCGCGACGTCCTGAAAGGCGGAAATGCAAGCGGCCGTCACGAATCCCCGGGTGAAACAGCCGTCATAGCAGTCCAGGGGACGACGACGGGAACGGGCCGGCGGTGCGAAACCATATCCGGAGCGAAGGGGATACCGCTTCACGGTGTGTTCCCGCCATCGGTATCGTCCTTGCCCTCATGGACGTTGCTCTCCAACCGCTTGCGCGCCCGGGCCGAGGCATGTTCGATGCTGCTCAGGCTGGAGACGGTCGCCTCGCGCAGGGTGTCCTGGGCCTTTTCGAGACCCTGCCGGGTCTTGTCGGTGCGCAGCAGTCTGACGGCGAGCGCACCCACCACGGCGCCGGCGGCAAAAGGAATCAGGTGATACATAGGTGTGCTCCTTGAGATCCCAAGGGATCCGGTCGGTATCATCCCGGCATGACACCCCGGGATGGGGGTGAATGCGCGCGGCAGATCAGCCGGACAGCGCATCCGTCAATTCATGGCGTGCCTGTTGCAGGATCCGGTGGAGGGTCTTTGCGGCGTCGGTGTCATGGCCCAGGAGGAAATCTTCCCAGGCCGACATGGGAATCACGTCGGCGTCGTATTCCACCACACAGGAGCGGGCCAGCAGGTTCAGACGCACGCAGGAGACCCCGGGCAGAGAGCCCAGCATCCTCTCGATGTCGGGGATGTCCGCCGCCACCGCCAGACCCTTGAGGTCGGCATCCAGCTTCAGGCGAATACGACCGCGCAGATGGTGGGCAACCCGCACCCGGGTCAGCAGTTGAAGTAACGGATCGGCATGAGTCATGGCTGACCCTCACCAAGCGATGCGCAAAAAGGCAGGGCCAGGGCGGATTGTGTCACAGGCAGGCACGGCGAACTCCTGACTTGGGGCACCTGGCTGGCGTTAAGGCTGGCTAACGTGTCCGGAGGATCAAATGGTTTATGGTTTGAGCATACTGAAGTTGCACGAATTCGAACAGCATGCTGTATTGGCGACATCCGTCACCGTGGTGATACCTGTCGAGGAGTTCAGTGCCATGGGCACCCCCGTATCCATTGTTTCTTCCGTTCCGGGCCGGCTGCGACTGAAGGGCGAACTGCTAAGGCAGGAGACGCCCAGAACACAACTGGAACGGGATCTGCTCGCCCTGGACGGCGTGACGGACCTGCGGCCCAACCCCCGGGCCGGTAGCCTGGTCGTGCACTATGACCAGGTCGGTTGCACAGTGCCCGAGATGGAAGCCCGGATCAGGCACCTCATCGGTTCGGCGGTCCCCTCCCCTGCCCATTCAAG
Organism: Ectothiorhodospira shaposhnikovii; assembly: GCF_022227765.1. Lineage (GTDB taxonomy): Bacteria > Pseudomonadota > Gammaproteobacteria > Ectothiorhodospirales > Ectothiorhodospiraceae > Ectothiorhodospira. Next base: position 533,104 of record NZ_JAJMLZ010000001.1, on the reverse strand, counting down.
CAAAAAAAACCCATCGGCCGCCGGCACCCGGCGCCAACCGGGGCAGCGATCCCTGCGCATGCGGGTGAATCGGGTCTCCAAGCTCGGCATGCTCACCAGCCTGGTGGCATCCCTGGCGGTGACGCAAGTGCGTCCCCGCGGCTGGAAATACTGGCATGCCAGCACCGGCTGGATGTTCGTGGCCTGCCTTGGGGTTCACCTGCTGGTCTATCGCCGCCATCTGCTGCGGTAGGGCCGGTCCCGGCCTTGCCGGCGCATCGTGGACCCACTCCCGGCAAGGGCCTACAATCCCCCCATGTTCGGATTCCTGCAAGGCTTTGCTTACGGGCTGTTCCTGTCCTGCCTGCCTTGGTTGATTGTCGGCATGATCAACCCCAGGCTGGTACTGCCCACCGACCCGCCCACCCGCTGGCAGGTGGCGCTGCGCTATTGGCTGATCTTCCCCTTTATCGCCTTCATCCTCTGGGTCACTTCCCTCTGGGGCGGCTTTTCTCCCTCCCTGTGGGGCTGGCTGGCCGGTCTTGCGGCCATTCCCGTGGCCATCCCCGTGGAACGAGGCTGGCGGCGCTGGCAACAGGCCCAGGCCGAGCGGCGCCGCCAGGCCCGGCTCGCCGCCGAGGCGGCGCGAGAGCGGGCCGAACTGGAACGCAAGGCCCGGGAACAGGGACTGACGGTACTGCGTCCGGATCAGCCACCGGCGGAAACCGATGACGTGATCCTCGGGTTCTGGCAGGCCAAGAAGGACCTGCTGGCGCTGAACCGCCCGGATCTGGCCATTCAGGCGGATCGGCTTTATAGCCGTTATCTCCATGTGGATGACCTGCTGCGCGGCAAGTTCGATCCCCGTGAACTCACCTTTGAACGCTCCCGGAACATGGTGGCGGAAGTCTGCCGAAACTCGGTGGATACCCTCCAGGCCATGGCCTCGGTGGCCAGGGGGATTGTGGGCGTGGACGTGGCCTACGTCAGGCAGCGTCTGGACAAGGCATCCTCAGAGATCACCGACGAAGAGCGGCGTGCCCTGGAGCGGCGCCTGGAACTGGTGGATGACACGGAACGACGCCTGCGGGAACTCGGGGCCCGTAACGAAGCCATCATGACCGCCCTGGATGATACCGCCGTGGCGGTCTCCGCCGTGGCCACCGACCGCCCTCAGGCGGCGATGGCCACGCAGCAGGCCCTCAAGGATCTTCAGCAATTTGCCGAGAAGGCCCATCGGTACGGACGCGCCGATCCCTGAAAGATCATTGACGAATCGTTCTTACGGCGTGCACCCCGGACAATAGGGGGTGCGATCCATGGCGTCGAGGATACCATCACCATCGATGTCATCATCCAGTTCCAGGGGGGAACTCATCCATTCATCGGACGTGTACTGAGGACTGAAAAAGTCCGGGCGACCATCGCCGTCGAAATCGAAGCGCGCCAGATCGGTTCCCGGGAAGTCGTCCCATTGCGTGAGCGCCTCCGCAACCAGCGTAAGTCGACGCCAACGCTCCGGATCCTGCGTGGCCATCTCCGCCCAGGCAACCGCCGGATCGAACTCACCAGCCGCTGCCAGCAGCTTGACCCCCTCCCGCCAGCGCTGATCCCGTTGGGTGGGATTACTGAGTGCCTCAACCAACGTCTGATAACCGGTCCACCCCCATGCCGCATCGGACGCGTCACCCAGCAGTACCCGATGAGCCCCTTCTCGCGCCCTGACAACGGATGCCTGACTGAAGCCGTTGAGGTGACCTTCCCGATGCAGACGCATGCGCTGGTCCGTTGCCACGGAAAGATAGGCTTTGGCCACCTGTTCCGCCTCGATCAAGGCATTCTGGAGTGCGGTTTGGTCGTCCCCGGCCTGGGAAACCATGGAGTCCAGGGCCGCCATGGCATCAAGGTCCAGGGTGTCCAGTGCCTGAGCAGGCATTCGAGCCCGACTTTGCAGATCCGCCACTCTCCTGAAGTGCAGGCTGCGGACATCATTGGCCGAAATCATCCGTGCCTGCTGCTGCAGGGCGCTGATCACACCGGCGGGATCCATACCCAGACTGATATGGCCATCCGCCAGCAACCAGGCGGCCTCCGCCCGCAACAGGGTGGACGCCCCGCTACCATAAAGCGATTGGGCCAGACGCCAGCAAGCTGCCATGCGTTCCTGTCCACGGCCCGGTTCCCCCAGTTCCGCCGTCACCAGGGCCGCGGCATGACATCCCCTGCGCAACATCTGATTCACTTCGGTCTGGGCAGTGTTCACCGTCGCCCCGGGAGGCGGGACATAACCGATGGCGTCCAGCCAAGGGGCATCATCCCCACCCACTGCGTTCTCGATGAAGGCGCTGGAAATGGTGAGCGCCCAACCCGCGTCCGCCACTTCCCTGGCGGCCGCAAGTCGGTCCGCCGCCGCCAGGCGACGGGCCAGACTGCGCCCATCGGTGGTCATACCTTCACTGCCATGGATCATGTAGACGGCACGATCCCGAGGCGAGGCAATGCGTTCATTCATCACCGCCAGCGCCGCGGAGGCGCCGCCCTCCTCGGCCGCGGCCAGGGCCATGAATACGGCAATTTCGTTTGCCGCCGTGCGGGCGGCAGAGGCATACATGGGGTGGGGTGCCACCTCATCCGCCAGCAACCGCAGGAAACGGTCGGTCTCACCCAGTGCGCCGTAGGCAGGGGCGATGATGTCCACGTAGAAACGGGAAAAGGCGTTGGTCTGGCTGCCGCAGGTGGCGTTGAGCAGTGCTTCAAAGCGATCAATACCGGCCAGGGCCTGGTCACGGACGCCCAGATGGGCGTACAGGGCCGCGTATCGGGCCGTGTACTGGCTCTGGATCAGCTTGCAGCTGGTAGGACCGGGCTGGGGCGAGCCCATGCTATCCACCCATAGCCGCAACAGGTCGGTCGCAGCCAGGGCCTGCTCCCGAGGGAGGCCGGTCATGCCGGCTTCCGCCGCCAGTCTGACCCGCTCTTCAGCCTGATTGAGAATGGCCGTGGTGATGCTGAAATAATTGCCGGTCCAGGGCTTGCCGGGGCCACCAAAATCACCGACGAAATCCAGTAAGGGTTCGATGACCTCCCGAGCCCGGTCCGGGTGGCCCGCGGCGAGAAAATCATCACTCAAGCTCTGATGGAAGCGGGCATCGTTCCCCGTCAGATTGGCAATACCGCGTGCCTCAAGCTGGGCCCGCTGAATCTGTAATGCCCTTGACCAGTAGTTGAGCGCCATGTCCTCATGGCCGTTGAGAAATACCTCCCGCCCCACCTGACGGAAAGCATTCGCCCGTTCGGCAGGCTGGAAGATGCGGGCCCGCAGGGTCAGGTCCGCTTCATCAAACAGCCCCGCGGCCGCCATGCCCCGGGCAATGCCGGCAAATACCGGGTCCAGAACGCCGTCGTCGTAGACGCCGTCGAACAACCTCTCAGCCCGGTAATAAGGTGACAGATCGGAGCGCAGGAAGTATTCCAGACGGGCCTGGTTGTCCATGCCCAGCACCTCGGCCTCCGCCAGCGGCACCTGATGGTCCAGAACCCGGGAAGCGACCAGTTCGGCGATGGTCATGTCGTTTACCAGTCCGGCGGGCACCTGGAATCCGGGATCTTCCAGTTCAGCGATGCCGACCGGATAGGCTTGCAGGAGATAGCGGGCCACGTTGAAGATGCCGGGGCTGTCCGCCGGCATGCCTCGCCGGCCCGCGGCCTGCCAAACGGCATCAGCCAAGCGCTGGAGATTGGCCTGCTCGGCCTCGGTGAACGGCACAAAGCCCAGTTGCCCCTCGAAGAAGGCGGCCAGACCATCCCGCACATTCATTCTGGCCTGGATATCGATCATGTCCTGGGCCGTTCCTGCCGCCCGTTCCTGCAGTTGGCGGGCACGGGATTCCACGCCGACCAGGCGATCCCGAAGTGTCTGGGGCAAATCCAGTGCGGGATCTTCGCGCAATCTCCGGGCTGCCTCGGCAAAATCGCCATCGGCATCGTTCAGGGCCTGGACGACCAGCCCCATGGGGTCGTTGCTGCCCCGCAGAGCCAGCCACAAATCGGTCATCAGCAGGCTGGCCCGCTGGGCATCTCCATCCTCGGCGGGATCATTCATCACGCTCGCCGCGGACAGACCCAGCAAATCCGCCGCCTGATCCACCGCCGCCTGGGCGCTGCCCCCGCTTCCCCGATGGATCTGATCCACCAGGGTGGTGAGCGGTGAAATCACCGGTGCGTCCTGACCCAGCCAGGGGGCACTCATGCGCAGCCCCTGGAAGTCGTGACCGGTCATGGTGTCCACGCCGCCGCTGGCCAGCAGACGCGCCCCGGCCGGGATATCCGCCGGCGCCACGTCCAACTGGAAACGCCCCTGGGCATCGGAGCGCTCTGCCGTCGACAGGGCATCGTCATCGGCATCCTGCAGCCAGACGGCGGCTCCCGCGATGGGTGGATCGGTCACCAGACCACTCAGGCTGGCGACCGCAGCGGGGTCATCACTGCCCGAGGATCCGCCGCCGCCACCGCAGCCGGACAACAGCAAAAGCGTCATCAGGGCCAAAAACCCTGCCGGCAGGCACTTGCGTGATCTTGACATGGAAGTTCTCCTTGCCGGTTCAGGCCGGTGATCACCGGTCGATGTCGTTTCAGAAGTCATATTTCAGGCTGACCCAGTAGTAGCGACCGATCTCCACACCGCTCTGCCCCGAGGCGACGGTATGGGTGCGTTCATTGAACAGGTTGTTGATCTGTAATTGGGCGGTGAGCAACGTGGAGCGCGGCATCGGCTGGGCGTAGCTCAGACGCAGGTCGGTAATGAAGGTGACCGGCCTGCTTTCCCGCTCGTACACATCCAGGCTCTCGTACACCACCTCGCCGCCGGGCAACTCGATGCGATTCCCTTCCACCACCCGGCCGGTGCGGTTGATGATGGAATGGCGCCCCCGATAACGGGTGTTCAGGTCCACCATGACCCGTTCCCCCATGGGACGGGAAAGACTGAAGTTGGCCACCCAGGGACGGGAAAAATCCTCCCTCAGGATGTCCAGCTCGCCATAGCGGACACGCCTGCCCTGATAGAAGACGTACTCACCGGAACCGGTGGCATCCACCGGATCGTCATAGTCGGCATTGGAGGTCCTGGTTTCCGAGTAAGTCAGGTGCAGTCCCACCAGGGTCTGGCCGAACTCCCCGAACCAGGCCGTGGACAGCCCCCGGTAACGGCTGCGTCCTTCGTTGTTCATGATGTAGTAGCGGTAGCCATCGGGCTGGACAGCGGTGGTGGTGCGGGCAAATTCATCCCGGTTCTCCCGTTGCACCAGCTGCAGGTTGAACAGGCCACCCAACAGGACCTGCTGCACGCCGACCATGACTTCATCGCTGTAGGGAGTATTCAGATCATGGAAGACATAACGGAAGGTGCCCTCCCCCGAGTCCAGTTCCCAGTCCCGGACGATGTTCTGGGTGGTCCCCCGATACTCCCGATAGAAAGGTGCCCGGGCTTCCCGCAGCTTGTAGGTGAGCAGCGCCGCGCCGTAATAGCGGTTCACCCCGGCCCGAACCACGGTACGACCGTCTCCAAAGACATCCAGACTGCCCCGGGTGCGGTAGGCCACATCGTGATTGCCGAGAAAGTCGTCATGGTCGTAGCGCAGTCCGAAGGTGCCCGACAGACGCTGCCAGCCCAGGGTGGTCTCCGCGAAGAGGCCGGTTTCGTTGAGGGACACCTCCACGTCATCGGCGGGATGCACGTTGCGGGTGGAGAAATACTGTTCCCGCTGCAGACAGTCGTCACTGTTGCCACGGCACTGGACCTCGCTGTTCACCACGGGATTCTGGAAAATGTAAAGATCCTCGTCCCGCTGAAAACGGTAGCGCTGGTGGTTGACCTCGGCACCAAAACGATGACGGATCCGGATCTGGCCGACCTGTCCTCCCGGGGTCTGGGCCAGCCAGCGCCCCGACAGGCTGGCCTGCTCCTTGTCGAGATCACCAAAGCCCCCCTGGCGGCTGTTGCCCACATCCGCCCGGCGCCCCCAGTCCACACTGCGGGTATTGGCCCAGTTGAAGAAATCCTTGGGAGCAGAGCGGCTGTTTTCGCTGTAGTTCAGACCCACCCGGAACTGCTGGTCCAGGCGATCCCCGGCGTATTCCAGATTGCCGGTCATGCTGTAGCCACCGCCTTCGATGGTGAAATCGCTGTCCTTCACATCCGTGATAAAGCGCTCGTTCCGGTAAGGGGCATAGCCAAGACTGAAATCCAGCAATCCCCGGTCCCCCGCGGGCGTGGTCAGTTTCATCAGCAGATTCGTGTTTTCCTGCTCCTGGGAACGGCTGCGTCCCAGGGTCACCTCCGGGGTAGTGGATCGGGACTGATTGATACCCAGCACCAGCCCGGATGCCTCTCCCACTGGCGTGGAATAATTCAGTGCCAGACGATCCCGGCTGAACTCAGGGGCACCCGGCGGTTCCGGCGGCAAGGTGCCGGAATCCGGGTCCCAGTCCCGGGTAAAGGTGCGATAGCTCACCCAGTTGCTGCGGGTGGCGCTGTAGGAGACGCTGCCTTCCGGTGTCGAACCCGCACGCCGGGTCTCCACCTCCACCACACCTCCGGTAAAGCGGCTGTATTCCGCCGGGACGTTACTGTCGAACACCCGGATTTCACCGATCAGCGCACTGTCGATGAACTGGGACTGTTCATGGCCGGGAATATCGTCGATGGCATTGGGTGTATTGGCCGCGGGATCCAGACGATTGCTGATGCTCACCCCATCCAGCAGAAACTGGTTTTCATAAAACCGCCCGCCGGAGATGGAAAAGGATTCCGGCCTCAGGTCAAACAGGGATTCCGGCGTCAGCGCCGCCTCACCGAACTGGAGACCCGGCACCAGCCGGAGCACGCCGTCCACGCTGCCGTCGGCGCCCACGAAACGCTCGATATAACGGGCGTCGAAGCGATAGCGGCCGGCGGCGGTCGTTTCACCGCCCAGGGGGGTCCGGTCGGTGGGGCGCACTTCAATGGTATCCAGTCGGGCGTCGGCAGGCAGTATCACCACCGTTGCCTCCTCCGCCTGTACCAGGGTGGGCAATCCGGAAACCACCAGGGTCAGCATCCAGACCGTGCCGGGCTTGAAGCCGGCACGGCACATCGGGCATGGATCACAGCGGTTCGTCATGCGTCACAACCGGCGCAATAGGGGGTACGATCCTGGGTATCGGGGATGCCATCCCCGTCGATGTCGTCATCCAGGGACAGGGGGGACGCGGCACGATCCGCCGCGCTGCTGCCGGGACTGAAGAAGTCCGGACGCCCGTCGCCGTCAAAGTCGAAGCGAGCCAGGGCCGTGCCCGGGAAGTCATCGGCGGTGCTGATGCCGTTGGCAATATTCAGCAACTGCCGGTGACGCTCCGGCGCCGTCTCAATGCCCATGGCCACCATCCTGGCCGTCTCATACTGGCGGGCGGAGGCCAGCCAATTGACCACCGAGTTGATCTGGGTGGTGCGGTCGTTGGCGGCAAACAGAACGTCGATCATTGCCAGCGATCCCGGCCAGGTACCCGGCAGGGCATCATCCCCCGACGCCAGCATGCGTGCCCGTTCCCGGGCCATGGCCACCTGATGGCGCTGGGTCTCATCGGCCCAACCGGTCCGGGTGATGGTCTGGCGAAGATCCCCGGCGACCCGGACGTAGCTCTCCATCAGCGAGTCACGTCTTTGTCCGGTGCGGATAAAGGCCACCAGGTCCAGCGCCTGATTGATGGCGGCCTGATCGCTGGAGGAGGTTGCCACCTGGGTGAGCATCTCCACCGCCTCGTCCAGCGCCGACAGGGCTGCTTCGGGATCGCCACCGCTGCTGCGCAGCAGGGCCACTTCCATGAGATTACGGATGCGGGCCACCGGATTGCTCAACACGCTGCCCAGGGCATGGAGGCGATCAATCAGCTCTGCATCTCCCGCCATGTCCAGTTGCTGATAAGCCGCGGCCAGGGACCCGGCCACCCACAGCAAATCATCCGTTGTCATGCCTGCATCGTGAAGGACTGAGTCCACATGCCGACGGCAAGACCGCATGCGCTCAGAGGCCAGCGCCTGTTGATCCATGCGACCGAGGATCAACGCGGTCTTCCGGCACCCCTGGTCCAGAAAATTCCGCGCGGAGGTGAGTTGGCCGGTCAACTCATCCACAAACCGCTCGGACATGGCCAGTTCCCAGGCTGCGTCCATCACCTGCCTGGCTTCATCCAGAGCCCCTTGACGCCAGAGCAGCACGGCCAGATGAGGCGTGGCGACATCATTGGCTCCCGTACCCACCTGGGTCAATTGCGTGATGGCGGCCTGTACGGTGTCGGCCTGCGCCACCACCTGGTTGATGGCCCCTTCAACATCACCGCCGAGCGCACGATCAAGGGCCTGATAAAGCACCGCATTGTCCCGGGCCGAGTCGGCGTTGGACTCGTTGATCGGACGGACATGTTCCTCAATCCAGGCCAGATAGGTCTGGATGTCTCCCAGTTCGCCATGAATCGGCGCCATCCGAGGGCTCATGGTGGCACCATAGGTCAGATTGCAATCCGTGGTGGCCAGGTTCCGAAAATCATCGATGGCCTGCCGCATACCCGTGGTGCTACCCAGACGCCGATAGAAATCGGCGTAGGCCGTCACCATCAGGGTCTTCATGGCCTCGCAACGACCAGCCAGCGGCTGACGACCGGCCCCCAGGGTGGCCTCCCGGAAAAAATCCACCGCGTTCAGCGCATCGTTGAACGCCCTACCCGACAGACCCGTCGCTTCGGCCTCGTCCACGGCCGCCGAGGCACCATCTCTCAAGCTGACCATAATCCGGCCATAAGCGGTGGTATAGGGCTGACCCCGCTGGGATTCGATAAACTCCCGCACGGCCAGAAGCGCCACATCGGCATCTTCCCTGAATCCGGCGGTGAGCAGATCGCTGTTGAGGGACTGGAAGAACGCGGCGTCATCACCATCCAGATTGCTGATGCCCTTGCCTTCCCTCAAGGCGGTTTCGTAGGTCTGGCGTGAGGCATTCCAGTACACGCGGGCCGTTTCAAGATTGTTGGCCCCACTCAACGCCTGAGCCACCTGCCGTTGAGCCATGGCCCGCTCGGTGGGCTGGAAGATGGCGGCCCGCAGGGTCAGTTCGGCCTCATCCAGCAGTCCCGCCGCGGCGAGGTTGTAGGCGTTGGCCCGGAACATGGGATCCAGCACGCCGTCATCCAGTACCCCGTCGAACAGGCGTTCGGACAGGTAGGTGGGAGACAGATCGGAGCGGAAGAAGTAGGCGGCCCGGGCATCGTTGTCCATGCCCAGGGTCTCGCCGCCGGCCAGGGGAATGGTATGGTCGATCACCCGCAGGGCGGCCAGATCCCGGAGGATGACATCATGGCGGATGTCATTCAGGGGCAACTCAGCCGCCGGATCGCTCAGATCGTCGGGCATCTCATGCACCTGGAACACATAGCGGATGATGTTGAGCAGAGCCGGCCCCTCGGCGGGGACGCCTCGCTCCCCCATGCCTTCCCAGAGAGCATCGGACAACCTGTTCAGGTGATCGCCATGAATGGGCTGCCCCGCAATCTCGAAAAAGCGGGTCAGGCCATGGCCAAGGTTCTGCAGCGCCAGCGCACGGATCATCTCCTGGGCGGATGCCGCGGAATCCAGACTCAGCAGATGGTCGGCACGTTCGGCCACGGCCTCAAGCCTGTCACCCACTGGGCCGGACAGATCCAGGGCAAGGCGTCGGGCCGCCTGGTCCAGGCGGCCCGGGGCCATGCCGTCCATGGCATCGTCCAGCAGCTGCCACGGATCGGCCTGCCCTTCCAGTGCCACCAGGATTTCGGTCATCAGCAGGCTGGCCCGCTGGGCGGAGGCATCACTGGCCGGATCAGCCATGACCACCGCGGGATTCAGAGCCAGACGGGAGGCCACGGCGGACACGGCCTGGTCCCGACTCATGCCTCGCTCTCGCATGGACCGATCCACCAGCGTGGTCAATGGCGATACCAGCATGTCATCAACGGCACCCCCTTCAAGCGGCGCGCTCAACATCAAATTGCCGAGCACCTGGCCCGTCATCGTGTCGATCCCGCCCCGCGCCAGGATGCGACGCACCTCCCGGGCCAGATCTTCCGTCAGGGTCACACTGAAGCGGCCATCGCTGCCGGTGAGTTCCACGATGGACAGGGCATCGCCCTGGGCATTTACCAGCCTTACCGCGGCCCCCTCGATCGGTGGGTCCGTCACCAGGCCGGACAGATGCAGAGAAGTGTCTCCCTCCGAAGAGGACCCTCCTCCACCCGTGCAGGCGACGACAAGGAGAAGGGACATGAGAACGGCGGGCAGCCGCAAGGCCGAAGCAAAGACAGGAATCACCATGATCGGTCTCACAAAAAAATCAGATCGGGAATTTACAATAAAATACCAATGATAACCAATATCATTTCGATATATTTTCAAGCGCCATTTCTTCAGAGCGGATGATCCCATAGGGTATACACTAGGGTCGGAAGCATCGACGCCTCTTCCCGGCGACCTTTTCGGGCGATTGATGCGACGTTGGATCAAAGACTGGAGGCAGCATGAACCCCAATCACTCGGAGCCCCCCGCAAACCCGGCGTTCAACCTTTCTCTGCCGCCGGTGGCGGAGGTGGAAACGGAGATCAAACGGGAATCGGACCCTGAGCAGACCATCGACGATCCGGAACTCCTGCGCATTGCGGATACCTTCCTGGCGGAACTGCTGAAAGATCAGGGTCAGGCGGAGATTGACCCGCGCCAACGTCGGGCCGTGGACGAAATGGGGCTGGACATACAGCGTCAGGCGGCCCATCGCAGCAAGCTGCTGCAGACCCCCATCCGCAAACTGGCCCACCAGGGGGATGAGGGCGGGCCGGTGGCCCGTTCCCTCATCGAGCTGCGCACCCGGATGCAGGATCTGGATCCGCGCCATCACAATCTAAGCCGTGAAGGGCTCAGTCGCATTCTGGCCCTGATCCCCGGGGTCGGCACGCCCCTGCAGCGTTATTTCCACAAATTCGAGACCGCCCAGGAAGCCCTGGACGCGATCATCAAGGATCTGGAAGCGGGCAAGGACATGCTGCACCGGGACAATCTCACCCTGAGCGATGACCAGCAGTCCCTGCGGGAGAGTCTGGTTCAGCTCCAGCGACAGATTGCCCTGGGGCGGATCATTGACCGCAAGCTGGCCGGCGAGGCCGCCGCCCTGCCCCAGGATGCTTCAAAGCGCCGGTTCCTGGAGGAGGAACTGCTGTTCCCTCTGCGCCAGCGGCTCGTCGACCTGCAGCAGCAACTGGCCGTCAGTCAGCAGGGCATCCTCGCCCTGGAGGTGGTGATCCGCAATAACCGGGAACTGATGCGGGGTGTTGACCGGGCCATCAATGTGACCGTCTCGGCCCTGAATGTGGCGGTGACGGTGGCCCTGGCCCTGGCCAATCAGCGGCTGGTGCTGGATCGGGTCGAGGCCCTCAATACCACCACCTCCAACCTCATTGCCGGTACCGCCGAAGCCCTGCGAACCCAGGGGGTGGAGATCCAGAATCGGGCCGCCTCCACGGTATTGGACATGGAGCAGCTCGAATCCGCTTTTGCCAATGTCATCGGCGCCATCGACGAAGTCTCCCGTTATCGTCGCGAGGTCCTGCCCAGGCTGGATGCCCAGATTGACCGTCTGGAGGCGCTGGCGGCCCAAGGGGATGCGGCGATCCGTCGCATGGACAAGGGCGATGGGATCGAGATGGACAAGGTGGTGGCCCGCCAGGGTGCAAATGATATCCCTTAGACTAAGTTTCCCTCCCTTCTGATCCGGAACACCCATGCCCCCAAACCCGACCTCCGACCTGCCTGTCCACCACGCGGTGATCGCCTACTTCTGGGCACCCTGGCATCTGCGCCGGATGCCGGGGACCACGCCGGAAGACCGGATGGCTCGGGCGATCTGGTGCCGTGACCACTGCGCCACCCTGGCGGGACGCTGGCTCCTGCTGGGCTTTGCCCTGTGGATGATCCAGATTTCTCCGCTGGGCTTTGTGTTCGTGATCGGGGGCTGGCCGGTGTTGGGCCTGCTGTTCCCGGTCACCTTCATGGTGGGCATCGCCCACCTGGTCGCCCAACTGGTGGCCCAGAAGAAGGCCGGACCGCCGAAGATCGATCCGCCGGTGGATCGGGACGAAGACTGAGACACCCAGCCTCCGGGTCCGGCCGCGCCCTACCGGGTGCGCCAGGTCTGGAATGACGGATATTCCTCATAACCCCGGGTGAGCACGTATTCCAGCACCGCCTGCAGCCGATGCAGGCGGATCACAGAATCCACCCGCAGGATCTCCTCTCCCAGTTCATCGAAGAACACCAGGGTGGGGGCGTAGAACAGATCCATCTCCTCGGCCCACTGCCGGGCCGTCAGGCGTCGGCCGTCCGGCGTCACCACCGGGGTATCGGACCACATGTCCAGTTGCACCACATCGAACAGGGACAAAAGGTCCAGCACCTCGGGATCCCCCAGCGGCTCGGTATGCAGCACGTCGCAGGCGTGGCACTCGCCCTGCTCGAAAAACACCACCAGGGGGCGCTCGGCCGCCACCTGCGAGCGGTCCAGCCGATGGGGAGGTGGACGGAAAAAGTCCCGATGATTGAGGTCATCGGCGTCAAAGCGCGGCGGTGGATCGGCTCGGGCCAGGTAATCTCGGAAGCTCTCGCGCTGGTAGTGGGCGTCGGCCACGTATTCCAGCGCGGCACGGAAACGGTAGGGAGAGTGATAGCCCCGCAGGATGAAGACGGGCTCTCCTTCCAGGTCATGGAACAGGAAGGATGGGGTGAAGTTCAGGCGCTGCCCGACGGCGAACTCCCGTTCCGTGAGTGAGCGGCCTTCCAGGGTGGTCATGGTGCGACTGCCCAACACATCCAGGGCCACCACCAGAAAATGCCTGCGGGTGTATTCGACGATGTCCGGCTGCTGGAAATTGACCTGGAACAGGGCCTCGCAGTAAGGACAGTCGTCCATGCCCAGATAGACCACCAGCCCGCGCTTGCCCTCATCGCGGGCGGTCTGAAGGTCCTCGCCCAGATCCAGGAAAGACAGATGGAACCAGTCCGGTGCCTGCAGACCGATGAGCCTGGGGCGATCATCGATCGGCGGCTGGTCATCGGCGCAGACGGAACCGGACAGGATCAGGACCAGCCATCCGAGAATCAGTCGGACAAGGCGGGATGACAGTCTCGGCACGGTTCAACCTCCTGCGGGATCAGGCCCCGGGATCAAGCACCGTCATGCCGCCCATATAGGGCTGCAGGGCCGACGGGATGTGAATGCGGCCCTGGGCATCCTGACCATTCTCCACCAGGGCCACCAGGGTGCGGCCCACGGCCAGCCCCGAACCATTGAGGGTATGCAGCAGTTCCGGCTTGCCCGTCTCGGGGTTGCGGCAACGGGCCATCATGCGCCGGGCCTGGAAATCCTCGAAGTTGGAGCAGGAGGAGATCTCCCGGTAGCAGTTCTGGGCCGGCAGCCATACCTCGATGTCATAGGTCTTGGCCGCCGAGAACCCCATGTCCCCGGTGCACAGGGCCATGACCCGGTAAGGCAGCTCCAGCCGCTGCAGGATCGACTCCGCATGGCCGGTCAGCGCCTCCAGGGCATCCCAGGACTCGCCGGGACGCACCAGCTGCACCAGCTCCACCTTCTCGAACTGGTGCTGGCGGATCAGACCCCGGGTGTCCTTGCCGTAGGAGCCGGCCTCGGAACGGAAACAGGGGGTGTGACAGACAAACCGGGCCGGCATGGCATCGGCCTCCAGAATGCTGTCCCGGGCCAGGTTGGTCACCGGCACTTCCGCCGTCGGGATCAGGTAGTAGCCGGGATCGCCCCCCATGTGGAACAGATCGGCCTCGAACTTGGGCAACTGACCGGTCCCCCGCAGGCTGTCCGCGTTCACCAGATAGGGCACATAGACCTCCTGGTAGCCATGCTCCCGGGTATGCACGTCCAACATGAACTGAATCAGGGCCCGGTGCAGGCGGGCCATGGGGCCGCGCAGTACCGCAAAACGACTGCCGCTGAGCTTGGCGGCGGCCTCGAAATCCATCCAGCCGTGGGGGGCGCCCAGATCCACATGGTCCAGGGGCGTGAAGTCCAAACGACGGGGTTCGCCCCAGCGGCGCACTTCCTGATTCTGGGCCTCATCCCGTCCCACCGGCACGGATTCATGGGGCAGGTTGGGAATCCCCAGCATGAAGTCGGACAGGGACTGCTGCAGCTCGGCCAGACGGGCCTCGCAGGCCTTGAGTTCATCCCCCAGTCGCCCCACTTCCGCCTTCAGGGGCTCGATATCCTCACCCCGGGCCTTGGCCTGGCCGATGGTCTTGGATCGGGTGTTGCGCTCGTTCTGCAGTTCCTGGGTCCGCACCTGCAGGGCCTTGCGCTCGGACTCCATGTGGTTGAAGGCCTCCACATCCAGGGTGAAGCCCCGGGTGGCCAGGCGGGCAGCAACGGTGTCCAGGTCGGTACGGAGGGTCTTGGGATCGAGCATGGGGTCTGGGTCCGGGATTGAATGGACGGTTTGTTGTAGTCCCGGCGATGGTAGCACAGGGCCAGGACCGGTGATTGACCCGGGTGGCGCGCCGGGTAGACACTCGGACCTCAATGCCCGGCAAGCGCAAGGAGTCCCCATGGCCGACCATGATCCCAGCCGCGATCCGCTCTATCCCGACCCACGGCGACAGGTTTCCCCACAGGAGCGGGACGCCCTGATCGCGGCCCTGGATCAGGTGCTGCCCACGGACGCCCTGCTCCATCACGAGGAAGACCTGCGGCCCTACGAGTGCGACGGTCTGTCCGCCTATCGGCGCCTGCCCCTGGCGGTCATCCTGCCCCATGACCTGGCGCAGGCCCGGGCCGCCCTCGGCATCTGTCGGGAGCGGGGCATCCCGGTGACGGCCCGGGGCGCCGGCACCGGCCTGTCCGGCGGCGCCCTGCCCTTTCCCGACGGCGTGCTGCTGAGCCTGGCCCGCTTCAACCGTATCCTGGAACTGGACCCGGTCCGACGCATGGCCCGGGTTCAGCCCGGGGTCCGTAATCTGGCCATTTCCGAGGCCGCGGCCCCCCATGGTCTCTACTACGCCCCCGACCCCTCTTCCCAGATCGCCTGCTCCATCGGCGGCAACGTGGCGGAGAACTCCGGCGGGGTGCACTGTCTGAAATACGGCCTGACGGTCCACAATGTGCTGGCCGTGCAGATGCTGACCATTGAGGGTGAACTGCTCACCCTGGGCGGCGAGGCCCTGGACAGCCCGGGCTATGACCTGCTGGCCCTGATCCACGGCTCCGAGGGCATGCTCGGCATCATCACCGAAGTCACGGTCAGGCTGCTGCCCAAGCCGGAACGGGCGCAGGTGCTGATGGCGGCATTCGACGACGCCCAGACCGCCGGCGAGGCGGTGGCCGGGCTGATCGGGGCCGGCATTATCCCCGGCGGCCTGGAAATGATGGACAACGACGCCATCCGCGCGGCGGAGGATTTCGTGCATGCGGGCTATCCGGTGGACGCCGCCGCCATCCTGCTCTGTGAACTGGACGGCACCGAGGCGGAGGTCTCCGAGCAGGTGATGCAGGTGCGCAACCTGCTGCTGGACAGTGGCGCCACCGAGGTGCGCACGGCCCGGGACGAGCAGGAACGCATGCGCTTCTGGGCCGGTCGCAAGGCCGCCTTCCCGGCGGTGGGCAGGATCTCGCCGGATTACTACTGCATGGACGGCACCATCCCCCGGCGTCATCTGGGCCGGGTGCTGGGCGGCATCGCCGAGTTGTCCCGCGCCTACGGACTGCGGGTGGCCAACGTCTTTCATGCCGGTGACGGCAATCTGCATCCGCTGATCCTGTTCGATGCCAACGTGCCCGGCGAGCTGGAAAAGGCCGAGGAACTGGGCGGTCAGATCCTGGAATTGTGCGTGGAGGTAGGCGGCACCATCACGGGAGAGCACGGGGTGGGCATCGAAAAGATCAATCAGATGTGCGTGCAGTTCCAGCCGGCGGAGCTGACCCAGTTTCATGGGGTCAAGGCAGCCTTCGACCCGGAAGGCCTGCTCAACCCGGGCAAGGCGGTGCCCACCCTGCATCGCTGCGCCGAATTCGGTGCCATGCACGTGCATCGCGGACAGCTCCCCTTTCCCGATCTACCGCGGTTCTAAGGCACCGTCCAGGGAGCCAGGCGGCCGCGCACGGGAAAACCGTTATCAATCGCCCGACGCCCTGTGCTGGCGGTCGGGAATTTTTGCTTCCGAATCACCCAGGGAAAATGCTGACCAAATCCACCACCGTCACTCCCGCGACAGCGGGAGTCGATGATTTTCAGCCTGTTACCGGATTCCCACTGGTGTGGAGATGACCGATTCAGCACATTCCGACTGACTCAAAACATTCCAAAGGAATGACCTTAGTCCGGAATCCTCATCAGGATTGTTGACACTTTTCAAAAATCCTCTAAGGTCATGCCCTGATCGGATAACCACAAGCACCTCGACCGAGGGTGCGGATACCACGATGCCGCGCAGACGCAGGCAGCACTACCCCCGCCTGGGGCACTAACAAGCAGGAGCGAGTCATGGGTTATGCAGAGGTTTATGCACGCGCAGTGAACGATCCCGAAGGCTTCTGGGCCGAGGCCGCCCAGGCACTCACCTGGTCCCGGCCCTTCGAGAAGGTACTGGACGACAGTGCCGCCCCCTTCTACCGCTGGTTCGCGGGCGGGGAACTCAACACCTGTTACAACGCCGTGGACCGGCATGTGGAAAACGGCCGCGGCGAGCAGACGGCCATCATCTACGACAGCCCGGTCACGGACACCAAGCGCCGCATCAGCTTCCGTGAACTGCAGGACCAGGTGGCCCGTTTCGCCGGCGCCCTGGCCGACATGGGCGTCACCAAAGGTGACCGGGTCATCATCTACATGCCCATGGTGCCCGAGGCCCTGGTGGCCATGCTGGGCTGCGCTCGCCTGGGGGCGATTCACTCCGTGGTGTTCGGCGGCTTCTCCGCCCGCGAACTGGCCACCCGCATCGATGACGCCACCCCCAAGGTGGTGGTGGCCGCCTCCTGCGGCATCGAGCCTTCCCGGGTGGTGAAGTACAAGCCCCTGCTGGATCAGGCCTTCGACATGGCCACCCACAAGCCCGAGCGCACCCTGATCCTGCAACGCCCCCAATCCCCCTGCGACCTGATCCCGGGACGGGACGTGGACTGGACCGCGGCCATGGCCGCCGCGGTACCCCATGACTGCGTCCCCGTGTCCGCCACCGATCCCATCTACATCCTGTATACCTCCGGCACCACCGGCAAGCCCAAGGGCGTGGTCCGTCACAACGGCGGTCATGCGGTGGCCCTGAACTGGAGCATGAAACACATCTACGGCATGGCGCCCGGCGAGGTGTTCTGGGCGGCCTCCGACGTGGGCTGGGTGGTGGGACATTCCTACATCGTCTACGGCCCCCTGCTCTACGGCTGCACCACGGTGGTCTATGAAGGCAAGCCCGTGGGCACCCCGGACCCCGGTGCCTTCTGGCGGGTGATCGAGGAATACAAGGTGTCGGTGATGTTCACCGCCCCCACCGCCTTCCGCGCCATCAAGAAGGAAGACCCGGGCGCCGAACATCTCAAGCGGTACAACCTGGATCAGTTCCGCGCCCTGTTCCTGGCCGGTGAGCGTTGCGATCCGGATACCCTGGAATGGGCGCAGAAGATCCTGCAGCGTCCGGCCATCGACCACTGGTGGCAGACCGAGACCGGCTGGGCCATCGCCGGCAACTTCCTGGGCATCGAACAGCTGCCCATCAAGCCCGGCACCGCCGGCAAGCCGACCCCGGGCTACAACGTGCAGATCCTGGATGACAACGGCAAACCGGTGCCCGCCGGAGAAATGGGCCGGATCATGGTCAAGCTGCCCCTGCCCCCGGCCTGCCTGCCCACCCTGTGGAACAACGACGAGCGCTTCAAGGAGTCCTATCTGAGCGCCGAACCCGGCTACTACCTCACCGGTGACTCGGGCTACATGGATGAGGACGGCTTCCTGTACGTGATGGGCCGTATCGACGACACCATCAACGTGGCTGGACATCGCCTGTCCACCGGCGCCATGGAAGAGGTGCTGGCCTCCCATCCGGCGGTGGCGGAGTGCGCGGTCATCGCCGTGGCCGACGAGCTCAAGGGCTCCCTGCCCATGGGTCTGGTGGTGATGAAGTCGGGCGTGAACATGGATGCCGACACCCTGAGCAAGGAGCTGGTGAGTCTGGTGCGGGAGAAGATCGGACCGGTGGCCGCCTTCAAGCTGGTGGCCGTGGTCAGCCGCCTGCCCAAGACCCGTTCCGGCAAGATCCTGCGGGCCATCATGCGCAAGATCGCCGACAACGAGGCCTATCAGGCCCCGGCCACCATCGATGACCCGGCGATCCTGGACGAGATCCGGGACAGCCTGAACCGGATAGGGTACGCGGAGGCTCGGGAAACGGCCTGAGGCCGAACGACGCCCTTCTCCCCTGCCCGGGGAGAAGGGCGTTTGGCCCCGACAAACAGGGAAACCCGGGGATTGTCACCAGAAATACCACTTTATCTCCAGGAAAAGGCCTGATACCCTAATATTGTCAACAATCGGACGACATATGCCAGATCTCAACGACCAACTCGGGCAACAGGGTGTCACCTTGGCGGATCGGGTCTTTGCGCGCCTGCGCCAGGCCATCGTCGAGGGTGAGATCCCTTCGGGCACCAAGATCAGCGAACCGGAACTGGCCAGTGAATACGGCATCAGCCGCGGCCCCCTCAGGGATGCCATCGGGCGCCTGGAGGCCTGTCACCTGGTGGAGCGTCGTCCCAACGTGGGTGCCCGGGTGGTCTCCCTCACCCAGGAAGATCTGCTGGAACTCTATCTACTGCGCGAGGCCCTGGAAGGCATGGCCGCCCGCCTGGCTGCGGAACGCATGTCCGGCCGCGACATCGACGAGTTGCGCAAGCTGCTCAAGCAGCACCAGGAACGGGCGGAACTGCAGGAAGGCATCGCCTATTTCCAGACCGAGGGCGATCTGGACTTTCATTACCGCATCATCAAGGCCAGCGGCAATGTCCGCCTGATCAAGCTGCTGTGCGACGACCTGTACCACCTGATGCGCATGTACCGCTTCCAGTTCGGTATGGCCAGCTCCCGGGCCCTGATCGCCTTCCGGGAACATGGTCACATCGTCGAGGCCATTGCCGACCGGGACCCGGAAATGGCGGAACTCATCATGCGCCGCCATATCCGCAGTTCACGGATCAACGTGGAACTGCTGTTTGACGAGAAGGCCCCCAAGGGAGCCAGGGCCACCCCGGCCATTCGCTCCGCCAGTGCCGCCAACGGCGCCGGCGCGGCCCCGCCGCTCTGACCACCACGCATCATCCCCTCAATATAAGGAGATCCAATGACCGAGCCATCCACGCCAGGCGCGCGCCTGCGTCGCGCCGTTGAAGAAGAGCACCCGCTGCAGGTGGTGGGCACCATCAATGCCTATCACGCGATGATGGCCGAACACGTGGGCTACCGGGCACTGTACCTGTCCGGCGGCGGTGTCGCCGCCGGTTCCCTGGCCCTGCCGGACCTGGGCATCAGCACCCTGCACGACGTGCTGGAAGACGTACGCCGCATCACCTACGTGACCGATGTTCCCCTGCTGGTGGATGCGGATACCGGCTTCGGACCCAGCGCCTTCAACATCGGTCGCACGGTCAAGGAACTGATCCGCGCCGGGGCCGCCGGCTGCCACATCGAGGATCAGGTCCAGGCCAAGCGCTGCGGTCATCGCCCCGGTAAGGCCATCGTCACCAAGGACGAAATGGTGGACCGCATCAAGGCCGCCACCGATGCCCGTGACCGGGATTTCGTCATCATGGCCCGTACCGACGCCCTGGCCGTGGAAGGCATGGACTCCGCCATCGAACGGGCCGTGGCCTGTGTCGAGGCCGGTGCCGACATGATCTTCCCCGAAGCCATGAACACCCTGGAACAGTACCAACAGTTCGTGGATGCCGTCGGCGTCCCGGTGCTGGCCAACATCACCGAGTTCGGCAGTACCCCCCTGTTCACCACGGAAGAGCTCAAGGGCGTGGGCGTGAGTCTGGTGCTCTACCCCCTGTCCGCGTTCCGCGCCATGAACAAGGCGGCCCTGAACGTGTTCGAAGCCATCCGCCGCGACGGTACCCAGCAGGGTGTCATCGACACCATGCAGACCCGCATGGAGCTCTACGAGCACCTGGGCTACCACGCTTACGAAGAAAAACTGGACCAGCTATACCGCAAAGGCGGCTAAGACGGAGAATGACGAAAATGACCGAGACCGAAATCGCCAAGCCCAAGCCGAAGAAATCGGTAGCCCTGTCGGGCACGGCTGCTGGCAATACCGCCATCTGCACCGTGGGCCGCACCGGCAACGACCTGCACTACCGGGGCTATGACATCCTGGACTTTGCCGATGAAGCGGAGTTTGAGGAAATCGCTCACCTGCTGATCCACGGCACCCTGCCCAACGCCGCCGAACTGGCCCGCTACAAGGCCCGTCTGAAGTCCATGCGCGGCCTGCCCGCCGCCCTGCAGACCGCCCTGGAGCAGATTCCGCCCTCCGCCCACCCGATGGACGTGATGCGCACCGCCGTGTCCATGCTGGGTACCCTGGAGCCGGAAAAGGAAGACATGAACGTGGCCGGCGCCCGTCTGATTGCCGATCGCCTGGTGGCTTGCCTGGGTTCCGCCCTGCTCTACTGGTACCACTTTGCCCATAACGGCCGCTGCATCGACGTGGAAACCGACGACGACAGCGTGGGCGGTCACTTCCTGCACCTGATGCACGGCAGCACCCCGCCGGAAGCCTGGGTGCGAGCCATGCACACCTCCCTGAACCTGTATGCGGAGCACGAGTTCAACGCCTCCACCTTCACCGCCCGTGTGGTGGCAGGCACCAACTCCGACATCTACTCCGCCATCACCGGCGCCATCGGTGCCCTGCGGGGTCCCAAGCACGGCGGCGCCAACGAAGTGGCCTGCGACATCCAGCAGCGTTACCACAACGCCGACGAGGCCGAGGCTGACATCCGCGAGCGCGTCGCCCGCAAGGAGATCGTGATCGGCTTCGGCCACCCGGTCTATACCCTCAGCGACCCGCGCAACAAGGTCATCAAGGACGTGGCCCGTCGCCTGTCCGAGCAGGAAGGCTCCATGCGCATGTATGACGTGGCCGATCGCCTGGAGACGGTGATGTGGGAACTGAAGAAGATGTTCCCCAACCTGGACTGGTTCTCCGCCGTGTCCTACCACATGATGGGCATCCCCACCGCCCTGTTCACGCCGATCTTCGTCATTGCCCGCACCACCGGCTGGGCGGCTCACGTGATCGAGCAGCGTCAGGACGGCAAGATCATCCGCCCCAGCGCCAACTATGTGGGTCCGGAAAACCAGTCCTGGGTACCGATGGACCAGCGGGCCTGAATCTGACGGTCTGATGTCTGGCAAAGCCCCTCTTTCCCGGATGGAAAGAGGGGCTTTTTTGTCATCCCCCCTGTTTTCTGTAACCTGGGAACACCCTCTCAATCACTTGAGGAATCCATTGATGAATCAACCCCATTTCCAGGATCTGGACCACGGCATCACTCTGATCGATGCCCAGGTGGTGCGTCACGGCCTGGCCGCCAGCTATCTGATCGTGGAGAACGGTCGCGCCGCCTTCGTGGAGACGGGCACATCCCACTCCGTGCCGGTGCTGCTTGAGGTGCTGGAACACAAGGGTCTGTCCCGGGAACAGGTGGACTACGTCATCCCCACCCATGTGCATCTGGACCATGCCGGTGGCGCCGGGACCCTGATGGCCCAGCTTCCCAATGCCAGACTGGTGATCCATCCCCGGGGCGCCCGGCACATGATCGATCCCTCCAGGCTCATTGCCGGTGCCACGGCGGTGTACGGTGAAGCGGTCATGGCACGGGATTTCGGCACCATCCTGCCGATCCCCGAAGACCGGGTGATTCAGGCCGGCGACGGTGACAGTGTGTCCCTTGGCGGCCGGGAACTGGTGTTTCTGGACACCCCGGGGCATGCCCTGCATCACTTCTGCGTGGTGGACGAGAAGGGCCGGGGCATCTACACCGGTGACACCTTCGGCATTGCCTACCGGGAGTTGGATACCGAACGGGGGGCCTTTGTGTACCCCACCACCACGCCGGTGCAGTTCGATCCCGAGGCCCTGCATGCCTCGGTGGACCGGCTGGTGGCCCAGGGGCTGGATTACATGTACCTGACCCATTTCGGCCGGGTGGGCGGCGAGTCGCTGGGCCGCTTGCAGACCGAGCAGCATGAGATGATCGAGGAATTTCTGGCCCTGGGGCGTGCCCACCGGCGGGACGGCGAAGGCCGGCACCAAGCCCTGTGCGATGGCATGATGGCCCTGTTCGTGAAACGACTGGCCGCCCATGGCTGTCGGTTGCCGGAATCCAGGATTCGGGAACTGCTGACGATGGACGTGGAACTGAACGTGCAGGGGCTGGAGGTGTGGCTGGACAAGCAGCCGGCGGGATAGGCCGCCGCGATGAGCCCCTCTCCCGCAGGGGGAGAGGGGTTGGGGCGAGGGGAATCAGGACTACCGCGGACCCTTCGCCTTAGCCTCGATGCGACGGCGGTGCAGGACCGGCTCGGTATAGCCGTTGGGCTGCTCCCGGCCACGGAACACCAGGTCACAGGCGGCCTGGAAGGCCACGGAAGCCTCGAAGTCCGGAGCCATGGGATGGTAGGACGGATCGCCGGCATTCTGCTCGTCCACCACGCCGGCCATGCGTTTCATGGTCTCCATCACCTGGGCTTCGGAGCAGATGCCGTGATGCAGCCAGTTGGCAATGTGCTGACTGGAAATACGCAGCGTGGCCCGGTCTTCCATCAGACCCACATTGTTGATGTCCGGCACCTTGGAACAGCCGATGCCCTGATCGATCCAGCGGACCACGTATCCCAGGATGCCCTGGGCATTGTTGTCCAGTTCCTGCTGGATCTCCTCGGCCGTCCAGGTCGGACTGGCCTCCACCGGAATGGCGAGGATGTCGTCCAGGGCGGCGCGGCGCCGGCCCGCCAGGGATGCCTGCACCTCGGCCACGTTCACCTGATGATAATGCAGGGCGTGCAGGGTGGCCGCCGTGGGGGACGGGACCCAGGCGGTATTGGCACCGGCCTTGGGATGGGCCACTTTCTGCTGCAGCATCTGCGCCATCAGATCCGGCATGGCCCACATGCCCTTGCCGATTTGAGCACGGCCCTTGAGGCCGCAGGCCAGACCCACGTCCACGTTCCAGTCCTCGTAGGCGGACAGCCAGCGGGCCGCCTTCATGGCCCCCTTGCGCATCATGGGGCCGGCTTCCATGGAGGTGTGCATTTCGTCACCGGTACGGTCCAGGAACCCGGTATTGATGAAGACGATCCGCTCCTTCACGGCGCGGATGCAGGCCTTGAGGTTCACCGTGGTGCGGCGCTCCTCGTCCATCACGCCCATCTTCAGGGTGTTGCGCTTCATGCCCAGGGCATCTTCCACCCGGGCAAAGAGCTGCTCGGCAAACGCCACTTCCTCCGGGCCGTGCATCTTGGGCTTGACGATGTAGACCGAGCCGCAGCGGGAGTTGTGCAGACCGTCGCCGCGCTTGAGATCGTGCAGGGCGATCAGGCTGGTGATCATGCCGTCCAGGATGCCCTCGGGCACCGGATTGCCGTCCTGATCCAGCACGGCGTCGATGGTCATCAGGTGACCCACGTTGCGCACGAACATCAGGGACCGCCCCGGCAAGGTCAGGCTGCCGCCCTGGGGACGGACATATTCCCGATCCGGATTCATGCGACGGACCACTTCCCGGCCGGCCTTGTGGAAGCCGGCGGTCAGGTCGCCCTTCATCAGGCCCAGCCAGTTGCGATAGACCACCACCTTGTCCTCGGCATCCACCGCGGCCACGGAGTCCTCGCAGTCCATGATGGTGGTGAGGGCCGACTCCATGAGCAGGTCCTTGATGCCGGCGCTGTCGGTCTTGCCGACGGTGCTGGAGGGGTCAAACTGGATCTCGAAGTGCAGACCGTTGTGGGCCACAAGGATGGCCTTGGGGGCGCCGGCATCGCCCTGGTAGCCCTTGAACTGTTCCGGATCCTTGAGTTCACTCAGGCTGCCGTCGGCCAGGGTGACCTGCAGTACACCCTGCACCACCGCGTACCCCCGGGATCCCACATGACTGCCGCGGGCCAGGGGGGCCGCCTGGTCGAGGAATTCACGGGCAAAGGCGATGACCTTTTCGCCACGCCGGGGATTGTAGCTGCTCCCGCGTTCGCAGCCGTCCTCTTCGCTCAGGGCGTCGGTGCCGTAGAGGGCATCATAGAGGCTGCCCCAACGGGCATTGGCGGCATTGAGGGCGTAACGGGCGTTCATCACCGGCACCACCAGCTGCGGTCCGGCCTGGCGCGCGATCTCCGGGTCCACCTGTTCGGTACCGACCTGGAAATCGTCCCCTTCCGGCTGCAGATAGCCGATTTCGGTCAGGAATGCCTTGTAGGCGGCCATGTCCACCGCGCCGGGATGCTGGCGATGCCAGACATCGATACGGGCCTGGAGATCATCCCGTTTGGCCAGCAGTTCGCGGTTTCTGGGCGCCAGGTCGTGAATGATGGCATCCAGGCCGTTCCAGAAGGCGTCGGCGGCCACGCCCGTGCCGGGCAGTGCCTCGTCGTTGATGAAGTCGTGCAGCTCCCGGGCAACCCGCAGGCGGCCCGCCGAGACGTAATCATTCATGAAAGCTGTCCTCTGCTCGAAATTCAGGAGGGTGGGTCGTAACACCCCACGCAACTCGACTACTGGATCACCACCAGCGAGCCGTCGGGCATCAAATCGTACAGTTCTATCACATCCCGGTTGGTCATGCGCACACAGCCCTCGGAAGCCGGGCGCCCGATCAGGCCCTCTTCGTCGGTGCCGTGGATATAGATGAAGCGGGAGAAGGAATCGATCCCCTCCCCCCGGTTGATGCCGTACTCCAGCCCTTCCAGCCACAGGATGCGGGTGGTGATGTTGTCTTCCGGAGTACGCCGGGGTTCGGTGACGATATCGGCAATCCTGCCGGTATCCACCCGACCGCGGAACACGGTGCCCAACGGGGCCTCGTCACCGATCTTCTGGCTGATCCGATGCACGCCCAGGGGTGTTCGATAACTACCCGCCTGATTGCCGATGCCGTGACGGGAGGTGGACACCGGGAACTCCCGTTTCACCCGACCGTCCCTGACCACATAAAGCCGCTGGGTGTCCACGCGGACGATGGCCACCGGGTCCGCCATGAAGTACTGGGGAAAGTCCGACTCCAGCCGCTCCATGACGGGCTGGTACCAGGGCAGCACGATGGTGTCATCGTCATGCACCGGATCGGTCTCCTCCAGTACCCAGGCCCCCACCGAACTCAGGGGGAACAGGCATACGCAGATCCAGCACGCCAGGGCCAGACACAGACGCCTCACGTCAGGCGTTGTTGTGGAGGTCCAGATTGGCGTATTCGCGGTCCTTTTTCCGTTTGGCCAGATCATTGCGGCGTTGTTCCAGGTGTGTCAGGTAGTCGGGGCTGACCCGGGTGACGTATTCACCCGTGAATACGGAGCAGTCGAACCGCTCCAGCCGTGGGTTGCCCTTGCGCACGGCGCCCATCAGGTCTTCCAGATCCTGATAGATCAGGCGATCGGCCGCAATAGCCTCGCAGACCTCCGCTTCGGTGCGCCCATGGGCGATCAGTTCCTGGGCGGCGGGCATGTCGATGCCGTAGACGTTGGGATAGCGCACCGGCGGAGCCGCGGAAGCGAAATAGACCTTCCGTGCACCGGCCTCGCGGGCCATCATGACGATCTCCCGCGAGGTGGTACCGCGCACGATGGAGTCATCCACCAGCAGCACGTTCTTGCCCTTGAACTCCAGACCGATGGCATTGAGCTTCTGGCGCACCGACTTTCTGCGCTGGGTCTGACCCGGCATGATGAAGGTGCGACCGATGTAGCGATTCTTGATGAATCCCTCCCGGTATTTCACGTTCAGCTCGTGGGCCATCTCGATGGCCACGGTACGGCCGGTATCCGGGATGGGGATGATCACGTCGATGTCGTGATCCGGCCATTCCCGCAGAATCTTCTTGCCCAGGCGCGTGCCCATGCGCATGCGGGCGCGATGCACCACCACGTCGTCCATCACCGAGTCGGGACGGGCAAAGTAGACGTACTCGAAGATACAGGGGGAAAGGACGGGGTTTTCCACGCACTGCTGCAGATGCACCGTGCCGTCCATCTCGATGTAGATGGCCTCGCCCGGCGCCAGATCCCGCACCAGCTCGAAGCCCAGGGTATCCAGGGCCACGCTCTCGGAGGCCACCATGTATTCCGTGCCCTCTTCGGTTTCCCGCCGGCCGTAGACCACCGGCCGGATGCCGTGGGGATCACGAAAGCCCAGGATGCCGCGACCGCAGAACATGGCCACCACCCCGTAGGCCCCCTGACAGCGCCGGTGCACACCGCTCACCGCCCGGAACAGGGCCTCGGGGGTGAGGGACAGGCCATCCTGACGGATCAGTTCCTGGGCCAGGATGTTGAGCAGGATCTCGGAATCGGATTCCGTATTGATGTGGCGCCGGTCCTGCAGGAACAGCTCGCGCTTGAGTTCGGCGGCATTGGTGAGGTTGCCGTTATGCCCCAGGGTGATGCCGTAGGGAGAGTTCACATAGAAGGGCTGGGCTTCGGCCGAGGAAGCACTGCCGGCGGTGGGATAGCGCACATGGCCGATGCCCATGTTGCCGGTGAGACTGCGCATGTGCTGTTGGTTGAACACATCGCGCACCAAGCCGTTGTCCTTGCGCAGATGAAGATGCCCATCCTCGTCGCAGGTCACGATACCGGCGGCATCCTGACCGCGATGCTGCAATACCAGGAGGGCGTCGTACAGCGCCTGGTTGACGGGGCTGCGACCGACAATTCCGACTATCCCGCACATGGGGTGTGCCTCTTTGGTGATTCTGGGAAGACAGGAGCCCGATCAGGCCCCGAAAGAAAAGTGAGACGCCAGATCCGGTGGCAGATAATCGCGCAACCACAGGGCGATGCGCTCGAAATGGGGAACCAGGAGGCTGTCCTGCCACCAGGGTTCCTGCGGAATCACCGTCAGGCCCATGAGCAGGATCACCACGGCCACGATCAGGCCGCCGCGGGCCAGGCCGAACACCGCACCGATGCTGCGGTCCGTCCCCGACAGGCCCGTCTTCTTGACCAGCTGACCCGCCAGAACATTGACGATCCCGCCCATCAGCAAGGTGACGATGAACAGGATGGCAAAGGCAATACCCAGCTTGAGGGTGGGGTCTTCCAGACCGAAGGGCAGATGCTCGGCAGCCACCCCCGAATACGCCAGGGCGATCCAGAAGGCCAGAATCCAGGTAGCCAGGGAGATGGCTTCCTTGACGAAGCCACGGAACAGGCTGATCACCGTGGAAACGGCCACGATGCCCAGAATGACGAAGTCGATCCAGATCATGTTCATGCAGATGAAAGTGTCGTGACGCGGAGTGTAACAGAGATTGGGGCGTTCATCGGCAACCGGGAAACGAGCCGTCAGGGATGGCTGACCACGATGCCTCTGAGGGACTGCTCATCCTGGAGCCGGGTCTGCAGGGTCTGAGCGGCATGACGCTCCAGCTCCGGGCCCACCTTCACCCGATACAGGACCCGACCATCGGCGCTGGTGCGCTCCACAAAGGCCGGGAATCCGGCGCGACGCAGCCGATCGGCTTCTCCCCGTGCGTTGGCCTCCTGACCGAAACTGCCCACCTGAACCACCCAGCCGCCGGCAACCGGTGTGCCGGGCTCGGGGGTTCGGGCTACCGGCGGGCTGCGAGGTTCCGCGGGCGGCGGTGGCGCCGGTGCCGCCTCGGGCACGGCCCGGGCCTGCGGGCGGGGCTGGGGCGGCGATGTCGAAGGCATCGGGGATTCCCGCACGACCGACGGTGGCGGCGCCGCGGTCTGCGGTGCCGGCGCCAGGCGCTGCTCCTGGATCGGTGCCGGGACGGGGCGTTCGAAAACCGGTTCCGGCGGCACCGGTTCGGACAGGCTCAGGCGCGCCTCCCGTCCGGCACCATCCAGCAGCATGGGAAGGAAAATGACGGCCAGTGCCACCAGCACGGCAGCCCCGACAAGGCGTTGTTTCAATGGTGTTTCCACGGCTTGGACGTCCTCGGGCGGCAAGTATAAACCATTCCCCGCCCCAAGACCCGCCCCGGCTTCAATCCCCTTCATCGAATTCCCGCTTGCCCAGCCTCAGGTGCATGAGCACGCCGGCGCGTCCCCGGGCATCCTCATGGCGATCCATACCGTAGGGCATGAAGCCTTTTTCGTAGCACATGAGCAGGGCCGGAACGTCCTCTGTGGCCACCTGCACGTGCATCTCCCGGCAACGGGCATCCCGGAAGGCACGTCCCATGAGGTGATCCAGCAGATGGGAACCGATCCCCCGCCCCCGCAGATCAGGACGCACCACCAGATGGCTCACGAAGCCCGCCCCACCCGGCTCCAGGGAGTGCAGGACGCCGAAGGCCACCACCGCCCCCCGGTATTCCACCACTTCGGCATGGGCACTGCCGGCAATCACTGTTCGCAGCCATTCCGGTGATACCGGATGGGCCGCACCGGGGAAGACCCAGTCCGCCTCGCGGGCGTCCGCCGGCAACTGACTGATGACATCCAGATCCGCCGCCTCGGCGGCACGGATGACAAGACGCGATGGATCGTACTTCACGTTCGATAAAACCTCTTTGGATCGCACTGACAGCCTCCCGAGTCCCGATCCGGAACCGCCACCGGCGGCATGGATCCTTCGGACGGCATGGTAGACTGCCCCATTCATTCATTGCCTGCGACACGACGCAATGCACGCCGTCTCTCTCAACACCCGGGAAGCCTATCGCGAATGCCTGCGGCAGGCCCACAGTCACTATGAAAACTTCCCGGTGGCCTCCAGACTGGTGCCGGCCCGCCTGCGCGGCCCCATCGCCGCGATCTATAGCTTTGCCCGCCGCGGCGACGATCTTGCCGACGAGGGTGATCGGCCCGCCGCGGAGCGCCTGGCCGCCCTGGACGACCTGGCGGCGCGCCTGGATGCGGCGGCGGCCGGGACACCGGATCCCGACCCGACCTTCATCGCCCTGGCCCACGCCATCCCCGCCCACGGCCTGCCCACTTCCCTGTTCCATGATCTGCTCAACGCATTTCGTCAGGATGTCGTGAAGACCCGCTATGAGGACTTCGGCGAAGTGGTCCGATATTGCCGCTGCTCCGCCAACCCGGTGGGACGGTTGCTGCTGCACCTGAGCGGCGAGGCCGATGAGCGGCGCCTGGCCCTTTCCGATGCCGTCTGTACCAGTCTGCAGCTGATCAACTTCTACCAGGATCTGGCCCAGGATTACCACGAGATGGGGCGGATCTACATCCCCCGGGATGACATGGCGCGCTTCGGTGTCACCGAGGCCCATTTTCGCGACCGTGTGACCGACACGCCCTTTCGCCAACTGATGCAGCACCAGTACCGGCGCGCCGACCAGCTGCTGCGCAGCGGCGCCCCCCTGGGCGGCCTGCTCAGGGGGCGCATCGGCCTGGAGATCCGCCTGATCATCGTGGCCGGCGCCCGGGTCCTGTGGCATCTGCAGCGTCAGCAGGAGGATCTGTTCTCCCGGCCGCGGCTGCAGACCCGGGATTACCTGGTGATTCTGCGCGACGGCCTCATTCCCCGTCGCCGCTGACACACCGACCTGTGGTAGTTTAAGGCCCTGGCGACAACCAGAACCAAGGCCCCATGACCCCCGACCAGTACTGTCAGGAAAAGGCCGCCGGCAGCGGCTCCAGCTTTTATTACAGCTTCCTGTTCCTGCCTCCGGAACGGCGCCGGGCCATCACGGCCCTCTACGCCTTCTGCCGGGAGGTGGATGACGTGGTGGACGAATGCCATGACCCGGCCGTGGCCCGTGCCAAGCTGGACTGGTGGCGGGAAGAAGTGACCCGTACCTTCCAGGGCCGTGCCACCCACCCGGTCTGCCAGGCCCTGCAACCCCTGCTGGAACGCTTCAACCTGCCGGAGGAGCATTTCCGGGAAATCATCGACGGCATGCAGATGGACCTGGACTATGATGCCTATCCCTCCTTCACGGAACTCTCCCTCTACTGCTATCGGGTGGCTTCCGTGGTGGGCCTGATGTCGGCGGAAATCTTCGGCTATGAAGACCGACAGACCGCCCGCTATGCCCACGACCTGGGTATGGCCTTCCAGCTCACCAACATCCTGCGTGACGTCCTCGAAGACGCCCGGCGGGGCCGCATCTACATCCCCCTGGATGAACTCAAGCGGTTCGACGTGCAGCCGGTGGACCTGCAAAGACCCCAGACCTCGGAACACCTCCAGGCCCTGTTCGCCTTCCAGGCGGATCGTGCCCGGGAATACTACCGCCGGGCCTTCGAGCATCTGCCGGAATCCGATCGCTACGCCCAGCGCCCGGGCATCATCATGGCGGCCATCTATCGCACCCTGCTGGACGAGATCGCCGCCGACGGCTACCGGGTGCTGGAACAGCGGGTCCGGCTCACCCCCCTGAGAAAATTCTGGATCGCGTGGCGGGTCGCCCGCCAGGAAAAACGCCGTCACCGGAAGGCCGCGCGATAATGACCCACCCTGACACCGACATCTGCATCGTGGGTGCCGGCTGGGCCGGACTGAGCGCGGCGGTACGACTGGCCCAGGCCGGCAGACAGGTCACGGTACTGGAGGCCGCCCCGACCCTGGGCGGCCGGGCACGGCAGGTGGACCTGGACGGTCTCCCCCTGGATAACGGCCAGCATCTGCTGCTGGGCGCCTATACCCATGTCCTGCGGATGATCGAGACCATGGGTCTGCAGGAGTCCCGCATCTTCCTGCGCATGGCCCTGGATCTGAACATGCGGGAATCGGGCGTACCGGAACTGTCCATCTCCAGCCTGTTCCTGCCGGCCCCGTTCCATCTGCTGGCCGGACTGCTCACGGCCCGCGGCATGCCCGGCAAGGACCGCCTGCAGGCCCTGCCCGGCCTGGCGCGGCTGATGCGCTGGAATGGCCCGGAAGACATGCCGGTGTCCCGACTGCTGCATGAGCACCGGCAACCCGACACCCTGATCCGGCAACTCTGGATCCCCCTGTGCCTGGCCACCCTTAACACCCATCCCGCCGAGGCCTCGGCCCGGCTGTTCACCGCCGTGCTCAAGGGCGCATTCTCCGGCCATCGCAGCCATGCGGACCTGCTGATTCCGAAGGTCAGCCTGGGCGAGGCCCTGCCGGAGCCGGCCCGTCGCCACATAGAGTCCCTGGGAGGGTCGGTGATCACCGGTGCCCGGGTCCGGGCCGTGGGTCGCGATGGCGACGGCTTCAGGCTGCGGCTACGGGAAGGAGAAACATGCCTCGCCCGTCAGGTGATCCTGGCCACCCCCCATGACATCACTGCCCGGCTGCTGGCCGATTTTCCCACCCTGGCGAAAACCGCCGCCAACCTTGCCGCCCTGCCCTGCGAACCCATCTGCACCGTCTACCTGCGCTATCCGGAGGAGACCCGCCTGAGCACGCCGTTCCACGGCATGCTGGGCACCACCGGGCAATGGGTCTTTGATCGGCGCTTCACCGGCCAGCCCGGCGTCATGGCGGTGGTCATCTCGGCCTCCGGCCCGCACATGGACCTGGACAACCAGGCCCTGGCAACCCAGATCCAGGCGGAGTTGCACATGCTCTTCCCTGCCTGGCCCGCTCCCCTGCAGCACTGGGTGATCCGGGAAAAGCAGGCCACCTTCAAGGCGGCGGTGGACTGCGACCAACTGCGTCCGGGCAACCGTACCGCCGAGGCCGGCCTGTGGCTGGCGGGGGACTACACGGACAACGGCCTGCCGGCCACCCTCGAAGGGGCGGTCATCAGTGGGCTAGAATGCGCCGAATCACTGCTTCATTCGAACGATCCAACCACGGAATAGCCGCGCAAAATGATGATCCCGCAACAACTGCTCACCTATGCTCCGGCCCCGGACCTGCTCAAGGATCGGGTCATCCTGGTGACCGGTGCCACGGGTGGCATCGGTCGCGCCCTGTCCCTGGCCTGTGCCACCCACGGCGCCACCGTGATCCTGCTGGACAAGGTGATCAAGTCACTGGAAAAGGTCTACGACGAGATCGAAGCCGCCGGCGGTCCCCAGCCGGCCATCTACCCCATGAACCTGGAAGGCGCCACCGCCAAGGATTACCAGGATCTGGCGGAGAACGTGGGCAACGAATTCGGCCGCCTGGACGGTCTGGTCCACAATGCCGCCTTCGTGGGGTATCTGACGCCGCTCAAGCACTATGACCTGGAACTGTGGGCCAGGGTCATGACAGTGAACCTGCACGCCCCCTTCCTGCTCACCCACGCGGTGCTGCCGCTGCTGGAGCAGTCCCCCGACCCGTCCGTGGTGTTCTCCACCCATGACTGCCAGAAGGCCTACTGGGGGGGATTCGGGGTGGCCAAGGCAGGCCTGAAGGGACTGATGGACATCCTGTCCAAGGAGTATCAGGGAGATCGCAAGATGCGGGTCAACGGTGTGGACACCGGCCCGATCCGCAGCCGGTTGCGGGCGGAGCAGTATCCGGGCGAGGACCCTGCCACGCTGGCCACCCCTGAAGAGGTCATCGGGCCGTATCTGTATCTGCTGGGGCCGGATGCCGGTCAGACCACCGGGCAGAACCTCAAGCTGGCCTGACACATCGCCCGCAAGGGACAGCCTTCGCAGCGTGGCCGGGGGCGGCAGAAGGTCTTGCCGTGGGCGACGATCAGGGCATGGAACTCGTTCAGGACCGGGACATCCGCCCCCAGTACCGCCTCGACCCCGGTCCTGAGCACGTCATAGGGCTCATCTCCCCCGGCCAGTTCCAGGCGGGCAAACAGACGTCGGGTATAGGCATCCACCACGAACACCGGCCGCTCGAAGGCATACAGCAGGATGTCGTCCGCCGTCTCCGGCCCCACCCCCTTCACCGACAGCAATCCCCGGCGCAGGGCCTCGGTGGACCAGCCCCTCAGGGCGGTCTCCCCGCCCTGCTCCAGATACCAACGGCAGAAGGCCTGAAGCCGTCCCGCCTTGACGTTGAAATATCCGGAAGGCCGGATCAGACCGGCAAGATCATTGCGAGGCAGGGCCGCCAGGCTCTCCGCGTCCAGCACTTCGGCCGCCTTGAGGTTGGCGATGGCCCGCTCCACGTTGGTCCAGGCGGTATTCTGGGTGAGGATCGCCCCCACCATCACCTCGAAAGGCGTCTCACCCGGCCACCAGTGCATCGGCCCGTAATGGGTCGATAGCCGTTCCAGGACCGGATGAAGACGCTCCGGATTCACCGCCCAGGGGCTCGACGGGTCTTGGGAGGACGGATGATGCGGGACTTGCGGGGCGCCTTCCAGGACAGGCCCGCCTGCTGATACAGGGCCTTCATCTCCTGGGACTCCAGCTCCCGCCAGCGGCCCAGGCGTAGCCCGGTCCCCAGCTGAATGCAGCCGTAGCGTACCCGGATCAGGCGACTGACGGTAATGCCTTGGGACTCCCACAGGCGCCGCACCTCACGGTTGCGGCCTTCCTTGAGGGTCACGTGGTACCAGTGGTTTGCACCGGTACCCCCGGCCTCCCGGATATCGTCAAAACGGGCCGGGCCGTCCTCCAGTTCCACGCCGGCCAGCAACCGCTGGATCACCGCCGGTTCCACCGCGCCCAGCACCCGCACGGCGTATTCCCGCTCCACCTCGGTGGAAGGATGCATGAGCCGATTGGCCAGCTCGCCGTCGGTGGTGAACAGCAGCAATCCGGAGGTGTTGAGGTCCAGCCGGCCGATGCTCACCCAGCGGCCCTGGCGTAGCCGGGGCAGATGTTCGAATACGGTGGGGCGACCTTCGGGGTCGGAGCGGGTGGTCACTTCCCCTTCCGGCTTGTGATAGACCACCACACGCGGCGCGGGGACCTCCACGGAGACGGGGCGGCCGCGCACGGCGATCTGGTCTTCCGGGCCGGCCTGATCACCCAGCTGGGCCACCTTGCCGTTGACGGTCACCAGGCCCTGGGCGATCCAGCGCTCCACCTCTCGACGTGAACCCAGACCCGCCTGGGCCAGCAATTTGTGGAGACGTTCGGTCATGATGTGTTATCCATCGCTGTCAAACCGGTAGTGTACTGATCCGCCCCCCCTTTCCGCCACAGGACGATTCCCCATGAGCGACACCCGCCACTTCATCCCACTGGACATCGCCGTACTGACGGTCTCCGATTCACGCACCCTGGCGGAGGATACCTCCGGGCAGGCACTGGTGGACGGGCTGACCCAGGCGGGGCATCGGGCGGCCGACCGGCAACGGGTGGCGGACGACATCTACCAGATCAGGGCCGTGGTCTCGGCCTGGATTGCCGACCCGGAGATTCAGGTGGTTCTCACCACCGGCGGCACCGGCATCACCGGTCGGGACGGGACACCGGAGGCGGTGGCACCCCTGCTGGACAAGGAAATCGAGGGGTTCGGCGAGCTGTTCCGGATGCTCTCCCACGAGGAAATCGGCACCTCCGCCCTGCAGTCCCGGGCGCTGGCGGGGGTGGCCAACGGTACCTATGTGTTCTGCCTGCCCGGCTCTTCCGGTGCCTGCCGCACCGCCTGGACCCGGCTGATCCAGTCCCAGCTTGACCACCGGACCCGGCCCTGCAATCTGGTGATGCTGATGCCCCGACTCAAGGAGCAATAGTCCCGCTGATTACCGGTTCGTTTCCGCCCGGGACCGCGCCGGGTCGGGATCCATACCCAGATCCTTCAACTCCATCAGGCTGGGCAGATCATCCAGGGACGACAGATTGAAATAGTCCAGGAACCGGGGCGTGGTCCCGTACAGGGCCGGACGCCCCGGTACCTCCTTGTGTCCCACCACCCGCACCCACTCCCGCTCCGTCAGGGTCTTGATGATCTGGGTACTCACGGTCACCCCACGCACCGCCTCGATCTCCGCCCGGGTGATGGGTTGTCGGTAGGCAATCAGGGCCAGGGTCTCCAGCAGGGCGCGGGAATACCGCGGCGGCCGTTCCTCCCACAGGCGGGAAATCCAGGGCGAGAGGGCCTCGCGCACCTGGAAACGGTAGCCGCTGCCCACCTGACGCAACTCGTAGCCCCGGTCGTCACAGGCCTGGGCCAGGGCATCCAGGGCCTTGCGCAGTTCGGCCCGGGAAGGCCGCTCGGCGTCCTCGAACAGCCGTTCCATCTGTTCCAGGGAGAGGGGGCGATCAGCGGCCAGAAGGGCGCCTTCCAGAATGCGACAGAGCAGTTCAGGTGTCATGGGCAACATCGGCGCGTCTTGCCGCGCTCAGGTAGATGGGGGCAAACAGTTCCGCCTGCGCCAGCTCCACCAGATGGGCCTTGAGCAGTTCCAGCACCGCCAGGAAGGTGACCACCACCCCCCGCCGGCCTTCCTCCAGGGTGAACAGGGCCGCAAACGGCACCGGCCCTTGCCCCAGGGCCTCCAGCACCCGGGACATGCGCTCGCGCACCGACAGGGGCTCCCGCCGGATCTGATGATGGGTAAACATATCCGCCCGCTGCAGCACCTCCCGCAGGGCCAGCAACAACTCATCCAGCCCCACCTCCGGCAGTGGTCGCTCGCCCGTGAGCGGCGGCGGCTCCAGGGTGGCCGGGAAGATATCCCGCTCCAGCCTGGGCAAGTCGTCCAGGTCCTGTGCCGCCTGCCTGAACTGTTCATATTCCTGCAGCCGCCGCACCAGTTCGGCCCGGGGATCGTCCTCGTCCTCCACCGCCGCGGACCGGGGCAGCAGCATGCGGGACTTGATCTCCGCCAGCATGGCCGCCATCACCAGATACTCCGCGGCCAGTTCCAGACGCATCTCCTGCATCAGCTCGATATACCCCATGTACTGACGGGTGATCTCGGCAATGGGGATGTCCAGAATATCCAGGTTCTGGCGCTTGATCAGGTACAGGAGTAGATCCAGCGGCCCCTCGAAGGTCTCCAGAAAGACCTCCAGGGCATCCGGCGGGATGTAGAGATCCCTGGGCACCAGGGTCAGCGGTTCTCCGCGGACGATGGCCAGCGGCGCCCCCCCGGCCTGCCCGGCACCGTCCGGCGCCGGTGACAGGGCCGCGGGTTCGGCACTCATCGGTAGGCCAGCCCCATGCTGCGCCGGACTTCATCCAGGGTATCCCGGGCGATGTCGCGGGCGGCCTCGCAGCCTTCCGCCACCACGGACCGGACCAGGTTCGGATCGGACTCGTATTCCCGGGCACGGGCCTGCATGGGCCGCAGTTCGTCGAGCACCGCATCCACCACCGGCTGCTTGCATTCCACGCAGCCGATACCGGCGCTACGACAGCCCTCCTGCACCCACTGATGGACATCCTCGCCGGTGTAGATCTGGTGCAGGGACCAGACCGGGCATTTGTCCGGATTGCCCGGATCGGTGCGGCGCACCCGGGCCGGGTCCGTGGGCATGGTACGGATCTTCTTTTCCACCTCCGCCGGCTCATCCCGCAGGGAGATGGTGTTGCCGTAGGACTTGGACATCTTCTGGCCGTCCAGGCCGGGCATCTTGGAGGCCTTGGTGAGCATGGGGTGGGGTTCGGGCAGGATGATGCGGCCGCTGCCTTCCAGATAGCCGAACAGACGCTCCCGGTCACCCAGGGAGATGTTCTGCTGGCTTTCCAGCAGGGCGCGGGCCACGTCCAGGGCCTCGTCCTCACCCTGTTCCTGGTAGCGGCGGCGAAGATCCCGGTACATGCGGGCGTTCTTCTTGCCCATCTTATCGGCGGCCGCCTCGGCCTTTTCCTCGAAGCCGGGTTCACGCCCATAGAGGTGATTGAAGCGACGTGCCACCTCGCGGGTGATTTCCAGGTGGGCCACCTGGTCCTCGCCCACCGGCACCAGACCCGCCTTGTAGATGAGGATGTCCGCGCTTTGCAGCAGCGGGTAGCCCAAAAAACCGTAGGTGGCCAGATCCTTTTCCTTGAGCTTTTCCTGCTGGTCCTTGTAGGTGGGCACCCGCTCCAGCCAGCCCAGGGGCGTGATCATGGACAGCAAAAGATGCAGCTCGGCGTGTTCCGGCACCCGGGACTGGATGAAGATACGCGCCGAACCCGGGCTCACGCCCGCCGCCAACCAGTCCACCACCATGTCCCAGACGCTCTCGCCGAGGATGCCGGGATCTTCATAGTGGGTGGTGAGGGCGTGCCAGTCGGCCACGAAGAACAGACATTCATAGGAATGCTGCAATTCGACCCAGTTCTTGAGGACGCCGTGATAATGACCCAGATGCAGTCGGCCCGTCGGACGCATGCCGGACAGGACGCGCTGGTTTTGTGCAGGCAGGGAACTCAAGTGGACTCCTTGGGTGTGCTCGATGGGATGAAGGTTGAAGACTTAAGGTGGTTACATGCGCCAGGACGGCAGTGCAAACAGGGTCTGGATCAGATCCACGATGAACCCGAAAATGGGAAACAGGACCGCCCCCAGGATGCCCGTGAACAACAAAGCCAGAACGATCACCAGGCCATAGGGCTCCAGACGCTCGTAACGGGCGGCGATCCGGGCGGGCAGGAAACCGGCCACCACCCGTCCCCCATCCAGGGGGGGGATGGGCAGCAGGTTCAGCACCATCAGCAGGATGTTGATGGTGATTCCCGCCATGCCCATGTAAATCAGGGGCACCGCCGCCCAGTCGAAGGTCCCCTGCAGCATCAGGCCGATCTTGATCATCAGCGCCCAGAACAGGGCCATGAGCAGGTTGGCGGTGGGTCCGGCGGCGGCCACGATGGCCATGTCCCGCTGGGGATTGCGCAGATTCCGGGTATTCACCGGTACCGGCTTGGCCCAGCCGAAAACGAAGGGGGGCGCCGGCGTCAGGGCGGTGAAGATCAGCAGGCCGATGGGCACGGCGATGGTCCCCACCGGATCGATATGCTTGATGGGGTTGGCGGTGAGACGACCCAGCATCTTGGCCGTGGGATCTCCCAGTTGCTTGGCCATCCAGCCGTGGGAGGCCTCATGCAGGGTGATGGCAAACAACACCGGCAAGGCCCAGATGGCGATGATCTGCAGAATGCCTTCCATCAGTCCGTCCTCCGCGCCCGAACCGGCCTCACTCCTCCACTCCGGGGGGCACTTCGCCCTTGCCCCGACGCACCAGTCGAGGCACGTCGCTTTCCATGTCGATCACGGTGGTGGGCTCCAGGCCGCAGGGGCCGCCGTCGATGATCAGGTCCACCTGGGAGGACAGGCGTTCCTGAATCTCGTAGATATCGGTCAACGGCAGGTCATCGCCGGGCATCTCCAGACTGCTGCTCATGAGCGGCTGTCCCAGGGACTTGAGCATGGCCTGGGTGATGGGGTGATCCGGCACCCGCAGGCCGACGCTCTTGCGCTTGGGATGCTGCAGGCGTCGGGGCACCTCGTGGGTGGCCTTGAGCAGGAAGGCATAGGGACCGGGGGTGAGGCTCTTGAGCAGACGGTAGGAAGTGTTTCCCACCTTGGCATAGGTAGCGATCTCGGACAGGTCGCGGCAGACCAGGGTGAGGTGATACTGCTCATCCAGCTGACGGATACGCCGAATGCGCTCCATGCCGGACTTGTTGCCGATGGCGCAGCCCAGGGCGTAGCAGGAATCGGTGGGGTAGACGATGACCCCGCCGTCCTGCACCACTTCCACCACCTGCTGGATCAGGCGGGGTTGAGGGTCCACCGGATGGATCTCGATCACGCGGCTCATGGCAATTCCCGGTTATTCGGTATCAGGAGGGTGATTTTATCAGACCTGCGGGCTTGTGCCCGAATCATCTTGGAAGTTCTGAAACAGCCGCCCCTGTGCCAACCCCCCACCATGCGCTACCCTAAGCGCCATTACCCATCAACCAGGGAGTCCCATCGATGCTCTACGCCATCATCAGCCAGGACGTGGAAGACAGCCTGGAGAAGCGCCGCGGCGCCCGTCCCGCCCACCTGGAACGCCTGCAGGCCCTGCAGGACGCGGGGCGGCTGGTGCTGGCCGGGCCACACCCGGCCCTGGACATGGAAGATCCCGGTCCAGCCGGATTCACCGGCAGCCTGGTGGTGGCCGAGTTCGACTCCCTGGATGCCGCCAAGGCCTGGGCCGACACGGACCCTTATGTGGCGGCCGGTGTCTATGCCCAGGTGACGGTCAAGCCCTTCAAATTGGTGTTTCCCTGATTCCGGCCCTGCCTTGAACCCGCCCATCACCACAAGGACCCCATTGCAGATGCACTCCTTCAAGCTGATTCCCCTGGCTGCCGCCCTGGCCTTCACCCTGTCGGCCTGCTCCGGCAACGACCCCGAAACGACGACCGACGCCACCCGCGGCGAGCCGGTGGCCATGGTCAACGACAGCCCCATCTATGACAGCGACCTGGCCGATTTCCTGTCCCTGAGCCGCATGTCCGGCCACCATGGCGGCATGCAGACCCCGGACATGGCGCTGGAGGAGCTGATCAACATGGAACTGCTGCGCCAGGCGGCCCTGAGGGCGGGACTGGACAAGGATCCGCGGATGGTGCGGCAGATGGAACGCATGCGCACCAACCTGCTGATCAACACTCAGGTGGAGAATTTTCTGGACGACCTGAACTTCACCGAGGCGGACCTGCGCGCCGAATATGACCGTCAGGTGGCGGACATGGACACCCTGGAACTGCGGGCCCGCCATATCCTGGTGGCGACGCAGGAAGAAGCAGCGGCGCTGATCACACGCCTTGAGGCGGGAGAAGACTTCGCGGCCCTGGCACGGGAATATTCGGAGGATGGCTCCGCCTCCGCCGGTGGCGATCTGGGCTGGTTCAGCGCGGACATGATGGTGCCGGACTTCTCGGACGCGGTACTGGCGTTGGAGAATGGCCGTTTCACCCATGAGCCGGTGGAAACGGAATTCGGCTGGCATGTGATCCTGCGCGAAGACAGCCGGGACATCGAGCCGCCCCCCTTTGCCGAAGTGCAGGAACAACTGGAGCAGATCCTGGCCCGAAGAGCCCTGCAGGACTATGTGGAACGGCTCCGACAGGAAGCCCGGGTGGAAGTGCGTGAGGACCGCCTTTCTCCCTGACGGCGGGCCGACCCACTCAGGCCCCTCTCCCCTTGGGAGAGGGGTTGGGGTGAGGGCCGAAAAGACTCAGGCTTCCTGAATCAGCCCGGACAGCAACGCCGTCCGGGTACGCATCAGGGCCTCGTCCCCCCGCGACTCCACGTTCAGCCGGATCACCGGTTCCGTGTTGGAACCCCGCAGATTGAAGCGCCAGTCGCCGAAGCCCATACTCAGGCCATCGGTGTCATCTTCTTCCAGGGCACGATCCCGGAACACCTGGCCGATCCTGGCAAGGGTCCGCGCCACGTCCGCCACCCGGAAATTGATCTCGCCGCTGCAGGGAAAGGCCCGCATCCGCTCGTCCACCAGCGCGGACAGGGGCTGACCGGTCCGGCACATGCGCTCGGCCACCAGCAGCCAGGGAATCATGCCGCTGTCGCAGTAGGCAAAGTCGCGGAAGTAATGATGGGCCGACATCTCCCCGCCATAGAGGGCGTCTTCGAGACGCATGCGCTCCTTGATGAAGGCATGTCCGGTCTTGCTCATCACCGGCACGCCACCGGCCGACTGAACCATTTCCACCGTGTTCCAGGTCAGGCGCGGGTCATGGACAATTTTCTCCCCCGGATGGCGTTCCAGCAACTGGGCCGCCAGCAGCCCCACCACGTAATAGCCTTCCACGAACCGGCCCTGCTCGTCGAACAGAAAGCAGCGGTCGAAATCGCCATCCCAGGCGATTCCCAGATCCGCTCCGTGGGCCTTCACCGCGTCGGCGGTGGCACTGCGGTTCTCCGGCAACAGGGGATTGGGAATACCGTTGGGGAAACGGCCGTCGGGGGCATGGTGAACCCGGGTCACCCGGAAGGGCAACCGGGCGGCCAGGGCATCGAAGGTGGGACCGGCGGCCCCATTGCCCGCATTCACCACCAGATGCAGCGGTCTGAGCACCGACTCATCCACCAGACCCAGCACCCGCTCCACATAGCCGGCCATCACGTCCAGCGGCTCGTCCCGGCCCATCTGCACATGGCCCTCGACCGGGACGGCATCACGGGCCAGGGCCTCGATCTCGTTCAGGCCGCTGTCGCCGCTGATGGGCACGGCGCCCGCCTTCACCAGCTTCATGCCGTTGTAGTCCATGGGATTGTGGCTGGCGGTGACCATGATGCCGCCCCCCATGCCGGGCAGTGACGCGGCATGGTAGACGGTCTCGGTGCCGCACAGTCCCAGGGACCGGGTGTCCACCCCCGACTCGTTCAATCCCTGCACCAGTGCTCGCGCCAGTGCCGGACTGCTCAGACGAATATCCTCGCCCACCGCCACCGGCCCCGCCGGACGGATGACGCGGGCGTAGGCCCGGCCGATGCGCCGGGCCAGCTCCGGATTCAGCTCATCGGGGACACGGCCGCGGATGTCATAGGCCTTGAAACAGGCAAGACGATCGGTCATTGCATCAAACCTTATAGAAGTCCCGATACCAGCGCACGAAGTTCTCCACGCCCTGCTCCA
Source organism: Ectothiorhodospira shaposhnikovii (assembly GCF_022227765.1). Taxonomy (GTDB): domain Bacteria; phylum Pseudomonadota; class Gammaproteobacteria; order Ectothiorhodospirales; family Ectothiorhodospiraceae; genus Ectothiorhodospira. Next base: position 491,400 of record NZ_JAJMLZ010000001.1, on the reverse strand, counting down.
CCGGCGTACACGGACGATACCCGACGTCGTTCACCAGGTCCTGCACGTCCGCATAGGTATCCGGCACGTCACCCGGCTGCAGGGGCAGCAGGTTCTTTTCCGCCTTCATGCCCAGGCAGTCCTCCAGTACCTGAATGTAATGGAGCAGTTCCACCGGCTGGTTGTTGCCGATGTTGTAGAGCCGGTAGGGGGCAAAGCTGGTGGCGGAGTCGGGCTCGGCACCGGACCAGGCCGGGTTCGGCTCGGCCACCCGGTCCAGGGTGCGGATCACCCCTTCCACGATGTCATCGATATAGGTGAAGTCCCGGCGATGACGACCGTAGTTGAAGACATCGATGGGTTTGCCCTCCAGGATGTTGCGGGTGAACATGAACAGGGCCATGTCCGGGCGCCCCCAGGGGCCGTAGACGGTGAAGAAGCGCAGCCCCACCGTGGGCAGGCCGTAGAGGGAGCTATAGGTATGGGCCATGAGTTCATTGGCCTTCTTGCTGGCGGCGTAGAGGCTCATGGGATGATCCACGTTGTCGTGGACGGTGAAGGGCATGGTGGTGTTGGCCCCGTAGACGGAACTGGAGGAGGCGTAGACCAGGTTCTCCACCCCGTGGTGACGGCAGCCTTCGAGGATGTTGATGAACCCCACCAGATTGGTTTCCACATAGGCGTGTGGATTCTCCAGGGAATAGCGCACCCCGGCCTGCGCCGCCAGGTTCACCACCCGCTGGGGCTTGTGACGGGCGAACAGGTCTTCCATCGCGGCACGATCGGAGATATCGGCCCGCACGTCCGTAAAGCCGGGATGGGCCTTCACCCGCTCCAGACGGGCCAGCTTGAGATTGACGTCGTAATAGTCGTTGAGATTATCGACGCCGATGACCTCATCCCCCCGCGCCAGCAGACGCAGGGCCAGGGCCGAGCCGATAAAGCCGGCAGTGCCGGTGACCAGGATTTTCATCAAAGACTCCAATAGGCCTGGGTGGCCCCCACGACGGACGGGGACAGGGCCGATTTCACGTCGATCAGCACCCCGCTTGAGGCCAGGCGCCGGGCAAGGCTGTCGGACCCCGCCGCCAGGTAGGCCCGGTGAGGCACGGCCAGGATCAGCCCGTCCAGGTCCTGGAAGGCCTCCAGGGGCGACAGGGTCAGACCGTATTCATGGTGCGCCTCCTGGGCATCCGCCAGCGGGTCATGGATCAGGGGTTCGATGCCGAACTGGCGCAGTTCCTTGATGATGTCGGGCACGCGGGAGTTGCGCAGGTCCGGGACATTTTCCTTGAACGTGAGCCCGAGAATGCCCACCCTACCCTGCTTCACGGGGCGATCCTGCTCGATCAGCAGCTTCACCAGGCGCTGGGCCACGTAGGCCCCCATGCCATCGTTGATGCGCCGGCCGGCCAGGATCACCTGGGGGTAGTAGCCCACGGCCTTGGCCTTGGTGGTGAGATAGTAGGGGTCCACGCCGATGCAGTGCCCCCCCACCAGACCGGGGCTGAAGGGCAGGAAGTTCCACTTTGTGCCGGCGGCGGCCAGAACATCCCGGGTGCGGATGCCCAGACGATCGAAGATCAGCGCCAACTCGTTCATCAGGGCGATGTTCAGATCCCGCTGGGTATTCTCGATCACCTTGGCGGCCTCGGCCACCTTGATGGTGGGCGCCCGATGGACGCCCGCCTCGACGATGCGTCCGTAGGCCTCGGCCACCCGTTCCAGCGTCGCCTCGTCCTCGCCGGAGACCACCTTCACGATGCGGGTCAGGGTGTGTTCCTTGTCACCGGGATTGATGCGCTCGGGGGAATACCCCAACTTGAAGTCCACCCCCTGACGCAGACCGGAAATCCGGGCCAGGAGCGGTCCGCAGATCTCCTCGGTCACGCCGGGATAGACCGTGGACTCGAACACCACCACCGCCCCGGGCGACAGTACCCTGCCCACGGTCTCGCAGGCGGACAGCACCGGCCGCAGATCGGGCTGGCGATTGTCGTCGATGGGGGTGGGGACGGTGACCACGAAGAAGGTGGTTCCCACCAGATCGCGAGGATCGGTGGTGTATTTGAGGGTGCTGGCCTTGAGTTCTTCGGGCGTGACCTCGCCGGTGAAGTCGTGGCCTTCCTGGAGCGTGCCGACCCGACGTTCACTAATATCAAACCCGACCGTCCCGGGATAGTGGGCCGCAAAACCCATGGCCACGGGCAGCCCGACATACCCGAGACCGATGACACCGATCTTTTCGCTCATTGCGTGGGTTCCTTGGAAAGGGAGTGTTCCTGAATGACCGCAAGATACCGGAAATCCCGGGTGCTGGCGACAGGCCCGGGGGATCACCCCCCCAGCAGATCCTCAATCATCCGGGCATCGATGGGGGGTGAATCCGGTGCCCGCTCGCCGCCGCGATAGACCTGATCCGCCAGTTGCTGCTTGCGGGCCTGCAGGGCCAGTATCTTTTCCTCCACCGTGTTCTCGGTAACGAGCTTGTAGACGAAGACCGGCTTGTCCTGACCGATGCGATGGGCCCGGTCGGTGACCTGGGCTTCCACGGCGGGATTCCACCACGGGTCGTAGTGGATGACGGTATCCGCCTGGGTGAGATTGAGTCCAACCCCGCCCGCCTTGAGGCTGATCAGCATCAACGGGACGTGACCGTCACAAAAGCGGCTGATCACCTCTTCCCGCTTGCGGGTCTGGCCGGTCAGCTTCGTATAGCTGATCCCCGCCGGGGCCAATTCCTGTTCGATCAACCCCAGCATGGTGGTGAACTGGGAAAACAGCAGCACCCGACGGCCCTCGCTGATCAACTCCGGCAGCATCTCCATGAGCATCTCCAGCTTTGCCGAGGGTATCTTTTTCGTACTTCCCCCGCGCAATGCCTCCGGCAACAGGCGGGGATCACAGCAGACCTGACGCAATTTGAGCAAGGCATCCAGAATGGTGATCTGGCTCCGCGCCAGGCCCTTTTGCGCGATGGCATCGCGCACCTTCTTTTCCATGGCGAGCCGGATGCTCTCGTACAGCGCCGCCTGCTTGCCGTCGATGGGGGTACTGCGCAACAACTCGGATTTCTCCGGCAACTCCCGGGCCACCACATCCTTGGTCCGACGCAACATGAAGGGGGCCACGCGACGGGTCAGCCGTTGCAGTTTCTCCCCATCCCGGTGTTTTTCGATGGGGGTGCGGTAGTTGCGGGTGAACTGCTCCCGGTTGCCCAGAAAGCCCGGCAACAGAAAATCGAACTGGGCCCACAGCTCGCCGAGGTGATTTTCCATGGGCGTACCGGTCAGACACAGTCGGTGATCGGCCTGCAGATGACGCACCACCTGGGCCGCCTGGGCGCGGGGGTTCTTGTCGCGACAGGCGCAACTCGTCCTGATCGGGACCCAACTCGTCGTGCAGATCCACCAGGGTCTGCAACACCGGCTCGATCTGTTCCCGGGCCACTTTCACATACTGCCCCCCGTCCATGGGTAGCCACAGGATCTCCGGCAAGGTACCGGGCACATAGTCGGCCAGCAGGTGGACCACCAGGGGCAACAGGGGAATCCTGCGCCCGTCCACCTCCAGATCAAATCTCAGATCGAACCAGCCCTGCCCCTCCTCCACCTGGGCCTGCAGCCTGTCCGCATGCAGCAAAAAGACGTCCGGAATCGAGCATCATCTCCAGTGCCAACGCCCCGGGGCGGCCCCTGAGAGCGCTGTTGCGATCGTCAGGATCATGGCGATAATGGGCGGCAGGGCTGGGAAAAGTGCTGGTACCACCCCCGGCCGACACCTGTTGCACGATCTCCTTGTCCAGTTCGGTCATGGCCTGATAGGTGGACCCGTAGGGTTGGAACAGAGTGGCAAACCTCACCTCCCGCCCCTTGGTCGGCGTGCCGTCCTTGCGGTAGATGGCCAGACGAAAGCCCACGCTGGCACTGCCGTCGGCGGCGTGGAGTGTCAGCTGGTACAGCAGGCAGTTCTGGTTCGGTATCGCTTCGTCGGAGCCATCGGATGCCAGGGAAGACGATTCCGCCACCCCTTCCAGCCACTGCAGGAACAGCGGTTTACCCGAAGCGGAAGCCGCCAGGGCCTGTTCCTGCTCGCGCATGGCCAGAGCCGCCGACACCACGTGCTTGCAGTTATCGCCCACGGGGCAACTGCATTCACCGTGCAATACCACGAACGCATCCTCGCGATCCGGCCGCACACGGACAAATCGCAAGAACTGTTCATAGACGCGGCCACCACTGCCCCGGGTCACCGCCCGGCAGCTGAATTCCTTATGGTCGCGCCGAATGATCTTGATCTGCCCAGTGCGCCCCTCCTCGAAGTACCGTCTTCCGCGCTCGTAGTTTCTGTATCCGCAATCCTTACGAATGCCACTCAGGGTGATCCACTGCTTCTGTTGTTTCGAGGTCATGGGGTCCAGTGATGGATAAATGGTGAAGGCGCCGAAGATACTCGAAAATCCGGATTTGACGCCTCCAAGCGTTTAAATTTCAGGGATTTTCGCACAATGCGAACACTGCGCATGTACTTGACGGGCACCTGCCTTTCAGAACCCGCCGCGCACCAGGATCAGAACCACCAGGCCGACCAGAAGGAGCGTGCCGATCAACAGCCAGATGAACCAGTCCTTCGGGGTGAACCGCTCCACCTGCCCCACCCTCACCCAGCGACGGGGCTTGACGCCCTGGAACAGGAACACGAACTGGGCCGCGATGATCACGCAAATCACGTTGACGCCGAGCAGGAGCGCCGCTCCCATGGCCGGCTCGAACTCCCCCTTGCCCAGCAACATGCCGAACACGGCAGCAGGCGGCAGCAAGGCGACCGCCACCATGACACCCACCAGACGGGTGGTGATGCCGCTGGTCAGGGCAAGGACACCCGCGGCACCGGCGGTGAGGGCCAGCACCACATGGGCGACATTGACCTCGGTGCGTGCCAGCACTTCGGCATTGCTGACGCTCACCGGCCACAGAAAGCCGATGACCAGACTCAGCAGGACGGCCAGCCCCAGACCGACAAACGCGGTGAACAGGGCGCGCATGGCCAGGGCGCGCGCGCCCATGGAGACGCCGAAGGCAAAGGTGATGACCGGTCCCAGCAACGGAGCGATGACCATGGAACCGATGACCACCGCCGTGTTGTCTTCGGCCAGACCGATGGTGGCGGCAATGGTGGACAGAAAAATCAGCATCACAAAATTACGATCCAGATTTCCCTCCTTGGCCATCCGGGTATACAGTTCCTCAAGGGTGAGATCCCTGCCCCCCGGGGCGTCGGGCCGGGGCGCGGTGTCCGGTTGCCCCGGCATCGGCACCGTGGTTTCAACGGGCAGCACCACGATGCGCGCCGTGGGTTCCTTCATCATCATGCCTTGCAGGGCTTCCATCAGCCGCTGGGTATTTTCCGCGTTGACGACCATGCGCACGGAGATTCGGCCATCCTCATTGGTGGCCCCGCACCAGGCGTCGATGGCATGATGGGCCTGTGCCAGTGCCAGCAGGCGTGGCCGCAGATACTCGGGGCTGATGACTTCTATGAGTCGCATCGACGTATCTCCATGCTCCTGACCCGTGTTGCAACCCGCGCTGCTTACTGGAAACACACCTCAACGCAAGGAGCCTTTCAGATGACAGAGGGCACTTCACCGGTCCTGATTTCTCAGGTCATCCAGTTTTCCGTCGCCCCGGTGTTCCTGTTGGTGGGAATTGCCGGATTCATCAATGCCTTCGTGGTGCGCCTGGCCAGAATCGTGGATCGCAAGCGCGCTCTGGCCGACCGGTTGCGGGAGCCCGAACCGGTGCGGTTCGAGCTGCATCGCCGGGAAATGGACATCCTGGATGAACGGGCGGGATTGATCAACCTGGGCATCAAGCTCAGCATCGCCACGGCCATGCTGGTCTGCTTGACCATCCTGACCGTGTTCATCGATTTTCTGCTGAGCATGGAACATCCACGCTTGATCGGTACCATGTTCGTGTTTGCCATGGCAAGCCTGATCGCCTCCCTGGGGATGTTCGTACGCGATCTACAGCTGGCCTCGGCGGCCATGGCGCTGAACGACGAGGACGTGCCACGCACCCGGAGCACTGCGCCGGACACACAGGAACACTGACCACCGGACCCATGTTTCGGTGGCCCAATGACTGAAACGGCTCAGCCCCCGCCGATATCCCGCAGTCGTGCCATGATGGCCTGCAGTTCCGTCCGGGTATCCTCGGAGGCCTGAATCCGGCCCTGCATCTCTGCCAGGGCCGCCGTGGCCCTGTGCAGTTCGGCAAGGGCCTGGTCCCGCTCCGCCGTCAGGGTCGTCAGGACCTGCCGCAGTTCGCCGACGTCGGCCTCCACGCCTCGAGATTCCGACGGCATTGATGTCGAGGCCGGGGCCTCTCCCTGGCAGGTCACGATCACCCGGCGGCCATGGCCATGGGTGCGATGCTCCCACAGGAAAATCCCTTGCCAGGTTCCCAGGGACAGGCGCCCCCGCGCGAAAGGCACGGTCAGGCCGGTGCCGGTCAGCACGCTGCGGATATGGGCCGACATGTCATCCGGCCCCTCCATGTCGTGAGCATAGCGGGGATCACCATCGGGAATGGTCCGGACCAGATATCCCTCCAGATCCCGCAGTACCGTGGGATCGGCGTTTTCGGTGATAGTCAGGGAGGCGCTGGTATGGCAACAGAACACATGACACAGACCCGTTTCCAGACCGGACTGCCGCAGGTGTTCATTGACATGATGGGTGATCTCCACCGGGCCACGGCCCCGAGTGGTGACGGTGAACGGCGCTTGGTGAATGGGCATGGGTATCGTCCCGGGTATTCGGCATGGCGTGAGTCTATCCTGTCCCGACGGCAAAATCGCGACATGTCCCGCGACCGGCAACGGTACGGGATGCGTCTCGCGGGAAATCTGTGCCATAATCGCCTACGTTCACGCTCCGGTACCCGGAGTGTTCTTTACCGCCCCGGTAGCTCAGGTGGATAGAGCGTCCCCCTCCTAAGGGGAAGGTCCCACGTTCGAGTCGTGGTCGGGGCGCCAGGCATCGCCCGGCGGCGCTGGTTCATGAGGGGTGCCGTGGGGAGTCGGTTTCCCCACGGCGGGGGCCGACTACAGCATGGACTGTTCGTACTTGGTCAGTCCCAGGCGCTCGATCAACTCAAGCTGGGTCTCGATCCAGTCGATGTGCTCTTCTTCCTCGGCCATGATGGCGGCGAACAGATCCCGACTGGGATAGTCTCCCACCTTTTCCGCGTAGGCCACGGCCTCCTTGTAAACGGCATGGCCCTCATGCTCCAGCTTGAGGTCGCACTCCAGGATTTCCTTGGTGTTTTCACCGATGTAGAGCTTGCCCAGGTCCTGCAGATTGGGCAGGCCCTCAAGGAACAGGATACGCTCGATGAGCTTGTCCGCATGCTTCATTTCATCGATGGACTCGTGGTACTCGTACTCGTCCAGCTTGGTCAGACCCCAGTTCTTGAAGATGCGGGCGTGCAGGAAATACTGGTTGATGGCGGTAAGTTCGCCCTTGAGGGCCTTGTTCAGGTATTCGATGACCTTCTTGTCGCCTTTCATGGTGTGCTCTCCTCGAAGTCAGTGTTGGACCCGGTCGGCAGGATCTCTTTTCTTTTTATAGCGTACCTACCCAGTACAGACTTGGAATGACTCTAAAAGTTTAGACCATCACCACGAGGACGTCATCCGTCGGGCGACGCAACCGACGACGTCCCGGATTCTCAGCCCAGCGCCCATTGCGGTGCATCCGCCATGGACACATTGACCGCGGGCGCCGCATTCAGGGTGTCGCGCAACAGACGATTGGCGCAAACCCCACATTTTCCGCAATCGGTACATACCCCGAGTTCCCGGCGCAGATCCCGCATGCTATCAGCGCCCTCGGCCACCGCCCGGCGGATCTGATGATCCGTGATTCCCTTGCAAAGACAGACATACATGCCGTTAAATCCTCATTCACTTATCCGACACACCAGCTGGGAATTTGCGCCTGAATGGTAATCAATGTCAATACCATCCAGACTGAATTTCTTGCGCAAAGGCGCCTAACCGGTTAGAAAGCACGATCCGGACCAACCGGGACAGCTCGCTACACCGGTATTTTCTTGCAGGAAAACATGGACTCCGGGTGTTGCATCGCAATAAAGTGTGCCCCGTCTGGGCCACCTGCAAGGGCTGGTCACAAGAATAAGGCTCGGGACCTGACAGGTCCCTGAACGTCCAAACTGAACAACGGATGACGAGGACAATCCATGAAACCCCGTACCGTCACGGTCATTGATAACGCAACCGGCAAGCAGGTAGAGCTGCCCGTCCTGGAGGGCACCGTCGGTCCCGCCACCGTGGACATCCGCCCCCTGTCCAAGGAACTGGGCTACTTCACCTACGACCCGGGGTTCATGTCCACCGCCAGCTGCCGCAGCGACATCACTTACATCGATGGCGACAAGGGCATCCTGATGTACCGCGGTTATCCCATCGAGCAGCTGGCCGAGCACAGCAGCTATCTGGAGACCTGCTATCTGCTGCTGTACGGTGAACTGCCCACCGCCACCGAGCTGGAGAACTTCACCCGTATCATCCAGAAGCACTCCATGCCCCATCAGGCCATCCGTCGCTTCTACGACGGCTTCCGCCACGATGCCCACCCCATGGCCATCATGGTGGGCGTGTTCGGTGCCCTGTCCGCCTTCTTCCACGACAGCACGGATGTGCACAATCCCCGGCACCGGGAGATCTCGGCCCACCGCATGATCTCCAAAATGCCCACCATCGCCGCCTGGTCCTACAAGTACGCCATCGGCCAGCCCTTCCTGTATCCGGATAACGAGCTGGGCTATTCCGAGAACTTCCTGCGCATGATGTTCGGTGTCCCCACCGAGCGTTACGAGCCCAACCCCATCTTCGCCAAGGCCCTGGATCTGATCCTGATCCTGCACGCCGATCACGAGCAGAACGCCTCCACCTCCACCGTGCGGCTGTCCGCCAGTTCCGAGGCCAACCCGTTTGCCGCTGTGTCCGCCGGCATCACGTCGCTCTGGGGCCCCCTGCACGGTGGTGCCAACGAAGCCGTGGTGCGCATGCTCGAGCAGATCGTGGAAAGCGGTCAGGGCGTGGATCACTTCGTCAACCGCGCCAAGGACAAGGATGACCCCTTCCGTCTGATGGGCTTTGGTCACCGGGTGTACAAGAACTACGACCCGCGGGCCAGAATCATCCGCAAGATGTGTCATGAACTGCTGGCGCAGATGGGTGCCGACAACCAGCCCCTGTTCGAGGTGGCCATGGAGTTGGAGCGCATCGCCACGGAAGACGATTACTTCAAGGAGCGCAAGCTGTACCCCAACGTGGACTTCTACTCCGGTCTGATCCTGCGGGCCATGGGCATCCCGCTGAACATGTTCACCGCCATCTTCGCCCTGGCGCGCATCGTCGGCTGGAACGCTCACTGGTGCGAGATGATGCAGGACCCGGAATCCCGCATCGGTCGTCCGCGTCAGCTCTACACCGGCGCCGCCGCCCGGGACTACGTGCCCATTGAGAAGCGCTAGGTCCACCTGTATATTAGGAAAACCTAAAACACAGGAGGGCCATGCCCATGACGATTGATCGCGCAGTTTTTGCCTTTGCCGGCGGAATGATCCTGCTCAGCCTGCTGCTGTCCCTGGCCAGCCCGCTGTGGCTGTGGCTCACCGCCTTTGTGGGCCTGAACCTGCTGCAGTCGGCCTTCACCGGGTTCTGCCCGCTGGCCATCGTGCTGAAAAAGGCAGGCATCAAGCCGGGCCAGGCGTTCAATTGATCTGAATCGGCCCTGACCGGTGCGCCCTCGGGCGCACCGGTTCATTTCGTTCTTCCCCGCCCGTACCCCTGCCCCGGAGGCAAAATCCGCTGCAACTGGATGGCGGGTTCTCTCCACTCCCTTTCCCTTGACCCGCCAGGGCGACGCTTCTTTCCACCTGTTTCAACCCCGCCCGCGCGAGACGAACCGACAACACCCGGGCTTTCCCTCCCCCCCGGTGGGTCCCGTGGTTCCTGTTTCAGCAACATCTCCAGGGTGGGTTCAGGCGCCTTGGCCGTTTTCATGGACACCGGCAAGACATTCGTCAGGGATGGCCCATGAAGCCATGGGCTGATGCCAAGTGCAGCCACGCCGCCGAGAAAGATCAGTCCCGGCACCCATGCCGATACCCCCATCAGGGTCAGATAGATCGCCAGCAACACCCCACTGCCCCCTGCCATCTGCGCCCAGCGGCACCCCTGCCCATGAAGCACGGTGCCCGCTGCCGCCAGCATCAAAAGGGTCGAGAGGGTCACGGGCACCCCATGCTGCCATAGCACGGGAATGAGGATGCCGGCCAGCAACTGGGCATCCATGTCGGGCGTACTGAAGCTGAAGTCCCTTTGCGAGGCCGCCAGGAACACCGCGGACAGCAGAACCCCCAGAAGATGCAGTAGTGCCGCCAGGGCCGCCGCCATCATCGCCATCGCCGCCACCGGGCAGGCCAGGCGATACAGCAGTGATGATGCCTCCCCGCCCGGATCGGTTTCCTTGTTCATTCCGCCTGCCCTCCTCCCGGTAAGCCTCACGCTCTTCCCAGTCAATATACCTGCCTGTTCTAGTAACATGGACTCTGCCTGGCCAATCGGCCGACCCATGTTCGGAATTTGGGAGCCTTTATCATGACCAAAGACAAGCCTTACCAGATCCATGCCCTGGAACTGGGGCCCATGGGCAACCGGATCTATCTCATTGAGGATAGCGCCTCCGGCACCGCCGCCGTGGTGGATCCCGCCTGGGAAGTGGAAGAAGTGACCGATCTGGCCCGCGCCCGGCGGCTGCGAATCACCCACATCCTGCTCACCCATACCCATCAGGACCACGTCAATGGCCTTGATCGCCTGCGGGCACAGGCCCCTGACGCCCGGGTGCACCTGCTCAAGGCCGAAGCGGACATCTGGGGGGACTGCCCGGTGGATGCACATTTGCACCAGGATGGTGATCTGATCCAGCTGGGGGAGACCACGATCCGGGTGATGCATACCCCCGGACATACGCCGGGGTCAGTCTGCTACCACTTGGGCGATGACCTCATCACCGGTGACACACTGTTTGTTTTCGGCTGCGGTCGCTGTGACTTGAAGGGAGGGGACCCCGCTGCCATGTTCCATACCCTGGCGCGCCTGCAGCAGACACTGCCGGGCGGGACCGTGATCCATCCGGGGCATGACTACGGCGTGAAGCCGCAATCCACGCTCAAGGAACAGGCGGAGGGAAATCCGTTCATGCAGTTTGATGATGTGGCGGCATTCACCCGCTACCGGATGCATGACCATGATCAAGTACGAGATACGCCCTATGGGCCGGTGAGGCTGCGGTAATGCCAAGGATGCGCCGATGATGGCCCATGGCCCGTCATTCCCGCGAACGCGGGAATCCAGTGGCCAAGGATATGCCAGTGATGGCCCATGGTCCGTCATTCCCGCGAAAGCGGGAATCCAGTGGCCAAGGATATGCCAGTGATGGCCCATGATCCGTCATTCCCGCGAAAGCGGGAATCCAGTGGCAGGCTGAAAATCATGGACTCCCGCTTTCGCGGGAGTGACGGATGGGTAGCGGGGGTGACGGCAAACGAGCACATCACCCCAGGGACTCCAGCCAGGCCCGCCGGCAATTGGCCTGGCGCCGTTGCTCCAGGATCTGACGGATGCGACCACCGGCCTCGTCCAGGGTCACGGGTCCGGCGGGATGGATGGTTTCGCAGTAGAGCAGATGCAGCCCCACTTCTGTCTGCACCGGCTCGCTCACCATACCCGCCGTCATCCGGAACAGTACAGCGTCCAACTCCGGGTACAGATGCCCCTCGGGCACCCGCCCCAGCAGCCCGCCCTGGAGTGCGCTGGGACACTCGGAGTGGCGCATGGCCAGATCGGCGAACATCCCCGGATCAGCAAGCAGGGTCTCCCGGATCGCCTCCAACCGCGCCCGGGCAGCCTCCGGGGTGTTTTCAGGAAAATCCGGATTCAGGGTGATCAGGATCTGCCTCACCGTACGGGTTTCCGGACGCTGCAGGCGATCCTTGTGACACGCATGGTACCGGGCCACTTCCTCGTCCGTCACCGGCTCGGCCCGGGCAGCCACCCGCTCCAGCAGGGCCTCCAGGCGTAATTCCCGGTAAAGGGCCTGCAAAAGACCCTCCCGATCAAGACCATGGCGACTCAGCTCTTCCTGAAACTGCCGCGGCTCCGGGTAACGGGATTCGATCTCCCGCAAGGCCCGGGTCACCTGCCCCTCGGGCACATGGACATCCCGGGCCTCGCTGGAGGCCAGGGCTCGCGCACCGATGTCATAGGCCCTAAGGGCGCGATGGCGAACAATGCCTCGCTCGTCATCGGAGAGGCTGCCCAGGGGCTTGTCGAAGTAGTCCAGGGCAGCCCGCAGCTCGATGTAAAGGAGTTCGGGGCGCTGTTCCAGTGTAAGACTCATGAAGGTTGCTCCTCGGTCGGATCGGTCAGAGCCTGCTCCGGCACCTGCAGGACCCGTCCGGCAAAGTTCACGTGATAGGCCACACCGTCCGGCAGATCCCTCAAGACCTTGCAGACCTCGCCCACGGTCCCGGGGCTCACCACCGTCTCGCCGTTGATCCCCAGCGGAATTGCCGGAGTCACCTTGTCACGGAATTCATACCGGGTGGGCACCCAGGGGGCGTCGGCGTCGATCAATTCTTCCTGTCGGCACCCCACCACACGGCCCGCATCCAGAAAGTTGACGGTGTAGATCACCTGATCCTGCAGGAAGGTGCCCCTGCCGATGACCACCCCGATACTGCCCCGGGGCACCAGCAGCTCGCCCCGGTCCATGCCGGGGTAGGTGCCGTCGTTGCGCAAGGGGCGGACCACCCTGACCTGCTCGCCGTACTCTCGATAGTGCTCCATGGGGCTATCTCCGGATGAAGGCCTGTTCCAGGGGCACCACGGTGACGCCCGGCGCCGGGCGCTTGAAAACCTTGAACACCTTTTCGGTGCGGGCATCGGATTCCACAAAATCCACGTAGGACTGCATCAGCAGGCTGCGGTAGATATCCCGTCGGGCCGACAGGTCCGTGGGCAGGTTGTCCAGGGTACCGGAGAGGTAGTCATGGAAGCGCTGCAGGATATGCAGGCGATTCACCCGGACAACGGCCTCATCGTAAGGAATGTTGAAATACTCAAGAAACTCTTCGGCAGACCCCATTTCCCGCAGGTCTTCTTCCAGTTCGGTGGTTTCAGTCATGGTTCAGACCTCGATGGTGGATATCAATGAAACACGCGGCCTCACGCCACCGCCCCGTTCAGGCAGGCGAGTTCCGCATACCAGGTGGCCAGTTCATGCTCCGTCGGCGGCCGCTTGGACTGGGAAACGGATCGACGCAAACGACTCAGCAACAGGGCCGCCTGGGCCTTGTCCAGGGTCACTCCCATGCGCGCATAGGCCGCCATCACGGCATGGGCGCCGGAATGCTTGCCCAGCACCAGACGGTGCTCCCGGCCCAGTTCCGCCGGATCCACGCCCTGGTAATTGGCCGGATCCTTGAGCAGACCGTCCACATGGATGCCCGCTTCGTGGGTGAAGACCCCCTCTCCCACCAGGCTCTTCTGCCAGTGGATGGGACGGCCGGAAGCGGTCTCCACCAGATGGGACAGGGCCGGGAAACGGCGCAGCTCCACTCCGGTTTCGATGCCGTGAAGCCGACGCAACCCCATCACCACCTCTTCCAGGGCGGCGTTGCCGGCCCGTTCCCCGATGCCGTTGACGGTGGTGTTCACATGGGTGGCTCCCCCAAGGGCGGCGGCCAGGGTGTTGGCGGTGGCCAGGCCCAGGTCGTCATGGGCATGCATCTCGATCTCCAGGTCGGAGACAGCGCGCAGCTGCCGGATGCGTGCCAGCACACCGAAGGGTTCCATGATGCCCACGGTGTCGGCGAAGCGGAAACGGCGTGCCCCGGCAGCCTGGGCGATCTCGATCACCCGGCAGAGAAAATCGGGATCGGCCCGGGAGGCATCCTCCCCGCCCACGCCCACCTCCAGTCCCAGTTCCAGGGCCTGGGCCACGTGACGGCGGATGCTTTCCAGCACCCACTCCCGATCCCGGCCCAGTTTGCGCCGGATCTGCTGATCCGAAACGGGGATGGACAGGTCCACCATGTGAACCCCCAGACCCGCGCAGTCGGCCAGGTCATCGGCGCGCATGCGGCTCCACACCAGCAAACGGGCCTTGAGTCCCAGCCGGGCCAGCAGAGCGATGGATTCCCGTTCCTCGGGACCCATGGAAGGAATGCCGATTTCCAACTCGGGAACACCCAGGTCATCCAACCCCCTGGCGATGGCTACCCGCTCGGCGTCATTGAAGGCCACGCCGGCGGATTGTTCGCCGTCTCTCAAGGTGGTGTCGTCGATGACGATGCCGAGCGGTTGGGTCATGGATGTCCTCGTCGGGCGAATGGGGCCATGCCGAGGAGTTAGCGATTATCGTGCCAGGCAATCAAACTAATGATTTTAAATGATTATTTAATGACGGGATGATGGTGGTTATGTGACTTGACGGGGGGATTGTGGGATTTACTACAAAGCGCCTTGCTCCTGCCTCAAGAAAGACACCCTGACCGCCATCCCCCGAAGGCGCCTTGCCGTCATCAACCCGCCACCACTCCCACGTCATCAACCCGCCGTCACTCCCGCGAAGGCGGGAGTCCAGGATGTCCCTTTTGCCTCAAGGCAAAGGCGGCAACCACCATCGGTCGGGAGAATGGCGTGGTTCCGTCCTGATCCTGAATTTGCAGGCGGAGAAAATGATATAAGTAAAGACCAAACCTCCCCCCCCTCGGGGTCGGCCACGAACACACCAGGATGGCCGTCACCCGTACCCATCTCGGGAGCCTAAAAATCCGTGATACCCGCACCAGGACACTCCCGGTGACCCAATACCCGCCGCTTGGCGATGGCCGCCACCGGCACATCGTTATCAAGGCCTGGATGCTCTATCTGGGTTTTTGCCTGGTACTGGCCCTGATCATCGCCTGGGACCTGACCACCTCCAGAGCACAGGACACGGAAGCTGCCCGCCAGCGTACCCATTCCACCAGCGTGCTGGTGAGCGAATGGCTGTATGCCGCCTTTGAGACCAGTGGTGCCCTGCTCAGCAGCATGGCCGGCGAGATCCGACCCGAGAACCTCCCACCACCCGAGGGTGATCCGGAAGCCCATGCCCGCATCAACCAGTGGCTCGAACGGCACCTTCGCCTCCTGCCCCATGCCCAGGCCATCGCCCTGTTCGATCGCGAAGGGGTGATGACCCATGCTTCCGGCAGCGATCTGAAGATCGATCACGACATCAGCGATCAGAGCCATTTTCTGGCCCTGCGCGCCGACCCCGACCTGGAACGCCTGGTCTCCCGGGCCTTCTGGTCCCGTGAGAGCGAACGGTTTCTCGTCGTCCATGCCCAGTCCCTTCGTGACGCCGAGGGCCGATTTGCCGGGTTGCTGGAGGTGGGCCTGGATCTGGGTTTCTTCGACCACTGGCTGGAACGCGCCGAACCCACCCCCGGCAGCAGCCTGACCATCGTGGATCACGGGGAACGGTTACTGGCGCGGCGTCCCCGGGATGCCCTTGCGAGCCTGGAGGCCCAGATCGGCCAGCCGGTGGAGGTCGGCCGACTGATGCCCCTGATTCTTGGTGAGAAGGACACATTGCATTTCGTCATTGTCTCGCCGGTGGACGGGATGCGCCGCGCCTACACGGCCCAGATGGTCAGGGACCTGCCTTTCCTGGTGGTGGCCGGCGAAGCGCAAGATGTCGTGATGGCCGCCTGGTGGCGAAAGGTGTGGACCCTGAGCCTCGCCTGGTGGGTCATTGTCGGTCTGGGTTTGCTGGTACTGCGCGGCTATCTGCATACCCTGCGGTCCGATCTGGCGCTACAGCGCAGCCATCGTTCCCTGGAAGCGGCCAACCGGTTCCTGAGCCGGGAGATCCAGGAGCGTCAGGAGGCGGAAGCAGATCTGCGGCGTTCCGAGGAGAAATACCGCTTTTTGGTGGATAACAGTTACGACATCATTTATCTGTTTTCGCCCGACGGGCATATCCGGTTCGTTTCCCCCAGCTGGAAGACCCTCCTGGGCCACGATCCTGACAGTGTCCTGGGTCACCATTTCTCCGAATTCGTCCACCCGGAGGATCTCCATCTCTGCCTCCGGGCATTTGCCGACGTCATGCACCACGGCCACCATATACAGGACATCGAATACCGGGTGCTGCATTCGGACGGCAGTTGGCGCTGGCATAGCTCCAGTGCCCTACCCTCACGGGACGAGGGGGGGAAGATCGCCGGCTTCCAGGGCATCGCCCGGGACATCACCGCCCGCAAGCAGGCTGAGGAAGAGATCAGGACCCTGGCCTTTTACGACCCGTTGACCCAGTTGCCCAACCGGCGTCTGCTCACCGAACGCCTGGAGGCGTCCGTCGATCTCTGCCGCCGCGAGCACCATCATGGGGCATTACTGTTCATCGATCTGGACAACTTCAAGATCCTCAACGACACCCTGGGTCATGATCAGGGTGACCGTTTGCTCATGCAGGCGGCCAAACGCATCATCGGCTGCGTGCACGAAAACGACACCGTGGCCCGTTTGGGTGGGGATGAATTCGTGGTCATGCTGCACAGGCTCAGCCACGAGGCTCAGGAGGCCACTCAACAGGCTGGATTTGTCGCCGACAAGATCCTGGCCGCCTTGAACCATCCTTATCGCCTCGGTGACCAGGAGCACCACGGCACCGCCAGTGTCGGCATCACCCTGTTTGATCGTGAATCGTTGAGCGTGGACGAACTCATGAAGCGTGCCGACCTGGCCATGTATCAGGCCAAGGCGGCGGGACGCAACACCCATCGGCTGTTCGACCCGGCAATGCAGGCATCGGTAATGGCCCGGGCCGCCCTGGAGGGAGATCTGCGCCGAGCGCTCGTGGAAAAACAGTTTTTGCTGCATTACCAGGCAGTGGTAAACGACGACAGCCAATTGATGGGCGCCGAGGCCCTGTTGCGCTGGCAGCATCCGGAGCGGGGCTTGGTACCTCCCGGTGAGTTCGTTGCCCTGGCCGAAGACACGGGCTTGATCCTGCCCCTGGGGCAATGGGTACTGGAGACTGCCTGTACCCAACTGGCCCAATGGGCCGGGGACGCCTCCCTGAGGCACCTGAAGATGGCTGTCAATGTGAGCGCCCGTCAGTTTCGGCACCCGGACTTCGTGCCCGGCGTGCTGAAGATCCTGAACACCACCGGCGCCGACCCTCACCGTCTCAAACTGGAGATCACCGAGAGCCTGTTACTGGAGGACGTGGAGGATGTGATCGACAAGATGCGGCAGTTACGGGCGCGGGGCATCACGTTTTCCCTGGATGACTTCGGCACGGGATATTCTTCCCTGAGCTACCTCAAGCGGCTGCCCCTGGACGACGTGAAGATCGACCAGTCGTTCGTCCGTGATGTGCTCAACGATCCCAACGACGCGGCCATTGCCCGAACCATCGTGGCCCTGGCCGGCACGCTCGGCCTGAGGGTGATCGCCGAGGGGGTGGAAACCCGGGAACACTGGGAGTGGCTGAGCCGAAACGGCTGCCATACTCACCAAGGGTATTATTTCGGGCGACCGGGGCCGGTGGGGATGATTCAGGAAGCCATCCGGAACTGGACACCTCCCACCCGCCGGGCAGGTAACCCGGGTACGGGCTAACCGTCGCCCGCCGGCACCCAGGCTTAGCGGGCCGGTTCGATGCGATACAGGGCACCATTGGAGGCATCCGTGAGGACGTAGAGATACCCGTCCGGCCCCTGGCGGACATCCCGGATCCGCCCCACCCGGTCCCGCAGCAGTTCTTCGGCGTGGACCACCGTCCGATCCTCCAGCACCAGGCGCAGGATGCGCTGCGCCCGCAGGCCGCCCGCCAGCAGATTGCCCTGCCAGCGCGGGAAATGGTCACTGTCCACCACCGCCAGCCCGGAGGGTGCCAGGGTGGGCAGGAACTCGAATACCGGGTCCACCATGTCCTCCCGATGGCGGGTCTGGGCATCGGGAAAGCGCGCTTCGGTCCGGTAATCCCGCCCCAGGGTCACCACGGGCCAGCCGTAGTTGTTGCCCGCTTCGATCAGATTCAGCTCATCCCCGCCCCGGGGGCCGTGTTCGGTGACCCAGACCTCGCCCGTGGCGGGATGCAGGGCCAGGCCCTGGATGTTGCGGTTGCCGTAGGTGTAGATCTCCGGGGCATACCCTTCCCGCCCGACGAAGGGATTGTCCTCGGGCACCGTGCCGTCATCATTCAGGCGCACGATGCTGCCGGAGTGATCCATTGTGTCCTGGGCCCTGGGAGGATGGGCGCCGCGATCACCGATGGTCATCAGCAGGGTGCCGTCGGGCAGAAACAGCAACCGGGAGCCGTAATGGCGGCCGGGCTGGGTGCGGGTGTTGGACTCGAAGATGTTTTCCACCGCCGTGAGCCGGTCGCCGTCCAGCCGGGCACGGATCAGGGCCGGCACCGTGCCGCGGGCATCGCCCTTGGAATAGGTCACGTAGATCCAGCCGTTGTCCTCATGGCGGGGATGGAGCACCACATCCAGTACCCCGCCCTGGTTGACGGCATGGAAGGCAGGAAACCCTTGCACGGGTGTCTTGCGACCGTTTCGGTCCACCAGGACCAGTCCATTGGGGCGCTCGGAGATCAGCTTGCGCCCATCGGGCAGGAAGGCCACCGCCCAGGGATGGGTGAGCCCATCCACCACCTTGACCAGGCGCATGGATTGATATTCGGAGCTGATATTGGGCGCCACCACTTCATCGGCCAGGGCAGGCGCCGCGACCAGGGTAAGGCACAAAGACACCACCCCCCATAGACTGCCGGCATGGATCCTCATCTCGTCCCTCCTTTCCTGTTCCGTTGCATGATCCTGAGTTGGAAGATTAGACCATTTTGCAAACCACCTCCCGTTTCATGCGTATGGGCGCCCGTCGGGACAACCCCTCATGACATCAATCCGAACCACCTCAATCGGCTGAAGGACGAGTCATCACCCGCTCCACGGATTTCAGCGGCACACCCGCCATGCGGGCAAGCTTGCGTGGATCGAAATGCTTGCCCTCCCGCCGGCACCGCTCCCGCACGAGGGTCACGAGCCAATCCGGAATACGATTGTCCGGGCACAGGTTGTGCGGCGAATCCTGGCGGGGCTGGGCCGCCCTGGCCACGGACAACACCAGTTCACGCACATTCGTGTCACCCTGGATGATGGAAGGATCCACATGGACCACATAATCTTTCAGATCACGGGCGATATCGGCCACGATGCCCGAAATCAATCCCCTGTCGGTTCCCACGATGCTGTTGATCCGATCGTCGGCATAAATCGTATGCACCGCGCGTCGTCCGGCGCCGGCAAGCGCGCGTTTGACGACGGAATAGAGTTTCTGCTGGCTGGGCATAGCCGCCACCTGCTCCCAGACCGCCCAAGCGCCTTCCGAATAGGAAGCGTTTGCCGCCGTCTCAAGCCAGGAGTTCGGTGCAATCAGTTCAGGCAGCTTCACGCTCGCATGGATCAGGGAATCAAGTCCACTGCGCAGCATCGGCGGGAAACCGAGTGGTAACTGGTCCGTGATACTCATACCGAAGATTTCCCCAGCTACCGCGTCGAGTTCCCCGAGGCTGTCCGGAATCCCGTCCGGCTCTCGTTCCAGTGCCAGCAGCAACAAGGCAATCACGTCCGTGGAACCTTCGAGCAGATGCCAGAGATTGCGCAGTATGTCCCTCTCCAGCCGTTCACTTCGACGCCCTCCCAAAAGATGCGCATAAGCCCCGACCATTCCATGAAACGGATGCCGGAACTTGCCGAAGATGGCCTCCTTCAGTAACACATCGGAAAGCAGATTCAGTCGCGAGCCCAGCCCCTGAAGCGCCGCATCGATCTCCTGCGTGAAGCGGTCTCCGGGATCATAGCCCTCGCCGCGTCTTCGCATATCGATACTGGAGGCTGCCAGTTGCGGCACACCCTCGAAGGGAACGAAGACAAACGTGTCCCAACCACCGTTCAGCAAAACCGGCAAACTGACGGCGCGGCCTTCGTGAATGTCGGTCAGGATATAGTTGCCCGGGTGCAGCCGGGCCGAAAACACCACCCAGCCCTCGCGCTGGTTGCGTTGGGTATTTTCCGGCTCGAAGCGGGTCACGACACTGCCGTCTTCGCGGATCAGTGACAGCGTCCCGGCGGGGAAGCTGTCGGAGTGATCCTGGTCTCCCGTGGCCCGCACCAGAACCATCAGGCGTGGATCATCATCCAGCGCACCCGGCACCTCGCAGCTCGACTCCCGACTGTAGCGCATGCTGACCGCCTGCAGAAATTCATGGGTATGCGCGGTATCCGCCGAGGGCATGGCCGAATGACGGCGAGGCGAAGACAGGGTCATTTCCAGGTCCCGGTCAAGCAGGATGACCCGATCTTCGCCCATCTCGCCCAATCGCTCGGTGCGGAGCGTGTAAAGACCCCGTGCCAAGGTGACCGAAAGCAGGCCTGCTTCTCGTGCGACCAGCATGCCGTGACCATCGTAAACGCTGATCCGCGTGTCGTGATCGGTATCGCCGGTATGGGTGTTCCGGGCCCTGAGTCCAAGACGCACCAAGGCGCTGTCATCAGAAGGTGTCATGGGTCCCCTCCATGTCGGCGAGGAAAACGAAGACACGTCTCTGGCCGCTGCCTTCGTCGATCAACAGATACGTCTCGCCTGGCTCAAGCCGAACTCGCCACGACGCTTCCGATGGATTCCCGGCACGCATCTCGGTGGCTGATGCGTCAAAAAGACGCACTGGCCCCTGGCGCGCGGCGCTGAAGCGGATCTCGAAATTTTCGGCTTCTGGCGCCGTAGCCTGTCCCGCGGCACCGAATACCACCGTATCGGAGAAGCGCAGCGGCACCCGTTGAGGTATCTGTCGACGGCCGTTTTCGTCGGCCAGTTGCGGTACCCGGTATTCCAGATACTGCCACAGAGCCTCCGCCCCGATGCCGCCCCCGGGGCGTGACGATCCTTTCTGCAACGCTTCCATGAGCGCGGTGGAAAAAAAGCCGTGCACATCCGTCGCTTGATCATCCTCCGTCTGCACACTGCCCTCGAAGGCGCGCCGCATGGGCTCGGCGGCAAAATAGGCCATGCATTCCACTTGTTCAAAGCCCTCCAGCGGCGCATGACAGCCCACCGAGCTGTTCATCGCCCGTACCTTGATCGCTGGAACACGGCAGCAGTCAAGAAACATCACGATCTCGCGGAACGGCATGCAGGTCTGCACAACCCTGGGATAGCTGTCGGCATTGAGTGCGGCATGGGGCATGGTCTGGGACCACTGCGGCAGACAGAACGACTGATCGTAGGTCGTGGCATCCGAACCCACGACCGACTGTCCATGGCCAGAAAAGAAAAAATAGAACCGCCGCCCGCCCCCGGCATTCCGGGCTCTCGCCCACAGATCGTCAAGCGCCAGATCCACCGTCGTCTGCGTGAGCGCCATCGGGTTTTGTTCCGATGTGATCAGGCGACAATTGTCGGAATCGAGCCCGCCGCCCGTGTCCTGATTCAAAAGCCACTGGTAAAAGCGTTTTGCATCCCGCACCGCACCGCGGAGATGACGCCCGTTAGCGCCATAGCGCGGATAGGCATCGATGCCAACCACAATGGCGTAGTCTCCCGGCTCGCGACTCGACATGGCACGGATCTACGGCTTCGCGACCAGATGAGTGATCGACCCCCGGGTGGGTTCGTCATCATCGAACCCACCGTGGGAGCCCGATGTGGTACGAAGTCCCTCCAGTGCCTCATCGGGTGTTTTCGAGAGCACGGCGCGGTTTTCGGTCTCTGCCAGGAGCCAGCGCGCCGTCTCCATCAGATAACCCTCATTGAAGGGGGGTGTTCCGCTCCAGAAACGAGCCATGCCCGCCAATGGGGTATCGACCTCGTCCTCAAGCACGCCCGAGATGAAATAGAGTAATGAACGTGTATAGACACCCGGAACGAGCGGGTCCTTCTGTTCCAGGGCATCGGCCATGGTGAACATCCGGAAAGTGTCGTAACGCTCGGGGTGGGCGATGATTTCATCATGCAAAAGCCGCGTCAGACAGGCGGGGGCGAGAAAGATGATGGCGCGGATGTCCGGCAGGACGCCCGCTGCGTCGCCGGCATGCAACATATGACAAATCGCGATGGACCCGGCACTATGTCCCACCAGATCGACCTTGAAACCAGGGTGACGCTCCTGATGCGCCTTGAGCTTGTGGAGAAAGTAGGTCCCGGGATGGGAGTTCTCGTCGAGGGTCGCACCATTGGGTAGCCACATCTCGGCAGCGACATCCTTCATCCGTCCCCATGTCCATGCGCCGAAATCGGCCAGGTAAAATTCACGCAGGATTTCCTCGATCACGGTCGGGTACAGACCATGATCCCGCTTGTCCACATAGCGCTTCAGAACCCGGTAAGTGATCCTGGCGAGGTACTTGGCCACCTGGAACAACGCAACCCCGCGCCCGGTTTCATCACGCAATTCATGCGCAATGGACGGATCCAGTACCGCCGCCCCGACAAGCGCATCAAAATCCCCGTCCGCAAGATCAGTGTCGCCTTGAAGCTCCAGCAGAAACTCCAGCTCCATCTCACCCAGCGCAAATTCAAGATCCGCTTCGTCAAGCCGATCGGCACCGCCCCGCGCGGCACTCTCCAACGCCTCGAATTTGTCGATCCGTGACAGCTCGGCCTCAATCTCGGACATCGTCATGGGTTCCCCGGGGCCTCGGCCCGAAAGGTCTCCACCGAGTCGTTTGCTCAACTGACGGAAGACGTAGCGGACCAGTTTCTGAAAGAACCTTGTCTGATTCACCCGTGTCACGTTTCGCATCAGGGTCTCGACGAGTCCTGTCTCCCAGATGAAGGTCAGTCCATGGGCGTTGCCCTTCTCGAAAACCGTCTGCATGGAGCGGGCAATCATCTCCCCCCGCCCCTCCGGCACGAGCCCACCATGAAAATGCACGGCGAGCTTATCCACGCCGGTCCGGGCGAGATACTCAAACAGTGCATCGATATCCTGCGGGGTCGTATGCAATCCCCCGCTACGCTTGAACGTGCCGTGGGGACCCACGTTGACATAATTCAATTTGGAAAAGGCCATGACACCCTCGCAGCGGGAGACCTCCCAATGAGTATAGTGCGGGTTCATCTTCAGGAGACACCGCATGGCAAGACGCAAGCACACATCCCGGGAGGGAAATCATCACTGTCACTGCGGCTCGGGACTCACCCGAGAGCACTGTTGCGGCCCGTTTCTGGATGGTCGGTCCATCCCCCAAACCGCCGAAGCCCTGATGCGCTCCCGCTACACGGCTTTCGTGGAAGGGCGCGCGGACTATCTGTTGGATACCTGGCACCCGGAAACCCGACCCGAGGTGCTGGAACTGGAGGCAAAACAGCAATGGCTGGGCTTGAGCATCCGCGCGACGTCAGGAGGTGGACCGGCGGACGAGAACGGCGAGGTGGAATTCGTGGCCCGGTCCCGGGTCGGCGGCAAGGGTATCCGTCTGCATGAGCGCAGCCATTTTCTGCGCATCGACGGGCGCTGGTATTACGTGGATGGGGATTTTCTTGTCTGACCTGGGCAATCAGGGCATGACAACATAAAAATTCAAAAAAGGAATGAAAATAAAAATATTAATTCTTTATTGACAATAAGCAATCCCTGTAAAGTCAGGCCAGGATCGTTGAGGAGCACTATCATGGCCCATACCACGCTGATCGTACCCGGCTTTCACGGCAGTGAAGCCGAACACTGGCAAACCTGGATGGAATCGCTGCTTCCGGATGCCCGCCGGGTCACCGGCATCGACTGGGAATCGCCGGTCCTGTCCCGCTGGGTGGAGGCCGTGGGCAACGAGATCACACGTTCGGTGGAACCGGTCTGGCTGGTGGCCCACAGCTTCGGTTGCCTGGCGACGGTCACCGCCGCCAGTCATCTGTCCTCACGGGTGGCCGGGGTCATGCTGGTGGCACCGGCGGACCCGGACCGGTTCTCCTCCTTCGGTACACGGGACCCGTCAGACCCGGCCGAAAGCCTGGCCTCCCGGTTGCCCTCCCGCCCACTGGAATTTCCCGGTCTGGTGGTGGCCAGCACCAATGACCCCTGGATGCCCATGGCCAAGCTGCTCCCCTGGACCACCCGATGGGGCATGCCGGTCATCAACATCGGCAACGCCGGTCACATCAACGTGGCATCCGGCTTCGGCCCCTGGCCCCAGGGACTGGATCTGTTGCGCACCCTGCAACAGCAGTCTGCCACGGGAGTACGCCAGGCCGGGTAGCAACGGCACAGACCCAACCAGGCTTTCAGAACGACCCGGCACCGGGTCGTTCCATTTTCAGCATCGCCAGCACCGACTCTCTCAGGCCCATGGCCGCAAAGATCGAAACCAGGGCGATGATCGGCCCCAGTGCCAGCCACCAGATCACGAACCCCAGAATCAGTCCCGCCTGCTCCACCCGCCAGATCCGCTCCAGAATGAACAGCGTCAGCGAGACGCCCAGCAGTCGCACCCAGAAGATATCCCGGGGGTTTGCGACCGGGGACACCCGCGACCACTGGGACGAGAGACAACTGGACCACACTCCCACCATAATGGTCACGACCGATACGAAGATGGCGAACCAAAGCATGATCCTGATCCTCCCAGTGCAAGGCGTGGATGGGCCGTCACATGACCCACACGACGAAAAAAACCGGCCTGATACCGGAATACTCTGACCACAGGATGTGCGATAAAATTCTAAGGGACTTTTTTTATATGGTTTTGTCAACTACCCCCGACTGAAGTCGGGGGCTTGTGAGAGCAAGCCGGGTTGACCAGGGAGAGCGGTGAAAGTCCGCTACGTTTGCAACAGGTCGTTAAGACCCACCGGCGGATGCTGCCTCAGTCCGCCGCTCTGTAAGGCTGGGATCATGCTGGCGAAAGGTAAAGCGCCGAAGGTTCCAGCCGCCGCGTCAGCGGGAGCCGGTTGCAGACATTCCCGAGGGGAGATGGGGCGAAAGCCCCACGTCACCGGACCCGTAAGGGTTCTGTTTTGAGAGCATTTGAGATGGCGGTTTTGGTACTGGACAAGAGGAAAAAGCCCCTGATGCCCTGCTCGGAGAAGCGGGCACGGTTGCTGCTGGAGCGGGGCCGGGCCGTGGTCCACCGGATGCGTCCGTTCACCATCCGGCTCAAGGATCGCACGGTAGAGGAATCCGCGCTGCAACCCATCCAGATCAAGATCGATCCCGGCAGCAAGACCACCGGAGTCACGGTGATCCGCGAGGATGATGCTGATCCGGAGCATCAGCAGGTACTGATGCTGATGGAGATCGAGCATCGGGGCCAACACATCAAGGATGCATTGACCCAGCGCCGTGCCTTTCGTCGGCGGCGCCGGGGACAGTTGCGCCACCGGGCGCCCCGATTCCACAACCGGACCCGGCCATCGGGCTGGCTGGCCCCGAGCCTGCAACATCGCGTGGACACCACCATGGCCTGGGTGAACCGATTGTGCCGACTGGCCCCGGTGACGGGGATCACCATGGAGCGGGTTCGGTTCGATACGCAGGCGATGGAAAATCCAGAAATCAGCGGCGTTGAATACCAACAGGGGACATTGCACGGTTATGAGGTCAGGGAATATCTGCTGGAGAAGTGGCAACGGTGCTGCGCCTACTGCGGAGCCAAGGATCTGCCCCTGGAGGTGGAACACATCCACCCCCGGAGTCGGGGCGGGTCAGATCGGGTCAGCAATCTGACCCTGGCCTGTCCTGATTGCAATCAGGCCAAGGGGAATCAGCCCGTGGAAGTGTTTCTGGCCGATGATCCCAAGCGCCTGCAACGGATCGAGGCCCAGGCCAAGGCCCCCCTCAAGGATGCCGCCGCCGTCAACAGCACCCGCTGGGCGCTATTCCGACAGATTCAGGCCACGGGCCTGCCGGTGATCACCAGTAGCGGTGGCCGCACCAAATACAACCGACAGCGATTGGGCATTCCCAAGACCCACGCCCTGGATGCGGCCTGTGTCGGGCCAGTCACTGCCATCACTCACTGGAACGTGCCCACCTTGACGGTGCGGGCCACGGGCCGGGGCAGTTATCAGCGCACACGGCTCAATCGCTTTGGCTTTCCCCGTGGTTACCTGATGCGACAAAAACAGGTAAAAGGCTTTCAGACCGGAGACTTGGTGCAGGCCAACGTACCGACCGGCAAAAAGGCCGGCACCTATCAGGGCCGGGTGGCCATTCGCGCCACCGGCAGTTTCAATATCCAGACCCGAGAGGGTGTGGTTCAGGGGATTTCACACCGCCATTGCCGCCTGCTGCAAAGGGCTGATGGCTATGGCTATGCCTTGCAACCCAAGCCGACACAGGAGGACGCGACCAGGGCCGCGTGATCGTGCTGCGCACGATGCGCTATCCCTCCCCGCCCTGAAGGCCGGGGTTTCTCGCGCAAAATGATGAAAGAACGTCCGCTTCTACTGGTTTCCATCCTGGCCCTCTCCCTGGCCTGCGTGGCGCTGATCCTGGGTCCGACCCTGCTGGGCTCCCAGGTGCGCCTGGGCATGACCACTTCCGCCGACAAGATCACCAGTGCGCATCGACAGGTGACGGTACGGGGCCTGTCGGAACGGGAAATTCCTGCCAACCTGGTTCTCTGGCCGGTGGTATTCCAGGTCCAGGCGCAGCGACTGGATGAGCTGCAACAGGGTATCGACGGCCAGCGCGGTCAGGTCATCGACTTTCTGCTCGGCCAGGGGTTTGACAGGGAACAGATCCGGATCGTGCCGCCCACCATTACCGACCGGGAACAGAACATCTACGGAGAACACCGTCCGTCCTACCGATTCGGGGCGGACGTGGTGGTGCTGGTACGCAGCGATGATGCCCCGCGGGTGAGCCAGGCCATGCGCGAGACCGGCGCCCTGGTGAGCGCGGGCGTGGCCTTGACCCAGAGCTATGAACACCGGCCCCAGTTCCTGTTCACGGAACTGGAGCGGGTCAAACCGGACATGGTGGCCGAAGCCACCCGGGACGCACGCCGTGCCGCCGAGCAGTTCGCCCAGGATTCCGGCAGCCGGGTGGGCGGTATCCTCACCGCTACCCAAGGCTTGTTCAGCATCGAGGATCTGGATAACTACACCCCTGAAATCAAGAAGGTACGGGTAGTCACCACCATTTCCTTCCAGCTGGAGACCCCCTGAGCAGACATCGTGGATCCGAGGCACTGAACGGATTGATCATAAAATGACCAATCCGTTCAGGCCCCCACGTCCTTCAAGGCATCCGGACAGGTATCCCGACATTATCCACAGGATTGTCCACGTTTTCTGTGGATACCGGCCGCCTAAATCCTGAACCGCCCGACCCAGCCCTGCAGATCGGACGCCAGGCGGGCCAGTTCGTCGCTGGCGCGGGCGATCTGATCAGATCCTGTTGCGGTTTGTTCCACCGCATGACTGATATTGTTGATATTGCGGTTGATTTCATCAGCCACCGCCGACTGTTCCTCGGCGGCGCTGGCAATCTGCGCATTCATGTCATTGATGGCACCGACCGCCTCATCGATGGTCTGCAGGCTCTGCCCCGCCTGGCTGGCCAGCGCCACACTGCCTCTTGCCTTGCCCCGCCCTTCCTCCATGGCGTCCACCGCATTCCGGGAACCCTGCTGCAAACGCGAAATGATCTCGTGAATCTCCTGAGTGGAAGCCTCGGTACGACTCGCCAGGGTACGTACCTCATCGGCCACCACCGCAAAGCCTCGCCCCTGCTCGCCGGCGCGGGCGGCTTCGATGGCCGCGTTCAAGGCCAGCAGATTGGTCTGCTCGGCCACGTCGCGGATCACCTCCAGGACCTTGCCGATCGCTTCGGTATCGCTGGACAAGGATCCGATGACCCCGGCCGCATTCTCGATTTCGGCCGCCAGCGTCTCAATGGAGGCAATGCTCTGTTGCACGACCCGACTGCCTGACATCGAGCTTTGCCGGGCCGAGGTGGCGGCTTGAGCGGCATCGGCCGCATTACGTGCCACGTCCTGCACCGTGGCGGCCATCTGATTCATGGCAGTGGCCACCTGATCCGACTCGCTTTGCTGTTGTCGTACCTGCTTGACTGTGTTTTCGGTCGTCGATGACAGTTCTTCGGCAGCGGCCGCCAGCTGCGAGGAAGCCCCCACGATCTGTCGAATCAACTGATGGATCTTGTCCACGAAGCCGTTGAAAGCCTTTGAGAGATCGGACAGTTCGTCACGTCCTTCCGTGGGCAGGCGCTGGGTCAGATCTCCATCCCCCTGGGCGATCTCGTTCATCCGCGCGGCAGTGGCCTGCAAGGGGCCTACAATGCCACGGGCGATCAGCCAGGCGGCACTCAGACCGATCACCACCAGCAGCAGGGCGATGCCAAGGATGGTGGTCACCGCCTGTCGATACTCGACCACATAGTCGGTCCGATCGATCAGGATTTCCAGCACACCCAAAGGCTGTCCCGCAAAATCACGGACCACATGGCCATAGACAGCGACGGGGACGCCGCCATGGGTGATGTTGCGGATCAGCGGCTCTCCGTCAAGGACCCGTTGCAGCTCCGCGGACGTGAAACGGGCATCCCCCGCGATGGTGCCGGCAAACGTTTCAAAACCACGCTCTCCCCGTAGATGAAGGGCCGCGGGCGCATTGTACTGTTCGGTGAATTCCGTAAAGAAGGACGCCCCGAAAGACAGGCCGAACTCCACCACCCCGACATGCGTGCCCTGATGAAACACGGGCGCCACCCCTCGCAATCCAAGACCTGCCACGCCACGCTCAAGACCATGGAGAGGGCGACGGTCACGGTTGGCCTGGACGATGGTCTCCCGCATGCGGCTCAGATCATCCCCGTGACGATCCAGCATGTGCAGACGCAGGAACGAGGTGGCCGGTGCGGTCAGGAACTGAAACTGCACGGCATCATAGGTATCACGCATCGCTTCGAAAACAGGCAATGTGATCGCCTGCAGAGCCTCGCGATCCCGCATTGCAAATGCCTGCTGTACCGCGGGCATGGAGGCCACCACCATGGCTTGGGACTCGGCTCTCACACCGGCATCTTCGATCGACGCCTGAAGTGTTCTAAACAGTTCCTCCGCCTGCCTGATCTGGGCACGATCACTGACGCGATCAATGGCATTGAGCGCCACCGGCACGGTCGTTCCCAGGGCCACCAGGAGCACCAGGGCAAACCCGACCATCAGGCGTGTCCCGACCCGAAAGTTCTTGAGCATCACTGCGACTCCTAATTTTTCCCTGTGCGGTTTTGACCGTGAGTGGATGCGTGGAAACACGGTGATCACTCACTATAGCGGCATGACCCCTATATCTTTAAAGAATATATTCAGTCACCGGAATTATGGGCCAGATTCATGCCCCTGCTCCGGGCAGGCACGATTGCGGCCTTCCTGCTTGGCCCGATACAGCGCCTTGTCCGCGCGCTCCATCAGCCGCACCAGACTCTCGCCCGGTTGCCACTGGGCCACGCCGGCGCTGAGAGTGACCTCTCCGCCATGGGAGAAGGCATGCGCCGCCACATCGGCGCGGATGCGCTCCGCCGCCTCCATGGCCGACTGAATGTCGCTGTCATGGAACAGCAGCATGAACTCTTCCCCACCCCAACGGCCGAGGCGATCGCTGCCACGCCCATTGCGCGCCATGAGGGCGGCCACTTCCCGGAGCACCTGATCACCGACCACATGCCCGCAAGTGTCATTGATGCGCTTGAAGTGGTCGATGTCGAACAGGGCCAGTGAATAGGGACACCCGCTGCGCTGGGCACGCAGGCTGTCTTCCTCGAAACAGAGCATCAGGCGGGCGCGGTTGTTCAGACCCGTGAGCGGATCGGTGGTGGCCGCCTTTTCCAACAGCAGATTGAGTTGGCTCAGGCGCCGGTTCAGGGCACGCTGGCGCAGGATCCAGAACCCGCTGGTCAACAGCACCACCCACAGCACACCCAGCAGCGGCCAGAAGATGGATTTTTCAATCACCTCCACCTCATGCCTGACCACATTGACATGCCGGTTGATGATGGCCTCCCGTTCGCTGTGACTGATGCTGCGCACCCCGGCATCGAGCACGGCATGCAGCATGGGATCATCCCGACGCACACCGATACGCAGGAGGTTGACGTAATCGGCCTGCATCCCGGAGATACGGAGATTGAACCAGCCGTCCTTGCGGATGGTATGGGCGGCCACGATCAGGGAACGAATGGTCATGTCCGCCCGGCGGTCGGACACCAGCTGAAAGGCCTCGTTCTCGGTCTGTGTGAGAATCAGTTGCAAACGGGGGAAGTCCCGACGCACCCATTCCTCCACGGCGGTACCGGCGGGGATGGCCAGACGTTCACCGTCGAAACGATCCAGGCTGACCACATAGGGATGGTCTTCCCGGGTGATGATGACGTTTTCATCAATCAGCAGGGGCTCGGTAAAGTGCAACCAGGCCTCCCGGGCAGGGGTCCGGTTGAGCAGGCTGAGAAATTCGCAATCCCCCCGTCGCGATGCCGCCAGGGACGCCTCCCAGGTTGGCGTCGGATGGAGTTGCAGAGTCAGCCCGACCCGCTCAGCCGCCAGCCTGAGCAGGTCGGCTCCGATACCCTGATGTTCTCCCGCGGCATCCATATATTCAAACGGTGCCCAGTCGGGATCAGCGCAATACCGAACGACGCCTCGGGAAGCGACATAATCCCATTGTTCCGGACTCAGCCACGCCCGATCCTGCGCCCACAGTGGGGGAACCCAGAACAGCCCGATGAAAATCAGGGTGATCAAGCCACTGGAGATGCCTGGTACGAGATTCAAGAGCGGGATTCCTGCGCATGAATAGCGGGCTCAATCATACCGATTCCGGAAGATGATCACCGTCCATGATGGCTTGATCATTTTCTGTCCAATCCAGGGGATGCCCCCCGTCCGACAAGGCATTCGGATGGCTATCCCTGCATTATCCACAGGGTTGTCCACCCTTTCTGTGGATACAGGACATGCCGTCCGTCCCAAGCCCGGATCATGATGATCAAGAAAGGTCTTGCAGAGACAAGCAAAGCCTCATATAACCGAGATTTATAGTCCATTCATCGAGACAGCGAGTGAGCATGCATATCCCCCCAGAAGGAGGGTGATGTGGGCAAAGACGACGCAGGTCCCCCGCCTGAATTCAAGCCGTGCACGGAGACACCCGCATATCGTCAATGGCTGCGCGACTCGGGTCATGTCCCCGAAAGGCTTTGCGTGGATGCGCAACGCTTGGGCCTCTACTGCCGGTATGCCGGTGTGGGGCTTTGGGATATGTGCGTGGTGGAGGCGGATCCTCTGAACCCCGACAACGTCTTTTTCTGGTCGGAGAGCTTTCGCAGGCTTCTGGGGTTTGAAACGGAGGAGGAATTTCCCAATCGCCTGGAAAGCTGGTCTTCCCGCCTGCATCCCGCCGACAAGGCCCGTACCCTGCGGACCTTCCAAAAACACTTGATGGACCGGGACCAACAGACACCCTACGACCTGAAATACCGTCTGAAATGCCGGGATGGACACTATCGCTGGTTTCGGGCCACCGGCGATACCCAACGAGATGCCAGCGGGCGCCCCATTCGAGTTGCCGGCTCGCTGATTGACATTCACGACTCCACCCTCAATCAGAAGACCGCCCAACAGGCGGAAATTCTCAAGGAACTCAATCGCTTTCACGATGCCGCCGCCCGACTGGCCACCGCCAACGCAAAACTTCGAATCGACCGCATGGATGAAGGCCTGCACGAGTGCCTTGCCATTCTGGGAGGCTTTCTGGATGCGGACAGGGCCTATCTGTTCAGTAATAATCTGAGGGAAAGATACTGGACCAATACTCACGAGTGGTGTGCCCCGGGGATCAGCAGTCACATTGAAGATCTTCAGCGGGTCTCCTTCGATTATCTCCCGGGTATCATCGAACGCTTCCAGCAGGGACAACCCTTCATTCTGACCGCCCTGGACCATCTGCCTCCCGAATTCAAGATTTGCCGGGAACTCCTGGAAATGCAGGGCATCCGTTCCGTGATCCTCCACCCACTGCTTGCAGATGGCGAACTGCTGGGCTTCGTGGGGTTTGACGATGTGGAGGAAGAGCGGGATTTTTCTTCCACCGAAAAGGCCATGCTCAGCCTGGCCGCGGAAAACTTTTCAGCGACCCTGGCCAGACAACAACAGTATCAGCATGTACGACAGGCCAAGACCGAGCTTGAAATCGTCAACCAGCGTCTGCGCGAGGCTCTGGAAGAAGTTCAGCGCTTGGCCCGAACCGACCCCCTGACAGGACTTTCCAATCGTCGCTGGATGCAGGAATGCCTGGCCAAGGAGGCGGCCCGCCGCCTGCGCACACCCAGCCCGCTTTCGATCATCCTCATGGATGTGGATCACTTCAAAAAGATCAATGACCGATTCGGACACGACGTGGGTGACAAGGTCCTGAGAAGACTGGCAGACACGCTCAAGGATACGGTGCGATGCAATGACGTCATTGCACGCTGGGGGGGCGAGGAATTCATGGTGATGGCGGCGGATACGGACCTTCAGGAAGCCCTGAAGCTGGCGGAACGCCTGCGGAGAGAGGTAGCCCGGTTGCGAGTGCCGCCATTGGAGCAGATCACCATCAGCCTGGGGCTGGCGGAGGCCGGCCCGGGGGAAGACCTCGGCCAGCTCATCGTGCGCGCGGATCGCGCCCTGTACCGGGCAAAGTCCGAAGGCAGAAACCAAGCCGTGCTTGCCGAACCTTTCTGATCCCCCATGACCACCCTGGACCTCCTCTCGCTCCTGTCCTTTGTGCTCTTTCTGGGCGTCATCGTCGGCGCCGTCCTGGGCTGGGTGGGTTTCTTTCATGTACGCGCCCTGCGGCAAAGGGTCTTCCGGCTGGAACAGGCACTGACCGCCCGGCCATCCACGGTACCGATACCGCCCCCTGAACCCGATCAGGCGACGGAGACACCCACGCCGGACCCGCAACCGGTCACGGCCATGCCCTCATCCGCCCCGCCTTCGGATACCTCATGGTCCGCCGACGGGGCGCCGGGACGCCCGGCCTGGCTGGTGCACCTGTCCCGACACTGGATGATCTGGCTGGGCGGCCTGTGCGTGGCCCTGGCCGGCGTCTTCATGGTCAAGTACAGCATCGATGCCGGGCTGCTCGGTCCCTGGGGACGGGTGATGATGGGATTGGTCACCGGGATCGGCCTGCACGTCCTGGCCGAATGGCTGCGGCGCAGGAGCGGACCGGACCCGTCCATCGCCGCCCTGGCCGGCGGCGCCAGCATCACCCTCTACGCCGCCCTGCTGGCCGCCCTGCACCTGTACGGCCTCATGGACCCCAGGCTGATCTTCGTCCTGCTGGCCCTGGTTTCCCTGTTCACCATGATGCAGTCCCTGCTCCACGGCCCTGCCCTGGCGGCCATGGGTCTGGTGGGTGCCTATGGGGTTCCCCTGCTGGTGTCCGAAGAGAGCGGCAACATCCTGAGCGCCTTGCTCTACGCCCTGATCATCAGCGGCGCCGCCCTGCTGCTGTTGCGGCGGATATTCCGTACCTGGCTCTGGTGGGGCGTGGTGGTCGGCGCCCTGGGCTGGTGGCTGCTGTCCCTGACCCTCCCCCAGGCCGATGGATTCCGGGGTCTGTATCTGGCCTTGCTGGCCTGGGGCGTGCTGGCCATCCCCACCTTCGACTGGCGCCTGGATCGCGGCGAGCCCGCCGATACCCGGCCCGGACATCAACCCATGAGCCTGTTTGGCCGGGTGTTTCGGCTGGACCAGATCACCCTCGTGCTTATCATCCTGGCCTGGGGTCTATCCATCCGGCAACAAGGCTTTGACGACCAAGCCCTGTGGCAATGGGGGCCGATGGTGCTGTTGCTGGCCCTGGCTGCCCGGCATCGGGACAGCCTGCGCTGGCTGCCCTGGATGACCCTGGGCGTGCAGTGGCTGGCCTGGATGGGTGCCGCCATGGTCCTGGACTGGACAGGCGGGCAGTATCGATTGATCGGCATTGACGCCGATCTGCAACCGGCCTTTTTGCAATTCGCCGCGCTCATGGCCCTGCTCTATGCGGTCATGGCGGCCCTGCACCTGCGGGTACGGGGATTTTCCCACCCCTGGGCCGCCCTGGCCTTCGTCTCCCCGCTGGCCTGGGTGGCCCTGGCCTATCTGCTGACCGAGGATCTGTCCCGCTCACCGGGCTGGGCCGCGGGCCTGCTGCTGACGGGCATGATCTATGGTGCCATTGCCGCCTGGCGCCTGGAGCGGCACCGGGGTGAGACCGGTGCCGGGGTCTGGTTCGTCATCGGCGGGCATCTGGCCTACTCCCTGGCCGCGGCCATCATGTTCCGGGAGGCCGGACTGACCCTGGTCCTGTCGGCCCAGCTGCTGTCCCTGGCCTGGGTGATGAAGCGCTACCAGTTGCCCTGGCTGGACACCCTGATCAAGGGCATCCTGGTGCTGGTGGTCATCCGCCTCACCTTCAATCCCTGGATCCTGAGCTATCCGCCCGAGCTGCACTGGTCCCTGTGGACCGGCGGCGGCGCCACCCTGTTCTGCGCCCTGGCCGCCTGGCAGACCCGATCCCGGCCCGATCTGCAACGCTGGCTGGAGGCGGGCGCCCTGCATCTGCTGGTCCTCACCCTGGGGGCCGAGGTCCGTTACCAGCTCTATGACGGCAATATCTTCATTGCCCGCTACAGCCTCACGGAAGCCGCCATCAACGCCGCCCTCTGGTCGGGCCTGGCTCTGACCTACCGGCAACGGGCCCGGCACAGCCAGACACTGGCAGGTCTCTACCGGCTCTGCTCCAGGCTCCTGTTGCTCATGGCCCTGGGCAGCTATGCCCTGGCGGTCACGATCCTCAATCCCCTGTGGGGACAGGAAACCGTCGCCACCCGCCCCATCGCCAATCTGCTGCTCCTGGCCTACGGCCTGCCGGTGATGATGGCCCTGCTGGTGGCCCGCTACCACGAAGCGCGTTTTCGTCCCGTCGCGCTGGCCATCGCCGGCCTGGGCCTGTGGCTGTTCATCACTTTGGAGATCCGCCATCTCTGGCAGCAGGGGGCACTGTCCATCACCCTGCCCACCGGCAACGGCGAACTCTACACCTACTCCGCGGCCTGGCTGATCCTGGCGGCGAGTGCCATTGTCGCCGGCGGTTACTGGCGCGGGATCCGCCTGTACCGGGCCGGCATGGCCCT
The DNA here is from genome assembly GCF_022227765.1 of Ectothiorhodospira shaposhnikovii. Lineage (GTDB taxonomy): Bacteria > Pseudomonadota > Gammaproteobacteria > Ectothiorhodospirales > Ectothiorhodospiraceae > Ectothiorhodospira. The sequence continues at coordinate 456,074 of NZ_JAJMLZ010000001.1, read as the reverse complement.
GCTGGTCATCGTCATTGCCAAGCTGTTCCTGGTGGACCTGTCGGGCCTGGATGGCCTGTGGCGGGTGGCCTCCTTCATGGGGCTGGGGCTGTCGCTGCTGGGACTGGCCTGGCTGCACCGGCGCATGGGTGAAATCCGGCGGGTATAATTCCGCCCCTGCCACCTCTTCCGATAGCGAAATCTCCCATGCTGCGCATCACCGAACTCAAGCTGCCCCTGGATCACCCCGACGCGGCCCTGCGCGAGGCCATCATCAGGCGCCTGGGGATCGATGCAGCGGACCTGATCACCTTTCGGCTGTTCCGCCGCAGCTATGATGCCCGCAAGAAACACAGCGAGATCCAGTTCATCTATACGGTGGATGTGGAAGTCCGCAACGAGGCGGACCTGCTCCGGCAATTGGCCGAGGACCGGCATGTGGGTCCGGCCCCGGACATGCGCTACAGGCCGGAGGTGCATGCACCGGAAGGTCTGCGGGAGCGTCCGGTGATCGTGGGCTTTGGCCCCGCCGGCATCTTCGCCGCCCTGATCCTGGCCCAGGGCGGTTTCAGGCCCATCGTGCTGGAGCGGGGTCCCGAGGTCCGTCAGCGCACCCGTGACACCTGGGGCCTGTGGCGCAACGAGATCCTGAACCCGGAATCCAACGTGCAGTTCGGTGAAGGCGGGGCCGGGACCTTTTCCGACGGCAAGCTCTACAGCCAGATCAAGGACCCCAGGCACCACGGGCGCAAGGTGCTTGAGGAGTTCGTCAAGGCCGGGGCGCCGGAAGAGATCCTTTACAGCAGCAAACCCCATATCGGCACCTTCCGGCTCACCGGCGTCGTGGCGCACATCCGGGAACAGATCAAGGCCCTGGGTGGCGAGGTGCGCTTCCGGAACAAGGTCACGGATCTGCTGATGGAAGATGGCCATGTGCGGGGGGTGATGCTGGAAGGCGGGGAAGAGATCCCGAGCCGTCATGTGATCCTGGCCCTGGGTCACAGCGCCCGGGACACCTTCCGCATGCTCCACGCCCGTGGGGTATTCATGGAATCCAAGCCGTTCTCGGTGGGGTTTCGCATCGAACATCCCCAGTCCCTGATCGACAAGGCCCGTCTGGGCAAGTATGCGGGACACCCGAAGCTCGGTGCGGCCGACTACAAGCTGGTCCACCACGCCGGCAATGGTCGCTCGGTCTACAGCTTCTGCATGTGCCCGGGTGGCACCGTGGTGGCCGCCACGTCCGAACCGGAGCGGGTGGTCACCAATGGCATGAGTCAGTACTCCCGCAATGAAAGAAACGCCAATGCGGGGATCGTGGTGGGTATTTCCCCGGCGCAGGATTATCCTGGTGGTCCGCTGGCGGGCATTGAGTTTCAGGAGGGTCTGGAATCCCTGGCCTATCGGCTGGGGGGCGGCAATTACCACGCCCCGGCCCAGCGGGTGGGGGACTTTCTCGCCGGACAGGCCTCCAGTGCCCTGGGCAGTGTGGAGCCCTCCTACACACCGGGCGTCACGGCCACGGACCTGGCCCAGGCCCTGCCGGACTTCGCCATCCAGGCCCTGCGCGAGGCATTGCCGGTGTTTGATCGACAGATCAAGGGGTTCGCCATGGGCGACGCCGTACTCACCGGAGTGGAGACCCGGACCTCCGCCCCTTTGCGCATTACCCGCGGCCAGGACCTGCAAAGCCTGAACCTCAAGGGTCTGTACCCGGCGGGCGAAGGGGCCGGTTACGCCGGCGGCATTCTCTCCTCCGGGGTGGACGGCATCCGCGTAGCCGAGGCGGTGGCCAGGGACCTGGTCAGGCCACTGTAGGGGCATCATGATGGATTTCCCCCTCAACATCTCTCAGTGGCTAATGGCCAGTCTCGTGATCATCATCGGCGCCGTCATCCAGGGCGGCATCGGCTACGGCGTGGCCCTGCTGGGAGCGCCCCTGCTCTACCTGATCCATCCCCAACTGATTCCGGCCCCCATGATCATTATCGGCATGACCCTGCCGTTGCTGATCCTGTCCAGGGAATGGCGCGCCGTGCGTCCCAGGGACGTGGCCTGGGCCCTGCCCGGCAGTCTGGCCGGCACGGCGCTGGCCGCCGCCCTGCTGGGCAGCATCGCGGAAGATGTCATGGGGGTGCTGCTAGGCGGTCTGGTGCTGCTGGCCGTGGCCCTGAGCCTGGTGCATCGGGTGCCCGAACCTCGACCGGCCCACCTGGTGGGTGCCGCGGGCCTGTCCGGTTTCATGGCCACCATCACCTCCATCGGCGGTCCGCCTCTGGCCCTGGCCTTCCAGAATGTCACCGGCCCCCGGCTGCGGGGCACCCTGTCGGCCATCTTCGTGCCCGCCGGCCTGCTGTCCCTGACCGCCCTGGCCCTGCTGGACCGATTCGGAATGACGGAAATCCTGCTGGGATTGTCACTGCTGCCGGCCATCCTGGTGGGATTCTGGATCTCCGGCTGGGTGGCGGGTTATCTGGACCGTCACTGGCTACGGCCCGCCGTGCTGTGGCTTTCCGGCGTCGCCGGCATGGCTGCCATCGTGCGGTCAGTGATCTGAACCACAGGGATCAGCCATTGAGTACATCACCAAAACACAGGGCATGAACATCGGTCAGGCCCCAGTCTCGCGGGTCTTCACGCTGGATGATGGATTCGTCGCATCCGGGACGAGACAGATCCATCACCACCGGAGAGATCTTCCGGGCCCGATTCACCGAATAGAATGTCCTGACAATGGGCTTGAGCAAGGATCCCTCCGACTGCTCCATGACAATGGCCAGTTTCCCGGAACTCAACCGGACCAGCGAGCCAACAGGATAGATGCCCAGCGTCTTGACGAAGGCCTGGAAGATGCGTTGATCAAAATGACCTCCAGCCCAGCTCATCATCTTCTGTATTGCAATGGAGGGATCCCATCCCTCTCTGTAGGGGCGGTTTGATGTAATGGCATCGTAAACATCGCAAACCGCTCCCATCTTGGCCTGCATGCTGATTTGATCACCAGCCAGGCCATGGGGATAACCCGAACCATCCATTTTCTCATGATGATGGAGACAGACATCAAGCGTGACTGAATCGCTGGACACCCCCTGGGACAAAAGCATTTCACCGCCTCGCCGCGGGTGAGACTTCATGACTCCGAATTCGTAGTTTGTCAATCTTCCCGGTTTATTGAGGATCGCCCTAGGAATGGCGGCCTTACCGATATCGTGCATCAATCCTGCCATGCCCGCTTCCTTGACCTTGGCCTGGTCGAATTTCAGCTCCCGAGCCAACGCCATCATCAAGGCCGCAACGGCCACTGAATGCATGTAGGTATATTCATCCACTTGCTTCAGCCGGCTCAGACTGATCAAGGCAGAGGGATTTCGAGCTAGGGAATTCGATATTTGCTCGATGATATTTCTGGCCACGCCCATGTCCACGGCATTACCCATCCGCGCGGCGGAAAACATTTCCGCCACGGCTTCCCTGGACAAATGGAGAATTTTCCTGGCCTGGGTCAACTCCTCCTCCATGTCGACCGGTGACGCAGCACGGCTGATATCAGCCATTTCCTCAAGCCGGGTATCGATCCCGGATTTCAGAGGGTCCAGTGATGCAGCGTATGGGGCACTATCTACATCCTCTCCCCTGTCGCTATCAATCCAGACTTCCTTGATATGACTGGCCTGAATGGCATTGAGGTCATTGGGGTTGGAGAGCAGGAAGCTGGTACGCCAGAAGGGGTGCTCCAGCCAAGAGCCGCAGAATTCCGTGATATACACCCCTAATTTCAGGTCTTCGACACGAATCTTCTTGAGCAATTTCCATTCACCCCAGTATTGACCGGAAGCCAGACCGATCCTTCGTTCTGATCTTACTATCCGGCCTTTTCAAACTCCACTGAACAACCCGCCCACCACACACCAAATTTTGCCGGGATGCCGACATATCATCCGAGCCGACCTGGACTGCAAACAAAAAAAGCCCGCGTTCAAGCGGGCTTTTTCAGAAGGACGAGAAAGACGTCCTCAATCATCTGGAGGCTGGGGTCGGAATCGAACCGGCGTCCACGGCTTTGCAGGCCGCTGCATAACCACTCTGCCACCCAGCCATGGGAATCGACAAGTGAAGGGCGGATTCTATCCAGATACCCGGTGTTTGGCAACCCCTTGTAACCTGGCGCTTCATCTTCCCGATGGACACAAATACCACTTGCCACCGGTACGGGAAATGCAAAAAGCCGCCCTGTGAGGCGGCTTTTTTTCCTTGAATCACAAGGACTTGTTTGGAGCGGGAAACGAGACTCGAACTCGCGACCCCAACCTTGGCAAGGTTGTGCTCTACCAACTGAGCTATTCCCGCGTCACTTGATGGCGCGTATTCTACAGATCTGTTTCAGGGTGTCAACACTTTTTTATCCACCCATGAAAATCAGCCGCCGGCACTTATCCAGACCGTGCCAGGCGGTCATTAAACCCCATGCCCTGGGCGTATCCCATCCACACTGCCGACATCCACAGAACCACGGAACCGAGCACATACCCCGCGGCCAATCCGGGACGCCCCTGCTGCAACCAGATCAGCGCCTCCAGGCTGAAAACGGAAAAGGTGGTGAATCCACCACAAAAGCCGGCGAGCACGAACTGGCGCATGGCCGGCCCCACCATCAGGGCTCCGCCCGGCTCGGTCAGGGCGGCATAGAGGCCGATGAGCCAGGAACCCACCAAGTTCACCGCCAGCGTACCCCACGCAAAGGCTGGTCCCAATGCGGTGAGCGCGGCCACCGACACCAAGTGCCGTGACACAGCCCCCAGGCCACTGCCCAGGGCCACGGCTAGCCAGATTCGGTAACGGTCACGCATCAGATACCTCGCGCCAGTACGTATCCCGTGACGGTGTACGCCAACGCGGCACCTCCCAGACATAAAAAGACGGAAAGGAAGATATTGAAAAACGCCTGCGGAAGTCGGCTACCGCGCAACAGAATCAGGGTCTGCAGGCTGAAGGAGGAGACGGTGGTGTAGCTGCCCAGAATCCCTACCACCAGCCACGCCCAAGCATTGATCTGACCTCCTCCCGGACCTCCTGACAGCATCCAGGCGGCGGCCACGCCGATCAGGCTGGCGCCGCTGACATTGACCACCAGGGTACCCCAGGGAAAGGTGTCCCCTATCCGCGAACTGATCCACGCGGTCATCCAATAGCGGAGCAGCCCGCCCAGGGCGCCACCCAGCAGAATGAGGGTCAGGGATGAGGGATTCAGGCCCACCACGGGCATTGCGTCAGACATGCCGCGCATTATGCACGGTACTGTCCGGAGTGGGGCACCACCGATTCTCGTCCCAAAGTTTGAGACACAGCACCGAATCCCTGGTCAAAGGAACATAAGCTGTGCCGTGCAATCCATAGACATGGGTCTGCCGTCATTGAGGCATGGCTTTCCCACGCATCTTTTGATCAATGGATTCATCACCCAATCACTCGTGTAGGAGGTTTGCATGAAGCACCGTCACACATTCATCGCCGCTCTGTCCATGTTCCCCCTGGCTTTCCTGGTGGGATGCTCCGACCGAGGCCCGGCCGAAGAGGCCGGCCAGACCGTGGATGAAGTGGTTGAAGAGGCTCAGGAACGTTACGAAGACGCCGTGGAAGCCGCGGAAGAGAGGCTGGACGACGCCGCGGAAGCCATCGGCGATGCCGTGGATGAACCCGGTCCGGCAGAGCAGGCCGGTCGTGAGATCGATGACGCCGTGGACGCGGCGGAGGAAGCCGTGGAAGACGCGCGGGAATAATCGAGTGTCCCGCGGGCACCGGGAATGGAGTCCCGGTGCCTATCTACCCTTGATCTCTCAGGATTTTAATCAGTCATTCCCGCGAAAGCGGGAATCCGGTCACGGAACACAGGCTGAAAATACTGGACTCCCGCCTTCGCGGGAGTGACGGAGAAAAAGGCGGGAATGACGGAAAAGAAAAAAGAGAACGGGAGTCATGGGTGGAAAAGGCACGGGAGGCACGGGAAAAGACAAAAGACAGATGAGGAGTCGTGGGAAGAGACTTGTTCCGTGCCCTCTTAAAATGTGACACTCCTCACAGTATTGTGGCTGATACTGAAGATGAAGGCAGCAAAATGGCCGATGGCCGGAATGTCGTTTCCTTGCGGCATCGCTAGACTGTATCCAACAGCCTGAGCCTGTCGCCATGTCACGGGGAGGTATATCGCATTGTGGTAGAGATCATCAAGGCCTTGAATCTCACACCGGAGCAGGAAGCCTTGGTGGATCTGCACAGTTTTCTCAATGTGCTCAACGTACTTTCAGCGGAAATGGATCTGCTGGCGCTGCATCTGGACCGCCCTGAGTCGCTGAAACGCGGCATCGGCACCGTGCATGAGTTTGCCCAGGCCCTGCAAGACCCGTTTCAGGCCATACTCTGGGTCAGGGACATTGATGCCATTCACCGGGAAATCCAGCAGGCGGTCGCAACCGCCGTGGCCGGCATCACCCCTACCCCGGCCGCCCAGGAATGTCTGGACAACATTGAAGCCGTCATGGCGATCTTCAAGACCCGGGTCAAGGAGCTGACGGCCCGTGCCGGCGTGCCGATGATCTGGCAATGGTATGACCTGGAACTGCTCAAGGAAGATCTGGCGATCCTGTTTCAGGTGATGCAGCAGAAAAGCAACGGCGGCTTCGGCATCAAGCACAACATCGCCGGACAGGAAGAGCGGGACTATCTGGTGAAATTCGATGTCACCAGCCGGGATGGAAACCAGATTTTCATGCCAGCCGTGTTCAACGACGTGATTCGCGACCTGGTCGCCAATGCGCGCAAGTACACTCCACCCGGCGGGCGCATCCTGTCAGGCCTGGATGATGACGGCCAAAGAATCCGCTTCGTGGTGGAGGATACCGGCGTCGGCATTCCCCCCGGACAGGTCGAGGATGTCGTCAAGCTCGGGTTTCGGGCGGATAACGTACAGAACCGCAGAACCTACGGCGGGGGCTTCGGCCTGACCAAGGCCTATTGGGTGACCCAGCGCCTCCAGGGACGCATGTGGATCGACTCCCGCCTCGATCAAGGCACCCGGATCGAGATCCAGTTTCCCCGTGCTCCTAGCGGTTGACATCCACCACCGTGCGCCCCCGCACCTGCCCGGCCAGGATCCGTTCAGCCAGCGGAATCACCTCCGCCAATGCCACCTCCGTGGTGGCCGCCGCCAGCCGCTCCGGATCCAGTTCCCGGGCCAGGCAATCCCAGGCCTCCAGACGCCGCTCCATGGGTGTGTAGACGCTGTCCACACCCAGCAGGTTCACCCCCCGCAGGATGAAGGGTGCCACGGTCGCCGGCAGGTCCATGCCCTGGGCCAGCCCGCAGGCGGCCACACTGCCGCCGTAGCAGGTGGAAGCCAGCACATTGGCCAGGGTATGACTGCCCACCGTGTCCACTGCCCCGGCCCAGCGGATCTTGCCCAGGGGCTTGCCGGGGGACGACAGCTCCGCCCGATCCATGACTTCCGCCGCGCCCAGGCCCTTGAGGTATGCCGCCTCCCCCGACCGCCCGGTGGATGCCACCACCCGGTAGCCGCGCCCCGCCAGCAGCATCACCGCGATGCTGCCCACCCCACCACCGGCGCCGGTCACCAGAACATCACCCTGGTCGGGCCGGACACCCTGGCGGGCCAGGGCCAGCACACAGAGCATGGCGGTGTAGCCGGCGGTGCCGATGGCCATTGCCTGGCGCAGGTCAAAGGCCTCCGGCAGGGGTACCAACCAGTCCCCCTTGAGGCGCGCCTTCTCGGCCAGACCGCCGGGGTGGGCTTCACCCACCCCCCAGCCATTGAGGATGACCCGGTCACCCGGCCGCCAGCGGGGGTGATCGCTGTGTTCCACCGTGCCCGACAGATCCACTCCCGGGACCATGGGATAGTGGCGGACCACGGGGGCCTTGCCGGTGATTGCCAGGCCGTCCTTGTAGTTGAGGGTGGACCAGGCCACCCTGACGGTCACATCGCCTTCCGGTAGCGCCTGCTCATCCAGGGATTCCAGCTTCGCCTCGACGCCGCTTTCGGTCTTGTTCAGTACGATGGCTCGATACATCCTCCGCCCTCCTGTGGGTGGTCGTTATGGTCTGCCCGCTCTACGGCAGGGCTTGAGTGAGCTCCGATTCCAGCCGGGTCAGGATATCCGCCAGCCCCCGGGACAGGCCCGCGGCCACCTGGGCCGGGGTGGCTTCGGACAGCGGCTGACGGGACTGCAGGGTAGAGGCCAGCAGGATACGACGCTCTCCCTCCTGTCCACGGGATGACAGGTAGGCCTGCAGTTCCAGCACCGCTGCCGGAGACTGCTCATCCCGCAGATCGCCATGGATGGTGTTGACCAGAATATCCAGGCGGTAGTCCGCTTCCCGGGCCAGGCTGGGCGGCAACAGGGTGTGGAACACCCGGGCGTCATGCAACCACTCCCGGGTCGTGCTGTACACCTGATCCCGCACTGGAGCAAACCAGTCATGATGGAAATCGGAGACATACCGGGTGTCATCCATGCGGTAGATCAGGCCCCGGGTGGCGAACTCCGGTGCCACCCGCACCGTCCCCATGACCAAACTGCCGCCGACCGGCTCGTGCACCGGCAGGGCCGGCCGCTTGGCCTCCATCAGATAGGTGGTACGTACCGGCGGATCGCGGTCCAGACTCACGCTGCAGGCGGCGGTCATCAGCAAGGCCGGCACCAGCAGGAACAGCAACAGGGACTTGATGAGTCGAGGCATGATCGGGCTCCGGATCATCGGGACAGTTCGGCGGGTTCAGGGGGACGATTCAGGATCGCCCCCGGATGGCGGCGCAGATCCTCGGTGAGGGCACGCAGGTTGTCGGTCATGGCCCGCAGGTTGTCCAGCGAAGCGGCAATGTCCTGCTCATGACCGGCGATCAGGTCGTCGGCACGTCCCACGGTGCCCTTGAGCTGATCCAGGGAGCGGGTCAGGCCTTCCAACGACTGGCGGATCTCGGGGGACTCCGACAAGCGCCGGAGATTCTGTGCCGTTGCCCCCAGGTCTTCCGGAATCCTGGCCAATTGGGGTGAGTCCGCCAGGCGCTGCACCCGCTTGAGGATATCGTGGGTCTGCTCCAGGCTGCCGGCCAGTTCACTCATGAGCTGCTTGGCGTCCACGCCCTCCACGATCTCGTTCAGGTTGATGGTGAAACGCTCGATGTTGGACAGGATGGACTCCACGTCCATCCTGTCCACCCGGCGCATGATATTGTCCGCATACTGCAGGAACTGGGTCATGGTGCTGGGGGCGGAGGGGATGTACAGGTACTCCGGGGTCCAGTCGATGACCACCGGGGTGAAGGTGTCCGCATCGAAGAAATCCAGTTCCAGAAAGTTGATCCCGGTCACTCCCTGGCTGGTCATGCGTACCCGCAACCCCCGTTCCACGAACAGCGCCAGCTCATCCTTGATATCCGCCTCCCTCATGGGCGCACTGAGCAGATCCGGACGCAACCAACCCCTGACCATCACATACTGGGCACGGTCGGCGACAGGCAGCTCTTTCTGGTAATGGGCATAGGTGAAGCTGATCTGACTCACCTCGCCGATGGTGACCCCGCGCAGCTTGATGGGCGCCCCCACGTCCAGCCCCTGGATGGAGCCGTCGAAATAGGTTTCCATCATCAACTTGGGCCGCAACAGCGCGCCCACACCCAGCGCCAGCAGGATCACGACGGTAGCGGCAAAGGCACCGACGATGAACAACCCCAGACGAAAATAACCGGCACGACTACTCACGATGCCTCCGTGGCTTCACGGTTGAAGAAACGACGCACCCACGGGTGTTCACTGTGGTCCCGTAGATGGGCGGGATCGCCCTGTGCCAGGATACCCCGGGTTTCCTTGTCCAGCATGATCACCCGGTCGGCAATGGTGAAGATGCTGGGCAATTCGTGGGTCACCACCACGAAGGTGATGCCCAGGATGCGGCTCAGGCGCAGGATCAACTGATCCAGTTCGGCCGAGGTGATGGGATCCAGACCGGCGGAGGGCTCGTCCAGAAACAGGATGTCCGGGTCCAGCGCCATGGCCCGGGCGATGGCCGCGCGTTTTTGCATCCCGCCGGAAATCTCCGCCGGCATGTGCTGTTCGAACCCGGCCAGTCCCACCAGCTGCAGCTTGAGGCGGGCCACCAGATCCATGGCTTCGTCGGGCAGGTCGGTGAACTCCTCCAGGGGCAGGCGCACGTTTTCCAGCAAGGTCATGGAGCCGAACAGGGCCCCCATCTGGTACATGACACCGAAACGTCGCAGGATATCCCGACGGGCCTGGCCCTCGGTCCCGGTAAAGACCTCGCCGCCGATGACCACCTCCCCGGCCATGGGCTCGTAGAGTCCGATCATATGCTTGAGCAGGGTGCTCTTGCCGCAGCCGGAACCACCCAGGATGACGAAGATCTCGCCCGGCGCAATGTCGAAGGACAGATGCGCCAGCAGCGGCGTACCGCCGAACCCCAGAGTGAGGTCCCGTACCTGGATGATCGGCGGTGGCGATTGAGAGTCGGGCTGCATCAGATACCCAGATGGAAGAAAATCACGGCAAACAGACCGTCCAGAACCACGATCAGGATAATCGCGCTGACCACCGCCCGGGTGGTGGAAATCCCCACGGCGGAGGCACCGGTGCGGGTTTCCAGGCCGCGCAGACAGCCCACGCCGGCGATGACCAGGCCGAACACGGTGGCCTTGAACAGGCCGCCCAGGAAGTCTCCCGGCGACACCGCCTGACTGACCTGGTTCATGAACGCCACCAGGGGCACGTCGAAAGTCATCATCACCATGGCCCCCCCCATCAGCCCCACCAGGTCCGCAAAGATGGTCAACAAAGGCGCGATGATCACCGCCGCCATGACCCGGGTCACCACCAGGAAACGGACCGGATCCAGTCCCATGGTGGTCAGGGCATTGAGTTCCTCGTTGACCTTCATGGTACCGATCTCGGCGGCAAAGGCGGAAGCGGAACGGCCCGCCAGCAGGATCGCCGTCATCAACGGACCCAGCTCCCGGAACAGGGACAGGGCCACCAGGTTGGCGACGAAGATCTCGGCACCAAACTGTTTCATCGCCACGGCGGACTGAAACGCCAGGATCACCCCCATGAGAAAGGCAATCAGGGCGACGATGGGCAGGGCATTGACCCCGGCTTCCTGGGCAATGCGCAGGGCGTCCTTCCAGCGCACGCGGGAGGGGTGGGCCAGGCCATGGGCCAGGGCGGCCGCGGCCTCGCCCACAAACACCACGTGGTTATACAGATCGCGCCCCAGGTCATGGACCCCGTCACCCAGGCGCCGGCCCAGTCCGGGCGCGCGACGCGCCTCCGGGGTACCGCTCAAGGCCCTGGCATCGAAGGGCTCCAGCAGTTGCGCCACCTTGGTTGGCACATTCACCAGCGCCACCTCTGCCCCCGGTGCCCGGGTCTGACGCAGCAGATCCAGCAACAGGGCCACGCCGGCGCCGTCGCAGTAGTCGACCGCCGCCAGATCCACCCGCACCGGCGTATCGACATGATCCTCCAGCATGCGTCCGGCCCGGGGCCAGAGCGGGCCTATCGTATAGGCGTCCAGGCGGCCGGACAGCTCGAGGATACACTCACCCGCCGGGCCGGGTGAGACCTTCAGTTGTGCGCCGCCTTCATTCACGGATGTCTTTTTACCCACGGGAACACGCGAACTCCATGGCAAACCATTGAACATGTCGCTCCATATTGCCAGACTGAACAGGAGAAGAAAGCGACGATGAACCCCCTCGCACGGGGACAGTCCAATTATTTTTTGACAGAACACCCGGGATCGTCATGTCCAGTACCCTGCACATCGAACGCCTGGCGGGTCCACAGGCCACCCCCTGGCTAGCCGAGCTGGCCCGGCTCAGGATCAACGTCTTCCGCGCCTATCCCTATCTCTATGACGGCGACCCGGAGTACGAGGAGAACTACCTGGCCACCTACACGGCCTCCCCCAAAAGCGTCGTGGTGCTGGTCCGTGACGGCGACAGGATCGTCGGCGCCTCCACCGCCCTGCCCCTGGCGCACGAGCCGGAGAACGTGATCCGCCCCCTGCGTCAGCACGGCTACGATCCGGCGCGGGTCTTCTATCTGGGGGAATCCGTGCTGCTGCCCGAATACCGGGGTCAGGGGCTGGGGGTGAGATTCTTCCAGGAACGGGAGGCCCATGCCAGATCCCTGGGCGGTTTCACCCACGCCACCTTCTGCGCCGTCTATCGGCCGAAAGACGACCCCCGCCGTCCTTCCGACTACACACCGCTGGATGAGTTCTGGAAAAAACGGGGTTATCGCAAGCAACCCAGCCTCACCACCCTCTTTTCCTGGAAGGATCTGGATCAGCCAAGGGAATCGGAAAAGAGCATGGTCTTCTGGGTCAAGTCCCTCTAGCAGGGTTCACAACCGATCACGGAGGGCCGGAGCCGCCCATGAACAAGACCCTGCCCGATACTGCGATGGCGGCCCGCATCGATGCCATCCTGGCGCAGTTGAACACGGTCATTTTCGGCAAACCCGGCCCCATCCGACTGGCCCTGGCCTGCCTGCTGGCACGGGGTCACCTACTGGTGGAAGACCTGCCGGGGGTCGGCAAGACCACCCTGGCCCATGCCCTGGCCCGCACCCTGGGGCTGCAATTCCAACGCATTCAGTTCACCAGCGATCTACTGCCGGCGGACATCCTCGGCGTCTCGGTGTTCAGCACGGAGCGCAAGCGCTTCGAGTTCCATCCCGGTCCGGTCTTTTCCCAACTGGTGCTGGCGGACGAGATCAACCGCACCACGCCCAAATCCCAAAGCGCCCTGCTGGAGGCCATGGAGGAACAGCAGGTCACCATCGAAGGCACCACCCGGCGTCTGCCGGAGCCGTTCTTCGTCATCGCCACCCAGAATCCCCAGGAACAGATCGGCACCTTCCCCCTGCCCGAATCCCAGATGGACCGCTTCCTGATGCGCATCCATCTGGGTTATCCGGACGCGGCGGCAGAACGTGCACTGCTGCGGGGGCGGGACCGCCGTGAGCTGGTGGAGGAACTCCCCGCCCAGGTGGATGCCCCTGCCCTGCTGGCGCTGCAGCGACAAGTCACGCAGGTTCATGTCTCCGATGCCCTGCTGGACTACCTGCAGGCCATCGTCGCCCATACCCGTCGACCGGGGGTGTACCGGATGGGTTTATCACCACGGGCGGTGCTGGCACTGCTGCGCGCCGCCCAGGCCTGGGCCCTGGTGGACCATCGGGATCATGTCCTGCCGGAAGACATCCAGGCGGTCCTACCACCGGTGGCCGGGCATCGACTGCACCTGAGCGAATCCCCCGGCCTGGCACCGGAACAAGTCACCCGGCGTCTGATCGAGGCCGTTCCGGTCCCGTGATGAAGGCCCTGGTCCTGGATCGTCGGCGGCTGAGGGAACGGGCCATCGCCTGGATCACCCGGCGCCAACTGCCGGAAGGACGGACCCTGCGGCTGCACCGGCGCTGCATCTACATCCTGCCCACCCGTCAGGGCTACACCTTTGCCCTGATCCTCCTGGTGATGTTGCTGGGGGCCATCAATTACAGCAACAGCATGGCCTTCATGCTGACCTTCCTGCTGGCGGCCCTGGGCGCCAATGCCATGTGGCATACCCACAGAAACCTGCTGGGGCTGCGGGTCACGCGCCGACCGGCTCAGCCGGTCTTTGCCGGCCAGACCGCCCAATTCGTCTACACCGTGGAAAACCCCAGTCGGGTGACCCGTCGCGGCCTGCTACTGGAGACCCTGGATGGCACACCGGTGCCCTTTGATGTCGGCGCCCGGGATGAAACCCAGGTCACCCTGGACCTGCCCGCCCGGCGCCGGGGCGTGTTGCGACCCGGTCGCCTGCGACTCCATGGCCGCTATCCCATGGGACTGTTCCGGGCCTGGTCCTGGCTGCATTTCGATGAATCCGTGCTGGTCTACCCCAAGCCCCTACCCATGGATCAGGCACCCCCCTTTGCCGGGCAGGATGAAGGCGAAAGCCGGGAACGGACCGATCCCGCCGGAGAGGAGTTTGCCGGTGTCCGGGGCTATCAGCCGGGAGACTCCCCCCGCCATCTGGACTGGAAGGCCCTGGCCCGTACCGGTGATCTTTACATCAAGCAGTTCGGCGAGGTGAGCGGCGGGCAGGTCTGGCTGGACTGGGACCAGTTGCCGGCAGGCGATCTGGAGATCCGGCTGTCCATGATGTGTCACCAGGTCCTTCAGGCCCAGGCTCAGGGGCTACGCTTCGGCCTGCGCATGCCCGGCCTGGAGCTGGAGCCGGACACGGGCGAGGCCCATCAGCGACGCTGCCTGGAATACCTGGCCTGCTTCGCCCTGCCGGCGGACGCCTGTCCATGAGCGTCGCACCCATGAGGCTGGAAGACCGGCTACCGGCCCGTTCCGGCGCCCTGCTGTGGGTGATCGCCGCCATCGGCGTGGCCATCGTGCCCCACCTGTTCAATCAACCCGTGTGGGTGGTGCTGACCACGGTCCTGGCCCTGGCCTGGCGCGGCGGCGTCCATCTGGGCCGACTGCCCATGCCCTCCCGCTGGATACTGGTGCTGCTCACCATACTCATGACCGGCCTGGTCCTGGGTCGCTACGGCACCCTCTTCGGCCGCGACGCCGGCGTGGCCCTGCTGGTCCTGATGACAGGCCTGAAACTGCTGGAAACCCGCACCTACCGGGATGCCATGCTGGTGGTGTTCCTGGGCTATTTCGTCATCATCACCAACTTCTTCTACTCCCAGGAGATCCCGGCCGCCCTCTACATGCTGGTGGCGGTGTTCGCCACCACCGCCGCCCTGGTCAGGCTCAATGCCGGTGAAGGGGTACAACCGGCAAGGGAGTCCTTCGGCCTGGCCGGTCTGATGCTGGGCCAGGCGGTGCCGGTGATGATCATCCTGTTCCTGCTCTTTCCCCGTCTGCCCGGCCCCCTCTGGGGCATGCCCCAGGACAGCACCACCGGCGTGACCGGCCTGTCCGACAGCATGTCCCCCGGTTCCATCAGTGAATTACTGCAGTCCGACGCCCCCGCTTTCCGGGTTTCATTCACCGACGAGCCGCCCGCGCCGGCACAGCGGTACTGGCGCGGGCCGGTATTCGCCCATTTCGACGGGCGCACCTGGCGGGCGGGCCGGGAGACGGAAATCGACGCCCTGCCCCTGCTGCCGGATACCGATGGCATGGTGACCTACACCCTTAATCTGGAACCCCACGAACGCCGCTGGCTGCTGGCCCTGGATGTCCCCGTCGCCGTGCCGCCCGATGCCCGCATGACCGAGGATCACTATCTGGTGGCCGACCGCCCGGTACGGCGCCTGGTGCAGTACAGCCTGGCCTCGCGGACGGATCTGATCCTGGAACCGGAACTGTCCGAGGCACGTCGCCGCCAGGCACTGAGCCTGCCGGCTCGCGCGGCCCCACGGGCGCAGGCACTGGCGCAGGCCTGGCGGGCACAACATGAAGAAGACGACACCCTGATCCAGGCCGCCCTGCGGCACTTCAACGAAGAACCCTTCTTCTACACCCTGTCTCCCCCCAGACTGGAGCGGGACCCGGTGGATCAGTTCCTGTTCGAGGCCCGGGCCGGTTTCTGCGAACACTATGCCAGCGCCTTCGTGGTGCTGATGCGGGCCGCCGGCATCCCGGCACGGGTGGTCACCGGTTACCAGGGCGGCGAATACAACCGCCTGGGCAATTACCTGCTGGTGCGTCAGTCCGATGCCCATGCCTGGGCCGAGGTCTGGCTGGAAGGCCGGGGCTGGGTACGGGTGGACCCCACCGCCGCGGTCGCTCCGGAACGCATCGAACAAGGGATCCGGATCGCCCTGTCGGGGGATCTGGGCGCCCCGGACTTTATCCGTCGCAGCCTGGACTGGGGCATGGTGAGGCTGCAGTGGGAGCTATGGCGCGACAGCATCGACTACTACTGGAGCGGCTGGGTGCTGGCCTTCGGTCCCGAGCGACAGGAGGAACTGCTGGAGCGGCTGGGCCTGGGACGCCTGGACTGGCGCGGGATGATCACCCTGATGGTGGTACTCATCGGCGCGGTGGTGCTGGTGTTCGCGGCCGTGTTCCTGTGGCGCAATCGCCTGCCGGTCGCCGATCCGCTGGCCGTGGTCTATCGGCGTTTCTGCCGTCGTCTGGCCCGGGCCGGACTGACCCGCGCCCCCCATGAACCGCCCATGGACTTTGCCCGACGCATCGCCCGGGAACGCCCGGATCTGGCGGAACCGGTGGCGGCCTTCACCCGGGAATACGTGGCCCTGCGCTACGGTGCCGGTCCCGACCCGGAACGTTTCGGGCAACTGCGCGGGCTGTTGCGGCGAATCAATCCCTGATCGAAAAAAACCCGCCGTTGCCGGCGGGTACAAAGCCCAATGGGGAGGGAAGCAGACAAGCCCACGTCCCTGTGAGCCGGGCTTTGTCGGGGGGATGCCGGCGGGTTATGCCGACAGTCGTTGGGGTTCCTCATGATCGCCGGGATGGCCCTGGACCGACTTCTTGCGAAAATCCGCGATCGCGGCCTTGATGGCGTCCTCGGCCAGGACCGAACAGTGGATTTTCACCGGCGGCAGGGCCAGTTCCTCGGCAATCTGGGTATTCTTGATGGCGCCGGCCTCCTCCAGGGTTTTCCCTTTCACCCACTCGGTGAGCAGGCTGGAGCTGGCAATGGCGGAACCGCAACCGTAGGTCTTGAACCTGGCGTCCTCGATGACGCCGGCATCGTTGACCCGGATCTGCAGTTTCATCACGTCACCACAGGCCGGTGCGCCCACCATGCCGGTGCCCACGTGGGGGTCTGCCTTGTCCAGGGAGCCCACGTTGCGGGGGTTTTCGTAGTGGTCGATGACTTTGTCGCTGTAGGCCATGTTCGATTACCTCTCGAATGGGTTGTCCCGGGTGGCTCAGTGGGCCACCCACTCCACGGTCTTGAGATCCACCCCTTCCTGGTGCATTTCCCAGAGGGGGGACAGCTCGCGCAGCTTCTCCACCGCCGATTTGACCAGGGCGATGGTGTGATCGATGTCCTCCACGGTGGTATAGCGGCCCACGGAGAAGCGGATGGAACTGTGGGCCAGCTCATCATCCCGCCCCAGGGCACGCAGTACGTAGGAGGGCTCCAGACTGGCGCTGGTGCAGGCGGAACCGGAGGAGACGGCGATGTCCTTGAGGGCCATGATCAGGCTCTCCCCTTCCACGAAGTTGAAGGAGACATTGAGATTGCCGGCCACCCGTCGCTCCAGGTCACCATTGAGATAAACCTCGTCCATGCCGGACAGGCCTTCCCAGAGCCGGTCCCGCAGCATGCGCAGGCGCTCGTTCTCCGCCCCCATCTCCTCGCGGGCGATGCGAAAGGCCTCGCCCATGCCGATGATCTGATGGGGCGCCAGGGTGCCTGACCGCATGCCGCGCTCATGGCCGCCTCCGTGCATCTGGGCCTCAATCCGCACCCGGGGCTTGCGACTCACGTACAGGGCGCCCACGCCCTTGGGGCCATAGGTCTTGTGAGCCGAAAAACTCATCAGATCCACGGGCAGTTTCGACAGATCCAGAGGCACCTTGCCGGTGGACTGGGCGGCATCCACATGGAACAGGACACCGCGGGATCGGGTCAGGTTGCCGATGGCCTCGATATCCTGGATCACGCCGATCTCGTTGTTCACGTGCATCACGGAAACCAGCACCGTGTCGTCACGCAGGGCCGCCTCCAGCTTGGCCATGTCCAGCAGGCCGCTGGGCTCCGGGTCCAGGTAGGTGACTTCGAACCCTTCCCGTTCCAGTTGACGGCAGGTGTCGAGCACCGCCTTGTGCTCGGTCTTGACGGTGACGATATGACGTCCCTTCTTCTGGTAGAAATGGGCCGCCCCCTTGATGGCCAGGTTGTCCGCCTCGGTGGCACCGCTGGTCCAGACGATCTCCCGGGGATCGGCCCCCACCAGAGCGGCCACCTGCTCCCGGGCCTCTTCCACCGCCTTTTCCGCTTCCCAGCCGAAACTGTGGGAGCGGGAAGCGGGGTTGCCGAAGGCACCGCCCACGGTCATGAACCGGAACATCGTTTCCGCCACCCGCTCGTCGACCGGCGTGGTGGCGGCATAATCCAGGTAGATGGGCCTTCTCGATGACATGGGGATCTCCTCAGGCGGCGGAGCGACGGAAAATGAAATGCTGGTGGGCATGGCGAGGATGCTGCTGTTCCTGGCGCCGGGCGATCTGCTGAACCTCGGGACGGTTGGCGAACTGGTCCAGGGTGATCCCGTCCAGGAACGCAAACAGTTGCTGACTGAGTTCATCCCAAAGCTGGTGAGTCAGGCAACGCTGCCCGTCGTGGCAGTCACCGGTACCCAGGCAACGGGTCATCTTCACGTTTTCGTCCACCGCCATGATGATGCTCGCCACGGTGATCTCGTCGGCGGGCTGCGCCAGGCGATAGCCGCCGCCGGGACCCCGCACCCCCTCCACCAGACCATGCTTGCGCAGCTTGGCGAAGAGCTGTTCCAGGTAGGACAGGGAAATCCCCTGGGTCTGGGAAATATCCGCCAGGGTGACAGGGCCGATCCCATCGTGGATGGCCAGGTCCAGCATGGCGGTCACCGCGTATCGACTCTTGGTTGACAGTTTCATGGACGCCCCCTTCCTCGGTTGTCAGGCTTCACAATTCCCGACTTGCTAAGTCAGGTTTAGAGGCAGTCTCACAAAACCAAGCTGGGGAGTCAAGAATTTTTTGCAGCGGCGCCCTCAAACCGATGGCCCTGATGCAGGCAATAGCCGAGCCATTTATAGAGAAAGCGGTTGAAACGCCAGCGGTGCTCCAGGGCCTGCCAGTCCGGATGATCGCCCAGACTGACTTCCTCGCCGGAGCGACGGCAGGCACACCCCATCACTTCCACCTGACGGGCGTCATGATAGACCCGCAGATGCAGATTGGGGCTCTTGCGACGATGCCGTCCCTCGTCGCCTTCAAAGTGATAGGTCAGTATCAGGGTGGTGGTGTAGGGGCAACACTCGATCACCTCCAGATGCAGGTCCATGGCCCCCGCCACCCGGGAAACCAGCGCACCCTGCTGTGATCTCAGTTCGGGAGAGAGTCGGCGCAGGCGGATGTAATTAGCCTCATACAGGTCCATCAACGCCGCAAAACTGCGGGGCCTGGGGTCCAGATAGGCGGGTTTGCGAGCCTCGATCAACATGGGCGGCATATTACCAAGGAGAACACTGGGAAAGCCATCGAGCCGAGACCCTCCATGCCCGATCGGGACAGATGACCGCGTATTTGGTAACTTCAATGACTCAAGCCACTCACCGCCGCGAGCCCATGAACATCAACCTGGTTGCCACCACCCCCTTCAAAGACCAGAAACCGGGCACTTCCGGCCTGCGCAAGCAGGTACGCGTCTTTCAGCAGCCCCATTATCTGGAAAACTTCGTCCAGGCCGTCTTCAACACCCAGACTGCGCTCAAGGGCGGCACCCTGGTGCTGGGCGGTGATGGCCGCTACTTCAACCGGGAAGCCATCCAGATCATCCTGCGCATGGCGGCGGCTCACGGGGTGGCCAAGGTCATCGTGGGACTCGGCGGGATCCTCTCCACCCCGGCGGCCTCCTGTCTGATCCGACGCTACCGCACCCAGGGTGGACTCATCCTCTCTGCCAGCCATAACCCCGGCGGCCCCCATGCCGACTTCGGCATCAAGTTCAATACGCCCAACGGGGGACCGGCACCGGAAAAGGTCACCAATGAGATCCACGCCGCCACCCTGACGCTGAGCGAGTACCGGATTGCCGATATCCAGCACGTGGACATCGATCACCTGGGCACCAGCAAACTGGGCACCATGGAGATTGCCGTGGTGGATCCGGTGCAGGATTACGCGGCACTGATGCAGAACCTGTTCGACTTTGATCGCATGCGCGCCCTGTTCAACAGCGTTCCCTTCCGCATGCGTTTTGATGCCATGCACGCGGTGACCGGCCCCTATGCCCGGCGCATCCTGGAAGACATGCTCGGTGCCCCTCCGGGCACGGTGATGCGGGCCGAGCCGCTGGCGGATTTCGGCGGCCACCACCCGGACCCCAACCTGGTCCATGCGCACGATCTGGTGGAGGCCATGAACGGGCGCACCGGCCCCGATTTCGGTGCCGCCTCCGATGGGGACGGGGATCGCAACATGATCCTGGGGCGTCGCTTCTTCGTCACGCCCAGCGACAGTCTGGCGGTTCTCGCGGCCAATGCCCACCATGTTCCCGGCTACCGCGGCGGCATTGTCGGCATTGCCCGCTCCATGCCCACCAGCCAGGCGGCGGACCGGGTGGCGGAGCATTTGGGCATTGAGTGCTTCGAGACCCCCACCGGCTGGAAGTTCTTCGGCAACCTGCTGGATGCCGGCCGGGTCACCCTCTGCGGCGAGGAGAGTTTTGGCACCGGTTCCGACCATGTACGGGAAAAGGACGGGCTGTGGGCGGTGCTGTTCTGGCTCAACCTGCTGGCGGTGCGCCACGAATCGGTGGAAAACATCGTCAAGTCCCACTGGCGTCAGTTCGGACGCAATTATTACACCCGCCATGACTTCGAAGAGGTGGACGCCCAGCGGGCGGAAACCCTGATGAACCGGTTGCGGGACCGTTTGCCGGGCCTGACCGGCAAACGCCTGGGTGACCACACCGTGAGCCTGGCGGATGACTTCGCCTATGAAGACCCCATTGACGGGTCCATCAGTCAGGGACAGGGGGTTCGCATCCTGTTCGAGGGCGGTTCACGGCTGGTGTTCCGACTGTCGGGCACGGGTACGGCGGGGGCGACGCTGCGGCTCTACGTGGAACGGTATGAGCCGGATCCGCAACGGCACGCACTGGAGACCCAGTCGGCGCTGGCGCCGCTGATTGCCATTGCCCACGAGGTGGCGGGCATCCGGGAACATACCGGGCGCGAGGCGCCAACGGTGATCACCTGAAGAGACAAAAGGCCCTGTTTTCAGGCCCGCTCCCAGTCAAAGGCCAGCACCTGCCGGATGTGGTCGCAACCACTCAGGCACATGAGCAACCGGTCCACGCCCAGGGCCACGCCGGCGCAGTCCGGCAAACCCTCGGCCAGGGCCGCCAGAAGATGATGGTCCACCGCCACCGCCGCTTGCCCGGCGGCCCGGCGGCGGCGGTTGTCCGCCTCGAAACGGGCGCCCTGCTCCACCGCATCCCCCAACTCATGAAAACCGTTGGCCAGTTCCACCCCACCCCAATACAGCTCGAAGCGCTCGGCCACCGCCGGATTCTCCGGACAGATCCGGGCCAGCGCGGCCTGGCTGGCAGGATAATCATGGATGAAAGTCAGACCATCCGCGGGTAGCGCGGGTGCCACCACCATGGACATGATCAGGTCCAGCCAGCCATCCCGATCCAGTTCACCCCGCACATCCAGCCCGAGCGCCCGCGCCCTGTCGGCCAGTTCCCCGACATCGGCATGCAGGGGATCGATACCGGCATGATCGAGCATGGCCTGCCGGTAACTCAGCCAGATGGTCGGACGGGATAGCCGGTCACCGGCCAGACCACGCACCAGATCATCGACTTCAGCCATCAGCCGATGGTGGTCGAACCCGACCCGATACCATTCCAGCAGGGTGAATTCCGGATTGTGAAAGCGACCGGCTTCCCCGGCACGAAAGACCCGAGCAATCTGATAGATATCCCCCGACCCGGCGGCCAACAGGCGCTTCATGGGAAACTCAGGGGAGGTATGCAGCCAGAGGGTAGCCTCCGGCAGGGTCACGGTCAGGCTCTCGATGGCGGGATCCGTGGCCCCCGCCCGGGACAGGCAGGGGGTTTCCACTTCCAGCACCCCCCGCGCATGGAAAAAGTGGCGGATCGACCGAAGCAGATCCGCCCGACGACGCAACATCGCCGGAGCGGCGGAGGGAAACCAACTCACGCGCGGGAGACGTAGTCGCCGGTGCGGGTATCCACGCGGATCACGTCCCCTTCGTTCACGAACAGGGGCACCTTGACCACGGCCCCGGTCTCCAGCGTGGCCGGCTTGGTGCCGCCGGTGGCGGTGTCGCCGCGGATGCCCGGATCACACTGGGTAATCTTCAATTCCACGAAATTGGGCGGGCTGACCGACAGGGGTACGTTGTTCCACAGGGTCACGGTGCACATGTCCTGCTCCTTGAGCCACTTCATGGCATCAATGACCGCTGCCTCGTTGGCGGCATACTGCTCGAAACTCTCCGGCATCATGAAGTGCCAGAACTCGCCGTCGGCGTAGAGGTATTGCATGTCCGTGTCCATCACGTCGGCAGCTTCCACCGAGTCGCCGGACTTGAAGGTCTTGTCCAGCACGCGACCGGTCTTGAGGTTGCGCATCTTCACGCGATTGAAGGCCTGCCCCTTGCCGGGCTTGACGAACTCGTTTTCCACGATGGCGTACGGATCACCATCCAGCAGAATCTTGAGCCCGCTCTTGAATTCATTGGTACTGTACATTGCCATAACGATGCATCTCCGGATCGAGCAGGGCTCGAAGGGGTTTCCAACAGGGACAATCCCGGGTGGGCGGGGAATCTGGCAAACAGTCGGTCAAAACCGGCACAATGGGCTGGCCTGCCACGATCCACCCTGAAAAATCCGCCTATGATAACGCGATTAAATGTCCACCGTCAGTCGGCGGATTGGCAACGCGCCCTTGCCCAGGCCGTGACCGATCCGGAAGATCTGCTCAAGCGCCTGGGGCTGGACCCGGCCCTGCTGCCCGCCGCCCTGAAGGCCGCGGAACGCTTCCGGGTGCGGGTGCCCCTGGGTTACCTGGGGCGCATGACCCCCGGAGATCCCGCGGATCCCTTGTTGCGACAGGTCCTGCCCCTGGCCGAGGAATGCCTGGAAATCCCCGGCTTTCAGTGTGATCCAGTGGGAGATCTGGAGTCGATGCCGATCCCGGGGCTGTTGCACAAGTATCATGGTCGAGTGCTGCTGGTCACCTCCGGCGCCTGCGCCATCCATTGCCGTTACTGCTTCCGGCAGCATTTTCCCTATCGGGACGCCTCCGCCATCCGGGAAGCCTGGCCACGGATACTCTGCTATCTGCGCGCCCATGAAGAGGTACGCGAGGTGATCCTGAGCGGCGGCGACCCGCTGACCCTGAGCGATGACAAGCTGGCGGCGATGGTTTCGGATCTGGCCGGCATTCCCCATCTGCGCACCCTGCGCCTGCACAGCCGCCTGCCGGTGGTGCTGCCTGAGCGGATCGACGATGCGCTGCTGAGCTGGCTGACCGGCACCCGCCTGCGCCCGATCATGGTCATCCATGCCAATCACGCCCGTGAACTGGACGGTACCACCCGGGCGGCCATGGAACGCCTGGAACTGGCCGGCGTACGTCTGTTCAACCAGACCGTCCTGCTCAAGGGCATCAATGATGACCCGGACACCTTGGCGGCACTCAGTCATGCCCTGTTCGACAGCGGCGTGCAGCCCTATTACCTGCACATGCTGGATCCAGTGCAAGGTGCCGCACACTTTGCCGTCACCGAGGAGCGGGCCCTGGCCATCCTGGACCATCTGAACCGGCAGCTTCCCGGTTACCTGATACCGCGCCTGGTCCAGGACATCTCCGGGCGGGACAGCAAGACCCCTCTGGTTCGCACGTTTCAAACCGTGAGTGATTCCGCGGTTTGAAAACTGGAAAAATAAGGTCTATAGACGTTAAAATAGTGAACCCCATCACAGAAAACCAGTCTCAAGGCCGAGACATAGGCCCCCTCAGAGAGTGAAACGAGATGCTGGTCGGAACCCCCATGGTGCAGCTTCAAGGCGATGATGCCCTCCCTTTACAACCAAGGAAGGTCAAACGCTGGCTGAAGGCGCTGCCCATGGCGGACATGGGGGAGACAACCCGCAGATTGCTGCAGGCGCTCCAAGCACTGAACGGACGATCACTGCCCCCGGCAGAGCGTCTTGAGATCATGGAACTCCTGCATCCCTCCCTGCTCATGGTGCAGGATCACCTGGGACGCCACTTCATCAATCGCTCCCTTCCCCTGCCGCCGCGAGGCCTTCAAATTGCCCATATCGCGGGAGAACTGCTGGCGGAAACCAGCACCGGCTATCTGCGGGTTCTCAGGGATTTAAGGGGCATCAAGAAAACAGGACTCTCCACCAGACAGCTGACGACGGCCATCTACCAGGGTCTGAACATGCTGGGAGCCCAGCAGAGACACGCCGCACGCCTGTATCTGCCCGCCCCACCGGGAACCTGGCAGGCCATGCATGAACTCCTGGCCGATGCGGAATATCATGGCATTCTGCACCAGGAACTGACGGACGAGCAGTCGAAACAGCGCACCCCCGCTCAGGCCTACCTGCAAGCGGCCCTTCTGGCCCTGGCCGCTCCACTGACCCTGCGTCAAGGTGAATCGGACCGGCTGCATCGCCATCTGGAAGCCCATTGTGCAACCTGCCATATCGGATCGGACGCCCTGCCCGATCATGCCGGCATGCTCTACCGGATCGATCTGCGCAGCGACCGCGCGCCGGACTACATCACACCGGATGAACTGGACAACACGGCAACCAGCCGGTTCCTGCGGATCGCGCCACTGATTCGTCAACTCCGCGACCTGGTGCGTCAGGAAAACAGCCGGCCACTGGACAACGACCTGATCCACAGAGCCCTGATTGCTTGGACGAACACGGCTCGGCGGCGTTTCAACCGCACCGGACGCGCCGGTCGGATCGATGTGACCACCGGCCTGGCCGACATCCATCATTGCATCACTCGGAAGGTCGATGCCGACCTGGGCAAGCGCTCCACGGACACGGACTTGACCCAACTGTCGCTGCAAGAGATCGATTACAACCTCCGCTCCATGGAGATGGGCATCTCGGTACGTTATCTGGCTGACATGCCCAAAGACCTGGGATCTTCCGCCTGGGACAGCATTGCCAAGGGCAATCTGGTAACCAGCACCACCCTCCCGGACAACGGAACCGCGCCGCCGAGTCCTGAGACTCCGACCCCGCAGGCATGGCAGCTGGTGGATAGCAGTGCCGGCGGTTTTCGCCTGCGTTGGGAGCAACCTCAGGCAGGACGTGTCCAGGTGGGAGAGCTGGTCGGCCTGCGCAGCAGCCATGAGGGCGCCGGGGCCGGCTGGCAACTGGGCATCGTGCGCTGGATGATGTTTCATCCCGCAACCGGTCTGGAAATCGGGGTTCAGATTCTGGCCCCGCGCAGTCTGCCGATCATGTTAAGACGCGCCAAGCGGCGGCTGGCCCATGGGCAACCGCTGGAGGGACTCATGTCCCCCACCATTCAGGTACTGCAACAGGCCACCAGCCTGTTCTGTCCCGCCGGTGCCTTCCAGGTCGATGACGAAGTGGCCGTGATTTTGGCGGGACGCACTCTGTCCGTAAGGCTTACCCGCAAGCTGGCGCACTCCAGCCGCTTCGAACAGTTCGCCTATGAACCCCTCAAAGACTTGCCTCAAGACCGCGAAGACAGCGACCCGACGTTGGCGAGCCCGGCGATCTGGTCCAGTATCTAGAAAATATTGAAGCGGGAGTCCGGAATTTCCCGTCCGTGACCGGATTCCCACCTGCTGGGGCATGACCTGACAAGAATATCCAGTGGTATTGCCTGCCCTTGCCCGAGGACATCCGGACCCTTCGGGGCCACATCCCTGATTGGCGATATCGGGGCGCTTGTCTATATAATCGAGGCCAGTGACCTCCGCCGGCACCCAGCCCGGCCCCATCCCGCGCACTCAGGCCAGGCACCGAATGGACAACCTTCTACGCCTACTGATCATTGATGACAACCTAAACGACGCCGAGATGATGGTGAGCACGCTCAAGTCCGCCGGCCTGGCCGTCAGACCCGAGCGCGCAGAAGACGAAGAAGACCTGCTGGCCAAGCTGAAGCAGCACCCCCCGGATGTCATTGTCTGTACCCTCGGGCACCCTTCCCTCTCCCTTGAAAAAGTCATTCAGGCCAGTCGCCAGATGGGGCGTCATGCCCCCGTGGTCGCCGTGGCCACGAATCCCGATACCGATGTCGTGGAATGCCTGGAGTCCGGTGCTCACGACATGGTACGCAAGGGTCACCTGGATCATCTGCGCCTGGTGATCACCCGAGCCCTGACCTTTCAGCAGCAGTGGCGCTCCCTGAAGTCCCTGGAGTCTTCGCTGAGAGAAACGGAGCGACGCTGTAAGATGCTGTTGGACAATGCCCGGGATGCCATTGCCTATGTCCACGAGGGCATGCATCTTTACGCCAATCCTGCCTACCTGGGACTGTTCGGATTTGCCGACATCGAGGAGATTGAAGGCATCCCCATCATGGACATGGTGGTACGCGAGGACCAGCAAAAGCTGAAGGAATGTCTGCGACAGCATGACCACAGCCAGACCGAGGACGTGCCCGCCGACACCACCACCCAGACCCAGGAACTGCAACTCAAGTCCATTTCCGGAGAAAGCTTTTCGGCAGACATGGAATTCAGCAGTGCCATCGTCGACGGCGAACCCTGCATTCAGATACTCATCCGGTCCGAGGCGGGCGGAAACACCCGGGAACTGGAAAAGAAGCTCAACTATCTGTCGCAGCGCGACCTGATCACCGGCCTTTACAATCGGCAGTATTTTCTGGAGTGCCTGCAAAAGTCCCTGGGACAGGCCACCCAGGGCAAGTCCAATGCCACGCTGATCGAACTGGCCGTTGACCAGTTCAGCAACATCAGGGAACTGGTGGGTGTGGCCGGCGCGGATCTGGTGCTCAGCGACCTGGGCAAACTACTGGAAGAGGCCTGCGGCCAATCCGATATCGTGGCCCGACTTGAAGGGCAGGCCTACGGCATCCTCAGTCAACACTGGGAAATGCAGGACATCCTGCAGTTCACCCGGGATCTGCTCAGCCGGATATCAGAACACATCTGCGAAGTGGAAGGGCGCTCCATCAGCATCACCGCCTCCATCGGGGCCGTGCAGATCGACGAAAATGCACCCGATATCGATGAACTGCTGTCCCGATCACACAAGGCCTGCGAGGAGGCGGCGGCATCGGGCGGCAACCGGACGATCATCTATCAGCCCAAGGAAGGGGAGATGACCCAGAAGCAACTGGATGAGACCTGGTCCAGGCGCATCCATGAGGCGATGAAGGGCAACCGACTGATTCTGCTGTTCCAACCTCTCATCAGCCTCCACGGCGAGGCCGGGGAACGCTACGAAGTCTTCATGCGACTTCTCAACGAGGGGGGCGAGGCCATCAGCCCCAGTCACTTCATGCCCAGCGCGGAACGTACCGATCTGGCACGGCAGCTGGATCAATGGGTCATCGAACAGGCTCTCGTGACTCTCGCGGCACGGCGCAAAGCCGGACATGACACGGTATTTTTCATCAAGATCACCGGCGGCACCCTCCACGACCCGGGCATGGTTCCCTGGATTGCCGAGCGGCTCAAGGAGCACCGCATCCCGGCCGAATGCGTGGTGTTCCAGATCAAGGTGGCCACCGTGATCGCTCATCTCAAACAGGCCCGGGATCTGGTCAAGTCGCTCAAGAGCATTCACTGCCAGTTCGTTCTGGACGACTTCGGCGTCGGAATCAACCCCTTCCAGATACTGCAGCACATTCCGGTGGATTACCTGAAGGTGGATGCCTCCTATACCCGCAACCTGGTCAAAAGTCACGAAGACCAGGAAGTGCTCAAGCACCTCACGAACACAGGCCATACCCAGGGCAAGATGATCATTGCCCAGCAGGTGGAAGACGCCGCCACACTCTCGGTGCTCTGGGGCCTGGGCGTGAACTTCATTCAGGGGAATTTCCTGCAGGCGCCCTCCGGTGCCCTGGAATACGACTTCTCGTCCATGGGGTGACCCTGCCCTTCTCCCCCAAGGGGAGAAGGGAGGGCACTGAAGATCAGCGGCCGCCGGCCTTGAGGGCCATGATGCGCTCTTCCAACGGCGGGTGGGTCATGAACAGCTTCTTGATGCCGTCACCCATGCCACCCCGAATACCGAAGGCACGCATCTGATCGGGCATCTGGCTGGGCTGCCCCTGGGCGGCACGCAGGCGCTCCAGGGCGGCGATCATCTTCTCGCGGCCGGCCAGTTTGGCACCCCCTTCGTCGGCACGGAATTCCCGCTGACGGGAGAACCACATGACGATGATGGAGGCCAGGATGGCCAGGATGATTTCCGCCACGATGGTGGTCACCCAGAAGGCCGGGCCATGGCCTTCCTCGTTCTTGAACACCACCCGGTCCACCAAGTGACCGATGACGCGGGCCAGGAAGATCACGAAGGTGTTGATCACTCCCTGAATCAGGGCCAGGGTGACCATGTCGCCGTTGGCCACATGGGCCACTTCGTGTCCCAGCACGGCCTCCACTTCATCCCGGTTCATGTTGTGCATGAGGCCGGTGCTCACGGCCACCAGGGCATTGTTCTTGCTCATGCCGGTGGCAAAGGCGTTGGGGTCCGGTGAATCGAAGATGCCCACTTCCGGCATACCGATACCGGCCTGCTGGGCCTGACGGCGCACGGTGTCCACCAGCCAACGCTCGGTCTCGTTGCCGGGCTGCTCGATGACCTGCACGTTCATGGTCTTCTTGGCCATCCACTTGGAAATGGCCAGGGAGATGAAGGAGCCGCCAAAGCCGAAGACGGCGGCGAAGACCAGCAGGTTGCTCAGGTTCAGGTTGGTCCCTGATTCATCCAGGATGCGCTCCACTCCCAGAATCCGCAGGGTGATGCTTAACACCACGATGATGGCCAGGTTAGTGGCCAGGAACAGGGCGATGCGCTTCATGCTGTCTCCATGATCTGAAGGTTGGGGTTTGTCAATGAAAGGTCCGGCGTATTAGATGGGGTTTGGCATGAAAAATTCAAGCACAAAGCGTCAGTCCGCCACGTGCAGGGCATTACCCGGCTTTCACTGGACCGCTATGGAATCACGGCATTGAGGGCATCCACCTTCTGGAACCCCCGGGGCAGCTTCCGGCCCCGACGGCCCCGCTCTCCCAGGTACTCCTCCAGCTCCGGTCCCTTCACCGCCTTGAACTTTTTGCCGGCCACCACATTGAGCACCTCGCCCTCCGCTACCAGGGCCGGTTCCACCATCCATTCCTCCCTCGCCTTGAGACGGGCCGGGGGGATGCTGATGATCTTGTTGCCCTTGCCCCGGGCCATCCGGGGCAGGTCCGACAGGACCGTGACCAGCAGATAGCCATCACTGGTGGCTGCCGCCAGACGCTGACGCTCCAGATCCCGAATCCGGACCGGCGGCAGCACGTTGGCCCCCTCCGGTACCATCAGCACCACCTTGCCTCCCCGGTTGCGGGAAATCATGTCTTCCAAGGTGCAGATGAAGCCGTAGCCGTGATCGGTGGCCAGCAGGTAGAGATCGTCCGGCGCCCCCATCATCACGCCGACAAAGCGGGCACCGTCCGGTGGGGACAGACGCCCGGATAGGGGCTCCCCCTGCCCTCGCGCCGACGGCAGGGTATGGGCGGCCAGGGCATAGGTGCGACCGGTGGAATCGATGAACACCGCCTGCTGATTGCTGCGTCCGGGGGAAGCGGACAAAAAGCCGTCACCGGATTTGTAACTGAGTCCGGCGGCATCCACTTCATGGCCCTTGGCGGCGCGCACCCAGCCCATGCGGGAGAGCACCACGGTCAATGGCTCCGAGGGGATCAGGGCCGACTCGTCCAGGGCCTGGGCGGCGGCCCGCTCGACGATGGGGGAGCGACGATCATCACCAAACTTCTCCGCGTCGGCGGCGATCTCGTCACGCACCAGGTTCCTGAGCAGTTCGCCGGAGCCCAGGATGGCCCGTAACTGGTCACGCTCCCGGGACAACTCGTCCTGCTCACCGCGGATCTTCATTTCCTCCAGCTTGGCCAGATGGCGCAGCTTGAGTTCCAGGATGGCTTCGGCCTGGGCATCGGTGAGTCCGAAGCGTTCCATCAGCACCGGCTTGGGCTCGTCGTGCTCGCGAATGATGCGGATCACCTCGTCGATATTCAGATAGGCGATCAACAGCCCCGCCAGGATGTGCAGCCGCTTTTCCACCTTGTCCAGGCGCCACTGCAGGCGGCGACGCACGGTCTCGGTACGGAAGGACAGCCACTCGGTCAGGAGCTGGACCAGGTTTTTCACCTGGGGCCGA
Organism: Ectothiorhodospira shaposhnikovii; assembly: GCF_022227765.1. Taxonomy (GTDB): domain Bacteria; phylum Pseudomonadota; class Gammaproteobacteria; order Ectothiorhodospirales; family Ectothiorhodospiraceae; genus Ectothiorhodospira. The sequence continues at coordinate 425,897 of NZ_JAJMLZ010000001.1, read as the reverse complement.
CCGTCCAGACCGATGACGTTCAGGTTCACCCGATAACTGCGCTCCAGATCCGTGGTGGCGAACAGGTGGGCCATGAGACCCGGGATGTCCACCCGGTTGGAGCGGGGTGTGATCACCAGTCGGGTGGGATGCTCATGGTCCGACTCATCCCGCAGATCCTCCACCATCGGCAGTTTCTTGGCGTTCATCTGGGCGGCGATCTGTTCCAGTACCTTGGCCCCGGAGACCTGATGAGGCAGGGCCGTGATGATGATGTCGCCGTTTTCCCGTTCATAACGGGCACGCATGCGCAGACTGCCGTTACCGGTGCGGTACAGGGCCACCAGTTCCCGGCGGGGGGTGATGATCTCCGCCTCGGTGGGAAAGTCCGGCCCCTGGACATGGCGGCACAGATCCTCCACCGAGGCCTCGGGATGGGCCAGCAGGTGGATGCAGGCGGCGGCCACTTCCCTGAGATTATGGGGCGGGATGTCCGTGGCCATGCCGACGGCGATGCCGGTGCCGCCGTTGAGCAGCACGTTGGGCAGACGGGCGGGGAGGACCCGGGGCTCTTCCAGGGTGCCGTCGAAGTTGGGCACCCAGTCGGCGGTCCCCTGCCCCAGTTCCGACAGCAGCAGCTGGGCATAGGGGGACAATCGCGCCTCGGTATAGCGCATGGCGGCAAAGGACTTGGGATCGTCCGGCGACCCCCAGTTGCCCTGGCCGTCCACGAAGGGATAGCGGGAAGAGAAGGGCTGGGCCAGCAGCACCATGGCCTCATAGCAGGCAGAATCCCCATGGGGATGAAACTTGCCCAGCACGTCCCCCACGGTACGGGCGGACTTCTTGTGCTTGGAGACGGCGGACAGGCCCAGCTCGCTCATGGCGTAGATGATGCGTCGCTGCACGGGTTTGAGCCCGTCCCCCACGTGGGGCAGGGCACGGTCCAGGATGACGTACATGGAGTAGTCCAGGTACGCCTTTTCGGTAAAGGTCTTGAGCGGCAGGCGTTCGACGCCTTCCAGGTTCAGATCGTAATGGCTCATGAATGTCCGTCGATTGCGGGCAAGGAATCGGGAAGCTTCAGTCCTCTTCGGACTTCATGTCCCGCAGGTACAGCCAGCCCATGGGGATCATCAGCAGATAGCCGCCCACGGTGAGTATCCAGGCGTAACCCGGGAAGCGCCAGGCCGGAGGATAGAGTCCCCCCATGCCGGCGGTGGCCAGTTCCATGATGCCCACCATGGCCATGATGATGCCCGCGAAACTGAGCAGGACCAGCGCCAGACGCTTTCCGAATCCGATGGGTGTTGCCATTTCAAGCTCCTGTTTCCGTGTGAGTCCCGCACTGGGTGCGGCACTCTGAATCACTCAGATCACTTCGGCCAGGTGGCCCTTGTGCTCCAGCCAGCCCTTGCGGTCCGCCGCCCGCTTCTTGGCCAGCAGCATGTCCAGCAGGGCATCGGTCCCATCCCCCTCATCCAGGGTGAGCTGGACCAGACGCCGGGTATCCGGGGCCATGGTGGTCTCCCGCAACTGCAACGGGTTCATCTCGCCCAGACCCTTGAACCGGGTCACCGCCACCTTGCCCTTCTTCTTCTCCGCCGCAATGCGTTGCAGCACCCCCTGCTTTTCCTCCTCGTCCAGGGCATAGAAGATCTCCTTGCCCACGTCGATGCGGAACAGGGGCGGCATGGCCACGTACACCCGACCCTGGGCCACCAGCGGACGGAAATGACGCAGGAACAGGGCACACAGCAGGGTTGCGATGTGGGCACCGTCGGAGTCCGCGTCCGCCAGGATGCAGATCTTGCCGTAACGCAGGTCCTTCAGGTCCGCGGATCCGGGATTCACGCCGATGGCCACGCTGATGTCATGAATCTCCTGGGAACCCAGCACCTGATCCGGATCCACCTCCCAGGCGTTGAGGATCTTGCCCCGCAGGGGCATGATGGCCTGAAACTCCCGGTCGCGGGCCTGCTTGGCGCTGCCGCCGGCGGAATCCCCTTCCACCAGGAACAGTTCGGTCCGCGCCAGATCCTGGGCCGCGCAGTCGGCCAGCTTGCCGGGCAGGGTCGGCCCCTGGGTCACCTTCTTGCGCACCACCTTCTTGCCCGCCCGCAGCCGACGCTGGGCCGAGGAGATGGCCAGTTCGGCGATGCGCTCCCCCGCCGCCGGATGCTGGTTCAACCACAGGCTGAAACTGTCCTTGACCACGCCGGACACGAACGGTGCCGCCTCCCGGGAGGACAGGCGCTCCTTGGTCTGCCCGGCGAACTGGGGATCGAGCATCTTGAAAGACAGGATGTAGGACACCCCGTCCCAGACATCCTCGGGAGCCAGCTTGACGCCCCGGGGAATCAGATTGCGAAACTCGCAGAATTCCCGCACCGCGTCGGTCAGGCCGGTGCGCAGACCATTCACATGGGTGCCGCCCTGGGCGGTGGGGATCAGGTTCACATAACTCTCGGCCACGCCCTCGCCACCCTCCGGCAGCCAGACCACGGCCCAGTCCGCGGCGTCGGTGTCGCCGGAGATGCTGCCCATGAAGGGCTCTTCGGGCAAGGTCTCCGCCCCCTGCAGCGCCTCCATGAGGTAGTCCTTCAGGCCCGCCTCGTAACGCCAGTCACAGTGCTCGCCGGTGACCTCGTCATGGAAGGACATGGCCAGACCGGGACAGAGCACCGCCTTGGCCCGCAGCACGTGCTTGAGCCGGGGCACCGAGAATTTCGGGCTGTCGAAATATTTGGGATCGGGCCAGAAGCGCAGCATGGTGCCGGTGTTGCGGCGACCCACCTCCCCCACCACCTTCAGATCACTGAGCTTGTGACCGTCGGCAAAGGCCATGTGATGTTCCTTGCCGTCACGACGGATCCAGACTTCCAGCTTCAGGGACAGGGCATTGACCACGGAGACACCCACCCCGTGCAGGCCGCCGGAGAACTTGTAGCTCTTGTTGGAGAACTTGCCGCCCGCGTGCAGGGTACCCAGGATCACCTCCACCCCGGGACGCTTTTCCTTGGGGTGCAGGTCCACGGGCATGCCGCGGCCGTCGTCGCTGACCGACAGGGAACCATCGCCGTGGAGCACCACGTCGATGCGTCCGGCGTGGCCGGCAAGGGCCTCGTCCACGGAATTGTCGATCACCTCCTGGGCCATGTGATTAGGCCGGGTGGTGTCGGTATACATGCCCGGGCGCTTGCGCACCGGGTCCAGTCCGGAGAGGACTTCGATATCTGAGGCGGTATAGGAACTGGCGCTCATGCGCAATACTTCCGGCTGCAAAGGCGCGCCTAATGTATGAAACATCACAACAAGTTACAAGCGCGCGGCGGGAACACCCCTTGAAACGGGACGGCGGGAGCCCCAACAATGGGAAGGAGGCAGTGACCAAAGCCTTTGCCGTCACTTTCGCGAAAGCGGGAGCCCAGCGCTTTCAGTCCTTAACTGGATTCCCGCTTACGCGGGAATGACGTGACAGCCGATGGGTCTGTCAGCCTGGAAACCTCATCACAATGGGTCACCCCCTACCTACAACCACAGGATCTTCTACCCATGAGCCTTTCTCCCTTCATCGTCGATGTCACGGAAGCCGACTTCCAGCAAGTGGTGATCGAAGGTTCCCGCGAACACTTGGTGCTGGTGGACTTCTGGGCCGACTGGTGCCAGCCCTGCAAGATGCTGCTGCCCCTGCTCTCGGGACTGGCGGAGGAATATGGCGGCAAGTTCGTGCTGGCCAAGGTGAACAGTGACCGGGAACAGGGACTGGCCATGGAGCACGGCGTGCGCAGCATCCCGACGGTGATCTTCTACCGGGACGGCAGGCCGGTGGATCAGTTCATGGGCATGCAGCCCGAATCCGCCATTCGTGCCCAACTGGAAAAATACCTGCCCGGCCCCGAGGCGGCCGAGCGGGAGGCGGCGCAAGCAGCCCTGGCGGCGGGGGACGCGACCCGGGCGGTGACTCTGCTGGAGGAGGCGCTGCAAGGTCATCCTGACCGGCAGGCACTGAAGATCGACCTGGCTGACGCCCTGATGCAGGCCGGACGGGCGGATGAGGCGGAAACCGCCATCAAGACCCTGCCCATGGATCTGTATGAACAGGAGGCGGTGCGCTTGCTGGAAGCCCGACTCCATTTTGCGCGGGCGGTCGGGCAACCGGAAACCCTGTCGGCGCTGGAAAAAAGACTGGCAACCGATCCGGATGACCCGGACGCCCTACATCGACTGGGCTGCGCGTTGATCCTCAAGGGAGAGCATCAGGCCGGACTGGAGAAGTTGCTCCAGCTCATGCGCAAGCACCGCAAGTATGGTGACGATGCCGGCCACAAGGGCCTGCTGGCGGCATTCGAACTGCTGGGGGCAAGACACCCACTGGTGAACGAGTATCGGCGCAGGATGATGGCGCTGATGTACTGATCCCGGCAGGACCGCTCCCACACCCACCCATCTCCCCCGTGGAGATGGGTGGGGATGAGAAAAGGATCACTGGGCCGCGGCTTTCACGTGCCGGATCATTTCCATGATGTCGCCGGCCGGACGATAGCCGGGGATCAGGTCGCCGCTTTCCAGCAGGATGGCCGGAGTGCCGTTGATGCCCATCATCTGCCCCATGATGACGTGTTCCATGACCGGCGTGTCACAGGTCTTTTCCGTGACATTCTTGCCGTCCTTGACCTGATCCATGGCCTTGGCGCGGTCATCGGCACACCAGATACCCACCATCTTGCGGAAGGTGGGGCTGCCCTCGCCGGAACGGGGGAACATGGCATAACGCACCTTGACCCCCTGCTCGGTCAGCGCCGGCACTTCTTCATGCAGGCGGCGGCAATAGGGGCAATCCACATCGGTGAACACGGTGATGACATGCTCGGTCCTGCCCTTGGGGGCATAGACCACCATGCCGGCTTCATCCATTTCGGTCAGCATCTCGCGCCGCCCCAAGGAGCGGGATGCCGCCGTCAGGCTGCGCCGGGTGTCCAGTTCCACCAGCTCACCATCCAGGACATACCGGCCATCCGCGCTGATGTAGAACAGCTGAGCCCCGTATCTCACCTCATAGAGTCCCTTCACCGGCGTTTCCAGGATGCTGGTGGGTTCGGCATTGGGCACCAGCAGGGAGACCCGCTCCTTGAGCTGTCGCTGGATCTGGGCGTCGGCACCGGCCATGGCCGGCACCGCCAGCAGGATAACGAGGACAAGCGAAAGACCGTATCTGTACATGTAGATGACTCTTTGGTGGTGTTTGGCGATCACTGCAAATCGCAACGCTGTCAGGGTAAGACAAGGCACGGCGCCATTCGATCCCCTGGCAAGACATGAGATTCATCAAAGGGGGGCCATGGTAACGGGAACCGGTGGTGGGTTCACCCCCTGGGATGATGGACGGCGTGCAGATCCTTGAGCCGCTGCGTGGCCACATGGGTATAGATCTGGGTCGTGGAGAGGCTGGAATGGCCCAGCAACATCTGCACCACCCGCAGATCCGCCCCATGATTGAGCAGGTGGGTGGCAAAGGCGTGACGCAGGGTATGGGGCGAGAGGTGCTTACGGATGCCCGCGCTTTGCGCATGGCGCTTGATCAGGTACCAGAAGGCCTGCCGGGTCATGCCCTCGCCCCGACGGGTGACGAACAGGGCCTCCGACTGACCATGGCCCTGCATCAGTGCCGGCCTGCCCTCCGCCAGATAACGTTCCAGCCAGTCCATGGATTCCTCCCCCAGGGGGACCAGCCGCTCCTTGCCGCCCTTGCCCAGGGTACGTACCACCCCATGACGACGGCTCACCTGTCCCAGCCGCAGCCCCACCAACTCCGAGACCCGCAGCCCGGTGGCGTAAAGCACCTCCAGCATGGCCCGGTCGCGCAGACCGTTGGTGTCCTCCACGTCCGGGGCGGCCAGCAGGGCCTCCACCTCCGCCTCGGTCAGGGTATCGGGCAACGGCCGCCCCAGCCGGGGGGCATCGATACGGGCGGTGGGATCATCCCGGATCTGGCCGGCCTGGAGCAAAGAGCCGTAGAAACGACGCAGGGTGGACAGCAACCGCGCCAGGCTCCGCGGCTTGGCCCCGGCCTCCAGGCGCAGGGCCAGATAGGCCAGCAATCGCCCCCGGTCCGCGTCGGCCAGGGAGATACCTTCCATCTCCAGATATCGGGCCAGACCGCTCAGATCGGCCCGGTAGGCCGCCAGGGTGTGCTGACTCAGGCCTTCCTGCATCCATAGTGTGTCGAGAAACCGGTCGATGACCGGCTGATCCTTGAGTCCTTCCGCCACGAATCAACCCTTGTCCTCGGTTTTCTTCTCCACCACCCGGGGAAGTCCATCCCCCAGCAGATCCTTGAAGGCGCTTACCAGGTCCATCGGGAACGGGAAGATGACGGTGGAGGCGTTCTTGTTGGTCATGTCGCTCATGGTCTGCAGATAGCGCAACTGCAGGGCCTGAGGGCTGCGGGCAATGATGTCGGCGGCCTCGGTCAGCTTCACCGCCGCCTGCAGTTCCCCTTCGGCGTGGATCACCTTGGCCCGACGTTCACGCTCGGCCTCCGCCTGCCGGGCAATGGCACGGATCATGGTTTCGTTGAGATCCACGTGCTTGATCTCCACGTTGGCCACCTTGATGCCCCAGGCATCGGTCTGGGAATCCAGGATGCTCTGGATGTCGTCGTTGAGCTTGTCCCGCTCCGACAGCATTTCATCCAGATCATGCTTGCCCAGCACGGAACGCAGCGTGGTCTGGGCCAGCTGGCTGGTGGCGTTGTAATAATCCTCCACCTGGATGATGGCCTTGGCCGGGTCCACCACCCGGAAATAGAGCACCGCGTTCACCCGCACCGTGACGTTGTCCTGGGAGATCACGTCCTGGCTGGGCACGTCCAGGGTGATGACCCGAAGGTCCACCCGGACCATCTGTTGAATGCCGGGAATGACGATGATCAGACCCGGTCCCTTGACCGACTGAAATCGTCCCAGAAAGAAGATGACGCCCCGTTCATACTCCGGAAGAATCCGGATGGACATCACCAGAAAGCCGAGAATCAGGCCCAGCGGGACCAATAGCGCGGTGATCATGATGTAACAGCTCCTGTCGTGATGGTCTTGTCGGAGACGGGCTCGACGGTCAGCGTCAGTCCGTCGATGGACTTGACATGGACGGTGTCTCCCTTGGCCAGGGGCACATCGCAACGAGCCAGCCAGGATTCACTATGCACCCAGACCCGGCCGCTGCCGCCGGAAAAATGCTTCATGACGGTGCCGGTGGCGCCGATGAGCTCTTCCCGGCCGGTGGTGACCTGACGGCTGCGGATACCCACCAGCTTGCCCAGCACCCACATCAGGAAGGCGGCGGAGACCAGGGCGGTGCCGCCCACCAGGGGCAAGGAGATATGCAGGTTGGCCTCGTCCACCAGGATGATGGACCCTACCACGAAGGCGGCGATGCCACCGAAGCCCAAAATGCCGAAACTGGGCAGGAAGGCCTCGGCGATCATGAAGACGATGCCCAGGAAGATCAGGGCCAGACCGGCATAATTGATGGGCAGTACCTGGAAGGCGTACAGGGCCAGTACCAGACAGATGGCCCCGACCACCCCGGGGAAGATATTGCCGGGGTTGGCCAGCTCGAAGATGATGCCGTAGATGCCCACCAACATCAGGATATAGGCAATATTGGGATTGGTGATCACTGCCAGCAGGCGGGTGCGCCAGTCGGGTTCCAGCTCCACCAGCTGCAGGTTTTCGGTGTTGAGCTCACGTTCGCCCACCTCCAGCTTGACCACCCGGCCATGGATCTGGCCGAGCAGATCCTCCAGACTTTCGGCCACCACGTCGATGACGTTCTTTTCCAGGGCATCGCTGGCGGTCAGGCTGACCGCTTCGCGCACGGCCTCCTCGGCCCAGTCCGCATTGCGCCCCCGCAGCTCCGCCAGTCCGCGGATGTAGGCCACCGCGTCCTCCAGCACCTTGCGCTCCATGGCCGTGGCGCCACGGCGCGGCTGCGGCTTGGCTTCCTCCTTGGCCTCGGTCTCCGCGGCATCCGATTCCCGTACCTCATCCGCGGTCCCGTCGTCTGCCGTCACATCCAGGCGTTGGTCGGACTCGCCCCCAGGCCGCTCCTGGGGCTCGTCGGGCATGCCCGGCATCCCGCCCACCTGCACCGGCGTGGCCGAACCCAGATTGGTGGCGGGGGCCATGGCGGCAATGTGGCTGGCATAGAGCAGATAGGTGCCGGCGCTGGCCGCCCTGGCACCGGAAGGCGACACATAGGTGACCACGGGAACGGGCGAGGACAGAATGCCCTTGATCATGTCGCGCATCGCGGTATCCAGACCGCCGGGGGTGTCCATGCGAACCACCACCACCTCGGCATTGCGCTCCCGTGCCTTCTCCAGTCCACGCACGAAATAATCGCTGGTGGCCGGCCCGATGGCGCCCTCCACATTCAGGATCAGGGCGATCCGTCCCTCCTGTGCCTGAGTCACGAAGGCCAGCCCGCCCCCCAGGCACAGCAGCAGAAACCACAGCATCAGCCGGGCCGGGAATGATCGGGACGAACGGAAGGATCGGATCATGGTTGTCACGACGAATGGACCTCGTACAGTGCGGCCAGGTCACGCTCCAATAGAGACTGGTCACCCAAATTGAGCTCTACCAGACGTTTGAGGTGCTGGGCACTCTCCAGTTCCATCTGGGTGATCCTAAGCCCCAGATCCCGACCTTCGATACGCTGCAATTGCACCATGAGCAGAATGTCCAGTTCCTCGGCCAGGGGCACCCGCAGATAGGCATATTCACCCAGGCGCCGCTGGGGCATGGGCCGGGCAGTTCGCACAAGCACCCCCTGCAGGGAGAGATCCACCAGTTCCACCGGGGTTTCGTCCGGCGACTCCAGGGTCATGTAGGCCACGCCCTTGAAGCTGACCCGATGAAAATGACGCCGTTCCTGACTCTGTTCTTCGCTCATGGGGTCCTCATCGCATGCCAATGGCGGGGGATCCGGTCATCCACCGACCTCCCACGAGTATAAGACCGCGCCGGGTGCTTTGCTGAAAAGCCCGCGACCGGGGCTATAATGCCCGCCCATCCCGCGGCTTCATCCATCCCCCAAGACACGCACCGACGCAGCCGGAACTTGCCATGACCGACGCCCAGACATCCGCCCCCCTCCAGCCCATCGGCATCCTGCGCCGCCTGGCCTGCATCGTCTATGAGAGCATGCTGCTCCTGGCCGTACTCATGCTGACCGCGCTGGGCGCCACCTTGCTGACCGGTCTCACCGAGGAACACCCCCTGTTCCCGCTGTTCACCCTGTTCACCCTGTGCGTGGCCTTTCTCTATTTCGGCTGGTTCTGGACCCGGGGAGGTGTGTCCCTGGCCATGCAGACTTGGCGCATTCAGCTGGTGGGCCGGCGGGGGCAGGCCGTGACCTGGATGCACGCCATGCGCCGTTTCCTGGTGGCCCTGCTGCAGTGGGTGGTGATCCTCGTCGGTCTCCAGGCTTGGCGCACCGGCTTGTGGCCGGTGGCGCTGGGCGTGCTGGTGGTGGTGGCCGCCGGTCTGGTCTGGACCTGGCGCCACCCGCAGAAGCTGATGCTGCACGACCTGCTGTCGGACACCCGCCTGGTGCGCCTGCCGGATCACAAGAAAACCGGGGTTTGAACGGCTAACGCACCCGTCGCAAGGCCCACAGGGCCACCAGCAGGAATACCGTCAGCGGCAGCACGGCGCTGAGGAAGGGGGGAATCCCGTACACCAGCCCCATATGGTTGAGGGTCCGGTTGAGCAGGTGGAATCCCACCCCGATCAGGATGCCGATGAACAGTCGCTGCCCCGCACCGCCGGTGCGCAGGGAACCGAAGATGAAAGGTATCGCCAGCAGCAGCATCACCAGACTGGACAACGGGGTGGTGAAGCGGGACCAGAAGGCCAGCTCGTAGGGGGCCGACTCCAGGTTATTCTCCCGCAGATAGGTGATGTAGCGGGCCAGCGCCCAGGCGGACATCTGCCTGGGCTCCACCACGATGACGTCAAACAGCTCGGGGGCCAGCAACCGCTCCCACCGTTCCATGGCCACCCGTTCCGCCTGGATGCCCGTGGACGAGATGCGACTGCGCACCACGTCCTCCATGACCCAGACACCTTCCCGGTAGCGGGCCTGGCCGGCCTGGACCGACTCCACCAAGCGTCCGGTGTCGTCGAACCGGTAGATGCGCAGATCCTGCAGCCGCAATCCGGGCATGATGGTGCGGACATTCAGGAAGCGGTCGCCATCCCTGGCCCAAAGGCCGCCACTGCCCACATGAACCTGGTCGGAATGGGAGAAGGTGCGCAGGCTCTGGGCCTGACGCTCCGCGGCCGGTGCCACCACCTCTCCCAGCAGCACCGCCGCCAGCATCATGACCAGTCCGGCCTGCAACACGGCGATGACGATGCGGTAAACGGACAGCCCGGCCGCCCGCATGGCGGTGAGTTCGCTGTTCTCGGCGGCAGTGCCCAGACTCAGCAGGGTGCCCAGCAGCACCGCGGTGGGAAACAGTTCGTAGAGACGGCGGGGGATGGTGAGTGCCGTATAGGTCACCGCCTGGATCCAGCCATAGGCCCCCTGCCCCACGTCATCCAGTTCGCCGATGAAGGTGAAAGCCACATCCAGCGCGGTCAGCACCAACAAGGCCAGCAGGGTGCCGCCGATCACCTGACGGGCGATGTACAGACGCAGGATCATCATGCCGGCACCTCCCGGCGGCGCCAGGCGATCATCAGCCAGCGCAGGCCGTAGCGATGCACCAGCAGATAAATGAGCAATATCCCCACCAGGACATGTACCCACCACATCCCCAACCAGGGTGGGGAAACCCCGTCCGCGTACCAGGACTGGGCCATGATCTGCAACTGGGCATACACCACATAAACCGCCACCCCCAGGGCCAGCTTGGCAAAGCGCCCCTGACGGGGCGAGGTATAGGACAGCGGCAGGGCCACCAGGGCCAGCAGCAGCATGGAGATGGGCGCGGCCAGCCGCCATTGCAGTTCGGCCCGGTAATCCAGACGCTCCGAACCCAGCAGCGTCAGGGTGGGCACGTTATCCGTGCGGTTGCGCACCGACACGGCATCGGGCTCGGGCATCCTCACCCCATGGGTCTTGAATTCGATGATGCGAAAATCCAGATCCCCCGGACTGCCCTCGTAGCGATAACCATCCCGCAGGACCAGAAAACGCTGTCCCGACACCGGGTCCACCTGTTGGGTGGCGGTGCGCGCCACCACCACCTCGGTCCGGTCACCCATGCGGCGCTGGATGAAAACGTTGTTCATGGTGCGGCGCTCATCGGCGAAGGACTCCACGAACAGCACCACACCGCCGAAACCGGCGCGGGTGAACCGGCCCGGCGTGACACCCATGAGGTCGGAGCGCTGACTCGCTTCGGCACGGATCTGGTCCACCATCAGGGAGGTCTGGGGCGACACGAACAGGGACAGGAAGGCCAGGATCAGGGTCAGCGGCAGGGCCAGGATGAGAATGGTCCTGTACAGGCGCCCGTACCCCACCCCGGAGGCCATCAGAGCGGCCATCTCGCTGTCCTTGTAGAGTCGTCCCAGGGAGAGCATCAGCGCCAGGAACAACGAGACGGGCAACAGCAGGATTAGCCCGTTGAACGTGCCAAGGATCAGGATGGGGGGCAGCACATCGCCGGGAATGCGGCCCTCGGCCGCCTCCCGTAGCAGCCGGGCCAGCACGCCGCCCATGATGATCAGCAGCAGCACCAGGGTCACGGCAAGCTGGGTGAACAGCATCTCCCGGACCAGATAACGGTCGAGCACCTTCAGGCGCATGCCGTCACCGCGGCCCCGGCGCCCCGGGCGCCTGTTGGTGAAGAGAACGGATTTTCCATAGAATGGATAAACTCTTGTCAGTCATGGGCAGGCTGATGAGCACGGCCCTTGCCCTGCCCTCACCATCCCCCACCCAGTTTCTCCCGAGGAACGGCATGGAATTCACAGTCGAAAGCACCCATCCCGCACAACAGCGCAGCGCCTGCATCATCGCAGGGGTGTTCGAGCGCCGGAAGCTCTCCGCCGCCGCCAAGGCCCTGGACGAGGCCACCGGCGGCGCCATCAGCGCCCTGGTCAAGCGGGGCGACATGGACGGCGAGCGCGGGCAGTGCCTGTGGCTGCATCATGTCCCCAATGATCTGGCGGACCGGATTTTGCTGATCGGCTGCGGCAAGGAACGGGAGTTCGGCGAAGCCGCCTTCCGCCAGGTCACCGCCGCCATGGTGGGCGCCCTGCGCCGGACCGGTGCCGACCAAGTGCATAATTATCTCACGGATCTGCCGGTCAAGGGACATGACCTGGAATGGAAGCTGGTACAGAGCGTGCTGGTGGTGGAAGACGGCCTTTACCGATTCGACGAATTCAAGAGCGGCAAGAAGTCCGACCCGCTCGCCCTCAAGCGCATGGTCCTCAACGTGGCGGACGCCAAGGACCTGGAAGCCGGCGCCAATGCCATGGCCCGGGCCTCGGCCACCGCCCTGGGCATGGCCCTGACCCGGGATCTGGCCAACCGTCCCGGCAACGTCTGCACCCCCACCCACCTGGCGGAACAGGCCCGACAGCTCAAAAAGGCCTACAAGGACCTGAAGCTGGAAGTGCTGGACGAGGAAGAGATGGAGAAGCTGGGCATGGGCGCCCTGCTGGCGGTCTCCCGAGGGTCCGAACAGCCGGCGAAACTCATCGTCATGGACTACCGGGGCGGTAAAAAGGGCGACAAGCCGGTGGTCCTGGTGGGCAAGGGCATCACCTTCGACACCGGCGGCATCTCCATCAAACCCGGCGAGGCCATGGACGAGATGAAGTTCGACATGGGCGGCGCGGCGGCGGTCATGGGCACCATGAAGGCCGTGGCCGAACTCCGCCTGCCCATGAACATCATCGGTGTCATCGCCGCCGCCGAAAACATGCCCGACGGCAAGGCCACCAAGCCCGGCGATATCGTCACCACCCTCTCGGGACAAACGGTGGAGATTCTCAACACCGACGCCGAGGGCCGTCTGGTGCTGTGTGACGCCCTGACCTATGTGGAACGCTTCGATCCGGACGTGGTGGTGGACCTGGCCACACTCACCGGCGCCTGCATCATCGCCCTGGGCCATCAGGCCTCGGCGGTACTGGGCAACCATGGTCCGCTGATCAATGAACTGCTGGCCGCGGGCAGGCACAGCGGCGATCGGGCCTGGGAAATGCCCCTGTGGGATGAATACCAGGAACAGCTCAAGAGCAACTTCGCCGACATGGCCAACATCGGCGGCCGACCGGCCGGCACCATCACCGCGGCCTGTTTCCTGTCCCGGTTCACCAAGAAGTACAAGTGGGCCCACCTGGACATCGCCGGGGTGGCCTGGAAGAGCGGCAAGGAAAAGGGGGCCACCGGACGTCCGGTGCCGCTGCTGATGCAGTTCCTGGCCAGCCGGGTGAAGGACTAGACGGCGCCCCGCGGCTCACACCATGACCCGAGTCGATTTTTACACCATCAAGAGCGACCAGCCCCAGGCCCGCCTGGCCATCACCTGCCGGCTGATCCAAAAGGCCTTCGGGCTGGGGCACCGGGTGCACGTGCATACCGGTTCCCCCGGCCTGTCACGGCAACTGGATGAGCTGCTGTGGACCTTCCGGGACGATGCCTTCATCCCCCACGGGATCAACCCCCAGGATCCGGACATGCCGGTGAGCATCGGCCATGACCGGGTCCCACCCACGGCCCGGGATCTGCTGCTGAACCTGGCCGACACCGTGCCCGAAGGCTACGAAGGCTTTGCCCGGGTGGCGGAAATCGTCAACGAGGACCCCGTGGTGAAACAGGCCGGGCGCGACCGTTTCCGCTACTACCGGGAACACGGCTGCGACCTGCACCACCACCCGCTGGGATGACCACTCCCACCGAAAAGCATCATATAATCCGCCACTTTCGCCCGCACCCAGACACAGGCACCATGGACAAGACTTACGACCCCCACGCCATCGAGCAAGCCATCTACCAGGAATGGGAGGGCCGCGGCTGGTTCGCTCCCGCGGGCGAGGGCACGCCCTACTGCATCATGCTGCCGCCGCCCAACGTCACCGGCACCCTGCACATGGGGCACGCCTTCCAGGACACCCTGATGGATACCCTCATCCGCTACCACCGGATGCGGGGCGACAACACCCTCTGGCAGGGCGGCACCGACCATGCGGGCATCGCCACCCAGATGGTGGTGGAACGCCAGCTGGCCCGGAACGGCCAGTCCCGCCATGATCTGGGCCGGGAGGCATTCCTCGACAAGGTCTGGGAATGGCGGGACCACTCCGGCAACCAGATTCAGCAACAGCTGCGTCGCCTGGGCACCTCCATCGACTGGCACCGGGAGCGTTTCACCATGGATGCCGGCCTGTCTCGGGCGGTGACCGAGGTCTTCGTGCGCCTGTACGAGGAAGGCCTGATCTATCGCGGCAAGCGCCTGGTGAACTGGGACCCGGTGCTGCACACCGCCGTTTCCGACCTGGAGGTCATCTCCGAGGAAGAACAGGGCAAGCTCTGGCACCTGCGCTACCCCCTGAGCGACGGCTCCGGTCATCTGGTGGTGGCCACCACCCGCCCGGAAACCATGCTGGGGGATACCGCCGTGGCGGTGAATCCGGAGGATGAGCGCTATCGCCACCTCATCGGCAAAACCGTCACCCTGCCCCTCACCGGCCGCGAGATCCCCGTGATCGCCGACGACTACGTGGACCCGGAATTCGGTTCCGGCTGCGTGAAGATCACCCCCGCCCACGATTTCAACGACTACGCCGTGGGCAGCCGGCACGATCTGCCCATGATCAACATCTTCACCGTGGATGCCCGCATCAACGATGCCGCGCCCGAAGCCTACCGCGGCCTGGATCGCTTCGATGCCCGTCGGCAGATCATCGCCGACCTGGAGGCCCAGGGCCTGCTGGAGCGCATCGACGATCACAAGCTCATGGTGCCCCGGGGTGACCGCAGCGGTGCCGTCATCGAACCCTTCCTCACCGACCAGTGGTACGTGAAGGCCGCGCCCCTGGCCGAACCCGCCATCCGGGCGGTGGAGGACGGCCGCATCCGCTTCGTGCCCGAGAACTGGAGCAAGACCTACTTCGAGTGGATGCGCAACATCGAGGACTGGTGCATCTCCCGCCAGATCTGGTGGGGTCACCGCATCCCCGCCTGGTACGACGAGGCCGGCAACATCTACGTGGGCGAGGACGAGGCCGCCGTGCGCCGCAAGCACCGGCTGGGGGACGAGGTACGCCTGACCCAGGACCCGGACGTACTGGATACCTGGTTCAGCTCCGCCCTGTGGCCCTTCTCCACCCTGGGCTGGCCGGAGCAGACCCCGGAACTCAAGACTTTCTACCCCACTGCGGTACTGGTCACCGGCTTTGACATCATCTTCTTCTGGGTGGCCCGCATGATCATGATGGGCCTCAAGTTCATGGGCGACGTGCCGTTCCGGGAAGTCTACGTCACCGGCCTGATCCGTGATGCGGAAGGCCAGAAGATGTCCAAGTCCAAGGGCAACGTGCTCGACCCCATCGACCTCATCGACGGCATCAGCCTGGAAGACCTGCTGGCCAAGCGCACCACCGGGCTGATGCAGCCGCAGATGGAAAAGCGCATCGCCCAGGCCACCAAAAAACAGTTCCCCGACGGCATCCCCGCGTTTGGCACCGACGCCCTGCGCTTCACCCTGGCGGCCCTGGCCTCCAGCGGCCGGGACATCAAGTTCGACCTGGGCCGCATCGAAGGCTACCGCAACTTCTGCAACAAGCTGTGGAACGCCGCCCGCTATGTGCTCATGAACACCGAGGGCCAGGACACAGGCCTTTGCGGCGGCGCGGTGGAACTGTCCCTGGCGGATCGCTGGATCACCTCCCGTCTGCAGGACACCATCGCCGAGACCCATCGCCAACTGGGGGAATACCGCTTCGACCTGGCGGCCAAGGCCCTGTACGAGTTCACCTGGTACGACTACTGCGACTGGTACCTGGAGCTGTGCAAGCCGGTGCTCACCGGCGAGGACAGCAGCGAGGCCGCCCGCCGCGGCACCCGCCGTACCCTGGTGCAAGTCCTGGAAACCCTGCTGCGCCTGATGCACCCGGTGATGCCCTTCATCACCGAGGCCATCTGGCGCCAGGTGGCCCCGCTGGCCGGCGTGACCGGCGACACCCTCATGCACCGCCCCTACCCGGTGGTGGAGGAAGCCCTGAAGGATGCCGGCGCGGAACAGGAAATCGAGTGGGTGAAGACCTTCATCCTGGGCATGCGCCGCATCCGCGCCGAGATGGACATCTCCCCCGGCAAGCCCCTGCCGGTGCTGCTGGACAACTGGAAACCGGAAGACCAGGCCCGCTTCACCGCCAACCAGGGCTTCATCCGGTTCCTGGCCAGGCCCGAGTCGGTACAGTGGCTGGAAGGCACCGAGGCCCCGGAATCCGCCATGACCCTGGTGGGTGAAATGCGCCTTTTGATCCCCCTGGCGGGCCTGATCGACAAGGACGCGGAAATCGCCCGTCTGGAAAAGGAGATCGCCAAGGTGCAGAAGAACCTGGCCCAGTGCGAGGGCAAGCTCGCCAACGCGGGCTTCGTGGAGCGTGCCCCGGCCGAAGTCGTGGCCAAGGAGCGGGAGCGGGTGGCCGAAATGGCAACGACCCTGCGGGAACTGGAAACCCAGCTGGAGAAGATCCGGCGGCTGTGAGGCCGTCGCGCCGAAAAACCCCCTCTCCCGCCTGCGGGAGAGGGGCTGGGGTGAGGGCCTCAAAAAGCCCAAAACCTGTCATATTCCCTACAATCCCCCGCGCATCCTGTGCCCTGCCCCGGCAATTCCGTCATATTAACAGGCACTTACAAATCCATAGAAACTGGCTCGCTCCTTGCTTGATACTCAGCACAATACCGATTCAAGGAGCCCGTTCGTGACCCGTCCCAATCTCCACCCCGACGCCGCCAACGCCCGCTACATCAGCTTCAAGGACCTGGATTGCGACGGCAACGCCCGCCGGGTCATGAGCCTGATCGAGGAATACACCGCCGATCCGGCCCAACAGTCTCCCTTCTGGGACTACTTCCTGGGCAAACGCAACCCGAAATCCGGCCCCAAACCGGACGACCTGTTCCTGATCCACGCCAACATCAACCAGATCCGCGAACTGTTCGAGGCATGCGGCGATGAAGACGCCCAGGCCCTGCTCACCTGGGTGGAGGAGGCCTGCTGCTGAAACATCCCTGCCCTCCCGGAAAGGTCAGGAGTTCAAGATCGTATAGACTGCAGGCCTGCCTGGAAAAACACCTGCGCCGATACCCCGTCCCCCCGCGCTCTTTGAGAGGCTGTCTTTTCGTCACCTCATATGAAGGCAAGCCCAGCCAAGGATTCTAGAACACGAAAAACCATTTTCAAGACAAAAGCATACTGAGTTGATTCAGGGCAATCTCTCCGCACGGGGAATCCCGATCGCCCTTGAAACAGTACCTGGGGCATCTAGCCTATATGACACAGCGTCATGAGCTTATGGCGCCTGCAAGCCTCTTCCCCGCGGATGCCGTTTCCGCGCCCGATGGTTCATGGATGAGGGGTGCTCCATGGCCTTGTCTCGACAGCAGATCTCCGCCGTCACCATGAATACCATGGCCTTCACCGTGTGCTTCGCGGTGTGGACCATGTTCTCGGTGATCGGTGTCCCCATCCAGCAGGAACTGGGACTGACCGACACGCAGTTCGGCATTCTGGTGGCTACTCCCATCCTCACCGGTGCCCTGATCCGCCTGCCCCTGGGCATGCTCACCGACCGCTTCGGTGGGCGGATCGTGTTCACCCTGCTCATGCTGTCCACCATTGTTCCAGTATGGATGGTGTCCACCCTGGAGCAATATTGGGCCATGCTCGTTGCCGGGCTGTTCGTGGGCGTGGCCGGCGGCTCCTTTGCGGTGGGCATCTCCGCCACCGCCCGCTGGTTCGACCGTCGACACCAAGGGTTTGCGATGGGCATCTTCGGTGCCGGCAACGCCGGTGCCGCGGTGACCAAATTTGTGGCCCCGACCCTGGTGGTGATCTACGGCTGGACCATGGTGCCCAAGGTCTACGCGATCTTGATGACCATCATGGCCCTGCTCTACTGGCTGCTCACCTACCGGGAACCCAGGGAACACCTGGCCCCCAAGACCATCACCATCCGTGAACAGCTCTCCGCACTCAAGGATCCCAAGGTCTGGAAGTACTGCCAGTACTACTCCCTGGTTTTCGGTGGCTATGTGGGTGTATCGCTGTGGATGACCCGCTACTACATCAGTGAATACGGCGTCGGGATCCAACTGGCCGCCCTGCTGGCGGCCATCTTCGTGCTGCCCTCCGGGGTAATACGGGCCGCCGGAGGCTGGCTTTCCGACCGTTTCGGTCCCCACCGGGTCACCTGGTGGGTCATGTGGTCCAGCCTGATCTGTCTGTTCTTCATGGCCTATCCCGAAACCCGCATGGTGATCCCCCGCACCGACGGCGAGGCATGGGATGTGACCCTCAAGTTGGACATGTGGGTGTTCACCGCCTTGCTGTTCGTCGTCGGCATCGCCTGGGGCGTGGGAAAGGCCTCCGTGTTCAAGTACATCTCCAACGAATACCCGAACAACATCGGCGTCATCTCCGGCACCGTCGGCCTGGTGGGTGGTCTAGGCGGTTTTCTGCTGCCCATCATGTTCGGTGTCCTGGTGGACATCTTCAAGTTCAACGAGATCGTCTGGTGGCTCTGCTTCGGCGTCACCGCCGTCTCCCTGATCTGGATGTGGTGGACCGAACGCAAACCCATGGCGACAAGCACTGCCGAAAGGCACTCACCCCCCCGGACGGACACACAACCGGACCAGGCATGAACCTCGGGAGATCAAGTCATGGCTGCCGACATCAAGGAATGGAATGTGGAAGACAAGGCCTTCTGGGACTCCCGGGGCCGACGGATCGCCAACCGAAATCTCTGGATCTCCATACCCAATCTGCTCTGTGCCTTCGCCATCTGGACCATGTGGGGCATGATCACGGTGCAGATGATCAACCTGGGTTTTCCTTTTGAACCCGCCGAACTCTTCGCCCTGACCGCCATCGCCGGTCTCACCGGCGCCACCCTGCGCATCCCCGCATCGTTCATGATTCGCCTGGCGGGCGGACGCAATACCCTGTTCCTGACCTCGGCACTGCTGATCCTGCCGGCCCTGGGCGCCGGTCTGGCCCTGCAAAGCCAGGATACCCCGTTATGGGCATTCCAGTTGCTGGCCTTCCTGTCGGGCATCGGCGGCGGCAATTTTGCCGCCTCCATGAGCAACATCAGCACCTTCTTCCCCAAGAGCCGTCAGGGGCTGGCCCTGGGCATGAATGCCGGTCTGGGCAACTTCGGCGTCACCACCACCCAGATCCTGATACCGGTGGTCATGACCGTGGGCCTATTCGGCTTCATCGGCGCCGGGGGATCCATGACCCTGCTGTCCGACAGCGGGACCCTCATCGGGCGTATCCCCGCCGGCACCGAGACCTGGATCCAGAATGCCGGTTTCATCTGGGTGGTGATCCTCGCCCCCCTGGTCATGGCCGCCTGGTTCGGCATGAACAACCTGCGCCCCATCACCCCCGAGCCGGGGCACCCACTGGCGGCCTTCAGTCGCATTCTGGGGCTGTATGCCATCGGTTTTGTCACCGCCGGGATCGGGCTGTGGCTCTATCTGCCGCCTCCCACGGGGCTCGGCATCCTCAACATGTGGCTGGCCATGCTGCTCATCATCCTGCTCACCCTGGGACTGATGCGGGCCACGCCGGGGCGGATCGGCCAGAACTCGGCCCGCCAGTTCGCCATTTTCAAGGACAGGCACACCTGGTCCATGACGATCCTCTACATCGTCACTTTCGGTTCCTTCATCGGGTTTTCCATGGCCTTGCCCCTGTCCATCACGGTGATCTTCGGCTTCAGTGCCGTGGAGATCGACGGCGTGATGGTGCGGGTGGCCAATCCCAATGCACCCTCGGCCATGACCTATGCCTGGATGGGGCCCTTCGTCGGTGCCCTGGTACGCCCGGTCGGCGGCTGGATCTCGGACAGGATGGGCGGGTCCATCGTCACCCAGATCATCGCCGGGGTGATGGTGGCGGCCTCGGTGGCTGCAGGCTACATCATGATGCTGGCCTATCAGTCACCCACGCCGGAACAGTATTTCCTGCCCTTTTTGCTGCTGTTCATCCTGATCTTCGCCGCCACCGGCATCGGTAACGGTTCCACCTTCCGCAGCATCGGCATCATCTTCAACCGTGAACAGGCCGGTCCGGTACTGGGCTGGACCTCGGCGGTGGCCGCCTACGGCGCCTTCGTCGCCCCGATGGTGATCGGTGAGCAGATCCGCGCCGGCACCCCCGAGAATGCCATGTACGGCTTCGCCGTCTTCTATGCCCTGTGCATGGTGCTCAACTGGTGGTTCTACCTGCGTCGCAACGCCTATGTGAAGAATCCTTGAAAGCCATGGACGCTTCACAGCAATGGGCCGATGAACGCCATCACGGCATCGGCCACAGGAGGAATATCCCATGAGTCATTTGCTGGACAGGCTGACCTTTTTCAAGAAAGTCGAAAGCACGTTTTCCGAAGGACACGGCAGCGTGACCCGGGAAGACCGGCGCTGGGAAGACGGTTATCGCAAACGCTGGCAACATGACAAGGTGGTGCGCTCCACCCACGGCGTCAATTGCACCGGATCCTGCAGCTGGAAGGTCTATGTCAAGAACGGTCTGGTGACCTGGGAGGTCCAGCAGACGGATTACCCGCAAACCCGTGCCGAGTTGCCCAATCATGAGCCCCGCGGCTGTGCCCGCGGCGCCAGTTACTCCTGGTACCTTTACAGCGCCAACCGGGTGAAATACCCACTGATCCGCAGCCGCCTGCTGCAGCTCTGGCGTAAAGCCCTGGCGGAGCATGCCGATCCGGTGGAGGCCTGGCGCAGCATCGTGGAAGATCCCGACAAGGCCCGAGCCTACAAGACCGCCCGCGGCATGGGCGGCTTTGTCCGCAGCCGCTGGGAGGAAGTGAACACCCTGATCGCCGCCGCCAACATCTACACCATCAAGGCCTACGGCCCCGACCGCATCTACGGCTTCTCCCCCATCCCCGCCATGTCCATGGTGTCCTACGCGGCGGGCTCCCGTTATTTGTCCCTCATCGGCGGTGCCTGCGGCAGCTTCTACGACTGGTACTGCGACCTGCCCCCCTCCTCGCCCCAGACCTGGGGTGAACAGACGGATGTGCCGGAATCCGCAGACTGGTACAACGCCGGCTTCCTGATGATGTGGGGCTCCAATGTTCCCCAGACCCGTACCCCGGATGCCCACTTCATGACCGAGGCGCGCTACCGCGGCACCAAGATCGTCGTGGTCTGTCCGGACTACTCCGAGGCCTCCAAGTTCGCCGACCTGTGGCTGCATCCCAAGCAGGGCACGGACGCGGCACTGGCCATGGCCATGGGCCATGTGATCATGAAGGAATTCCACCTGGACAATCCCAGTGATTATTTCACCGGGTATGTCCGGGAAAAGACCGACATGCCCTGTCTGGTGATGCTCGAATCCCGGGGAGACCATCATGTGGCCGGTCGCATGCTGCGGGCCGCGGATCTCAAGGGCGGCCTGGGCCA
Source organism: Ectothiorhodospira shaposhnikovii (assembly GCF_022227765.1). GTDB lineage: Bacteria > Pseudomonadota > Gammaproteobacteria > Ectothiorhodospirales > Ectothiorhodospiraceae > Ectothiorhodospira. The sequence continues at coordinate 404,219 of NZ_JAJMLZ010000001.1, read as the reverse complement.
GGACAACAACCCGGAATGGAAGACCCTGGCCTATGACGCGGCAGGAAAAACACTGGTGGTACCCAACGGCTCCATCGGCTTTCGCTGGGGTGAAAAGGGTCCGGGGGCGGGGCGCTGGAACCTGGAACCCAAGGATGCCGCCAGCGGTGAGGACGTCACCCTGGCCCTGACCCTGATCAATGACCGGGAAGACGTCGCGGCGGTGGCCTTCCCCTACTTCGGCGGCTCCCGTCATCCCCATTTCACCCATACCGACCACGACCCGATCCAGGTCCGTCACGTCCCCGTCAAGCGGGTGAAACTGGCCAACGGCGACGAGGCCCTGGTGGCCACGGTGTTCGATCTGAGTTGCGCCAACTACGGCATCGATCGAGGCCTTGGGGGTGAAAACGTAGCGTCCAGCTATGATGACGATATCCCCTACACCCCCGCCTGGCAGGAGCGCATCACCGGCGTGAAGCGGGATCAGGTCATCACCGTGGCCCGGCAGTTCGCTCAGAACGCCCACCGGACCCACGGCCGCTCCATGGTCATCATCGGCGCGGCGATGAACCACTGGTACCACATGGACATGAACTACCGGGGCATCATCAACATGCTGATGATGTGCGGCTGCATCGGCCGGAGCGGCGGCGGCTGGTCCCACTATGTGGGCCAGGAAAAGCTCCGCCCGCAAACCGGCTGGCTACCGCTGGCCTTTGCCCTGGACTGGCATCGTCCGCCCCGCCACATGAACAGCACGTCCTTCTTCTACATCCACTCCAGCCAGTGGCGTCATGAAAAGCTGTCCATGCGCGAGATCCTCTCCCCCCTGGCTTCCGACCAGGACTGGACCGGCACCCAGATCGACTACAACCTGCGTGCCGTTCGCATGGGCTGGCTGCCCAGCGCCCCGCAACTGTCGAAAAACCCGCTGGAGATCTGCCGTGACGCCCAGGCGGCCGGCAGGAGCAGCGCCGACCATGTGGTGGAACAGCTCAAGTCCGGGGAACTGGGTTTTGCCTTCGAGGATCCGGACAACCCGGCCAATGTGCCTCGCAACCTCTTCGTCTGGCGCTCCAATCTGCTGGGTGCCTCCGCCAAGGGTCATGAATATATGCTCAAGTACCTGCTGGGCACCCGCCACGGCATCCTGCAGGAAGACCATCCGGATCACCCGATGGAGCGTCCGGAAGAAGTCACCTGGCGGGATGTCCCCATGGAGGGCAAGCTGGACCTGCTGGTGACCCTGGACTTTCGCATGTCCACCACCTGCATGTACTCGGACATCGTCCTGCCCACGGCCACCTGGTACGAAAAGCACGATCTCAATACCTCGGACATGCATCCCTTCATCCACCCGCTGACCGCCGCGGTGGACCCGGCCTGGGAATCCCGAACGGACTGGGACATCTTCAAGGGCATTGCCAAACGCTTCTCGGAGGTCTGCCAGGGACATCTGGGGGTGGAAAAGGACATTGTCACCCTGCCCCTGCTCCACGACACCCCCACCGAACTGGGTCAGCCCCTGAGCGTGGCCGACTGGAAGCGGGGAGAATGCGATCCGGTGCCGGGCAAGACCCTCCCGGCGCTGGTGGAAGTGGAGCGGGATTATCCGTCCACCTATCGCAAGTTCACCGCCCTGGGTCCCCTCATGACCAAGGCCGGCAACGGCGGCAAGGGAATCCAGTGGAACACCGAAGCAGAAGTGGCGGCACTGGGCGATCTGAACCTGCGGGTCGAGGAGCCCGGCGTGAGCCAGGGCATGCCCAGGATCGAAACGGATATCCAGGCGGCCGAGACGGTGCTCATGCTGGCACCGGAAACCAACGGTCATGTGGCCGTGAAGGCCTGGGAGGCCCTGTCACGGATCACCGGCCGGGATCACACCCATCTGGCCCGGCCCAAGGAGCACGAAAAGATCCGCTTCGCGGATATCGTTGCCCAACCCCGCAAGATCATCTCCTCCCCCACCTGGTCGGGGCTGGAGGACGAGAAGGTGTCCTACAACGCCGGCTACACCAACGTCCACGAACTGATCCCGTGGCGCACACTCACGGGGCGCCAGCACTTCTACCAGGATCACCCCTGGATGCGGGCCTTCGGAGAACCCCTGTGCGTGTATCGACCACCGGTGGACATGAAGACCATCGATTGCCTGGGAGACCAATACGGCGACGGCAGTCCCCAGGTGGTACTGAACTTCATCACCCCTCACCAGAAATGGGGTATCCACAGCACCTATACCGACAACCTGCTCATGCTCACCCTGTCCCGAGGCGGTCCCATCATCTGGATGAGCGAGGTGGATGCCCAAAAGGCCGGCATCGAGGACAACGACTGGATCGACGCCTTCAATGCCAACGGTGCCATCGCCGCCCGGGCCGTGGTCAGTCAGCGGGTACCGGAAGGCATGTGCATGATGTACCACGCACAGGAAAAGATCGTGAATACCCCGGGATCCGTACTCACCGGCACCCGTGGTGGCATTCACAACTCGGTCACCCGCACCGTGCTCAAGCCCACCCACATGATCGGTGGTTATGCCCAGCTCAGCTACGGCTTCAACTACTACGGCACGGTGGGGGCCAACCGGGATGATTTTGTCATCATCCGCAAGATGCGTCGGGTGAACTGGATGGATCAGGCCACCGGGATACCACAGCCCGAGCAGGAGGATCGCTGAAATGAAGATACGTGCCCAGATCGCCATGGTCCTGAATCTGGACAAGTGCATCGGATGCCACACCTGTTCGGTGACCTGCAAGAACGTGTGGACGTCCCGGGACGGCATGGAATACGCCTGGTTCAACAATGTGGAAACCAAACCGGGGATCGGCTACCCCAGGGAATGGGAAAACCAGGGGCGCTGGAAGGGAGGCTGGCATCGGCGCCGGGACGGCGGCATCGTCCCGGCGATGGGCGCCCGCTGGAAGGTGCTGTCCAATATCTTTGCCAATCCGGATATGCCCCAGATCGACGAGTACTACGAGCCCTGGGACTATCACTATGCGAATCTGCAAAACGCGCCCGAGTCCGGGACCATGCCGATGGCCAGACCCTACTCGGCCATCACCGGCCTGACCATGGACAAGATCGAATGGGGGCCCAACTGGGAGGAGATCCTGGGCACCGAGTTCAGCAAACGCTCCCGGGACTACAACTTTGATCAGGTGCAAAAGGACATGTACGGGGCCTTTGAAAACACCTTCATGATGTATCTGCCCCGCCTGTGCGAACACTGCCTGAACCCTGCCTGCGTGGCCGTCTGCCCCAGCGGCGCCCTCTACAAGCGCGAGGAAGACGGCATTGTCCTCATCGACCAGGATAAATGCCGGGGCTGGCGCATGTGCGTCTCCGGCTGTCCCTACAAGAAGATCTACTACAACTGGCATACCGGCAAATCGGAGAAGTGCATCTTCTGCTACCCTCGCATCGAAAACGGTCAGCCCACCGTGTGTGCCGAAACCTGTGTCGGCCGCATCCGCTATCTGGGGGTACTGCTCTACGACGCCGACCGCATCGGCGAGATCGCCGCCACCGAAAGCCACGCGGACCTCTACCAAGCTCAGCTGGACATGTTCCTGGATCCGGAAGATCCCGACATCCAGACCCTGGCGCGCCGGGAAGGGATTCCCGAATCCTGGCTGGAGGCCGCCCGTCGCTCGCCGATCTACAAGCTCGCCATGGACTGGCAGATCGCTTTCCCCCTGCACCCGGAGTACCGCACCCTGCCCATGGTCTGGTATGTGCCGCCCTTGTCGCCCATTCAGTCTGCCTGCGAATCCGGTGCCCTGGGCCACAACGGCATCATCCCCGATGTCGAAACCCTGCGCATCCCGATGCGCTACCTGGCCAACCTGCTTACGGGCGGCAACGAGGCCCCCGTGACCCTGGCACTCAAACGCATGCTGGCCATGCGGGCCTGGATGCGCAGCAAGACCGTGGAAGGCAGACCGGAGCCGGAGGCCCTGGAGGTGGCCCAACTGACTGAATCCCAGGTGGATGCCATGTACCGTCTCCTGGCCCTCGCCAACTACGAGGATCGCTACGTCATCCCCACCAGTCACCGGGAATATGCCGACACCCTCTACGACGCCCTCGGCGAACGCGGTGGTTGCGGCTTCAGCTTCGGCAACGGCTGTGCCGATGGAGCCAGTAGTCACAACCTGTTCGGCAACAAGCCGCTCACGGATCGCCGCATGCCGCCGATCAAGGTTGAGCCACCCCGCTCATGACAGGAGCAAGACCCATGCAAAAGACACTCAAGCTCATCTCCTGTCTGCTGTGCTACCCCGACGAGGCGCTGCAGCAAGCCATGGGGACCCTGACATCCATCATCGATCAGGAGGGGGCCATTCCCCCGGCGCGGCGGGAGGCGCTGCGGACATTCATGGACGACTACCTGCATACGGACCTGTACGCACTGCAGGAACGCTATGTGGCGTTGTTCGATCGGGGGCGTGCACTGTCCCTGCATCTATTCGAACACGTGCATGGCGAGTCCCGGGACCGGGGACAGGCCATGGTGGACCTGATGGACCTGTATGAACGCCATGGCATGAAGCTGGATGCCAGGGAACTACCCGACTATCTGCCGTTGTTCCTGGAGTTCCTCTCCGTCCTGCCGCCGGATCAGGCACGCTCGCTGCTGGGTGATGCCCTGCCCGTGATCACGCTGGTGGGGGCCAGGCTGGAAAAACTCAACAGCCCCTACCACGTGTTGTTCCAGGCCCTGGAAACCTTGACCGAGGCACGCGAGGATCTGCGGGACATTCGGAACCAGGCGGCCACGGAAGGTCCGGATGAGAGTCTGGTGAACATGGACAGGGCATGGGAGGAAGAGGCCGTGAGATTCATGGGCGCCGCCCCCTGCGGGAATCAGGACACCCGCCACGAGCACCCCCTGGTGCAACGACCGTATCCCGGGCACCGCGTGACTGCGTTATCGATCGACTCTGGAGGACGGCAGTGATGAACTACATGCACGAACTCATATTCGGTTACTATCCCTACGTGGCCCTGAGTGTCTTCCTGCTGGGCTCCCTGATCCGTTTCGAGCGGGATCAGTTCACCTGGAAGAGTCAGTCCAGTCAGTTTCTGCGCACCGCCAACATGCGTCTGGCCAGCAACCTCTTTCATGTAGGCATCCTGCTGCTGTTCTTCGGCCACCTGTTCGGCCTGCTGACGCCACCCGCGGTCTACCATGCCCTGGGCCTGTCCACCGAAACCAAGCAGTTGCTGGCCATCATTGTCGGCGGCATTTTCGGCATCATCTGCTTCATTGGTCTGACCATGCTGCTGCACCGGCGTCTTACCGACCCGCGCATCCAGGCCACCAGTAGCAGGGCGGACAACTTCATCCTGATCCTGCTCTACGTACAACTGATCCTGGGCCTCATTACCCTGCCCATCTCCATGACGCACCTGGATGGCGCCAACATGGTCGCACTGGCAAGCTGGGCCCAGCACATCGTCACGTTCCAGTCGGGCGCCGCCGCCCTGATCGCCGATACCAACTGGATCTTCAAGCTCCACATTTTCCTGGGACTCACCCTCTTCCTGGTGTTTCCCTTCACCCGTCTGGTCCATGTCTGGAGTGCACCGGTATCGTACCTGGGACGGACCTATCAGCTGGTACGCAAACGCTGACAACCGCCGGTCTCGCCCTTGGAGCCCAGCACCAAGAACTGGTCAGAGCGGGCGCGGCGCCACTCTGTGCGCCATTCATCAAGCGACGCATAGCCGTTGGCTGCCAGATCGAACTGCGCACGAAATCGCTTGCGGCGGCGCTCCTTGATCGAGGCGATCTTGCCCTTGAGGTGGATGGCGGTGGCATTGAACTGCCGCGCCGTGAGTCCGATTTCAAGAGCCTGTTAGGCCACCACGCCCAACTCACGCAGATAATCATCGTAGGTACCATTGAAATCCGTCACGCCGTTTTCGTTCAGCTCGATGATGCGTGTTGCCAGGCTGGAAACGAACTCCCGGTCATGGCTGACGAAAATCAGCGTGCCGGGGTAGTTCTCCAGGGCCAGGTTCAGCGCCTCGATGGATTCCATGTCCAGGTGGTTGGTCGGTTCGTCCATGATCATCACGTTGGGTTTCTGCAGGATCAGCTTGCCGAACAGCATACGGCCCTGCTCGCCACCGGAAATCACCTTGACCGATTTAAGGATGTCATCGTTGGAAAACAGCATGCGGCCCAGGGTGCCGCGCACCAACTGGTCGCCGCCGAGGGTCCACTGCGCCATCCAGTCGATCAGGGTCTCGTCGTTCTTGAAGTCGTCGGCGTGTTCCTGGGCAAAATAGCCCAGATCAGCGCTTTCAGCCCATTTGACCGTGCCGGTCATCGGTGGCAGTTCATTCACCAGGGTGCGTAGCAATGTCGTCTTGCCGATGCCGTTGGGGCCGATGATCGCCACGCGCTCACCGGCCTCGATGTGCAGACTCAGGTTCTTGAACAGCGGCTCGCCGTCGAAACCCTGGCTGACCTTGTCGAGGATCACGGCCTGACGGTGCAGCTTCCTGTACTGATCGAAACGGATGAACGGACTGACCCGACTCGAAGGCTTCACCTCATCCAGCTGGATCTTCTCGATCTGCCTGGCGCGGCTGGTGGCCTGCCTGGACTTGGAGGCGTTGGCCGAAAAGCGGCTGACGAAGGTCTGCAACTCGGCGATCTGCGCCTTTTTCTTCGCGTTGTCGGACAGCAGACGCTCGCGGGCCTGAGTGGCGGCCGTCATGTATTCATCGTAGTTGCCGGGGAACAGGCGCAGTTCACCGAAGTCCAGATCCGCCATGTGCGTGCAGACGCTGTTGAGAAAATGGCGATCATGGGAAATGATGATCATGGTGCTGTTACGCGAGGTCAGAATGCCTTCCAGCCAGCGGATGGTGTTGATATCCAGATGGTTGGTCGGCTCGTCCAGCAGCAGCACTTCCGGATCGGAAAACAGCGCCTGGGCCAGCAGGACGCGCAGCTTCCAGCCGGGCGCGACCTCGCTCATGGGCCCGCTGTGCTGTGCCAGCGGAATACCCAGGCCGAGCAGCAGCTCACCGGCACGGGCTTCGGCGGTATATCCGTCCATTTCGGCAAATTCGGTTTCCAGTTCGGCCACCTTCATGCCGTCTTCTTCGCTCATGTCCGCCAGGGAATAGATGCGGTCGCGCTCGGCACGCGTCTTCCACAGCGCCTCGTGCCCCATGATCACGGTGTCCAGCACGCTGTACTTTTCATAGGCGAACTGATCCTGGCGCAGTTTGCCCAGACGCACGTTCGGCTCAAGCATCACCTGGCCGCTGGAAGGTTCGAGATCGCCCCCCAGGATCTTCATGAAGGTGGACTTGCCCGAGCCGTTGGCGCCGATCAGGCCGTAGCGGTTACCCCCGCCGAACTTGACGGATACGTTTTCGAAGAGGGGCTTGGCCCCGAACTGCATGGTGATATTGGCGGTGGAAATCAAAAGAAAGTCCTGCGGGAAAAGGATGGTGTCGCCGTCGAACGGCGATGAGGGCCCGAAAACCGGACCGAGCATGGTACGGGCTCCGGCCCGTTATTGACAGGGTGTAAGCGAAAAGCGTTCAGGTGGCGGGGAAAATCGGGCGTCGATCAGCCCTGGCCTTGTCCTCCGTTTGGAAATGGCAGGCGTAAATACCGCCCGCGCGTGGCTCCCCTTGCAAGTGAACTACGACCTGGCTCAGGCCAGGCAAGCACCCGCAACCTCCGATCCGGGCATTACTGAGTGTTTTAAGGATGATCCCTATAGACCACGCTTAATAGCCCGCTTTATGATTGGCGCCACTGTTTGTGGTGTAATACCTCGGTCCAGGCAATATTTTGATTTTAGCCAAGCCGAGAGCGGCTTCTGGCCTTTACTTGCATTGCAGCCACAGCAGCACAGAGCGATATTTTCACTGGTAACGATGCTGGCATCATTGATGATGTGCTCCCAACTTGCGGCAGACTTTCTTGAAACTTTAACAGAGGTAAATTCGCTCCCGCAGTAAACACAAACCGTATCCCTTTCGCGAACAACCTTCTCCAGCCAATCGGGAATATTCCAGTTGTTTGCCATTTCATTAAATCTACCTATCTATCGCTTAACGCGGCCACAACCTGAGAGAATGAAGCTCAGGACAACCCCATTCACATGCATGGCGTTTCTCAACTTCATATTTCGATCTCTGATGGCAACCCAAGAAACTTCACTTCACTTTTTATCCGTACCATGATCGACTCTTCCGAGCCCCATCGCGGTGCAAGCATCATACCCCTATCCGGAATGTCACAACAGGGTGATTGTTGCTCGTACAAGGCATTCATGATTGCGGCTTCAATTCGCTCCAGGAGTCGAGGAGCACTGCCAACATCAGCAACAAATACTCGAAATGCAGCGAGCTGACATCGTGCCGCGGTAACCAACTCACACTTGCGACGCTCGTAATTCTCACGTTTCTCCGACGTCCAACCCCAGCCATGCCATATCTCTTCGCGTACCCCGCGACTCATTGCGGACATATCCAAGATAGTATACTCTCCAGTCAGGTACTTTCTCGTGTGCTCTCGGAGCCTGACGGAGACAGATCGCCGAGTAATTCCGGCAGCATAAATAATGTAGTCACCCCCACATTCAAATGTCCATAGATAGACGCCAGGATGCACAGGAACTGCTGGCAGATCCGCGTCTATCTCAAATTTTGGCCAAGCATATGGGCCATTCCATTGCACTTCCATCCGATCATTTTCTCTTTGCCATATTTGGAAACCGTTCTGGGTGCTCAATGATTTCTTGCGTGAGATCCACATCAATATCGGGCCAGTAGAAATGCCTCGGAGAAAGCTCCTCGACATGCAAAATTACTTTTACCGGCTGATCCTTAAACCACGGAAAATCATCGTAGGACATGAATAACTCTTGGTCATGCGACAACAGCCAGATTCCATGACTAGAAATATTTGTTACTTCAACCGCCGAAGCAACGGCGCCATGCGCTGACAAGCTCATGATGGTGTTCCTCGATAAGTAATTCGATCTCTTTCAACTGTTGTCGATTGTAGCGGTGGGCTTTTTCAATGTTTCACCCGCACTCGGATCCGGCCTCTCCGGAGGCCGCTTTCACGCCGCCCCTACACCCCACCTTCAAACCGCGCCACCAGAAAATCAATCAACGCCCGCACCCGGGGCGGCAGCCAGCGTCGGTCGGCATACACGGCATATACGGTCAGTGTCGGTGCGTGCCAGGCATCCAGACAGGTGACCAGCCGGCCCCGCGCCAGGGCATCGGCGGCCAGGAAGCGGGGCATCAGCACCAGGCCCAGTCCAGCCTCGGCGGCGGCCACCAGTACCTCGCCGTTGTCCGATCGCACCGAACCGTGCACCCGGACCACCTGTTCATCCCCATCACGGCAAAATCGCCAGTCATGGCCGGCGGGATCGTTGGTGTATACCAGACATTCATGATCCGACAGGTCACGGGGATGGGCCGGAGTGCCCCGTTCCCGCAGGTAGCCGGGACCGGCGCACAGCACCAGGTCCACCGTGGCCAGCGGCCGGGCCACCAGGGTGGGATTGAGCTGGGAGGCCACACGGATCGCCAGGTCGAACCCGTCCTCCACCAGGTTCACGATACGGTCGTTGAAGGTCACGTCCAGTGACACCTGGGGATGTTGCCGCTTGAACTCGGCCAAGGCCGGCGCCAGATGACGAATCCCGAAACTGACCGGCGCCGAAAGACGCAGACGGCCCCGTACCGTGCCGGTTTCCAGGGCCAGGTCCTGCTCCGCCTCGTCCACCAGTTGCAGGATGCGCACCGCCCGCGGATAAAAGGCGCTGCCGGCTTCCGTGAGGGACTGGCGCCGGGTGGTACGCTGTAGAAGTCGCGTACCCAGATGGCGCTCCAGCTTGCTCACATAGCGACTGGGCTGGCCCCGGGCCAGACCCAGCCGTTCCGAGGCGGCACTGAAGCCGTCGCATTCCACCACGGTCACGAAGACCCGTAGGGCGCGCACAAGATCAAAATCCGGCAGATTGATGTTTTTCATGCATCGATATTATGCCGATACCCGGGTTTATCAAGCACGGTAGAAGGGTTTCAATCAAAGCACACACCCATCTTTCAAGGAGATCGCCATGAGCAAGGTCCTGGTCCTGTATTACTCCATGTATGGTCACGTCGAGACCCTGGCCCAGGCCATTGCCGAAGGGGCGCGCAGCGTGGAAGGCACCACCGTGGACATCAAACGCGTGCCGGAGCTGATGAGTGAGGAAGATGCCCGCAACGCCGGTGCCAGACTGGATCAGGCGGCGCCGGTGGCCAATCCTGAAGATCTGGCCAACTACGATGCCATCATCTTCGGCACCCCGACCCGCTTCGGCAACATGGCCTCCCAGATGCGCAGCTTTCTGGATCGTACCGGCGGCCTGTGGGCCCAGGGCAGGCTGGTGGGCAAGGTGGGCAGCGTGTTCACGTCCACCGGTACCGGTGGCGGCAGTGAAACCACCATCACCTCTTTCTGGCATACCCTAGCCCATCACGGCATGGTGATCGTCGGCGTTCCCTACGTGATACCGGAAACCACCGACATTTCCGAAGTGCGGGGCGGCAGTCCCTACGGCGCCGCCACCATCGCCGGCGGCGACGGCAGCCGCCAACCCAGCGACAAGGAGCTGACGATCGCGCGGCTGCAAGGCAGCCACGTGGCGCGAATCGCGGGCAAGCTGCGAGGCTGAGCCTGGTCTCCAGGCCGCCGAAATACCGTTGACACCTCCCCGTCCGGCCGCATGGCATCCATGCGGCCGGACGGCGTTGCAAATCCCATGTACGTCCATCCAGAATCCTGACGCGACTATCCAGAATTGCGCCTTCCTGCCGATACCGGGTCTAGACTCGTTAAAGCGTCATTGCATACGCCCCTCCCCTTTGGTTGGTCACCCTGTCCAGGAACGCGCCATGGCCCTCGTAAAAAAGACTCCCAGCACATCGCCCTCATCCCCGGGTAGCGAGGATTCCCGCACCCACGCCGCCGCGGCCCGCGAAGCGGAAGCCCAACGCAAGCGAGCCCGAACCCTGGCCAAGCAGCAGCAAGCCGCCGAGCGCATCGCCTCGGCCACCGCCCAGTTGGCTTCCGGCATCAATGAGGCGGCCTCCGCCGCCGAGGAACTCAAGCGGGCCTCCGATCAGATCGCCTCCGGCGCCGAGGAGGCTTCCGGTGCGGCCCAGGAATCCCTTACCGCCTTCAAACAGGTCAACCTCGCCCTGTCCCGTCAGCTGGAAAACGCCAATAGCGCCCAGGCCAGGGTGGAATCCCTCAAGGAACTGGTCACCGGGGTCGGTGGCGAGATCGACGGTTTCATCACCAATGTGGGTATCAGCGCCCAGCGCCAGAGCGAATCGGTGAAGATGGTCAGCGAGTTGGAGCAGCAGGCCGCCAATATCGGCGACATCGTCAAGGCCGTGGCTCGCATCGCCGATCAGACCAACCTGCTGGCCCTCAATGCCGCCATCGAGGCGGCCCGGGCCGGCAAGCACGGCAAGGGTTTTGCCGTGGTCGCCGATGAGGTTCGCACCCTGGCGGAAACCTCGGAGAAGAGCGCCAAGCAGATCCAGGATCTGGTCGCCCAGATACAGAAGGATGTCAAGCAGATCTCCGAAGGCATCAACACTTCCGCCGGCAAGGTGCAGCAGGAAGTGGAAAACGGCAAGCAGATCACCCAGCAACTGAAGCAGATCCGCGACGATACCGCCGTGATCACCGGCGGCATCCAGGAGATCGCCACCGGCGCCCAGCAATCCGAAAGCGCTGCCAGACAGGCCCTCAAGGGTACCGAGGAGATCGCCACCGCCGCCGAGGAGCAGTCCGCCGCCGCCGAGGAATCCGCCAAGACCGTGGCGGAGCAGACCCAGGCCCTGGGGGAATGCGAACAGGCGGCCCAGAGCCTGTCGGAATTGGCGGAGGAGCTGCGCAGTTCCACCGACATCAGCAAGAGCGCCGAGGAAGTCGCCTCGGCCGCCGAGCAGCTGTCGTCGGCGGTACAGGAAATCAACCGCTCCGGGGCGCAGATCATGGCGGCGCTGGACCAGATCCGCAAGAGCGCCCAGCTGCAGTCTTCCGCCACCGAGGAATCCTCCGCCGCCGTGATCCAGATCGAAAAGGGCGTGGAGATTTCCCAGCAACGGGCAACGGCCACGGAAGAGAAGATCCGCCACATCACCCAACTGCTCAAGACCAACCAGCAGAGCATGGAAGAACTCATCCGGGGCGTTGCCGAATCCGCCGACGCCTCCCGCGAGAGCCTGCGTCAGATCAAGAATCTGGAACTGGTGTCACGGCGCATCGACAAGATCGTGGATGCCATCACCACCGTTTCCATCCAGACCAACATGCTGGCGGTCAACGGTTCCATCGAAGCCGCCCGGGCCGGCGAATTCGGCAAGGGCTTCGTGGTGGTGGCCACGGATATCCGCAACCTGGCCCATGACTCGGCGGAAAACGCCGACCGCATCAAGGATCTGGTGAAGGCGGTGCAGGACCAAATCGACACCGTCTGGCGCGACCTGGAGGAAAACATCAACGCCGCCAATACGGAGGCGCAGAAGGCCAGGAGCATCACCGCCGGCCTGCAGACGGCGGAAACCGACGTGGCCACCGTACAAAAGAGCGCCCGTGAAGTTCTCAATGCCGCCACCGAGATTGCCACCGCCATCGGTCAGGTGAAAACCGGGGTCGAGCAGATCGCCGCCGCCGCCGAAGAGGCGGAAAAAGCGGCCGCCGAGGCGGCTTCGGCGGCCGGTCAGCAGGCCCAGGGGGCCGAGGAGCTGGCGGCGGCCATCGAGGAAATCGCCTCGCTGGCCGATGAACTGCAAAGCGCCTGACACCAGCCACCGTATTGCGGGAGATCGTCATGACCAACGAAACGGTCGCATCGTCCCCCCCGGGCGGGGGTGATACCCAGTCAACGAACCCGGATCAGGAGTCCGACGTTCGTCAATTCGTGATCTTCATCTGCGGCAGCGAGGTGTTCGGGGTCGACATGGCCCCGGTACAGGAAATCATCCGTGTGCCCGAGGTCGTCCGCGTTCCCATGGGTCCCCCCGCCCTGGAGGGACTCTCCAACCTGCGCGGCAAGGTGCTGCCCATCATCAGTCTGCGCCGTCTGTTCGACTTTGACCGCCGCGACAGCGATGACGCCTCCCGTGCCCTGGTGATCGACCTGGGTCAGCCCCTGGGCTTCGTGGTGGACCGGGTCAGCAGCGTGGTGGCGGTGGAACCGGAACAGATCGAGGACGTCAGCAACCTGAGCACCACGGTGAATACCGAGATGCTGTCCGGCCTGCTCAAGGATGTCGGCGGCTTTCCCATGGTCATGGTGATGGATTTCGAGCGTCTGATCAGCGCGGAATTTGCCGACATCGCCCGGATGGCCCGCGGCACCGCGGCCCATGCCCTGGCCCAGGAACACTCCGACGATGAGGAAGACGGCGAGGATGCACAGGACGAACTCCAGCTGGTGAGCTTCGAAGTGGCGGAACAGGAATACGCCATTCCCATCGAGCACACCCAGGAGATCGTCCAATTCCCCGAGCAGATCGTGAAAGTACCCCGTTCCGAGGCCCATGTGCTGGGGGTCATGAACCTGCGCAACCGTCTGCTGCCCCTGGTATCCCTGCGCTGTCTGTTCGAGCTGCCCGATCGAAGCGCCGATGAACAGAGCCGCATTGTGGTGGTACGGCTGGGCACCATCACGGTAGGACTGGTCATGGACAGCGTCAATGAGGTCCTGCGCGTGCCGCTGAGCGCCGTGGAAGCCATGCCCGCCATCCTCTCCAGCACCGGCAACCTGGGCGAAATCTCCCGCATCTGCCGCCTGGGACAGGACGGCAAACGCCTGGTTTCCATCATTTCCATCGAGCACCTGTTCCGGCATTCATCCATTCAGGAGGCGATCAATACCGTGAAAGACATGCAGGAAGACGACCCGGCCATCCTGGACAGTCAGGAAGAGCAGGACGACGACGAGGAACAGGTGGTGGTATTCCGCCTCGACAGGGAAGAGTTCGGCGTGCCCATCGACAGCATCCAGGAGATCGTGCGGGTCCCCGAGGAACTCACCCGGGTCCCCAAGGCCCCCCACTTCGTCGAGGGCGTCATCAATCTGCGCGGCTCGGTGCTGCCGGTCATCGACCAGCGTCGTCGCCTGGGACTGCCCACCACCGAACGCAACGACCGTCAGCGCATCATGGTCTTCCTGCTGGACGGCATGCGCACCGGGTTCATCGTCGATTCCGTGGCCGAGGTGCTGAAAATTCCCCGCACCGCCATCGAACCCTCGCCCCGGCTTTCGGAGGAACAGGCCCGACTGATCGGCCGGGTCGCCAACATGGAGAAACAGAAACGCCTGATCCAGCTGATCGATCCTTCACACCTGCTCGCCCGGGAGCAGCGCGCAGTCCTGGCCGGCCTGACCGAGCAGCAACAAGACGAACAGCAAAATGTGCAAGGCACCAGTGGCACCTGAATTTCGCCTCTCCTCAAAATATACAGAGACTTAAGACAAGACCGTGATCAAGCTGCTGATCGTCGATGACTCCGCGCTGATGCGCCGCCAGCTCAAGGCCATCTTCATGGCGGAAGGCGATTTCCAGGTGGAAATGGCCCGCCATGGCCAGGAAGCGGTGGAACTCAACCGCACCTTCGAGCCGGACGTCATCACCCTGGACATCAACATGCCTCAGATGGATGGCCTGACCGCCCTGTCCCTGCTCATGGCGGAACGTCCCGTGCCCGTGGTCATGGTTTCCTCCCTCACCGAAAAGGGTGCCATCGCCACCCTGGAGGCCCTCAACCTGGGTGCGGTGGACTATATCCCCAAGCCGGGCGGTACCATTTCCCTGTCCATCGCCGAAGTGGAGGCGGAGATCATCGCCAAGGTGCGGGCCGCCGCCGGGGCGCGCATCAGAAAATCCCGGGGTCTGGCGGCCCGCATCCGCGGCAACCTGTCCGTCCGCGAAACGGCCAAGCCTTCTCCCCGGCCAAGCACCAGCCCACTGCCCATGGGGGAAGAAGCGGACGGTGACGGCCTGGTCATCATCGGTGTTTCCACCGGCGGTCCCCGCACCCTGGAAGAGATCCTGCCCCTGCTGCCGGCGGATTTTCCCTGGCCGGTCCTGGTGGCCCAGCACATGCCCCCCAGTTTCACCCGCCCCTTCGCGGAACGCATGAACAGCCTCTGCGCCCTGGAGGTGCTGGAACTCCGGCGACCGCTGGAACTGAGGCCCGGGCAGATTCATATCGGTCGGGGCGGTGCCGACATCGTGGTCGTACAACGCGCCGGCAAGCGTCTGGTCAGCGCCCGTCCGGAGTCGCCGGAGATGCTCTGGCACCCGTCCGTGGAACTGCTGGGACGCTCGGTGCTGCAACACTGCAACCCGCGCCGGGTGATCGGCGTCATGCTCACGGGCATGGGGTACGACGGGGCCGAAAGCTTTACCGAACTCAAGCGCCGGGGCGGCCGCACCATCGCCGAATCCGAGCAGTCGGCGGTGGTCTTCGGCATGCCCGCCGAACTCATCAAACGCGGTGGCGCCACCACCGTGCTGCCGGTGGAAAGGATTGCGGAACAGATCATCAAATGGGTCCATGCCAGCTGACTCAACCTTTTAACCCAAGGATTGCACCATGGCGTTGAAAAAGGGACAGCCCACCCCCCCCTGCCATAGTCCCGGCGAGCGTCAGGAGCCCAGAAACCTGGAAACCCTGCTGCAGACGCTGCTGGACGAAGATGTCATGAAACGCCGCTGGGCCGCCCGGGACCTGGCGGAACATCCGGCGGCGGCGGAAGCACTGGTCACACGGCTTCGCCACGAAAAGGATGCCACCGTGCTGCAGGTGATCGTCACCTCACTGGGCTGCATCGCCAACGAGGTGGCCATTTGCGGGCTGATCGACTGTCTGTATTCGGAACACACCCTACTGCGCAACGCGGCCATTGAAGTGCTCAAGGAACTGCCCGAGCCGGTCGCTCCCCACATGGGAAAGCTCCTGCACGATCCCGATCCGGATGTGCGCATCTTCGCCGTGAACGTGCTCGAATCCCTGCGTCATCCCCAGGTGGAGGCATGGCTGCTGGAGGTCATTCTCAAGGACGAACACATCAACGTCTGCGCCACCGCCGTGGATCTGCTGGGCGAGGTGGGCAGCCCGCAGTCCCGGGATGCCCTGCGGGCACTCAAACAGCGTTTTCCGGAGGAACCCTATATCCAGTTCGCCGCCGATCTGGCCCTCAAGCGCATCGGGGCCGGGTGATGTCCATGCAGAAACCCAGCGTCATCAGCGACGAGGATTTTCAGAAATTCCGGGAATTCTTCTATCGCAAGACCGGCATGCTGTTCGAGGACAGCAAACGCTATTTCGTGGACAAACGCCTGCTTGAGCGCATGGCCGCCACCGCCAATGAAAGCTTTCGCAACTACTTCACCATGCTGCGCTTCCAGGCCTCCGGGGCCGAACTGCAGACCCTGATCAATGCCATGACGGTGAACGAAACCTACTTCTTCCGCGAGGAGTACCAGTTTCGCTGTCTGGTGGATTCCATTCTCCCCGAACTCGTGGCCCGACGCTCATCCTCGCGGCCCATCCGCATCTGGTCGGTGCCCTCCTCCTCCGGCGAGGAACCCTACGGTATCGCCATCTACCTGCTGGAACACTGGCCGCTGCTCGAACAGTGGGACGTGGAGATCATTTCCTCCGATATCGATACCCAGGTTCTGGAGCAGGCCCGCAAGGGACTGTATGCCAGCCGGGCAATCCAGCACCTGCCCACCAATCTGCTGAAAAAATATTTTCACCGGGCAGGCAGCCATTACCAGATCAGCCAAAGCCTGCGGGAAGCGGTGGAGTTCACCCGTGTGAACGTCCACGATGCCGCCGACATGCGAGGTCACCGGCAGTTCGATGTCATCTTCTGCCGCAACCTGCTGATCTATTTCGACGACCTGTCCCGCAAGAAGACCGCGGAGTCCTTTTTCGATGCCCTCAACCCCGGTGGTTTCATCTGCCTTGGGCATTCCGAGTCCATGAGCCGCATCTCCTCGCTGTTCCAGATCCGGCGCTTTCCCGAAGCCATCGTATATCAGAAACCCCTGGAGGCGAGATGAAACGCATTCTCGTCATAGACGACGCAGCCACGGTCCGGCTCTATCACCGTGAAATCCTCGAACAGGCCGGCTTTGCCGTCATCGAGGCCATCAACGGACTGGAAGCCCTGGAAAAACTGGAGATGGAAGGCCCCTTCGACCTCTACCTGGTGGATATCAACATGCCCAAGCTGGACGGCTACGGCTTTCTCAAGGCACTGCGCGAGAAGGACATCCCGCAGGCGCCGGCCATCATGATCTCCACCGAGTCGTCGCCCCGGGACCGTGAGGCCGCCCTGGTCGCCGGCGCCAACCTGTACGTCGTCAAGCCGATCAGGCCCGAACAGCTACTGCCTCAGGTACGGGGCCTGCTTGGAGAGGGGCATCCGTCATGAATCCGTTACTGGATCAGTTCATCAGTGAATCAAGGGACGCCATCCAGTCCATCGGCGAACGGCTCATGCAGCTGGAAAACACGCCGGATGATCATGAACTCATGGATGAATTGTTCCGACTGGTCCACACCCTAAAGGGCAATAGCGGACTGT
The DNA here is from genome assembly GCF_022227765.1 of Ectothiorhodospira shaposhnikovii. Taxonomy (GTDB): domain Bacteria; phylum Pseudomonadota; class Gammaproteobacteria; order Ectothiorhodospirales; family Ectothiorhodospiraceae; genus Ectothiorhodospira. The sequence goes on along the minus strand of NZ_JAJMLZ010000001.1, from coordinate 386,556 downwards.
TCGACTTTCCCGAGATGACCCGTGTACTCCACGGTGCCGAGGACCTGATGGACACCGTCAGGGACGGCCGCATCGGCTATTCCCAGTCGCTGGCGGATCCACTGCTCGAGGCGATGGATTTTGTCTCGGCCCTGCTCGACGAGATCCTCGCCGGCGGCGACGGCAACCTGCCCGCCGATGCCGAACGCACCGCGGCCGCCGTGGCGCTGACCGATTCCCTGCGTCGACTCATCACGGCTCGGGCCGAGCAGGACGAACCCGAGACAACCGCCGCCGAACCATTGACGGCCTCGACCCCGGCAACACACGCCCGCCCCGATGACCCGGCCGACGACGTGACAGACCCGACGACGCGGATACCTGAAGCCGCGCGCATGGATGCATATCGTCGCATGGTCCAGGGGCAGTCCTGCTCGTGGCTCAGTTATCGGCCCGAGGAAGAATGTTTTTTCAAGGGGGAAGACCCGTTCTATCAGATCACCCAGCTGCCCGACCCCCTCTGGCGCCGAGTCAGTGCCCGGGAACCCTGGCCGGCCCCGGACGCCCTGGATGCCTACCGCTGCCTGCTGCATTTCGAGTGCGTCATTCCCATGGATCCGCGGGAGCTGACGGAACACTTCCGCTACATCCCGGACCAGGTGGAGATCATCCCCCTTCAACCGGCAATGCTGGCCATTCCTACCGGGGAAACGCACGACGGCCTGCCCGTGGCGGAATACCTTGAGACCGCGAAGTCACACCTGGAATCCGGCAACCATGACGGTCTGGCCCGGGCCAGCCGACTGCTGCTGGAACTATCATCACCCGAACTCAAAGTAGCCTCGGCGCTGCGCTGGCTGCTGCTGGTACTGGGCACCCAGCCGGACGACACCCGGCTCCAGCAAAAACTGCTGGACGACATCCGCCGTGGAGCAGGTATCGGTGACGACACGGCACCCGTCCTCGAAGACACCGCCGCCCCCGATGCCGACATCATCTCGACCCAGGCCGAAATCCTCGCTCTGGAGGATACACCGCCCTGGCTCCCCGGCCGCCTGCGGGCCGTCGCCGCCAGCCTGCGGGCAGCCTTCACTCAAGCGGGACAGCAGGCCCGCCTTGAAGGCATGGACGAGGCCCTGCGGGCGGCGCTGGAGCAGAAGGCATCCTCGCCCCTGGCCCGATGGCTGGCGGACCATGTCACGCCGGCACCGGTCGGCGTCGATCCCGCACCGGCGGCGCCCAGCACCGTCGCCACCGAGCCCGCCCCCACCCCCGCCACGCCGGGCGCAACAACCGGCAACGGAGAGGCCCGCAAGTTCGGCCGCCGCCTGGAAGACAACTATGCCAGCCCCAGCGCCATCAAGGTGGATCAGGCCAAGATCGACCGACTGATGAACCTCATCGGCGAGATGATCGTGGCCAAGAATGCCCTGCCCTATCTGGCCGCCCGCGCCGAGACGGTATTCGGCGTGCGGGAGCTATCCCGGGAAATCAAGGGACAGTACGGCACACTCAATCGCATCGCCGATGAAATGCAGGACGCCATCATGCAGGTTCGACTGCTGCCGGTGTCCTTCGTGTTCCAGCGTTTCCCGCGGCTGGTCAGGGATACCGCCCATAAACTGGGCAAGGAAGTGCGACTGGTACTGGAAGGAGAATCCACCGAGGCGGACAAGAACGTCATCGAATCCCTGGCCGATCCCCTGGTCCACATCATTCGCAACAGCCTCGACCATGGCCTGGAGACCCCGGAGGAACGTCGCGCCGCCGGCAAGCCGATGGCGGGACGGCTCACCATCAGCGCGCGTTCCGAATCAGACCGGGTGGTGATCGAGATCGCCGATGACGGTCGCGGCATCGACCCCGCGGCGATCCGCCGCAAGGCCTATGAAAAGGGTATCATCGACGAACAGGCCCTGGAGCGGCTCACGGATCAGGAGGCACTGAATCTGGTCTTCGCCCCCGGTTTTTCCACCGCCGCCCAGGTGTCCGACCTGTCCGGACGGGGCGTGGGCATGGACGTGGTGCGCACGGCGGTGGCGCGGGTCAACGGCAGCATCGATCTGAAAAGCCGACCGGGCGAAGGAACCCGCCTGCGGCTCTCCCTGCCCTTGTCCATGGCCGTGACCAACGTGATGATCATCGTCTCCGCCGGCCAGCGTTTCGGCGTCTCCATGGACGCGGTGGCGGAAACCGTACGGGTGGCACGGACCGACATCCAATGCATCAAGCACCAGATGACCACGGTTCTGCGCGGCCGCGTGGTGCCGCTGGTGGCGCTCAATGACCTGCTGGCCCTGGACGAAGCCCAGGTTCCCAACGATGATGGTGAAATGGCGGTGGTGGTGGTGCGCATCGAAAACGATTTTCTCGGCATCATCGTGGATGACTGTCGCGAGACCGTGGACATCATTCTCAAACCCCTGGCCGGATTCCTCGGCAACCTGCGGGGTTATGCCGGCTCCGCCCTGCTGGGGGACGGATCGGTTCTGCTGGTGCTCAATCCCCGGGAGTTGCTGTGATGGGCATTGAAATCGATGACAACACCTTGCGGGTCACCGACATGCTTGGCGTCGAAGATGCCGAAATCCTGCTCGACTGGCTGCTCAAGCATCCCGAGGGCAACCTGGATCTGGCCGGCTGTACCCACCTGCATGCCGCCAACTTGCAGGTCCTGATGGCCACCCGCCCCCGGATCACCGCCTGGCCCGAAGACGCCCGGCCGGCAGACTGGCTCAGACACGCACTCAATCAAGAGGAATGAATTCCATGCCCAAGACCATTCTTGTGGTGGATGACTCAGTCACCATGGTCATGAGCCTGAAAACCAGCCTGCAGATCGCCGGTTTCACCGTGGAGACGGCCCACGACGGTCAGCAGGCCCTGGACAAGCTCAAGTCCGGCGTCAAGCCGGACCTGATCATCACCGACATCAACATGCCCCGCATGGGCGGGATCGACTTCATCCGTCATGCCCGCGCCCTGCCGGGCATGCGCTTCATCCCCATCCTGGCCCTGACCACGGAAAGCCAGCAGGCCAAGCGGGACGAGGCCAAGAAACTGGGTGCCACCGGCTGGTTGCTCAAACCCGTCAGTGGCGCCGACCTGATCAAGGTCATCAAGCAAGTCCTGCCCGGCGCCTGAGGACACCCCATGACGGTCCTGACCGAGCAGCGCCGGAAACTGGCCGAAGCCTCCCTGCAACAGGCGCGCACCCTGCGTCGCAACATGGCCGTCTCCACGGTGCTGGGCACCCTGCTGCTGTCCCTGCTGGTGTATCACACCCATGCCTGGCCGGCGCGGCTGTCGCAATGGCTGGGCATCAGTGAAGCCGCGGTACTGGCGATCATGGTGGCCATTGCCCTGCTGGGGACCAACTTCCTCGCCGGACTGGTGTTCTTTCGCACCAGCTACCGCAACGCCGGTTCCCTGTGCCGCACCCTGGAGGCGCTGGACGAGGAACTGGTCAAGACCGAGACACAACTGGCAGCCAGCCGCGATTCCATGCATGCCACGGCCGATATGGATCAGGCCTTTCAGGACGCGCTGCGGCAGAACCTGCAGGACAGCGAGACCTACACCCTGGGCATCATCGAACGCACCGGCCGGCTCAACGAGGCGGCCGGAAAGCTGCTGGACTATCTGCACCACTCCAGCACCAACGCGGCCACCATGGCGGTGGACATCCAGCAGGGTGTGGAGGACATGAACAGGATTGCCAGCTTTGTGCGCGAACTGCCGGACAAGATCCGTCAGGATGCCGAGGTGATTCACCACATCCTCCAGGAGGTCAAGCAATTGGAAGGGCTCGCCGCCTCCATCAAGGAGATCAGCCAGCAGACCAACCTGCTGGCCCTCAACGCCGCCATTGAAGCCGCCCGGGCCGGCGACTCGGGGCGCGGATTTGCCGTCGTGGCCACCGAGGTACGCGCCCTGGCCAATCGTGCCTCGACGGCGGCCGACACCATCGAATCCGGCCTCAATCAGGCCCTGATGGCGGTGGAAAACAGCCTGGCCAACAGCAACCTCGGCGACTCTCACCACCACCTGGAAAAGGCGACCCAGGTGGTTGATGCCTTCCAGGCGTTGCAGCACAGTTACGAGGACATGCGCCAGTTCTACAAGACCCTGTTCTCGGTGGTCACCCGGCACAATACCGAACTGGCGGAACAGATTGCCGACATGCTGGGGCTGATGCAGTATCAGGATGTGGAGGGACAGCGGTTGACCCGCATGACCGACACCCTGGCGGAGCGTTGCCGGCTCTATGCCGGCGTGGATCAGTCTCCCACGGGTTTTGCGCCCCTCCCGGAGGAGTTGCAGCAGCTGCTGGCCCGCTATCTGGAGGACGAGGCCCGTCACAGCCACCCCGACCACCAGACCACCACCCCCGATGCGGGACCGCGTATCGAACTTTTCTGATGCCGCGCATCGGCATCCGTGACCCGACGAGAATGCCCATGACCGTTTCCCTGTCACAACACCTGCAAACCCATCGGGATGAGATACTCGCCGAATGGTTCGCCAAGTGGTTGCCCGCCGATAACAGCGGTCAACCGGGCTGGGCATCACCGGCACAGACCCGACACATCATGCAGACGCTGTTTGACCAGATCCTGTCGGCGCTGACGACGGCCCCGCCGGATCAGCTCCCCGACCTGGACGAGCAGGCCCCCCTGTGCGTACATCTGCGACATCTGGCCGCCGAACAGGCCCGCAACCCGGAACAGGCCACAGATCCCTTGCGCCTGCTCTTCAGCCTTCGGCAACTGCTGCTGCGTCATGTCACGGCCTGGGACCGGAAGAGCGAAACACTCTCGATGGCGGAACCCATGCTTCGGCTGGATCGCTATTTTGACCGGATTGCACTGTTCGCCTTCAACAGCATACTCAGCCTGCGGGATCGCCATATTTCGGAACAGAATCTGTCACTGATGGAACTGTCCACTCCCGTGCTGCGCCTGTGGCATCAGATCCTGCTGCTGCCTCTGGTGGGCATCATCGATACCGGACGGGCCCGTCAGATCGCGGATCATCTGCTGGAGGCCATTGCCCGTCATGAAGCGCGGGTGACGGTCATCGACCTGACCGGCGTCCCCATCATTGATACCAGCGTGGCCCAGCACATCATGAAGACCATCGACGCCGCCCGTCTGCTGGGTAGCCGGGTGGTGCTCACCGGCATCAGTCCGGAAGGCGCCCAGACCCTGACCAAGCTGGGCATCCGCTTCGGCGATGTCATCTGCCGCGCCAGCCTGCGCGCCGGTATTGCCGAAGCCCTGATGATCACCGGCAAGCGCATCACCGCCATGGAGGATCCGGCACACCCATGAAAAAAATTCCCATCCTGCGTCTGGGGCGAATCCTGCTGGTCTCCATTCAGGAAGACCTCACCGACAACGAGGCCATGCAGTTCCAGTCCGATCTGGTCAACAAGGTCGCGGAGATCGAGGCCCTGGGCGTGGCCGTGGACATCACCGCGCTGGACGTGGTGGACTCCTACATGGCACGGGTCATCAACGATACCGCCAGCATGGTGCGCCTGCTGGGCGCGGAAGTGGTGATCTGCGGTATCCAGCCCTATGTCGCCATGACCCTGATCGAGATGGGCAGGGATCTGATCGGAGCCGACTGCGCCTTCAACCTGGATCAGGGTCTGGAGATGCTCAGGGAGCGCATCGCCCACCGCGGCGACATCCGTTTCACCGGTGACGGGGATGAATGAACGACGACCGTCCGTACGGCTTGCCATCGGCAACAGCAGCGACATCGTCACCGCCCGCCAGGCCGCCCGCGAGCTCAGTGCCCATCTCGGCTTCGGCAAGGCCCACCAGACCCGGCTGGCCACGGCGGTCTCCGAACTGACCCGCAACGTGATCCAGTATGCCGGGGCAGGCTCCTGCCTCATCGAAGACCTGTCGGACCCGGGCGAACGCATGATCCGGATCACCATCGAAGACCACGGCCCCGGCATTCCCGATCTCACCCTGGCCCTGCAGGACGGCTTCAGCACCAGCGGCGGCCTGGGCGCCGGATTGCCCGGGGTCCGCAGACTGGTGGACAGTTTTCATATCAGCTCGAACCCTGGGCTGACCCGCATCGTCATCGCCATTCGCAAGCCCGTCTGACATGTCACGACAGCCCCCGCCCCACACCCACTGCACGACTGCCCCCGCACAGATCATACCGATCCACGGTGAACAGGATGTCATGCAAGCCGCGCGCGCGGCCCGGCAGATGGCCGAACACCTGGGATTCGGCCGGGCGCAAGCCTATCACGTGGCCACGGCCGCCTCGGAGCTGACCGCCAACATGGCGGTACATGCCGGCGGCGGCACCCTCCACCTGCAGCCACTGACCGACAACGACGGCAGCATCATCGGGCTTGAAATGAGGGCGGAAGACCAGGGACCGGGCATTCCGGATCTTGATCTGGCCATGACTGAAGGGTACAGCACGGCAAGGCGGCTGGGCTGCGGTCTGCCCGGAGCCAGCCGCTTGATGGACGAATTCAGCATCAGTTCCACCTTCGGACAGGGGACCCGCATCAGGGCCATCAAATGGTGCCGTCACCGGCCCGTGGACAGATCATGAAATCATGCAGCGACAATCTGGGTCGAGCCATCCGGCCGATGCCGGGTGAAACACTCTGCGGGGACCAGGTCGGCTGCTGGCGGCAGGGCGAGACACTGTACATGGCGCTTGCCGATGGATTGGGACACGGCCCGGAGGCTCACCATGCCGCCCTCAGCACCATGCAGCATCTGATGGCGTTGGGATCGTTGCCGCCCACCCGACTCCTCGGCCGGTGCGACACCCTGTTGCGAGGCACCCGCGGCGTTGCCTTGGCCATGGCGCTGATCGATGATCAGGGGACACTGACCCACGTCGCCGTCGGCAACATCCGCGCCCTGCTGCTGCAACAGGATCGACTGACAAGACTGGGGGGCGCACGAGGCATTGTCGGTGCCGGTTTCCATCGTCTCTACGCAGAGCGTCATCTGCTGCGGCCGGGTGACTGGCTGGTCATGTTTTCCGACGGTATCAGCGAGGATATCCCCATTTCCGATGCCCTGAAGGATGCCTCGCCGACGGACCAGACCGCCCGGACACTGTTGCAACGCTGGGCACGGGACAACGACGATGCCGCCATCCTCCTCTACCGACATGCATGAATCCGCCGACTTGGATAGCGATGACGACATCACGGCGCGCTACACCCGGCTGCTGCTGCAGGCCGTCCTCACCGACGACCCGCTGACCACGGAGCAGGCCCTGACCGATGCCGCCGCCCTTGGCCGGGAAATGGTGAGTCGCGAACTTCCGCTGGAGGAAGTCAGCGAGATCCATCATGCCGCCCTGGTGGCGCTGGCCCAGGCACATCCGGAACTGACGCTGGCAACGGTGGCGGACAAGGTCACGGCCCCGCTCATGGAGGCCTACATGGCTTACAGCCTGGCCTTTCGCGAGCAACTGGAACATCGCACCCAGGCCATCCTGAGCGCCCGTCTCGATCAGCTCCGCCGTCTGGAGGCCATCGGCACCCTGGCTTCGGGCGTGGCCCACGAATTCAACAACATATTGGGCAGCATCATCGGTTTCAGTGAACTGCTCACGGACGAGGTACAGCCCGACTCCAGCGGCGCCCGGTATCTGGGCCATATCCTCAAATCCAGCTTCAAGGCCCGTGACCTGACCACCCGGTTGCTGGATTTCGCCCGCTCAATGCCCGAGATCCTTGAGCCCGTCAATGTGGTTCCCGTCGTCGGCGAAACCATCGAGCTACTAAGGGCTACCCTGCCCGTGCACATTCGACTGGTCATGGACGAGGGTCCCGGGCAGGCCTGGGTGATGGCAGAGCACAGCCAGATCCAGCAGATCGTCATGAATCTTTGCATCAACGCCGCCGATGCCATCCAAGGGCGGGCCGGGATGATACGGGTCGGCATTGATACCCTGCCGCGGACATCGGATCAGCCCGGCCCCATCGTCCGCCTGAGCGTCACCGACAACGGCGAGGGGATGACACCGGAGATCCAGGCACGTATCTTCGATCCCTTCTTCACCACCAAGCCCCCCGGCAGGGGAACCGGGCTGGGACTGTCGGTGATCCATGGCCTGGTGACCAGCCTGGGCGGTACGATCACCCTGGAGAGCACCTCCGGTGCGGGCACCCGGTTCAGCATCGACCTGCCCGCCCTTGGCGGACATACCCCGGGTCCGGGTCACACGGCTCCCCCCAAAGACCTGTCCCCATGACAGACACGGAAAAGACCATGACCACAATCCTGGTAGTTGATGACGACAACACTTTCCGGACCATGTTGCAGGAAATGCTGAGCAAGGAAGGGTTCCGCGTACTCGGCGCCGCCAGCGGCACCCAGGCCCTCACACTCCTGGAGTCCCATTCGCCGGACCTGATCATGACCGACATCCTGATGCCGGACGGCGATGGCATCGAACTGATCAATGCCCTCAATCAGCGCAACAGCCCCATTCCCATCATTGCCATGTCCGGCGGGCGCCGTTCCATCAGCCTGGAATTCAACCTGGAGTCCGCCGAACTGATGGGCGTGAAGGCCACCCTGCCCAAGCCCTTCACCCGTGAGTCACTGCGCCGGGTTCTTGAGGAAACCCTGCATCCATGAGCGCGGCGGGGGGAACGGGGCCCACCGTGCTGGTGGTCAGCAACCGCAAGGGGGGTACCGGCAAGACCACCACGGCGGTCAACCTGGCGGCGGAATTCGCCGCGACGGGCCGTCGCACGCTTCTGATCGACCTGGACACCCAGGGGCACTGCGCCCTGGGCCTTGGGGTCACGCCTTCCCCCACTCGACCCACGGTGCACCATCTCTTTCAGGACCACGACATCGGTCTGCTGGACGCACGCTATCCCACCTGCTGCCTGGGCCTGGACCTGGCCCCCGCCAATCCGGATTTTCAGCACGGCAGCGCCCCCGATGACGAGCAAGTGCTGGCACGGGCACTGGCGGATCCGGCACTGACATCCCGCTATGATCAGGTTGTCATCGACTCGCCGCCCTCCCTGGATCATCTGCTGCTCAATGCCCTGGCGGCCGCCCACTGGGCGGTCATCCCGTTCATGCCGCACCCCCTGGCCGGTGAAGGGGTCAAGCAACTGTCGAAGGTCTTTTTCAAGGTGGCCATGCGCAGCAATGCCAACCTGCGTCTGATGGGGGTGTTGCCGGTGATGCTGGACATGCGGGTCCGGCAGCACCAGACCGTCCGCGATCAGGTGGCCCGGCAGTTTGGCGAGGACCGGGTACTGGGCGGGATTCGCAACGACATCAAGCTGGCGGAATCCTTCGCCGCCGGGCGACCCATCCGGCTGTATGCGCCCCGCAGCCGCGGCAATGAGGATTACAGGACAGTCTTCGGAGTCATCGAACAACGCATGCGAGCCTGAAAGCCGGATCGTTCATTCAGGCGCTCACTCCATCACCCGGTCGCGCCCATGGGACTTGGCCCGATAGAGTGCCTGATCCGCCGCCTGCTTGAGTGCTTCCGCGGACGGCAGCGGTGCCGGGGCGGCATGGGTGGCAACACCAACACTGACGGTCAGGCAGGAAGAGACGCCGGAATACTCATGGGGAATCATCAAGTCTCTCACCGCCGCCACCATGCACTCCCCAACGTGCCGGGCACCCTGGGCATCCGTATCCGGTAGCAGGGCAACGAACTCCTCTCCCCCGTATCGGGCGACAAAATCCGAAGGTCTGGCGATACTGCCTTTCAGCACCTGCGCCACCCGGCGCAGGATGACATCTCCCGCGCCATGGCCGTAATGATCGTTGTAGGATTTGAAACAGTCGACATCGATCATGAGCAGGGACAGGCAGGAAGGGACATGACGGGACAGGCGTGACCATTCCTCCGCCAGTGTCTGGTCGAAATGACGCCGGTTCGGAAGCTCCGTCAGACTGTCCTGAAGCGATATCCGCTCCAGCTGGTCGGCCTTGAGTTTGTAATTGATGTGATTACGTACCCGGGCACGGACAATGGCCGGATTGAAAGGCTTGGAAATGTAATCCGCCGCCCCCAGGTTGAAACCCTTTTCCTCGTTGACATCATGATCCAGCGCCGTCACGAAGATCACCGGGATATGCCGGGTACGCGCATCTTCCTTGAGCCGATAGCACAACTCATAACCATCCATGTCCGGCATGAGCACATCCAGCAGGATCAGGTCCGGAGCCGGTTCCCTGCCGGCCAGGATCAGGGCCTTTTCCGCCCGGGTCGCGGTCAGAATACGATACTCACTGCTCAACAGATTGGCCAATACATGAATGTTGGCGGGCTGATCGTCAACGATCAGCACCGTGGCCTTGACCTCGTTCAACATCAGACTTCAATCTCCAGACCGGCGTCGCATGCCAGTTTCCGTAACAGATCAGCGGCCCTCTCGTGCTCAAGATCAGCCAGTAACTGCTCCAACTCCTTCACCCTGGCCTCGCCGACACGTCGCCGCAGGCAGTCGGTCACCCGATGTATGGTATCGGCGGCCACCCACTCGCCGGCCAACAGGGAGGCATGCACCCTCTGCATCAACACCCTCACGGACTCGGGGTCATCAACCGTGTCCCGTTCGACCACAGGCGCCACCGGCAAGGTGGTCAGACTTTTACGCACTTCGTTCAGGGCTTCGATGAACGAGGCACGCAGTCGCCGGGGAACATCGCCATCTTTCTCCAGGGCCTGCTCCATGGCCCTTGCGCGTCTCTGCAGACGATTTGCGCCCAGAGTTCCCGCCAGCCCCTTGAGGGTGTGAAGGCTGCGCCGCAACATTTCGGCATGGGGTGGCTTCAAAACCATATCGATATCGGAGAAACCGGTCTGCAGCTCCAGATTGAAACGACGCAGCATGTTCAGATACAAGGAGGCATTGCCCTCGAAGGTCCGCAGACCACGATCCAGATCGAACCCCGGCAGGTCGGAGGGCAGCGCGCAATCAGGAGACGAGGCAGCCGTGTCACCGGCCCGCATGGTATCTTCATGCAGCCAGCGCCTCAACATGGCAAACAGGGCCTGGGTATCGATCGGCTTGGCCAGATGGCCGTTCACGCCCGCCGCCCGGGCGCGTAGCCGGTCATCATCCATCGCCGCCGCGGACAACGCCACGACCGGCAACTCCGGAAAACGCTGACGAATACGCCGTGTCGCTTCAATACCGTCCATCACCGGCATCTGCAGATCCATGAGCACAAGATCGACAGGCTGCTGCTCCAGCAGATTGACGGCCTCCAGACCGTTACAGGCCACCATGACTTCGACACCGGTATTTTTGAGTATCTGCATGGCCACCTCCTGATTGATGGCATTATCCTCCACCAGCAAGATGGTCTGGCCGGGAAAGGTGGGGACCCTGCCTTTCCCGTGAATCAGACCGTTGGTGGTTGCTGCCTTGGAGACGTGGCCGGATAGAGGAAGCTGAAGTTCGAACTGGAACAGACTGCCCTGGCCGGGCGCGGAGTAAAGCGCCAGTTCCCCGCCCATCTGCGCCACCAGGCGACGACTGATCACCAGACCCAGACCGGTGCCGCCGTATTTGCGGGTGGTGGAAGAATCCGCCTGGGAAAAGGGAAGAAACAGCTTGGTCTGTTGCGGCTCGCTGATCCCGATGCCGGTATCCCGAACCTGGAAACGCAATCGCACCGAGGTACCCTCGTCGCCCAAGGCAAGCTGATGAATTGCCAGGGTCACCCGCCCCTGTTCGGTGAACTTGACGGCATTGCTCAACAGATTGCTCAGAACCTGGCACAGGCGCAGGAAGTCTCCCTCCACCATCAGCCCGCCATCGGTTTCCTGTTGCAGTATCAGCTCGATACCCTTGGTTTCCGCCGTGAGGGCAAACAGGGCTCGCATGCGATCCAGCAGTTCATCGAGAAGGAAAGGATGACAGTCCAGTTCCAGCCTGCCGGCCTCGATTTTCGAATAGTCCAGGATGTCGTTGATGATGCCCAGCAGCATGCGTGAAGCATCACGTATCTTCGCAAGATAATCCTGCTGCCGCTCATCCATGGGGGTGTTGAGCAATAACTCCGTCATGCCGATGACCGCGTTCATTGGCGTGCGGATCTCATGACTGATGTTGGCCAGAAACTCACCCTTGGCCCGATTGGCGCGCTCGGCCGCCTCCTGGGCCTGCCTGATGTGGGAAATATCCTGAATGATGGACCAGATCACTTCCCGCCCATCCTGATCCGTAGTCTTGAATCCATGGAGCAGTACCGGGTAGCGACTGCCGTCCTTGCGAATGTATTCCTTTTCGAAGGGACCGTAGAAGCCCGTCGCTTCCATGGAGGCCAGAGCCTTTTCTTCCTCGGGCAGGTAAGACGCGGGCGTCAGCTCCCAGTAGCTGAGTCGTCTGAACTCTCCGGGGGTATAGCCGGCAGGTTCGTTGATCGCCCGATTGAATTCGAGAAACTGCCCGGTCCTGAAATCATTCATGGCGATCCCGACCGGTGACAGCTCGAACAAACCTCGAAACTTGGCTTCCTGTGCCGCCAGTTCCCGGGCGGCCATGACCCGACCCGTGATGTCCTCGTTGACGCCGACCACACGTACCGCCTCTCCAGCCTCGTTGCGCCTGACCTGGGCCAGACCACGCAATGTCCTGTGTGCCCCATCCCGGTATCGCTGTATCTGGAACTCCACGTCGAAACGGACATCCTCCTTCAGCAGGCGCTCGAATGCCCCCAGCACGGTCGGGAGCGATTCGGGCAGGACCCGTGCCTGCCAGTCCTTGAAGCGACCGCCGAAGATCTGCTGATCCACGCCATAAACCCTGAACATCCCTTCGTCCCAGAGCAGCACGTCATTGGCGATGTCGTAGTCCCAGATACCGATATTGGCCGCCTCGGTGGCGAGCTTGAGCCGTTCCCTGCTCTCAAGCAGGTGCATTTCATTGTTTTTCTGCGCCGTGACGTCCCTGAACACCACCAACAGACAGGGTCCGGAACTCAATTCCATGGCAACCACGGAAATATTTGCATGGATCAGACTGCCGTCCTCGCGGCGCATCCGGGTTTCGAAATCATCTCGTCCCCGCGCCATGATCTTCGACACATGCGCCTCCACCTCATCCGGAGTTTCCAGGGCCTCGTAATCCTAGATACGCAATCGGGAGAACGCATCGGCGTCATAACCCAACGTCTGGTGAGCGGCGGCATTGAACTGCAGGGGCAAGGTGGTCTTCGGGTCGAGCAGCAAGACGCCGTCCGGATACAGATCGAACAGCATGCGAAACTTGCGCTCCTCTTCCTCCAGCGCCTTTCGGGTCCTGATCTCCTGGGTCTGATCCAGCAGGTACCCCCGCAGCATGAGCGGATTGCCCTCATCATCGTACTCCGGCACCGAGTATTCATAAAACCACTGATACCGACCGGCCTTGTTACGCAATCGATAATGCTGCTCGATGGCGGGCGCACGACCGGCCAGCTCCATGGCCGTGTCCCGTTCCAGTCGGGGCAGATCCTCGGGATGGACCAGATCCGCGAACAGAAAATTCGGCGCCAACATGGACTCGACCGAAAAGCCAAGCACACTCAGAACATTGCTGGACACATAACGCATTGGCCAACCTGGTCTGGGATGCCACACACAGACCATGACCGGCCCGCCCGTAAACAGCCTCAGCTCCCGCTCCAGCTGCCGGGAACGAACGACCGCGGCACTGACGTCCTGCAGCAGGAACAGGAAGTGACCGGATCCGCCCAGGGGCTTTGCCTTGAGTTCCACCGCCACCCCCAGACCATCCTTGCGCATCATCACTTCATCGCCCTGATAGGCCTGCCCCTGCTCCAGGCACTGCAATACCCGGCACTGGCCCCGGGGAATGAAAGTATCGGTCTGATCGCAATGCAGCCACCCTGACAAACCGGGCTCGGCGTCGTCAGGGTGGCTGCATTGAAAGAAATCCATCACGGGCCGACCCAGCATTTCCTCGACCCCATAGCCCAATAACGCCGATACCGCCTGATTGACCCGGATGACCAGCCCCTTCCCGTCGACAACAACCAAAGCCGCAGGCACCTCATCGGTCAGTGTCGTGAGCGCCTGGTTGATTTCCGCAAGCTTGCGGTTGAGCAAGTCCAGTTCTTGCTGATGATTCCTGAGCAGAGTGAACCAGCGGTTGTAATAGAGGCTGACCAGATCTTTCTGGCTGACAAGGCCGCTGAGGCGCCCCTTGGCATCCACGACAACCACCCGCTTGATCCGTCTTTCACGGCAAAACGTCAGTGCCTCGGCGATGGTGGCGTGCTCGTCCAGAGTCAGCACGGGGTGAGTCATGTAATCCGCCAAAGCCCCGTTCAGATCAGCACCGGATTGCAGCAGGCGAATCACGTCCCGCTGGGTCAGGATACCCACGGGCCTGTCGTGACGAATGGCAACGGTGGCGGTACATTTTCCCAGGTCCATCAGGCGCATGACATCCTTGACGGGCAGTTGATCATCCACCGCCAGCGGCTGACCACCCTGTAACAGCTCGCCCAGACTCTGGGTCTCGGCCAGCATCCTGGGGTCCAGGCTGGCAGCCAGATCGCTGTAACTGACAATGCCGGCCAGTTTGCCTCCCTGATCCACCAAGCAGACATGCTCGCAACGATTGCGTATCGCCTTGAGTCCGTCCAGAACGGAGTCTTCCTGATCAAGCATGGGAGCTTCGGGCAGATCCAGCGCCGACAGTGGCGTGGACATGGCCACACCCTTGACCTGGAATGACAGCAGCATGCTCGAAAGGATCAGGCGATAGCCATCCGCGGCAATAATCACCACGGTGCGGATGTTATGCCGATTCATGCTGTCGAGTGCGTCGGCCAGGGTGGCCGTGACGGGCAATGTCACCAAGCGGCGTGTCGCAACACTGTGCAGTCGGGGAAAGAACATTGGCCTACCTCACAAACGCGAAGCCCGAGTTCACGCCGAGGGACCCGGCTCAGATCCCCGCCGGATGCCTCACCGCCGCCAGTGCCGCTTCCGCCGCCTCGTCCACATCCGCCTCGCTGCCCGAGAGGGTAAGGCGACCGAAGGCACCGACGGCACGCACATCGATCAGGGTGATGTTGGCCGCCTTTTCCGCCTGATTGGCGGCGTAGACCACGTAACCCGCCGGTTCCGTTTCCAGAATGAACAGACTCTCCCCCGGCAGGATCATGGACCCCCGGCGGTTCTGTCGGTTGATCAAAACACTGTGATCCGGGGTGATGCCGCGGATGGTTTCCTGCCAGGCGACCCGGCAGGTCTCACGGTCTTCCTGGCGTGCCCCAAGGCGGGATAGCAGCACCCGGCCCGCCTCGCGCACGTCGCTCTGGTCCCGCTGGTGAATCACCATCGAGCCGTAGGCCCGCTCCACCACCTGCTGGGCCAAACGCACCCGCGTCGCCTTGAGGGCCATGTCGGTGAGCCGGTGCACCGCCATTCCCGGCGAGACCTCGATCCACAAACAGGCATCCCCCGGTACCGGCAGAAACCCCTGGGAGACCGTGGC
Source organism: Ectothiorhodospira shaposhnikovii (assembly GCF_022227765.1). Taxonomy (GTDB): domain Bacteria; phylum Pseudomonadota; class Gammaproteobacteria; order Ectothiorhodospirales; family Ectothiorhodospiraceae; genus Ectothiorhodospira. The sequence goes on along the minus strand of NZ_JAJMLZ010000001.1, from coordinate 371,069 downwards.
CATGTAGGCCGCCAGCTGCGGCTGCAGGGAATCCATGAATACATAGGTTCTAAGCTTGATCATCTCGGGCGGGCGCCATCCGGAAGCGGGACGTAAGAATGTCTTAATGAAACCCGAGCCCTCCTGGCCCGGTCAAGTACACTGTACACCCAACAACCATGGAGCTCATCACATGGCTTTTGAAACCGAGCATGAACCCGGCATGACGGCCGCGCCCGCGCCCCGGACCGAGGGGTTTCGTCTCAACCACTGCATGTTGCGCATCAAGGCGCCGGAACGGTCCCTGGACTTCTACAGCCGGGTATTCGGCATGCGTCTGCTGCGCAAGCTGGACTTCCCCGAACTGGAATTCTCCCTCTATTTCCTGGCCCGCCTGGACCCGGACGAAGTCGTTCCCGAAGACCGGGACGAACGCACCCGATGGACCTTCAGCCAGCGCGGCATCCTGGAACTGACCCACAACTGGGGTACCGAAGACCAGCCCGATTTCAGCTACCACGACGGCAATGAAGAACCCCGGGGATTCGGCCACATCTGTTTTGCCGTGCCGGACCTGGATGACGCCGTCCGCTGGCTGGACGAAAACCGGGTTCCCTTCGTCAAGCGGCCCGAGGAAGGGGCCCTCAAGGACGTGGCCTTCGTCACCGACCCGGACGGCTACTGGATCGAGATTCTGGAACCGGCCCGTCTGGGCAAGCTGGGCAACGGCGCATGAGCGAGACCTGGCCCGCCCGGGGCCCCTTCCTGCGGGACCGACCGCTGATCGTGGAAGCCAGCGGTCGTCCTTCCGCCATGGACAAGCAGGCGACCGATACCCCGACCTGGCTGGACCGGGACGGGTTCAAGGGGGATCGGGTGGTCAATGTACAGCATCACGGCGGCCCCGACCGGACCGTGTGTCACTACCCGGCCCAGCACTATGCCCTGTGGATCCGGCACTACCCTTTTCTGGAGGGTGAACTGGCGCCGGGCGCCTTTGGCGAGAATCTCAGCACCGAAGGCCTGTCGGAAAGGGAGGTCTGCATCGGTGACTGCTTTCGCTGGGGCGAGGCGGTGATCCAGGTGAGCCAACCCCGCTCCCCCTGCAGCACCCTGGAGGCCCGGCATGAAGCACCGAGACTGAGCCGGCGCATGTCCCACAGCGGCGCCATCGGCTGGCTCTACCGCACCCTGGAGCCGGGATGGGTGGCGCCGAATGCACCACTGGAACGCATCGAGCCCCATCCCGCCCGGGTGAGTGTTGCCCGGGTCTGGGCGGTCCACATGGACACCGAGGCCGACAATGCCGGCCTCCAGGCCCTGGCCGAGCTGGCGCCGCTGGCGAAGGTGTACCGGGACCGGTTCCGCCAGCGACTGGATTATCGGCGCCGGCAGGCGGACCAGGGTCGCCTGTTCCCCTGATCCGCCCTCTCGCCGGCGGGGATGCGCATCACCGCCGCATCCCCGCCAGCGAGATCTCCCCCGCCTCCTCCAGGGTCAGGAACCGGCTCAGTCCCCCCGTGTCCATCCGGGCCTTCAGGGTGTAACGGAAGGTATCCCGCTGGGTCTGGCCGAGCAGGTCATTGAACAACCGCAGCCCATTGATGAGATCGATCCCCGCCTGCACCTCGATGAGCTGCTCCCCGTAGGCGGGCACCGTCTTCAGGTCACTGGCCACGCCGGTGATCAGCCGCCGCCCCTCCAGCTCCACGTGGTAGCTCATGCCCCGCAGGGGCAGCGGCGTCGGATTGGGATTGACCACCCGCAGCCCGATGAGAAACCGGGGCGAGAGGGAATCGGAAGGCAGGGGCCGGAAGGAGTCCAGCAGCAAGGACGGAGTCTCGTAGCCGGGCCGCATGCCGGCACAGCCGGATACCAGCAAGGCGCCGGCGGACAGAAGAAAAAGACGACGACGGGGCGAGAACGGATGTTTGCTCATGGGGCGGGCCTGTGCATCTGCACTTTGAGACGTGAGCGGGTAGAATAATCCACCCACTCCCATCGCCCAAATCCCGGAATTGCCATGGCCAACCCCTTTCAAGAACAGCTCCTCAAAGCGGGGCTGGTGGACGAGAAGCGTGTCAAGAAGGTGCGGCACGACGAGGCCCGCAAGCGCAAGGGCAAGGCCGGCCAACCGGCCGACACCCCCCCGGACCCGGCACTGAAGGCGGCGGAAGAGGCCCGTCGCCTTGAAGCGGAAAGGTCACGGGAACTGAATCGCCGGCAAAAGGAAGCGGCCGAGCGCCGCGCCCTGGAAGCCCAGGTGCGACAGCTGGTGGACACCCATCGGCAGTCCCGGGAAGGCGCGGAACTGCCCTACCACTTCCAGCACGGCACCACCGTCCGGCGCATCCTGGTGACCCGGGAACAGCGGGACCGACTGGGCAACGGCCGCCTGGGCATCGTCACCCTGGATGACGAACACTACGACATCGTACCCAGGGACGCGGCGGAAAAGATCCGCGAACGGGATGCCTCGCGGCTGGTGCTGCTCAACGAGCCGGCGCAAAAAACGCAGAAGGACGAGGATGACCCCTACGCCGGGTATGAGGTGCCGGACGACCTGATGTGGTAACGGGTCGCGGAGTGAAACACCTGCTATTCTCAGGGTCAAGGGCATTCATCCACCCCGCCGTGACAGCAGGTGTTCTGGGCCGTCCCGCGGGCATACCCTGGGGAGGGCGTCATGCGCAGTCTCATTACCCTGCTTGCCGTCACCGGCCTGGTTATCCTGCCGCCATGGCTCATGGCCGAAGACCTGGACCCGGGAGAAGGCAATGCCGCCTTCCGGCATCTGCCCCAGTACCAGTCCTACCTGGAGAACCGGGACGACACCCGGATGACCGAATTCGGCGGTTCCGTCCCCCATCGAAAACATGATGACTTCAATCCCCTGCCCAAGGGCTACAAGCACGCTCAGCCCTATCTGAAGAACCTCTGGCTGGGCTATCCGTTCATGTATCACTACGACCGCGCCCGCGGCCATACCTTTGCCCTGCGGGACGTCACCCATACCGACCGGGTCAACCGCTACGATGAACACGCCGGTCTGCCCGCCACCTGCTACAACTGCAAGACCAACGCCATGCCCCAGCTGCTGACCCGTTACGGTGACGACTTCTGGGCCATGAATTTCCACCGCTTCCGCACCGTCCTGGACCCGGACCGGCACACCATCGGCTGCACCAACTGCCACGACCCGTCGGATCACATGCGCTTGGTCATCACCAGCGTCCCGCTGACCGAAGCCCTCGAACGCCAGGGACGAGACTGGCGACAGGCTTCGCGGGACGAGATGCGCACCCTGGTCTGCGCCCAGTGTCACGTGGAGTACTACTTTGAAACCGGCGAACACGGGGTTGCCGCCAAGCCCCACCTGCCTTGGGATGAAGGCATGAATCCGGAAGACATCTACCGCTTCAAGTCTGCCGGAGACCCGGACCGGGACGGCTTCAGCGGTCAGTTCCGGGACTGGGTGCACGCGGTGTCGAAAACCCCCATGCTCAAGGCCCAGCATCCGGAATACGAAATGTTCCATGACAGCGTCCATGCCCAGGCCGGGGTCAGCTGCGCCGATTGCCACATGCCCCGGGTTCGGGTGGGACCGGCCACCATCACCTCCCATCACTGGACCTCGCCCCTCAAGAGCGAGGCGATGATCCGCAGCGCCTGCCTGGGCTGCCACGATCAGCTCACCCCGGCCCAACTCAGGGAACGCACCGAATACAATCAGGCCCGGGTATGGCGTCAGCTCAACATCGCCCAGGAAAAATCCGTGCGCGCCCATGAGGCCGTGCGTCAGGCCATGGAATGGCCCGGTGTGGACCAGGCCCTGCTGGCCCAGGCCAGGGAAAAGGTACGCAAGGGGCAATGGTTCTGGGACTACGTCTCCGCCGAGAACAGCGCCGGTGCCCACAACCCGGTGAAGGCCCTGGATACGCTGGCCTCTTCCCAGCAGTACAGCGACGAGGCGGTGCAGCTGGCGATTCGGGCCACCGGCCATGCCATCGCCGAATCCATGGACCGCCCCATCGGTGAACTGGTCCCGCCCATCCGGGAACACAGCCGCAAGCTGCAGCAGGATCCGGCCCATCTGGAGAGCCACCCCTGGCTCGGCTATCTGCCCCTGCTGCCGGAGGCAGAGCTGATCTGGGACGGTAACCAGCGTCTGCGTTGAGACCGAGACCACCGGCGGGCCGATCGGCCCGCCCGAGCGGGGAGGACAGAATGATGAAGATGTTCCGGACCATGGCCGCGCTCCTCATCCTGTTGGCATTGCTGGCCTTGGGGGGCACCGCCGGGCACCACATGACCACCACCGATGCCTTCTGCAGCAGTTGTCATGCCTATGAGAAGGTCTCCTGGGATCAGGGGCAACACCCCGAGGTGGGTTGTCTGGACTGCCACACGGGAGGCTTCATGCGGGACAAGGTGCAAGGCGCGCGCAAGATGTTCCTGGTCTTCACCGGACAGCGGGATCCCCACCACGACCGGCTGCCCTCATACCCCGAAAAGACCCAGGCCAACTGCAAGGGCTGCCACCTGACGGAGACGGCGGCGGTCCACCAACCCTTCTTCCTGGCCCGGCATGAGGGCTATATGGCGGCGACGGGCAGCTGCATGGCCTGCCATGAGTCGGGCCATGTGGCGGCGGTGAGGGAACAGCGCCATGGGCGACGGTAGGCGGGCCGGACGAGTCCTATACGCACTGCCCCGCCGCGTGGCCCGATGACCAGGCCCACTGAAAGTTGTAACCGCCCAGATGCCCCGTCACGTCCATCACCTCGCCGATGAAATACAACCCCGGCCGATCCCGGCAGGCCATGGTCTTCGACGACAGGGCCTCCGTGTCGACCCCGCCCACGGTCACCTCCGCGGTCCGGTAGCCCTCTGTGCCGGAGGGCCACACGGTCCAGCGCTTGCAGGCGGCCTCCACCGCCTCGATATCCCCGGTGGTGAGTTGCTCCAGCGGCTTGTCCTCCACCCAGCACTCGCACCAGCGCTGGGCCACCCGCCGGGTCAGATGCTGCCCCAGCCAGGTCTTGAGGGCCATTTTGGGCCGCTCCCGACGCAGACGTTGGAGATGGGCGGCCAGATCCAGCTCCGGCAACAGGTCGATCTCCACCGGCAGACCCGGTTCCCAGTAGGAAGAAGCTTGCAGCACGGCGGGACCACTGAGTCCGCGGTGGGTGAACAGGAGGTTTTCCTTGAAGCTGTGGCCCGCCACGGTCACCCGTGCCTCCAGGGCGATGCCGGAGAGATCGCGCACCCGTTCCAGGGTGCGTCCGGACAGGGTCAGGGGCACCAGGGCGGGCCGGGGCGGATGCACCGTCATGCCCAGAGAGCGCGCCAGCGCCATGCCGAAGTCGGTGGCCCCGAGGGTGGGGATGGAACATCCGCCGGTGGCGATCACCAGGGACTCGCAGCTCACCGGCCCCTGGGGGCAGAACAATTGATGGGGTTCGCCGATCCGCAGGTCGCTGACCGGACTGCGGGTCTCGATACGCACACCGCCGGCCCGGCATTCATCCAACAGCATGCGGAGAATATCCTTGGCGGAATGGTCGCAGAACAGCTGGCCGTGGCTGCGCTCGTGATAGGCGATGCCGTGACGCTCCACCAGGGCAATGAAGTCGGCCGGGGTATAGCGGCTCAGGGCGGATTTGACGAAATGGGGGTTACGGCACAGATAGTTATCCGGTCCCACATGACGATTGGTGAAATTGCAGCGCCCGCCGCCGGACATGAGGATCTTCTTGCCCACCTTGTTGGCATGGTCCAGCACCAGCACTCGCCGGCCGCGGGCGCCGGCGACGGCGGCGCACATGAGCCCGGAGGCACCGGCGCCGATAATGACCACATCGAAGTGGCGAGCCATAGGGGAATGATTCATGGGGGGCGATTCTAGATCAGACAGGCGGAAAAATGATAAGCCCCCCTCACCCAGGTGTCATTCCCGTGCAGGCGGGAATCCCGGTCGAATATGTGGGCAAGCAGGACCGGCACCGCGGTCATTCCCGCGAAAGCGGGAATCCAGGAACGAACCCAAAAGCCCCTGGGCTCCCGCTTTCGCGGGAGTGACAAAGGGGCATTAGAGCGACCAAAGGAGAACAACGTGGAACTTATAATGTGGAATAAGTCCAATTATCATAAAGCCAAGCCACCCAAAAGGATTGCCCCATGTTCCGCGCCAGCCTGCTCACCCTACTCGTACTTCTGATCGCCTGGACCGCCCCCGTCGGGGCACGGGAGGGCCGGGTGGTGGCCACCTTTTCCATACTGGGCGACCTGGTCAGGGAAGTCGCCGGTGAAGACATCACCGTTGACGTGCTGACCCCGGTGGGCGCCGAGGTCCACGACTGGGAACTCACGCCACGCAACTTCATGAGCCTGGAACGGGCGGATATCGTCTTCTACAACGGTTTGGATCTGGAACAGTGGATGCCTCAGGTGAAAGGCACCGTGCGCAACCAGACTCCCGTGATCGCTGTCGCCGAAGCCTCCGGATTCGAGACCCGGCCCATCATCACCGGTGAATTCGCGGGCGTGCCCGATCCCCACCTGTGGATGGACCCGCGGGCGGCAGCCGCCTACGGCCATGCCATCGCCGCCGCCCTGGCCGGACAGTGGCCGGAGCGGGCGCGGGATTTCCAGCAACGGGCCAACCGGCTGGAACAACGCCTTTTGGCCCTGCATGAAGAACTCGAACAGACCCTGGCCGACATCCCCGATGATCAGCGCCTGCTGATCACCAGCGAGGCCGCCTTCGTCTACTTTGCCGCCGCCTATGGTTTCGAGCATGACGGGGTCTGGGGGACCAATGCGGAAACCGAGGGCTCCCCCAGACAAATCATGCGCATCGTGGATCGGGTCCGCGAAAGCCGGCCCCGGACCCTGTTCTGGGAAAGCACGATTTCGGACCGGCATGTGCGTAGCGTGGCCGCCGACACCGGCGTGGCCGTGGCCGGACCGCTCTATGTGGACTCCCTGGGAGAACCCGGTAGCGGTGCCGAAGATTATGCCGCCATGATGCGCCATAATGCCGCCTTGCTGCGCCGGCATCTGGGCACACCATGAGGAAACCCGACGTGGTCCTGAGACTGACACCCAAACCCATGGCCGTCGAGGTGAAGCGCCTGAGCGCCGCCTATGACGGCCAGCCCGTGCTGGAGGATGTGGACATCGCCCTGCCCGCGGGCAAGTGGACCGCCATCATCGGCCCCAATGGGGCCGGCAAGTCCACCCTGTTCCGCATCCTGCTGGGGGTGATGAAACCGCTGCGCGGGGAGGTCACGGTGCATGGAGAGGACCCGGCCCGGCAGCGCCGCCTGGGGCATATCGCCTACATGGCCCAGCAGGAAGCGGTGGAATGGGACTTCCCCATCTCCGTGCAGGACACGGTGCTGACGGGACGTTTCGGCCACATGCGCACAGATCCCTGGTGGCGCCGGCTGCTGCCGCCCCGCTGGGCCGAGTCCCGTCACTGGGACGTGGTGCACCGGTGCCTTGAGGCGGTGAACATGCGGGATTTCGCCAGCCGCCCCATCGGCGCCCTCTCCGGGGGACAGAAAAAGCGCGTGCTGCTGGCCCGGGCCCTGGCCCAGGAAGCCCGGCTGCTGCTGCTGGATGAGCCCCTGGCCGGGGTGGATGCCGCCAGTGAACGGCTGATCCTGGACCTGCTGGCCCGGCAGCGGGCCGCCGGTCGCACGGTGGTGATGGTCACCCATGACATGGACAGTGCCAGACGCTATGCCGATCAGGTACTGCTGATCAATCGCACCATCGTGGGCATGGGTGCGCCCGACAACATGCTGGTGGACGAGATGCTGGCATGCACGGCGGTGGCCGGATGGCGCCCGGTGGCCCGGCGCGACCCACCCCTGGAGGCCTTTCCATGATGGAGATCCTGGAAACCCTGGGCATCGGGCTGATCGACGCCCTGCTGTGGGTACTGATGCTGGGGGTGGGCCTGCTACCCGATGCCCTGGCGGAACCCTTCAGTTACAGCTTCATGCAGCGGGCCCTGCTCACCGCCATCCTGGTGGGCGCCATCTGCGGCCTGCTGTCCTGCTTTGTGGTGCTCAAGCGCTGGTCGCTGCTGGGAGATGCCATCTCCCATGCGGTCCTGCCCGGCGTGGCCATTGCCTATCTGCTGGGCTGGCCCTTTTTCATCGGCGCCTTCATCGCCGGCGCCCTCACCTCGGTGGGCATCGGCGCCCTGGAGAGACACACCCGGCTCAAGGCGGATGCCGCCATGGGGCTCATGTTCACGGCGGCCTTTGCCCTGGGCGTGGTCATCATCGGCAAGATCGCCACCAACACCCACCTCATGCACATCCTGTTCGGCAACGTGTTGGGCGTCCAGTACCCGGCCCTGCTGCTGACCCTGTTCGCGGGACTGCTGGCATTACTGGCGGTATGGGCCTTCTACCGGCCGCTGCTGCTGTACACCTTCGACCCCATGCAGGCCCAGGCCCTGGGCTTCAACACCGGGCTGATCCATTACGGGTTGATCCTGCTGCTGACCCTGACCATCGTCGCCAGCCTGGAAACCGTGGGGATCATCCTGGTGGTGGCCATGCTCATCACGCCGGGGGCCACCGCCCACCTGCTGACGGAACGGCTGACCACCATGATGATGCTGTCGGTGGCCGTCGGCGTGACCGCATCGGTGGTGGGACTTTACCTGTCCTTCCGGCTGGACGTGGCATCGGGGGGCGCCATCGTGCTGGTGGCGGCGGCGCTGTTCCTGATCACCCTGCTGCTGGCACCCCGCCATGGACTGTTGGCGCGGTGGTGGCGTGCCCGACGTCTGCGGGCACCCTCCCCGGCCGCCGGCTAGGCCTGCCGCAGCACCAGGGTGACCCGCTCCACGTCCTCCTGGGTGTCCACCCCCGCCGGCGGGGTTTCCAGGGCCACGTCCACATGGATCCTGGCGCCATGATAGAGGGCCCGCAACTGCTCCAGGCTCTCAAGCCGTTCCAGGGCACAGCTCTCCATGCAGGTGAAGCGCTTCAGATACCCCACCCGGTAGGCGTAGAGGCCGATGTGGCGCTTGCAGACCTGCAGGGCCGGTGACACTTCCATATCCAGGGCATCCCGTTCCCAGGGAATCGGGGCACGGCTGAAATAGAGGGCGAAATCCCGGGCATCCCGCACCACCTTGACGGTGTGAGGATCATACAGTTGGGCAGCCCGGGTGATGGGGGTGCACAAGGTGGCGATCATGGCTTCCGGACGGGCGGCCAGATTCTCCGCCACCTGGCGCACGATGCAGGGCGGAGTCAGGGGCTCGTCCCCCTGCAGGTTCACCACGATGGCATCGTCCGGCCAGTCCATTCGCGCCGCCACCTCCGCGATTCGGTCGCTGCCGGAAGCGTGATGCACCGAGGTCAGGCAGACCCGGGCGCCGAAGGCCCGGGCGGCCGCCTCGATCCTGGCATCGTCCGTGGCCAGGACCACGTCCTCGGCTCCGCTGGCCTGGGCCCGCTCCCAGACATGTTGCACCATGGGCTTGCCCGCCAGGTCCACCAGGGGCTTGCCGGGCAGGCGCGTGGAACCGTAACGGGCCGGGATGACCACCTTGAAGGACATTCAGTACCTCTCCGTGACTGCAACCATGGATGATCCCCGACGGATCACTTGTCCTTCCACTTCTCCAGTTCCTCTTCCGTCAGCCGGCGGGCCTCGTCTTCCAGCATCACCGGAATGTCGTCACGGATGGGATAGGCCAGCCGGGCGCCGCGGGAGACGAGTTCGCTCCGTTCCTTGTCATGGATCAGGGGACCCTTGGTGACCGGGCAGACCAGAATATCGAGCAAGCGTTTGTCCATCGTTCCATTACCTCAAGCTGTGAAGGCGGTCCAGGGCCTGGACCGCGCGCAGTATTGCCGATGCCAGGGCCGGCTCGGGCACGGCGCTGACGGGTACGAACCAGTGTTCGGGGCCGGCCATGCCCCGGCATTTTACGGCATCCTTCTCGGTCATCAGTACCGGAAGACCGTCGTCAAAGCGTATCTCATCCACCGTGTAGGGATGATGATCCGGAAAAGCATGGGGGATCACTTCCAGACCGGCCGCCGTGAGCATGTCGAAGAAACGGGGCGGGTGCCCGATCCCCGCCAGGGCATGGACCCGCCGGCCGCACAGCGCCGCCAGGGCCATGACCTGTTCCGGCCGTTGCACCGACAGGGCCAGGGTGCCGGTGAGCTGCATGGCCCGCTCCCCGGGTCGGGGCGGACCGTTGACCACCACGAAGTCCACCTCGTCCAGTCGTCCCGGCGGCTCGCGCAACGGACCCGCCGGCAGGCACAGACCGTTGCCGAAGCGTCTTTGGCCATCCACCATGACGATCTCCAGATCCCGCCGCAGGGCATGGTGCTGCAGGCCGTCGTCGGCGACGATGATGTCGCAGTCATGGGCCGCCAGCAGCGCCCGCGCCGCCCGATTGCGATCCGGGTCCACGTAGACCGGACAACCACCGCGGATGGCGATCAGCACCGGCTCGTCTCCCACCTGAGCCGGATCGCTCTCCGGCGTCACCGGCTGGGGCCAGTGCCGGGCCTGCCCCCCGTACCCCCGGCTGACCACTCCGGGCCGGTAGCCGTGGTCCTTGAGCAGGCCACAGAGCCAGACCACCATGGGGGTCTTGCCGGTCCCCCCCACGGTCAGGTTGCCCACCACGATCACCGCCCGCACCGGCAGCCGGGGACGATAGCGGTTGCGGTGACGATGCCGGGCCCGGTTGAGCAGGACCACGGCGGTATACAGCAGCGACAGCGGATAGAGGGCCAGGGCGACCGGGTTGCGGTCGTTCCAGTAATGATCCAGGGATTTCACCGGCCCCATGTCTCCTGCCCCACACCCTTACAACCCATCGTCACTGAACTGCAGACGGTGCAGGTGGGCATACATGCCGTCCCGGGCCAGCAGGTCCCGATGGGTGCCGGTCTCCAGGATGCGGCCATCCTGCATCACCACAATGCGATCGGCCTTTTCCACCGTGGACAGACGGTGGGCGATGACCAGGGTGGTACGATTTTGCAGCAGGTGATCCAACGCCTTCTGGATGTGCCGTTCAGCCTCCGTGTCCAGGGCCGAGGTGGCCTCGTCCAGGATCAGGATGGGGGCATCCTTGAGCAGGGCCCGGGCGATGGCCAGGCGCTGACGCTGACCACCGGAGAGCAGGACCCCGTTATCCCCCACCAGGGTGTTGAGTCCTTCGGGCAGACGACGGATGAACTCCATGGCCTGGGCCGCCTCCGCCGCTTCCAGGATGCGGCGTTCATCGGAGGGGTCCACCTGGCTGCCGTAGGCGATGTTGTTGGCGATGGTGTCGTTGAACAGGGTCACGTGCTGCCCCACATAGGCGATCTGGCGACGCAGATCCGCCAGGCGGTACTGGCGAATGTCCACCCCGTCCAGCAGCACCTCGCCCCGCTGGGGTTCATAGAAGCGGGGCAGCAGGTTGACCAACGTGGTCTTGCCGCTGCCGGAACGGCCCACCAGGGCCAAGGTTTCTCCCGGGGCCACGTCAAGGTCGATCTGCCGCAGCACATCCCCCTTGGCGGCATCGTAGCTGAAGCTCACGCCCCGCAGCCGGATCTCGCCCCTGGCCCGATCCAGGGACAGGGTGCCCTGGTCCCGCTCCAGGGGCTCATCCAGCAGACCGAAGATGTTCTGTCCGGCGGCGATGCCCTTCTGCAGCATGGCGTTGACGTTCACCAGACGGCGAATGGGTGTCAGCAGGAGCAGCATGGCGGTGATGAAGGACACGAAGGTCCCCACCGACACATCCTGGAGCAGGGATTCGTGGGTGGCGATCCACACGATCAGGGCCAGGGCGATGGCGACGAAGAACTGGATGATGGGCAGATTGCTGGCCTGGGTGGCCACCATCTTCATGTGCAGGCGACGGTTGCGTTCGTTGATCTCGTCGAAGCGGGACTGTTCGTAGTCCTCGCCGCCGAAGATCTTGACCACCCGGTTGCCGTCCATCACCTCGCCGGCCACGTGGGTCACATCCCCCATGGAGGCCTGGATGCGACGGCTGATCTTGCGGAACCGGCGGGTCACCCGGTCCACCGCAAAGGCCACCGCCGGGGCCACGATGAGTACCGCCAGGGTGAGCTTCCAGTTCAGGTACAGCATCCAACCGAGCAGACCCAGGACCGTGACCGTATCCCGGATCAGGATGGTGATGCTGTCGGTGGAGGCCGCCGCCACCTGCTCCACATTGTAGGTCAGACGGGAGATGAGCTGACCGCCGGCATTGCGGTCGAAATAGGACACGGGCATCTGCAACAGATGCCGGAACATGCGCCCGCGCAGTTCCTTCACCACCTGCCGCCCCACCCACTTCATGGTGTAGTTGGACAGGAATTCCGCCACGCCGCGGATGAAGAAGATGCCGATGATGGCCAGAGGAATCCAGCGGATGGCATCCGGGTCCCGGTCCACGAAACTGCCGTCCATCAGGGGCCGCATGAGGGCGGCAAAGCCGGTCTCGGTGGCGGCGGTGATGAGCATGGCCACCAGGGCCATCAGCAGGTAGGGCCAGTATTTCAGGGAATGGGACAGCAGCCGGCGATAGACCTCCACGCCGGGGATCTGATACTGGGTCTGTCCGGGAAGTGATGAAGGACGGCTCATTCCGGCTCACCGCCCAAGGTGGCGATGGACAGGCGGGACACACCGAGGCGCCCGGCCACGTCCATGGCGGTGACCACGGACTGGTGCGGGGTGCGGGCATCGGCCCGGATCACCAGGGGAATGTCCTCCCGACCGCCGAGGAACTCCGTCAGTGCCGCCCGCAGGGTCTCGGGGCGGGTATTGATCAGCTCGGCGCCGTCGAGGAAATAGCGTCCCTGGGCATCGATCACCAGATCCAGGGCACGGGGCGGACTCTCCTGCTCCAGGGAGTCGGCCCGGGGCAGTTCCAGCTGCAGCACGGAATGACGGTCAAAGGTGGTGGACACCATGAAGAAAATCAGCAGCAGGAACACCACGTCGATCAAGGGCGTAAGGTTGACCCCGATCTCCTCGGTCTGTCGACGACGGAAATTCAAGACGGCTTCACCCCGGGGGCGGCCACCCGTTCACCCTTGAGCACTTCCACCAGCTTGATGGCCTCTTGCTCCATGTCCAGCACCAGCTCGTCCACCCGACCGCGAAAATAGCGGTGAAAGATCATGGCGGGAATGGCCACGGAGATCCCCGCCGCCGTGGTGATCAGGGCCTGGGAGATGCCGGCGGCCAGCTCGCCGGGGCTGCCCACGCCCACTGCCGTGATGACGGAAAACACCTGTATCATGCCAACGACGGTACCCAGCAGTCCCAGCAGGGGGGTGATGGCGGCAATGGTGCCCAGGGTATTGAGAAAGCGTTCCAGCTCATGAGCCACGCGACGGCCGGTTTCCTCGATGGTTTCCTTCATGACCTCCCGGGAACTGCGCCGATTCACCAGCCCGGTGGCCAGGATTCGCCCCAGGGGAGAACCTTCCCGCAGGGCGCGAATGCGGGCTTCGTCCAGTTCACCGGCCTGAATCCATTGCCAGATCTGCACCACCAGCTGGGGTGGGACGACCCGACGGCGGCGCAAGGTCCAGAATCGTTCGATCACGATGGCGAGCGCAATCACCGAACATGCGATGATGGGCAGCATCAGCCAGCCACCGGCCTTGACCAGTTCAAACACGTCTTGCGTCACTCCGGGTTGATTCGACTGGAGGGCATGATACTTGAAACAGGGGCTTGAAGGAAAAATGGAAAAACAGCAGAAGACCCTCACCATGAGCGTGCTGATGACCCCGGACATGGCCAACTTTTCCGGACATGTCCATGGCGGCGCCACGCTCCGGCTGCTGGATCAGGCCGCCTATGCCTGCGCGGCCCGTTACTCCAACAACTATGTGGTCACCCTGTCGGTGGACCAGGTCTTTTTCCGCGAACCGCTCAGAGTCGGCGAACTGGTGACCTTTCTGGCCTCGGTCAATTACACCGGCAAGACCTCCATGGAAGTGGGCATCCGGGTCATCGCCGAAGACATCATCAAACACCACAGCCGTCATGCCATGACCTCCTACTTCACCATGGTGGCGGTGGACGGAAACGGCCGCCCGGTCCGGGTGCCTTCACTTGACATCGAAACACCCACCGAGCGGCGCCGCTACGAGAATGCCGCCATGCGCCGGGAACTGCGCCAGGAGATCGAACGCCGGCACGAGCAGATTCGCCAGCAGTACCGGCCGACGCCGGCATCATGAAGCGGCACTGATCAGTTCCCAGCCTTCGTGGAGCAGCAGCAGGGCCAGCACCAGCAACATCCCGCCCAGGGCGCGCATGGTGTGGATGTAGGGTCTGCCGGAGAGCAACCGTCTTGATCGGCCCACCAGCACGGCGATGCCGATCTTGGCACCCACCAGCAGCAGATAAAAGCTGCCGATGAAGGCCGCCGCGGCAAACCAGGTCTGCTCCAGCGCCCTGACCGTCAGGGGGCCTCCCACGGTCAGCCAGAACAGGTAGGGATGGGGACTCAGGACATTGACCAGCACCGCCTTTTGCAGCGACCGCTCCCGGGGCGCCGCTTCCGCCCCCATGGGGCTGCCGGAAAACGTCAGTCCCTGCCAGGCCAGGTAGCACAGGAACACCCCGCCGCCCAGGGAGATCAGGCCCAGCAGGGTATCCAGTCCGGAAAGCCGGCTGAGTACGAAGAGGGTCAGCAGAATGATGGGAAGATCCGTCAGTACCGGCGCCAGGGCCACCTTGATCCCGGCGCGGGCACCATGTTGCAGGGTTTCGGAGATCACCAGGGCCAGCAGGGGACCCGGCGCCATGCCGGCGGAAAATCCCAGGATCATCCCGGTGCTTAGGCTGGTGATCATCGATGTGACCTTTTTGTTCCTGTATTCGATCAATGGATTCCCGCTTTCGCGGGAATGACGTATTCAAAAAAACCTCAGCGGTGCCAGTGGCGGCGGGCCGCGTGACGATGCCCCGACTGCACGATGACCCCCTCCCCCGGCACAAAGTCCACCCGCAGGGCGCCTTCATGGGCGGGGTCCAGCAGCGGAATGCCACGGACCCGAAGCCGTTCGAGGGTTTCTTCATGGGGATGCCCCAGGCGGTTTTCAAAACCGGTGCTCACCAGGGCCAGCCGGGGTGAAACCCGGTCCAGCAGGGCCTCCGACGAGGACGTGCGCGAACCATGGTGAGGCAACAGCAGCACGTCCGCGGACAGTCCCTCCCCTTCACCGCGCACCAGTACGGCCTCTCCCAGTCGCTCCACATCCCCGGGCAACAGCACCGAACCCCCGGGGCCGCTCACATGGAGCACACAGGAAGACTCGTTGTCATCCCCCCAGCCCGGCGGTGGATGCAGCATGCGGAACGTCACCCCGTCCCATTGCCAGGTCTCGCCCCGCAGACACTCCCGGCTCAGGGCAT
This sequence comes from Ectothiorhodospira shaposhnikovii, assembly GCF_022227765.1. Lineage (GTDB taxonomy): Bacteria > Pseudomonadota > Gammaproteobacteria > Ectothiorhodospirales > Ectothiorhodospiraceae > Ectothiorhodospira. The sequence continues at coordinate 355,646 of NZ_JAJMLZ010000001.1, read as the reverse complement.
GGGGCAACCGCTCCGGAGACCGGCTCAGCACCTCGCCCACCCGAAGACTGTCCAGGATGGCCGGGGCGCCGCCGATATGATCGTTGTCGCCGTGGCTGACCACCAGCCGATCCACCCGCCCCCGTCCCTCGTGCCGCAGATAGGGCACCACCGCCGCCGATCCGGCATCAAAGCGCGGGCTGAAGCGCGGGCCCGTGTCGTAAACCAGGGTATGGTCACGGGTCTGCACCACCGTGGCCAGCCCCTGCCCCACATCCAGCACGGTGAGCCGAAACTCCCCCGGCTGCAGTGACGGCCTGGCCGGCCAGAGCATGGGCAGCAGCAACAGCACTCCCAACCAGCGGGCAGGCAGGGCTCGGGGCGCCAGGATCAGGGCCAGCCCCAGCAGGGCCGGCCACAGGGTCCAGAACGGGGGCGCCGCCCGCCACAGGGACCAGGGCCATGATCCCATGTGCTCCAGCAACGGCCACAGGAGGCTGACGGCCAGATGGGCCGCCAGCCAGCACCACTGGGCGGCCCAGGGGATCAGCGGGGCCAGCAACACACCGCCCAGGGTGAGGGGAACGACCACCACGCTGACCCAGGGCACGGCCACCAGGTTGGCCAGCGGGGAAACCAGCGAGCCATGCTGGAACATCACCAGGGTCAGGGGCAGTAGCCCGACCCCCGCCACCCACTGGATACGCAGCACCGCCCTGATCCCGCCGGGTCTTTGCAATCGACCCGTCATGGCATACAGGATCACCCCCACGGCGGCAAAGGAGAGCCAGAATCCGGCATCCAGCACCGCACGCGGGTCCAGCCCCAGCACCACCAGCAGCGCCAGCGCCAAGGTCCGGCCCGGCCGGGCCACGCGCCCGAGCCAAAGGGCACCCAGGGCCACCACGAGCATGGCCAGGGCCCGCTGGGTGGGGACGGCAAATCCGGCCAGGGCCGCATAACCGGCGGCGCAGATCAAGGCACCGATCACCGCCGCCCGCTGGGCGGGCAGCCTCAGTGCCAGCGCCGGCACCCGTCGCCAGCCCCAGAGCATCAAGCCGTATCCCATCCCCGCCATCAGGCCCACATGCAGGCCGGAGATGGCCATCAGGTGATTGGTGCCGGTATCGATCAGGGTGGTCCACTGCTCCGGCGCGATACCGGAACGGTCCCCGACCGCCAGTGCCCGCAGGATCCCGGCGTAGGGGCGCCCGTCCAGCCCCTGCCCCATCCGCTCGACCAGATCGGCCCGCAGGCGATGCAGCCGATGGATCGGGCGGTCATCCATGCCGAGCCGTAGTGCCGAGTCCGGCTCACGCACATAGGCGGTGGCACCGTAACCCTGGCGAAACAGCCAGCCCTCATAATCGAAACCACCGGGATTGCGAAACCCCGTGGGCCGGCGCAGGCGCAGGGTCAGCTGCCAGCGCTCCCCGGGTACCATGTCGGGAGACTGCCCGTACCAGGCCACCCGTACCCGTCGGGGCAGCCGCTCATCCGGGTCGTACATGCCGTCCGCCCGGCCTTCGACCCGAAAACCGAAGCGAACCCCGCGGTCCAGTGCTTCCGGCAGGGAGTCCACCACCCCAATCAGGGTCATGTCCTGTCCGGAGAGTCCCGCGGGCAGCCACGGACCGGCCACCAGATGAGTGTGCAACAAAGCCCATGAAAAGCCTAACAGGGCGATGGCCGGCCATCGCGCCAAAGGCATGAATCTGTAGAATAGGGGCACGGCCAGGCAGACAACGACCCACGCAAGCGTGGGCAGATGGGGAAGGCTGTGGAGGACCAGCACCCCGAGAAGAAACGCCAAGGCCTGGCTTTGCATCTTCCGCTCCCTGGAAAAGCATCCATAATGGGCGGCCCGCCCGAGGCATCCGCCGCGGGACCGTGGCCCCCCGAACCGTGCAAGAATCCATGGCAAAAAAGCTCATCAAGAGCCTGTTTCCAACCTACCACAAAGTACGGGAACATGAATCCCTGCGCTTCTTCGGCGCGGTACTCAATGATCCCAACCTGTGGCACCTGAACCGACGGTCCGTGGCCGGGGCGTTCGGCGTCGGCCTGTTCGTGGCCTTTCTGCCCATCCCGGCCCAGATGCTCACCGCGGCTGCCCTGGCGATCATCGTGCGGGTGAACCTGCCCATTTCCGTGCTGCTGGTCTGGATCAGCAACCCCCTCACCATGGCCCCCATCTACTACGTCGCCTACACCATCGGGCGTTTCCTGATGGGCGAGCCGCGGCGGGGATTCTCCTTTGAACTGAACCTGTCCTGGTTCACCGGGGAACTGGTGGTGATCTGGAAACCGCTGCTGCTGGGCAGTCTGGTGATGAGCGTGGTCGCCGGGCTGGCGGGGTACATCGCCATACGGTTGCTATGGCGACTGCACATCGTGCGCCGTCTGGACCTCAAGCGGCGGCGCCTTCCCCGGCTCGGACGCCGCGGAGGACCGGCGCAGGGGCCTTAGCCGCCCTTCTTCCAGCATCATGACCCGGTCCATGCGCTCCGCCAGTTGCATGTCGTGGGTCACCACCACAAAGGCGGTGCGCAACTGGCGATTCAGACGCAGCATCAGCTGGAAGATCTCCTCCGCCCGCCCTCGATCCAGATTGCCGGTGGGTTCATCCGCCAGCACCGCGTGGGGCTCGGTGATCAAGGCGCGAGCAATGGCGGCCCGCTGACGCTCCCCGCCGGAGAGTTCACCCGGCTTGTGGGCCACGCGGTTGGTCAATCCCACCCGCTCCAGCAGGCTGCGGGCACGGTCCGCCGCCACCCCCGGATTCTCACCACGGATCAGCAGCGGCATGGCCACGTTTTCCAGCGCCGTGAATTCCGGCAACAGATGATGAAACTGATAAATGAACCCCAGATGCCGATTGCGCAGTTTGCCGCGTCTGGCGTCGGAAAGGCGGGCCACGTCCTGGCCACAGATGCTCACCGTGCCCTGGGTGGGCAGATCCAGCCCCCCCAGGAGATGCAGCAGGGTACTCTTGCCGCTACCCGAGGCACCAACGATGGCCACTTTCTCCCCCGGCTGCACCTCCAGATCGACGGCGCTCAGGACATCCACCTTGAGTCCGCCTTCATCGAAGGTCTTGCCAAGGCCGCGGCACTGGATCACCGGGCCTCGGGTATCGATCTGCCAATCCACCATGAAAGTTCTCCCGCTACTCGTATCGAAGGGCATCGGCCGGCTGGGTGCGGGAGGCCCGCCAGGCCGGATACAGGGTGGCAATCACCGTCAGACCAAAGGCCAGCAGGCCCACCCGCGTGACATCGTGCAGCTTCAGGTCGGACGGCAGGTCGGAGATGTAGTACACATCCGGCGACAGGAACTTCAGGCCCAGCAGGGATTCGATGGCGGGAACGATGGTTTCCACGTTCAGGGCCAGCGTGACCCCGCCAATCACCCCGAGCACCGCGCCGACCACGCCGATCAGCGTCCCCTGGACCATGAAGACCAGCATCACCGAGAACGGTGTCATGCCCAGGGTGCGCAAGATGGCGATGTCCGACTGCTTGTCGATCACCACCATCACCAGAGTGGAGACGATGTTGAAGGCCGCCACCGCCACGATCAGCGACAGAATGATGAACATGACGGTCTTTTCCGTCTGCACGGCACGGAAGAAGTTGGCGTGCTGGCGGGTCCAGTCATTGACCCAGAAGCGTCCCTCCAGCTCGGAGGCCACCTGACGGGCAATCAGCGGTGCCCGCATCATGTCATCCAGCTTCAGACGCAGGCCGGTGACGGCATCATCCATCCGGTAGATCTGTTGGGCATCGTCCAGATGGATGAAGGCACTGCTGCGGTCATATTCGAACATGCCCACCTCGAACACCCCCACCACGTCCAGACGACGCATGCGCGGCAGCACGCCCACGGGGGTCACCGCCGCCTGGGGAGTGATCAGCGTCACCTTGTCGCCCACGCCCACGCCCAGCGCCAGCGCCAACTCCCGTCCCAGCACCACGCCGAACCGTCCCGGCTGCAACCCATCCATGCTGCCGAGGATGATGTGTTCACCCACCTGGGAGACACGGGCCTCCAGATCGGGCACCACGCCGCGGATCATCGCCCCGCTGACCTGCCGGCCACTGGAAAACATCCCTTCCGCCTCCACGAAAGGCGCCACGCCCACGACACGGTCGGCCCCTTCCACCTGGGCCATCACCTCGGGCCAGTGGCGCAGGCGGCCATCGAATTCGGCAATGGTGGCGTGGGACGCCATGCCCAGGATGCGCTCCCGCAGCTCCTTCTCGAACCCGTTCATCACCGACAGCACCGTGATCAGCGCGGTGACGCCCAGGGCAATCCCCAGCATGGAAATGAGGGAGATGAAGGAAATGAAGTGGTTGCGGCGCTTGGCACGGGTGTAGCGAAGGCCGACGAAGATCTCAAGGGGTCGAAACATGGGCGGATTAAATCACAGGCCAAGGTGAATTCATATGTGGATCGACAGGTCCACCGGCAGGGGACGCATGAGTTCAATCCCGCAAGGCGAGACCCGGGCACCCAGTGCCAGCACCTCCACCCCGGCCGCATGGGCCCGGCGCAGCCAGATCCCGTATTCCGGATCGATGGCATCCGCCGGACGGACACCGTGGACATCCTCTCGCTGGACGCAGAAGATCAGGGCTGCCCGATGCCCCGCCTCCACCATGGCGATCAGCTCCCGCAGGTGCTTGCTGCCACGACTGGACACGGCATCGGGAAACAGGGCCACGCCCCCCTCCTGTACGGCCGCCGTAACGTTCTTCACTTCCACGTAGCAGTCCACGCCGTCCAGATCCAGCAACAGATCGATGCGACTGTTGTGCAGACCGTACTTCACCTCCCGTCTCAGGCCGGTGAAGTGTGCCAACTCCGGCACCCTGCCGGCACGGATCGCCTCCTCCACCAGCGTATTGGCGCGACCGGTATGGATGCCCACAATGACCCCGTCGGCCTCCACCAGTTCCCAGGTATGGGGGTATTTCCGCTTCGGATCCTCGGAACGGCTGAGCCAGACCCGGGACCCCGGCGTCATGCAGCCCAGCATGGAACCGGTATTGGGGCAATGGGCGGTGATCGTCTCGCCGTCATCCATGAGCACGTCGGCCAGAAAACGCTTGTAACGCCGCTGCAGGATGCCGGAAGCCAGGGGCTGGGAAAAGATCATCGGACAAAGGGTCTCCATCGGGGAACGGGCGGGAACGAGCAGTATTTCCTCACCCTGGGTGCGGTGCTATATTCAGACACATCAAGCCAGTCCGGAGACCATGATGCCAAGAATGCCCGCCTTCTGTGCAGTCCTTGCCGGGGCCCTGTTCATGGTATCCACCGCGACCGCCGACATCCTCGTCATGCCCGACGGCACCCCCCGGGTGGTACAGCAACCGGAACAGCCCGTTCGTGGCATGCACAAGAACACGGTACTCCATCGCCATGGCGAACCCGAAGTCCGTCATCCCACGGTGGGCCGGCCTCCCATCACCCGTTGGGACTACCACGACTTTTCCGTGGTTTTCGAAGGCCGTTACGTGATTCACACCGTGGTGCGCGGCAGCCGAGCCCCGCATCCCTGATCCCCGCATAACCCCCGAAGATACGTCCATGTCCCGCACCCTGCTCCCCGAGTGGGCGCCTCAGAGCGCCGTGATGCTCACCTGGCCCCATGAAGACACCGACTGGGCACCGATCCTGGAGGAAGCCGAAACGGTCTTCTGCCGGATCGCCCATGAAGTCACCCTGCGCCAGGGCCTGGTGGTCACCTGTCAGGATGAGACCCACGAGGCCCATGTCTGTCGGCGTCTGACCGAGGCGGGCGTGGACATGACCCGGGTGATCACCGGGCTGGCTCCCGCCAACGATACCTGGGCGCGGGATCATGGCCCGATCACCGTGCTGGCCGACGGCGCCCCGTTGATGCTGGACTTCACCTTCAACGGCTGGGGCGGCAAGTACCCGGCGGAGGCGGACAACGCCGTCACCCGTCGACTGCACCAACAGGGAGCCTTCGGCAATCTGCCCCTGACCACGGTGGACTTCGTGCTGGAAGGCGGTTCCATCGAGTCGGACGGTCTGGGCACCCTGCTCACCACCCGTCAGTGCCTGCTGACGCCCACCCGCAATCCCGATCTGGACGAAGCCGGCATCGAGGCCGTGCTGCGGCGGGAACTGGGCGTGGAGCGGATCCTGTGGCTGAGCGAGGGTCATCTGGCGGGGGATGATACCGATAGCCATGTGGACACCCTGGCACGGCTGTGCAGCCCCGACACCATTGCCCATGTGGTCTGCGATGACCCCGAAGATCCCCACCATGCCCCCCTGGCGGCGATGACGGCGGAGCTGGAGGCCTTCAGAACCCCGGAGGGCAAGCCCTACCGGCTGATCCCCCTGCCCCTGCCGGCCCCGATTCATGACGAGGAAGGGCGGCGACTGCCGGCGACCCATGCCAATTTCCTGATCATCAACGGGGCGGTGCTGGTGCCGACCTATGGGGATCCAACCGATGCGGTGTCCCTCACCCGCCTGGCGGAAGCCTTCCCGGAGCGGGAGATCGTGGGCATCGACTGCCGCCCCCTGATCCATCAGTTCGGCAGTCTGCATTGCGTGACCATGCAACTGCCGGCCGCCATCGACTGACAAAAGATGGCTTATTGAGTCCCTGTGGGAGCCTGTCCGCCGGCGAACGGGGCTATGGCATCATCCCGCAGGGGGAATACTCCCGGGGGGCCGAGCCACGGATGAACGGCATCCAGCGCGCGGTCTCGCACTGCTCCAATGCCCGCAGACCGTAGGCCGGGTCCACCAGCAACCACTCGATCTCCTCCGGCGGGGTCTGCGACAGCCCCCGTCGGGCCACCCGGGCCATCACCTCGCCCCAGACCGGCAGGGCGCCGCTGGCACCGGTCAGCCCGGTGGGCTGGTTGTCATCCCGCCCCACCCAGACCACGGACAGGACATCCCCGCTGTAGCCGGCAAACCAGGCATCCCGCAGCTCATCCGTGGTGCCCGTCTTGCCCGCCACCGGCAGATCCGCCGGCAGCCGCCGCTGCAGGGCGCGACCGGTACCGCCGCGGGTCACCTCATGCAACGCCGCCGTCACCAGATAGACCGCCTCGGGATCCGCCGCCAGGCGCAGGGACAGGGGGTAACGCTGCAACAGTTGACCCTCCCGATCCACCACTTCCCGGATCGCCCGCAGGGGGACCTGGTAGCCACCGGAGGCCAGCCCCTGATAGAGGGCCGTCACTTCCAGCGGCGTCATGTCCACCGCCCCCAGCACCAGCGAGGGAAACGGCGGCACCCGACGCTCCAGCCCCAGGGCGTTGAGCTGATCCACCACGTTGGCGATGCCCAGATTCAGACCCAGCCGGGTCGTGGAGATGTTGTAGGACTGGACCAGGGACTCCTGGGCGGTGACCCAGCCATGGTACTGACGATTGGCGTTGCGCGGGGTCCAGGTATCGCCGTTCTCCAGACGCACGGTCAGGGCCTCGTCATCCAGCAGGGTGGCCAGGGTGAAACGTTCCGGCCGGGACAGGGCGGCCAGATAGACCATCGGCTTGATCACCGAACCCACCGGCCGACGGGCCTGCAGGGCCCGATTGAAGGCGGCCTGACGCATCTGCCGATCTCCCACCAGGGCCAGAACCTCGCCATTGTCCGCGCTGGTGACCACCACCGCCCCCTGCAGACTCCCCGCCTCCAGACGCCGCTCCCGCTCCAGCCGGTCCAGTTCCCGGGTCAGGGCCTGCTCGGCCGCCAGCTGGGCCATCGGATCCAGGGTGGTGAAGATCAGCAGCCCCTCTTCCCGCAGGTCTTCATCCCGATAATCCCGACGCAGCTGCTCCCGCACCAGCTGGATATAGGCCGGGAACGGGCTGACACCGGACGGGGCCTGGGCGCTGACATTCAGCGGCCGGGCCTGGGCCCCGGCCAGTTCATCCGCACTCAGATATCCCGCCTGTCCCATCAGTCCCAGGACCAGGTTACGACGGTTCATGGCCCGCTCCGAACGCCGCCTGGGTTCATAGAAATTCGGCCCGCGGATGATGCCCACCAGCAGGGCCATCTCCGCCACCTCCAGCTCATTGAGACGGCGCTGGAAATAGAACTGACTGGCCAGACCAAAGCCGTGAATGGCGCGCGCGCCGTCCTGCCCCAGATAAACCTCGTTCAGGTAGGCCTCCAGGATCTCGTTCTTGTCATAGCGCCGTTCCAGCAGCAGGGCCATGATGGCCTCGTCGAACTTGCGCGCCAGGGTACGGTCCTGCGTGAGGAAGTAGTTCTTCACCAGCTGCTGGGTCAGGGTGCTGCCCCCCTGCACGGTACGTCCCGCGCGCAGATTGGCCAGGGCGGCGCGGGCAATGCCCATGGGGTCGACCCCGAAGTGCCGGTAGAACTTGCGGTCCTCCACCACCAGCAGGGCCTGAATCAGCGCCGGCGGCACGTCTTCCAGGCGCACCAGCACCCGGTCCTCCCCGTGGGAGGGATAGATATTGGCGATCAGCGCCGGCTCCAGACGCAGCAGCGAGACGGGTCCGCCGGCGTCCAGATCCTCCAGGGCCGAGACCTGACCACCGCCGAAGCTCACCCGGACCCGCCGCGGCGGCTCATGACCATCGGCGAACGGGAACCCCCGGGTACGGATCACCAGGCTGTTCCCCTGACGTCGATACTCGCCTTCCCGATCCCCTTCCCGGTAGTGGAGCAGGCTCAGTTCCCGAACCAGGGCATCGGCATCCAGCGGCAACCCCACGTACAGCTCCAGGGGGCGGGCAAACACCCGCGCCGGTAGCGCCCAGCGCTTACCCTCGAACTGGGCCTGGATCTGTCGATCCAGTTGCACTGCGTGATGCCCCAGCAACACCCCTCCCACCACCAGGATCACCAGCAGCAGGGGCCAGAGCCGGAACCGACGGGGAGGACGGGACTTGCCGCCCTTGCGGGATGCGGTACGGGTACGCGCCTTGCCGCGGCCGGGGCGGCTGGAGGTGGAAGGCTTGCGGGTCTTGGTCATGACTCTGATCGACAGGAAGGCTGCGGTTTCGTGCCCTACACTATACCCTTGAATCCAGTTTCCCATCCGGAGCCTGTTCACACCCTCATGCACCCCGACCAGACGACGCAACAGACACTCATCCGGAGCCTGAAGCATCCGGCGGCCTATCCCCATCCCGTGGCGCAGGTGCAGTGCATCGAGACCCACATCTCCACGGTGCTGCTGGCAGGCGAGTTTGCCTACAAGATCAAGAAGCCGGTCAGCCTGGGATTTCTGGACTTTTCCAGCCTCGAACAAAGACGGCATTTCTGTGAAGAGGAACTGCGCCTGAACGGTCGTCTGGCGCCGAAGATATACGATGGCGTCGTCGCCTTTTCCGGCGATCCGACGCACCCCGCCTTCAACGGCACCGGCCCCGTCTTCGAATATGCGGTGCGCATGCGCCGCTTTGATCCCGACGATACCCTGGATCATCTCCATGACCGGGGGCGCTTGACCCCGGACCTGATGGACGCCATTGCCGCCCGGCTGGCTCGCTTCCACGCCGACATCCCGGCCACCCGGGACCATGGCCGCCCGGCGCAGGTACTGGCCCCCATGCTGCAGAACTTCGAACACATCCGGGGCCTGCGGCCGGTCGGGCTGGATCTTGCGCCGCTGGCGCGCCTGGAAGCCTGGACCCGGGCACAACACCGGGCACTCACCCCCCTGCTGGAGCAACGGCATCGGGACGGTTTCATCCGCGAGTGCCACGGCGACCTTCACCTGGGCAACATCGCCCTGGTGGACGGGGAACCCACCCTGTTCGACGGCATTGAATTCAATCCGGCCCTGCGCTGGATCGACATCATCAGCGAAGTGGCCTTTCTCACCATGGATCTCATCGACCGGGGCGCGGAAGCCCATGCCCACCGGTTTCTCAATGCCTGGCTGGCGTCCACCGGAGACTACGAAGGCATGCCCCTGCTGCGTTTCTACCAGGTCTATCGGGCCATGGTGCGGGCCAAGGTGGCCGCCATTCGCCTGGACCAGCCGGACTTGTCCGATGCGGAGGTCCGGACGACCACGGCAGCCTGCCGTGACTATCTGCAACTGGCGGAGCGCTTCACCCGGCCGGGCGCGGTTGCCCTGTTCATCAACCACGGCTTTTCCGGCAGCGGCAAGACCACCCTGAGTCAGCCTCTGGTGGAAGCCACCGGCGCCATCCGCATTCGCTCCGACGTGGAGCGCAAGCGCCTGGCGGGCATGGATGCCCACGAGCGCGGCAAGGACGAGTACCAGCAGGGCCTGTACAACCAGGACCGAACCGCCCAGACCTACGACCGGCTGGCGGCGTTGTCCACCTTGCTGCTCCGGGCCGGATACCCGGTGATCGTGGACGCCACCTTTCTCAAGGCGGACGCCCGCGCCCGGTTTGCCGACCTGGCCCGGGATCTGGGTGTTCCATTTCGGGTGCTGGATTATCAGGCGGACCCGGACTGTCTGCGGGAACGAATCACCCGCCGCATGACCGCGGGCGATGATGCCTCGGACGCCGACCTGGAAGTGCTGGAGATGCAGTTGCAACACCATGACCCGCTGGGACCGGATGAGCCCGTCATCACCCTCCGGGCAGACCACCCCCCACCGGTGAATCAGATACGGGAACTGCTGTATACCCCATCAAACTGACGAGGCAAATCCGATGAGTCCATGGCTTCGCCTTGCCCTGGTTGCCGCGACCCTGCTGCTGGGGGCCTGCGGCACCAGCCCGACACGTCCGCCCGCGGACCCCGAGACCCTGGACCCCCAGCGCTCTCAGGTCGTGTTTCATGCCCTGTCCATGGTGGGCAAGCCCTACCGATACGGCGGCACATCACCGGAGGACGGGTTCGATTGCAGTGGACTGGTGTGGTTCACCCACCATCACGCGGGCATCCCGGTACCTCGCACCACCACCACCCAGAGTGAGGGCGTACGGCGGATCTCGACTCAGGCACTGACACCAGGTGACCTGCTGTTCTTTCGCACCGGCCGTGCCGGTCCCGGCCATGTGAGCATCTATATCGGTGACGGACGTTTCGTACACGCCCCGTCCAGCGGACGGCCCGTCACCACGGAAGACCTGGATCATCCCTACTGGAGCCGGCGGTTCCTGCATGCCGGCCATTTCTACTCACCCTGAAGGAGCGCCCGACCATGATGCCGACGTCCGTCCGTGCCCTGTGCCTCGTCCTGCTGGGCTGCCTGACCCTGGGCCTGCCCGTCCAGGCCGTGGAGCCGAGGATCGTGAATGAACACCTGAAGGTCTATAGCATCGAGGGCGACTATGCCCTGTACCGGGAAGCCCTGGAGATGGCCATCATCGACCGCGGCATCGTCATCAACAATGTGGCCCATATCGGCGCCATGCTCTCCCGCACCGGAGCGGACATCGGCGGGGAAGCGATTTTCATCCAGGCCGAGGCCCTGGAGTTCTGCAGTGCCGTGCTGTCGCGGCGCATGATGGAGGCCGAACCTCACCACATCGTCTTCTGCCCCTACGTCATCAGCGTGTACGAGTTGGCGGATGCACCGGGCACCATCCACCTGGCCTACCGGCGCCCCACCCTGCCGGGTGACGCGCAATCCCGGGAGGCCCTGGAAGCGGTGGATACCCTGCTGGACGAGATCGTTCGGGAGGCGCTGGCGTTCTAAGCGGGGTCGGTATGGACACTCGGACAACGACGCAGGATACTGTCGGCATCAGTGGATCACCCCCCTCCGGAGGGCTCATGGATCGACTTGGCCCCCGCATCAGCCTGGCCATCGGCGCCCCCATCATCGCCTTCATGGTGATCGCCGGGATGGCACTCTTTGACCGGCAACAGTTCAGCCATGATGTATCCGAGGGCCTGGCTGTCGCCGGTCTCGCCCTGGAGAGCAAGCGACTGATCCACGCGCTGCAGGCGGAACGGGGCAGTTCCGTGGGTTTTCTGAGCGCCCGAGACAACGATTTCCAGATCATTCTGGAAGAAGCCCGCCGGAGCACGGATGCCGGCATGGCGCGCTTCATGCCCCTGGCAAGAGAAGCCCTGGATATCGAAGACCCCGTCCTTCAGCAACTGATGGGAAGGCTGCTGATCGATCTGGATCACCTGGAAAACCACCGCGTCGAGGTGGATCACCTCGGTTTGGAGCCTGTCGAGGCCCTGCTCCTTTACAACCGCCTGGTGGAGGCGACGATCCTGATCGCCACCCACATCCCCGAGACACTGCCCAACGCGGATATCCGAAAACTCATCACGGCCTACCGGCCATTGCTCCTCCTCAAGGAGTATTCAGGTCTTGAACGGGCATTGGGCAGCGCCTGGCTGAGCGCACGGGAACCGGATTCACTGGTGTTCCAGCATTATGTCAGTGCGGTTGCCATTCAGGGCAATCATCGCGGCCAGTTCATGGCGCTCGCACCACCCCATCTGGCCGACCGCCTCGTCACCATCGAGGCCCAACCGGCCAATCAGGAATTGCTGGCCGCGCGCGCGGCCATCCTCAATTACGGCGTGGCGGCCAAACCCGAATACCTGAGCGCCGTTCGATGGTTCAATGTCACCACCGAACGGATCAATGCCCTGCTGGAGCTTGAGATAACCCTGACCGGGGAAATCATGACCCAGGCCGGGAACGCCCGGAAACGGGCCCAGCATGAGGTCATCGTGCTGCTGAGCACGATTTTGTTGTTGCTGGGTCTGAGCCTGGGGCTCTCGGTCGCCATTGCCCGGGATCTCGTCCACCGATACAGGATGCATCAGGCATCCATGGACCGGATCGCTCACATGGCCCGCCATGACCCCTTGACGGACCTGCCCAATCGACGTTACTTCACCGAACTGCTGGAGCAAAGACTGCAATCCGCCAGGTCGACCCACACCCCATGCACCCTTTGCCTGCTGGACCTCAAGGGATTTGCGGACGTGAACCGGATCTGGGGCGAGTCGGTGGCGGATCAGGTACTGATGCAGGTGACCGACAACATCCGGGTCACCAACCCCCCCGACATACTGCTGGCCCGGATCTATGGTGACCAGTTCGCCCTGTTCACCGAACACCAACCGGGTTCCTGGGATTCAGCAGCCTTCGCGGAGCGGATTCTTAAAGTGCTGGACGCCCCCTTGAAGGTGGGGCAAAGACGGATCGACACAAGCGGCAAGGCCGGCCTGATCACCTGCCCGCCCTACCCCGAACACGCCACTGAACTGCTGGCCCTGGCCGGCTTCGCGCTGGAGCATGCCAAATCCGACCACCGGCGGCAGTTCCGCTCGTATGAACCGGTGATGCTGGCCAATCACACCGCGCTCAAGCAACTGGACCATGACCTGGAAAAAGGACTGAAGGAAGGGCAGTTCACCCTGCACTACCAACCCAAGATTGACCTGCAAACGGGTCTTGTCGTCAGTGTGGAAGCGCTGTTGCGATGGCATCACCCTGATCGGGGAAACGTCCCCCCGGACATGTTCATCCCCAGGGCCGAGGCTAACGGTACCATCATTGAAATCGGAGATTACGTACTGAGGGAAGCGTGTCGTCAGGCTCAGCACTGGCGGGAACACGGTCATCCGACACTGACCATGGCGGTCAACCTGTCCACCGTGCAGGTCTACCAGGCGGACCTGCTGGAAAGGGTGAAACAGGCGCTGACACAGTCGGGACTGCCCGCCGAAGCCCTGGAACTGGAACTGACCGAAAGCGGCCTGATGCAAGACATGGACACCGCGGTCTCCGTGCTGCGGCAGCTGGTGGAACTGGGTATTTCACTGTCCGTGGATGACTTCGGTACCGGTTATTCTTCCCTGGCCTATCTGAGACGTTTCCCGGTGGACGCCCTGAAACTTGACAAGCGTTTTGTACAGGATCTGGAAGCCGGGGCCGGAGAAGAAGCGGAAACCGTTGCCGAGGCGGTGCTGGCCATGGCCAGGAGCCTGTCCCTGATCTGCGTGGCGGAGGGCGTCGAGACCCCGGCACAGGCTGCCTGGTTGAAGGAGAGGGGATGTCAGCAGGCACAGGGATACCTCTACGGCCGGCCACTCCCCCCGGAGCAGTGTGAAAAACTGCTTGGCCCGCAAGCGGGATCATCCCTTTCCGCCGAGCCGTGATGACCACCCGCGCGAGCGGCCGTCACGGCCCGGGATTGGCGGCTATCTGACGGGGCGCTCCCGCAAGGCCGCGGCGCCGTCATGGGACTGGCGATCGGCCCCGAGCAGCATCGGCAACTCTTCCACCTCTTCGGTCATGAACTGATCGCCGTCCATCCAGGGGGGCGGGTTGCCGGGCCACATCTCCAGGGTCCGGGCCAGGGTGGGGCTCTCCATGCCGCTGAACAGATCGGCCATGGCGTCCTGTGACACGGGCGTCTGCAGGGTCAGCACCAGCCCGGTCAGCATCACCAGACCACCCAACAGAAAGGGGCGGTCACCGGAAAGGGCTTGGGAACGAATGGGGTCGGACATGATACCAGCCTCAAGCTTGAGTCGTTTGCAGGGTATAGCCGATTTGGACCCGGATTCAAGCCAAAGATTCCTCGCCCGCCGGCTCAACTCCCGATCCGGCGCCGCACAAACCGGAGCAGGCCGCCCAGCAGGGGGATCTGGTCATACAGGTATTCGGCCGGGTCCCAGTAGTCGATATGGCTGAAGACCTTGCCCTCGTCGTTGAACAACACCCGGCTGATGCCGTCCACGTCCAGATGTAGCCGGCCGTCGGCACCCTCGTCCCGGTCCATGAAACGCCAGTGGAAAAAGGCCGTATTGCCCTGGACGGCCCAGCAATGCACATAGAATCGCGGGGCCGGACACTGACGGAACATGTGCCGGAACACCGCGGCAATCTGCTCCAGCCCCGTCACGTCGTTGAAGGGGTCCTTGAAGCGGGCATCCGCCGTGAAGAACTCGTCCAGCCGGGCCAGATCCGGCTCCCTGAGCTGAGAGAAAAATTCGGCATACCGCCGCGCCCATGCATCCATTGATTCGCTCATCGGCCGTCCACCATGCGTCGGGTCAGCGCCAGAAAGAGGCGATGGGGCAATATTCTGAGGCTTTTCATGATCAGGGCAAAGGGGCGAGGGAAACTGATTTCGAAACCCTTGCCCTCCAGCCCCTTCATGATGGCGTCCACGGCCGCGTCCGACTCCATGAGAAAGGGCATGTGGAAGCGATTCTTGTCGGTCATGGGGGTCTTCACGAACCCGGGATTGATCACCCGCAGCTGCACCCCCCGCATGGCCAGTTCCGGTTGCAGGGACTCGGCCATGTTGATCACCGCCGCCTTGGAGGCCCCATAGGGCGCGGCCCTGGGCAAGCCCCGATAGCCGGCCAGGCTGGCGGTCACCAGGATCCGCCCCTCGCCCCGTGACAGCATGAAGGGCATCACCGCCGCCAGTCCGTTCACCACGCCCAGATAGTTGACCTCCATGATGCGCCGGAACAGGTCGGGATCGAAGTCCTCCAGGCCCATGGGCTCATAGTCGCCGGCGTTGAAGATGGCCGTCCCGATGGGACCCATCCGGGACTCGATCTGCGCGGCCACGTCGGCCAGTCCCCGGGTATCGGTGACGTCTCCCGGGAAGACCTCAATGGCACCGGGTACCGGTGATTGCTCCGCCAGCGCCTGCAACCGCTCGCGGCTGCGGGAGGTCACCGCCACGCGCCGACCGGTGGCGGCCAGACGCAGGGCCAGTGCCTTGCCGATGCCGGTGCTGGCCCCCACCAGCCAGACCAGCGGTGGGGTCGTTACGGTTTGTACCTGATTCATTACCGTCTTCCTCCTGTCCCGCAAAGGTCTACACAAATATTATACAACGATTGTACAATCCTGCTCATGAATCCTGCTCCGGCTCTCCCCATTCCCGCTTCGGACGAAGACGGGCTCTACCCCATCCGCACCGTGTCTTCGGTCACCGGTGTCAACGCGGTGACACTGAGGGCATGGGAGCGACGCCATGGGCTGATCTCGCCCCAGCGGACACCCAAGGGACACCGGCTTTACAGCATCCAGGACATCGAACGCATCCAACAGATACTAGCCCTTCTGGAACAGGGGATTTCCATCGGCCGGATTCGTGGTGTACTGGAACAGGACCTGTCCCCGGCCACCGCATCAACACCCTCCCCTGTCGTGACACCACAGACGGCCTCGCCCCGGATCACGGCGGATGCCTGGCGGGACTACCGCTATCGGATGGAACACGCAGTACGGCAATTCAGCACCCGGAGACTGGAAAAGGTCTATGGCGATGCCATGTCCCTGTTCCCCCCTCAACAGGTGATATGCCGCCTGATCCACCCGTTGCACCAGGCCCTGGCACAACACACGGCTCAAGGCGCCGAGGCAGAGGCGGAAAGCCGATTTTTCCAGGCCTGGGCCTGCCAAGCCCTGTGTTCCCGACTGCGTCATGAGTTGCACCACGGCTCCGGACCCTTGCTGGGCATTGCCCCCCTGCCCCATGAAGCCGATCACCTGGAATTGCTCATGCTGTCTCTGCTGCTCGCCATCCGTGGGCTGCGGGTCACGCGGCTCTCGGGCCCGGTCTCTCTGGCGGCCATCGAATCCCTATCCCGCCAGGTCGCACCGGCGGGCATGGTCCTGTGCGGACAGCACCCTCGGGCCGCGCAGCTTGAACCGTGGGCCACCACCCTGAGCATCCCGGTCTTCCTGGCCCTGACAGACAACGGACACCTCCCGTCGGCCTGGCATGGCCGAGGCATTCACCTGCTGCCCCCGGATCCCCAAGCGGCCGCCGAACACATCGGCAGTCGTCTCCAGCCATCGAACTCCCCCATGGAATCCCCATGAAACCCATCCTGCTGTGGCTGCGCCGCGACCTGCGCCTGGCGGACAATCCGGCCCTGGCCCACGCCCTGCGGACAGGGCTGCCGGTGATCCCTGTCTACATCCACGCACCGGAGGAAGAAGCCCCCTGGTCCCCCGGGGCCGCCTCCCGCTGGTGGCTGCATCACAGTCTGGTCGCCTTCTCCCGCGCCCTGGAGGCAGCGGGCTCACGGCTGATCCTGCGCCGGGGAGCCAGCCTGGAAACGCTCCTGCGGCTGGTCGACGAGACGGGGGCCGGGCAGGTACTCTGGAACCGGGTGTATGAGCCCGCTCTGATCGAACGGGATCGCCGGATCAAGGCGGCCCTGAAGGACCGGGGACTGGTGGCGGAGAGCTTCAACAGCGCCCTGCTGTTCGAACCCTGGACGGTCAGCAACAAGAGCGGCGAACCCTACCGGGTGTTCACCCCCTTCTGGAAGGCCTGCTGCGCCACGGGGCTCCCCGATGACGTGGAAACCACACCGGAATCCATCACGGCGCCGACATGCTGGCCCGACGGCGATCACCTGGAATTCTTTGATCTGCTGCCCCGCATTCCCTGGGACCAGGGCATGGCTGCCTGCTGGCAGCCGGGCGAGGACGGTGCCCACCGGGCACTGGAACATTTTCTGGCGGGCGCCGTCCTGACCTACAAGACCGACCGGGACCTGCCGGGACAACCGGGCACCTCTCGCATGTCGCCCCATCTCCATTTCGGCGAAATCGGCCCAAGACAGCTGATCCGGGCCTGCCGGCGCCTGCAGGCGCAGGGAGCGGGGGCCGCCGCCGGCGCCTCGCTGGAGGCCTTCATGCGGGAGATCGGCTGGCGGGAATTCGCCTTCCACCTGCTGTTTCATTTCCCCCACACACCCGAACAACCGCTGGATGAACGATTTGCGGATTTTCCCTGGCGTGATGCCCGGGACTACGCGGCGGATCTGGAAGCCTGGCGACGGGGTCGCACCGGCATCCCCTTGGTCGACGCCGGGATGCGGGAGCTCTGGCACACGGGCTGGATGCACAACCGGGTACGGATGATCGTCGCCTCGCTACTGGTCAAGAACCTGCGCATTCCCTGGCAGACGGGGGCACGCTGGTTCTGGGACACCCTGGTGGACGCCGACCTGGCATCCAATACCCTGGGCTGGCAATGGACCGCCGGTTGCGGGGCTGACGCTGCCCCCTACTTCCGGGTGTTCAACCCGGTGCTGCAGGGAGAGCGCTTTGATGGCCGGGGTGAGTACATCCGGCGCTGGGTACCGGAGCTCAAACCTCTGCCGGATCGGTATCTACAGGCTCCCTGGACCGCCCCCGCGGGCCTAGTGCCAAGGGAGTATCCGCGCCCGCGGGTCGACCTGAGGGAAAGTCGCAAGGCGGCCCTGGCGGCATGGGAGCAGCTCAAGGGCGCCTCGCGGTCCGAAGCATCGGGGACGCCCTGAATTCCCCGTCACGCCTCTCTCCCACGTGAACCCGTCACTCTCAGCCGCGACGGATCAGGTCCATGAACTCCGACCGGGTACGGGCATCCTCCCGGAAGGTGCCCAGCATCACCGAAGTCACCATGGTGGAGTTCTGCTTCTCCACCCCCCGCATCATCATGCACATGTGACGGGCCTCCGCCACCACGGCCACGCCCTTGGCACCGGTCACGTCCATGATGGCCTGGGCGATCTCCCGGGTCATGCTTTCCTGAATCTGCAACCGACGGGCGAACATGTCCACGATGCGGGCCACCTTGGATAGCCCCAGCACCTTGCCGTCGGGCAGATAGGCCACGTGGCACTTGCCGATGATGGGCAGCAGGTGATGCTCACACAGGGAATACAGCTCAATGTCCTTCACCAGCACCATCTCGTCGCTGCTGGAAGCGAACAGGGCGCCGTTGACCAACTCTTCCAGTGACTCATGGTAACCCCGGGTCAGGTACTGCATGGCCTTGGCGGCCCGCAAGGGCGTGCCCTTGAGGCCCTCCCGTTCCGGGTCCTCACCCAGACCCACCAGCATCTTCCGATAATGGTCCGCCAGGGCCTCGGCCGACATCAGCTTGAGCGGGGCTTTCATGGTGCCGTCTCCGGCAATCTGCGCAACTGGCTTCATGGTCTTGATCTCCTGATGATTCATGAAATGACCACCGTCCCGGAGGAAGTGGTGCGTTGCCTTTTTCAAACCATCTTCACAGGTGTTCCGGCTTTCCCGGCCTTGCTGATGCTGGCTTCCAGTGTTCTAGCAGCTATGCTCGCCAATGGGGCGTGCACGGCAATCGGTATCGTCGGCACGGATCAGGAACGTTGACGCGGCATCGGGTGTCGAACCACTCTGTCAGGCCCGGCCGAGGGCGGCACGCAGGCCGTGCAAACGTATCCCGAGTTAGCTTGTACAGCATTTTACAATCCTTGTACAGTTAATGTATAAGAACAATTCCAGATCTGAGGAAATGAGCACATGGCCCGTGAACGTATCGCCGTCGTTGGTGCAGGCATCTCCGGACTGGCCGCCGCCTGGCTGCTGTCCCGTCACTATGACGTCACCCTGTTCGAAAGGAATGATTACATCGGCGGACACACGAACACGGTGGACATACCGGGACGCAACGGCCCCCGCGGCGTGGACACGGGCTTCATGGTGTTCAACCACCGCAACTATCCGCACCTCACCGCCCTGTTCCAGCACCTTGGCATCACCAGCCAGCCCACCGACATGTCCTTCTCCGCCTCGGTGGGCAATGGGCGCCTGGAATATGCAGGATCGGACCTCAATACCCTGTTTGCCCAGCGCCGCAACCTCACCAGTCCGCGCTTCCTTCGGATGCTGGCGGATATCATGCGCTTCAACCGGGCCGGCAAGCGCCTGCTGGAAACCGGCACCAGCACGGACATGACCCTGGGGGGCTATCTGCTCAATGAGGGCTACGGACCCGGCTTCCGGGATGACTACCTGCTGCCCATGGCCGCGGCCATCTGGTCCTGCCCCACCCACAAGATGCTGGACTTTCCGCTGCTGTCCTTCCTGAACTTCTTTGCCAATCACGGCCTGCTGGACCTGAGCAACCGCCCCCAGTGGCACACCGTCACCGGCGGCAGTCGGGAATACGTGAGAAAGATGCTTGCCGCCCTGCCGGAGAATGTCCATGTGGCCCGCCGGGTGGTGGCGGTGCAGCGTCAGGAAGCCCGGATCCGCCTGATCATCGAGGATGGCTCGGAGGCCTTTTTCGATCAGGTCGTGTTCGGCTGCCATGCCGACGAAACCCTGGACATGCTGGAAGCGCCTTCCGAGGACGAAACCCGGATCCTGAAGGCCTTCCAGTATCAGCCCAACCGGACCATCCTGCACACCGACACCCGCCTGATGCCGAAGCTGCGCAAGGTCTGGTCTTCCTGGAACTACCTGGCCCGTCACCGTCTGACCGATGCCCCGGCCAACGAGGTTTCCGTCACCTACTGGATGAATCGCCTCCAGGCCCTGGACGAGCCGGAGGAATACCTGGTCAGCCTCAATCCTCTGGAAGAACCACTGCCGGAGAAGGTGATACAGGAGATCATCTATCACCACCCGGTCTTCGATCAGGGGGCCATGGACGCCCAGCGGATCCTGCCCACGATCCAGGGCCGTGACCGACTGTGGTTCTGTGGTGCCTGGAC
The DNA here is from genome assembly GCF_022227765.1 of Ectothiorhodospira shaposhnikovii. GTDB lineage: Bacteria > Pseudomonadota > Gammaproteobacteria > Ectothiorhodospirales > Ectothiorhodospiraceae > Ectothiorhodospira. Next base: position 335,216 of record NZ_JAJMLZ010000001.1, on the reverse strand, counting down.
CGGCTACGGCTTCCACGAAGACGGACTGCGCTCCGCCCTGCAGGTGGCCGCTCAGCTCGGTGTCAATCCACCCTGGACCGTGGCGCCCCAGGCCGAAAATGCCCTGCCGGTTCGCACCCTGCCCCGGGTCGAGGCATCCGAGGTATGACGCAACCTCACCGCCTCTACCGCACCCGGGTCATGCACCGCCGGCTGTTCCCGGTGGAATATCGCTTCATCTACCGGGTCTTCAGCCTGTTGGTGGACGTGGACCGGCTGGATGATCTGGACCGATCCCTGCGCCTGCTTTCGGTCAACCGCTTCAACCTGCTGAGCCTGAATGTTCGCGATCACGGCCCCCGTGACGGGTCGCCCTGGCGACCCTGGGTGGATGCCTGCCTGGGCCGGGCAGGGATCGACCTGGAAGGGGGACAGGTGCAGCTACTGTGTTTTCCCAGAGTGCTGGGATACACCTTCAACCCGCTGAGCCTCTGGTACTGCCGGCACCGGGACGGCAGTCTGCGGGCCATCATCTGCGAGGTCAGCAACACCCTGGGAGACTGCCATCACTATCTCCTGCACGCCGACGGTGCCCCCATGACATGGCCGGTGCGCGCCTCACAGGAGAAGCTGTTCTACGTCTCCCCCTTCATCGAGATGGACGCCCGCTATCAGTTCCGGCTGTCGGAGCCCGATGAGGCATTGAATGTCCTGATCCACGAATACCAGGATTCCCGACTGATGCTGTCCGCGGCTCAGACCGGCCACGCCCGTCCCCTCACCGACGGTGAACTGCTCAGGGCGACGGTCGCCGTTCCCTTCATGACCCTCAAGGTCATTGCCGCCATCCACTGGCATGCCCTGAAGATCTGGTGGAAAGGTGGACAGTACTACAGCAAGCCGACGCCGTCCTGAAGAGGAGAAACACCGATGTCCCTGGAACAGACCCCCACCCAAGGCAGCACCAGCACCCTCGCCTCCCGCGCCCCGTCCCTGGCCCTGCGTCTGCTGCTGCGCCATCTTCGGCACCTGCATCAGGGGGATCTCACCATCGAGACGCCGGATGGCCATCGCTGGACCATCGAGGGCCGGCATCCCGGCGGCAGCGGAGAAATCCGCATCCACCGCCCCTTCGCGCTGGTACGGCGCCTGCTCACCCGAGGGCTGGTGGGATTCGGTGAAGGCTACATGGTGGGTGACTGGGACAGCCCCGATCTGCCCGCCCTGCTCAACATGGGCGCGGTGAACCAACCCCACATTCCCCATCTGGTGAACGGTTCAAGGCCGGCCCACCTGTGGGACAGCCTGCGCCATCGCCTGCGGGGCAACAGCCGTCCCGGCAGTCGCCGCAACATCGCCTTTCATTACGACCTGGGCAATGACTTCTACCAACAATGGCTGGACCCCACCATGACCTATTCCGCGGCCGTGTTCGAGCAGCCGGAGGAATCCCTGGAGACGGCACAGACACGCAAATACGCCCGGCTGCTGGAACGCCTGGAGGCCGCGCCCGGTGCGCATATCCTGGAGATCGGTTGCGGCTGGGGCGGCTTTGCCGAACATGCGGCCCGCCAGGGCTACCGGGTGACCGGCATCACCCTGTCCCGGGAGCAACTGGACTACGCCCGCCGACGCATCAAGGCCGCCGGACTGTCGGATCGGGTGGAACTGCGACTGCAGGACTACCGCGACCTGAAAGAGCAGTTCGACCACGTGGTCTCCATCGAGATGTTCGAGGCCGTGGGAGAACGGTGGTGGCCCACCTGGTTCCGGATCGTGCGGCAATGTCTGCGTCCCGGCGGCCGTGCCGCCGTTCAGGTCATCACCATCGACGTCAAGGCCTTTGACTACTACCGCACCCATGCGGACTTCATTCAGCTCTACATCTTCCCGGGAGGCATGCTGCCCTCGGTACCGGCCTTTGAACAACACGCCACCGAGGCGGGGTTGAAGATCAGGGAAACCGCCTTCTTCGGCCAGGACTATGCGGACACCCTGCACCACTGGTACCAGCGGGTGTGCGAGCAGGCACCGGCCATCCTGAGTCTGGGCGGTTATGACCAGCGATTCCTGCGCACCTGGCGTTTCTATCTGGCCTATTGCGAAGCAGGATTCCGCTCCCGCAACACGGACCTGATGCACGCCGTGCTGGAGGCGAAATGATGAAACCCGAAGACTATGCGAACACCACACCGGCCCTGGATCTGGAGGCCTATTTCACCGGCGACGTGCGGGCCTGGGGACTGTTCCAGGATCGTTTCGGCAAGGTCAGGCGCCAGTTCACGGTGGATATCCGGGGATACGTGGAAGACGGCGAACTGGTGCTGGAAGAGGATTTCGTCTACCTGGACGGTGAAGAGGACCGACGGGTCTGGCGCCTGAGACGCCTCGACGAACACACCTATGAAGGCCGTGCCGCCGATGTGGACGGGGTGGCCGTGGGCAAGCTTTACGGTCAGGCCTTCAACTTCCGTTACGTGCTGAACCTGCCCATCGGTACCCGGGTGGTGAAGGTCAATTTCGATGACTGGATGTTCATGCACGAGGACGGGGTGCTGGTGAACCGGGCCGTGATGAGCAAGTTCGGCATCCGCCTGGGGGAAGTGACGCTGTTCTTCCAAAAGCAGGACAGGGAACCGGAGTCTGCATGAAATGGAAAAACCGTGCCGTCGCTCTCTCTGCACTGCACCGTCGCTCCCGCGAAAGCGGGAGCCCAGACGCTTTCACTCCATCCCCTGGATTCCCGCTTTCGCGGGAATGACCGATCCGGCACATCCACGTTTTTTTTGACACACACCAAGCTTCCGGACTAGCCCTTGGCATCACAATGTTGGATACTACCGGCCGTCATATTCCGTTATATTTGTAAGCCCATCAGGAATGGCGACACACATTCTTGTCGGGATCTTCAGTGGCGGATCGATTTCCGCCACCTCCTGAGGCACAGACCAGGATCGGGCCATGTACCCGCGGCTGCGCCCCATGATGTAAACATCGCGAGACGTTAGGAGAAGACCATAATGAAGAAGCAAGACCTCAGCCGCAGAAGCTTCCTGAAGTTCGGTGCCGCCGGCCTGGCCGCCATCCCCGTCGTGAGCATGGGCATCAGCACCGCCGTGGCCGCCGAGCGCCTGGATGAGAACTCCCCCGAGGCCCTGGCCCTGAACTACAAGCATGACGGCGCCAGCGTGGACCACCCCTCTCACGCCGCGGGTCAGAAGTGCATCAACTGCCTGCTGTACACCGACCCCAGCGCCACCGAGTGGGGCGGCTGCGCCGTGTTCCCCAACAAGCTGGTGAACGCCAACGGCTGGTGCACCGCCTACGTGGCTCGCGGCTGATCCCGCCACGACCGCTGACGGTTGCAGGCGGCCCTTTCGGGCCGCCACCCGGAGAAGACCCGCCTTGCGCGGGTCTTCTCGTTTGCGGGGAATCTTCCCCGTCCGGTACAGTCGTAATGGTCATGACCCTTGGGGAGATCCACCCGTGACATCACCCTGCGCCGGACTGAGCAAGGCCCTGATCCTGACGCTGGTCCTGCTCCTGCCCGGGATCGCCGGAGCCGCCGTGCCCACTGCCCAGGTCATCACCCTGGAACATCGCCCCGCCGAAGAGATTCTGCCCCTCATCGAACCCCTGCTGGGTCCCCGCGATGTCATCACCGGCAGCGGCTTCACGCTCATCGTCCGCAGCCGTACCCAGACCCTGGCGGAAATCCAGCGGGTCATCGCCGACCTGGACACCCCGCCACGCAATCTGTACATCAGCGTGCGCAGGGGAAGCGCAAACCAGGATGCCGCCCCGGCACTGCCGATGGCGCCCGAGCCCCCCCGCATCGCCCGCCGTACCACCACCGACCGGGGCGTGGAGCATCAAACCCTGAGGGTCCTGGAAGGCCATGCCGCCTTCATTCGCAGCGGCGAATCCATCCCCGTGGGCAGCCAGCGCCTGGTTCCCGTGCCGGGCGGCTTCGCCCTGGAGACATCCGTGGAGTACCGGGACCTGGGACGCGGCTTCCTGGTGCGTCCCCGCCTGCTGTCCGGCGATCGGGTGCACCTGGACATCCGCACGGTGTACGAGCGGGAAAGTCCGACCGGCGGGGGACGCCTGGACCTGCAGGCCAGCGAAAGCACACTTTCCGGCCCGGTGGGTGAATGGATACCCCTGACCCATGCCGGCACCAACCGCAGGGAAGACGCCGCCCGCGTCAGCGGTACCCGACGACAGCAGGACTGGCAGGACATGCCGTTATTCGTGCGGGTGGACGTCATCCACGATTGACTCCCCTGCTCTCGGCCCGAGACCGGCGTGATTGACGCCCGTTTCCCCCACGCCTACTATGCCTAGCGACGCTTGAGCCGGACTCCCTCCCTTCATGACCTATTGCCTTGCCATCACCCTTGACGACGGACTGGTATTCGCTTCCGATTCACGCACCAACGCGGGTGCGGATCAGGTGGCGATGTATAGCAAGATGCACACCTTCGAACTGGAGAAGGAACGCGTCTTCGTACTGCTGACCGCGGGCAATCTGGCCACCTCCCAGGCCGTCCTCGCCCGAATCAAACGGGATATCGAGGACGAGGCCGAGGAGAGCCTGCATTCCGTGCGGGGGTTGTCCGACGCGGCCGCCTACCTGGGACGCATCAACCGGGAAGAACGGGAAAAGCATGAGGACACCCTGACCAAGGCCGGCTTCAGCGCCGATGCCTCCTTCATCCTGGGAGGGCAGATCGGCCGGCAGGCGCCGGAAATCTATCTCATCTATCCCCAGGGCAACTTCATCACCACGTCAAGCCATACCCGTTTCCTGCAGATCGGTGAAAGCAAGTACGGCAAGCCCATCCTGGACCGCATCGTCGCGCGGGAAACCTCGCTGGGAGACGCAGCCCGCTGCGCCTTGGTATCCATCGACTCGACCATGCGTTCCAACGTGACCGTGGGTCCGCCGATCGAGGTGATCGTCTACGAAAGGGACACCCTGGCCTTCGAACACTACCTCTGCCTGGACGCGGACGATGATTATCTGATGGATCTCAAACGGGCCTGGGACGACAATATCCGGCGGGCCTTTCAGGATCTGCCCCGTTTCGATTGGGAAGGCACCCGTGGCCAAAAACGTCGCAGCACGCAAATCACCACGTTGCGCAAAGCCGCCAAAAAGACGGTCAAAAAGGGCTGAGTCAGCCTCTCCCCCCTGTCCACGCCACCGGCATCCCTGTTTTCTGCGGACATTGTCTCCAATTTCCGCATTTTTTTTCCATGTTCAGTCGCATGTGGGTAAACTGCGCAACAGACTTTTTGCGGTGCAACAAAAAGTTATTTGATCATAACCAAAATCAACCTGATAGAGGGGAGGTCCATGGACCAAAGTACGATCGATCGTATCAAGGCGGATCCCGATTTCCAGACGCTCGTCAAGAAACGGGCAAGGCTGGCCTGGGGACTGAGCGCGCTCATGCTGCTGGTGTACTACGCCTTTATCATGCTGGTGGCCTTCGCACCCTCCGTGCTGTCCATCCGCCCCTTCGGCGACAGCATCATCACCCTGGGTGTTCCCATGGGCGTGGGCATCATCGTGTTTGCCTTCCTGCTGACCGGCATCTACGTCTACAAGGCCAACACCGAGTTCGACAAGCTGAGTGACAAGGTGAGGGAGCTGGCACGATGAAGATCCTTATTGCTCTGACGGCAGCCGCCCTGCTGATGGCCTCGGCCAACGCCTATGCGGGTGAAGGCATCAGCTATGCCTCCACCATCATGTTCCTGATCTTCGTGGTCGCCACCATGGGGGTCACCTACTGGGCGGCCCGGCGCACCAAGACCGCCTCCGACTTCTACACCGCCGGGGGCGGCATCACCGGCTTCCAGAACGGCCTGGCCATCGCCGGTGACTACATGTCCGCGGCATCCTTCCTGGGGATCACCGCGCTGGTCTACACCTCCGGCTTCGACGGCCTGATCTATTCCATCGGCTTTTTGGTGGGCTGGCCGGTGATCATGTTCATCATGTCCGAACGCCTGCGCAACCTGGGCAAGTTCACCTTCTCCGACGTGGTGTCCTTCCGCTTCCAGCGCACTCCCATCCGCGTGTTCTCGGCCTTTGCCGGCATCACCATCGTCCTGCTCTACCTGATCGCACAGATGGTAGGCGCGGGCGCCCTGATCCAGACCCTGTTCGGCCTGCGCTTTGAAGTGGCCGTGATCATCGTGGGTATGCTGATCATCGCCTACGTGACCTTCGGCGGCATGCTGGCCACCACCTGGGTGCAGATCATCAAGGCGGTACTGCTGCTCTCCGGCGCCACCTTCATCGCGGTGATGGCCCTGTATCTGTCCGACTTCAGCCTGGAAACCCTGTTCCGCACCGCGGCCGAAACCCATCAGAAGGGGGAAAGCATCTTCAATGTGGGTGGTCTGGTGAATGACCCGATCTCCGCTATCTCCCTGGGGATCGCCCTGATGTTCGGTACCGCCGGCCTGCCGCACATCCTGATGCGCTTCTTCACCGTGCCCAGTGCCAAGGAAGCCCGCAAGTCCGTGTTCTATGCCACCGGCTTCATCGGCTACTTCTATGTGCTGACCTTCATCATCGGCATGGGCGCCATCGCCTTCGTGATGGGCAACCCGGCCTACTTCGACGAAGCCGGCAACATGCTGGGCGGTTCCAACATGCCGGCGGTCCACCTGTCCCATGCCCTGGGCGGCGACCTGTTCCTGGGCTTCATCTCCGCCGTGGCCTTCGCCACCATCCTGGCGGTGGTGGCCGGCCTGACCCTGGCGGGTGCCTCGGCCATCTCCCATGACCTGTACGCCAACGTGATCAATAAGAACGCCACCAGCCAGCAGGAAGTGCGGGTATCCCGCGTGGCCACCCTGGTGCTGGGTGTGATCGCGGTGCTGCTGGGGATCGCCTTCCAGAGTCAGAACATCGCCTTCCTGGTGGGTCTGGCCTTCACCATTGCCGCCTCCACCACCTTCCCGGTGCTGATCATGTCCATGTACTGGGGCGGCATGACCACTCTGGGCGCGGTCCTGGGCGGCACCCTGGGCCTGGTCTCTGCCGTGGTGATGGTGGTCCTGGGCCCGAACGTGTGGGTGCAGGTGCTGGGCAATGAACAGGCCATCGTGCCCTACAGCAACCCGGCCCTGTTCACCGTGACCATTGCCTTCGTCGGCATCTGGGTCTTCTCCCTGATGGACAAGTCCAAGCGGGCGGCGGTGGACAAGCAGCTGTTCGAAGCCCAGTACATCCGTGCCCAGACGGGCATCGGCATCGACAAGGCCTCGCAGCACTAAGGTCGTTCCCTTCAAGGCCCTTCTCCTTCGGGAGAAGGGCCTTTTTTTGTGCCCGTCTACCCTTCCCGCACCACGTCCACCTGGACCTCCAGGTCGTGGGAGTCTCCGCCCCCGAACAGCACCCCCTTGACCGGGGTCACATCCGTGTAGTCCCGTCCCCAGGCCAGGGTGATGTGCCGGTCCATGGGAATCAGGTTGTTGGTGGGATCCAGATCCAGCCAGCCCTCGCCCGGTATGTAGACGGAAAACCAGGCATGGGAGGCATCAGCCCCTTCCAGCTTTTCCTGTCCCGGCGGCGGCAGGGTTTCCAGATAGCCGCTGACATACCGTGCCGCCAGCCCATGGCTGCGCAAACAGCCCAGGGCCAGATGGGCAAAGTCCTGGCAGACACCGCAACGATGACGCATCACCACGGGCAGTTCCGTACTCACGGAAGTGAATCCCGGCCGATACTCGAACTCCTGGAAAATCCGTCCCATCAGATCCGCCACCGCTTCCCCCAGGGGCCGTCCCGGCAATAGAGAGGCCGCACCATAGTCCCGCAATTCCGGCAACAGCGGCACCTGAGGCGACGGCAGGACATATTGTCGGGCGTCCAGGATCTCCGGCGTCACCTCCCGTTCCAGCCGGTCACGCACCGTTTCCCAGGACTGCAGACCAAGGGGCTCCACTCCGGACGGCTGCAAGGTCACTTGGCTGCTGGCGGTGATTTCCAGTTCCAGATGGCTCTGCTGGATACTGAAGTGATGGACCCGGTTGCCGAAGAAATCCACCCGCTCCCCCTGGTAGCCCGGCAATGGGCTCACCTGCAGGGCCAGGGATTGCAGGGACTGGGTCGCCGTATCCCTCGGTGCCAGGTGAAGCTCGTTGTGGCACAGACCCACGGGACTGGGATAGCGGTAGCGGGTGACGTGCCGGATGCGGTAAATCATCAAATCCCAGGCTCGGGCAGATTGGAAACCAGCAGATGCTGGCTGCGGGTGAAATCAAAATAGGATCGGCTCAGGGCATCGGAGGCGCTGCCGAGCAAGTGCTGCTGGCGCGCCAGACACTGATCCAGGGCCTGGCGATGACCTTCCGTGTCCGGCAGGGCCAGTTCACGCAGATGCAGGCGACGCAGTTCATTGCGCGCCTCCAGGATCAGACGCTCCGCCGGGGTCAGGCGCTCATCCCGCTCGGTCCGGGGCATGGCGGCGCCATGGCACTCCAGGGCGGCCAGCTGGAACCCCAGGGAACGCGGATTGCGTTCATCGAGGAGCAGACTGTCCAGCAGGGCCTCGGGACGCAGGGCGTGGGGATCGGCGGCGGTGTTCTCGGCATAGTTCAGGACCGCTTCCAGCAAGGCCGGCTCGTCCTCCGGGGCGCAAGGGCGCACCAGGGTGGCCCGCAGCAGGCCGGCCAGCATCAGGCCCCGCTCCAGGCGGCGTCCGGCATCCAGGAAAACCCAGTTCAGATGCCGGGGCGTGCTCTCCTGGGCCAGGCCGGACATGGCCAGCAGGTGGGTGATGAGTTCATCCAGGTGGCGCACCAGATGTTCCGGATCACGGGGTTGCCACTGCCCCAGGGCGTTGCTGCGCTCCCGCAGGGCCGAGATGACCCGCCAGCTATCACCGGAGATGCGATCCCTGAGTTCATGTCCGGCCCGCAGCAAGGACTGCAGGGTGAAGCTCAGGCTCCCGATGCGTTCACGGTCCAGGATCAGTGCCAGCAACTCCGGCGCCGGATCGGTCAGGGCGGTCTCCGCCCCTTCCAGGACAAAGCCGGGATAAGTGGCCGTCAGGTGGGTCAGTGCCCGCAGCAGGGTACGCAGGGTGGCATCCCGGGCACCGCTCCCGCCGGATTCCCTCACCAGGCGACGGCGCATCAGCACCACCAGCATGAGTCGCAGGGTACCCTCCGCCCGCTCCGCATAGCGCCCCATCCAGAACAGGTTTTCCGCCACCCGTCCCGACAACGATACCGGGGTACCCAGTCCACCCACCATGGGCATGGCCCCCACCAGGGCCGGTGACGGCTCGGCCTCGGAGGCCAGCACCCAGGTATCCTTGCTCACCCCGCCCGCCTGATTCGAGACCCAGGCAGCATCCCTGGCGCCGGCCACTCGGGACAGGCCGCCGGGCATCACCACGTAATCACCGTCCCGGGCACACAGATAGGTTCGCAACCAACCCCGACGGGGCTCCAGGTCGCCCTCGGGGCCGAAGGCCGGCAGGGTGGACAGTTCCAGACGCTCCTGGGCTACAAAGCCGCCGGGGTTGGCGCGGATGCGCGCTTCCAGGGATTCCCGTTCCGGTCGGGACAGCGCATCACCGAACACGGCGCTGCTGCGACCCGGTTCCAGATCACGGATCACCAACCGTTCCAGCCGGGACAGGACATGATCCCGTTGCCGGGGATCACCGCACCACCAGGTCTCCACCGTCGACAGGATCAGATCCTGCCCCAACAGGTGGCGGGCAATGGCGGGCAGATAGGCGGACAGGGCGGGACATTCCAGTACGCCACTGCCCAGGGGATTGACGATGGCCACCCTGCCCCGTCGCGCCACTTCCAGCAGGCCCGCCACCCCCAGCCAGGAATCCTGGCGCAGTTCCAGCAGGTCGCAGAAGCCGTCATCCACCCGTCGCAGGATCACGTCCACCGGCTCGGGGCCGTTCAGGGAACGCAACCAGACCCGTCCCTCGGAAACCACCAGATCCTGCCCCTGTACCAGGGTGTATCCCAGGTAGCCGGCCAGGTACACATGCTCGAACCAGGTCTCGTTGAGGGGGCCGGGGGAGAGCAGCACCACCCGCGGTTCATTCTGTCCCATGGCCGGTGCGCGCAGGGTGGCCAGGGTGCGGCGCAGGGTCTGGAAAAACCGGGTGAGCCGATGGGCCTGGGCATCCCGGTACAGGCTGGGGAATACCCGGGACAGAATCACCCGGTTCTCCAGGGCGTACCCTGCCCCGGAAGGGGCCTGGGTGCGATCTCCCAGGACCACGAAATGCCCGTCGGGACGGCGAACCAGATCGGCCGCGTACAGGGCCAGGGGGTTGGGGATGGCGGGCAGGCTGCCGACGCAGGGACGCAGGAATCCCGGATAGCCGTAGATCAGGTCCAGGGGCAGCAGCCCCTTGCGGATCAGTTCCCGGGGACCATAGAGATCCTTGAGGATCAGGTTCAGGAGTTCCGCCCGCTGGATCAGACCGGTCTCGATGACGGCCCATTCCTTGCTCTCCAGCACCATGGGCACCGGGTCCAGGGGCCAGGGCCGCTCCGCCCCCCGGGGATCGGAATAAACGTTGTAAGTGACCCCGCTCTCTCGCAGCAGACGCCCGATATCCGCAGCCCGTTCCGCCAGCCCCTCCGGCCCCAACTGCACCAGCGCCCCCATGATCGGCTCCCATTGCGGACGCAGGACACCCTCGGGGGTGAGCAGTTCGTCAAAACGGTTCCCGGACAGGGCATATTCCGGGGCCAGCAGCGACAGGGGCGTGGGGGTGGACATGAGACGGGCCGGGCGAAGGCCCGGTCAGGCAGCCCTGTCCAGGCTGAACCAGGTGTCGGCGATCATGTCGTGCAATTCGTTCATCTCCTGCTGCAGCTGGTCGATGAAGCGGTGCAGCTCATCCGCCTCCAGGAGCTTGTCCACATTGGCTTCCATCACATGACGCCGGACCTGAATCGCCAGTCGCAACGGTGTCTCGTTGCGAGGCAGGTTGGTCAGGCTGATTTCCACCTCGCCCAGGGCATGGGCCACGGCACGGGGAAACTCACGGTCCTGGAAGATGTATTTAAGCACATCCTCGCCGTTCACACGTCGCCGCACATGCTGGCGATACATCTGGAAGGCGCTGAGGGACTTGAGGATGTTCACCCACAACAGGCTCTCGAACTGGGCCATGGCGGCCTCGTCCTGGGGATCATTGCTCAAAAGCCCCATGGCGCCCACATCCAGCAGGCGGGTGGTCATGTCCGCCCGCTCCAGATTGCGGCCGGCGCGGATGAAGTCATAGGCGGCGTCATGGCTCATGGTGCCCGCCAGCATGCCGGTCAGCTGCTGGCAGTGGCTGATCACCTTGACCAGATATTGATAGCGCCCCCGTTTGCTCATCCCCGTGTCCAGGGCGGAGTCGGCGTGATGATACAGCTCGTTCACCGTCTCCCAGACCTCGCTGGGGACCAGATCCCGGGTGGTGCGCACGTTTTCCCGGGCCGCCCGCAGGGCATTGAGAATGGACCCCGGGTTATCGTCGTCCGCCAGCAGGAACTTCACCACGTTGCGCTCGTCGTACTTGCGGTAATTCTTCTCGTAGATCGATTCATTGCCGGTGATGGACACCATGCCCCGCCAGGACAGGCGCACGCTGCGCGGCATGTCCAGGGCCAGATGATTGAAGGCCGTGACCATGCGCGCGGTATTCTCCGCCCGCTCGATGTAACGGGCCATCCAGTAAAGACGTTCGGCAACACGTGAAAGCATGGTGTCAGGCCTGCAGGTTGGTAAGAAGCGGGTTCAATCCGTGTCCGTATCCACGATCCAGGTGTCCTTGCTCCCCCCGCCCTGGGAGGAGTTGACCACCAGGGAGCCCTTGCGCAGGGCCACCCGGGTCAGACCGCCGGCGGTCACATCGGTGCGCACCCCCTGCAGGATGAAGGGACGCAGGTCCAGGTGCCGGGGTTCGAGCCGGCCATCGCACAGGGTGGGCGAGGTGGACAACTTCAGGGTGGGTTGGGCAATGTAGTTGCGCGGATCCTTGCGGATCAGCTCGGCGAACTCCTGGCGCTGCTTGCGGGTGGCATGGGGACCGACGATCATGCCGTAGCCACCGGACTCGTTGGCGGGCTTGACCACCAGATGCTCCAGGTTGGCCAGCACGTACTCCCGCTCCTTGGGGTCCATGCACAGATGGGTGGGCACGTTGGGAATGATCGGGTCCTGATCCAGATAGTAGCGGATCATCTTGGGCACGAAGGCATAGACCACCTTGTCGTCCGCCACGCCGGCACCGGGGGCGTTCACCAGGGCCACGTTGCCCTTGCGCCAGGCCCGCATCAGCCCCCTCACCCCCAGCATGGAATCGGGATTGAAGGCCTCCGGGTCCAGAAACAGGTCATCGATCCGACGATAGATCACGTCCACCCGCTCCAGGCCCGCCACCGTGCGCATGTAGACACAGTCATCATCCCCCACCATCAGGTCGGATCCCTCCACCAGTTCCGCCCCCATGCGCTGGGCCAGATAGGCATGTTCGAAATAGGCGGAGTTGTAGATGCCCGGCGTCAGCACCACCACCTCCGGATAATCCAGCGGGCGCGGTGAGAGGGCCGCCAGCATGTCGAAGAGCTGGGAGGGGTACTCATCCACCGGGCGGATGCTGTAGTTGTCGAACAACTCGGGAAAGACCCGCTTGGTGACCTGACGGTTTTCCAGCATGTAGGACACCCCCGACGGTACCCGCAGGTTGTCCTCCAGCACGTAGAAGGTGCCGTCGGCATCCCGCACCAGGTCGGAACCGCAAATATGGGCCCAGACACCATGGGTGGGCTGGATGCCGATGCACTGCTCGCGAAAGTTTTTGGACTTGGCCAGGATCGACTTGGGGAAGACCTTGTCCTTGATGATGCGCTGCTCGTTGTAGAGATCGTTGATGAACAGGTTCAGGGCGGTGAGGCGTTGAGCCAGTCCCGCTTCCACCCGGGCCCATTCGTGGCGGGAGATGATGCGGGGAATGATGTCGAAGGGCCAAGCCCGGTCGATATTGCCGCCTTCGGTGTAGACCGTGAAGGTAATCCCCATTTCCACAATGGCGTGCTCGGCCGCCGCCTTGCGTTCGTGCAGCTCTTCATCGCTCAGGGAGCGCAGATAATTGGTCAGGGTGAGCGCGGCCTCGCGGGCCTGACCCGGGGCGGCGATGAGTTCATCATAGAATCCGGCCGGGTCGTAGGACTTCCAGTCGATGGTCATGGGGTGTTCCGTGGTTCCAGAATGGGACCCGCTGGTGACGGGCGTGCTTCAGCCGGGTTGGTCGGCGGCGGCCTTGACCGCGACCGTCTCCCCGCCCTGCAACGGCACCGGCGCATCGCTGCTGCGGTAATGGACCAGCTTCCAGTAACCGAACAGGTTGGTCTTGTGTACCGCCACGCGATGTAGATCCGGCCACTCCGGCAGGCTGTCCAGTTCCATGTCGGGACGAAAACCCATGAGGCGGGACAGCGGACGCAGCATCTGCTCCAGCCGCCGCAGGAAGGGATGGCGGGAGGCAAAATGGTTGATCACCACCACATCCCCGCCGGGCACACAGACCCGCCGCATCTCCGCCATCAGTTTGTCAGGATTGGGCACCACCGAGGCCACGTACATGGCCACCACCCCGTCAAAGCTGTTGTCCGGAAACGCCAGCGCCTCCGCGTCCATCTCCAACAAGGCCTCCACCTGGGGCAGCGCCCCGTCCCGGGCCCGTTCCCGGGCCAGCTGCAGCATGTCGGGGCTGATGTCGATGCCGACCACACGGGCATCCTGGCGATATTCCGGCAACGACAGACCGGTGCCGACGCCCACTTCCAGAATGCGTTGACCGGGGCCATTGTTGACCAGATGCACGGCCATGCGGCGGCCCCCGGCGAAGATCGGCCCGAACACCCGGTCGTAGTAGCGAGCATAGCGGCGGTAGGCACTGCGGATCGAGGAGAGGTCCATGGGGTCTGATCACAATTGGAGTGTTAGGCTGTTTTAACGAGTCGAGACGACAGATTCAAGTCGGGATACCATCTACCTCTCCTCATCGGGATGGGGACATCCGGATATGAGAGGGAACGAAGCAAAGCAGTAACATGACGCTGTTGAACCACGATGACACACGCCAAGGATTCTGGACCGATGCTGATCGACGGTGACTTTCGCCCCGCCTGGTGGTTGCCGGGTGCCCACCTGCAGACCCTGGCCCCCACCCTGATGCGGCGGCGGCCGCCGATCCCCCTGCGACGGCAACGGCTGGAGCTGCCCGATGGTGACTTCATCGATCTTGACTGGGCCCCGGAACAGCCCGGCCCCCGGGTGATCCTGTTCCACGGACTGGAGGGCTCAAGTCGCTCCCCCTACGCCGGGGGACTCATGCGACGGCTGCACGACCAGGGATTTCAGGCCCTGACCATGCACTTCAGGGGCTGCAGCGGCGAACCCAATCGTCTGCCCCGCAGCTATTTTGCCGGTGATACCGGAGACATGGCCTGGCTGGTGGATCATCTGCTGCGGCAGGAACCGACACGGCCGGTGGCCGCCATCGGCGTCTCCCTGGGCGGCAATGCCCTGCTCAAATGGCTGGGGGAAACCGGCCCGGACAACCCGCTGGCCGCCGCCGTCGCCATCTCCGTTCCCTTCGATCTTGACCGCTCGGCGCGACGCATGGAGCAGGGCCTGTCCCGATTTTATCAATGGTATCTGGTGGGGCGACTGAAGCGCTCGGCCCTGAGAAAGTGCCGGCTCATGCCCATGCCCCTGGACTGCGCCGCCCTGCCCCGACTGAGGACTTTCCGGGAGTTCGACGATGCCGTCACCGCCCCCCTGCACGGCTTCGCCGACGTGGATGATTACTACACCCGCTGCAGTTCCCGACCCTATCTGCGCGGCATCCGGTGCCCGACCCTGATCCTGCATGCCCGTGATGATCCGTTCATGACACCGGAGACGGTTCCCACCCCCGATGAACTTTCCCCGAGCATCCGCCTGGAACTGAGCCGGGCCGGCGGGCATGTGGGTTTCGTCGAAGGCGTGGGACGTTACTGGCCGGAGCGGCGGATTGGAGACTGGCTTGGAGACATCTTTTCGAGCACGCAGGATCAGAACGGCGTTACAACATTAACACCCCGAGGCCCCACAAGGAGAACAATTGATGCTTCAAACCTTGATCGACTTTAACAATTGGCTCAATGGGATCGTCTGGGGCCCTCCCTTCATGATTCTGCTGGTGGGCACCGGTCTCTATCTCACCTTCCGCCTGGGTTTTTTCCAGTTCACCCATCTGCGTTTTGCCTGGCAACGCACCTTTGCCACCCTGTTCCGTAGAAAATCCGACCAGGACAAGGGCGCCATCACCCCGTTCCAGGCCGTGTCCTCGGCCATGGCGGCCACCATCGGCGTCGGCAACATCGCCGGCGTGGCCACCGCCATCGCCCTCGGAGGGCCGGGGGCCGTCTTCTGGATGTGGATGGTGGCCCTGGTGGGCATGGCCACCAAACTGGCCGAGGCCACGCTGGGCCTGAAATATCGACGCGTGGACGATGACGGCCGGGTCTCCGGCGGCGTCTTCTATTACATCGAGAACGGCCTGGGCAAACGCTGGAAATGGCTGGCCATGGTCTACGCCATCCTGGCGGGACTGGCCGCCTTCGGCATCGGCAACATGGTACAGGCCAACACCATGGCCCATGCCATGGAAACCGGACTGGGCATCCCCAACTGGGTCACCGGCATCGGCGTCATGCTTCTGGTGGGCGCCGTCACCCTGGGGGGTATCAAGCGCATCGCGGTAACCGCGGAGCGCATCGTGCCCACGATGGCCCTGATCTATGTGATCGGCGCCGTCGGCATCCTGATCAGCTATTACGACCAGATCCCCGGTGCCTTCGCACAGATCATCAGCGGCGCCTTCACCCCAGCCTCGGCCATCGGTGGTTTTGCCGGCGCCACGGTGGCCGGCGCCATCCGCTACGGCATTGCCCGCGGCATCTTTTCCAACGAGGCCGGTCTGGGCTCCGCTTCCATCGTCCACGCCCAGGCCCGCAACAAGCCCTTTGCCCAGGGCCTGTGGGGCATGTGGGAAGTATTCATCGACACCCTGGTGATCTGCACCATGACCGCCCTGGTGATCCTGGTGACCGGGGTGATACAGACCGGCCAGACCGGGGCCGAACTCACCACCAGCGCGTTCTCCCTCGGCCTGCCCGGCCTGGGTGGCTGGGTGGTGCTGTGCGCCATCGTGCTGTTTTCCTACACCACCATGCTGACCTGGAACTTCTACGGGGAAAAGAGCTGGGAATATGCCTTCGGCAAACGGGTCATCCTGCCTTACCGCATCATTTTCATAGGGGTGCTGTATCTAGGTGCCATCGGAGGCCTGACCACGGTCTGGGATATCTCGGACACCCTCAACGGCCTGATGGCGGCGCCCAACCTGATCGCCCTCCTCCTGCTGGCGGGAGTGCTTGCCAAGGAGAAGGTGCAATACCTCAAGGAGCAGAAGGAGGAAATGCGCAAGGAGAAAGAGAACGGGCAGGACGAGAAGGAAGGCCCCGGCTGAAGCCGCAAGCCCCCTGCCCTTCACCCCTCTCCCCCTTGGGGAGAGGGGTTTTTATCCTTACTGACGCTCGATGGGGGCGTCCTCGCTGCGACCGTAGGCAAAGATGCCCAAGCCCACGATCATGACCCCCAGGTAGGGAGACAGCTGCCACAGCACCCCGAACATGCCCAGTTCCGGGGGTACCCTGGGCAGGGCGTAGAAGATGCCGGCCAGGCCGGCGAGAAAGACCAGGATTCCAATACCGATACGCACGACATAGACCCTCTTGTTCCGATGGCGCCCGTCACCCTAGCAGATCCGGCCCCGGGCATCCTTGCGCTGACGCATGGCTTTGGCAGGCAAATCGGTGCATGCTGGAGATGAAGCCTCCCTCCCTCAAAGAAAAAGGCCTGCCATGAGACTCCCGCACCCACGTCTTCCCTTCACGCTGCCGCCGATGCTCTGTCTGCTGGCGGCCATGGCCTTCACACCGGCCACGGCGAATGAAACCGAAGCCACGCTCCCCGTCTTCACCCTCGAACAGGTGGCGGAGCACCACAGTCCGGATGACTGCTGGATGGCCATTCACGGCAAGGTCTATGACCTCACCCCCTACGTGCCGAATCATCCCGGACCGGCGGGCATGATGCTGGTCTGGTGCGGGCAGGAGAGCACCGAGGCCTGGGAAACCAAGAGCTACGGCGAACCTCACAGCAGTCTCGCGGCACGTCTGCTCCAGCGCTATCTCATCGGCACCCTGGAAGAAACCGACTAGAGAACTTGGGCTTTGCGCCGGGGTCTGAAAGCTCACACCCATCCGGAGCCCCGCCATGCGTCGATTTTTTCTGACCGCCCTGCTGATCACCCTGCCCTGGGGTCCCGGCCTCCTTGCCCGGGAGGCGCCTGGCTATGGCGATCTGTTTGACCATGAACTGCGGCGCCTGCACTCCAGCGAGGTGGTCAACCTGCGGGAGCGGTTCGCCGGGCACCCCCTGCTGATCGTGAACACCGCCAGTCATTGCGGTTTCACCGGACAGTTTTCCGCTCTGGAGGCCATGCATCGCAAGTATGCGGACCAGGGGCTGAAGGTGGTGGGATTTCCGTCCAACGACTTTCGTCAGGAAGCCGATGATGAAGCGGACACGGCCCGGGTCTGCTTTCAGAACTTCGGCGTGAGTTTCGACATGTTCGCCCCCATCAGCGTGCGGGGTGACACGGCCCACCCCATCTTCCAGGAACTGGCACGGCAAAGCCGGGCGCCGAGATGGAATTTCTACAAGTACCTGGTGGACCGGGAGGGACAGGTGGTGGCCACCTTCTCCAGCATGGTGTCGCCGGATTCCCGGCGTTTTGAGGCGGCGGTGGAAAGACTGCTGCGGGAATAAAAGACAAAAAAAAGCCCCTCTCCCCTTGATCAGGGAGAGGGGCTTTGGGGACTTATCAGGAAGCCTCGTTGACCGCCTTCATGCTCAGGCGGATGCGACCCTGCTTGTCCACTTCCAGGACCTTGACCTTGACGGTCTCGCCTTCCTTGACACGCTCGGAAACGCTTTCCACGCGCTCTTCGGAAATCTGGGAGATATGCACCAGACCGTCACGACCGGGGAGGATGGTGACGAAGGCGCCGAAGTCCATGATCTTGGCCACGCGACCTTCGTAGATCCGACCCACCTCCACGTCGGCGGTGATCTCTTCGATCCGACGACGGGCTTCTTCACCGGCTTCCTTGTCCACGGAGGCAATCTTGACCACACCGCTGTCATCGATGTCGATGGTGGCGCCGGTCTCTTCGGTCAGGGCACGGATGGTGGCGCCACCCTTGCCGATCACGTCGCGGATCTTCTCCGGATTGATGCGCAGGGTGATGAAGCGCGGTGCATAGGCGGACATCTCAACCCGCGGCGTGCTGATGACCTTGTTCATCTCGCCCAGGATATGCAGGCGACCTTCCCGGGCCTGGGCCAGGGCGGTCTCCATGATGTCACGGGTGATGCCGTCGATCTTGATGTCCATCTGCAGAGCGGTGACACCCTCTTCCGTGCCGGCCACCTTGAAGTCCATGTCACCCAGGTGATCTTCATCACCCAGGATGTCGGTCAGCACCGCAAAGCGGTCGCCGTCCTTGATCAGGCCCATGGCCACACCGGCCACCGGTGCCTTCAGGGGCACGCCGGCATCCATCAGGGCCAGGCTGGTACCGCAGACGGAAGCCATGGAGCTGGAACCGTTGGATTCGGTGATCTCGGACACCACGCGCAGCACATAGGGGAAGTCGCCTTCCGCCGGCATCACGCCCTGCACGCCACGCTTGGCCAGACGGCCATGGCCGATCTCACGGCGCTTGGGCGAGCCCACCATGCCGGTTTCACCGGTGCAGTAGGGCGGGAAGTTGTAGTGCAGCATGAAGCGTTCGCGACGCTCACCCTCGATGGCATCGATGATCTGGGAATCCCGATCCGTGCCCAGGGTGGCGGTGACGATGGCCTGGGTCTCGCCGCGGGTGAACAGGGCGGAACCGTGGGTACGGGGCAGCACGCCGACGCGCACGTCGATGGGACGCACGGTGCGGGTGTCGCGGCCGTCGATACGGGGCTGGCCGTCCAGGATGCGATCGCGCACGATGCGCTTTTCCAGACCGTGGAAGATCTCCTTGACCTCTTCGGCCAAGGGGGAGCCTTCCTCGCCATCGGCAAGGCGGGCCACCACGGCTTCACGGACCTCGGCGATGCGCTGGGTGCGTTCCTGCTTTTCGGCCACCTGGTAGGCGGCGGTCAGGTCGGCATGACAGGCTTCGGCCACGCGGGTACGCAGATCGGTGTTGTCCTGCGCGGGCTGCCAGTTCCAGGCCGGCTTGCCGGCTTCGGCGGCCAGTTCCTGGATGGCCTGAATCGCCACCTGCATCTGCTCGTGACCGTAGATCACGGCACCCAGCATCACCTCCTCGGAGAGCATGGCGGCTTCGGATTCCACCATGATCACGGCGTTGGCCGTACCGGCCACCACCAGATCCAGGGCGGATTCCTTGAGTTGGGACAGGTCGGGGTTGAGGACGTACTGACCCTCCACATAACCCACCCGGGCAGCACCGATGGGGCCGGCGAACGGCAGGCCGGACAGGGCCACCGCGGCGGAGGCGCCCAGCAGGGCCGGGATGTCCGGATCCACTTCCGGATTCAGGGACATCACCGTGGCCACCACCTGGACTTCATTGGTGAAGCCCTTGGGGAACAGCGGACGCAGGGGGCGATCGATCAGGCGGGAGGTCAGGGTCTCCTTTTCGGAGGGGCGACCTTCACGCTTGAAGAACCCACCCGGGATACGGCCGGCGGCATAGGTCCGTTCCTGATAGTTCACGGTCAGGGGGAAGAAATCCCGGCCCGGCACGGCCTCCTTGCGACCGACGGCCGTGACCAGCACCACGGTGCCGGCCACATTGACCATGACGGCACCGGAGGCCTGACGGGCGATTTCGCCGGTTTCGAGGGTAACGGTATGCTGACCGTACTGGAACGACTTGCTTATTGACGGCACGTTGAATCCCGGTTTTGACTGGTTCTTGTTCGAAGGCTCCGGCCGAGACTCAGCGGCGCAGGCCGAGGCTGCTCACCAGCTCCTGGTAGCGTTCCTGGTCCTTGCCCTTGAGGTAGTCCAGCAGCTTGCGGCGCTGGTTGACCATCTTCAGGAGACCACGACGGGAGTGGTGATCCTTCTTGTGCTTGGCAAAGTGGTCCATCAGGTGCTGGATGCGTGCGGACAGCAGGGCCACCTGGACTTCCGGGGAACCGGTGTCGGAAGAACCGCGCTGGTACTTTTCCACGATACCGGACTTGATTTCACTGCTAAGGGACATGCTCTAAGACTCCTGGCATTGATCCCGGCACCCTCTTGGCCGGAATCGTTACATTCGTTGAAGGCCCGCGATTCTATCACGCGCCCCCTGTTTGGAACAGGGCCTTACCCTGAATTGGAAGGGATCATCAGCCGCTTGGGCGCCACCTTGCCGTCGTCCTGAAGCTCACCAATGCCCATGAAGCGATCGCCGGGACCATAGACCCGCAACCAGCCGGTGCGGGCAAGGCCCGGCACGAACACCGCCTGACCCTGGGCGAGATAGAAGGCGCTGTCCGCATCCAGGCGCACCTCGGGCCAGTGCATCAGGGCCTCGTCGGCCGGATGCAATACCGCATCCAGGGCCTCGGGACCCTGCTCGGCCAGGGCTTCAATCTGCTCCAGCGTCACCATCCGGGGGGCATCGAAGGGCGTCAGCCCCAGCCGCCGCAGCTCGATCACATGCGCCCCGCACCCCAGCGCCCGACCGATATCTTCCACCAGCGTGCGGATGTAGGTTCCCTTGGAACAGGAGACGTCCAGGGTCAGGGTGTCCGCGGTCCGGGCCAGGCAATGCAATTGGTGGATGGTCACCGGGCGTGATGCCCGTTCCACTTCCTGCCCCTTGCGAGCCAGATCATAAAGCCTCTGGCCCTGATGCTTGAGCGCGGAATACATGGGTGGAACCTGCTCGATGGGACCCCGGAACCGGTCAAGGACGGCCTCGATGCGATCATCGTCCAGTTCAGGTACCGGAAGGGTCTCGATCACCTCCCCTTCCGCGTCCGCCGTGGTGGTGGTCACCCCCAGGCGGCAGACGGTGCGGTACTGCTTGTCCGCGTCCAGCAGGAAGGCGGACACCTTGGTCGCCTCGCCGAAACACAGGGGCAGAAGACCGGTGGCCAGCGGGTCCAGACTGCCGGTATGCCCGGCCTTTCTGGCCTTGAATAGATACTTCACCCGCTGCAAGGCCTGGTTGGAGGTATACCCCATCGGCTTGTCCAGCAGGATCAGGCCGTGCACGTCACGGCGCTGGATTCTTGGCTTGCTCATGAAGGGTCGTCGGCATCATCCCGATGGCGGGCCTTGTCTTCGGCCACGGCCCGATCGATCAGCGCGGAGATGCGGGCCCCTTCGCGCTGGGTGTCGTCATAGTGGAAGTGCAGCTCGGGCACGGAGCGGATGCGCATGCGCCGCCCCAATTCCCGACGCAGAAAGCCGGCCGCCTTGCGCAGACCCTCGGAGGTCACCTTGATGGCCTCGTCATCCCCGAGCACGGTGAAGAAGACCTTGGCATGGGCCAGGTCCCGACTCACCTCCACTCCGGCGATGGTGAGCATCCCCACCCGGGGGTCCTTGAGCTCCTCGCGCACCAGCTCGGCCAGCTCCCGCTGGATCTGATCTCCCACGCGCTGGGCGCGGGAATATTCTCTAGGCATTTCGCAACCTCTCCGGGCCGTGGTGTATCAGGTGCGGACGATCACAGCGTCCGCGCCACTTCCACCCGCTGGTAGACCTCGATCTGGTCGCCGGGCTTCACATCATTGTAGTTCTTCACCGCGATGCCGCACTCGGTGCCGGTCCGGACTTCATTGACGTCGTCCTTGAAGCGGCGCAGGGACTCCAGTTCACCCTCGTAGATGACCACGTTGTCACGCAGCACACGGATGGGGTTGCCGCGGCGCACCGTACCCTCGATGACCAGACAGCCCGCCACCGCACCGAACTGGGACGACTTGAACACGTCCCGTACCTGGGCCAGACCCACGATCTCCTCCCGCAGTTCGGGGGAGAGCAGACCGGTCAGGGCCTGCTTGACGTCGTCGATGGCCTCGTAGATCACGCTGTAGTAGCGCAGATCCACTTCCTGCTCCGCCACCGCCTTGCGGGCGCCGGAATCGGCACGCACGTTGAAGCCGATGATGATGGCATTGGAGGCCTTGGCCAGGTTGACGTCGGACTCGGTGATCCCGCCCACGCCGGCGGCCACGATCTTCACCTTGACCTCGTCGGTGGACAGCTTCTCCAGGGAGTCGCGCAGCGCCTCGGCGGAACCCTGCACATCGGCCTTGAGCAGGATGTTGACCACCGAAGCGGCGCCCTCCTGCATCTGGCTGAACAGATTCTCCAGCTTGGCGGCCTGCTGGGTGGCCAGCTTGGACTCGCGGAACTTGCCCTGACGGAACAGGGCCACTTCGCGGGCCTTGCGCTCGTCGGCCACCACCAGCATGTCGTCACCGGCATTGGGCACACCGGACAGACCCAGCACTTCCACCGGGATGGAGGGACCGGCCGTCTTTTCGGGCTTGCCGTTCTCGTCGAACATGGCACGCACGCGGCCGAACTCCTGACCGGCCAGGATCACGTCACCCTTGTTCAGGGTACCGGCCTGCACCAGCACGGTGGCCACGGGGCCACGACCCTTGTCCAGACGGGATTCGATGACCACGCCCCGGGCCGGACCTTCCTTCGGCGCCTTGAGTTCCATCAACTCGGCCTGCAGATGAATGGCTTCCAGCAGACGCTCCATGCCGTCACCGGTCTTGGCGGAGACATGAACGAACTGGGTTTCACCACCCCATTCCTCGGAAATCACGTTGTGCTGGGACAGCTCGTTCTTCACCCGGTCCGGATCCGCCTCGGGCTTGTCGATCTTGTTGACCGCCACCACCATGGGCACTTCACCGGCCTGGGCATGCTGAATCGCCTCCAGGGTCTGGGGCATGACGCCGTCGTCGGCGGCCACCACCAGCACCACCACGTCGGTGACCTTGGCACCGCGGGCACGCATGGCGGTAAAGGCCGCGTGGCCGGGCGTATCCAGGAAGGTCACCCCGGTACTCTTCTTGAAGGGGACGTGGTAGGCACCGATGTGCTGGGTAATGCCGCCCGCCTCGCCCGAGGCCACCTTGGTGCGACGGATGTAGTCCAGCAGCGAGGTCTTGCCGTGGTCCACGTGACCCATGACGGTGACCACGGGAGGACGCGGCAGGGCTTCGCCCATCTCCTCGGTCTCCAGGGCCAGTTCCTCGCCCACTTCGGCCTCCTGCATGGGCTTGGCGACGTGTCCCATCTCCTCCACCACCAGGGTGGCGGTATCCTGGTCGATGGACTGGTTGATGGTGGCCATCACACCCATGCCCATCAGGGTCTTGATCAGTTCGGGCGCCTTGATGGCCATCTTCTGGGCCAGTTCGCCCACCGTCAGCATCTCGGGGATGCTGACCTCGCGCACCACCGGCGCGGTGGGGCGCTCGAAACCATGCTTGCCGGTCGGAGCCGCGGCGGAGCCGGCGCGTCCTGCCTTGCCCTTGCCACGACGACCACGCTTGTCGCTGGCCACGTGCAGTTCTTCCCGCTTGGACTTGCCGACCTCTTCGCGCTCCTTGCCACGGCGACGACGACGGGGATTGTCCGATGCCGGTGCCGCGGGGGTTGCCGCAGGAGACGCGGGGCCGGGGGCTGCCGCAGCGGCCGCCGCGGCAGCGGCGGCGCGCTCCAGGGCCTCCTTGCGAGCGGCCTCCTCGACGGCCTGGCGTGTCTGTAGCTCCGCTTCACGGCGGGCCATGGCCTCGGCTTCCCTGATCATTTCCAGCTCACGGGCCTTGAGGGCTTCCGCCGCCTTGCGCTCGGCCTCTTCGGCGGCGCGACGTTCCTCCTCGGCGCGGCGCAGCTCCGCTTCGGCGGCAGCCCGCTCGGCTTCCCTGGCCTGGATTTCCAGCTCTTCGGGGGTCGGCTGGGGCTGCGGCGGGGCCGGCGGCACCTCTTCCGCCACGGCCGGCGCAGCGACAGGCGACGCCGCATCATCAACGAGGGGCTTGACCACGGGAGACGGCGGTTGCGGTGCCTCGGCAATGTTCTCCATCGCCGGAGACTCGGAGGCTTCCTCAACCACCGCGGCCTCGGTCTCACCCTGCTTCACATAGGTGCGGCGCTTGCGCACTTCCACGCTCACGGTCTTGGCACGCCCCTGGGCGCTGGTCACCTTGAGTTCCGTGGTGCTCTTGCGCCGCAGCGTAATGCGCCGGGACTGGCCGGCTTCTGACGTCTTGCCGTGAACCTTGCGCAGATGCTCCAGGAGCTGCAACTTCTGCTCCTCGGTGACGGTCTGATCGGGATCCGCAACGGGCACTCCCGCCTCGGACAACTGCTCCAGCAGTCGTTCCACGGGCGTCCCCACTACTTCGGACAATTGTTTCACCGTAACGTCGGTCATGTGCCGTTACCTCCGATCTGAATGCTTCCGCGAACCCTGGCCGCGACCCGGGGTCGCGGGGCGTGCGCACGGCTGGCGCACGCCGGTCCAACTGTCTTATGCGTCTTTTGGCTGGTCCGCAAACCAGGGGGCACGGGCAGCCATGATCAGGCCGGCGGCCTGATCGGCATCGATCTGTGCCAATTCCACCAGGTCATCCACCGACTGTTCCGCCAGGTCTTCCATGGTGCAGACACCACGGGATGCCAGCCGGTAGGCCAGTTCACGATCCATGCCGTCCATTTCCAGAAGATCCTGCGCCGGCTCGCCCGTGGTCACCTTTTCTTCGGTGGCAATGGCCCGGGTCAGCAGGGCATCACGGGCCCGGCGTCTGAGTTCCTCGACCATGTCCTCGTCGAACTCCTCGATCTGCATGATCTCCGCCGTGGGCACGTAGGCCACTTCATCGATGCTGGAAAAGCCTTCCTGCACCAGAATGGCGGCCACTTCCTCGTCCACGTCCAGACTGGCCATGAACATCTGCTGCAGTTCGGCGGATTCGCTCTCGCTCTTTTCCACGGCCTGCTTTTCGCTCATGACATTGAGTTCCCAGCCGGTCAGCTGGGAGGCCAGGCGGACATTCTGCCCGCCGCGGCCGATGGCCTGGGAAAGCTTTTCTTCCGCCACGGCGATATCCATGACCCGGTTGTCCTCGTCCACCACGATGGACAGGACCTCGGCCGGAGACATGGCGTTGATAACGAACTGCGCGGGGTTGTCATCCCAGAGAATGATATCAATACGTTCGCCGGCCAGCTCATTGGACACGGACTGCACCCGCGAACCACGCATGCCCACGCAGGCGCCCACCGGGTCAAGCCGGGGATCCAGGGAGCGTACCGCGATCTTGGCGCGCATCCCCGGATCACGGGCCGCGCCCATGATCTCGATGAGACCCTGCCCCACTTCCGGCACCTCCAGCTTGAACAACTCCACCAGAAACTCGGGGGCGGTCCGGCTGACGAACAACTGGGGACCACGGGCCTCGGTGCGGACATCCTTGAGATAGCCACGCAGGCGGTCGTTGGGGCGCACGGACTCACGGGCGATCATCTCATCCCGGGGGATGAAGGCCTCGGCATTGCCCCCCAGGTCCAGGAACACACCGTTGCGCTCGGAGCGCTTGACCACGCCCATCACCAGCTCGCCGACACGGCTCTGGAACTCGTCCACCACCTTGGCGCGCTCGGCCTCGCGCACCTTCTGCACGATCACCTGCTTGGCGGTCTGGGCGGCAATGCGGCCGAACTCCACCGACTCGATGGGCATCTCGACGTAGTCACCCACCTGGACATCGGGGTTCTTCTGAATGGCGTAGGAGTACAGGATCTGCCGATCCGGGGATTCGAACTCGGGGTCTTCGTCATCCACCACCAGCCAGCGGCGAAAGCTCTCGTAATCCCCGGTGTCCCGATGGATGCTGACGCGCACGTCAATGTCGCCGCCGTGTTTCTTGCGCGTGGCGGAAGCCAGCGCAGCCTCGATCGCCTCGAAGATCACGGCCTTCTCGACGCCTTTCTCGTTGGAGACGGCGTCCACCACCAGCAAGATTTCTTTGTTCATCAGTACGTCTCCAAAGGACTGTCCCGCTGGGCCGGGATACAGCCCCCGCCGGACAGGACACGGATTGTCTAGAATTTGGGCACCAGGCGGGCCCGGGAGATGGCTTCCAGGGGCAGTCGCACGGGATTGCCCTCCACCTCCAGGATCACCGCGGCCTCCTCGACACCGGCGATCCGGCCACGGTAGTTGCGCTGTCCCTCGACCGGCCAGTTCAGACGCGCCCGAACGTCCTCGCCCTGGTAGCGGCGGAACTGTTCCGGGGTAAACAGCGGCCTGTCCATCCCCGGGGATGACACCTCAAGCCGGTAGGGCACGGGGATGGGATCTTCCACGTCCAGAACACCGCTGACCTGGTCACTGACCGCGGCGCAGTCATCCAGGTTGATGCCGTCGGGACCATCGATGAAGATACGCAGCAACGCACTGTTGCGCTGCACGCGGTATTCCAGCCCCCAGAGCTCGAAACCGAGTCCGGCAACGACGGGAGCAATCAACTGCTTCAGTTCCTGGGCGTCGTGACTCACGCACTCTCCACAAACAAAAAATGGGCCTGCGGCCCATTCAAGAATACTTGCCGGCCCGGCACCGCACCGGATGCCACCCTGCCATCCCGCCCTGTCGGACGATCGACGACATTACTGGCCAGCTAACAAAAAAACCCCCTCGGGGGCCTTGAACAAACAGTCACTCAAGACTCAATCCGGACCAAGCACCGGAACCATGACAGGGATCAACCTACCGGATTCATCGTGCTTGGCGCCGCCAACGGCCCGGACCCTTGATCTAAAGGCGACGCGATCAGGGATACGTATCCTAACGCACTTACACGCACCACGTAAAGGGCTATCGGCTGCGCCACAACGCCCAGGCCGCCAGACAGAATACCAGCAGATAGCCCGCCAACGCGGCATTGGCAAAGGAAATTCCCAGCCACTGCGGACCCATCTCATCACACAGGCCCGTGGCCAGGAACAGGGTGGGCACCTGCTGCCCCAACCCTTCCACCAGACGCTCGATCAGACCCATCTCGGGCCCCACGCAGGAAAATCCGAGATCCGGCGGCTGGCGTTCAAGCCAGCTCTGGTAGCCCGCCACCCCCATGCCCATGCTGGCCACGACCAGCACCAGCAGACCGGGAATCGCCCCGGCCAGGGATGCCCCGAACACCACGCCGGCCAGTGCCAACACCGCCAGCACCATGAACAGCAGGCGCTGGAAGATGCACAGGTGACAGGGATGCAGACTGAACCACTCGGTCAGACCGATGCTCAGCGCCGCGGACGTCGCCGAAAACAGGGCAATCAGCAACCAGATGGGACGAACCGCAGGTGCGTACATGCATGTCTCCCGTAGACGGGCCATGACCCTTGCTTGAACTTGCGGCACATGATGACCGAATCGGCGGACGGGGAAAAGGGGCGTGCCGGACACGGCACACCCCATGGAACCAAGAAGTCGCCATGGCACCAAAGACTCATGTGAGCACTGACCGTCGCACTGATCATCCACCAACCCCCATGGGATGCCTGATGACCATGCCCACCCGGCAACTGCCAATGCTCTGTCTGCTGCTGTGGCTCCTCCCGGGCCTGGCCATGGCCCAGACCGACACCGGTCCCGTGCATCGCGACCACATCGAGGTGGAACTGATCGCGGCTACCACCAGCGTGCAACCGGGAAGCACCCTGCATGCAGGGCTGCGACTGCTCCCCGACCCCGGCTGGCATACCTACTGGAAGAACCCCGGTGATTCGGGGCTACCCACTCGCATCCACTGGACCCTGCCGGAAGGCATCCAGGCCTCCGGCATAGACTGGCCCTACCCCGAAGCCATTCCGTTCGCCCACCTGATCAACTACGGTTATGAGGGCGAACACCTGTTGCCGGTGACGTTGCAGATACCGGACACCCTTGAAGCCGGTGACCGTGTTGTCCTGCAGGCCAAGGCCGAATGGTTGGTCTGCGAGGAAATCTGCATCCCGGGAGACGCCCGTCTTCAGCTCAGCCTGCCGGTGGAGATGTCACCCCCGGCCAGAAATGAACACACCGCGCCGTTGTTCGAGTGGGCGGAGCAACGCCGTCCAG
This sequence comes from Ectothiorhodospira shaposhnikovii, assembly GCF_022227765.1. Classification (GTDB taxonomy): domain Bacteria; phylum Pseudomonadota; class Gammaproteobacteria; order Ectothiorhodospirales; family Ectothiorhodospiraceae; genus Ectothiorhodospira. The sequence goes on along the minus strand of NZ_JAJMLZ010000001.1, from coordinate 306,947 downwards.
GACCGGTCGACTGGCCGGCCCGCTTCACCACCGAAGGCGGCCGGCTCAATGTCCTGATCGGACCGGATCAGTTCCTGCCCCAGGAACCGCGGCGCTGGGCGGTGTTCGTCGCCGAAGACAACCTGGTGGACCATTCCCGGCCGGCTGACATCCACATCAATAACGACCAAATCAGGGTGACCCAGCCACTGTCCCCCTTTGCCGCCGAAGTTCCGGACGCCCTGCGTCTGGTGCTGGTGGATATCGACAATGCCAGGGCCTACGCACTGAGCGCCGCGGGGGAGACATTCACCACTGATGCCAACGAGGCCCCCCATCCCCTCCCCGACCACCAAACCGGCTGGCTGGTCGCCCTGCTGCTGGCCCTGGTCGGCGGGATGCTGCTGAACCTCATGCCCTGCGTCTTTCCCGTACTGTCCATCAAGGCCATGAGCCTGGTGGCCGGGACCGGACATGACCAGCGCCTCCATGGCCTGGCCTATACCGCCGGCGTGGTACTGAGCTTTGCCGTGCTGGCCGCCCTGCTGCTGGGCCTGAGGGCGAGCGGTGAGGCCATCGGCTGGGGTTTCCAGCTGCAATCCCCCCTCTTCGTGGGTGTCCTTGTCTACCTGCTGTTTGCCCTGGGCCTTTCCCTGTCCGGGGTATTTGATTTCGGCACCCGCATCATGGGCCTGGGCCAGGGGCTGACCCGGCATTCCGGCCTGAGCGGATCCTTTTACACAGGGATACTGGCCTGCGTGGTCGCCAGTCCCTGCACCGCACCCTTCATGGGCACCGCACTGGGCGTGGCGGTACTGATGCCCTGGCCCATGGCCATGGGGATCTTCCTGGCCCTGGGCGTGGGACTGGCCCTGCCGATGCTGGCGTTGAGCTTCAGCCCCCGCCTGGCCAGGGCCATGCCGCGACCGGGCCCCTGGATGGAAACCTTCAAGCAGGCCATGGCCTTTCCCCTCTATCTGGCCGTGGTCTGGCTGCTCTGGGTACTGGCCCGCCAGACCGACGCCAACGCCCTGGCCGTGATCCTGACCGGCATGGTGCTGCTGGCCTTCGCCCTGTGGCTCGTCGGCAGGCCCGCCGGGGGCACCGGCACACGCCTGCTGCGGCATGCCCTGGTGGGCCTGGGCCTGGGCCTGGCCGCCATGGCCCTCATCACCGTCGCGCAAATCGAGGCTGAACCGAGGGTTCAGGCCGAAGCCCACTGGGAGCCCTGGAGTGCCGACCGGCTGGAGGCCCTGCGTGCCGATCCGCAACGGGCCGTTCTGGTCAACATGACCGCCGACTGGTGCGTCACCTGCCTGGTGAACGAGCGGGTGGCCCTGAACACGGAGACCGTCCGTGAGGCCCTGAATACGCATCAGGTCAGCTATCTCAAGGGGGACTGGACACGGCGTGACCCGGCCATCACCGCCTATCTGGCGGAGCATGGACGAAACGGCGTCCCCCTCTATGTGCTCTACCCCCGGGAAGGCGGCGACCCACAATTGCTGCCCCAGGTCCTGACGCCCGCGCTGGTGGTCCAGGCCCTGGAATCACTGTGAGGATCGGAACCGGCCCGAAACCGGCTCCATCCCGTTTCTGCCAACATGATGAGGAGATAAACCATGAAACATCCGAGCTTCCGTCTGCTGCTGGCCATAGCCCTGCTGCTGGGGCTGACCATCCCGGCCTTCGCCGCGCCCCGGGTGGGGGAACCGGCACCGGATTTCAGCGTGGTGGATACCGCCGGCAATACCCACAGCCTGGCCGACTACCGAGGCCAGATGGTGGTGCTGGAATGGACCAATCACGAATGCCCCTTCGTCATCAAGCACTACCAGCCGGGCAACATGCAGAACCAGCAGCGGCTGGCCCGGGAGACGCATGACGCAGTCTGGCTAACCGTCATTTCCTCGAAACCCGGCTCCCAGGGGCATGTGTCGGCGGCCCGGGCCGATGAGCTGACCCAAAGCCGGGAGGCGTATCCCTCGGCGGTACTCCTGGATGAATCCGGCGACATGGGCCGGGCCTATGACGCCCGCGTCACCCCGCACATGTACATCATCGACGCGGAAGGCATCCTGCGTTACATGGGCGGCATCGACTCCAACCCCAGCAGCAACCCGGAAGACATTCCGGAGGCCACCCAGTACGTGGTGGCGGCACTGGAAGATCTGGCGGCCGGTCGCGATGTGGCACAGCCTGTCACCCGCCCCTACGGCTGCACCATCAAGTACTGAAACCACCCCCGGACCCTTCCAGGCCGCCCGCTCACGCGGGGGCCTGGAACTTGACGCATGGGCCAGCATCCGGATACTGAAAAACAAGCCCATGCGCCGATTTTCGACATGGTTGAACATCTCCCCATCAGAACCCGGGCCCTGCTGCTCGGGGCAGGCCTGCTGTTTGCCGCCGGTGCCATGCTGGGCCTGGTGCTGCCCATCCGCGCCGAACTGGAGGGCTTCCCCACCGCCCTGATCGGCCTCATCGGCAGTGCCTTTGCCGCCGGCTACGTGGCCGGCTGTCTGTACGTGCCGCGCCTGGTGGCCAAAGTCGGTCATATCCGGGTGTTCGGGGTGATGGCGGCGCTGGTGGCGATGACCGCCCTGATCAATGTCCTCTACGTTTCGCCCCTGGCGTGGATTCTGGTCCGCGCCATGACCGGTTTCGCCTTTGCCGGCGCCACCATGATCATCGAAAGCTGGCTCAGCGAGAGCGCCAGCAGCGAGACCCGAGGACGGGTCTTTGCCCGCTACATGGTGGTCAACCTGGCCAGCTCGGTGCTCGGCCAGCTGGCGGTGATGCTCTATCAGCCGGGCGGCTTCGAACCCTTCGTGATCGTGGCGATCCTGGCCTGCCTGGCCCTGATCCCCACCGCCCTGAGCTCCAGCCGGGCACCGGCACCGCTGCACGAAGTCAAGCTGGACTTCAAGCGGCTCATCCGGGTGTCTCCCATTGCCGTGGTGGCCTGTTTCGGCGTCGGCCTGGCCAACGGGGCCTTCGGCACCCTGGCACCGGTCTATGCCAACAGCATCGGCCTGCCGGTCTGGGCCGTCGCCCTGCTGGTGGCCGGGGCCATCGTCGGCGGGGCACTCATGCAGGTGCCGATCGGCCGCCTTTCCGACCGACTGGACCGGCGCTGGGTGGTGGTGGGCATCGCCCTGGCCGGGGCAGGCATGTCCTTCCTGCTCTACAGCCTGGAGCTTCGTGAACCGGCCCATGTGATCCTGATGGTGGCCTTGCTGGGGGGCGCCATGCACACCATCTATCCGGTGGCCGTGGCCCATGCCAACGACCGGGCGGCGGAAGGCAATTTCGTCGCGGTATCCAGCGGGCTGCTGCTGATCTTCGGCGCCGGCGCCACCCTGGGTCCGGCGGTGGCGGCGCCCTTGATGCAATGGGGCGAACCGGGCTGGCTGTTCCTGTTCCTGGTCTTCATTTATTCCGGCATGGCCGTACATGCCGTATGGCGAACCCGTGTCCAGCCGCCGGTGGAGGAAGTACGCCATACCTTCGTCGGCCTGGAGGCCATCCAGGGCGCCACCCAGGAAACCATGCATCTGGATCCCCGGGCCGAGGAACCGGGCGAGGAGGCAACGCGGTCGTCGTGAGATGGGTGCGGGCGGCTATCCCACGGCGCCCTCCCGCCTCATCCAGCCCAGTATGAAATCCCGGATACCCGTCACGTCATTGAGCGGCAGCACGGGCAAATCGGTCTGCAGCGACGCCGGCTCGTCCGTGGCCACGGCGATGATGTCCGGATCCCGGGGGTAGCGGGCGGGTTTGCCCAGGGAGGGACGAAACAGTTCCAGCTTGGGGAAGGCTTCCGCCTTGAACCCCTCCACCAGAATCAGATCGGTGCGGGACGCATCCAGGCGCCCGATCAGTGCCCACAGATCCGGCTCCCGGGGCTCGGGCTGCTCCACCATCAGGGCAAACCGCTGAGTGGAGGCAATGAGCATCTGCTCGGCACCGGCCTTGCGTAGTGCGTGGCTGTCCTTGCCCGGTTGATCCACATCGAAACTGTGATGGGCATGCTTGATGACCGCAATCCGGATGCCCCGCTCCCGCAGCAGGGGAATCAACTGCACCAGCAGGGTCGTCTTTCCGGTACCGCTCCAGGCGGCAAAACCCAGGATGGGCGGGGTATCCGTCATGCGCTGCTCTCCTTTTCCGATCGCTCACCGCCCTGAAGGACGGTGCTTCCCATTTAAGGGATAGCGGGTTTGACCAGTTGCCTGCCCGGGGCCGGGGCATTGACTTATTCGGAATCTCCCACGCAGATGCGGTTACGCCCCCCGGATTTGGCCTGATAGAGCCGCTTGTCGGCGGCAATCAGCAGTTCCTGCAGGTTCGTATCCGGCCTGTGCTGACAGATGCCGATACTGACCGTGACCGGCCGGGGAACCGGGAATCGATGGGCGGCGATGGCGGCCCGGATCTTCTCGGCAATGACCATTGCCGCGGCCTGATCCGTTTCCGGAAACAGGATGAGAAACTCCTCGCCCCCCCACCGCGCTACACTGTCGGTGGCGCGAACCATGCCGCGCACCAGGGCCGCCAGTTCCTGAATCACGAGATCGCCCACATGATGGCCATGGGTGTCGTTGATCTGCTTGAAATGGTCGATATCGAAGAGCATCAGTACGAAGGTGCCCTGATAGCGACAGACCCGCGAATATTCCTGCTCCAGCTGTTCGTTCATCTTGCGACGATTCATCAGACCGGTCATGGAGTCGGTCTGGGACAGCCGCTCCAGCAGCGCATTATTGCGCTGAAGTTCCTGATTCTTCTGATACAGGGCATGTTCCGTCACCGCCTCGATGGCCTGCGAAATGGTGCCGATCTCGTTTTTCAACTCTGCCAGCGGCACTGACTTTCGCGTCTGGCCCAAGGCCTTGCCATCGACCACATCCCGAACCCGCTGCTCCAGCAGACGCAACGGCCCCACGATATGGGCACTCAGGTTTCGCGCCATGAAGGCAGACAGCAACAACGCGATACACAGCACCACGGCCACGCTTTGCAGGATGCGCCACATGATGGGCAACAGGACTTCCCGCTTCTCCACCATGGTGACCACGGTCCAGTTCAGGGGCTCTTCATGAATGAACTGCACCATCCAGGTCCTTTGATCCACTTCCAGGAAGCGCTGACCGCTTCCCTCCCCCACCATCGGAGCCAGGCTGTCCCAACCGGCAAACCGGGTACCAATCAAGCCATCCTGCGCATGAAACAGTATCCTGCCCTCATGATCCAGCACCAGGTTGCGGGCAGTGGTGAAGGAGGGATCGCGGGCGCCGATGACCTCCATCACCGCATCCACCAAAGCATCAATTGCCACCACGCCGCGTAGCCCGCCATCCTCGTCCAGCAATACCTGACTGAACGACACCAGCCACTCGTCCGACTTGATTTCACGGTAAGGGATGCCGCCCGACAATGCCGGGCCCGCTCGCACCCCCGCCTCATACCAGGGGCGGACACGGGGATCGAATCCGGGAGGCGGCACATAATCATTGATGACCAAACGGCCGTCCTCGTAGGCGGCGAAGATGAAGTGTATGGTCGGATTGGCATCCTGCAACACACGGAACAGTTCCAGGAGCCGCGACTCATCACGGTAGTCCGTATCCATGGCCTCACGGACGAAATCCTTGGCGGCCAGATACTGCACGACGGACCGCAACGGCTGCACATAGCCGCGAATATGGTGAGCGGCAGCCAGATTCTTGTTGCGAATCACCGCCTGGGCCGAGTCGAGGCCACTGTGATAGAGCACGACCGAGACCAGGGAGCCCAGCAGGATCACCATGGCCAACGTCAGCAAGAGCAGTTTTCCGAACAGCGTCTTCTGGAGGCTCATGCCGCCGGTATCTCTGCTTTGGCTGGTTGCCCCCGGATTGTGGGGGAACGTGGAAGGAAGGTATGCCGCGGGCGCCATGCCGGCGACCGGATCCCGCTCATCTTACCAAACAGCGCCGGCCCGACGCCGCCACTCATCCCCGCCAGCCCCGCCGTTACTCATCCTCACCAGCTCCGCCGTCACTCATCTTGGCCAGCCCCCGTCGTCACTCCCGCGAAAGCGGGAGCCCAGGGAGCCACCGCCACTGGATTCCCGCTTTCGCGGGAATGACGGGCTGGATAGCTCCTGCATCACACTTCCGGAATGCCGCCTTTGCGGGGATGCCACACCCGGAACCTCCCTGGGCCTTCAGATGAGACCGCTGATCAATGAGGGCAGGTCTACGACTGCCTGACCACCAGGGTGGAGGCAATCATGTCATGGAGACCTTGCTTGCGCCGGGTAAAGGCGATCATCAGATAGCCGATGAACAGCAAAAGCGCCGAAAGGATCTTGGACCAGTAGCGTCCATTGGCACGGCCAAAGCCGATCCGGTTGCCGTCCATGTCCGTCACCCGCAAACCCAGCATCCGCTTGCCGGGGGTGGATTGCCATTTCGAGGACTCGAACACCGTGTAGTAAAGCCAACCGAGCAATAAGGACAGCAGATTGCCCATGCCTTCCGCAACCAGGTTGATTTCCTGCCCCGTGGCACCGCTTGCGGCCATGGATGCCCCCAGGGCAAAGCCCAGCGGAACCGCCACCACGACGGTGATCAGGGTCAGGATGATCATGTCGATCACGAACGCCAGCAGGCGATACCAGAATCCGGCATCCCTGACCGATGCCGAGACAGACGTGACAGCGGCGCCCGTTCCCGCCGCCATGCCGGCCGCCATCGGCTGCGTGCCGAGGGACACCCCGCAACCGGAGCAGAAACGTGCTGAATCATCGTTATTGTGGCCACATTGCGCGCAGTACATGGTGACGCTCCCTGTATCGTCGAAGCCGGCTAGAACAAGGATTGTACCTCGCTCAATCTCTGCCTGCCGGGTTGATCAGCGAATCAACGACAGCCACCCGGCCAGGGCCAGCAGCGTGACCAACAGTACCGGCGGCGTGATCAGGATGCCGATCCTGAAATACTGCCCCCAGGTGATCTTGATGCCGCGCCGTGCCAGCACATGCAGCCACAACAGGGTGGCCAGACTGCCGATGGGGGTGATCTTCGGCCCCAGGTCGGAACCGATGATGTTGGCATAGATCATTGCCTCCTTGACCACGCCGGTCACATTGGCCTCGTCGATGGACAGGGCCACCACCATCACCCCGGGCATGTTGTTCATGATGGAGGAGAAGAAGGCGGCGATGAAGCCGGTCCCCACCGCCGCCGCCGTCACCCCATACTGCCCGATCCAGTCCAGGGCTCTGGCGATGTCCGCCGTCAACCCGGCATTGCGCAGGCCGTAGACCACCAGGTACATGCCCACGGAGAAGATCACGATCTGCCAGGGGGCGCTGACGAAGACCCGGCGGGTGGAAATCACATGTCCCCGGGCGGCCACCGCCAGCAGGATGGCGGCACCCAGACCCACCATGGCGGAAATGGGCACGCCCATGGGCTCGATCACCAGAAAGCAGAACAGCAGCAAGGCCAGCACGCCCCAGCCCGCCTTGAACACGGCCGGGTCCTTGATGGCCTGTTCAGGCCTGCGCAAGCCATCCAGGCTGTAGGTGCGGGGGATCTGTTTGCGGAAGAACAGATACAGGATACCCAACGAGGCGGTCACCGAGACGACGTTGACCGCCATCATCACGGCGGCGTACTCGCGGAAGTTGATGCCGAAGAAATCCGCCGAGACGATGTTCACCAGGTTGGAGGTGACCAGGGGCAGACTGGCGGTGTCGGCGATGAAGCCCGCGGCAATGACGAAGGCGAAGGCCGCCCCGGCGGTGAAGCCCAGGGCCAGGAGCATCTCCAGCACGATGGGGGTGAGCATGAGGGCGGCGCCGTCGTTGGCGAACATGGCGGCCACCACCGCGCCCAGCAGGATGATGAAACCGTACAGGCGCAAGCCGCTCCCCTTGCCCCAGCGGGCCACGTGCAGGGCCGCCCATTCAAAGAAACCGGCCTCGTCCAGGATCAGGGAGATGATGATGATGAAGACAAAGGTGAGCGTGGCGTTCCAGACGATATCCACCACAATGGGTACGTCGGAAAACTGCACCACCCCCGTGGCCAGGGCCAGGGCCGCGCCGCCCAGGGCACTCCAGCCGATGCCCAGCCCCTTGGGCTGCCAGATGACAAGGGTGATGGTGACGATGAAGATCGTCAGGGCGGTCAACAACATGGAGGCGTCCTGTGGTCGGGTTCGGTGGTTGCGGGTTCAGGTATCGGCACGAAACGGATTGCAGCAGCCGGGGTCATCCGCCAGGCACTTGAGCAGATCAAAGCGGGACACGATGCCCACCAGCCGTCCCTCCACCACCACCGGCAGCGCCTGGATACCGTGGTTGATGAACAACCGGGCGGCCACGCTCATGTCATCTTCCGGTTGCAGAGTGAGTAGCTGTCGGGTCATCACCTCGCCCGCGGTCCGACCGCCGATGCGGTTGGGGTCGTCGCTGGAGGCACCCCCCAGGGGAGAACGGTACAGGGACTCCTTCCACCAGGCCGTCCGCGGTTCCACCCGCTCATCCGCCATGCGGTGAGTCAGGTCGCCGGTGGTGATGATGCCCACCAGCACATCGCCCTCATCCACCACGGGCAGGCCGTTGATGCGGTGCTTCACCAGCAGGCGGGCCACCCGCTGAATGGGGGTATCCGGTCTGACGCTGAGCGGGTCCGGCGTCATCAGATCCTGTATATGCATGGTTGTCTCCTCGGTCCGGAAGGCGGGCCATTCAATGATATTGAACATGATTTCCCGCCCGCCCGACTCACAAGCCCGTCACGGACCACACAATATACCTCCACCCATATATTCACAAGAGCGCATATTCATTCACTCACCGGAACATGCCGGATGACCACCAGGCCCATGCAGACACGGCGGGAGATCCGGGCCGGCTGGAAGCCTTATCGCGCGGTGATGAAATCGTGAGAGGCTGAAATGCAAGAAGCCCGCATCGGGATGACCGATACGGGCTTCTTGTCTTAATGTGGTAGCGGGGGCAGGATTCGAACCTGCGACCTTCGGGTTATGAGCCCGACGAGCTGCCAGACTGCTCCACCCCGCAACTGAGGCTGTGTATACTAATGACCTTTCCCGGATAATGCAAGGGTTTCATCTCACTTTTTTGCAACTCATGCACCACGGTGGATCAGGTGCCGGCGCAGATCATGTCGATAGATGAATCCGGGCATGGCGAACACGGCAAACATGGACAGGGTGATGGCATAGAACTGCCAGCCCTGGACATGGATCGTGCCGGTGACCAGGCGCTCCAGCCCGAGGCCGATGGCCACCACTAAAGCGTAGAGTATACCCCACTCCAGGAAACGAATGAAGGCCGGCTTGTCGCCCCCACGGGGCGTCATGACGAACAGGACCCGCTCATTGAGCCACGGGAGGTTGGCCGCCACCAGGGCGATCAGAAGATAGAGCCAAACAGAAACCTGCAAAAGATCCATATTCTCCTCCCCTATCGGACTGCCGCGGTAAGAGACATCAGGATACCGGGAAAGATCCCCAGTCCCAGCATCAGCAGGCCATTGACCGACAGCACCACATTGACATCCATGCCCCGGGACAACTCGGTCCGGTCTTCCGGCTTATCGAAGTACATGAACTTGATGATGCGCAGGTAGTAGAAGGCGCCGATCACCGACATCAACACGGCGAACACGGCCACCCAGATGAAGCCCACCTGCACCACGGCCTGAAGCACCGCCAGCTTGGCATAGAAGCCCAGGGTGGGCGGCAGACCCGCCATGGCGGCCATGAGCAGCAGCATGATGAAAGCAAACCAGGGGCTACGCTCATTCAGGCCACGGAAATCCTGAATGTTATCCGCCTCGAAGCCCTGGCGGGACAGATACAGCACCATGCCGAAGCCGCCGGCCGCCATCAGGGCATAGGCGATCACGTAGAACAAGGCCGCCGCGTTCCCCTCCGTTGTCCCGGCCATGATGGCCAACAGCACGAAGCCGACATGGGAAATGGTGGAGTAGGCAAACATGCGCTTGATGTTGGTCTGGGCGATGGCCACCACGTTGCCCACCGCCAGGGAAAGCACCGCCAGGATCAGCAGCATGCCCTGCCAATCCGCATGCAGCGGCCCCATGCCGTCCACCAGCAGGCGCATGATGATGGCCAGACCGGCGATCTTGGGTGCCGTGCTGATGAACAAGGTCACCGGGGTGGGGGCGCCGTGGTACACATCCGGCAACCACATGTGGAAGGGCACCGCCCCCAGCTTGAAGGCCAGGGCCACCACGACGAAGGCCAGGGCGAATACCAGGGCCATGTTGAATTCACCGGAGGCCGTGAGGATGCCCGCCGTCACGCCGGCGATATCCAGGGTGCCCGTGATGCCGTAGAGCATGGACATGCCGTAGAGCAGCACGCCCGATGCAATGGAGCCCAGCACGAAATACTTCATGGCGGACTCGGCCGCCTGGGTGGAATCCCGATTGAAGGCCACCAGGGCATAGAGGCACAAAGACAGCAACTCAAGACCCAGGTAGAGGGTGAGCAGGCTGTTGGCCGAGATCATCACCATCATGCCCAGTACGCCGAACAGCCCCAGGACATAGAACTCACCCCGGTAAAGATCCCGGGTCATCAGATAGGGCCGGGCGTACAGGAAGACCACCGCCGAGATCAGCAACACCACCGATTTGAGCAGGTCCGACATGGGATCGGCCACGAAGGTACCGGACATGGTGATACGCACCTCCGGGGCGGCCAGCCACACGGTCAACACCAGGGCGCCCAGCACGGAGAACTGGGTCAGTCCGTAGGTGATGTCCCGACGGGCCTGGGGGATGAAAAGATCCGCCACCAGGATGAAGCAGGCCATGCCCAGCAGGAAAAGCTCGGGAATGACGGGGATGAAATCCGGAATCTCAAAGGTCATATCGGCATCCAGGAGAGCTTAGAGCTTGGAAACGGCGATATGCCGCACCAGGTTGTCCACGGTGGCGTCCAGCACATCCAGCAAGGGCGCCGGCCAGACCCCCAGAAGGAGCACGGCAAAGGCCAGCACGCCCAGCACCCAGAACTCACGCCGGTTCACATCCGTCAGTTTGGCCACGTTGTCATTGGCCACCTCGCCGTAGACCACCCGCTTCACCAGCCACAGGGTATAGGCCGCGGCCAGGATCAGGGTGGTGGCGGCCAGCAGGGCAATCCAGAAGTCGGCGCGGAAGGCGGCCAGGATCACCATGAACTCGCCCACGAACCCCGAGGTACCCGGCAGTCCCGTGTTGGCCATGGCAAACAGGACGAAGAAGGCGGCGAACCAGGGCATGGTGTTGGCCACGCCGCCGTAATCGGCGATCCGGCGGCTGTGCATGCGGTCATAGAGCACCCCCACGCAGAGGAACATGGCCGCGGAGATCAGACCGTGGGAGATCATCTGCACCATGCCGCCGCTGATCCCCAGGGCAGCCCCCTGCCAGGAACCGGTGTTGTTGTAGATCATGAAGACGATGAAGAAGCCCAGGGTCACGAAACCCATATGGGCGATGGACGAGTAGGCGATCAGCTTCTTCATGTCCTGCTGCATCAGGGCCACCAGGCCGATGTAGACCACGGCGATCAGGGACAGGGTGACCATCAGCCAGTCCAGGGCCATGGCCGCGTCCGGGGCAATCGGCAGGGAGAAGCGCAGGAAGCCGTAGCCGCCGATCTTGAGCATGATCGCCGCCAGGATCACCGACCCCCCGGTGGGTGCCTCCACGTGGGCATCCGGCAACCAGGTATGGACCGGGAACATGGGAATCTTCACCCCGAAGGCCAGCAGCATGCCCAGGAAGATCAGCATCTGGGCGGTCATGCCCAGGGGCAGATGGTGGAAGTCCAGGATGGCGAAGCTGCCGGACTGGGTATACAGATAGATCAGGCCGATGAGCAGGAACACCGAGCCCAGGAAAGTGTAGAGGAAGAACTTGAGGGTGGCGTAGATCCGGTTGGGGCCGCCCCAGATGCCGATCACCAGGAACATGGGGATCAGCATGGCCTCGAAGAAGACGTAGAACAGCACCGCGTCCAGGGCCGAGAAGACCCCGTTCATCAGGCCCTCCATGATCAGGAAGGCAGCCAGGTACTGGGACACCCGATGCTGTATCACTTCCCAGGCGGCAATGACCACCAGCACCGTGATGAAGGTGGTGAGCAGGATCAGCGGCATGGAGATCCCGTCCACGCCCAGGTGGTAATGGATGTTGAAGGTGCTGATCCAGGGGATCATCTCAACGAATTGCATCTCGTGGGTGCCGCGGTCGAACTGGGTGAACAGCGGGATGCTCACCAGGAAGGTCAGCACCGCGAAGGCCAGGCCCACGCGCCGGGATGCCTCGGGCATCCGGTCACCCATGGTCAGGACGATCAGGCCGCCGAGAATCGGCGTCCATATCACAAGAGAGAGCAGTGGCCAGTCAGCGAACATTATTTCTTCCCAGTGGAATCCTGCGTTGATCCTGTCGTTGCACCCAGCACGACCGCGCTAGAAGGCAAACGCCATGATGAGCACCAGCAGACCGATGATCATGGCGAAGGCGTAGTGATACACATAGCCCGTCTGCACATGACGCACCTGCCGGGACAACCAGCCCACCGTCCTGGCACTGCCGTTGACGATGGCCGTATCGATCACCAGCGTGTCACCAAAGCGCCACAACCACTGCCCCAGGCGCTGGGTCCCCTTGGCGAACACCGCCTCATTGAACTGGTCGAAGCCATAGCTCCGGTTGAGCAGGTCGTAGGCCCAGGGCGCACGACGGCGGGCGCTGTCGGCAATGTCCGGGCGCTTCATGTAGACGTACCAGGCCGTGGCCAGACCCGCCATCGCCAGCCAGAAGGGCGGCATCGCCAGGCCGTGGGCGATGAAGCCCGTGACGCCGGTGTAGCCCTCGCCCAGACGGGCCAGTACATCCCGGGTCTCGTCCACATGGATCACGCCGGCAAAGAAATCGCCGAACAGCATGGGACCGACGAAGTAACCCGCCAGCACCGAGGGAATCGCCAGCAGGATCAGGGGCACGGTGACCACCCAGGGTGACTCCTTCGGATCTCCCTTCAGGCCGTGACCGTGGCCCTCATGGTCGTGTCCGTGATCGTGGTCGGTGCCGGGTGCCGCATGGCGGAAACGCTCCTCGCCGTGGAACACCAGGAAGAACATGCGGAAGGTGTACAGGGCGGTGACGAACACCCCCAGCAATATCAGCACGTAGGCAATACCCGCCCCCGGAATCTCCGACAGTGACACGGCCTCGATGATGCCGTCCTTGGAGAAGAAGCCGGCGAATCCGGGGAAGCCGATCAGGGCCAGGGAGCCGATCAGGGCGGTGGCATAGGTGATGGGCATGTACTTGCGCAGCCCGCCCATGCGACGGATGTCCTGCTCATGATGCATGGCCATGATCACCGAACCGGCGGCCAGGAACAGAAGGGCCTTGAAGAAGGCATGGGTCATGAGGTGGAAGATGCCCGCCGCATAGGCGGAGGCGCCCAGGGCCACCGTCATGTAACCGAGCTGGGACAGAGTGGAATAGGCCACCACCCGCTTGATGTCGTTCTGCACCAGCCCCACCAGCCCCATGAAGAAGGCGGTGACGGCACCGATGATGAGCACGAAGCTCAGGGCGGTCACGGAGAATTCGTACAGGGGCGACATGCGCGCCACCATGAAGATCCCCGCCGTCACCATGGTGGCGGCGTGGATCAGGGCCGAGATGGGGGTGGGGCCTTCCATGGAGTCGGGCAGCCACACATGCAGGGGCACCTGGGCCGACTTGGCCATGGCACCGATGAACAGCAGGATGCAGGCCACGGTCAGCAGGGACCATTCGGTGCCCGGCAGGACACTGATGCCGGCCTGGGACATGCCTTCGGCCTGACCGAAGACGGTGGCGTAGTCCAGGCTGCCGGTGTAGAAGACGATGGCGGCAATCCCGAGCACGAAGGCAAAGTCCCCCACCCGGTTGACGATGAAGGCCTTGAGGTTGGCATGGATGGCGGTGGGCCGCTTGAACCAGAAGCCGATGAGCAGGTAGGACACCAGGCCCACGGCCTCCCAGCCGAAGAACAGCTGCATGAAGTTGTTGGCCATCACCAGCATCAGCATGGAGAAGGTGAACAGGGAAATCAGGGCAAAGAAGCGCTGATAGCCCGGGTCCTCATGCATGTAGCCGATGGTGTAGATGTGCACCATCAGGGAGACGAAGGTCACCACCAGCATCATCAGGGCGGTGAGGTTGTCGATCAGGAACCCCACCTCGAAGCGGATGCCGTCACTGACCAGCCAGGTGTAGACGGTCTCGTTGTAGACCTCGGCCCCGCCGATCACGTGGTGCCAGAACACCACCAGCGAGAGCAGGAAGGAGACGGCCACCCCGGCGATGGTGGCGGTATGCGCCCCGGTCCGCCCGAGCTGCTGGCCGAACAGACCGGCGGCGATGGCCCCGAACAGGGGGGCGAGTACGATGAGCAGATAGATAGTATCCATGCCCTACCCCTTCATCTCGTCCAGATCCTGGACGTTGATGGTCTGTCGATTACGGAACACCAGCACCAGGATGGCCAGGCCGATGGCCGCCTCCGCCGCTGCCACGGTGAGGATGAAGAACACGAAGATCTGCCCCGCCAGATCCCCCAGGTAATGGGAGAAGGCAATGAAGTTCATGTTCACCGCCAGCAACATGAGCTCGATGCACATGAGCAGGAGGATCAGGTTTTTCCTGTTCAGGAAGATCCCGGTGACGCTCAGCGCGAACAGGATCGCCCCAAGGATGAGGTAATGCGACAGAGGAATCATGCTTGGTCCCGTTTTTGGCCCAGCGCAGGTCTCGCCACGGCGCCCGCTTGGGTGTTTTCATTCAGCCCTGTAGATTCAGTCCTGAAATCCGCCCGCCATGCCGATCCGGCCATGACAACAGGATCCAGGGTCCATCGGCCCATGTGACGCTACTTCTTTTCCGCTTCCATCTTGATCAGGCGCACGCGGTCCTTGCGCTGCACCTTGATCTGTTCCGCCGGATCCATGTAGAGGCTATCGGGCCGGCGCCGCAACGTCAGCACGATGGCCGCGATGATGGCCACCAGCAGGATCACGGCAGCGATCTCGAAGGGATACACGTACTCGGTATAGAGCAACTGGCCGATGGCCTCGGTATTGCTGTAGTCCGCATCGGCGCGGCCCGGAGATTCCACCTGGAACACCCTGGCCCCCACCACCATGGCCATCACCACCATCATGCCCACCGCCACCACCAGTCCCACCGGCAGCAACCTGACAAACCCCTCCCTGACCCGGGCCACGTTGATGTCCAGCATCATGACCACGAACAGGAACAACACCATCACCGCCCCCACATAGACCAGCACCAGCAGGATGCCGAGGAACTCCGCCTCCAGCATGATCCAGTGGGCGGCGCTGGTGAAAAAGGCCAGCACCAGGAACAGGGCCGCATGCACCGGGTTGCGCACCGTGATCATGGCCACGGCCGAACCCACCAGGATGGCGGAGAAGAAGTAGAACAGAAACTGTTCGAAACTCATGAAAGGCAGTCCCCCTGATCAGCGGTAGGGCGCATCGACGGCACGGGCGGCGGCAATCTGCGCCTCGTACTTGTCACCGATGGCCAGCAGCTTGTCCTTGGTCATGATCTGCTCGCCACGGTTTTCGAAGTGGTAGTGCATGATGTGGGTCTCGACGATGGAATCCACCGGGCAGGCCTCCTCGCAGAAGCCGCAGAAGATGCACTTGAACAGATCGATGTCGTAACGGCTGGTCCGGCGGGTGCCGTCATCCCGCTCTTCCGACTCGATGGTGATGGCCAGCGCCGGACACACCGCCTCGCACAGCTTGCAGGCGATGCAGCGCTCTTCCCCGTTGGGATAGCGGCGCAGGGCATGCAGGCCGCGAAAACGGGGCGAGATCGGCGTGGTCTCGTCCGGATACTGGACGGTGATCTTGCGGGCAAAGAAGTGCCGACCGGTGAGCTTCATGCCCAACAGCAGCTCCCACAGCAGGAAGGTCTTGAAGAACTGGCGAATCGCCGTGCTCATGATGAAAGCCTCCCTTATGCGAACCAGGGACCGATGCCCAGGGCAAAGGCCACGCCCAGGACAAACAGCCACACGATGGTCACGGGAATCAGCACCTTCCAGCCCAGCCGCATGATGTGGTCATAGCGGTAGCGCGGGAAGGTGGCGCGGAACCAGAGGAAACAGAACAGGAAGAAGGCCGTCTTGATCAGCAGCCAGTGAATACCGCTGTCCAGCAGCCAGCCGATCACCGGCAGGGCAAAGGCGCTCTCGGGCAGGATGCCCTCAAAGGGCGACAGCCAGCCCCCCAGGAACAGCAGGGCAGTCAGCGCCGAGATCAGGATCATGTTGGCGTATTCGGCCAGGAAGAAGATGGCAAAGGCCATGCCGGAGTATTCCACATGGAAACCGGCCACGATCTCCGACTCCCCTTCCGCCACGTCGAAGGGCGCACGGTTGGTCTCCGCCACCCCGGAGATCAGGTAGACCAGGAACAGGGGGAACAGGGGCAGCAGGAACCAGTGATAGACACTGCCCTGCTGCGACATGACGATCTCACCCAGATTCAGGCTGCCGGCGGCCATCACCACGCCCACCAGGGCAAACCCCATGGCGATCTCGTAGGACACGATCTGGGCGGCGGATCGCATCCCCCCCAGCAGGGCGTAGCGGGAGTTGGAGGCCCAGCCGGCGATGATGATGCCGTAGACACCCACCGAACTCAGGGCCAGCAGATACAGCAGGCCGGCGTTGATGTCGGCCAGCACCATGCCGTCATCGAAGGGGATCACCGCCCATACCGCCAGGGCCGGGGCAATGGCCAGTACCGGGGCGATCAGGAACAGATACTTGTCCGAGTTGCTGGGAATGATGACTTCCTTGAGCAGCAGCTTGAGGGAGTCGGCGATGGGCTGCAGCCACCCTCGCGGCCCCACCCGGTTGGGTCCCACCCGCACCTGCATGTAGCCGATCACCTTGCGCTCGGCGAAGGTGGTGTAGGCCACCACCAGCAACAGGGGGCCGACGATCATCATGATCTTGGTCATGATCTGCATGATCACGGGCAACCCGTCCCAGAATTCCATCATGGCTTGCTGCATGCTCGGACCCCGACCTTAAACCTTGTGCAGTTCCACCGGCCCGTATGCGGGGCCGAGGGTGCTTGTTTCCGTGATGCCACCCGGCAGCCAGACACAGCCGGCGGGTACCGTATCGTCGATCATCAGCCTCATGCGGGCAGTCAACTTGCCCTGGCGCACCACCACTTCCTCGGCCCCCAGCAGATCCAGGCCGCGGGCCTGTGTCTCGCTGATGCGGGCCGCGCGATCGAGGGCCTCCGGCGTCTGCTGCAGAGGCAGGGACCGGCGCACCAGGCTGTCCACCCCGTACATGGCGGTGGCGGAAACCCGTTGCAGCCCGGCAGGCCTGGGCGGCAGGGCCAGGTGACGGCCCTCCAGGGAAACCCGGTTGTCGAAACCGGAGATGCCCGCCTCGGCCAGGCGGGCCTTGAGTTCATCCCTCACCTCTTCCGAGGACAGGTATTCAAACCCGGCCAGATCGCTCATGTTGCCCAGTACCCGCAATACCTTCCAGGCGGGACGGGTGTCCCCCGGCGGGGTGGCGGCGCCGGGCACGCTCTGCCAGCGGCCTTCCCCATTGACCCAGGTGCCGGAGGTCTCGGCAAAGGTGGCGATGGGCAGCAGCACATGGGCATGGCGACGCAGGGTCTCGGTGACGAACGGTGTCATGGCCACCACGAACTCCGCTCCCTGCAGGGCCTGCAGGGCCTGGGCGGGATTGTCGCAATCCAGTTCCGGTTCCACGTTCAGCAGGACACAGGCCTTCATGCCGTCGGCCAGCAGGCTTTGCACATGACGTCCCTCCGTCTGCAGGGCCGCCCCGGCAGCGCCCCGGTGAGGCACCGCACCCGCCAGCCAGGCACCGGCGGCATTGCCGCCTTCGGGCAGGTATCCCAGGCGGGCACCGGTGACCTCGCACAGGGCACCCGCCAGCGCGCGCAGCAAGGTAAACCGGGGATGGTGCATGGCCTGGGTACCCAGCAGCACCTGTCCCCGCGCCCCGGCCTGGGCCAGCACCTCGGCCATGGCGGTATCGACGGCATCGGGCTTGACGGCCTTGAGCACGTCGACCAGGGCGGCCGGCGCCGATTGTCCCGCGCCGGCCAGTGCCGCCCGCAGTACCCCGGCCAGGGCCGTGAGCATGCCGTGAGGGTCGGTGACCCGCTGGTGCGCGAGGGGGAAGTGGAAGCCGAAATCCCGCGGATTGATGGCCATCACCGGCCGCCCCTTGAGGGCCGCCTTGCGCAGGCGGTGGGCCAACATGGGCTGTTCCTTGCGGACGTCGCCGCCCACCAGCAGCAGACCGCCGGTCTCCTCCAGATCCTCCAGGCTGCTGCCCAGATAGGGGAACAGGGGCGCCTGGTCCTGATCCGAGAAGTCAGTCTGCCGCAGGCGATGGTCCAGGGACTGGATCCCCATGCCCCGCAGCCACTGCTGGGCCAGATAGAGTTCTTCCAGGCTGGACTGGGGGGACAGCAGGACACCGCACTCGGTAGCCGGCTGTGCCCGCAGCCCCTCGATGACGCGGGTCATGGCCGTTTCCCAATCGGTGCTCACCCACTCTCCCCGGTCGCGGATCATGGGCGTGGTGAGGCGATCTTCCGACTGCAGGCCGGCATAGCTGAACCGGTCGCGGTCCGCGATCCAGGTTTCGTTCACGCCGTCATTGCGACGGGGCACCACTCGCTTGGCCTGACCGTTGTCGGTGTGCAGGAACAGGTTGGAGCCCACGCAGTCATGGGGAGACACGGTGGGGTGCTGGATCAGTTCCCAGGCCCGGTAGGTGAAACGGGACGGCTTGGCGGTCAACGCCCCCACCGGACACAGGTCGATGACATTGCCCGAAAGCTCGGACACCACGGTACGCTGGACAAAGGTCCCGATCTCCAGCCGTTCGCCACGACCGGTGGCGCCCAGTTCCCGCATGCCGGCGATCTCCTCGCCGAAACGCACGCAGCGGGTGCAGTGAATGCAGCGGGTCATCTCGGTGGCGATCAGGGGGCCGATGTCCTTGTCCCTGACCACGCGTTTGGCCTCGCTGTAGCGGGACAGGTCCTCGCCATAGCCCATGGAGACATCCTGCAGTTCGCACTCCCCGCCCTGGTCACAGACCGGGCAGTCCAGGGGGTGATTGATGAGCAGGAATTCCATGACCGCCTTCTGGGCGGCCAGGGCCTTGGGCGACCGGGTGTAGACCTTCATACCCTCGGCCACCGGAGTGGCGCAGGCCGGCATGGGCTTGGGTGCCCGCTCCACCTCCACCAGGCACATGCGGCAGTTGGCCGCCACCGACAGCTTCTCGTGGTAGCAGAAGCGCGGGATACGGATACCGGCGGCATCCGTCGCGGCGATCAACATGCTCCCCTTCCTGGCTTGCAGGGGGATGCCGTTGACCTCGAAGTTGACCAGATCGTCACTCATGCTTCACTTCCCGTTGCCCCGTTCCGCACCCGTCAGGCCGCGTCCGCCACCAGGCTGCGACCGTGCTGAATGTAGTGTTCGAACTCGTGTCTGAAGTGCTTCACAAAACTGCGCACCGGCATGGCGGCGGCATCGCCCAGGGCGCAAATGGTGCGTCCCTCGATCTTGGCCGCGACCTCGTCCAGCCGCGCCAGGTCTTCCATGCGGCCCTGGCCTTCCACGATGCGCGTGACCATGCGATAGAGCCATCCCGTGCCCTCGCGGCAGGGCGTGCACTGACCGCAGGACTCGGCGAAATAGAAGCGGGAGATACGCTGCAGCACCTTGACCATGTCGGTGGTCTCATCCATGACGATGACGGCACCGGAACCCAGCATGGAACCCACCTTGGTCACGCCGTCATAGTCCATGGTGGCGGTCATCATGAGATCCCCCGGCACCACCGGCACGGAGGAACCCCCGGGGATCACCGCCTTGAGCTTGCGCCCCTTCCAGACCCCGCCGGCCATGGCCAGCAGGTCGGCAAACGGCGTACCCATCGGCACCTCGTAGTTCCCGGGGCGTTCCACGTGCCCGGACACCGAAAACAACTTCTCGCCGCCGGAGCGTTCCACCCCCAGGGCGGCAAACCACTCGCCGCCCTCACGGATAATGGCGGGCACCGAGGACAGGGTCTCGGTGTTGTTGATGGTGGTGGGCCGGCCGTAGAGACCGAAGTTGGCCGGAAACGGCGGCTTGAACCGGGGCATGCCCTTCTTGCCCTCCAGGGATTCCAGCAGGGCGGTTTCCTCGCCGCAGATGTAGGCGCCGGCGCCCAGGGTGGGATACAGATCGAAATCAATACCGCTGCCCTTGATGTTCCGCCCCAGCCAGCCGTGGTCATAGGCCTCCTTCACCGCCTGGCTGAAGCGCTGATAGGGCTCGTCCATGAACTCGCCGCGCATGTAGTTGTAGCCGACGGTGGCGCCGATGGAATAACCGGCGATGATCATGCCTTCCACCAGGGCGTGGGGATTGAAGCGCAGGATGTCCCGGTCCTTGCAGGTGCCCGGCTCGGATTCATCCGAGTTGCACACCACGTACTTCTGGCCCGGCGCCGTGCGCGGCATGAAGCTCCACTTGAGACCCGCGGGGAACCCGGCCCCGCCGCGGCCCCGCAGATTGGAGGCTTTCACCTCTTCGATGACCTGGTCCGGGGTCATCTTCTCGGCGATGATCTTTTCCAGGGCCTTGTACCCGCCCACCTTGAGGTAGTTGTCATAGGTCCAGGGTTCATCGAACTGGCGGGTGATGAAGCAGATGCGGTTGGTCATGGGCGTCTACTCCAGCTTGTCCAGGATCTCATCCACCTTCTCGGGGGTGAGATGCTCATGATAGACGTGGTTCACCTGCATCATGGGGGCGCCGCAGCAACCCGCCAGGCACTCCTCTTCCTTCTTGAGGAAGAAGCGGCCGTCCGGCGTGGACTCCCCCAGCTTGATGCCCAGCTTGTTTTCCACGTGGTCGAGGATCTTGTCGGCGCCGCGCAGCATGCAGGAGACATTGGTGCAGACGGAGATGCTGTGACGCCCCACCGGCTCCAGCTCGAACATGGAGTAGAAACTGGCCACCTCGTAGACGGCGATCTCGGGCATGCCGATGTACTCGGCCACCGCATCCATCATCTCGGTACTCAGATGCCCCTGCTCATGCTGGACGGCCCGCAAGGCCCCCAGCACCGCGGAGCGGCGCCGGTCTTCCGGATAGCGGGCCAACCACTGATCGATCTCCTCGCGCAGATGCGCATTGAGCAGGCTGGCCTTCCCCTTGGTCTGGTTGGCTGACATCAGCGGTCAATCTCCCCGAACACGATATCCAGGCTGCCGATCAGGGTGACCACGTCGGCGAGCATGTGACCCCGGGACATCTCGTCCAGGGCTGACAGATGGACGAATCCCGGCGGCCGGACCTTGACCCGGTAGGGCTTATTGGCCCCATCGGAGATCAGATACACCGCGAACTCCCCCTTGGGATGCTCCACCGCGGAATACACCTCGCCCTCGGGCACACAGTAACCTTCGGTGAAGAGCTTGAAGTGATGAATCAGGGACTCCATGTCCGCCTTCATTTCCTCCCGCGGCGGCGGTGCGACCTTGTGATCGTCGATCATCACCGGACCCGGGTTGGCCTTGAGCCATTCCACGCACTGACGAATGATGCGGTTGGACTGACGCATCTCCTCGATCCGGACCAGATAGCGGTCGTAGCTGTCGCCGTTGACCCCCACCGGAATATCGAAATCCATGCGGTCATAGACGGCGTAGGGCTGTTTCTTGCGCAGATCCCAGGCCACTCCGGAGCCGCGCAACATGGGACCGGTCAGACCCATCTGCAGGGCGCGCTCCGGGCTGACCACACCGATCCCCACGGTACGCTGCTTCCAGATGCGGTTATCCGTGAGCAGGGTTTCATACTCGTCCACGCAGGTCGGGAAGCGGTGGGTGAAATCCTCGATGAAATCCAGCAGGGAGCCGGAGCGGCTCTGGTTGAGGCGCTTCACATCCGCCGCGCTCTTCCAGCGGGAAGGCTCATATTGGGCCATGGTGCCGGGCAAATCCCGATAGACGCCGCCGGGACGGTAGTAAGTGGCGTGCATGCGGGAACCGCTGACCGCCTCGTAGCAGTCGATCAGGTCCTCGCGTTCGCGGAAGCAGTACAGGAACATGGTCATGGCGCCCACGTCCAGGGCGTGGGTGCCCAGCCACAGCAGATGGTTCAGGATCCGCGTGATCTCGTCGAACATGACCCGGATGTACTGGGCACGCAGCGGCGGCTCAATCCCCATCAGGCGCTCGATGGCCTTCACGTAGCCGTGCTCGTTGGCCATCATGGACATGTAGTCCAGGCGATCCATGTAGCCGATGCTCTGGTTGTACGGCTTGCTCTCGGCCAGTTTTTCCGTGCCCCGGTGCAGCAGACCGATATGGGGATCGGCACGCTGCACCACCTCGCCGTCCATCTCCAGCACCAGTCGCAGCACCCCGTGGGCGGCCGGGTGCTGAGGGCCGAAGTTAAGCGTGTAATTGCGAATCTCAGGCATCGGCGGACTTCTCCTCGGCGGCATCGTCCAGATAGCGATGGTCCTTGCGGATCACCCTGGGCACCAGGACCCGGGGGGTGATGGTCACGGGCTGGTAGATCACCCGGCGCTGTTCCGGGTCGTAGCGCATCTCCACATGGCCCACCAGGGGGAAGTCCTTGCGGAAGGGATGGCCGACAAAGCCGTAGTCGGTGAGGATGCGACGCAGGTCCGGATGACCATTGAAGACGATGCCGAACAGGTCGAAGGCCTCGCGCTCGAACCAGTTGGCGCTGTTCCAGACCTCCACCAGGGACGGCATGGTGGGAAACTCGTCATCCTCGCAGTACACCCGGATCCGCAGGCGGTGATTGTGGGCCACCGAAAGCAGGTGGTAGACCACGGCGAAACGGGAGCCGGAGCGGCCGGAGGCAGGCGGGGCTTCATCAAAGGTGAAACGGCCGAAGGTGGCCTTCTCCACCCCGCGGCTAAAGCCCTCGGCAGTGGAGGACTCGGTGGTCCATTCCGTCACCCCGTAGGCGGAATAGTCCACCCCGCAGACATCCACCAGCATGTCGAACCCCAGTTCCGGGTCCCTGCGCAATATCCCGGCAACACCCGGCAGGTCCCCGGCGGAGACTTCGAGGGTCAGTTCGTCACAGGCCTGGTGCAGGCTCCTGATCCGGCCCTTGATCTTTTCTTCCAGGCACGCGGCCAGTCTGTCGAGTTTCTCGCTCATCGTGAAGTCCAGGCTGGAGACCGCCGGCTAGCGGGCAATGGTCTGAGTGCGACGGATCTTGTTCTGCAATTGCAGAATGCCGTACAACAGGGCCTCCGCGGTGGGAGGACATCCGGGGACATAGACATCCACGGGCACGATGCGGTCACAGCCGCGCACCACCGAGTAGGAGTAGTGATAGTACCCTCCTCCGTTGGCGCAGGATCCCATGGAAATGACCCAGCGGGGCTCGGCCATCTGGTCATAGACCTTGCGCAGGGCGGGTGCCATCTTGTTGCACAGGGTACCGGCCACCACCATGACATCGGACTGGCGCGGACTGGGACGGAAAATCACCCCCATCCGGTCCATGTCGTAGCGGGCGGCACCGGCATGCATCATCTCGATGGCGCAGCAAGCCAGGCCGAAGGTCATCGGCCAGAGCGATCCGGTCCGGGCCCAGTTGATGAGCTTGTCCGCAGAGGTGGTGACAAAGCCCTTTTCCAGGACGCCCTCTATTCCCATTCCAAGGCCCCCTTCTTCCACTCGTAGATGAAGCCGATCACCAGGATGCCGAGGAACATGGCCATGGCGAGCAGGCCGAACATGCCGATCTCATCCAGGGCCACGGCCCAGGGGAAGAGAAACGCGATTTCCAGATCGAAGATGATGAAGAGAATGGCCACCAGGTAGAACCTGATGTCGAATTTCATGCGGGAGTCTTCAAAAGCCTCGAAGCCGCACTCATAGGGCGAGTCCTTGGCACTATCGGGCTTGCGTGGCCCCACGGCCATGCCGATCGCCAGGGGAATGACGCCGACAAGCAGCCCGATGCCAATGAACACCAGTATTGGCAGGTAGTTTTCCAGCATTTCCCTCTCCTCCTGACCCAGCGCTGAATGACCTGGGGCAGGACTTGGTGATTTTTCGTGTGCCCGTGATTCAAGTCCAGGCACATCTTTTTATTAGTTATTTGAGCCGGCGTAAAGTGCCAATGCTTCAGAGGTCCGGGCGAGTCTAGGACACCCATAAAAAAAGTGTCAAGCTCCCAATAAAACTAATGCATTGATAAGTCAGTAAATTATTTTGACAAGTCGCAATATTTCGCCCTCCCGAGGGAGGCCGAGCGGTCGTCACGAAAATCCTGCCAGGCGGGCAAGACCCCGCGCGGGGAAGACGCGCCCCGCACAGAAAAGAGGTGCGGGAAAATTGGCGCTGGATGCAGGATCAGGACTGACAAGGACAAAAAAGATGGTGCAGATGGTCGGACTCGAACCGACACGGCTTTCGCCACCGCCCCCTCAAGACGGCGTGTCTACCAATTCCACCACATCTGCAATATCGAGCAACGAGGTTCCGGCGGTTAGCCGAGCCATGTCAGCTTGCCCGCCGGACCGGCATTCTATCAGAAACCGCGCCGGGGTGAACCCCAAATTTCGCTTTATTTTCCAATCAATTCGGCACGTCGGCCGGGACGTCGCGCACGCGATCGGCAGGCACCTGTTCCACCGGCTGCTCGATGACGCGAGGGGCGGCATCGATCAGATCGATGACACTGGGCGCCTCGGGCCGATTGGCCACCAGATAGGCCAGCGCCAGACTATTGACGAAAAAGGCCGTGGCCGTGAAGGCGGTGGCGCGACTGAGGGCGTTGGCGGAGCCACGAGCCCCGAACACGGTGGCCGAAGCCCCGCTGCCGAATGCCGCGCCGGCGTCCGCCCCCTTGCCATGCTGCAGCAGGATCAGGGCGATCAGTCCAATGGCCAGGATGACCTGGATAACGAGCAAAATGCCATACAGCATGACGATTTCAACCTGCTTGTTCTGCGGCCTTGCAGATTGCCAGGAAATCCGAGGCCTTGAGTGAGGCGCCGCCGATCAGGCCGCCATCGATATCGGGTTGTGCAAACAGCTCGGCGGCGTTATCGGCTTTGACGCTGCCGCCATACAGGATACGCACCTTCCGCGCCACGTCCGGATCCCGGTCCGCCAGACGGGCACGAATGAAGGCATGCACCGCCTGCGCCTGTTCGGGCGTGGCGGTCCTGCCGGTACCGATGGCCCACACGGGCTCATAGGCAATCACGGCATCGGACAGGGCTTCAATCCCCTCCACCGCCAACACCGCATCCAGCTGGCGCGCCACGACGGATTCGGTGACGCCGGCTTCACGCTCTTCCAGCAGCTCACCCACACACAGGATGGGGGTCAGACCATGGCGACGGGCAGCGGCGAACTTGCGCGCGGTAAAGGCATCATCCTCGCCGTACAAGGTACGGCGCTCGGAATGGCCCACGATCACACAGGTGCAGCCCATCTCCCGCAGCATGTCTCCGGACACCTCGCCGGTGAAGGCACCATTGTCCTGATCCGACACGTCCTGGGCACCCAGTGCGATGCCGCCGTCCCGGCACAGCCCCGCCACCTGTTCCAGGTAGACAAAGGGGGGACAGACCGCCACGTCCACCTTGCCCAGTCCGCTCACGGGACCCACCAGCGCCTGCATCAGGGTCTGGTTGGCACTGCGTGAACCATTCAACTTCCAGTTACCGGCTACCAGGGGCCTGCGCATGAATCTGCTCCTGAGTTCGCACTGCGTGTTGTATGGAGCCGGGAATCCTACCTTCGCGGCGCGGATAAATCAATTTCATCCTGCCTCGGCGGCCCGGCGCACCACATCGGCCAGATCCTGGGCAATCCGCCCCACCAGGCGCAGATCGGAACCTTCCACCATCACGCGGACCAGGGGCTCGGTGCCCGACGGGCGCAGCAGGACACGTCCGCGACCGGCCAGGGTGTCCTCGGCCGATTGCAACGCCGTGGTGATCTCCTGGTGGTCCAGCAGGGACGCACGAGATGTGGCGGCGTTGATGGGGACATTCACCAGGGTCTGCGGATACTTCTCCATCACCGCCTTCAACGCCGACAGGGGTCTGCCGGAGGCGCGCATGACCTCCAGAATCTGCAGGGCCGCCACGATCCCATCTCCGGTACTGGTGCGGTCCAGGCAGATCAGATGTCCGGAGGATTCCCCACCCAGCACCCAGCCTTCCGACTGCAGGGCCTCCATCACATAACGATCCCCCACGGCGGCACGGCGAAACGGGATCCCCTTGGCCGACAGGGCTTGCTCCAGCCCCAGATTGCTCATGAGGGTGCCTACCACCCCGCCCTGCAGGATGCCGTCCGCATGCCGGGCCAGGGCAATGATGCACAGGGCCTGGTCACCATCCACCACTTCACCCTTTTCGTCCACCAGGATCAGGCGATCGCCGTCCCCGTCCAGGGCGATGCCCAGATCCGCCTGATGGGTCAGCACCGCGGTCTGGAGCTGCCGAGGATGGAGGGAACCGCAACCCTCGTTGATGTTGAAGCCGTCCGGCTCCACGCCGACGGGAATCACCTCGGCGCCCAATTCCTCGAACACGTGGGGCGCCACCGCATAAGTGGCGCCATGGGCACAGTCGACCACGATCTTCAGTCCGCGCAGGGTCGTGCCGGTGGGGATCGTACCCTTGCAGAACTCGATATAGCGACCGGCGGCGTCCACCATTCGCTCCACCTTGCCCAGCTTGGCGGAATCCACCGTCTCCATGGGTTTTTCCAGCTCCGCCTCGATGGCCTGCTCCACCGCATCCGGGAGCTTGTTGCCGCTGCTGGAAAAGAACTTGAAGCCGTTGTCGTAATAGGGATTGTGCGAGGCACTGATGACGATGCCGGCCGAGGCGCGGAAGGTACGGGTCAGGTAGGCCACGGCGGGCGTGGGCATGGGCCCGAGGAGACGGATATCCACGCCGGCGGCGGACAGGCCGGCCTCCATGGCGGACTCGAACATGTAACCCGAAACCCGGGTGTCCTTGCCGATCAGGACCAGGCCCTTGCCGTCCTGCGCCAGCACCCGTCCAACCGCCCAGCCCAGGCGCAGGGCAAAATCCGGGGTCATGGGATGCTGTCCGACGCGGCCGCGGATGCCGTCGGTACCGAAATATTGTCTTTCCATGGTCGTACCTGAGTCAGTGAATGAGCCTGGCGGGGCAGTGCTGTCGTCGTTGGCTATGCCAGGGCAGCCAGCACGCGCAGTGCATCCCGGGTCGCGCCCACGTCGTGGACACGCAGAATCCGGGCCCCGCGCTGGGCTGCCAGCAAGGCCGCCGCCACACTCCCCGTGATGCGCTCCCGGGGCGGGCGGTCATCGCCGAGCATTTTACCGATCATGCTCTTGCGGGACACCCCCACCAGCAAGGGCAACCCATCCACGACCAGCGCCGGCAACTGCCGGAAAAGGGCGAGATTGTGTTCATGAGTCTTGCCGAAACCAAACCCCGGATCCAGCACCAGGTGATCCCTCGGAATTCCCGCCTCAAGACAGGCGGCCACGCGGGCGGCGAGAAAATTCCGCACCTCCGCCACCACATCGTCATAACGGGGATCGACCTGCATGCCGCGGGGCTCTCCCTGCATGTGCATCAGACAGACCCGCGCCTTCGTCCCGGCCGCCACGGCCAGGGCGCCGGGGGCCTGCAGGGCGAAGACATCATTGATCATGCCGGCACCGGCGGCGCAGGCCTCGCGCATCACTTCCGGCTTGCTGGTATCCACCGAGATCAACGCATCCACCCGTGCGGCAATGGCCTCAACCACCGGGATGACCCGATCCAGTTCTTCCTGGAGGGACACCCCGGCCGCCCCGGGACGGGTGGACTCCCCCCCAACGTCGATGATGTCCGCACCCTCCTCCACCATGGCGAGCGCTCGCTCGATGGCCTGCCGCGGCGCCAGGAAACGGCCACCGTCGGAAAATGAATCGGGGGTGACATTGAGAATCCCCATGATCTGGGGCAACGCGGCGTGATGGCTCATGTCATGCATCCGGGGTACGGGATCGATCGATGAAGGGGGCAGGTTTGAAACAAAGAAGCCGCCCTCGAAAAGGCGGCTTCTCCAACGGGCCGTTCATCAACGGCCCGTTTCACACAGTGATGACGGCATCAGGTCTGGCTGGCGGGGCCGCCGATGACACCCTTGCTGTCACCCTTTTCCTGATCACGACCGGCCGCGCCACCGGGACCGGATTCACTGCCGCCGGTCCAGCCACCGGGCTCACGGGGCTCGCGCCCTTCCATGATGTCGTTGATCTGATCCACGTCGATGGTCTCGAACTTGATCAGGGCGTCGGCCATGGTATGGAGCCTCTCCATGTTGGCTTCAAGGATCTCCTTGGCACGCTCGTAGCTGGTGTCGATGACGCGACGGATCTCCTCGTCGATGGCGTGCGCCGTCTCGTCGGACATCTGCTTGCGCTGGGTCACCTGGCGGCCGAGGAACACCTCGCCCTCCTCCTCGCCGTAGGACAGCGGACCGAGGCGATCGGACAGGCCCCACTTGGTCACCATGTTGCGGGCAATGGCCGTGGCCCGTTCGATGTCGTTGGAGGCGCCCGTGGTCACCTTGTCGGCGCCGAAGATGATCTCCTCGGCGATGCGGCCGCCGAACAGGGAGCAGATCTGGCTCTCGAGTCGGGTCTTGCTGTGGCTGTAGCGGTCCTCGTCGGGCAGGAACATGGTCACACCCAGGGCACGCCCGCGGGGGATGATGCTCACCTTGTAGACCGGATCATGCTCGGGCACCAGGCGGCCGACGATGGCGTGACCGGCCTCATGATAGGCGGTCAACTTCTTCTCGTCGTCGCTCATCACCATGGACTTGCGCTCGGCGCCCATCATGATCTTGTCCTTGGCGCGCTCGAAGTCGATCATCTCCACCAGTCGCTTGTTGGAGCGCGCCGCAAACAGGGCGGCCTCGTTGACCAGGTTGGCCAGGTCGGCACCGGAAAAGCCGGGCGTACCGCGGGCGATCAGGTCGGCGCGCACGTTCTCGGACAGGGGTACCTTGCGCATGTGGACCTTGAGGATCTGCTCGCGACCGCGCACATCCGGCAGGGGCACCACCACCTGACGGTCGAAGCGACCGGGACGCAGCAGTGCCGGGTCCAGCACGTCGGGACGGTTGGTGGCGGCAATGACGATGATGCCTTCGCTGCCCTCGAAACCATCCATTTCCACCAGCAACTGGTTCAGGGTCTGCTCGCGCTCGTCATGCCCTCCCCCCAGACCGGCGCCACGATGGCGGCCCACGGCATCGATTTCGTCGATGAAGATGATGCAGGGGGCATGCTTCTTGGCCTGATCGAACATGTCGCGGACCCGGGAGGCACCCACGCCCACGAACATCTCCACGAAATCGGAACCGGAGATGCTGAAGAAGGGCACCTTGGCTTCGCCGGCAATGGCCTTGGCCAGCAGGGTCTTGCCGGTACCGGGGGAGCCCACCATCAGGACGCCGCGGGGAATCTTGCCGCCCAGCTTCTGGAACTTGCTGGGGTCGCGCAGGAAGTCCACCAGCTCGGCCACGTCTTCCTTGGCCTCGTCACAGCCGGCCACATCGCCGAAGGTGACCTTGATCTGGTCCTCGCTCATCATGCGGGCCTTGCTCTTGCCGAAGGACATCGCCCCCCGACCGCCGGCACCACCCTGCATCTGGCGCATGAAGTAGATCCAGACCGCGATCAGCAGCAGCATGGGGAACCAGCTGATGAGGATGTCCGTCAGCAGGGAACGCTGGGCGGGTTCCTCGACGCGGATCTCCACATTGCTGGCCAGCAGGTCGCCGATCAGACCCGGATCATTGGGGGCGTAGGTATTGAAGCGCTCGCCGCCGATGGTACGGCCGTGGATGGTCTTGTCCTCGATGAAGACGCTGTCGATGCGTCCGGCCTTCACCTCGTTGAGGAATTCCGAATAGGACCAGGCCTGGGGCTGAGGTTGCGTCGGGCTGAAGTTGTTGAACACCGACATCAGCACGATGGCGATAACCGCCCAGATAATCAGGTTTTTTACCAGCTCGTTCAAGGGTCTACCTCGACTTTGTCTGTCGTGTGCTCGTGGTTTAGCTGACCTTACACCAGTTTGGCGCCCCTGGCCAACGCATAAACCTCCCGCGATCGGGACCGTGACGCCTCGGGCTTGCGGATCTGCACCTTGTCGAACTGTCCGCGCAGGGTCTTCACATAGTCGTCAAAGCCTGTCCCATGGAACAGTTTGACCAGGAAATCACCACCGGGTTTCAGCACCCGGCCCGCCGTATCCAGGGCCAGCTCCGCCAGATACATGGCCCGGGGCTGATCCACGGCCTCCACACCACTGGTATTGGGGGCCATGTCGCAAATTACAAGGTCTGCCGGCTCATCGCCGAGGGCGGCGAGGATGGCTTCAAGCACCGCTTCCTCGCGAAAATCCCCCTGGATGAAGGCCACCCCCTCGATGGGATCCATGGGCAGGATGTCGGAAGCGATCACCCGCCCCTTGCGCCCCACCTCGCCGACGGCGAACTGGGTCCAGCCACCGGGAGCAGCCCCCAGGTCCAGTACCCGCATGCCGGGTCGGATGATCCGGTCACGGGCCTGGATCTCCTGCAGCTTATAAACGGCGCGGGAGCGCCAACCTTCCTGTTGCGCCTTCTGGACGAAGGGATCGCTGAAGTGTTCCTTGAGCCAGCGGCTGCTGGTCTTGCTACGTGCCATGGGTCAGGATTTCCGGGGTTGCTTCCCTGTGTGAAGTCGGTGCCGCGGGGGAATATTGCCCGGGGTCGGACTCCTACAGCGGGTATGCGCATGCTAGACTCGGCGACTTGAGGAACGGCCCGCATGCCCCGGCCGTCCTGTCACCTCGCGGGATGCTCCCGCGTCCTGGTTATTCTTGCGGATTTTTCCCTGACATGCCCATTGAAAGACACATCAAGCACCTGCGTGCCCTGGCGCACTCCCGTAAACCCGTGGTCAGCATCGGCCGCAACGGCCTCACCGAGCCGGTCATGGAGGAAATCCGCAAGGCGCTGGACCACCATGAACTCGTCAAGATCAAGGTCGCCATCGGCGACCGGGAACAGCGGGACGCGGCGATCCATGAGATCTGCGGGCAGACCGGGGCGGAACTGGTACAGCGGGTGGGATTCATCGCCACCCTGTTCCGGCGCAACCCGGACAAGCCGGTGATCGAACTCCCCTGAGCGTCCCGGCCCTTCCCCCGCCCGGGGGAAGGGCCGGCCGTGGCCGTCAGCGGTAGTGTACCGCCACGATCTCGAAGTGCTTTTCCCCGCCCGGGGCACTGAAGTGGATCTCGTCCCCTTCATGCTTGCCGATCAGGGCTCGGGCGATGGGTGAATTCACCGAAATCAGGCCCATCTTGATATCGGCCTCGTCGTCACCCACGATCTGATACGTCACCTCCGCATCCGAGTCCAGGTCCACCAGTTCCACGGTGGCGCCGAAGACCACCTTGCCGCCGGCGTTGAGGGTGGTCACATCAATGATCTGGGCATTGGAGAGCTTGGCCTCCAGTTCCTTGATGCGCCCCTCGATGAAGCCCTGCTGCTCACGCGCGGCATGGTACTCGGCATTTTCCTTCAGATCGCCGTGGGCACGGGCCTCGGCGATGGCGGCGATCACCCGTGGACGATCCTCGCTCTTGAGGCGCTGCAGCTCCGTCTTGAGCAATTCGGCCCCGCGTACCGTCAGAGGCGTCTTGTTCATGAGCGGGTCTCCTTGTGCATGTCCTGCAGGCAGTACACCAGGTCGCTGTCCAGATACTCCAGGGCCTGGACCGTGGCATAGGCACCGGCCAGGGTGGTGGTATAGGTCACCTTGTGCTGCAGGGCTTCACGACGGATGGTGAAGGAGTCGGCAATCGCCTGCTTGCCCTCGGTGGTGTTGATGATCAGGCTGATCTCGTCGTTCTTGATCATGTCGACGATATGGGGCCGACCCTCGGTCACCTTGTTGATGCGCTCGCAGGTCACGCCGGCGGCCTCCAGGGCCTGGGCGGTACCGTGGGTGGCGATCAGCTCGAAGCCCC
Organism: Ectothiorhodospira shaposhnikovii; assembly: GCF_022227765.1. Classification (GTDB taxonomy): domain Bacteria; phylum Pseudomonadota; class Gammaproteobacteria; order Ectothiorhodospirales; family Ectothiorhodospiraceae; genus Ectothiorhodospira. The sequence goes on along the minus strand of NZ_JAJMLZ010000001.1, from coordinate 274,727 downwards.
GGGCCGCCAGCTCCTTGGCCACCTGGATGATGCCGGGCTTGTCCACCTCGCGCACGCTGATGAAGGCCTTGCCGGTCTCGGGCAGCTTGACGCCGGCACCCAGCTGGCTCTTGGCAAAGGCCTCGGGGAAATTGCGGCCCATGCCCATGACCTCGCCGGTGGACTTCATCTCGGGGCCGAGGATGGGGTCCACGCCGGGGAACTTGATGAAGGGGAAGACCGCTTCCTTCACCGAGTAATAGTCAGGCACCACGGTTTCGGTGGCCCCCTGCTCCACCAGGGAGCGGCCGGCCATGCAGCGAGCGGCGATCTTGGCCAGGGGCATGCCGATGGCCTTGGAAACGAAGGGCACGGTACGGGAGGCACGGGGGTTCACCTCCAGCACGAAGATGCGATCCCGCTGGATGGCGAACTGGGTGTTCATCAACCCCACCACGCCCAGGGCCAGCGCCATCTTGCGCACCTGTTCGACGATCTGATTCTGCAGCGCCATGCTCAGGCTGTAGGGCGGCAGGGAACAGGCGGAGTCACCGGAGTGCACGCCGGCCTGCTCGATGTGCTGCATGATGCCGCCGATGAGCACGTCCTTGCCGTCGCAGATGGCATCCACGTCCACCTCCACGGCATCGTCCAGGAAGCGATCCAGCAGCACCGGGGCATCATTGGACACCTTCACCGCGTCGCGCATGTAGCGGCGCAGGTCGGTTTCGTTATAGACGATCTCCATGGCACGACCACCCAGCACGTAGGAAGGACGTACCACCACCGGATAGCCGATGGCCTCCGCGTGGCGTACCGCCTCGTCCACGCTGCGGGCGGTGCGGTTGGGGGGCTGAACCAGCTCCAGCTTCTCGATCAGCTGCTGGAAGCGCTCCCGGTCCTCCGCCAGGTCGATGCAGTCCGGGGTGGTGCCGATCACCGGCGCGCCAGCGGCCTCCAGGTCCCGGGCCAGCTTCAGCGGGGTCTGACCGCCGAACTGGATGATGATGCCCTTGGGTTTTTCCAGGTGCACGATCTCCAGCACGTCCTCCAGGGTCAGCGGCTCGAAGAACAGCCGGTCGGAGGTGTCGTAATCGGTGGAAACGGTCTCCGGATTACAGTTGACCATGATGGTTTCGTAACCATCCTCGCGCATGGCCAGAGCGGCATGCACGCAGCAGTAGTCGAACTCGATCCCCTGCCCGATCCGGTTGGGGCCGCCGCCCAGGACCATGATCTTTTCGCGGCTGGAGGGATTGGCCTCGCACTCCTCCTCATAGGTGGAGTACATGTAGTCGGTGGTGGAGGCGAACTCGGCGGCACAGGTATCCACCCGCTTGTAGACCGGGTGGATGCCCAGTTCATGACGGTAGGCACGCACGGTCCGCTCGGTCTCGTCGAGCAGCTTGGCCAGGCGGCGGTCGGAGAAACCGTACTGCTTGAGGGTGAACAGGGTCCGGCGATCCAGATCCTTCAGGGAGCGGCTCTTGAGGTCCTGCTCGATGTCCACCAATTCCTGGATCTGGGCCAGGAACCAGGGATCGATGCGGCTGAGTTCATGCACCTGCTCCAGCGTCAGGCCGAAGCGGAAGGCATCGGCCACGTACCAGATGCGCTCGGGACCGGCATCGGCCAGCTCGCTGCGGATGATGGATTCGGCATCTTCCGCGTTCAGATCCACCATCTCGTTGAGGCCGTCACTGCCGGTTTCCAGGCTGCGCAGGGCCTTCTGGAAGGATTCCTGGAAGGTGCGGCCGATGGCCATGGCCTCGCCCACGGACTTCATCTGGGTGGTCAGCTTGGCCTTGGCGGTGGGGAACTTCTCGAAGGTGAACCGGGGGATCTTGGTCACCACGTAGTCGATGGACGGCTCGAAGGAAGCCGGGGTCACGCCGCCGGTGATCTCGTTGCGCAGTTCATCCAGGGTGAAGCCCACGGCCAGCTTGGCCGCCACCTTGGCAATGGGGAAGCCGGTGGCCTTGGAAGCCAGGGCCGAGGAACGGGATACCCGGGGGTTCATCTCGATGACCACCAGACGGCCATCCTCCGGGTTCACGGCGAACTGCACGTTGGAGCCGCCGGTGTCCACGCCGATCTTGCGCAGCACCGCCAGGGAGGCGTTGCGCATGATCTGGTATTCCTTATCCGTCAAGGTCTGGGCCGGGGCCACGGTGATGGAGTCACCGGTATGCACACCCATGGGGTCCAGGTTCTCGATGGAGCAGATGATGATGCAGTTGTCCGCGCGGTCGCGAACCACCTCCATCTCGTACTCCTTCCAGCCCAGCACGGATTCCTCCACCTGCACCTCGTTGACCGGAGACAGGTCCAGGCCGCGCTTGACGATCTCTTCGTATTCTTCCCGGTTGTAGGCAATGCCGCCGCCGCTACCGCCCATGGTGAAGGAGGGACGGATGATGATGGGATAGCCGATCTCCGGCTGCACCCGTTGGGCCTCTTCCCAGCTGTTGACCATAAAGGCCTTGGGCGAGGCCAGGCCGATCTCGTCCATGGCCTGACGGAAGCGCTCCCGGTCCTCGGCCATGTCGATGGCGTCTTCGGTGGCGCCGATCAGCTCGACGCCGAACTTTTCCAGCACGCCGTTGCGGGCCAGATCCAGGGCACAGTTGAGGGCGGTCTGTCCGCCCATGGTGGGCAGCACCGCATCCGGGCGCTCCCGCTCGATGATGCGGGCGACGGTCTTCCACTCCACCGGCTCGATGTAGACGGCATCGGCCATCTCCGGGTCGGTCATGATGGTGGCGGGGTTGGAGTTGACCAGGATGACCCGGTAACCCTCTTCGCGCAGGGCCTTGCAGGCCTGGGCGCCGGAGTAGTCGAACTCACAGGCCTGGCCGATGACGATGGGGCCGGCGCCTATGATGAGGATGCTCTGGATGTCGGTTCTCTTTGGCATGCGTGTCCTACCGTGAACAGCCCGGCGCCGTTGAAGGCGCCGGCGGGCAAAATGGGGGGCGGTCTTTAATGCGGAACCAGGACTAGGCGCCGGAACCCCGACGGGCTCTCATCATCTCGATGAACCGATTGAACTGCGGGGCCACGTCCTCGGGGCCGGGACTGGCCTCGGGATGGCCCTGGAAACTCACGGCGGGCCGGTCGGTCAGTTCGATGCCCTGCAGGGTACCGTCGAACAGGGAACGATGACTGGTCCGGGCATTGGCCGGCAACGTCTTCTCGTCGATGGCAAAGCCGTGGTTCTGACTGGATATCATCACCTTGCCGGTGGCCAGATCCTGAACCGGATGGTTCGCGCCATGATGGCCGAACTTCATCTTCATGGACTTCGCACCCACGGACAGCCCCAGCAGCTGATGCCCCAGACAGATCCCGTACAGGGGGATGTTTCTTTCCAGCAGCCCCTGAATGCCGCGGATGGCGTAATCACAGGGCGCCGGATCACCGGGACCATTGGAAAGCAGGACACCGTCCGGATTCAGGGCCAGGATCTCCTCGGCGGTACTGGTGGCGGGCACCACGGTGACACGGCAACCCCGATCCACCAGCAGACGCAGCATGTTGCGCTTGACGCCGAAGTCGTAGCAGACCACGTGGAAAGGGCGCTCGACGGGTTCTTGCCGATAGCCTTCACCCAGGCTCCAGCCACCCTCGGTCCACTCAAAGGTGGTATCGGTGGTGACGGTCCGGGCCAGATCCATGCCGTTGATGCCGGGGAAGGCGCGGGCAGCTTCCAGGGCCTTGGCCTCGTCCACCTCGCCGGCCATGATGCAGCCGTTCTGGGCACCCTTTTCCCGCAGCAGACGGGTCAGGCGACGGGTATCCACGCCGGTGATGGCGACGATGCCGTGGCGCTTGAGGTAATCGGGCAGGGTTTCGGTGGCACGCCAGTTGGACATGCGCTCGGGCACATGGCGGACGATCAGTCCGGCGGCCTGGGGGCCTTCGGCTTCCTCGTCCTCGGGATTGATACCGGTGTTGCCGATGTGGGGATAGGTGAGCGTCACCATCTGACGCGAATAGGAAGGATCCGTGAGGATTTCCTGATAACCGGTCATGGATGTATTGAACACGACTTCACCCACGGTGGTTCCTTCCGCACCCAGGGCGTAACCGTGAAACAGACTGCCATCTTCCAAAGCCAGCAAGGCGGGTGTGGTTCTCAAAGAGTCCTCCGGCACACATAGAAACAGGGCGGGTTGGGAGACCCAACCAGCCCTGTCAGGGATTTCAAGACCTGTTGAATGGCGTAAATTCTAGCGGATCAGGGCCATTTCGTCCAATGAAGCCCCTGCCTGGGGAGACGCCCTATCCGGCCAGTCCCAGCACGTCCTGCATGTCGTACAACCCCGCCGGACGGCCGTTGAGCCAGGCGGCGGCGCGCATGGCGCCCTTGGCGAAGGTCATGCGGCTGGAAGCCTTGTGAGTGATTTCCACCCGCTCCCCCAGACCGGCAAACATCACCGTGTGCTCGCCGACGATGTCACCGGCCCGAATGGTTTCGAAACCGATGGTCTGCCGATCCCGTTCGCCCGTCACCCCTTCCCGGCCATAGACGGCGCAGGTCTTGAGGTCACGCCCCAGGGCATCCGCCACCACCTCGCCCATGCGCAGGGCGGTACCGGAAGGGGCATCCACCTTGTGCCGGTGATGGGCCTCGACGATCTCGATATCCACCTCGTCACCCAGCACCCGGGCCGCCAGATCCAGCAGCTTGAGACACAGGTTGACCCCTACGCTCATGTTGGGTGCAAAGACCACGGGAATCTCTTCAGCGGCCTTGCGGATCACGGCCTTCTGCGTGTCGGTGAATCCGGTGGTCCCGATCACCATCGCCTTGCCCGCCCGACGACAGATTTCCAGATGCGCCAGACTGCCCTCCGGACGCGTGAAGTCCACCAACACATCGAACCGGTCGACGGCGGCCGCCGGGTCCGCCTCCAGGGTCACCCCCAGGCGCCCCAGGCCCGCCAGTTCACCGGCATCCGCCCCCAGCAGACTGCTGGACGGCATCTCGGTGGCCACGGTGGGCTCAAGCCCCGGGGCCAGGACCGCCGCCTCGATCAGGGTGCGCCCCATGCGCCCACCGGCGCCGACAATGGCTACGCGTACCGCGCTCATGACTTTCTCCAGAACTTGAGATCTTCAAAGAAACCCTTCACCCCGTCCAGCCAGCCCTCATGCTGGGGGCTGTGCTTCTGGCCGCCCGCCTTCATGGCGGCATCGAACTGCTCCAGCAACTCCTTCTGCTCCTTGGTGAGATTCACCGGCGTCTCCACCTTGACGCTGCAGATCAGGTCGCCCTCGGCACCCCCATGCACGGACTTGACGCCCTTGCCCCGGAGGCGGAACAGGCGGCCGGACTGGGTCTCGGCGGGGATCTTCAGGGCCACCCGACCCTTGAGGGTGGGGATCTCCAATTCGCCCCCCAGGGTGGCGACGGCGAAGCTGATGGGCACTTCGCAGAACAGGTCGCTGCCCTTACGAGTGAACAGCTTGTGGGGCTTGACATGGACCTGCACGTACAGATCCCCGGACGGTCCGCCGTTGACACCGGCTTCCCCTTCTCCGGACAGCCGGATACGGTCGCCGCTGTCCACACCGGCGGGAATGGCCACGCTCAGGGTGCGACGCTCCTCCACCCGGCCCTGCCCCCGGCAACTCCCGCAGGGCTTGGCGATGATCTTGCCGGTACCGCGACAGCGGGGGCAGGTCTGCTGTACCGAGAAGAAACCCTGCTGCATGCGCACCCGCCCCACCCCGTTACAGGTGGGACAGGTTTCGGGGCTGGTACCCGGCTCGGCACCGGAACCGTGACAGGCCTTACAGGTCACCAGGGTGGGCACACGGATCTTCACCTCGGTGCCGAAGACGGCCTCTTCCAGGGTCATCTCCAGGTTGTACTGCAGATCCGCGCCGCGGAAGGCATTGCTGCCGCCGCGACCACCGGCACCACCAAAGATGTCGCCGAACAGATCCTCGAAGATATCGCTGAAACTGGCGCCTCCCGGTCCCCCACGGCCGGCACCGGCGGCCCCTTCCACGCCGGCGTGACCGAACTGGTCATAGGCGGCCCGCTTGCGGGCATCGGACAGCACTTCGTAGGCCTCCTTGGCCTCCTTGAAATGCTCTTCCGCCTGTTTGTCGCCGGGGTTCCGGTCGGGATGATATTTCATGGCCAACCGGCGGAAGGCCTTCTTGAGTGCGTCCTCGCTGGCGTTCTTCGCCACCCCCAGGACTTCGTAATAGTCGCGTTTTGCCATGATTACCGTGGGTCTTGCAGAAACGTGAAAGCCCGTGGACCGGCACATGCCCCGGTTGCGGGCACCTGCCGGTCAACGGACCCGGATGCAGTGGGAAAGGCCCGTCCTGGGACGGGCCTTGGCCGTTACTTCTTCTTATCGTCCACTTCTTCGAACTCGGCGTCCACCACATCGTCCTGGGCACCCTTGGTACCGGCCTGACCCTGGGCATCACCGGCGCCTTCGGCGGCGGCACCCTCGGCCTGCTGGGCATACATGCGCTCCGCCAACTTGCCGGAGGCCTCGGCCAGCTTCTGGGTGCGGTCCTCGATGGTCGCCTTGTCGTCACCCTTCATGGCATCCCGCAGGGCACTGATGGCGGATTCGATGGCGCTCTTCTCGCCGGCCTCCACCTTGTCGCCCATGTCCTTGAGGGTCTTCTCCACCGAGTGGATCAGGTTGTCCGCCTGATTGCGCACGCCCACCAGTTCGTGGAAACGCTTGTCTTCCTCGGCATGGGCCTCGGCATCCTTGACCATGCGTTCGATCTCGGCATCGTTCAGACCGGAAGAGGCCTTGATGACGATGGACTGCTGCTTGCCGGTGGCCTTGTCCTTGGCGGACACATTGAGGATGCCGTTGGCATCGATGTCGAACACCACCTCGATCTGAGGCACGCCACGGGGAGCCGGCGGGATATCCGCCAGATCGAAGCGACCCAGGGACTTGTTGGCATGGGCCACTTCGCGCTCACCCTGCAGCACGTGCACCGTCACCGCGGTCTGGTTGTCCTCGGCGGTGGAAAACACCTGGGAGGCCTTGGTGGGGATGGTGGTGTTCTTTTCGATCAGCTTGGTCATCACACCGCCCAGGGTCTCGATACCCAGGGACAGGGGCGTGACGTCCAGCAGCAGCACGTCCTTGACGTCGCCGCCCAGCACGCCACCCTGGATCGCGGCGCCCACCGCCACCGCCTCGTCGGGGTTGACGTCGCGACGGGGTTCCTTGCCGAAGAAGTCCTTCACCGCCTCCTGCACCTTGGGCATGCGGGTCTGGCCGCCCACCAGGATCACGTCGTCGATCTGGGACACGGACAGGCCGGCATCCTTCAGGGCCACCTTGCAGGGCTCGATGGTGCGCTTGACCAGTTCTTCCACCAGGGCTTCCAGCTTGGCGCGGGACACCTTGATGTTCAGATGCTTGGGTCCGGTGTTGTCGGCGGTGATGTACGGCAGGTTGACGTCGGTCTGCTGGCTGGAGGAAAGCTCGATCTTGGCCTTCTCGGCGGCCTCCTTCAGACGCTGCATGGCCAGCGGGTCGCCGGTCAGGTCGATGCCCTGCTCCTTCTTGAACTCGGCCGCCAGGTATTCGATCAGGCGGGAGTCGAAGTCCTCGCCGCCCAGGAAGGTGTCGCCGTTGGTGGCCAGCACCTCGAACTGGTGCTCGCCGTCCACTTCGGCAATCTCGATGATGGAGATGTCGAAGGTGCCGCCGCCCAGGTCATAGACCGCCACCTTGCTGTCACCGCGCTTCTTGTCCAGGCCGTAGGCCAGGGCCGCGGCGGTGGGCTCGTTGATGATGCGGCGAACTTCCAGGCCGGCGATCTTGCCGGCGTCCTTGGTGGCCTGACGCTGGGAGTCGTTGAAGTAGGCCGGCACGGTGATCACCGCCTCGGTGACCGGCTCGCCCAGGTAGTCCTCGGCGGTCTTCTTCATCTTCTGCAGCACGCGGGCGGAGATTTCCGGAGCGGCCATCTTCTTGCCGCGCACGTCCACCCAGGCGTCGCCGTTATCCGCCTTGACGATCTTGTAGGGCACCAGCTTGATGTCCTTCTGCACTTCGGGTTCTTCGAAGCGGCGCCCAATCAGGCGCTTGACCGCAAACAGGGTGTTCTGGGGATTGGTCACCGCCTGGCGCTTGGCGGACTGGCCCACCAGCACCTCGCCGTCCTCGGCGAAGGCCACGATGGAGGGGGTGGTACGACCGCCCTCGGCGTTTTCAATGACCTTGGCATTGCCGCCTTCCATGATGGCGACGCAGGAATTGGTCGTGCCCAGGTCGATACCGATGATCTTGCCCATGTGTGTCTCCAAAAGTGTTCAGGTTTCTGTCAATGCCGTGAATCCGGGATTACCCGCTTGATGGGGGTGCCGCCGGGCCTTTTCAAGCCCCGGCGAAAAATCCGTCCCTCGGGGTCATTCGCTGCCGGCCGCCGGTGCCTTGCTGACAATCACCATGGCGGGGCGCAGCAGACGATCATTGAGGGCATACCCCTTCTGCAGCACGGTCATGACGGTGTTGGGTTCCAGTTCGGCATTTTCCTGCATGGACATGGCCTGATGGCGCTCCGGATCGAAGCGCTGGCCGGCGGGGTCCACCACTTCGATGCCCTGCTTGGCCATCACCTGCTCCAGCATCTTCAGGGTCAGCTCCGTACCCTCGCGAATCTTGTTCAGGTCGGCCTCGCCGCGCGCGGCATCCAGGCCCATTTCCAGGCTGTCCTTCACCGGCAGCAGCTCACCGGCGAAACGTTCCAGGGCATACTTGTGGGCATTTTCCACATCCCGGCTCATGCGCTTGCGCAGGTTTTCCAGCTCCGCCTGGGCGCGCACCAGCTTGTCCCAGTGGTCCTGAGCCTGTTTCTGTGCGTCTTCAAGCTGCTTGAGCAGTGCCCCGGGGCTGAATTCCGGCGTCGTCTCTTCAGGGGCCGCGGGCGCCTGTTCATGCTGGGGTTTATCGACTTGTTCCTCGTTCGCCATGGAAAACTCCGATCTGCTCATGTCTTTGGTGTATTCGGCAAAAAAGCCCCTCTCACCGCTGATGACCCGGTGAGGGCATGCCTTCGTATGTGGGACTTCAGTTACGGGAATTCAAGGCCGCGCCCAGCAGCCTGGCGGTGATGTCCACCGCCGGAATGATGCGTTCGTAGGCCATGCGGGTGGGGCCGATCACCCCCAGCACGCCCACGATCCGGCCGCCCACGCTGTAGGGAGCCGTGACCACGCTGCAGTCATCGAGCACCTGATGCCCCGACTCCTGGCCGATGAAGATCTGGACCCCCTCGGCACTGATGCAACTGTCCAGCAGGGTGAGCAACTGCCTTTTTTCGTTGAAGGCCTCGAACAGGTTGCGCAATTTCTCCACGCTGGAAAGTTCCGCGTAGTCCATGAGGTGGATCTGACCGGCAAAGACCAGATCATCGCCGCCCTCGTCGTCGCAAAAGGCCTTTTCGCCCAGCTCGATGGCGGCCAGCATGAGGGTGTTCATGTGCTCGCGGACAGCCTTCATCTCCTTGAGCACCTGCTCCCGGGCCTGTCGCAGGTCGCGCCCGGCCAGATGCTGATTGAGATAATTGGCCATCTGCTGCAGCTCGGCGTGGGAATACTCCCGCTCCAGCTCCAGGATGCGGTTCTGTACTTCCCGCTTGTTCATCACCAGGATCGCCAGCACCTGGCGCCCGGACAGTTTGAGAAACTCGATCTGACTGAGGGCGGCATGATCCCGCCGCGGCACCCTGACCATCCCGGCCATCTGGGTGATGGCCGAAAGCAGGTCCGAAGCGGACTCCACCAGGGCCTTGGTGTCCATGTCGGGGGTAAGGCGCTGCTTGAGCGCGCGCACCTCGGCACTGTCCAGGGGTTTGACTTCCAGCAGGCAATCCACGAACAGGCGATAACCCAGGGAGGTGGGAATCCGTCCCGCCGAGGTATGAGGAGAGCTGACCAGCCCGAGGTCTTCCAGATCCGCCATGACATTGCGGATGGAGGCGGGACTGAGATCCAGACCGGCGGTACGAGCCAGGGTACGGGAGCCCACCGGCTGTCCGTCGCGCACATAGCTCTCCACCAGCGCCCGCAGCAGCAGCCGGGCACGTTCGGAAAGAGCCTGAGATTGTGTTGTCGGGGATGTCTTCATGGTCCACCCTGGCACTCGTTGAGTGTGAGTGCCAGACACCGCATGTTACTCAAGGAAACGGCGGGTGGCTAGCCTGCCGGCACTCGCCACCCGCCACGCATTTCCACCATAATCCCCTGCATGAATCCTTCTTTCCACACCATCGGCATCATTGCCAAGACCCAGGAACAGCGCCTGGGACACATCCTGGAGGCCCTGATCGGGCATCTGCAGCACCATCAGCGCCGCATCCTCCTGGATGACAGCGTGCTGCCCTGGCTGGATGACACCTCCGCCGGTGAGCCGGTGACACGGGCACACATGGCCGCCGAAGCGGACCTGGCCATCGTGGTGGGTGGTGACGGCACCTTCCTGGGCGCGGCCCGTACCCTGGCGGATGCCGAGGTACCGCTGCTGGGTGTCAATGCGGGTCGCCTGGGCTTCCTGGTGGACGTCTCCCCTCACGAGATGCTGGGGCGGCTGGACGAGATCCTGTCCGGTCTTTATGTGGAGGACCGACGCAGCATGCTGCATGCCCGCCTGATGCGGGGGGATGACGTGGTGGCGGCCCAGGATGCCCTGAACGATGTGGTCATGCACATTCGTGACGCCGTGCGCATGATCGAGTTCGACACCTGGATCAACGGCCGTTTCGTCAACACCCAGCGGGCCGACGGCATGGTGGTGGCCACCCCCACCGGCTCCACCGCCTATGCCCTGTCGGGCGGCGGCCCCATTCTCTCTCCCTGCCTGGAGGCCGTGGTCATGGTGCCGATCTGCCCCCATGGACTGAGCAATCGCCCCCTGGTGGTCCCCGCCGGCAACCGCATCGAGATCGCCGTCAACGAGCATAGCCGCACCCTGGCCCAGGTGGCCTTCGATGGCCAGGACACCTTTGACATGGAGCCTCTGGACCGGATCGTGATCGAGCCCAAACCCCGCAAACTGCGTCTGATCCACCCCACCGGCTATGACTACCTGCAGATCCTGAGGGTGAAACTGGGCTGGGGGGAACAACCCTGAGCACTGTTCAAACATACAATAAAATCCCTGCTCCCCCCTTCCTTCGGGGAGATTTACTCTTTACCCTCTCACGGTGACCCGGGCCGTCACCCTCGACATGCCCATAACCCCCAACCGCGAATCCCGACCGTGCTGACCCACATCCAGATCCGAGATTTCGCCATCGTCGATGAACTGACCCTGGACCTGTCCACGGGCATGACCGCGCTGACCGGGGAAACCGGGGCGGGCAAATCCATCCTGGTGGATGCCCTGGGCCTGGTACTGGGCGACCGGGCCGACAGCACCACCGTGCGCCACGGCGCGGAACGGGCCGAGATCAGCGCCCGCTTCGACATCAGCCGGGAGGCGGAGGCCCGCGCTTGGCTGGAGTCACAGGACCTGGACACGGAAGAATGCCTGATCCGGCGGGTCATCGCCCGGGACGGCAAGAGCCGAGCCTGGATCAACGGTTCGGCGGTGACCCTCCAATCCCTCAAGTCCCTGGGCGAGATGCTGGTGGACATCCATGGGCAGCATGCCCATCAGTCCCTGCTGCGACGGGAAGTCCAGCGCCGCATCCTGGACGACTACGCCGACCACCCGGAGCGACTCGCCGCCATGGCCCGTGATCACGGCACCTGGCAGAAGGCCGCCCGACGCCTGGCGGAACTGAGCGAGGACGGCGAAGCCAGGGCGGCCCGCCGGGACCTGTTGCGATTCCAGACCGACGAACTCAGGGCCCTGGACCTGGCGGAGGGGGAACTGGAACGGATCGAGGAAGAACACGGCCGCCTGGCCCATGCCGGGCGCCTGCTGGAGATGGCCGAAACCGCCTACCAGGGCCTCTATGAAGCCGACGGCAGCGCCGAATCCGTGGTGGGACGGTTCTGCACCGACATCGAACATCTACAGTCCCTGGACAGCCGTCTGGCGGAACCTAGGGAGCTGTTGGCGGCCGCCCAGATACAGATCCGCGAGGCCGCCGACTGGCTGCGCCGCTATGCCGACGGCATGGACATGGATCCGGCACGGCTGAATTTCCTCGAATCCCGCCTGGCCGCCGTCCAGGATCTGGCCCGCAAGCACCGGGTGGACCCCACGGCCCTGCCCCGCCTGCTGGAAACACTGGAAACGGAACTGGGCCGACTGGAGGAAGGCGGTGAAAACCTGGAGGCGCTCACCCGGGCGGTGGAACAGGCGCTGCAAACCTGCCTGCGTCAGGCAGCCGAACTCTCGGACGCCCGCCGCCGGGCGGCGGAAAGACTCTCGGAGGCCGTCACCCAGGCCATGCAGGCGCTGGGCATGGAAGGCGGACGGTTCGCCTGCAGCGTGGAGGATGACGGCAGGGGACAGCCATCGGCCCACGGCATGGATCGGGTGGAATTTCTGGTCAGCGCCAACCCGGGGCAACCCCTCCAACCCCTGGCCAAGGTGGCCTCCGGCGGTGAACTCTCCCGCATCAGCCTGGCCATCCAGATGATCGCGGCCCACGCTCTGCCCATCGCCACCCTGGTCTTCGACGAAGTGGATACGGGGATCGGCGGCGGCGTGGCCGAAGTGGTGGGACGTCAGCTGCGCAGCCTGGGCGGGCATCGGCAGGTGCTGTGCGTGACCCATCTGCCTCAGGTGGCGGCCCAGGCCCACCGGCACCTGCAGGTGAAGAAGCACAAAGGCAAGGACCATACCACCACGCGCATCCGCTCACTGGCGGACGAGCACCGGGTACAGGAGCTGGCCAGGATGCTCGGTGGCGTCGAGATCACCGAACAGAGCCTGGCCCATGCCCGGGAAATGATCACCCGGGCAGCAACCAGTTGATCAATCCGCGCCGTCGGCCGCCTGCTTTTTGGGGCAACCGCCCTGACTGCACTCACCGTAGATGATCAGGGCATGGTCCTGGATGGTGTACCCCAGCTTGTCGGCAATCGCCCTCTGGCGTTCTTCTATGATCGGGTCCACGAACTCATCCACGCGCCCGCATTTCACGCAGACGATGTGATCATGATGACGTCCGCGCTCCAGCTCGAACACGGCCTGATTGCCCTCGAAATGATGACGACTGACCAGGCCGGCCGCCTCGAACTGGGTCAGCACCCGGTAGACCGTTGCCAGACCGATCTCCTCGCCCGCCGACAACAGCTGGCGATAAATGGTCTCGGCGCTCATATGGTGGTCTTCCGCAGTCTCCAGGATCTGCAGGATCTTCACGCGGGGAAGCGTTACCTTGAGTCCGGCCTTCTTGAGCTCTTGGGTTTCCATGGGAGTTGATCTCCATGCGAGATGATCCGACACCTGGTGTAGAATCCCGCGCTATTGGTTTTCGGAACGTGGCCCATCTTGCAACTCACGGCCTACAGGACGCAATTATGGCAAGACTGATTCTTTATTCTATCCTCATTGGCGGATTACTGCAGGGTTGCGGCAGCGGACTGCTGTCCGTGCACCGGCCGGACGTGCAACAGGGCAATGCCATTGAGGAGAGCCGACTGGAACAGGTTCAGATCGGCATGACCCAACGACAGGTCCGATTTCTGCTGGGAGAGCCGCTGTTGAGGGACCCCTTCCAGGGCGATGGCCGATGGGATTACGTGTACTACCATCGTCCAGGGAACGGCACGGCGGTGCATCGACGGGTCATCATCTTCTTCGAAGACGGCCTGGTGTCGAGGATTGAGGACAGCGGCTTGCGGGAAGTGGCGCAAACATAGTCGATCCCGGCATGCCGGGGAGGCGATCAGGCCTCCCCGGCGCCCTTCTTCATGACCTTCCCTTCGGCGGCGCGCTTCTTGCGCACCTGCTTGGGATCCGCGATCAACGGCCGGTAGATCTCCACCCGGTCGCGATGATGGAGCGCGGCATTGAGCTTGGCGAGTTTGCCATAGACACCGACCTTGTTCACCGCCAGGTCGATCTCCGGCACCTTGTCCAGGATACCGGACTGACGGATGGCATCTTCCACCGTCGCCCCCTGGGGCAGGGACACTTCCAGCACCCACTGCTGGTCGGAGCGGGCGTAGGCCACCTCCACCCGGAGACGTTCATCGGACACCGTAGACCTCCCTCGCCCGCTTGACGAAGGAATCCACCAGGGTGTTGGCGATCTGGTGAAACACCGGGCCAAAGGCCATGCTCATGATCCGGTTGGAGAACTCGAATTCCAGGTCCAGGGAGACCCGGCTGGCGGTATCGCTCATGGCATCGAAGCGCCAGAAGCCTTCCAGATGCCGGAACGGCCCCTCCACCAGGCGCATCTCGATCATCTTGTTGCGCTGCAGGCGGTTGCGGGTGGTGAACGACTTGCGCACGGCACCCTTGGCCAGCTCGATGCTGGCCTTCACCTCATCCTCATTGGCGAACAGCACCGCGGAGCTGCGGCAACCCGGCAGAAAGCGCGGATAGGCCGCCACGTCGTTCACCAGATCAAACATCTCCTTGGGCGTGTAGGGCACCAGCGCATGACGACTTATGGAAGGCATGAAGCTCCCCTGGTTATCAGATGAGATTGACCGCCTTGAGGAAGACCAGCAGGATGCCGATCGGGGCGGCGAAGCGCAGCACATAATACCATGCCTTGAAAAGTACCCGGCTGTGCAGGCCCAGCTCATCCTCCACGGAACGCTGGGTCATCCGCCAGCCCACGAACAGGGCAATCAGCAGCCCCCCCAGGGGCAGCATGATGTTGGAAGTCAGGTAATCGGCCATCTCGAACAGAGTGCCGCCGATGAAGGTGGCCTCGCCGCCGATGGTCAGGCTGAAGCCGATGGGATTGGACCAGAGGCTGAATGACAGGATGGTCCCCAACCCCAGGAACCAGGCAATGCCGCCCACGATCACCGCTGCCATGGGCCGGTCAAAGCCCCGGTTCTCCACCAACCAGGCCACCGCCGGCTCCATCAGGGAAATGGACGAGGTCCAGGCCGCGGTGACCAGCAACAGGAAGAACAGGGTGCCGAAGATCAGCCCACCCGGCATCTCCGCAAAGGCCATGGGCAGGGTGATGAAGATCAGACCGGGACCTTCACCGGGCGCCAGACCGCTGGCAAAGACGATGGGGAAGATGGCCAGACCGGCCAGCAGGGCCACGGCGGTATCCGCCGACACCACCGTGGCGGACGTCTTGAGGATGGAAGCCTTGGAACTCAGATAGGAGCCGTAGATCATGATGGCGCCCATGCCCAGGCTCAGGGTGAAGAAGGCCTGCCCCATGGCCAGCAGGATGGTGTCACCGCTCACCTCACTCCAGTCCGGCTTGAACAGGAAACTGACCCCCTCCATGAAGTGACCCTGGCTCATGGAATAGCCCACCAGCAACAGCAGCAAGCCGAACAGTGCGGGCATGAGGAACTTGACCGCCTTCTCAAGCCCCGAACGCACCCCTCGGGCCACCACCAGGACATTCATGATCATGAACAGGGTATGCCAGGCCAGCAGCCGCTCCGGATCGCTCACCAGGGCGTTGAACATGCCCCTGACCCCGTCGGCATCCAGACCGGTGAAAGCGCCGCCCGCGGCCCTGAAGACGTAGGACAGGGACCAGCCCGCGATCACGCTGTAGTAGGAGAGGATGATGAAGCCCGCCGCCACGCCGAGCCAGCCGACGAACCCCCAGGCCCGATGCAGTCCTTCCTCCCGGGACAAGGTGGCCATGGTGTTGATGGGACTCTGCCGGCCCCGTCTGCCCAACGCGATCTCCGCCATCATGATGGGCAGGCCGATCAGCAGGATGCAGGCCAGATAGATGAGCACGAAGGCGCCGCCGCCGTTCTCTCCGGCGATGTAGGGAAAACGCCAGATGTTGCCCAGGCCGACGGCCGAACCGGTGGCCGCCAGGATGAAGACCAGCTTCGAGGACCACTGGCCATGAATCGAGCTTTCTCTTCTCATTGATGGTTTCCCCCACGCGATCGGCGCATTTTGCGGAATTTACCGCCACGGCTCAACGTCCGGCGGTTTCCGGTCGCACATCCCCGGGTATCGCACACGGCAAAAGGGCCACTGGAAAACGAATGTCGGCAGTCCATTGGATCAGACAGCTCGTTTATAATCGCCCGATGAGCAAAAAATCAAAAAATGCCCCGGGCGGCAGCACCATCGCCCTGAACAAGAAGGCCAAGCACGAATACTTCATCGAGGAGCGTTTCGAGGCCGGCCTGGCCCTGGAGGGCTGGGAAGCCAAGAGCCTTCGGGCCGGACGGGTGCAGCTCAGTGAGAGCTATGTCCTGATCAAGGCCGGAGAGGCCTGGCTGTTCGGTGCCCATCTCACCCCGCTGGCCACCGCCTCCACCCACATTCACCCGGACCCCATGCGCAGCCGCAAGCTGCTGCTGCACCGGGCCGAGCTCAACAAGCTCATCGGGCAGGTGGAGCGCAAGGGGTACACCCTGGTGCCGCTGGCCCTGTACTGGAAGCGGGGCCGCGCCAAGCTGGAAATCGGCCTGGCCAAGGGCAAGAAGGAACACGACAAGCGGGCGGTCTCGAAGGAGCGGGACTGGCAACGGGAGAAAGCCCGAGTGGTCAAGACCGTGACCCGCTAACCGCCGGCGCCAGGCCTGTTACCAGGCCTGAATCTCACCCGCCTTGGCCAGCACCTTGAGATAGGCCTCATGGGCCTCCTGCTCCGCCTCGGTGGGGCGGATGACCGCCAGCGGGGGTCGGTCGACCGGTAGCCGGCGGATGCGGGTATCCGCCGAGGCGCCCCCCTGCCCTTCCGACTCCATGCCCAGGGACAGGCTTTTCTGGCCGCCGGTCATGGCCAGGTAGACCTCCGCCAGGATGCGGGCGTCCAGCAATGCGCCGTGGAGCTCCCGGCCCGAATTGTCGATCTGGTAGCGCTTGCACAGAGCATCCAGGCTGTTGCGCTGCCCCGGGTGCATCTTGCGCGCCATCGCCAGGGAGTCGGTGATGGTGCAGTAATCCTCCAGCCGGCCCCAGTCCCCGTCCAACCGGGACAGCTCGTGGTTGATGAACCCCACGTCAAAGGGGGCGTTGTGGATGATCAGCTCCGAGCCGCGGACAAACTCGATGAAATCCTCCACCACATCGGCAAAGCGCGGCTTGTCGGCGAGGAATTCGTTGGTGATGCCGTGGACTTCCACCGCCCCGGCATCCACTTCCCGGTCCGGCTGCAGATACTGGTGGTAATGACGCGAGGTATGGCGACGTCGCACCATCTCCACGCAGCCGATTTCGATGATGCGGTGGCCGTCGGACGGCTCCAGGCCGGTGGTTTCCGTATCCAGGATCACGATCCGGTCATTGGCTTGCAGAGTCACGGTCGTTCCTCACTTCACTCGCAGGGCATCGATGGCTTCGTTGGCCAGACGATCGGCCAGTTCATTTTCGGGATGTCCGTTATGTCCCCGTACCCAGTGCCAGCGCACCTGATGCCGTGAAGCCGCCTCATCCAGGCGCTGCCACAGATCCTGGTTCTTCACCGGCTCACCCGCCGCGGTACGCCAGCCGCGACGCTTCCAGTTGGGTAACCATTGATTGATCCCGTTCTTGACGTACTGGGAATCGGTGGTCAGATCCACCACACAAGGGCGCTTGAGCAGTTCCAGCGCCGCAATGGCCGCCATCAGCTCCATCCGGTTGTTGGTGGTCTGGGACTCGCCCCCCTTGAGCTGTTTTTCATGGGGGCCGAAGCGCAGCAACGCCCCCCAGCCACCGGGCCCCGGGTTGCCCCGGCAGGCGCCATCGGTAAAGATTTCCACCACGTCAGTCACGATCCGTTCTCCGGCAAAAGGGGCTGGCCAGGCCGCCGGGCACCATGTTCCGGGACGGTCGCCAGCGTGTTCGCAGAGGCAGTACATTGGCCACGCGCTTGCGGGCCAGAATCACGTAGCCGGCCCCCAGATAGGGCAGATGACGCCCCCCCAGACACTCCACCACCCGCAGGCGGGCCTTGAATCCGGAACGGCCCTCCGGCGGGCGAAAGCCCGCGTAGGCACGCGCCAGGACCTCGAACCCCAGCAAGGCCAGCCAGTCCCGGACCCGACCCGTGGCGTGGCACTGACCGGACCAGGGCGCCCCCTTGCCGCCGAGGCGCCCGGGCAACATCCCCCGGAGTCCCGGCAGACTGAGGGGGTTGAAACCGATGATCAGGACATGGCCCTCGGGCACCAGGATGCGATCCGTCTCGCGCAGGACCTGGTAAGGATCTTCCACCTGTTCCAGACAATGTACCAGCGCCACCAGATCCATGCTGTCGGTGAGGATGGGGAGGGCATCGGCCAAGGCACTGACATCCCCGCGACCGGGGTCGCATTCCAGGCGTACCCGATGGTTGATCCGGCTGGCGGCCAGCAGGTCATGGTTCGGATCCAGATGCCCGATCTGCAGGGCATGATAGCCGAACAGTTGCGGTACGAAACGGTCCAGATGGGACTGCAGGGCCGCCTGCATGGCTCGCCCCGGCGCAGACCCATACCAGGCTTGCAGGCATTCCCGGTGCCGGGCACATGAGGTTCTGGGTGACGACATCAGGTGAGCATAGAATCTTCCGGGGGGGCATGGCCAGCGATAATAAGTCTCCCGCCGGGGTTGAGGGCACGGGGATGCCCCGCTATCCTAGCGTCCCTATGAAAAAGAACAAGCCGAAAGGTCTTGGGGGCGTCCTGCTGGGGGCAACGTTGCTGCTATCCGCCTGCGCCAGCCTGGATGGAGGACACGCCGTTCAGGAGGCCCCGCTTCTTGCCGGAGCGGACCCTGTCGCCAAGAGCACCCGGCTCGCCTCTCAAGGGGAGACGGCGGCCAAGCCCAGGCCCCGGATCAACGTGGCAAAGCCACTGGCCGATACCTCGCCCTCGCCCACCACGGATGAAACCATCTGGGGACGGGTCCGCGAAGGGTTCGGCCTGCCGGATGAGCGGGATCACGAACGGGTCCAGCATTACATTCAGTGGCACCAGGCCAACTCCGATTATCTGGGCCAGGTCCTGGCCAGGGCGGAACCCTACCTGCACTATATCCTGGAAGAAATCGAAGCCCGGGACCTTCCCGCCGAACTGCTGCTGCTGCCGGTGGTGGAAAGCGCCTACCGTGCCGATGTCTATTCCTCGGGACAGGCGGCGGGCATCTGGCAGTTCATCCCTTCCACGGGCCGTCATTTCGGCCTCCATCAGAACTGGTGGTACGACGGCCGCAAGGACATTCACACCTCCACTCATGCGGCCCTGGACTACCTCACCCAACTGAATGAACGCTTCGACGGCGACTGGCTGCTGGCCCTGGCAGCCTACAATGCCGGACAAGGCACCGTCAGCCGGGCCATCGCCCGCAACGAATCACTGGGACAGCCCACCGACTACTGGAACCTGGACCTGCCCCGGGAAACCCAGCACTACGTCCCCAGGCTGCTGGCCCTGCAGGCCATCGTGGCCGATCCGGAGCACTACCAGGTCGGACTCTGGCCGGTGGCGGACGAGCCGCGCCTGGCCCTGGTGGATCTGGGCGGACAACTGGAACTGAGCGTCGCCGCGGAGCTGGCGGACCTGTCCCTGGACGAGATCATGCAACTCAATCCGGCCTTCCACCGCTGGGCCACGGACCCGGACGGCCCCCATCACCTGCTCCTGCCGCTGGACCGGGTGGAATCCTTCCAGATTGCCCTCGCCGCCCTGCCCCGCGAACAGCGGGTGTCCTGGCTGCGTCACCAGGTTCGGCCCGGCGAGACGCTGGGGCATATCGCGACCCGCTACAATACCAGTGTCGCACTCCTGCAACGGACCAATGAACTGAAAAGTCACCTGATCCGGGTTGGAGATCACCTTCTCATCCCCACCGCCGAGCCCTCCACCCAGGAGGTTGCCGCGGGGCGGCAGGACGAAAACCGGCAGGCGTCACGAAGCCGCACGCTCCATCACCGGGTACAACCGGGTGATACTCTCTGGGGCCTTGCCAGGACCTACGGCGTCACCCTTCAGGAACTGGCGGCCTGGAACCGCATCTCCAGCGATGCCACCCTGCGGCCGGGCCAGACCCTGCTGATACGCCAGGCGGAAACCGCCATGGCGGCAGCGGCCGGCAGTACCCGGGGGAATGTCCTGACCTATGCCGTTCGTCCCGGTGATTCCCTGTCCTCCATTTCCCGACGCTTCGGCGTGCGTATCAGCGACATACAGGACTGGAATCAGCTGGATGGCCATCTGATCCGCCCTGGCCAGCAGCTCAATCTCTACGTGGACGCCAACCCGCGGGAAAGCTGACCCCGATGTCGGCGCTTCGGCGGCATGGTGATACCTTTTGGACCAAGATCCATGGCGTCCCGGGTCGCTCCAGCCTATGATTCGTGGATACCGACTTCCACCGCTGCCCGATGGTCAAAGCCGCCTCCATGTCTTCTTCCGAAACGCTGCAGATATTCGGCCGCACCCATCCCGGCAAAATCCGCCCTCACAACGAGGACTGCATCGGCGAAGACCCTGAACTGGGCATCGTCGTGGTTGCCGACGGCATGGGAGGCCACTTGGCCGGCGAGGTCGCCAGCCGGCTGGCGGTGGATACCGTGTTGCAGAACCTCAGGCAGTGTCTCGCCGGCCACGGCATCCACCGCCGGAACGGAGGCACCGAGCCTCGAGATGACAGCCTCGCCGTGCGACGGGCCATCATCGACGCCAACACGGCCATCCAGCAGGCGGGCAGGAACAATGCCGGTCATGCCGGCATGGGCACCACCCTGGTGATGGCCCTGTTCAATCACCACCATGTGATCCTGGCCCACGTGGGCGATTCAAGAATCTATCGATTTCGAGAGGATCATCTGGAACAGATGACCACGGATCACACCCTGATCCAGGAAATGGTGGATCGCGGCTTTTACTCCCATCAGGAAGCACTGGCATCGGTCAACCGCAATCTGGTCACCCGCGCATTGGGTATCGACACCACGGTGGCCGTGGATATCCGGAATGAAATGCTGCTCCCCGGAGACCTTTACCTGCTCTGCTCCGACGGTCTCAACGACATGCTCGACGATGCCCTCATCGAGGATATCCTGCGCAATCATCCCGGTGATCTGGAACAGGCAACCCATCTGCTGATCGACAAGGCCAACGAATACGGCGGCCGGGACAACATTTCCGTAGTCCTGGCAAGGCCGGCGCTGCCGCTGCCCCGCCGGATGCCCTGGTACCGACGCATGATCGATTTCTGGCGTTGATTTGCAGGAGGCGAACCGTCAACCATGCCCAGACTCTGCATTTCCTGTGGTGACACCTTCATCGCCGACTATCCCCTGGGGCACAAAACCATCACCCTCGGTCGTCGGCCGGACAACGACATACGGCTCAACAATCTGGCCGTCAGCGGCTACCATGCCCAGGTGATCAGCCTGCTGAACGCCGCCTTGGTGGAGGATCTGGGCAGCACCAACGGCACCGTGGTCAACGGTGCCCGGATTCGCAAGCGGGTGCTGCGGGAGGGAGACGTCATCGTCATCGGCAACTATCAGATCCGCTTCACCGAACTCGGCACCACCAGGGAGGACGGCCGACACGGTGTCGACGAAACCCTGATTCTTCCCGCGGGCGCCCCCCTCGTCCCGCCCCCCGTCGGCGGTGCCGTGCCCGAGGACCCGATGAGGGGGCAAAGGTCATCCACCGCCCTCGCCAGGGCCAGGGTGCAGATACTCAGCGGCGCCAACGCAGGCCGTGAACTTCCCATCACCAAGGCCGTGACCACACTCGGTCATCCGGGGGTGCAGGTGGCAGCGATCCTGCGGCGCGGCCCGGACTACTACATCACCCATGTGGAGGGTGGCTCCAGGGCCAGCCCGCCGCGGCTCAATGGCGAGGAACTCACCACCCAGGCCCGTCCGCTCAGAAACCATGACATCATCGATGTTGCCGGGGTACGGATGGAGTTCATGATGGTGCAATAGGCGATCCACGAGGAGCGTTCCATGGCATACCTACAGGCCTACCTCAACCGCCGGCCCGCCGGTGAATACCCGCTGCAGGAAGGCACCACGACCATCGGTCGCCGACGGGGCAACCTGATCCGTCTGGATGATCGCTCGGTCAGCGGACACCACGCCCGTCTACGCTTTTACCGGGGTACCGCCACCCTGCACGACCTCGACAGCACCAACGGAACCTTCATCAACGGCGAAAGGATCCAGGAAGCCACGCTCCATGACGGAGACTTCATCGTCATCGGGAAATTCCGGCTTCGTTTCTGGCTTGATCAACAGGTCTCACCGCCGCCCCCCGAACCGGACACCCCGGATGATGCAGGCACTTACATCCTGCGCTTGGCTACCCCCGGGATGCCGCCCATCCGGGCAAACCCGGAACTCACTCACCGGATTCGAGATACCCGGGCACAGGCGGAGGCCGCCCCGGTGCCCGACGCCGGCCACGGGGACAGGCCAGCGGCCCGTATCTCGCTGCGCATCCTCAGCGGACGCAACCAGGGCAGACACCTGGACCTGCTGTCTGCGGTGAACGCTCTGGGGGAGCCGGGACGGCAGGTGGTGGCCCTGATCCGGGATGAAGACAAGCTGTTCCTTCAGCCCCTGCAGTCCGAACTGGGCCCGCCCCTGATCAACCACCGGCCGATCGAGGACCACGACCGGCATCCACTGCAACAGGACGACCTGCTGGAGGTGGCCGGCGTACAGATGGTGGTCACCATCGACGCACCCATCCGGGAAGCGCCCGCCCCCTGAGAACGGGCGACACGGAACCCGTCAGTCCAGCACCACCCGCGGCACCGCCGACAGCAGTTTTCGGGTGTATTCATGCTCGGGCGCCCGACAGATCCGGCGTGCCTCCCCCTGTTCAACCACCCGCCCCTGATACATCACCGCCATGGTGTCGGCCAGGTATTCCACCACCCCGATGTTATGGGTGATGAACAACAGGGTCAGCCCCCGCTCCCGGGTCAGGCGGCCGAGAATCTGCAGCACCTCCGCCTGCACCGAGACGTCCAGGGCGCTGGTTACCTCGTCACAGACAATGAAGGCCGGGTCCAGCACCAGCGCCCGGGCAATGCCGATACGCTGGCGCTGCCCCCCGGAGAACTCATGGGGATAACGCCACAGGCTTTCCGCCGGCAATTGCACCTGCTCCAGCACCCGGGCCGCCAGGGCCAACCGCTCATCCCGATCCTTGCCGATCCCGTGCACGGCCATAGGCTCGGTCAGGGTGGCCGCCACGGTCAGGCGGGGGTTCAGGGATGACATGGGGTCCTGGAAAATGATCTGCATGCGCCGACGGTAGGGCTTCATGCCCTTGGCCGGCAGGCGGGTGATGTCCTCGCCGGCAAACAGGATGCGTCCGCCGGTGGGCTCCAGCAACCGGATGATGGCCCGGCCCAGGGTAGTCTTGCCGCAACCGGACTCCCCCACCAAGGCCATGACCTGCCCCTTGGGGATATCCAGGCTCACCCCGTCCACCGCCCGCACATGGTCCACCACCCGGCGCATGAGTCCCTTGCGCACCGGGAAATGGATCTGCAGGTCCCGCAGACGGACCAGAGGCACCGCCTCCGGAGCCTGTTGTCCGGCAGCCCCGTCCGCCCCCCGGGCGGCCTCCCGGCGACGGCTGAGATTCTCCGGCAGGGCATCAATGAGCTGCCGGGTATAGGGATGCTCCGGACGCCGCAGTACCTGCCGCACGGTCCCCTCCTCCACCAGTTTCCCCAGACGCATCACCCCCAGGCGGTGCCCCATCCGGGCCACCACGCCGAAATCGTGGGTGATGAAGAGGATGGCCATGCCGTTACGGTCCTGCAGTTCCCGCATCAGACGCAGGATCTCCGCCTGTACCGTCACGTCCAGGGCCGTGGTGGGCTCGTCGGCGATCAGCAGGTCCGGTTCGCAGGCCATGGCCATGGCGATCATCACCCGCTGGCGTTGCCCGCCGGAGAGACGGTGCGGAAATTCGTCCGCCCGTTCGGCGGGATGGGGAATCTGCACCTGGGCCAGGGCCTCGATGGTCCGCTCTCGGATCTCCGCCTCCGACAATTCCGGACGGTGGAGCCTGAGCACTTCGCCGATCTGCTCCCCCACCGTGAACACCGGGTTGAGGGAGGTCATGGGCTCCTGGAAGATCATGCTCATGCGGGCGCCGCGGATGCGGCGGCGTTCCGTCTCCGGCAGATCCAGCATGTCCACGGTCCGGTGACTGCCGTCGGCGAGGCGTTCCTGGAACAGGATCTGTCCCCCGGGATGATCACTGATGCCCCGGGGCAGCAACTGGATCACCGACAGGGCCGTGACCGACTTGCCGCTGCCCGACTCCCCAACCAGACAGAAGGTTTCCCCCCGCTCGATACCGAAACTGACATCATCCACGGCCTTCACGGTGGCACCGCCGGCCTGGAGATGGGTCTGCAGGTTTCTGACCTCCAGCAGCATGTTCAGGCCTTCTTTTTCAGATAAGGGTCAAGGGCATCCCGCAGGGATTCCCCCACCAGGTTGTAGGCAAACACGGTGAGGAAAATGGCGCCACCGGGGAAGGCGGCCATCCACCAGTTGAAGGAGGAAGACTGTACCGCCTGATTGAGCATCTGCCCCCAGGAGGGATCATCCACCAGCCCCAGTCCGAGAAAGCTCAGGGTGGCCTCCGCCAGGATCGCCGAGGCCACGCCGAAGCTGGCCGCCACCAGGATCGGCGCCACGCCGTTGGGCAACATGTGGCGGAACAGCACGGAACGCAACGGCAAGCCGCAGGCCACCGCCGCCTGCACATAGTCCTGCTCCCGCAGCTTGAGGAACTCGGCGCGCACGTAGCGGGCATAACCGGACCAGGAGGTGATGCCGATGATGATCATCATCATGTAGAGACTGCGGCCGAAGAAGGCGACAAAGGTGAGCAGCAGGAACAGGGTGGGAATGGCCTCGAAGATCTCCACGATGCGCATGCCGATCATGTCCACGATGCCCGAGAAATACCCCATCAGCCCGCCGACGATGACCCCGATCACCAGGGCGATGCCGGTGGCGATGAAGCCGATGGCCAGGGCGATGCGGGAGGCATGGACCATCCGCGACAACACGTCGGCGCCGTTTTCCTCCGTGCCCAGCCAGTGCCGGCGCAGGTCATCGGCCAGGGGCGGCTCCATGCCCGTGTCGCCGAAGTCCCGCAGGTAATCCTTGGGGGAATACGGGATCGGGGCACGCAGCACCCAGTCGTACTGGCCGGCCGCTTCCGCCTCCCGATACTGTTCATGAATCACCAGCTTGGGGGGAGAGACGGTGACGGCACTGATCCCGCCGGCCACCACCAGCACCCCCAGCAGGATCAGCAGTTTCCTGGGCAGGGAGAGGCGCAGGAACAACAACACCAGACCGGTACAAAAACCCGCCATCAGGGTCACATCGGTGGGCGTCAGGTGACGCAGCACCGGACTGGACCAGTTGCCCTCCTCCAGGATCAGCCACGGATGGCTGCTGGCCAGGAAGGGGGCAAACACGGCCACCGCCGCCAGAATGCCGATCCAGGCCAACCCCACCCGCGCCCCCCAGCGCAGCAGTACCTCCCGGGCCACCTGGGCCGCATAGCCGCGGGAGCGCCGGGTGGGTGGGGTCAGTGTCGGCGCCTGTACCGTGTCAGTCATAACTCACCCGCGGGTCCGCAATCGCATAGCACAGGTCCGCCAGCAGGTAGCCCACCAGCGTCAGCACACCACTGATCAGGGTGACCGACAGCACCAGCTCCCGGTCACGGGTCTGCACCGCCTCCACCGCCAGCTTGCCCATGCCATCGATGGAAAAGATGGTCTCGACGATCACCGAACCCGCCAGCAGGCTGGGCAGCAGGGTGGCGGACACGGTGATCAGGGGCAGCAGGGAGTTGCGAAACACGTGTCGCCAGAGCACGTCGCTTTCCCCTACCCCCTTGGCCCTCGCGGTGCGGGCATAGTCGGAGAGCAGATTTTCCAGCACCGCCGAACGAGTCAGCTTGGCCAGGAAGGCGAACCCGCCGTAGGACAGACACAACACCGGCAGAATCAGGTGCCAGGCCCGGTCCAGCACAAACCCCCGAATGAATTCACCCTGGGCCAGCCCCGCCGCCAGGGCGATGCCCACCCCCATGCCCAGCAGCCCGAGGATGCCGACCCGCAGGCCGGTGAACGTGGAGGCCGCCACCAGACCCACCACCCCGGCCACCAGCAGCATCAGGACCACGTGCAGCGGACCGAAGGTGACCACCGACACCCCGTTGGCCATCAGCACCCCCAGCCCGCCGCCCAGGACCGCCCCAAGCAGGATGCGCCAGTGACGGGCCAGTTTCAGCGCGCCCCAGATCATCAACGCGGCACACAGCCCGGCCAGCAGGAACAGCAAAAGCAGGTCGGTGGCCACGGTCCAGTGGGGCAGGAACGGCATGTCCAGGGCCTCGCGCCGGTTAATGCCGCCGGTGGGGAACCAACGCCAGAACTGCTCCGAGGCAAAGAACCCGATCAGCAGCACACCGGCCAGCATGGTGGGCACGGACCACAACCCCAGCAGGACCATCCCCGAACCGGTATCGAAGCGGCTGCCGCGCCGGGTGGCCGCCTGCACCCCCACGGCAATGGCGATGACGTAGATGAGGGGAATGGACAGGATGTTGAGCAACAGGGTGATGGGCAGGCGCTCGGCGATCAGATCCCCCACCGGTCGGCCGTAGCGGAAACTGGTGCCCAGTTCGGAGCCCTTGAACAGGGAAAAGCCGCTGATCGCCCCGTCCTGGTCGAAGGTGAAACCCGCCGGGGAGACATTGTTGAGCCAGCGCAGATACTGCACCGGCGCCGGCTGATCCAGGCCGTACATGCGGTTGTAATACTCCTCCAGCGCCTTCTTGGCCTGGGGCTCCAGATTCATGCCGTCCACCAGGGACTGGGCACTGATGCCACCGGGGGCGGCGGCCATGACCACGAACACCACCACGGTGATCCCGATCAGAGTGGGAAACATGAGCAGCAGGCGACGGACGATATAGGTCAGCATGGCCGGGTCCCGGGGTCTGCGTGGATGCCGCCGGGCATGGTCAGCGCGCGTATTTCTGCTGGATCGCCGGCACGTAGACCTCCACCGGGATGCTGGTCAGGTTCAGGCCCAGCCGGGTCTCCTGCAGGTTGGTGATGCGCTCGTCGATGAAGGCCAGGGTCATGCGCCGCATGAGGAAGGTGTAGGGCTGGTCCTCGTGCAGGATACGCTCCGCCTCGTGCCAGATGGCCATCCGCTGCTCGTCGTCCACCGTGGCCCTGGCCCGCTCGATCACCGCATCCAGTTCCGGGTTGCGGTAGTTGATGAAATTGTCGCCCCCGGATACGGTCTGGCTGGAATGGAACATCTGGTAGATGTCCGTTTCCACCCCGCTGGTCCAACCCAGGGTGATGGCATCGAAGTCCTTGCGGTTGAGCAGGTCCAGCATCACCGACCATTCGGTGGGGCGGGGACGCATCAGGATACCGGCACGGGCATAGAGATCCCGCAGGAACAGCACCATTCGGCGGGTGTCCTCGTTGTCCTGGAAGAACACCAGGTCGAACTCGAAGGCGCGGCCTTCCGGATCCTGGAGGATGCCGTCGCCGTTGCGATCCTCGAAGCCCGCCTCCCGCAGCAGGGCGCGGGCCCGTTCCAGGTTGAAGTCATAGGGTTCAAGCGTGCTGTCATGCTGGGGACTACGGGGATTGAAGGGGCTCACCGCCGGCTCGGCATAACCCAGCATGATTTCGTCGATGACCCGCTGGATGTCCGTCAGATGACTCATGGCCTGGCGTACCCTGCGATCGGCGAACCGGGTGGGCCGGCCGTCCCGTTCCTGGTTCCAGCCGATATAGGAATACCCGGCGGTCGGGCTCATGTACTCGAAGTGATGGGTACGCTGGCGCAGGCGGGCATCATCAAGGAGCTGCCCGTATTCCCGCGGCCGGGCGCCATAGACGTCCAGTTCCTGGTTGCGGAAGGTGGTCAGGCGGGCGCTGTCGTTCTCGATCACCCGCCACAGCAGGCGGTTGAAGGGGGGATCCACCGGCCCCCAGTAACGGGGATTGCGCTCCAGTTCCACCAGACCCTGGTCCGGGGTCCAGCCCCTGGGGTCCGCCAGACGATAGGGGCCGGACCCCATCAACAGGCCACGGGACTGGTTGAACTGCTGGGGATTCTCCAGGAAGGGCGCGTAGAAATGGCGGGGCATGATCTGCATGCCACCCGCCAGGGAGAGGCTGTTGAAGTAGGGCTCGGAAAAGGTGAAGGCCACCTCGTGGGTCCCCAGGGCTTCCACCTTCTCCAGTTTCTCCAGGAAGGCCCGCGCCCGGGGGGCGGCGATGGCATCGGTCATGATGAAGTCGTAGGTGAACACCACGTCCGCGGCGGTCAGCGGCTCACCATCGGAGAACTCGACCCCTTCCCGGAGCTGGAACGTGATGGTCAGGCCGTCCTCGCTGAAGGACCAGTCCCGGGCCAGCAGACCCTGCCACTCCAGGGTGTCCGGGTCACGGATCAGCAGGGACTCCAGCACATAGCTCTGCACCTCCGAGGAATAGGCGTCGGAAGACACCAGCGGTGTCAGCGTCGCCAGGCCGGTGCCGAAGGCCCTGACCAACCAGTCTCCCTGGGCATAGTCCGGCTGCCGGGTGGCGGCCCAGGCCCGCGCGAAGGCGGGCGGCACTTCCGCGTGGGCATCCGGACCGCCGTCCTGGGCGGCAATGGCCCCGGCCCTGAGCCGTGCATCCAGGGACTGCATCACCGCCCGCATGCGCCGCATGTCATCGGCCTGCTCCTGCATGGCCCGCTGCATCTCGGACAGCCGGTTCCATTGCCGGTCCACCTGGTACATGAGCAGTACCACCAGCAGGGCGATCCCCAGCAGGAAGACCATCAGGACGGCATCTTTGGACGTGAAGCGCTTTTCCATGGATCGCGGATTCTTCTCGGGGTGCGTGACGGGTCCAGAGTATAGAGATTGCACCGGGGCCCACAAGTTTCCCGAGCAGAACCGACGCGGGCGGGTCCGCTCCCACGAGGTCCCTTCCACAGGGACCTCGTCATTGAGGCATTACAGGTTGTCGCGATAAATCTTGATCTTGGCCGCGGCCTCCATGGCATTGAGCACGGCCTCGAAATCCAGCGCTCCATAGAGCCCTTCCAGGTGACTCCGGGCACGGGCCAGCTCGACACGGCTCGGCTCCACATCCCTCACCCCGTGCAGCTTCACCAGGGCATAATCCCCACTGTCCAGCGCCACACCCGCCGAGCCCGAGGCCGACAGGCCAAAGGCCGCCGTGATGACCCCGCCCGGCACCTCGGTGCTGTCCCGGGTAATGGTCCGCTGCTGCTCCAGACTGCCCGGCAACCCTGCCACCGCCACGGCCAATGCCTCGCCGCCACGCAAGGCCTCCAGCACCGCCTCGCCGGCCTCCCGGGCCAAACGGCCGGACTGCTCTCGCCGGATCAGCGCGCGGATGTCATCCGCGACCTCGGCCAGGGCACGCGGGGCCGCCGGTTCATGCTCCAGGACCCGTACCACGGCGGAACGGCCATCGGGCAGATCGATCACATCACTATTACGTCCCTCCCGCAGCACCTCCTGGCTGAAGGCGGCCCGGCGCACCATGGGGAAGCTACCCAGCCCCGGCCCCTGATCACGGGTGATCCAGTCGGAGCGGCGGATTTCAAGGCCCGTGGCATCGGCCGCGGCATCCAGGCTGCGGGGGTGCTCATAGCTTTCGGTGAGCAGGCGTTCCATCAACTCGATCTGACGGGATTCCACCTGACGGGCGCGCAGCTCCTCCGCCACCTGCTCACGCACATCCTCGAACGGTTCCGCATAGGCCCGCTCGATATCGGTCAGCAGAATCAGATGAAAGCCTTCGCTGGTTCGCACCGGCTGACTCAGGTCACCGACGGACTGGGTGAACAGCACCCCGTCCAGGGCCGGCCCCAAATCACCTCGCTGGACATAACCCAGATCCCCGCCCCGCTCCGCGGTCAGGCGGTCCTCGGAGGCATCCGCCGCCACCTGGGCAAAGTCCTCGCCACCGGTCACCCGGGCGCGCAGGGCCTGGGCACGGGCCCGGGCATCGGCCACCGCATCGGCATCGGCATCGGCATCGGCGCCGACCCGGACCAGGATATGGGCGGCACGGCGCTCCTCGGGGGTCGTGAAACGGTCGATCTGCTGCTGATAATGGCGACGCAACTCGGACTCGGTGGGGGTGATGCGGGATTCCAGCTGCTCCAGATCCAGCACCAGATACTCCAGTCGCACCCGTTCCGGCGTCCGGAAACGGTCCCCATGGGCAGCGTAGTAGGCCTGGATGTCTGCGTCGCCGATCTCCACGCCGGCAGCATATTCCGCCGCCGGGATGACGAAATAGCTCAGCTCCCGTTCCTGATCCCGCAGACGCAGGTATTCGCGCACCTCGGCATCGGTCACGAAGGCGGAAATCCTGACCCCACCCTCGAACTGCTCCATCAACAGCCCCAGGGCCACATCCTGCTCGAAGGCACCACGGCTGATGCGCTGGGCTTCCAGCAGCTGGGTATACCGGACCGGGTCAAAGACCCCGTCCCGCTGGAATGCCTCGAAACCGGCCAGTTCACGGGCCACGGCCTGCTGACTGACCCTAAAGCCCTGGGCATCCACCGCCTGCTGCATCAGTTCACGGCGAATCAGGGTCTGCAGGGCATTTTCACGCAGACGCTCGTCATCCACCAGTTCCGGCGGCAGGCGTCCACCGAAGAACTGGGCCACCTGCTGTCTTTGCTGCTGTACCTCCCGCTGGAAGGCCCGGGTGGTGATCTCCACCCCGTTCACTTCCACGGCCACCAGGCGGGCGCCGCCGCCGAAGTATTCATGCACACCCCAGAGGGCGAAGGGAATGGCGATCATGATGATGATCGCATAGGCCAGCCAGCCGCTGGCTTTATCACGAATTTTCAGGAGCATGGGAACAAGCTATCCATCTGCCATTGGGAAAATGACCGTCATGATACCGGATAAGCGGGGCGGACAGGCAAAGACAGGACAACAAAAAAGGGTGCCCTGGGGCACCCTTTCGATAGATGGCGGAGCGGACGGGACTCGAACCCGCGACCCCCGGCGTGACAGGCCGGTATTCTAACCAACTGAACTACCGCTCCAGATACTGCTGTAAAGAACCTTGGTGGGTGCTGAGGGGATCGAACCCCCGACATTCGCCTTGTAAGGGCGACGCTCTACCAGCTGAGCTAAGCACCCATCTAAAGCACGCTAGTTTACAGCATCCTTCAGCGCTTTACCAGCCTTGAAACTGGGAACATTGGAAGCCGCGATCTCGATGGTCTCGCCGGTGCGGGGGTTGCGGCCGCTACGGGCTTCACGCTTGCGCACCAGGAAGGTCCCGAATCCGACGATCGTCACCTGGTCACCCTGACGCAGGGTGGCAGAAATCACGTCGATCATGGAATCCACCGCGCGCGCAGCCGCTGCCTTGGGAAGATCGGCGGAGCTGGCTACGGCGTCAATCAGTTCGGATTTATTCATTCAGTTTTACCTTCGCTTGGGCAGAGGGTGGAGAAGTGGTGTGAGAGTCGCGCGAGTCTGGAGAAAAACACATACGGATGCGCCTGACTCTCGTGGTCGGCGCCATGACTCGGGCAATGAAAGGTTCTAGGTATAGTTATGAGTGCTGCGACAAGAACGCGGACTTTATACCAAGTGGATTTCAGACCTGTCAACAAGCCTTCATGAGGGGCTGAAACAGGCGACGGACGGCACTGCCGGCAAGGCCGGGCACGAACCGGCGACCGGAAGAACACCCCTTCCGGCCGCCGCGTTTCATGGTGCGTTTGCCCCGCCCGTCAGCATCGGAAAGGGCGCATCAGTGATGGGGCACTCCCCGCTGGGTGGCCTCCTCCGATCCCTTGGAGACCACCTCGGGCTTTTCCGGCTTGTCACCCGCCTCATCGGCGGCCGGGCGCTCCTTGAGAGCAATGGCCAGGACCTCGTCAATCCAGCGCACGGCACGGATATCCAACTTGCTCTTGATGTTCTTGGGGATATCCACCAGGTCCTTCTCGTTTTCCTTGGGAATGACCACCGTCTCGATCCCCCCCCGGTGAGCCGCCAGCAGTTTCTCCTTGAGACCGCCGATGGGCAGGACTTCACCGCGCAGGGTGATTTCCCCGGTCATGGCCACATCGGATCGCACCGGAATGCCCGACAGGGCCGACACGATGGCGGTGCACATGCCGATACCGGCGCTGGGACCATCCTTGGGTGTCGCCCCTTCCGGCACGTGGATGTGGATATCCTTCTTCTCGTAGAAATCCTCGGCAATGCCCAGGGTGCGGCAACGGCTGCGCACCACGGTCATGGCCGCCTGAATCGACTCCTGCATCACGTCGCCCAGCTTGCCGGTATGCAGGCACTTGCCCTTGCCGGGCACCACCGCCGCCTCGATGGTCAGGAGTTCGCCCCCCACCTCGGTCCAGGCCAGACCGGTCACCTGCCCCACCTGGTCGTGCTCCTCCGCCAGACCATAGCGGAAACGACGCACGCCCAGGTACTTGTCCAGATTCTTCGGCGTGACCTGGGTCTTGCGCTCGGTGCCCTTGAGCAGGTGCTCCTTGACCACCTTGCGGCAGATCTTGGAAATCTCCCGTTCCAGATTACGCACCCCCGCCTCCCGGGTGTAGAAGCGAATGATGTCGCGGATGCTGGCCTCGGTGACCACCAGCTCGCCCTCCTTGAGACCATTGTTCTTCATCTGCTTGGGCAGCAGGTAGCTCTGGGCGATGCTGGTCTTTTCGTCCTCGGTATAACCGGGCAGTCGAATGACCTCCATGCGGTCCAGCAAGGGTCCGGGGATGTTCAGGCTGTTGGCCGTGGCCACGAACATGGTATCCGAGAGGTCAAAATCCACCTCCAGGTAATGATCGGCGAAGGTACTGTTCTGTTCCGGATCCAGCACCTCCAGCAGGGCCGAGGCGGGATCGCCCCGGAAATCCATGGCCATCTTGTCGATCTCGTCCAGCAGGAACAGGGGATTGCGCGTCCCCACCTTGGACAGGTTCTGCACGATCTTGCCGGGGAGCGCCCCGATATAGGTCCGACGATGGCCCCGGATCTCGGCCTCGTCACGGACCCCGCCCAGGGACATGCGGGTGAACTTGCGATTGGTGGCCCGGGCGATGGAGCGGCCCAGGGAGGTCTTGCCCACCCCCGGCGGTCCCACCAGGCACAGGATCGGTCCCTTGAGCTTGCGCACCCGCTGCTGCACGGCCAGGTATTCCAGAATGCGCTCCTTGACCTTTTCCAGACCGTAGTGGTCCTCGTCCAGCACCCGCTGGGCCTCGGCCAGGTCGTTGCGCACCTTGCTGCGCTTCTTCCAGGGCATGTTGGCCAGCCATTCCACGTAGTTTCGCACCACGGTGGCCTCGGCGGACATGGGGGACATCATCTTGAGCTTGTTGAGCTCGTTCTGGGCCTTCTGCTTGGCCTCCTTGGGCATGCCGGCGCCGTCGATGCGCCGCTGCAGCTCCTCCAGCTCGTTGGGTGCGTCCTCCATGTCGCCCAGCTCCTTCTGGATCGCCTTCATCTGCTCATTGAGGTAATACTCCCGCTGGCTCTTCTCCATCTGCTGCTTCACGCGGCCGCGGATGCGCTTCTCGATCTGCAGGATGTCGATCTCGCCCTCGATCATGGACATGAGATGCTCCAGACGGGCACGCACGTCATCGATCTCGAGGATCTTCTGCTTTTCCTCGATCTTCAGGGACATGTGGGCGGCGATGGTATCCGCCAGCCGGGCCGCGTCATCAATGCCGGCCAGGGAGGTAAGGATCTCCGGCGGGATCTTCTTGTTCAGCTTCACGTACTGATCGAACAGGTTCAGGACCGACCGGGTCAGCACTTCCATCTCCCGCTCATCCCCGCCCGGCAACTGTGCCACGCGGGTGATCTGGGCGGTGAAGTGTTCCTCGGCATCCACCAGTTCGATCACACGGGCGCGCTCGGAACCCTCCACCAGCACCTTGATGGTACCGTCGGGCAGCTTGAGCAACTGCAGGATGGAAGACAGGGTGCCCACGCGGTGGATTTCCGCCGCGGAAGGTTCATCCACCTCGGCGCTCTTCTGGGCCACCAACAGGATCTGCTTGTTGCTGGCCATGGCCGTATCCAGCGCCCGGATGGATTTCTCCCGACCGACGAACAGAGGGATGACCATGTGGGGATACACCACCACATCACGCAGGGGCAGCACCGGGACGGTCTGGATCGGGTCATCCATGGCTGCCTGGGGTTTTTGATCATTATCCATGGTGTTCGTCTCTCAATAAGGATTTGGTGATAGATTCCACCAAGACCGGGACCGGCCCGGGATTGGCAATCCGCCATGACCTATTTGATGGGTATGTTCCCGGGGAAATCAAGGCGCCGGGAGACAAAAAGGCTGCAAATCGGATAAAGGGAGGGATAAACAGTCAGGACAGGTGAGCAAATACGCAGTGCCATGCCCGTCACGGGCATGGCACTGCGTCACGATCCGTGACACGCCCCGCGACCTCGTGGTCGGGACGCATCCCGGCAAGCGGCAGGCATTCAGTCCGAAGCGGCCTTCTGATAATCGGAGTTTTCGTAAATCAAGTAGGGATTGGCGTCGCCCATGATCACGGCGTCGTCGATCACCACCTTGGAAACGCCTTCCACCGAAGGAATCTCGTACATGGTGTCCAGCAATACCTGCTCCAGGATGGTCCGCAGACCACGGGCACCGGTCTTGCGTTCCATGGCCTTGCGTGCCACGGCGCGCAGGGCGTCTTCCCGGAACTCGATCTCCACGCCTTCCATGTCGAACAGCTTGCGATACTGTTTGGTCAGGGCGTTCTTGGGCTCGGTGAGAATACGCACCAAGGCCGCTTCGTCCAGTTCCTCCAGGGTGGCCACCAGAGGCAGACGACCGACGAATTCGGGGATCAGACCGAACTTGATCAGGTCTTCCGGCTCCACGCCGAACAACAGCTGAGTGGAGGACTGGCCACTGTCCCGGCTCTTGACCTCGGCGGAGAAACCGATGCCGCCCTTTTCGGTACGATCCCGGATGACCTTCTCCAGGCCGGCAAAGGCACCCCCCACGATGAAGAGGATGTTGCGGGTATCCACCTGCAGGAATTCCTGCTGGGGATGCTTGCGACCACCCTGGGGCGGGACCGAGGCAACCGTGCCCTCGATCAGCTTGAGCAGGGCCTGCTGCACGCCCTCACCGGAGACATCCCGGGTGATGGAGGGGTTGTCGGACTTGCGGGAGATCTTGTCGATCTCATCAATGTAGACGATGCCGGTCTGGGCCTTTTCCACATCGTAGTCGCACTTCTGCAGCAGCTTCTGGATGATGTTCTCCACGTCCTCGCCCACGTAACCCGCCTCGGTGAGGGTGGTGGCGTCGGCGATGGTGAAGGGCACGTTCAGCAGGCGTGCCAGAGTCTCGGCCAGCAGGGTCTTGCCGGAACCGGTGGGACCGATGAGCAGGATGTTGCTCTTGGCCAGTTCCACGTCGTCCTTGCCCCCGCGGGCTTCCAGGCGCTTGTAGTGGTTGTACACCGCCACGGACAGGATCTTCTTGGCCCGCTCCTGACCGATGACGTATTCATCCAGGATCTGCTTGATTTCATGAGGACGAGGCAACTTGCTGCCTGCCACGGCGCCCTGTTCCTGCATCTCCTCGCGGATGATGTCGTTGCACAGCTCCACGCACTCATCGCAGATGAACACCGACGGACCGGCGATCAGCTTGCGCACTTCGTGCTGGCTCTTGCCGCAGAAGGAACAGTAAAGCAGTTTGCCGCTGTCCGAATCCTTGCCTTTCTTGTCGCTCATGAGCGGACCTCAAGTAATACCATTCGGTTACACCTTGCCCCTTTTCGGGACAAGATGCAAGCCGCAACCGGACGCGGTTTTCCTGTCGTCCGGAACCTTCCGGATCAGGAACCCTGGAGCAGACTCCGGCTCTCCAGAACCTTGTCGATGATGCCGTATTCCTGGGCGTCGGTGGCGCTCAGGAAGCGGTCGCGCTCGGTATCCTGCTCGATACGCTCCACCGGCTGGCCGGTGTGCTTTGAGAGGATGCCGTTGAGCTGGTCACGCACCTTGAGGATCTCACGGGCATGGATATCGATATCCGTCGCCTGACCCTGGAAACCACCCAGGGGCTGATGAATCATCACCCGGGAATGGGGCAGGCAGTAGCGCTTGCCCGCGGCCCCACCGGCCAGCAGAACGGCACCCATGCTGGCCGCCTGACCGATGCACAGGGTGCTGACATCGGGTTTGATGAACTGCATGGTGTCGTAGATGGCCAACCCGGCGGTGACCACACCGCCGGGGGAGTTGATGTAGAGGCTGATGTCCTTGTCGGGGTTTTCAGACTCCAGGAACAGAAGCTGCGCCACGATTACATTCGCCATGTAGTCCTCCACCGGACCCACGACGAAGATCACCCGCTCCTTGAGGAGTCGGGAATAGATGTCGTATGCACGCTCCCCCCGGGCGGTCTGTTCGACCACCATGGGGACCAGATTCAGTGCCCGGGTATCCAGGGCACCGCCCGCTGCTGCAAACCCACGATCGCTCATTTAGGCCTCGGTCTCCTGCGACGGGTTCATGAGACGGTCGAAGCTGATGGACTCATCCTTGACCTGGCACTGTTCCAGCACCCGCTCCACCACCTGCTGCTCAAGAACCATGGCTTCCAGGCCGCTCATGGCCTGCTTGTTGTTACGATAGTACTTCATCACCTGTTCCGGGTCTTCATAACCGGCGGACATGGCTTCCAGTTCTGCCGTGACACGGGCCTGATCCACGCGGATTTCATCGCGACGGATGATCTCGCGAATCACCAGCCCCAGGGCCACCCGGCGACGGGCCTCTTCCTCGAACAGCTCATCCGCCAGATCCGGCACGCCCTGGGCACTGCGACCGAAGCGGGAAATGGCCTGCTCCCGCAGACGGTCGATCTCGTCCTTCACCACCGCCTTGGGCAGATCCACCGCATTGCGATCGAACAGTGCCTGCATCACCTGATCTTTGACCTTGGCCTTGACCGCCTGTTCCATCTCTCGGCCCATGTTCTTGCGCACTTCTTCGCGCAGTTTTTCCACGCCGCCGTCCTCGACGCCGAAATCCTTGGCGAATTCGTCATTGACCTCGGGCAGCACGGATTCCTGCACGGCCTTGACCGTGACGGCAAACTCAGCCGGACGACCGGCCAGATGCTCGGCCGGGTAATCTTCTGGGAAGGTCACGGAAATGGTCTTCTGATCACCGGCCTTGAGCCCTTCCAACTGTTCTTCGAAGCCGGGAATCATGCGGCCTTCGCCCAACTCCAGATTGGCATCCTCGGCGCTACCGCCCTCAAAGGCCTCGCCGTCCAGGGTGCCGATGAAGTCGATGACGATGCGGTCGCCCTTGGCCGACTCACGCGCCACGTCGGACCACTGGCGGCGCTGCTTGCGCAGGGACTCGATCACCTTGTCCACGTCGGCATCGGTGATCTCCACCTGGGGACGGCTGATCTCCACACCGCTCATGTCGGCGGGCACCACGTCGGGGAAGACCTCGAACACGGCCACGTATTCGAGCGCCTGACCGGCTTCGACGGACTTGGGTTCGATGTCCGGCGGACCAGCGGGAATCAGGCTTTCCTGGTTCAGGGCGTCCTGGTAGGAGGACTGCATCAGTTCACCCAGAACTTCCTGGTAGACCCCGTCGCCATAGCGCTGCTGGACCACCTTGAGCGGCACCTTGCCGGGGCGGAAGCCATCAATCTTCACCCGCTTCACCAGGGATTTGAGACGACGATCCACTTCTTCCTGAATCCGCTCGGCAGGCACCTGAACCGTCATGCGCCGTTCCAGGCTGCTCAAGGACTCCACTGATACTTGCATGGACTGAAAACCTCTTCGCGTCGTTCGCGTCTATTTCAGAATTCTTGGACTTGGCAAGACCCGGGACCCGAGGGCACCGTGCGTGCGCCCTTCATGCCACCCGGCCAATCGCCGAATCCCTGAGGGTG
Organism: Ectothiorhodospira shaposhnikovii; assembly: GCF_022227765.1. GTDB lineage: Bacteria > Pseudomonadota > Gammaproteobacteria > Ectothiorhodospirales > Ectothiorhodospiraceae > Ectothiorhodospira. The sequence continues at coordinate 236,643 of NZ_JAJMLZ010000001.1, read as the reverse complement.
TGTCTGCCGGACACGCATTGCCGATGGCTTGAACATGGTGCGAAAGGAGAGACTCGAACTCTCACGGGTTACCCCACTGGAACCTAAATCCAGCGCGTCTACCAGTTCCGCCACTTTCGCCAAACACCGTCATTGCCGGACGTAGCAGGGCATTATACAGGCACGCCCGCCGCTTCATAACCCTGCCCCACAATGCAAAAAGGCCCGACAATCGTCGGGCCTCCTGCATATCCGGACAAATTGGTGGGCCGTGTAGGAATCGAACCTACAACCAATGGATTAAGAGTCCACTGCTCTACCAATTGAGCTAACGGCCCGGGAACACGACTTCTCGCCTCAACTCTCCCTGGCGGGGCATCCTGAGAATGCCTGCACGATCTTCCCTGTCAAAATGGGGTGGCCGACGGGGCTCGAACCCGCGACAACCGGAATCACAATCCGGGACTCTACCATCTGAGCTACGGCCACCATAAAACAGCACTACTATCACATCAAACCAAATTGGCGCGCCCGGCAGGACTCGAACCTGCAACCCTCGGCTTAGAAGGCCGATGCTCTATCCGGTTGAGCTACAGGCGCCTGAATCACACCGCCCGGCGGTTCAAATGGTCGGGGTAGAGGGATTCGAACCCCCGACATCCTGCTCCCAAAGCAGGCGCGCTACCAGACTGCGCTATACCCCGGATTTCCCGAGCATCGCAAGCAGTCGACGGCGATGCCGAAGGCGCACATAGTACGCATATCCGACACCATCGTCAATCCCATATTTCACCCGAATCGGGTCAGCCCTCCCCCTCCTCGGAAGTGGTCCGCTGCAGACGCTTGCGCCGCCAGCGGAACAGCATCAGCGCGGGTCCCGACAGCGCGTAGACCACAAACCCGACCCACAGCACCTTCGGCGGATCGATGGCCGTGAGCATCACCGCCAGCACCACCGCGATGACCACGAAAAAGGGGACCCGATGGCGAAAATCCATGTCCTTGAAACTGAAATAGGTGAGATTGCTCACCATGGCCGCCCCGCACAGGACGGTGACCAGCAGCGCGGGCAACATGATCCCGGCGCCGGAAAACTCCAGATCGTTCCAGACCCAGACCAGCCCCATCATGACGGCGGCGGAGGCGGGACTGGGCAAGCCCTGGAAAAACCGCTTGTCCGCCACCCCCAATTTGGTATTGAAACGGGCCAGGCGCAGGGCCGCGGCGGCGGTATAGAAGAAAGCGGCCACCAGCCCCAGCTGGCCAAGCCCGTTCAACACCCACAGATACATGACCACTGCCGGCGCCACCCCGAAGGAGACCATGTCCGCCAGGGAGTCATACTCGGCCCCGAAGGCACTTTGGGTGTTGGTCAGTCGCGCCACCCTTCCATCCACGCCATCGAGCACCATGGCGATGAAGACCGACACCGCTGCCGCGATGAAGTCCCCGTTGATGGCCGCCATGATGGCGAAAAACCCGGCGAACAGGGCCGCCGTGGTGAACAGGTTGGGCAGGAGATAAATCCCCTTGCGCCCCTTGGGATGTTCGGGCTGCGACTCCATCATCATGAGCCTCCCGTCGGCTCTTTCTTGTGCAGCAAGGTGGCAATGACATTGACCCCCGCCAGAACCGTCTGACCGGGCTTCACGTCCACTCTGGCATTATCGGGCAGATAGAGTTCCACCGGGCGCCAGAAACCCAGAAACCCGCAGCGCCTGCCCTGCCCCAGCCGCTCGCCGGCATGCACCAGGATACTCAGGCGATGGGGCCAGCGCCGACGGTCCGTGGCCAGTACCACGTCCTCCTTCTCGTCGGTCTGCAGCCAGATGGCGAAACGACCCTCGGTCTCCGCCACTTCCTGACCCTCGCCACCCGCCCAGTACTGCTGGAACTTGCCCTCTATCGGACTGTGGACATTGAACTCGCCGAAACGGCGCTGCTGCAGGGTAACACGGGTGGTCCGACGATCCAGGAACGGATCATGACATTCCCGCACCTCGGTCACCACCGCATCCACGGGACTGACCACCGCCAACGGATTGGGCGGGGTCTTGCGCGGCATGTCGCGGAACATCACCAGGGCGGCGATCAGCAACAACCAGGTCGGCAAGGCCCAGACGCCGAGAAAAAAGTGTGCAAGAGCCACCAGGACGGCGACCTGCGCCAGATAGGGACGTCCTTCCGGAGCGATGGGAAGCATGGATGTATCCCGTACGACAGGCTCGAAGGGCATGGTCGCCTCGAGCCGGATGACACACACGACGGGGGCTGCGCCTGGCGCAGCCCCCGTCATCACAACACCGGCAAAGATCAGTTCTTGGACTTGTCCACGATCTTGTTGGCCTTGATCCAGGGCATCATGTCACGCAGACGGGAGCCCACCACCTCGATGGGATGCTCGCGGGCGATGCGACGGCTGGCCTTGAGCTTGGCATTGCCGGAAGCACTTTCCAGGATGAATTCGCGGGCGAAGTCACCGGTCTGGATCTCGCGCAGGATCTTGCGCATCTCTTCCTTGGTCTGCTCGTTGACCACGCGGGGGCCGCGGGTGATGTCACCGTACTCCGCCGTATTGGAGATGGAGTAGCGCATGTCGGCGATGCCGCCCTCGTACATCAGATCGACGATCAGCTTGAGTTCATGCAGACACTCGAAGTAGGCCATTTCCGGCGGATAGCCGGCTTCCACCAGGGTTTCGAAACCGGCCTGAACCAGGGCGGAGGCGCCACCGCAGAGCACGGCCTGCTCACCGAACAGGTCGGTTTCGGTCTCGTCCTTGAAGGTGGTCTCGATCACGCCGGCGCGGCCACCGCCATTGGCGGAGGCATAGGACAGGGCGATATCACGGGCACGACCGCTGGCGTCCTGGTAGACGGCGATCAGGCTGGGCACGCCGCCGCCCTGCTTGTAGGTGGAGCGCACCAGATGGCCGGGACCCTTGGGCGCGATCATGATCACGTCCAGATCCTCACGGGGCTGGATCTGCTCGAAATGGACGTTGAAACCATGGGCGAAGGCCAGGGCACCGCCTTCCTTCAGGTTGGGCTCCACCAGATCCCGGTAGAGGGCGGCCTGGTGCTCGTCGGGTGCCAGGATCATCACCAGGTCGGCGTTCTTGACCGCCACTTCGATGTTCTTGACGTTCAGGCCGGCATCTTCGGCCTTCTTGGCGGAGATCGAGCCGGGGCGCAAGCCCACGGTCACGTCGACACCGGAATCCTTGAGGTTGTTGGCGTGGGCGTGGCCCTGGGAGCCGTAGCCGATGATGGCCACCTTCATCCCCTGGATGATGGAGAGATCGGCGTCTTTGTCGTAATAGACCTGCATGGTAGGTATCCCCGAAATACGGATAAGGAGTAAAGGTTCAGATGAAGAAAAATGGGATCAAAGCCTGAGGGCCACGTCGCCGCGGGCAATGCCCATGACGCCGGAGCGTACCACTTCAACCACCTCGAAACCGCGTACCGCGTCGATGAAGGCATCCAGCTTGGGGCTGTCGCCGGTCAGCTCCACCACATAGGTGGTGTTGCTCACATCGATGATGTGGCCGCGAAAGATCTCGGTCATGCGCACGACCTCGGCCCGCTGTTCACCGTCCTGGACCTTGAGCTTCACCATCATCATCTCGCGTTCGATGTGTCGATGCTCGGTCAGGTCCAGCAGCTTGACCACGTCCACCAGCTTGTTGAGCTGCTTGGTGATCTGCTCGATCACCTCGTCCGACCCCCGGGTCACCAGGGTGAGACGGGACAGGGTCGGGTCCTCGGTGGGGGCCACGGTGAGGGACTCGATATTGTAGCCACGGGCCGAGAACAGTCCGGCCACCCGGGAGAGGGCGCCGGACTCGTTTTCCATCAGGATTGAGATTATGTGTCTCATGGTCGCATCACAGGAGGATCATTTCGTTCTGGCCCGCACCGGCCGGAACCATGGGATAGACGTTCTCGCTCTGGTCGGTGACGAAGTCCATGAACACCAGGCGATCCTTCATCTTCAGGGCCTCCTGGATGGCGCCTTCCACGTCACCCGGCTGTTCGATGCGCATGCCCACGTGGCCGTAGGCCTCCGCCAGCTGCACGAAATCGGGTAGCGCATCCATGTAGGACATGGCATAGCGCCCCTGATAGAAGAATTCCTGCCACTGGCGCACCATGCCCATGTAGCGGTTGTTCAGGGCCACCACCTTGATGGGCAGATGGTACTGCAGGGCGGTGGACAGCTCCTGGATGCACATCTGGATGCTGGCCTCGCCGGTGACGCAGACCACGGTCTCGTCCGGATGGGCGATCTGGGTGCCGATGGCTGCCGGCAGACCGAAGCCCATGGTGCCAAGGCCGCCGGAGTTGATCCAGCGATTGGGCTTGTCAAAGCCGTAGAACTGGGCCGTCCACATCTGGTGCTGACCCACGTCGGAACAGACGAAGGCATCGCCCTTGGTCAGGCGCCAGAGGGTCTCCAGCACGTGCTGGGGCTTGATCAGCTCGCTGGTCTTGTCGTACTTGAGGCAGTCCATGGCCCGCCATTCGTCGATCTGCTTCCACCACTTGGCCAGGGCCTCCTGATCGGGCCGGGCCTCGCCGGCCTTGATCTCCTTGATCATGGCCTTGAGTACCGGGTCCACCTGTCCCACGATGGGCACGTCCACCTTCACGTTCTTGGAAATGGAGGCCGGGTCCACGTCCACATGGACGATGCGGGCATGGGGGCAGAATTTCTCGATGTTGCCGGTCACCCGGTCATCGAAGCGGGCGCCGATGGCAATGAGCACGTCGGCATGATGCATGGCCATGTTGGCCTCGTAGGTGCCGTGCATGCCCAGCATGCCCAGGAACTGGCGATCGGAGGCCGGATAGCCACCCAGACCCATGAGAGTGTTGGTAATGGGGTAGTTCAGCAGACGGGTCAGTTCGGTCAGAGACTTGGCCGCATTGCCCAGGATCACGCCGCCGCCGGTATAGAGCATGGGCTGTTTTGCGGACAGGATCAGGTCCACCGCCTTGCGGATCTGCCCGGAGTGCCCCTTCACCGTGGGGTTGTAGGAGCGCATTTTGATGCTCTTGGGATAGCTGAACTCGCAACGGGCGGCGGTGATGTCCTTGGGGATGTCCACCACCACGGGACCCGGGCGACCGGTGGTGGCCACGTAAAAGGCCTTCTTGATGGTGGTGGCCAGATCCTTGACATCCTTGACCAGGAAGTTGTGCTTCACGCAGGGACGGGTGATACCCACGGTATCCACTTCCTGGAAGGCATCGTTGCCGATCAGGCTGGTGGGCACCTGGCCGGTGAAGACCACCATGGGCACGGAATCCATGTAGGCATCGGCAATGCCGGTGACGGCATTGGTGGCGCCGGGACCGGAAGTCACCAGAACCACGCCGGGCTTGCCGGTGGACTTGGCGAAACCTTCGGCGGCATGCACCGCCCCTTGTTCATGTCGCACGAGGATGTGCTTGACCTTATCCTGCCGGTACAGGGCGTCGTAGATGTGAAGTACGGAGCCGCCGGGGTACCCGAATATCAGATCAGCACCTTCCTCCTGCAGACAGCGGACGAAAATTTCGGCACCGGTCAATTCCACGGTCTTGGTCTCCTGCTGCATAAGAAGCTTGCCTGCTATGGGCTGACTCCGTCCCGGAACAGCCCAAGGTGGGGTTTGCCCGCGGAACGAAGGGGAAAAGGCTCGATCATAATATGTCGGGGCATGAATTTCATCTATTCGCCGGCAGGCCGGCCCCCATGATTACCCGGACCTCATACATCGGCACGCTGGTACATCCCCAGATAGGCCTGCCGGGGCATCACCGGCCGGCACGCCACGGCCAGCACATCCTCCAGATGCCCGGGCGAACTGATCCCCACCAGGGTGGTGCCGATCCCCGGGGTGGAACGACAGAACTGCAGCGCCCGCTGGGCCGGATTGGGCAAATCCCCGAAGCGCTCCGCCACCACCGCCACCGACTGTCCCGCCAGATGCCCCTTGAGCAGGGCATGAGAGGCCAGCATGTAAACCTTGAGCTGATGGGCCGCCTGCACCGGTGACGCCACGTTGCCCTGCCCCGTGGCCGTATTGAAACGGGTGAAGCCCTCCGGCATCACCTGATTGAAGGGCATGGACACCACCCGGAAATGATGGCCGGCCCCGGCATCTCCGGTGACCGTGGACGCAGCCCGCTGCGCCAGCCCCACCAGCGCCGTCATGGACTGAAACAGCGGCGCATCCGTCTCCACCCGCAAGGCCTCGAAGGTACTGATGCCGTAACAGCGGATACGCCCTTCGGCCACCGCCCGCTCCAGCATGACAAAGACCGCCTCCAGTCGCCGGTGGGTTTCCTCCTTGCCGCACTCGGGGATGTGCACTTCCGGCTGATCCACCAAAAAGGCATCCAGGGTTGCCACCCCCATGAGATGACGGGACAGCTCCAGCTGATAATTCAGGTATTCGGGCGTGAGCAAGTGCCCGCCCTTGGCCAGCAGCGCCCGGGTACCCAGCCCCTGTGCCTCGATCTCCGCCGCAAACCAGGCATCCCGGTCCCGGGGCGGCCCACCCCGCCAGGTCAGAAAACCGCCCTTGGAGATCAGGAACAGGGCCTCCCGGGGCACGCCGGCGGCCAGGGCCGTGCGCACCCCGGCACCGACGGCGGCCAGGGAACGGCCGTAACGGTAATGGGCCGCCGTGTCGATCACGTTGACGCCGCGGGTCAGGGCCCGGGCCACCACCGCGGCAATGGCCGCATCTCCCAGCGGATCGGGCGCTCCGCCGAACGTACCGACACCCAGACTGGAAAGCCTCAGGCGCTCATGGGGAAACTCGCTGAAATGCCCCTCCGCCGTGTCGGCGGGGGCGTGAAGCCGGGCATACGCAACCGTGCCTGGCTGGGTGGCATGCCCCGGGATCAATGGCGTCTGGTTCATGGACCTCCGTCTGGGGATGTACGGGAGCACACCTGAGTGGGGTGATTGACCCCTACCCGCCCCAGCCGTATTGCTCGAAGAACCTGGGCAGCATGTCCAGCATCTCGTCCCGGGTAAAGAAACGGTCTGCCCGTGCCAGGCGCATCTGATCCTGCAGGTCCTCGTTCCCGCCGAAGCAGAATACCGGGATGTTGATCTGATACTCCATCCGCAGGGTCCGGATCACGTCCAGGGGATCGAACGTACCGTCCTCATCCAGGTCCAGCAGCACAAAGCGGTGCAGCAGGATGTCGTTCCAGTCGCCCAGTTCCGCCAGATCCGTGGCCACCACACGGGTCCAGCCGATGGGGGCCACCATGTCCAGGTCGGACAGCAGTGACTCCCGGGATGTCATGACGATGAACCTGCGATCCAGACGGGATTGAATGGTGGGTCGGTTCATGCCTGACTGTTCACGAAAAGTGCCTGAAGTAGAAATCACTGTGCGCCAGCTCCTCGTATAGCCTGACCCGTTCCTCCATCCCCAGTTTGAGGATCTGGACCAGGGCCAGGGCCTGTTGACCATCGACGATGTGCATCCGCCCCACCAGATCCTCATCCGGCTCAAGGCAGTGTGCCGTCAGAGGGTCGGGCGCTTCCACATAGAGCAGGAAGGATTCGCAATCCTTGTCGTCCGGGTCCAGGGGTTGCATCACCACCTTGCCCAACCAGGCCAGGCGTGCCACCTGATTGAACTGGCGGATATCGAACTTCTTGCCCTTCCGGTAACGGTTGAGCTCGTTGCGGATATCACTGACCCGGTCAATCCTGACTTCTTTCATAAGCTTTAACTCTAGACTTATTCCAGAAAAGGTCAAGCCTCGCCGTCGTGGTCAAAGGTACCGATGTCCTCGCCGGCCATCTGGCGGCGCACGAATGCCACATCCCGATCCGACAGGGCAAACGGGAAGGACATGATGTCCGTGGGACTCGAATCCCCGTAGGGACGGTTGCAGGCCGAGATCTCGTCGTCGGAATGCCCGGGGCAACCGGAGGTCTGGAACGGGCGTCCGGAAGCAATCAGGGCCTCCAGTTCCTGCCGATCCAGGCCGAAATCGGTCACCTGCCCCTGCCCATTGAAGCGCATGTCCTGCACCCGCACCCCGCGGTAGTCGATCAGGAAACGGGCCAGCTGCACCCGCCGCCACTGGTCCCGGGGCACCGGCGACCAGTCCTCCATCAGGGAACCCTGTTCCGGGAAGAAGGCAAACAGATGATTGTGCCCACCCATGTCACGGATGCGCTGACAGACCGCCAGCATCTCCTGCTCCGTCTCCCCCATGCCGCAGATGAGATGGGCACCGAAACGCTCGGGGCCGTAGATCTCGGCGGCCCACTCCAGGGCCCGCCAGTAGGTGTCCCAGCGATGGGGGCTGTCCACCGCGGCGCCCCGGGTGCGCTCGAAGACCCCGGGCGTGACGGCGTCCAGGGCCACGGTGAAGATCTGGGCACCGATGTCCCGCAACCGCACCAGATCGGTACGGTCCATGGTGGTGGGATTGGACAGGATGGAGGCCGGGATGTGGGGCACCGCCTTCACCCATTTTTCCAGCAGGATCGCGGTGTCCTCGTCCGAATCCGGGTGGGTGATCATGGAAATGCACATGCGTTCGAAGCGTCCCTGATCGGCTCCGTTGCGGATGCGCTCGATCACGTCATCGTAACGGGCCGTGGGCCAGTCCACCCGGATGAAGTTGCGGTCGGCATAGTCGCGGGACTCCTCCCGATGCCGGGCAAGGCCGCAATAACTGCAATTGGCCCGGCAGCCTTCCGGATAGGTCACCAGCAGATTGAGACAATGGGTACAGCCGGTACGGTGCATCCAGCCCTTGACCAGCCCCAGGGTGATGGCGGCGGCGGTGGACATCTGCACGTATTCCGGGGAACGCATCCTGGGCGTCCGGAGGTAGGGATCGGGACGATAGAAGTTGACCGGGATGTCCCGGGTATCGGCGAGAGTGCTCATGTGAGTGTCCGCTCCTCGGAGGTCTGTGCGTGTATGTGTGCCTGATTCGCGGCCTGCAAATATTCCGGAAAGGCGATCCAGCCACGACGGTGGGGGGCGTCCTGATCCAGTGCCGATGCCCGCCAGGCGGCGATCAGTTCCCGCCGCCGGATCACGGCCCGGTCCAGGCCGGGCTGATAGAGGTCGCGGATCTCCTCGTCATACTCGGCCAGGGCCCCGTCCTCGCCCCGCAGGCAGGCCAACGCCGCCGCCCCGGCCCGCTCGCCGGAGATCACCGCCGGGGCGATGCCGCCGCCGGTGATCGGATGGGTCAGGCCCGCCGCATCGCCCACGAACAGCACCGCCCCATGGACCAGGGCCTCGCGCATGCCGCCCACGGGAATGGCCCCACCGGTACGACGCAGTATCTCCGGCCCGACCCGCCCTTCCCGCACCAGCGTCCGATGCAGGGCATCCAGGGGCGCCTTGAGATCCGGAGCCAGGCGCTTGTCGATCCCCAGGCCCAGATTGGCTTCCGTCCCCTTGGGAAAGAGCCAGGCATAACCCCCGGGATAGTCCCTGGACAGCCAGATGTCCGTCTCCTGATGGGCCTTGAGCAGCGGCACGGTGTACTGCCGGGTCTGTACCGTGGCCAGGGCCGGCAGCCCCAGATGGGCCGCCACCGGAGAATGGGGGCCATCCGCCGCCACCAGCACCCGGTAAGTGACGCCATGGGTTTCCTTCCCGCGCCGGATCCGGGCCACCCGCGCCGCCGGGTCCAGCCCCACCAGGGTCGCGCCGGTCCAGAGTCCGGCGCCGGCCTGTTCGGCCCGCCGGGCGATGGCCCGGTCAAAGGCCGCGCGGTGAATCATGATCCCGGGAAAGTCACTGTCGTGACGCATGCCCGAGGGCAGATAGGTGGTCATGCCGGTGATGGGCTGGCAGTACACCGACGCATCCCGGGCATGACGCCCCATGGGCAGGGGGATGAACTCGGCACACTGCACCGGCTCCCCCACCACGGCCCGACGGTCCACCGCCAGTACCCGGACACCGCCCTCGGCCGCGATCCGGGCGGCGCTGCCGCCACCGGGCCCCAGCCCCACCACCAGCACGTCAACCGGCGGCATGGGTCCCCGCCCTTGTCGATGCCGGGTCACGGGAGTCCAGGGCCTTGCGCAGGACCTGCAGGAAGTCCTCCCGGGAGAGCATCAGCATCTCCACCCGGTAGGCGTCGAAGAAACGATGAATGTTCGCTTCCAGCTCCGCCACCGGCGTCTCCTTGAGGGACGCCTCCAGATCCACCAGCATGCGGCGGGGATTCATGAAGAAGTCACCGGTGATCCAGACCTGGCGGATGATGTCCCGGGCCTCGTCCAGCATCACCCCGGCCCGCATGAGGCCGCCCGGACAGCGATGCACCGCCTCCAGCAGGGGCATGCCCCCCGCCGGGCGATGACGCTGGTAGACCCAGTCTTCGCTGTCGATCTCCGCCAGGGCCTGGGCAAAATGGGTCTGCTCCCGTGGGTTCAGGTCATCCGCCGGTACCAGATCCACCTGGAAGGCCTCGGCAAAGGCTTCGGCCAAGGCGGACTGGACCCGCGCCAGGGGCGGCGGCTCGCCCAGCAGCTCCCGCAGGTTCGTCACCCGCTCCCGGGCCGAGGCAATGGCCTTGTCGGAGAGTTTTTCCGCCGGGATGCGCAACACCCTCAGCATGCGTTCCACGTCGAAGTCGATGAGCAGGGTGCCCTGATACATGATGGAGTTGCCGTCGAAGGCCCCGCCGGTGCCGGAGATCTTGCGGCCGTCCACCTCGATGTCGTTGCGGGGACGGTAGCGGGCATCCACGCCCAGACGACGGATGCCGTCCGCCGCGGCCTCGCAGATGTGGCGGGCTATCTCCCCCATGTCGGCGGTGCCCAGAAAACGGCGATCCACGTACAGTTCCCAGCCGATCTGACCCGGATCGAAATAGATGGCACCACCGCCGGTGATGCGCCGCTGGATGTCGATGCCCTCGACCCGGCAGTGATCGACCCGCAACTCCTGCTCCACGTTCTGATGGAACCCCACCAGGGCGCAGGGCGTAAAGCGCAGAAAGCGCAGGGTATGGGGACTGTCTCCCGCCTGATGACATTCCAGCAGGGTCCGGTTCAAGGCCATGTTCTCGGCCGCCCGGCGCAGACCGGTGTCCAGGACTCTGAGATTGATCTTTTCCGACATCACTCCAACTCCCATTGCATGACCTTGATGTCCCCCCTCACCCCGGGGAGAGTGGCTTGGGATCATGAGCGCGCCATGGCGGCCGGTGCCTGGGCGACGACGGGGATGCCGGCCAGCCCGCGGGGCATCCGGCGCCGACGCTCATCCTCAAGGATGGCCTCCAGGTCCAATTCCAGACCGGCCCGTTCATCCCCCAGCACCTCCTCGCCCACGGCCATGGAACAGCAGGAGGGGATGACGCGGACCCGGTATCCCAGGCGGGCCGCCAGCTCCACGGTGCCTTCGGCCGGATGGGCCAGCCCGTTGATGCCCGCCATCACTGCATAACTGTCGATCATGGCCTTCACCTCGCCCGGGGGACGGGCACACCCCAGCAGCAGCGGTGTCCCCGGCAGGGCCTGACGGGCATCCAGGAAAAATCGACCCACCGCATCCGGATCCGGCGTCTCGAAAGGCCGTTTCGGATTGGCATGAAACGGCATCACCACCACCAGCACCACCGCATCGGGGGTATGACGCCGGAGCATGTCCAGGGCATGCCACTCCCCCAGAAAGCGTCCGTAATGCAGCCCCATGACGATATGAGGCACCACCTTCATGGGGGTCTTCACCAAGTGCTCCAGGGTGGCCTCGAAATCCTCCACCCTGCGTCGCAGGTGGTAGACCTGGGTGATGGTTTCCTGGGCACCGATCACATCCATCATGGCGGCATCGATGCCCGACTCGGCCATGCAGCGGGCGGCATCCTCGTCCACCAGGGCCGTGTGCAGCGCGATGCGAAATTGGGGAAATTCATCCTTGATGCGGCGAATGGTGTCGTAATAGGGGCCGTACTCCACCTCGTTGCGGTGGTTGGAGCCGCCGGTCAGCAGCATGCCCTGCCCTCCCGCCTCCACCAGCCGGTTCACCAGTGCCCACAGGGCGTCGGGAGAACGGGCGGGGATCATGGGTTCCAGCAACTTGGCCTTGCAGTGATCGCACTGCAGCTTGCAGTCGGCACCGGTGATGGACACCGCGGGCCAGGCATGGCCGGCGCAGCGGCTGATCTCGGTGGTCTGGTAGGACTTGAAGCTGGGGGTGTAGAAATCGATCCGGGCATCCGAGGCCAACCCATCGGCCGGATGCCGGGCCTGGAAACGACGCACCAGATCGGGATTCAGGGGCAGATCTTCCAGGGCCTCGATACGGGCGGCCAGCGGGTACCAGTCGGTCATGGGAATCCTTGCTTGACGGTGGTTCTGTCCAACCCCTCTCCCAGGGAGAGAGGGGCTTGGGTCGGCCGTCGCCGACGATCAGGCACAGCCCTTGAAGCCGTCCGCATCCATCTTGGCCTGGAAGGCCGCCAGGGCATCGGCGCCGGTCTTGAGGTCGACGGCGTCGGCATCCCAGTCGGCGGGCTTGATCTTCACCAGCCAGCCCTGACCGTAGGGGTCCTGATTGATCAGACCCGGACTGGCGGAAACGGCGTCATTGACGGCCACCACCTCGCCGCTGATCGGGGTCTTGGCGGGGCCCACCCACTTGCCGGACTCCACGGTGGCGCAGGACTTGTCCTTCTTCACGTCCTTGCCGGCCTTCTTCGGGGTGTAGGACACCACCTGACCCGCCAGGGAACAGGCATAGGCGGTCATGCCCACGGTCACGTTGCCGTCATCCTCCCTGCGTACCCAGACGTTGTTGTCGATGCTGTAGTGAAGTTCTTCCGGCAGATCACAGCCCTTGACTGCGCCCATGATGGTCTCCTTTTTCGATTATTTGAATATTACCTGTTTTAGTATATCCAGTATCCCGGCACCGGCGACGGCCTTGGGTGATGCAGGTCAAGGCCTGCCACGGTCAGAAGGTGATCAGCTTGTCGCAGCCCAGGATCAGGTCCGCCAGATCGCTGGCACGGGCCACATGGTCCACCTCGGGGATCAGGTCGGTATCCGGATTCATGTCGTAACCGGGCATGGCCGGCTCACAGACATGCAACACCACCCCGGCCCGTTTTGCGTCGCGGATGAAATCGATGATGAGGCGTCCGCCCTCCATGGCGCGCAGTGACTCCGCCACCCCCGACTGCATCAGCCTGACCCCCTCCATGGTGAAGAAGACATGCACCCGGGCATCCATGGAGGCCAGTACCGCCCCCAGATAGAAGGGGGTGGCACAGCGCGCAGGCGTGGATGGGCCGCTGGTCATGATGAAGACCACGGTCTGATCCGCCTCCACGTCCTCCAGGGTTGCCGACGGCGCCTGCCCCATGACACTCATCCCCGTCCGCAGTGGATGTCGTCCCGCTCGGCGCGGGCACGGTAACCTGCCCGCGCCGCCTCCCCGGTCACGAATCGCTCCAGGGCCTGGTCCAGGGGTTCATGCACCTCCACCTTGGCGATCCAGGCACCGAAAGGGTCCTGGTTCAGCAAGGCCGGGGTCGTCATCACCGCTTCGTTCACCGCCACGATGGTGCAGTCCACGAAATTGGGGATGGGTCCGGCCCACTTGCCGCTCTCGATGGTGGCCACCGGCTTGCCGGCGGGGCGACGGCTGCCCGGCCGGCGCACGCGCACATGCAGGATCTTGCCGGCGATGGCCTGGGACAGGTCGGTCATCCCGATGGTCAGGATGTTTCCGGACTCCCGACGCAGCCACACCTGATACTCGTCGTCGTAGTAAAGATCCGGATGAAATTCGCAGCCGTTGCACTCCATGAACCTTAAATGACCCCCTTGTCCTTCAGAAAACCGATGGAATCACTGACATTCTCGTGCACTCCCAGCTTGCGCGGCGACAACCCCAGGGACAGGCCCAGCAACTGGGTGAAGTAGACGATCTTCACATGGGTCTTGATACCAAACTCCGTCTCCGCGCGCACCTGATGCATCTCCAATCCCGAGTGACAGGTGGGGCATTCAGTGGCGATCACCTGGGCACCGGAATCCTCCGCCGCCTGCAACAGGTTCAGCACCAGCTGGGTGGAGGTATCGGAATCCGACAGGGTATGGGCACCGCCGCAACAGGCCGTCTTCAGCGGGAAATCCATGTTCTCGGCGCCGGCGGCCTCCAGCAGATCATCCATGAAGTGGGGCTTGTAGGTGGACTCGGAGCCGGGGCCCTGATCCTTCTCCGGAAAGATCTGCCGGGGCCGGGTGTACATGCAGCCGTAGTAGTTGGCGATGCGGATGCCGTTCAGGCTCTTCTTCATCCGCGCCTTGATGCCCTCCGGTCCCTTCTCCTCCATCAGCCACTCCAGCAGATGCACCGTGCGCACGTTCCCCTTGTACACCGGGTCACCCGCCTTGCGGGCCAGGTCCTGCACCGTTTCCATGGTCTTTTCGGAGGTGGTGGTTTCGTATTCGGCCTTCTTCAGGTTGTGGTAACAGCCATTGCAGGGGGCCATCACCGTGTCCAGCCCCATCTGTTCGGCGGCAATGGCCAGGTTACGGGCGGACAGATAGGTCTGCAGCATGGGATGGATGTTCTTCACTTCCATGGCGCCGCAACAGTTGTAGTCCTTGAGGTTGACCATCTCCATGTCCAGGGCCTTCACCAGCACCCGGGTGGACTTGTCGTAGGGGCCGGCGGAACCTTCCAGGGCACAGCCAGGATAGTATGCAACCTTAGCCATGGGTGGCCTCCTTCTGTTCACGCACATACTGCCGGAGCACCTCGCCGGTGCGTCCCCAGGAGCGGGTTCTGGGGGCAATGAGGACATTGCGCGCAAAGCGCATCCCCAGGCCTACCGGCAGATGCTGCATCAGACGCACGCCGAACACCCGCAGCCACTGGGGCACCAGGGGCTGACCGGTCTTCCTGAAGAAATTGAGCAGCACCAGGCTGTCCTCGATGCGGCCACGGGCATAGATCTGCTCGGTGAACTCCTCGTCAAAGACCCGGGACGGCGACTTGGGCATGTGACCCTCGTCCTCCAGCCAGTGGGCCAGGGCCTTCATCACCCCTTCCGGACGCACGTCCTTGGGGCAGATGCTGGTGCACTTGTTGCACGAGACGCACTGCCAGATGATGTCCTTGTCCTTGATGATTTCCTCCTTGAGCCCGGTGCGTACCGCATAGATCCAGTAACGGGGATTGAACTGCACGTTCTGGGCATACATGGTGCAGGAATTGGTACAGGAACCGCACTGCCAGCAGCGGTGCACGTTCTCCGCGCCGGGATAGCGCTGGATGACGGCCTCGAAGTCATCATCGTAATCGGTGATGGTCCGGGGCGTGATCATGGTGTTCCAGTGGCCGGACACATCCACGCCGTCCACCACCAGGGTTTCGTGGCGGAGCAGGCGCTCCGGTTCGATCAGGGATTTTTCATGTATCGCCATGCTTTTCTCCGCAACTCATCGCGCATCAGGGTCAGGCCGGGCCTGCCTAATGCCAAGTCTCTTGACCCGCGGCGGCCATTGCACCACGCCGCTCGTCGATACCCAGCAGTTTGACCACCAGCTCCATCGGATCCTGTCGGGCGCCGAAATCCCCCTGCAGGATGCCCAATCCCCCGGAGACGGAACGCACATAGTCCGCATAGGCCCGGGCCAGGATCAGATCCGTGATAAAAGGCAGATCCCGGTAGAAGCCGCTGGCGGTCAGATGTTCGGCAAACCACTGTCGCACCCCTTCCAGGGCCTCCGGTGTCAGCGCCAGGGGCAGGCTCTGCAGACTGTCACTGCCCGGCACGAACTCCCGCACGGCACCGCTCATGGTCCCGGTATCCCAGACCCAACGGGTCATCAGGGGGATTGTCTCCGGTGACCGAAAATGCAGCAGTTCCGCCGCCAGATCCCAGGCCGCCCGCCGCAACTTGCGCTCCGGCACCGGCAGACGGTCACAAAAGGCCTCCATGCGCCCGAGCAGGCGGCCCGGGCCGTAGACCAGTTCCAGCACGGCCTCGGCCAGGGCCGCCGGCGGCATCTCCCGCAGCACCGGCCCCAGTCGTCGCCGGGCGGGAAACACGCATTCCAGCAACAACAGGGGCACTTCCGCGGACAGGGATGCCGGACGGGCCTCGGGCAGGACACGGGCAAACAAGGCGTGCTTGCCGCCCAGGGCAGTGAGATAGCGCTCCACTCCCCCCCGCTCGCTCATGTCCTCCAACAGGGCCGCCAGCTTGCCGGCGACCACCTTCTCATCCAGGCGGATGGCCAGGGGCGCCGGGGTGATGGGCTGGGTCATGGGCATCTCAGCTCGCCTTGCGTGTCATGCCATGCAGGTCGGCAATGGCGCGGGCGCCGGCGGCCATGCCCTGAGAGATGGAGTCATCAATGGTCTCCGGCCCATAGGCGGCCCCGCAGGAATAGATGCCGGGACGGGTGGTG
Source organism: Ectothiorhodospira shaposhnikovii (assembly GCF_022227765.1). Taxonomy (GTDB): domain Bacteria; phylum Pseudomonadota; class Gammaproteobacteria; order Ectothiorhodospirales; family Ectothiorhodospiraceae; genus Ectothiorhodospira. The sequence continues at coordinate 220,230 of NZ_JAJMLZ010000001.1, read as the reverse complement.
CCGCAGGTATTGGTGTAATGCTCGCCCCGTTCGATAAAGCCGTGCTGCTCCAGACCCACGCCGAACACCTTCGAAATCTCCGGATTGTCCATGTTGGGGTCCATGCCCACCGCATGCACCACCATGTCGAAGGGAATGACGATGGGCCGCTTCACCAGGGTGTCCTCCCCCTTGAGCAACAGGCGGCCGTCGGGCGCGGCGGTAACCTCGGCGATACGGGCCTTGACGAACTTGGTGCGGAATTCCTCCTGGGACTTCCAGTAGAAACGGTCCTCATAAAGACCGAAGGTGCGGATGTCCATGTAATAGATGAACACCTGGGTCTTGGGCGACAGCTCCTTGATCTCCATGGCCAGATTGGCCGAGACCGTACAGCAGATCTTGGAACACCACTCACGGCCGATCTGCCGGTCGCGGGAGCCCACGCACAGCAGGATGGCTACCCGCTCCGGTGTCCGCCCGTCGGAGGGACAGGCGATCTTGCCGGCGGTCACCATCTGCTCCACCTGGGTGGTGGTGACCACGTCCGGGAAGGTGCCGAACCCCCACTCGGGCTTGTTGACGGAATCAAAGTGGGTGAAGCCGGTGGCCAGCACCACGGCACCGGCCTTGACGCTCTTGCCGTTGCTCAGCTTGGCGGTGAACTTGCCCGCCTCCCCGTTGAGCTGCGTCACCTTGGTACCCTTGTGGATGGTGACATTACCGTCTTCCTCCACCCGCTTGACCATGCGCCCGATGGCGTCCTTGGCCCATTCGCCGGAGGGCACCAGACGGGCATAGCCGGAGATGATCGGGGCACCGCCCAGCACGTCTTCCTTTTCCACCAGCACGGCCTTGTAACCGGCACTGGCCACCTGGGCCGCCGCCGACAGGCCGGCGGGTCCCGCACCGACGATCAGAACGGTATCCTGCATCACGCATTCCCCCCATAAGCGAGTTCGGGTTTGTAGAGATATTCGATGTTGCCCTGCTCGACTTCCTTCAGATAGGCCTGGAAGTTCTTCTTGGCCTCGGACCAGGAGATCCCCATCTTCTCCACCAACTCCTCGCAGGGCGAGGCATGCCACTGGAGCTGCACGATCTTCAGGGGGTCCGCCCCGCAGGCCAGGGCGGCGAACTGCACCTCGGCCATGATGGGGATCTGGAAGTTCTGGTCATGGGCCTTGCCGATCCACTGGTTCTTGTCCATGGTGGTGACGCAGCCGGTGTCGTTGGCCAGCATGACATCGGCATTGGCCTCTTCCCGGGCCACCCGGATCTTGCGGTTCATGGTGAAGGAACGGGTGAACTCCCGCTCGGAGATGATGTGCCTGAAGCCGAAGCCGCAGCAGTCATACCAGGTGGAATAATCGATCACCTGGGCGCCCAGGGCCTGGGCCATGGAAGTGATGATGGCGGTGCGATTGCCGCCCAGGACATCGGCGTCGTAGACGGCATCCTCGTGGATCATCTTGTAGTAATGGCAGGCCACGTGGGCAGTGGTGCGGATGTGGGAGACATCGATCTTCTGCAGCTCCGAGGCGATGCGATGGCGCATCACGTGCACCCATTCCGAGTAATGGATGATCTCCTCGGGGATCACCAGCTTGCCGTCCACCAGTCGACCCAGCTTGTCCAGAATCTTCGTGACCTTCTCCCGCAGCTGGGGGGATTCGATCAGGTACTTGCGGATCTCCTTGTAATTGCCGAAGGAGGTGCCGCAGTGAACCAGGGGATAGAAGTGGCCCAGCCCGTGGCCGTGCTGCTTGCCGGACACATAGGACTGGTGGAAATTCCTCAGGAACACCGCCGCCAGGGACTCCACGTTGCCAATGCCGGAACCGTGATAGTTCCAGGCGGTACAGGAGGTCTGATCGGTCTCGTCCAGGTAATCCTTGCCGGGCACGAAGCCGAACTCGTTCATGAACCACAGCAGGGAGGTGGGATAGCCGGGGATGTTGCCGCACTGACCACAGGACTTGTGATGCCAGAGCTGTCGGGTGGGGATCTTCTTGTCCCAGCCGAACAGGGTCTTCACCCTCTTGGGCTCATGCTGGTCCTCCACCCGATGAATGATGATGTGACCTTCCTTTTCCAGTTCGTACATGTGTTCGCGCACGTCATCCATGCGGTCGCCCAGATCGACGGTGCGGCGATCCACATGCTTGCGCACCCAGTCGGTGGCCTTGACGGCCTCGTCCCGGGAGAGCTGGGTCTGCTGGAAGAAGGAGCCGTGGCCGGCCACGCCTTGGCCATCGGTATTGTGGAATCCGGGCTTCATGGCCCCGGGGCCGGCCCCTTCGGCGGTGGCATTGTGCCCGCCGGGGGTATGATCTTTCTTCTTGGAACTCATGTGTGCCACTCCTCTACTACGCTCGGCTTTGGTGCTCAGGCAAGGATCCGGCTCAGTCTTCTTCTTGTTCTTCGAGCCATTCCTCGTATTCCTCCCGCTTCTCGTCGATGAAGTCCTCGATCACGTCAAACAGGTTCTCGTCCATCAGTTCCAGGGATTTGAGTACCCCGGTCATCTCCCAGATGGTGTACATCTCCACCGAGGTCTTCAGGGAGATTTCCCAGGCGGTATCGGTGGTTTGCAGGGTCTTCATGGGGATGGCCTTGCGCAGGATGCGCAGGTCGCCGTCCACCTTCTGGATGTTCGGTCCCCAGTCGGGGAAGTGATCCGGCTGGATCATGTCCGGAGAGAGCTGGTTGCCGGTGGTGATGAGCTTGAGCATCACCCGACCGAAGGGCCGCAGCACGTCCTTGGCGGATTGCATCTCATGCTTGATGGCCACCTCCCGCATGATGGCCACCAGGCCACCGGGGGAGTTCTTGAAGGGACAGCGCGCGGCGCAGGTCATGCACTGGGCACAGGCCCAGATCTTCTCCTGCATGGCGTCGTACACCTGCTCCACGTTCTCGGTCCACAGGAGTTGGACGATCTCCCGGGGGCTGTAGTCGTAGAACTGGGCCGATGGACAGGTGGCGGTGCAGATCCCGCAGTTCAGACACCCGTTGAGCTCGTGGTCATAGCGAAAGTCGCTGCGGATATCATCGTATATCTGCTGCATTTCGGCGTAAGTTGCCATGGCGTACCTCGTCTTTCATTGCCCGGGGAGATATCCTTACACCCAAGCAAATTTGTCAACTATTAGCGTTCAGCGAGTGTAGTTCATTTTCCGGGTACGGAGAGGCCGGCAGCCGCTAGATGAAAAGGCAGATGTCGGACTCGCCCGCAAACTCAAAGAAAGTGGCGGCACCGCCGTATTCCACGCCGTCGATGAAGTCGTCCCGCGACATGTCGAACAGATCCACCGTCATCTGACAGGCGATCATCTTCACCTCCGCCTCCTGGCACATCTCGCGCAGTTCTTCCACGCTGGCCACACCCTTGGACTTCATCTTCTGCTTCATCATGTGGGTCATCATGCCCTGCATGCCGGGCAGGGCCTGCAGCAGGACCGGCATGGGCATCGGCATGGGCATGCCGGGATTGCCCAGGGAGGTCACTTTCAGATCGGGTTTCTTCTTGAGCAGTTGCAGGCCGTAAAAGGTGAAGAACACCTGCACCTGGTAGCCCAGGGCGGCCGCGGTGGAAGCCAGGATGAAAGGCGGATAGGCCCAGTCCAGGGTTCCCTTGGTGGCAATGATGGCCAGCTTCTTCTCGGACACGTGGCATCCCCTCCGTTATGCCTTTGACGATGATCTGCCCGGGGTGTGCGTCCTGCCGCGGCCATGGCGCGGCAGGACGGCTCCCCGGATCAGGATTTGCGCATCAAGAAGAGGAACTTGCCGCCCTCTTCCCGGTGTTCCAGCAGTTCATTACCGGTCTGTTTGGCAAAGGCCTCGAAGTCCTTCACGGAGCCCGGGTCGGTGGCGATGATCCGCAACACCTGACCGCTGTCCATGGAGGCCAGGGATTTCTTGGCACGCAGGATGGGCAGGGGGCAGTTCAGCCCGGAGGCATCCAGTTCCTGGTCAAAATCGGACATCTCGATTTTCTCCTCGTCTATCAAGTGGTCTGGGGGCATCTTCGCCGGCAACCCGCGAGGTCCCGCCGGCGCCCACCCCGATCATCTCACGAAATTTCCCGTCATCGGACAGGGGAAACTTCAGTATTTTTTATCCGCCTACCAGAACAACTTGGGGAAGCCGCCATTCCCACCCAACCTCGTCACTCCCGCGAAAGCGGGAGTCCAGCACCTATGCTCCGTCACTGGATTCCCGTTTTCACGGGAATAACCGGCCCGGGCGGTCCCTTGACATGACATCCGGCACCAGTCTTCCTTATTTGCTTATTCTCAATAACAATATAGCGATATTCTTCTGAACGTCCAGCTTATGCGGAAAGAAGGATATGAGAACGATTCCCACAGCCAATGAACGAAGAATCAGGGCCGCTGTCTCACCGGGAACACGCATGATACTGTTCCCATTACCGGCCCGGCCGTCCCAAGCGGAGGAACCCTCATCGTGGACAAGAAGCATTTTGCCGCCGATACCCAGTATGCTGTCACGCTGCGTGACGAACATCGGCGCTTGCGCCCCGCCAACCTTTACGTGCATCGGCTCTTCGATGACAGCATGATCGTGCGTCGGACCGACGGCCCCCAATCAGGGCAGTTGTTCAAGATCCGCTACGAGGATGTGGTTCGGATTGCGCGAACCATCCCGGTGGACCAGTCCAGGCGCTTCATGCTGCCGGAGGCCATGCTTATGCCGAAACTATGGGAAAACCGCACCACCATGAATGCCTACGCCTCGGCCCCCGGCCTGGGCAAGTAGCCGGCGCAAGCCCCGCATCCAACCGACCGGTACCCGGCCGTCAGCCGGGTACCGGTGTCCTGCGCGGATTCCTGACCCTTGGGCTCTGCCTGTTGCTGGCCGTCGCCAGCCCGCTCCAGGCAGGCATCAACCTGCCGGAAATCGGAGATCCCTCCTCCGCCCTGCTGTCCCCCTCCCAGGAACAGCAACTGGGCCGCACCCTGCTGCGGGAGGTGCGCCGCACCCTGCCCCTGAGCAAGGACCCGGTCCTTCTGGGCTATGTGGAAGCCCTGGGACAGCGACTGGTCTCCAGCGCCCCGGACGCCCACCCCAACTTCACCTTCCTGGTGGTGGAAGACCCCCGCATCAATGCCTTCGCCATGCCCGGGGGCATCATCGGCATCAACACCGGGCTGATCGACGCCGCCCGCAATGAAGGCGAGCTGGCCGCGGTCATCGCCCACGAAATCGCCCACGTCACCCAGCGTCACATCGCCCGTGCCTATGCAGGCAGCACCCGTATCGACCTGGCCACGGGGCTGGCCATCCTGGCCGGCATCATCGCCAGCGCCTACGCCCCGGAAGTGGGCCAGGCGGCCATCATCGGCGGCATGGCCGGCGGTGCCCAGGCCCGGATCAACTTCACCCGGGCCAACGAACAGGAGGCGGACCGGATCGGCATCGGCATTCTGGCCGCGGCCGACTACGACCCCCAGGCCATGCCCGGCTTCTTCGAACGCATGCTCCAGCTCAGCGGCGGTGCCGGCGAGGCAGTGCCCGAGTACCTGCGCACCCACCCGGTGACCAGCAACCGCATCACCGACAGCCGCCTGCGGGCCGATCAATACAGCGGGGACTTTCGCACCGACTCCCAGGCCTTTCGCATGATCCTTGCCCGGGTCCAGGCCCTGCAGGACCCGGCCCGGGTCATCGACCTCCATACCCGTGACCGGAGCGGCGACCCGCAGGATGCCGCCAGGCGCTACGGCTACGCCATCGCGCTCATCCAGCGCGGCCAGACCGAACAGGCCCTGCAGGCGCTCCAGGGTATTTCAGGACAGGACGGCGCGGACCTGTATCTGGAACTGGCCCGGGCCGAGGCCCACATGGCGGCCAGGCCCACCAACCACCAGGCGGCCCTTCAGATTCTGGAAAGACTGAACGATATCTACCCCAGACACCTGCCGGTCACCCAGACCTACGTGCAGGCACTGATCGGCGCCGGAGACCACACCCGGGCCATGCAAGTGGCCGACGGCCTGCTGTCGGCCGATGCCAAGGCGCCCGAGTTGCTGCGTCTCAAGGCCGATGCCGCCTCGCGCCTGGGCCGGCAGGCGGTCAGTCATGAAAGCATGGCGGAATATTATTTCCATCACGGCCAGTATCGTGAGACCGTCAGGCAACTGGACATGGCCCTGACCGCCCAGGATCTAACCCCCCATGTGGAGGAGCGGGTCAGGAGCAAACGTGCCATCGCGTTGCGGTTTTTGGACGATCGCTGAGCCGGAGCCAGGTATTGACCGACATCAACCCGCCTATATAACTAAAAATTACTTGTAAAAAAGATTTAGTTAGGTAGGCTGTAACCCCAGAGAGCCCGCGGCCATACCCCGAGCCGAAACCGGGCATCTCCAACCATGAGACGTGAGAGAGTGGAGGAGACCGCATGAACAGCAAGCGTCGAGTGTTTCTCAAGGGCACCCTCGCGGCAGGCACCGTGGGTGTCGCCGTGGGTGCCAGCCTGCTGACCCCCAGTACCGTCCTCGCCGACTGGCCCAAGGCCGCTTTCCAAGCCAATTCCCTGAGTGATGCGCTCAAGTCCGCCCTGGGTTCGGACAGCCACAGCAGCGGCGACATCACCATCCGGGCACCGGATATCGCCGAAAACGGCGCCGTGGTCCCGATCACCGTGGAATCCACGCTGTCCGGCGTTACTGACATTGCCATCCTGGCGGTTGCCAACAACGCGCCCCTGACCTCCAGCTACAAGCTGGGCGAAGGCACCAAGGCCTTCGTTGCCACCCGCATCAAGATGGGTGAAACCTCCGATATCGTCGCGGTACTCAAGGCCAACGGCCAGCTCTACAGCGGCACCAAGGAGGTCAAGGTCACCATCGGCGGCTGCGGCGGCTAAGCAAGGCAAGCCCCCGGCAACCGAGGCATCAAGGCGAATTCGCAGGAGAAAGCACCATGTCCAGCATCCGAGTCCGAGCCCAGATCGAAGGCGGCGTCACCAATGTGCGTGCCCTCATCAGTCACCCCATGGAAACCGGCCAGCGCCGGGACCAGGGCGGCAACACCATTCCCGCCCATTTCATCACCGAGGTCAAGGCCGAGTGCAACGGCAAGCATGTACTGACCGCCAACTGGGGTCCCGCCATTTCCCGTAACCCTTATCTGTCCTTCCAGTTCGAAGGGGCCGCCGCCGGCGACACCCTGAAGCTTTCCTGGGTGGACAACAAGGGTGATTCGGACACCACCGAAGTCCGCATCAGCTGATCCAAAGAAGATCAGTCATCAGTAGAACGGAAGTACGCAGGAGGTTTGTCGCGCCAAGGGTCCCGGTTAGACCGTGACCACCACCAAAGAGGAATACAGAGACCAGACCCGGGTGACCGGCACAGGTCCAGGCAGGAACACATAAAACGACACCTGCCAGATTCAGCAAGCCCGGTAAAAGCCGGGCTTTCTTTTGGCCGGGATCCGCCGGCCCGCGTTCAATCATCGTGTGAGGAGAAGGCATGAACCTGACCCGCAGAGAATTTCTCCAGGTACTGAGTGCCGCCGGCATGGCCGGATTCGCCCTGTCCGCCTGCGGTCGTGGCAACGGCAACGGCGCTACCCTGCCCCGCCCGGATGCCACCGGCAGTCCCTATGAGCTGCGCCCCTACGGCAATGTCTCGCTGCTGCACTACACCGACTGCCACGGCCAGTTGCTGCCCGTGTACTTTCGCGAGCCCCACGTCAACCTGGGCATCGGCGAAATGCAGGGCCGCCCACCTCACCTGGTGGGCCGGCATCTGCTGAACCACTACGGCCTGGAACACCCCAACCTCTGGTCCCATGCCTATACTCACCTGGATTTTGTCCACCTGGCGGAGCAGTACGGCCGCGTGGGCGGATTTGCCCACCTGGCCACCCTGGTCAAGCACATCCGCGCCCAGCGCCCCGGTGCCCTGCTCCTGGACGGCGGTGACACCTGGGGTGGCGGTTCCGGCACCGGCGTCTGGACCCATGCCCAGGACATGGTGGACGCCCAACTACTGCTGGGCGTGGACATCATGACCGGTCACTGGGAATACACCTTCGGCGCCGACCGGGTACAGGAAATCCTGCGGAACGACTTTGCCGGACGCATCGACTTCGTGGCCCAGAACGTGGTGGACGTGGACTGGGAGGAGCGAGTCTTCAAGCCCTATGTGATCCGCGAGATCAACGGCGTCAACGTGGCAGTGATCGGCCAGGCCTTCCCCTACACCCCCATCGCCAATCCCAGGCACTTGATGCCGGAGTGGTCCTTCGGCATCCGGCATCGGGAGATGCAGGAAAGTGTCGATCAGGCCCGTGCCGAAGGCGCCGAGGTGGTGGTGGTGCTGTCCCACAACGGCATGGACGTGGACATCAAGATGGCCGGACTGGTCAACGGCATCGATGCCATCATGGGCGGTCACACCCATGATGCGGTCCCGGCCCCCCTGGAAGTCAGAACCCCCGCCGGCGGCACCTGCCTGGTCACCAATGGCGGCTCCAACGGCAAATTCCTCGCCGTCCTGGACCTGAACTTCGCCAACGGCCGGATCGAGGGATACCGTTACCATCTGCTGCCGGTGTTCGCCAACCTGATCGACCCCGACCCGGAGATGAGCCGATACATCGAAGACCTGCGCCATCGCACCGTCACCTTCGACGGCGAGACCTTCCGCATGGCGGACAAGCTGGGCGAGGCGCTGGCGGTCAGCGACGACCTGCTCTACCGCCGCGGCAACTTCAACGGCACCTTCGACCAACTCATCTGCGATGCCCTGATGGAACAGGTGGACGCCCAGATCTCGTTTTCTCCCGGCTTCCGCTGGGGCACCACCGTCCTGCCGGGCATGCCCATCACCTTCGAGCATGTGATGGACCAGACCGGACTCACCTACCCGGCGGTGACCCGCAATGAAATGCGCGGCGAGATGATCAAGACCATCCTTGAAGACGTAGCCGACAACCTGTTCAACAAGGATCCGTTCTACCAGCAGGGCGGCGACATGGTGCGCGTGGGCGGACTGCGCTATGCCATCGACCCCACCCGGGACATCGGCGAACGCATCACGGCCATGGAACTGGACGGCAAGCCCATCGACCCGAACGGCACCTATGTGGTGGCGGGCTGGGCCAGCGTGCAGGAACAGCCGATGGGAGACACCGGCCGCAAGATCTGGGACGTGGTAGCCGATTATCTGCGGGACCACCAAACCGTACGCATCACCGACCTCAACGAGCCGGTGCTCAAGGGCGTGGACGGCAATCCCGGTATTGCCGCGTAAAACATCAAACCTTGAATCGCCCCACCAGGTTCTGCAAATCCGCCGCCAGCCTGGCCAGCTCGTCGCTGGCCAGGGCAATCTGATCGGAACCGGATGAAGTCTGCTCCACGGCCTGGGCAATATTGGTGATATTGCGGTTGATCTCCTCGGTCACGGCCGACTGCTCCTCGGCGGCACTGGCGATCTGGGCATTCATGTCATTGATATTGTTGACGGCGCCGCTGATGACCTTGAGCGACTCACCGGCACGGGCGGCCTGGGTCACGCTCTGACGCGCCCTGCCCCGGCCTTCCTCCATGGCTTTCACCGCGCCGGAGGCGCCCGACTGCAGTCGCTCGATCATGGCCTGGATCTCCGTGGTGGAGGTCTGGGTCCGGCTGGCCAGGGTTCTCACTTCATCGGCCACCACCGCAAATCCCCTGCCCTGCTCACCGGCCCGGGCGGCCTCGATGGCGGCATTCAGGGCCAGCAGATTGGTCTGTTCGGCAATGCCCCGAATCACTTCCAGCACCTTGCCGATATCGTCACTGTCCTCGGACAGCCGGGTAATCACCTGGGAGGCATTCTCCACCTCCCTGGCCAGCGCCTCGATGGCACGGATCGTCTCCTTGACCTCCTTCTCACCCTCGGCGGCTTCCCGACGCGTGGAAGCCGCCGCATGCGCCGCCTCGGAAGCGTTGCGGGAGACCTCGTGCACCGTGGCCGTCATCTGGTTCATGGCCGTGGCCACCTGATCGGTTTCGGAGTGCTGGCGCCGAACCTGCTCGCGGGTGGCCTCCGTGGTACTGGATAACTCCTCGGCCGCCGCCGCCAGCTGGCTGGACGCCGCGCTTGCCTGCCGGACCAGTTCGCGGATCTTGCCGACAAATTCGTTGAAGGCCCTGGCCAACTCGGACAGCTCATCCCGCCCTCGGGCATCCAGTTGTCGCGTCAGATCTCCCTCCCCCCGGGAAATGTCGTGGAGGGCATTGGACAACTGGAGGATGGGACCGACAATAACCCGGGCCAGAAGAATGGCCACGACCACTCCGACCGCCACCAGCAACAAGATACCCATCACCAGGCGGGTCACCATCTGGTTCACGCCCTGACTGACGATGGCATCGATCTGCTGTCGCGGAATGCCCAGGAACAGGATGCCGATGACCTGATTGGAGGCGTCCTTGATCGGCTCATAGACCGTGAGATGGGATACGCCGAGGATCTGGGCCTCACCGATGTAGCGCTGCCCTGCCGAAACAGGCACAAAGGCCGAACTGGCCTCTCCCAATTGGGTGCCCACGGCGCGACGCCCATCGGGCAGGCGGATACTGGTGGTCACCCGAGTGAAGTCCCTGCCGTCCCGGGCAAATACCGTTGCCAGCACACCCAGCTCCTGCCCCAGCCTGTCCACCACCTCGAAACGGTCATTGATCGGCCTGCCCTGGGCATCCACCAGTTTCCCGTCCACCAGTCGCAGCGTGCCCCACTCGCCGGCGACGTAATTTCCCGCCGACCAGATGTCACCTTCGATCTTCATCCTCAAGGTATGGTCCACCAATACGTGGCCCATGCGTCCAGCCCCCTGACTGGCGATGAGCAAGCTGGCCACACCGATCAGGATCAGCAGGGTCACGGTGACGGCGATCAAGCGCGTGCGGATGGTCAGGTGATTCCACATGGTGTCGGCCCTTGAAAGGCGAGAGTCAGGAAGATTCAGACTGTCACTGGATTCCCACTTGCGTGGGAACGATGCATTCACAGGCATCCCATCCCGGTGCGGTAAACCGCGTACCACCGTCAGTACACGCGCACAGCCACCATTCCGAGACCGGCACTCCCAACATTAAGCCGGTATCTGAATGAGCATGATTCTTTTAATAACAATTAAAATCAATGAGTTGAGATTTCAAACCAAAGATCCCTGATCCACCACTTTAATAATGATTCTAAATTTTACACCCGGTTTCCGCGCGTACAATGCCGCTTGGTGGTGATTATTCCGCATCCGTCGGATAAGCCCTTTCCAAACCTGTATCGGCCTTGCCGGCAAACGCTGAAATATAGGCATAGCAGGTATGGGCGTCCTCGGCCAGTTCCAGCAGGCTGATGGTGCGGCGCTGCCACTGGCTGAAATCCAGTTCCCCCGCGGATCGGGACATGTCCTGGAAGCCCATGCTCCAGTCCGAAAACACCCTTGAACGTATCTCCCCCTCCGCCACGATGCGAACATCCTCATGCCGGGGATCCAGACGGATCCGTGCCATCGTCGCATCCACCTGCGCCCTGGGCCCCTCCAACATCTGCATGAACTGGCCATCCTGATAAATCAGAAATCCGGTCACGCCGGAGCGGGCATTGGCGGTGCGCGCGGTTCGCAAAATCGCCTGCAGGGAATCGCCATCCAGCGGCTCGACGGTACGACTGACATACAGCACGAAACTTTCCTCGCCCTGATCCTCCCCATGATCAAAATCAGACTGTGCATCCATCAGGCGCACGAAATCCTCCGGCTTCATGGGGGCGTGAAACAGATATCCCTGAAACAACCCGCATCCCCCGTTGAGCAGTTCCAGATGCTGCCCCTGGGTCTCCACCCCTTCCGCCACCAGGGTCAACCCCAGCGACCGTCCCAGGCCGATGACGGCCCTGACCACCGCGCGGCTCTCATGACGGGTTTCGATCCCATCCACGAAGGCACGGTCAATCTTCAGAATGCTGACCGGCAGACGCGTCAGCTGAGCCAAAGAGGAATACCCCGTGCCGAAATCATCCACGGCCAGGCGCAGCCCCAGATCCGCCAGCCGGCGAAGCACCAGAAGATTGGCGTCGATATCCGCCATCAATGCCGTCTCCGTCACCTCCAGCACAATACGGGACGGATCGGCCTCGGTTTCCCGCAGCACGCGAGACATGTCATCCACCAGAGACTCGTCACTCAACTGGCGGGCGGAGAGGTTGACCGAGACATACGGTGCGTGCGTTCCCCAACGACGGCGCCACTCCACTTCGGCCAGGCATCCGGCCCGAAACACCCAAAGGCCGATGGGCAAAATGGCACCGCTCATCTCGGCGATGGGGATGAAGACGGCCGGAGACACTTCCCCCTGGGGAGGAAACCAGCGCAGCAGCAGTTCAGCCCCGACAATCCGCCCGCGATCCGAAGACAGGATGGGCTGGAAGCGGGCCTGCAATTCCTGATTCTCGATGGCACCCCGCAACCCCAGGGTCACGTTCAGCCGCTGCAAGGCCTGGTGATGCTGATAGTCATTGAAAAATTGCCAACCGTCGCGCCCTTTCTGCTTGAGGGCATGCAACGCCGTCTCCGCGCAGCGCATGACATCATCGGCACTGTGAGTGCTGCCCTGCCCCGTCGCCACCCCGATGCTGGCGGTCACGATCACCGGCACTCCGTTGACCTCGAACGGCTGGCGCATGGCCTCGTTGAGGCGCTCGGCAAGACCGGCGATGGCCGCCGGCTGACCCACCTGCTCCGCCAGGATCGCAAACTCATCTCCGGCCAGGCGGGCCACCGTATCGCCGGGACGGACCTGTTCCAGCAAACGTCGAGTCACCGCCATCAGCAACGCATCACCGGTCTGCCGGTCATGACTGTCATTGATCAGCTTGAACCCATCCAGCCCCAGATGCAGCAGGGCGACGTTCAGACCATGGCGGCGGGAGCGTGCCAGGGCGTTACTCAGGCGCTCATGCATCAGGGCACGGTTGGGCAAGCCGGTGAGGACGTCATGGGTGGCGCGCCAGAGCAGTTCCTTCTCCGCCTGCTTGCGCGCCGAGATATCCAGCACGGTCACCACCAGATTCCAGGCGCCTTGCTGATGGAACTTGGCAATGGAAGCCTCCAGGGACAGGAAACTGCCATCCTTGTGATATCCGGTGATTTCCGACCGCTCCGCCATCCGCCGCTCATCTTCCGGGCCTTCGAGGAATCGCCGGTAAAACAGCGCATGACGTTCCCGCAGGTGCGGCGGCACCAGCAGATGCACGGACTGCCCGATCAGTTCGCCGTCCTCATAGCCGAACAGTTCACAGGCCCGCCGGTTGACGTGGGTCAGGATTCCCTGCGCATCCGCCGTCAGGATCGCGATATCCGCCCAGGCCAGGATGTGCCGGGCCAACCCGCCCACTGCCCGATCAACCGTCTCGGTGGTCTTGAACGCACCGAGCGGAGTCCGCGGCGGCAAACCGGGTACCGGGGAAGAGGACCGATAGCGTTCAGGAATCTCCGGGGGAATGGGACCGAAGCTTTCAATGATGCTGAAACCACCGTTACCATTGCTGCGTGCCAGATAGGCGTTGATCTCGGCATGTCGCAGTACCGGGTCCATACTCACTTGCCCCTGAGGTGCCGATACCCGCACACGGGCAAGGGCTGAACACAATGCATCCGTCGCGCACGTGCCGGCTTGCCGGACGGCCTGGGCAAACGCCTGCACACAGACATGGGTGCCTTCGCCGAAATGGGTGAGGACACCATTACCCCGAGGCCAGATACCGGTCATGCCCGGCAGCCCGGACAGACGCCGGAGAACGTCGCGGTTGGCCAGGGTATCCACCGACATGAAATAACTGTTGACGACATGGATTCCCTGGCGCGCTTCCCGGGACAACTGACCGGCCATGACCTCATCGAAATGGCTGGTAGCCAGGGCCATGCGCCGGTTCAGCCCGAGGGCGGCACAGCGGCGGAACACCCTGACCTGATCCCAACCGGAAAAATAGGGTACGAACACATCGGCACCGGATCGACCGACCTGCTCCAGCAGGATCGCCAGATCCTGTTCACTCGCCTCAAAGGGCAAGTACTCCTCCCCCACCACGTCTCCCCCCAGGGCGAGCAAAGACCGCTTGGCGGCATCGATGGAACCCCGGGGCCATTCGTAGTTATTGCCGGCAAAAAACATCTTCACGCCATGACGCCGGGCCATGAATGGAATCATGGGCTCGATCTGCTGATTGGGTAGGGCGGAAAAACTGAAGAAGAAGGGCTCGTGAATGCTGCCCTCATAGAAGGAAAAATTCAGCAGGGGCACGCGCCGGGCCGTGGCCACCTGGGTGGCCACGGCAATGCGGGAATTGGACAGGAGATTACCGATCATGGCCGCGCAGCCATGCTCGTCCACCAGGCGCTGGGCTGCGGGCACCGCCGTTTCGGGCTGACTGCCGTCATCCTCGACCACCAGCGCCAGGGGACGCCCCAGAAGGCCGCCGCTTTCGTTGACCTCGTCCACGGCCATTCGGGCGGCCCGGCAGATTTCCTCGCCATAAAGACCGGCAATCCCGGTCAGAGGGGCCATCAGACCTAGACGGATGGGACCAGAGACAGATAGGGACATGGCGGATATACCAGGTAACGCGCCATCAAGGCATCAGCACGTCAATGATAACTGATTCTGCCGACATTACCCGCCCCAGCCCCGGCTCGACCTTGACTCCCCCGGGTCAGAACCTACACTCGGTAAAAGGTCAAGCTCCGAGGTGGGTCATGACGGCTGCATGCCACGTCGATCTGGCCGACCGGTTCCGGCGCCTTCATCTGGTGGGAGACTCGCCGCCCTTTCGCACTTTGCTGAAGGCGATAGAGCAGGTCATGCATTCGGACATACCGGTCCTGATCCAAGGGGAGACAGGGACCGGCAAGGAACTGGTCGCCCGAGCCCTGCATTACCTTGGGCCACGCAGAGGCGCTGGATTCATCCCCATGAATTGCGGCGCCCTGCCGACCGATCTAGTGGAATCCGAACTCTTCGGCCACGAACGGGGCGCTTTCACCGGCGCACATCAACGCCGGCCGGGGCTGGTGGAACTGGCTCGCCACGGGACCCTGTTCCTGGACGAGGTCGACGCCCTGGACTTGCGCGCACAGGTCAGTCTGCTGCGCTTTCTGCAAAACCAGGAATACCGGCTGGTGGGCGGACGGGAGTTTCGCCATGCGGATGTCAGGATCATCGCTGCCAGCAACCGTTCTCTGAGTGGCCAGATCCAGGATAATCAGTTCAGGGAGGACCTTTATTACCGGCTCAACCTGCTCACCCTGTGCGTTCCCCCCCTGCGCGAACGAGGTGACGACATCCTGCTTCTGGCAAACTATTTCCTGGCCCATTTCGATGCCCAGTACGATCGAGGCAGCCGCGGCATTACCTCCGAGGGGATCGAGTGGCTCAAGAATCATGCATGGCCCGGCAACGTACGGGAACTGGAAAATGCCATGCATCGTGCCAGCCTGCTGTGTCTTGAAGGCCCGATTCACCTTGAAGCCCTCTGCTTCAGCAACCCGACGGCACTGCCCACCGGTGCCGCAACCCCGGCCACAAGCCATGACAGCCCGATACCCTTCACCCAGGCCAAAAAGCAGGCGATCGATCGCTTTGAAAAAGGCTATCTGCAGGTGATGCTGCGACGGGCAGGGGGGAACGTCACCCTGGCGGCACGGATGGCCGGCAAGGAGCGAAGGGCATTTGGCAAGCTGCTCAAGAAACACGGTATCCGTGGCGACCGGGTCAAGATCGCCCCAGAGGGTTGAGTTCGACCCAAGGGAAATGACGGTGAACCGGCCTGTACACTCACGGTGCGCCACTCCCCCGGGGAGTCAGGGCCGCAACGAAACTGGTGTGGCTGTTGCTTGCTTTCAAAGCCCATGCACCCAAGAGGACAGCCCCCTTGAACCCGTCAAGCCGTGTCTCACCCCAGCGCATTGCAAAAGTCATAGAAGACTACCTGGAAGCCCATCCGGGGGCCGCCGACAACCTTCAGGGCATCATCAGCTGCTGGCTGCCACCGGAGTATCGTCATGTCTCCCCGGAGGTGGCGGAACACGCCGTGGAGATGCTCTGCAAGCGGGACATTCTCAGGGCCGAGCCCCATCTCTCCGGGCAGGTGGTATTTCGCAGACCGCCTCAAGACCCGGCAGATGACGCTTCCTGATGGATCAACGGCCCTCCCGTAACCCCGCCGCACCCATCGGGCCACCGGGACAAAATTGCCCCACCCCCCTGCACGCCACCGCCACATCAATCCCAACCACATGATTTAAAAAAGCTTTACAAATCACGGCCTGAAACTTGCCCCACCCTTTTTGAAGGAGACACCGAACCCGTCCTGATCATCCCCCAACTATGGAGGGCGAGCGATGCGCCGAGGATCATCATTTCAGGCTTCCTGGTACGAGCGGTTGCTGGGCACGCTGACCACCCGCCTGGCCCGCCGTCGTCCCTGGTTTCAGTGGCCGTTCTTCATCGCCATGGCGATGATCGTGGGTCATCGAGTCAATCTCCGCCGACACAACCTCACCGACACCCAGACCGTCCCTCCCCCGGTGCCCCCCAACCAGGATTTCGATGTACGCGGGATGCGAACGGCGGACGGCAGCTACAACGACATGAGCGAGCCGTGGATGGGCATGACCGGCACCCGATTCGCCCGCAACATGCCCCCCGAAGCCGCTTTCGGCGAAGTGCCGCCCCGTCTTTACGAACCCAGTCCGCGACTGATCAGCAACGCGCTACTGGCCCGGCGCGAGTTCATTCCGGTGCCCCACCTCAACGTGCTGGCCGCCGCCTGGATTCAGTTCATGGTCCACGACTGGCTCAGCCACGGCCCCAACAACAAGAACGAACCCCCTCACGATATTCCCCTTCCCGAGGGAGATGACTGGCCGGAAGGAAAGATGACGGTACTGCGCGCCCACGCCGACACGCGACATCCCCAGGATCAGGGGCTACCCGACGCCTATACCAACGTGGAGACAAGCTGGTGGGACGCCTCCCAGATCTACGGCTCCTCCCTGGAGCGCCAGCGTCTGGTTCGCACCGACCCCACCACCGGTGCCTTTCTGGAAGATGGCAAGCTGGGCGTGCAGCCCGACGGTGCCCTGCCGATCGAAGGCAAGACCCAACATGGCAAACCGACCAAGGATCTGGAACTGGCCGGCGTCAACGGCAACTGGTGGGTCGGCCTGTCGGTCCTGCACCGCCTGTTTGTGCACGAACACAACGCCATCGTGGACCGGCTGCGCATTGATCACCCGGACGCCACCGGCGAATGGCTGTTCCAGAAGGCCCGGCTGGTCAACGCCGCCCTGCTGGCCAAGATCCACACCGTGGAATGGACACCGGCACTGATGAACTCCCCGGAAGGCCGCATGGCCATGCGGGGCAACTTCTGGGGTCTGCTGGGCGAACAGTACCATCGCGCCTTCGGACGCGTGGGCCAGGGAGAGATCCTGTCCGGAATTCCCGGCTCCCCCGCCGACCACCACGGCGCCGCCTACGCCATGACCGAGGAATTCGCCGCCGTCTACCGACTTCACTCACTGATGCCGGATGAATACTCGTTTCGCCGCCGTGAAGACGACCAGGAATTGCTTCACCTGGACCTGACGGGAGTTTCCGCCGGCGAGGTCACCCGGATCTACCGCCAAGTGGGATTTGACGACGTGGTGTATTCCCTGTGCACCAGTCATCCCGGCGCACTGGTCCTGCACAACTTCCCCAACGGGCTGCGCCGCATCGACCGCATGGGAACCAAGGGCGTGTTTCTGGACCTGGCGGCCATCGACGTGTTGCGGGACCGGGAACACGGAGTACCGCGCTATTGCGAATTCCGGCGCCATATCGAATGCCATGCCCCGCGCAACTTTCAGGAACTGACGGACAACCCCCACTGGCAACGGGAACTCCAGGAAGTCTATGCCAGCGTGGAAGACGTGGATCTGTTGGTAGGCACCCTGGCGGAGAGTCAATGCAAGGCACACGGCACGCCACCGGGCTTCGGCTTCTCCGACACCGCCTTTCGCATCTTCATCCTCATGGCCTCGCGACGGCTCAAGAGTGACCGTTTCTTCACCGATGATTTTCGCCCGGAGATCTACACGCCCGCAGGTTTCGACTGGATCAGGGACAACTCCCTGCGCACCGTCATCGCCCGCCACTGCCCCCAACTCAAGGGCCATTTTGCCGATGTACGCAACGTGTTCTTCCCCTGGGCCAGGACGGAGGATTGAGCCATGGCCCGACGCTTGAAGCTGGCAGGCCTGATCGACCTGCTCTGGGTGGAACAACCCGGGGAAATCCTGGAACTGGCTCGGGATCAGCGTCTGGACCGTGAATTCCTTTCCAGCGGTCCCTGGCTCAATCGATGGCTTGCAAGGGGCATTCGGCGACATCTGCAGTTGGACGGCCACCCTCTGCCCCCGGTGGCGCCCATCGGCGATGAGCGTCCCAATGCCACCCAGACCACCCTGGCCCGGCACCTGGAAGGACCGCCATGCTCCCAGGCCGACCTGGAGGCACTGGCAGCCTATCTTGCCCGGGGCGATGCCCCGGACGGACCCGGGGTACTGGTACAGGGAATCATCGGACGGCGGTTCAACGGCGATTACCGGGCAAACCCGCAGAGCTACCAGGATGCCTGCCTGCTGGACAGGGCGGCCCGCACCCTCAACCCCTGGCGCCAATGGCGCTGGCGGCGGAGCGGCGACGTGGATCAGGCACGTGCCCGACTGGCGGAAAAGGTGCAAAGGGACGCCACCGCACTACATGCCACCGCCATTGCGCTGCATAACCTGGTCGCGGCCCTGGAACGGATGCGTCAGCTGGTTGTGGAACACCCCCACGCCCTCGCGCGCATCACACCCGCCGCCGCGGCCTCCCGTTGTCTGGTGGCGCCGGAAACGGTGCTGCGTCAGGCCAGAACGCACGGCAACCACGGGGCAGGCTCCTTCGCCCCCGGCACCCTGGCCCTGTTTCGACTCGAAACGGCCAGAGCGCGCAGCCTGCGCCATGACATCGCCTTCCTCACCCACACCTGGAGCCACTGCCCCGCGGCGGCCTGGGTGCCCCGACTACTCTCCGAAGCCTGGCGCAAGGCGGGGGAGAGACCCGCGCAGGGAGGATGAAGGCATGAGCCCGGATCAGGACCCGATCTTCACCCCGCTGGTCTTTCGCAACCTGACACTGAAAAACCGGATTCTACGTTCCAATATCTCGGGACGCTTCGACAATGAAGACGGCTCCCTGACCCAGACCCGGATCAACTGGGAATGTCGCTTCGCCCAAGGCGGCGTGGGTGCCATCCTGTCATCCTATGTGCCGGTGGCCATGCACGGCAGAATCATCGCCGGATATGCCACCATCCACCGCAACGACTTCATTCCCCTGTGGGCCCGCCTGGGGGAAGCGGTGCATCGTCACGACTGCCGATTCATTCTCCAGCTGAGCCATTCGGGGCGACAGATGGACCTCCCCGGCATTCACAACCAGCATCGCCCCGCCCCCAGCCCCACCCACCGCAAGGAACCCCTGCACGGTTTTCTCTGCCGCGCCATGGGCGAGGGTGAGATCGAACGCCTGGTGAATGCCTTCGCCCAGGGGGCCTGGCGCGCCCGGGAGGCGGGGCTGGACGGTGTCGAACTGCACGCCGCCAACGGCTATCTCTTCACCCAGTTCCTGAGCTCGGCCATCAATGACCGCACCGACCGTTACGGCGGCTCGCTCACCAACCGGGCAAGATTCCTGCTCGAAGTGATCGAGGCGATCCGTCGGCGCGTGGGGCGCGACTTCCATCTGCAGGTCAAATTGAGCGCCATCGACCGCAATCAGGTGCTGCCCTGGGAGAAACCCGGCAATACCCTGGCCGACACGATACAGGTGGCCCGATGGTGCGAGGCCACCGGCGCGGATGCCATTCACGTGTCCACCGGGGCCATGTTCCCGCACCCGCTGAACCCACCCGGCGAACTCCCCCTGGAAACACTGGCGGTGACCTACGACGCCATGATCTCCGCCGGCGTCAACGGATTTCGCAACTACCTGCTGTTCCGCTACCCGCTGCTGCGCCCCCTGTTCCGCTGGC
Organism: Ectothiorhodospira shaposhnikovii; assembly: GCF_022227765.1. Classification (GTDB taxonomy): domain Bacteria; phylum Pseudomonadota; class Gammaproteobacteria; order Ectothiorhodospirales; family Ectothiorhodospiraceae; genus Ectothiorhodospira. The sequence continues at coordinate 200,107 of NZ_JAJMLZ010000001.1, read as the reverse complement.
TGTGGCACCGCATGCAGCGGGGCCTGCCCATCGAGGGCGTGAGTCTGGACGAATGCCGGGCCATCAAACGGGCCGTGAACATCCCCGTCATCACCACCGGCGGTTACCAGAGCGCCGATTTCGTCCGCGCCGCCCTGAGCGAAGGTGCCTGCGACGGTGTCGCCATCGCCCGCTCCCTGGTGGCCAATCCCGATCTGGTGCAGCAATGGCGGGCCGGCCGGAATCTACCGGAACGCCCCTGTACCTACTGCAACAAATGCCTCACCAACGCCCCCAAGAACCCCATGGGTTGCTATGAGCAGGCACGGTATCCCAGCCGTGAGGCCATGATCGAAGACATCATGAGCATCTATCGCACCCGGGCCGAGTTGCGCATCCCCGAACCGGAGGGTCACTGACATGGCTGCGGATACCCATCTCACGGCCGTCGAAGCGGCCCGCGCACGCCGGCGCTGGTGGACCCTGCCGCTGGCCGTGATCCTCATCATCGCCCTGGTGATCGGCCTGATCATCCTGCTGGTGGGCACCGTGGCGCTGATACGCTATACCGGCGAATCCACCCCCCACTACCGCTCGGACCTGGCACACTTTCACCACGGCTCCATCGGTGCCGAACGCAGCAGCGGGATTCCCGCGCGGGTCTGGAAGACACTGCCGGCCCTGTTTCCCGACACCTTCGAAACCGCCCTGTCGCAAGGAGACGGGGCCTACGCCGCGTTCGGCTTTCTCTATGAATACGATCGGCGTGGCCGCCCGGCGGACCTGCCCATCGGCCTCTCCCAGCGTCGCGTCAACGGCGTGGATCTGGTCTGGTTCAACTGCTCGGTCTGCCACACCGGCACCTGGCGTGCCCCCGGCTCCGACACCCCGGACATCTTCGCACCGACCGGAGAAAGACACCGGGTCAGCGGCATGCCCTCCAACAACCTGGATCTGCACCGGTTCATCGGCTTTCTCGGCCACATCGCCACTGATGAACGCCTGGCACCGGATCAACTGCTACCCGTGCTGGAAGAGAACACCGGGCCACTGGGCAGGCTGGAACGACGGATTTGGCGCTGGGTGGTCCTGCCCCGGTTGCGGGAAGGACTCATCATGCAGGCCCAGCGACTGGGACCCATGATGGCCGGACAACCGGCCTGGGGTCCGGGCCGGGTCGATACCTTCAACCCCTACAAGCTCATTCAACTGCGCCAGACCTGGGCCGAACTGAGCCCCGAAGAGCGCATCGGCGCAGCCGATTTCCCCTCCATCTTTCACCAAGGCCCCCGGGAAGGCATGCATCTGCACTGGGATGGCAACAACCCCAGCCTGCGTGAACGCAACCTCTCCGCCGCAGTGGGCGCCGGACTGGATCTGGCCACCGCCACCGAGGCGGACCACCGGGCCATCCAACGCGTGGCCAACTGGCTCAAGGATCTGGCTCCTCCTCCAAGCCCCCTCCCCGGACTGATGCCCGAGCCCGTGCCCCCACAGGTACTGGAGCATGGCAAGTCACTGTACATGGAACACTGCGCCGCCTGTCACGGCCATCAGGGCGACCGGGGTTATGTGTTTGAAGGAGACCGTCTCGGCCAGGTGGAGCCCATTGAGACGATAGGGACCGATCGTGCCCGCCTGGACTCCTACACGGAATCCTTCCGGCAGGCCCAGCGGGAATACCTGGGCTTCAGGGCGTTCGTGAAAACCCAGGGATATGCCAACCATCCCCTGGATGGCCTCTGGCTGCGCGGACCGTTTCTGCATAACGGTTCGGTTCCCACCCTGTATCACCTGCTACTGCCCCCGGAACAACGACCCACCACGTTCCTGCGGGGAAGCGACATCCTGGACCCGGAACGGGTGGGATTCGTCTCCCCGCCCTGTGATCCGGAAGAGCCGGTTCCGACGGGATTTTTCTGCTTCGATACACGCCTGCCGGGTAACGGCAATGGCGGTCATGACTACGCCACCGCCAGTCTCACCGCCGCCCAGCGGTCAGCGGTGCTGGCCTACCTGAGAACCTTCTGACGCGGAGGGCTGCAATCATGGATCACACCTTGAATCTGGGCTGGACCCGGGGACAGGCCCGCACCCTGGAAAAGCGCTACCGTCAGGTACTGGGCATCAACCTGCTCCTACTGGTCCTGGTCGGCCTATGGGCAATCCTGTCCCCCACCACTCTGGCACGGGCCGCCGGCCTGCCACTGGAAGAGACGATGCACATGTTCCGTGCCTGGGGCGGCATGCTGCTGCTGGCGGTGATGCTCTACCTGCCCGGCTGGCTATCCCCCCTGAAAACCCGATGGCCCAACATGGTGGGGATACTGGGACGATTCGGCATGGGGACGCTGTTTCTTCTCATGGCACTGTTCGGCGGCGCCGCCCTGCGTGGGCTGCTATGGTTTGCGCTATTCGACCTGATCTTCGCCGCGGCCCTGGCGATCCTCTATTTCCGCCTTGCCGAAGCGGAACTGATGTCTCGACCATAGAGATCCCGGATCACACCGAGGCAGGGCATCGTCCGTGATGCCCCATTACGGCAGGTACGATGTTGGGCAGCCGCCATCCTTGCGAATCATGGGCGTTTCGCAGGACATTGACCCGATTTACCGAGGGCCGGTGAACGGCGGCGGTCCGCGGCGCCGGATCTTCTCCACATACATGGCCTTGTCCGCTCGATGCAGCAAGGCCTCGATGTCCTCGTCCGAGTCCCAGATCACCACACCGATACTGGGTCCCCTGTAGTCGATGACCGCCCCCTCCAAGTCGAATGTTCCCATGAGGGCAAGACCGATACGGTCCGCAAATTGCCTTGCTTGCTGTTGGGACACCGCATCCTCACCCGAACCCGGCGTCACCGCCAGAACGACGAACTCATCACCTCCATAGCGGGCGGCAAAGTCACCCTCCCGCAAGGCCGCGCTCAGACGCCGGCCGAACTGCACCAGAAAATAATCACCGCTACGATGCCCGAAACGATCGTTGATCTGCTTGAAACCGTCCAGATCGATGAACAGCACCACCACCGACTCCCCCAGCCGGGCAGCCTGCGACACCAGGCGCTGGACCGTCTCGAACAGATAACGGCGATTGGGCAGCCCCGTCAGGGGATCATTCAGCGCAAAACGAGTCAGCTCACGATTGGCGGCCTGGAGCTGTTCGTAATCCCTGAGCCGGATCGCCAGCAGGGAAAGATAGTTGGATACGGCAATCAGCAACAGACCATCCCCCCCGGTCGGAGCCACCGGCTCATCCGCCAGGATCAGGATGCCGCCCTCCAGATCCTTATGGGTGGCCGCGGTGAGCACACCCACCGCTCCCCTGCCGCCAAGACCCAGCCTGGCCCGCAACTCGGCAGTGACCTCCACTTGCTCGGCCCCCTGCAGCAAGGGGGGATTGTCTCTGGAGTGCATGTATTGCACCGAATCGCCCAACTGCTCCAGCACCACCCTGATAAGCTGCTCGTAATCGCCCGGTTGCTGCCCCTCGTCCACCACGGGGCGGCCGGCCTGCATGCGAAAACAAACGACATGCCGCCAGACCGGGACGGCCTCCAGACGCCGGGCCACCTGCTTCAGGGTCTGATGAAGATCGCGGGCCTCAAGACACAGATTGCCGATCTCCGAGGCGATGGCCATCTTGTGCACCAGCGCCTCGGCCCGCTCCGCCCGATGGTAAGCGGTATCAAGATTGATCTCTCGCAGCAACTGTGCGGAGATGACTTCGGCAAACATGCCGACGATGGCCATGGCCTCGGGCGTCACATCCACCGGCTGACAACTGGCACCACAGAGGGTGCCCTGAACCGTACCGTCGGCACCACGGATGGGGAACGTGAGGTAAGTCTTCACGCCCAGGGCATTACCGGCCTGTGAATCCGGCCAGCGTTCATCCACATCATTGACCAACAGGCGCTCATCAGCCAAGGCACGGCTGCAGAGGGTGTCTTCCCAGGGAGCCGACATACCTGCAAGGATCTGCAACTGGTCGGTGTTATGGGAGAACAGGACCGTCTGAGTGCCCCTGGAAATCCGGGTGAGGAACACCGACTCCAGACCCGTGACCCGCTGGAGGATCCCCAGCAGAGGTTGGATGGTCGCCGCCACGCCTGGTGCCGTGGCGGCCCCGGCGGCAAACTGTTGGATCTCTTGCAGCCACATTCCGCAATTATAGGTCGTTATCCGTCAGCAGATCGAGGGAGGGGTATGGGCGCTATGGAAAGGATTTGATCCTGCAAATGGAGGTTCTGCGCGGGACCCAGTTCGAACCCGTGTACCACCGAACCCGCTTATGTCAAAAACGCCCGGACCAAGCCCGTAACGATCACGCCCAGGGCAGCGAACAAAACCATCACCGCCAGATCCACCGAGGCTGCAGCCAACCCTATGGCGGCCAGCATGAGCAGAGCGCCCTGAACCACTAATTTCACGAATCACCCCGCTCCGGAAGCAAGTAGTAGTAAGGATAACCACCGACATGGGCGAGGTCACCTGCGGGGAGCGCATGATGTCGGCGAGGCGGCTCATCCAGCCGAACGGTTTATCCCAACATATCATGGGTTTTCAGGACTCCGGTCGCCTGACCCAGGCGCTCCAGCGCGGCGGTCACCTCGCTGGCGTCGATCTGCACTTCGATCACTTGCTATACTCGTGTTGGACTTGGCGAGCGCATCGAACCGTCGTGCTCATACCACGAAACGTTGCGGACGTTGCGGCAGGGGTGCCGTCAGGTCATTTCATTTCCTTCGGCTATACACCTGTGACGACTTGGCCGGGCATGGGGCCGTTGTGCTCATACCATGGATCCGTTTCGGACGTGGGCCCTTGGGCGGCCAAGTCACTCCTGTTTTTTCCTGCCAATATAAAGTCGTTTCCAACGCCAGCAGCATCCGGCGCTTCTTGAGTGCGCTAAACACAGTGACAGGCAGGGGGTGTGAGTAGTTACCCGAAAAAATAACCCCCTTCGTAGAAATATCCCCACGAGCGTGGGGAAGACATCGACGCCGGTCAGTTCCGCCACCCCCATCTGGAAACACCCCCACGGGCGTGGGGAAGACCACCTTCAAAAGGGCGCCTAATCCTCGGTGAGGGAAACACCCCCACGGACGTGGGGAAGACCCCCGGACGGCAGCCTCAAATTCATGGCCCGAGGAAACACCCCCACGGATGTGGGGAAGACGTCTCGTTGACCGAGAGGCCGGCCCGGGCCAGGGAAACACCCCCACGGGCGTGGGGAAGACCGAAACCCTGACCGGAGACCTGTCCGAGGTGAAGAAACACCCCCACGGGCGTGGGGAAGACGGGGCGCGGCTTGGCTCGTCTGGTCACAAGTCAGAAACACCCCCACGGGCGTGGGGAAGACTACCGGGAGAACATGCCCCAGCTCAAGGCCGCGGAAACACCCCCACGGGCGTGGGGAAGACCTGCCATCGGGCTTTCATGCGCTCGATAGACGAGAAACACCCCCACGGGCGTGGGGAAGACGCCTTCCATCGCCGCTTTAGAGGCATGTCGTCGGAAACACCCCCACGGGCGTGGGGAAGACTTCCGCGCCCGGGTAGCCCATTGCCGCGACCTGGAAACACCCCCACGGGCGTGGGGAAGACACCGGACCGTGCCCTACCAGCTCACCCAGGGCGGAAACACCCCCACGGGCGTGGGGAAGACGGCCGCAAGCCCGTTCTGCCGTCGTCGGAGCAGGAAACACCCCCACGGGCGTGGGGAAGACCCCGTCGCCCTGCTTCTGTCGAACCCGGCAGCGGAAACACCCCCACGGGCGTGGGGAAGACGACCCCTCATTGCCGTCTGCACCTTCGCGCTGGGAAACACCCCCACGGGCGTGGGGAAGACTCACTGGTCCGCTTCCCGCGCCTGACTCAGATAGAAACACCCCCACGGGCGTGGGGAAGACCGTGTGATGAACCGGCTGGGCCGGGGCTACTCGGAAACACCCCCACGGGCGTGGGGAAGACCACCCGCTAGGGGCTTGACCTATCTCTGCGGGGGAAACACCCCCACGGGCGTGGGGAAGACCACCCGCTAGGGGCTTGACCTATCTCTGCGGGGGAAACACCCCCACGGGCGTGGGGAAGACCTGCTCGGCCTCAGCCTTCTCCCGCGCCTTGCGGAAACACCCCCACGGGCGTGGGGAAGACCTCTCCTTATGCCGCTTCGGCGGCGAGTTGGTGGAAACACCCCCACGGGCGTGGGGAAGACTCCAGGTCGTAATCCCCATCGACGAGGAAGAAAGAAACACCCCCACGGGCGTGGGGAAGACGCTGGGCTGGCCGCTCTCAATGCCGGGGCGTCGGAAACACCCCCACGGGCGTGGGGAAGACTCGCCAGCCGGATCTTCAACACGCCGCTACTCAGAAACACCCCCACGGGCGTGGGGAAGACGTCAATACCAGTCCGACAACAGCACCGACAGGGGAAACACCCCCACGGGCGTGGGGAAGACGCTACACCCCGAGAGCCAGCGACGAGCCGCTGGGAAACACCCCCACGGGCGTGGGGAAGACCACCCCCGGAGAGCCTCCCAGACCCATCTGGTAGAAACACCCCCACGGGCGTGGGGAAGACACACCCACGGTCGGCCCGGTTGACCTCGCGTGAGAAACACCCCCACGGGCGTGGGGAAGACCGTCCTGGCTCACCGCACGCGCATGAACGCGGAGAAACACCCCCACGGGCGTGGGGAAGACGGGCTGGCCGTGGACAGCCAGGACGAGACGCTGGAAACACCCCCACGGGCGTGGGGAAGACGGCCAATCGTTTTCTTTGATTGGTGGGGTAATCGAAACACCCCCACGGGCGTGGGGAAGACGGTCTAGTTCTCCTGCAAGAGAATAGGGCTGGGGAAACACCCCCACGGGCGTGGGGAAGACCGACGGCCCAGGTCCGTGCTGTGCCGGTCCCCAGAAACACCCCCACGGGCGTGGGGAAGACAGACTTCAGGGTACACCCCCAGGCCCAGCGTGGGAAACACCCCCACGGGCGTGGGGAAGACCCGAGACCGGCATCATCCTGCCCGGCCAGCTCAGAAACACCCCCACGGGCGTGGGGAAGACTGGTCATCGTCCAGCACCCGGCGCTGAAGGTTAGAAACACCCCCACGGGCGTGGGGAAGACTCGCCGGGGCGGATGTGCAACTCTCCGGACTCGGAAACACCCCCACGGGCGTGGGGAAGACATGCCGGGCATGAGAATCTCAAATCCTTTGCCGGAAACACCCCCACGGGCGTGGGGAAGACGCAAGGCAAGGGCTGTAATCAGCCGGTGATGGAGAAACACCCCCACGGGCGTGGGGAAGACCTCAAGGGCCTCAGACCCGCCAACTTCAGGGAGGAAACACCCCCACGGGCGTGGGGAAGACCAAGCGGTCAGCGAGGCCATCCAGGCCGCCGAGGAAACACCCCCACGGGCGTGGGGAAGACGTGATGCCCGTCACGCCGCCAACGGCCAGGCGGGAAACACCCCCACGGGCGTGGGGAAGACGTACTTCTCCGGGGGTGAGCCCACTAGGCCGCAGAAACACCCCCACGGGCGTGGGGAAGACCTGGCGGCCTACCACGGGCAGCGGGTGCAGGTGGAAACACCCCCACGGGCGTGGGGAAGACACGGAGACGGGGTACTTGTAAGTCCGGGTCTGAGAAACACCCCCACGGGCGTGGGGAAGACCTTCGAAAAATCAGGCCAGGCGGGGCGCGACCAGAAACACCCCCACGGGCGTGGGGAAGACTTTTCGGTGAGCGTGAGCTGCTGCAGGCGGGCGGAAACACCCCCACGGGCGTGGGGAAGACCGCTGATCGGTGGCGCTGCCGTCCCGCTCCGGGGAAACACCCCCACGGGCGTGGGGAAGACGTGCCATGACGGCGGGTGCGGCTGTGGCGGTGGGAAACACCCCCACGGGCGTGGGGAAGACGTGGCAGGGGCAGTAGCGGCAGGGGCAGTCCCAGAAACACCCCCACGGGCGTGGGGAAGACACGACCACATCACGCTTACGACCGCCACCACCAGAAACACCCCCACGGGCGTGGGGAAGACGCACGATCAGCAGCTTCTCCATCGCCAGCCTTGGAAACACCCCCACGGGCGTGGGGAAGACATCTCCTCGGACGCAGCAGATTGCCGACTCATAGAAACACCCCCACGGGCGTGGGGAAGACACCTCCTCAAGGAAGCCGTGGCAGACGGTCACAGAAACACCCCCACGGGCGTGGGGAAGACGCCCTGCTCACCGGCACGGTGCTGCATCACATGGAAACACCCCCACGGGCGTGGGGAAGACTGCAGACTGCGTGGATGGCCGCCCACGGACTGAGAAACACCCCCACGGGCGTGGGGAAGACGCTTGGTCGGCGGCCACGGATGAAGAGAGGATAGAAACACCCCCACGGGCGTGGGGAAGACCGCGTCAGCCTGGTCGAATGGTGGGCGCGTGTAGAAACACCCCCACGGGCGTGGGGAAGACAAAACTCAGCCTCAACATGCGCCCTGGCCGAGAGAAACACCCCCACGGGCGTGGGGAAGACCCGGGTCATTCAGGTCGATGTAGTAAGTCGTCAGAAACACCCCCACGGGCGTGGGGAAGACGGCTTTTGGTGCTAACGAACCGGATGCCTGGAAGAAACACCCCCACGGGCGTGGGGAAGACGGTCGAGGGCGGCAGACATCAGTTCGCGAAGAGGAAACACCCCCACGGGCGTGGGGAAGACGATCGCATCGGCGAGTGGCTGTACGGCGCGCTGGAAACACCCCCACGGGCGTGGGGAAGACCCAGCGAAGCCTTTTGAGGCCAATGCGCTAGCAGAAACACCCCCACGGGCGTGGGGAAGACTCAAGCTCATGCCCGAGTCCTTCAGGCGAGCGAGAAACACCCCCACGGGCGTGGGGAAGACTCCGCACCCTCACCGGTCAATGACAGGATCTTGGAAACACCCCCACGGGCGTGGGGAAGACTCCCTGATGGTTTTCGAGTCCTGGGCGCCGCGGGAAACACCCCCACGGGCGTGGGGAAGACTGGGCAGTACGCGGCCGCCTGCCGTGCGCCCCGGAAACACCCCCACGGGCGTGGGGAAGACCGCATGTGTGGCGATCCTTTCACGCCCAAATGGGAAACACCCCCACGGGCGTGGGGAAGACCGAGCATGACCGCCATCCTGATCCTCACCCACAGAAACACCCCCACGGGCGTGGGGAAGACGTGACGATCACATATCCCGCCGTGGATCGTCCGGAAACACCCCCACGGGCGTGGGGAAGACGATGTACTGAATCAGTCGGTGGGTCATCTGCCGGAAACACCCCCACGGGCGTGGGGAAGACCCAGTTATGCTGCGGTCACAAACTTGTCGCAGGGAAACACCCCCACGGGCGTGGGGAAGACCCAGCGTGTGCGGCCAACTTGATGGCAGATGAAGAAACACCCCCACGGGCGTGGGGAAGACCTCATTGGCCTCGCTGCTTCGGAAGGCGCCGAAGAAACACCCCCACGGGCGTGGGGAAGACGCTGCCATGGCCACCTCCAGGCCGGCGGCGGGAGAAACACCCCCACGGGCGTGGGGAAGACGCTTGGCGCGTACACTTTAATCCCGACGCGTCGGAAACACCCCCACGGGCGTGGGGAAGACAGCGTGCGATCCCCCGGGAAATGCCCGGCGTCGGAAACACCCCCACGGGCGTGGGGAAGACTGATCGACGAGCGCCGCAATGGGCGGTTCGTCAGAAACACCCCCACGGGCGTGGGGAAGACCGGCTGGGTGGCATCTTTGACGCCGGACGTGAGGAAACACCCCCACGGGCGTGGGGAAGACACTTGGGAAGCGGGGTTGCCTGTTACTGCATTGGAAACACCCCCACGGGCGTGGGGAAGACCACGGCGGGATATGTGATCGTCACCGGGCGCGAGAAACACCCCCACGGGCGTGGGGAAGACCATCGCCGGACTGGCGGTGAAAATCGCGGGCGAGAAACACCCCCACGGGCGTGGGGAAGACTCAACCCGAACACTGGCGTGCCGTACTTCGTCAGAAACACCCCCACGGGCGTGGGGAAGACGAACCACTACAGGCACCATGTGCCTCTCATACGGAAACACCCCCACGGGCGTGGGGAAGACGGCATCCAATACCCTGACCCATTAACTGGAAAAGAAACACCCCCACGGGCGTGGGGAAGACGATCACCGTGCAGACACGACCGTCGGACGCGGAGAAACACCCCCACGGGCGTGGGGAAGACGTCTCAATGCGCACCTCTGGAGACAAGCCCGCAGAAACACCCCCACGGGCGTGGGGAAGACGGTATTAGGCTGCACGGGCCTCACACGATCCAGGAAACACCCCCACGGGCGTGGGGAAGACGATGGTGACGTTGGTGAGGATCTGGCCGGTGTAGAAACACCCCCACGGGCGTGGGGAAGACCCTCTAGCTATATAGCACCCGGAAGCAGGTGAAGAAACACCCCCACGGGCGTGGGGAAGACAGCATCAGGCCCGCAAGCGAGGGGCGCTACTGGGAAACACCCCCACGGGCGTGGGGAAGACCAGTTCATTTCCCGGATCGCGTCCTGGATGAAAGAAACACCCCCACGGGCGTGGGGAAGACCCCTGGCCCAGCGGTTGCCCCCGGCACCGATGGGAAACACCCCCACGGGCGTGGGGAAGACGCTTCCAGGGGCAGGTAGCGCAGGGCCACAATGGAAACACCCCCACGGGCGTGGGGAAGACACAGAGCTTCCCCCCACTCTCTCGGTGATGATGGAAACACCCCCACGGGCGTGGGGAAGACGAGCGGCGCAGGCCGCAGCGGATGAATACGGTAGAAACACCCCCACGGGCGTGGGGAAGACACGTACCCTGACCACTGGAATGATATCGCCGGGGAAACACCCCCACGGGCGTGGGGAAGACGAGCGGCGCAGGCCGCAGCGGATGAATACGGTAGAAACACCCCCACGGGCGTGGGGAAGACCCCTCGACCACACCCGCACCTACAACGCCGCCAGAAACACCCCCACGGGCGTGGGGAAGACTGACGGCCCAGCAGGTGAGCGTGCAGCTTCATGGAAACACCCCCACGGGCGTGGGGAAGACTCATCCTGGAAGAAAAGACCGTCACCCACCCCAGAAACACCCCCACGGGCGTGGGGAAGACTCTTCCCAGCTGTCCTCATCTGCGGTGTAGTCGGAAACACCCCCACGGGCGTGGGGAAGACTGCATGAAGATGGTTCCATCTGACACGCTGATGGAAACACCCCCACGGGCGTGGGGAAGACGCGGCGATCGGACCAGAGGGCGGCCTGCATCAGGAAACACCCCCACGGGCGTGGGGAAGACAGCAACAAATTGTTAAAGAGCGTACATGAACACACAATATGTGCCAATCAACTCGATACAAGGGTTTCGATCACCAGCTGTAAACCCGAGATGTTTGTCATCGGCTTTCGGGGCGGGCCGATGATTCTGATCTCGTAGCCGGGAGGCTGTGGCAGGGAGCGGAACATCATCAACCCTGACTCGGGTGGGCAATGCTTGTAAAGGTACTCGATAACCGTGGAAGCCACCGAGTCCTTGACTCCAGAGACGAAAACATTGGGCCTTGGTTCGATAAACCAAAGCTTCATCCGTCCCCGCACGGCGGGCGGCAGGTCATTTGCGACGACGACGAGCATTGCCTCCTCCGAACGTATCCTGGATGTCTTCTCCAATCCTGGCCAACAAATCCATCTCGATCACCCGCTGACGGAATGCGGCCGAAACCTTGTGCTTGTCGTAGCGACCGGCCAGATCACGGGTGAGCGAAAAAGCCAGGTCGATACACAGTGACTCCTTGTAGAGATCGGCCAGATCGTAAATGAATGGCAGCGGACTGCCGGAATGGATGAAACCGATATGCGGCGAGTAGCCCATGCTGTGTACCGCCGAGCAAAGGATGCCGTACAGAGCCGCATTGGTGGCGGTCAAGATCTGGTTGGTCACATCGCCCAGTTCGAATTTTCCCGGCGTGAATTGGCGCCCCTTCCAGCCGACCTGATACTCCTCAGCCTTCTGTTGGTACAGAGCACGTACCCGATAGCCCTCCATGCCCATCATTTCCTTCAGGGTCTTGCCCTGCAACTCGGCCTCTGGAAAACGCCGGGCAAACATTCTCCGGGCCACTTCCAGCGATTTTTGTGTATCCGAGGCCAGTTCGATCTGCTGCTTCAGATTCCGGGTATCGGCCGTCGGTAGAAACCCTGCCGCATAGAACAGCAGGCTATCCTCCCCCACCCAGCAGATCGAGCAATTGGCTGATACCGCAGTCTTGACCGCATCATGGGTGACCGTGGTACCCGGCCCCAGTAGCAACGCATTGAGGGTCGCCACTGGCAGGGGCACCACGTTTTTGTCGGCATCGATCCACTTGATGCTGCTGTCGTCGATCTCCAGACGGCCGCGTTCCAGATACAAGAATGGGTACTTATCCTTCACTTGGGGCAGGGAGTCGCGGGTGACCTTAACGAACAGACGTTGCCCGGCAGTCATCTCATTCCTCCCACTTCTGCACGGTCACCTGACGATCCCGGTATTTCTTGTGCGGGCCGAATTGCAAAGGCACATCGTTGAGGGTCAGCACCTCACCTTCGTGCTCGCCCTGAAGCACCCGAAACGCGAAGACGCGTTTCTTCTCGGCCGCCAGTGCCGCGCCAGCCTTTGCAGCCAGTTCTGCCTCTGCGTAGCACCCCTGGTAAACGAACTCGGTAGGCACGCAGTTCTTACGGCCCAGATACAAGTCCCAGACTGGATTGATCAGCGCTTCGGTTACCGCCTCGACCTGCCCGACCGGCGCCTGCAGGATCACGGCATAGGCCATGTCCTGCAGGTAGTAGCGATAGGTCATCTTGGTACCGCCACCGACAGCCTTTTTGCCTTCACTGGTCTTCGGGATCAGCAGGGTCTGCCAAGGATCCTGATCATCGTAACCGCTGCCAACCATGTGGAAGTCGCGCAGTAGCGGCTGACGCGGGAGCGGCATACCGTGACGATCCTGCGGTACATAACCCACCAACTGCATGTCCAGATCGGCCCATTCAGCCAGCCAGTCGCATTCCTCGCCGCCGGCACCACGGGCGCAGCACAGCAGCCCCATCACACCGGACTTGGTAGGAAAGTCGAGACTATCGCGCCGGCCAAAGCGGGAGTCATGTCCCCAAGACTGCAGTGGCGCCTCCAGCCATAGCAACAGATAGGATTCGCTCATCGCGCACCTCACTGCACATGGCTTTGCAGCTTGGCGATCAGCGCATCAATACTGAACGATTTGTCCTCACCCCAGTCGTAACTCCCCAGCTTGCCAAACAGCGAACCAAAGAGTTTTTCCTTTGTATCCAGATACTTTTTCAGCTCCTCTATACTTGGCTGCAGATACCCGCCGTCACGGCCTTTCTGTACTGGCTTCTCAAAAGGCACCTGCAGACGCTGGCCCTTGCGTACCAGCACACGGGCAAACTCCCAAGGACTGGCACCGGATTGGGTGGTCTGCCGGGCATTGGGCACGGCGACAAACAGCGCCTGAGAGAAGGCAGCGATTGCCTTCTTCAAATTTTCTTCGCCAAGGGTTTGCGCCAGTTGGCCAAGATCAAGGCTGACATAACGGTAGTAAGTCGCCGAATTGAACTCCAGGCTACCCATGTGTGCCGACCCCGGTTCGATCTGCAGGTCGTCCAGCGCCGTAAAAAACTCCACCTCGTTACTGACCCGATGGGTGGAGATGGCATGAGCGAATGACGCTGCTGCCTCGACGTTCATGTCAGCGGCCTTGGCGACCATGCGGCCGAACAGAGCGATGTCAACCGCATTCACCACCTCATCGGGCTTACCAATGAGTTTGGCTAGCTCTGCAGCCTGCTTCTTCTGCTCCTTTGCAGTAATTACACCCTCAGAAGAAAAACCATTCTCGTGAAACGCACCGGCAATGATTTCAACTTCTCGGGGGCTCAGGAACAACAGGGTGTCATTGTCGTCGTCAGTGGCGGCTACTTCCTCAACCTCTTGCTCCTTCTTCTTGCCTTTAGCCTTTTTTTCCTCCTTGATAAAGATCTTCTCGATCACTTGACCACATGCATTGGCCTGTTCATCTGAAGCACCAAGTTCTTTGCACTTCCGAGCAATCAGCAAGCCAATGAGCTTGGTACGGGTTCCCATCGGCAAGCCTAGCTCTTTCATGGCCAGGCGCACTTGACGCTTCCAGCACTGCGAACTGACTCTGGCGCGGGTTACGCCGCCGACCAAGGCGGTTTTCGGTGCACCAACATCATCGCGGTTCAGACAGGTCACCGGGAATGACTGCAGGATGTGATACTCAATGCGGGTGTTGGTATAGGCGTTGTTCATGATGAAAATCCTTTTCAGGAGAAGGGATTATTGATGAGGGGGACGACCTGAAGCAGGCCACAGCCGAAGGCGCGCGCACGGCCGATGCCTCGGGTAAAGCTGTTTTGGAACTGTGCACGGTCGGTGACCTCCAACTGGCCCTGGACATGGGCCTGCACAAGGGTCACCGGGTGTTGCTGTTTGTCCTTGAAACGCAGGACGTCGACCCGGTCCACCTGAAGGTGCTCACGGGATACCCGGAAGCCCCAACTCTCCAGGGCGCGCTCGCAGAACCAGTCACCGATGGCCTCACGGCCCTTGACCGGCATCAACTTACGGCTGGCATTATTACGCCGGGTTGGGTTGACGATCACTTTGAAGCGATAGCGATCATGTTCCAGAAAGCTGTCCGGAAGCGGCTTGCTCTGCACCTGACCATACTGACCATCGATGCACGCGGCCGGTATGCGGTCGGCGAGCAGCAGGATGCGCCGACTGTGGAAGTCGCCACCCTGGTCGGCATAGAGGATGCCGCTGGTCTGGCTGGCGCTTTTTTCCTCGGCACTGCGCACGTCCTCGTAGAGGCTGTAGACCACCCGGTGCAGTGAGTAGGGATCGGTGATCCGCAGCGCCTTGCTGGCTTGGCGGTCGAGGTATAGCATGCCGACGACCAAGCTCATGCGACCTCCTCCTCGGCACTTGAGACCTGCGCGTAGAATTCCTGCGCCCATTGCGCCCTGACCTGCTGGGCGTTGAACGAAAAATGTCGCAGTTGCTTGAGCAAGCGGATGTAATCGAGCCCCTGGCCCACCTTGCTGTCAATCAGAGAGAGCAGCGGGCGCAAGATGCGGCACAGCTCGGCCAGATCGTCGCAGGCCAGCAATCGCCGCAGGCGAGCCTTGGCCTGGTCACTGGCGTTTCCGCTCTCGTAGCAAGCCGCCAGGGCACGCCCCAATCTCAGGCTACCGTTGTGCTCGGCCTTTGCCTTGGCAATGGCCGCCGCCACGGTGACGAAGGGCAGGCGTTCGCGCTCCTGGTCCAGCTCGATACCATAGGCCGCCAACAGCTCCCAGCTCTGATATTCGGTCGCCGGGTTATCGGCCCGGCGCAGGCGGGCGGCCATACCCTTGTTTTCGGTGCAGACCTTGAGCACTCCGGTAACAAATCGCTCCTCCCGGCTGGGTGGTTTTTTTTCCGGCTGTTGTTCCTGGGATTGCATAGGCTCCATCCCCTTACGCCTCCTGACGCAGATATTTGCTGTTGTTCGGTCGACACTTTGCCCAGGCATCCAGCTGCCGGGCGGTTTCCTTCGGGCAGAAGCGGTCGTAGGCCTGTTGAACATAACCTGCGAAAATCAACCGCAGTTGGCGGCGCTGTTCGGCCCCCTGCTCGTCCGGCTCGCAGGCATCTACCAGTTGCTGGAAGTGGCGCTCACAAAGTTGCCAGAATAGGGTCGAGGCCTGGGTAGCCAGCTTGCCCCCGTCCACATTTTGTTCCTTGAAGAAGGCCATCACCCGACCGTATAACTTTTTGGCCAGTTCCCCCAGCGCATTCATCTCCATCTTGAGATGGATAAGCCACGGTTCACCGAGCATGTTGCTATGTAACCAAACCTGGGACTCGACGAAATCGTCAACGCCGGAAGCGTACTGCTCCCCGGCATTGCTGCTGACCCGCAAACCACCCGACCAGATGGCAAAGACCTTGGTCACGTCGCGAGCACGGTCCAGCCCTGCGCGCAGTTGCAGGCTCTGAAAGCCTCGCGGATGCCCCTGTTCAATGAAACCCAGCAGAGAAGTCAGTTCGCGCCAAGGGCGCTTTTCCGGATCAACCCACAGCGCCTTGGGCTCCTTGCCGGAATGATTGACCGCCATACTGGGGTCATAGACACCTTCCTTGTAACCGGCATGTGCCAACCCTTCCGAGTAGTGCAGGCCTTCCTCAGCCAGCAGACAGAATCGACACAGCGGCACTAGGCGGCCCATCAACGACTGCTTGAGATCCTGGGCAACCGGGCAATCCTCGCCCACCGGCATGCACTCCCAGGGTGCCGTACCGACTCCGCCCGGGAAGATCATCGCCTGTTCGACCTGACGGTCCGTCAACAGATTGAGCCACAAGGTTTCCTGCAGGTTGCTACCGATCAAGAAGCTGTGCAGCAGGCCCATGTGCGCCACCGCAGGTCCCGGCTTACTGGATGAAGGCTTGCCCTTGTCGTTGCGCTTGCCGGCATAGCCGGGGGTCAGCACCACACTGTTGTCAGTCTTCTTGCCCGACAGGGCAAAGGCCATCAGGCTGACCAGCAACAGCGCTTTTTCCCCGTCATCCAGCCGACGCTCGACCTGTCCGTGGCTGAGTACCGTGGTATTACCGGTAGAGATCTCCGGTAATACTGCACCATAGCGCTGCAGAGCCGCTGCGCGAACGGCCGGCATCTGCAGGAACGGTCGTTCGCCATACAGGTAGAAATACTCATGCCAGCGATCCAGATAGGCCAGGCAACTACGCGCCAGTCCTTCGGCGCCAAGTGATCGCCAGGCTTGTTCATCAGCCGGTGTTGCTGCCGCTTGGGCGATGGCCAGCAGCAATTTCATCAAGGCGATCCGCTGTACCGGATGACCACCGAGACTGCGATACTGCGGATTCTCGAAGATTTTCCGAAGACCGACGCGCCCGATACCGGCGACTGGTATCCAGGGTTCTTGAACCAGATTGAAGTGGTTTTCCATATTGCTCATCCATGCTCCTTGATCACCCGATAGCCCAGGTCGTCACGATATTCCAGGATATGTTTCCGATGCACCTGGGCGCCCTGCAGACCCTGCAGCACACTGGTTTCATCGACCAACACAACTCGCAAGACGGATTCTTCCTGGACAGGATTGCCCAGATAAAAACAGTGCTGCAGGCCCATCTTCTTCAAGGTATCAACAGGCAGACATTCCGGCGCCGCCTGTACAGGCACCGGCACGATCTGCCGCATCAGGCAGACACTGAGTTCGCGCCATCCACGCTTGTCCAATTTATGTCGGTCCCAGGGCAACAGCAACTGCCGACCATCAAGTAGAATCAGACGCGTCGTCCTCTGCTCCGGCAGTGGCATGGTGGCACGCAGCAGCAGCACCTCTTCACCTTCCGATTCGCTGTGGCGGGTTTGAGCCTCACTGTCCGACAGGTTTTTACCATCCTCGGCCAGGGTCACTCGGGCCAGCTGGGCCAGGGCCCTGCGACCCTTGCGCCGCGGCGTGCCGTTGTCCAATTCGTGCAACCACCGCGCCATGGCCCCGTCTTCCTGACGCTGGGCATAGGTCTGCTCGATCAGCGCGCGAATATCCTGCGGCAGGCGCAGCGAGTCGATCCCCTGCCAAACCTCCAGGCTTCGGCACAACACATAGGCGCTATAGACATGAGCACTGCTGCCAAACGCGGAGAGCGGCGCGTCAATCGCCTGCGCTAGGTCGGGCGCCAATATCCAGGCTTCGCAACGGGCCTCAGGCTCACGCGGTGTTCCGATATGCCGCCACAGTCGGCCCAGGCGCTGCAGTAGCATGTCGGTCGGTGCAAAACGGCTGACCAGAAAGTCGGCGTCGATATCCAGCGACTGTTCGAGGATCTGTGTGCCGACCAGAATCCGACCCTGCCTTGTCCTCTCCTGCCAGCCCCTCTTGCCGAACAGGCTGACCCAAGACGCCTCAATGCGCTGGCGATCCTCGGCGGTAAAGCGGGAGTGCAACAGGCCACAGGCGACACCCAGTTCGGCAGCGCGAGCAGCCAAGTCAAGATAGCGCTCCTGCGCTTCCACTACGGTGTTCTCGATCCATAGTACTTGCTGGCCGCGACTGGCCCGATCCAGGGCCTCGGCCAGTGCCGCGTGCTGCGCGTCGCGCAAATGCACATTCACTGTATGGCTCGCTCCACTAGGAACGGGCCACTCACTCACAGGCTGCCGGCGCGGCACAGCGGTAATCAGCGGATAGGACTCATTCCTGACCACGGCACCCGCCAGTTGCTGGCGGCGCTCACGATTCAGCGTGGCGCTGAGGATGATGACGGTGCAATGGAGTTCGCGCAGCAGTTCGACCAAGGCATTCAGCAGGGTGCTGGTATAGGCGTCGTAGGTGTGCACTTCGTCGAGAATAACCACCTTGCCAGCCAACCCGAAGGCACGTACAAATCCATGCTTGACGTTCATCGCCGCCATCAGCGCCTGGTCAATGGTACCGACCGCGAAAGGTGCCAGCAGTCCCCGCTTGGCCTGATTGAACCAGGCGCCACCCGGTCCCCCTTCCTCCCCCATTTCGGTATCCATCAGCCAGTTCTTACCGTGCAGCAGGAGGGTGCGGTGGCGACACTGAGGAGCAAGAATGCCCTTCAGGAATTCGTTGAAGCGCTCGTAGATCTTGTTGGAGGTTAACTGGGTTGGAAGGGCGAAATAGATGCCACTGGCCTGGCCGCCAGCGAGCATACGGTAAGCGACATACAGTGATGCCTCGGTCTTGCCCACGCCCATCGGTGCTTCCAGCACATAGACTCCTGGGCCGGCCACCGCATCAATCAACTGCTGTTGAGCCGGGTAAGGAGTAAAGCCGAAGAGCTGTTCAAACGAAAGGCCTGTTTGATAGTCGGGACGGATGAAACCGGCGTCATCCAGTGCGGGTTCGATGCGTTCCCGCCACGGCTGCGCTGGGTCTTCAAAAAAAGACCCCGAGCCGATCCAGTCGGCCACCGAAGTCAACCCAGCCAACAGGCGTGCCTGCGACACTGATTCGATGAGCGGCCAGTCACTGTCGAGCAACGTCTTCAGCTTGGCCACCAGCGCTGCGCGTTCCTGCTGCCAAAGTGGCCCGCCAAAAATATCATCACCCGCCTTGAGACCTGCAACAGGTGGAGAGAAGCCATGATGCTGACCGAGAATCTCTGCCACATACGGCGGCGCATCAAGTGCCTTGGCAGTCACTTGACTGACACCTGCATGGCCACCCCATTGTTTTTCAAGATCCGGGTTGATGTTGGGCAGAGGCTCAAGGACTGTCTGCCCTTGGCTGCAGGCACGGCGCAGTTTTTCGTAGAAGCAGGGACTGACCTTGCCGATATCGTGCCCAGACGCGGCCATCTCCGCGCCCGGCGGAAACAGGGCGTTACGCAGCACAGATGGATAGCGAGCAATCAGCGCTCGTGCCACCTCGCCGACGATCTGGCAGTGCTCAAGAACAGAGTGGCCTTCAATTTTGACCCCATCAACTCTCTGGTAGGTCTTGGCAGGGCACTTTTCGAAAGAAACTGCCCTACATTCAGAACCCCTAGACACACGTTTTCGCAACATGAGAATTTCCTTATTCGTCAAGCGTAATGTGTTACAAAAAGCCGCAATTCATTCAAATTCGACTGACTCCACCTGACTGCGCCAGATGCTCAGCGAAGCGCGCGCCGAAGAACACTGCACTGCCTCCATCTCCCGCTGCTGGTCTCCCGCTTTCGCGGGAGTGACAGGAAAAGACCCGAACAGATATTTCGCGGGAGTGACGGGAAAAGACCCGAACAGGTATTTCGCGGGAGTGATGGGCAAAGACCCGAACAGGTATGCAGCGCCGGTGAATCGCCTTCAATCCCCCACCACCACCCGGTCCCGCCCTGCCCGCTTGGCCTCGAACAAGGCGTCATCCGCCCGCTTCAGCGCTTCGTCCACGTCTTCTCCCGAGCGCAGCAGGGTGACGCCGAAGCTGGCGGAAAGCCGGATGGGATCATCCTCGCCCACGGTGAGGGTGGAGATGGTCTGCCGGATGCGCTCAAGCACCATCATCGCTTCATCCCGCCTCGTATCCGGCAACATGAGGAGGAATTCTTCCCCGCCCCAACGGCCATACACATCGTAACGCCGCACGCCTTGGCGAACGGCACCGGCGATCTCGCACAGGGCCACGTCGCCCACTTCGTGGCCGAAACGGTCGTTGATCTGCTTGAAGTGGTCCACGTCCATCAGGGCAATGGCGAGACGCGTATCCTTGCGGGTGGCGCGCTGGGTCTCGTCCTTGAGCCGCTCCATCAGAAAACGTCGGTTGGCCAGTCCGGTCAGGGAATCCTGGTTGGCCGCCTGACGCAGGGTTTCAGTGACTTCCCAGAGATTGCGCTGGTACTGGTCCGAAATGCGGGCGAGCTTTTCCATGCGCCTGAGCTGTTTTTCGCAGCGCTCGGCCAGGGTCAGGCTCTGGTTGTGTTCGAGCAGATGGTAGCCGTCCGATATCCTCAGCAGTCGCTCCATGCGCTGATTCTGACCAAGGATGTGAGCACTCACTTCCTCCAGCAAGGGTCTGAGGGGATGACGGGCGTGGTCGGGCTCTTCCAACGCGGCCTGGATACGTTCCAACAGGATCTTGCCATCCTTGATCGAACCGGATGGCCTAGTCATCGGCGGTGGGGAGGATCTGGAACGGGAAGGTGTAGTCCTCGCGGAATTCTTCCGCCATTTCCATGACCCGTTCATTGCGGGGATCGTAATACCAGTTCACCCGGACTTCCCGGGATTGGGCATGGGCTTCTTCGAGCATGTCGAAGACGTCCATCATGGCCTTCACACTGCTGGTGTTCATGTAGATGAGTTCCAGCTCCAGGTGCAGGGGGCCGTCCGTCTCATCCAGGTACTGCTGGATCCAGGCAAAAATCCGGGCAAAGAATTCGAAGGAGTTCTCGGGATAGGAATTACCCGCCATGTGCAATCGCCCCCGCGCCCGGTCGGTGGCAATGGCGGGGGTGGACTGAGTGCCGGGGATTTCCAGTTCGTGGATCACTGACGACATAAGCATGTATCTTTTTTTGATAATGATAGTTCAGATGACGGCACGCAGGCTGAAGAACACCCGGTCGTCGCCACCATTGACCGGCGAGATCCTGGCGCACAGCGGCTCCAGGGATTTCCGCGCCACATCCACCAGCCCCAGGCCGGCGCCGCTGAGCACGCCCTCGTCACGGGGCTTGCGCAACTGGGCCTTGTAGGCCGCCTTGAGTTCCGCCTTGTCCATGGCCGCCAGTTCCTCCACCCGGTTTCGCAGCAGTTCGCCGTCTTCCCGTTCCACCATGTTACCGGCCATGATGACGTAACGCCCGGCACCGTTGCGGGCAACGATGACGGTGGCGGAGCCATCACGCTCATCGTAGCCCATGCGGGTGACGTAGTGGCGGATGTTCTGGGTCAGTTCAATATAGATGCCGAAGACATCCATCGCCGCGCCGGGGAGTGCGTTATCCGCCTCCAGATAGTTTCTCAGGGCATTGCCGATCTCTTCGATCAGGCTGCGGGAGATGGGGCCGTTGAAGCACAGGAGGATATGGTCCTCGTTGAACTGGCGTCGCAGGCTGAACAGGTCGATCTCGGACATAAGGTGTGTTACCCCGTTGCGTATTTGACTTGCGGCATTTCCACTGGATCAGGATTGGTCGACGCGAAAGGCCAATACCGTGACGTCATCCCGCTGATCATGCTTGCCACGGTAATCATCCAGGGCCTGATCCAGGGCGGCGGCCTGCTCGGCCATGGGGCGGCGGGCGTGGGCCATGAGCAGCGCCTTGAAACGGCTCGTCCCCAGCCCGAAGCCCAGATCCCCCCCGGATTGGTCCAGGTAGCCATCGGTCACCAGGTAGTAGGTGGCGGCCGGGTCCAGTCTGAGTTCGGTATCTTCGTACTGCCCCACCCGACGATCCCCCAGGGCTCGGCGCCCGCCCTTGACGATCTCCACCTCGTGGCCATCGCTATGATAAAGACTGATGCGCGCCCCCGAGTAACGCAGGATACCCCGTCCCCGATCCACGAACACCAGTCCCGCATCCATGTGGGTGGCAATGGCCTGGGTGGTCTCGGCATCCTTGAGCATTTCCCGCACGATGCCGTCCGCATGGTGCAGCACGGCCGCCGGTGAGGCCATGCCCCGGGTGTTGATGGCCTGATCCAGGGCGGCCCGAGCGAGCATGGTCATCAGGGCGCCGGGTACCCCGTGTCCGGCACAGTCCACCACGCCGATCAGATAGCGTTCGCCGTCATTGTGGAACAGGTAGAAGTCGCCTCCCACCACGTCCCGGGGACGCCAAAGCACGAAGTGATGGGGACCCAGCAGATCCGCCATGCGGTTATCCGGCAGGATGGCCCGCTGGATGAGGCTGGCATAGTCGATGGACGCCTGAATCTGGCGCTGGGCCGTGGCCATTTCCTGGTTGGCCTGGCGCAGTTCCGCGGTGCGCTCCTCCACCCGCCCTTCCAGTTCATCGGTATGACTTTTCACCTGTTCGGCCATGCGCCCGAAAGCCCGAGCGAGATCGCCGAGCTCGTCCTTGCCGGCGCGGGGGAGCTGGAGGTCGTAGCGCCCCTGGGACATGGCGCTGGCGGATTGCTGCAGCTCACGCAGGGGACGCAGCACAATGCGATCCACGGCCAGACCAAACCCGATCAACAGGATCAGCAGTACCAGGGCCACCACCAGCAGACCGGCCCGCAGCCAGGCTTCCCGAATCACCGCGGCCGCGGCCAGATCCACCGCGGTGACCACATACCACTGAAGCTCCGGGATGTAGGCCAGGGCCAGCAACTGTTCACGTCCGTCCAGGGTCACCGACAGCAGGGGCACGGTATCGATCCGTTCCCGGGCCTGCTGCATGGCCTGGGCCAGCTCGGTGCGTTGCAGGTCGTCCGGCAGGCGTCGGGCCAGGGTGTATCCGTTGACGGCGCCCGTGGTGGTGGAGGCGAAGCTGATCAGCGTCGGGTCCGGGTGGGCCTGGATGGCACCCCCGTGATCCAGGATCATTGGTGTCACGCCCACCGGGCGGGTATGGATGAAATCCTCCAGAAAGCCGCTCAGGTCAAGGCCTGTTCCGGCCAGGCCGATGCGGCGTTCGCCATCCAGCACCAGGACATTGAGCCAGACCCGGGTGGTACCCAGTTCCAGATCCGGATTGACGTTGATGTTGTAGTCGGCCGCCTGTTCCAGGGTGTTGAAGAACCAGGCATCACTGGGCTTGTCCGGGTCCAGGGTGTAGCGGGGTTGATCACTGAATGGCTGGTCGGCACTGTTGAAATAGTAATGGCTGGTCAGGGCACTGATCAGAAAATAGGAAGCGTCACGAAAGTCGCGACGGTACCCCTCCGCCTCCAGGAAGAACATCGCCCGCTTTTCGGCATTGTCTTCATCCAGCAGCCACCGGCGTGACAGTTCCGAGTCCGCCAGGCGCATGGACAGGGCCAGGTCCCGGGAGACGGGGGCCAGAATCCGTTCCCGGTTCAGGCGCGTGAAGTTCTCGGCAAAGGCCTCGCCGAAGTATTGACGAACACCTTCCAGCAGTTGCCAGCCCAGGAGACCGGCGGGGACCAGGGCCACCAGGCAGGCCAGTGCCAGGGCCAGTATGGACTTGGCTCTGAGGCCCTGGGGGTATTTCAGCATGCGGTATCTCCGGGGACGTCAGGGCACATCGAATGCCTCCCGTTTTTGCATCAGGGTCAAGCACGCGGAAGCCGGCATGGGGCGGGCATAGAGATACCCCTGGGCCTGGTGGCAGCCCCGCTCATGCAGCCACTTGGCCTGATAGTGGTTTTCCACGCCTTCCGCCACGGTGATCAGCGACAGGCTACGGGCCAGGGCCAGCACGGCCCCGGCGATCAGTTCGGCCTCCCCGCCCATTTCCAGCTCCTTGACGAAGCGCTGATCGAGCTTGAGGCTGCTCACCGGAAAACGACGCAGGTAGGCCAACGAGGAGTAACCGGTGCCGAAATCATCCACCGACAAGCTCACCCCGAGCGTGCACAGGGACCGCAGTATCCGTTCCGCCACGTCCATGTCTTCCATCAGGCAGCTCTCCGTCAGTTCCAGCTCCAGCGCCTCGGCGGGCAGGCCGGTGTCGGCCAGGGCACGCTCCACCTGTTCGACGAAGTTGGCCTGGTAGAGCTGGACGGCGGACAGGTTCACCGCCACGGTGAGATCTTCAAACCCCTGCTCGCGCCATGCCTGACATTGCAGGCAGGCCTTGCGCAACACCTGTTCGCCCAGGGGGATGATACTGCCGTTGGCCTCTGCGCGGGGGATGAAGACGTTCGGGGGAATCATCCCTTGATCGGGATGGTTCCAGCGCAACAGGGCTTCGACACTGACGATCGCGCCGGTAACCAGATCCACCTTGGGCTGGTAGTACAGCTCGAATTCGTCATGTTCCAAGGCCCATTCCAGGTCACGATCCATCTGCAGCAATTCGCTATGACGGGACATGATCACGGGCTCGAAGATGCTGTGACGACGCAGCAGGTCGTCCTTGGCGTTCTGCACGGAAAAGGCCAGATAGGCCAGCAGTTCCGAGGCATCAGTGGGATACGGCGGGCACAGGACGATGCCGATGTTGCCCTTGACCTCGATGCGTCGGGGGCCGATCTCCACGGGGGGCCGGAGGGCCCCCAGCAGATCCGCCGCCAGGTGTTCAGGGTTGTCCAGCTGGGGAGAATCGTAGAGCACCACGCCGAACTGATCACCATAGATGCGGGCCATCAGGACATCCGGCCCCATCAGTCTGCATAGACGCTCCGATACCCGGCACAGCAGTTCATCCGCCACCGACTCCCCCCAGATGCGGTTGATGTCGGTAAACCCTTCCAGGTCCAGCAGGAAGACGCCCAGGGACCGCTTTTCCGATCTAGCCAGGAACAGCAGTTGGTTCAAGTGTTCCTTGAAGTGATCCCGATTGGGAAGGCCCGTGAGGGCGTCGTGGGACGCCAGAAACTGGATGCGCTGCATGGCCTGTGCGTGTCGGTCATGGCGTTGCAACAGCGTCCTGGCAATGGTCAGGGACAGCGCCAGGGTGAGAATCAGGAGAGCCAGGGTGACGCCGAGCAAGGTGATCCATTGACGCTGACTGGCGGCCTTGATGTCGCGGCCGGTATCGAGGATGTCGCGCACCAGCGTTCGCTCCAGCTGATGAAGTCCGTCGATCCGCTCCGAGGTGACCTGGAACCAATGCAAACCGTTCAGCCCGGCCGGCTTTTGTGTCTCGCCCTGCTGGGTGATGGCGGCGCGGATGGCCATCACTTCCTGGTGAGCCGGCTGTTGCTCCAAGGCATGGAGTCTGTCCACGTAAATGTCGGGCGCAAGCTTGAGAAACTGGCTGCGTTGCAGTTCCTGGACCGCCACCCGCTGCAGGTAATTACGAAAGATGACCGGATCCGGGGTGCCGGCGGTCAGCCAGGCACTGCCCAAGGAACGTTCACGGGCGGCCTGTTCCTTGAGCATGAGCAAGCGACGGTAGGCGGCCAGAAGGCTCAGCATGCCCGGGGTGGCGCCGGCCTCGGGCGTGGAAGAGGCGATCAGGATCAGGGGATCGATCAGACGGCCATAGGGCTCGGCGCTTTCCAGGGGATGGAGCAGATGGCGGTCCACCCGCTCGCGATGGGCCTCCAGCCGGACCGCGCCTTCTTCCAGTTGCCGTCGGAACACCGCCAGGTCGGCGCCGGTCACCCGCTGATAAATGGTTTCATCCCGCTGATAGCGGCGCAGTGCCTGGTCCGTGGCATCCCGATGCTCGTCCAGGATCGCGCGAAAGTCATTATCCAGGGCACTGAGATAACCGACCGTGCTGCCCCGTTCCGCCTGCAACGCATGAATGAGGGCCTTGCCGTCCAGGGCCAGTTGGGCCACCTGGATCATGCGGGTGCGCTCCTCGTGGCGTTGATGATGCTCCCCAAGGGCAATGGTCGCCATGATCAGAAATGCCGTCATGGGTATTGCCACAGTGGCAGCGATGCGAAGCCACAGCCTGTCCATGCCTCCCCCGAGTGGTGATAAAACCGCTTGATTCACAGGATACATAATCGCAGCATATCCGAACCATGAATTCACCTTTTCACAACCGTTTATCCAAGAACTTTCGCCACTGGTCAAAATGGGCCAGACGGCGAGGCGTCGAGTGCTTCCGCGTCTATGACCGGGACATCCCGGAGTATCCCGTGGCGGTGGATGTGTACGCCGGCATCCCCCATGTGCAGGTTTACGAGACCCGTTGGGAGGCGGATGACGCCGCCTATGACACCTGGCTGAAGGAGGTCCGCGAGACGGTGGGGGCCGTTTTCGGGCTGTCGCCGGAGGCGCTGGCGATGAAGGTCCGGCGGCGCCAGAAAGGGACCGAGCAGTATGAGAAGACCGGGCAGGAAGGTGATGAGCTGATCGTGTCGGAGGATGGACTGAGGTTCTCGGTGAACCTGCACGCCTATCTGGACACGGGGCTGTTCCTGGATCATCGCCAAACCCGGGCGATGGTGCGGGAACGCAGTCAGGACAAGCGGTTTCTGAATCTGTTTGCCTATACCGGGAGTTTTTCCGTGCATGCGGCGGCCGGGGGCGCCTCGGAGAGTCTAACCCTGGACCTGTCGCGGACCTATCAGGAGTGGTCGTTGCGGAATTTCCAGCTCAACGGGCTGGACCTGACGCGTCATCGGCTGGAGCGGGTGGATGTGATGCAGTGGCTGGAGGATGCGCCGCGACTGGGCCGGCGCTATGACCTGATCGTGATGGACCCGCCGTCCTTTTCCAATTCCAAGAAGATGACGGCGACACTGGATGTGCAGCGGGATCATGCCTGGATGATCAACCGCTGCCTGGGTCTGCTTTCGGCCCATGGGGAGCTGTTCTTTTCCAACAATCGGCGCGGTTTCAAGCTTTATGAGGACGAACTGGCCCCCTGCCGGGTGGAGGAGATCACCCGGCAGACCGTGCCCGAGGATTTCGGTCGCGGCCGACCGCACCGATGCTGGATCATCCGGCGGTTGGAGGATTAGCGCCGCTTCCCCGTTAGAGAACCCAGCAGGCCCCGCACGATCTGGCGCCCGATCTGGGTGCCTACCGCCCGGGCGGTGCTCTTGGCGGTGGCCGCCAGCACGCTGTCGCCCCGCCGGGATGCACCGCCGCCACTGCCGCGACGACTGCGCGCCGCCTGCTGGGTGGTGACCGTCGTGGTGGGTTCGCTCAGGGCCGCTTCCGCCTGTCGCTGCAGGATTTCATAGGCCGATTCCCGATCCACCGGGGTGTCGTAGACACCCGCCAGGGGCGAGGACTGAATCAGCGCCCGCCGCTCGGCATCGTTCAACGGGCCAATGCGGCTGGCGGGGGGGCGAATCAGGGTGCGCTCCACCGGCGTGGGCTGGCCCCGCTCGTCCAGCACGGAAACCAGAGCGGTGCCGGTGCTCATGGACAGGATCTCCGCCTCCGTATTCAGGCCCGGCTTGGCCCGGAAGGTCTGTGCCGCCGCCCTCACCGCCTTCTGATCCCGAGGGGTGAAGGCCCGCAGGGCATGCTGGATGCGGTTGCCCAGTTGCCCCAGCACCGGTTCGGGCAGATCCAGGGGATTCTGGGTGACGAAATACACCCCCACCCCCTTGGACCGGATCAGCCTCACCACTTGCTCGATGCGGTCGGTCAGGGACTTGGGGGCATCCTTGAACAGCAGGTGGGCCTCGTCGAAGAACAGGACGAAACGGGGCTTGTCCGCGTCGCCCACCTCGGGCAACTGCTCGAACAGCTCCGACAGCAGCCACAGCAGCAAGGTGGAGTACACCAGGGGACTGGCCCGGTACAGACGCTCCGCGTGCAGGATGTTGACCACGCCCCGCCCCTGCTCGTCGGTCTGCAGGAAATCCTCCAGGGTCACCGCCGGCTCACCGAAGAACTGCTCCGCGCCCTGGGACTCCAGGGTGAGCAGACTGCGCTGGATGGCCCCCAGGCTGGCGGGGGCGATGTTGCCGTAGGTACGGCTCAAGGTCTGACGCTGCTCCCCCACCCAGTTGACCATGGCGCGCAGGTCCTTCAGGTCCAGCAGCAGCCAGCCGTTGTCGTCGGCCACCCGGAACACCAGCTGCATCAGCCCGCTCTGGGTCTCGTTGAGGTTCATCAGCCGGCTGAGCAGGGTGGGTCCCAGGTCGGCGATGGTCAGGCGCAGGGGATGGCCCTGTTCGCCGAACACATCCCAGAACACGGTGGGGGCGCCGTGCATGTCCAGGTCATCCAGGCCCACCTGCCCTGCCCGTTCCCGTACCCGGTCATTCATCTGGCCGGGGACGGCGATGCCGGAAAAGTCACCTTTGATGTCCGGCACGAACACCGGCACCCCCAGGTCCGAGAAGGACTGGGCCAGCGTCTGCAGGGTGATGGTCTTGCCGGTACCGGTGGCGCCGGCGATGAGGCCGTGGCGATTGGCCATGCGCGGGGTGATGGCCACCGGGTGGCCGTCCGCGGCACCGATCAGCAGGGGATGTGCGTTCAAGGGCGGTCTCCTTGTTCATGGGTCACGTAGATGAGTCCGTCCACGTCGTAATCCAGTTCCCGGGCCTGCGCGACCAACCGCCGGACCACGTCGGGGTCCAGTTCGGGGCTGCGCGCCAGGATCCAGAGATAGGAACGGGTGGGACCGGTCACCATGGCGTACTGGTAGTCGTCCTTGTCCAGGGCAATGATGTTGTAAGCGCCATGAAACGGTCCGAAGAAGGATACCTTGAGGCGGCCCACGGTGGGAGACTCAATGAACCGGGCCACGCCTCGCGCCTCCCGCCAGACCTCCCGATCCGGGTGATAGCCCCGGTTGAGCACGCTGATGGCGCCGTCTTCGCGCAGTTCGTAATGGGCCGTGACATCGGTCAGGCGCCGTTCAAAGGAATGATCCAGCCGGGCGATGGAGTACCAGGTACCCAGATAGCGTTCGGCCTCCAGCCCCCGGACCGGCTCCACGCCCTTGGGGATGCCGGTGCAGCCGGCCAGCAGGAACAGGGCCGTCGCGGACAGGCACAGACGCGCCCACACGGACAGGGTGTTGTGGGAAAGCCCGTAGTTCATCAGTTTGCCTCGCTTTCAAACAGGATGCGGTAGGGATGGGCGTCGAACAGGGCTTCGATCCTTGCAATACGCCCTTCCCTGACCTGCACCCACTGCACCACGTCGACCTTCATCTTTTCGGAGATCTGGACATGGAACACCATGAAATGGCACACATCAGGCCCATCCACGAACTGCTTGCGGATCTCGATGCGCTGCAGGATGCCGCCGGTCAGCGACATGTGTTCGATGAAACGCTCGACGTCATCGAAGCGACTGATGGGGCTGACGTAGCGGAATGAGCGCTCGTCCAGCAAGGCGCGCGCACGGTCATAGTCATGCCGCTCGATGGCTTGCAGATAATGATCGACCACCGTTGCCGGGGCCGGATGTTCGGCAAATGACGTCATTGGATCCAGGCAACCTCTCACGGTAGCGATTGACGCTAGCCCGGGCACCCGGGGGTGTCAAGGGAGCAAGGCACGACCCACGTGCCGGGTCCGACACGTGGCCTTCGTCTCGTTCATGTTGTGTTCAGCCATGCGGGAGGAAACTGTACCCGAGGCTGGAGGAAGGACCGTCATCTCCCCGGCCAGTGTTCTGAAACTTCAGCGAGAAGGAGAATGACCATGAAAACCCTGAACGACAACGTGAGCCGCCGCCGTTTCCTGCAGTTCGGTGCCTATGGCCTGGTGGCTGTTCCGGTGGTGGGCGCCCTGGGCTGGGCCACCGCCGCACAGGCCGCCGCCAAGGTGGACGAGAACTCGGACACGGCCCAGGCCCTGGCCTATCGCCATGATGCCGCCACGGTGGACCATCCGGCCTTTGTGGAAGGTAGCAACTGCGCCAACTGTCTGCTGTACACCGATACCGGTGGTGACTGGGGTCCCTGTGCCGTGTTCCCCGGCCAGCAGGTGGCCGCCAAGGGCTGGTGCACGGCCTGGGTGGCGCGGTCGTAAGGTCGCCCCCCTCCCCTCATCTCCTTCTCCCCTCGCGGGAGAGGGATTGGGGGGAGAGCCATGGATTTGAGGGCACGCCAAAATTGACCCAGCCAAGGGTGGCCCCACACGCTGAATGATGTAGACTTCCGGGCTGTCTGCCCGCCTTTCCGGCCTGCCGGACAGTGGGTGTGGCCCCAATGTCTACATAGAGCAGCTAAACCATGGCATCGACCGAACGTCTTTTGTTGAGCGGCAACGAGGCAGTCGCGCTGGCCTCCCTGCATGCCGGTGTACGCCTCGGAACCGGATACCCGGGCACCCCCTCCACCGAGATCCTGGAAGCCTTCTCCCTGATCGGCGGACCCGCCCAGTGGTCCCCCAACGAGAAGGTGGCCCTGGAAGTGGCCCTGGGCGTCTCCTTTGCCGGCGGCCGCACCCTGGTCACGATGAAGCACGTGGGTGTGAACGTGGCCGCCGACCCCCTGTTCACCGCCGCCTACATCGACCTGACCGGCGGCCTGGTGCTGATCTCCGCCGATGATCCGGGCATGGCCTCCAGCCAGAATGAGCAGGACAACCGCCACTACGCCCGTGCCGCCATCGTGCCCATGCTGGAGCCCTCCGATTCCCAGGAGGCCTATGACTTCACCCTGGCCGCCTTCGAACTCTCCGAGCGCTGGCGCGTCCCGGTGATCCTGCGCATGACCACACGCATCTGTCACGCCAAGACCGAAGTGATTCCGGGTGAACCCCGGCCGTCCACCATGGCGCCTCATTTCGAGCGGGACATCCCCGGCCGCGTGATGATTCCCGCCTATGCCCGTCCGGCGCACCACAAGGTCCGCGCCAAAATGGAAGAAATCGCCCGCTGGAACGAAGAGAGCGGTCTGAACCGCATCTATCCCGGCGACAAGTCCCTGGGCATCATCACCTCGGGCATCTCGGTGATGCACGCCCGCGAGGCCGCGCCCGATGCCACCGTGCTGGCCCTGGGACTGACCTGGCCGCTGCCCATGCAGATGATCACCGACTTCGTCAACAGCGTGGACCGCTGCATCGTCATTGAGGAAGGGGATCATTTGCTGTACGAAGCCCTCACGGTGGCCGGACTGAAGGTGGAAGGCAAGCCGGAGATGTACCGCTTCAGTGAACTGAACGTGACCCGGGTGCGTCGCATCATCGCCGGCGATGTGAGCCCCGAGGCGCCCCGTCCCCGCGGCAAACCCCCGGAACTGTGCCAGGGCTGCTCCCACCGGGAGGTGTTCGAGGCCCTGAGCCGCCTGGACTGCATCGTCGCCGGCGACATCGGCTGCTACACCCTGGGCGTGCTGCCTCCCTTTGAGGCCATGGACACCTGCGTGTGCATGGGCGCCGCCATCGGCGTGGGCCTGGGCCTGCGGCATGTGCTGCCCGAGGCCGAGGCCCGGCGGGTGGTCAGCGTCATCGGTGACTCCACCTTCGTGCACTCCGGCCTGACCGGCATCGCCGAAATGGTGTACAACCCGCCGCCCACCGGCCATGTGGTCCTGATCGTGGACAACAGCACCACCGCCATGACCGGACGCCAGGAACATCCGGGGACCGGCCGCAGCCTGAACCACGAACCGACCAACAAAATGGACTTCGTGGCCGTGTGCAAGGCCATGGGCGTGAAGAACGTCGAGGTGGTGGATCCGCAGAAGGATGAAGCGAAGTTCGAGGAGATCCTCAAGGACATGATGGCCCGGGACGAGTTGTCCGTGCTGATCGCCGAGCGGCCCTGCATCCTGGCGGCACCGCTGATCCGCAAGCTGGAAAAGGCCGAGGCGGAAAAGCATTGTGCTGCCGGTTGTGCGGCCGCACCGGTGGAATGACCCATCCAACGAATCTTTAGGGGATCATCAATGGCAGTTACCAACGTAGTGCTGGCCGGCCTGGGCGGACAGGGCGTGGTCAAGGCATCCGACCTGCTCTCCACCACCGCCTTCTCCAGCGGGTTGCAGGTCAAGAAGAGCGAAGTCCACGGTATGAGCCAGCGTGGCGGCTCCGTCACCACCGACGTGCGCTTCGGCAAACAGGTCCTCAGCCCCATGGTGCCCATGGGCGAGGCGGATTTCCTGATGGTGTTCGAATCCACTCAGGTGGATCTCAACCTGGGCTGGCTGCGTCCCGGCGGCGTCCTGATCACTCCGGACCTGATCCCGGAGGGCGAGCTGAAGAATCGCAAGAGCCTGAACGTGGCCCTGCTGGGTGCCGCCTCCATGGTGATGGACTTCTCCGAACAGGAATGGGTGGCGGCCATCCATCAATGCTTCCCGCCCAAGCTCCATGCCGTCAATGAACACGCCTTTGCCCTGGGGCGCAAACTGGGGGCGGGACTGTCCCGCCCGGAAGTGATCGAGGGGGTTTGAATGCTGAGCGAACGCTGGAACGACGTGGAGGGTGGATTCCACCCTGCCAGTGCACCCGACTATCTGCCCGTGGAACGCCTGCGGGAAGTGCAGCTACGGCGCCTGCGCGCCGTGGTGACCCGCGCCTACGACAACGTGGACCTGTTCCGCTCCCGCATGCGGGAGCGGGGGCTGACCCCGGCGGACATCCGGACCCTGGACGACATCGCCCAGCTGCCGTTCACCGTCAAGGTGGATCTGCGCGACACCTACCCCTTTGGCCTGTTTGCCAGCCCCATGAGCGAGATCGTGCGCCTGCACGCCTCCTCCGGGACCACCGGCAAGCCCATTGTGGTGGCCTACACCCGTGAAGACCTGAATGTCTGGGCCGAGGTGATGACCCGCACCTTCGCCGCCTGCGGCTTGCACCGGGGCGACATCGTGCAGAACGCCTTCGGCTACGGCCTGTTCACCGGCGGTCTGGGCGCCCACTACGGGGCCGAGGCCCTGGGGGCAACGGTGATCCCCGTTTCCGGCGGCAACACCGAGCGCCAGCTGATGGTGATGAAGGACTTCAACGTCAGCGCCGTCTGCGCCACCCCCAGCTACTTCATCCATGTGATCGAACGGGCCAACGACATGGGGCTGGACCTGCGGGAACTGCCCCTGCACACCGGCATCTTCGGCGCCGAACCCTGGAGCGAGGAAATGCGCCGGCGTATCCAGGAAGGGGCCGGCATCCGGGCCTACGACATCTACGGCCTGTCGGAGATCATCGGCCCCGGGGTGGGCAGCGAGTGCGAGCACCAGGACGGCCTGCACATTTTCGAGGATCACTTCTACCCGGAGATCATCGATCCGGAGACCGGCGCGGTGCTGCCCGACGGCGAGGAAGGGGAACTGGTGCTCACCACCCTGAGCAAGCAGGCCATGCCCATCATCCGCTACCGCACCCGCGACATCACCCGCATCATCACCGAGACCTGCGGCTGCGGCCGTAGCCTGCGCCGTATCCGTCGCGTGGGACGCCGCTCGGACGATATGTTCATCATCCGCGGTGTGAACGTGTTCCCGTCCCAGGTGGAAGCGGCGCTGCTGGCGGTGGAAGGCACCCTGCCCCACTACCAGATCATCCTCACCCGCGACCATGGCCTGGACCAGATGGCGGTGGAAGTGGAAGTGACGCCCGAGGTCTTCAGCGACAAGGTCCGCGCCCTGGAGGATGTCCGCGCCGAACTGGCCAAGGCCATCGAGCAGATCATCGGCATCCGCGTGGCCCTGCGCCTGGTGGAACCCCGCACCATCGCCCGCAGCGAAGGCAAGGCCAAGCGGGTGATCGACAAGCGTGCCATCTAGTCGGCCCGCATCAAGGAGTATCGCTTCATGAAGCTGCAACAGCTTTCCGTGTTTCTGGAGAATCGTCCCGGGCACCTGGCCGAGCCCCTGGCCCTGCTGTCCCGGGAAGGCATCAATATCCTGAGTCTGTCCCTGGCGGACACCTCGGACTTCGGCATCCTGCGCATGATCGTGCGCGACTGGGAGCGGGCCGCGCAGGTACTCAAGGCGGATGACTGGGTGGTCAAGCTCACCGAGGTGGTGGCGGTGGACGTGGAGGACCGTCCCGGCGGCCTGGCCGAGGTGTTGCAAGCGGCCGGCAAGGCGGAACTCAAGATTGAGTACATGTACGCCTTCTCCCTGCGGCGCAACCACCGGGCCGCCCTGATCTTCCGCTTCGAGGAACCGGACCGGGCCATCGACGCCCTCTCGGCCGCCGGTTGCCATGTGATCGAAGCCGAAGCACTCTTCGCCGCGGTGGAATAAACAGGACGCTCACGGCCATGCCGCTGCCCTTCAAGGAACACCCCCTGCGCCATGCGGTCACCACCGAGCTGCATGCCCGTACCTTTGAGCCCATCAAGGCACCGGCCAGGGTCTCGCACCTGGCCTTCATCTGCGGGGAACGGGGCAGCGGCCGCAATACCGGGCACCTGATCAAGCTGCTGGAGTTCTTCGGTGCCCCGGTGCCGGAGTCCGTGGGTCAGTACCACGTGGCGGATCTGGGCGGCATCCGCCTGCACTGGGAGCGGCATACCGAGTTCGTCACCTATACCTTCACCGAGCCCGGACCTTACACGCACCCCTTTGACAACCCGGTCATCGAGCGGCTGCCGCCCCAGTGGCTGGCGGCCTCTCCGGGGGAGCTGGTCAGCGCCGTTTCCGTGGCGCTGGAGTCGAAGGACATGCCCGAACGCAGCCCGGCGGAACTGGCCGAGCTGTTCGGTCACAACATCATCATCGGCTCGGAAGTGGTGGGGGGACTGGGACGGGCTTGGTCGGATCTGCGCATCCACACCGACGGTTATGCCCGCATCCTGCTGCGCAACGAAGGCCTCACCGATGCCCAGGCCGGCCGCATGGTCAAGCGGGTACTGGAACTCAACGCCTACCGCTCCATGACCCTGCTGGCCCTGCCCGTGGCACGCAAGGTCAGCCGCACCCTGGACATGGCGGACCGACGTCTGGCGGAACTGGCCGCCGTCATGACGGAGCAACCCTCCCAGACCCCGGGCCAGCCGGTGGAAAGCCGACTGCTGGCGGAACTGACCGGCCTGGCAGCGGAAATCGAGTCGGCGGCGGCCCAGACCACCTTCCGCTTCGAGGCCTCCAAGGCCTATTACCGGGTGGTCAAGCAGCGTTTGGAACAATTGCGTCAGCGGCGTATCGTCGGCCTGCAGACCTTCACCGAATTCCTGGATGCCCGGCTGGCGCCGGCGGTGGCCACCTGCGAATCCGTGGGCAGCCGGCAACGGGACCTGGCGGAGCGGGCGGCCCGTCTCACCGCCCTGCTGCGGGCTCGGGTGGAGGTGAGCCTGCAGGCCCAGAACCGCAACCTGCTCGAATCCATGGACCGCCGCGCCAAGCTGCAGCTACGGTTGCAGGAGACGGTGGAAGGCCTGTCGGTCATCGCCATCGGTTATTACGGCGTGGGCCTGGTGGGGTATCTGCTCAAGGGCCTGGAGTCCCAGGGTCTGCCCGTCAACGCCACCCTGGGCATGGGGATTGCCATGCCCATCGTGGTACTCAGTGCCTGGTTCTTCCTCAAACGGGTGAAGAAGCGCCTGATGCAGGGACACGGCGAATAGATCAGGTGAGGTATTTCTCCCGCAGGGCCACCTTGTTGGTCTTGCCCACGGAAGTCTTGTCCACCTGATCCACGAAGCGCACCTTGAGCAGGATGGACTCCTTGGGCAGCATGCCCTTGTCCACGAACTCACGGACATGGTGGGTCAGTTCGCGCTCACCCGGCTCGGTGCCGGCACGGGGCACCACCAGGGCCAGGGGGATCTCGCCCCAACGCGCCGCCGGCTGTCCGATGACCGCCACCTCGGAGACATCCGGGTGCTGCATGAGCACATCTTCCAGCTCCAGGGAACTGAGCCATTCCCCGCCCACCTTGATCACGTCCTTGGTGCGATCCGTGATGCGGATGCTGCCGGTATGGTCGCGGCAAGCCACGTCGTGGGTATGCAGCCAGCCACCGGCCCAAAGACGCTCGGATTGTTTTTCGTCCTTCAGGTACCCACGGGTCAGCCAGGGCGCACGGACCTGCACCTCGCCCGGGGCATGATCATCGGCCGTCACTTCCCTGCCCTCGGCATCCACCACGCGCAAGGCCACCAGCGGCAGCGGACGGCCGGTGCGGACCCGGCGATCGATCTGTTCGTCCATCGGCAATGCCAGTTCGTCATCGCTCAGTTGGGACAGGGTGAGGATGGGACAGGTCTCGGACATGCCGTAACCGGTATAGATGTCCACGCCACGGCCCATGGCCTGACGGCACAGGGCCTTGGACAGGCTGGAACCGCCGATCAGCACCTTCCAGCGCGAGAGGTCACAGTCCGCATTCTTCGCATCGTTGAGCAGCATGTGCAGAATGGTGGGCACGCAATGGCTGAAGGTGACCCCTTCCGTCTCGATGAGCCGGGCCAGCTGGTGAGGGATGTACTTGCCCGGATAGACCTGCTTCACCCCCAGCAGGGTGGCCATGTAGGGGATGCCCCAGGCATGGACATGGAACATGGGTGTGATGGGCATGTAGACGTCTTCCCGGTGAAAACGCCCCTGGGTGCCGTTGGAGGCCAGAGTCAGCAGGCTGGTCAGCGTATGCAGCACCAGCTGGCGATGGCTGAAATACACCCCCTTGGGCAGACCCGTGGTACCGGTGGTGTAGAAGCAGGTGGCCCGGGTGTTCTCGTCCAGGTCAGGGAAGGTCTCCAGGGGCTGTGCCGCCTGCAGCAGCTGCTCGTACTCACCCACGAAATTCAGTCCCGCCGGATCGACCCGATCGTCGCTTTCGTCGGAGGTTTCATCCGTCAGCCGGATGAACTTCCGCACCGATTCGATCCGGCCGCGGATCGGGGCCAGCAAGGGGATGAACTCGTCGTGGACCAGGATCAGATCATCCTCGGCGTGGCTGATGGTATAGACCAGCTGTTCGCTGGACAGTCGCACGTTGATGGTGTGCAACACGGCCCCGATCATGGGCACGGCAAAGTAGCACTCCAGGTAACGATGGCTGTCGTAGTCCATCACCGCCACAGTATCCCCCGGCTCGACGCCCTGGGCTTTGAGCATGGCCGCCAGCCGGGCGACCCGCTGCCGAAACTCCGCATAACTGAAACGATGCTCGCCCTTGTAGACGATCTCTTGCGCCGGATCGTAATGGACGGGAGAAAACAGCAGGTGCTTGATCAGCAGCGCAGGCAGGGAACCCATGGGCATGGCATGAAATCTCCTTGTGGGCAACGTTGCCTGAGACTATACAGGATGCATCCGCACCGATTGTCGGACATTCTCTGCCGGTAATGGGGCTCAATGACAAAACTCAAAACCTGATCGCCCGATACGGCGCACAATAAGCCGTCGTACAGTCCACATTAGCCTTCCCGACAGGATGTTTCCAAGGATCGGCCCGATGTGTCACCACGGGACGAGTACTGTCGATCCGGAAAAATGCCTTGCCGCGCGACTCTGCCGGCAACAGGCCATCAACTTCTTGCCAACGCGGCCGATATCTACTCCATGCAGGGGCTGTTCAGGGCAGTGCCGCAATGATCAATGGGTATCCTGGGGAACCAACATGCAGCGTATCAATGACTTGCCGATCTGGGTCCGCCTGGTGGGGGCCATGTGGCTCATCCTGGTGCTGGCCTGGGGCGGCATGACCTTCTGGACGGTCCAGGAACAGCGGCAAACGGCCGTTCGTCAGGCAGAGTCTTTTTCCGAGACCCTGCATGAGATCACCATGGCCGGCCTGACCACGATGATGATCACCGGCACCATCAATCGGCGTGCCGAATTCCTCGACCAGATCATCGAACTCCAGAACGTCCACGATCTCAGGGTGCTGCGCGGTGATAACGTCTCCCGCCAGTACGGTCCCGGCGGCGAGCATGAAAGACCCCGGGATGCCATCGAGCGCAACGTGCTGGAAACCGGAGAGCCCTACATTGCCCTTTCCGAAGATCGCTCCACCCTGCGGGCGGTCATGCCGGTACTCAATTCACGCCAGTATCTGGGCAAGAACTGCACCTTGTGTCACGCGGTGGCGCCGGAGGGCGCGGTGCTGGGCGGGGTGAGCCTGCAGATCAGCCTTGAGGATGTCAATACCGCCTCGCGTCGGTTCGGCTTCAACTTCCTTGCCGTGGCCACCCTGATCAGTTTGCCGGTGCTGCTGTTCCTGTTCCTGTTCACCCGCCGCTTCGTCACCAACCCCCTGCATGAAATGACCCGCGGGCTGCAGGGCATCGCCCAGGGCGACGGCGACCTGTCCCATCGTCTGCCCATCCACGGCAAGGACGAGATCGGCCAGGCCGCACAGGCCTTCAACGCCATGATGGACAATTTCCGCGACCTGATCAGCCGGGTCCTGCAGTCCACCAGTCAACTGGCCAGGGCCGCCAGTGATCTGGCCTCGGTCACCGAGCGCACCAACGACGGCGTCTCCCGCCAGCGCAGCGAGATCGATCAGCTGGCCACCGCCATGAACGAGATGAACAGTACCGCCCATGAGGTGGCGCGCAACGCCCAGCAAAGCTCGGATTCCACCCGGCAGGCGGAAGAGGCGGCCCAGGAAGGCAAGCATGTTGTCTCCGGCACCATGAAGCGCATCGAGCAGTTGGCCAAGGAAGTGCAGAAGGCGGCCGATGTCATCCGTGAACTGGACAACGGCAGCGAGGAGATCGGCAAGGTGCTGGACGTGATCCGGGGCATTGCCGAACAGACCAACCTGCTGGCGCTCAATGCCGCCATCGAGGCGGCCCGTGCCGGCGAGGCCGGTCGCGGCTTCGCCGTGGTGGCCGACGAGGTCCGCTCCCTGGCCAACCGCACCCAGAGTTCGACCCAGGAGATTCAGGCCATGATCGAACGGCTGCAGCAGGCCAGTCGTCGCGCGGTGACGGCCATGGACGAAAGCCGGCAGTCGGCCCAGGCCAGCCGCGACAGCGCCGCCCAGGCGGATGCCTCGCTGGATGCCATTACCCTGGCGGTCACCACCATCAGCGACGTGAACGCCCAGGTGGCCAGTGCCGCCGAGGAGCAAAGCGCCGTGGCCGAGGAGATGAACCGCAATGTGACCAGCATTTCCGATGCGGCCGAACTCAACGCCCAGGGCGCGGAGGAAACCACCCTCGCCTCCGAACAGCTGGCCCGACTGGCGGACGAACTGCAGGATCTGGTGGGCCGGTTCAAGGTGTGAAAACGGCGCGGGGCGGGCCATGGGCCCGCCCCGCGTGACCATCAGCCCCACTCCACCGAATGGGGGCCGTGATGAATTACTCGGCGTCCACCTCGGACATCTCCAGGATGGAGGCGACGATGTCGTTCATCGTCACCAGCCCCACCAGGGTGTTGTCCTTGAGCACGACGATGCGGCGAATCCCCTGATTGACCATCAGCTTGGCCACGTGCTTGACCTCAAGCCCCTCCGGCACACTGATCACCGGCTTGGAGCAGACGTCGTAGACATTGATCAGGTCGATGTCCCCTTCCTCCGCCACGATGGTGCGCAGGATGGTGGTATAAGTGATGATGCCGTAGGCATCATGCTCGTAGCGCTTGTCCACCACCAGGGACTTGACCTGGTGCCGGCGCATCTCGCGCATGGCCTCGCGAATGGTGGCGAGGGGGGAAATCATCGCCACGTCCTTCACCATGATATCTTTGACCAACATGGGTTACCTCGGGCTTACAGCTCGTCCTTGAGACGGTCTTCAAACTGTTCGATCTGGCGCATGTCGATACCGGCAATATGCTCCAGGGGCACGGTGAACACCACGCCGTGGCTATGAGACTTCAGATCCAGTTCATCCCGCAGCGCCTTCATCACCGCCAGGGACAATTTCTTCTCCAGGACCATCAACAGAATCGACTGGCTGCCCTCATAGGTCAAGCCGAAGAAGGTTTTCTTCTCCTTGGCGCCGATCCCCCGGGCATCGATGATGGTCACCCCGCCGGCCCCCGCCTGCTTGGCGACGTCGATGGCCTTTTCTTCCAGGTTGTCGGCCACAATGGCCACCAGAACGGCAAACTTCATGATTCAGCTTCCCTCCACCCAGTGGTGAGTTCAACCGCGGTAGCATAGATCATCACGCCGATGATCGGGAAGACGATGATTTTAAGACGCGTTCCCGGCGCCACCGGAAAGCCGCCCGGGTCGGCATGCTGCAATCCGGTCAGTCCGTGATGGGCTTGACCGGCATTTGAGGTATGCTTGCCCCCTGACCGGAGCATTCAGAATCAAAAGGCGATCATGTCCCTTAAACTGCCCCACGAAATCATTCGCGAATCCGTCAAACTGGCCCTGATCGAGGATATCGGAGGCGGCGACCTCACCGCCGGCCTGATCCCGGAACAGACCCGGTGCCGGGCTCATGTGGTCTGCAAGGACCAGGCAATCGTCTGCGGACAGGCCTGGTTTGACGAGACCTTCAGACAACTGGACCCGACGGTGGAAATCACCTGGCATTGCCGGGAAGGCGAGGCGGTGGAGCCCGACACCCGGCTGTGCACGCTGAGCGGACCGGCCCGGCCCATTCTCACCGGGGAGCGCACGGCGCTGAATTTCCTGCAGACCCTCTCGGCCACGGCCACCCGGACCCGGCGCTATGTGGATGCCGTGGCCGGCACTCCCGCCAATATCCTGGACACCCGCAAGACCCTGCCCGGCCTGCGTCTGGCACAGAAATACGCGGTCAGCTGCGGCGGCGGCATGAACCATCGCCTGGGTCTCTACGATGCCGTGCTGATCAAGGAGAATCACATCATGGCCGCCGGCTCCATTGCCGCAGCCGTGGCACAGGCCCGCGCCCTGCCCGGCCAGGTAAAGGTGGAAGTGGAAACGGAAACCCTGGACGAGGTCCGTCAGGCGCTGGAGGCCGGCGCCGATGTGATCATGCTGGATGACTTCGACCTGGAAGGGATGCGCGCCGCGGTCGCCATGGTGGGCGATCGTTGCAAGCTGGAAGCCTCCGGCGGCGTGGACCTGTCCAGGATCCGGGAAATCGCCAAGACCGGCGTGCACTTCATCTCCGTGGGCGCCCTGACCAAGCACATCCAGGCGGTGGATTTGTCCCTGCGCCTGGAGGCCTGATCCTTTTCTTCTTTCTCTAGCCCACCCGGGTCTTGGCCAGCTGCCAGAGGGCTTCCAGGGCCTCCAGGGATTCGTCTTCCATGCGGCTGCCCTCCCGGGTCAGGGTCTCCTCCATGAAGCGGAAACGGCGCTCGAACTTGGCATTGGTGCGCCGCAAGGCCGCCTCGGGGTCCACTTTCAGGTGGCGGGCCAGGTTCGCCACAGCAAACAGGACATCCCCCAGCTCGTCCTCCAGGCGGGCATGGGGGGCTCCGGCCCCCATCTCCGCCCGCACTTCGTCCAGTTCCTCATGGATCTTGTCCAGGATGGGAGCGGCATCGGCCCAGTCGAACCCCACCCGGGCGGCACGCTTCTGGATCTTGGCGGCACGGGCCAGGGCCGGGAGTGTCAGGGCAATGCCGTCCAGAACACCGGATGCCGGTTCATTTCCGCCGCTGCCTGCGCCCTGACGGTCGGCCCGCTCCCGGGCCTTCTCCGTCTCCCAGGCCGCATGCTGGACGTCTTCCGATTCAAACCGGACACCGGCAAAAACATG
Organism: Ectothiorhodospira shaposhnikovii; assembly: GCF_022227765.1. Lineage (GTDB taxonomy): Bacteria > Pseudomonadota > Gammaproteobacteria > Ectothiorhodospirales > Ectothiorhodospiraceae > Ectothiorhodospira. The sequence continues at coordinate 158,457 of NZ_JAJMLZ010000001.1, read as the reverse complement.
GGGGTGACGGCGGATGAGCTTGTCCGCCAGGGTGCGGGCCACATCATTGAAATCGAAACGCCCCTCCTCTTCCGCCATCCGGGCATGAAACACCACCTGCAACAGCAGATCCCCCAACTCCGAGCGCAGCTCATCAAAATCGCGCCGGGCAATGGCATCGGCCACCTCATAGGCCTCTTCCAGGGTATGGGGGACGATGCTGTCGTAGGTCTGCTTCAGATCCCAGGCACAGCCCCGCTCCGGATCCCGGAGTCGGGCCATGATGCCGAGAACCTCATCCAGTGCGGGAGATGATGAGGGTTTCATGGCTAGAAACTGAAACGGATGCCGAAGTGAATGTTGTCGTCCAGTTTGTAGTTCTTCTTGTAGTCCAGATCCGTCTCGATCCGCCGGTAACCGATGAATCCGGCCGCGCCCGGCGTCACTTCCAGTTCATAGCGCAGGGAAACGTCCCACAGATCATCGGCATCGCCGAAGCTGGTGATGGGCGGGGCATAGTAGGCTTCCAGGGCAAAGTACATGGGCGTATTGGCCGGTATCGTGTACCTCACCTCGCCCCCCAACCCCAGGGCCTGGAACTTGTCGTCCGGTTCATCGATAAACCCGAAAAAGAGCTTGCCGCCGACACCGAAGGTCAGCGGCTGCTCGCCGGCGGGGACACCCCGTACGTGCATGCCGGTGGTCAGCATGTAATCACTGTCTTCATTAAAGAACAGGCCGAAGAACAGGTCGGCGCCGCCGAACCCGACGGCGCTGGAGTCGGTGATGAAGTTGAACTGGGCCGTTTCCTTGCTCAAATAGATGTCAAGGGTGTGGGCCGAGGCCATGGGGGCCATCCCCATCAAACAGGCCGCTGCCAGCAGTTTTGCGCGCATAGAGGTGTTCCAATGAGTGTTTAAAAAGTCAGGACGCAATTGTAACGCTTCACGCTGATATCGGCCCTTGTTGCTATCAGCCCTTGGGCTGTTCATCCCGGGTCTTGTTCAGCCCCGGCGGGGACATCAGGGTCTGGGTCTTGTGATCATAACGCCCCTTGAGCTCATCCTTGATGGTACCCGACCACATGGGGACACCCACGAAATATCCGGCACGTCCGATCAGATGGGCCGCCACCGGACCGGTCAGCACCAGGAACACGATGATGGCCGCGGCCTTGGCGGCCACCGCCACGTCACCGAAAAATTCCAGCCCCACGGCGATCATCAGCAACCCTCCCCCCAGGGCACCGGCCTTGGTGGTGGCATGGAGCCGGATGGGCAGATCGGGCATGCGCAGCAGGCCCAGGGCCGCCACGAACATGAAGCCGACCCCGGTAAGCAGGAACAGGCTGATCAGGATTTCCACCAACAGATCAATCATCATCCCGGCTACCTCCCTTGGCAATCAGACGGGCAAATCCCACCGCGGCCAGAAACGCCGTCAGGGCCAGCACCATGGCCACGTCCAGGAAGGCCGTCACGCCGCTGGAGAGGGTGTAGACGGCGATGAAGCCCACCGTCAGCGTTGCCAGCATCTCCAGGGCCACCACCCGATCCGGCAGGCTGGGCCCCAGGATCAGACGAAAGAAGATCAACACCAGGGACACCCCCAGCACCAGATAGGCAATGAATATGGAGAACTCAAGCATGGCTGCCCCCGCTGCAAATTCTTGAATGCCGATCCTGTCCCGCACACCTCACCGCAGCACCTCCAGGGCACGATATTCCATGTAGCGGATGCTCTCGATCACCGCTTCCTCGTTTTCCAGGTACATCACATGGATGTACAGCACCTTGCGGTCACTGGAGACGTCCAGGCTCAGGGTGCCCGGCGTCAGGGAGATGAGATTGGCGACCACGGTGATTTCCGCATCCGTCCTGGCCTCCAGCGGAAACGCGATCACGCCCGGCTTCATGTAATACGTCGGCGTGAGCACATCATAAGCCACCTTGAGATTGGAAAGGATCAGCTCCTTGATGAAAAAGCCGATGAAAAGGATCGCCTTGGGAATCTTGCCGGTATAGGCGGCAAAACCCGGTTGATCCCGCAGGGCGGAGGCCAGGATCAGATAACCCAGCACCAGGCCGATGAACAGGTTGGTACCCGTGAAGCTGCCGGTCAGGCCCATCCAGACCAGGGCCAGCAGGATATTCGAGGCCAGTGGACCGATCATTACCGTTCCCCCAGGACTGCATCAATGTACAGGCTCGGATTGAGCAGCTGATGGGCTGCCGCATCCGCGATCCGGTAGATGGGCTCCGCTCCCAGACCGATGAAGACCGTCAGGGCCGCCATTCCGCCGATGGTCAGATAGAGCACGCCGGAGCCGACGCTGCCATGGACCGGACGATCGGCATGTTCCTCCGGCTGAGCCTTCCAGAACACCTCGGCCCAGATCTTGATCATGGAGTACAGCGTCAGCAGACCCACCACCAGGGCCACACCCACGATCCACCAGGCCTCGGCCTCCACGCCGGCCCGGATGAGGATGAACTTGGCGAAGAACCCGGACAGGGGCGGTATCCCGGCCAGGGACAGGGCCGGGATCAGGAACAGGATGGCCAGCATGGGATGGGACCGATACATGCCCCCCAGTTCCTTGAGCTCGTAGGTCCCCTTGAGCCGGTACACCAGACCGCTGACCAGGAACAGATTCGCCTTCACGATGATGTGGTGCATGATGTAGAACACCCCGCCGACGATGGCCAGGGGCGTGAACAGCGCCAGTCCCATGATCATGTAACCGATCTGGCTGATGATGTGAAACGACAGGATGCGGCGGAACTCGAACTGGGCCGCCGCGCCCAGCACCCCGGTGAGCATGGTGGCGGCGGCCACCCACAGCAGGATCTCATGGGTGTAGTCCACGTCCTGGGTGAAGATGAGGGTGAACACCCGGAACAGGGCATAGACCCCCACCTTGGTCAGCAGGGCCGCGAACAGGGCCGAGACCGCCACCTGGGGCGTGTGATACGAGGCCGGCAGCCAGAAGAAGAAGGGAAAGGCACCGGCCTTGATGCCGAAGGACACCAGGAACAGCATGGCGATCACGGTGATGATGCCCGGATCTTCGGCATAACTGAGCTTGTCGGCAATGTCCGCCATGTTCAGGGTGCCCGTCAGGCCGTAGAGCAGGCCGATGGCGGACAGGAACATGGCCGAGGACACCAGGTTCAGGGTCACATACTTGATGGCCCCTTCCATCTGCGCCCGTTCCCCACCGAGGATCAGCAGGGCAAAGGAAGCCACCAGCATCACCTCGAACCAGACGTAGAGGTTGAAGATGTCGCCGGTGAGGAAGGCCCCGTTCACCCCCGCCAGCAGCAGGTGCAGCAGCGGATAGTAGCCGAAGGCCTCATGGCGCTTGCTCATGGAGGTCAGGGAATAGACCGCCGTGGCAAACCCGCTGATGCCCGCCAGCACCACCATGATGGCGCCGAGCAGGTCCGACACCAGCACGATGCCGAAGGGGGCCTGCCAGTTGCCCATGTGCATCACCAGGATGCCGTCCTGCCAGGTGGCGGACAGCAACCACAGGGCGGACAGCAGCATGAGCCCGGTCCCGACCACGGTGGTCACGCGCTGGGCAAGGCGCCAGCGCCAGAGGATCAGCGTCAGGGCGCCGAAGAACAGGGGAATGATGACAGGCAGCGCGACCTCGAGCCTCATGTGTCGGTATCCTTCATCTGGTCCATATCGTCAGCCTGCACCACTTCGTAGGCGCGGTGGATCAGCACCACCGCAAAGGCCAGCACCCCGAACCCGATCACGATGGCGGTCAGGATCAGGGCCTGGGCCAGGGGATCGGCCACCACGCCCGCCGGCTGCATGGCACCCTCGGGCACCAGGGGCGGCGCACCGCGCAACAGACCGGCCTGGGTGAACAGCAGCAGGTTGGCGGCATTGGACAGCAGCACCAGCCCGATCACCAACTTGACGATCGAGCGTCGCAGCATCATGTAGATGGCGGCGGCAAACAGGCCGCCGACGGTAAACGCCATCAAGGTTTCCATGGGTGATCTCCTGTCATCATCACTCTTCCGCCTCGGCCAGGGACAACAGGATCAGCAGTACCCCGCCGATCACCACCAGATAGACCCCGATATCGAACAACAACGGCGTCCCCACCTTCAGATCACCCAGCACCGGCAAGGTCAGCTCCAGCCACTGGGAGGTGAAGAAGGGCTGCCCCATGAAGACCGCGGGCACCCCGGAGATCACGCCGAACAGCAGGCCCCAGCCCAACAGGTCCCGGGGTTCGAAGCGCAACACCCGCTTGGCGCTGCGGATATCCAGGGCGAACATGTAGAGGGCGACGGCGGAGGCCGCCACCAGTCCGGCGATGAAACCGCCGCCGGGCTCGTTATGCCCTCGCAGCAGCAGGAACACGGAGAAGATCAGCAATAGCGGCAGCAGGAAATGGGCTGCCGTGCGCAGGATCAGCGACTGCAGGGTGAACTGTGGGCTCATCGTCTTCTGTCCTCCGCACGGAACTTGATCATGGCGTAGACCCCCACCGCGGCCAGTGCCAGCACCACGATCTCACCCAGGGTATCCAGGGCACGGAAGTCCACCAGGATGACGTTGACGATGTTGCGGCCATAACCGGAGGGCTGACTTTCCTGGATGAAGTACGCGGAAATGCTGTCCGCATACTGGGTGGTACTGGCGGCCAGCTTGAGCACAGCCATCATGGCGCCCACAGCCAGGGCAATGATGGCATCCCGGACCCTCAGGACCATGGGTGTCAGGCCGAGGAAGCCCGGCAGACGGAACAGCACCAGCACCAGCATGATGACGGTGAGCGTCTCCACCAGCACCTGGGTGATGCCCACGTCCGCGGCACTGAACAGCACGTAGATCAGGGCCACGCAGAACCCCACCACCCCCAGGGAAGCCACCGCTCCCAGGCGGGAACGGGTGGTCACCGACACCAAGGCCGCCATCAGCAGCACCGCGACGATGAAGGCCTCGTGCACCAAGATGCCGGAAAGATCCAGATCGATGTGCACGTCGGTGCGGGTGAGCAGGGTCACCATGACCAGGCCCACGGTGGAGATCAGGATGGTGAGCAGGTAGTAGCGCAGATAACCATTCTGCAGCACCCGTGTCTGCCACTCGGAGAGCCACACCATCCCGGCCATGGTCTTTTCATAGGCCGCTTCGGGACCATAGCGATTGACCACCTCCATGAAGCCGGTGACGCGGCGGAACCGTTCCCAGTTGAGGTAGAGCAACAGGCCCAGGGCCAGGCTCACCCCGCTCAGCAACAGGGGCAGATTGAAGCCGTGCCAGAGGGACAGGTAGGGCGATACCGGCGCCCCATACACCGCCGCCGCCGCCCAGGCGATCAGGCCCTGATCCACCAGCCCCGCCCCCAGTCCGAACAGCAGTCCCAGGGAGGCCAGGACCACGGGGCCCGCCAGCAGGGCCGGCGGCGCCTCATGGGCAGGCACCTTGGGCGTGTCGGCCCGAGGACCATACCAGGGCCGGATACCCACGATGGCCGCCACCGCCACCACCATGACGGCGGAGATCACGGCAAGGACACTGAACAACCCGGCCAGGGCCGGTGCCTCCAGCACCGCCTCGAACAGCAGTTCCTTGGCCACGAAGCCGAACATCGGCAGCACCCCGGCCAGGGACAGGGCGGCCAGACCGGCAAAGACGGTGGTCACCGGCAGCGCGCGGCGCAGCCCGCCGGTCTGCAGGAAGTCCTTGCAGCCCGCCTCGTGATCCAGGATGCCGGCCACCAGGAACAGCGCCCCTTTGTAGAGGGAGTGGGCCAGCAGGAAGGCCATCGCGGCCAGCATGGCGGTCTCGGTGCCCACGCCGATGAGCATGGTGAGGGTACCCAGGGCCATGACGGTGGAATAGGCCAGCACCTGCTTGACGCCGGTGGAACGCAACGACAGGAAGATCCCGACGAACATGGTCACGGCCCCGAACAGGCCCAGCAGCAACATCCAGGCCTCGGTCCCACCCAGGGAGGGATTCAGGCGGGCCATCAGATAGACCCCGGCCTTGACCATGGTGGCGGAGTGCAGGTAGGCGGAGACGGGGGTCGGTGCCGCCATGGCATTGGGCAACCAGAAATGGAAGGGATACTGGGCCGACTTGGTGAAACACCCCAGCAGGACCAGCAGCAGGATGGCCAGATACCAGTCGTGCTCGCGGAAGATGTCGCCGGAGGTGAGGAGTTCGTGCAGCTCGTAGCTGCCTCCCACCAGGGCCATCATGACCAGGCCGGTGAGCAGGGCCAACCCGCCGGCCACGGTGACGAACAGCCCCTGCAGGGCGGACTTGCGGGCCTTGGCGTCCTCATGGTTGTAGCCGATGAGCAGATAGGACGTGATGCTGGTGAGTTCCCAGAACACGAACAGGGAGATCAGGTTGCTGGAGAGCACCAGCCCCAGCATGGAGGCCATGAAGGCGAGGATAAGGACATAAAAGCGCCCCAGGTCCCGATGACCTTCCAGATAGCGGCCCGCGTAGGCCACGACGAAGAAACCGATCCCCGAGATCAGCAGGGCAAAGAGCAGGCTGAGACCGTCGACAAGGAAGGTGAGCTGGATGCCCAGACTGGGAATCCAGTCGTATTCCATGATGATCCGCCCGCCGTCGGCCTCGCGTAGCGCGGGCAGGAAGGAGGCGAAGTAGATGAACAGCACCGCGGGCAAGGCGGCCAGCGCCCAGCCACTGTGGCGACCCAGGCCCCGATGCACCCAGGGCGCAACCGCGGCAATCAGAAATCCGGACAGGACGGCAAGCAGCATGGGTTGTCTGATGGGCGATTCAGCAGAGGCCGGCGCGGTGTTCGGCACCAATACCCCCTGCCCCGCGTCAAGGACCGACCGCGGATGCCTCTCTCCTCCAGGTTGAACGTGGATGGATGCAATATTGCCCCCGGACATCGGGCAGGCAAAAATTAGCGGCACACGACTCCGTGAGCCTTCACTCAGGCACGTTTTATGCTAACCAAACTTGCTTTTTGTTTGCAATCCCTTTCTGCTGCGACGCAGCAGAAAGGGATGTCGCCGCCGGGATCAGTCGATCCAGCCACTTTGCCGACGGCGCCAGCGAATACGGGTCAGGATGATCCCCAGCAACAGGCTGCCGATGGATACACCGGCTCCCACCAGAAACCAGTCCCTGCGCACATTTTCCTGTAAGGCACGATTCTGATCCTGGAGCGCCCCGACCCGGGCCTGTTCCCGGGTCAGCGCGTCGGTCAGGGCCTCGTTGCGACGGGCGGTTTCCAGTGGATCCGCCGCCACCTCGCGCAGGGTTTCCAGTTCCCGCTCCAGCTCCGCCAGCCGCGCACTCAAGGCGTTGGCCCGCTGGGTTTCATTGTCCCGTTCAGCCGTCAGACCACGAATCCGGTCGCCCTGTTCCCCGCGATTTTCCTCCAGCTGCTGTATACGACGCTCTGCCTGGGCCAAACGTTCCCTGGCGTGGGGACGGTTCATGAGAAAACGGCTCTCGATCCACCCCTCGGTCCCGTTGGCCGTCCGAACCAGGCTATAGCCGTCGTCATCCACCTGCAGCACGGTCACCGCCGTGCCGCTGGTGAGAAACTGCAGGATGCGATGCTGCAGCGTCTTGCCGGTACGGATATGGGCGCTGAGTTCGTCGGAGATATAGGCCGTGCTCTGGGCCTGGGCCAAGCCGGACCAGGCAGTTGTCAGCAGCAGGATGACCAGGATCAGAGGCGGCAGGGATACCAGAGGGTGTTTCACGAAAGATGTCCTTTGCTTGTCGGTCATGGATCAGGCGCGCCTATTGTAATCGTCCCCCCGGCAGGGCCGGGGACAGCAGGACTGTTACTTGTGCCGAAGGTCACAAAAACACGGCCGGCCCTCACCGCGTGCGGGGTGACGGACGAGCGCCACTCCCCTACTCTATCAGCCTTGCAGGCCTGAAACCTGAACGCCTGCCCCAGGATCACGTCACACCAACCACTGGAATCACAGCCCATGGCAGAGAAAGACCCTGCTCACCTGAGTCCGCGGGAAGCCCATGAATTGCTCAGGGAAAATCCGAGAGCCCTGCTGATCGACATCCGCTCCAGCATGGAATTCCTGTTTGTCGGGCACCCGGTCGGCGCCGTGCACATCCCCTGGATGGACGAGCCGGACTGGACCCTCAACCCGAGGTTCGTGCCCGAGGTACGCAAGCTGCTGCTGGGCAGCGTCGGGAGTGAGTCAGCCCCGGAAACCGGTGCCCCGGTGATCCTCATCTGCCGTAGCGGCAAGCGTTCCCTGGATGCGGGTCGACTGCTGATCAGGGAGGGGATTCCCAACGTCTACCACATCGGCGAAGGCTTTGAGGGAGAACTGGACGAGAAGCACCAACGCTCCAGCCTGGGCGGCTGGCGCTTCCACGGTCTGCCCTGGGAGCAGTGCTGATCCCTTCGGCCCGGCATGGCGGCCCGGGACATCACGTCTTCGTGGATGCCCTGGACCGCTGCCATCGCCGTACCCGGTGCTCCAGTTGCAGGGGCAGGAACAGGATCAGGTCATAGACTACCGGCAGGAACCAGGACAGCAGCCGCATCGTGCGGGCAAGATGGAAGCTCAGGAACGCCAGTACCTGCAGCACCACCACGACCCACCACCCCCCCAGCACCCCCATGGCCTGCATGAACAACTGCAGCGGCAACGGGGTCAGCGCCAGCAGCAGGGTCATCAACCCGCCCAGGGACAGCAGCGTCAACAGGGAAAGCCATTCCAGCGGCGGCAGCGCCAGTTCCGGCTCACCTTCCAGCAGTCGGCCCAGGGCGTCCTCGTGCAGGATGAACAGATCACGGGACGCGGCCAGCGCGCCGGACAGCCAGGCCAGCAGGATCAGCAATAGAATGCCGCCCCACATCAGGCGCCGCCTCCCCGCCGCGTCCCAACCGGCAACCATGGGCAACAGGGAGGTCACGCCCCGGGACTCCAGAATCATGCCACCGGCCATCGCCGGCATGAGCAGAAACAACAGCGTTGCCAGGGAGGCCAGGCCGGGGCCACCCGCTTCCCCGGGATGCCAGCCCAGCATTTCCGTGACGGGCATGAGCAGCAGGTGATACCCCGTCACCCCCGCCATCAGGATCAGACCCAGCAGTAGCAGGCTCACCAGCAGCTGGCCCAGCGAGGCCAGGGTCAGGGCGGGCGGGGGCATGCCCCGGTCCCTGAAGCGCTGGTACTGGGACAGCGTCACATCCAGGTGTCGCGCCTGATCCCGCACCGCGACCACGCCTTTTTCCAGGTCGGTCAGACGGTCGCCCAGGGCACGCCATTCCGGCAATAAACCACGGAGTATCTTCAGTCGCTCCCGGTTGCCCTGGCGATACTCCTCCAGGGTATCCCGGCCCACGCGGGCCAGGGTGTCGTGGATCTCCTGCAGCATGGTGCCGACACGAGGATCCGGTTTTGGGGGGGCCTCGGCCAGGGCGCGGGCGGTATGGATCCAGGCGGGCTCCTCGGGAATCTGGTCCCGGGTCTGGCGGTAGTCCTCTTCGATCCTTTCGATCTGTTCGGCAATGCGTCGCTGCAGGAGGGCATACCCTCCCAGATCCCGGTTGAGACGATGATGGATGCCCAGATATTCCCGTTCCACCCTCAGCTGCAGACGGCGCAGCGCCACGCCACGCAGATAGGCCTGGTGACGATGACGCACCTTGCGACCGGCAAATCGCAGGCCATGGGCGGCAGCTCGGAACTGCCATTCCAGCAGATGAAAGAGCTGCCGCAATCCACGGCGCAGCCAGGGGCGACTGAAGTAAAGGACCAGGATCCCGATCACCACCCAGATCAGGATGGAAATACCCAGGCTGTCCGCCCACAGGCCCCATAGATCGTTGCTGCTCATTCATCAACTCCCGGTTTTCGGTACGGGTGGCCGGCAGACGGCTTAAAGTTTTCCGATGGACGGCCGACAAATCTATTGAGGCCATCCTGTTCCAGGCTACCCCGTTGTACACCACCTGGACTGACAGGCGCATGCATGTTCACGCATGAATATGCCGAAATACAATCGGATCATGCAATTCAATAGAGACCGACCCATGGACCGAAGCCAACTGGAACTGAAAATGGGCGCCCAGCTCACCCCCTACCGGGAACTGCCGGACATGACGGCCGGGGCTGCCGTGCTGGGTTTTCTCCCTGCGTTCATGGACGTGCAGACGCACGAAACACACCTGTCCATCAACGAGGATGGTTCGCTGGCGGTCATCCACCTGCTGGATGGGCTGCCGGATCACTGGGTGATCGAACGGGATGAACAGGGCCGCATCACCGCCCTGAAGGACGGCATTGTCGCCGGCTTCATGCGTCAGGGCCGGTTCTTCACCCGTTCGGAACTGGCTCAGCTACGCTGGGACGCCTGAAACCGGATTTCCCCTTGTGCCCGGGGGCGTAATCCGGTCCAATAGGCGGCTCCTTATCGCCAGACACCCAACCCATGCGAAAGAACAGTTACGAGCGCGAAGAACTTCTGCAATGCGGCCACGGAGAGATGTTCGGCCCCGGCAATGCTCAGCTGCCGGTCCCGAACATGCTGATGATGGATCGCATCAACCATATCAGTGACGAGGGCGGCGCCTTCGGCAAGGGTGAGATGCGTGCCGAACTGGACATCAATCCCGATCTCTGGTTCTTCGACTGCCATTTCCCGGGTGACCCCGTCATGCCCGGCTGCCTGGGCCTGGATGCCATGTGGCAGCTGGTGGGCTTCTACCTGGCCTGGATCGGCAATCCCGGCCGCGGTCGCGCCCTGGGTGTGGGCGAAGTGAAATTCACCGGGCAGGTTTTGCCCAGCGCCAGGAAGGTCACCTACCAGGTGGACGTCAAGCGCGTCATCACCCGCAAGCTGGTACTCGGCATCGCCGACGGCCAGGTACTGGTGGACGATCGCCTGATCTACACCGCCAAGGATCTGCGGGTCGGGCTGTTCACCTCCACCGACGGTTTCTGAAGCCCCCTCCCCGTTTGACCCGTGAGCCCTGATCGACGACGATCAGGGCTCACGCACATCCGGGGATGACCGTGGGCCAGGAGATCGATCACACACACTTCAAGGCCGGCGATTTCACCCGCTTCCGGAGCCACCTGGAAGCCGAAACCCGGCTCGCCCGGGAATGGTTCCAGCAGGGCCGTTTCGTCCACGACGACCCGGTGGCGGGATTCGAGATCGAGGCCTGGCTGCTGGATCGGCACGAAGGCCCGGCCCCCCTCAACGAAGCCTTCCTGCGACAATTCGATGACCCCATGGCCACGCCCGAGCTGGCCGCCTTCAACATCGAGGTCAACACCCACCCCCACCCGCTGAAGGGCCGTGCCCTCGGCCTGATCCATCGGGAGATGTCGGCCACCTGGCAGCGCGCCCTTGAGGCCGCCGAGGCCGTCGGCGCCCGCGCCCTGATGACCGGCATCCTGCCCACCTTGCGCCCGGAACACCTGCGTCTGGGCAACATGTCGTCCATGAAACGCTACCGCGCCCTGAACCGAGAGGTCTTCCGCTCCCGGCAGGGGCGCCCGGTGCGTCTGGACATCGCCGGCCGGGAGCATCTTCTGCACCTGCACCGGGATGTCATGCTGGAGGCCGCCACCACCTCGTTCCAGATCCACCTGCAGACACCGCCGGATACGGCCCACCAGGTATACAACGCCGCCATCATCGCCTCCGCCCCAATGGTGGCCGCCGGCGCCAATGCCCCCTTCCTGTTCGGCAAGGATCTGTGGGACGAGACCCGGATTCCCGTCTTCGAACAGGCGGTGGAAGTGGGTGGCTACGAAGAGGTGGCCCGAGGCCCCCTGCGCCGGGTCAGCTTCGGTTCCGGCTATGCCCGGGAGTCCATCCTGGAATGCTTCGAGGAAAACCTGGCGCATTTCCCGGTTCTGCTGCCCATGTGCAGCGACACCCCGCCGGAGCGGTTCCCTCATCTGCGCCTGCACAACGGCACCATCTGGCGCTGGAACCGGCCCTTGATCGGTTTTGACGACGAAGGCCGCCCCCATGTCCGGATTGAGCACCGGGTCCTGCCGTCAGGCCCCACCCTCGCCGACAGCATGGCCAATGCCGCCTTTTTCTATGGTCTGGTGGAAGACCTGCTCACCGAACCCGGGGGGCCCGAATCCCTGATCCCCTTTGCCGCCGCCAAGGACAACTTCTACCAGTCGGCCCGCCTGGGACTGGCCGCCGTCCTGCAATGGCGACATGGGGAACGCATCGGGATACAGGACCTGATCCTGGACGAACTGCTGCCCCGGGCCCGTCACGGCCTTCAGCGCCTGGGACTGGCCCGGGCGGACAGCCATCATTACCTGGAAATCCTGGCCGAGCGAGTCCGGTCGGGCCGCAACGGCGCCCGCTGGCAACGGGATTTCGTTGCCCGGCACGGACGGGACATGCCCGCGCTGACCCGGGCCCTGCGCCGGCACCAGGCCACCGACGACCCTGTCCATCAATGGGATCTGCAACCCGTCTCCCCGGAGGATTCTGAATCATGCTGAGACAGCAGGAAGGACTGCCCGCGGGCTTTCTGGATACCCCGGTCGGGGAACTGCATCGCATCGTCCCCGAACCGACCCTGTTTCATCTGCCGGGCCGCCGGATGCCTGCCCTGTTCGTCTCCATCCTGCTGCACGGCAACGAGCCGGTTGGCCTGCATGCCATCCAGCAGGTACTCGCGGAACTGTCGGCCGGGGAACTGCCCAGGGGATTGAGCCTGTTCGTGGGGAATGTGGCGGCAGCCCGGGAAGGCGTCAGACGCCTGGAGGGTCAGGCGGACTTCAATCGCATCTGGCCGGGCACGGAGGCACCGGACAGCCCGGAATCCCGGCTTGCCGCCGAGGTGGTGGATACCATGAGGTTACGGGGCGTCTTTGCCAGCGTGGACATTCACAACAACACCGGCCTGAACCCCCACTATGCCTGCATCAACCGGCTGGACCACCGCTACCTGCGTCTGGCCACCCTGTTCAGCCGCACGGTGGTGTACTTCATACGCCCCCGGGGCGTGCAGTCCATGGCCTTTGCCGAGTTGTGTCCGGCGGTGACCCTGGAATGCGGCAAACCCACCGACCGGCACGGGGTGATGCATGCGGCGGACTATGTCCGTGCCTGCCTGAACCTGGCGGAACTGCCGGATACCCCGGTTCCCGCCCATGATCTGGACCTGTTCCATACCGTGGCCCAGGTAAAGATCCCGGCCGAGGTCCGGATCAGTTTCGAGGACAGAAGGACGGACCTGCTGTTCGCCCCGGACCTGGACCACATGAACTTCCGGGAACTGCCCGCCGGCACCGTGCTGGGCACGGTCAACGGGGGCCGCCCGCTACCGGTCACGGCCCATGACGAACAAGGGGCGGAGGTGTCCGCCCACTACTTCGCGGTGGAACACGGCCGTCTGGTACTCACCCGCCCCATGATGCCCTCCATGCTCACCCTGGATGAACGGGTGATCCGCCAGGACTGCCTGTGCTACCTGATGGAGCGGATGGATGCCGAAATCAGGACGGGGTTTCACCGATCGGCACTGTGATCTGCTCCACGGACACTTCCATCCGGGACGGCAGCACCAGCGGACCGAACTGATTGAACACGGGAACATCTGCCGCATCCCGCCCATAGCCCAAGCGAACCCGGCCTGCATCCGGCCTTGCCCGGGTAGGATCAAAGGAATACCACTGCCCTCCCACGAAGGCCTCGAACCAGGCATGCAGATCCATGGGTTCCAGTTGATTCAGGTAACCCACCACATAACGGGCCGGGATGCTCAGACTCCGACACAGGGCGATGCCGACGTGGCTGAAATCCCGACAGACACCATTACGCCGATCGATGGCCTCCAGCGCGGAAATAGGCGCCGGATCGGAGTCGGTGAGGTAGCCAAGGTGCTCATGGGTCCAGCGGGTGATCGCCGCCACCTGGTCATAGCCGGGAATGCAGCCTGCCACAATCTCGCCGGCCAGCCGGCCCAGCCGGTCCGAGTCGCAGTAGCGACTGGGTGTCAGATACATCAGGGCCTGATCCGGCAGGTCCTGAATCAGGACGAAGGGCGCCCCGGGTGCCTGCTCCAGGGTGGCCGGCACCTGCACATCGGAACGCACCTCCACTTTGAAGTAACCGGGCGGCGCCGTCAGGCGCTGCCACAGGTTACCGTACATGTCGGTGTATTCGATGATCGGCATGCCGGGAAAAACGGCATAACGATCCTGCGCCACCCATTGATGGGCATCACTGCGCGGTCTGAGCAGGAGCAGCATGGGACTTTCCACCTGAAAACGCATTTCCAGGTTACAACCGACTCGCAACCACATGGTCCGTCCTCTCTGCTATTCAGTGTTCCATGCACCCCGGAGCGGACCAGTCCCGGCAAGATATCAGCGATCCACCTTCTCCAACACCTGAGTTGCCACGTCACCACGCCGGTAATACGGCGGCGGCCGGCGCATCTCATCGAACATGCGATCCCGCTCCTGAGCGCTGTCGAACCACCGGAACTGCTCCCAGTTCTCCCCCAGTAGATGGCCGGCGGACAGGGTGTCTCCCTCGGGCAGGGTAACGCGGATGCCGTATCTCTTCATGGATCTCCAAACTCCGAAACCGTTGATGCAAAAGAGTATCGACCTCGAAGACGGCCAACACAACCGACAACGGGATCAACAGGCACAAAAAAACCCGCACTAGGCGGGCTTTTTGACTATGGTGGCTACGGGTGGATTTGAACCACCGACCCCCGCATTATGAGTGCGATGCTCTGACCAGCTGAGCTACGTAGCCTTGAAAGCGCGTTATTTTGCTCGGACCCAGGATCGTTGTCAAGCACGGAGACAACATTTGGTGAATCTCCTGCCGTCACTCCCGCGAAAGCGGGAGTCCAGAGTTTCCGTCCGCAACTGGATTCCCGCTTGCGCGGGAATGACAAACCCGCCAGAAACTGATCTGGCATCGTCATGAAATGGATTCCCGCTTGCGCGGGAATGACGCTTCAACTGGATTCCCGCTTGCGCGGGAATGGCACTTCGGGGGAAGGCAAGGTCGGGAAAACCGTCGAATGGCTCAGACGTTGAACCGGAAGTGCACCACGTCCCCTTCCTTCATGATGTACTCCTTGCCCTCCAGACGCCATTTACCGGCATCCTTGGCACCCTGCTCGCCCTTGCAGTTGACGTAGTCGTCATAGCCGATGACTTCGGCGCGGATGAAGCCCTTCTCGAAGTCCGTGTGGATGGCGCCGGCCGCCCGGGGCGCGGTGGCGCCGCGCTTGACGGTCCAGGCACGGACTTCCTTGACCCCGGCGGTGAAGAAGGTCTGCAGACCCAGCAGTTCGTAGGCGGCCCGGATCACCCGGTCCAGCCCGGCCTCTTCCAGACCCATCTCACCCAGGAATTCGGCCTTGTCGGCCTCGTCCAACTGGGCGATCTCCGCCTCCATGGCGGCACAGACGGGCACGACCTGGGCCTGTTCCGCGGCAGCGTGTTCCCGCACCCGATCCAGCAGCGGATTATTCCCGAAACCATCCTCATTGACGTTGGCAATGTACATGGTGGGCTTGGCGGTGATGAGCTGCAATTCCCGCAGCAGCAGGCGCTCTTCATCATCCAGCTCGGCACTGCGGGCGGGACGGCCTTCGGCCAGCACCGCCTGCACCTTCTCGGCCACCTGCTTGCGGGCGATGGCATCCTTGTTGCCGGACTTGGCGTTGCGGGTCAGGCGGGTCAGGGCCTTTTCCACGGTCTCCAGGTCCGCCAGGGCCAGCTCGGTGTGAATGACCTCGATGTCGGACAGGGGATCCACCTTGCCGGCCACGTGGATCACGTCGTCATTCTCAAAACAGCGCACCACGTGGGCGATGGCGTCGGTCTCGCGGATGTGGGCCAGGAACTGGTTACCCAAGCCTTCGCCCTTGGAGGCACCGGCCACCAGGCCGGCGATGTCCACAAACTCCACGGTGGTGGGCAACACCCGCTCCGGGGAGACGATCCCGGCCAGGACCTTGAGCCGGGGATCAGGCACCGGCACCACGCCCACATTGGGGTCAATGGTGCAGAAGGGGTAGTTTTCCGCCTGAATGCCCGCCTTGGTGAGGGCATTGAAGAGGGTGGATTTGCCCACATTGGGCAGGCCGACGATGCCGCATTTCAAGCTCATGGGAGGGTCCGGGTGGGATCAGGTGGAAAATCAGGATGGAAAAAGAGACAAACCGGGTCAATCACGCCGAGTGCAGTCGGTTCATGGCCTTCTGCAGTCCCTCGGACAACAGCAGGGGCATGAGGTCGGCGGCACGATCAATGGCGTCCATGATCAGGGGCTCTTCCTCGCGGGAGGGACGGTTAAGCACGAACCCGACCACCTGCTCACGATGCCCGGGATGGCCTACCCCCAGCCGCAGGCGCATGAAGTCCTGCCCTTGGTGGGCCATGATGTCCCGCAGGCCGTTGTGCCCACCATGACCACCCCCGCGCTTGAGACGGGCCGTGCCCGGAGGCAGGTCGATCTCGTCGTGGGCCACCAGCACGGAGGTGATGGGAAGCTTGTAGAACTGGGTCAGCAGCCGGATGGGCTGCCCACTGTGATTCATGTAGGTCTGGGGCTTGATCAGCCAGATTTCCTGCCCCTGGATGCGGATGCGCGCCGTTTCGCCGGCAAACTTGTTCTCCAGGCGAAACTGGCCACCATGACGGCGTGCCAGCTCATCCACGAACCAGAACCCGGCATTGTGCCGGGTCATGGCATAGTCGGGGCCGGGATTTCCCAGCCCCGCGATGACCTGAACGGTGTCTTTGTCAGCCACTGGCAGGTGTCATCCTTTCTTGCGGTCGGAAAGATAAGGCGGCTTACGCCTCGCCTTCGCCCTCGCCTTCAGACGCTTCGGCGCTGCTGCCGCCACGGGTCTTCAGCACGCTGACCACCGGCAGGTCATGATCCGGACCCTGGGCCAGGGCCACGATGCTCACGCCTTCCGGCAACTGGATCTGGGACAGGTGCAGAGAGTCACCCACATTCAGGGCAGCCACGTCCACCTCGATGAACTCAGGCAGATCCTTGGGCAGGCACTCCACTTCCACTTCCACCGCCTGATGGCTGATCATGCCGCCGCCGGTCTTCACGCCCACGCAGCTTTCTTCGTTGATGAAGTGCAGGGGCACATGCACCTTCAGGGTCTGGTCATCGGTGACACGCTGCAGATCCATGTGCAGAACCATCTGCTTGACCGGATGACGTTGCAGGTCGCGCAGGATGACCCGCTCGGACTTGCCATCCATCTTCAGGGTCAGGATGTGGGAATAGAAGGCTTCATGGGCCAGGCTCAGCCACACGGCATTGTGGTCCAAGGTGATGGCCACGGGATCCTTGCCGCCGCCGTAGACGATGGCGGGCAGCTTGCCGGCACGACGCAGGCGGCGGCTCGCACCCTTGCCCTGGTCCGCGCGCGGCTCGGCTTGCAGTTCAAAATTGACACTCATGTCGGTTCTCCAGTCATACAAACAAAAAGCCTCTCCCGCGACCAGGAGAGGCAGTGGCGATCCAGCCTTACCGGTTCATCAGTCGATGAACAGGGAGCTGACCGATTCCTCGCGGTTGATGCGGCGGATGGTTTCCGCCAGCATGCCGGCAACACTGAGCTGCTTGATGCGACCACAGGCCTTGGCCTCGGGACGCAGCGGCAGGGTATCCGTGACCACCAGCTCGTCGAGCTGGGAGTTGTTGATGTTTTCGATGGCGGGGCCGGAGAGCACCGGATGGGTGGCATAGGCCATGACCTTGGAAGCCCCGTGGTCCTTGAGGGCCTTGGCGGCCTGGCACAGGGTGCCGGCGGTGTCCACCAGATCGTCGATGATGATGCAGGTCTTGTCTTCCACATCCCCGATGATGTGCATCACCTGGGACTCGTTGGGCTTGGGACGCCGCTTGTCGATGATGGCCAGCTCCGCGTCATCCAGGCGCTTGGCCAGGGCGCGGGCGCGGACCACGCCGCCGACATCGGGAGACACCACCAGCAGGTTCGGGATCTTCTGGCGCCAGATGTGGCCCAGCAGGACCGGCGAGGCATAGACGTTGTCCACCGGCACGTTGAAGAAACCCTGGACCTGATCGGCATGCACGTCCACCGTGAGCACCCGGTCGGCGCCGACAGCCTCAAGCATGTTGGCCACCACCTTGGCGGAGATGGGCACGCGGGCGGACCGCACCCGGCGATCCTGACGGGAATAGCCGAAATAGGGAATGACGGTGGTGATGCGCCCGGCGGAGGCCCGGCGCAGGGCGTCCACCATGATCAGCAATTCCATCAGATTGTCATTGGTGGGCGCGCCGGTGGACTGGACGATAAAGACGTCCCGGCCGCGCACGTTCTCCAGAATTTCCACCTGCACTTCCCCGTCGCTGAAGCGACCGACGACGGCCTTGCCCAGCGGCAGGTTCAGGTGATTGACGACACTTTGTGCCAGTTGGGGAGTGGCATTCCCCGCGAAGACCATCATCTTGGATTTTTCCACCACTGTGGACCTGGGCAGCATGATTCCAACAATGTCCGGTTGCGAGCGAAGCGGATGACAGGGCTGCACCAGCAGGGCTGACGCGGGCCACCCTGCCGGCGAAAGGACGCACCGGTCCGCGCCATAGCGTAAACGCCGCCAGCCGATGACCGTCATGGGGACAGTGAACCGGTGGCGGCGCTGGCCTGGCGACGGCAGGCAACGTCCGAAGAATGGCTGGGCCGGCAGGATTCGAACCTGCGAATGCCGGGATCAAAACCCGGTGCCTTACCACTTGGCGACGGCCCAATAAATCGTGTGACTCGTTATTCCTGCGAGGCAGTGACAGCCTGAAGCCGAGCCCTGCGTCGATGCAACGGAGACTGGTTGCAACCACGGGCCACAAACCCCGTCCATCCACCCGGCAGACAGTCACGGGCGGCGCGGGCGGCTTCCTCGGTCTCGAAGATGCCGAACACACAGCTGCCGGTACCCGTCATGCGCGCCGTCACACCCTGTCGTTGCAGCCATTCCAGGGCCTTGGCCACCTCCGGAAAGCGCCGACAGACGACCGGCTCACACACGTTGCCTGCTCGTCCTGCAAGAAAGTCCGCTATTTTGATGGGTGGACAGTCCCGTGTCAATCCAGGATCGGTAAAGATCGCCCCGGTGGGCACCATCACGCCGGGATGCACCACCAGATACCAGGGCTCAGGCGGCGACACCGGCGCCAGCCGCTCCCCGACCCCTTCCGCCCAGGCGGCATGGCCGCGCACGAACACCGGCACGTCCGCACCCAGCGTCAGACCCATGTCGGCCAGGGCGTCGTCGTCCAGTCCGGTCTCCCAGAGGGCATTGAGGGCCACCAGCACCGTGGCCGCATCGGAACTACCGCCGCCGAGCCCGCCTCCCATGGGCAGACGTTTATGGACCCGGATGGCCACGCCGCCGGGGTGACCGGTGGCGGCCTTGAGGGCCCGAGCGGCCCGGACGGTCAGATCATCGTCATGATCCACGCCGTCAAGGGCGTGCTCGGCGCACACCCGATCCTCATCCAGCAAACGGAAATCCAGGGTATCCCCATGGGAGAGGAACTGAAACACGGACTGCAATTCGTGATAGCCGTCGGGCCGACGACCGGTGATGTGCAGGAACAGGTTGAGCTTGGCGGGCGCGGGCCAGCCCATGCAAGGGTCTTGTTGCATCATGGTGTCATTTGCCAGTCGTCCACCACCAGGCGGACGCGTATGTCGTCGAATTCCAGCCTCATGCGATCGGGCAGCGGCGCCGGGCCGACGGCCTCGGCATAGCGATCGTACCCCACGTCCCAGCCGGATTGCAGCAGTCGCTGGGCCCTGCCCGCGGAATCCAGGGTCCGCCCTTCCAGGCGGTCGTGGGAGGGTATGCCGAGCACCCAGTAACGCAATCCGCTGACCGGCAGCTGCCAGCCCAGGGCCTGATGCACCAGACGGTCCACGTCCCGGTCCTGATACACGTCGCCCTCGGCATTACGCAAGGTCACGCCGGTGGCATTGCCCTCCAGGGTGGCGGCATGACGTCCGAACGGTCCGAACAGCTGGATGTCGTAGTCATCCCCCCGCTGACGCCAGCGCAGATGGGCATTCCACTGCTCGTTCTCCAGGAACAACGCGATCCGGCCGCTCAGGGTCCATTCATCCTGGGCGGAGAGCAACTGCACCCGTTCTCGCCAGGCCTGCTCCCGATCATCCACCGGCACCGGTGGACGCACGGCACAGGCGGTGAGCAGCAGGCTCACCAGACAGACAAGCAGGAGTGTCCTCATGGATCCAGACGCTCCTTGAGCCTGAGCAGACGCGCATGATCGGGATCCCGCTCCAGGGCCTGGTAGAGGATCTCCAGGGCTTCCTCCCGCTCGCCCCGATCCCACAGCAGGGCCGCCAGATTACTGGCGATCTCGCCGTCCTCCATCATGTCGTGGGCACGCCGCAGGTAGACCTCGGCCTCGTCCAGACGCCCCAGACGGTAGAGCACCCAGCCCATGCTGTCGATGATGGCCGCGTCATCCGGGCGCTGGGCATAGGCCCGACGGATATAGCCGTAGGCCTCCTCGTGGCGATCGGTACGATCCGCCAGGGTGTAGCCCAGGGCATTGAGAGCGGCCGGGTTATCCGGATCCTGGGCCAGGATCTGGTTCAGATCCGCCTCCACCAGATCGATCCGGTCCAATCGCTCCGCCATGAGCGCCCGGGAGTACAGCAGGTCCGGATTGCCGGGGTATTCCCGCAAGGACTGATTGAGCAGGTCCATCCCGGCTTCATAGTCACGCACATCCCGAAGCAGACCGGCCTCGGCCAGATAGACCCGCACCCGATCACCCGGCTCGGCCAGACGATCCCGCAACGCCGACAGATCGGCACGAGCCCGCGCCACCTGCCCGAGTTCCCCCCTGAGCAGGGCGGCGCGAATGACGGACTCGTCACGGTGATCTCCCCGAGTCACCTGCTCATAGAAGCGGATGGCCCGTTCACGGTCACCGGTGGTCTCTGCGATCCGTCCCAGGTAATAGCGGGCCTCCTGGGCACGCCGCCCGGTCTGCAGCACCCGCTCCAGATAACGCTGCGCGTCCTCGTACTGTTCCACCTCGATGTTCAGCAGCCCCAGGGTATAGAGCAGGTCGGCATCCCCCGGCCGCTCGCGGGCAACCCGCTCGAACTGTTGACGGGCCTCCTCATAACGCTCCGATTGCAGCAGCAGGCGGGCATAGGTGATGCGCAGATCCACATCCCCGGGATAGCGCGCCACCAGATCCCCCATGGCCCGCAGGGAGGCTTCCTCGTCACCGGCATGCCCCAGGGCACGGGCGCGCAGGACGTGAGCTTCCCTAAGCCCGCCGTCCAGGGTCAGCGCCCTTTCGGCCGCCGCCACGGCCGTCAGGGGGCGATCCTGCTGCAGGGCCAGGCTGGCCACCGCCAGATAGGCATGGGCCTCGTCGCCACGGCCCTCCGCCACCAGGGCAAGGGCCTCTATCGCGGCATCACCGTTCTGACTGCGGGACAGCATGTTCACCAGCAGGCCGTAGCCGTCACCCTCCACCGCCTCCATGCGCTCAAGCACGGTGAGCAGATGGGTGGCGGCTTCTTCCGGGCGGCCCTCGTTGACCAGCAGCGCGGCCAGGATCTGACGGGCCTCCAGATTCTCCGGCTCCAGCGCCAGCCAGCGCTCGGCACCCGGCAGGGCCGCGGATGGGTCGCCGGCGAACAGGGCGATGCGGGTCGCCCGCTCAGCCACTTCGGGGTTGCGTGTACGCTGGGCCGCCCGCAGATAGTGCTCGATGGACACCTGCAATTCACCCTGGTGCCCGGCAATCTCGCCCACCAGCAATTCATAGAACAAATCGGCGACACCGTTCTCCTGCGCCTGCAGCGGCAGCAGATGGCCTTCGGCAAGGGGCCGCCAGGGTTCATGGTCCTGACCGTCCCGGGGCAACCCCGCACAGGCGGTCAGCAATCCGCACAGCACCACCGCCATCCCCATGCGGGGTAGCGGGCGACGCGGGGGGAACCAAGGGAAAACGGATCTTTGATCGGGCAGCATGGAAAGACTATAAACCCATTTGCTTGAAAAATGATCGCCCCATGGGGCGTGCCAAAATCGCCGGACAGTGTAAACTAGACTGGACACGCCCCGGCTCGACGTCGTGTCAACCGGATCAACCGAAAGTCAAGCCCCACTGACCACGAAATCGCAAGCTCTTGATGCGGGACATGGACGATCAGCGGGCAATCCACCACATTGGAGTGGATCTGATACGGTCGACGACAGAACCGGGCCAGGGCAACGGAACGAAAAATGACGCACCGCGATGCAAGCGCATTTTTCCTTCCCATGTTCCTTAGCACCCCACGGCGGCCGATAAGTTCCCGCCGCGACGGGTCAATTTTGGGCAGACCGGTTTTACGAGCGGACTCAAAGGGTTGAAAATCCGGGACATCTTGTCATGACTTCAATGCTGGCGCAGAATACGCTATTCCACAGGTCCTCACGTGCGATGCTTTTTACTCTCGGAGTCAATCATAAATCCGCCCCGGTCGGGATTCGTGAACGCGTCGTGTTCTCCCCGGACCGCATGGATGAAGCCCTCACCGGTCTGACCCGCTCCACTCCGGTGGAGGAAGCGGCGATCCTGTCCACCTGCAACCGGACGGAGATCTACTTCCGCTCCGAAGCCCACCAGCCAACGGACCGGGTGCTGCACTGGATGGCGGATTTCCACCGCCTCAAGCCCGGCGAGATCCAGCCCTACATCTATCGTCACTCGGAAGCCGACGCGGTCAAGCACCTGCTCCGCGTGGCCTGCGGCCTGGACTCCCTGGTGCTGGGCGAACCCCAGATCCTGGGCCAGCTCAAGGGTTCCTATCAGAGCGCCGGCGCCGCCGGCACCCTGGGCCGCCAACTGGGACGACTGTTCCAGCATGCCTTCTCGGTGGCCAAGAACGTCCGCACCTCCACCGCCATCGGGTCCAGCCCGGTCTCGGTGGCCTTTGCCGCCGTCTCCCTGGCCAAGCAGATCTGGGGCGACATGAAGCCCCTCACCGCCCTCATGATCGGCGCCGGTGAAACCATCGAACTGGCGGCCCGCCACCTGCACAGCAACCAGATCGGCCGCATCATCGTCGCCAACCGCACGGTGGAACGGGCCAAGGTACTGGCCAGCGAGTTCGACGCCGAGGTCATCACCCTGTCCGAGATCCCCGCCCGCCTGGCGGAGGCCGACATCCTCATTTCCTCCACCGCCAGTCCCCTGCCGATCCTGGGCAAGGGCGCTGTGGAGCGTGCCCTGAAGGCCCGCAAGCGCCGCCCCATGTTCATGGTGGACATCGCCGTGCCCCGGGACATCGAGCCGGAGGTGGGCAATCTGGACAACGTCTTCCTCTATACCGTGGACGACCTGGAAGAGGTCATCCAGGAAAACCTCCAGTCCCGCCGCGAGGCGGCGCGTCAGGCGGAGGAGATCATCGAATCCCAGGTCAGCACCTTCATGGGCTGGTTGCGGGCCCAGAGCGCGGTGAGCACCATCTGCGCCTTCCGCGACAAGGCCCACGGCGTGCAGATGGAGGTGCTGGAAAAGGCCAATCAGATGGTGGCCGCCGGCAGGTCGCCGGAAGAGGCTCTGTCCTTCCTGGCCCATACCCTCACCAACAAGCTGCTGCATGACCCCTGCCACACCATGAACGAGGCCGCCCGCGAAGGCCGTCTGGAACTGGTGGACGCGGCCCATGCCCTCTTCAAGCTGCCGAGTTCCACCGACAAGATCCATTCGTGAAAGACTCCATTCGCCGCAAGCTTGAAGACATCGCGGATCGTTTCGAGGAACTCAGCGGCCTGCTGGCGGACCCGCAGGTCATCGGGGATCAGGATCGCTTTCGCCGGTATTCCATGGAATACAGCCAGCTCGAACCGGTGGTTCAGAGCTGGAAGGCCTATGCCGCCGCACTCGATGAGCTGGAGGCGGCCCGCCAGATGGCCCGCGATCCGGACCCGGACCTGCGCGCCATGGCCGAGGAGGAGATCCCCGCGGTCTCGTCCCGGCTGGAGTCCCTGGAACTGGACCTGCAGCGGCACCTGATCCCGAAAGACCCCCACGACGAGAACAACACCTTCCTGGAAATCCGTGCCGGCACCGGCGGGGACGAGGCCGCCATCTTTGCCGGCGATCTGTTCCGCATGTACAGCCGCTATGCGGAAACCCGGGGCTGGCAAGTGGAACTCTTGTCCGAAAGCGAGGGCGAGCATGGCGGTTACCGGGAGGTCATCGCCCGCATCATTGGGCGCGGGGTCTATTCCCGCCTCAAGTTCGAGTCCGGCGCCCACCGGGTACAACGGGTGCCGGATACAGAGTCCCAGGGTCGCATCCACACCTCCGCCGCCACCGTCGCCGTGATGCCGGAACCGGACGAGATGGAGATCCCCGAGATCAATCCGGCGGACCTTCGCATCGACACCTACCGGGCCAGCGGCGCCGGCGGCCAGCACGTCAACCGTACCGATTCCGCCGTGCGTCTCACCCACCTGCCCACCGGCTTGGTGGTGGAATGCCAGGACGAGCGCTCCCAGCACAAGAACAAGGCCCGGGCCATGAGTCTGCTCGCCGCCAAGCTGATCGAGCGGGAAGAGACCCGCCGCTTCCAGGAACAAAGCGCCACCCGCAAGAGCCTGGTGGGCAGCGGGGATCGCTCCGAGCGCATCCGCACCTACAACTTCCCCCAGGGGCGGGTCACGGATCACCGCATCAACCTGACCCTCTACAAGCTGGAAGCCATCATGGCCGGCGATCTGGATCCGGTCATCGATCCGCTGGTGAACGAACATCAGGCGGAACAACTGGCCGCCCTGGCGGACTGAAGCCGGCCTTGCCCGCCATCACCCTCAAGGCCCTGCTGGTCGAGGCGAGATCCGCCCTGGCCCAGGGGGACGCCCCCCGCCTGGAAGCCGAGTTGCTGCTGGCCCATGTCCTGGGCAAGGACCGCGGCTGGCTCTATGCCCATGGCGATGACATCCTGGAAGACCCGGACGCCCTGGCGATCTTTCGGACCCTGGTGCGGCGTCGCGGCGAGGGCGAACCGGTCAGCTACCTGCTGGGCTGCCGGGAATTCTGGTCCCTGAACCTCACGGTCCGCCCCGGCGTGCTGATCCCCCGCCCCGATACTGAAACCCTGGTGGAGGCCGCCCTGTCTCGGCTGGCCGAAGATTTTTCGGGCCGGCTGGCGGACCTGGGCACGGGCACGGGTGCCATCGCCCTGGCCCTGGCCGTGGAGCGCCCTCGATGCCGTATCGTTGCCGTGGACCGCTCGCCCCAGGCACTGGCGGTGGCACGGGAAAACGTGACGCGGCTGGGTCTGGAGGCACGGGTCGAATGCCGCCAGGGCAGCTGGTTCGCGCCCCTGACCGGCGAACGGTTCGATCTGATCGTCTCCAACCCCCCCTATATCGCCGACGCAGACCCCCATCTGACCCAGGGTGATCTGCGCTTCGAACCACGCTCGGCCCTGGCCTCCGGGCCGGACGGGCTGACGGACATCCGCCGGATCGTCGAGCAGGCCCCCCGTCATCTCGGACCAGGCGGCGCATTACTGCTGGAACACGGAATGGATCAAGGCGAGGCCGTGCGGGCGCTGCTGGAGCAGCGGGGGTTTACCGAAGTGGACACGGTGCGGGATCTGGGCGGCAGGGACCGGGTGACACTGGGAATCATGGGGCAATGAGCGGCCTTTGCAACCGCCGTGACAAGGCGTTCGTCAGCCCCTGGGCCGCCAGGTCCCAGTCCGTCCGCACGCCCAGCGCCACCAGCGAGGTGGTCGCCAGGCCCCGATAGCCGCAGGGATTGATGCGATCAAAGGCGGACAGGTCCGGGTCAAGGTTGAAGGCCAGCCCATGATAACTGCCCCCTCGCCTGACCCGAAGCCCCAGGGCGGCAATCTTGGCCCCATCCACATAGACGCCCGGTGCATCCGGCCTGGCCCGGGCGGTGATGCCCTGGGTGGCCAGATAATCGATCACCGCCGACTCCAGCGCAGTGACCAGGGCCCTCACCCCCAGGCCCGAGCGCCGCAGATCCAGCAGGGTGTAAATGACCACCTGCCCCGGTCCGTGATAGGTCACCTGACCACCCCGGTCCACCGAAATCACCGGGATGTCACCCGCATCGAGAATGTGCTCGGACTTGCCGTTGAGGCCCAGGGTGAACACCGGAGGATGCTCCACCTGCCAGAGTTCATCGGCGGTGGTTTCATCCCGGACATCGGTGAAGGCCTGCATCCGCCGCCAGGTGGAAGCATAGTCCCGGCGCCCCAGGCGGCGTACGAGAATGGCGGACATCAGACCGGACTCAGAGGGTCATCTGCACCAGCTCACAGGCATTGAGCTCAAGGTAGAGGGCATCCATCTGGGCCTGGCTGCGAGCGTGGACACGGATGGTGATGGCCTGGTAGCGCCCGCCCTTGGAGGCACGCATGGAGAAATCCGACTCCCGGATGTCCGGCACGTGCTTGCCGACGATGGCCCGCACCCGTTCCCCCAGTTCCGGCACCGAGGCACCGAATACCTTGACCGGGAACTGGCAGGGAAACTGCAACCCCATCTCTTCAGGCTTTTTCATCATGCGGTCTCCCGCAGTCGGGCCTTGTAATCCTGGTACAGGCCGTGCACGCGGCACCACACCGGACCGGGCACGCCCGCCCCCACCGGCCGACCGTCCAGACGGGTCACGGGCAGGATCTCCCGGGTGGAACTGGTCAGCCAGATCTCCTCCGCCACCCGCAGGGACTGCTCCGGAATGGTGGACTCCATCAACGGCAGCCCCGCCTCCTGGGCCAGTTCCACCACCAGATCACGGGTGATGCCGGGCAGGAGGGATCGGTCCTTGGGCGGGGTGACGATGACGCCGTCTCCCACCACGAACAGATTGCTTGCCGCCCCTTCCGTTGCCAGCCCCTGACGGATCAGGATGGCTTCCGTCGCCCCGGCATCCAGGGCCTCCTGACGGGCCAGCACGTTGGGCAGCAGGGTGATGGCCTTGATGTCGCAACGGGACCAGCGATGGTCGTCGACCACCACCGCCGCCACCCCCTGCTCCAGTACCGCCGGATTCTGGGGGACGATGGGGTTGACCATGGCAAAGACCGTGGGCCGGACGCCGGTCGGAAAGGCGTGATCACGCCGGGCCACGCCCCGGGTCACCTGGACGTAGAGGCTGCGGTCCCCGCCCGGATTTTTCTCCAGCAAGGTCGTGAACAGGGACTCCCATCCCGACCGATCATGGGGATTGTCGATGCGCACCTCGGCCAGACTACGCGTCAGGCGCTCCAGATGCTCCGCCAGCCGCAAAGGGCGGCCGCCGAACACGGGGATCACCTCGTAGACCCCGTCACCGAACAGAAAACCCCGGTCGAACACGGACACCCGGGCCTGTGTTTCCGGAACGAACTCACCATTGAGATAGATGATCATGTCTTGAACCATCCGCAGTGTTAGCGCACCAGCATCCAGGCACTGTCGATCAGGCGCCGGAACAGGCCGCCCTCCTCGACGCCCTGCAAGGCCACCAGGGGCAATACCCGCAGCGGTTCACCGTCCAGCATGATGCGCAGTTCGCCGTAGGCACGCCCCTGCTCGATGGGGGCTTCCAGCTTGCTGCCCAGGGAAATCTCGGCCTGGAGGCGATCATAGCTGCCGCGGGGGATGGTCACGTGAAGATCCTGCACCAGACCCAGCTGGACCTTGTTCTGCTCTCCCTTGAAGACCCGGGCTTCGGTCAGGGCCAGCCCGCCGTCATAGAGCTTGTGGCCCTCGAACTGCCTGAAGCCCCAGTTGAACAGGGCCTGGGACTCATTGGCGCGGATGCGTCCACCCTGCTCGTGATCACCGGCCTGGATACCCATGACGGCGGCCACCAGACGCATGCCGTCCCGCTGGGCGGAAGACACCAGGTTATAACCGGCATTGCTGGTCCAGCCGGTCTTGCCCCCGTCCACGGAGTCATCCCGCCACAGCAGGATGTTGCGATTGGACTGGGAGATGCCGTTGAAGGTGAAGCTGCGTTCGGAATAGTAGGAATAGTATTCGGGAAAATTCCGGATCAGGGCTTGCATCAGCACGGCGATGTCGTGGGCCGTGGTGTACTGGGCCGCGTCACTGGGCAGGCCGTGGCTGTTCTGGAATTGGGTATCGTACATCCCCAGGGCGCGGGCCTGGGCGTTCATCATGTCCACGAAGGCGCCTTCCGTACCGGCAATGCGCTCCGCCAGGGCGACGCAGGCGTCGTTGCCGGACTGCACGATCATGCCGCGGATCAATTCCTCGACCCCGACCTGGGTGTTCACCTCGATGAACATGCGCGATGCCCCCCGCATGCCGGTTCGCCAGGCCCGTTCACTCACGTCCACCGGTTCGTTCAGAGCCAGCCGACCGTCCTGCAATTCCTTGAAGACGATATAGGCGGTCATGATCTTGGTGAGGCTGGCGGGCTCGACCCGCTCGTTGGCGGCCCGCTCGGCGAGTACCATGCCGCTGACCGCATCCAGCAGCACATAGTTGCGCGCGGTCAGGTCCGAGGGGGGAGAGACACGCAGGCTGGCGCCGGCCAGTCCGGGCAACAGGAGGGCAAGCAACAGAACGCTGACGACGAGTCTTGGCATCATGGCATCTTCAGGGGCTGTAAAACCGACGGAATGGGTATTCGGATCGAAAAGGGTAACACACCAGGGACACCCCGGATGCGAAGGGGTTCAATCGGCGACGACCCGATAGTCTCCAAGCCCCATGGACTGCAGGATCCGGACCGTATCCCGCTTGCTGCGCACGTCCGACAGGGGACCGACACGCACACGGTAAAGCGTGGTGTCGTCCTGGCGACTTTCCAGCACGGCCACCTGGTCGAGCCGCGCGTGCAGACGGTCGCGCAACTGCTCCGCGTTCACGCGGCTGGAAAAGGCGCCCACCTGCAGGAATACGGGTCCGGCCAGGCCGGATTCGGACGGCCCGGCGGGCGGCGACGGCTCCACCCAGCCGGCCTGGATGACATTCGGGCCGGACGGTTCGGGCGTCAGGGCCTTGACCTCCACCCGCGCCGTGCCCCGATCCAGCATGCCGATGCGATGGGCCGCCGCATAGGAAAGGTCGATGATGCGGTTGTCCACGAACGGTCCGCGGTCATTCACCCGCACCACCACGCTGCGGCCGTTTTCCAGGTTGGTCACCCGCACGTAGGTGGGCAGGGGCAATGAAGTATGGGCCGCGGTCATGGCGAACATGTCATAAGGCTCGCCGCTGGAAGTGCGCCGGCCATGGAACTTGGTCCCGTACCAGGAAGCCACGCCGCGCTCGCGATACCCTTGCGCGCTGTCCAGGGTGGTGTAGCGGCGCCCGAATACCACATAGGACTCCGGGTTGCCGTAACGGCTCATGGGCTCCACCCGGGGCACCGGCTCGGGGATCCGGGACAGATCCGGGATCCGGCTGGGATGGGGGGCGCCGTCGCGCTCTTCCGGTGTGTACCCGGAAACAGGGGCCGGACCGCGGCTGCCGCTGCAGGCTGCCAGGATCAGCGCCAGCAAGATGACCGGCAAAAGACGCATGGCACCGTGCCGTGTCACCGCGCCCCACCCTCCGCCAGGGCCTGCTCCCGGGCCTTGCGAATCTCCCGAGCCAACTCATACACCGCCATGGCATAGAGCGGACTGCGGTTGTAGCGGGTGATGACGTAGAAGTTCTCGTAACCCAGCCAGACCTGGGTCCCCTCCTCCGCCTGCAGTTCGATCACGGAGAAGCGGGCGTCGGGGGCGACCCGACCTTCCGGCACGATGCCGTGGCGGGCCAGTTCGTCGAGGCCGTATCGGGCCTGGTAGCCGCCGCCGACCAGGGACTTGTAGGCATCGCCCTCCACCCGGGCCCGCACCACCACGGGCGCGCCCATGGTCCAGTGATGACGACGGAAATAATTGGCCACGCTGCCGATGGCATCGGGCCAGGAGTTGAGCAGGTCCCGACGGCCGTCGCCGCTGAAGTCCACGGCATATTCACGATAGCTGGAAGAGATGAACTGCCCCCGGCCCATGGCCCCGGCATAGGAACCAAGCGTGCCGCGCAGGTCCAGCCCTTCCTCCCGCGCCAGATGCAGGTAGTGGCGCAGTTCGGAACGGAAGAAATTTGCCCGGGGCGGATAGTCAAAGCCCAGGGTCACCAGGGCGTCCAGCACCGGGAAGGTGCCCTGATGGCGGCCGTAGAAGGTTTCCACGCCGATGATGGCGACGATGATCTCCGCATTGACCTGGAAGGTCTCCTGGGCACGCAGGATGGTGGCCTCATGCTCCTGCCAGAAACGCTCCCCGGCACGGATACGCTGCTCGGTGAGGAAGATCGGACGGTAATCCTTCCAGGGCCGGGCCTCGGCCGGGGTGGAGATCAGATCCAGGATCCGCTGCTGCGGCCTGGCCTCGGCAAACAGGCGCTCCAGCTCGCGGGCATCGAAGCCGTCTTCCCGGGCCAGGGTGCGGATGAACTCCCGGACGTCATCGCGCTCCAGGTAGGGCGGATCACCGGCCACCAGGCCGCGAGGGTTGGCCCCGGCCGCGGCACAGGTGCCCAACAGCAGCGCCGTCAGCAGCAGGGAGAGGATACGACGGTGGAAAGGCACTGGAGAAGCGCACAGGGAAGTCATCGGGCGAGTAGTCTGCGATGGGAGTTGATGGACATGAGAATACCGAAAGCCGCCATCAGGGTCACCATGGACGTACCGCCGTAGCTGAATAAGGGCAAGGGGACCCCGACCACCGGCAGCAGTCCCGACACCATGCCCGTGTTGACGAATACGTAGACGAAGAAGGTGAAGCTCAGGCTGCCGGCCAGCAGGCGCGAATAGGTATCCTGGGCCCGCAGGGCGATGGTCAGCCCGCGCAGGATCACCAGCAGGTAGAGGGACAGCAGCAGCAGGATGCCCATCAGGCCGAACTCCTCGGCGTAGACGGCGAAGATGAAGTCGGTGGAACGCTCCGGCAGGAACTCGAGCTGGGACTGGGTACCGTTGAGCCAGCCCTTGCCGTAGAACCCGCCGGAACCGATGGCGATCTTGGACTGGATGATGTGATAGCCGGCCCCCAGGGGGTCGCTCTCCGGGTTCAGCAACGTGAGTACCCGCCGACGCTGATAATCCTGCATGAAATGCCACAGCAACGGTGCCGCCACCAGGGCCAGGGCCCCCAGCCCCATGAGAATACGCCAGCGCACCCCAGCCAGAAAGATGATCACCAGACCGGATCCCGCCACCAGCAGGGCGGTACCCAGGTCCGGCTGCTTGGCGATGAGCACGGCCGGCACCATCACCAGCAAAGCCGCCGCCGCCACTTCCAGGAACCGGGGCGGCAGGGGGCGGTCGGCGAAATACCAGGCCACCATCATGGGCACGGCGATCTTCATGAACTCGGAAGGCTGGAAACGCACCACGCCCAGATCCAGCCACCGCTGCGCTCCCTTGCCCACTTCGCCGAAGAACATCACCGCCAGCAACAGCAACACCCCGCCGGCATACACCCATGGCGACCACTGGCGCAGATGGTTGGCCGGGATCTGCGCCATCACCATCAGCACGGTGAAGGCAATACCCACCCGCACCCCCTGGCGATACAGGGTATCCAGGTCTTCCCCGCTGGCGCTGTAGAGCACCACGAAGCCCATGGCCAGCAACAGCGCCACCCCGCCCAGCAACAGCAAATCCAGGTGCAGGGCACGGACGATGGCGCGCCCCAGGCCGTGTTCTTCCGCGGTGCCGTTGAGCATCAGGGGGTCATCTCCAGTATGAAATAATCCATCACCTTGCGGGCCACCGGTGCCGCCACCCGGCCACCGCTGCCGCCGTTCTCCACCAGCACCGCCACCGCGATGCGGGGATCATCCGCCGGCGCAAAACCGATGAACAGGGCGTGATCCCGCAGGTGCTTGGCCACGGACGCCTCATCGTATTCCTCGTCCTGCCCCAGGCCGAACACTTGTGACGTCCCCGTCTTGCCGGCGATGCGATAGGGCGCGTCGCGGCCCGCCGAATGATAGGCGGTGCCGTTGGGACGGTGCATGACATGCTCCATCGGGGTCAGCACCTGGTCCCAGAACTCCGCGCGGGACACCTGCACCGGGGCCAGGAACTCCGGCTCGGCCACATGCAGTTCCTCGCCGTCCTCGCCCAGCATGCCGCGCAGCAGATGGGGACGCACCCGCTGGCCCCGCATGGCCAGGGTACTGCTGATGGAGGCCAGCTGCATGGGCGTGGCCAGCATGTAGCCCTGTCCGATGGAGGTGATCAGGGTCTCGCCGGGAAACCAGGGCATGCCCTGGGCGGCCCGCTTCCATTCCCGGCTGGGCAACAGGCCGCGACGTTCGCCCGTACTGTCGATGCCCGTGGCCTCCCCCACCCCGAAACGGCCCAGAAACTCCGACATGCGATCGATCCCCAGCCGGAAGGACATGTCATAGAAATACACGTCGGAAGACTGGGTGATGGCCTTGTCCAGGTCCACCCAGCCATGGCCGTGTCGACGCCAGTCCCGGTAGCGGCGGGTGTCGTTGGGCAGGGTGTAGTAGCCGGCGGCGAACATCATGCGGTCGGCCCGGATCACCCCATGCTCAAGCCCCGCCAGACCCACCAGCATCTTCAGGGTGGAACCCGGCGGGTACTGACCGGAGAGGGCACGGTTGAACAGCGGCTGACGGCGGTTGTTGCGCAACTCCTGGAAGGTTCGGGCCGGAATCCCGTGCACGAAGAGGTTGGGATCGAAAGTGGGCATGCTGACCATGGCCAGGACCTCGCCGTTGCGGGGATCCATGGCGACGATGGCGCCGGCCATGCCGTCCAGTGCCTCCTGGGCCACGGCCTGCAGGCGCACGTCCAGGCTCAGCACCAGATCACGCCCCGGTACCGGCGGCTCCCGCTCCAGTACCCTCAGGGTCCGGCCCTGGGCATTCACCTCCACCTTCTGGAACCCCACATGACCATGCAGGTGATCTTCGTAATAGCGTTCCACCCCCAGCTTGCCGATGTGGGTGGTGCCGGCATAGCGACGGGTATCGATGCGTGCCAGTTCCCGCTCATCGATACGTCCCACGTAGCCGATGACATGGGCCAGGGCCTCGCCATGAGGATAATGACGTGCCACCCCGGCCTGCACGTCCACGCCGGGGAACAGATGCCGATTAACGGCAAAGTTGGCCAGTTCCTCGTCGGTGAGATTGAGCTTGAGCGGCACCGCCTGGAAAGGGCGTTTGCCCCGCAGGGAGCGGCGAAAGCGATCTATCTCGGCCGGTTCCAGATCCAGCAGCGCCGACAGGCGATCCAGGGTGTCCTGGAGGTTGTCCACCTGCTCCAGGGTCACCTCCAGCTGATAGGTCGGACGATTCTCCGCCAGCACCACGCCGTTGCGGTCATAGATCAGCCCCCGGGGCGGCGGCAGGGCTTCCAGGCGCACCCGGTTATTCTGGGACAGGGTGGAAAAATGGGAATGATTGATCACCTGCAACTGCGTCAGCCGCACCCCGACAAGACCGAACAGCAGGACGATGATGACACCCAGGGTGATGATCCGGGCCAGGAACAGCCGCTGCTCCTGGTGATGATTCTTGATGGGTTGACGCGACGACATGCCCTTGATCCGGAAGACTCATGGCCACACGGGCAGGAGGAGGTATAGGGGCCGGCGTGCCTGAAAAGAGTGGGCAAACGCACCGGGGAGGCCTCGGGCCTCCCCGGCAACGAGATCAGGCCTGAGCCTGGTAACGCTTGACGGAACTCTCGATCTCCGCCCGGGCCTCGTCGACGCCGACCCAGCCTTCGACCTTCACCCACTTGCCGGGTTCCAGTTCCTTGTAGTGCTCGAAGAAGTGCTTGATCTGGTCCAGCAACAGGGCGGGGACATCATCGGGTCCCTGGATGTGATCATATTCCCGGGACAACTTGGACACGGGCACCGCCAGCAGCTTGGCATCCTCGCCCGCCTCGTCGGTCATCTTGAGCATGCCCACGGGGCGGCAACGGATCACGCTGCCGCTGGCCACCGGGAAGGGGGTCATCACCAACACGTCCACCGGGTCACCGTCATCGGACAGGGTATGGGGCACGAACCCGTAGTTGCAGGGATAGAACATGGGGCTGGCCATGAAGCGATCCACCAGCAGGGCACCGCTGTCCTTGTCCACCTCGTACTTGACCGGGGAGGCATACGCGGGAATCTCGATGATCACGTTGATGTCGTTGGGCAGGTCTTTGCCTGCGGAGATCTTGTCGATGTTCATTGGATCAGGCCCAAGAGTGAGTGAATCGGGAGGCGGCATTATAACGGCAACCCGGCCGACGAAAAGCCATATCCCCAAGGGGAGTGCTTGCGTGCCGGGCGCTTGAGCAGGTATAAGTTTCGGCCTAATGTCTTTATAACCCATGCAACACACGCCTATATACTAAAGAGGAAATGCCATGCGTATCGTGCTTCTGGGCGCACCGGGGTCCGGCAAGGGAACCCAGTCCAAGCTGATCATGGAGCGTTACAAGGTGCCTCAGATCTCCACCGGGGATCTCCTGCGCGCTGCCGTTTCCGCCGGAACGCCCCTGGGCCAGCAGGCCAAGGCCGCCATGGACGCGGGCCAGCTGGTGACCGACGATATCGTTCTGGGCATGATCCGTGAACGCCTGGCCATGCCGGATACCCAGCAGGGCTACATTCTGGACGGGTTCCCCCGCAACCTGGCCCAGGCCGGGGCGCTGGACGACCTGCTCAAGGAACTGGGCAAGCCGCTGGATGTGGCGCTGCTCATCGACGTGGACTTCGACAATCTGATGCAGCGCCTCACCGGCCGCCAGACCTGCGGCTCCTGCGGCGCCGTCTTCAACCGTCACACCAACCCCTCCCGGAAGGAAAACGTGTGCGATGTCTGCGGCGGTGAACTCACCCACCGCGCGGACGACAACGAAGAAACCATCGGCAAGCGTCTCAAGGTCTACGAAGAGCAGACCCGCCCCCTGGTGCAGTATTACAGCGAACGCAGCCTGCTGCAGACAGTGAAGGGTGAAGGTGAGATCGAGTCCATCTACAAGGCGGTCTCCGAGGTGCTGGAGTCCTGCCGCAAGTAAGGACGTGCTCCGCCCCGAGACACACTCCGGGTGTCTCGGGGTCATCTCACCCCGATGTCTCCCCGGTCCCCATGCATTCCAGCGCAATTCATCTAGGCACCACGCCACCCGGCCTCTTCCCGGTGGTTCAGGCGCACCAGCGCGCATGAACCCTCGCAAGCTTCTCTCCTGCTGCCTGCTCATGACCTGCTGCGTCACCACGGTCCAGGCGAATGACTGGTCCCTGTGCCGCTACCAGCCCCAATCCCTGGACTATCCGTTCCCCCGGGATGATCAGACCCGTTTCTTCGCCGACCGTGCCTTCATCGACCGGGACGGGATCTCCCGCCTGGAAGGGGATGTCACCCTCTATGACCGGGGTCGCATGCTGCGGGCGGATCTCATCACCTACGAGGAAGGCCGCGCCTTCCTGGAAACCCGGGGGGACGTCCGGTTCCAGACCGATACCGGACTGTTCTTTGAAAGCCCCGGCGGTTTTCTGCACCTGGACACGGAAACCGGCCGGTTCGAGCATGCCCGCTACCGCTACGACCCCCGCCATGCCCGGGGAGAAGCCCGGGCGCTGGAGCCCCGCGGCAGCGACACGCTCTACCTTGAGGGAGCCACCTTCACCACCTGCGATCCCGGCCGGGACGACTGGCTGCTCAGCGCGCGTCATGTGCAGCTGAATCAGGACAGCGGCCAGGGCACGGCCCGGAATGTTCTGCTGCGCTTTCAGGGGGTGCCCCTGTTCTACACCCCGTGGATCACCTTCCCCATCGATGACCGCCGTAAATCCGGCCTGCTGCCGCCCAGTTTCGGCACCTCGGACAATACCGGCGCCGATCTGCTGATCCCCTTCTATCTGAACCTGGCGCCCCATCGGGATGCCACCCTGGGTCTGCGCCTGATGGACAGCCGGGGCGCCATGCTGATGTCGGAGTTCCGTTACCTGAATCCCGACAACCGGGGCAAAATCCAGCTGGATTACCTGCCCAACGACACGAGCTATGGCGAGGATCGCGTCCTGGTGGCCTGGGATCACCACTGGCGCATCGCCCCCCGGCTGCACTTTCATACGACGGGCACCGACGTCTCCGATGAGCGCTACTTCCGCGACCTGGGCGACTCGCTCGACGATACCAGCATCACCCACCTGGAACGGCGGGCGGATCTCGTCTACAGCGGTCAGGGATGGAGCCTGCTGGGGCGGGTGCAGGATTTCCAGATCGTGGACGAGACCCTCGCCAGCACCAGCCGCCCCTACAAGCGTCTGCCCCAGTTGCTCTTCCAGGGCCGCAGGCCCCTGCAAGCGGGTGGATTCGACTATCGCCTGCGGGCCGAGTGGGTGGCCTTCGAGCGGGACGACACCGTCACCGCCCAGCGCACGGACCTGATGCCGGAGATCAGCCGCCCCACACACGGTGCAGCCTGGTT
Source organism: Ectothiorhodospira shaposhnikovii (assembly GCF_022227765.1). Lineage (GTDB taxonomy): Bacteria > Pseudomonadota > Gammaproteobacteria > Ectothiorhodospirales > Ectothiorhodospiraceae > Ectothiorhodospira. Next base: position 121,947 of record NZ_JAJMLZ010000001.1, on the reverse strand, counting down.
CCTGACCCCGAGCCTGAAATACCGCGTCACCCATTACGCTCTGGAGGACCAGCCCGCCGGGGTCGACCGTCACCTGACCCGATCCCTGCCCATCGCCAGCCTGGATGCCGGCATCTTCCTGGACCGCCCCCTGGCGAGCGGGAACCTCCAGACCCTGGAACCCCGCCTGTACTACCTCTATACCCCGCGCCGGGACCAGGACGACATCCCGCTGTTCGATACCGCGCAATTCGATTTCAGCTTTGACCAGCTGTTTCGCGACCACCGTTTCAGTGGACCCGACCGGGTTGCCGACGCCAACCAACTCACCACCGCCCTCACCACGCGAATCATCGACGGCCGCTCCGGCGAGGAACGCCTGCGCGCGAGCCTGGGACAGATCCACTACTTCGACGATCGTCGCGTGACCCTGCGCGAGGATGATCGCGGCGAAACCGCGGACAGCTCATCCCTGGTGGGTGAGGTGGGGGCACGGCTGGGGGCGCGCTGGAACGCACGCGCCAGTGCGCAGTGGGACCCGCGACGGGAACAAATTGAACGTTCATCCACTCATCTGCAATATCGGGTGGATGGACGTCGCGTGATCAACCTGGGCCATCGTTACCGTGAGGACCTGCTGGAACAGACGGACCTCTCGTTTGCCTGGCCCCTGTCCCGTCACTGGGATGTGGTGGGTCGCTGGGCCTACAGTCTGGAGGACAACCGGGAACTGGAAGTCCTGGCGGGCCTGGAATACAAGAGCTGCTGCTGGGCCTTCCGCCTCGTCTCCCGCCGATTCCTCAACGACGGCGTCACGGGTGAGTACAATGAAGGCATCTATTTTCAACTTATCCTCAAGGGACTCGGCAGCCTGGGCACCGGCCTGGGTGACCTGCTGAGCGAGGGCGTGCTGGGTTATGAAACTGATTACTAGACTGTTGATCCTCCTGGTCCTGGCCGGGTCCACCGGCCTCGGCGCCCAGGTGCCGGAAGACGGCCGACTGATGGACCGGATCATCGCCGTGGTGGAAGAAGACGTCATCATGCAGAGCGAGCTGCTGCGGCGCATGGATGAGATCGGACAGCAACTGGCCGCCCGCGACGGCCAGGCCCCGCCCCGGGAGGTGCTGATCCGCCCGGTGCTGGACCGCCTGATCCTGGAGCGCCTGCAACTGCAGGAGGCACGGCGCATCGGCATCCGCATCGACGACATCACCCTGAACAACGCGATGGAAAACATCGCCCGGGAAAACCGCATGACCCTGGCGGAATTCCGGGACAGGCTGGTGGCCGACGGTGTGGATTTCCCCGCCTTTCGCGAACAGATCCGGGATGAACTGGCCATCAATCAGTTGCGACGCCGGCAGGTGGACAGCCGCATCCAGGTCAGTGAACAGGAAATCGACGACCTCATCGCCAGTGAAAGCGGTGCCATCGACAGGGATGTGGAATACCGTCTGCTGCATCTGCTGATTTCTCTCCCCGAAGGGGCGACCCCCGACAGGATCCAGGCCGCCCGGGAACAGGCCCGGAAGATCCGCGAGGAAGCCGCCGACGGGGCCGACTTCACCGCCCTGGCCCTGCGGGAATCCGCCGGCCAGCACGCCCTGGACGGCGGCGACCTGGGCTGGCGCAACGCCGCCCAGGTACCCACCCTGTTCGCCCGTCATGTGGTCCTGATGCGAGAGGGCGAAGTCAGCGAGGTGATCCGTTCCCCTTCCGGCTTCCACATCATCAAGCTGGCGGAACGCCGGGGCGGAACACGGGCCCAGATCCGCCAGACCCGGGTGCGTCACATCCTCATTACCCCCACCGAGGTGCTGAGCAGCGATGAAGCCCTGGAACGCCTGTCCAGCCTGCGCAGCCGCATCGAGGACGGCGCCGACTTCGCCGAACTGGCCCGCGCCCACTCCGACGACCGGGGCAGCGCCCTGCGGGGCGGCGACCTGGGCTGGACCGACCCCGGTGATCTGGTGCCCCAGTTCGAGGACATCATGAACCGCCAGCCCCCGGGGCGGGTCAGCGAGCCCTTCCGTTCCCCGTTCGGCTGGCACATCCTGGAAGTGCTGGAACGACGAGATCACGACGGCTCCCGGGAGCTGATGCGTGCCCAGGCCCGGGAGATCATCCGGGATCGCAAGCGTGACGACGAACTGGAACTGTGGCTGCGCCGACTGCGGGACGAATCCTTCGTGGAGCTGCGCCTGGACAGACTGGCCCTGGGTGGTCCGACCACTCCCATTGAGCCGCCGGCACGATGATGGCCCACCCCATCCCCCGTATCGCCATCACGCCGGGAGAACCGGCGGGCATCGGCCCGGATCTGGTGGCCATGCTGGCTCAGGAACCCTGCCCGGCCCAGCGGGTCGTGATCGGTGACCCGCTGGTGCTGCAGGACCGGGCCGCGGCCCTGGGCCTGCCACTGACACTGGCCCCCTTCGAGCCGGACAGTCCACCCCACGCCGACCTCCCCGGCTGCCTGAGCATCGTCGGCGACTGCCAGGTGAACCGCCCCGTCAGAGCCGGCCAGCTGGATCCGGCCAACGGGGACTACGTGCTCAAGACCCTGCGGCGGGCCGCCGACGGCTGTCTGGCCGGCACCTTTGACGCCCTGGTCACCGGGCCGGTGCACAAGGGCGTCATCAACACGGCGGGCATCCCCTTTACCGGACACACGGAATATCTGGCCGAGCGCTGCCGCGCCCCCATGCCGGTGATGATGCTGGCCGCCGGCACCCTGAGGGTGGCCCTGGCCACCACCCATCTGCCCCTGTCCAGGGTTGCCGCCGAGATCACCCCGGCACGACTCCTGAGCGTGCTACGGGTGCTGCACCAGGATCTGCGGGCGCGTTTCGGCTTGCCCAGACCCCGCATCCTGGTCTGCGGCCTCAACCCCCACGCGGGCGAGGGTGGCCACCTGGGGGACGAGGAGATCCGGGTCATCGCCCCGGTGCTGGAACAGCTGCGCACCGAGGGCATGGACCTGCGCGGCCCCCTGCCCGCCGACACCCTGTTCACCGAGCGCTATCTGGGCGAGGCGGACGCGGTGCTGGCCATGTATCATGACCAGGGACTGCCGGTACTCAAGCATGCCGGCTTCGGCCGGGCCGTGAACATCACCCTGGGGTTGCCCATCATCCGCACCTCGGTGGACCATGGTACCGCCCTGGAGCTGGCCGGCACCGGCAGGGCCGAAGTCGGCAGCTTCGTGGAGGCCCTGTCCCTGGCCATCCACCTGGCCGAGCAAAGATCATCCTGACCATCCGTTCCGAGGAATCCCCCATGTCCCGAGCCATGCGCATCGGCACCCTGTCCCTGCTCAGCCTGACCCTGATGCTGGGCGGCTGTACCTTCGTCAAGCTCACTCCCGGCGGTGAACGGGTCCGCATCCTGGATGCCCAGGATGTGACCCAGTGCGAGCGGGTCGGCAACACCTCCGCCACGGTGGCCGAGCAGGTGGGCATCTTCAAGCGCCCCCCGGAAAAGCTGGCCCAGGAAGTGGAGCATGCCGCCCGCAATGCCGCCGCCGAGATGGGCGGTGACACCCTGGTCCCCCGCGGCCCCCTGCGGGAAGGGCGACGGGGCTATGACGTCTATCGCTGCATCCGCTGACAGGCCATCCGGAGACACCCACCCCAGTGGAACACGCCCCCAGAAAACGTTTCGGCCAGCACTTCCTGCATGACCCCGGCATCATCGGGCGCATCGTCGGGGCCATCGATCCCCAGCCGGGACAGACCCTGCTGGAGATCGGTCCCGGCATGGGCGCCATCACCCGGCCCGTGCTGACCCGGTGCCGGCAACTGCATGTGGTGGAACTGGACCGGGATCTGATTCCCCGTCTGCAGACGGAGTATGCCGATGCCGGTGAACTCGTCGTGCACGCCGCCGACGCCCTGAAGTTTGACTTCGGCGCGGTACCGGTGCCCGCCGGCCGCAAGCTGCGGGTGATCGGCAACCTGCCCTACAACATCTCCACCCCCCTGATCTTTCACCTGCTGAAATGGGCCGACGGCATCCAGGACATGCATTTCCTGCTGCAGAAGGAGGTGGTGGATCGGCTGACCGCCCGTCCCGGCACGGCCGAATACGGGCGACTGGGGATCATGGTGCAGTATCGCTGTCGGGCCGAATCCCTGTTCCATGTCGGCCCGGGCGCCTTCCGCCCACCGCCTCGGGTGGATTCCGCCGTGGTCCGGCTGGTGCCCTGGGAGGCCCTGCCCTGCCCCGCCCGGGACGAGGCCCTGTTTGCCGCCCTGGTCCACCAGGGCTTCACCCGCCGACGCAAGACACTGCGCAATGCCCTGCAGGGGCTGGCGGAACCCGCCGCCATGACGGCGGCGGACATCGATCCCGCCCGGCGCCCGGAGACCCTGTCGGTGGAGGAATTCGTCCGCCTGGCCAACGAGGTGGCCGCCAGCCGCACTTAAGCCTGCCCCCATGAGGGGTTACAATGCATCTTTATCCGCCATCGGCGAGGACACAATGGCAGAACACAATCCGCTGCTTCGCTTGAGAGAACTGGGCCAGAGCGTCTGGTACGATTACATCCGCAGTGACCTCATGGCCTCCGGGGAACTGGATCGCCTGATCCGGGAGGACGGCTTGGGCGGTCTGACCTCCAACCCCGCCATTTTCGACAAGGCCATCACCGGCAGTGATCTCTACGATACCGCGATCCGGGACTGCCTGACCCGGTCTCCGGACCTGACCACCCAGGCCCTGTTCTACCAGCTCGCCATCCGCGACCTCCGGGCGGCCGCCGACGCCTTTGCCCCGACCTATCACGACACCGACGGACGTGACGGTTTCGTCAGCCTGGAAGTCTCCCCGGAACTGGCCTTCGACACCGAGGGCACCGTGCGCGAGGCCCTGGAACTGGCCGCCCAGGTGGATCGGGCCAACCTCATGATCAAGGTGCCCGGCACCCTGCCCGGCCTGGCCGCCATCGAGCAGCTGACCGCCGCCGGCATCAACGTCAACGTCACCCTGCTGTTCTCCGTCACCCGCTATCAGGCGGTGCTGGAGGCCTTCCTCAAGGGACTGGAGACCCGCCTGGACCGGGGCGAGCCGGTGACCTCCATCGCCTCCGTGGCCAGCTTCTTCGTCAGTCGGGTGGATACGGCCCTGGACGCCCTGTTGGAAGAGCGCATCCGCGAGGGCCGTCCGGTGGAGCACATGCAGGGCCTGCTGGCCATCGCCAATGCCAGGCTGGCCTATGCCCACTTCCAGCAGGTCCGCGACAGTGAGCGCTGGCAACGGCTGGCCCGGGCCGGCGCCCGGCCCCAGCGGCTGCTGTGGGCCAGCACCGGCACCAAGAACCCCGCCTACAGCGATGTCCTCTATGTGGACTCGCTGATCGGCCCCGACACGGTGAATACCCTGCCGCCGGCCACCTATGAGGCCTTCCGGGATCACGGCAATCCGGCCCTGACCCTGACCGAGGGACAGGAACAGGCCCGCGCCCTGATTCAGGGGCTGCCCGACCTGGGCATCGACCTGGAAAGCGTCACCGACCGTCTGGAAGCCGAGGGCGTCCAGGCCTTTGCCGATGCCTTTGCCCATCTGATCCAGGGCCTGGAAGACAAGCGCCGCCGCCTGGCGGCCTGAAGAGCCGTGGCCCAAGGAGACGATCGTGGACGTACTGGCGGGAGACATCGGGGGCACCAAGACCCTGCTCATGCTGGCCAAGGTGGAGGACGGTCGGCTGATCCCCGGGGAAATCCGGCGCTATGCCAGCGCCGACTACCCCGGCCTGGCCCCCATGGTCCGGACCTTTCTGACGGATACCGGCCATGGTACGCCGGTTGCCGCCGCCTTCGCCCTGGCCGGCCCGGTCGCACGCCGGGATGACGGCCAGCAGGCACGCCTCACCAACCTGCCCTGGCAGCTGGACTCCCGGCAACTGGCCCGGGACCTGGGTCTGCCCCGGGTCACCCTGGTCAACGACTTCGAGGGCATCGCCCACAGCCTGGACGACCTGCCCGCTGACAGCCTGCATGCACTACAGCAGGGGGAAAGGGATCCGGACGGGGTGCGCCTGGTGGTGGGTGCGGGCACGGGCCTGGGGGTCTGCATCGTCTGTCCCGGGCGGCCGCCGCGACTCATTCCCACCGAGGCGGGCCATGGCGAACTGGCGCCCGCCGACGCGCGCCAGTCCCGCCTGTGGGCGGCCGTCACCCGGCGGGAAGGGCGATGCAGCCGGGAGCACCTGCTCAGCGGCCGGGGAATCGCCCGGATCGCCGATTTCCTCATCAGCGAGAGTCCCCAAGGGCCGGGCAAGGCCCTGGCCGAGGCCATGGCACAGCCGGACCCGGCCCCCGAACTCACCCGGCTCGCCCTGGCGGGTGGGGACCCCCTGGCCGCGGAAACCCTGTCCCTGTTCTGCAGCCTTTACGGCGGCCAGGCGGGCGATCTGGCCCTGGGCTGCCTGCCCTTCGGCGGGGTCTATGTCGCCGGCGGCATTGCCCCGCGCATCCTGCCCCTGCTGGATGCCGGAGGCTTCGTGGAGGCCTTCCGCCGCAAGCCGCCCATGACCCATCTGCTGGAAAGGATGCCGATCCAGGTCGTGACCGATCCCCGCTCGGGACTGCTGGGCGCCGCCCGGCTGGCGGCCTCGCGGATCCCCCGGGATCGCGGCTGAAGTCCGTTCCGGGCTACAACTTCCCACGCCGATCCGGCAAGATACAGGCTCTTGCCCGGACTCCCGCCGGGCCATCGGAGACAGCCCATGTCGGAAAGCGGCGACCACCATATCCAGGTCCAGGTCAACTGCGGTTACGTGGAATCCCAGTCCGACCCCATGCACGGCCGATTTGTGTTTGCCTACACGGTCACCCTGCGCAATCTGGGCAAGCAAGGGGCGAGACTCGTCAGTCGCCACTGGATCATCCATGACTCCAACGGCAAGGTGCAGGAAGTCCGGGGCGAAGGCGTGGTGGGCGAGCAACCCCACCTGGATCCCGGCCAGGGCTTTCAATACACCAGCGGTGCCATGATCGAAACCCCGGTGGGTACCATGCACGGGACCTACCAGATGGTCGCCGACGACGGCACCCGGTTCGAGGCCGTCATTCCCACGTTCACCCTGTCCGTGCCCAGGGTGCTGCACTGAATAAATCCGACCTGGATCAAGCCTGCAAACCCCTACTTTAGACAGGGGCATGGTCACTGACTACAATCGTGAGCACTGGAAAATAACGATACAAGACTCATCCACAACCACGGGCTAACCTCATGCGCATCCCTTATACCCTCTGGGCACCCATCTACGATCGACTGATTGAAAAACCTTCAACAGGCGTCAGACAGCGCAGCCTGGAACGGCTGGGCAACGTGGAAGGTCGATCCATCCTGCTGGCGGGCGTGGGCACCGGGCTGGATTTTCCCTTCCTGCCCCAGGGCGCCCATTACACCGGCGTGGACCTGACCCCGGCCATGCTCAAGAAGGCGACCGAACGCGCCCAGTCCCTGAACCTGGGCATCGAACTGCATGAAGGCGATGCCATGGCCCTGCCCTACGAGGATGCCCAGTTCGACGTGGTCGTCATGCACAACATCCTGGCCGTCGTCCCCAATGCCGGCAAGGCACTGACCGAGGCCACCCGCGTGCTCAAGCCCGGTGGCCGGATCCTGATCCTGGACAAGTTCCTCAAGCCCGGCGAAAGCGCTCCCTTCCGCCGCCTGCTGGGCCTGGTGTCCCAGTTCATGGCCACCCGCACCGACGTGGTGTTCGAGAACCTGATGAAGAAGCGCACCGACCTGACCCTGCTGGAAGACAGCCCGGCGATGCTGCGCGGCTGGTTCCGTCACATCCTGCTGGAAAAGAAGGCCTGACCCCACCTCATGGCACTGTATGCCGTCGGCGACCTGCAGGGCTGCCTTGACCCGCTGAAACAGCTCCTGGACCGGGTCCGTTTCGACCCGGCCCGGGATCGGCTGTGGCTGGTGGGGGATCTGGTCAATCGGGGGCCGGACTCCCTGGGCTGCCTGCGGTTCGTGCAGTCCCTGGGGGAGGCGGCGGTGACGGTGCTGGGCAACCACGATCTGCATTTGCTGGCCATCCACGCCGGTCTGCACAAACCCCGGCGCCGGGATACCGTCCAGCCCATCCTGGACAGCCCGGACCGGGAGGCACTCATGGACTGGCTGCGTCGGCAGCCGGTGCTGCACCATGATGCCCTGGCCGGCTGGACCATGGTCCATGCCGGCCTGCCCCCCCAGTGGGACCTGGCCACGGCCCTGGCCTGCGCGGACGAACTGCACCGGGTACTGCGCGGCCCCGACTACCGCACCCTGCTGCAGCGGATGTACGGTGACCAGCCCGACCGCTGGGACCCGGCCCTGTCCGGCTGGTCCCGCCTGCGCTTCATCACCAACTGTTTCACCCGCCTGCGCTACTGCACCCGGGACGGCACCCTGGACATGGATCACAAGGGGGCACCGGGCACCCAGCCTTCCGGCCTGCTGCCCTGGTTCCAGGTACCGGGCCGGGCCAGCGCCGACCTGAAGCTGGTGGTGGGTCACTGGTCCACCATCGGCTGCCGTTATGAACAGCAGGTCCTCACCCTGGACACCGGCTGCGTCTGGGGCGGGCGGATGACCCTGGCCCGTCTGGATACCCCCACACCGGACATCGTCCAGCAGGCCTGCCGGGCCCACCGAACCCCCTCCCCGATCATCTGATCCATCGCAGGCTTACAGGGGCACCGCGCCCCCCATCCCCCACAGACTGATCAGGGCCACCGTCGCACCGATGGCGGCACCGGCCAGCACGTCGGTGGGATAATGCAACCCCAGCACCAGGCGGGACAGGGCCACCATCAGGGTAAAGGGCAGCACCAGCCAGGCCCAGACCGGCAACCAGGCCAGCAGCACCACGGTGAAGGCCACCGCATGCAGGGTATGACCGGAGGGGAAGCTGAACCGGTCCAGCGGCGCCATGTGCAGGCTGATGTCGGTGCTATGCCGGAACGGCCTGTCCCGCCCCGTGGTCGCCTTCAGAAACTTGTAGATGGGCAGGCACAAAAGCCCCACCAGGGCCATGTGCAGACTCACATGGAGGGCCTGCATGCCGTGGATCAGGGGCAGGCAAACCATCAGGGTATACCAGAAGATCCCGTCCCCCAACCGGCTGATCCCCGCAAATACCCGGTTGATGAGCCACCGGTGTCCCATGCGGTTGAAGGCCAGGCATACCGGAATCTCCGCCTCGGTCACTCGTTGCATCAGTCCCATGTTGACCTCTCTTGAGCACACTCGAAAAACAGCGCTTCCAGCCGATCATGGATACAGCGCCAGTCCAACGACTCGGCCACGGATCGGGCCTGTTGGCCCAGGTCCCGGATCCGCGCGGGATCGGTGATCAGCTCCCGTGCCAGACCAACGAACCGATCCCGGTCCCCCAGGGGCGGCAACAGTCCGCTCTCACCGTGGCGCAGATGCTCCCGCGGCGCCGCATAATCGAAAGCCACCACCGCCAGTCCCGAGGCCATGGCCTCCAGGACCACGTTGCCGAAGGTGTCGGAGGTGGAGGGAAACAGAAAGATATCGCCGCTGGCGTAGTGACGGGCCAGGTCTTCCCCGGTCCGGGACCCCACCAGGATCAGGTCCGGATGCAGGCGCCCCAGCTCCCCGGCCTCGGGGCCGTCACCCACCAGGATGAAGCGCGCCCGGGGCTGATGGGACTGCATGGCCCGAAAGGCCTCCACCGCCAGGGAAAGATTCTTCTCCGCCGCCAGGCGCCCCACATGGATCACTGCCGGATCCCCCTCCTCCAACCCCCACTCCCGGCGTAGCGCCGGATCCCGACGAGCGGGATTGAAAAGCGCCGTATCCACTCCCCGGGCCAGTACCCGGCAGTTCAGATATCCCTGCGCCGTGAGATGGGTACGCAATGACTCGGTCGGCACCAGGGTGCAGTGGGTACGGTTATGGAAGCGGCGGAGAAAATGGCCGATGGCGGGTTCCAGAAACCCCACCCCGTAATAGCGGCTGTAACTGTGGAAGTTGGTATGAAATCCGCTGATCACCGGGATATTCAGGCGGCGGGCGGCGGCCACCGCCGAGCCTCCCAGGGGGCCCTCCGTGGCCACATAGATCACATCCGGTGGGTCCTCGCGCCAGACATCCAGGATCGCGCCGCGGGCGGGCAGGCCGAAATGCAATCCCTTGTAGCCGGGCACGGGAAGACCGGCCGTGGCCTGCTCCCGTAGCGCCCCCTGCCCGCCCCCGACATCATGCCGGTGCTGGCGAGGCCGGATGAGATGGACCTGATGTCCCCGTGCCAGCATGCCCTGCACCATGTGATGCAGGGTGTGGGCGACGCCGTTGATTTCCGGGGGATAGGTCTCGGTCACCACGGCGATGCGCAGCCGGGGCACCTCATCGTCATCGGGTGAGTCCTGGAAACCCTCGGCGAAAATCCGGTCCCAGTGCGGGGATGAGGCGCGCCCGGCGGCGTTCATAGAACCTCCGCAAGGAAACCCGCGATTTCAATCGCGGGAGGAATTGCGGTTGGGCGAAGCGCACCCTGTGGTAGAATCAAGCCACTTGCATTCAAGTCGCTGTGCATGGCTCCCAATCCAATGGTGCGCACCGGGGTTCCCGGTGGCCGGCATCCCAGGTTACCGCAAAGTGGTGGGAGTACAGGATCTGTAGCCGTTCTCCACCGAGGCGCCAATATCGGCGGATTGGCGAGACTGCCGTCTCGCCAAGGGCTGCTGTAAACCGGCCTGATGTCGGGGATAGGCATTGTCTCGTCCTACGATAAAACCTGCGACTTCAGTCGCGGGTTGTTTACGAGGGGGAATCTCTTTTAATGGGTGGCGGAAGGCTGTCATGGAACGCCTCCCTGACGGCCTCTTCGGCCGCCCGGGACAAGCCGCGACGATCCGTACCGTCGACAGGGATCGGCGGCATGAAACTAAGCGCCACATCGACCCGCGGCATGGCCAGCAGGCGCAGGGCATGGGTGAGGAAATTCTGGTTATCCACGAAGGCCGCGGCATGATCCGCGGGAGGCAGGTAGCGGATGGACACCGGCTGTACCGGACAGCCTGCGCTCTGGGCCGCCTGGAACAGCCGGGGATGAAAGCGTCGCACCTCCTTGCCCAGGGTGGTCGTCCCTTCCGGAAACACATGCGCCGAGTGGCCGCCACCCAGATGCCCGGCCATCTGATCAGACACCTGGGAGGCGGCGCCGTTGACGCCGCGATGGATGAAGAGGGTGCCGTTACGCCCGGACAGCCAGCCGATCAGCGGCCAGCGCCGCACCTCCGACTTGGACAGGAAACCCACCGGGGCATACGCCCCCAGCACCGGGATGTCCAGCCAGGAGATGTGATTGGAAACGGACAGCACCGGTCCGTCGGAGGGTTGGCCGCGCACATGGATACGGACGCCGAAAAGACGACAGAAAACCCGGTACCACCACTGAATGACGCGCCGGAACCGCTGATCGGGCATCCCGGCCTCGTTGGGCCGTCCCAGCAGCAGGGTCAGGATCACGGCAATGAACAGGTGGAGGACCAAGGGGATCAGCCTATAGATGCATCTGAAGGTTTTCATGACATTCCGCGGTTAAGGGTGTCCGCAGAAAATGCCGCTGGTAGCGGGCGGGCACAAGCCCCGCATCCAGAAAAATGAACACGTCGGCCACGTTGAAGTCCGGGTCCCAGCACGGTTCGCCACCGATGCGCGCGCCCAGCCGCAGGTAGGCCTTGAGCAGGGGCGGCATGATCACGCCCCCCTCGTACGCCGTCACCGGTTCGGGCAACCGCAGGCGAGGCCTCGCCTGCAGGGTGTCCGGCATCGAATGACGGCCCTTGAGCCTTTCCATGATGGCGTGGGCCTGATGGCCGCCATCCTGAAGCCCGATACTGGCGCAGCCGATCAGATAGCCGATGCGGTGGGTGGTCATGAACCGCCCCAGCCCCGACCAGAGCACGGCGATGGCCGTGCCGCTGCGATAATCGGGATGAACACAGGTACGACCGATCTCCATGATCCGTCCGGGCAGGCGATCCAGCCCGTCCAGTTCGAACTCATCCTGGGAGTAAAAGCCGCCGGCCAGGCGGGCCTCGGTGTCCTTGAGGATGCGGGTGGAGGCCACCACGGCCCCGGTGAGGACGTCACGGACCAGCAAATGATGGCAGTAGCGGTCATAGCGATCCTGATCCAGACCCAGGCGGGCCGCCGCTTCGGGCAAGGTGGCCCCCATCTCCCGGGCAAAGACCTGATAACGCAGACGCTGGGACGCCAGCACGTCATCATCACTGGCGGCCAGGGACACGCTCAGCCCCGGGCGTGATACATTCCAGTCATTGGTCACGAGCGTGTCGGCGGTCTGCATGGCCTTGCGGTTCTCCATCGTCATGCGGCCATGCTAGGCGGCCCGCCTTTCAGGGATGTGAAGACACGGTGACGATTCCGTGACCCGGACAGGGCACGCAACCCAGGGGATAACGCGGATGGCCGTGGAGAAGAAAACCTGCCTCATGATCCTCCTCACCCTGCCGTTCTGGATCACGGCAACCGGCTGCCGTGCCCCGTGCATCCAGGGATCAATGGAGGTCGCCGCCGTGCGGGTACTGGCTGCCGGTGCCCATTGCGGCCACGACGACCCCGCCCCGCGTGTCCGGATGGCCGATACCCTGGCCGACCTGGAGCGACTGCTGGCCGACACCGGCCTCGGACTGGCCGGCTCGCCGCCCGATCCGGCCCGGGAACGGTTCATCCTGGTTCATCAGGGGCTTCGGCCCACCCTGGGCTATCGCCTGGAACTGGCCGGGGATCATGCCCGGCTGGAAGGGGAAACATGGGTCATCCGTGTCATCCACCATGAACCACCCCCGGATGCCGTCACCGCCCAGGCCCTGAGCAGTCCCTGCCTGCTGCTGGGCATGGAACGGACGCAAGACCGGCCGGTTCGCGTCGAGGACCAGGACGGCAATCCCATGCACGGCCCGTCGAAGTGAAGTCCGCGGACAACGGCTATAATGGGCGTTTTGCCGGAGTCCCCATGGAAACCCTCGACTACGTCCCCCTGCGCCTGAAGAAAAACGAAGAACGGCGCCTGCTGGCCGGCCACGCCTGGATCTTCAGCAATGAAGTGGACGTGGAGGCCACCCCCATCCGCCCCCTGGAGCCGGGCCAGCCGGTGACCCTCCAGGACAGCCGGGGGCGCACCCTGGGCACGGGCTACGCCAACCCCAATTCCCTCATCTGTGCCCGCCTGGTGACCCGGGACGCGGATCACCCCTTCGGCCCCTCCCTGCTGGTCCACCGCCTCAAGGTGGCCCTATCCCTGCGGGAGCGTTTGTTCGAGGAACCCTTCTACCGACTGGTTCACGGCGAGAGCGACGGCCTGCCGGGTCTGGTGGTGGACCGCTACGGCGACGTGCTGGTGGCCCAGATCACCACCGCCGGCATGGAACGCCTGCGGGATGCCCTGCTGAGCGCCTTCGAGAAGGTGCTGCGCCCGAGCGCCGTGCTCTGGCGCAACGACAGCCCGGTGCGCAGCCTGGAAGGCCTGGACCTCTATGTGCAGCCCGCCACCGGTCCCATCCCGGAGACCGTGGAGATCACCGAAAACGGCGCCCGCTTCCAGGTCCCCCTGCTGGCGGGCCAGAAGACCGGCTGGTTCTATGACCAACGGGACAACCGGGTCTGGCTGCGGCGCCTCTCCACCGGGGCTCGGGTGCTGGACCTGTTCAGTTACGCGGGGGGCTGGGGCATCCAGGCGGCCATGCACGGGGCTGAACAGGTCACCTGCGTGGACGCCTCCGCCGATGCCGTCGCCCAGGTGGAAGCCAATGCCCGCCTGAACCGGGTGGATGACCGGGTGCAGGCCCTGGCGGGAGATGCCTTCGAGGTGCTGCGCCGACTGCGGGAGGAACGGGCTCGTTTCGATCTGATCATCGTCGACCCGCCGGCCTTCATCAAACGCCGCAAGGACCTCAAGGAAGGGACCGCCGCCTACCGGCGCATCAACCAGATGGCCCTGCAGGTCCTGGCCCGGGACAGCTTTCTCATCGCCTGTTCCTGCTCCCAGCACATGGCGGCCGATGCCCTGGAAAAACAGGTTCATGCCGCCGCCCGCCATGTGGACCGACAGATGCAGATCCTGTCCCGCGGCGGTCAGGCCAGTGATCACCCCATCCACCCGGCCATGCCGGAGACGGCCTATCTCAAGGCGATCCTCTGTCGCTGTATCGGACAATAACCACAGGTTAGAATCCACCGATGACGCCTACACATCCCTTCATCGATCCCGTGGCCCTGAGCCTGGGTCCCCTGCAGATCCACTGGTACGGCCTCATGTACCTGCTGGGCTTTGCCGCCTTCTGGGCCCTGGGCTGGCTGCGGGCCGGCCAGCCCTGGAGCCCCCTGAACCGGGAGCAGGTCTCCGACCTGCTCTTCTACGGCGTCATCGGCGTGATCGTGGGGGGGCGACTGGGTTATGTCCTGTTCTACAACCTGGACGCCCTGGCCGGTGATCCGCTGATGCTCATCCGGCTCTGGGAAGGGGGCATGAGCTTCCACGGCGGTCTGATCGGGGTGCTGGTCACCTGCTGGCTCTATGCCCGCAAGCTGGGTTGCCGCTTTTTGCAACTCACCGACTTCGTCGCCCCCCTCATCCCCATCGGCCTGGGGGCCGGACGCATCGGCAACTGGATCAACGGCGAACTCTGGGGCAAACCCACGGACCTGCCCTGGGGCATGATCTTCCCGGCCGCAGACCTGCTGCCCCGTCACCCCACCCAGCTCTACCAGGCGGCCCTGGAGGGGCTGGCCCTGTTCCTGATCCTGTGGTTCTTCTCCCGACGCTGGCGACCGGTGGGGGCGGTGTCCGGCCTGTTCCTGGCGGGTTACGGGGTGTTCCGCTTCCTGGTGGAATTCTGGCGCCTGCCCGACGCCCACATCGGTTATCTGGCCTTCGGCTGGCTCACCCTGGGTCAACTCCTCACCCTGCCCATGATCCTGGCCGGCGTCATCCTGCTGGCCTGGGCCTGGCGGCGGGAGAAAGCACGTCATGCATAGTTATCTTCAGCTCCTGCAACAACTGCTGGAACAGGGCACGGAGAAATCCGACCGCACCGGCACCGGCACCCGTTCCCTGTTCGGTCACCAGATGCGCTTCGACCTGGCCCGGGGCTTCCCCCTGGTGACCACCAAGAAGCTGCACCTGAAGTCCATCATCCACGAACTGCTCTGGTTCCTCAAAGGTGACACCTCCACCGCCTATCTGCAGGCCAACGGGGTGCGCATCTGGGATGAATGGGCCACGGCGGACGGCGATCTGGGGCCGGTCTACGGCCGGCAATGGCGGTCCTGGCCCCTGCCCGGCGGCGGTCACGTGGATCAGATCAGCCAGGTGGTGGAACAGATCCGCACCCGGCCCGACTCCCGGCGCCTGATCGTCAGTGCCTGGAACGTGGCGGACCTGCCGGACGAGGGAGTCTCTCCTCAGGACAATGCCCGCGCCGGACGCATGGCCCTGGCACCCTGCCACTGTCTGTTCCAGTTTTACGTGGCCGACGGGCGGCTGTCCTGCCAGCTCTATCAGCGCAGCGCCGACATCTTCCTGGGGGTGCCGTTCAACATTGCCTCCTACGCCCTGCTCACCCTCATGGTGGCCCAGGTCACGGATCTGGAACCGGGGGAGTTCATCCATACCTTCGGTGACGTGCACCTGTATCTGAACCACCTGGATCAGGCCCGTGAGCAGCTGGCCCGCGAACCCTATCCCCTGCCCCGGATGGTGCTCAATCCGGCGGTGAAATCCCTGTTCGACTTCCGTTACGAGGACTTCACCCTGCTGGATTACCAGGCCCATCCCCACATCAAGGCCCCGGTGTCCGTATGACCGATTCCCAACCGCTGCTCACCGCCGTGGTCGCCATGGACCGCAACCGGCTCATCGGCGCCGACAACCGCCTGCCCTGGCACCTGCCGGCGGATCTTGCCCACTTCAAGCGTCTGACCATGGGCGGCTGCATGCTCATGGGGCGCAAGACCTTCGAGTCCATTGGTCGCCCGCTGCCGGGCCGACGCAGTCTGGTGATGACGAGGGATCCGGATTTCCAGGCCCCCGGCTGCACGGTGGTCCACGACCTGGACCAGGCCCTGGCGGCCGCCGGGGCGGTGGAGGAGATCTTCGTCATCGGCGGGGCGGACCTGTTCCGGCATCTTTTGCCGTTGTGCCGGCGGATGCACCTGACGGTGATCGAGCATGCCTTCGAGGGAGACACCTTCCTGCCCCAGCTCAACGAGACCTGGCAGGAAGTGGCCCGGGAAGCCCATGATGCCGATGACAAAAACCCCTATCCCTACACCTTCCTGACCCTGGAGCGCCGCCTCTAGCCGGCTAGGACGGCGTACGGAGCCGACGCAGCAGGGCAGCCCCCGGCAGACTGAAGATCACGGCAAACAGCAATGCCGCCGCCACCACGATGGAAGGTCCGGCGGGGGTATCCCAGGTCAGGGACCCCCACAAACCGCCGGCCACGGCCAGACAGCCGATCAGGGCCGCGAACAGGGCCATCCGCTCCGGCGTGGACGACAACCGCCGGGCCGCCGCCGCCGGAATGATCATCAACGAGGTGATCAGCAAAATGCCCACCACCTTCATGGCCACGGCAATGACCAGGGCCATGAGCAGCATGAAACCCATGCTCACCAGGGTCACCCTCACCCCCTCCACCCGGGCCAGATCCTCATGCACCGTGATCGCCAGCAGGGGTCGCCACAGGGCCGCCAGCATCCCCAGGGCCAGCACGCCACCGAGGAAGATCCATATCAGGTCCTCATGGGACACCGCCAGGATGTCGCCGAACAGGTAGGCCATCAGATCAATCCGGACCCCTTCCAGAAAGGCCACCGCCACCAATCCCAGGGACAGACTGCTGTGGGCCAGGATGCCCAGCAGGGTGTCCGTGGCCAGCCGTCGCTGCCGCTGCAGCAACATGAGCACCAGGGCCAGGGTTACACAGAGGATGACCACGGTCAGATTCACGTTCAGACCGATGAGAAAACCCAGGGCGACTCCCAACAGGGCGGAATGGGCCAGGGTATCGCCGAAATAGGCCATCCGGCGCCAGACCACGAAGGAACCCAGCGGCCCCGCCACCAGGGCCACGGCCATGCCGCCGAGCAAGGCCCGGACAATGAAATCATCCATGGTGCCGATGGGCCTCCGACCCGGGGCAGCCGCGCCCGGGCGGCCCTTCCCCCTCAAACGCCACCACGTCGCCGTGCAGATCATGGCGGTGATCGTGATGATGGGTGTACAGGGCCATGCCCGCTGGCATGGTCTTGCCGAACAGTTTGAGATAGGCGGGATCACGGCTCACCACGTCCGGCTTGCCGGTACAGCACACATGCTGATTCAGGCAGATCACCGAATCGGCGGCGGCCATGACCAGGTGCAACTCGTGGGACACCATCAGCACCCCGCAGCCGTAGCGGTCGCGCAGGCGGGCGATGAGCTGGAACACCTCCCCCTGCCCGGCCACGTCAACCCCTTGGGCGGGCTCATCCAGCACCAGGAGATGGGGTTCCCGCAACAGGGCGCGGGCCAGCAGGATGCGCTGCATCTCCCCGCCGGACACCGACTGTACGGGCTGTTCCAGCAGATGGGCGCAGCCCACTTCCGCCAGCACCCGGGCCAGTCGGTCCCTGGGAAAGCGCCCCCCCAGCCCAAGGAAGCGACGCACGGTGATGGGCAGGATCTCATCCACCTGGATGCGCTGGGGCATGTAGCCGATACGCAGCCCCGGCCGGCGCAGGACCTGGCCGCCGGTGGGTGAGAGCAGCCCCAGCAACACCTTGAGCAAGGTGGTCTTGCCGGCGCCGTTGGGACCGATGAGGGTGACGATCCGGCCGGCTTCCACCGCCATGTCCACCCCGTCCAGAATGCGCCGCCCCCCCGCCACCAGACCCACCTGCCGCGCCGCCACCAGGGCGCCGCGAGCCGGCACGGCATCATCACGGGATCGGATCAGACGGGACAGAGGGAACATGGCAACCGGACTCGGCGCAGAGAAAGGATGGAAGTGTTTTCCGGGAAGATTGTTATAGTATTACATAACCCACATCAACCATGGAGTCCATTCACCCATGCGCAGCCGCCGATTGCTTGCGGGCCTCACGGCCCTGGTACTGGTCATGCTCCTGCCGACGGTGTTGCAGGCAGCCCCTCGGGTCGTGGTCAGCATACCCCCGATCCACAATCTGGTCAGCGGGATCATGGAAGGCGTGGCAGAGCCGGTGCTGCTGGTGCCCGGCGGGGCCTCTCCCCATGACTACGCCCTGCGTCCTTCGGACATGCGGCATCTGCAGTCGGCCCAGGTGGTGATCTGGGTGGGCCGCGACCTGGAAGGTTTTCTGGAGCGGCCTCTGGCCAGACTGCCGGAATCCGTGACAAAAGTCACCCTGCTCAAGGACGCCGACCTGGTGCGTCATGAACTACGGGAGGGAGGCATCTGGGATCGCCATGACCACGGCCACGGTCATGACCACAACCATGGTCATAGCCATAGCCATAGTCACAGCCATGGTCACGATCATCACCATGACGTGGACAGCCATGTCTGGTTATCGCCCGAGAACGCGGCCCGTATCGTCCGCCATGTGGCCGACGTCCTGGCCGACAAGGACCCCGACCATGCTGACCGCTACGGGGAAAACCGGGATCGCATCCTGGCCCGCCTGGAGACCCTGGATGCCACGCTTCAGGCCCGGCTGGAGCCGGTGCAGGGACACCCCTTCATCGTGTTCCACGATGCCTATCAGTACTTTGAAAGACACTACGGTCTGACCCCGGCGGGTTCGGTGACGGTGGATCCCGCCCGCCCGGCGGGTGCGCGCCGGATCCAGGAGATCCGTCAGCGGATTCAGGATTCCGATGCCATCTGCGTCTTCAGCGAACCCCAGTTCCGGCCGGCCATCGTGGAAACCCTGATCGACGGCACCGGGGCACGCACCGGCGTGCTGGATCCGCTGGGCGCGGACCTGCCGGCGGGCGTGGAAAGCTATTTCCACCTGCTGGAAAACCTGGGGCAGAGCCTGGTGGACTGCCTGAGTCGCTAAGCAACCCGGTCTTCAGGGGACGGCGACACCGATCCGGGCCGCCAGCGGCAGATCCGCCGCGGCGGCCTTGGACGGCACCGGGTGGATGACCTCGGTGCGGATATGGTCCGACCAGTGCAGCAGATGCAGATTGCCCTGGAAATCCTCGGTCAGGGCGGTGCAATGCTCCACCCAGTCGCCGTCGTTGCAGTAGAGCACCCCGTCGATGGACTCGATACCGGCCTTGTGGATGTGGCCGCAGATATAGCCATCGTAATCGCGATGCACCGCCTCGCGGGCCGCGGCCTCCTCGAAGTGACGCATGTAGCGCCGGGCCCTGGTCACCCGGTTCTTCACATGGGCGGACAGGGACCAGTAGGGATGCCCCATGTATCCCCGCCAGCGATTGTAATGCCGGTTCAGTCGCAGCAATACCTGATAGGCGCCGTCCCCCAGGGTCTTCACCAACCGGTTGTGCCTGACCAGGGCATCGAACTCATCCCCATGGCTGACCAGGAAGCGACGACCGTCGGCAGTCAGATGCTCCGCTTCCAGACGCACCTGGATGCCCTGGAATTCCGTCCCGGCAAAGACGCGCAGGGCGCCGTCATGGTTGCCCGGGATATAGATCACCCGGGTGCCCGCGTGGGCCTTGTCCAGGATCGCCTGGATCACGGCACTGTGCTCGGCGCTCCAGTACACCCGGCGGCGCATGCTCCACAGGTCGAAAATGTCTCCGACCAGATAGAGATGATCGCAGTGGGAGGATTCCAGAAAATCCAGCAGGTACTCGGCGCGACACTCCCGGGTACCCAGGTGGACGTCGGAAATGAAGATGCTGCGGCATTCGATGGCGGCCATGGCGGTGCTGTCCCCTGTTCTACACAGGAGACAGGGTGACCCGGCCGGATGACAGGACGATCACGGCACGGTGAAGGAAACATGGCACGGTGACTACGTGACCGGCCCCGGGCTCAGGGCTGAACCATTTCCAGATCCATCCGGATCTCGTCCAGCCCCTTGCGGGCGCACATCTCGTCAGTCTCCCCGGACGGGGCGCCGCTCACGCCGATGCCGCCAATGATCCGGCCCGCCGCATGGATCGGCAGTCCGCCGGCGGAGAACACCACACCGTCCACCTTGCCCACCTGGAAGGGCTTGGTGAAGCGGTCCTCCATCTCCGACAGGGGGCCATTGAAGGACATGGCCGTATAGGCCTTCTGTCGGCTGATCTCCAGGGTGAGATCCACCGCCAGGGTATCCCGCAGGACCACCTGGGTGTTGCCGCCACGGTCCACCACCGTGACCGCCACGTTGACGCCCGCCTCGCGGCAGGCCTCCAGGGTGGCCCAGGCCAGCCGCGAGGCGGTATCCAGGGTCATGACCTTGATGTTCATGGTCACCGGGGCCTCATCGGCCTGAAGGGGGGCGGCAACCAGGCCGAGGGTCAGGGCGGTGGCGGCCAGGGTGGCGGGCAGTTTCATCGACATCGGCTTTCACTCCATGGTGGTGGCAAGGACCGGCGGGGCCGGTCGGATGCCGGCCCCTTGTTGTGATGTCCTTGAGTGTAGACCCGAACGGCGGGAAATACCCAGTCGCCGGCAGACCGGCTCCCGTGGAGGCTTACAGGAGTACCAGCAGCCACACCACCACGGCATGGAGGATGGACAACAGCACCGCCGCCGACCCCATGTCCTTGGCCCGGGCCGAAAGATCATGGTAATCCCGACCGATGCGGTCGATGGCCGCCTCGATCCCGGAATTCAGCAACTCCACGATGAGGATCAGGAACAGGCTGCCGATCAGCAAGGCCCGCTCCACGCCGTTGTCCCCCAGCCACAGGGCCAGGGGCACCAGGACGATCATCGCCAGCAACTCCTGACGAAAGGCGGCCTCGTGGCGGAAGGTGCTGCGCAGCCCCTTCCAGGAATATCCGGCCGCCTTGATGATCCGGGTCAGGCCCCGGTTGCCGCTGTAGGCCATCAGCAGGCCTCGGGTTGCCAGGCCACATCCAGTTCCCTGGCGGCCCGTACCTCGTCAAAACGCCGGTTGGGCTGAGTATAGGGAGCACCCTTCACCTTCTCGGGCTCGGCTGCCGCCTCTTCCAGGATCTTCGCCATGGCCTCCACGTAGGCGTCCAGGGTCTCCTTGCTTTCGGTCTCGGTGGGCTCGATCAACAGGCACTCGGGCACCAGCAGGGGGAAATAGGTGGTGGGCGCATGGAAGCCGTAGTCCAGCAGACGCTTGGCCACGTCCATGGCGGTCACGCCCTGCGCCTTGGCCTGACGTCGCAGGGTGACGATGAACTCGTGGGTGGCACGACGTTCCGGGAAGGCCAGGTCATAGCCCAGTGACCGCAAACGGGCCATCACGTAGTTGGCGTTCAGGGTGGAGTAGTCCGCCACCTTGGGCATGCCCTCCCGACCCAGCAGACGCATGTAGACGTAGGCCCGCAGCAGCACCCCGGCATTGCCGGCGAAGGCGGACAGGCGGCCGATGCTCTGGGGCAGGTCCCGCTCCGTGAGCCAGCGATAGCGTTCCCCATCCCGGCCCACCACCGGGATGGGCAGGAAGGGCTTGAGCCGCTCGCTCACACCCACCGCACCGGCGCCGGGACCACCGCCCCCATGGGGGGTGGAGAAGGTCTTGTGCAGGTTCATGTGGATGACGTCGAAGCCCATGTCGCCGGGACGCACCTTGCCCAGAATGGCGTTCAGGTTGGCGCCGTCGTAGTACAGCAGGCCACCGGCGTCATGGACCACCTTGGCAATCTCGTGAATGCGGCGCTCGAACACCCCCAGGGTGGACGGGTTGGTGAGCATGATCCCCGCGGTGGCGGGCCCCACGGCGGCCTTGAGGGCCTCCATGTCCACGTCGCCGGAGGCGTCGGTGGGGATCTCGCGCACGGCGTAGCCGCACATGGTGGCGGTGGCCGGGTTGGTGCCGTGGGCGGCGTCGGGGACCAGGATCTCGGTACGACCTTCATCCCCGCGGGCCTTGTGATAGGCGTGGATCATGGCCACTCCGGCGAACTCGCCCTGGGCCCCGGCCATGGGGGTCAGGGACACAGCCTGCATGCCGGTGACGTCCTTGAGCATCTCCTGCAGTTCGAACATGCAGGACAAAAAGCCCTGACTCACCGACTCGGGGGCGTGAGGATGGCGACGCAGGAAGCCCGGCAGCATGGCCAGGCTGTTGCACACCCTGGGGTTGTACTTCATGGTGCAGGACCCCAGGGGATAGAAATGGGTGTCGATGGAGAAGTTTTTCTGGGACAGGCGGGTGTAGTGACGCACCACGTCCAGTTCGGACACCTCCGGCAGCGGCGCCGGACGACGGCGCCGGAAGCGCTCGGGCAGCGCGGCGACATCCGCGCGACCGGCCGGGGCCTGGCTGGGGGTCCGGCGACCGGGACGGGAACGTTCAAAGATCAGCATTGCCTGGCTCCTGCAAAGACATTCGATATGAGTTCAAAATTCCTTCCCCCGGGAAAACCGCCGACGGCCACCGTCTGCAGGGCACGCGTCGACAGCCCCTCCCCGAGGGAAGTTAAAAAAAGCCGATTGCCGTCATTCCCGCAAAGGCCCCCTTGGTCGTCACTCCCGCGAAAATTCCCTTAGCCGTCACTCCCGCGAAAGCGGGAGCCCAGGGGGGGGGCACCTCGCCACTGGATTCCCGCTTGCGCGGGAATGACGGGGGCAGACGCGGCAATCGCGGGTACACACGCGGGAATCACCGGCTCGGGACGAATCAGCCCAGTTTCGCGTAAGCCGCGTCGTAATCCGGTTCCTGGGCGATCTCGGGCACCAGCTCGGCATGGACCACGTGATCATGGGTGTCCAGCACCAGCAGGGCCCGGGCGGTGATGCCCGCCAGGGGACCGTCCACGATCAACACGCCGTAATCCTTGGCAAAGTTGCGGGAACGCATCATGGACAGGGTCTTCACCTTGTCCACGTCCTCGGCACCGCAGAAACGACCCTGGGCAAAGGGCAGGTCCGCGGAGACCACCAGCACCACCACGTCATCACGATCCGCCACCCAGTCGTTGAATTTCTTGGTGGACAGGGCACAAAGTCCGGTATCCAGGCTGGGGGTGATATAGAGGATCTTCTTCTTGCCGCCGAAGTCGCTCAAGTTGACGTCGTTGAGTTCCTTGTCCACCAGGGTGAACGCGGGGGCCGCACTGCCCACCGTCGGCAGATCACCGCAGGTATTGATGGGGTTGCCTTGCAAGGTAATCCGGGCCATCGTCTTGACTCCTCGTGCTGGTTGGTCACATGACTGGATTCCCGCTTTCGCGGGAATGACTGCTTTGGAACATCCAGAGTGTAGCTGTCCGACATCGACATCCGGTGAATTCCGGGCCGATGCCGAATCAGCCCGCCAGGTCCGCCCGCGCCTGCTCCAGCACCGCCACATAGCGATCCAGGTCCGCCGCGGTCTTGGTCTCGGTGACACAGACCAGGATGGCATCGGACAGTTCGGGATAGTCACGCCCCAGGGCATGACCACCAAGCACGCCGGCCGCCGCCATGCGCTCCAGCAGGGCCTCGCCGTCCACGCCCACCCGCAACACGAACTCGTGGAAGCGCTCGTCGGTGAACGGGATTTCGAAGCCCCGCTCCCTGAGCCGAGCCACCAGCGACCCACAACCCTCGACGCAGGCCCCGGCCACCCGCTCCAGCCCTTCCGGACCCAGCAGGGCCATGTGGATGGTGGCGGCGGTCACCACCAGTCCCTGGTTGGTGCAGATGTTGGAAGTGGCCTTGGAACGGCGGATATGCTGTTCACGGGCCTGGAGGGTGAGCACGAAACCAGGGCGGCCGTCCGCATCCACGGTGCGGCCGACAATACGACCGGGCATCTGGCGCACGTGCTCCTTGCGGCAGCACAAGAAGCCGAAGTAAGGCCCACC
Organism: Ectothiorhodospira shaposhnikovii; assembly: GCF_022227765.1. Lineage (GTDB taxonomy): Bacteria > Pseudomonadota > Gammaproteobacteria > Ectothiorhodospirales > Ectothiorhodospiraceae > Ectothiorhodospira. Next base: position 97,979 of record NZ_JAJMLZ010000001.1, on the reverse strand, counting down.
GGAGGACAGGGGCGCCCCCAGGGGCTGACCATCACCCACCACCATGTCCACGCCCTGACGTCCCCACGCCCCGGGCGGGGTGAGCAGGGCCAGACTGACGGGATTGACCACGCCGATGGCCTGGGCGCCGTTGGCATGGGCCCAGTCGGTGAGGGCATCCACCTCTTCCAGCACACCGAAGAAGTTGGGCTGGGGAATCACCAGGGCGGTGATGTCCTCACCGGCAAAGGCCTCCAGGGCGGCCGGGTCGACCCGACCGGTGGCCGGATCGAACGGGACATCCACGATCTCAATGCCCTGACTGGCCACGATGCTACGGGTCACGCTGCGGTAGGCCGGGTGCACCGTCAGGGGCATGAGCACCCGCTGGCTCTTCGAGCGGCGGTTGGCGCGCACGGCCATGAGCACCGCCTCGGACAGGGCGGAGGCACCGTCATACAGGGAGGCGTTGGAAATGGGCAGCCCCGTCAGGCCGGCCATCATGGACTGATATTCGTAGATGACCTGCAGGGTGCCCTGGCTGGCCTCGGCCTGGTAAGGGGTGTAGGCACTGTAGAACTCGCCCCGGGTGACGATCTGCCAGACCGCCGCCGGGATGTGATGTTCGTAGGCACCGGCGCCGATGAAGTTCAGACCCATGACATCCTGGGCGGCCCGCGCCTCCATGAGCCGGGTGATCTCCATCTCGCCGACGGCCGGCGGGATGGCGTTGAGTCCGTCCACCCGCAGGGCGGCGGGGATCTCGTCGAACAGTGTCTCGATGCTGTCGGCACCGATGGCCGCCAGCATCTCGCGCACGTCGGTGTCGGTGTGGGGAATGAAGGGCATGGTGATTCCGCTGCTGTCTGGGTGAAGGGGATCAGGGAAGGCCGGGATCAGCCTTCCGCTTCCAGGTGAGCGGCGTAGGCGTCGGCGTCCATGAGGGCTTCCACGGCAACGGCATCGGTAGGCTTGATGCGGAAAATCCAGCCATCACCATAGGCGTCGCCATTGACCAGTTCGGGGCTGTCGGCGAGTTGTTCATTGACGGCCACCACTTCACCGGCAACGGGGGCGTAGACGTCGGAAGCGGCCTTGACGGACTCCACCACGGCACAGGCACCGCCGGCATCCAGGTGGGCACCCACTTCCGGGGTTTCCACGAACACCAGATCACCCAGCAGTTCCTGGGCATGGTCGGAGATGCCGATGGTGAGGGTGCCGTCGGCTTCCTTGCGGACCCACTCGTGGGACGGGGCGTATCTGAGTTCTGCGGGGATGTTGCTCATGGGGACTCCTGATGAAGGGTTCGGGGGTTCGGAAAAATTGGGTTCGGGTTCGACGGAACACCGTCGGGATCAAAGATCGATCAGGGCCTTGCCGTGGCGCACGAACGGCGGCTTGACCACCTTCGCCGGGACCAGCTTGCCACGGATGTCCACCGTCACCCGCTCGCCGGCATCCGCCGGGATCCGGGCCAGGGCGATGGACACGCCCAGGGTGGGGGAAAAGCTGCCGCTGGTGGTCTCGCCCTGCCCGGCCTCGCCGGCGCTGACGCTCATGTGGCCACGCAGGACGCCCCGCCCTTCCAGCACCAGCCCCACCAGGCGCCGGTGCGCGCCGTCGGCCTGCTGCCGCTCCAGGGCCTGACGGCCGATGAAATCCCGGTCGGCGGGCGTCCAGGCCACGGTCCAGCCCAGGCCGGACTCCAGGGGACTGATCTGCTCGTCCATGTCGGTGCCGTAGAGATTCATGCCGGCTTCCAGGCGCAGGGTATCCCGGGCGCCCAGACCGATGGGACGCACACCGGCCGCGGCCAGGGCCTGCCAGAAGCTCAGGGTGGCGGTCGCGGGCAGGATGACTTCAAAGCCGTCCTCGCCGGTGTAGCCGGTCCGGGCCACGAACCAGTCCCCGTCTTCCGTGGCGGTAAAGGGAGTCAGGGCCTCGGCCGGCGCCCGCAGGGACTCCGGCAGCAGGGGCAGGCACAGATCTCGGGCCGCCGGTCCCTGCACGGCGATCATGTCCAGATCGTCCCGCTCGCGGATCTCCACCGGGGCAAGGGTGCCGGAGAGCCTGGCGGCCACGTCGCGCATCCAGGCCAGGTCCTTGTCCCGGGTGGCGGCATTGACCACGACCCGGTAGCCGTCGGCGCGACGATAGGTGATGAGATCGTCCAGCACGCCCCCTTCCGGATTGAGCATGCAGCTGTAGAGGGCGCGTCCGGCGGCCTTGAGCTTGTCCACGTCATTGGCCAGCAGGTGGCGCAGGTAATCGCGGGCACCGGGGCCGTCCACGTCGACCACGGTCATGTGGGAGACATCGAACATGCCGGCCTGGCGGCGCACGGCGTGATGCTCGTCGATCTGGGAACCGTAGTGAACGGGCATGGACCAGCCGGCAAAATCCACCATGCGGGCACCAGCGGCCTCGTGGGTGGCGTGCAATGTGGTGCGGCGTAATGTCATCTTCGACTCCCGGTCAAAATGAAAAAGGGGCGGCCGACACCCTGTCTCGGGTATCGGCCGCCCCTCTGTCCTGAAACCTGAGAGATTAAACCCGTGCCGGGTTATCCCCTTCGGTGGGTCTGTCGGACCACTCTCCAGAGTCGATATCGGGCAGCGCGGTCCTTTTGCCTGAGCGTTTCCGGGCGGAAGTTGCGCCTTCGGCGCCTCCGGTGAGGGAGGTCTCTCCCACGCTGCCGAGGATGCCGGGGGGCATCCCTATCAAGGGGTGAACTATACCCCAGGCGTGCCGGAACCGGAACTGCCTTTTCGGCCCCTGTGTCAGACATCCGGTCGCCGGATCAGGGCGCGGGTCACCGCCGCGCGGCCCCGATGCCCCGGCCCCTCGTCCAGTTCGACGGCCAACTCCGCCAGTTCCATGAACTCGCCGCCGACAAAATCCTCCCGCAGCATCACCCCGTTGTAGAGCATGCCCGGGTCTCGGGGACCGCCGCTGTGATAATCCATCTGCTCCGGGTGAAAGGCCTCCATCAGCAACAGGCCACCGGGCTTGAGGGCCTCCAGCATGGCCTGATGCACCTGGCGCCGCTGGGTCGGGGGCAGGTGCAGATAGATGGAAATGATGTGGTCGTACCGCGCCCTGGGCCACTTCCAGCCCACCAGATCGGCCCAGATCGTCTCCAGGGTCACCCCCTGGTGCTGGGCCAGGGCCTGGGCCTTGGCCAGGGCCTGCTGGGAAAAATCCACCGCCGTCACCGACAGCCCCCGACCGGCCAGCCAGACCCCGTTGCGCCCTTCCCCATCCCCCACGGCCAGCACGCTCTGGCCCGGCTGGTAGAGGGGGTGATGGGCCAGCAAATAGGCATTGGGCGCGGTGCCGTAGACATACTCCGTTCCCGAATAGCGGTTATCCCAGAATTCTCTCATGGCAGCACGCCCCTGAAGGTTGAAACAGCAAAACGGATGCTCGCGATCGGTCCACCGTAGGGTAGCCTAACCAGGCGAGTACGGCAGGTCCGGTGAATCCAGCCCCAGGGCCCGTCTGGCCAAGGTCCTTTTCAGCGGGCCGGCGCGATCCGCCAGCATCAGGCCCAGATTCCGCCCCAGGGCCAGCGGCGGCAGCGCGCTGCCGAAGCCGTAGCGGAAGCACTCCATGGCACGCATCATGATGACATTGTCTCCCCGCCGGGCGCGCTCGTAACGACGCAGCACGCGGAATTCCCCCGGATCCCCCACCGCTCCATGCAGCAGCACCCCGGCCAGGGCCCGGGCATCCTGGAACCCCAGATTCACCCCCTGTCCGGCCAGGGGATGAATGGTGTGGGCCGCATCCCCCACCAGTGCCAGCCGGGGACGCACATAGTGACGGGCCTGGGAGCCCCGCAGCGGAAAGGCCGCCCGCTGACTGCTCTCCACCACCGCCCCCAGACGATGGTCCAAACCTTCCGCCAAGGCCTCGCGGAAGGCGACGTCATCCAGATCCCGCAACTGCTCGGCCCGTTCATCATCGGCCGACCAGACGACGGAGCAGCGGCCGTCCGACAGGGGCAGGAAGGCCAGCGGGCCGGTGGGCAGGAAACGCTGCCAGGCGGTCTCCTGATGGGGTAAGGCGGTGCGCACCGTGGCCACCAGGGCCTGCTGACCGTAGCGCCGACTGTCCAGATCGATCCCTGCCATCTCGCGGATGCGGGAGCGGGCGCCGTCGGCGCCCACCACCAGCGATGTCGTGATCCGGGCCCCGCTCTCCAGCGTCACCCGGGCCTCACGAGCACCGATGTCCAGGAGGGTCACGGCATCCGGGCAGAATCGGGTCACCCCCGGCGCCGCGTCCAGGGCATCCCAGAGTGCGCGCTGAACCACCCGGTTCTCGATGATGTGTCCCAGATCCGGCTCCCCCAGCTCCCGGGCCTCGAAACGGATGCAGCCACTGCCGCCCGCATCCCAGACCTCCATGGCCTGATAGGGGCTGATCCGCATGGCCCGCATCCCTTCCCACACTCCCAGCGCCCGGAACAGGCGCTGGGAGGCGCGATTGATGGCGGATACCCGCAGGTCATGCCCGCTGTCCGGGACAAAGGGGGGCGGTGGGCGCAGTTCCACCAGGGCCACGGCAAGACCGCCGCGGGCCAGGCTCAGGGCCAGGGCGGCTCCCACCATGCCGCCGCCGGCGATGAGGACGTCACAGGAGGTTGCCGACATGGAGGCTCCTTGTTCATCGGTTCCGGACATCTACAATCCCATCCCCGCCCGCGCCACCCCGTGCCGCAGCGGGCCGCACAGGTTCAGGGCCACCAGGGCCGCTCCCCGGACATGCCCGAACCCCGGCGTGGTGAAGAGCCGGGCCAGGGCATCGGTCACGCCCGTCACCCGGTCCAGGTCCGGCCGGCGTCGGACGGCATAGCGCTGCAACAACCCCGCGTCACCGGGGTCCGAGGCCTCCCGTCCGGCCCGGCACAGCAGATCCGCCAGGGTATCCACGTCCCGCAGTGCCAGATTGAAGCCCTGACCGGCCACGGGGTGGATGGTGTGGGAAGCATTGCCCACCAACACCAGCCGGGTGTCCGTATCCCGGACGGCACGCACCCGGGTCAGGGGATAGGCAACCCGCGCGCCCACCCGGCGCAGGCGTCCGAGGCGATGACCGAAACGGTCCTGAAGGACCCGCAGAAAATGCCCGTCATCCCAGGCCAGCGTCTCATCGAGCCGATGGACCGGACGGACCCAGACCAGGGCGCAGCGGGGACTGCCGTCCTCGGCGGGCGTCAGGGGCAGCAGGGCCACCGGCCCCTCGTCGGTGAAACGCTCGAAGGCCGTTCCCCGATGATCCAGCTCGGTGGAGAGATTGGCGATGATGCCCACCTGACCATAGTCACTCTCGTGGATGTCGATGCCGGCCAGGTTGCGAACCACGGACCGGGTGCCGTCCGCGCCCACCAGCAGGCGGGTCCGTATCGGCACGAGGGCCTGGTCCAGACGGATCTGTACCCCCAGATGGTCGTCATGGCCGGTGTATCCGGTCACCCGCGCCGGCGTCATCAGGGTGACGGGCGCCGCGGCCAGGGCCGTCTGCAGGACCTGCCCCAGCACCCGGTTGACGATCACGTAACCCAGTGCCTCCACGCCTTCTTCCCGGTGGTCCAGGCGCACGTTGCCGAAATACCCCCGCTGGGAGACGTGGATGCGACGGATCGGTTCGGCATGGGGCGCCAGATCCGCCCACAGGCCCAGACGTTCCAGGATACATCGGGAACCCCAGGACAGGGCCGTGGCCCGCTCGTCATAACTGGGTTGCACCGGAGCGCCGGGAGGCTGCGCCTCGATGATGCCCACCCGGTAACCGCTGTCCGCCAGGCCCAGCCCCAGGGTGGCGCCCACCATGCCGCCGCCGGCGATCAGGATATCGAAATCGCTGTTCTGCACCGCGTCCTCCGCGTGCCGATCCCGGCACCCGATTATTTCAGTTGCCTGAACCCACCAGGGCCTGAACCTCGTCGACGCCCTTGGGGCAATCTTCGGTGAGGACCTGATGCCCGGCCCGGGTCACCGCCACGTCATCCTCGATGCGGATGCCGATATTACGGAATGGCTTGGGCACGCCCTTCTCCGTGGCCGGCAGGTACAGGCCCGGCTCGATGGTCATCACCATGCCCGGCTCCAGCAAACGCCAGGCCTCGCCCACCTTGTAGTCCCCCACGTCATGCACGTCCAGCCCCAGCCAGTGGCCGGTGCGGTGCATGTAGAAGCGACGATAGGCGCCGTCCTTGATCAGGCGGGAAGGCCGCCCCTTGAGCAATCCCAGGTGCACCAGCCCCTTGGTAAGCACCTTGACCGCCGCCCCATGGGGATCATCCCAGTGATTGCCGGGGACCACCTGGGCGATGGCCGCCGCCTGGGCCTCCAGCACCACCTCGTAGACCTGACGCTGATGCTCGGTGAAGCGTCCGTTCACCGGAAAGGTGCGGGTGATGTCCGCCGCATAACCCTGGTACTCGCAGCCAGCGTCGATCAGGACCAGATCACCGTCCCTGAGCCGCTCGTTGTTTTCGGTGTAGTGCAGGATGCAGCCGTTGACACCGCCGCCCACGATGGAGGCGTAGGCGGGTTCGGTCCCCGCCCGGCGGAACTCGTACAGCAACTCCGCTTCCAGCTGATACTCCCACAGCCCCGGCCGGCAGGCGGCCATGGCGCGCTGATGGGCACGACTGGTGACCCGGGCGGCCTCCTTCATGGCCTTGAGTTCGGTGGCCGACTTGAACAGGCGCATGTCATGGAGCAGGTATTCCAGAGCCACGAACTCATGGGGGGGGTGGACGCCGGTGCGGGCCCGTTCACGGATGCCGTTGACCCAGTCGATCAACTTGCGGTCGAACTCCGGATGGCGACCCAAAGTGGTGTAGACCCGCTCACGGTTCTCCAGCAGCCCGGGCAGGATCTCGCCGATGTCGCCGATGGGGAAGGAATCGTCGGCGCCGAAGCGCTCCACCGCCCCTTCCTGTCCGGCCCGGCGGCCATGCCAGGTCTCCTTTTCCTTGTCCCGTTCCCGGCAGAACAGGATGTACTCCCCCTGGGGTCGGCCGGGCACCAGCACCGCCACCGCCTCCGGCTCGGTAAAGCCGGTGAGATAGAGAAAATCGCTGTCCTGACGGTAGGGATATTCCACGTCATGATTGCGCACCCGGACCGGTGCGGCGGGGATGACGGCGATGCCGCCCTCCCCCATGGCACGCATGAGCTGGCGACGGCGACGGGCGAATTCTTTCATGGCGATAGCTTTGGGTTCCGGGTCATCAACAGGGGGGTCACTGCAGGCGGGAGGGGCCCTTGAGGGGCTGCAGTTCCTCGCTCACCAGCAGCACGCCCACCCGCACGTATTCCAGGATCTCCACATAGGCGGTCTCGCTGGCCTCGTCGTCGTCCACCTCGAAACCGGCGCCGGCAATATCGGAAAGATCCTTGAGGATTTCCGCCGAATCGGCGGGCAGCTTGGCCGGGTCGGTGACGCCGGCCACCGCCAGGCCATAGAGGAAGCCCTGGCACCAGTGCCCCAGGGCGTCCACCCGGGTGGAAAGGGCATCGTCCTCGTCCGGCAACAGCATCTGGAACCCGAGCAGGGCATCGGCCAGTTGGGTGCGGGTTTCGGCAAAGACTTCATCCAGCAGGCGCCGGGCCTCCCCTTCCGGCGGCGGCGTCTCGCCGGCCTCGGGAAAGATCTCCTGCAGCCAGCGCACCTCGCCGGACCCCAGATTGGCACTGAGCATGCCGCAGAGCGTGCCGTGGGCCTCGGCGGCATCGGCCGTGGCGCCCGCCCCCCGCAGGGCATCCTGTAAGGCTTGATAATCGGGCATCATGGGGCAAGGCTCTCCAGTCGTGGTGGCCGGACCTCCGGGGCCGGGATCCGATACATGGACGCAGTCTAGCAAGCCCGACGGCGCCAGCACCATGCCGCCGCCGATCCTTGTTGACGGCCCCGAGGCGGAGTCCTAGTATTGAGCCCATGACATACACCGCTCACAATGCCTCGGCGGATTCCGCCCTGAAAGACCTGGAGTCCCGGGTCGAGGCGTTGCTGCGGGTCTGCGAACTGCTGCGGGACGAGAACCTCAGGCTGCGCCGCCAGAACGAACTGCTGCTGGCGGAACGGGCCCAGCTCTCGGAACGGGGTGAGCAGGCACGCATGAAGGTGGAGTCGATGATCAACCGATTGAAGTCCATGGAGCAGGCGGTATGACGGAACCCCGCTCTGAACCGGTCACGGTTCAGATTCTGGGCAAGGAATACCGGGTGGCCTGCCCTGAAGATGAGCGCAATGCCCTGATTGCCTCGGCCAGCCTGCTGGATCGCCGGATGAAGGAAATCCGCGATGGCGGCAAGGTCGTGGGCGGAGACCGGATCGCCGTGATGGCGGCCCTGAACATTGCCCATGAACTGCTGGCCCTGAAGCGGCAGAACGCCGGCCTGGATCAGCGCATGCGCGCCCTGCAGGAACGGGTGGATTCGGTCCTGCAACACGAACGATCGACGGATTCATGATGTACGGTCCCGGCGGCGGGGCCACGAAAAAAAGGTTTTACGGTTTGGGCACCTCTGAGGTGTGCGTGAGCGGCTGGGTAATATCCTTGAGCCTAATCAACTACCCCGGGAGCCATTCTGCGATGTCTTGTTGTGCATGTCCGCCCCGTAGCGGAAAGCCTGTAGAGATCGCGTCGGCCCCCACTTGAACCCCTGGTTCAAGGTCGAAAGCTCGCCACGGCACTCTCGGAGCGTGCCCTCTTCATTTCCATGACACGCGCCGACCTACGCAGACAGCTTCGCGCCCGGCGTCTGGCGCTCTCCCCGGCCGAACGGGCCCGGCATGCCCGTGCCATGGCCAGGCACCTGATCCACCACCCCCTGTTCAGCGCCGCCCGGCGCATCGCCGTCTACCTGCCCGACCGGGGCGAGGCCGACCCCGGCCCGCTGGTCCGGGCCGCCCGCGCCGCCGGCAAGGACCTCTACCTGCCGGTGCTGGCACCACTTCACCCCCGGCTGCTCTGGTTCGTGGCCTGGGAACCCCATACGCCCCTGATCCCCAACCGCTTCGGCATTCCCGAGCCTCCCATTCACCGCCGACGCTGCCTGCCGGCCCGTCATCTGGATCTGGTCATCACGCCCCTGGTGGGCTTCGATCACCGGGGAAACCGGCTGGGCATGGGTGGCGGCTTCTATGACACCACCTTCCGCCATCTCAACCGCCACCGTCACTGGCGCCGCCCCCATTTGGTGGGAATGGCCTATGCTTTTCAGGAAGTGACGGCGCTGCCCCATGCGTCCTGGGACGTGCCCCTGCACGCGGTGGTGACCGAACAGGGCCTGATCACCTGCCGGCCCCACCCCGAATTGAACACCAAGGATTGCCCATGTCCTACTGGCTGATGAAGTCCGAACCGGATGTCTTCGGTATCGACGACCTGGAACGGGTGCGGGTGGAACCCTGGGAAGGGGTGCGCAACTACCAGGCCCGCAACATGATGCGGGACGAGATGCAAGAAGGCGACCTGGCCTTTTTCTACCATTCCAACTGCAAGGTCCCCGGCATCGTCGGCATCCTGAGGATCGTGCGGGCCGGCTATCCGGACGACAGCGCCTGGGACCCGGAACATACCTACCATGACCCGCGCAGTACCCCGGACAACCCCCGCTGGTATCGGGTGGACGTGGGCTTTGAACGCAAGTTCAGGGACGTCATTCCCCTGGCGGACCTGAAGGCGGCCCCCGCGCTGAGCGACATGCCCCTGGTCAGGCGGGGCAACCGGCTCTCCATCATGCCGGTGACCGAGGCGCAGTGGGAATTCATTCTGTCCATGGCGGACTGACATCCTGCTGTTCTCACAACCTGCTTGCCCTCTCGTCCCCGGCCCTTCTTTCTCCCCCGGGAAACAGAAGATCGACATGACCCATTCAGGAGGCCGATGCCCATGACCCTGAACGAACTCATCATCTACCTGGACGCCCACGCGGGATTCGATCTGCTGGACGGCATGCCCGAGGACACCCTGGAGCGGGCGCGGCGCGGGACGCACAGGCACGCCATCGCCGGGGAGATCATCGCCGCCCTGGGCACCCTGGACGCGGCGGGCACGGGACAGGGGGAGGTGGAACGCAGCGCCGCCGTGAAGGTGCTCAGCCCCCTGCGCCTGAAATACATGGCCGACGACGCCCCGGTGGAGGGCTTTCGCATGGTGGAGAAGATCATCACCACCATCGATGAGGCCTTCAACGAGGAGGCCCTGGGCAAGCGCGGGTAAGACCCGGCCGGCGGATCAGCCCAGGAACAGCCGGTAGACCGGGTTATCGGTTTCCTCCCAGTGGACATACCCCAACTCCTTGAGGAACCCCTCAAGCCGGGCCTTGTCCTGGTCCGGCACCTGCATGCCCACCAGCACCCGGCCGTAGGCGGCGCCATGGTTGCGGTAATGGAACAGACTGATGTTCCAGTCCTGCCCCATGTGGGCGAGGAAGTTCATCAGTGCCCCCGGGCGCTCGGGAAACTCGAAGCGGTAGACGATCTCGTCCCCTGCCCGGGCCGAGTGCCCGCCCACCATGTGGCGCAGATGGACCTTGGCCACCTCGTTGTCGCTCAGATCCTCGATGGGGTAGCCCTTGTCGCGCAGATCCTGCAGCAGGGTGCGGCGTTCCGTCTCGCCGCCGCTGAGTTGGACCCCGACGAAAATGTGGGCCTGCTCGGTATCCGCGTAGCGGTAGTTGAACTCGGTGATCCCGCGCTTGCCGATGGCCTTGCAAAAGGCCCGGAAACTGCCCGGCCGCTCCGGAATGGTGGCGGCGAACAGGGCTTCCCGCTGTTCCCCCAGTTCGGCCCGTTCGGTCACGTGACGCAGACGATCGAAGTTGATGTTGGCACCGCTGAGCACCCCGGCCAGACAGGCGTCCTTGAGCCCTTCCCGTTCCACGTATTTCTTGATGCCCGCGATGGCCAGGGCACCGGCCGGCTCGGCCATCACCCGGGTGTCATCGAAGATGTCCTTGATGGCGGCACAGATCTCGTCGGTGGACACCAGCAGCATCTCGTCCACATGGTCCCGGGCCAGGCGATAGTTCTCCTCACCCGCCTGACGCACGGCCACCCCGTCGGCGAAGATGCCCACCTGGTCCAGTATCACCCGCTGCTGTTTTTCCAGGGCCTGCTGCATGCAGGGGGCGTCGTGGGGTTCGACCCCGATCACCCGGATATCGGGGCGCAGGGCCTTGATATAGGCCGCCATGCCGGCGATCAGGCCGCCGCCGCCCACGCTGACGAACACCGCCTCCAGGGGGTCGGGATGCTGACGCAGCAGTTCCATGGCGATGGTGCCCTGGCCGGCGATCACATCGGGATCATCGAAGGGATGGACGAAGGTGTAGCCGTGCTTCTCGATCAGTTCCAGGGCATGGGCATAGGCATCGTCGTAGGAATCCCCGTGGAGGATGGCCTTGGCCCCCAGGGCGCGGACCGAGTCCACCTTGATGGAGGGGGTGGTGGCGGGCATGACGATCACCGCCTTGATGCCCAGGGTCTTGGCCGACAGGGCCACCCCCTGGGCATGGTTGCCGGCGGAGGCGGCGATGACCCCCTTGCGGCGGGCTTCCTCGGACAACTGGACGATCTTGTTATGGGCGCCGCGCAACTTGAAGGAGAAGACCGGTTGCAGGTCCTCGCGCTTGAGCAGGATGCGGTTGCCCAGGCGCCGGGAAAGCGTGGGCATCAGGTCCAGTGGGGTTTCCCGCGCCACGTCGTAGACCCGGGCGGTGAGTATCTTCTGCAGGTAGGGATAGGCTGACATCATCTGAAGATACAGGGGCGAGTCCATCCCCGGCAAGATGCATGCCTTGCAGTGGGTTTTACAGCCTCAAGGACCGCTCCCCGGGGAGTGGTTCTCGCGCCATGGCCCTGGCAGACGTGCGACACCGCCTGTCTCATGTAGAATCCCCCCCGACAACCAAGGAGGCATCCTCATGAGCAATCAAGATCAGATGAAGAAGGCCGCCGCCGAAGCGGCCCTGGAATACGTGGAAGACGGCATGGTCGTCGGCATCGGCACCGGCTCCACCGCCAATCATTTCATCGACCTGCTGGCGAAGATGAAGGGCCGCATCGACGGCACCGTGGCCTCCTCCGAGGCCAGCGCCGAGCGCCTGCGCGGTCACGGCATCCCGGTGCTGGACCTGAACGCCGTCGGCCCCATTCCCCTGTACGTGGACGGCGCCGACGAGGCCACCCGGCACCTGCACCTGATCAAGGGGGGCGGCGGCGCCCTCACCCGGGAAAAGATCGTGGCGGCCGCCAGCGAGCGCTTCGTCTGCATCGCCGACGACTCCAAACTGGTGAACGTGCTGGGCACCTTCCCCCTGCCGGTGGAGGTCATTCCCATGGCCCGCAGCCACGTGGGCCGGGCCATGCTCAAGCTGGGCGGGCAACCGGAACTGCGTCACGGCTTCACCACCGACAACGGCAACCTGATCCTGGATGTGTTCAACCTGGACATGACCGATCCGGTGGCCCTGGAGACGGAGATCAACCAGATTGCCGGCGTGGTCACCGTGGGCATCTTTGCCCGGCGCCCGGCGGATGTGCTGATTCTGGGCGGCAAGGACGGGGTGAAGACCCTGACCTGAGGGGGGTTCCGTTTTCCCCTCACCCCAACCCCTCTCCCGCAAGGGGAGAGGGGCTTTTTTGTCAGAGCAGTACCTTCTCGATACCCCCGCTGCGGGCCTGCTCGATGAAGCGGGCCTGCCACTGGTCTCCCAGCAGGGCATTGGCCATCTCCACCACGATATAGTCCACCTCCGTCCCGGTATCTTCCCGGTAGCGGGACAACCCCTGCTGACAGGCCGGGCAGGAAGTCAGCAACTTCACATTGCCGCCGGCGGCCACCGGCGCGCCGGTCAGCGACGTGATGCCCTTGTGGATTTCCTCCTGCTTGCGGAACCGCACCTGGGTGGCCACATCCGGGCGACTCACCGCAAAGGTCCCCGCCTCGCCGCAGCAGCGGTCCGACAGGGTCACCGGCCGGCCCAGCAGATTCCCCGCCACCTGCAGCGGCGCGTGGGTCTTCATGGGGGAATGGCAGGGATCGTGATACAGGTATTCCACCCCCGGCGCGGCCTCCAGCGTCACCCCCTTCTCCATCAGATACTCATGGATGTCCAGCAACCGACAACCGGGGAAGATGCGCTCGAACTCGTATTTCAGCAACTGATCCATGCAGGTGCCGCAGGACACCACCACCGTCTTGATGTCCAGATAGTTCAGGGTGTTGGCCACCCGATGGAACAGTACCCGATTCTCGGTGGTGATCGCCCTGCCCTTGGCCTCCTCGCCGGCGGATTCCTGGGGGTAGCCGCAGCACAGATACCCCGGCGGCAGCACCGTCTGGGCACCGGTGCGGTAGAGCATGGCCAGGGTGGCCAGGCTCACCTGGCTGAACAGGCGCTCCGAGCCGCAGCCGGGGAAATAGAACACCGCCTCGCTCTGCTCCGGCGCCACCGCCGGGTCCCGTACGATGGCTACGTGACTGGGGTCTTCCAGCCCCAGCATGGCCCGGGTGGTGCGCGAGGGCAGACCCGCCGGCAGGGGCTTTCTCACCATGTGGATGACCCGGGCGGGGATCGGCGCCGGTCCCGTGGTGGCGGCGGGCCGACCATCGTCCAGCAGGCCCAGGCGCTGGAACATCCGGTGCCCCAGGCGCTGTCCGGCAAAGCCCCACTGGGCCAGGGCGGTGCGCATCAGCTTGATGGTGGCCGGGTCCTTGATGTTGAGGAAGGCCATGGAGACCTTGGCCGCCAGACTGGTCCGGCGCTGGCCGCGGGCCTTGAGGATGCGTCGCATACGGGCCGTCACGTCCCCGAAATCGATATTCACCGGACAGGGCTTGAGGCAGCGGTGACAGATGGTGCAGTGGTCCGCCACGTCGTTGAGTTCATCGAAATGACGCAGGGACAGGCCGCGGCGGGTCTGCTCCTCGTAGAGGAAGGCCTCGATGATCAGTCCCGTGGCCAGGATCTTGTTGCGGGGCGAGTACAGCAGGTTGGCCCGGGGCACATGGGTGGTGCAGACGGGCTTGCACTTGCCGCAGCGCAGGCAGTCGCGGATGTCGTCGTTGAGCGCCCCCAGTTCGCTCTGCTCCAGGATCAGGGCCTCCTCCTGCACCAGGCGCAGTGAGGGGGTATAGGCCCGCGACAGCCCGGAGCCGGCCTGCAGCTTGCCCCGGTTGAAGCGGTCCATGGGGTCCACCCGGCGCTTGTAGTCGGCAAAGGCCTTCAGCTCCGGTTCGCCCAGGTACTGGATCTTGGTCAGGCCGATGCCGTGCTCCCCGGAGATGACGCCGCCCAACGCCCGGGCCAGGGCCATCACCTGGTCCACGATGCGCTCGGCCTCGTGCATCATGGCGTAGTCGTTGGAATTGACCGGGATGTTGGTGTGCACGTTGCCGTCACCGGCGTGCATGTGCAGGGCCACGAACAGGCGGCTGGTGAGCACCCGGTCGTGGATGGCCTGGATGCTCCGGCGCACCGGTTCCAGGTCGCGGCCGTCGAAGATCTCCCACAACCGGGCCTCGATCTCCCGCCGGTAGGAGATCACCAGACTGCGACGCAACAGCAGCTGGATCAGCCGGTCGCCGGGGCGGCGGTCCGCCCGGGACGGCGCGTCCAGCAGGTCGTCCATGGCCACGGCGTCGCTCTCCAGGTGGTCCAGGATGGCCTGCCAGCGCCCCCGCACCGCCTGCACATGGTCTTCCGCGGCCCGGCGCAGCCCCTCGAACCAGCCCCGGGCCTCCTCGCTGCCCAGGGCCAGGGATTCCAGCAGTGCGCGGTGATCCTTGCCCAGGCAGGCCAGGATCTCGTCGGCCATGCGCAGCTTGTTGGTGAGGGACTGGTGGATGTTGATGCGCTCGATCCCCTCGCTGTACTCCGCCAGCCGGTCCAGGGGGATCACCACGTCCTCGTTGATCTTGAAGGCGTTGGTATGGGCGGCGATGGCGGCGGTCCGGCTACGGTCGGCCCAGAACCGCTGGCGGGCCTCGGGGCTCACGGCGATGAAGCCGTCGCCGTTGCGGGCATTGGCCAAACGCACCATCTTCGAGGCGGCCAGGCCCACCGCCTCCTCGTCATCACTGGCGATGTCCGCCAGGAGCACCATCTTGGGCCGCTCCCGTCGCGCCCCCTTCGGGGTATAGCCCACGGCGCGCACATAGCGCTCGTCCAGGTGTTCAAGCCCGGCCAGCTGCACCTTGGGGTCGGCCTCCAGGGCGTCCTTGATCTCGACGATGGCGGGCACCGCCTCGTGCAGATCGGTGCCGTAGAACTCCAGGCTGATGGTGCGCATGTGGGCCGCCATGCGATGGACCACGAACACGGCGGAGGTGATCAGGCCGTCGCAGCCTTCCTTCTGAATCCCCGGCAGATCCTGCAGGCGCTTGTCGGTGACGTCCTTGCCCAGCCCCACCTTGCGGCAGGCCCGGCCCGGGAAGGAGATGACCTGGGGTTCTCCGTCGGGGGTCACGCCGTCGGCCTGGAACCGGGTGATGCGAAAGCTCACGGTCTCCTGATCGTGGATCTTGCCCAGGTTGTGATTGAGGCGTTCCACCTGGATCCAGCGGGCCTCCGGGGTGACCATGCGCCAGGACACCAGATTGTCCAGGGCCGTGCCCCAGAGCACCGCCTTCTTACCGCCGGCGTTCATGGCGATGTTGCCGCCGATGGTGCAGGCATCCTGGGAGGTGGGGTCCACGGCAAACACATGGGCGGCGCGCCCCGCGGCCTCGGACACCCGGCGGGTCACCACCCCGGCCTCGGCGCGGAGGGTGGCCACGGGGCCTTCCACCCCGGGCAGTTCCACGAACTCCACCTCGCTCAAGGCTTCGAGCTTTTCCGTGTTGATGACCGCGGCATCGGCGGTCAGGGGCACGGCGCCACCGTTGTAGCCGGTGCCGCCCCCCCGGGGAATGACGGTCAGACCCAGTTCAAAGCAGGTCTGGATGACCCCGGCCATCTCCGCCTCGGAATCCGGGGTGATGACCACGAAGGGCAGTTCCACACGCCAGTCGGTGGCATCGGTGACATGGGAGACCCGGGCCAGGCCGTCGAAGTGGATGTTGTCCTTGCGGGTGACCTTGCCCAGCAGGCGGCGGGCACGGGCGCGCAGGGCCTTTTGTTCCGGGAACCAGGCCTCGAAGCGGCGTACCGCCTGACGAGCCTGTTCCGCCAGGTCCAGGGCCAGCTGATTGCCCTCGGCCCGGGCGATGATCTGGTCCACCCGGTGATCCAGGGCGTGGATCAGGGCGGTGAGTCGCTTCTGGTTACCCAGCAGGTCGTCCTGGATATAGGGGTTGCGGGTGACCACCCACATGTCCCCCAGCACCTCGAACAGCATCCGGGCGGAGACGCCGGTCCGTCGGCGGGCGCGCAGTTCGTTGAGCACGTCCCACATGCCTTCGCCGAGGAAGCGGATGACGATCTCGCGGTCGGAGTAGGAGGTGTAGTTATAGGGGATTTCGCGGATGCGGGTACTTGCGGTCATGGCTGGCGGGGATCACTGCGGGAGGGGCACCTATTCTAGCACCCCGGCCGGGATGAGGTGAGAGGCGGGGAAAAGCAAAAAGGGTGCGGAGGTTTCCCTCCGCACCCTTTGAACTTCCAGTGCATGCCTTCCGGTCAGGCGACCCTGGGCAATGCCATCGGCATGGGACCGATGATTAGAAGTTGTGGGTCACGCCGACGGAGAAGCCAGCGGGGTTGTCGCCGAAGTCAGCACCGGCAAAACCCTTACCCTTGCCGCTACCCTGGAAGCCATAGGTGGCACCAGACTCGTTACCGCTTTCGTTCAGGATCTGAGCAAACACGGCGTAGACGGCGGTGCGACGGGACAGGTTGTAACCGGCACCCAGGGCATACATCTGGGCGTCGCTATCATCGATATCACTTTCACCGGCATAAGTGTAAGAACCCATCAGGTAGGCCTGACCCAGCTGGTACTTGGCACCCAGATGGAAGGCATCACGATCACCAACACCATTGATGCCGGAGTCAACATTTTCGTACATGGCAGCCAGAGTCAGGGCATCAATCTGGTAGGTACCACCCACTTTCCAAGCCTGGGCGTCGCCATACACGGCATCACCATTATCATCCACAAGCACAGAACCATCATTCAACTGTTCAAAAGCCACTGTGACGTACATCGGACCTTGAGTGAAAGAGGCTGCCAGAGAGAAGGCATTAGCATCATTAGCGATGCCAGAAGAACGGTCATCCCTCTTGTCGGTCGTATAGGAAGCCATGAACTGCAGGCCATCGAAATTCGGGCTCAAATACAGCAGGGTGTTGTCATTACGATTATAGAATGAACCCAGACCAGACTTGCTAGCGACCAGACCTTCAACGCCGTCATACTTGTCCAGCCCACCCATCTGACTGGTGACATGGTTCATGTCACCCAGGGTGTCGGCAAAGAAGTTCAGCGGCAGGGTGGCCAGCTTGTAGGGGGTATCGTGCTTACCAACGCGCACTTCACCGAAGGCACCGGCCAGACCCACGTAGGTGTTACGACCGGTCAGGTTGCTGCTACCGAAGGCGGAGCCGCTGTCACCCTGCAGGGCAGCCTCAATCTGGAACACACCACGCAGGCCGTTGCCCAGGTCCTCGGAACCACGCACACCCAGACGGGAGGAGTTAGAGGCCAGCTGGTGGGTGGTATCGTCACCGTTGTCCACGATATCCACGGACAGGTTCATGCGGCCGTACAGGGTGGTGTCGGCCATGGCGGCGGCGGGCAGGCCCATGGCCGCGGCTACTGCGAATACGAGCACTTTCTTTTGCATGTTTACGTTCCTCTGCAGAGCTTTGTTGTATAAGGGTCTGACCGTGTCAGCCGATTACCACTAAGCAGAAGCCGTGCCAAACACTAACCCACTGATTTTAAAAGTGTAAAAAAACAACACACCATGACATATCGCATGACAATGTCATGACGCGTCATGACAGAAATGGAGATTGTTGTTTTTTTGAAACATCCAAGCGGATGCCCCCGGTCGCGAACGCCGCCCACGGAACCTACCTCTACACCCGGATCTGGAATTTTTCCAGATAGCGATAGAGAGTGCGCTCACTGACGCCCAGGTGCCGGGCGGCTTCCGCACGGTGGCCACCAGTAGCCGCCAGCGCCGCGCGGACACCGGCTTCGGTGCAGACGCTACGGGAACCACGACGCGGGGAGGCCACCGACACCGCTTCGCCGGCCTGAGACTGGAAAGCGATGTGTTCGGGCAGCAACGGCCCGGTACCGGCCAGGATCGCCGCCCGGGTCATGATGTTCTTCAACTCGCGCACATTGCCCGGATAATGATAGGACACCAGCAGATCGGCCACCGGCACGGACAGGGGCAGATGCAGTGCCCCACCGTCCGCCTGCCGCAGGAAATGTTCCGCCAGGGCGATGACGTCTTCCCGCCGCTCCCGCAGGGGGGGAATGAAGACCGGAAAGGCGGACAGGCGGTAATAGAGGTCTTCCCGGAACCCACCCCGGGCCACCATGGCCGCCAGGTCCCGGTGGGTGGCGGCCACCACCCGGGCATCCACCGGGATGTAATCGGTGCCGCCCACCCGGCGGATACGGGAGGTTTCCAACACCCGCAATAGCTTGCTCTGCATGGACAGGGGTAACTCCCCCACCTCGTCGATGAACAGCGTCCCCCCCTGGGCCGCCTCGAACAGGCCGACCTTGCGCCGGTCCGCGCCGGTGAAGGCGCCCTTTTCATAGCCGAACAGCTCCGCCTCGATAATCTGTTCCCCCAGAGTGGAACAGTCCACCACCACCAACGGCCCCTGGGCGCGGCCGGAACAGTGGTGCAGATAATCCGCCACCCGCTCCTTGCCCACGCCGCTCTCCCCCAGCAGCAATACGGTGGCACTGGTGGGCGCCACCCGCTCCACCATCCGCATCAGCTCCAACATGGGGAGGGACTGCCCCACCAGGCGCGCCCCCTCCGGTGACGCGGGGGCCGCCTCCGGGTCGGGATGCAGCAGCAGACCGAAAAAGTCGCCGTGCTCGCCCCGCCCCCGGGAAATCCGGACGCTCAGACGCCGGCGCCCCCGTCCTCCCGGGATCTGCACCGGAAGAGGCTCCATCGCGGATCCCGCGGTGACCAGTGGACAGCCCCCCTCCCCGGCACAGTCACCCGGCACCCCCTGAAAGAATTCATGACAGCCCATCCCCCGCAGATCCTCGCGGGAGAGGGACAGACAGCGCAGGGCCGCCGCATTGGCGGCCAGCAGGCGATGGTCGCCGTCGAAGATTACGAAAGCATCGGGGATCAGTTCGACCACTTGGTCGAGGGTGGGCGCGGCAGCGGGGTTGGGGCGGTTATTCAGGGTCAGCATGCGGGGTTTTGTTCCATCGGATGCCCGGGTATCGGGCAGTCTATCATCCACGGCCAATGTTCAGACGGCATCGGCAACAGAGGACGTATCCCCTTCGCGGCTGAGGGCCGCCCCCACGTCCGTGCCCTGGACTGTTCATCACAATTTCACGGGGGTTTAACTTACCTTTAATAATCAGAAGACATAGTCGCCCCGGGTTTTGAGGCACAGGACGCTGTCTCTTTTTTACAACATCACTTGGGGAGCCTATTTCATGCAGCACAAGAAGCTTATCGCGGCGATGGTCGCCGCCGGCCTGTCCATGCCTGCCCTGGCGGTTGCCGACATCACCATCTACGGTCGCGCCCACCTGTCCGTGGACCTTCTGGATGACGGTGCCGACTATAGCGAAGTGAACATCTCCAGCAACTCCAGCCGCCTGGGTTTCAAGGGCGAAAGACAATTCACCCCTGAACTGACCGCTATTTTCCAGATTGAACAGGAAATCCAGTTCGACAGCAGCGAATCCAACGAAACTTTCACCACCCGAGACACCTTTGCCGGTCTCAAAGGCGACTGGGGGATGCTGCGAATCGGCCGCTTCGATACCTCTTTCAAGCGCGCCCGGGATCCGGCCAATTTCTTCGGCGACCAAGTGGGGGACCTTCGCAATATTGCCCGCACCTCGGATCATGGCCGTTTCGATGAGCGGTTCCGCAACGCCCTGCATTACCGCAGCCCCAGCCTGAACGGCTTTGTCTGGGATCTGGATTTTTCCACGGATCACCGCAACCAGACCACTGCCGAAGGTAGTGACAACCGGGCCTTTAGCACCTCCTTGAACTATAAAAACGGCCCCTTCACCGGCGCGGTCGCCTTTGAACGCCAGAACATCGAAAACAGTCCCAACCCCGAAGCTTGGAGACTGGCCGCGGCATACCGGATCACCCCGGAATTCACGCTTGCCGGCTTCTACCAGAAGTCGGAATCCGCCGCTGAAAATGAAGGCACGGTAGTTGGCGTAGCCGGTCAGTACAGGCTGAGCCCCAGCATGTATCTGAATGCCCACTACTTCGCTTTGGATTCGGATCTTACGGACAAAGACGCCAATCTCTTTGCCCTGGGCCTTGAATATCGCGTCGATCGTGCCCTGCGGTTCTATGGCAACTTTGCCATGATGGACAACGATGATGCATCTGCACTGACCCCCTGGAGCCAGGCCCGCACCTCCGGTCCGGGCGGTGTCGCCGGCGAGACCGCCAAGGCCTTTTCTCTTGGCATGCGGTACGACTTCTAAGGGATGATGCCTTTTCGGGCAGGGACGCCCGCCTCTGCTTCAGCGCGCATGTGACGCGCCTGCCCGGATTCCATCCGGGCTTTTTTTTGGTTCGAACCTGGTGGCTCCTTGAATCACATCCACGAAAAAGGCCCCGCAAGGGGGCCTTTTTCATGGATATGGCTGGGGGACCAGGATTCGAACCTGGGTTGACGGAGTCAGAGTCCGTAGTCCTACCGCTAGACGATCCCCCAATAAAACCGAGGCGTAAATCTACAGCATGACGGGGTGTTGAATCAAGCCCCGAAATAAAAACCGAAAAACCATCCCCCACGAGGCCATCCTGATGGATAGCCCCGGGGTGACTGCAAGCCGTCCCCGTCGTCGGGGATCAGCGCTTGCTGAACTGAGTCGCGCGACGTGCCTTGCGCAGACCGACCTTCTTACGCTCGACCTGACGGGCGTCGCGGGTCATGAAGCCGTGGGTGCGCATGGCGCCACGCAGCTTCTCGTCGTATTCCACCAGAGCGCGGGCAATACCCAGACGGATGGCACCGGCCTGACCGTTGGCACCGCCGCCCTTCACCGTGGCCACGATATCGAAACGATCCAGGCTTTCGGCCACTTCCAGCGGCTGACGGACCACCATGCGGGAGGTCTCACGCCCGAAGTAGACGTCCAGGGGCTTGTTGTTGACGGTGATCTCGCCCTTGCCGGGGCGCAGAAAAACCCGCGCAGAAGCCTCTTTGCGGCGTCCGGTTCCGTAGTTCTGGGTTGTTGCCATCTCTTGACCTGCTCTATGTGCTGCCCGGCCACGCAAGGCGGCCGGATCAGGGTGTTGTTCAGATTTCCAGCGGCTGGGGCTGCTGGGCGGCGTGGCTGTGCTCGGCTCCGGCATACACCTTGAGCTTCTTGAACATGGCCCGGCCCAGGGGGTTCTTGGGCAGCATGCCCTTCACCGCGATCTCGATGAGGCGCTCGGGGGCGTTCTCACGGATCTGCTGCGCGCTGGCGGACTTCATGTGACCGACGTAACCGGTGTGCCGGTAGTACATCTTGTCGGTTTCCTTGTTGCCGCTGAGGCGCACCTTGGAGGCATTCACGATCACGATGTAGTCACCGGTATCCACGTGCGGGGTATACACGGGCTTGTGCTTGCCGCGCAGGCGGCGAGCCACTTCGCTGGCGAGCCGGCCGAGGGTCTTGCCGGAGGCATCAACCACGTACCAGTCGCGGGTGACTTCAGCGGGCTTGGCGCTAAAGGTCTTCATTCCTGAACTCCAGGGTGCACATGAATCACGGAAAGCGCGCAATGATAACGGGGAAGTGCCCGGGTGACAAGGGGGGATTCCGTTCAAATCCACCAGGTCGTCCCGGTCATCACCTTGGCGGTCACCGGCATCACCAGCTTGCGCAGGGGCCAGGGCAGGACTTCCCCGCCCAGGGACATGGCCAGTTCGCCATGATGGGCCTCGTCGATCTTCATCTGCTCCAGTACCGCCCGGGTCGGCGCGTCCTCGGGGACGACACGGGCCAGATGTTCATCCAGATGACGGATCACCTGCTGCTCCGTCTCGTGCACGAAACCCAGGCTCCACTTGTCGCCCGCCGCTCCGGCCAGGGCGCCGATGGTGAAGGCGCCGCCATACCACAGGGGGTTGAGGAAGCTCTTGTGGGTGCCCAGGGCCGCCAGACGGCGTTCGCACCAGAGCAGATGATCGTTTTCTTCCCGGGCGGAGCGTTCCATGCGCTCGCGCACCTCGCCGCCACGGGCAGTGAGGGCCTGCCCCTGGTAGAGCCCCTGGGCGGCCACCTCCCCCGCATGATTGATGCGCATGAGGCGACCGGAGAGGACGCGGGCGTTGTCATCCAGTTCCGGTTCCACCACCGACCGGGCCGGGTCCGGGCGCTCGGTGGCGCGGGGACGGCCGAACAGGGTGCACAAACCTTCATCAATGGCAGACAGCAGGCGATCGGTGGGGCTCAGTTGGCGCATGGAGGGCTGACACGGGCTGTGGGCATGTCTATGAAGATACTGCAAGTCCAGCAGCAGGCAAACCTGCTAAAGACAGGGGTTTTCAGGACGAGTACCGACCGTCCCCAACCGTGATGAGGCAACAATCTTTCGATACCACCAATTCGCCGGCAAACCAATTCCCTCAAGGGCTTCCAACCGATGGGGAAGCACCCCCGAGCGCGAAGGAGGAACGAGTTCTATGAACCGGGCGGCAATCCACAACGACTGTCGATGAGCCGGGCCAGGCTCATGACCGATATCGCCAGCCCCCGGCGCCGGATACCGGCCGCCAGGTGCAGGCCGCAGCCCACATTGGCGGTGACGAGCACGGCCGGCGCCAGCGCCGCAAGGGCATCCAGCTTGGGAGCCAGCAGCCGGTCGGCCATCTGTGGATGGGTCAGCATGTGACTGCCGGAACCGCCGCAACAAAAGGCGTTGTCCGGCAAGGGAGTCAGTTCCACACCGGGCAGGCGCCGCAGCAGGGCCTCCATCCATCCGTGCTCGCGCAACCCGTACCGCAAGGTACAGGGCGTATGGAAGACCACCTTGAGGGGAGTCTCGATCAGTTGCAACGGCGCCAGGTCCACGTCCGCCAGCAACCGGCACAGGCCGGTCACCCGCTCACCGAATCCGTCGCCGCCGCCGGCCCGCAGATGGACACGACAGCCGCTGTTCAGACTCAGGACAGGCCCCTCACGCCCGGCGAAGACCGCCCGATTGCGGCCCGCAAGCTCCGCCGCGTCCCCGGCACGACCGGCATGATGATCCAGCGCCCCGCAGCATACCTGCCCTTCCGGCAGCACGACTCGGTAACCCAGGCGCCCGAGCAACCGGGCGGCGGCCTCCAGCGAAGGCCCGTCAAAGGTCTCCGCGGTACAGCCGGCGAACAGGAACACCGTGCCCCGCACGTCGTCCACCGCAGCATCCGCCGCGGCCGAACGCCCCACCAAAGACGGCCGCGGCGGGGGCGCCACATCCGGCAGAAAGGACGCCGCGCGGGCCGCGCCCGGTCGATCATCCGCGCCCAGGCGGGCGGCCAGCCTGCCCAGACCCAGGCGCCCGGCCACCCGCAGTCCCCCGGATGCCGCGCGTCTGGCACCCCCATGGCGCAGCAGATACCCACCCACCAGACCGGCCCCTCGCGGCGGCGGGATCAGGCTCGCCCGCGTCGCATCCATCAAACTGCCGAAGGGCACGCCGGAAGGACAGACCGCCTCGCAGGCACGACAGCCCACACACCCCTCCAGGTGTCGGCGCACTGCCGCGTCATCTCTCAGGGCACCGCTCATCAGCCCCTGCATGAGGGTGATGCGGCCACGGGGGGAGTCGCCCTCATCCCGGGTGACCCGGTACGTGGGGCAATGGGGCAGGCACAGACCGCATTTCACGCAGCGGTCGGTATCCCGCAGGATATCGTCATGGTTCATGGCGGAGCGCACTTGAAAAGCGGCGGCATCAGGGCCGTCCTCCAGTGGGTGAGGCGGGATCTGTTAGAGTGTCCGGCCAGATTCACCCGCGGACACTCCGATCAATCATGTTTTTCAGAACACTGTCGCCCTATTGTATCAGCCTGCTCCTGTTCACCCTGCCGCTCCAAGCTGGAGAATGGGGTGACAACGAGGGCTGGAGTGGACAGGCGGAACTGGGGGCGATCCTGACCAGCGGCAATACCGACTCCGACAGCTTCAACGCCCGCACCAGGATTCGTCACGAGCAAACCCTGTGGCGCCACACCCTGCAACTGGAGGGACACCTGGCCTCGGAGGACGGCACCACCACCAAGGAGCGCTATCTGGGGGCCTTCCAGAGCGATCACAAGGTCTCCGACCGGGATTACCTGTTCGGCGCCCTCAGGGCGGAACGGGACCGATTCAGCGGCTACGAGTATCAGCGCAGCCTGGCCGCCGGCTATGGTCGCCGGGTGGTGGATTCACCACGCACACGCCTGAATCTGGAGGCCGGCGCCGGTCTGCGCCAGGACAAGCTGGAGGACGGCAGGCAGGAAGACGAAGCCATCCTGCGCCTGGTGGGCGCGCTGGATCATCGCATCGGCGACAATGCCCGCTTCACCGAAGACCTGCTGATCCAGGCCGGCGACGACAATACGGAAATCGAATCCGTGGCCGCCCTGCGCATGCGCATCAATGCCAAGTTTTCCATGCGCCTGTCCCTGACGGTCAGGCACAATACGAACGTACCGGAAGACCGCAAGAATACCGACACCACCACGGCGGTGAATCTGGTCTATGACCTGTGGTAGGAATCCCGTTGACCGTCCCTCCTGATCTGGAACCGGAAAACAAGATGAGCCATTTCAAACGACACATCTTCTTTTGCACCAACTGCCGCGAAGACGGCAACTGCTGCGAACATTTCGAGGCCTCCCGACTGCGCGATCATGCCAAGAAGCGGGCCAAGGCCCTGGGCATCCATGGCCAGGGCGGCGTGCGGGTGAACGCCGCCGGCTGTCTGGATCGTTGCAATGAGGGGCCGGTGGCCGTGGTCTATCCGGAAGGAGTCTGGTACACCTTTGTCGATGAAAAGGATATCGACGAAATCGTGGACGAGCACCTGCAACATGGTCGGGTGGTGGAACGCCTGCGAATCTAGATCCCGCCGGGCGGACCGAGACTTAAACCATTGGTCCTCGATGGAACACCGCCCGTCGTCCTGCATGAAAAAAATGTCCGTCCGCCTTGACATGTGCAGTGCAGCATACGATAGTTAGAACCATATCGTCTCGCGGATCTCTCCGCATTCGGTATACTCCTCCATCCTCCTTTGGTGGTTTTGGCGCGGCCCCCTCAAGCCGCGCTTTTTTTTGCCGGTGGCCTTGGGTTCCCGCGGGCGCGTATAATTCCCAGTCTTTTTGTCATCACCAGACTGGCCGAGCCCATGACCCAAGCAATTTCCCGACCCGTGACCCGCGCGCTCATCAGCGTTTCCGACAAGACCGGCCTGCTGCCCTTTGCCCAGGCACTGGCGACGCGGGGCATCGAGATCCTTTCCACCGGCGGCACCGCGAAACTCCTCATGGAAGAAGGCATCCCGGTCAAGGAGGTCTCCGCCCATACCGGTTTTCCCGAGATGATGGACGGCCGGGTCAAGACCCTGCACCCGAAGATCCACGGCGGTATCCTGGGGCGTCGGGGCATGGACGACGAGGCCATGCAGACCCACGACATCCCCCCCATCGACCTGGTGGTGGTAAACCTCTACCCCTTTGAAGCCACCGTGGCCCGCCCCGGCTGCAGCCTGGAAGACGCCATCGAGAACATCGACATCGGCGGCCCGGCCATGGTACGTGCCTCGGCCAAGAACCATGCCCATGTGGGCATTGTGGTGGACCCATCCGACTACGACCGGGTGCTGGAAGCCCTGACCGCCGGTGACGGCAGCCTGCCCCATGCCCTGCGCTTTGAACTGGCGGCCAAGGCCTTTGCCCATACCGCCCGCTATGACGGCGCCATCGCCAACTACCTGACCGGCGTGCAGGACGAAAAGACCCAGGCCCCCTTCCCCGGCACCCTGTCCCTGCAATTTGAAAAAAGCCTGGACCTGCGCTACGGCGAGAACCCCCATCAGTCCGCCGCCTTCTACCGGGAACGTCATCCCGCCGAGGCCGGCGTGGCCACCGCCCGCCAGATCCAGGGCAAGGCCCTGTCCTTCAACAACATCGCCGACACCGACGCCGCCCTGGAATGCGTGAAGCAGTTCGAGGCCCCGGCCTGCGTCATCGTCAAGCACGCCAACCCCTGCGGCGTGGCCGTGGCCGCCGACATCCTGGCCGCCTATGACCTGGCGTTTGCCACCGACCCCACCTCCGCCTTCGGCGGCATCATCGCCTTCAACCGCCCCCTGGACGGCAAGACCGCCGAGGCCATTGTGGCGCGTCAGTTCGTGGAGGTGATCATCGCCCCCGAGGTCTCCCCGGAGGCCGTCAAGGCCGTTTCCGGCAAGCCCAACGTGCGTCTGCTGGCCTGCGGCCAGTGGGGTGAAGCCGGCGGTGGCTGGGACTTCAAGCGGGTCAACGGCGGCCTGCTGGTTCAGGACCGGGATCTGGGCCAGGTCAGCGAATCCGACCTGAAGCTGGTTTCGGAACGCGCCCCCACCGACCAGGAGAAGGCGGATCTGCTGTTCGCCTGGCGGGTGGCCAAGTTCGTCAAGTCCAACGCCATCGTCTACGCCCGGGACGGCCGTACCATCGGCGTCGGCGCCGGCCAGATGAGCCGGGTGTACTCCGCCCGCATCGCCGGCATCAAGGCCGCCGACGAGAACCTGCAGGTCTCCGGCTCGGTGATGGCCTCGGACGCCTTTTTCCCGTTCCGCGACGGCATCGACGCCGCCCACGAGGCCGGTATCACCGCCGTGATCCAGCCCGGCGGCTCCATGCGGGACGAGGAAGTGATTCAGGCGGCCAATGAGCACGGCATGGCCATGCTGTTCACGGGCATGCGACATTTTCGGCATTGATTCTTGGGGCTAACGAGGTGAACACGATGAAAATTCTCATCATCGGCGGCGGTGGCCGCGAACATGCCCTGGCCTGGAAGGCGGCCCGGTCGCCCCGGGTGGACACGGTCTTCGTGGCCCCCGGCAATGCGGGCACGGCCCGGGAAGCGGGCTGCCGCAACCTGGACATCGGCGCCGAGGACATCCCCGGTCTGCTGGCCTTTGCCCGGACGGAAGGCATCGACCTGACCATCGTCGGCCCCGAAGCCCCCCTGGTGGCCGGGGTCGTGGACGCCTTCAGGGCCGAGGGCCTGGCCATTTTCGGCCCGACGAAGGACGCCGCCCGCCTGGAAGGCTCCAAGGCCTTCTCCAAGGACTTTCTCGCCCGCCACCGGATCCCCACGGCCGCCTACGGCAGCTTCACGGATCTGGACGAGGCGCTGGCCTACCTGCGCGCCCAGGGCGCGCCCATCGTGGTCAAGGCTGATGGACTGGCCGCCGGCAAGGGCGTGATCCTGGCCCGGACCCTGGCGGAAGCGGAGGCCGCGGTGCGCGACATGCTGGCGGGCAACGCCTTCGGCGAGGCCGGTCACCGAGTGGTGATCGAGGAGTTCCTCAGCGGTGAGGAGGCCAGCTTCATCTGCATGGTGGACGGCGAGCATGTGCTGCCCATGGCCACCTCCCAGGACCACAAGGCCCGGGACAATGGCGACCAGGGTCCCAACACCGGCGGCATGGGCGCCTACTCCCCGGCCCCGGTGGTCACCCCCGAGATCCATGAGCGCATCATGAACCAGGTGATCCTGCCCACGGTGCGGGGCATGGCGGCCGAAGGCACCCCCTACACCGGCTTTCTCTATGCCGGGGTGATGATCGATGCCCAGGGCATCCCCAAGGTGCTGGAATTCAATTGCCGCTTCGGCGACCCGGAAACCCAGCCCATCATGATGCGGCTGCGTTCGGACCTGATCGAACTGGTGGAGGCCGCCCTGGCGGGTCGCCTGGACCGGACAGAGGCCGACTGGGATCCCCGCGCCGCCCTGGGCGTGGTGCTGGCGGCCGGCGGCTATCCCGCCGATTACCGCAAGGGGGACGTGATCCGAGGCCTGCCGGACACCGATGCCGAAGACGCCAAGGTGTTCCATGCGGGCACGGCCCTGAAGGACGGCCAGGTAGTCACCCAGGGCGGACGGGTACTGTGCGCCGTGGGACTGGGCGAGCGGGTCAGTGATGCCCAGGCCCGGGCCTACGCGCTGACGAAGCTGCTGAACTGGGATGACGTCTACTACCGGACCGATATCGGGTACCGGGCCGTGGCCCGGGAGTGATCCCCCGGGCGCCGCACCCCATCCGGCAACGGCGGCCGGGCTGAAGCCCGGCCGCCGCAGTGGCGCCATCGGTGGCCACTTCACCCGCGATTTTATTTTTCATTCAGGATAGGTTAGTAAGTAGACATATCCAACAGACTCACGCCTCGGGAGCAGGAGCCTCATGAAAACCCTGGAAATGGTCCACGAATACGACCCCCGCCCCCTGCCCTGCGACAAGGACTCGCTCAAGGAGTCCATTCGTGACGCCCTGATCCACATCGTCGGCAAGGATCCCCTCACCGCTACCCCCCGGGACTGGCTACACGCCGTCTCCTTCGCCGTCCGGGAACGCATCATCGAGCGGCGCATGTATACCAAGCGCCTGTTCGACCAGGAACAGGTCAAGCGGGTCTATTACCTGTCCATGGAATACCTCATCGGCCGCATGCTGGTAAACAGCCTCATGAATCTGGGTTTCTACGAAGCCTGCTGCGAGGCCCTGGAAGAGATGGGGGTGAGTCTGCACGAAATCATCGACATGGAGTCCGACGCGGCCCTGGGCAACGGCGGCCTGGGCCGGCTGGCCGCCTGCATCCTGGACTCCATGGCCAGCCAGTGCCTGCCCGGGTACGGCTACGGCATCCGCTATGAGTTCGGCATGTTCCACCAGGGCATCGAGAACGGCGAGCAGGTGGAGCATCCGGACAACTGGCTGCGCTACGGCAACCCCTGGGAATTCCCCCGGCCGGAAAAGATCTTCCCCGTGCATTTCTACGGCTACGTGGTGGAACACCGGGAACGGGGACAACCCCGCTATCACTGGGAGGACGGCGAGGAAGTCATCGCCATGGCCTATGACTACCCGACCCCCGGCTTCGGCAACAAGAACGCGAACAACCTGCGGCTCTGGGCCGCCAAGGCCACCCGGGACTTCGATCTGGATTATTTCAACGAAGGCGACTACATCCGCGCCGTGCGGGAGAAGATCGAGTCCGAGACCATCTCCATGGTGCTCTACCCCAATGATGCCACCGCCATCGGCCGGGAACTGCGCCTGAAGCAGGAGTACTTCTTCGTCTCCGCCTCCATCCAGGACATCCTGCACCGACACGTTGAACTGGGCTATCCCATCGAGTCACTGCCGGACAAGGTGGCCATTCAGCTCAACGACACCCACCCCGCCATCGCCATCGCCGAACTCATGCGACTGCTGGTGGACAGCCATCAGCTTCCCTGGCAAAAGGCCTGGGAGCTGACCCGGGGCGTGTTCTCCTACACCAACCACACCCTGATGCCCGAGGCCCTGGAAACCTGGCCGGTGACGCTCATGGAGCGGGTGCTGCCGCGCCACATGCAGATCATCTACGACATCAATTTCCACTTCCTCAACGAGGTCCGTCACAACTTCCCCGGAGACAACGACATCGTCCGTCGCTTGTCCATCATTGATGAAACCCATGGTCGCCAGGTACGCATGGCCCATCTGGCCGTCGTCGGCAGTCACATGGTCAACGGCGTGGCGGCCCTGCATACGGAACTGCTGAAAAAGCACCTGTTCAACGACTTCTACCGTCTGTGGCCGGACCGATTCGTCAACATCACCAACGGCATCACACCCCGGCTCTGGCTGAATCAGGCCAACCCGGCGCTGGCGGACCTGATCACCCGACATATCGGCAACGACTGGACCATGGATCTGGAACAGCTCAGGAGACTGGAACCCCTGGTGGACAATAGGGACTTCCGCCACGAATTCCAGCAGGTGAAACGACGCAACAAGGAACGTCTGGCGGAACTGGTGAAGCGGCAGATGGACATCACCATCAGCCCGGACGCCCTGTTTGATATCCAGATCAAGCGGATCCACGAGTACAAGCGGCAGCTGCTCAACGTGCTGCATGTGATCACCTTCTACAACCGGATACGGGAAGGGCGCGCCGAGGAGCAAGTGTCGAGGGTCACCCTGTTCGCCGGCAAGGCGGCCCCCTCCTATACCCGGGCCAAGCAGATCATCCGGCTGATCAATGACGTGGCCGACGTGGTGAATCATGACCCCATGAACCCCAAGCAGCAGGTGGTCTTCCTGCCCAATTACGATGTGAGTACCGCCGCCGTGATCATTCCGGCAGCCGATCTTTCGGAGCAGATTTCCACCGCGGGCACCGAGGCATCCGGCACCGGCAACATGAAACTGGCCCTGAACGGCGCCATGACCATCGGCACCCTGGACGGGGCCAATATCGAGATCCGGGAGGCGGTGGGCGAGGAGAACATCTTCATCTTCGGCATGAATGCCGAGGAAGTGGAACGGCTCAAGCGGGAAGGCTATCGACCCCGGGATTTCTACGAGTCCAACGACGAACTGCGTCGGGCCCTGGACATGATCCGTGACGGTTTCTTCTCACCCCAGGAGCCGGGGCGTTACCGGGATCTGGTCAATAATCTGCTGACCGAGGACCAGTACATGGTGCTGGCGGATTATGCGGACTATGTCCGCGCCCATGAGGCGGTGGATGCCCTGTACCGCGATCCGGAGGCCTGGATGCGCAAGGCGATGCTGAACACGGCACGGATGGGGCATTTCTCCATCGACCGCACGGTGATGCAGTATGCGCAGGAGGTCTGGGGCATCTCCCCGGAGGGGTGGGTCTGAGGGGGGCTTCACTGGATCCCCGCTTGCGCGGGGATAACCACATCCGTCACTCCCGCGAAAGCGGGAGTCCAGAGCGGGCCGCCCAGGAAGCATGGAGGCGGCAACAGCCCTGAAGTGCAGCCTCAGCTGCGCTTCATCATGTCGAAGAATTCGTTGTTTGTCTTGGTGGACTGCAGACGACCCAGCAGGAAATCCATCGCTTCCAGTTCGTCCATCGGGTGCAGGAACTTGCGCAGGATCCACAGCTTCTGCAACTCTTCCGGATCGGTGAGCAACTCTTCGCGACGGGTGCCGGAGCGGTTGATGTTGATGGCCGGGTAGACACGCTTCTCGGCAATCCGGCGGTCCAGATGGACTTCCATGTTGCCGGTGCCCTTGAACTCCTCGTAGATCACCTCGTCCATCTTGGAGCCGGTATCGATCAGGGCGGTGGCCAGGATGGTCAGGCTGCCCCCTTCCTCGATGTTACGGGCGGCACCGAAGAAACGCTTGGGACGATGCAGGGCATTGGCATCCACACCACCGGTGAGCACCTTGCCGGAAGACGGCACCACGGTGTTGTAGGCCCTCGCCAGACGGGTGATGGAATCCAGCAGGATTACCACATCCCGCTTGTGCTCCACCAGACGCTTGGCCTTCTCGATGACCATCTCGGCCACCTGCACATGGCGGCTGGCCGGCTCGTCGAAGGTGGAGGACACCACTTCACCCTGCACCATGCGCGACATCTCCGTCACTTCCTCGGGACGTTCGTCGATCAGCAGGACAATGAGATAACATTCGGGATGGTTGGTGGTGATGCTCTGGGCAATGTTCTGCAGCATCAGGGTCTTGCCGGCCTTGGGCGGGGAGACGATCAGACCGCGCTGACCCTTGCCGAAAGGCGCCACGATGTCGATGACCCGGGCGGTGATGTCTTCGGTGGAGCCGTTGCCCCGCTCCATGCGCATGCGCTGCGAGGCATGCAGCGGCGTGAGGTTCTCGAACAGGACCTTGTGCTTGGCGGCTTCCGGCGGCTCGAAATTGATCTTGTCCACCTTCAGCAGCGCGAAGTAGCGCTCGCCTTCCTTGGGAGGGCGAATCTTGCCGGAGATGGTGTCGCCGGTGCGCAGGCTGAAGCGGCGGATCTGACTGGGGGAGACATAGATGTCGTCCGGCCCGGCCAGGTAGGAACTGTCCGCCCCCCGCAGGAACCCGAAACCATCCTGCAGGATCTCCAGCACTCCGTCTCCGAAGATGTCCTCACCGCTCTTGGCGTGAGACTTCAGGATGGCGAAGATGATGTCCTGTTTTCGCGCCCGCGCCATCCCTTCAAGTTCCATGGACTGCGCGAGTTCTACCAGCTCGGAGGCCGATTTACGCTTGAGTTCGGTGAGGTTCATATAGAGGTTCGAGGGAGGGGTTGTCTATGAAAGTTTTCAGGCGGACAGGGCGGACCCACAAGGAATGGCCTGGGAAACCGGTTTCAGGTTCGGTCGGATCTGAATTCGAGAAGGGATGCCACCCGAGCGGGCGGCCGGCAAGACATGAATGACTTTTTATGTCCGTTACGTTAACACGCAATCCACAGGGCGTCCAGCCCGTTTTATACGGGTTGGACGCCGGGGGGCTCTCAGATATTCTGGTCGATGAAGGCGGTGAGTTGGGACTTGGACAATGCCCCCACCTTGGTCGCCTCCACATTGCCGCCCTTGAACAGCATCAGGGTCGGAATGCCACGAATGCCGAACTTGGGAGGGGTGGCCGGATTTTCGTCAATGTTCAGCTTGGCCACCTTGAGCTTGCCGTCGTACTCCGCGGCAATCTCGTCCAGAATCGGGGCGATCATCTTGCAGGGACCGCACCACTCCGCCCAGTAGTCCACAAGTACCGGCTGCTCGGACTTGAGGACATCGTCCTCGAAGCTTGCGTCCGTGACATAGGTGATGTTTTCACTCACTACAATTGACCTCCGGTTAGAATGTCGGCGTCGCCCCACGGGGTATCAGGTTCCGGACGGCACGACGCGCCGCTAAATTGAATCCCATTCGGATCGGCATTTCAAGTCTACTTCAATGATATCGCGAGGAAAGGCCCCATCTCCATGACGGACCAACATCTTTCCGAGACCAGTTTCTCAAAACTCGATCTTCCCGAGCCGGTACGCCAGGGCCTGGAAGACGCCGGGTTCTCCCATTGCACCCCCATCCAGGCCCTCGCCCTGCCCCACGCCCTGACGGGCAAGGACGTGGCCGGCCAGGCCCAGACCGGCACCGGCAAGACCGCGGCCTTCCTGATCACCGTCCTGACCCATCTGATCCGGCATCCCGCCCCGGCGGACCGACGCCCGAATCAGGTCAGGGCCCTGATCCTGGCCCCCACCCGGGAACTGGCCATCCAGATTCACAAGGATGCCCAGGTGCTGGGCGCTCATACCGGCCTGACCCTGGGACTGGCCTACGGCGGCACCGATTACGACAAGCAGCGCAAGCAGCTGGCCGACGGCGTGGACATCCTCATCGGCACCCCCGGGCGCATCATCGACTACTTCAAGCAGAAGGTCTTCGATCTCAGACGCTCCCAGGTCCTGGTGCTTGACGAGGCCGACCGCATGTTCGATCTGGGCTTCATCAAGGACGTGCGTTTCTTGCTGCGCCGCATGACCCCGGCCACCGAGCGCCAGTCCATGCTGTTTTCCGCCACCCTCTCCTGGCGGGTGATGGAACTGGCCTACGAGCACATGAACAACCCGGTGAAGGTGCAGACCCGGGATGAGCAGGTCACCGCCGAACGGGTGCGCCAAGTGATCTACTACCCCGGTAACGAGGAGAAGATCCCCCTGCTGCTGGGGATCATGAAGCGCTCCAGCCCGGACCGTTCCATGGTGTTCGTCAATACCAAGCACATGGCGGAAAAGGTCACGGCCTGGCTGCAGGGCAACGGCATCCGCGCCGCCCTGCTGTCCGGCGATGTCCCCCAGCGCAAGCGCCAACGGTTGCTGGCCCAGTTCGAGACCAGCGAATTCCAGGTCCTGGTGGCTACCGACGTGGCGGCCCGCGGGCTGCACATCCCCGATGTGTCCCATGTGTTCAATTTCGATCTGCCCCAGTCCGGCGAAGACTATGTCCACCGCATCGGCCGTACCGGCCGGGCCGGGGCGGAAGGCGACGCCGTCAGCTTTGCCTGTGAAGACTCGGCCTTCTACCTGCCGGAGATCGAATCGTATATCGGCTTCAAGATCGTCTCCGAGGCGGTGGATCCCGACCTGCTGCTCAAGGACCTGCAGCCGCCGGCGAAGATCGAGCGCAAGCGCGGCGGTCCAGGCGACCGGGGCAAGGACGGCGGCCGCGGCGAGCGCCGCCCCCGTTCCGATGCCGGCAAGTCCAGGGGTGGCGGACGCCGCAAACCCGGACCGAAAACCGAAGGCGACACACCGGCATCTTCCACGAGGACCGAGGACGCACCCGCGCCGGCCGGCCCGGCGGCGGAAGCCCCCCTCAAGCCCAGACGTCGCAGACGGCGCAAGCCGGCCGGGGAAGGCACGCCGGAGCGTTGAGAGGCTGAGGGAGGCTCGTTGCCGAGCCTCCCTCAAGCTTGCCTCAAGTCCGCTGCAACCCGTGATACAACATCACCCCATGACGGGCCTCGGCAAAGAACAGCCATCGCTCCAGCCCGATCCCGGCCAGGGCCGATACCAGCGCCAGGGCCAGCCAAAGGGATGATCCACCCGCCAGCACCATCCCCATCAGCAACAACGGCAGCAGGAAACCGAAGCCGAATACACCCAGTCGCACCCGGAAAATACGCCGCGCCCCCGGATCAAATCCGAATTCACGGGTCAGGAACGTGCCCGCCGTATGCCCCTGGTCCAGCAGCCGGACCCGCGCCTGGGTAAACCCGGTGGCGGTATTGAGGCTGGGACCGGTCACCTCCCGAATCCACAGGTAATACAGCCCCTTCATCATCCCGGCCAGCAGCAGGAGCCCCAGGGCCAGCAGCACCAGACCCTCGCTGCGCCCGCCGAAACCGGCATGGACCGCCGCCAGGGCCGTTGCCCCCAGGGCCAGCCCCAGCAGCAGGTAATTCGCCGGTGTCAGGGCGGTATTCCACTGACGGATGGTCTTGAGGCTGGCGTAGATCATGCCGGTGGTAAACACGGTGAGCAGGGCCAGGAACAGGGCCATGCCGCCGACCACTACCGTCAGGGCACTGACCTCCACGCCGGCCCGCAGGATCTGCCACAGATAGATCAGGGCAAAAGGATAGAAGCTCAGGGCGCAGACCGCCTCCCGCGACAGCCAGGAGGTGCGCACCCGCATCACCGCGCGCCAGGCGTTCTTCGGGTTGTGCAGATGCAACGTGGACGAAAACAGGCCGAAGGTGATCAGGGCCAGGGCCAGCCCCAGCTGGGTCATCAGTTCACCATGCCCCGGCACGGGATACAGACCGGTGAGGTGCAGCAGCGTCACCAGACTGAACAGGCCGTACCCGGCCCCGGAGAGAACGGTGAAGAAGATCACTGAAAGTGCGGGATGCATGGGGGTTCACCTGGCAATGGCCTTGTTGACCCAGTCCTTCACGCTGGACATGAGACTGCCGCGCCGGACATCCGCCGTGGGCACGGCCGGGGCGCTGCGGGGCGGCAGATAGGTATTGGTGGGCTCGTAGCCCAGTTCCGGCATCAGTTTGCGCCCGCCCCGCTCCCGGGACAGACGGCTCACGGTGGAGTCCGGGTCATCGAAGTCACCGAAGTGTCGGGCATGGGCCGGACAGGTGATGACGCAGGCGGGCTGACGGTCCTCCGGCGCCAGGGCGTCATCGTAGATGCGGTCGATGCACAGGGTGCACTTCTTCATCACCCCGTCCCGGGGATCCAGTTCCCGGGCGCCGTAGGGGCAGGCCCAGGCGCAGAGGCTGCAACCCATGCATTTGTCCTGATCCACCAGCACGATGCCGTCTTCCCCGCGCTTGTAGGAGGCCCCGGTGGGACAGACCGTGACGCAGGCGGCATCGTCGCAGTGCATGCAGGAGAGGGGCATGTTGACGGTCTTGGTATGGGGGTAGTCGCCCACTTCGTAGTGACGCACCCGGTTGAACCATACGCCGCTGGGGGCGGCCCCGTAGGGGGACTCATCGGTCAACGGCCCCGTGGTGCCGGAGGTGTTCCACTGCTTGCAGGCCACGGCGCAGGCATGACAGCCCACGCAGGTGTCCAGGTCAATCACCAGGCCGAGTCGCATGTATCGGGTACTCCTGAACAAAATCGCACAACACAATCACGCCCTTCCCTTCCCACGGGTCAGCACATCCCACAGACTGCGCCGCAGGTTCACCCGCCGATGGGTCTGGTATCGCACCTGATCCGGTGAATCGGGCATCCCCGGCAGCGGTCTGACCGGCTCGAACTGGGGCCAGGCACCGACCTCTCCCGGCTTGGCCGGAGTGATCCTGACCCGCAGGTCATACCAGGCGGCCTGCCCGGTGATCGGGTCCGAGTTGGTCACGTTGTCCAGCCCGTCCCCCCGCTGCGGGAGCAGCTCCGAGATCAGGTGATTGAGCAGGAAACCCTTGCGGGATTCGTCCGCATCCCGCGCCAGTCCCCAGGCCCCGGACTGCTTGCCCAGGGCGTTCCAGGTCCAGACCGTATCCGGCTCCACCCCCTCCATCAGCTTCACCTGCACCCGGATGCGCCCATGGTGGGATTCCACCCACACCCAGGACTGGTCCGCGATGCCCATGGACGCCGCCCGGCCCCGGTTCATATAGAGAAAATTCTGGGCACAGATCTGGCGCAGCCAGGCATTCTGGGAGTCCCAGGAGTGGTACATGAACATGGGACGCTGGGTGATGGCATGGAAGGGATAGGCCTCCAGGTCCACCCTGCCCTGCTCCAGCGGGGCGTACCAGATGGGCAGCGGATCGAAATGGTTCACCAGACGGGCCTTGTGCTCCGGCCGCTTCGGCATGGGGCCGTCATACAACCCCTGCCCCGCCAGCTTGAAACGCTGCTGGGTCTCGGAATAGAGCTCCAGGACGATGGGGTCGGTGGATCCCACCCAGCCCGCGTGGCGGGCCAGTTCGAGATAGTCCCGGTTGCAGAATCGGTAGTATTTCTGACTGTCTTCCAGGTGATGGACAAAGAAGCACTGATGATCCGCGTACTCCTGCCACTGGTTCGGGTTG
Source organism: Ectothiorhodospira shaposhnikovii (assembly GCF_022227765.1). GTDB lineage: Bacteria > Pseudomonadota > Gammaproteobacteria > Ectothiorhodospirales > Ectothiorhodospiraceae > Ectothiorhodospira. Next base: position 60,778 of record NZ_JAJMLZ010000001.1, on the reverse strand, counting down.
GGGTCGCCCCGCAGGCTGTTCTGACCCTGGGCACCGCGCCAGCCGGCCAGAAAACCGATGCCCGGCTCTTTCTGGAAATTGACGATGAAGTCCTGGTAGGACGTGTAGCGGCGGGCGCCGTCCCCGGTGGTGAAGGCAGGGAAACCCAACCGACCCGCCAGTTCCACCAGCACTTCCTGCCAGGGACGCACGTCCCGGTCCGGCTCCAGGATGGGCTGGCGGATGGAATCCGCCGCCGCGTGGGGTTCGGAGATGGGCCGATCCAGCATGGAAATGGTGTCGTGGCGCTCCAGATAGGTGGTGTCCGGCAGCACCAGATCGGCGAAATTGACGATCTCCGCGTGGAAGGCGTCGGAGACCACCAGAAACGGAATCCTGTATTCCCCGTCCTCCCCCTTCTCCCGCAGCATGTCCATCACCTGGGCGGTGTTCATGGTGGAATTCCAGGACATGTTGGCCATATAGAGCATCAGGGTGTCGATGGGATAGGGATCCCCCTTCACCGCGTTGGTGATGACCATGTGCATGAGGCCGTGATTGGCCATGGGGGCGTCCCAGGAATAGGCCTTGTCCAGACGCAGGGGATTGCCCTCGGCATCGATCACCAGATCCTCGGGGCCGGTGGGAAAACCCAGGGGCGGACGCTTGAGGGGTGTGTTGGGTGCCATGTCCCGGGCCGGCTTGATGCCCGGGGGGATGTGCTTGGGATAGGGCGGTTTGGACAGATGGCCGCCGGGCACGTCGATGGTCCCCAGCAGGATCTGCAGCAGGTGGATGGCCCGGCAGGTCTGGAAGCCGTTGGAATGGGCGGAGATGCCGCGCATCGCGTGCATGGACACGGGACGACCCACGAAACGATCATGGGTGCGACCGTAGGCATCGGTCCATTCGCATTCGATCTCGATGCTCTCCCTGAAGGCCACATGGGCCATTTCCAGGGCCAGTCGCTCGATCTGCTCGGCGGGCACGCCGCAGCGTGGGGCGATGTTTTCCGGGGCGTATTCGTCGTCCAGATAGCGCTCCGCCAGCAGGCTCATGACGGTGCGCACGGGACGGCCGTCGGGCGCGATGTAGTCGCCGAACAGGGCCGGCTGGATCTCCGGCAGGGAGGCGTCCACCACATCCCCCAGTTCCAGGTCCCAGGCCAGAGGGTTGCCGTCCCGGTCCCGCAGGATCAGGCCGTGGCCCTTCTGGCCCGGGGTGTCCACCACCAGCCAGGGGGCGTTGGTGTAGCGTACCAGGTAGTCCCAGTCGAAGCGGTCATGGCGCAGCAGGACGTGGACCATGGACAGGGCCAGCAGGCCATCGGTACCGGGACGGATGGGCACCCATTCATCCGCCACCGCCTGATAGCCGGTACGCACCGGGTTGATGGAAACGAACTTGGCGCCCCGGCGCTTGAGGGTGTCGATACCGGCCTTGATGGGGTTGGAGGCATGGTCTTCGGCCACGCCCCAGAGCATGAAGTATTTGGTGCGCTCCCAGTCCGGGTCGCCGAACTCCCAGAAGGCATGGCCCATGGTATAGAGGCCGGCGGCGGCCATGTTGACGGAGCAGAAACCGCCGTGGGCGGCCCAATTGATGGTGCCGAACTGGGCCGCCCACAGGCCGGTGAGGGCCTGCATCTGATCCCGCCCGGTGAAGAAGGCCAGCTTTTTGGGATCGGTGGCGCGGATACGGGCCAGACGTTCGGTGAGCTGATCGAGGGCTTCGTCCCAGGAGATGGGTTCGAACTCGCCGCTGCCCCGCTCGCTACCCGGCTTGCGGCGCATGGGATATCGCAGGCGGGCGGGAGACTGCTGTTTCATGATGCCCGCATTGCCCTTGGCGCAGAGCACCCCCTTGTTGACCGGGTGGTTGCGGTTGCCCTGGATGAAGCGGACCTGATTATTTTCCACCGTGACCTTGATCCCGCAGCGGCAGGCGCACATATAGCAGGTGGTGTACCGGGTCTGCTGCCGGTCGTGGTCTTCGAACGCGGGTAATGCGGTCATGCCCGTCACCTGTCTTGAGTGAATCTTCATGGATTCCTTTTAGCAGGAACCCGGACAGTGTGCGGTTTTGAGGGGGTCAACTCAAAGGGAAGTTTTTGATTCAGGTATAAGCCCGTGGGAGCCGGCAGGCCGGCTCCCACGGGAAATGCTTACACCGGTTTTTCGGTCTGCCGCAACCGGATACCCAGTTCCCGCAGTTGGGCTTCGCTGACCGGGGCCGGGGCCTGGGTCAGGGGGCAGGCGGCGGTCTGGGTCTTGGGGAAGGCCATGACGTCACGGATGGACTGGGCACCGGTCATGAGCATGACCAGACGGTCCAGACCGAAGGCGATGCCGCCGTGGGGCGGGCAGCCGTACTTGAGGGCATCCAGCAGGAAGCCGAACTTCTCCCGGGCCTCGTCTTCGCCGATGCCCAGCAGACCGAACACCGCCTGCTGCATGGCCATGTTGTGGATACGCACGGAACCGCCGCCCACCTCGGTGCCGTTGAGCACCATGTCGTAGGCGCGGGAGACCAGCTGGCCCGGATTCTCGGACAGGGCCGCCATATCGTCGGTGCGCGGCGCGGTGAAGGGATGATGCAGGGCCACCCAGCGGCCTTCCTTCTCGTCCAGCTCGAACATGGGGAAATCCACCACCCACAGGGGCCGCCAGCCCCGCTCCACCAGGCCCCGGTCGTGGCCCAGCTTGACCCGCAGCGCCCCCAGGGACTCATTCACCACCCGGGCCTTGTCGGCGCCGAAGAAGATCAGGTCGCCGTCCTCGGCAGCGGTGCGGTTGAGGATCTCCACCACCACCGTATCCGGCAGGAACTTGAGGATGGGGGACTGCAACCCCTCGCGCCCGGCGTTGATGTCGTTGACCTTGATATAGGCCAGACCCTTGGCACCGTAACGACCGACGAAGCTGGTGTAGTCGTCGATCTCCTTGCGGGATACCTCGCCGCCCTTGGGCAGGCGCAGGGCGGCCACCCGACCGTTGGGATCCTTGGCCGGGCCGGAGAAAACCTTGAACTCCACCTCGGCCATCACGTCGGTGAGATCCACCAGCTCCAGGGGAATGCGCAGATCCGGCTTGTCGGAACCGTAGCGGTGCATGGCCTCGGCATAGGTCATACGCTGGAAGGGGGTGTGCAGGGGCACTTCCAGCACCTGGGCGAAGAGTTCGCGCACCATCTCTTCCATGAGTGTCATGATGGCCTCTTCATCCATGAAGGAGGTCTCGATATCCAGCTGGGTGAATTCCGGCTGGCGGTCGGCGCGCAGGTCTTCGTCGCGGAAGCAGCGCACGATCTGGTAGTAGCGGTCCAGGCCGGACATCATCAGCAGCTGCTTGAACAGCTGGGGCGACTGGGGCAGCGCAAAAAAGCTGCCGGGGTGGGTGCGGCTGGGCACCAGGTAGTCGCGGGCACCCTCGGGGGTGGCCTTGGTGAGCATGGGGGTCTCGATGTCCAGGAAGCCGTGGGATTCCAGGAAGCGACGCAGTACCCCGGTCACCTGGGCGCGCATGCGCAGGCGGGTCTGCATGATCGGACGGCGCAGGTCCATGTAGCGGTAGCGCAGGCGGGTTTCCTCGCCCACCTCGTCCTCGTCCAGCTGGAAGGGCGGCGTCTCGGCGGCGTTGAGCACGGTCAGTTCGGTGCCCAGCACCTCGATGGCGCCGGTGCGCAGATCGGTGTTGACCGTGCCCTCCGGACGACGGCGGACCTTGCCGCGCACCTGCAGCACGTATTCACTGCGAACCCGCTCGGCGGTCCGGAACACCTCGGCCCGATCCGGATCGAACACTACCTGCACCAGACCCTCCCGGTCCCGCAGATCGACGAAGATAACGCCCCCATGGTCACGGCGACGGTTGACCCACCCGCACAGGGTCACCTCCTGGTCGAGCAGGGATTCATCGACGGTGCCGCAATAATGAGTACGCATGTCTTGCCTTCGCTGGTTGATTCGGTTCTGGGGAAAACGGCTAATGGTAAGGGGTACGATGCGCCGGAGTAAACGCCCGGGCGGCGGGCCTTCAGCCCGACTTCCCCTTGGGAGGATAACGGGGCACCACCACCCCCAGGGACATGACGAACTTGAGGCCGTCCTCCACGCTCATGTCCAGTTCGATCACCTCGTCCCTGGGCACCAGAATGATGAAACCCGAGGTGGGGTTGGGGGTGGTGGGCACGAACACGCTCACCACCTGCCGCTCGGTGCGGGCCTGTACCTCGCCCATGCCGCTGCCGGTCTGGAAACCCAGGGTCCAGATCCCCTTGCGGGGATATTCGATCAGCAGCACCTTGCGAAAGGAGTCTCCGCCGGCGCCGAACAGGGTCTCCATCACCTGTTTCACCGCCGAGTAGATGGTGCTCACCAGGGGAATCCGGGCCAGGATGGCCTCCCAGAGATCCACCAGCTTGCGCCCCACCAGGTTCGCCACCACCAGACCGGTGAGAAAGACGATCACCAGCGCAACGACGATGCCGAAGCCCGGGATGGTGAAGCCCAGCAGGTTTTCCGGTCGCCAGGGCGGCGGCAGCAGCAGCAGGGTGCGATCCATCATGTCGACGATGAACTTGATCACCACCACGGTGGTGATCAAGGGCACCCAGACCACCAGTCCGGCGATCAGATAGCGCCGGAAGGTATGCAACGGTCCTGTGGAGATGGGGTTCAAGGCGGATCAGCTCGCGGCCTTGCAGGCGGCGCAGGCGTCGGCGCCACCGCCGGACTTGCCGTCGGCGCCGCAAGCCGGGGCCTTGCCGTCATCCTTGAGGTTCTTCTTGTTGCCGTTCTTGAAGTCGGTCTCGTACCAACCGCTGCCGCCCAGACGGAAGGCGGGGGCCGAAACCTGCTTCTGCAGGGTGGCACCGTGGCATTCGGGGCAATCCACCAGGGGGGCGTCGGAGAACTTCTGGATGGCCTCCAGGCGGTGGCCGCAGGCATTGCATTCGTATTCGTAGATCGGCATGGTCAATACCCCAGGGGCAGAAATCTGGACAGGTCCGGATTATATCCGCAAAGTGTTTCACGGCACCGGAGAAATGGTGCCTGGTTGCATATGGGGACGTCCGGGAAAATTTCCAGTCCTCATTTTCACGAGGCAAGGACACCATGGCAGACAAGGTCATCATCATGCTTCTCAACACCAGCCTCAAGGCCCCAGGGACCCTGGGGGCGCCCTTCTTCCAGGCCGCCGTGGCGGCGGCCATGGATCTGGAGGTGGAGGTCTATTTCGCGGCCGAGACCACCCAGCTGCTCAAGCAGGGAGTGGCGGAGAACCTCTACACCGGCAAGCAGCGGACGAAGTCCGTCTATGACTTCATGCGGGACGCCCACGAGGCCGGGGTGAAGTTCTATGCCTGTGCCGGCGCCATGGAGGAGCACGAGCTCAATGACGACAATGCCATCCCGGAGCTGGACGGCAGGCGCGGCGGCGGGGCCTTCATCGGCGAAGCGGTGGAGGATGGGGTCGTGGTGCTGACGTATTAGGAGATCCGCCTTGAATCCATCCCCTAAATCCGTGCTCATCACCGGCTGTTCCTCCGGCATCGGCCATTGCGCCGCCCGAATGCTGCGGGAACGAGGTTTTCGGGTGTTTGCCACCGCCCGGCGAGCGGAAGACGTGGAACGTCTGCAACAGGAGGGCTTCGAGGCCCTGCCCCTGGACCTGGATGATCCGGAGTCCATCGCCGCCGCTGTGGAGGCGGTCCTCGCCGCCACCGGCGGACGACTCTACGGTCTGTTCAACAACGGCGCCTACGGTCAACCGGGGGCGGTGGAGGATCTGTCCCGGGAGGTGTTGCGCAAACAGCTGGAGACCAACGTGCTGGGCTGGCTGGACCTGACCAACCGGGTGATCCCGGTGATGCGGGCCCAGGGCGAGGGGCGCATCGTGCAGAACAGCTCGGTGCTGGGCCTGATTGCCCTGCCCTTTCGCGGTGCCTACACCGGCTCCAAGTTTGCCCTGGAAGGACTCACCGACACCCTGCGCATGGAACTCCACGGCAGCGGCGTACACGTCTCCCTGATCGAACCCGGTCCCATCACCAGCCGCTTTCGGGCCAATGCCCATCAGGCCTTCCTGGCCCACATCGACCGGGACAACAGCGTCTTCCGGGACAAATACCAGGCGGCGGAACGGCGTCTGACCAAGCCGGGGCCGGCCGCTCCCTTCACCCTGCCCCCGGAGGCGGTGGTGAAAAAACTGATCCATGCCCTGGAAAGCCCCCGCCCCCGGGCCAGGTACTACGTGACGGTACCCACGCATTTGTTCGGCACCCTGCGGCGTATCCTGCCGACGCGCTGGCTGGACCGGATATTGATGGCAGTGTCCAGAGGCGAGAACCGTTAGGGTTCCGGGAGGGGCGGTGGGGCCCCGCTTCAGCCCGTGCGTCCTCTCAGATAGCTGTAGTACAGCACCGGGATCACCAACAGGGTGAGCACCGTGGAGACCAGTACCCCAAAGATCAGGGAGATGGCCAGGCCGTTGAAGATGGGATCGGTCAGGATGAACCCGGCGCCGATCATGGCCGCCAGACCGGTGAGCACGATGGGCTTGGTGCGGACCGCCCCCGCCCGGATCACCGCCGCCTCCAGGGCCACGCCACGGGCCACTTCCTGGTTGATGAAATCCACCAGCAAAATGGAGTTGCGCACGATGATCCCCGCCAGGGCGATCATGCCGATCATGGACGTGGCCGTGAATTTGGCGTCCATGAACAGCCCATCCAGCAGGGCGTGACCGGGCATGACACCGATCACCGTCAGCGGGATCGGCGCCATGATGATCAGCGGCACCACGTAGGAACGGAACTGGGCCACCACCAGCAGGTAGATGAGCACCAGCCCCACCGAATAGGCCAGGCCCATGTCGCGGAAGGTCTCATAGGTGATCTGCCACTCCCCGTCCCACTTCAGACTGTAGACGTAAGGGTCCTCCGGCTGACTGATGAAGTACTGATCCAGAGGACGGTCCAGGGCCAGGGGCTGGTCACGCAACTGGAAGAACAGGTCGAACATGCCGTACAAAGGACTGTCCAGACGCCCGGCCATGTCGCCGGTGACATAGACCACCGGCAGCAGGTCCTTGTGATGAATGGACCGCTCCCGGGTGGTCTCCACCACGTTGACCAGCTCCGACAGAGGCACCAGGGCACCGTCCCTGGCCCGTACCCGCAACGCCAGCAAGGTGTCCAGCTCCGCCTTGTCGGCGGCGGCGAACTCCAGCCGGATGGGCACGGCGTACTTGACCCCGGCACCGAACAGGAAGCTCACGTCCTCGCCCCGGATCACCGTGTCCACGGCGTGGGCGATCTGGTCCTGGGCCACACCCAGCCGGGCCGCCTTTTCCCGGTCCACTTCCAGGATCAGGCGCGGACCGGGATATTCCACCGAGTCGTCCACATCCACCACACCCTCGGTGGACTCGAACAGGGCCCTGACCTGACGCGCCACCCGGATCTGACCTTCGTAATCGGGGCCGTAGATCTCCGCCACGATGGGGGCACGCACCGGCGGCCCCGGCGGCACCTCCACCACCTTCAGGGCGGCGCCGTGGCGCATGGCAATCTCCTGCAGGGGACCGCGCACGCCCAGGGCGATCTCGTGACTCTGGCGACGACGCTCCTTCTGATCCACCAGATTCACCTGGATATCCCCCAGATGTCCGCCCTCCCGCAGGTAGTACTGGCGCACCAGACCATTGAAGTTGATGGGCGAGGCGGTGCCCGCATACACCTGGTAGTCCCGCACTTCCGGCACCGTGGCCAGGTATTCGCCCATTTCCCGCAGCACCCAGGCGGTGCGCTCCAAGCTGGTGCCTTCAGGCATGTCCACCACCACCTGGAATTCGGACTTGTCATCAAAGGGCAGCATCTTGAGTACCACCACCTGGAAATAGGCCAGGGAAACGGAACCCAGGATCAACAGCACCATGCTCCCGTAGAGGCCCCAACGGCGCATCCGCGCCCCCTTGCCCCGCAGGAAGGGTCCAAGGATGGCCTCGGAACCCCGCTGCATCCAGCCGGCGGCGGCCTCACCGCCGTCATGACCCTTGCCCCCGTGTGCCGGGGGTTGCTGTTCCGCCTGACGCCGCAATAGCTTGTAGGTCATCCAGGGCGTCACCACATAGGCCACCGCCAGGGACAGCAGCATGCCCATGCTGGCATTGATGGGAATCGGGCTCATGTAAGGCCCCATCAGCCCGGAGACGAAGGCCATGGGCAACAGGGCCGCGATCACCGCAAAGGTGGCCAGAATGGTGGGACCGCCCACCTCGTCCACCGCCAGGGGAATGGCCTCCAGCAGCTTCTTCTTGCCCATCTGCATGTGGCGATGGATGTTCTCCACCACCACGATGGCGTCATCCACCAGGATGCCGATGGAGAAGATGAGGGCAAACAGGGACACCCGGTTGAGGGTGAAGCCGTAGGCCCAGGAGGCGAACAGGGTCAGGGCCAGGGTGATGACCACCGCGGTGCCGACGATAAAGGCCTCCCGCCAGCCCAGGGCCAGCCACACCAGGATCACCACCGAGGCCGTGGCAAGGATCAGCTTCTGGATCAGGGTCCGGGCCTTGGCGTCGGCGGTCTCGCCGTAGTTGCGGGTGACGGTGACCTCCACCCCTTCGGGGATATGGGTACCCCGGAGTTGCTCCATGCGGGTCATGAGCCGGTCGGCGATATCCACCGCGTTGGTCCCCGGCTGCTTGGCCACGGCAATGGTCACCGCGGGTTCGGTCAGGCCCGGCACGAAGTCGTTGCCGGCGCCCACGCCCCAGCCGAAGCGCACGTAATTGTCCGGCGTGGCCGGCCCTTGACGCACCTGGGCCACGTCCGACAGGTAGACGGGACTGCCCTCGTGGACGCCCACCACCAGGGCGGCGACCTCCGCCTCGCTGGACAGGAACCGACCGGCCTGCAGGGGGATCTCCAGGTCATCCCGCACCAGCGCCCCGGCATCGCGGGAGACATTGCCGGCCCGCAGGGCATGACGCAGGTCCTCTAGGCTCAGGCCGAAACCGGCCACCCGCTGGGGGTCCAGCCGCACCTGGACCACATGGTCGGGACCGCCGATGGTGTAGATGTCCCGGGTGCCCGGCACCCGCTTGAGTTCGGTTTCCAGGCTGTGGGCCACCCGCAGCAGCTCATGGGCACCCCGAGCAGGGTCTTTGGTCCAGAGAGTGAAGGCCAGGATGGGCACATCATCGATCCCCTTGGGCTTGATGATGGGTTGCCCCACCCCCAACCCCTGGGGCAACCAGTCCTGATTGGAAAAGACCTGATTGTAGAGCCGCACGATGGCATCGGTGCGGGGTTCCCCCACCTGGTACTGGACCGTGATCACCGACAGGCCGGGCTGAGATACCGAGTAGACATGCTCCAGGCCCTCGATCTCGGACAGCACCTGCTGGGCCGGGATGCTCACCAGCTGCTCCACCTCCTCCACCGAGGCACCGGGGAAGGGAATGAACACGTTGGCCATGGTGACATTGATCTGGGGTTCTTCCTCGCGGGGGGTCACCAGAATGGCGAACAGCCCCATCAGCAACGCCACCAGCGCCAGCAGGGGCGTGATCTGGGAGGTCAGGAAGGCCTTGGCGATACGCCCGGAGATCCCCATGGCGCCGGCGTCCTTTGCAGCCTGGTTCATCGTGCCGCCTCCCGCTGCCGGGTCTTGAGGGCCACGCCGGCGGCGACGGGATCCAGGGCCACCTGCTCGCCTTCGGAGAGGCCGGCCAGGATGGCCACCTGCCCGTCACCTTCCGTTCTCCCCGTGCGCACCTGGCGCAGGCTGATACGGCCCTGATCATCCACCACATAGACCGCGGAGACCTCGCTGCGCTGCACCACCGCCGAGGCGGGTACCAGCAGGGTCTCACGCTCGCCCACGGTGAAGGCCACCTTCACGAACATGCCGGGAAACAGGCCCGGTGTCCGATCGGGCAGTTCGGCCCGGACCCGGAACGCGGCCGTGGCCGGATCGGCATAGGGGAAGAAGGTGAGCTGGCTGACGGTCACCGGCGGCTGGTCCTCCAGCAGGATGCGGGCGCTCTGATACCGACGCACCGGGTTGATGAAGCGCTGGGGTACTTCCGTGGTCACCCGCAGAAACTCCAGGGAGATGCCCGACAGCAGCGGCTGACCGGGACTGACGCTCTCGCCCACTTCCACATGACGCCGGGTGACGATGCCCGCGTAGGGGGCGCGCACCTGGGTATAGTCCAGTTCCTCACGGGCGCCGTCACGGGCGGCGCGGGCGGATTCCAGGCGGGCTCGTGCCGCTTCCAGCGCGGCGGTGGCCCGGTCCATCTCGGCACGGGAGATGAGCTGGCGCTCGAAGATGCCCTGTACCCGATCAAACTCGGTCCGGGCCTCGTTGAAGCGGGCCTGGGATTCCCGCAGGCCGGCCTCGGCCTGATCCAGACGGGCACGCTGTTCGGTGTCCCGCAGACGGATGATGACCGCCCCCGCCTCCACGAAATCGTCCACGTCATACAGGACCTCCATGACCCGGCCGCTGGTCTGGGCCGATACCGTGGCCTGCCGCACCGCTTCCACCCGGCCATCGAAGACCTGCTCGGCGGGCAACAGGTGACGGGTGGCGGGGACGGTGGCCGGATCAGGGGCGGCCAGGGCGGACGCGGCCCAGATGAGAAGCATGCCGGTGAACAACCGGCGCAGGCCTGAGTGGATCATGACGCGGATCTCCGTGAGGATCGTGCCTTCGGACATCTTGCCGAGGGCCCATGGAATATTAGTTTTCGCTAATTTAGCATGGATTGCGCGTCATCAAAAGGCGGCCATCCCGGAACGGCACCCGTGGCCCGGGAAAATCATCCCCGCCCCCCGTTCATGGTAAATTTATCCCATTCCCTTTCCACAGATCATGATCCGGACACCCCCGCATGCGAGTATCCCAGTTTCCCCTGGCCACCCTGAAAGAGACCCCCGCCGACGCCGAGGTCATCAGCCACCAGCTCATGCTGCGGGCCGGCTACGTTCGCCGCCTGGCCTCCGGCCTGTATACCTGGATGCCCCTGGGGCTGCGGGTACTGCGCAAGGTGGAGGCCATCGTGCGCGAGGAGATGAACCGGGCCGGTGCCCTGGAGGTACTGATGCCGGCGGTGCAGCCGGCGGAGCTGTGGCAGGAGTCGGGGCGCTGGGAGCTGTACGGACATGAACTGCTGCGCTTGCGGGATCGCCATGACCGGGAGTTCTGCTTCGGCCCCACCCACGAAGAGGTGATCACCGACCTGGTGCGGCGTGAAGTGAACAGCTATCGTCAACTGCCGGTGAACTATTACCAGATCCAGACCAAGTTCCGGGACGAGATCCGTCCCCGCTTCGGCATCATGCGGGCGCGGGAATTCCTGATGAAGGATGCCTACTCCTTCCACGCCGATGCCGAGAGCCTGCAACAGACCTACGACCTGATGCATGCCGCCTACTCCCGAATCTTCCAGCGCTGCGGCCTGGATTTTCGGGCCGTGCATGCGGATACCGGCGCCATCGGCGGCAGCAAGTCCCACGAATTCCACGTCCTGGCCGCCTCCGGCGAGGATGCCATCGCCTTCTCCGACAGCAGCGACTATGCCGCCAACGTGGAACTGGCCGAAGCCGTGGCCCCGACCGGGGAGCGGCCCGCCCCCACCGAGGACATGCGCATGGTGGACACCCCCAACGTGCGTACCATCCAGGAACTGGTCGACGGCCATGACCTGCCCGTCGAACGGACCATCAAGACCCTGGTGGTGGCCGCCTCGGAAGAAACCGCCACTCAGCTCATCGCCCTGGTGGTGCGCGGCGACCATGAACTCAATGCCCTCAAGGCGGAAAAGCTGCCCCAAGTGGCCTCCCCCCTGCGCATGGCCGGGGAGGCGGAGATCCGCGCGGTGATCGGTGCCGGCCCCGGCTCCCTGGGTCCCGTCAACCTGCCCATCCCCTGCATCGTCGACCGGTCGGTAGCGATGATGAGCGACTTTGCCGCCGGCGCCAACCAGGACGGCAAGCATCTGTTCGGCATCAACTGGGAACGGGACGTGCCCCTGCCCACGGTGGCGGATCTGCGCAACGTGGTGGCCGGCGACCCCAGCCCGGACGGCCTGGGCACCCTGGAGATCCGCCGCGGCATCGAGGTGGGCCACATCTTCCAGCTGGGGGACAAGTACAGCAAGGCCATGAATGCCACGGTACTGGACGAGCAGGGCCGCTCCCTGGTGGTCACCATGGGCTGCTACGGCATCGGTGTCTCCCGGGTGGTGGCCGCGGCCATCGAGCAGAACCATGACGAGCGGGGCATCATCTGGCCCGCCGCCCTGGCCCCCTTCCAGGTGGCCCTGTGCCCCATCAACGCTCACAAGTCCCAGCGCCTGCGGGAAGCCGCCGAGGACCTGTACCAGCGCCTGCAGGCGGCCGGTATCGAAGTACTCATGGACGACCGCAACGCCCGGCCCGGGGTCATGTTCGCGGACATGGAGCTGATCGGCATCCCGCACCGGATCGTGCTGGGCGAACGGGGCCTGGATGCGGGCGAGGTGGAGTACAAGGGCCGCCGGGATGCGGAGGCCACCATGGTCCCCATGGCGGCGCTGGAACCGTTCCTTCTGGAGCGGCTGGGGCGGTGACATCAGCCGTCCCCCTCGCCCGGCGGGAGCCCAGGGTTTTCTGTCACGTCTCCGGATTCCCGCTTTCGCGGGAATGACTGGGGCAGGAATGACGGGCGGGAATTCACCGGGTCGTCACTCCCGCGAAAGCGGGAGTCCACGGATCAGATATCTGGATAGGTAGCAGCCTCGCCGATCATGATGACAGCCTGCTGATTCTTCACGCCTTTATGAACTTGCAGCCATGCAAGACGCGGCCTGATCCTCAACAGCATCAGATGCCCAGATACGCCGCCTTGACCTTGTCGTCCTCCAGCAGGTCGCGGCCGGCGCCTTCCAGCACCACCCTGCCCGCTTCCAGGACATAGGCCCGGTCGGAGATGGCCAGGGCCTGGGAGGCGTTCTGCTCCACCAGAAATACGGTGATCCCTTCGCCGTTGAGCTCGCGGATGATGTCGAAGATCTCTTCCACGATCAGGGGCGCCAGCCCCATGCTCGGCTCGTCCAGCAGCAGCAGCCGGGGCCGGGCCATCAGGGCCCGCCCCATGGCCAGCATCTGCTGCTGCCCGCCGGAGAGCATCCCCGCCAGCTGATGGCGCTTCTGCCGCAGGATGGGGAAGCGGTTGTAGATCCGCTCCAGATCCTCGTTCACCTCCGCCCCACCCTTGCGGGTGAAGGCCCCCAGGCGCAGGTTGTCGTGCACGCTCAGGTCCCGGAACACCTGCCGCCCCTCGGGCACCTGCACGATGCCCATGGCCACCCGCTGATGGGCCGGCAGACGGGTCAGGTCCGCCCCGGCGTAGGCCAGTCCGCCCCGGTCCACCGGCTGCAGACCGGACAGGGTCATGAGCAGGGTGCTCTTGCCCGCGCCGTTGGCCCCCACCAGGGAGACGATCTCGCCCCGGCAGATGGTCAGGTCCACTTCATGCAGCACCTCGATACGACCATAGGAGGTGACCAGGCCCCGCACCTCCAGCAGGGCCTCCCGGGCCGGTGCCGGGTCCAGGCGCCGGGGGTGATCGATACCCAGCCCGCCCACGTGCTCGGGGGCCATGTTGATGATGCGGTGGCGCAGTTCCTTGAACTCCTCCCGTACCCGCTCGCCGAACAGGGGATCGTCGTACTGATCCTTGGCCTGGGCGATCCGCTCCCAGTCCGACTCGTCCAGCAATGCCCGGGCCTGGGGGATGAGCACCCGTTCCTCCTGCAGGACGTGGCGACGCAGGGTCTGGGTGAACCGGAACATGGCCTGGATGAAGGGGTCCCTGCCCCGCGGCCAGTCGTCCAGGCTCTCGTGCAACAGGGTGCGCAGACGCTGCAGGGCGTCATGGGCGGTGAGGTAGTCCTGTTCCAGCTCGTCCAACGCGGGAATGCCCTCGGGGGCCCGTGCCCGCAGGCACTGGAACAGCAGGATCTCGTTGGGACGACTCTGCACCCGTTCAGAGAAGTGCTCGAAATAGTCCAGGATGGCGTTGATCAGGACCTCGTCCGGGGCCTGGGCCTCATCATCGATATCCTTTTGCAGACGCTCCAGCAACAGGATGATGCGCCACAGGTTCAGATGTTCCCGGGTGATGATGTGGACGGCCTGTTCGCGGGGATCGTGGCGATGCTCGGTCATGGGATTCCGGCTGGCAATGAGGGGTACGTGGTCGGAACTAGCCGCCCAGGTAGGCGGCGATCACGTCCGGGTTGTCGCGGATTTCCCGGGGCGTGCCCTCGGCCAACTTGCGGCCGTAATCCAGCACCAGCACCCGGTCGGAAATCGACATCACCAGTTTCATGTCGTGCTCCACCAGGACCACGGTGATGCCGCCGGCCGCCACCTTGCGGATGAGCTGTTCCAGGGCGGCGGTCTCGGTGGAGTTCAACCCCGCCGCCGGTTCGTCCAGCAGCAGGATGGAGGGCTGGGTGGCCAGGGCGCGGGCGATCTCCAGGCGCTTGAGGGCACCGTAGGGCATGGCGGCGGCATCGGCATCCACATAGTCGCCGCAGCCGACGAACCGGATCAGTTCCTCCGCCTGCGCCCGGCAGGTCCGCTCACTGGCCCGCAGACTGGGCCAGCGCAGCAGGGCCGCCAGGAAATTGCGCTTGAGATGCAGATGCCGGCCCAGCATGACGTTTTCCAGGGCGGTCATGTTCATGCAAATCTGCAGGTTCTGGAAGGTCCGGGACATGCCCAGCCGCGCTAGGCGCTCCGGTGGCAATCCCTGCACCGCTTCACCTTTAAGGGAGATTTCCCCCTGATCAGGCTGGTACAGGCCGGTGATGAGATTGAACAGGGTGGTCTTGCCGGCCCCGTTGGGTCCGATCACCGCATAGACTTCTCCTGGCAGGATCCGGAAGCTCAGGTCATCCACCGCATGGACGCCGCCAAAGGCCTTGCCAAGGCCCCGGACTTCCAGCAGAGGGGCCGGCCGGGCGGTGTCGTCACGGGACGTTTCGGTCTGTTGCACGCTCTGATTCATGCTCCTACTCCTGCCCGGACGCCGGGGCGGAGGCCGGCCGCGGCCGCAGACGCCTGACGGCCTCGCTCAGGGTGGGCAATAGCCCCTTGGGCATGAAGATCATGGTCAGCATCAGGATCAGGCCGAACATCATCATCTCGTAGTCCTGAAAATCCGTCAGCAACTGGGGCAGCAGCATCAGCAGCACCGCGCCCAGGATGACGCCGTAGGTGGAGGCCATGCCTCCCAGCACCACCATGGTGATGAGTTCGATGGAATGCTCGAAGGACGCCACCTGGGGGGTGATGAAACCGGTGTAATGGGCATAGAAACTGCCCATGACGCTGGCATAGACCGCGGAGATCACGAAGATCAGCAGCTTGTAATGGGAAGTATCCACCCCCACCACCCGGGCCGCCACCTCGGAACCGTGCACTGCCCGCAGGGCCCGCCCGATGGGTGAATCCACCAGGTTCTGGGCGATCCAGACCGCCAGCAGCAACAACAGGGCCGCCAGGCCGTACCAGAGCAGCGCCCCGGAGACTTCCAGACCCAGCAGGGAGTAATGATCGAAAATGCTCAGCTCGGCGCCCATCACCGTGAGGGGCTCCACCGCCAGGCCGTCAGGTCCGCCGGTGAGCCAGCCCTCGTTGTTGATGACGATGGCGATGATGATGCCCATGCCCAGGGTGGCCATGGACAGATAGTGTCCCTTGAGCCGCAGGATGGGACGTCCCAGGGTCCAGGCCAGGACAGCCACCAGCAGCGCGCCGCAAAGCAGCGCCGGGATCGAGGTCCAGCCATAGGTGCCGGTGAGAATGGCACTGGCATAGGCCCCCATGCCGAAGAAGGCCGCATGACCCAGGCTCACCTGACCGCCGTAGCCCACCAGAAGGTTCAGGCCCACCACGGTGGCGGCGATCAGGGCGATCTGGGTGGCGATGTCCAGGTGAAATTCGTTACCCAGGAACAGGGGCACCAGCAGGAGCACCAGGGCCAGCACCGGCAGGCCCGGCACGCGTTCAGGCAGTCGCAACGCCATCAGACACGCTCCGCCACACGAGCACCGAACAGACCGCGGGGCATGAAGAACAGGATCAACAGGATCAGCAGAAAGGCCACCGCATCCTTGTAGTCGGAGGAGATGTAGCCCGCGGTCATGGCCTCGGCAATCCCCAGCAAAAGACCGCCCACCACAGCCCCCACTCCGCTGCCCATGCCGCCGATGGCCGCGGCCACAAAACCCTTGAGCCCCAGCATGATGCCGATGTCATAGGCGGTCAGAGTGACGGGAGCCACCATGATCCCGGCCATGGCCCCCAGAACCGCCGCCAGCATGAAGGCCAGCATGAGCACGAACTGGGTGCGGATCCCCATCAGGCGGGCCGCCCCGGGGTTCATGGAAGTGGCCAGGATGGCCTTGCCCATCAGGGTACGGGTAAAGAACAGGGCCAGCAGCAGGACCAGGACACCGGCCACCGCCAGCACCCACAGGCTCTGGGTGTACATGACGGCACCCAGCACGTTCACCGACTCCGTGGCACTGAAGCTGGGCATGGCATGAAATTCCTTGCCCCAGATGATCTGCGCCAGCCCGCGCAGGAAGATGGAAGCCCCGATGGTGATGATGATCAGGGTGATCACGTCCGCCTTGCGGGCGGGGGCGATGGCCAGCTTGTGCAACGCCACCCCCAGCACGGCCGCCAGGGCCACGGCCATGGCGATGGCCAGCGGCAGAGGCACCCCCATGGCCAGCAGGGAGACCGTGGACATGCCGCCGATCATGAGGAACTCACCCTGGGCGAAATTGATCACATGGCTGGCGTTGTAGACCAGGGTGAAACCCAGGGCCACCAGGGCATAGGTGGCGCCGATGGTGACGCCCGAAAAGAGGTACTGGAGAAACTCGGCAAACATGAATGAACCAGAGTGGATGTTGTGTCGGGAAAGTGAGTCACGGGGAGGGGCGGCACGCGTCCGCCCCCCGGACGATCAGTCAACCAGTACCCACTGTCCGTCACGGACTTCCAGCAGGCGGAAGGACTCGGGCGCCAGGCCGTTGTGGTCATCCGGTGACATGTTGAATATGCCGGTGACCCCCACATGACCCTGGATCTGCTCCAGGGCGGAACGGACCGCCTCGGGCTCGGTGGTGCCGGCGGCCTCGATGGCGGCCACCGCCAGCATCAGGGCGTCGTAGGCATAGCCGCCGAAAGTGGACACCGACAGGTTCCAGCGGGCCTCGTAGGCGGCCTTGTAATCCTGCACCACCTGCTTTTGCGGGTCATCATCGGGCAGGGCGTCGGGGACCAGCAGGGCGGAAGCCGGCAGGCGCACCCCTTCGGCGGCGGAACCGGCCAGATCCAGGAAGCGGTCGGAGGCCACGCCGTGGGACTGATAGAAGGGCAGTTCGATCCCCAGATGGGCATAGTTGCGGGTGACGATGGCGGGCCCCTGACCGAAACCGAAGTTGAATACGGCCTGCACGCCCGGGGTGTTGCGGATCCGGGTGAGCTGGGCGGTCATGTCCGTGTCCTGGGGACCATAGGTCTGATCCGCCAGCACCTGAATGCCGAAATCGGCGGCCACCGCCAGGGTCTGCTCCCGGCCGGAACGGCCGAAACCGTCGGTGCCCGAAATGAGGCCGATACCGGTGATGCCGCGGGATTGCATGTCGGCCAGCACCCGTTCGGCGGCCATGCGGTCGGACTGCGGGGTCTTGAAGATCCAGGGGCGGACCGGCTCGGTGATCACCAGGGCGCCGGCCATGGAGATCATGGGACGACCGGCCCGTTCCACCAGGGGCACGGCGGCCATGGTGGTGCCGGTGGTACTGCCGCCGATGATCAGGTCCACCCGGTCGGAACGCAGCAGGCGATTGGCGAAGTTGCGGGCCTCGTTGGCGTTGCCGCCGTCATCGTAGTGGAACAGACGCAGGGGCCTGCCGATGACGCCGCCCGACGCGTTGATGCGCTCCACATACATTTCCAGGGTCTTGAGTTCGGGGTCCCCCAGAAAGGAGGCCGGCCCGGTGGCGGACACCAGGGCGCCGATCCGGATCGGTTCGGCGGCCATCGCGGGGGCCACCATCCCGCAGATCAACACGAGGATCAGCAGTACGGCGCGGTACGGAGAACGGTTCTTGGTCACCATGATTCCGGACACCCTTGTGGTTGCGAGGGAAAAACCCGCCTATAAAACCACAATAGCGCCGGGGGCGCCACCGACGAACGGCGCCCGGGGACCGAAGATCAACCCGGGTTCTCTTTCAACTGCGCCATCAACCGACTGATGGCCCGGTCGAACACAGGCACGTCCTCGATGACGCGGGCACGACCGGCACGAAATTCCGCCGCCAGGGCATGTACCGTCATTTCCCGCACCTTGAGTCCCTGCTGATTGACGAAGAAGTACTTGCCGCTGATCAGGCTCTTCCAGGACAGTTTCATGCGCCGGGTCTTGCCCAGTTCCTCATCCTCGATCTCCAGCCAGGTGCCCTCGCTGAGTTCCCGGGCCGTGAGCAGGTGCAGATCATCCACGGTCGCGGACTCGGCATCCCCCCCGGCGGGTGATTCATCGGGAAAGACCTGGAAACACCCCTCGGCGATGCGCTGATTGATTTCCGCCACCTTGCGGGCCATGAAACTGCGCCCATCCGTGGGGACAGGATCCGCCGTGACGGGGGAAGATTCGGCGACAATTTCGGCGGAGGCCTCACCGGAGACGACGGGCACCGTCGATGCACTCCCCCCGGACATCTTCTCCTTCACCATGCGCGTATGCTCGGCGGCCAGCATCCCGAGGATCTCCTGCTGCTCGGCCTGCGGCAGGGACATCCGGTTCATGCCCTCCTGAAGGGACTTGAGCAGGGAAGGCAACAACCGGGTCAACTGCTCCCGTTCCTCCTCGCCCTGCTTGGGAATCAGGCTCCAGACCAACAGTGACGCCACGTTCAGGGCCTTCTGCCAGAGGGGACCGTGTTCCCCGTGCCTGAGATGGATCAGCACCAACAAGTCCTTCCAGGTACCCTCCAGCAGGCGGTGGACGGCCGGCGGCAAGCTCTGGCCGTCCAGAACATGCTCGATGGCTTCACCGGCCACGGCCTTGGCCACCAGTAACTGTTCACGCCCCTGGGCGACCTGAGCCGTTTCCTCCTCCCGACGGCCGGCCCGTTCGGCCTGGGAGGCACAAAAGGACTGGAAGTCCGCCAAGACCTCTTCGAACAGACCCACGTCATCCTCGAACTCATCCAGCAGACGCTCCACCACCGACTCGATCCTGGCTCGCAGCTCACCCCCCTCATCGGACGACTCGGACCAGCCCACGCCGGCTCGGGACAGCTCACTGAGGAGGCGACGGGCGGGATGGCGCTTGCGGCTGAAGAAACTCTTGTCGAGGATGGCCACTTTCAGCAGGGGGATCTGCAGGCGACCGATCAGCTCCTTGATGGGCGCGGGCAGTGCCGGGTCATCGAAGACGAACTCGAACAGCATGGAGACGATGTCGATGGCCGATTCGTCGGTCCGGTTGATGGCCACCGCCTGGCCGCCGTCGGGGTTGAGCGCGGTGATCACCGCCCCCTTGAGATCCGCAACGGGCACGGTGCGTCCCTCGACGGCAAGCTGGTTGAGAGGAATGGCGGACAATGCCGACAGCAGGGCTCCGGCGTCCGCCGTGGTGATGGCGGTCCCGGGACCCGAAACCGGTCTGCCGACCGCGGTACCGCCCGGGTGATGACCGGTCGCCGACGGGTAGCCTCCCCCACCACGGGCCAACCTTTCCAGCAGCAGCAAGAGATCTCCCTCCTCGCCGGAAGTCCCGCCGGCAGGCTCCTGCGCCGGTGCCGACCACCCGCCTCTTTCGGCCGCCTCGTCCCGCGCGGTACCACCGGTTGCGGCGGGCGCGGAAAACCGGCCCTCCGGCCGCAGATCCGGCAGGATCCCCATCTCCTGCAGATAGCGATTGACCTCCTGATACAGAGGCGGCAGATGGCCGATCACGAACTGGTCGAACAACTTGTAGATGATCAGCCTGATCCGGATATCCACATCCAGCACGTGCATCGCATCCCGAAAGGCATGACAGAAAGCCTTGGGGTCGAGGGGATTGTCGTCTTCCCCGAGGCCGGGGCGGTCCATCACCGCTCCCAGACGCCGACGCACCGCATGGAGCTCGGCCTCGCTGATGCGACGCACCTTCGCCACCATGCCCTCGATGGCCAGATTCTCCTCCAGCTCATCGGAGGCCACCAGGGAGAGTTCATCCGTGGAGGCCGGGGCCGTTTTCCAGCCACCGGGGCCTGGGCGCATGCAGGCATCGAATACCCGCGCAATCTGGGTCACATACTCGCTTTCCATGGTGGAACGCTGACGACGCAGGGCGCGCATGGCATCAAAGAAAGTGGTCTGGGAGCGATTGTCCTCGGCCTTTTCCGCCAGCCTGAACAGCGCATCGTCGGCACCGTCCAGCATTTCCTTGAGCAGAGGCTCCACGTGACGGGAGGCCAGGTTCCGGCAACGGCCGAGAATCTGGAAGGGGGCGGCCTGCTGGCCGCCGCGCCGCGCCGCGGCGTTGAAGGCGATCACATTCTCACGGGCTTTCTCATTCATGGCTGACACCTGGGCAGGCGGATCGTACCGACCGGCGGGGGCGACGGACTGCGGTTGACTTGTGAGCCTTATAGTTCATATTACTCCTGTCAGACCCGTATCCACTTCAAAATTTCCATGGATGATCAGTAACATGGGCAATCCTCCCGACAGACGGTGCGACCTGGACGACCTGCTTGAGGATGTCTCCGGACTGGTTTCGCCGCCGGAGATCATCATTCGCCTGCGCTCGGCCCTGGATGCACCCGGCAGTACCGCAAGTTCCCTGGCGGCCATTGTGGCACAGGATCCGAACCTGAGCGCACAGATCCTGCGCCTGGCCAATTCGGCCATGTACGGTCTGCCTCAGCGCGTGGAGACCGTCAGCCGGGCCATCGCCGTGATCGGCACCCGGGCCCTCTATCATCTGGCACTGGCGGTCACCGCCACCCATACCTTTTCCCGTCTGCCCTGCGAACTGGTCAACATGGCCGTGTTTTGGAGACACAGCGTGTTCACCGCCCTGATCGCCCATGATCTGGCCCAGCGCTGCAACGTGCTGCATCCGGAACGGCTGTTCGTGGCCGGATTGCTCCATGACGTGGGCAGCCTGGTCCTGTATGGGCGCCACCCCGACCTGCTGCGGGAAACCATGCTGATCACCCGGGGATGCGAGCCGCTGCTGGCAAGCCACGAAAGGGAAATCCTGGGTTTTGATCATGCCGACGTGGGGGCGGAACTGCTGACCCGATGGGGTCTGCCGGAAAGCCTGCGAACAGCCATCAGACTGCACCACCAACCCGACAGGGCACTAGGAACCGGGCTGGAGGCCACCCTGGTTTATCTGGCGGACATGCTGAGCAATCGCACCGAACAGGGTTGTTTCAGTGAATTCGGCCCCCGGAACGAGGAGATTCCCGATGCGATCTGGGAGCGCTTGGGCCTGGACCCGGAAGATGGGGAGGACTGCCGCGCCAACGTGGGCTGGCGCTTCATGGAAACCCTCACCGTCATCCTGCCCCAGGCCAGATACTGAAACGGCAGGTATGTTCAACCGGTGATGAAGCCTTCCGCCACCGGACCCGTAAAGGGCTCGCAGGACACCTGATCCACCCGCGCCTGAGCAGGCCCCTCATGCAGCCATGCCTTGAGCCGGTCCACCTTGCCCGCGGGTCCGGCAACCACGACTTCCACCCGTCCGTCAGGCAGATTGATTGCGTGGCCACGCAATCCCAACGATACGGCCTGATGCTGGGTGGAGACACGGAAATAGACACCCTGCACCTTGCCGGACACCCGGCAAAGACAGGCCACTTCGTCATGGGACTTCACGGACACGAATGATGACTCCTCTGCAAAAAAAGGCCCGCGCAAGCGGGCCTTTTCAAGGCTTTCAGCAAGACGGCGCCGGATATCAGCGCTTGGGGGTCAGACCGTACTGATCCAGGTAACGCAGGTCGGAACGCTCCACCGGACCGACGGCCCAGGCACCGCGGGTACGGGCATGGTGCACGGCGGCGTCCACATCCGCGGCGGACGGACGCAGCTCGATCTTCAGGCGCTGACCGGGGAAGATGAGGTCCGCATCACGGATCTGATCCGCATTGGCCCGGTAGATCAGCGGCCACTGATAGGGGTTGCCGTAGACGGAACTGCGACCGGAGATCTTCCAGAGGCTGTCACCGCGAACCACTTCATAGGTCATGTGGGTGGGTTCGGCCGCGGGGGCCGGTGCCGGTGCGGGGGCCGGCGCGGGAGCCGGAGCCGGCGCGGGGGCCGGTGCCCGGACGAACAGGTCCGGATCACAGACTTCGTTGGCGGCATCGCGGGTCCAGTAACCGGTGCGGACGCACTCCCCGGAGGCGGCGCTACGTGCGTAGGCCCCGCTGCCGTCCACCACATAGGCAGTGCCGACGGGAACCTCGGACACACTGGCGCAGCCCGCCATCAGAGCCGCCGAAGCCAGACCGGCGAGCAGAATCATGTTCTTTTTGGTATTCACGGCTAGAGCTCCATTTGAGACGTGTGCGAGGGGTGACCCTTCAAGGGCCTTTACCATGATTTTATACGATGAAAGCGGACATGGCGAATGGACGGTGGCCCGTCCGGCACAAGCACCCCTGTTCCAGGATCACTCGGCGGCGCGGATGCGTGCCTCGATGGCCAGTGCCCTGGCCTCCCTGGCCTGGCGGCGGGCCGCCTGGAACTCCCCGGCGGAGAGACTGCTCTCTGCCTGTTCCAGCAGACTCCGGGACCGCTCATAGGTCTCGGAGGCACGCACGGGCGCCCCCACTTCCTCAGCCGCCCTGAGGGCCTGCCGGGCATCGCTCATTTCCTGTACCGGTGCCATGGTGGCACATCCCGTGACCAGCAACGTCACGTATACTGCGATCAACAGGTGCCGGAACAAGGGTCGATGGCGGGATCTGGTGGGCACGATGCGGTGACACACTGCCTGGGTGTAAAAAAGACACTAGCACCTGACCCAAAAAACGTCAAGACAACAACTACCTACAGTCAAAACCTGTTGTAATTTCGTGAACTTCCTCAATGTACCTCCGACCCGCGAGGCCTTTTCCATGAGTCAGACTCCCGACATCGAGATCCTGGTGCTGTATTACAGTCGGTTCGGCGCCACCGCCCAGATGGCGCGCCATGTGGCCCGTGGCGTCGAAGAAGTGAAGCACTGCACCGCCCGCCTGCGCACCGTGCCGCCCGTATCGGCCACCTGCGAAGCCGTCGACGAGGACATTCCCGCCGAAGGCCCCCCCTACGCCACCCTGGACGACCTGAGGGAATGTCGGGGTCTGGCCCTGGGTTCCCCCACCCGCTTCGGCAACATGGCCGCCCCCATGAAGTACTTTCTGGACCAGAGCAGCAGCCTGTGGCTGGCGGGCACACTGGTGGGCAAGCCGGCGGGGGTGTTCACTTCCACCGCCACCCAGCATGGCGGCCAGGAGTCCACCCTGCTCAACATGATCATTCCCCTGCTCCACCACGGCATGCTGATCACCGGTATTCCGTATACCGAGCCGGCCCTGAGCGAAACCACCTCGGGCGGCACCCCTTACGGCGCCAGCCACGTGGCCGGCGCCCAAGGCAACAATCCGCTGACGGACCATGAACGAATCCTGTGCCACGCCCTGGGGCGGCGCCTGGCACGAACAGCCCTGAGCCTTGCGCAAGGAAGCCGGGAATGAAGCGGAACGGATATCACCGGCTGGCCCTGGCCGGCCACCTGGGGCTGTTCGGCCTGATCTTCCTCTGGACCCTCTGGATCGCCCCGCCGGAACAGTTCCCCCGGGCGATCCTGCTGGTGCTGCTGCTGGGGCCGCTGCTGCTGCCCCTGCGGGGGCTGCTCCATGCCCGTCCTCAAACCCATATCTGGACGAGCCTGCTGAGCCTGCCCTACGTCCTGATCGGCAGTGCCCTGGCGGCAGCCGGCGAGCAGCGCCTTTACGGGGTGCTCATGGTCCTGCTCAGCCTGGCCCTGTTCGCGGGATGCGTCGGGTTTGCACAGACCATGAAAAAACGCTGATCCGGTGCGCTAGACACCCCCCAGAATATGCTTGACGAACCGCACCGTCACCCGGCGCCGGGTGGCCAGGGACTCCCTGTCCAGTTGGTCCAGCAGGGCGATCAGGGAAGGCAGGTCCCGACGATGGTGGCGCAGCAGATAGTCACAGACCTCCGGAGACAGATCGAATCCGCGCCGCCGGGCCCGCGCCATCAGGGCCTCGCATTTATGCGCATCGCCCAGCACGCGCAACTGAAAGACCGCCCCCCACAGCAGGCGTGAACGGAGGTCCGGCAACGCGACCGGCAGGGACTGAGGCGCGGTACGCGACGCCATCAGAAGGCGCCCGCCCGTGTCGCGCACGCTGTTGATCAGATTGAACAGGGCCTGCTCCAGATCGGGCTCCCAGGGCATCCGGTCCAGGTCGTCCAGAGCGATCAGGTCCACGCCCTGCCAGCCCTCCAGCAGGTCCGGGCCGGCACCGGCGGTGATACCCATGGGCAGGTAGGCCACCCGCCCGCCCCATTCCGCCACCTCATGGCAGGCGGCATGCAGCAAGTGGGTCTTGCCCGCACCAGGGTCACCAAACAGGTACAGCTGCCGCTCTCCCGTGCCCCGCGCCAGCCCCCTGACCGCTTCGGGCACGAGGGCCTGCCCCCCCGGGTGAAAGGTATCGAAGTCCGTACCGTCACGGAGGGTGACGTCCAGGGTCAGCTGACGGGCCATGAACCCCTCGGCAATGGGGCCGGATGCGCCTGATTCATGCCGTTGAGCGCCAGTGCAGGTAGGCCTTGCGCCCCCAGGTGAAGACATAGGCCAGGCCGCTGCTGATGGTGGTGAACAGCACCAGCATCAACATGCCGTCCAGATACCAGGCCGGCAGCGCCAGTACGCCGGCATTGACGATCACCGACAGCACCAGCACGATCTGGAAAAAGGTGTTGGCCTTGCTGATGAACAGCGGCTGCATTTCCAGGCTGCGGGTCACCGCCCGAAAGGCCATGGCCCCCAGCACGATCACGGCATCCCGCGCCACCACCAGCCCGACCAGCCACCAGGGCAGCAACCCGGTCCAGGCAACGGTGAAATAGGTCCCCATCATGAGGATCTTGTCCGCCAGGGGGTCCAGATACCCCCCCAGCTTGGTATACCAGCCGTAGCGCCGGACCAGCCAGCCATCCAGGCCGTCGGACAGACCGGCGATGAGCAGCAGCCACAGCACCAGCACGTACTGATGGGTGGCGAGGGCCCAGATGATGGGTCCCGTCAACGCGATCCGCATCAGGGTGATGGCATTGGGTAGCTGGCGCAAGTTCACCGCAATAACCTGAAGCCGATGGTTTCAATACCGTCCACCGCCGCCTCCGCGGCCTCCGGTACCAGGGTGGAGCCCAGCAGGGCGGCACGTTCCAGATCGCGCACGCCACCCCGCACCTGGACCAGGAACAGGGCCCGGTCCGGCGTCAGGCCATGGGGCCGCAAACGGGACACGACGGCCATGTCACTCAGGTAGTTGACCACCCGAAGATAGTCGGCCAGGGAGTCCACACCGCCGACACTGACCATGACCCCGCCCCGCTCCACCTGCAGGCCGGCAACGGCCAGGCGCCGCCCCAGGTGATCCGCCGCCTGATGCATGACCGAGGCAATTGCGGCATCCTGATCCTCGCCCTCGCTCTGCCACTGGGCGGATTCCTCGCCGGCATAGAGCTGCATTCGAGCCAGCCAGCGGCTGCCGGAAGGCTGTACCCGGGCCACCAGAACGCCGCCGGGACCGTAACGACGGGATGCCCCCATCACGGGCTCATGGAATCCCCCCATCACGTCGGCCAGAGTCACGCGGCCCTGGTCTTCCAGGTCCATGAGCGGAAACAGCAGCGGCAACCCCCGTTCCCGGGCGGTCCGCTCCAGGGCGGATCTTGCGGGGTGATCATCGGCCGATGACACCAGGCGGCGCTCCTGTCGATCCTGAACTCCCAGCCATACCAGCAGGGCGGGTCGATCCCCGGACCAGACCGGCAGTCCCGCCTCCAGCAGATGCCGTTCCACCGCACCGACATCGAAACGCACCCAGAGCAGACTGGTGGCCTCGTCGGGACCGTCAAGATAACGATATTGCTGGACGTGACGGGGTGCCTGCTCAAGCAAGGCAAGGACCCGGGAATCATCGAGCATGTCGCGACGCCCGGTCAGCCGGACGACCACCTGGGCCAGGGCCCGGTTGAAACCTTCCATGCGTTCGGGGCGGTCCCGGGAGGCCACGCTCACCTCGGCTTCCCCAAGAACTGGAGCGGTGTCCGCAATCCCGACCACCGGGGCGGCCGCCAGGGCCGACAACAGGAACAGCGTAGCAAGCAAGCGAAGTGAAACCAGGGTTCTCATCATTGTGCTCGGGACTAGGGCTGCAGGCGTCGGACCCGTTAAAATAGCACAAATGACCTGGCGCCAAGCCCGTCGGTCGCGGTTTTCGCCCGTGTCAACCGACCCGCGAAGATGGCTTGCCCCGCCCTCCCTTGGTAACATCACCGCCCTGCGGGCCGAAAATACCGCCGGGCACATCCTGCCCGGCGATTGCCTCCCATGGCGACCCGGCCCACAATCAGCGCATTGCACCCTCCCACGCAAGGTCAGAGTTTTCCATGGTCCAGAAAAACACTCCTCCCACCCAGGGCATCAGCTACCGTGATGCCGGCGTGGACATCGACGCGGGCAACGCCCTGGTGGAACGCATCAAGCCCCATGCGCAGCGTACCCGCCGCCCCGGTGTCATGGCGGGCCTGGGCAGTTTCGGCGCCCTGTTCGAACTGCCCATCGCGGATTACAAGGAGCCGGTCCTGGTTTCCGGCACCGACGGCGTGGGCACCAAGCTCAAGCTGGCCCAGCAACTGGGCCGCCACGACACCATCGGCATCGATCTGGTGGGCATGTGCGTGAACGACATCATCGTTCAGGGCGCCGAACCCCTGTTCTTCCTCGACTACTACGCCACCGGCAGCCTGGACGTGGATACCGCGGCGGACGTGGTCAAGGGCATCGCCGATGGCTGCGCCGAGAGCGGCTGCGCCCTGGTGGGTGGCGAGACCGCGGAGATGCCCGGCATGTATGCACCCGGCGAATACGACCTGGCCGGCTTCGCCGTGGGCATCGTGGAAAAGGCCCGCATCATCGACGGCAGCCAGGTCCGCCCGGGTGACGTCCTGCTGGGCCTGGCCTCCTCCGGCCCCCACTCCAACGGCTATTCACTGATCCGCCGCCTGCTGGAAATCACCGGCGCGGACCTGGACAGCCCCTGCGGCGAGGTCACCCTGGGTGACGCCCTGATGGCCCCCACCCGCATCTATGTCAAGCCTTTGCTGGCGCTGCTGCGTCAGCAGCCCGTCCACGCCCTGGCCCATATCACCGGCGGGGGCATTTTGGAGAACCTGCCCCGGGTGATGCCCGCCGGCACCGTGGCAACAGTGGATCCCCAGGCCTGGCCAAGGCCCCCGGTGTTCCAGTGGCTGCAGCAAGCCGGCGGCATCGAGGAACGGGAGATGCTGCGCACCTTCAACTGCGGTGTGGGCATGATTCTGGTGCTGCCGGAGGCTGCCGTGGCCGCCACCGAGGCCCTGATGACCCAGGCCGGCATCGACTGCTGGCGCCTGGGCGGCATCGCGGCCGCTGAAGGCGAAGCCCGCGTGGAGCTGACCCGCTGATGCGTCGGAGTCCGTTACCCGGTATCGTCGTCCTCATCTCCGGCTCCGGCACCAATCTGCAGGCCCTCATCGATGCCGCGGCCGACGGCCGCATCCACGGCGAGATCCGGGCCGTGATCAGCAACCGTCCCGAGGTGGCCGGACTGGACCGGGCCCGTCGCGCCGACATCCCGGCCCAGGTGATCAATCACCGGGACTTCCCCGACAGGGGCACCTTCGATCAGGCCCTGATGGCGGCAATAGACCGCCATCAGCCTGACCTGGTGGTGCTCGCCGGCTTCATGCGCGTGCTCACCCCGGCCTTCGTGGCCCATTACGAAGGTCGCCTGATCAATATCCATCCCTCCCTGTTGCCGGACTTTCGTGGTCTTCACACCCATGAACGCGCCCTGGAGGCCGGTGTCCAACAGCATGGCTGCAGCATCCACTTCGTCAACACGGAACTGGACGGCGGGCCGGTCATCCTGCAGGCGAGCGTACCCGTACTGCCCGATGACACCCCGCAGACCCTGGCGGCACGGGTACAGCAACAGGAGCACCAGGCCTATCCCCAGGTGGTCCGGTGGTTCTGCCAGGGTCGGCTGACACTTCGCAACGGACAGGTATGGTTTGATGAACAACCCTTGCAGGCTCCCCTTCAATCACCCGCCGCGAACGACTGATCGGCATCGCATCCGGCGCATCCGGCGACATCGACCGCTGATCGCGCTGGTGCTGACCGCCCTGCTGGCGGCCGCGCTGGTCCCGGCGGCCCAGGCCCAGACCCTGCCCTTTGTCCCGCCCTCCTACACGGCGGAATACCGGGCGCAGAAGATGGGGCTGTCGGTGGTGGCCAGGATCACCCTGACCCGGGAGGGGGAGCGACTGCGCTATCGGGCCCGGGTCCGGCCCACCGGCATGCTGTCCTGGGTGCGCAACGACGAGATCATTGAGCAAAGCATCCTGCGACTGACCCCCGCCGGGCTACGCAGCGAGGAATACCTCTACAGTCATACCGGCGCCAGCCGGGACCGGCGCACCGAGATCCGCTTCGACTGGGAGGCCCTCAAGGCCAGCGGCACCCACAATGGCCGGGCCTTCGAGCTGGACATTCCCGACCGGGCCATCGACCGCTTCGCCCTGCAGCTCTCCATGATCCACGACGTCTGGAGCGGACAGCGTGAATTCACGGAAACCATCGTCGAGCGCAACCGCATCCGGACCTACGAATTCACGGTGGGAGCCCCCGAAACCATCGACACCCCCATGGGTGCGGTGGAGGCCATCCCGGTCACCCGCTACAACGAGGAACGGGATACCACCGTCAGTACCTGGTTCGCCCCCCGCCTCAACTATCTGCCGGTCCGCCTGGAACAGCTGGAGGACGGTGAGCGGCTGGTCCTGACCATCCAGTCGGTGGAGTGGCATGACAACCGCTGACCCGGTTCTGGCCTGTGATCTGGCCGTCATCGGCTCCGGCCCCGGCGGCTACCGGGCGGCGGTGCTGGGGGCCTTGCGGGGACTGTCCGTGGTCATCATCGAAAAGGCCGACTGGGGCGGATGCTGCCTGAACCGGGGCTGTGTGCCCAAGAAGGACTGGTATCACACCGCCCGCCTGATGGCGGCCCAGGCGCACTTTGCCGGGCGCGGCCTCGATGGGCCACTGCGGGCGGACCTGGGCCGGGCCTGGGCGCATCAGCGCCGGGTGGTCGACGGCATCCGGACCCGCTACCTGGACTACCTGCATCACCTGAAGGTGACCCGACTCGACGGCCACGCCCGCTTCCTGGATCCGCAACACCTGTCGGTGGCGCATCCCGACCGGCCGGCCCAGCGGGTCCGGGCCGACCATGTCATCATCGCCACCGGCGGACAGGCGCAGATACCGGCCCCCTTCAAGGCCATCCCCGGCAAGGTGCTCACCACGGACATGCTGTTCGACGCCCCACCGCCGCCGGGCGAGCGAGTGGCGGTGATCGGCAGCGGCGTGGTGGCCACCGAGTTTGCCTATATTTTCAGTCAATTGGGGAGACAGGTCACCTGGCTGGCCCGTTCCCCCATGCTGCGTCGCCTGCCCCTGAGCCGGCCGGCCCGGGATGCCCTGACCCAAGCCCTGGCACGGCAGGGGCTGCACCTGCGCAGCGGCATCGGATTCGAGGCGATCACGGTGACCGATGACGACGTCCGGCTACACCTGACAGGGGATGAGACCCTTGCCGTGGACTGGGTTTGCCTGGGGACGGGACGCCGCCCCCATACCGAGGGGCTGGCGCTGGAGCAGGCCGGGATTCGCACCGACGACCGGGGATTCATCCACCGCAACGGGCAGCTGCAAACCGATGTCCCTCACATCTACGCCATTGGCGACGTGGCCTGTGAATGGATGACCGCCAATCATGCCTTGGCCGAGGCCACCACCGTCATCGGCCACATCCGGGACGGGCAGGCACGACACCTGGACCCGCTGCGGGTGCCCATGGTGGTCTACAGCGCCCTGGAACTGGCCCGCCTGGGGATGGATG
Organism: Ectothiorhodospira shaposhnikovii; assembly: GCF_022227765.1. GTDB lineage: Bacteria > Pseudomonadota > Gammaproteobacteria > Ectothiorhodospirales > Ectothiorhodospiraceae > Ectothiorhodospira. The sequence continues at coordinate 30,443 of NZ_JAJMLZ010000001.1, read as the reverse complement.
AAACCATGGCGGAAGACACCGGACACGAACCGGCGGTGGGTTTTGCCGCCTTCGCGACGTCCCCCAGCGCCCTGGGCCAGGATGACACCGAAGGCTTTGTGCGCCTGATCGCGGACATGGACACCGGCGCCCTGCTGGGGGGCGAGATTCTGGGTGCCCAGGCCGGAGAATTGATCCATCTGCTGTCCCTGGCCCCGGACCGGGACACGGCCCTGGCCTGGATCGCCCGGGGGGTCTTCAATCATCCCTCGCGCACGGAAGAGATACTCAATGCCGCCGAGACCCTGGCCGGCAAATGGGGGCTGGGCGACCGGGTGTTCGGGCCGTAAGGCCCTCCCCACACGCTTGGGATCACTGCTCCGGCGCGCTGGTCAGGCGCATCTCGATGCGCCGGTTGCGGGCCAGTGCCGCCGGCGTATCCGCCGGGTCCAGGGGGTGAAACTCTCCATACCCCGCCGCCGCCAGGCGCCGGGGCGCCACCCCGCGATCGATCAGGTAGTCCACGATGCGCTGCGCCCGGGCGGTGGAAAGCTGCCAGTTGGACGGAAACTGCTCGGTGCGGATGGGGCGCCGATCCGTATGCCCCTCCACCATCAGCACCCAATCGATGTCCGCGGGGATGCGCTGCTCGATCTCCCGCACCAGCACCGCCACCCGGTCCAGCCGCGCCTGCCCCGCCGCCTCCAGATCGGCGGAACCCGAGGCAAAGAACAACTCCGACTGGAACCGGAAACGGTCGCCGACGATCTGGATATCCTCCACGTCCGCCAGTGACTCCCGCAAACGCCCGAAAAATTCCGAGCGATACCGGGCCAGTTCCTGCACCCGGTCCGCCAGGGCGAGGTTCAGGCGCTCACCCAGGTTCTCCACCTGCAGCCGCTGGGCCACGATCACCGCCTCCCGCGCCTCCAGGGCCTGATTGAGGGCGGTCAGCTGCAACTGCACCTGCTCCAGCTGCCACTGCAACTGCGCCAGGTCCGTCTGGGCTTCCATCCCCAGGACCCGCTCCCGGGTCAGGTCTTCCTGGACCTGCATCAGCAGCCGACGGTCCGCATCCCGTGCCTGCAAGGCGGCCTCCCGCTCCTCGAAGGTGGTCTGCAGGGTGGCGGTGAGGGCGTGGATGCGCCCTTCCAGGCGTGCGTTGTCCGCCTCCTTCAGGGCCAGGGTCCGGGACAGCTCGCCGATGCGCTGGTGCAGGGTTTCCACGGTCTGGTCCCGCTGGAGCAGGACATCGGAGAGATGGAACTGGGATACCACGAACAGCATGAGCAGGAAGACGAAGACCAACACCACGGTGGCCAGCACGTCCACGAACCCGGGCCAGATGTCCAGGGAGGCACGACTGCGGCGGCGACTGGAGGGCAGCATGGGGGGTCAGCAGGCTCCGGAGGGTGTCGCTGGACAGTGCATCATCATTCCCGCTCCCGCCCCCCTTCCCCCAGGCGGGCCGCCGTGCGGGTCATCAGGCGGACCTCGTCACGCAGCACGCTGATGAAATGCCCTCGGTCCTCGCCCAGCTGCACCCGCAGCTCCGACAGGGTATCGGCCACCCCGGACAGGTGCCGGCTCATCTCCTGCTCACTGTCGGAACGGGCGCCGGTGGCTTCGGCCAATCGCTCCAGCACCCCCTGCAGCTCCGACTGGGTGCGGGCCAGCCCGAGCATGGCCTTCTGCTCGCCGCGTACCAACTGGGCCACCTCCGCCACTTCCTGGGTCAGGGCGATCAGCCGCTGGTCCGTGAGCCGGCGCTCCTCCTCCCCCCGAGCCATCAGGCGCTGGAGCTTGTCCAGGCTGTCGGAAGTCTGTTCCAGCAGGGCCTGGATATAGGCCGGGACCGTCCCCTCCCCCTCCGACACCAGGGCGCCGGTGGAAAGGCGGGTGAGGCCCGAAAGCCATTCCTCCAATTCGTTGTAGAAGCGATTCTGGGCATGACCCGCCTGCAGGTCCACAAAGCCCAGCACCAGGGCGCCGGCCAGCCCGAACAGGGAGGAGCTGAAGGCGGTCCCCAGCCCCGAGAGGGGTTTCTCCAGACCGCTCTGCAGGGCGGCAAAGGCCCCGTTCATGTCCTCGCCGCCGATACCCATGTCCGAGATCACCGCACCCACGCCCCGCAGGGTATCCAGCAGACCCCAGAAGGTCCCCAAAAGCCCCAGGAAAACCAGCAGACCGATGAAATAGCGGGACAGATCGCGGGACTCGTCCAGGCGCATCCGGATCCCGTCCAGCAGGGTGCGCATGGAGACGGTGGACAGGGTGAACTGGTCGCCGCGCCGCCCGGTCAGCAGGCGGGCCATGGCCCCCAGCAGCCGGGTACGGGGGAGCTGGGCGGCCTCCGGGGCATCACTGGCGCGGAAGGCCTCGATCCAGCGCACCTCGGGATTGAGGATCAGTACCTGCCGGTAGTTCACCACCAGTCCCACCAGCAGCACGAACAGGATCATGCCATTGAAGGCTGGATTGGCCAGAAAGGCTGCCAGCAGGGGACCGGACAGCAGCAACGCGGCCGCCATGACCGCGAGCAGAAAGACGCTCATCCAGATGATGCTGTCCCTGGTCTTGCGCATGCGATGGCTCCCCCGGCCGGATGATCGCGAAATGGAGAGGGTAACCCGGCAACCACGACCGCCCCTCACCCCACCCCCCTCTCCCACAAGGGGAGAAGGGCTTATGGTAACAAGACCGTGGGTGGGATTGCTGTGGAACCGGTCGGGTTCGGGTCAGTCGCCGGCGACGGTGAGCCCGTCGATCAGCAGGGAACCGGTCCGGATATTGGCGCGCAAGTCCACGTCCGAACCCACGGCCACCAGATTCATGAACATGTCCTTGAGATTGCCCGCCACGGTGATCTCCGAGACCGGGTACAGGATCTCGCCGTTTTCCACCCAGAATCCGGCCGCGCCCCGGGAATAGTCGCCGTTGACCATGTTGATGCCGTGACCGATCAGTTCGGTCACCAGCAGCCCCGTGCCCATCTCCCGCAGCAGGGCCCGGGCATCCCCGGTGCCCGGGTCAATGGTGAGATTGCGCACGCCGCCGGCGTTCCCCGTGGTTTCCATCCCCAGTTTGCGGGCAGAGTAGCTGTCCAGGGCATAGGATTCCAGACGGCCGTCACGGACCAGATCCCTGGCCCGGGTGGCCACCCCCTCGCCGTCGAAGGGGGCACTGCCCAGGGCGCGGGGGATGTGGGGCTGCTCGTGGATGTGCACGAACTCAGGAAAGATCCGCTCCCCCAGCCGGTCCACCAGGAACGAGGACTTGCGATACAGGGCGCTGCCGCGGATGGCGGCGACGAAATGCCCCAGCATGGAACGGGCCACATCCGGGGCATAGAGCACGGGAACGCGGCGGGTGGAAAGACGCCGGGCATTGAGACGGCGCACCGCCCGGCGGGCGGCCTCGACCCCCACGGACTCGGGGGTTTCCAGGGCACCGGCCTCGCGGGCCACGGTGTACCAGTAATCCCGCTCCATGGTGCCGCCGTCCCCCGCCAGCACGGAGCAACTCAGGGAATGCCGGGTGGCGGCGTAGCCGCCGACGAAGCCATGGGTGTTGCCGTAGATGGCGGTGCCCCGAAAGGTGTTCACGCTGCCGCCTTCCGAATTGACGATCCGGGCATCCTCGGCGCGGGCCGCGGCCTCGCAGCGTCGGGCGATCTCGATGGCGTCATCGGCCTCCAGGTCCCAGGGATGATCCAGATCCAGGGCGGGATAGTCCCGGGCCATGAGCCCGGCGTCGGCCAGGCCGGCACAGGGATCCTCGGCGGTATAGCGGGCGATCCGGCAGGCGGCCTCGGCCACCTCCCGCAGGGATCGGGCACGCAGATCGGAACTGCTGGCGGAACCCTTGCGCCGGCCGATGTAGACGGTGACGCCCACACCCTGGTCACGATGAAACTCCAGGGTTTCCACCTCGCCCAGGCGGACATTGACCGACAGGCCGGTATCGTGGCTGACGGCCACCTCGGCGGCCGTGGCCCCGGCGCGACGGGCCTCGTCCAGGACCTGCCCGACGAGCTGTTCCAGCGCCTGCGCATCGAGAACCGGGGTCTGGGGTTCGGACATGAGATCTCCTTTGGTCATGGGTGTGGGTGATGCTCGTTGAAGGGCGTCTTCGGGATACACTATGCCCCATGACGACCCATGATGAACTGGATGAATTCGACCGCCCCAGCCGCGGTGCCCGCAAACGGGAGGCTCAGGCCGCCAAGGACCTGGGCGAGGCCCTGCTTGAGCTTTCCGAGGCGGACCTCAAGGCCCTGGACCTGCCGGAACGCCTGCTGGACGCCCTCCGCCACTGCCGCGGCCTGCGCAAGGAGGCCCTGCGACGACAGCGCCAGTATATCGGCAAGCTGATGCGTCAGGTGGACACCGGCCCCATCCAGGCGGCCATCGAGGCCAGGGAGGCGGCACGCCGTGCCCAGGCCCGACGGTTCCACCGGATGGAGCAGTGGCGGGACCGCCTGATCACCGAGGGGGAAACGGCGCTGGCCACCTTCTGCGACGAGTATCCCCGGGTGAACCGCAAGCGCCTGGCGGCACTGGCCGCCGACGCCCGCTCGCAGCGCCCCGGGGCATCCCGGGCCCTGTTCCGCCTGGTGTCCGACACGATGCAGACATCGGACGGCCCGTCGCCAGACGGTCAGTGACTGGTACCACCCACCGTCAGACCATCCACCCGAAGGGTCGGCTGTCCGACCCCCACCGGCACGCTCTGACCTTCCTTGCCGCAGGTACCCACGCCGGTATCCAGGGCCAGGTCATTGCCCACCATGGAAATCCGGCTCATGACCTCGGGACCGTTGCCGATCAGGGTGGCACCCCGTACCGGCCGGGTCACCTTGCCGCCTTCGATCAGATAGGCCTCCGAGGCGGAGAAGACGAACTTGCCGGAGGTGATGTCCACCTGACCACCGCCGAAATTCACCGCATAGAGCCCCTTGTCCACCGAGGCGATGATCTCGCCCGGGTCATGGGCGCCCGCCAGCATGTAGGTATTGGTCATGCGGGGCATGGGCAGATGGGCATAGGACTCGCGGCGACCGTTGCCCGTGGGCGCCAGCCCCATCAGCCCGGCATTGAGCCGGTCCTGCATGTAACCCTTGAGGATGCCGTCCTCGATCAGCACCGTGGACTGGGTGGGGATGCCTTCATCATCCACGTTCAGTGAACCGCGCCGCCCGGCCAGGGTGCCGTCATCCACCACCGTCACCCCGGATGCCGCCACCTTCTGCCCCAGCCGGTTGCTGAAGGCCGAGGTACCCTTGCGGTTGAAGTCACCTTCCAGGCCGTGGCCCACGGCTTCGTGGAGCAGCACGCCGGGCCAGCCGGACCCCAGCACCACGGTCATGGTGCCCGCCGGGGCCTCGTCCGCCTCCAGATTCACCAGGGCCTGACGCACCGCCTCCCGGGCATAGCCCAGGCCCCGATCCTGATCCAGAAAGAATTCGTAACCGCTGCGCCCACCGCCGCCGCTGGTGCCCTGCTCCCGGCGCCCCTTGGCGTCCTCGGCGATGACATGGACGTTCAGGCGCACCAGGGGCCGCACATCCGCCGCCACGGTACCGTCGGTGTGCATCACCATCACCACCTCATGGACCCCGGCCAGGCTGACGATCACCTGGCTCACCCGGGGATCCTGACGCCGGGCCTCCGCGTCCAGGCGCTGCAACAGATCGATCTTGGCATTCTCGTCCAGGGTCCCCAGGGGGTCCACCGGCAGATACAGGCGGTGTCCCGCCTCCCGCCGACGCACCGGCACCGTGCCGTCACGATGATCCCGGCCGATGGCCCGAGCGGCGCGCGCCGCCTCCATCAGGGAGGGCAGCAGAATCTCGTCGGAATAGGCAAAACCGGTCTTGTCGCCGGACAGGGCGCGTACCCCCACCCCTTGCTCGATGTTGTAGCCGGCATCCTTGACGATGCCGTCCTCCAGCATCCAGGACTCATGGCGGGAAAGCTGAAAATACAGGTCGCCCCCATCCAGCCCGGGACCGCACAGGGTCCCGAGCACCCGGTCCAGGTCGGCCTCGGTGAGGCCGGCGGGTTCCAGCAGATGCAGGCGGGCGGTATCCAGGGCTTGGGTCATGAACAGGGCCTTTGGTCAGTGTCTCGTTAGAGGTTGCAGGACAGTCGGCGATGGTAGATGGACGGGAAACTGCGTCGGATGGACTGTTGCCGCTCCCGGTCCAGGGTGCCGGTCACGACCCCTGAACCGCGGGGCAGACGATCCAGCACATTGCCCCAGGGATCGACCACCATGCTGTCTCCGTGGGTCTCGCGACCGTTGACGTGATAACCACCCTGGGCCGCGGCCACCACATAGACCTGGTTCTCGATGGCCCGCGCGCGCACCAAGGCTTCCCAGTGGGCGCGGCCGGTCACGGCGGTGAAGGCCGCCGGCAGCACCACGATCTCCGCGCCCTGGTCCAGCAAACCCCGGTACAGTTCCGGGAACCGCAGGTCATAGCAGACCGACAGCCCCATCACCCCGAAGGGGGTCTCCACCACCACCACCCGGTCACCGGCGACGATGGTCTCGGATTCCTCGTAGTGCTCGTCGTTGTCCGGCAGATGCACGTCGAACAGGTGGATCTTGTCGTAACGGCCCACCACCCGTCCCTGATCGTCGTAAACCAGGCAGGCGGCGTACACCTTGCCCGGATCCGGGCATTCCATGGGGACCGTCCCCCCCACCAGCCAGATCCCGTGACGTCGGGCCTGCTCCGCCAGGAAATCCTGGATCGGCCCTTGGCCCGGTGCCTCCCGCACACCCACCTTGTCATGTTCGGACATCCCCATGAGGGCGAAGTTCTCCGGCAGGACCACCAGGCGGGCACCGGCCTGGGCGGCCTGGGCAATCAGGCGTCCGGCTTCCTGAAGATTGGCACTCAGGTTGGTCCCCGAGGCCATTTGAATGGCAGCGGCAATCGTCACGTTAATTCCCTTGGCTATTGCGGTTCAGGGTAGGGGTTGCAGAGACAGTTCCATCCGGCCGGTCAGGCCCTCCCCCGCGATCCGAATGATGTCGGCGGAAGGGATGCCCAACGCCACCAGCCAGTCCTGCAGTTCGGCGGCCCACAGCCGGCCCTGCTCCCCCGGAGGATGACGCAGGATCACCTGCCCGCCACCCCGGGACTCGTAGCGGGACAGCAGGCTGCGCAGGGCCGGTTCGGCCACCAGGGAACCGGCATCCCGGGGGCGGGTCCAGACGTCGGCATCGAGGGTAAAGACGGGCTCGCCCGCCGGCAGGAGAAGGGGAAAACACAGCAGGATCAGGGTCAGGCCCCGGCGCAGGATCGGCAACATGGCGCTACTATAGCAACAGTCGGCTCAAAATGACGACAGTCCCTCAGGAGCCCCGTCCGTCGGGGACCCGGGCCACCGCCTCCACCCGAGGTGACGACCAGTCTCCCGTCACCCGGTACTCCACCCGGGCCGCCTCGTCGATGCGCTCCCCGACCCCCAGCACCCGGTCGAAAACGAAGACCGCCAGGCCCGCCACCGGACCACCGAGCAGGGCACCGGCCAGGGGCAGCGTACTCTTCACGCTGGGGGTCACGACGATGGTCTGGTCATAATCCCTGGCCTCCACCCCGGTCCGACCCTGGATGCGGATGCGGGCCGCCGGTCCCTGGATACTCAGGTCCTGGGTATGCACATTGCCCTGTCCGATCTGGAATGCCCCTTCCAGATGATCAAAGGCAAACCCGCGCTGGAAAAAGTCCCGGAAATCCAGGGCCAATCGCCGGGGCAGCAGGTCAAGGCTGAACAGCCCCAGCAGTCGGCCCGCACCGGGGTCCACCTCGGTCAGACGTCCGTCCTCCACCCGCACCCGTCCCTCGCCTTCCAGGGTGGACCAGTCCGGATGGGCGGGCGTATCGGGCCACTGCAGCCGTGCCCGCAGCCCGGCCTTGCCGCCATGGAAGAGGGGCTGGAAACCCAGCAGACCCAGGCTGCGTCCCAGATCATCACTCTCCAACTCCATCCGCAGCAGGGTTTCGTGGGCGTCATCGTCCCGTCTGAGCCAGTGTCCCTCCGCCCACCCCCGGGTCAGGCCCTCGCCATCGACGAGTGACAGGGCGCGGATGCCAAGACCGTCGGGGCGGGGCTCGGTTTCCAGCCGTAGGTCCTTGAGCCGATGTCCCTGCAGCACCAGCCACTGGGCGGACAGGCGCAGGGGCGGCAAATTTCCCGGATCCGGCCGGACCCGATCCTCGGCGGCCTGCACGGCCGGCCCCTCCAGCCGGTCCAGATCCAGCCACTCCAGGTCCATGAGCAGGGCATCTCCATCCCGCAGGGGCCACTGAATGGTCCCCAGCACCATGGGAGACGCCACCTGCGCCTGCCAGTAGCGCGACTCACGGCGGGCATGCAGGCTCAAGTCATCGATGCGCCTCCCCGCGACCTGCAGACGGTCCAGATGCAGGTCCAGCTCCCGCAGCCCACCCTCGCCGCCGGCGGGAACCCAATCGCCGATGTCATCCAGCACCGTCATCCAGTCATCCAGGGACAACCCGGAGAGATGGCCCCTGACCCGCAAACCCTGCGCGGGCAGGGCGGCGGCCTGACCGCCCAGGCGCAACTCGCCCCGTCGCACCTGCCCCGCCTCGTCCAGGGTGAACAGGGCGCGCAGATCCTCGCCCAGCGTCACCCGAAACGGCGGCGCGCCCTCATCCCGTCCCAAGGGAATCCTTACCGCCAGGGGACGGGACGCCTCCGGCGTCTTGGCCAGCGGCAGGGGCAGGCTGGAACGGACCCCCACCAGGTCCGACGACAGGTTGAGCACGCCCCGGGACACCCCCTCGGGCGGCACGGTCAGACGCGCCTCCCAGCGGGCGCTGCCTTCCACCCAGTCCAGCCAGGGTTCGGAAACGATGCCCCCCAACAACCCCCGGATCGGCTGCGGACCGACGGCCCGAACCTCCAGGGCACCGGCGGGACTGCGATCCATCCGCATCTCGATACGGGCCTCGTTGAGCCGGGCGGACACATCCCTGGCCCGGGCGCTGCGCTCGGTGAAATCCACCACGCCCCGCACCGCGTCCAGCACCAGCGGCGGGTCCGCCAGGGACAGCCGGTTGCCGTCCAGGGTCAGGCGCCCCCGGACCGTGTCAGGCCGTACCAGGGCTTCCCGGTCCTCCAGGGGGATGTCGATGCGTATCTCCAGTCCCGCCTCGCCCCGGGCCGAAACGCCGGCCAGCAGGGTCTCCAGCCCTTCCCCCAAGGGGCTTTCGCCGACGAAACGCAGATAATCCCGAGCGGGTCCCCTCGCCTGTCCCTCGATAGTGAGCACGGGGCTTTCAAGATCCTCGATCCGCACCCGGGCATCGCGTATGCGGGCATCGAAGACCCTTGCCTCTCCGTCATGAATCCGCATGCCCTGGTTACGAAATTCCAGGGTGGCCGAAATCGCTTCCAGGCGTGGCCAGCCGTCTTCGTAGTCCAGCACCCCCTCCTCCACCCGGGCGATGACCTGGAACACCCCCTCATCCTCGCGGAAGGGAAAGTCACTGAACCGCCCCCGGAACAGCAGGCCGCCCTCGACCACACGGCCATCGAGGATGCCGCGACTCAGCCACTGATAAGTTTTCTCGGGCAGGATGCCCCGGGGCAGGTAATGTGCCGTCCGGGCACCATCACCCTCGGCAAAGGACAGCTGCAGGTCCATGCCGGGTTCTTCCCCCAGGTGGATCATCCCCTGCCCCCGGGCCTGCAGATCGGCATTGGCCAGCACCAGTCCTTCCAGATGCAGTCTGGGTACATCGGGTCCCGGCAACCAACGCACCAGCCCCTGCAGGGTATCGGCCCGCAACTCGTGGTCGAACAGGGTCGGCAGCGCCATCCCCAGACCGGCGCTGTCCAGCCAGAGCTCACCCCCCTCCTCGGTGAAGGCAAAGGCACCGTCCGCCCCCTCGATCCCCGGCAACACCGACCAGGGGGCCATGCCCGCCCCCTGGAACCGTCCGTCGGTCACGAAGCGGGGGCTGCCGTCACGGGGTAGGGTCAGGGCCAGGCGGGTTTCCGTCAACGTCCCCCTGGGGGAGAGCGACGCCAGCAGGGACTGGAAGGGATTGTCCACCCAGGGTTGATGCAGAACCAGGGGCAACAGGTCCTCCAGACGCAGGTAGTCCAGCCAGACATTCACCTGGAGGCCACCGGCATCCTCCACCAAGCTCAGGTCCAGGCCGCCATCGGGCCAGTGATCTCCCTCCTGGCGCGACAGCCTCAGCCCGTCCACCCGCAGGTCCCAGCCCCCTTCACGGGCATACCAAAGCCATCGCCCTTCCAGGGCTTCCAGCATCGGCGCGGGCAGATCGTCTTGCGCCAAGGAAGCCATCTCCAACCGGCGCAACGCCAACTCCAGGTAGGCCCGTTGCAGGTCGCCGCGACGCCAGTGCAGCCACAGCCGGCCATCCAGGTTGCCCGTGCGCAGCCCCAGGGCGCCCCGGGCGTCCTCGGGCAGGCCCGCCAGTTCCAGCCCGTCGGCCTGGATGAAGGCCTTGCCGCTCCAGTCATCCCAGTGGCCGGCATGGTTCATGTCCATGCCCACCCGAAGCGAGCGGCCCAGCTCATCGGGCAGAAAGACCTCCCCGGCCATGCGTACGCGACGGGACTCCAGCGAGATGTCCAGGTTCAGGTCGTCGAACTGATAATCGATGCCCAGTCGCCGATCCTCCCAGCGCAGACGGCTTTCACTCAGAGTGAAGGCCCGGCCCACCAGCAGGGCCAGCACGTCCGGTGACGGCGCGGATGCCGGGGTATCGGGGCGCGGGGGCAACGGGTCCACACCTCGCACCTGCACTCGCCCGTCTGCATCCCGCAGCAGGTGCAGATCGGCGCCCCGCACTTCCACATGACCCAGTACCGGTCGGCCCTGCCGCAGGCTGCGCCACAGGGCCAGGCCCAGATCCAGATGCGCCAGCACCAGGATCGGCTCAGCCGCGTCGGCACCATGGACCTGAACATCGGACACGGTGACCCGGGGTGACAGGATGCGCCATCGGGCGTGGAATGCCCCCACCGTGACCCGCTGGCCGGACTGTTCGGAGAGGAACCGCTCCAGCGGTGTGCGCAGCCCATCCAGTTGCGGCGCGATCAGCCGCAGACCCGCCACCAGGGTTGCCGCCACCAGCAGGCTGATGACCAGAATACGCAGACTGACGGCCAGGGCGGGTCTGAGCAAGCGGCGGACTCCTCAAGGTCCGGGGCGAAACGCGGGGTTACAGGAGCACGACGTCGAACTGCTCCTGGGTATAGAGACTTTCCACCTGGAAACGGATGGGGATGCCGATGAATTCCTGCAGTTGGGCAACGCTGGCGGATTCCTCGTCCAGCAGCAGGTCCACCACCGGCTGGGAGGCCAGCACCAGCAATTCCCGGGCGTCGAACTGACGGGCCTCGCGCAGGATCTCCCGGAACATCTCGTAGCAGACGGTCTCGGCGGACTTTACGTAACCGCGCCCCATGCAGGTGGGACAGGGTTCGCAAAGCAGATGTTCCAGGCTTTCGCGGGTACGCTTGCGGGTCATTTCCACCAGTCCCAGGGGCGAGACATCACAGATCTGACTCTTGGCATAGTCCTTTTCCATCGCCTTTTCCAGGGAGCGCAGCACCTGACGCTTGTGATCCTCCTGGGTCATGTCGATGAAGTCGACGATGATGATGCCCCCCAGATTGCGCAGGCGCAGTTGCCGGGCAATGGCCTGGGCCGCCTCCAGATTGGTCTTGAAGATGGTCTCTTCCAGGTTGCGATGGCCCACGAAGGCGCCGGTGTTGATGTCGATGGTGGTCATCGCCTCGGTCTGATCGAAGATCAGATAACCACCGGACTTGAGCTCCACCTTGCGTTCCAGGGCCTTCTGGATCTCGTCCTCCACGTTGTAGAGATCGAAGATGGGACGCTCGCCGGGGTAATGTTCGATCCGGTCCAGCAGCTCGGGCACATACTGGGCGGCGAACTCGCTGACCCGCTGCACCGTCTCCCGGGAATCGATGCGGATCTTTTCCAGTTCCACCCCCACCATGTCCCGCAGGATCCGCAGGGTCAGCGGCAGGTCCATGTAGACCTCGGAACCGGCCCGTGCCTTCTGTACCGCCTGCTGAATGGTCTGCCAGAGCTTGACCAGGAAGATCATGTCGTTGCGCAGGGCCTCCAGGGGCGCGGCCTCGGCTGCGGTGCGCACGATGAAACCATGACTGCACCCGAGTTCCGCCTGCAGGCCTTCCACCGTGCCCTTGAGCCGGGCGCGCTCGGTGTCCGTCTCGATGCGGGTGGAAATGCCCACGGTGGTATTGCCGGGCATGAGCACCAGATACCGGGAGGGCACGGTAATGTAGGTGGTCAGGCGTGCCCCCTTGGTGCCCAGGGGGTCCTTGATCACCTGTACCAGGATGTCCTGCCCTTCCCGCAGCAGGCGCTGGATGGGCTCGGTGCGTTCCGTCTCGCCGCCCTGCAGTTCTTCCCGTTCCACCGGGGCCACGTCGGAAGCGTGCAGAAAGGCGGCCCGCTCCAGGCCGATGTCCACGAAGGCGGCATCCATGCCCGGCAGCACCCGGCTGACCCGCCCCTTGTAGATGTTGCCCACCAGCCCCCGACGCCGGGCCCGCTCCATGCTGAGTTCCATCAGCACACCGTTTTCCACCAGGGCCACGCGGGTCTCCTGGGGGGTGACGTTCATTAGGATTTCCGTGCCCATCATCGGGGTGCCTTCAGGTTTGATTATCAATGCCGGATATTAGACCGCAGCGCCGCAGAAGTTCCCCGGTCTCGAACAGGGGCAGTCCCACCACGCCGGAATAACTGCCCTCGATATGGGCCACGAACAGGGCGCCCAGGCCCTGAATTCCGTAAGCGCCCGCCTTGTCGGCCGGTTCTCCCGACGCCCAATAGGCGCGCCTGTCATCGGGACTCAGGTCGCGAAAGCATACCCGGGTGGTGGACAGGGCCTGATGACAGTATCCCTGGTGCAGCAGGGCCACGGCGGAAAGGACCGTGTGGGTCCGGCCGGAAAGACGGCCGAGCATGTCCAAGGCATCTTCCCGGTCCCTGGGCTTGCCCAGGATATCACCGTCGATGCTGACCACGGTGTCCGCGCCCAGTACCGGGAGGTGCCCGGGAACGGCGTCATGGGCTGCCCGGGCCTTGGTAACCGCCATGCGCAGGGCAAAGTCCTCGGGGGACTCACCGGCCCGGGGGATCTCTTCCACGTCCACCGGATGCGCCCGCCAGGCCACGCCGATCTGATCCAGCAGTTCACGACGGCGGGGCGAGGCGGAGGCGAGGATGAGCATGGGCGAATCTCCGGGTGAGACATCGGGGTGGACGCCCGGCACGGAAGCCGTGCCGATGGTCACGCCCGATGATAGGGGTGATTGCGCAACAGACTCCAGCCGCGGTAGAGCTGTTCCGCCAGGATCACCCGCACCAGGGGATGGGGAAAGGTCAGCGGCGACAGGGACCACTTGAAGTCCGCCCGGGCGCGGCAGGCGTCGGACAGACCGTCGGCGCCCCCCACCAACAGGGCCACGTCCCGGCCCGACTGCATCCACTGATCCAGCTGCCGGGACAGGCCGGCGGTATCCAGACCGCGGCCCTTCTCGTCCAGGGCCACCACCCAGCAGTCCCGGGGCACCGCCGCCAGCAGACGCTCACCCTCCTCTTCCCGCAGACGCTCCACCGGGGCGTTGCGGCCCCGTCGGGGCGAAGGGATCTCCCGCAGTTCCAGACTGCATTCGGCGGGCAGACGCCCGGCATACTCACGATAGGCCTCGGTCACCCAGCCGGGCATGCGGGTGCCCACCGCCAGCAGATGGATGCGCACGCCAGCCTAGCGGCGCAGGCGGCGCAGGGCCGCGGCCGGAGAGTCCTCGTCCGATTCCTCATCCGGGGCCGCCGACAGGGATTCATCCGTCAGCCACAGCTTCTCCAGATTGTAGAAGTCGCGGACCTGGGGCAGCATCACGTGGACCACCACATCGTCCAGATCCACCAGCACCCACTCCCCTTCCCGCTCGCCCTCGGCGCCCAGGGGCTGGATACCGGCTTCCTTCGCCTTGATGATGACGTTGTCGGCCAGGGATTTCACATGGCGGTTGGAAGAGCCGGAAGCGATCACCATGGTGTCGGTGATGGCGGTCTTGCCCCGTACGTCAATGCATTTGACGTCCTGGGCTTTCATGTCTTCCAGGGCCTGGAGGACGATCTGGGTCAGTTGTTCTGTCTGCATGCATCCCTCTGGGAAAGCGTTGAAAGGTAAAGCCCGTGTCGTTGAATGTATGTCAGCACCGGTTCCGGCAACAGGAATCTCGGACTGCGCCCCCGGGCCACCAGATCACGGATGGCGGTGGCGGAAATGTCCAGCTGGGTCACCGGCATGAACAGGATACGCCCCGCCGGCGCGGCGCGCAGGTCGGCGGGGCTTGCGGCCTGCCGGGATGCCGCCCAGGCTTCCCGTGCCCGGGGAGCGTCGCTGCCCGGCCGGTGGGCCACCACGATATGGGCCAGACCGAACAGGTCCTGCCAGCGATGCCAGGAAGACAATCCGGCAAAGGCATCCATGCCCAACAGCAGGCACAGGGGCACATGGGGACCCAGCTCCCGGCGCAGGCTCTCCAGGGTATCCACGCTGTAGGAAGGTCCGTCCCGCTCCAGCTCACGACGATCCACGCTGAAACCGGGGTGGAGAGCCACCGCCTGTTCCACCATGGCCAGACGGTGCGACATGTCGGCCTGGGGCCGGCGCCGGTGCGGCGGCAGGCCGCAGGGGATGAAGCGCAGCTCATCCAGATCCAGACATTCCTGGATCTCCAGCGCCGGACGCAGGTGTCCGAAATGGATGGGATCGAAGGTGCCGCCCAGGATGCCGATCATCGCTCCCCGAGCCCGCGCTCACCCGCGCACATGACCGTCTCCCAGAACCACGTATTTCAGGGTGGTGAGACCGTCCAGCCCCACCGGGCCACGGGCATGGAGCTTGTCGGTGCTGATGCCGATCTCGGCCCCCAGGCCGTATTCGAAACCGTCGGCAAAACGGGTGGAGGCATTCACCATCACCGAGCTGGAATCCACTTCCCGCAGGAACCGCCGGGCACGGGTATAGTTTTCCGTGACGATGGTATCGGTGTGGCGGGAGCCGTAGTGATTGATGTGCTCGATGGCCTCGTCCAGGCCGGGCACCACCCGGATGCTCAGGATCGGCGCCAGGTATTCCGCCTGCCAGTCCGCCTCGGTGGCCTCGCCGATATCCGGCAGGAAGGCGCGGGTACGGGCACAGCCCCGCAGTTCCACGCCCTTGTCGTCGAACAGGGGCTTGAGGGCGGTCAGGGCCCTGGGGGCGATGGATTCGGCCACCAGCAGGGTTTCCAGGGTATTGCAGGTGCCGTAGCGCTGGGTCTTGGCATTGAGGGTGACCTTGACGGCCTTGTCCAGGTCCGCGTGATCGTCGATGTAGACATGACAGATGCCGTCCAGGTGCTTGATCACCGGAATCAGGGATTCCTCGCTGACCCGGGCAATGAGCCCCTTGCCGCCCCGGGGCACGATCACGTCCACATGATCCTTCAGGCGCAGCAGGGCGCCTACCGCGGCCCGGTCGGTGGTCCCCACCACCTGCACCGCGTCGGCGGGCAGACCGGCCCGGTCCAGACCCTCGCGGATGCAGTCGGCCAGGGCCCGGTTGGAATGGAACGCCTCGGAACCGCCGCGCAGGATGGCGGCATTGCCGGATTTGAGGCACAGGCCGGCGGCATCCACGGTCACGTTGGGCCGGGACTCGAAGATGATGCCGATGACCCCCAGAGGGACGCGCATGCGACCCACCTGAATGCCGCTGGGGCGGTAATTGAGATCGGAGATGGCGCCCACCGGATCCGGCAGGGCGGCGATCTGGCGCAGCCCCTCGGCCATGGTGCCCAGACGCTCGGGATTGAAGGCCAGACGATCCAGCATGGCGGCATCCAGGCCATTCCTTTCACCGGCCTCCAGATCCTTGCGGTTTTCCGCCATCAGGGTGTCGGCCCGGGCCTCGATCAGTTCCGCCATGGCCAGCAGGGCGGCATTCTTGGCGGCGGTGTCGGCGCGCAGCAGGACCCGGGAAGCGGCACGGGCCTGCCGGCCCAGCTGCAGCATGTAGTCGTTGATGTTCTCGATCACGGTGTCTGCCATCTTTTTCAATGTGAGTGGTTGCGGATCAAGGAAGACGGATGTCCTGCCAATCCCAGGGTCAAGTCTAACAATTCATCCCAGGGGCTGCCCGGCTTCTGCCCCTTGGCCACCTGATCCGCCCGCGCGCCCTCCCGCAGCAATTGCCCCAGGGCATGCAGGGACAGGCGTCGCAGGGCCTGGCGCACCACCGGCTGGCGCTGGGGCGGCCAGACCGACTTGAGCACCACCTGGGGCGGGGTGCCGGCGGCGGCCTGTTCCGCCAGCCGGTTGAGGGTGCGGATCTCCCGCGCCAGGGCCCAGCTCACCAGCACCGGCGCGATGCCCTCGGCCCGCAGGCCGGACAGGATCCGCACCGCCCTGCCCGCCTCCCCGGCCAGGGCGGCGTCGGTCAGGTCATAGACACTGAAACGGGCACTGTCGGCCACCGCGGCCATCACCGCGGCCTCGTCCACCGGGCCGTCCCCCTGCAACAGCATCAGCTTGTCGATCTCCTGGGCGGCCGCCAGCAGGTTGCCTTCCACCCGCTCCGCCAGTAACCGGGCCGCCCCGGCGGTGGGTTGCAGCCCGCGACGGCTCATGCGACGGGTGATCCAGGCCTCGGTCCCCGCCAGATCCAGGGGCCAGACCTGGATCATCACCCCGGCCTGCTCCAGGGCCTGACACCAGCGGGACTTCTGCTCCTGTCGTTCCAGCTTGCCGCACTGAATGATCAACACCGTATCCGCGGACGGCTGTCCGGCACAGGCCTCCAGTACCTTGCCGCCCTGGGCGCCGGGCTTGCCGGACGGCATGCGCAGTTCCAGTACCCGGCGCTGGGCGAACAGGGACAGGCTCTCGGCGGCGGTCTGGACCTGGCCCCAGTCAAACCCCTTGTCCACGGTGAAGACCTCCCGGTCCTCGAACCCCTCGGCCCGTGCCCGCGCCCTGATCGCATCGGCGGCCTCCATCAGCTGCAGCGGCTCCTCGCCGCTGAGCAGATAGATCGGCGCCAGCCCCTTTTGCAGGTGGCTCTCCAGTTGCTCCGGCTTGAGTTTCATGGCAACGCTGAATGGTTCCCCGCCGCCTGCAGTCGCAGCAGGATCAGCTGGACCAGGTCGCGGCGCATGGACTCCCGCAGGCTCTGTTCCTGCTCGGCCTGTCCCAGCACGCCTTCCGGATCGAAGAGATAGTCCCGGGTCAGGGTCAGACTCTGCTCGGGGATCTCGAAGTCATTCCCCCGCCCTCTCACCGAATAGGTCAGGCGGGTGAAGACCTCGTACTCGGAGACCTGGGCATCTCGCCCCACGGACAGGGCCCGGCGGCCGGTCCTCAGATCATGGATGCGCAGCTCGGCCGTGGCCTTGGACAGGGGCACCGGTTCCACCCCGGCGGCGCGCAGGGCCAGCTGCAGGTCGATGACCAGGGGGTCGAAGGCCCCCAGGCCGGTGATGGCGGTACGGGCCATCTCCGGCGGCAGGCCCGCCGCCCCCCGCAACTGAAAGCCGCAGGCAGCCAGCAGCAGGCACAGCATCAGCACCAGGGCTGTCCGCCCCGGTCCCGACCGCCACGGCCTGACGCCTCGACCGTGCATCACTTGGCAACCACGTTCACCAGCTTGCCCGGGACCACGATGATCTTGGCCACGGTCTTGCCGTCGATGTGTCGCCTGACGTTCTCGTCGGCCAGGGCCTGGGCCTCGATGGCGGCGCGTTCGGCACCGGTGGGCACCCGCAGATGGCCGCGCAGCTTGCCGTTCACCTGAATCACCAGTTCCTGGGTGTCACTCTCCAGGGCGGCGGGGTCCACCTGGGGCCAGGGGCGATCCACCAGGGCATCCGGATGTCCCAACTCGGCCCACAGGCGATGGGTGATGTGGGGCACGATGGGCGAGAGCATCAGCACGATGGCCTCCAGGGCCTCCTGCATCAGGGCGCGCCCCTGGGGCGTGGCATCCTCGAAACGGCTCAGGTCATTGAGCAGTTCCATGCAGGCGGCAATGGCGGTGTTGAAGGTATGGCGCCGGCCCATGTCATCGCTCACCTTGGCGATGGTCTGATGCAGCTTGCGGCGCAGATCCGCCTGAGCCTCGGTCAGCGAAGGAGCATCCAGGGCCGGTGCGGGTCCGGCACCGAGATGGTCGTGGGTCTGTTTCCACAGTCGCTTGAGGAAACGGGAAGCCCCCTCCACCCCGGAATCGGACCATTCCAGGGACATTTCCGGCGGCGCAGCGAACATCATGAACAGGCGCACGGTATCGGCACCGTACCGCTGAATCAGTTCCTGGGGGTCCACCGTGTTGCCCTTGGACTTGGACATCTTGGCCCCGTCCTTGAGCACCATGCCCTGGGTCAGCAGGTTGGCGAAGGGTTCATCCCCCGGCACCAGCCCCTCGTCCCGCATCAGCTTGTGGAAAAAGCGGGCATAGAGCAGGTGCAGCACCGCATGTTCGATGCCGCCCACATACTGATTCACGGGCAGCCAGTGACAGGCCCGCTCGTCCATCATGGCGCCGTCGTTGTCCGGGCAGGCGTAGCGGGCGTAATACCAGGAGGACTCGAAGAAGGTGTCGAAGGTGTCCGTTTCCCGCTCCGCCTCGCCGCCGCAGCGGGGACAGGGGGTGCGGTAGAATTCGGGCATTTTCTTGATCGGGGAACCCACGCCGTCGAAGGCCACCGCTTCCGGCAGCACCACCGGCAGCTGATCTTCGGGGACGGGAACCGGACCGCAGTCCGGACAGTTGATAATGGGAATCGGGCAACCCCAGTAACGCTGCCGGGAGACACCCCAGTCCCGCAGCCGGTAATTGACCCGGCGCCGCCCCCGGCCCTCGGCTTCCAGCTGATCGGCGATGGCATTGAAGGCCTGGTCGAAGTCCATGTCGTCAAACCGGCCGGAGGCCAGCAGAATGCCCTTCTCGGTGAAAGCTTCCTTGTCCAGGTCGATGGCGGCGGCCCCGTCGGCGGGACGGATCACCTGCCGGATGGGCAGGCCGTAGGCCCGGGCAAACTCCCAGTCCCGCTGGTCGTGGGCGGGCACCGCCATCACGGCGCCGGTGCCGTATTCCATGAGCACGAAGTTGGCGGCCCACACGGGCACCTTTTCCCCGGTGATGGGGTGGATGGCCTTGAGACCGGTGGCCACGCCCCGCTTCTTCATGGTGGCCATGTCGGCCTCGGACACCTTGGTGTGGCTGCATTCCTCGATGAAACCGGCCAGGGCCAGGTTGTCCTCGGCGGCCAGGGCGGTCAGGGGGTGTTCCGGCGCCACCGCCAGATAGCTCACCCCCATCAGGGTGTCGGGGCGGGTGGTATAGACGGTCAGGGGGGTGTCGTGACCGTCTACCTGGAAGACCACTTCCACCCCTTCGGAGCGGCCGATCCAGTTGCGCTGCATGGTGCGTACCTGCTCCGGCCAGCCGGTCAGGGTATCCAGGCCATTGAGCAGCTCTTCGGCGTAGTCGGTGATACGCAGGAACCACTGGGGGATCTCCCGGCGTTCCACCGGGGCACCGGAACGCCACCCCAGGCCGTCGATAACCTGTTCATTGGCCAGCACGGTCTGGTCCACCGGGTCCCAGTTGACCACGGCGGTCTTCTTGTAGACCAGTCCCTTTTCAAACAGGCGGGTGAACAGCCACTGCTCCCAGCGGTAATACTCGGGCCGGCAGGTGGCAATTTCCCGGGACCAGTCGTAGGCAAACCCCAGGCGCTTGAGCTGGCCACGCATGTAGTTGATGTTCTCGTAGGTCCACTTGGCCGGGGGCACGCCGTGCTTGAGGGCGGCATTCTCGGCGGGCAGACCGAAGGCATCCCAGCCCATGGGCTGGAGCACGTTGCGCCCCTGCATGCGCTGGTGGCGGGCGATGACGTCGCCGATGGTGTAGTTGCGCACATGGCCCATGTGGAGCCGCCCACTGGGGTACGGGAACATGGAAAGGCAGTAGAAGGGTTCCCGGCCGTCATCCTCCCGGGCACGGAAGCAGTCATTGGCTTCCCACCAGGCCTGGGCATCGGTTTCGACGACTTCGGGTTCGTAGTGTTCTTGCATGGGGTTCCACCGGCTGAATCTGGGAATGCACGGGCCAGGGGCGCGGACCGCCGCTGCGTTGTCCATGGCTCCGGGAAGACCGGCAAGGATAGCGTGACTGCCGGGGGGTCACAACTTCCGGCATATTGACCTGAGCCGGGGCATGGGTGGGACGCGTGAAACCTGGTGTACTCTTGGAAGCATGGTGGAAGACAGGGGGAGGCCGTGGTCCCGTCGGCGGGACGCCGTGAATACGTCCCTGTAGGCTTGATTGCCGCATCCCTGCGGCAAACACCCGCCTCCAGGACTACGGCCTCCCCCTTCTGCAACACCGATCCTTTTTATGACCCATGTGCAATGCTGGAGGTTGGAATCATGTCGGACAAACAGAGCGAACATCCCATCCGGGACGGACTGGTCCATGCCTACGACCGGATGCTGGAACGGGTGCGGCATGCCGTGGAAGTGGCAGAGGAAAAGACCGGCCCGACCCTGGAACATGCCATCGAGGACGCCCGTCACAAAGCCGTGGAACTGGGCGAGGCCACCCGCGAGGAGGCCCACGAGGTGGCCGAATACATCCGCCGGGATCTGCATGACATCGGCGACTACCTGAACGAGTCGAGCCGGGATTTTCGCACCTGGTTCCGCATGGACCTGCAACTCATCGAGGCCCGGATCCTGGACCTGCTGTCCTCCATCGCCGACCGCACCCGGGTGGAGCTGGCGGAACTGGAGGCCCGTGCCCGGGCGGTGGGAGTCTGGCACACCGGTGAAGTGGCGGCGCCAGGAGTGCTGGCCTGCAAGCGGTGTGACACCGAACTGCATTTCACCGAGAGCGGCCGGATCCCGCCCTGCCCGAAGTGCCACGGCACCGAATATCGAAGGGCCCGGGACTAGGAGCGAGGCACCGGTGATGAAGGGGACGCCGGGCCGCGTCGCCCGGCCAGCACCAGCCCCGCCACCAGCAATGTCAGCCCCGTGACCACCGGCCAGTTCCCCCACAGGGCATAGGGGGTGAGCCCTTCCCGGGGCTGCGCCCGGGTGGTCAGCACGTGGGTCTCGAACTGGGGCGAACGATCCCGGATCCCGCCCCGATGATCGATCACCGCCGAGATCCCCGTATTGGTGGCCCGGAGCATTTCCCGCCCCGCTTCCAGTGACCGCACCCGGGCGATTTCCAGGTGCTGATGGGGGGCGATGGAATCCCCGAACCAGGCATCGTTGGTCACGTTCACCAGCATCTGCGCCCGCGGCAGGGCACGGATGATCAGATGTCCGAAGGCATCCTCGTAGCAGATGGAGGCTCCCAGCACGATCCCGGCCGCCTCAAGGGTGAAGCCTCCGTGCCCCCTGGACAGGTCCGCCATGGGCAGCTCGATATAGCCGTCCAGCCACTCCAGCAGTCCCCGTAGCGGCAGGTATTCACCAAAGGGCACCCGCTTGCGCTTGTGATAGAACTGAGGGCGCTCGGCATCCACCTTGGCGATGCTGTTGAACATGCGCCGGGTTTCGGGTTCGTAGGTGAAGATGCCGGCCAGCAGTTCGCTGCCATGGGTGCGCGCCTCCGCCGCCAGGGGCAGGAGGAAATCCTCTTCCAGGTAGTGATAGAAACTGGGCACCGCCGTCTCGGGCCAGAGGATCAGATCGCTGCCGAAGGCCTCTTCGGTCAGGTAGGCATACAGGCCCATGGCCGTCACCAGTTCCTCCGGACGCAGCTTGTCCTCCTGGGCCATGTTCCCCTGCAACAGGCTGACCTGCAACGGCTCGCCCACGGGGCGGGTCCATTCCACCTGTTTGAGTCCCAGCCCCCCCAGCCACAGCAATCCCACCAATCCCAGCGCCGCCGCCAGCCGACGATGCCCGCTCACGACACCCCAGGCCAGGGCGCCGGCCATCATCGCCGCCACCATGCCGGTACCAAAGACTCCCAGCACCGGCATATAGCCGGCCAGGGCCGTATCCAGTTGGGCCGTCCCCAGCAGCAGCCAGGGGAATCCGGTGAGAAACCAGCCACGCCACCACTCGAACAGGACCCACAGGGCCGGCACCAGCAACACCAAATGCACGAAGGCGGTCGTCCGCCCCCGCAGGCGGGCGGCCAGATAGCCGAGCAGGGCCGGGAACAGGGCCAGCAGCATGACGAAGCCGGCCGTGATCAGGGCCGCCAGGGGGGCAATGGCCGCGCCGAACAGGTGCAGGCTGTAATACACCCAGTAGACGCCGGCCCCGAACATGCCAAGGCCGAAGGCATAGCCCCGCCAGGCCGCCTGGCGGGGTTGCGCCCCGGCCCAGAGCACGAACAGCAGGGCCGGCGCCAGCACACCCAGCACACGCAGTTCAAAGGGGGCAAAGGCCGGCACCAGGGCGGCGCCGGCCAACAGGGCCAGCCATAGGGCCCAACGGGGGTGCCGTTCCAGCGTCCGGATCAGGGGCACAGCCGCAAGCGCGTGGGTCATGGGATCAGAGCGGGGTGGGCTCCGCCTCGGCGGGCGGGGTTTCACGGTAACTGAGTTCCAGCAGATGCACCCGGCGGTTATCGGCCCGCAACACCCGGACATGGAAACGATCGAAGCTCAGTTCCTCGCCGCGCTTGGGGACATGGCCGAAGCGATGGATCACGAATCCGCCGATGGTGTCGAACTCGTCATCGCTGTAATCAGTATTGAAATAGGCGTTGAACTCCTCGATGGGCGTGAGGGCCTTCACCGTGAAGCGGCCATTGGCGTGGCGCAGGATGTGAGTGAGGAAGTCCTCGATGTCATGCTCGTCGTCGATCTCGCCGACGATCTGCTCCAGCACATCTTCGATGGTCACCAGCCCCGCCACGCCGCCGTACTCATCCACCACGATGGCCATGTGATTACGGCTGTTGCGGAACTCCTTGAGCAGCACGTTCAGGCGCTTGCTCTCGGGCACGAAGACGGCGGGACGCAGGATGTCCTGCATGTCGAAGACCTCCTGACCGTCCTTCACGAAATAACGCAGCATGTCCTTGGCCAGCAGGATGCCCACCACCTCGTCCCGGTCGTCACCGATCACCGGAAAGCGGGAATGGGCCGAATCGGCCAGGATGGCGACGATGTCGTCCAGGGCGGCATCCCGCCGCACCACATCCATCTGCGCGCGGGGGATCATGATATCCCGCACCTGCATCTCGGAGACCTGCATCACCCCCTCGATCATGCCCAGGGCATCGGGATCGATGATCTGGCGCTGATGGGCACCGCGCAGCAGTTCCACCAGTTGGGCGCGGTCCCTGGGCTCGGCCCCGGACAGGGCCAGGGTGAGACGTTCCACCCAACTACGGGCGGGAGGTTCGCTGGAGCGATCGGTATTCATGGAATGAGAGGTCGGAAGGATTCAGTACGCATAGGGGTCTGCATGGCCCAATTCTGCCATGAGCAATGTTTCAATCGTCTCCATCACCTCGGCCTCGGCCTCGGACAGGTGATCGAAGCCGCGCAGGTGCAGTACACCGTGGATCACCATGTGCGCCCAGTGGCTCTGCACCGGCTTGCCCTGCTCCGCCGCCTCCCGGGCCACCACCGGGGCGCAGATCACCAGGTCTCCCAGGTGGGCCATCGGCACACCCGCCGGGGCCTCGAAGGGGAATGACAGCACATTGGTGGGACCGGACTTGCCCCGATACTGATGATTGAGCTGCGCACTTTCCGTCTCATCGGTGATGCGGATCAGCACCGACCCCTCGCAGCCCTGGCAAGCCAGATCCACCCAGCGACGAAAGCTTGCCGGCCCGGGTATCCCCTTGCGCGGCACCGCGTATTGCAATTGCACATCCCGGGACATCAGCGGTCCTTGCGAGACGATTCGCTCGCGTCATAGGCCTCGACGATGCGCTGCACCAGGGGATGGCGCACCACGTCCCGGGAGGTGAAGAAGGTGAAGCTGATGCCCTTCACATCCTGCAGGATCTCGATCACATGGCGCAGCCCCGACTGCCGGGGATTGGGCAGGTCCGTCTGGGTCACGTCACCGTTCACCACCGCGGTGGAACCAAAGCCGATGCGTGTCAGGAACATCTTCATCTGTTCCGAGGTGGTGTTCTGGGCCTCGTCCAGTATCACGAAGGCATCATTCAGGGTGCGGCCACGCATGTAGGCCAGAGGCGCCACCTCGATGACATTGCGCTCCATCAGCTTGGCCACCTTTTCAAAACCCAGCATCTCGTAGAGGGCGTCGTACATGGGCCGCAGATAGGGGTCGATCTTCTGAGCCAGGTCCCCGGGCAAAAATCCCAGCCGCTCCCCGGCCTCCACCGCCGGACGCACCAGCACCAGGCGTCGCACCCGCTCCGTTTCCAGGGCCTCGCAGGCGGCGGCCACGGCCAGGTAGGTCTTGCCCGTGCCCGCCGGCCCGATGCCGAAGTTCAAGTCATGGGTGCGGATGTTGCGCAGGTAGCGGAGCTGGTTGGCCCCGCGACCGCGGATCACGCCCCGCTTGAGATGCAGCGGCGTTTCATCCTCGTCCGCCTTTTCCTCCCGCCGGGACAGCAGGCGGTCAATCCCCGACTCCTGCAGATGCAGGTGGACGCGGGCGGGGTTGAGGGTCTCCTTCGCGGTGGCCCGGTAAAGATCCCGCAACAGCTCGGCGCCGGCCTGGGCCGGTTGCGGGTCACCGATCACGTTGAAGCGGGCACCCCGGTTGTTGATTTCCACGCCCAGGCGCTGCTCCATGAGCCGCAGATGCTCATCGAACTGACCACAGAGATTTGCCAGGCGCAGGTTGTCGGCGGGCTCCAGGGACAGTTCCACTGTCACCGGGGAGGCCGCCACTTGAGAATCGGCAGGAGTTTCAGTCAAGGCAGGTTCAGGCCATCAAGGCGGGTTGTGTGTCCACGGAGTATAGCCTGATCAGCCGCTCGCGGCGGCCTTCGGCATCGGTTCGGGTTGTTGCTCGTCAGGCACCCGTTCGCCCCGCAGTGAATGACTCAGGGCCTCGGTAATGCGCACCGGAACGAAATGTCCGATGCAGTCCGGATCCGCCGGGAAGTTCACCACCCGGTTGTTGCCGGTGCGTCCCGCCATCCAGCGCGGATCCTTGCGGGACGGGCCTTCCACCAGTACCGACTCCACCTGCCCCACCATGGCTTCACTGATGGCCTGGGCGGAGGCATTGATGGTGTCCTGCAGGTGCTGCAGGCGTTGCTTCTTCACCGACAGGGGCACGTCATCCTCCATCACCGCCGCCGGGGTGCCGGGACGGCGACTGTAGATGAAGCTGAAGGACTGGTCAAAGCCGATATCATGAATCAGTTTCATGGTGGCCTGAAAATCCGCCTCCGTTTCACCGGGGAAGCCGACGATGAAATCCGAAGACAGGCAGATGTCCGGCCGGGCCTCACGGATGCGCCGGATCTTGGACTTGTACTCCAGGGCCGTGTGCCCACGCTTCATGGCCGCCAGTATCCGGTCCGAACCGCTTTGTACCGGCAGGTGCAGATGGCCGGCCAACTGGGGCACCTCGGCGAAGGCGCGGATCAGGCTGTCGGAAAACTCCACCGGATGGGACGTGGTGAAGCGAATGCGATCGATCCCGTCCACCGCCGCCACATAGTGGATCAGCAGGGCCAGGTCGGCGATCTCGCCATCGTGCATGCGGCCCCGGTAGGCGTTCACGTTCTGCCCCAGCAGGTTCACCTCTCGCACCCCCTGGGCCGCCAGCTGGGCCACTTCGGCCAGGACGTCGTCGAAGGGCCGGCTGATCTCCTCGCCCCGGGTATAGGGGACGACACAGTAGGTGCAGTATTTGCTGCACCCTTCCATGATGGACACAAACGCCGTGGGGCCGTCGGCCCGGGGTTCAGGCAGAGCGTCGAACTTCTCGATCTCGGGGAAGGACACGTCCACCACCGGATAGCGGCCACCCCGGGCGCTTTCCAGCATCTGGGGCAGTCGGTGCAGGGTCTGGGGACCAAAGACCATGTCCACGAAGGGGGCGCGCTCCCGCAACAGTTCCCCTTCCTGGCTGGCCACGCAACCGCCGACACCGATCACCACGCCGGGGCGCTGTTCTTTGATGGCACGCCAACGCCCCAACAGGGAAAAGACCTTTTCCTGGGCCTTTTCCCGGATGGAACAGGTGTTGAGCAGGAGCACATCCGCGTCCATGGGATCATCCGTCAGCTCGCCCCCGTGGGATTCACGCAGCACGTCCAGCATCTTGCCCGAGTCGTACTCGTTCATCTGGCAGCCGTGGGTCTGGATATAGATCTTGGTACGCATGGGGTGATTCTTGGAAGTCCGGTCAGGCAAAGCGAAAGCGATATGCATGTTGCAGAACAAGCCCCTCTCCCCCTGATGTGAGAGGGGTTGGAGTGAGGGGCAAGGTGCTCCGGCATCAAGCCGGGGTCTGGTCGCCCCTCATCCCCGGCCCTTCTCCCCCGAAGGAGAAGGAAGTGGAATCTAGAAGGGAATATCGTCCTCGAAATCATCCTGCATCGGACGACTGGAAGACGCCGCCGGGGCCGGTGCCTGCCGAGGCGCAGGTCTGCCGCCGTCACCGGCGTCATGGCTGCTGCCGCGACCACTGTCGAAATCGCCGGAACCACCGCCGCTGCGACCGCCCAGCATCTGCATTTCATTGACCACGATCTCGGTGGTATAGCGCTTGATGCCGTCCTTTTCCCATTCCCGGGTCTGCAGGCGCCCTTCCACATAGACCTGGGAGCCCTTGCGCAGGTATTCACCGGCGATCTCCGCCAGACGCCCGAAGAACACCAGGCGGTGCCACTCGGTGCGCTCGGTCCAGTCATTGGTCTGCTTGTCCTTCCAGCGTTCCGCGGTAGCCAGGCTCACGTTGGCCACGGCGGCCCCACTGGGCATGTATTTCACATCCGGGTCATTGCCCAGATTGCCGATGAGGATGACCTTGTTGATGCCTTTAGCCATGAGACCGCTCCCGAAAACAGAAATCGTCCATTGTATCGTGATTGAGGGGGCAAGGCCGGAATTTATCCGCCCGCCCACCAGAGCATAGACCGTCCATGGATCATGGGGAACAGGTCATGCCTTACTGTCCAGGCTCACCCCCCTCCCTTGCCGTGACTCAAGCAAGGAGGCTTGCCGCTACACCCGGAAAAGACTTACCGCCACTCCCGCGAGACTTTCATGGTCACTTCCGCGAAAGCGGGAGTCCAGAACTTCACAGCCCGCGACGGGATTCCCGCTTTCGCGGGAATGACATGCTGAGAGCCGTATTCGGTCATCCAGTGGGATCCAGCGCCAGCATCGGTGCCAGAAACCGTCCCGTATGTGAGCGAGGCTCGGCGGCGATCTGCTCCGGCGTCCCCGTGGCGATGATCTCGCCGCCACCGGAACCCCCTTCCGGCCCCAGATCGATGAGCCAGTCCGCCGTCTTGATCACGTCCAGGTTGTGCTCGATCACCACCACCGTGTTGCCATGGTCGCGCAGGCGGTGCAGCACCTTGAGCAATTGTTCCACATCGTGAAAATGCAGCCCGGTGGTGGGCTCGTCGAGGATATACAGGGTACGACCGGTATCCCGCTTTGACAGTTCCCGCGCGAGTTTCACCCGCTGGGCCTCGCCGCCGGACAAGGTGGTGGCATTCTGCCCCAACTGGATGTAGGACAGCCCCACATCCATCAGTGTTTCCAGCTTGCGCCGCAGGGCCGGCACCGCCTGGAAAAACTCCAGGGCGTCCTCCACGGTCATTTCCAGCACTTCATGGATGGTTTTGCCTTTGTAACGAATCTCCAGGGTCTCCCGGTTGTAGCGCTTGCCCTTGCAGACATCGCAGGGCACATAGACATCCGGCAGAAAATGCATCTCCACCTTGATGACGCCGTCGCCCTGACAGGCCTCGCAACGGCCGCCCTTCACGTTGAATGAAAATCGCCCCGGGGCATAGCCCCGCGAGCGGGCCTCCGGCACCCCGGAAAACAGTTCGCGGATGGGCGTGAACAGGCCGGTGTAGGTGGCCGGATTGGAACGGGGCGTGCGACCAATAGGGCTCTGGTCGATGTCCACCACCTTGTCGAAAAACTCCGCCCCTTCCAGCGAGGCATAAGGGGCCGGTTGTTCACCGGCACGATTGATACGCAGGGCCATGAGGCGATACAGGGTATCGTTGATCAGAGTGGACTTGCCGGAACCGGACACACCGGTGACACAGGTGAACAGCCCCACCGGGACGGACAGATCCACATCGCGCAGGTTATTGCCGCTGGCGCCCCGGATGACCAGTTGGCGCGCCGGGTCCACAGGATGCCGGCGGGCAGGCACATCGATCCGGCGGTGTCCGGACAGGTACTGGCCGGTGAGAGACTCCGCAGTATGGCTGACCGCCTCCGGGGTCCCCTGGGCCACGATGCGCCCCCCGTGACGACCGGCCCCCGGACCGATGTCCACCACATGATCCGCCCGACGGATGGCGTCTTCATCGTGCTCCACCACGATCACCGTATTGCCCAAATCCCGCAGATAGGTCAGGGTATTGAGCAGGCGTTCGTTATCCCGCTGATGCAGGCCGATGGAAGGCTCGTCCAGGATGTACATGACCCCCACCAGCCCGGCACCGATCTGAGAGGCCAACCGGATACGCTGGGCCTCGCCGCCGGAAAGGGTATCCGCTGACCGATCCAGGGTGAGGTAGTCCAGCCCCACGTTCACCAGAAAATCCAGCCTGGCGACGATTTCCTTGAGGATCTTCTCCGCAATCCTGCCCTGCTTGCCCGGCAGGGACAGATCCTGGAAAAAGTGTCGGGCCGTTCCGATGGGTAGACGGGTCAGCTCCGGCAACGTGTGGCTCCCGATGAACACATGACGGGCGGCCCGATTCAGGCGCGTTCCCTGGCAGTCCGGACAGGGATGCATGGAGCGGTACTTGGCCAACTCCTCGCGCACGGCACTGGAATCCGTCTCCCGGTAGCGTCGCTCCAGGTTGGGAATGATTCCTTCAAAGGGCTGGGTGGAGCGGGCGATCCGCCCCCGTTCATTTTGATACTCGAACTCGATCCGCGTGCGGCCGCTACCGTGGAGCACCACCTGGCGAATCGATGCATCCAGGGACTGGAAGGGCACCTCGATATCGAAATCATAATGCCGCGCCAGACTCTGGATCATCTGGAAATAATAGGCGTTGCGACGATCCCAGCCTCGCACCGCCCCACCGGCCAGACTCAGTTCCGGATGGGCCACCACCCGCTCGGGGTCGAAGAACTGCTGCACACCCAGACCGTCACAGGTGGGACAGGCGCCTACCGGATTGTTGAAGGAAAACAGCCGTGGCTCCAGTTCCTGAATGGAATAACCGCAGACAGGGCAGGCAAACCGGGAGGAAAACACCATCGGCGCCCGCTCCGGCGCATCCAGCCAGGTCACCAGGGCGATCCCCTCGGAGAGATTCAGGGCGGTTTCCAGGGATTCCGCCAGGCGCACCCGGACATCATCCCGCACCCGGAAACGGTCCACCACCACCTCGATGGTGTGCTTGCGGCGGGGTTCCAGCTTGGGTGGATCATCCAACTCCACCAGTTCGCCATCGATTCGGGCCCGCAGATAACCCTGGGCTCTCAACCCTTCAAGTACGTTCTGATGCTCCCCCTTGCGCTCCTGAATCACGGGGGCCAGCAGCATGAGCTTCTCGCCTTCTGGAAGCGCCAAGACCTGATCCACCATCTGACTCACGGTCTGGGCTTCGAGACTGGTGTCGTGATCGGGGCAGCGGGGCACTCCCGCGCGGGCAAACAGCAGGCGCAGGTAGTCATAGATCTCGGTGATCGTCCCCACGGTGGAGCGCGGGTTATGAGATGTGGTCTTCTGTTCGATGGAAATCGCGGGGGACAGTCCCTCGATATGATCCACATCCGGCTTTTCCATCACCGACAGAAACTGCCGGGCATAGGCGGACAGGGATTCCACATAGCGGCGCTGTCCTTCGGCAAAGAGGGTGTCGAAGGCCAGGGAGGATTTGCCGGAACCGGATACCCCGGTAATGACGATCAGCCGATCCCGCGGAAGCGTCAGATCCACGTTCTGCAGGTTGTGGGTGCGGGCACCGCGGATGAGGATATTTTCCATGGAACAGAGGCTCCCGAGTGGGTTGCCGGCGGGCAAACGAGCATTTTAGCACTGAAAGTAAAGCCCTTGCCGTGAAAGCAAAATCTCATCGTCACTCCCGTACTCTTTCGTCACTCCCGCGCAAGCGGGAGTCCAGGGTTTTCTGTCCTGTCACTGGATTCCCGCGTTCGCGGGAATGACGCAGGGGTGGCGGGAATGACGCGGGGCGGGAATGG